>NZ_AP026436.1:0-2172500 GCF_055382365.1 Agrobacterium sp. 5Ca39 | reverse complement strand
TCCAGTCTGTTTTAACGAACGGCCTGGGTTTCCAAGCATTGTGATAAGGTATCTTACTTTCGAATACATAGGGGTAAGAAGCGAACGCAGGGAACTGAAACATCTAAGTACCTGCAGGAAAGGACATCAACCGAGACTCCGCAAGTAGTGGCGAGCGAACGCGGACCAGGCCAGTGGCAATGATGAATAAAGCGGAACGATCTGGAAAAGTCGGCCATAGAGGGTGATAGCCCCTTACGCGTAGAACAGTCATTGTCCTTGAGTAGGGCGGGACACGTGAAATCCTGTCTGAACATGGGGAGACCACTCTCCAAGCCTAAGTACTCGTGCATGACCGATAGCGAACAAGTACCGTGAGGGAAAGGTGAAAAGCACCCCGACGAGGGGAGTGAAATAGAACCTGAAACCGGATGCCTACAAACAGTCGGAGCCCGCAAGGGTGACGGCGTACCTTTTGTATAATGGGTCAACGACTTAGTGTAACTAGCAAGCTTAAGCCGGTAGGTGTAGGCGCAGCGAAAGCGAGTCTGAACAGGGCGATTGAGTTAGTTGCATTAGACCCGAAACCGAGTGATCTAGCCATGAGCAGGCTGAAGGTTGGGTAACACCAACTGGAGGGCCGAACCCATAACTGTTGCAATAGTTCGGGATGACTTGTGGCTAGGGGTGAAAGGCCAATCAAACTCGGAAATAGCTGGTTCTCCGCGAAATCTATTTAGGTAGAGCGTCGACCGAATACCCTCGGGGGTAGAGCACTGGATGGGCTATGGGGACTCACCGTCTTACTGATCCTAACCAAACTCCGAATACCGAGGAGTACTAGTCGGCAGACACACGGCGGGTGCTAACGTCCGTCGTGAAAAGGGCAACAACCCTGACCTCCAGCTAAGGTCCCCAAGTCATGGCTAAGTGGGAAAGGATGTGAGGATCCCAAAACAACCAGGATGTTGGCTTAGAAGCAGCCATCATTTAAAGAAAGCGTAACAGCTCACTGGTCTAAATAAGGGTCTTTGCGCCGAAAATGTAACGGGGCTAAAGCCATGCACCGAAGCTGAGGATTTGCAGCAATGCAAGTGGTAGCGGAGCGTTCCGTAAGTCTGTGAAGGCGGACCCGTGAGGGCTGCTGGAGATATCGGAAGTGCGAATGTTGACATGAGTAACGATAAAGGGAGTGAGAGACTCCCTCGCCGAAAGACCAAGGGTTCCTGCTTAAAGTTAATCTGAGCAGGGTTAGCCGGCCCCTAAGACGAGGCGGACACGCGTAGTCGATGGGAACCACGTTAATATTCGTGGGCCTGGTGGTAGTGACGGATCTCGTGTGTTGTTCAACCTTATTGGATTGGTTGGGCGGCGAAGAGGTTCCAGGAAATAGCTCCACCGTATAGACCGTACCCGAAACCGACACAGGTGGTCAGGTAGAGTATACCAAGGCGCTTGAGAGAACTATGTTGAAGGAACTCGGCAAATTGCACGCGTAACTTCGGAAGAAGCGTGACCCTTTTGTACGCAAGTATGATGGGGTGGCACAGACCAGGGGGTAGCGACTGTTTATCAAAAACACAGGGCTCTGCGAAGTAGCAATACGACGTATAGGGTCTGACGCCTGCCCGGTGCTGGAAGGTTAAAGGGAGGGGTGCAAGCTCTGAACTGAAGCCCCAGTAAACGGCGGCCGTAACTATAACGGTCCTAAGGTAGCGAAATTCCTTGTCGGGTAAGTTCCGACCTGCACGAATGGCGTAACGACTTCCCCGCTGTCTCCAACATAGACTCAGTGAAATTGAATTCCCCGTGAAGATGCGGGGTTCCTGCGGTCAGACGGAAAGACCCCGTGCACCTTTACTATAGCTTTACACTGGCATTCGCCAAGGCATGTGTAGGATAGGTGGTAGGCTTTGAAGCAGGGACGCCAGTTTCTGTGGAGCCATCCTTGAAATACCACCCTTATCTTCGTGGATGTCTAACCGCGGTCCGTTATCCGGATCCGGGACAGTGTATGGTGGGTAGTTTGACTGGGGCGGTCGCCTCCGAAAGAGTAACGGAGGCGCGCGATGGTTAGCTCAGACCGGTCGGAAATCGGTCGTCGAGTGCAATGGCATAAGCTAGCCTGACTGCGAGACTGACAAGTCGAGCAGAGACGAAAGTCGGTCATAGTGATCCGGTGGTCCCGTGTGGAAGGGCCATCGCTCAACGGATAAAAGGTACGCCGGGGATAACAGGCTGATGACCCCCAAGAGTCCATATCGACGGGGTTGTTTGGCACCTCGATGTCGACTCATCGCATCCTGGGGCTGGAGCAGGTCCCAAGGGTATGGCTGTTCGCCATTTAAAGCGGTACGTGAGTTGGGTTCAGAACGTCGTGAGACAGTTCGGTCCCTATCTGCCGTGGGTGTAGGAATATTGACAGGATCTGTCCCTAGTACGAGAGGACCGGGATGGACGTATCTCTGGTGGATCTGTTGTCCTGCCAAGGGCATAGCAGAGTAGCTATATACGGAATGGATAACCGCTGAAGGCATCTAAGCGGGAAACCAACCTGAAAACGAGTGTTCCCTATCAGAGCCGTGGAAGACGACCACGTTGATAGGACGGGTGTGGAAGCACAGCAATGTGTGAAGCTTACCGTTACTAATAGCTCGATCGACTTCTTCGTTCCCATTGTTCATGCTCATCAAGCGAAGCTTGATGATCTGTTCTGTCTTCACGCTGACGTGGCCTTCGGCCACTACGCTGCAGACGGCGCGCCAAACGATTGGCGACGGACTAGCGTCCTGTATGGGCGCCACGCTCGACCTCGAGCAAGGCAACATACGGATAAGTCACAGAAACGACGTGTAAATTAAATAGAGCCTTGAGCTCTCCAGCTTCTCGAAAACAACGTTCATGTGAAAACATGAACAATGTTGCGTTTTGCCGACCTGGTGGTTATCGCGGGGCGGCTGCACCCGTTCCCATTCCGAACACGGCCGTGAAACGCCCCAGCGCCAATGGTACTTCGTCTCAAGACGCGGGAGAGTAGGTCGCTGCCAGGTCTGCAAAACGCATCAAAAATCTTCTCATCACATCCCTCGGCCCAGCCGACAAAAAAGGGCCGCCAAAAGCGGCCTTTTGCAGTTTAAGACAAAACTTAAGGAAAACGCCAAGTGCGTCCCTTACAGGAGATAAATTGCTCCGCAATTTACTCCGGAAAAGATCCGTCGTCGCTAAAGCAACGACGTAACCGCGACATTCGGCCTTGCCGAATGCGCTGGACGCGGGGTGGAGCAGCCCGGTAGCTCGTCAGGCTCATAACCTGAAGGCCGCAGGTTCAAATCCTGCCCCCGCAACCAAAATTACGAAGAAAGTAAACACGAAAGCCCTCTCCCAAAAGAGGGCTTTCTTGCGTTTCGGGCATAGCATAACACTAGCACAAATCCGCCCCCGAGCACGCGCGCAAGTGGATGCACCCAAACACAGTCGAACAATCCGAAAACAACCCGGCTTCACAAAGTCTCGGATGCACCCTGGCCCAAAGCCGTGCTTGCCTGTGCCGATCACGCCTACGGCTGCTGCCAATGAGGATAGGTCACATAAGCAGTCAACGCTCCTTCTTCGTGAGAGCGGATCGTAACCCTGTCGCCTTTCTGCATGGCGATGATCTCTCCCGGACCTGCCATCACCGTCTTGTGGCTATCGGAAACGGTAATACTTCCTTCCAGGATGACCATCGTGTCGTGTACGGCCATTGTTTCTTCGAGAATCTGGTTTGGTCCATAACGCCCGAATCCGATAGTGACCGGCCCGCCATGACGCTGATCGAGGAGGTTGGCGGTGAAAATGTCACCGTCTTGTCCTGGTGAGCGTTCAAATGCTGCATCAGCAATGGCGAATTTATGAATGACCATACATTGTCTCCTTAAAGGTTTTGCCGTGTGTGGAGCCGGTTTGAACCGCAGCACGGGCTTGTGCACTCCGCCGAGAGGCTTCTTGTCTGGCGATAACGCCGAAAATCTTCATTCAGTATGGCAGCGTTGATCATCAACACGCCTTGGGAATAACCGGAATAGGTCTTCAGTGTTCCGTTTTACGATTATTGCTTGCGGAGGCTTTGGCCTGCCGTCCCCGGAAGAGTTCAGCGCTGCAGGTCGGCGACGGGCGCTGTGCCAAACATGCTCTTATACTCCCGACTGAATTGCGAAGGGCTTGCGTAGCCCACGTCATACGCCACGCGGGAGACATTGGTGCTTCCGGAGGCGAGAAGCTTTCGGGCTTCCAGCAGGCGTATATGACGCTGGAAGGCCAGGGGGCTAAATCCCGTGACAGCCTTGAAGTGCCGGTGAAAAGAGGTGACGCTCATGCCGGACGAGGCCGCCAGCTCGGGAATGACAATCGGTTCGTTGTGATTGGTGGCAAGCCAGTCGGCCGCCGTCTTGAGTTGCTGGAACCGGTCGTTTCGCCGTCCGACCTGCCGAAGCGTGTCGCCCATCGGGCTTTGCAGCAAACGATAATAGAGCTCGAACTCGTAGTGTGGCGCGAGCGCGCCGACGTCATCGGGCGTGGCCAGAAGTCCGACAAGGCGAACAAATGCATCGCCGACAGGTCCGTTCAGATTGTCTGATGCGACCGCACATGTCCAGCGATCCTCATGCTTGGGCATGTCGAGCACGACACGCGTGAGCATTCCGATATCGAGATGAAGGCTGATGCCGATGTAGGGAAGCTCTGGCGTCGCGTCAGTCAGCTGGTGGATATAGGGCAGGCCGAAGGACGATGTCGCGCAGTCGCCCGCCAGCAGTTCGAAACGATTGGCGCCCATGGTCAAAACCTTCGTGCCCCGTAGAACGGCGTAGAACATCGGCTCGAACACCGCCGGTGTGGGTGGCGTGGTGCGTGTACTTGTCCATAGCGTCAGGCGCGGGACAGGGGTCGGAATGGCAACGGTTCCCCCCTGACGCTCAACAAAGGGAGCAACGTCCTTCAGCAGTTGGGTGATTGGTTTCACAGAGCCGGCCATCATCTCAGGCATGTAGTGATTTGGAAGGATCAGGCAAGTCTCTGGGAAGATCGGGCATGTAGCTTTCGCCGTGCCCGCCTATCTTCAGGCTTAACGAATTGAGCTGCCACGATCCCCGGTAATCAGGTGGAACATACCTCGAGACCGCGCATCGGGGCGACATGAGATTGAAAGGGTCCGGATTATGCAGGAACTGGCTGGAAAGAATGCTCTGGTAACGGGTGGTTCGCGTGGCATAGGCGCAGCAATTGTGCGCGCTCTTTCTGGGAAGGGAGCGAATGTAGCAATAACCTATGAGCGGTCAGCCGAGAGCGCCGCGCAACTCGTTCGGGCGATTCAGGCCGCGGGGGGCACGGCCGTCGCGATCCAGGCTGACAGCGCCGATCCGGCCGCAATACAACACGCCGTGGACGAGACGGTCCGGGCTCTGGGCGGCCTCGACATTCTCGTCAACAATGCCGCGATAGGACGATACAATAATATTGCCGATTTCGCAGTCGAGGATCTCGACGCGTTGCTGGCGGTTAACGTCCGCGGGCCTGTTCTGGCGTGGAAGGCAGCCATTCCACACCTCAAGGAAGGTGCCCGGATCATAAATATCGGCTCAGCGGGCGCGGATCGCATCGTCGGCGTGCCCGGTACGGTCTATTACATGACCAAGAGTGCGCTTCAGGCATTCAATCGCGGACTTGCGCGAGAATTGGGTGCTCGGGACATAACGGTCAATCTCGTTCAGCCGGGATCGACGAACACCGATTCGAATCCCGAGACGGGAGAATCAGCGGACTACCAGCGCAGCCTGAGCGCGCTTGGCCGCTTCAATCAGCCGGAAGATGTCGCGGCCGCCGTCGCTTTTCTCGCAACGCCTGCCGCCCGGCAGATCACAGGGACGATCCTTACCGTCGACGGCGGCGCGCTTGCGTGAAAGCGCACTGCAGCCGGTGCTTCGCACGATGAAAATCGGACGGGGCACCGATCGGTAACCGATCCCTGTGGAAAAATCGGCGCAGTCTGCACATCCCTTCGTTCCCGAACCGCGAAGCGAAAAAATAGCGTCGCATCATGCTCCCTGCCAGCCAAGGAAAAATACATGAAAGCCGCAGTTTACGACAACCCCGGTCCTCCGACAGTTTTGAGATATGCTGATGTGCCCGATCCGGCTTGCGGGCCGGATGATGTGCTTATTGCCGTCGAGGCGATTTCCATTGAAGGCGGCGATCTGATCAATCGCCGGTCGACACCACAGCAATCCCCGTGGATTGTCGGCTATGCCGCTGCAGGGACCGTGATTTCCGTTGGTAAAAATGTCCGCGACCGGGCGGTCGGCGAAAGGGTGGCTGCATTCGATATGCAGGGGTCCCATGCGGAACTCTGGTCCGTCCCGGCCTCGCGCACATGGCTTTTGCCGGAAGGCGTCGGAATGGCACAGGCCGCGGCCCTGCCGATTTCGTTCGGCACGGCTCATCATTGTCTGATCACTAGAGGCGGCTTGCAAAAGGCAGAGGCAGTTCTGATACAGGCTGCCGCCGGCGGCGTGGGTCTGGCTGCCGTCCAATTGGCGCGTGACGCCGGCGCGACCGTCATTGCTGTGGCGGGCGGTAGTGAAAGACAGGCACGCCTGCGCGGCCTCGGCGCATCACATGTCATCGATCGGCTGGAGAAGGATGTCGTTGAGGAGGTTCTCCGGCTGACCGGTGGCATGGGGGCTGACCTCGTCATCGATCCTGTCGGTTCGACTTTGCAAGCGTCCTTATCCGCTCTCGCGCCCGAGGGTCGCCTCGTGTTCGTCGGGAATGCAGGTGGCGGCAGCCTCCATGCCGACCTCTGGCCGCCGATGCAGAACAATCAAACGCTGCACGGTGTGTTCATGGGGCCGCTCTTCGAGAGGCCGGCGGTATACGGAACTGTCATCCAGCTTCTCAAGGCCGTGGCCGAGGGACGCATGGAGGTCGTGATCGACCGCGTGTTTCCGTTGAGCGACGCCTCGATGGCACATGAATATGCGGAGAGAGCCAAGCCGCTTGGCCGCGTCGTAATGACACCTTGAGGTTGCTGCGACCCATTCATGCGGTCAGGCGCTTGAGCCCTTCCCACTGCCGAAGCACTCGATCAGCATTTCGGTCAGCACCCGGACTTTTCTTGCGGGATGCTGACCCGGCGGCCGGACGACATATATCCCGGCCGGGGGTGGAGGATGACCTTTCATCACTTCCACCAGTTCGCCCGCAGCCAGATAATTTTTGACGAGGTCGTAAGGCAGCACGGCGACTCCCAATCCGGCCGCCGCGGCGACAGCAAGAGCAACTCCGTTATCGGCCTTGAACTGTCCCTGCGGACGAACGGTTATCACCCTGTCCCCGTCCATCACCTGCCAGGTTTCCGTGCCTTGCATGAGAGCCTGATGAGCCACAAGTTCTTCGGGTGTTTGCGGCGAGCCGTGGACCTTGATGTAATCCGGGCTGGCAACAAAAATTCCATAGAGCGGACCGACGCGTCTGGCGACGAGGCTTGAATCCGGAAGGTTCCCGACCCGGATCGCGCAATCATATCCTTCGGCGATCAGATCCACGAAACGATCAGTGTAGCAGGTCTGGATCTGAAGCTGACGATAGCGGCGCGCCATTTGCGCAATAACGAGCGCGAAATGCGTTGGGCCGAAAGAGAGCGGCGCCGCAATCCGCAGACGCCCGCGAAGCTCACCAGCCGGAAGAATCGTCTCCCGCGCCATATCGATGTCGGCTGAAATCCTGGCGGCATAGTCCCGGAAGGTGGCGCCCGCCTCCGTCAGGGAAGCGCCGCGTGTGGACCTGGCCAGAAGCTGAACGCCAAGTTCAGCCTCAAGCCGCGCCAGCCGCCTGCTGACCATGGACTTGGAGATGCCGAGCCGCACTGCGGCCGAAGAGACACCTCCCGCATCTGCAACTTCGACAAATGTCCTGATGTCTTCGATATCCACTCTGCGTTCCCCATTCTGCAACACAGCTCAACGCTGACAAGGACTACCGCATCATAAACAGGAATGACAAGTTTCCTCCCGCGGCAACGCCCGAAGGGATGCAGGTCCCTTGCGCAAGCGCTTCGATAAACCGCCAACACAGGATGAACCCATGACCTTTCGTAACGGCCTTGATTCACTTCTCCGCCCCGAAGATTCCGTCCTCGTTCTGATTGATCATCAGCCCTATCAGCTCGCAAACCTGAACAGCCACGATCCGCAGGCTGTGGTCAATCTCACGACGGCGCTGGCGAAGCTGGCCAAAGCCTTCGATGTTCCGACTGTCCTCACCAGCGTAATTGCGGCACGCGGCGGACTTCTCTTCAAGCAGATCACCGACGTGTTTCCTGATCAGCAAGTCATCGATCGCACCTGGGTGAACACCTGGCAGGACGAGAATGTAGTGAACGTTGTCAAGGCGACCGGCCGCAAGCAGCTGATCATTGCCGGACTGTGGACCGAAGTCTGCGTTGCAATGCCCGTGATCCAGGCCGCTGGCGAAGGCTGGGACGTGACCGTGATTACCGACGCTTCCGGCGGGATTTCGAAGGAATCTCATGAAGTTGCCATCCAGCGCATGATCACGGCCGGCGCAAATGTGATGACGGTAATGGCGCTTGCGGGTGAATGGCAACGCGATTGGGCCCGCACCGAGCATGTTGAGGAGCTGACCGAAATTCTCATCCAGCACTTCGGCGGCAGCGGCATCGCCTATCTCTGGGAGCAGCAGTTGCTCAACACGCCGGCGCCGTCCACCAAGGGCGGCCACTAAAATAGAGCGGGATGTTGGGGTGCCGGACGGAGAGCTGCGGAAGGCCCACCGTCGCAAGCTTCTTCATCCCAGCCCTGCATCCGCATTGCACGAGAAATCGTCCGTGGCGAGTTTCGTCATGAAGCTGTTACCGAAAGGGACGCTTACCCATGGTGCGGGGCCGCGGGCAGGAGCTTAAAAGTGCCCGTTGCATCACGGGTGGTGCAACGGGCGCTTATCCGACCTACAAGTGTTTTCAGGTCGGACGAGACGGAGGCTCGGTATCTGGCACGACCGACAAGGTGTGCTTGAGACATTTGAGTGCAAAGCAGGAGCGCGAATGGCGCACGCCCTCGATCTTGTAGAGCTTGCGGCGCAGAAATTGCTCGTAACCTGCGGTTCCCGCCACCGCGACCTTAATGAGATAATCATATTCGCCGGTGGTCAGATAAGCTTCCAGCACCTCTGGAAGAGCCGCCATGGCTTCGCCGAAGCGTTCCAGAACCTCATCATCGTGACGCTCCAGCATGACCTCGATGATTACCGTCTCGGTGAAGCCTAGCTGCGCCTGATCGAGAATTGCCGTATAGCCGCGGATGACACCTTCCTCTTCCAGCCGCTTGACTCGCTGCCAACAGGGGCTGGGTGAAAGTCCCACCTTCTCGGATAGTTCCGTATTGCTCAGCCTGCCGTTTTCCAGCAGGGCGCGGAGTATTTTGCGGTCGATCCTGTCGAGCGGCTTCGTCATGCCGGTCTCTCCCAAACATGCAGCGAAAAAATCTGCCGCCGATCCGTCGGCGTGCGAAAGAAGTGTCTTGGTTTCGATGCTTTGGCTGCGCCATTCGAAAGCACCTTCGGCTGGTTTTTTAGTACCGTACTGCATGGTACAGGCAGCAGGGAGGAGCGGGCATGGCACCGATATCGCAGCAGCATTTTCCAAGACCCAGGACGTTGATCCATCCCGGTATTTCCGCGCCTGTGCGCATCAACAGCCTGCGCTCGCCCTCGGCGCGCCATGTCCGGCTGTTCATCAAGCCGGGGCGCAGCCTTTACGACGGCATCGTTCAGCCGCTTGCGGGGGAAGGCATTGAAAGCGCCTCCCTGACCATACTCGGAGGGCACTTCGATGGATTGTCCTATTGCGTTGCTCCGCCTGATCCATCCGGCAACGCCGTCATCGCTTATACGAAGCCCATCGACGCCGGTGCGGCGTGGCTCATCTTCGGCAACGCCACGCTCGGGCGCAGCATGAAAGGCGAGCCGATCGTGCATTGCCACGCCGCCATGCGAACGGCGGCGGGTTTGGTCAGAGGCGGTCATTTGCTGACAGAATCCTGCATTGTCGGCGAGGGTGGCATTTCCGCGCTTGTGACCTCGCTCGACAGTTTCCTGTTGCAACAGTCTTTCGATCCAGAAACGAATATTCCCCTTCTTCAACCGAAAAATCGCATGGAGCGCGCCGATGAACATGCATGATATTGTCGAATCCGGTTCCATGGGGCGCGTGGCCTATGCCCGCATAGCCCCCAATGAAGATCTTGTGCTCGGCGTCGAGAAACTGTGCCTGGCCGAGGGTTTCCGCAATGCCTTCGTGCGCGGTGCGCTGGGCAGCCTGGTGGATGCGTGCCTCGGCACCCGCAGCGGCGATTTTCTGCAGATAAGCGGCCCCGCCGTTGAAATCGTTTCGATAGCCGGCGAAGTACGTGCCCAGCCTGATGGCTCGTTGCGCGCCGCGCTGACCGGCGTTGTGGCTGATACGGAGGGTGTGGTTTACGGCGGCCCCTTCATCGCAGGCGCCAACCCTGTCTGCATGACTTTCGAGGTGACGCTGGAGGAATGGCTGCCGACGGAAAAATCGCAAGCGGCGTGAACAGAATGGGACGAACAGGGGCGCCGTGTCGCCAAACGTCCCTGCGCCGCTCAAGCTGCGGCCTCACGTTTCTCCGTCAGAAGAAGTTCGAAGGTGACGCAAACGGGGTTTTTGCCGCGCACCAACCGCCCGCCGCTGATGTGGCGGGTGAGATCGACCATCGCAATATCCAGCGCCGTGCGTTCACTGTCGGAGCTGATATGGCCTGCGCGGATAAGGATTTCGCTGGCGTAGGCGGTAATGGACGTTCCGTCATCGTAGTCCGCGCCGATAAGGCTTCCAATGCCATTGACATCGGCTTCCGGCAGGCCGAATTCCGTGCAGGCCGCTTCGAGGGCGAGGCAGATGTCGGTGTTAGGCCGAACAGTGCATAAAAGCGCCCTCAGTCCCGCATCCTGATGCCTACGCGGCCGGGGGATGGGCGTGAAAAGCGGAAAATTCGTTTCCTCATCCTGCCGAGCGTCGAGGATCGCTCCGTCAAGCGCCAGCGCCTCAAATTGTATTTCTTGGGCAAATTCGGCTTCGAAGGGAAGCAGATGTCCCATAGAGACGACGCCCTGAGCACTTTTCCACGAACCATGGCAGTGCAGAAACGGCTGGCCATCGCGACGTCCCATATGAAGGCCGGCATCGATGATCGTGCCCTCAGGCATGGAAAAGGTTTCGCTGTACCAGGCCGCATGGGAGGCATCAGGAGCGGCCGCGGGCATAACGTATTCCAGCCGCTTCATCGGCACGTTTTTCAGCCTGATGTAGCCACCCTCGAAACCCCGTTCCGCAAAGGCAGCGGCAATCGCTTCGTTGACGCACATGCCCGCACGGACGATTAACGTGACGGGATGGGCACGGCAGCCGATGGCGCGAAAGCGCTCGGGTGTCTCCGGCCCGGGGTGGACGATGCTGCGCGGAAGCGCTGCCTGTGCCATCGGCGTCATACCGCCAGCCCCGCGGTGATGAAGCCGCCATCCACGGCAAGAACCTGACCATTGACGTAGCTCGCATCATCCGACACCAGAAACGCCACGGCAGAGGCGATTTCATCGGTTCTGCCATAGCGGTGCATGGGAACACGGCTGTGCCACTGATCGCGAACATTCTCGGTATGGACCGCCTGGGTCAGTGGTGTATCGACCGGGCCGGGTGCAATTGCATTGACGCGGATGCCCGATTGTCCGAGCTCGTTCGCCATCACCATCGTCAGGAGATTGACGCCGCCTTTCGAGGCACCATAGGCGCTGCGGCCCCGGTTGCCACACATGCCGGAAACCGAGCTGATGTTGACGATGGAGCCGGGAATCTCACGGTCTAGCCAGTAACGCGCCGCCGCGCGAGCCACCGCGAAGCTGCCGACGAGATTGACGTCGACGATGCGGCGAAATTCTTCGACGCTGGTCTCGACGGAAAGCTTGTCGATGCCGATGCCGGCGCTGTTGACGACGGCCACCAGATCAACCGCCTGTTCAACGCCAGTCACCGTCAATGCGGCGAATGCCTCCTCTATCGACGCTTCATCCGCCACGTTGCACACGATGCCACGCGAGGCGTCGATACCCAGCTTCTCGCAGGCCGCGTTCAGCGCTTCGCGCTTGAGATCCAGCAGCCAGGGTTGCCATCCGCGCGCCATCAGCAGCTGCGCGGTGGAAAAACCGATGCCGGATGCTCCGCCGGTGATCGCGACAGCCCCTTTTGTCCCTGCCGTCCGTTGTGTCATACCCTCTCCTCCCGGTTGAATGCCGCGCGCGTCAGCCTGTCCGCTTTTCCTCGAAAACCGGCATCTGGCCGCGCCTTTCCAGCTCTTCGCGGATCATTTTCTTGGTGATCTTGCCATAGGCGGATTTTGGCATGGCATCCCAGAACACGACTGTTTTCGGCAGCTTGTAACGGGCCATCTTGCCTTCCAGATAGGCCCTGAGGTCGATGCCGGCGATGTCAGCGCCTTCTCTCGCCACGCAGACCGCCACGCCCACTTCGCCCCACACAGCATCTGGCACACCCAGAACCGCCGTCTCGCTGATATCGGGATGCATGAGAATTTTTTCTTCGATCTCGCGCGGATAGATGTTCGAGCCGCCGGAAATATACATGTCGGAGGCGCGCCCGGTGATGTAAACGAAGCCGTTTTCATCGCGGTGGCCGAGATCGCCGGTGCGGAACCAGCCGTTGCGGAAGGCTTTGGCATTGGCGTCGGGGTTGTTGTAATAACCGGCGAAGACGGCGGGACCGATCACGCAGATCTCGCCGGTTTCTCCCGCCTCCACCTCTTCGCCTGCGTCGTTCTGGATCTGCACTTCCATGCCTGTCCGGTCGAACCCGCAGGTGCCGACCCGCGCTTCCGGACCGTCTTCTGCGCTATGAAAAGAAGGGGGAAGCACGGTGATATTGCCGGTGACTTCACCGAGGCCGAAATATTGCACCAGCACCGGACCGAGCTTTGCCAATGCCCGTTTCTGGTCGGCGCGATACATCGGCGCGCCGGCATAGATGACATAGCGCAGCGAGGAATGATCGAAACGATCCACGGACGGGTCTTCAATCAGCATTTTCAGAATGGTCGGCACGGTGAAGGCATTGGTGACACGCCATTTCTCGATCAGCGCCCAAACGGCGGGGACATCGAGTTTTTCCGATGCCGGCAGCACGGTCTTTGCCCCGTGCGCCACCTGCACCAGCTGGTGAATACCCGCGCCGTGCGAAAGCGGAGCGACAACGATGGATGCGTCGCCTGTTCCCGTGCCGGGCATCAGATCGCAGAGATGGTTGGTGATGACAAAGGCCATCTGCCCGTGGGTCAGCACCGCCGCCTTGGGGCGCCCGGTGGTGCCCGACGTGAAGAAGAACCAGCAGGGATCGTCGCGATCCACCGCCTCGCCCTTGACCTTCTGACCCAGATGACGGGCGACAATCGCATCATAATCCTCACCGAATTCCGTCTGACCGATGGCGATGGTGAAATCGATTGCTGCGGCTTCACGGCTTGCTTTCGCATGTTCGGGAAAAGCGCTGGCGCAGATCATGCCGCGTGCGCCGCTGGCCTTTGCCAGGTAGCCGACTTCATCTGGCGATTGGCGGTAATTGGTCGGCACCCACACCGCGCCCACCCGGAAGCAGGCGAACATCGATTCGAACATCTGGTTGTTGTTGGAAGACTGCACCAGAATACGGTCACCCTTGACGACACCGAATTCATTGACCAGCGCATGCGCCATGGCGTCGACGCGGGCTTCCATTTGCGCCCAGCTCCAGGTCGTTTCACCCCAGACGAAGCCGATATGATGCGGGTTGCGGCGCGCGGCCTGCGTCAGAAAATGCGAAAGGTTCATCACCCGCGTGGTTGATGGTGTGACACCGCCCGGAGGATGCTGCACGGGGCCAGGTGTCCTCATTTCACGCGCTCCATGATCGAAACATAGTTGGCAACCGCGGTGCCGCCCATGTTGAAAACGCCGGCAAGCGAGGCGCCGGGGATCTGCATGTCTCCAGCCTCGCCCATCAACTGCATCGCTGCCATTACATGCATGGAAACGCCGGTCGCTCCGACCGGGTGGCCTTTCGATTTCAGTCCCCCTGAAGGGTTGATTGGCAAACGGCCGGTCTTCAGCGCGGTGCCTTCGTGCACGACCCGGTGCCCTTCGCCTGGTTTTGCGAGCCCCATGGCCTCATATTCGATAAGTTCAGCTATGGTGAAGCAGTCGTGCGTTTCAACGAAGGAAAGGTCGTCGAGCGTAGCGCCCGCAAGTTCCAGCGAGCCGGCCCATGCGCGGCGGGCGCCCTCGAAGGCCAGCGGGTCGCGGCGGCTCAGCGCCAGAATGTCATTGATCTGTTTTCTGCCCCGAAAGCCGATCGCCCGGTGGAGGCTGGCTGCGGTTTCTTCGTCGGCCAAAACGATGGCCGCCGCGCCGTCGGAAATCAGCGAGCAGTCGGTACGGCGCAGCGGGCCTGCGACATACGGGTTCTTATCGGACACGGTGTTGCAGAATTCGAAGCCGAAATCCTTGCGCATATGGGCATAGGGATTGACCGCGCCGTTGGCGTGGTTCTTGGCGGCGATCATCGCAAGCTCCTCCGAGCGATCGCCATAACGCTGGAAATAGGCCTGGGCGATGCGACCGAACTGGCCGGCAAAACCGCCGGGGATATTGGCCTCTTCTGCGCGGTAGCAAGCAGAGAGCAGAATGTCGCCTACCTCGGCGGTGGGAAGCGCCGTCATTTTTTCGGCGCCCACGACGAGCGCAATGCGGCCCCGCCCCGCCTCGATGAAATCCATCGCGCTGTACAGGGCGGCCGATCCCGTCGCGCAGGCATTTTCGAAGCGCACGGCGGGCGTATAGGCCAGTCTTTCATCACCCATTGCCACCAGGGCGCCCTGAAAATCCTGTTTCGAGAAACCATTGTTCATCACACCGACAAAAATGCCGTCGATATCGCCAACGTCGATGCCCGCATGGTCTATGGCCGGCGCGACGACTGACGCCATCAGCTGTTCGGTATTTTCAAGGGGCGATTTGCCGAAAGGCGAATGCGCCCAGCCGACGATCTGCGCTTTGCTCATTTGCTCGTTCTCCTTGCCTGTCGCTTCGGTTCGCCGTCTCCGCGCGTGCGTGCGCGGCTGGCCATCATTTCTGCGATGCGTGTTTCGATACGTGTCACCTCTTCGCGCAGCAGCGCCGCCAGTTCTGGCTGACGCTCCGGCCGCATGCGGCTATCGACGGCGGCGATGCTCATCGCTCCCGCCACCGCTCCATCCGGCGTGCGGATTGCGACGCCGATACCCCATGAATTGGAAAGGATGAGGCCGGGATTGAGCGAGTAGCCGTTTGCCCGGGTCAATTCGACATCACGGCGTAGCCCGTCGAGCGTGATGCCGGGATAATTCGCGGCGATGAGGCCGCTATTGGCGGCGATGACGCTATCCACTTCGGCATCGGGCAGGGCGGCCAGCATGGCGAGAGATCCGGCGCCGATACCCAGCGGGTGCTCGAAACCGGCCTGGAGCGCATGGGTACGCACGGGCCAGGTGCCTTCCTCACGATAGAGGCAGAGCGAAAACGTATCGCGGCGTACCGAAAGGAAGCTCGAATCCTCGGTACGGCGGGAAATACGCGTCAGTCCGTCCTGAGCCATCTGCAACAATCCGAAACGGCGTGATGACAGGCTGCCCAGCACGTAGGCTTCCTCGCCGAGATAATATCGGCGTGTCTCTTCGTCCTGTTCCACGAGGCCTGCCCGGATCAACGCCAGCAGCAGGCGGCGGGCCGTTGGCTTGTTCAACCCGCTTTCGGCGACGATGCCGGAAAGCGACACACCGCGTTCGGCGTGCCGCCCCACCATGGACAGCAGCGCCAGCGCCCGGTCCACGGCACGTGCCCCTGTCAGATCGTTTTCCGCCGCAACCACCGTGGCCATATCAGGTAAACGCCCCCACTGCGCAACTTTGGCCGCCGTCGACCGGCAGGCAGATGCCCGTGATAAATTTTGCTTCATCGGATGCCAGAAAAACGGCGGCGCGGGCGATATCGAAGGCATCACCCATGCGCCCCACGGGCACCGCGGCATTACGCGCCGCCACCATTTCCTCGACGGAGGCGTACTGGCTGCTGATCTGCTTGTAGATCAGCGGCGTATCGATCATGCCCGGCAGAACGCAATTGGCGCGAATACCTTGCCGTGCGTATTGCATCGCCAGCGCCACGGTGGCCTGGTTGACCGCGGCCTTCATGGCGTAATAGGCGAAATAAGGATAGCCGGTCCAGCGGATCGAGGCGAGTGAGGAAATATTGACGATGGCGCCGCCGCCCTGCCTCAGCATCACCGGCAGAACAGCCTTGGCGGTGCGATAGACAGAGCCGATGTTGAGATCGACGGAGGCGCGAAAGCGCTCCTCATCCAGCTCCACCGGCCCGCCCATATGCGTCACGCCGACATTATTGTGCAGGATGTCGATGCCATCAAAGGCATCGCAGGTTCGTGCAACTGCCGCTGATACGGATTCCAGCTTCGTGACATCGGCGGCAACGGCGATTGCCTCAAAACCTTCTTCGCGGATGATCTGCGCGGTTTCTTCAGCCGCGCCGGCGGAGAGGTCGACACAGGCCACGCACGCGCCCTCGCGGGCAAATTGCACGGCCGCAGCCTTGCCATTGCCAAAGCCCGGCCCCGATGATCCTGCGCCAAATACAAGCGCGCGTTTTCCCGTCAGGCGACCTGTCAAAACAGTCTCCATTAAAACAGCCAGAAGTGATCGGATCGGCCCCGCTTGCGGCGGGACCGATTATTTGCTGACCGGTCAGGTCAGGCTGGCGCCAACGGCCTTTTCAAGAATGGCCCAGGCTTCGTCGCCATATTTGCTTTTCCACTCGGAATAGAATCCGGCTTCCTTGAGGGCTGCACGGAAGAGCGATGCGTCAGTATCGTTGAAGGCCATGCCCTTGCTGATCAAGTCTTCCTTCACCGAGGCGTTGAGCTTCGCCACGTCGGCGCGTTCATCCTTGCCGGCCTGATTGAGGTTCTTGGCAACGATGGTGCGCAGGTCGTCCGGCAGCCGCTCCCACGCGCGCTTGTTGGCGAGGAACCAGAAACCATCCCACATGTGATTGGTAACCGAGCAGAACTTCTGCACTTCGAAGAGCTTCGCGGTGGAAATGATGGCCAGAGGGTTTTCCTGGCCGTCGACGACGCCGGTCTGCAACGCGGTGTAGACTTCCGCGAAGTTGATGGAAGCGGGAGCCGACTTGAAGGCCTTGAACATCGAGGTCCAGAGAGGGCTCACCGGCACGCGGATCTTGAAACTTTCGAGATCGGCAGGCGTGGTGATGGGTTTCGACGCGCTGGTGATCTGGCGGAAACCGTTGTCCCAGATCGTATCCATGGCGACGAGATTCTGTTTGGCAATTTCACCGCGTACATATTTGCCGAGATCGCCGTCCATGGCCGCCCATACGGAATCATAATCCGGGAAGGCAAAGCCGATGCCGCTGATGGACGCGTTTGGTACCAGCGTGGACAGGATCAGCGGCGAGAGCGTGAAGAATTCAACGCCGCCGGAACGCACCTGGCTCAGCATGTCGGTATCGGCCCCCAACTGGCTGCTGGGGAATATCTTGATATTGACCCGCCCGTCGGTTTCTTTCTCGATACGATCGGCCGCTTCCTTGGCGCGCACGTTCATGGGGTGCGCAGCCGGCAGGTTATTGGCATATTTGTAGCTGAATTCCGCGGCGCGTGCGCGCGATACGAACGCGGTGGCAAGAACGGCAGAACCGGCGCCGGCGAGCATGGTACGTCTGTTGATGATCATTGCTTTCTCCTCCCAAATAAAAGCATGTGTCGTTCGTCGGCATGGCGGGTGCGGACCCGCCACGGTGTCAGAGCAGAATTGTGGACAGACCCGGAATTCCGGCAATCAGCAGCAGGCCGATGACCATGGCTGCGAGATAGGGCCAGATGGCACCCATGGCTTCATCGGGCGAGACATTGCCGATCTTGCAGGCAATGTAGAAGCCGATGCCGATGGGCGGCGCCATCAGGCCGATATTCATGGCGACCACAACGACCATCGAATAATGGATGTCGTTGATGCCGAGCGTGCGGGCAATGGGGAACATGATCGGCGCGAGCAGAACGATTGCAGGCAGTCCTTCCAGCACGCAGCCGAGGATCATGAAGATCAGGATCGACACGATCATGTAGGTCATCCAGCCGCCCGGCAGGTCGGTTATCATCGCGGTCAATTCGAAGGCGAAACCGCTTTGCGTCAAACCCCAGGCCATGGCGGAGGCGCAGCCGAGGATCAGCAGGATCGCGCCCGAGAGCGCCGCTGTCTCCACCAGCATCGAGTAGAGTTTTTTCAGGCTGATCCCGCCATAAAGCACCGCGCCGATAATCATGGCATAGAGCACTGCAATGGTGGATACTTCGGTCGCCGTTGCCACACCGCCGCCCACAAGGCTGCGGATAAGGAAAGGCAGAACCAGAGCGGGTGCGGCAACGAGTGCCGCCTTGCCGACCAGCGGCCACGGAGTGCGTCTGGCGCCATCCATGTTTTCATTGCGCGCTTTCCACCGGGCCAATACCGCCAGCACCAGAAGCAGCACCATGGCGATCATGAAGCCGGAGGTAAACAGGCCGGCAATCGATACGCCCGCTGCCGAACCGAGGACGATGAGAACGATGGACGGCGGAACGGTATCGGCCATGGCGGCGCCGGTGGCCAGCAGTGCGATCATTTCCTTGGGCTTGTGGCCGCGTCGCTTCATTTCCGGAAACAGCGCAGGTGCGACCGTTGCCATATCTGAAACCTTGGAGCCGGAAATGCCCGAGACCAGAAACAGCGAACCGAGCAGAACATAGGACATGCCCGCGCGGATGTGGCCGAACATCGAGGACAGCAGTTCGACGATCGCCTTGCCCATGCCGGTTGCGTCAAGGACGCAGCCCAGCAGCACGAATACCGGCACCGACAGCAGAATGATGCCCGACATTCCTTCATCCATGCGCCCGACCATAACGATCATCGGAACCCAGGTGGTGAAAGTCAGATAGGACAATGTTCCAAGGCCGAAACAGAAGGCAATGGGCACGCCGAGCGCCAGAAACACCGCCACGAACAGGCCGAGGAAGATCGCCAGGTTAAAATTGCCAAAGGATTCCAGTGTGGGCGACGCCAGAAACAGAAGGCCGGCAGCCACCGCAACCGTGACGATAGCGGCGACGATGTCCCGCAGCCTTTCCCTCCGGAAGAGGTTGTTCATGACCAGGAGCAACATCAGGGAGGCGCCGAATGGCAGGGCTGCGGCGCGGAAAGTCATGGGAATGTTCAGCGCCGCCGATGTGACGACCCATTCCTCGATGGCGTATTCGATTGCGGGCTTGATGATAGCCGCAAGAAATGTCGCCACCAGCACCAGCGCCAAAGAATTGATGTAACCCAGAAAACGCTGCGGAAACATGTTGAGGAACAGCGTCAGGCGCAGGTGCTCGCTACGGTCGATGGCAATGGCCGCACCCAGCATGGCAAACCACAGGAAGCACAACGACGCCGTTTCATCGATCCAGACAATCGGCAGATGCAAGGCATAACGTGATGTCACGCCGAGCAGAAGCAGGCCGATCATCAGCGCCAAAAGAATGGCTGCCATGGCCTCGACCGGCCGCATGAACCAGGAGCCCGTTACCGGCTCCGTGTGCAGTAGCTCGCCGTCGAGCACAAAGACGTCGTCATTCGCGTTTGCGGTCATGGTCATTGGGGCCTCCTCTCCCGCAGAACAACCTTCGCAATGGATGGTGGTCAGCAAGGCAGAATGTCCGGGCCCCAGCCACGATCATGGCCGGCATCAGGATATATCTGTCATCGCAAGACCGGCCAGACCCCTCCAAAAGTCTGAGCGTATCGGTATATCGCCTCCACGATATGGACCGTTACAAAACCATACGTTCGGGATACACAGGAAGAATGATAAAATCAATAGTAAAAGGCCGCAATTACGCAGTTTTAGACTCGCGTATAGAGGTCCATATAGTGGATCTTACTGTGGCCCACTCGAGCTTATGCCTGTGCGATGATCCGGGCGACAGCCGCCATCCTGCCTGACAAGTGAACATCGTCGGCATCGAATGATCCCCTCGATGCGCCCCTGGGGCCGCAACGCGACCCGCGCCTCAAATGTCCTTTGCGAGGCGCAGGGCGTCGTAGATCGCCGCATGGGTGTTGCGCGCCGCGACGGCATCGCCGATGCGGAACAACCGATATGTGCCTGTCGGATTGCGCGCGACGGTCTGAGCCTCTCCGGCGAGCAGGGCGTCATAGGAAACCTCCCCGAGATTTGTCGAGCCGGGCTTGAGTTCGAAATACAGTTCGTCCAGCGGGACTGTTCCGTGATTGACGACGATCTGGTCGACGGTGCGCTGTCTGGAAATGCCGCCATAGTCGCTGCCGACGTGGGCGACGATCTGGTTGCCGCTTCTTTCGGCTGCTTCCAGCCGGTAAGTGACGGTAAATGTGGCGTCGAGCTTTTGCAGCGAGCGCATATAGGGAACGAGATTCATGGCCATGACTTCAGGGGCAAAGGAGCGATCCGGTGTCATGATTTCCACCTTGCCGCCAGCCTTGGCGATGAGCTCGGCCGCCTGAAGGCCGGCATGGTCTCCCGCGTCGTCATAGACGAGAACATTGGCACCCGGCCTGACGTCTCCGGAAATAATATCCCACGCGGAGACGACCAGTTCGTTGCCCTTAGACAGCACCTCGGTATGCGGCAGGCCGCCTGTGGCGATGATCACCACATCGGGTTTTTGCGAGAGAACCGTGTCCGCTTCCGCCCAGCTGTTGAAGTGGAAGACGACGCCGAGCTTTTCGCACTGGCTCATGCGCCAGTCGATGATGCCGGTCATTTCCCGGCGGCGTTCGCTCTGCGCGGTGAGGCGAATCTGCCCGCCCGGATGGCTCGCTGCCTCGAAGACCACGACCGTATGGCCGCGTTCGGCACAGACCCTTGCGGCTTCGAGGCCTCCCGGCCCGGCGCCGACGATAACCACCTTCAGGCTTTTCGCGGCCCTGGTGATGGCGTGCGGCATGGTTTCCTCGCGGCCGGTTGCCGGATTGTGAATGCAGAAGGCAAGGCCGCCCTGATAGATGCGGTCGAGACAGTAATTAGCGCCGACGCAGGGGCGGATATCGTCCTCCCGCTTTTCCATGATCTTGCGCACGATATGCGGATCGGTCATGTGCGCGCGGGTCATGCCGACCATGTCCACTTTGCCGGTGGCGATGGCATGCCGGGCTGTGGCAACGTCCTGAATTTTGGCGGCATGGAAGGTCGGGAAACGTGTCGCTGCACGGATTTCCCCGGCAAAATCGAGGTGCGGCGCACTTGCCATGCCCTGAATCGGGATAACGTCGGTCAGGCCGGGATCGGTGTCGATATGCCC
This sequence comes from Agrobacterium sp. 5Ca39, assembly GCF_055382365.1. Lineage (NCBI taxonomy): Bacteria > Pseudomonadati > Pseudomonadota > Alphaproteobacteria > Hyphomicrobiales > Rhizobiaceae > Agrobacterium > Agrobacterium sp. 5Ca39. Next base: position 2,150,971 of record NZ_AP026436.1, on the reverse strand, counting down.
CCTGATGACGTTGAGATAATCGATCAGACCGCTTTCTTTCAGCAGTCTGGAGATTTCGAGGCCTTCTGCCTTTCCGGTGCCACCCTCCAGACATTCATCGGCGGTGTAACGAACACCGAGGATGAAGTCCTCACCCACGCGCCTGCGTATCGCCCGGAAAACGTCGAGGCAGAAACGCATGCGGTTTTCGAGCGAGCCACCATAGGGGCCATCCAGCTCGTTGGTCAGCGGGGAGGCGAACTGATCGATGAGATGACCATAGGCCTCCAGCTCCACCCCGTCCATGCCGCCAGCCTTCATACGCTCGGCGGCGTCGGCGAAATCCTTGACGACACGCTCAATATCCCAATCCTCGATTTTTTTCGGAAAGGCGCGATGAGCGGCTTCCCGCTGGTGTGAAGGTGCGAGCACCGGCAGCCAGTCACCCTTGTCCCACCGGGTGCGCCGGCCAAGATGAGTGAGCTGGATCATGATTGCCGACCCCGCCTCGTGGACGGCGTCGGTCATTTCCCTGATCCACGGAACGATTTCATCCTTGTACGCGAGCAAATTGTTGAAGACGGGAGGGCTGTCTTTCGAAACGGCGGCTGAGCCTGCGGTCATCGTCAACGCCACGCCGCCTTTCGCACGCTCGACGGTATAGGCGCGATAACGCCCTTTCGGCATGCCGTCTTCCGGATAAGCGGGCTCATGCGACGTCACGATGATACGGTTGCGCAGCGTCAGGTGCTTCAGCTGATAGGGTTGAAGAAGGGGATCGTTCGACATGGGCCTGCTCCAAGGGGGGTATGGTGCGAGGCTAAGAGAAAATGTACATATGTGTCAATTAACAAAACACCAGTGTCTATAAGTTAGACAAGAGTGTACGCCTCGCCTTGTCGCGCAGGGACTGATTTGCTACTCAACTGTCATGGACGCGACATTGAACGAAACCGGTTGGCGTGGATCGCAGGAGGGTTGGCTTGAGGCCGCCTACGAGTCCCTGCTGGAATCGGGGGTGGATTCCGTCAAGATTTTGCCGTTGGCGAAGAAGCTCAATCTCTCGCGCACCAGCTTTTACTGGTTCTTCAAGGATCGGGAGGAGTTGCTGGCGGCGCTTTTGTCCCGCTGGCGCGACAAGAACACGGGAAGCATCCTCAGGCAATCGGAGGCCTACGCGGAAACCTTGGCCGAGGCGATGCTGAACGTCTTCGATTGCTGGCTGGATCCCTCGCTTTTTGACAGCAAATTCGAATTCGCGGTGCGCAGCTGGGCGCTGCAGTCCGATGATATTCTTGCCGAGGTTCGCAAGGCGGATGCTGTGAGAATGGAGGCGCTTTCGCGCATGTTCGTCCGTTTCGGCCATCCCGAAAATACTGCGGATGTGCGCGCCCGCACCACTTATCTCGTGCAGATCGGCTACATTTCCATGCAGGCCGAGGAAGATGTGGCAGTGCGGATGAAGAGAATTGCGGATTATATCGCCATCTATACCGGCGAGGTGCCGCAACAACGGGAGCTTGATCGATTTTATGCGAGGCACGGATACAGGCCAGGCCCCGGGGCCTGACGCCTGCGTGCGGAACTCGACAAGCGCGGACAACCCTCGGGACAGCGATAGGTGGCGCGGCCAACGCCTTCGATGCCAGTCGGATTACGCCGTTTGGGATGGTACAAGAAGAAGGGGCGGCCGGGCTGCAATCTATCTGCAACATTCACCAATCAGTGGTGGGGATGGCAAGAGCTCATCTTTGGGGGAAAGTCATTGCGAATCCTGCTTCTCGAGGACGAACCCGAAATGGCGCGTGCGCTGCTCGAAGCCTTGCGCCGGCGCGATGTGCTTGCCGATCATGTCAGTACCATCAGCGATGCGGATGTCCTTGCGCGTGACGGCTCCTACGATGTGCTTGTCCTGGATCGCCGCCTGCCCGATGGTGAGGGGCTGAACCTTGTATCGGCGCTTCGCCGCAGCAAACATTCCGTACCGATCCTTGTCCTGACGGCGCTTGGAAGTGTCGATCACCGCGTTGACGGGCTGGATGCCGGCGCGGATGACTATCTCGCCAAGCCTTTTGCGATAGAGGAACTGCTCGCCCGCCTCAGGGCCCTTCACAGGCGCGGCCCTTCCATTTCCGACAGATATGCGATTTTCGGAAATCTGAGCATTGATCAAAGAAGCAATGAAGTCAGCGTTGCCGGCTCCATCCTCGAGTTGCGGCGTCGGGAATATCTGGCGCTCGAAGCCCTGATGCGGCGCCCGAACCGTATCGTGACGCGGTCCAACCTGATCGAGGCGGTTTATACGCTCGACGACGAGATCGAGTCCAATGCGCTCGATGCCCACATCTCCCGTATCAGGAAGAAGCTGGCGCAGGCGGGAGCCACGGTGGAGATTAGAGCCGTGCGCAATATCGGTTATCTCATTCGGGCAAAGTCATGAGTTCGCAGCACAACCAATCCCTGCGATGGGGGCTGATGAAGCGCCTTCTCGTCCTGCAGGCTTTCTTGCTCGTTCTCTTCGTCGTTCTTCTCGTTGGCTGGATCTGGATCATCGATCCAAGGCTGGAAGGCGCCAATGAAGAGGCTGTGCGCATCATTGCGGAAAGCGTGACAAAGGATGGGCAGGGACGGACACAGGTGTCGGCTACACCCGATCTGGAGGCGCTGAAACAGCGCTATCGCAATCTCTGGTTCATGGTCCGGGACGCGGAAGGAATCGTCCTTCGATATGGAGATATCCCCACTTCCGTCGTGACGGGGGCATTTCCTTTGGGCATCGAAAGGGCGCGTCTGGAGGCTGGGGAAACAGTCCGGGCCACGATGGAGAACCGCGATACGCCCGCCGGACGGCTGCAGTTCATTGCCGGGACGGAAAAAGGTCTCGCGAATGATGGCGTGAATATCTGGATCAACATACAGCTGGATCTGGAAAGGGATGCGGATGGTGCCATTCGCTGGTTGACCGTGCTGCCGGGAATTGGATTCATTATTCTTGTGGCCGTGGTGCCCATGTTGCTGCTGACGGGTATTGCGACATTGCTGGTGACCCCACGTGCGGTCGGCCGTTCACTGAGTGGCCTCATGGAAACGGTCACCCAAGCGCAGTCGATCAATTTCGAGAACCGGTCCGCCCGTATCGCTCGCTCGAAGGTGCCGAGTGAAATCATTCCGCTGGTGGATGCCTTCAATGTTGCCCTCTCGAAACTGGACGAGGGCTATAATCGCCGCAACCGCTTCCTGGCCGACGCCGCCCATGAACTGAGGACGCCGATTGCGATCGTGCGCGTCCGCGCCGATCTTCTTCCCGATGACGCGCTGAGCCGGCAGCTGCGGGCGGATATCGACCGGCTTACCCGCGTCGCACACCAGCTTCTCGAAATGCAGGCGGTGGGCGCGGTAGACCTGCCTGCGGAAGAGCAGGATTTGAATGTTCTCGTCGAACGTATCGCGACCGATCTTGCCCCGATTGCGATGGATGCCGGTTACGAGTTCGATTTCGAGCCGGGCGAAAAAGAAGCCCTGCTGACGGTCCAGACGTCGATCATTGAGATGGCGGTCGTCAACCTCATCCGCAATGCCATCGATCACGGCGGCGGCAGGGGCGCCATTGTCGTCCGGGTGGGTGCAGCAGGAACCATAGATGTCTGTGATGAAGGTCCGGGCATACCCGTTGACGAACGCGAGCAGGTGTTCGAACCGTTCCATCGCATCAACACCAGCTCCTCCGGTGCCGGCCTTGGCCTCAATCTCGTGCAGAAAGCAGCTGAGCTGCATGGGGGCAGGGTGCTGTTCCTCGACCTTGATCCCGGCTTCTGCGTTCGGCTGGAGGTCCGCTCCGTCACGCCAGGGAGCGGTGCGGGGCCATGAATCGCCTCCGGGAAGTCCGGACTCCTGAAGTTCTTAAAATAAGATTAAAGAAATAAGTATAATCACATGAAAAATAACAATTATATTTAAATAAAACAGCCGCGTGTAATCCAGGCGCAATTCTCGCGCGGAAAATGCCCGTATCTGCTGCGCTCATTCGCACAGGAGACCATGGGAGCCGGTTTCCGGTTCTTCAACGCGAACGGAAATCCTGGCGCCTCAGATTGAGACGCCCCTGGTTTCGTCTGGAGTCATTCATGTCGTTCATTGCAAAATCGCTTGTTGCCATCAGTATTATGGCGGCACCGAGCGCCTATTCCGCTGATCTTGCCAACTACAATGCGCAGCAATTCGATTATACCAGTCCGCCAGCCTTTTCCTGGAATGGGGCTTATATCGGCGCACATGGCGGCGTCGCCTCACCAAAAGTCAATCCTCTGGCCAGTGGCCGTGGTCTGACGGGTGGCGTACAGGCCGGTTACAATTTCCAGTTCGGCTCCGGTGTCGTCGGGGCGGAGCTGGAGGGCTCGTATCTCGGCAACGAGGCGCGGGTGCCGAATGGCCGCCTGAGAGAGCGTTTTCGTGGCGCCGCCAAGCTGAAGGCCGGTGTGGCGCTTGATCGTACCCTTCTTTACGGCACCGCAGGTCTGACCACGACGAAATTCAAGGATGGAAACGGCGTTACCGGACCGGACGACTGGAAGCGGGGCTATCTCGTGGGAGCGGGTGTCGAACAGAGTTTCGGCGGCGGCCTCTCGGCCAAGTTCGAATATAACTACGTGAACACGGGAAATGTATCGACGACGACCTCCAGCGGCAGATCGAAGACGGATGTCAGCGATCACGTCGTCAAGGCGGGCCTGAACTATCGTTTCTGATCCGCTGACATGTGCCCCAGAAGCATAAGACCGCCGCTTTCGGGTCGAAGCGGCGGTAAGGGGAAATGGCTCGAACGGCGAGGGGGCCGTAAGAGGTTCATTCGCATTCGAGTGAGGGTTGCCGGAAGCTCGTTACATACCAGTCGTTACCGGAACCGCGGGTGTAGAAAGTGTAGTAGCAATCGATGCGCTCGACATAACCAGGCGTTTCGGACACGTCGTAACGCTCGCCATGCCGCGTCGAGCGGACCTCGCCGCTTGATGATCCGGCCACAACCTGCGTCTTGTTCTTGCGCCACTGATAGGCCTGCTGGCCGGGGCCGAGGCTATAGACATTGTCAGGCGGCCCATAGTCCAGCATCACGCTGGTGATGGGTGCGCCGACATAAGTTTTCATCACGGTTGATGCGCAGGCTGTGAGCAAGAGCGATGTGGCGGCGATGAGGGTGATTGCCGGCGGGACTGCAAGTGATGACCTGTCGGACATGGGAATTCCTTTCAGCTGCGGTAAATTTCAGCAGGGATAGGAACAGGTCATTGCAGGTACATTACACTAGCAGACGGCGCGATGGACGGTCGTCTCGACGGGCCCGTGCTTCAGCGGGGCGCACCTGAATGGAATTTCGGCTTTGGTGCGCTGACAGGCTGTTGTTGACTGTGATGATACTGCTCTACAGCATCAGGGCTACGGGCGGGTTTGACTGCCCTGACACTGGCCGCCGGAGCCAGTATCAGCTTCCATCCGAGAGCCAGCCAGCCTTTTCAGGCAGACGAGTTAGCGGCTGCGGGCGTTCCGAAGCTGGGCGAGGGTTGCCAGCGTATTGCCGCTGATGGACATTTTGCCATTGCCGAACAAGTCGAGACGGGGATCGGAAGGCGAGTTGTTCATTTCATACCTCAGCAAAAAGCGGTCAATCAGCTTGTCGACCTTGCCGGCTTCCTGCAGGTCCCTCATCTTCAGTTTCTTTTCGATCATCTTTGCCTGCATCTCGACCTTGGAATTCGCGGTTTCCGCGGGAATTCCAAGGGCGGTGCGGGTGAATTCCGAAAGCGCATTGTCAGCCAGTATGTCGTAGGCATTGGAAATGCCGCCGGCCATCCGCTTGAAATAGAGAGCAAGACGAACACCGGCGTTTTCTTCTCCCGCCCTTTCCTCCAGCGTCTGCCGAACGTATTTGTCACGCGTTTCCATCAGGCCGCGGTTGTTCTGGACATGCTGGCTGGCTGTCGCGCGAATATTCCCCTTGGTGTCGAAGTTGAAGGAACCGGCAAGCGCGCGAAAGCGGGGATCCTTTTCGGTGTTGGCGAAGCTTTTGGGGTCCTTGAGGTCGGATTTGAAGATCTTTTTCAGATAATCGGTGCTGACCGATTTGGGGTCGATGCGTTGGGCAACAAGCATGAAATCCACCAGACGGCGGTCGGCAAGCAACTGATCAACGGTTTCCAACGTCTCCATTTGCTGGCGGTAATAGGCGGCCTCCGTCTTTGCCTTTTCCTTTATCTTGTCTTTGCTGTTTTTCTGGCGATAGGCGGCGAGTTCCTCATCCTGCTTGCCTGTTGTCTCCCTGCTCTTCGAGGCCGTGTTCCATCGGGTCATTTCGAGAACGTAGTTCCGGGAGATGCGGGTAATCTCGTTTTCGGCCTGGGCCAGCCGTGGCGAGCCGATCCTGCCTTCGGCATCGAAATTATAGGCTTTCGCCAGCCGGACGAACCTTTCGTCTTTGAGACTGCGGACATAACTTTTCGGGTCCGACAGGTCACTGGTGAAGACCTTCTTCAACTTGAACGTGGAAACCTCTTCGGGGCTGATGTTGAATGCCTTCAGCGCGAAATTGCGAATGGTAACGGCTGCCGGTGCAGCGGAGAGGAAGTCCTCCAGGTTTTTCGTCAGGCCGATATAGCGTTTGTAGTCCTTGATCGTCTTTTGGTCCGCCGCCTCCTGTGCGTCGTCGTAGCGGCTAAAATAAAGTGTCATCATCGTACTGAGCTGGGCGGCGGTCTGGATCGTCTTTCCGGCAGCGATCTTGCCTTCCCGGTCGAAATTGAACGCTCTCGCAAGATCGATGAAGCCTTTGTCCTTTTCGGTGTGAAGCGCGCTTTGCGGATCGTCGGGATTTTCGCGAAGCGCCCACTGGATTTTCTTGTCGGTATCGGTGTCGTCCCTGAGGTTGAAGGCGACGATCAACATCGTTCTAAGACGGGAATTGGATATGAGTTGTCCGGCATCGGTAATCTCGTTCATCTTTTGCGCGAAGAAGTCGCGATTGAGAACTGCGCCGGTCTGCGTCAGGCGAGGATACGATAAAACATAGGTTTCGTTGATCAGCCGCTTCTGGGTTGCCGTCTGCGCTTTCGTGCCGTCATCCACGAAACCGTCATCGCGGAAATTAAACGCTGCCGCCATTTCGAAGAGCTTGTGTGCATTGGCGATGCGCTTGTTGTACTGGCCGAGCAGATAATCGATTTTGGCCAGCGACGCCTTATCGGCGGAGGGGACTTTTGCGCGTTCGATGCGCAGATCGGCGGTCTTTGCCTGCCATTCTTCGACCAGAGGTTTGTAGGTTCTGTTGACGTAACTGTCGGCGCTGCTGATATCGCTGGTCAGAACATCCCGCAGATGTTTGTAGTTGAAGGCTTCGGCGTCGATGCCGAAGGATTTGAAAACATAGTCCCGCAACCGCGTGTTTTTGAAGATGTCATCCACATGGCCGACCGTGTCGATGACGATGTTGTAATACCGCGTTTCCTCCTTCAGTTCGTCGTCTCGTTGTTTGTGTGCATCGTGATAGGCGGCAACCAGCCGGTCCTGCTGGGTTTGCGTTTGAACCGTTTTTTCCGATTTGATAGTGCCGAAATCAAACGCCGCCGCGAAGTCGCGGTAGCGGGTGTCCTTCAGCTTGTTGGCGAAACTGTTCGGGTCGTTGAGATTGCTTTCCAGCACCTTCTTCATGAAGGCGGCGGCATAGGTCATCTCGCCCAGGCCATAGGCCTTCATGGCGTAGGAATATAGCCTGTGGTCCTTCAGAAACTCATCGAGATTTTTGATCTTGCCAATATTGTCGGCGTAGTATTTGGCGTCGCGCGATACGATCGGATCGTTTGCGACGCGTTTCAGTGACGATGCCAGGTCGCGATTATAGAGGGTGTAAGTTGTATATGCGGGCAGCACCCCAAGCCTCCGGACAATATTCATTCGTGAAACTGTCAATATTGTTTCGGATATAACTTGCGTGTGGCTGTATTTATTTAATTTATACTTGATATAATTCGTTAGTGTTTAATTTATAAAATATTGATTCATTTAATTATTTTGTTCGCAGCGGTGTCGGTACAATACATCGTGGCTGGAAGGGGTAGAAAAATCGGCGGTTTATCCAAAGCAGGGGCACAGGAGCGCGCGCCCGGATCGGGGCGCAACGGCATGTCGAAATCTCCGCGGGGACAGTCCTGCGCGTCGGGTTATCCATGGCGTGCTTGGCCGCAAGGCAGGTGCGGCTGCGTTATGGATTGCTGCGGGAAACCGGCGCAATGGCGGCCATTTGCTGCAATGCCCGCTCGTTCGTGCGCTTTGCCCGTGCAAGCGCATCGTCTCGATCCTCCGGCAGCGTGTAGGTCATATAGGAGAGGGAGGTTTCGAGATCGTTGTTGTTATGCCCCAGAATGGCGGCGAAATAGCTGTTCTTGGTCACGTGGGGAGGTGCGAAATTATGATAGGCCACCTCCGCATAGAGATGCCGAAGACCATAGGGCTTGGGAAGCTCCTCCTTCGGCCAGAGATCTTCGAAGAGGTTAAAAACCGTGTCCCTGAGCAACAGGCGCGTCTCCGATGAAAAATCATCGATCGACATGCCATGCCACAATTTTCCCTGCCCGCTTTCGCGCAGGCGCTTGTAGGCGGCAAGAATGGTTTCCGAGCGCGCAAGCACCGGGATCTCATAGGTCACACCGTATTTCGTTCCCTCGCCCTGTTTTGTCTTGGCCTGGCCGTTGAACAGGACGCTCCATTTGGAAATGCCCTTGCCATAGGGAGCAGGCGAAAATTCCGCCTGGGTAAAGACTTCGTAGGGTCGGCGTCCGGTCATGCCGATCAGGCCGATGCCGATCATCAGGGGATCGGCTGACAGGAGTTTGTCGGCACAGATCTTCAGAACCTGGCGGTAGTTCTCGAAGGTGATCAGCGCGCCGTGCTTTCTGGCGATCTTCTCCATCTTCACCCGTCGCGCATCGTCATACATCGCAGCGTCGCCGGTGGCGATTTTCAGCATCGGGTGATCGTCGCCAAACGCCTCGCGGATGGCGTTGCGATATTTGGTGATGTAGGAGATGATCGTTGTCTGGGCTCTGCCCTTCATGGTGCTGATTTCAGCATTCCACAGGGTCTGCATCTCTTCTTTCGTGCCCATGCCGTTCATCGCAGAAATGAAATCCGCGATGCGCAGAAGAACGGTGGGTTTGCGGCCGGCTGTATTAAATTCCGCGCGTTCGATTTTCTCGACGATCGAGGTTGCTACGCCCGTTTTCGGATAGTCGGCACGTTCGATGTAGGTTTTCAGCCGCTCGCGCAGTTTTTTCATGTTGCAAATGGCAAGCGGCGTGCTCTTGGGACCGAATTCGGCCTTCAAGGCGTTACGGTACTTCATGATGTAAAGTTCGAGAGTCTTTTCGGTGCGCCCATTGTCGAAATGGTAGCGGACCTCGGCGTCCCACAGATCGCGGATCTTTCTGTTGCGCGAGGCGTCGTCGTTTTTCATCGCCTCTTTGACTTGTGCGACAAAGTGGTCGATGCGTTCCACTAGGACCGGCGTTTTTGTTTTTCGTTTTGAGGAAAGCATGCGGCGGCTCCCTGAACCGGTCCGGATATATAAATCGATGGTTTGCGATCAACAGCAGCAGGGTTGCAGAAATAGATCAACATCCACTGCAGTCCGGTTCTTTTGAATAATAGTTTAGGCGATTCCGCAAGCGCGATGCGGAAAAGCGTCGGCGGCCCATTCGCCAAGGACTGTCGAGGGCTCCTGTCGTAGCCCGGGTCAAGGTGGTGAGTGAGACGCCGCTATTTCGGCAGCCGGGTCTTCAGCGATGTCACGATACGCTTGGCCAACCCCTCATAATCCTCGTCAAAGTGGTGGCCGCCCTCAATGCCGACCGCCTCCACGCCCTTGGCTTTCAGGCCGGGGCAGGGGTCTTCGTCTTCTTCTTCCGTGCCATATATGCATTGCACCAGCTTCGGATCGATCTTCGCGATGTCATCCACCGTTTTGCCGCCCTTGCCTTCGCCGGCCACGCCAAGCCAGCCTTCGACGGAAATTTCGAAATCCACTTCGGTGGAAAGACCCATCAGGGTCAGCTGCACGACATGCGATTTGTCGCGGTCGGGCAGCAGATTATAGGTGGCGGGGATAATATCGGCACCGAAGGAATAGCCGATCAACACAACATTGCGGACTTTCCATTCCTTGCGATAGGTATCGATGATGCGGCCGAGATCGCTTGCGACCTCCTGTGGTTTCTTTTCCTTCCAGAAATAGCGGAGTGAATCGACGCCGATGACGGGTATGCCTTCCTTCTGGAAGGCGCCGCCCACTTCCTCGTCAAGATCGCGCCAGCCGCCGTCGCCGGAATAGATCACCGCCATGGTATCCATGACAGGGCTGGTTTCCAGAACCTTGATCGGCAGGCCGAGCGGACTGTCGGTGTCGCCTGCGGCGTCGACCTGGTCGGAGAGGGTCTGGGTCAGAACCTCGTCCGCCTTGTCATCCACATCCGTCACGTCGATATCGGGATGCAGCTTGACAAGCGCGTTGACGTGGTCGCGGCCCTTCTGATCCGCAGCAGAGGTGAACAGCACGCTGACGGGGGCAGGAAGGGGACCGTCGGTCAGACCATAAACGGTTTCGCCATCCACTTTATCCTTGGTGGCGGGGGTACAGAGGATCTTCTCGAGAGGCAGGCCGGCCTTGGGGTCCACGGCGATGGCCTCCCGCACGGTGGAGACAGGGCTCTGCGCAATCATCGCCAGCGCCAGCGTTCCGCCCTTGCCGATGCCGGAAAGAATGGGCTGGCGATAGCTGCTGGTGCCGGCGGTGCGCTGGATCTGCTGCGAGAGTGACTCGATGTCCGAGATCATATAGATGCACTCGTCATCGTCGGCCTCGAGCGCCTTCAGATATTCCTTGAAGTCGATGCCGACCACGGCGGCGCCCTTTTCTACCAGCGCCTTGGCACGGGTCTCATCGGCCGCCGACCATCCGTCCGCATCGGAAATCAGGAAGACGCTGGCGAGGATGTCGCCATCAGGCACCATGATGTGCCCGGCGGGGATCATGCCGGTTTCGTATGCGGGCTTGTCCTCAGCAAAAACGGCGCCAGAAACGAACAAGGGGGATGCAAACAGGGCGGAGGCGGCCAGAACTGCTTTGAGCATGCTGAATCTTCTCATTTTCCGATCACTCCTCTGACACCGCCGCTGATCAGAACCGTCGCATCCATCAGCGCCAGAGCGGCATCTGCACCGTTCTGCACGGCAAGGTAACGCGGTTCCCATTTCGGGTGGAACTTGGCCTTGAAGGCGCGAAGCCCCTTGAAGTTGTAGAATCGTTCACCGTGTTCGAACAGTGTGCTGCCGATCCGGTCCCAGACGGGCGCCGCGTCGCGTTTAGACATGCCGGACATGGGCGCCATGCCGAGATTGAAGCTCTCGTAACCGGCCTCGCGCAGATATTGCATGATGCTGACGAAGAGAAAGTCCATCGAGCCGCGCGGCGCATCAGGCGAAAAGCGCATGAGATCGACGGTGGCTTCCTTTTTCGTATCCGTCACCATCAGATTGGCGAAGGCGGTGATCTTTCCATCCTTGCGCAGCACGGCAACGGGTTGCGACAGAATGTAGTCCGGCTCGAAAGCACCGAGCGAAAAGCGTTTTTCGCGGGTGTTATGGTGGGCGAGCCAGCCGTCGGAAACCTGTTTCAGCTCTTCCAGAACATCCTGCACCTGGGTCTTTTCGATGACCTCGAAGGTCAGCCCGTCGCGCGCGCCGCGGCTCAGCGACTGGCGAAGATTGGCAAGCTTGCCACCTTTGAGTTCGAATGCGGTGAGATCGACCAGGGCCAGTTCGCCCAGCTTGAAGGCGCGCAGACCCGCATCGGCGCAATGGGACAGCAGGAAGGGCGAAATCTGATAGAAGGCGGCACGTGCGCCAGCGGCACGGGCTCCTTCGACGAATTGCCACACGAGATCAGGGAAATCATCTTCATCGCCGACCGGATCGGCAAACGCGATCCATGAGCGGCCCTGAATGCCGTACATGATGAAGGCATTGCCGCTTTCGGAAAACATCACGTGCTTGTCGCCCATGCGCACCAGATTGGCGTCGGCCGCATCCTGCTTCATGACAATGTCTGTAGCACTTGCGATATCTTCGGCCTTGATGGCATCCGGGCGAAAGGCCACCGGCCTCATGAGGCTGAAGATGGCGATGGTGGAGGAGGCAAGCACGAGGCCTAAAAGGGCGCGCAGTCCGCGTGGCGCTTCCTCGGAGAATTCGAACTGCCACCAGAGCGTATGGCTGTAATCGGTATCGCGATAGACGAAGAGAAGGATGGTGGCCGCGCCGGCGACGATGACGGCCATGGCCGCGAGCCAGCTTGGCCCGAGCGCCTGTTTGACCAGAGAGGCGTGACGGTTGAAGCTGCGCATGTTGGCGGCGAGCGCGACGATGAACAAGCCGAGAAAGATCGCTTCGAAAACCGCGATCGCCTTGAGAAGCGAGAGAATGAGCGCCAGAGATGCCGCAACGAGGGCGATCCACCATGCGCCATCCAGTCTCTGCCCCAAGCCACGGGAGGCGACGACGAGGCCAAGGCCGAGAATGCTGGTCAGAAAGTGAGCGGCCTCGATGATAGGCAACGGGACGAAGTTCGAGAGGAAATCCAGGTTGCTGCCCGGCGTCGGTGTCACGCTCGAGAAAATCAGCATGGTCCCGAGAATGATCGCGAATGTGGACAGCAGCGGTGGCGCCAGCCGCACGGCAAGCTGGCTGATATCGGATACAACGGGCTTTGCCGCAAACTGCTTCATTTCCGAAACGATCATCACCAGAATGGCGACCACCAGCGGCAGCACGTGGTAAATGACGCGATAGAGAACGAGGCTTCCGAGCAGCTGATCAACGCTGATCGCATTGCCGAGACCGGCGACCATCACGGTTTCGAAGACCCCGAGGCCGGCGGGCACGTGGCTGAGAACGCCAAGCCCCACGGCCGTGGCATAGATCGCGAAGAAGGTCGGCCAGCCGAGATGCGTTTCCGGCAAGAGCACGTAAAGAACGGAAGCCGAGGCGGCGATGTCGAATGCAGACACCAGGAACTGACGCGAAGACGTACGGCTGTCTGGAAGGCGCAGCCGCCATTTGCCGAGGCGTATCGCCCTGCCATTGCGCCCGATATAGGCGGTGGCCACGAGAATGGCGATGACGGCGAGCGCCGCGCCTCTCAGCACGAGCGGGTCGAAACCGATGATTGCGGCGATGCGGGGCGCGACGATGAAGGTTGAAAGCGCGCTCACCGACAAAAGCCCAAGGCCGAACGACAGCGTGACGAAGGCGATGACCCGTGCGATGTCTCCCGGGGAAAGCCCCAGCCGGGAATAGGCGCGGAAGCGGATGGCGCCGCCGCTCAGCGGCCCGAAGCCGGCGGTGTTGCCGATGGCATAGGCCGCGAAGGCCGTGACCGCCATTGACGGAAACCGCACTTTCTTGCCGACATATTCGATGGCATTGGCGTCATAAAAAATCAGTGACAGGAAGCTCAGCGCGGTAAAGACGATAGCAAGAAGAACCGAGGAAAAAGACGTGTCGAGAAGGGCCGCAATCACATCGTCGTATCTTACTTCCGAGGTGAGACGATAAATTGCAAACGTCATCATCACGAAGATGAGCGTTATGGCCGCGGCCGTCAGGTAGGCACGGTTCCTGGCAAAAAAGCTTTCAACCGCGGAGTCGGCAATATCGGTCTCTGTAATTTCGCTCTTGTCTGCCATTTATCTTTTCCAGCGCCGTCCCGTCGGTTGGCGAACCACAGGATTGTGTCGCTAATTCGTTTCAGTTGCGGAAATTTGCTTAGCAGAAATGCGTGACGTGTCGATGTGAAGTTTGGACAGGTTTCCGGATGATTTTGCCAATTATATTCCGATGAATGCAACCACGAAATGTGCGATTTCCGAGTTTGATGAAAACGCGACGAAATTGATCGCGCCGGTTGCTTGGTGGCGGCATTTGATGCAACTACACGCTCCTTTGGATTGAAGGAGATACCAATGAACACGCCTACAAGAATAGTCGTTTCACTCGTCGTCGCGCTCGTGGCGGGCGCCGGATATATGTCGGTGGACAAGATGCGCGGTGCCGAATGGGTCGTTTCGCCGCAGCAGATTGCCGAGGCTAAGGCAAAGGGCCAGATGGGTTACGAATCGCAGCCGGGAACCGTAACCGTGCTGCCGATCCGCAGCGAGACGGCGGACGTGCTGCCGATGAAATGGGCCATGATCGGGCTGGTGGCCGGGCTTCTCACCTTCCGTGCGACCGGCAGGAAAAAAGCGGCAAAGGCCTGAAGGCCCGCCGCTTTCTGTCTCCGGCGCTTTGCGCCGGGGATGAAACTTTATTTCTGCCTCACGCGCCCCAGGTCTTTTCCAGCACCCGAATCCAGTTGCCGTGGCAGATTTTGGCAAGCGCCACGTCGTCATAACCGCTCTTGCGCATCGCTTCGACCAGCAATTGCAGATCGGCCGCATCCTTCATGGCGGCGGGTATGGTGGTGCCGTCGAAATCCGAACCGAGCGCCACGTGATCGATGCCGATGCGGTTCACGATGTAGTCCACATGGCGGACGAGTTCGTTGAGATCGGTATCCGGGTTCTTCACGCCGTCCTGACGCAGGAACAAGACACCAAAGTTGATGCCAGCGAGGCCACCCGTATCGCGGATGGCATCCAGCTGACGATCCGTCAGGTTGCGGCTGTGGTTACAGATTGCGTAAGCGTTGGAGTGTGATGCCACCAGCGGTGCATCCGATATCCTGGCGATGTCCCAGAAACCCTGTTCGTTCATATGCGACAGGTCGACCATGATCTTCAGTTCGTTGCAGGTCTTTATCAGCCGCTTGCCGGCATCCGTCAGGCCCGGGCCGATATCCGGTGTTGAGGGGAAACGGAAGGGAACGCCGTAGGCGAAGATGTTCGGGCGGCTCCAGACCGGTCCGAGTGTGCGCAGGCCCGCCTCGTGAAGAACGTGGAGGGCATCGAGATCAGCACCGATCGCTTCTGCGCCTTCGATATGGAAGACGGAGGCGAAGGCGCCCTCGGCCATGGCCTTGCGGATATCGGCGGCCGTGCGGCAGACTTTCAGCGCGCCCTTTGACTGCTTCTCGGCCCGGAACAAAAGGCCCGCCATGGCAAGCGTCGCCTTCAGCGCATCCGCCTCGGTGGGCGTCGGGTAGTCGCCGTTGGCGTCCTTATCCATACTGGGCGAAGGTACATAGACGGCGCAGAGGCCACCGGCGAGGCCGCCTTTTTTTGCACGAGGCAGATCGATATGGCCGACGGTATCGCCTTCGATCAGAAGTGTTTCGGGAGAAGCGTTGCCCGATCGCCATAACCGCAGAAGCACGTCATTGTGGCCGTCGAAGACGGGTACGGTTTTTTGATCGGTCATGGTCTCACCTTCGGAAATGGGATTGCGCGGACGCGCCTGCGGACAAGTTTTCGGAATTGGTAGAGGAAAGGTCAAGGCGGGAGCAAATGCAATCCGTGCATAGGCTCTGCCAAATTTGGAATTGGTCGGGCCTCGTTTGCTCGTGGTAATCGCGGGAAAACATAAAAAAAACGACTGGATTGGGGCAAACCCACCATTTTCCGAAAAATAAGGTCCGAAAGGGGATTTTCGATGATTTCAAGACGCAACCTGTTGATTGCCGGCGCCGCCGTTCCGTTCCTGTCCTATGCGCGCATCCCGGCCTTTGCCGCCACGCCGAAGGATATTCTGGTCGTTGCGCAGCAGCTGGACAACATGACGAGCCTTGACCCACATGAAGGTTTCGAGGCCGTCGGCGGTGAAATCATCTCCAACATGTATCAGAAGCTGGTGCGCGCCAACCGCGAGGATTCCACCAAGGTCGATCCCGTCATCGCCAAGTCGTGGGAAGCCGATGCGGACAGCAAGGTCTTCACCTTCACCATCGGCGACGACGCGACCTTCTCGAGCGGCGCCAAGGTCACGGCGGAAGACGTTGCCTTCTCGCTGCAGCGCGCCATCAAGATGAACAAGAGCCCGGCCTTCATCATAAGCCAGTTCGGCTTTGCGCCTGACAATGTCGAGACGACCATTGTCGCCGCCGACGAGAAGACGGTGAAGCTGACGACGGCGAGGCCGACCGCCATCTCCTTCCTGCTTTATTGCCTCTCGGCCAATATTGGCGCGATCGTCGAAAAGAAGGTGGTTCTTGCCAATGCTTCCGGTGAAGACCTCGGCAATGGCTGGCTGCAGAAGAACAGCGCCGGTTCCGGCGATTTCGTGCTGCAGGCCTGGAAACCCAGCGAAAGCGTCGCGCTCAACGTCAACCCGAACGGTCCCTACAAGGGCAACATCAAGCGTATCATCCTGCGCCACGTTACCGATCCGTCTTCCCAGCTGCTGATGCTGCAGAAGGGCGATATCGACATTGCCCGTGACCTGACCTCGGAGCAGCTGCGTACCGTCAAGGACGACGCCAATATCGAGCTGGAGCGCAAGTCCATCGCTTCGCTGGTGCTGATCTCGCTCAACCAGGGCAATGAGAACCTTGCGAAGCCGCAGGTCTGGCAGGCGATCAAGTGGGCGCTGGACTACAAGGGCATGCAGGAAAACATCGTGCCGCTGACGCACGAAATCCACCAGAGCTTCGAGCCGAAGGGCTTCCCCGGCGCCGTCAACGACATTCCGTTCCAGCGCGATGTCGAAAAGGCCAAGGCACTGATGGCCGAAGCCGGCCTTGCCGATGGTTTCGAAATCAGCATGGACCATTATTCCGCCCAGCCTTATCCGGATCTGGCGCAGGCCATCCAGGCAAACCTTGCCGATATCGGCATCAAGGTACGCCTGCAATCGGCCGAGAACCGCCAGGTTCTGACCAAGATGCGCGCCCGCGAACACCAGATGGCGCTGTCGGCCTGGGGCACGGATTATTTCGATCCGCATTCCAACGCCGATGTCTTCAACATCAACAAGGACAATGGCGACGACGCCAAGTCGAAGCCCTTCCTGTGGCGTTCGCGCTTCAAGAACGACGACTTTGCCGCCAAGGCGGAAGCCGCGCGTGACGAGAAGGATCCTGCAAAGCGCGTGGAGCTTTATGAAGCCCTGCAGCGCGAGCACATGGAAAACAGCCCCTTCGTGTTCATGTTCCAGACCACCAAGACGGCAGCCTTCCGCAAGGGCGTTTCCGGTTTCGAACTCGGCGTTCTCTCCGAGGGCAATTCCTACCACGATGCGAAGAAAGCGTGACATTGAACAAGCGCGTTAAAAGCATATCGTCGATACTGAGCAGCGTCCTTCTGACGCTGTTCGGTTTGATGATCATCACCTTCATGATAGGGCGCGTCATGCCCGTCGATCCCGTCATCGCGGCGGTCGGCGACAATGCGCCCGAAGACGTCATCGTGCGGGTCCGGGCCGAAATGGGTCTCGACCAGCCGCTGGTCGTGCAGTTTTTCCATTATGTCACGCAGGTTCTGCATGGCGATTTCGGCAATTCGATCCTGACCCGCAATCCGGTCTGGATCGATATCAAGCGCGTTTTCCCCGCCACCTTCGAACTTGCCACCGCAGCGCTCATTCTTGCCGCGCTGATCGGCATTCCGCTTGGTGTCTGGGCCGCCGTCAAGCAGGGCAAGCTGACGGATCAGGTCATCCGCGTCGTCTGCCTTGCCGGCCACTCGGTGCCGGTCTTCATGCTGGCGCTGATTTCGCTGCTCGTCTTTTACGCGACGCTTGGCGTCGCACCGGGGCCGGGGCGTCAGGACATCATCTATGACGGCATGATCACGCAGGTTACCGGCCTGATGACGGTCGACACGCTGCTTGCGGGCGACTGGGACGCCTTTTACGACGCCATCGCCCATATGGTGCAGCCCGTCTGCATTCTCGCCTATTTCAGCATGGCCTATATCACCCGCATGACGCGCGCCTTCATGATCGATGCGTTGAAGGGCGAATATGTCATCACCGCCCGCGCCAAAGGGCTTTCTGCCATGACCGTGATCTGGGGACACGCCTTCCCGACGGTCGCCGTGCAGCTCGTCACAGTTCTCGCGCTCACCTATGCCGGCCTTCTCGAAGGCGCCGTGGTGACGGAAACCGTCTTCAGCTGGCCGGGCCTTGGTCAATATCTCACCGTCTCGCTCATGAACGCGGACATGAACCCCGTCGTCGGAGCAACCCTGTTGATCGGCTTCATCTATGTCGCCCTCAACCTGCTCGCAGACGTGCTTTACAGAGTTATGGATCCTCGCGTTCGATGATGTTAGCTAATTTCAGAAACTGGGCGCTGGATGAGACGCCGCATTCGCGAACACAGGCTGCCTGGGGCAACCGGTATCGCATCTGGCTCAACCTCAAGTCCAATCCGCTGGCGGTGGTCGGTCTAACGATCATCGTCCTCTTCATCGCGCTGTCGCTGCTGGCGCCGCTGCTCGCTCCCTACGATCCGGCGACGCAGAACCTCGGCAACCGCCTGGCGTTCCCGAGCGCCGAGCACTGGTTCGGCACGGACGAACTCGGCCGCGACATTCTCTCGCGTATTCTCTACGGTGGTCGCGTCACGCTTGGCATGGTCATTGCCGTCGTCGTTCTCGTCGCCCCCATCGGTCTCGCCATCGGCTGCATCGCCGGATATTTCGGCGGCATCGTCGATACGGTGCTGATGCGCGTGACGGACGTGTTTCTAGCGTTTCCGCGGCTCATCCTTGCGCTGGCCTTTGTCGCGGCGCTGAAACCGGGCGTCGAAAGCGCCATTCTCGCCATCGCGCTCACCGCCTGGCCGCCTTATGCGCGTCTGGCCCGCGCCGAAACCATGACGGTGCGCGGCAGCGACTTCGTCGCGGCCTATCGCCTGACCGGTGCTTCCGCCTGGCGCATCATCGCCCGTCATATCGCGCCGCTCTGCGTGCCGAGCCTTATCGTGCGCATCACGCTCGACATGAGCTCCATCATCATCACCGCCGCCAGCCTCGGCTTCCTCGGCATGGGCGCGCAGCCGCCTTCGCCGGAATGGGGCGCGATGATTGCGACAGCCAAGCGCTTCATCTTCGAACAATGGTGGGTCGCCACCATTCCCGGTATCGCCATCTTCCTCGTTTCGCTCGCCTTCAACTTCCTCGGCGATGGCCTGCGCGACGTTCTCGACCCGAAGGGACATTGAGCCATGCTGGTCGAAATCGAAAATCTGAAGATCGCCTTCCAGACCCGCACCAGCCGTTTCGAGGCGGTGCGTGGTGTCTCCATGAAACTCGGCACTGAAAAACTCGGCATTGTCGGCGAATCCGGTTCCGGCAAGAGCCTGACGGCCCGTGCGCTGATGAAGCTCCTGCCCTCCAATGCCGATATCCGTGCCGACAAGCTCGCTTTTGACGGCATCGACGTGCTGTCCGCGAGCGAAAGGCAGATGCGCCAGATCCGCGGCAAGCGGGCCGGCTTCATCCTGCAGGACCCGAAATATTCGCTGAACCCGGTGAAGACTATTGGTGCGCAGGTGGCCGAAGCATGGCGCACCCACAAGGGCGGCAGTAAGCGAGCCGCCATGGAAGCGGCAATCGCGCTGCTCGATCAGGTGAAAATCCGCAATCCGCGTCAGGTCGCCTCGTCCTATGCGCATGAGGTTTCAGGCGGCATGGGCCAGCGCGTGATGATCGCCATGATGCTCGCGCCCGATCCGGAATTGCTGATCGCCGACGAGCCGACGAGTGCGCTCGACGCCACGGTGCAGGCGGAAATCCTGCGGCTGATCGAGGAGCTGGTGTCGGAGCGGGGCATGGGTCTTATCCTCATCAGCCATGACCTGCCGCTCGTTTCGCATTTCTGCGATCGTGTTGCGGTGATGTATTCCGGCCGGGTGATGGAGGAGCTGAAGGCTTCCGAGCTTCTGAAAGCCCAGCATCCTTATACGCAGGGACTTTTGAACTGCATTCCCTCGCTGACGCATCCGCGCGAGCGTCTTCCCGTTCTCAACCGTGATGCAGCGTGGTCCAGCCAATGATCGACGTCGAAAACCTCCGTATCAAGTTCGGCGACCGCGAAGTGGTGAAGGGCGTCACCTTTTCGGTGGAAAAGGGCGGCAGCTTCGGCATCGTCGGTGAAAGCGGCTCGGGCAAGTCCACCATCCTGCGCGCCATGGCCGGCCTCAATGAAAGCTGGGAAGGGCGTATCGCCTTTGCCGGCAAGGATGCCCCTCTGCGTCGTACGCCGGAATTCTTCCGGCAGGTGCAGATGGTGTTTCAGGACCCCTACGGGTCGCTGCATCCGCGCCAGACCATCGACCGTATCCTCAGCGAACTGCCGCTGGTGCACGGCATGGACAATATCGAAAAGCGCATCCAGCAGGCGCTCTCGGACGTCGCCCTGCCGCAGGCGGTGCGTTTCCGGTTCCCGCACCAGCTTTCCGGCGGCCAGCGCCAGCGCGTGGCGATTGCCCGCGCCTTGATCGCCGATCCGCAGGTGCTGCTGCTTGATGAGCCTACTTCGGCGCTCGATGTGTCGGTGCAGGCGGAAATCCTCAACCTGTTGCAGGACCTGCGCGCGGCGCGCAACCTTACCTATATTCTCGTCAGCCACAATCTGGCTGTCATTGCGCATCTTTGCCCGCAGGTGGGCGTGATGTTGAATGGGGAGATGGTGGAGCAGCTGAGCGCGGGTGATCTGCGCGAGGGACGGACGAAACATCCGCATACGGAAGAGCTGCGTAGCCTGAGCATCCGGCTGGAAGAGCCGGCCTGAGTCCATGCGACCATGGATCGAGCGGGTGCCGCTCGCTTCTTCTCCCCGCCGGGGAGAAGTCCGCGGCAGCGGGATGAGGGGGGCCAGCTCTCCGCATATCGCTGGCGTCGCCCCCTCATCCAGCCCTTCGGGCCACCTTCTCCCCGGCGGGGAGAAGAAACAAGCGGCGGTGCCGAGGCTTTTCTGTAAAGACGACGAGATAAGAGACCGAACCATGCCACAGCAACTCGACTGGAACGCCGCGTCAGCCCTTTCAGAGACCTTCGTCTCGCAGTGGACAGGCAACGAGCCGGGCGGGGCGGTCATCGGTTTTGATCTCGATGGTATCCGTTTTACCCATGCCGGCGGTGTCGAGAGCCTCTCGACCTTTGCGCCCTTCACGCCGCAGAGCGTGGTGCGGTATGCCTCAGTCACCAAGCATGTCTTTTGCGCCATGGTGCTGGCCCATGCGGATCTGATCGGGCTCGACGATCCGCTCGGCAAACATCTGCCGGAGCTGCAATCGCCGCTGTGCGATGTCACGGTCGGGCAGGCGCTGGATATGAGCGGCGGCCTGCCGGACACGCGCGAGTGTCTCTCCTTGCTTGGGCTTTCCGTCTATACCGAAACGAAGGCCGGTCCGCTTCTCGAATACCTGTCCCGGCTGACCCGGCTGAATTTCGATGCCGGCAGCGAAGTTTCCTATTCCAATACCGGTTACCGTCTGGTGGAAGCGGCGCTGGAGCGCAATGGTTTCCGTTTTGACGATTTCGTGCAGACGCAGATTGCCGGCCCCTTTGGCGTTTTCCTGAAGGCGCCCGACGTCTGGAACGATCCGGTGGATGGGCTTGTGCCGGGTTACTGGAAGTCCGAAGACAAGTGGCAGCTTTCGGCCGCGGGCCTGCATATTTCCGCTTCAGGCAGTCTTGCCGGCAGCGCCGAGGCGCTGACCCGTTGGTTGCAGGGTTTGATGCGGGGCGAGGGTGGCTTTGCAGGTGTTCTGGAGAGGCTTTCCACTGAACGTCCCTTGGCGGATGGGCGTATGAGCGAATATGGGCTCGGCCTGCGCTGGTCGCATCTCGGGAATAGGCGTTTCGTCGGCCATGGCGGTTCACACCCCGGCTACAAGACATATTTCCTGCTCGACCCCGAAAACGGAACGGGCTTCGTCGTGGTCTCGAACCGCGAGGATACCAATGGCTTCAAGATTGCGCTTGAAAGCATGGCGGCTTTGACCGGCCTGCCTTTGCCCAAGCCGGCCGCCAACCTGCCGGAAGGCCTCTATGTCACCGAAAGCGGTCCGTGGTGGCTGGAGATCAAGGGCAGCACATCCACCTTCATCGATGGCGATGACACGCTCTATGAAGATGTCGATGGCTGGGTTTCTTCCCGCTCCGCATCGTCGCCCATGCGTCTGAGGCTTGAGGGCGATGCAATCGTCGGCGAGGCCGGCCACGCGACGCGCCGTTTCCTACCGGTCGGGGAGCATACGGTGCCGGATGATCTGTCGGGGTCGTGGCGTTCGGATGAGGGCGCTGAATTTTCGATCAACGGCTCCTCACTGACGATGGGCATCGGCCCCGTCCGCCGCAGCATGCCCTTGAAGGCGCTCGGCAATGGCCGTTTCCTCTTCACGCTGATTGATGGGCCATGGACGAAGCGTGTCTGCCTCAATCGTCTGGGGGACGACCGGATCGAGCTGGTTTGCAGCCGGGCGCGGATGATTGAATATTCACGGAGCCGCTAACGAGACCGAGGCCAACTCCGCCGCGCGCCACATGCTCGGACCTGTCCAGAGGATGTGCAAGCCGAGGGATGACGAGAATGGGGCTCGGGCTATTTCCTCAACAGCCTGAAACCTTCTAACGGGTTTCAATCAGCTCCTATTCCTCCTAATAAAGAGCCGTGTTCCCGGCAGGCCGGGATGGCATCTTCGTGGGAGAACAGACCCTTGGAAGTCAAATGGCTCGAGGATTTCCTGGCATTGGCCGGAACGCTGAATTTTTCGAAGGCGGCGGATGAGCGGCATGTGACGCAATCGGCTTTCAGCCGGCGCATCAAGCAGCTGGAAGCCTGGGTGGGCGCGACGCTGGTCGATCGGGCATCCTATCCTTCCCGGCTGACAGAGGCGGGGGCGAAATTCGTGCCTGTCGCCCAGGAAACGCTGAAACAGCTTTACCACGCACGGCGCACGCTGCTTCAGGAGGAGGGGGCGGATGCCAGGACGGTGCGGCTGACGGCGCTGCATACTTTATCCTTCACCTTCTTTCCGGATTGGCTGAAACGGGTGAACGAGAAGGCCGGGCCGCTGTTTTCGGTTCTGCGGCCCGATTCCGGCAGCATGGAGGAAAACCTCAACTCGCTGGTGGACGGGCAAAGCGATTTCCTTCTGACCTATGCCCATCCCGAAGTGCCGATGCTGCTCGATGCGCAGCTTTTCGAATTCCGCGTGCTCGGCGCGGAAAAGATCATTCCCGTTTCAGCGCCCGCAAAAGACGGTTCACCGCTGCACGCGCTTCAGCAAGGTGCGAAAAAACCCTTCGCTTATCTGGATTATGAAAAGGCCTCTTTCTTCGGGCCTTTGCTGCGCGATCTCCTGAGCGCGCGGCTGCCGCAATTCGAGCGGGTGCATGAGGGCAGCATGTCGGTGGGGCTGAAAGCCATGGCGATGGCCGGCTGGGGTGTGGCATGGGTACCGGAAAGCCTGATGCGGCACGAGCTTGATAGCGGCGCTCTGGTGCGGGCCGCAGACCCGACCTACGATATCGCGGTCGATATCAGGCTCTATCGCTCCAAGGAGAACCGCCGGCCCGTTGTCGAGCGCATCTGGGCGGTTCTCGAAGACTAGAGCATTTCCGGCCGCGGTTCTCCGACCGGAATGCGATAAACAAAACGCGTTCGATCAGATCGCCGTGCGGCGTGCGTTTTCGAGGTAGAGCGCGCGCAGGCGGCTTACCATCGGTCCGGGCTTTCCGTTGCCTACCGGCTTGCCGTCGATCTTCGTGACCGAAACCACGAAGTTGGAGGCGCTGGTCAGGCAGGCTTCATCGGCATTCAGCGCCTCTTCCAGCGTGAAGGGGCGTTCCTCCAGCGTGAAGCCTGCTTCCTTTGCCAGTTGCAGGGCGGCGAGGCGGGTGCAGCCGGGCAGGGTCTTGTTGCTGTTGCCGCGGGTGATGATCTTCTTATCGGCGGTGACGATATAGGCGGTGGAGGACGCGCCTTCAGTGACGAAACCGTTCTCGATCATCCACGCCTCGTCACAGCCTTCGGCCTTCGCGATGCGCTTTGCCATGACCTGCGGAAGCAGGCAGACGCTCTTGATGTCGCGGCGTTCCCAGCGCTGGTCGGGAACCGACTTGACGGCGATCCCGACCTCTTCGACCGGAGTGCCGATCAGCTTCTTCGCCTGGGTGAACATGACCAGCGTCGGCTTCAGATCGGCAGAGAACAGGAAGTTGCGATCTTCCGCACCACGCGTCAGCTGCAGATAGATCATGCCTTCGACGAGATTGTTGTCGGCGATCAGGCGACGTTCGGCCTCGACGATCTCGCCGGTCGTGACCGGCAGGGCGACATCGATCTCGCGGGCGCTGCGTTCCAGCCGCGCCATATGCAGGTCGCTGTCGATCAATTTGCCTTCCAGAACGGAGGTGACCTCGTAGATGCCGTCGCCAAACAGGAATCCTCGGTCGAAGATGGAAAGGCGGGCGTCCGCTTCGGGCAGGAACTCGCCGTTGACGTAAACGATGCGACCGGATGGGCTAGTCATGAAAACTCCGTCTGGAAAAGTCAGGCTGAAAGAAGGGTTTTGAGGGTGTCGATGGAAATGGCTTCGACCGTGGAGGCCTTGCCGGTGCCGGCATTGAAGCCGGTTGTCGTTTCTGCTGCGCAGAGCGAATTGACGATCGCTTCCTCCGTCGCCTCTATCGTGGCTTCGAAGAGCGGCGAGATCGCGTCGTTGGAAAGCTCGGGGTAGTCCGTAACGGCCTTGCGGCGCGCAGGCGTGCGGCGCAGGCGCTGATCGGTGGAAAATGCCAGCGCATAATCACCGGAGCCATTGCTGAGTGCCGCACCCGTGCGGGCAAGTCCGCCGAAGCTTCTGGCCGCCAAGCGCTTCAGATTGCGGGAAGAGAGCGGCGCGTCGGTGGCGACAATGATGACGATGGAGCCATCCTTGTCCTGGTGATCAGCGCTGACATAGGGTTTGCCGCAGACCAGCAGATGGCCGCCATAGTTGGATTGTACGAGAACGCCGATGGTGTAAGCATCACCGGCAATGGTGACGAGGCGGGAGGCGGTGCCGATGCCGCCCTTCATGCCGAAGGCGACCGTGCCGGTTCCTGCGCCCACCCCGCCCTCTGCGATGGGGCCGATGGTCGCATTTTTCAACGCGGACGAGATTTCCTCGACGGTCGGGCGGCCGGCGCGGATGTCGTTCAGGCGGGAATCGTTGGTCTCGCCGACGACGGCATTGATCGAGACGACTTTTTCATTCCCCGGCTGCGCCAGCGTATGGCGGTTGATCGCCTCGATGGCACGACCGGTTGCCAGCGTATTGGTGAGGATAACTGGCGTTTCGAGTTCGCCCAATTCCTCAATCTGGGTTGAGCCTGCAAATTTGCCGAAGCCGTTATAGACGGCGAAGGCGGCGGGCACCTTGTCCTGAAACAGGTTGCCGTCATGCGGCAGGATCGCGGTTGCGCCGGTGCGTATTTTGTCTCCTTCGATGACGGTCGAATGGCCAACGGCCACCCCTTCGACATCGGTGATGGCGTTGAGCCGGCCGGTTTCGAAATGGCCGGGCCGGAAACCGATATCGCGCAGTCTCGGGCGGGTCGTCTGATGCATCGGGCGATCACTTTTGCGGAATGCGGGCTGAGGTCGAGGCGAGCGCATCTTGCGAAAAGCTTTGCTCTGACTTGACGTTAGCCTAGTTCGCGGCGAAACGGCATCGCAAAAATGGAATAGTTTTATGCGGGCAATGGATGCCCTCAGGAGGCGCGCAGCGCGGGTTCGCCATCACGCTCCAGCCAGTGCCGCATTGCGTCTTCCGTCTCTTCGCGCGTCGGTGCGCCGGCCCGGCCGCCGAAGACTGTGCATTTGAGCGCGCCAGCAACGGAGGAGAGGCGGATGGCGGCGCGGCTTTCCATGCGCTCAGCCATTGCGAGCGCAAACGTGCCGTGGAAAACATCGCCCGCCGCCAGTGTGTCGATTGCTTCGATGGACATCGTCTCCTGAAAATGCACCTTGGGATCACCCGCCTCGGTCCACCAGCAACCCGCCGGTCCGGCGGTAACGGCGATGAAGGTCTCAGGGTAGCGAGCATGCAGCACCGGCAGCATGTCTTTCACCGTTTCAAGCCCCGTCAGCCGGGCAGCAGCGGGTTCGGAAAAGACGATATGGCTCGCGGCTGGTGCAAGCTTCTCAAGGATTTCGACGGGTGCAACGTCTCCATCGAGAATGGCGGGTTTGCCAAGCGTGCGCGCCACCGTGAGCACATCAAGCGCCAGTTCCGGCCAGCGCACATCCACCAGAACGGCGTCGAAAGGCGCGATGTCTTGCGGCGTGCAGGACCGCTTCTTCTCGTGCAGCCGGTGATCGTAGAACGGCACGATCAGCCGCTCTCCCCTGTTATCGATGATAATCGTTGACAGGGCCGAGCGTGCGCCGGTCGCGACCGTCATACCGCTCGTGTTGATGCCGCTTTCGCTGAGATCGCGCAGGATACGGCTTCCGGTCTCATCGTCGCCCACCGCTCCCCACAGGCTGGCGCGGCCGCCCATGCGATGCACGGCATAGGCAGCGCTGGACGCCATGCCTTCGGCGATCTGCAGCATTTCATAGGGCAGGACCTTGCCTTCGCCCTTTGGCATGTCGTGAACGCGAAACAGGGTGTCGAGCACGGCTGCCCCCACGCAGAGGACATGCTTGCCGCCCTGATTGTCTGCCATGCTGCTCACTCCTGCCGTATTCAGAGACGCTTGCCGCTGTCCCTGTCGAACAGATGCACGGTTGCCGGATCGATGGCAATGTGGATCGTATCGCCGAAGCGGACATTGAGGCGTTCGCGGAACAGGCAGGCGATGTCGTCACCCTTGCAATCGAGTTTGGCATAGATTTCCGAGCCGGTGCCTTCGACCAGTTCGACCCGGCCTTCAATGCCGGTCTCGGCCGCGCGGATATGTTCGGGCCGCACGCCGTAGACGAGGTCGCGGCCGCCGAGCTTGCCGATATCGGCATGGGCGGGCAGCGGCAGGCTGAGACCCTTGGCAGTGCGGAAGACGCCTTCTTCGACCCGGCCGCGAATGAAGTTCACGGCGGGTGAGCCGATGAAGCCGGCAACGAAGAGGTTGGCGGGATTGTCGTAAAGTTCGAGCGGCGCGCCAATCTGTTCGATTACGCCGTCATGTAGCACCACGATCTTGTCCGCCATGGTCATGGCTTCCACCTGGTCGTGTGTGACGTAGATGGTCGTCGTGCCGATGCGCTGGTGCATGGCCTTGATCTCGCCGCGCATCTGCACGCGCAGCTTGGCATCGAGATTGGAAAGCGGTTCATCGAACAGGAAGACCTGCGGATCGCGCACCAGCGCGCGGCCCATGGCGACACGCTGGCGCTGGCCGCCCGAGAGCTGGCGCGGATAACGGTCGAGCAGTTTTTCCAGTCCCAGAATGGCGGCCGCCCGGTTCACCTTGGCCTTGGTTTCCTCGGCGCTCACCTTCTTCAGCTTCAGCGCAAAGCCCATATTGTCCTTGACCGTCATGTGTGGATAAAGCGCGTAGTTCTGGAAGACCATGGCGATATCGCGGTCGCGGGCGGGCAGGTGGCTCACCTCGCGCGGGCCGATATGGATTTCGCCATCGCTCAGCTCTTCCAGCCCGGCGATCATACGCAGCAGTGTGGATTTGCCGCAGCCGGAAGGGCCGACGAGCACGACGAATTCGCCATCCTTGATGTCGATATCGATGCCGTGGATGACGTTGACCGAGCCGAAGCGCTTCTGGACGTTTTGGATATTGACCGGTGCCATGTGCAGGTTCCCGTATTTGTTTGATGGTTCAGCCGCCCTTGACGGCGCCG
Organism: Agrobacterium sp. 5Ca39; assembly: GCF_055382365.1. Taxonomy (NCBI): domain Bacteria; kingdom Pseudomonadati; phylum Pseudomonadota; class Alphaproteobacteria; order Hyphomicrobiales; family Rhizobiaceae; genus Agrobacterium; species Agrobacterium sp. 5Ca39. The sequence goes on along the minus strand of NZ_AP026436.1, from coordinate 2,123,170 downwards.
GCGGTAAGGCCCGCCACGATCTGTTTCTGTGCGAACATGGTGAGCAGCAGCACCGGCAGCGTCACGATCAGAGCTGCGGCGGCAAGCGGACCCCAGCTCACCTGTTCGAAGGACAGCATGTTGTAGACCGCGACCGGCAGGGTGCGGGTTTCACGGCTGGCCAGCACGATGCCGAAGACGAAGTTGTTCCACGAGAAGATGACCGCCAGAATGAAGGAGACGACGATGCCGGGCTTGGCGATCGGCAGCGCCACGAGGCGAAACACCTGCCAGGAGGATGCGCCATCGATGCTTGCGGCCTCTTCCAGCTCCTTCGGCGTCGTCTCGAAATAACCGATCATGATCCAGACGACGATCGGCACCGTCACGACAAGATGGATGATGATCTGCGGCCAGAGCGTGCCGAGCAGGTTCAGCCATTGGAACAGCAGGAACAGCGGAATGAGGAAAGAAAGGCCGGGTGTCATGCGGGCGATCATGATGACGACCGCCGACTTTTCCGCCTTCAGCCGCGCGATGCCGTAACCGGCGGGAACGCCGATGACGAGCGCCAGAATGGTGGCGGCACCGGTGACGAGGACCGAATTCCAGAAATAGAGGAAGAAATTGTTCTCTTCGAACACCTTCACATAGTTCGACCAGGCGAAACGTTCGGGAATGAGGATTGGCGGATAGGCGCCGTTGTCGATTTCATATTTCAGCGACAGCGAGATCATCCAGATGAAGAACAGGATGACCGGCGAAATCATCACCAGCGCCACGAAGAACAGGCCGAGCCGGTCGAGATTTCTGCGTTTCAGGATTTTTGCGGACATCAGTGTTCCTCCATCTCGTTCCATTGCGAGCGCTGGCGCACCATCAGAAGCACGAAGGAAAGCGCCACGATGATGATGAAGAAGACGACGGCCATGGCCGAGCCGTAACCGATGTCGTAATAAGCAAACGCCGTATTGTAGAGGTAGATGTTGATGGTTTCGGAGGCCGTGCCGGGTCCGCCCTGGGTCATCGCATAGATGATGTCGAAGCTCTTGACGGCATCGATGGAGCGGATGATGACGGCGATCATCAGGAACGGCGCGATCATCGGCATGGTCAGGTAGCGAAATTTCTGCCAGGCATTGGCGCCGTCGATTTCCGCGCTTTCATAGGGTTCGCGCGGAACGGCCGCCAACCCACCGAGCACGATCAGCATGACGAGCGGCGTCCATTGCCAGGTTTCCACCAGTACCAGCGACGGAATGACGGTCGACTGATTGTAGATCCATTCCAGCGGGCCGATGTGGATGAAGGACAGGAGATAGTTCAGGACGCCGAGCTGCGGGTGGAACATCATGGTCCAGACGAGCGCGATGGCGACCGGGGTCGCCATCATCGGCATGACGAAAACGCCGCGCAGAAAACCGCGCAGCGGAAACTGTGCATCGAAAACCAGCGCCGCCAATGTTCCTAGGAAGAGCGGAGCGACAACTGACAGCACGGTATAAACGAGCGTGTGCCAGAGCGATTCCCAGAACCTGGCGTCGCTTGCGAGCCTTACGTAGTTCTCGAACCCGATGAAGCTCTGCTCCTGCCCGAGCGTCCAGCGATGCGCGCTCATCCAGAGCGTGAAGACCCATGGAAAAACGATGACAGCCGAAATGACGACCAGTGCCGGTATGACGAAAGGCCAGTAGTTGGGAGCAAGCCTTGCCGGCCTGCTCCCTTCTTTGCGACTGACGCCTGTCTTGGTGTTTTCGATGCTCACGGAGGCCATTATCCCTCGCTACGCGCCAGAACGGGTGTGAACTGTTCCGTTGCCTTCTTGAGTTCCGCCGCCGGGTCGGCACCGCCGATCATGTTGGTGAGGCCGACGCCGTAGATGTCGCGGAACTCCGTCACCGGAATGATAACGGGAAGGGCAAGCTGCGAGACCTTGCCGGAACCGACAACGGCATCCAGCCAGGCGGCCGGCATCTTGACGCCCTCGCGGACCTTCTGGTCTTCGAGGATGGACTGGCGGAACGGGACACCTGCACCTGCCTGCAAAAGGCGAGCGCCCATTTCATGCGAAATCGCCCACTGGCAGAAGAGGTAAGCGGCTTCCTTCTTGCTGCTGGCTTCGACGACACCGAGGCCATCACCGAATGTGCCAGCGGCCTGCGCTGCCGGGCCCTTCGGCATGACGCCATAACCAACCTTGCCGACGACACGGGATTTTTCCGGGTTCTCGATCGGCGGCGCAAAACCGACGCCATCGAACCACATGCCGATCTTGCCCTGCAGGAAGGCCGATTGCGCTTCCGCCCAGTTGAAGCCGGAGACGCCGGGAGGAGCGGCTTTGGTCATCAGGCGCTGATAAAGCTTTGCCGCTTCAACCGCCTCCTTGGATTCGGTGTTGACCTTGCCATCCACGATCGGCTGTGCGCCGTAGCCGAGCATCAGCGAGGTCCAGACCGGTGTATTGGCGTTCTTGAGGCCACGCGCCACGAAACCATAGGTGTTGGTGGAGGGATCGGTGATCTTTTCCGCGGCCGTTACCAGCTCCTCGAAAGTTTCGGGGTATTTCAGGCCCTTGGCTTCGAAGAGCTCCTTGTTCCAGTAGACGATCCAGTAATCCACCGAGAAGGGCAGCGAGCGCAGCACGCCGTCGCTATCCTTGGCAAACAGCATGCCGGCCTCGGCAAAGTCCTTTTCGGTAAGCGACGGATCGGTGAGTGACGGGTCTTTCAGGAAGCCGCTGATATCAGCCAGCCACTTGCCCTTTTCGAACTGGCGCTTCTGCACATGGTAGCTCAGATGCACCACGTCGAAGCTCGGCTTGCCGGAGGAGAGTTCGATAACCACCTTCTGGCGCTGCTGCTGTTCCGGTGTCGCTTCGGCATTGACCTTGATGCCGGTCAGCTCTTCGAACTCGCCGAGATATTTGATCAGCGTTTCGCTGCGCGGGCTTTTGACGAGATTGACTTCAAGGGTAGTGCCCGCGTGTTTCTTCCAGTTCACCGCCGCCGATGCCGGGCGAATGCCGAGCACCGCGCTGCCGCCAAGCGCCGCCGTGCCTGCCAGAAAGGCGCGGCGCGTGGGGTTGAGCAATGAATGCGTCATGTCTGTTCTCCTCCAGTTAGCCGGAAATTCTCCTCACCCCGGCTTGTTGCTTATTCCCTGCAAGGCCGGCGCAGACCCTCTTTGTCCCGCCGGATTTGCCCTAAACCGCCAGCGCCCTGTCCCTTGCGTTGCGGATATGGGCGGTCAGCCGTTCCACGGCGTCTTCCACGGATCGCCTCTCGATGGCTTCGAGAATGGCGAGATGTTCCTTCATGACCGACTTCACATGGCCGGCGATGCGAAAGCGCTCCTGATTGATGAGGCGCATCTTGATGGAATTGACCCGGTAGGCATTCGAGATGATCGAATTGCCGAGCGCATCAATGAAGGCATCGTGCATGCCCCAGTCCACCTGCTGCGCGTGCTGTTCCAGTTCCGGCGATTCCCCGCCATTTTCGGCCGCTTCGGCGATATCGCGGTGCTGTTTCAACAGTTTCGCAATCGCTGCGTCTGAGGCAGAACGGGTAAACAGCGCCACGGCTTCCTTTTCGAGGAAGATACGGAACTGGAATGCTTCGCGGATGAGATTGATGTCGATATGGGCGACCTGTAATCCCCGCTGCGGCACGGTCTTGATCAGCCCTTCCGCCTCCAGCCGCGGAATTGCCTCCCGGATTGCGCCGAGCGGCAGACCCGTCAGTTCCACAAGGCGGCGCTGCGAGATGAATTGCCCCGGGCGAACATCACGCGAGAGAAGGTGATGCGTAAAGCTCTCATACGCCCGTTCCCGCAATGTCTGTTCGCCGGTATCGTCCATGCTCAACCTTTCAGCTCCGTTCAGGCGGCCTGTTTGCGAAACAGCGCGTCGAAAGCGCCTTCGATCTGCCGCCGGCCTTCCGGTGAAATGGCCACGAGCGGTGCGCGCACATCCGACCAGATATTTTCCCCTGTCGTGTGTGATACCAGCACCTTGACGGCTGGTGTAACCGGGAATTTCAGAAGTTCCACAACAAGATCCTCGACGCGCTTGTCATCCTTGCCGTCGACGGCCATGGCGCGCACTTCCTGTGTGAGGAAATTGGCTACGCCCGATATCGCACCCTGACCGCCGAGGCGAACACCCTTGGCCAAGTCGCGCTCATCGCCGATCAGGATTGCGAGATCGCCGTGCTCTTTCAGCAGGCGCTCGGTGTGGCTCCAGTTGCCGGAGGAATCCTTCACGCCCGTGACGACGCCGGGAAATGCCTTTTTCAACCTTCCGACCAGTTCCACGGACAAGGTGACCATGGTTACGGAAGGAATATTGTAGACGAGAATGTCGCGCGCATCCTTGCCGATTTTTTCGAACACCGCCGAGAACCAGGCAAACAGGCCGTCATCGCTGACATTCTTGAAATAGGAGGGTGGCGCGAGCAGAATATTGCGGGCACCGGCTTTCAGCGCTTCCGCCGACTGGTCGGCCGCGTCCTCAATGGAATCCACCAGAACGCCAGTGACCAGACGGGCAGGCGCAACACCCGCCTCGATGAAGCGGGAGAGAATGACCTGCCGCTCGCGGCTGCCGACCGAGCATCCTTCGCCTGTCGTACCGAAAAGCGTCACGCTGTCGCAACCATTTGACAGGCAGCGGCGGGCATGGGCGATCATGGCATCGATATCGACCGTTCCGTCCGTTTTGAAAGGGGTTGTCAGGGCTGCCGAAAGGCCGAATTTCTGGGTCAATTAAGATGCTCCTCCAAGGTGACTACGAATTGATGGCATGCTGACATGTTAGTTGTAAAGAGCTAATTGCAATATGATTGTCCGGAAGTGCGATTTGAGGTTTCTCTTCGTTTCTGGCCGCGCCGTCAGGTGTTGAGGCGAAGGGTCAAGAAAGCTTAGAGTAGGCTGCCCTGCCAAGGAGATGGCGGCCCGATGCTCTTTCCAAGGCGTGTCGATAGTGCGAAAATAAATTTGACTGTTGGAGTAAAGATTTTTATCAGGCAGTCTGAATATAGGGATAAAGGGACCATCATCATGACCATCGCCGAGCCGGCAGCGCCTGTAGCAGAGATCGAGCAGAGCCGCGTCAAGCGCCTGAAAGCTGCAACGCGCGGTGCGCATGGCGATCTGGATGCCTTCATCATGGCGGCGAAGCCGTTCATGAGCCGGGAGAACTTCGGCAAATTCGTGGAAACGCAATATCTCTTCCACCGCGATCTCGATGCCTTTTTCTCCAATCACACGCTTGATGGTCTGCTCCCCGACCTCAAGGGCCGTCGTCGTCTTCCCATGATCGAGCAGGACCTTGCCGATCTCGGTCTTGCCATTCCGGAAACGTCCGAACCGCGCTTTACCGCCGAAACGCCCTTCGATCTGCCGGAGGCCATGGGCTGGCTTTACGTGGTCGAGGGCTCCAATCTTGGCGCTGCCTTCCTGCTGAAGGATGCAGCCAAGCTCGGTCTGGATGAAGAATTCGGCGCGCGCCATCTGGCCGGCGCACCGGAAGGACGTGGCCTGCACTGGCGCACGTTTACTGCGGCCCTCGATGAAATTTCGCTGACGGTGGAAGAAGAAGAGCGTGTTGTTGCCGGCGCTGAAGAGGCGTTTCGGGCGGTCCATGCTTATGCGCAGCAGCGGATGGGCTGAGGGTTTCGCATAACTGCGCGGTTGTTGTCCTCATCGCGCAGAAATGCCCCCTCGCGCGTGCGCATTTGATTGAGTCTTAACTCCCAACCGCCGTCACCCCGGACTTGATCCGGGGTCCAGTGCGATCAAGTCCTTGATCGCGAAAGATTCCATTCACGGCGCAGACGCGCCGTGGCTGGATGCCGGATCGGGTCCGGCATGACGGAGGAGAGCCTTCGGATTTCTTAAATCAGCTGCGACTGTGGTAGGGGCCACTTGCCTTTGATGTGCCGCTCTCGATATTTGCTGAATAAACAGGCAAATATTTTTACCAAATGATAAAAAATTTGCCTTTCGGTCAAGGCTTAATCTGTCCCGAAATTTTATCCATTTGATAAAATTATTTTATTTGGTCTGGCACAGAACCTGCTACTCTTTTGGCAAGTCAGGAGACACCTGACGCAAAAAAGGGAACAGCAAAATGGAAGTTGGTGTTTTTATCCCGATCGGGAACAATGGGTGGCTTCTTTCCGAAAACGCGCCGCAATACAAGCCGAGCTTCGACCTGAACAAGGCGATCACGCTCAAGGCGGAGCAATATGGTTTTGACTTTGCGCTGTCGATGATCAAGTTGCGCGGCTTTGGCGGCAAGACCGAATTCTGGGATTACAATCTGGAATCCTTCACGCTGATGGCGGGGCTGGCCGCCGTCACGTCAAAGATCAAGCTGTTCGGCACCGCCGCCACGCTGGTCATGCCGCCGGCGATCGTTGCGCGAATGGCGACGACGATCGATTCCATTTCCGGTGGCCGTTTCGGCATCAACCTCATTACCGGCTGGCAGCGGCCGGAATATAGCCAGATGGGTCTTTGGCCGGGCGATGATTATTTCGGTGATCGTTACGAATATCTCGGTGAATATACGACTGTGCTGAAAGAGCTGCTGACGGAAGGTCAGTCGGACTACAAGGGCAAGTTCTTCCAGATGGATGATTGCCGCATGAAGCCGGTGCCGCAGGGTGATGTGAAGCTCATCTGCGCCGGTTCTTCCAATTCCGGCATGGCGTTTTCGGCCAAGTTCGCCGACTACAGCTTCTGCTTTGGCGTTGGTGTCAACACACCCAAGGCCTTTGCGCCCACCAATGAGCGGCTTCTGGCGGCAACGGAAAAGAGCGGCCGCGAGGTTAAGTCCGTGGTGCTGACCATGGTGCTAGCCGAGGAAAAATCCGAGGATGCCTGGGCGAAGTGGGAGCATTACAAGGCCGGTGCGGATCAGGATGCGATCAAGTGGCTCGGCCTGCAGAGCGCCGTTGACACCAAATCCGGCTCCGACACCAATGTCCGGCATATGTCCAACCCCGTCTCTGCGGTCAATATCAACATGGGAACCCTGATTGGCTCCTACGAGGAAGTGGCGGCCATGCTGGATGAAATGAGCGAGGTGCCGGGAACGGGGGGCGTGATGCTGACCTTCGATGATTTCCTCGAAGGGGTCGAAAAATTCGGCAAATACGTGCAGCCGCTGATGAAGAGCCGCGCGCATGTTCAAGCGGCACTGGAGGCAGCGGAATGAGCGAAGCCGTCGTGGCAGGTTACAAGGGCCCGGAGAGCCGTTCGGAAAGCGTGACGCTTCCCGCAAGGCCGGAGCCGATTACCCTGAAACCCAGCGAGACCGCCGTTGTCGTGGTCGACATGCAGAACGCCTATTCGACCGAGGGCGGTTACGTCGATCTGGCCGGTTTCGACATCTCAGGCGCAAAGGGCACCATCGCCAACATCAAGAAGACGCTGGATGCGGCGCGGGCCGCCGGTGTCCAGGTCATCTATTTCCAGAATGGCTGGGACAAGGACTATGTCGAGGCGGGCGGGCCGGGTTCGCCCAACTGGCACAAGTCCAATGCGCTGAAGACCATGCGCAAAAGGCCGGAACTGCAGGGCCAGCTGCTGGCCAAGGGCACATGGGACTACGCCATTGTCGACGAGCTGCAACCGCAGCCCGGCGATATTCTGGTGCCGAAAACGCGTTACAGCGGTTTCTTCAATACCAATATGGATAGCGTGCTGCGCGCCCGCGGCATCCGCAATCTGGTCTTTGTCGGCATCGCCACCAATGTCTGCGTGGAAAGCTCGCTGCGCGATGCTTTCCACCTCGAATATTTCGGGGTGATGCTGGAGGATGCCACGCATCATCTCGGGCCGGACTTTATCCAGCAGGCGACGGTCTACAATGTCGAGAAGTTTTTCGGCTGGGTCGCCACCGTCAATGATTTCTGCGGCGTCATCTCGCAGGCAGCACCTGTCACCGATTGATTGAGAAACACAAAGAGGAGAACGAAATGCCGAAAAAGATCATCGTACCTGTTGGCACCAGCAAACCCATCGCTCCCTTTTCGCCGGGAACCCTCGCCGATGGCGTGGTTTACGTGTCCGGCACGCTGCCCTTCGACAAGGACAACAATGTCGTGCATGTGGGCGATGCCAGCGCGCAGACCCGCCATGTTCTCGAAACCATCAAGTCGGTCATCGAGACCGCCGGCGGCACGATGGAAGACGTGACGATGAACCACATCTTCATCACCGACTGGGCGAATTATCAGGCCGTCAACACAGTCTATGCGGAATATTTCCCCGGCGACAAGCCGGCGCGTTATTGCATCCAGTGCGGCCTCGTCAAGCCCGATGCGCTGGTGGAAATCGCCACCGTCGCCCATATCGGCAAATAGGGCGAAAAGGCAGATGATGCATTTCGAGGTTCATGGTCGCACCGAGCCTGAGGCCCCCACTATCCTGTTGTCCTCGGGACTGGGCGGATCGGGTGCTTACTGGACGCCGCAGATCGAGGCTCTTTCCGGCCATTTCCGGGTCGTCACCTATGACCATCGCGGAACAGGCAGGACAGGCGGCGAAGTGCCGCTCGATGGCGGCATTTCCGCCATGGCGGATGATGTGCTGGAAATTGTCTCAGCCCTGAACCTCGAAAAATTCCACTTCATGGGACATGCCCTCGGTGGCCTGATCGGCCTCGATATCGCGCTGCGGCGGCCCGGCCTTATCGACCGGCTGGTGCTTATCAACGCGTGGAGCAAGGCCGATCCGCATTCCGGGCGCTGCTTTGATGTGCGGATCGAGCTTCTGGAAAAGTCGGGCGTCGAGGCTTTTGTCAAAGCGCAGCCGCTGTTCCTTTATCCGGGGGCGTGGATGTCTGACAATCAGGAGCGGCTGGCACGGGACGATGCCCATGGCGTGGCGAATTTTCAGGGCAAGGACAATGTGCTCCGCCGCATTGCGGCGCTGCGAGCCTTCGATGTGGACGCACGGCTTGGCGAGATAGGGAGCCCGGTGCTGGTGGTGGCGACGAAGGACGATCTTCTGGTGCCCTATACCCGCTCGTTGCGTCTTGCCGACGGTTTGCCGCAAAGCGAGCTTTGCCTTCTCGATTTCGGGGCTCACGCGGTCAATATTACCGAACCCGACCTTTTCAACGCCCGGCTTTTGCAGTTTCTGCTGCCGGTTGGCCAAACATTCTGACAGGATTTTAGAGCACGATGACGAAAGCACTGGATGATGCAGCACTCGCAACGCTTTTCACCGAAGCACGCACCCACAATGGCTGGACGGACAAGCCGATCAGTGACGAGACGCTGCACGCGCTTTACGACCTGACGAAGATGGGACCGACGTCGGCTAATTGCTCGCCGGCACGTTTCGTCTTTGTGCGCAGCCCGGAAGCCAAGGAAAAGCTTCGGCCGGCACTCTCCTCGGGCAATCTCGAAAAGACCATGGCCGCGCCGGTCACGATCATCGCTGCCATCGACAGCGAATTTTACGAGAAACTGCCGAAACTGTTTCCGCACGCCGATGCGCGTTCGTGGTTTACCTCCAGCCCTGCCGTGGCCGAAGAAACTGCCTTTCGCAACGCCACGCTTCAGGCCGGATATCTGATCCTTGCCGCCCGCGCGCTGGGGTTGGATACCGGGGCCATGTCCGGTTTCGACAAGGGCAAGGTGGATGCGGCGTTTTTTGCCGGCACGACGTGGAAATCCAATTTCCTCATCAATCTCGGTCATGGCGATCCGTCAAAGCTCTTTGGCCGCCTGCCGCGCCTTGGCTTTGACGACGCCTGTGTGCTGGCTTGATGGCCTGTTAAGGAAGGATGGGTTAGATGCAGATGATGTCTCTTGAAAAGGAAGCGGCAATGGAGACGAAGACTGCAGAGCAACGCAGCCTCGATTATAGAAACGCCATGGCGCGGCTCGGTGCGGCGGTCAATATCGTCACGACGGATGGCGCCGCAGGCCGGGCAGGCTTCGCCGCGACGGCGGTTTGCAGCGTTTCCGACAATCCGCCCACGCTTCTCATCTGCCTCAACCGCAATTCTTCCGCTTACAGGGTGGTGAAGGCCAATGGTGTGGTCTGCGTCAACACGCTCGCCGCCCATCATGAGGTGCTGAGCACGCTCTTCGGCGGCAAGACGCCTGCCGAGGAACGTTTCGCTGCGGGCAACTGGGGCGTGCTCGAAACCGGTGCGCCGGTTCTCGAAGATGCGCTCGTCTCATTCGATTGCCGTATCCGCGAGGCCCATGACGGCGGCACGCACGATATTCTTATCTGTGAGGTCGTGGATATGAAGATCAATGCGGGTGATGAGGCGCTGATGTATTTCAACCGGCGTTACCGGGTGCTTTGAAGGCGGTCTATCGACAACATCCCGCGGGACGATTCTGTTTGGCGCGGCCATAGCATCCGCACACCGTCACCCCGGACGAAACCTATCGTCGTTTCTCAGAAAGTCGAAGGGCGTTCCCGGTCTCCCGGAAACGCCCTTTTCATTTACTTGATCAGCGGCAGAAGATCGTTGATCGACTTTTTCGCATCGCCATAGAACATCCGCGTATTGTCCTTGTAGAACAGCGGGTTCTCGATGCCGGAATAACCCGTTCCCTGGCCACGCTTGGAGACGATGACGAGTTTCGACTTCCACACTTCCAGCACCGGCATGCCCGCGATGGGCGAGTTGGGGTCGTCCTGCGCTGCCGGGTTGACGATGTCGTTGGAGCCGATGACGATGACGACGTCGGTGCTTGGGAAATCGTCGTTGATCTCTTCCATTTCGAGCACGATGTCGTAAGGCACCTTCGCTTCGGCGAGCAGCACGTTCATGTGGCCCGGAAGACGGCCAGCCACCGGATGGATGGCGAAGCGCACGGTCTTGCCGTCGGCGCGCAGCTTGCGGGTCAGTTCCGACACGGCCGATTGCGCCTGCGCCACCGCCATGCCGTAACCGGGCACGATGATGACGCTGTCGGCGTCGTTCAGCGCTGCGGCCACGCCTTCGGCGTCGATCGCCACCTGTTCGCCCTCGATTTCCATCGCCGGGCCCGTCGTGCCGCCGAAGCCGCCGAGGATGACCGAGATGAAGGAGCGGTTCATCGCCTTGCACATGATGTAGGAGAGAATCGCACCCGAGGAGCCGACCAGCGCGCCCGTGACGATCAGCAGATCGTTGCCGAGCGTGAAGCCGATGGCTGCTGCCGCCCAGCCGGAATAGCTGTTCAACATCGAGACGACGACAGGCATGTCGGCGCCGCCAATGCCCATGATCAGGTGGTAACCGATAAAGAAGGCGGCAAGCGTCATCAGGACCAACGTCCATGCGCCTGCGCCGTTGCAATACATGATGAGCAGCACCAGCGACAGGATCGCAGCACCAGCGTTCAGCAGATGTCCGCCCGGCAGCTTCTTCGCCTTGCCATCCACCTTGCCGGCAAGCTTGCCGAAGGCAACGACAGAGCCGGTGAAGGTCACCGCGCCGATGAAGACGCCGAGGAAGACCTCGACCTTCATGATCGCCAGTTCCACCGGCGTCTTGTGGGCGAGGATGGCGGAAAAGCCCGTCAGCAAGGAACGCGCGGTTTCATCGAGCGAGGCGACATGCGCTTCCTCGATATGGGCGTTGAAGCCGATGAAAACGGCGGCAAGGCCAACGAAGGAGTGAAGCGCCGCCACAAGCTGCGGCATCTCGGTCATCTGTACACGGCTTGCGACGAAGTAGCCGAGCACGGAGCCGCCCGCCAGCATCAGGAGCACGACGAGCCACTGCCCAACGCCTTTGCTGATTTCAGGGCCAAAGACGGTGGCGATGATGGCGAGGCCCATGCCTGTTATGCCGTACCACACGGCGCGTTTGGCGCTTTCCTGTCCGGAAAGACCGCCTAGCGAAAGGATGAAAAGAACGGCTGCGGCAACATAGGCCGCGGAAACGATACCAATGGTCATTTATTTAAATCCCCGCACGCTCAGGACTTCTGGAACATGGCGAGCATGCGCCGTGTCACGAGGAAACCGCCGACAATGTTGATCGTCGCGATCAGGACGGAAAGCGAGGCAAGGATCACCACCAGCCAGTTGCCGGAACCGATCTGCAGCAGCGCGCCGATGATGACGATGCCGGAAATCGCGTTGGTCACGGCCATCAGCGGCGTGTGCAGCGAGTGACTGACATTCCAGATCACCTGGAAGCCGACGAAGCAGGCAAGCACGAAGACGATGAAGTGGCTCATGAAGCTTGCCGGCGCGTAGAGGCCAACGAGCAGCAAGACGGCCGTGCCGGCGACCAGAAGCCCGACCTGGTTCTTGGTCTGTGCCTTGAACTCGGCCTTTTCCCTGGCATGTTTCTCCTCCGGCGTCAGCTCTTTTGCTTTTTCCTTCGGTTTCTGCGCGGCAATGGCCTGAATTTTCGGTGGCGGCGGAGGATATGTGATTTCACCCCGATAGGTGACCGTCGCGCCGCGGATGACGTCATCTTCCATGTTATGAACGACCTTGCCATCCTTGGCAGGCGTCAGATCGGTCATCATGTGACGGATATTGGTGGCGTAGAGGGTCGAGGCCTGCGTCGCCATGCGGCTTGGGAAATCGGTGTAGCCGATGACGATGACGCCGTTGTCGGACACGACGCGCTGGTCGGGAACCGTCAGATCGCAATTACCGCCGCGCTCGGCGGCGAGGTCGATGATGACCGAACCCGGCTTCATCATCGCCACCATGTCGGCAAGCCACAGCTTCGGCGCGTCGCGGCCCGGGATCAGCGCCGTGGTGATGACGATGTCGATCTGCGGTGCAAGCTCGCGGAATTTCTCCAGCTGCTTCTCGCGGAATTCCGGCGAGGAGGGGGCGGCATAACCGCCGGTCGCTGCGCCATCCTGCTGCTGGTCGGCAAAATCGAGATAGACGAATTCCGCGCCCATGGATTCGATCTGCTCGGCCACTTCAGGGCGAACGTCGAAGGCATAGGTGATCGCGCCGAGCGATGTGGCCGTGCCAATGGCGGCAAGACCGGCAACGCCGGCACCGATGACCAGCACCTTGGCGGGGGGCACCTTGCCGGCGGCGGTGACCTGCCCGGTGAAGAACCGGCCGAAATTATTGCCCGCCTCGATCACCGCGCGATAACCGGCGATATTGGCCATGGAGGAGAGCGCGTCCATCTTCTGGGCGCGGGAAATGCGCGGCACCATGTCCATGGCGATGACGTTAGCGCCCTTTTCCTTCGCCTGCTCCAGAAGGTCCTTGTTCTGGGCGGGATAGAAAAACGAGATCAGCGTCTTGTCAGAAGACAGGCGATCAATCTCCGATGTTTCAGGCGGACGAACCTTGGCGATGATGTCGGAGCCGGTGTAAAGCGCCTCAGCGCTGTCGACCACGGTCACGCCTGCGGCGCGATAGGCGTCGTCAGAAAAACCGGCCGCCTTGCCGGCGCCGGCTTCGATGACGCAATCATATCCCAGTTTCTGCAAAGCCTGCGCGCTATCCGGCGTCATGCCAACGCGGGCTTCGCCCTCATATAATTCCTTAGGTGTCCCGATTCTCAAAACTGCTCTCCCATTCCCGTCCTGATAAGCCGTCATAGCCCATTTCGAGTGTTTTTGTCTTGTTCTTGCTGTTTTTCTACCTGCGGCGGATTGACAGGCTGGAAAAGCCCATTTTCGGCGATGGCGGTACGGCGGCAACAAAAAACCCGGCGCCGAAGCGCCGGGTGATTGCTGCGTTTCATCGACTGCCACTCAATCCATGGCGTGGATATCACGATCCTTGGTTTCCGGCAGGAACAGCATGCCGATGACCAGCGTGATGCCTGCAAAGATGATCGGATACCAGAGGCCATAATAGATGTCCCCCTTGGCCGCGCTCATGGCGAAGGCGGTGGCGGGCAGAAGGCCGCCGAACCAGCCGTTGCCGATGTGGTATGGCAGCGACATGCCGGAGTAGCGGATGCGGGTCGGGAACAGTTCGACCAGCAAAGCTGCGATCGGGCCATAGACCATCGTCACGTAGATCACGAGGACGGTGAGAACCGCGATGATGACAACCCAGTTCACGGCAGCCGGATCGGCCACCATGGAGAAGGCGCCGCCGCCGGCCACGGTGTAAACGGCCATTTCGGCTGCACCACCGGTTTCGGCCGGGGTCAGCAGCTTGTCAGCCACCAGCTTGTCGGTCGCAACCATCTTCTTGTCGGCAGCGCGAACGGCGTCTGCATTGAGGTTCAGTTCCGGGTTTGCGGCAATGAAGGCGTCCAGTTTCGCGTCCGGCACCTGTGCCGCGCCACGCACCAGCGGGTAACCGCCATCGTGGAGCGCCGTGTTGACCTGCTTCTGGAACGCCTTGTCCTTGGCTGCCGCGTCCGCGCCGGCGGCGACGGCGTCGTAGCTGGTAATGGTGGCGTCGCCGATCTTCACGGTGGCCGGCTGGCCGGCTGCGCCCGCAACCACGTCATAAGGCACCGAGTTGCGTGTCAGGAACGAGGTGGCGATATCGCAGGACGTGGTGAACTTTGCCGTGCCTGTCGGGTTGAACTGGAACTTGCAGTCGCCCGGTGCGGCAGTCACGGTGGCGCGAACGCTCGCCTGTGCCTGTGCAAGCGCCGGGTTGCCTGCCCAGGTCAGTGCCTTGAACAGCGGGAAGTAGGTCAGCATGGCAAGGATGAGGCCGGCCATGATGATCGGCTTGCGGCCGATCTTGTCTGAAAGCCAGCCGAAGATAACGAAGAAGCTGGTGCCAAGAATGAGCGCTGCCGCCACCATGATGTTGGCCGACTGTCCGTCGACCTTCAGAATGCTCTGCAGGAAGAAAAGGGCGTAGAACTGGCCGGTGTACCAGACAACGGCCTGGCCGATGACGGCACCGACAAGCGCGATGAGCGCGATCTTGGCGTTCTTCCACTGGCCGAAGGCTTCGCTGAGCGGCGCCTTCGACGTCTTGCCCTCTTCCTTCATCTTCTTGAAGGCGGGGGATTCGTTCATCTTCAGACGGATCCAGACGGATACGCCAAGCAGCAGAACGGAAACGAGGAAGGGAATGCGCCAGCCCCAGGCAGCGAAAGCTTCCTTGCCGAGCGCGAACTGCACGCCGAGGATAACCACCAGCGACAGGAACAGGCCGAGCGTTGCCGTCGTCTGGATCCAGGAGGTGTAATAGCCCCTGCGGCCGTTCGGTGCGTGTTCGGCCACGTAAGTTGCAGCTCCGCCATATTCACCGCCGAGTGCAAGACCCTGCAGCATGCGCAGAACGATCAGGATGATCGGAGCGGCGATGCCGATCTGCGATGCGCTGGGCAGCACGCCGACGAGGAAGGTGGACACACCCATGATGAGGATGGTGATGAGGAAGGTATATTTGCGGCCGACGATATCACCGAGGCGGCCAAAGACCAGTGCGCCGAAGGGGCGGACGAGGAATCCAGCGGCAAAGGCCAGCAGGGCGAAGATGTTACGCGTCGTTTCCGGATACTGGCTGAAGAAGTTCGCGCCGATGTAAATCGCCAGCGAGCCATAGAGATAGAAATCGTACCATTCGAAGACTGTTCCGAGAGAAGAGGCGAAAATCACCTTCTTCTCTTCACCCGTCATCGGACGGGCGGCGCCGCTTACGGCTGCAACATTTGCCATTGTCTGTCCTCCACAGATGTCCCAATCGACGCATTGCGGAGCCCAACTCTCTCCTCTGGACTCACCTTGCGGCTGCAATGCGCGGATCTTGAGAGTGACAGAAAATTAACCCCAATAAGAGCGATGCTTTCGGATTATGACTTTAGTCTAATGTTAAACGTCCCGAATATGTCGCTGCGGCGATTTGTGCTTTGGTCCGTGCGGCTGCATGACGCGCCTTTTTCCTTGACAGAACCGAGAAACCTTCTAATAGCTTCTCGCGAAGAAGGAGCATCACCTTGCGCATGCATGTTGCAGACATGTTCGTCATGGAAGGACCGGCACAATCCGCCGGCGATGATCCGCGCCTTTCTTATTCTATCCGAATTACGGCCAAAACGACGATTAAAACCGTCTGACGTCTCTGGCCACCGCTCTCTCCCCGGTTTGGCTGGGGATCGAGGAAGCCGCGATCTGATGATGCGGGTTCCCACCTCACCAAAAAGAGGAGAGACAGAAAGAGAGCTTGATCATGGGTTTCAAAGTTGCAATTGCAGGCGCCACCGGTAACGTCGGTCGCGAAATGCTCAATATCCTGGCCGAACGCGGTTTTCCCGCCGATGAAGTCGTGCCGCTCGCTTCCGCCCGTTCGCAGGGCACGGAAGTCTCCTATGGCGACCGCACGCTGAAGGTCTCGAATCTCGAGAACTACGATTTTTCCGACACGGATATCTGCCTGATGTCTGCAGGCGGCGATGTTTCCAAGAAGTGGTCGCCGAAGATCGGCCAGCAGGGCTGCGTCGTCATCGATAACTCATCCGCATGGCGCTACGATCAGGACGTTCCGCTGATCGTTCCGGAAGTCAACGCCGATGCGGTTGCAGGCTTCACCAAGAAGAACATCATCGCCAACCCCAATTGCTCCACGGCGCAGCTTGTTGTCGCGCTGAAGCCGCTGCATGACTTCGCCAAGATCAAGCGCGTCGTCGTCTCCACCTATCAGTCGGTGTCCGGCGCCGGCAAGGAAGGCATGGACGAGCTTTTCCAGCAGACCCGCGCCGTTTTCGTGGCCGACCCGGTCGAAGCCAAGAAGTTCACCAAGCGTATCGCCTTCAATGTTATCCCGCACATCGACGTCTTCATGGAAGACGGCTACACCAAGGAAGAATGGAAGGTTCTGGCCGAAACCAAGAAGATGCTTGATCCGAAGATCAAGGTGACCTGCACGGCCGTGCGCGTCCCTGTCTTCATCGGCCATTCGGAATCGGTCAATATCGAGTTCGAAAACGAGATCACTGCCGATCAGGCCCGTGACATCCTGCGCGAAGCACCGGGTTGCCTCGTCATCGACAAGCGCGAAAACGGCGGTTACATCACGCCGGTTGAATCCGCTGGCGAAGACGCGACCTACATCTCGCGTATCCGCGAAGATGCGACGGTCGAAAACGGTCTCAACCTGTGGGTTGTTTCTGACAACCTGCGCAAGGGTGCTGCCCTTAACGCCGTCCAGATCGCCGAACTGCTGATCAATCGTGGCTTCATCAAGCCGCGCAAGGCGGCCGCCTGATCCGAGATACGAATTTTTAAGGTTCGTTAAGTATAACCCGTCTGTTCTGTGTGGGGCAGGCGGGTTTTATAATTGGCGAGATCACGGCCAGTTTATTTGCAGGCCTTGCTGCCGAAAGGCAATTTAGGCCGCCAAAAGACAGTTTTGGCACCTGAATCATACAGTATTGACGGTTTGGTTCTCGGGAAAAACTCCCCAAAGGATATCGAAGGCAGATTTTGATGCGGGCAATGAAGGTAATTCTGGCTGGTGTGGCCATGGTCTCGGTTCTGGCAGCGACGCCGGTTATGGCCGCGCAATGCGGCAACACTTCGGCGGGCTTCGATGCCTGGGTCAGCGCCTTCAAGCAGGAAGCGGCGGGTCGCGGCGTCAGCGCCTCGGTGCTCGACCGGGCTTTCTCCGGCGTCTCCTACAACCAGGCGACGATCCGCGCCGATCGCGGTCAGCACAGCTTCAAGCTGTCCTTCGAGCAGTTCATGCAGAAGCGCGGCGGTCAGACGATCATTTCGCGCGGCAAGACCATGAAGAAGAACAACGCCGCACTGTTCGCCTCCATCGAGCGTGCCTATGGCGTGCCGGCTGGTCCGCTGCTCGCCATCTGGGGCATGGAAACAGGATTTGGCGGTTTCATGGGCAACCAGCACACGCTTTCCGCCGTTTCAACGCTTGCTTTTGACTGCCGCCGTTCGGACTATTTCACCGAGCAGCTTTATGCGGCTCTGAAACTCGTCGGCAGCGGCTCGCTGAATGTCAACGCCAAGGGTGCCGCCCATGGTGAAATCGGCCAGACGCAGTTCCTGCCGCTGAACGTCGTGCGCTACGGCGTGGATTTCGACCGCGACGGTCGGATCGATCTCGTCGGTTCGCGCGCCGACGCGCTGGCTTCCACCGCAAACTTCCTCGTCGGCCATGGCTGGCAGCGCGGTGCAGGCTACCAGCAGGGGCAGGCGAATTACGCGGCAATTCAGGGCTGGAACGCCGCAAGTGTCTACCAGCAGGCGATCGCCTTCATCGGCAAGGCGATTGACGGCCAATAAGGCCGCTTTTCACGCGCGAATTCCCACTTCCGTCATGCCGGACTTGATCCGGCATCCAGTCACGGCGCGTCCGCGCCGTGAAAGAGTCTTTGGCGATCAAGGATTTGATCGCGCTGGACCCCGAATCTAGTCCGGGGTGACGAGCGTTGAGTTTGGCCGGTAGCTATTACCTGCCAATCACAGATCCGGGCGGCGGAAGTCGCCGGTCTTGCTGTCCATCACCCACAATTCGCCGGTCGAAATATCGAACCATGCGCCGTGCAGCTTCACCTTGCCGGCGGTTTCCTGTGCCTTGACGAAGGGGAAGCCGCGCAGATTGGCGATGGAGTTGCGGATGGAGACTCGTTCCAGCGCCGTCTGCCGCTCAGAGGCGGTCATGACGTCGTTGCTCTGGATTTGCGAGGCGGCCGACTTGACCATGTTCATCCATTTGCCAATGAAATCACCGGGCGACAGCGGCTCCAGATTGGGATCGAGCGCTGCCTGAATGCCGCCGCAGCGACCGTGGCCCATGACGACGATATCCTTCACCTTCAGCACCTGAACCGCATATTCGATCGCCGCCGAGGTGGCGTGATATTGCCCGTCCGGCTCGAAGGGCGGCACCATGTTGGCAACGTTGCGGACGACAAAAAGCTCTCCCGGGCCGCAGTCGAAAATGGTTTCCGGCGCGGAGCGGGAGTCACAACAGGCAATGAACAGGGTCTGCGGTTTCTGTCCGGTATCGGCCAGAACGCGGTATCTTTCGCGCTCGTCGGCATAACGACCGCTCATGAAGTTCTTATAGCCGTTGAGAAGGTTTTCCGGAAAATCTTTCATCTATCGCAGTACCGTTGTGGTTGGACCGAGATCAAGGAAAGAACTCGGTGCGTTGAAGACCAATCCTTTGGAGCATTTTCGCTTTTCTTCGAGCCGTGAAACCGCTCCAACTCCTTGCTTGTCGCATTTCCGGACGAAGACCGAGGGCCACGTTTCACGGAAATGCTCTAGCCGCTATTTGCGCTTGCTGCGCGAAGGATGCAAGAGATGACGCATCTGCACCATGGCCATGGGTGTGGAGAGGCTTGAAGAATCCGTCTCCAGCGTCAGTTCGTTCATGTCGCGTTTTTTTGTGCGGGCCAGAATTTCGAACACGCTGGCGGTTGCGAGCTGCAGCGCCTTTTCGTCATCCAGACCTTCCAGCAGGCGGGCAAGAAACAGCGCCGACATCAGGTCGCCGAGGCCGTTAGGCGCATTTTCAATGGCGCGATGTTCGGCGAGCAGCGCGTGGCGGCCGCTGAGGTAAAGGTTGCCGGTGCCGCCCGTCATCATCGGCACCGCCGAGGTGACAAGCATTTTTGGCGGGCCGAGGGAAAGCGCTGCATCCATGATGGCGCTGTTGGTCTCAAGCGCGGCGCCGCTCATCCAGGCGAGTTCATATCGGTTGGGCGTGGCGACCGTGGCAAGCGGAATGAGGTGATCGCGGATGGCTTCGGCGGTCTCAAGGGGAATATAAAGCCCGCCCAGATCACCCATGACAGGATCGCAGGCGTAAATCAGCGCCGGGTTCTTTTCCTTGAGATTTCGGATCAGCCTTGCGACGGCACGCACCTGCGAGGCGCTGCCGAAATAACCGGTCAGAACCGCCTTGACCTCGCCGATCCATTTGGCGTTTTCGAGGTCGGTCATCGCCTTGTCGAAGTCTTCGTCCTGAAAGCGCATGCGGGTGGATGGTCCGTGGCCGGGATGCCAGGGCATGACGATGGTGGGCACTGCCCAAACCGGAAAACCGAGTGTCTCCAGCGCGAAGACTGCCGCGCGGTTGCCAACGGAGCCCCGCATGACATGGCTGGAAATGACGATGACGGCGCCTTGGGTATTGTCCTGCATCACGGCCTTCTTGCGTTCAAACGCGGCAGAAAGCCCACCAATGCTGCCCCCGCCCAAAGATCAAGATGCGCTCTCATGACATATCGCAAGACCAGTTTCCACCGTTAATCCCGCAAGGGTCTGTCCCGCAAAAGCATGGCGGTCGTTTTGCCGCCGTCAGGGAACGCCTCTCGTTGCGGGATCGCTGCACCGATTTCTCGTTAAGGCGGCGGCTTTCGGAAAACCGCGTTACACTTTTCCGCCTGATGCCCTATAGTTGTATTCATGCTCGCTCTCATCATCGCCTATTGGCCGCATATTCTTGCCGTTCTCTCCGTTTTGATGGGAACCGTGGCGGCCGTGCACGCCACCATGACGAAGGAAGAAGTTCGCTCGGCACTGGGCTGGGTCGGCGTCATCGTGCTGTCGCCCATCGTCGGTGCGGTCATCTATGCCATTGCCGGCATCAACCGCATCCGCCGGTCCAACATCACCCAGCAGCGGTCCTTCATGCAGGACGAGATCATGGACCGCGTGGCCCGTTTCGACGCTGGCGGTGAGCTGGTGGCCGAGCGGTTCGGCCGCCGTTTCGCGGCGATGAAGGTACTGGGTGACCGGGTGACCCGCCATGCACTGACGACTGGCAACAGCATCGAACCCATCGCCACGGGTGACGCCGCCTATGCGGCGATGCTGGAAGCGATCGAGCAGGCGAAACGGTCGATCATCCTCGAAACATATATTTTCGATAATGACCGGATCGGCGCCCGCTTCGTTTCCGCCCTCCAGCGGGCAAAACAGCGCGGCGTGGAGGTGAGGGTGCTCATCGATGCCGTGGGCGCGCGTTATTCGGTTCCGAGCATCCTGCCGACGCTGCGGGAGAGGGGCATCGTCGCCAACGTCTTCAACGGCAACGTCATCATGGGGCTGCGGCTGCCCTACGCCAATCTGCGCACCCACCGCAAGATTCTCGTGGTGGACGGGCGTGTCGCCTTTAGTGGCGGCATGAACATACGCGAGGGCTTTACCGAGGAATTCGGCCAGGGAAGACAATCGCACGACACACATTTCAAGATCAGCGGACCGGTGGTAGCGGATTTTTTCTCCATTGCGGCGGAAGACTGGCGTTTCACGACAAAGGAACTTCTGGACACGCCGGTCTGGGATATCGCCATTCCCGAAGGCGTGCCGGGCTCGCAGATCGTTGCCCGCGTTTGCTCCTCCGGGCCGGACAAAAGCATCGAGACCAATCACAAGATGCTGACCGGCGCTTTTTCCATCGCAAGGTCGTCGATTCTCATCATGTCGCCCTATTTTCTCCCGGATCGGGAGCTTATTTCGGCGCTGATTACGGCGGCGCGACGCGGCGTCGTCGTTGATATCGTCGTGCCGAAAAGCAATAATCTGGTGCTTGTCGACAGGGCGATGACGGCGCAGTTCGATCAGATGTTGCGCAACTATTGCCGGATATGGAGGGCGACGGGAGCGTTCAATCATTCGAAGATGCTGGTGATCGACGGACGGTGGAGTTACATCGGTTCGTCCAATCTCGATCCCCGCTCTTTGCGTCTGAATTTCGAGATCGATCTGGAGGTTATGGACGAAGCATTCGGACAGGCCATCACGCAGACGATCTCGACGGCGCGCGACGCCGCAATACCTGTAAGACTGAGCGAACTGAAAGCGCGTCCGTTCGTTGTTCGTTTTGTGGAACGGGTACTGTGGCTGGCCTCGCCCTATCTTTGAGCGGAGATGACGTGTGAAAAAAGACGGCGTGCTGGAAAACGAAAAAGCGGTACTGGCGCGGAATACCAGTCTGCCGGCCTTTGTGATGGACTCGCTGCGCAATCACCGTCAGCGGCAGAATGCCAAGCCTGCGGAAAAGGCGCATGATTTTCCCGTTATCGCCTCCTATAACGTGCATAAATGCGTGGGCCGGGACCGCAAGTTCGATCCTGATCGCACCAGTCGCGTGATTCAGGAAATCGGGGCGGATATCATTGCGCTGCAAGAGGCCGACAGCCGCTTCGGCGAACGCACCGGCCTGCTCGATCTCGCCCGGCTGGAAAGGGAAAGCGGCCTTGTCCCCGTGCCTGTACAGGTCGGGGTGAAGGCGCATGGGTGGCATGGCAATGTCGTCCTGTTCAAGGAGGGCGCGGTCAAGGAGGTTCATACCCTGAAGCTGCCCGGACTGGAGCCGCGTGGCGCGCTCGTTGTCGAACTGGATCTGAAGCGCGGCGGCACCCTGCGGGTCATTGCCGCTCACTTCGGGCTGCTGCGGCATTCCCGTGCCCAGCAGGCGAAGGCTCTGATCGGCCTTCTTGAAGCGAGGGATGAATGCCCGACCATTCTCATGGGAGACCTGAATGAATGGCGCCTCGGCAATGGTTCATCACTCAATACGTTTCGCGATGCTTTCGGCGCTCTGCCGCCAGCCGTACCCAGTTTTCCGTCCAACCTGCCGGTGCTGGCTCTGGACCGGATCATCGCCAATCGTGAAGGGCTGATCGAGCAGGTCGAAGCGCATGACAGCGCACTGGCGCGTATCGCTTCGGATCATCTGCCGCTGAAAGCCGCGGTGCGGACCGACCTGCTTCCGGCCTGATCCTGCAGCGGCGTGCCCAGGAAAGCTGCCGCAACAATCTCAGGAGGTCGGCTTAAACCCGTTGCGCCGCTGTCACGTGGCTGCGTGAGCGCGCTTCCAGCAAGGATGTGCGAATGGCTTCCATCAACCGCTCACGATTGTTTCTGGTCTTGCCTCTATCGAGATTTTGCGCGGAAAGCGCGAGATCAAGACCCTCATGCATCACTATCGAATAGGCAACGGTCGTCGCCCAGTTCTCGTAATCCTGCTCCATCATGTCGCCCCTGAACTAAATCATTTAGTCCGAATCACCCTGTTCTTGGAAAATAACACAAAATACAAAGCATAAAATATCATTGTTTCTTCCTCTGCGCGCAGTCACCAACATCTATATTGACTTTTGCCAATTGTGGTGCGGCCGGAACGCGGCCTGTATTACCGTTAAGCACTTGAAACTGATTCAATTTCAGAAGAGGCGCATACACATCTTTCCATATGAAACGCCGCGCATCTCGGGATGCGCGGCGGGCTTGCGTCGAAGGTTGCGGTGGATAGGTGTCGGTCTCAGCCGGCCTTTTCGAGCTTGTAGTCCGAATTGGCCGGTTCTTCCTGCTTGTGCTGGATGAGCGGACGGTTGCCCGCCAGCTTGCGCACCAGCACATAGAAGACCGGAGTCATGAAGATGCCGAAGAACGTCACGCCGATCATGCCGGAGAAGACCGCGACACCCATGGCGGCGCGCATTTCCGCACCGGCACCTGTCGAGACGACCAGCGGCACCACGCCCATGATGAAGGCGAGCGAGGTCATCAGGATCGGGCGCAGGCGAAGCCGGCTTGCCTCGATGGCCGCCTGAAGCGGCGTTCGTCCCTCGAATTCCAGTTCCCGGGCGAATTCCACGATCAGGATCGCGTTTTTCGCTGAGAGACCGACAAGGACGACAAGGCCGATCTGCGTAAAGATGTTGTTATCCCCTCCCGTCAGCCAGACGCCCGTGAGGGCTGCGAGCACGCCGAGCGGGACGATCAGGATGATCGCGATCGGCAGGGTCAGGCTTTCATATTGCGCAGCGAGCACGAGATAGACGAGCAGCAGCGCCAGCGGGAAAACCACGATGCTGGAATTGCCGGCGAGAATCTGCTGATAGGTCAGATCCGTCCATTCGTAATCGACGCCCGCGGGCAGGGTTTCGGCGAGGATCTTTTCGATCGCGGCCTGTGCCTGACCCGAGGAGAAGCCCGGTGCCGGTCCGCCGTTGATATCGGCCGCAAGGAAGCCGTTATAACGGTTGGTGCGCTCCGGTCCGGTCGTCGCATTCACCTTCAGGAGCGTCGACAGCGGGATCATCTGACCCGTTGCCGAGCGAACCTTCAGGCGGCCAATATCTTCGGCGTGGGCGCGGAACTGTGAATCCGCCTGCACACGGACGCTGTATGTGCGACCGAAGGCGTTGAAGTCATTGACATAGAGCGAGCCGAGATAGATCTGCAGCGTCTGGAAGACGTCGCTGACGGAGACGCCCAGCTGTTCCGCCTTGGCGCGGTCGAGATCGGCGAAGAGCTGCGGCACGTTGATCTGGTAGCTGGAGAAAATGCCTGCCAGCTCCGGCGTCTGATATGCCTTGGCGATAACGGCTTTCGCCGCTTCGTCCAGCGTCTGGTAGCCGTAACCGGCGCGGTCTTCGATCTGCAGCTTGAAGCCGCCTGTCTGGCCGAGACCGTTGACCGGCGGCGGCGGGAACATGGCGATGAAGGCGTCCTGAATGCCGGCATATTTCTGGTTCAGCTGCATGGCGATGGCGCCACCTGACAGTTCCGGTGTCTTGCGTTTTTCGAAGTCGTCGAGAACCGCAAAAACGATCCCGGAATTGGAACCGATGGTGAAGCCGTTGATCGACAGGCCGGGGAAGGCGATGGCGTGGCTGACACCGGGCGTTTCCATGGCGATCTCGCTCATCCGCTTGATCACGCTTTCGGTACGGTCGAGCGTTGCGCCATCAGGAAGCTGCGCGAAACCGATGAGGTACTGCTTGTCCTGCGCCGGCACGAAGCCGCTCGGAACTGTCGTAAACATGCCATAGGTGGCGGCCACCAGCGCCATGTAGACGATCATGACGAGGCTCTTGCGCGTCACCAGCCCGCCGACGGTCTTGCCGTAGCCGTTCGAGGCCGCGCCGAAGGCACGGTTGAAGCCGCGGAAGAACCAGCCGAGGATATTGTCCATGAAGCGGGTGAGCCAGTCCTTCGGTGCGCCATGTTCCTTCAGCAGCAGGGCCGCAAGTGCGGGTGACAGCGTCAGCGAGTTGATGGCCGAAATGACGGTGGAGATGGCAATCGTCAGCGCGAACTGCCGGTAGAACTGGCCGGACAGGCCGGAGATGAAGGCGAGCGGCACGAAGACGGCGACCAGTACCAGCGCAATGGCGATGATCGGACCGGAGACTTCGCGCATCGCCTTATAGGTGGCGTCACGCGGTGAGAGCCCGTTTTCGATATTTCGCTCGACGTTTTCGACGACCACGATCGCGTCATCCACCACGATGCCGATGGCGAGCACAAGGCCGAACAGCGTCAACGCGTTGATGGAGAAGCCGAAGGCATACATGACCGCGAAGGTGCCGATGATCGAGACCGGAACGGCGATCAGCGGAATGATCGAGGCGCGCCACGTCTGCAGGAAGAGGATGACGACAAGCACCACGAGGCCAACGGCCTCGAGGAGTGTATCGACAACCTTCTCGATGGAGGAGCGCACGAATTTCGTCGTATCGTAGACGATCTCGTATTTCACGCCATCGGGCATCGCCAATTGCAGATTATCCATGGTCGCGCGGACATTGTCGGCGATTTCGATGGCGTTGGAGCCGGGGGCCTGAAGGACCGCAACAGCCACGGCCGGCTCACCATCGAGCAGAGAACGCAGCGTGTAATCGGCTGCTCCGAGTTCGATGCGTGCGACATCGCGCAGGCGGGTGATTTCGCCGTTTGCGCCGCTCTTGACGATGATGTTGCCGAATTCTTCCGGCGTCGTCAGACGGCCCTGGGCATTGACGTTGAGCTGCAGGTCGACACCGTTCGGGCTTGGTGAAGCACCGATGACGCCGGCCGCGGCCTGCACGTTCTGCTGGCGGATGGCGTCGGAGACGTCGCTGGCGGCGAGATCATGCTCGGCCACCTTCTGCGGATCGAGCCAGACGCGCATGGAATAGTCACCCGCGCCGAAGACCTGCACCTGACCCACGCCTTCGATGCGGGCGAGACGGTCCTTGACGTTCAGCGTCGCATAATTGCGCAGATAGGTGATGTCATAGGCGTCGGTCTTGGAGACAAGGTTGACGACCATGATGAAGTCGGGCGAGCTCTTGACCGTGGTGATGCCGAGCGCGCGCACTTCCGCCGGCAGGCGCGGTTCGGCCTGCGAGACGCGGTTCTGCACAAGCTGCTGGGCCTTATCAGGATCGGTGCCGAGCTTGAAGGTGACGGTGAGCGTCAGCACGCCGTCCGACGTCGCCTGGCTGCCCATGTAGAGCATGTCCTCGACACCGTTGATCTGTTCTTCGAGCGGTGTCGCGACGGTTTCAGCGATAACGGTCGGGTTCGCACCGGGATAGGTGGCGCGCACGACGACGGATGGCGGAACGACTTCGGGATATTCCGAAATCGGCAGGGCGCGCATGCCAAGAAGGCCTGCCACCACAATCAGGATCGACAAGACGCCGGCGAATACCGGCCGGTCGACAAAAAATCTGGAAATATTCATATCCAGTCCCTCTCCGGGTATATTTTGGAATGCGAAGGCCGCTCCGGCGGCAATTCTGCCGCCGGTGAAGGCCGGTTCTGTCTGAATGCGCGTCTCGCGAAAGCGCGGGACGCTTACTGATCAAAGAGATGGATTACTGCGAGGCAGCAACCTTATCTTCCGCCTGAGGTGCGATGGTTGCGCCGGGACGGATGCGCTGCAGGCCATTGACGACGATCGTATCACCGGCAGCAAGGCCGCTTTCGATGATGCGCTGGCCATCGGCCGGCGCGCCCGGCTTGATCTGGCGGTAGCTCACCTTGTTTTCGGCATCGACCACGAAGACGAAGCGCTTGTCCTGATCCGTGCCGATGGCGCGATCGCTGATGACGATGCGGTTTTCCGGCTTCGGTTCGCCCATGCGCACCCGCACGAACTGGCCGGGGATCAACCTGCCATCGGGATTGTCGAAGACGGCGCGCACACCGATGGTGCCGCTTGCCGAATCCACCTGATTGTCGATCAGGTGCAGCGTACCCTTGATCGGCGTGCCTTCATCCGAAAGCGTGCCGATTTCCACCGGGATCTGTTCGAGAGCCGGCAGGGCGCCATCGGTCTTCGGCAGCTCGGCAAGAGCCTTGGCCACCACGCCTTCGCTGGCGTTGAAGCTCGCATAGATCGGGTTGACCGACACGAGGGTCGTCAGTGCCGGCGAGGTGGAACCGGCGGCGACGAGGTTGCCGGCGGTGATTTCGATGCGGCCGACGCGGCCTGAAACAGGTGCGCGGATTTCGGTGTAACCGAGATCGAGTTGCGCCGTGGTGAGTGCTGCGCGGGCGGCGCGAAGCTGGGCTTCGGCATCCGCAAACGAGCTCTGGCGCTGGTCGAGATCGCTCTGCGAGATGGTGCGGTTGTCGGAAAGCCGGCGGCCACGGTCGAGTTCCGTTTTCGCAAGGCTGACCTTGGCTTCGGCGGACGCAACCTGTCCTTCAGCGCCGGCAACGGCGGCCTGATAGGGGGCCGGATCGATGGTGAAGAGGGGATCGCCTTCCTTCACCAGCGCGCCTTCGCGAAAATGCACAGCCTTGATCTGGCCGGCGACGCGGGAGCGGATCTGCACCCGGTCAACGGCTTCCAGACGGCCGGAAAATTCCTCCCAGCGCATCACGTCGCGGCTTTCAACCTTGGCAACGGTGACAGGGATCGCTGGTGTTTCAGCAGGCGTGGAAGCGGCCGTTGCATCGCGACTGGTGGGGAGGTCGAAAAACAGTGCTGCTGCTGCAACGGACATGGCAAGCCCGATACCGGCGCCCGTCAGGGCCCGGCG
This sequence comes from Agrobacterium sp. 5Ca39, assembly GCF_055382365.1. Taxonomy (NCBI): domain Bacteria; kingdom Pseudomonadati; phylum Pseudomonadota; class Alphaproteobacteria; order Hyphomicrobiales; family Rhizobiaceae; genus Agrobacterium; species Agrobacterium sp. 5Ca39. Next base: position 2,095,515 of record NZ_AP026436.1, on the reverse strand, counting down.
CTTTGTGTTCAGCGTCATGGGTATCTCCTTCGCCCCCGATCGGGAGCAGGTCGTTCATCTATTTTACTTCGTCGCATGATCCGGACGTAAAACCGCTACGCACTTTTACTGGACATGCTCAAAATGAGAAATTTCAGTGGTTTAACTGGTCAACGAAAGTCTTGAACTCCGAACAGACGGATGAGACCCATCCGCCGCCCTCTCCTTGATAAAGCCCCGTCCAGCCGACGCCGGCAGGGAAAACATGCTGCCTAACGCTAACGCCTGAGGCGATGAGGCGGTCTCCGTAATTGACCGTTTCGTCGCGCAGAGGGTCGTCCTCGGCGGTAAAGATCAGCGCCGGAGCCACCCGGTTCAGCCGCGTGCACTGGCAGGGTGCGGCATAGGGGTGAAAAAACCCGCACGCCTTGGCAAGGTAATGGCTCCAGCCATCCGCCCAGCGCTGGCGCATGCCGATCCTGTCCGCGTCGCGGAAGGATTCCGTCGTCATCATCGGATCGATCATGGGCGACAGAAGTATCTGACCGGCAAGTTTGCCCGGCATGCGGTCACGGGCCTTCAAGGCAAGCCCCGCCGCCACATTGCCGCCTGCCTCTTCGCCGGCCACGAACAGCAGCGATTTCGCGCCGCCATAATGCTTGCGATCCCGGCTCAGGCGATCGAGCGCTTCGTAAGCGCAGTCGATAACCATCGGAAACTCGTTGCCGGACGGCCTGCTGTAATCGGCCTCCACGACGACGGCGCCGCTTTCTGCAAGCGCGCGCGCGACCGGAAGTTCCGGGCAATTGCCGCCCGGCTCCAGGCCGGGTTCCAGAAACGAACCGCCGCGCAGATAAAGCACGACGGGCGGTTGGCTGCACAGGCTCGAACCTTCATATCGGCGCACGGAAAGCTGGGACGCGAAGCCCCCACAGCTTTTGATATTCTCCCAGTGCGCGTTCATCTGATCCGGTCCCGTTGCACCACCTTGAGCAGTGCATCACATTTGCAAAATCTGAAATTCATATTATTGTTCGGGGAAAAACGATCAAGTATGCCAAAATGAAAACACTATTCCAAAAATACGGATAATCTCATCATGGATCAGCTCTCCGCCATGCGGGTTTTTACGCGTGTCGTGGAAACCGGCAATTTCAGCCGCGCCGCGACAGCGCTGAACATGCCGAAAACCACGGTCACCAATATGGTCCAGGCGCTCGAGGCGCATTTGCAGACCACGCTTCTCAACCGCACGACGCGGCGAGTGATGCTGACAACGGACGGCGCTCTCTATTATGAGCGTGCATCGCAGATTTTATCGGAAATAGAAGAACTTGACGGCAGCATGTCCAGCGCGCAGGTGCAGCCATCCGGCCGGTTGCGCGTGGAGATGGCCGGTGTCTTTGCGGACCTTGTGGTTATCCCACATCTTTGCGAATTTTACCAGCGCTATCCGCAAATCCGTCTCGATCTCGGTGTCGGCGACCGTCTGGTCGATTATATCGCGGAAAATGTCGACTGTGCACTGCGTGTCGGCGTGTTGCGAGACCAGTCGCTGATTGCCCGAAAAGTAGGCGAACTCCGGTTCGAAACATTTGCGTCGCCGTCCTATATCGAAAATTTTGGCATGCCGCGAGAACCGGAGGACCTGGAGAAGGATCATCTGTCGGTGGGTTACCTCAACGCCACCACCGGGCAGATCATGCCGGCCTCCTTCGACAATGGCATACGCAGCGTCGAGCTGACGCCCAACTACGTCGTTTCCGTCAATGACAGCCGCACCTACTTGAATGCGGCGCTCGCCGGCATGGGCATCGTGCAGCTGCCGATCTTCATGGTGCGCGACGCCCTTTCGCGCGGAGAGCTGGTGCCGGTGCTTTCCGAATGGCGACGGGAGGCGATGCCGATCTATGTCGTCTATCCCCAGACCCGGCACGTGACCAACAAGGTCCGCGTTTTTGTCGACTGGCTTGCGAAGCTGGTACATGGGCTGGTGTGATAATCAGCGCCCGACCCTTGCGGCAAGGAAATCTATGAAGGCGCGCACGCGGGCTGCGAGATGCTCGTGGCCGGCATAAACCGCGTGGATCACCTCCATGTCCTCGGCGCTATAGTCTTCCAGTACGGGAACGAGCAGGCCAGCCCTGATATCGGGTTCGACGTGGAATTCACCGACCCGACCGAGCCCAAGCCCCGAGAGGCAAAGCCTGCGCATGGCCATGCCGCTATTGACGGAGGCATTGCCCGTGACTGGCAGGCGATAGACATCGGCAGAACCGGGGTCGCGGAACGGCCATTCATTGAGACTGCGACTGAAATTGAAGCTCAGGCAATTGTGCCGCGCCAGATCCTGCGGCGTTTCCGGCATGCCGTATTGTTCGATATAGGTGGGGGAGGCGACGATAACGCGGCGTACTTCCTTCAGCTTTCTTGCCTTCAGCGATGAATCGCCCATGGCGCCGGAGCGTATGGCAATGTCCGTGCGTTCCTCGATCAGGCTGATGACACCGTCAGTCAGCGAAATATCCAGCTCGATTTCCGGATAAAGCGACAGGAATTCCGGTGCAAGCGGCAGGAGATAACGTTCGCCGAAGCCCAGCGTCGCGTTGACCCGTAGCAGCCCGCGCGGCACCACCTTGCCGCCGCTCGCCACGATCTGCTCGGTCTCGGCTATGTCGGCGAGAATGCGTCGGGCCCGCGCCAGATAGACCTCGCCCTCCGGCGTAAGCGTTACGAGCCGGGTGGAGCGGGTCAGCAACCTGGTGCCGAGACGGTCTTCGATACGTGTGACAAGTTTGCTGACGGCCGAGGGCGAAAGCTTCAGCCTGCGCCCGGCGGCTGAAAAGCTGCCGAGTTCCGCCGCCGCCACGAAGACTTCCATCTCTCCGGCCCTGTTATCCATCGCGCATCACCTATGAAATCAATTCAAAGGTATTTATCCGGCTTTGCCGATTATCATGCAAGTCCCCTTCGCCCATATTGCGCTCATACAATTTGATCCAACCGGGCAGCCCCAAGCTGTCCAGAAGGCCCGCGATCCAGCTGCGGGCGAAGAGGTATCCGTCATGCCATTGGCCATATTTGCCCTGACGATCGCGGCCTATGCGATCGGAACAACGGAATTCGTCATTGTCGGTCTGCTGCCGACTGTCGCGAACGATCTCCATATCACCCTGCCGCTCGCCGGTCTCATCGTCAGTGTCTATGCACTGGGTGTGACCTTTGGTGCGCCGATCCTGACCGCATTGACCGGCAAGATAGAGAGGAAGCCGCTGCTGCTCGGCCTGATGGCCCTGTTCATCGTCGGTAACAGTCTTGCAGCCCTCTCACCCAATTATGAGATGCTGCTGGTCGCCCGCGTCATTGCCGCTTTCGCCCATGGCGTCTTTTTCTCGGTCGGCTCCACCATCGCGGCCGATCTCGTGCCGGAAAACCGTCGCGCCTCGGCCATTGCCATGATGTTCATGGGCCTTACGGTCGCCATCGTCACCGGTGTTCCGCTCGGCACCTATATCGGCCAGGTCTTCGGCTGGCGCGCCACCTTCTGGGCCGTTGCTGCCCTTGGTGTCATTGCCTTCCTCGGCATTGCAGCGCTTCTCCCGAACACACTCAAGAAGGCGCCGCCGGCAAGCCTGCTCGATCAGGTCCGTGTTCTCGGCTCCGGCCGCCTGCTCATCGTCTTCGCCATGACCGCGCTTGGTTACGGCGGCACCTTCGTCGCCTTCACCTTCCTTGCGCCAATCCTGCAGGATGTGACCGGATTTTCGGAAAAGAGCGTCAGCCTGATCCTCGTGCTTTACGGTATCGCCATCGCGGCCGGCAACATCGGTGGCGGCCGGATCGCCAACCATAATCCGGCCAGGGCCCTCATTGGCCTCTTCCTGGCGCAGGCCATCGTGCTGCTCGTCTTTTCCTTCACCGCGGTTTCGCCGGTGCTGACGCTCATCACGCTTGCCGCGCTTGGTTTCCTCTCCTTCGCCAATGTTCCCGGCCTGCAGCTTTATGTGGTGCAGCTTGCCAAGGAGCATCGTCCCGGCGCCGTCGATGTCGCTTCGGCGCTCAACATCGCCGCCTTCAATCTCGGCATCGCCATCGGCGCGTGGCTCGGCGGTCTGGTGGTGGAATCACCGTTGGGCCTGGGTGCCACACCCTGGGTCGGCGCCATCCTCGTCGCGGTTGCCCTGCTTCTGACCATCTGGAGCAGCGCGCTCGACCGCCGCGCCGCGCTGACACTGAAGACTGCCTGAGTTTTTCATGAAATACCCGACCGCTCCCAAGTCGGCCGGGCCACCTCAAAGGAGAAAATATATGTTTGATGTCACTGCAAACGGCGTGTCAATCCCGGCGCTTGGTTTCGGCACGTTTCGCATTCCCGGCCCCGATGTGCTGCGTATCGTTCCCCATGCGCTGAAGGCCGGGTTCCGCCATATCGATACCGCCCAGATCTATGGCAATGAAGCCGAGGTCGGTGAAGCCATTGCTGCTTCGGGCGTTGCGCGCGGCGAAGTGTTTCTCACCACCAAGGTCTGGGTCGAGAACTACAGGCACGATGCCTTCCTCGCCTCTGTCGATGATAGCCTGAAAAAGCTGAAGACCGACCATGTGGACCTGCTGCTGCTGCACTGGCCGAACGAGGCGGTTTCGCTTGCCGAGCAGATCGGCGCGCTGAACGCGGTGAGGCAGGCCGGCAAGGTGCGCCATATCGGCGTTTCCAACTTCAGCACGGCGCTGATGGCCGAAGCGGTGAAGCTGTCCTATGCCCCGATCGTGACCAACCAGATCGAATACCACCCCTACATCGATCAGGATGTGGTTATCGCCGCCGCCAAAGCTGCGGGCATGTTGGTGACGGGTTATTACGGCATGGCCGATGGTAAAGTGTTTGACGATCCGGTGCTGAAGGAGATTGCCGCGGGCCGTGGCAAGTCGGTAGCACAGGTGGTTCTGCGCTGGCTCGTGCAGCAGCAGGGCGTCGTCGCCCTGTCGAAAACGGTGAGTGAGGCCCGGGTCGAGGAAAATCTCGCCATCTTCGACTTCGAGCTTTCGGCAGATGAAATGGCGGCAATCCGTGCGCTTGCAAGACCGGACGGCCGCATCGTTTCGCCGGAAGGGCTTGCGCCCGTCTGGGACGAGGCCGCCTGACGACGAGGGCCGGGGAGAGAACTCTCTTCCCGGTTTCTTTGCGCGAGAAATTTTCGCGTATGGCGATGCGCCTCGCATCGGGCATGCCAGAGATTTATCGGCCTGTTCTGGAAATTTGGAGCGGGCGAAGGGATTTGAACCCTCGACCCCAACCTTGGCAAGGTTGTGCTCTACCCCTGAGCTACACCCGCTCAAATCCACCGGTCCGGGGTAGTATGCTGAACCGTGGGCCGCCGAAGCGGCGACGGGTGCTATATCGCTCAATCGTTTTTGGAATGCAACAGTTTCTTTTGCGGTTTCGGTGGAAATCCGCCCGCCTGCGAATTTATCTGCCCTTCCGGGAAGCGGCGGGCTCGGACGCCATGGATAGTTGAGCGAAGATATTGTTTCATCTGGTTTTTATTGCCGTCTCACAATGGAGCGCCCAGATGCGGTGCCAGGAAATAATCTATTTACATTTGGTTAAAATCTGATTCGACAAGTGATTCGTTCGGGTGTACAAATTTCCTGTCCACGAAAAAAAGAAACGATACTTGGCATATCATCAGGAGGATGAGCCTTGTCGTATGCAGCTTTTGAACGGGTTGGCGCACAATTGTCGCCGGAGCAGATCACCGATCTGCAGAATATTTTCGATGGCGTATGTTTCGAGTGCCTTCAAGATCGCAGCAGCCACGTTGCCAACGAGTGCGCGGCGGTTCTTATCCGCAGCGCCCAGCGCGGCATTCTCGACCATGAGATGTTGCGGGACATCGGGCTTGCCGTTTTGCGGCGGCACTGATGCTTGAGAAGAAAAAAAGCGCCCGGATATCCGGGCGCTTTGTTTTTGAAGTGGGCGGATTTCCGCTCAGCTCTTTTCCTGCACATGCGCTTCGAGGAACCAGAGCGCCTTGTCGAGATCGCGCGAGGCGGCGGTGAAGATGTCGGCCGTCGTGGGGTCGCCCGCTTCATCGGAATCGTCGATGGCCTTGCGGATCATGTTGGCCACATCGCCATAACGTTCGATCAGGGCGTCCAAATGGTCATGGATCTTGTAGATGTCGGTCGGATAGGCCTTGAGCTTGGTTGTCGAGGAGACCGATTGCAGGCTGCCGAGCGCCGTGCCGCCAAGCTGGACCACACGTTCGGCAATCGTGTCGCCATGATTGTCGAGCTGGGTGCGGAACGTATCGAGAAGTTCATGCACGGCGATGAATTGCGGGCCTTTCAGGTTCCAGTGCGCCTGTTTGGTGATGAGCGCAAGGTCGATCACCGAAGCCAGCGATTCGTTTAGAATGCCGATAACGGTCGACTTGGCGTTTGAAGGCAGGTCGTTCTTCGTCTTGTGCGTCTTCATCGATGTCTCCTGAAGTTGCGGACGGAATGCCGCTTTGGAAAAGTCCGTCGATTAACGTCCGGGCCTGTGGCCCTGTTCCATGTTAGGCGACGGGACAGCAAAAATCCTGCACAATCATCATGTCATTCGTAAAACAGGCAGATGCGCCGGCCGTCTATCTCACTGACGCTGATCGGCATGTCATAGATTTCCTTGAGAATATCGGGGCGGATGATCTCTTCCGCAGGACCCTGATGACAGATGCGGCCCTCGCGCATGGCGATGATGGTGTCGGAATACCAGGAGGCGAAGTTGATGTCGTGCAGAACCAGAACCACGGTCTTCTTCAGCTCGTCGGCCGCCTTGCGCATGATTTTCATCATGCTGGAGGCGTGTTTCATGTCGAGGTTGTTGAGCGGCTCGTCAAGCAGCACATAATCCGTATCCTGGCACAGCACCATGGCCACGAAGGCGCGCTGGCGCTGGCCGCCGGACAGTTCGTCCAGAAACCGGTCGGCCAGATTTTCAAGGTGCAGATATTCAAGCGCCCGGTCGATATGGGCCTTGTCCTCGATGGTGGGGCGGCCCTTGGAGTAGGGGTAGCGGCCGAAGCCGACAAGGTCGCGCACGGTCAGGCGCGAGGAGATGTGATTGTCCTGCCGCAGGATGGAGAGCCGCTTCGCCAGCGTATCGGAGGGGGTTTTCGTGACATCCAGCCCGTCGATCGTGACGGTTCCCGTATCCATGGACATCAGCCTTGCGACGATGGACAGGAGCGTGGATTTACCCGCGCCGTTCGGCCCGATGATGGAGGTGACGCCGCCTGCCGGGATGGAAACCGAGACGCCGTCGATGACGACGCTGTCACCATAGGATTTGCTGATCTGACTGGCGATGATCATCGCGCACCTCGTTTCAGAATGAGACCGATAAAGACGATGCCGCCCAGAAATTCGATGATGATGGAGAGCGCCGTATCGAAGGCGAAAACCCGCTCCAGCACCACCTGACCGCCGACGAGACAGATCACGGCGATGAGGATCGCCGCCGGCAGCACATAGGCGTGTTTGCCGTTGCCGGTGAGATAATGGGCGAGGGCCGCGACCAGCAGGCCGAAGAACATGACCGGGCCGACGAGTGCAGTGGAGACGGCGACAAGTACGGAGACCAGCACGAGGATGACGGTCACGGTGTGCTTGTATTCGACCCCGAGGCTGATGGCCGTCGCGCGGCCGAGCGAGAGCACGTCGAGCGTGTGCATCAGGCGCAGCCCGATAATGGTCACCACGCCGATGATGATGGCGGAAACAGTGAGCAGCGTCGGATCGATGGAATTGAAACTGGCGAAAAGCACATCCTGCAGCACCGTGTATTCGTTCGGATCGAGGACCCGCTGCATGAAGCCCGAGAGGCTGCGGAAAAACACGCCGAAGACGATACCGACCAGGACGAGGAGATGCAGGCTGCGTTCCGCTCCGACAAAAAGCCAGCGATAGAGCAGGGCGGAAAAGGCGACGAGCAGCCCGGTTTCCACCAGAAATTTCAGTTGAGGATCGATCATCACGACTGTTGCCGAGCCGAAGACGAAAATCAGCCCGGTCTGCAACAGCACGTAGAGTGAATCGAAACCCATGACCGAAGGGGTGAGGATACGGTTGTTGGTGACCGTCTGGAACAGCACGGTGGAAACGGCGATGGCGTAGGCCACCAGCAAAAGCGACAGGAGCTTGATGCCGCGAAACGGCAGCACGAAATTCCAGCTTCCCCTGGCGCCGAGCGTCATGAAGGCGGTCATGGAAATGAGCGCCAGTGCGGCAAGCACAAGCAGAACGATTTTTGCGCGCCTGTCAGGGTTTCTCTCACGCATGGTTGCGTTTCCGCAGCAGGATATAGAGGAACAGCGCGCTGCCGATGACGCCGACCACGGTTCCAATGGGTATTTCGTAAGGCGCGCGCACCGTCCGGCCGATGATGTCGCAGGAGAGCACAAATACCGCGCCGAGCGTCGCCACCCACGGCACCGAGCGGCGCATATTGTCGCCGATCATCAGGCTCACGACATTCGGCACGATGAGGCCCAGGAAGGGGATCATGCCCACCGTCACCACCACGACAGCGCTGACCAGCGAAACGATGGTGAGGCCGAGCGCCATTACCCGGCGATAATTGAGGCCGAGATTGGTGGTGAAGTCGCGGCCCATGCCCGCCACGGTGAAGCGGTCGGCGGCGAGATAGGCGGCGATGGCGAAGAGAAAACCGATCCACAGCAACTCATAACGGCCGCGCAGTACGCCGGAAAAATCCCCCGTCATCCATGCCCCGAGCGATTGCAGCAGATCGAAGCGATAGGCGAAGAAGGTGGTGACGGCGGAAATGACGCCGCCAAGCATGATGCCGATCAGCGGCACCAGCAGCACGTCGCGCAGCGGCACCTGCCGCAGGATGCGCAGGAACAGCGCGGTGCCGGCGAGGGCAAAAGCTGCTGCCACCAGCATCTTGCCGAAGATCGGTGTATCCGGTGCCAAAAGGGTGACGGCGAGCAGGCCGAGGCCGGCGGATTCCGTCGTGCCTGCCGTGGAAGGTTCCACGAAGCGGTTTCGCACCAGCATCTGCATGATGAGGCCGGCAATCGCCATCGAGCTTCCCGCAAGCATCAGCGCGAGCGTGCGCGGAATACGGCTGACGAGCAGCACCCGCAGCGCGTCTGCACTCGTGTCGGGTGCGAAAAGCGTTGCGAGCGAAACGTTGCTTACGCCGACGAACAGGCTGGTGATGGCGAGCACCAGGGCTAGCAACAGGACAAGGATGAGAGACAGGGATTTCACGTTGGCGGTTTTTCGTAAATGGTAAAAGCTCCCCGTAACCTGGCAGGCTGCCGAAACAGGTGTCCGACCTCTCCTTGGTCATCTTCTGGCTTGACCCGAGGATCCACAACCTGACGCGCGATGGATCCTCGGGTCAAGGCCGAGGATGACGTCGAGTATGGAGCAGCCTTCAGAAGCGCATGCCTAGAGGCTTTTACGATTTCTTGTCGGAGACAGCCTTGTAGACCTGATCGAGCAGGGTGGTGAGCGCCGTATAACCGCTGCTGACGATATAGGCCGCCTGCGGGTCGAGGTAAACGATCTGCTTTTTCTTCCAGGCGTTGGTCTGGTGGACCAGTTCGTTATCCAGCACCTGCGCGGCCGCCTTGCCGGGATCGGTGGCGCGGCCGATGCCGGCATCGCGGTCGATCACGAACAGCCATTCGGGGTTGACCTCGGCCAGATATTCGAAGGAGACGACGTCGCCGCGGTCGAAGCGGTCGTCGATGTCGGCTGCGACCGGCTTGAAGCCGATTTCGGTGTGCAGCCAGCCGGTGCGCGAGCCTGGGCCATAAACGCCGACCTTGCCGGCATTGGTGACGAGGATCATCGCCGTTCCGGAATTGGGGGCGATCTCTTTCAGCTTCGCCACCTTTTCATCGATGGCGGCATCGAGCTTCTTGGCTTCTTCCTGCTTGCCGAAGATATCGCCAAGCTTGGCGATGTTGGCTTTCACGCTGCCGATGAATTCCTTGGAATCCACCGACATGTCGATGGCCGGTGTGATCTTGGCAACATCCGGATATTTTGCCCGCGAACGGCCGCCAACGATGACGAGATCGGCCTCTGCCGCATTGATCGCCTCGTAATCGGGCTCAAACAGCGTGCCGACCTTCAGATATTTCCCGTCGGCATATTTCTGCAGATAGGTCGGCAGGTTGGAGCCGACGACGCCCGTCGGTTCGACGCCAAGTGCATCGAGATTGTCGAGCGAGGGAACATCAAGAACCAGAACCTTTTTCGGCGCGGCTTTCAGCACGGTCTCGCCCTGGGCGTGCTTGATCGTCATTTCCTCGGCGCTTGCGGTCATCGCGCCAAGACTGAAGGCCGCTGCCGCCAGCAGCCGAACGGGGAAGGTGAAGTTGATGGCCACGAATATGTCCCTTGCGAATGGTTCCGGACCGGCGGAAAGCTTTCCGTCCGGTTAACTTGATGTCCGTTATCAGCTTTATTGGCAAGGCGGGCGGAAATCAAAATTATGTTTTAGAATGGTTCTGAATTGCCGTGAGCGGGAAATGCGGGGGCAGATGAAACATCTGCTCGAACCTCTTCCCCGTCATGCTCGGGCTTGACCCGAGTATCCCACTGCGTTGGTGGTGATCGGATCAAGTCCGAGGTGACGTTGAGGGGAAGGAAAGGCCGGCGTCACTTTGGTCGGTGCCTTTTACCCGTCTGTTTTACCCATCACGACCAACGTGACAGCCGCTGTCAATCCGGTGGCCAGTCGCCGACGATTTCGCGCCTCTCCAGTTTCAACGATCGGTCCGGCTGCACCCGGTAAGTCTCGATCGCCAGCCTTCCGTCGCCCATCACGAATTCGTTGCTGAGCGTACTGCCGACGGGGGACTTTGTCAGTTTGGTACGGGGCTGCCCGCCATAGGTGATACTGCCGGGAATGGGTTCCACATCGGGGGCGGCGGTAGTGCAACCGGTTAAAGCAAGGATGGTCAGGATTGCAAGGCTGCGCATGACAGGGTTCCTCAGAGGGTTTCATAAAATCTATGCCGCCCCCAACCTCGCCGCAATCCATAACGTTCCACAAAAAAAGCCCCGTATCCGGAGATACGGGGCCAGTTGCCTTGGGAGGTTCTTTGGTTCTCAATCCTCGTTGGCGGCAAGCTGCGTCAGCACCTCGCCACGGCCGCGGATACGCATGATGAGCGGAATGATGAAGGCGGCTGCCGCGACGATGAACAGGCCAACGGCAATCGGCGAGGTGAACAGCACGGTCGGGTCGCCCTGGCCGATGGCCAGTGCGCGGCGAAGCTGCTGTTCGGCGAGCGGGCCAAGGATGAGGCCGACAACCGCAGGCGCGATCGGATAACCGAAGATGCGCATGATGTAGCCGAGGATGCCGAAGGCGAGCAGCATGCCGAGTTCGAACACCGACGGGTTGGCGCCGATGGTGCCGAGCGTTGCGAACAGCAGGATGCCGGCGTAAAGCCAGGGCTTCGGAATGGTCAGCAGCTTTACCCACAGGCCAACGAGCGGCAGGTTGAGTACCAAGAGCATCAGGTTGGCGATGAAGAGGCTGGCGATCAGGCCCCAGACCAGCTGCGGATTGGTGGCAAACAGCAGGGGCCCGGGCTGCAGGCCGAACTGCTGGAAACCGGCGAGCATGATGGCCGCTGTTGCCGTCGTCGGCAGGCCGAGCGTCAGGAGCGGCACCAGCGTACCGGCGGCCGAGGCGTTGTTCGCCGCTTCCGGACCCGCAACGCCTTCAATCGCGCCGTTGCCGAATTCTTCCGGATATTTGGTCAGCTTCTTTTCGGTGGCATAGGACAGGAACGTGCCGATTTCGGCGCCGCCGGCAGGCATCGCGCCAATCGGGAAGCCGATCAGGGTGCCGCGCAGCCACGCCTTCCACGAACGCGCCCAATCCTGCGCGCTCATCCAGACCGAACCCTTGACGGCTTCGACCTTGTCGTCGCCGCTCTGGCCCTGCGCCACGATGAACAGGGTTTCGCCGATGGCGAACATGGCGACCGCAAGCGTTGTGACTTCCACGCCGTCGAGCAGGTCGGGAATGCCGAAGCTCATGCGGGTCTGGCCGGTCAGCTGGTCGATGCCGACGATGGCCAGCGCAAAACCGATGAACAGCGAGGTGAGACCGCGCAGCGCCGAATCCCCGAAGGCGGAGGAAACGGTGACGAAAGCCAGCACCATCAGTGCGAAATATTCGCGCGGACCGAAGACCAGCGCCAGCTTGACGATGTAGGGCGCGACGAAGGCGAGCGCGATGGTGGCGATGAGGCCGGCCACGAAGGAGCCGATGGCGGCGGTGGCAAGCGCCGGGCCGCCTCTGCCCTTGCGGGCCATCTTGTTGCCTTCTAGCGCGGTCACGATCGAGGCGCTTTCGCCCGGCGTGTTGAGCAGGATGGAGGTGGTCGAACCGCCATACATGCCGCCATAATAGATGCCGGCGAACATGATGAGCGAACCGGCAGCATCGAGCCGGTAAGTGACGGGCAGTAGCAGCGCGACGGTCAAGGCGGGGCCGATGCCGGGCAGAACGCCGACGGCGGTGCCGAGCGTCACGCCGATCAGCGCGTAGAGCAGGTTCATGGGTTGGGCAGCAACCTCAAGACCGTGCAGCAGGAATTCAAAGGTACTCATGGACAGATGTCCCCCTGTCGAGCGGAAGGGCGGGCGGAACGGCTGGCTTGGCGTCAGTGCGCGCCGGCGGTTCCTGTGATCTCGAATATGGTTGGAATGGCTGTCAGAAGAACAGCCGTTCCAGAGGTCCGGCGGGCAGCGAAAGCTGCAGCAGCTGGGCAAAAACGGTCCAGATGGCAAAACTCAGCACAATGCCGACCGGTATCGAGAACCAGAGCTTGCGTTTGCCGAAAGCGCGTGCCGTGAAGGCGAACAGCAGACCGGTGGCAATGGAAAAGCCGGCAACTGTCAGCAGCAGCATCTGGGCGGCAAGGCCGGCAATGACCCACACGACCGGAGCGATTTCCTGCCTGTCACGCTCGGGAAAATCCCCGCGCCAGGCCTCGACGGCCGTCCAGATCGCCAGTCCGACAAGACAGAAGGCAATCGCGTAAGGCACGGTGGCCGGGCCAACCGGCGAGTAACCGGTGACGCTGGCAAGGCGGGCGCTATCCCAGAAGATGACGCTGGCAACAGCGACGAGGGCGACGGCGATGACCAGCGCCGCCCAGTCGGGGCGACGCTTTTGATCATGCGAAGGGTTGGAACCCTGGCTCATTTTACCAGTCCGATGTCTTTGAGGATGGTTTCGGTGGCGGCGGTGTCCTTGGCAAGCTGTTCCTTGAAGGCGTCACCGGCGAGATAGGTATCCATCCAGCCCTTGGTCTTCAGGGTTTCCTGCCACTTGGCGGATTTCACCAGCTTTTCGACGTCGGCGTTGATGGCCTTTTCCTGATCGGCGGAAATGCCGGGGGCTGCCGCAACCATGCGCCAGTTCTGCACGACGACATCAAGACCGCTTTCCTTCAGCGTCGGCGCGTCGACGCCCTCAAGACGGTTTTCGCTCGTGACGGCGAGAAGGCGCAGCGTGCCGGCCTTGACCTGGCCTTCGAATTCGCCATAGCCGGAAACGCCAGCGGTGACCTGCGAACCGAGGATCGAGGCAAGTGCTTCGCCGCCGCCGGAATAGGCGATGTAGTTGATCTTGGTCGGATCGACGCCGGCTGCCTTGGCAATCAGGCCAACGGCGATATGGTCGGTGCCGCCGGCAGAGCCGCCGCCCCAGGAAACGCTGCCCGGGTCTTTCTTCAGCTGGTCGATGAGATCGCCGATGGTCTTCAGCGGCGAGGATGCCGGAACGACGATCGCTTCATATTCGCCGGTCAGGCGTGCGATCGGGGTCACTTCCTTCAGCGTCACGGGCGCATTGTTGGTGAGGATCGCGCCGACCATGACGTAACCGCCGACGATGAGGGCGTGCGGGTTACCCTTCTGCTGGCTGGCGAATTGCGCAAGACCGATGGTGCCGCCGGCGCCCGGTACGTTCTGCACCTGAACGCTCTTGGAAATGCCTTCTTCCTGCAGCACGCTCTGCAGCGAGCGCGCGGTCTGGTCCCAGCCGCCGCCGGGATTGGCCGGTGCGATGACGGTGTAATCTGCCGCAGCCGCCGGAAGCGCGATCATGCCCGCCAGAAATGTGCCGATAAGAAAATGTTTCACGTAGAAAACCCTCCTCAGGATGCCCTTTTTGGGCGTCGTTTCTCGTTTATGCGGAAGGGCTTCAGGGCGCATCTGTGCCGACGCTGAGTACTCAACGCTGGGCCTTGGCAATCCTCAAGATTTCCTCCCGCATCTTCTTCCGCCTCCACGGAATGAAGAAGGATTGCAGAGCATCACAAAAAGCTGTCATCTAACTGACGCAACGCAAGTCCTTGCGCATTTACTCTCTATTAATTTGTGCCGGACGTCCACTGTGGCGTGTGGACGGCTTTGTTTTGCGCCTTTGAAGCCTGCTTCACCCTCATTTCTGTGACAGGCACAGGACTGAGGGATGGTGGGGCGCTCAAACCTACTGCGACCGCAGCGCCTCGTTCCAACGCTCGATGAGGCGGGTGCGCTTGACCTGATCCAGATAGACCATCAGGCCGGGGCTGACCGGGACCGGCCGCAATTGCGCACCGTGGATGGCCTGCATGGTGTTCGCCGTGTTTTCGCCCGCCACTTCCGGGCTGACGGCGGGGATTTGCAATTGCCGGGCCATGATCGTCTGACCTTCCTTGGACATGAAGAATTCGAGGTAGCGGCGGCCGAGTTCAGGATTGGCTGCGGCTTCCGGCACCAGCCCGATGCGCGACATCACGACGGTATAATCCTTCGGCAGAACGATGCCGACATCCGGGTGGCGTGAGGCCCAGTCTGCCGCGTAGGAGCCGAGAATATTGTAACCCATCACGAAGCGGCCGTCGGAGACGCGCTCCAGAATGGCCGAGGAGGTGGAATAAACCTTCACACCCGCGGCACCCATGGCCTTGATGACGCTCCATATATCGCCGAACTGCTCCTGGTCGCGTGACATGAACAGGAAGCCGACGCCGGAGCGTTCGATGTCATAGGTCGCGATACGGCCATGCACCTCTTTGGCGTGACGTTCGAGATAATCGACAAATTCGGCGCGGGTGGCGGGCGGCTTTTCGGTGGTGAAGCTTGGCTTGTGATAGACAAAAACCGCCGGCTCGAAGGTCAGCGCATAGGCGGTGTTGCGCCAGTTCGCCCAGGCGGGCCAGCGGGCGCTCATGGCGAGATCCGACCGCTGGGCATAACCGTCATTGCTCAGCTTCACCTGCAGGTCCATGGCCGAGGAAAAGGCGAAATCGGCGGTCTTCTTGCCGGCGTCGGTTTCTTTCACGATACGGTCGTAGATTTCGCCGGTCAGCATATCCTCATAATGGACGGCAATATCGGGATTGGCCTTCTGGAAACCCTCGATCATCGGGGTCGCCAGCGGTTCGTCGAGCGAGGAATAGACCACCAGTGTCTGCGCATCCGCCTTGCCGGAGGGAGCCGGAAAAACGACGGCCTGGGCAAGCGCAGGCGAGGCCATGCAGAGACAGAGACAGAGAAGAAGGCAGATACGCATGGAAAAGATCATGCCGCAGGCGCTGGCCATTCACAAGCGGTAAGGGTCTGGTTAAACTCGGCAATGTTGCAGGAGGAAGATTTGCGTATTTTGCTGGTCGAGGACAATCAGGTGCTGTCGGAAGGGCTTTCGGCGCTTCTGCGCGGCAGCGGTTATGCGGTGGACGTGGTTTCTGATGGCGCCTCCGCCGATGCGGCAATTACGGCGGAAAGTTTCGATCTGGTCATTCTCGATCTCAACCTGCCGGAAATGGATGGCATCGAGGTGCTGCGCTCCATGCGTTCGCGCCAGGACAAAGCGGCAGTGCTGATCCTGACGGCGCGCGGCACGCCGGAAGAAAAGGTCAAGGGGCTCGATCTCGGTGCCGACGATTACATGATCAAGCCCTTCGATATCACCGAATTCGAGGCGAGGGTGCGGGTGCTTCTGCGCCGCAATGCGGGGCTGCGCTCTTCGGCGCTGAGTTTCGGCAAGGTGCTGTTCGATCTTAATTCCCGCACCTTTTCGGCGGACGGTCGCCCGCTCGATATTCCGGCGCGCGAAGTGGCTCTGCTGGAGGTGCTGTTCATGCGGGCGGGCAAGGTTGTCGCCAAAGAGGCGATCGTGCAGTCACTGACAGGTTTCGACGACGATATTTCCGCAAATGCCATCGAGCAATATGTCAGCCGCCTGCGAAAGCGGCTCGCGCCGCACGGGCTGACGGTGAAGACGGCGCGCGGCATCGGTTATTATCTCGAAAAGCTGCCGGAGATGGCTGAATGATACAGGCCGCCTATTCGCTCAGGCGGCGACTTCTAGGCTGGCTCCTCATCTCCACTGCCATCATCGGCTGCGTTGCGCTGACCGATACATGGCGCGAGGCGGTCAACACCGCCAATGTGGTTTCAGACCGGGTGCTTTCCGGTTCCGCGCTCGCCATTGCCGAGCGGGTGGTGGTGGCCGAGGACGGTTCGCTGGAAGTGGACATTCCCTATGTGGCGCTGGAAATGCTGACATCGGCTGCCCAGGATCGGGTGTTTTACCGTGTCGACGGGCCGAACGGGCAATTCCTCACCGGCTATCAGAACCTGCCGACGGTGGAGAACCCGAAGGGTGATACGCCCGCCTATCGCGATGCCGTGTTTCGCGATGAACCGATCCGCATCGCTGCCATCAGGCGTTTCGCTTCCACCGGCATCAATTCCGTGCCCTTTTCCGTCACGGTTGCCGAAACCACCATTGCCCGCAGCCAGCTGGCGCAGGCAATCATCCTGCGCTCGGCGCTGCGCCTGCTTTTTATGATCGTCGGGGCGGCGATCATCGTCTGGATCGCGGTGACGATTTCGCTGCGCCCGCTTTACCGGCTCAGTGAAGCCATTGCCGAGCGCAGCCCGAACGATCTGCACCCCATCCGCCAATCCGTGCCTGTCGAGGTGGAAAATCTGGTGGAGACGGTCAACTCCTTCATGGTGCGGCTGCAATCGGCGCTTGATGCGCTCAGGCATTTCACCGGAAATGCCAGCCACCAGCTGCGCACGCCGCTTGCCATCATCAGCACCCAGCTGGCTCTTTCCGCCCGCGCCGCCAGCCTTGAGGAAGCGCAGGCGGCGGCGCTGAAGGGTGGGGCATCGGTCGCCCATGCCGAGCATATCCTTGCCCAGCTTCTGCGCATGGCCAATATCGATGCTGCCGGCTCCAGCGAGAAACATGATTTTTCCGCGATAGACCTCGTGGCTGTGGCGCAGAACGTGACGGCCGATTTCGTGCCGCGGGCCGCTGAGGCGGGTATCGATCTCGGTTTCGAAGGCGAGGTCGAGGCGACCATTCTCGCCGAACCGCTCTTGATCGGCGAGTTGATCGGCAACCTCGTTTCCAACGCCATCAATTATGCCGGTCGCGGCGCGGAAGTCACCGTCCGCGTGGGCAGGGAGACGGGCGTCGTCTGGCTGGAAGTGGAAGATAACGGCCCAGGCATCCCGCCTGAAAAACGCGCCATGGTGCGCCAGCGCTTCGCCCGCGGCGAAGAAAACGCGGCCCCCGGCGCGGGCCTCGGCCTTGCGATCATCGAGGAGATCGCCGGGCTGTTCGGCGGGCGGCTGATGCTGGAGGATGGTGCGGGTGGGCGTGGGCTGAGAGCGCGGGTGGTGTTTCCCTGAAGCGGCGCTGCTGCGCCGCCTCAGTGCAGGACCTGCCGGCCCTATTCGTTCATCTTGTCGATGATCTGCATCATGATGTCGGCGCAGGCCTTCATCGGCTCGTCGTCGGCACATTTGACGTCGATCTTGCGTTCGCCGTCTTCGATCCTGAAATGCGCCGCCTTGGAGGGCGGTGGCGGCATTCTCTTGCCATGCGGGCCGCCGCGCCAGCCTGCTTCCTTGGGGCCGCCAGGGCCGGGAGGAGGAGGCGGTGGTGGAGCATCGGTGCTTTGACTGGCATCCGCCGGTCCCGGCGGCGGTGGGGGCGGCTGCTGGGCGAAACCGGACCCCGCCGCGATGAGCAACGCGACGCCGGTAATGACGAGCTTTTTCATGTGAATGACCTCGCTGTTAGGCTACGGCGAAGAAACGGTTACTGGAGATGCTGGGTTGCTGGCCGGCGAAAATAATTCCGCCGGCTTTATCAGGTGTATCCCGATTTCACCCCATCCGCTCGGAAGCATAGCTTCCCGGGCTTGGCGGGAAGACCACGGTGCGGTTGCCGTTGATAAATGTGCGGTGGTGGATGTGGGCGTGGATGGCGCGGGCAAGCACCTGGCTTTCCACGTCGCGACCAAGCGAAACGTAGTCATCGGCTGATTGCGCGTGGGTGATGCGCACCGTGTCCTGCTCGATGATCGGGCCTTCGTCGAGATCGGCTGTCACATAATGCGCTGTCGCGCCGATCAGCTTCACGCCGCGCTCATAGGCCTGCTTGTAGGGGTTCGCGCCCTTGAAGCTTGGTAGGAAGGAGTGGTGGATGTTGATGATCTTGCCCGACATTTTGCGGCACAGGTCATCGGAAAGAACCTGCATGTAGCGGGCGAGCACGACGAGTTCCGTGCCTGTTGTCTCGACCAGCTCCATGAGCTGGGCTTCGGCCTTCGGCTTGTTCTCCTTCGTCACCTTGATGTGGTGGAAGGGGATGTCGTGATTGACGACAACTTTCTGATAATCGAAATGGTTGGACACGACACCGACGATGTCGATCGGCAGCGCGCCGATCTTCCAGCGATAGAGCAGGTCGTTGAGGCAATGGCCGAAACGCGACACCATCAGCAGCGTCTTCATGCGTTGGCCGTCCGGGTAGATATCCGCTTCCATGCCGAATTTTTCCGCCACCGGCCGGAACCCGTCGGTAATGGCTTCAAGGGAGGCGCCCTCTTCCGAGATGAAGGAGACGCGCATGAAGAACTTGCCGGTCTCGAGGTCGTCGAACTGCGAACTGTCGACGATATTGCAGCCTTTCTCCGCCAGATAACCGGAAATCGCGGCGACGATGCCGCGGGTCGATTTGCAGGCTACGGTCAGAACATAGGATGTCATTCGTTTTCCCTCAGAGACGTCGCGCCGGTATCAGCCGACGCAGTTCGGCGCGTTCCATAGCGCAGCTCCGCGGTGGAGCAAAGCGTCAAGACGAACGCAGTCAAAGTCATAGGGCGGGAAAGGGAAGCGCGCCGTGCCGGAAGCGACATGGAATGTTCCATGGCCAGCACGGCGACGCGGGGTGTTTTGCCGGGGCGGTCGCCAACCTCAGGCGCGGCGCAGGCGCATTGCCGTGCGGCCGCGGCCGTCGAGCAGTTCCAGCGCGCCGCGGCGCGGCTCCAGCCTGAAGGAGCGGGCGCCTTCCAGCGCTTCGATGAACTGCCGCTCCTGGCGCATGATGTCTGGCGCGCAGGCCATCTGGGTGGAAATCATCCGGCCGAAATCGACACGGTTACGGTTGATCTTCACTTCACCGCCAATGCCGTTACAGCCGGCATTTCCGGAAACGCGGCCTTCGCGGGAGATTTCCAGCGTCGCCTGCCGGCGGCCGCGAACCCTCTCGCCGCGGATTTCCTCGACCAGCCAGCGCCCGTCGATACCGGCTTCCGGCTCCGGGCGGCCCGGGCCGGCGCCGACGCGCTCCAGCACGAGATCGGTATCGTCGCGGCCACCGGTCAGGACGGAATAGCGCCGGGTGGTGGTAAAGAGCAGCCGGTCGCGGTCGCGGATTTCGGCGCTCAGCGCATAGGAGCGGCGGCCACGGATGTCGCGGTCGTCATAACGCAGCACGAAGGGCACCGGCGCCTGGCCGCGCGGGCGAATGGTGGTTTCGGCAATCGTCTGTGACGGCGCGTCCGCCAGCGACACATCGATCAGGCGCACGGTAACGGTTGCGCCCGGCGGCAGGGCGATGCGTTCGCGATAGGAGACGCTGCCGCGCAGGCTCGCCGGTGCCGCCGCCGCGCCGGCTGCCGCAAAGAGCGGGGCAAGCGCGAGAAGACCGGCGAAACTGCGGCGCGAAAGAAGGGGCTGGTGGTCGGTCATGGTGCTTGCTCCGTGCTGGTTCCGGTGGAATTGAACCGGATGATAAAAAACGGCACTGAACGTGCGATGAACCGGATTTTCAAATCCGGTCAGGTGGACATTTGGTGTGGATGGCAAGGGAGCGACGGGAGGATCTATGCCATTCGCATCCCCTCCGCCCTCATTCCTGTGCTTGTCACAGGACACCAGTCGACACGCGTCTGCGTGGCGGGAAGATTCTTTTCAGCCGAAGGGCCTGGGCTGGTTGGATTCCTGTGACGAGCACAGGAATGAGGGTGGTGGGAGGCCGCATCGTCCAAGGGAGCAACTCCTTGCCGGCGGCCTCCGCTCAGCTCTCAGCCGCGGAAACCGTTCCGCAGCGCTTCGAACTTCGCCAGTTGTTCGGCCAGCAACTCCTTGTTCTCATCGCGGCGGACGAACACCTTGAACATGGCGCCGCCGGCGGCATTCATGAACCAGACGGAACAGGAGCGGCGTCCGTGAAAGCCGCGGTCGACGAAGGTGATGCCGGCGCAATTGTCCTTCTTGATGTGACCGCCGATGGGACTGTCGCCGTGGATATTGAACCAGCCGTGACTCTCCGTGCCTTCAGGCAGATGGCCCGGCACTTCCAGCACGATATCGCCGGTCTGCACGATCATCAGGATTTCACCCCAACTGCGCATCTCGTTCCAGATCGCATCGAAGCGGTCGGCGGCAGCGGAAACGGCGGCACCTTCGGGCAGGATCGCCAGAATTTCAGCTGGTGTCACCTCGGCCTTGGCGGCGATGGCCTCCACGATGCCATCAGGTTTTTCAGCGAGCGCGGCGGCGGCGCGTGCCCGCCTGTCGTCGTTCGTCTTTTGGACTGCAATGCTCATCGGTAGCCTCAGGCGGCAATCGAACGGCGCTCGCCATTCTTGTCTTCGTGGATGATGACGTCGAAGCCTTCGAAATGCGGCCCGGAGAGATATTCCACCTTGCCGCGGTTTTCGCCGGCCTTGGCATGGGCGGCGCGGAACTGTTCGGATTTGGTCCAGGCAAGAAAATCATCCTTGGTGGCCCAGACGGTGTGCGAGGCATAAAGCGTGTGATCGTCCGCCTTCGGGCCTTTCAGCATGTGAAATTCGATATAGCCCGGCAATTCGCTCAGATGCGATTTGCGCTCGCGCCAGATGGATTCGAATGTGTCTTCGTAACCCGGCACGACGCGAAAGCGGTTCATTGCGATAAACATGAAAGTCTCCCTTTAAGTTTCCTGTTTCAGTCAGGATATCGTCCGCGGGCGGGGTTGGGAAGGGGTTCACGCCAAAGCGAACAAAAATACTCCACTTATCGATTGCGCGGCGTATAAACATGTGCAAATAACTCAAGATTAGTGGCGCGGGTGAACCTGCGCCAGGTCGTTTTTCAGGATAACGCCATGTTGAATTCCCGTCTTCGTTCCTTTGTTTTCGCCGCCCTCGTGCCCGCCGCAATTGCCTTTGCCGCGCCGGCCGCCATGGCTTCGGACAAGGGTAATCCGGAGGCTAAACGCATCGTTGCCCTGGGCGGTACGGTTACGGAAATCCTTTATGCGCTGGGTGCAGGAGACCGTATCGTGGCGCGCGACAGCACCAGCAGCTATCCGGCCGATGCGCTTGCAAAGCCTGACGTCGGTTATATGCGGGCACTGTCTTCAGAAGGTATCCTGTCGCAGAAACCCGATCTCATTCTCTCCGAAGACGGCTCAGGCCCGGCGGACGTCATCGCCATCCTGAAAGCCAGCGCGGTGCCTTTCGTCACCGTCGATACGCCGCCGAGCGGCGATGCAATCCCTAAAAAGATCGAGGATGTCGGTGCGGCCGTGGGGCTCTCGGACAAGGCGAAGGCGCTGGCTGCCGAGACCAGGGCGGGGCTTGATGCGCTCACCAAGGACGTCTCCGCCGTGCCGGAACAGGGCCGGAAACGCGTTCTGTTCGTGCTTTCCACTGCCGGTGGCCGCGTCATGGCGGCGGGCAAGGATACTGAGGCGGCGGCGATCATCGAAATGGCTGGGGGTATCAACGCGGCGGAGGACATTACCGGTTACAAACCGCTGACGGACGAGGCGGTCATTGCCGCGGCGCCCGACGTGGTGCTCACAATGGCGCGCGGCGACCACGCCGCCAAGGCGGATGAGACTTTCTCGCTTCCCGCGTTCCAGTCTACACCCGCCGCCGCCAGCAAGGCGCTCATCAGCATGGATGGGCTTTATCTTATCGGTTTCGGCCCCCGCACGCCCGCTGCAGGCCGGGAGCTGGCAAACAAGCTCTATCCTGATGTGGTGAAGCCGTGAGCCTAGCCGTCTTGAGTTCGACCGAGGGCAGCGTTGCGGGCGACAGATCCCGTCAGGGCGTTGTTGCCCTTGTCGTGCTCGTCGGCATCCTGCTGTTTGCCTGTGGCGTATCGCTGATCAGCGGACCCACGGGCGTCGGCATCTCCGAACTCCTTGCCTATCTCACCGGCGGCGCGGATCAGCTCGATGCGCGCGACAGGATCATTCTCGAGGCGGTGCGCCTGCCGCGCACGGCGCTCGGCATGTTGATCGGCGCGGGACTCGCTGTTTCAGGGGCGATGATGCAGGGCCTGTTCCGCAATCCATTGGCCGATCCCGGTATTGTCGGCGTCACCTCGGGCGCTGCGCTCTTTGCTGTTGCCGCCATTTCGCTCGGGGAAGGCGCGCTTGCCACGGTCGCGCTTTTTTTCGGCCCTCACTTCCTGCCGATCATGGCCTTCTTCGGCGGGCTCCTGAACACCTGGGTGCTCTATCTGATCGCCACGAAGGACGGCGCGACCTCAACCACCACACTCATTCTGGCCGGCATTGCGGTGGCGGCCATCAGCGGTGCGATGACCGGGTTGATGATATTCGTCGCCGATGACCGGGCGCTGCGCGACATCACCTTCTGGTCGCTCGGTTCTCTCGGCGGGGCAACGCCCGCCAAGGTACTGGCCACCCTGCCTTTCATCATCGTCGTTCTCGCCATCATTCCCTTCGTCGCGCGCGGGCTGGATGCGCTGATCCTCGGGGATGCGGCCGCCTTCCACATGGGAATACCGGTGCAGCGGCTGAAACGGGTCGTCATTCTGGCCGTTGCCGCCGCCTGCGGGGCGAGCGTGGCGGCGGCGGGTTCAATCGGCTTTGTCGGTATCGTCGTGCCGCATCTGCTTCGCCTCGCCATCGGCCCGTCGCATCGTTTCCTGTTGCCGGCCTCCGCCCTTGGAGGGGCGGCGCTTTTGCTGCTGGCCGACAGTTTCGCCCGCACGGTGGCCGCACCGGCGGAACTGCCGATCGGCGTCGTCACGGCGCTCATCGGTGCGCCGGTCTTTCTGTTCCTGCTGCTGGGACGCGGCGGTTTTTCCACGCGGAACATGTCATGATCCGGGCCGAAAACCTTACCCTCATCCGCTCCGGCCGTCGGCTGCTTGATGAAGTCAGCGTCGATCTGAAACCCGGCAAGGTCAATGTCATCATCGGTCCCAACGGTGCCGGCAAATCCACGCTGATGAAGGTTCTTTCGGGCGAGATGCGCGCTGAGGCCGGTTTGGTGACCTATAATGATGTCGACCTGCCGGTGTTCACGGCGGTCCAGCTTGCGCGGCTCCGCGCCGTGCTGCCCCAGAGCACCCAGCTCGCCTTCCCTTTCACTGCGCTCGAAATCGTCCGCATGGGGGCGGTCTCGCAGGGGTCGCGTGCGCCGGAAGAGCAGGCCCGCCGGGCTCTTGCCAAGGCCGGGCTGCGCGGTTTCGAACAGCGGTCCTACAACATGCTCTCAGGCGGCGAGCAGCAGCGGGTGCAGTTTGCGCGGGCGCTGGCGCAGGTACCGAACCCGGTTGAAAATGGCGAGGCAAGGGCGCTCTTCCTCGACGAGCCCACCGCAAGTCTCGATATCGGCCACCAGATCGCCGTGCTGGAAACGGCGCGGGATTTTGCAAGCGGCGGCGGGCTGGTTCTCGCCATCCTGCACGATCTCAATCTGGCGGCGGAATTTGCCGATCAACTTATCGTCATGCATGGCGGCCGGGTGACGGCCAGTGGCCCATCGCTGGAAACGATCAGCGATGAGACCATTGCAAGGGTCTATGGCATTGGTGGTGTCGTCGGCCGGCTGCCGGCGCGGCATATTCCCTACGTACTTCCGCAGTCTCGCCACCGATAGGGGCTGTCCTCCGCCTCAATTTTCCGGGCGGGTGGCGATGAAGAGCGCTGAGCCCAGCATGACGGCGGCGACGACGGCTGCGCGCAACGGCGGCGGCTCGCTCAGGAACCAGAAAGCGGCGTAGCTGACGGACATGGCCGAAAGCGCCGCGATCTTGGCTTTGCGGGCTATTGCGCCGCGTTCGCGCCATCGCCGCAGGGAAGGGCCGTATCTGGGATGGGCGAGAAGCCACGCCTCGAGTTTTGGCGAGGAGCGGGAAAAACACCAGAGCGCCAGAAGCAGAAAAGGCGTGGTGGGCAAAACGGGAAGAAACGCGCCGACAATGCCGGTCGCGACCATAAGCCAGCCAAGACAGAGGTATAAAAGGCGCATTCCTAGCCGGTATCATGACTTTAGCACTCAGGATAGAGCGGTGGGCCGAAAAGGATGGGTCCCGTTGCCGCAGGCTCCACCGCACCGGAAACCGGCAGCTTTTGCCATCACATTTGCCGTGATCTGTGTTCTCCGCGGCTCTGTGGCGCGCCTTTAGGGTTGAAAGCGCCGCACACTGTCTTTATCCCCTTGGCCGCGATGCCCGGAGCATAACCGGGCCGTCAACAGGAAGAAGAAGGAAAACACCATGGCCAAGCTGATCCACTCGATGGTCCGGGTGCTGGACGAAAAGCGTTCGGTGGAATTTTACAAACAGGCTTTCGGGCTTGAAGTGGCGGAACGCGCCGAGTTCGAGAATTTCACGCTGATCTATCTCAGCAGTGCCGAGGGCGATTTCGAGCTGGAGCTGACCGTCAACCGTGGCCGCGAAGTGCCCTATGCGCTGGGCGACGGTTATGGCCATCTCGCCGTCAGCGTCGCCGATGTTGACGCCGAGCATCAGCGCTTCAACGAGATCGGGCTTTCCCCCGGCAAGATCATCGAGGCTGATTACAAGGGCCAGCCTTTCGCAAAATATTTTTTCATTTGCGATCCCGATGGTTACAAGATCGAAGTGCTGCAGCGCGGCAACCGGTTCAAATAAGCTCTGATGGAGGCAGGCATGGCAGAGGCAGGCGTTAAACTCGAAGACAGCTGGAAGCGCGTGCTTTCCGCAGAATTCGCCAGCCCCTACATGCAAAAGCTGAAAGAGTTCCTGCTTGCCGAAAAGACAGCCGGCAAGCGTATCTTCCCGAAGGGCGCGGACTATTTCCGCGCTCTCGATCTGACACCGCTCGATGAGGTGAAGGTCGTCATATTGGGGCAGGACCCCTATCACGGCGCCGGCCAGGCGCATGGACTATGCTTTTCCGTGCAGCCCGGCGTGCGCATCCCGCCCTCGCTCGTCAATATCTACAAGGAATTGCAGGCCGATCTCGGCATTCGCCCGGTCGGCCACGGTTTTCTGGAAAGCTGGGCGAAACAGGGCGTGCTTCTGCTCAACAGCGTGCTGACGGTGGAAGAGGCCCGCGCCGCCTCGCATCAGGGGCAGGGCTGGGAAAAATTCACCGACGCCGTCATCCGCGCCGTCAACGACGAGTGCGACCATGTCGTCTTCCTGCTCTGGGGTTCCTATGCCCAGAAGAAGGCGGCCTTTGTGAACCAGCGCAAACATCTGGTGTTGCGCTCGCCGCACCCGTCACCGCTTTCCGCCCATAACGGCTTTTTCGGTAATGGCCATTTTTCCAAGGCGAATGCCTTTCTCATCTCCCATGGCCGCGACCCGATCGACTGGCAATTGCCGGAATCGGTGTAAGCCCTCTCTGCATATACTTCCGTCATTCCGGCCGTGAGCCGGAATCCAGCCGACGCGCGTCTGCGCGGCGAGAAGAGTCCTTTCAGCCCAAAGACTTGGGCTGGCTGGATGCCGGATCAGGTCCGGCATGACGGGATTCAAAACCAAAATGTCTTTACGCGCGGCAGCCTCCGGTCTAAAGAATACTAGACTATGAAGTGAAGGATTATGCCCGTGTCTCTCCTGTCTGCCGAAACCTCCGTCTCGCTGCCCGATCCGCTGTCGATCGTCGATGCTTTCGAGGATCATTTTTCCGAGCATATGGAGATGGAGCGCGAAGGCGCGACGGTTCGGTTCAAGACCGAATACGGCCATGGCCGTTTCAGCGCAGAAGGCGGTCGTTTCGCCGCAAGCGTCAGCTGCATTTCCGAACATATATTGATGTCGGTCAAGGCCATGGTGGCCGAGCATATTGTCGAGTTTTCCGGGGAGACGGGGCTGGATTTCCGCTGGAGCGGCCATGGCGCGCAGCAGCGCGAACTGCCCAATCTTTTCGTCGGCAAGATTGCCCGCGCCTATAATCTGACGCCGCATATGCGCCGGCTGGTGGTTTCCGTCGAAAGCGGCATTGAAAGGCTGATGACGGGCGGCATGCATGTGCGGCTGCTTCTGGTCCCGGATCAGGCCCGAACGCCGGTCTGGCCTTATCTTGCGCCCACCGGGGCCATCGTCTGGCCGGCGGGCGAGGATCTTCTCACGCGCCGCGTCTACACCATCCGTTCCGGCGATATCGCGCGCGGTGAAGTCCATATCGACTTCGTCATGCATGAGGGTGACCACATGCCGGGCGCGACATTCGGCGCAACGGCCAAGCCCGGTGATGTTCTCGGCATCATCGGCCCGAGCGGTGTCTGCCCGGAGGCCGAACGTTATATCTTTGCCGGCGATGAGACGGCGCTGCCGGTGATGCTGCGCATGGCGGCCGAAATGCCGGCCGGGAAGAAGCTCAGCGTCTATGCCGAGATCGATGACGAAGCCGAGCGGCAGGAAATCGTTTGCGCGGCAAATGTCGAGTGGACATGGCTCTATCGTCGCGGCAAGGCCGCCGGCACCGCCGGCCTTATTGAAAAAGCGCTGCGCGACCATGCCTGGAGCGGGGACCATGAAGGATTGCATGTCTTTGTCGCCTGCGAAAAATCCGAGGCGAGGGCGGCAAAATCCTTCCTTACCGACGAGATTTCCGTGCCGAAAGCTGCTCTGCGCGCGGTCGGTTACTGGAGCCTGGGTGTCGCCGACGATCATTGACTGGGTCATCGGTCGTTGAACAGTCGGTTTTATCGTTCACCATTCGGGAACAATCCGTTCCCGTTGTCCACTCTATGCCCGAGAGCACTGTTACCCCATCTTTACGCCATGAAGAGGACGGGCCCAACCATGCGGCCCGCCAGGCAAGAAGGGGTTTATCATGCTCAACCAGATCAAGGGCCTGCACCACGTCACATCCATGGCGGCGAGCGCGCGCCAGAACAACAGTTTTTTCACCGATACGCTCGGCCTGCGCCGGGTAAAGAAGACGGTCAATTTCGACGCGCCTGATGTCTATCATCTCTATTATGGCGATGAAGTCGGCACGCCCGGCTCTGTCATGACCTATTTCCCGTTTCCACATATCGCCCGCGGCCGTCCCGGCACCGGCGAAGTGGGCACGACGCTGTTTTCCGTACCGGACGGGTCGCTCGGCTACTGGCAGGAGCGTCTTTCGAGGGCCGGCGTGGATGGCCTGAAGGCCGACGAAGCCTTTGGAAACAAGCGCCTGCATTTTGCAGGTCCCGATGGTGACGGTTTTGCGCTGGTCGAGGTCAGGGATGACAACCGTGCGCAGTGGATCGGCAATGGCATCGGTCAGGATCAGGCGATCCATGGTTTTCAGGGTGCGTCGCTGCGACTTCGCGATGAAGGTGCGACGGCCGAGCTTTTGAAATTCATGGGTTATCAGGAAGTCGACCGTCAGGACGGCGTGTTGCGCCTTGGTATGCCCGGCGGCAACGGTGCCGATGTCATCGACATCGAAACCATGCCGAATATATCAGGCGCGCGGCTGGGTGCTGGCTCCGTGCACCACATCGCTTTTGCGGTCGAAAACCGCGAAAAGCAGCTGGAGGTGCGCAAGGCGCTGATGGACACCGGCTATCAGGTGACACCCGTCATCGACCGCGATTATTTCTGGGCGATCTATTTCCGCACGCCGGGCGGCGTGCTGTTTGAAGTTGCCACCAACGAGCCGGGTTTCGACCGCGACGAGGACACTGCCCATCTCGGCGAGGCGCTGAAGCTGCCGACCCAGCATGCGCATCTGCGCTCCGTGCTGGAAGAGCATCTGGAGCCGCTGGGGGATGAGAAGGCTGCTTAATCGCGCGATGGCTTTTGGCAGGATGTTGCCGCGCTTTCTTCTCCCCGGCGGGGAGAAGGTGGCCCGAAGGGACGGATGAGGGGGCAACGCCAGCGATAGACCGCACCCTCACCCCCTCATCCCGCTGCCGCGGACTTCTCCCCTCGGGGAGAAGAAACAAGCGGCACTTGCTCCACATGGGAATGTTCCGTTCGGCTGAAAAAGCCGCGTGGATGCCACTGAACCTCTCCTTCCAGAAAGGATTTTTCGATGACCAAGGACAGCTATTTCCACAAGTCCCGCGCCGGTGCTGTCGGTGCACCGCTTTTCGTCCTGCTGCACGGCACTGGCGGTGATGAAAACCAGTTCTTCGATTTCGGCTCGCGTCTCCTGCCGCAGGCAACCATCCTCTCGCCTGTCGGTGATGTCTCCGAACACGGCGCGGCGCGGTTTTTCCGCCGCACCGGCGAGGGCGTGTACGACATGGCCGATCTTGCCCGGGCCACCGGGAAGCTTGCGGATTTCGTCAAGGCCAACCGGGAACATTATCAGGCCGGTCCGGTCATCGGCCTCGGCTTTTCCAATGGCGCAAATATTCTCGCCAATGTGCTGATCGAACAGCCCGGGCTTTTCGATGCCGCAGTGCTGATGCATCCGCTCATCCCGTTCGAGCCGAAGATTTCCCCTGCCAAAGCCACGCGCCGGGTGTTGATCACGGCGGGTGAGCGCGATCCGATCTGCCCGGTGCCGCTGACCAAGGCGCTGGAACAGAGCCTGAAGGCGCAGGGTGGAGCCGCGGAGACGGTATGGCATCCGGGCGGGCATGAAATTCGCTCCAGCGAGATTGATGCCGTGCGGGAATTTCTCTCGGTTTACGGGGAGTGATGCTGTCTTCCGTCATGCCGGGCTTGACCCGGCATCAGCCACGGCGCGTCTGTGCCGTGAAAAGAGTCTTTCGCGATCAAGGACTTGATGGCACTGGACCCCGGATCTAGTCCGGGGTGACGGGGTGCGGATGATGTGCATTCGCCCAAACTCAAGGTCATCCTCTGGTCAAGTCCGAGGATGACGGAGGAGGGATTTACTGCTCCGTCAAGTAATCCCTAGACCAGCCTCGTCCCGCCCGGCCTCAACGATACCCGCACTGTTGCAACTGCGCCTCGTAACGCAACGCCATGTTGGCGGAGCGGCGGGCAGCCTTCTGGACGGCTGAGTTGTTGCGCCAGCTGCCCTTCGCATAACCGGCATGGCCGGAATAATAGGCAAGGTAGAGGTTATAGGGATCGTTCAGTGCAATGCCGTTTTCGCGGCGGCTCTTGGCGTGATACCAGCCGACGAAGTGGATGGCATCGGTGAAATCGGTACGGCTTGCCGACCAGCGGCCGGTTTCTCGCTGGTAAACACTCCATGTGCCGTCGAGTGCCTGGGCGTAGCCATAGGCTGTCGATTGCCGTTTCCAGGGAATGAAGCCCAGCAGCTTGGTGCGCGGAGGCCGCGCATAAGGGCGGAAGGCGGATTCGGTATAGATCGTCGCCATCATGACAGGCACGGGCACGCCGAACTCTCGTTCTGCCGCTTTCGCATCACGCCGCCAATTGTTGAAGATGCCGTTGCGCTGCTCGAAAATCGCACAGGCATTGGTCACCTGCGACGGTGCGGTGGCGCAGCCGGCGAGAACGAGCATCAGGAAAACAACGGCAAATACGCCACGCATAACGGAACCCTTTCGTTCCGTTATTCTTAAATTGCTAACCATTAACGTCGGGTTTTAAGACAAGGTTAATTCAAATGCCGCCGATCGGGCGGGCGTTAACCCGCTGAAAATTCCTGTGGCCGGGATGGGGCGAAACCGCCTCCCGGCGCCTTTTTTCCGAATGCGTCATCCCCGCGCGTCCCCGGTGCTGCCAGCCAGACTATACTTTGCCCATACCGGTCATCAGGCGTGCGCGCGGCGCAGGATGGGCGGGGCAGGCGGCCTAAACCGGGGAGTTTCCCGATGTCACGGTCAGGGCGGCCGGCATATGCCCATCCTCCAAACAGGAACCGGTTTGGCGGGCGGGTCATGTGTTTGAAGCAGGGGCTGCATCGTTTGCAAAACCCTCTACCACCCTTTGATACCCCGCAGCGATGCGGCCCCTTTTTTTCTCTTCCCGACGTTGCCGCGGAATCCGCGGCGACGATACCGGCGCATGTTCATAAATCGCGCCCGCTGTACAAAAATGAAAACCGGTAAAATTGTAGCAATCGGCTTAAAGCGGCTGAAAACAGTGTTGTGCCATTGTGGGATCACAGACGGAGAGCGTCCCTTGAAAGAGACGCTCCACAACTAAATCGAGACCGGCACAAGCCGGCGGATCGCAAAACGGGGTATGAAAATGCTGAAGAAGATTATTGCTGCCGCCATCTGCGGAATTGCCGTTGCTTCCATGTCCAACCATGCCGACGCGGCTGGCGCTGCCGGTTTTGCCCGCGGTTTTGCCGCCGTCGAGAAGTCCGCCGTTACGCAGATTGGTGTTTCCGCACCTGATGGTTTCGATGGCTGCGTCCTTTCCGCAGGTCAATGCGTTTCGACCATCGCGGCGCCGCTGACGGCCGTGCGCCGTGAGGAACTGTTGCGCGTCAACCGCGATGTGAACACCACCATGGGCGCGCTCGACGATTATTTTTCCGGTCTCGCAACCGATCTTCCGGCAACGCCTTCTGCAAACCTTGGAGATTGCGGTGACTGCGCCGCGATCAAGCGCGCCGCCCTGGCCGGCGCTGGCTGGTCTTCCAGTGCGTTGCGCCTTGCCTTTTCGCTGAACAATGATGGATCGCTCGAAAAAGTGCTGATCGTCACCACCGATAAGGGCGATATCGTCCTTGGCAATGCCGCCCTTTCTCCGGTCGAGCGCGAAACCGCGCTTTAAACCCATCCTTTCATGCCTGCCAGACTGCGCCGGTTTTCTGACCCTGTGGGTTCAGGAAGCCGGCGATTTTTTTCGTTCCGCCACGGCAATGCCGGCCAGCGCCATGATGAGCGCTGCGATCTGGTAGGTGTGCAGGGTCTCACTGAGCACGACGACCGACAGCAACGTGCCGAAAACCGGCACCAGATTGATGAACAGGCCGGCGCGATTGGCGCCGATCTGTTCCACGCCCTTGATGTAAAGGATCTGTGCGATGAGCGACGCAAAAATGGCGGCATAGACCACCAGCACCCAGCCCTTCTGATCCGGCCAGACGACGCTGTCGCGCGACATTTCCCAGAAGACCAGCGGTACAGACGTAAGCAGTGCGAAAAAGGCGGGGATGGCCATCAGCGTCCGCCAGTCGACCGTGGGTTTCCAGCGCAGGATGACGGTGTAGATGGCATAAACCAGCACGGCGAGCAGCATGACGGCGTCGCCGACATTCATTTCCAGTTGCAGCAGCGAGACCGGATCGCCATGCGAGGCGAGCAGCGCCACGCCTGCAATGGTCAGGCAGAAACCGGCGATCTGGCCGAACAGCACCCGGGTGCGGAACAGGATGAAGTTCAGAACAAAAATGACCATGGGAATGCCAGCCTGTATGACGGCGGCATTGATGGCCGAGGTGTGCTGCAGGGCGGTGTAGAGAAATACGTTGAAGGCCGTGTAACCGACGCTGCCGAGCACGAAGAAATAGGGCAGGCGTTTTTTCACCACCGGCCAGTCCTTGATCAACTGCGGCACTGAAATGGCAAAGATGATGGCGACGGCGAAGACCCAGCGCAGGAAGGTGAAGGCCATGGGGCTGATGTGGCCGACGGCGAGCTTGCCGGCAACGGTGTTGCCACCCCAGCAGAGCGTGGCGATGATGAGGGCGATATAGGCTTTCGAAGGCACGCTGATGTTTCGCTTCTTCATAAGGGCGGGAAAACGGTGAGGGGTGAGCGGCGGCCTTGCACCCGCGCTTGGCCGCCCACGGGGCGAGATAATGCGGGAAATCCGCGGCTTGTCACGGAAAAAGCAAAATTCTCCATAAGAAACAGGGTCGCTTTCCGTAAAACAACACAGTATACATTCGCGGGTTTGGGTTTCCCATCGGGTTATCGGGCGCGCAGGCGCCATGAGCAGGAAAGCAAGAAATGACGAATGTTGTGGTGGTCGGCTCGCAATGGGGCGACGAGGGCAAAGGCAAGATTGTTGACTGGCTGTCCGAGCGGGCAGATGTCGTCGTGCGGTACCAGGGCGGTCACAATGCCGGCCACACGCTTGTCATTGATGGTGTCAGCTACAAGCTTTCGCTTCTGCCGTCCGGCGTCGTGCGTCCCGGCAAGCTCGCCGTCATCGGCAATGGCGTCGTCGTCGACCCGCATGCGCTGATCGCCGAAATCGGCCGTCTGGAAGCGCAGGGCGTCAAGGTTACCCCGGAAAACCTGCGTATCGCCGACAATGCCACGCTCATTCTGTCGCTGCACCGTGAACTGGACGGCATGCGCGAGGACGCCGCCTCCAACAGCGGCACCAAGATCGGCACCACACGCCGTGGCATCGGCCCGGCTTACGAAGACAAGGTCGGCCGCCGCGCCATCCGCGTCATGGATCTCGCCGACATGGAGGCGCTTTCCGCCAAGGTCGATCGCATCCTGACGCATCACAACGCACTTCGTCGCGGCTTCGGTGCGGCCGAAGTCTCGCATGAAACGATCATGGAAGAGCTGGGCTCGATTGCCGAGCGCATCCTGCCGTTCAGCGAAACCGTGTGGCTGCTGCTCGACAAGAAGCGCCGCGCCGGTGCCCGCATCCTGTTTGAAGGCGCGCAGGGTTCGCTGCTCGATATCGACCACGGCACCTATCCCTATGTGACCTCTTCCAACACGGTTGCCGGCCAGGCCGCTGCCGGCTCGGGCATGGGTCCTGGTTCGCTGGGTTATATCCTCGGCATCACCAAGGCTTACACCACGCGCGTTGGCGAAGGCCCGTTCCCGACCGAACTCAATGACGAAATCGGTCAGTTCCTGGGTGAAAAGGGTCATGAATTCGGCACCGTCACGGGCCGCAAGCGCCGTTGCGGCTGGTTCGATGCCGCGCTGGTGCGCCAGTCGGTCGCCACCAACGGCATTACCGGCATTGCGCTGACCAAGCTCGACGTTCTCGACGGTCTGGATGAGCTGAAAATCTGCGTCGGCTACAAGCTTGACGGGCAGGAAATCGATCATCTTCCGGCCAGCCAGGGCGCGCAGGCGCGTGTGGAGCCGATCTACATCACGCTGGAAGGCTGGAAAGAATCTACCGTCGGTGCCCGAAAATGGGCGGATTTGCCTGCTCAGGCAATCAAATACGTCCGGCAGGTGGAGGAACTGATCGGGGCGCCGGTTGCGCTCCTGTCGACAAGTCCCGAGCGTGACGACACCATACTTGTGACTGATCCGTTTGAGGATTAATGTCCTCGGCGATCTAGATTCATAAACCATATCGGGCCGGTACGTCGCCGGTCACGACGAGAAAGTGCTTATGGCGGATTTTGTAGCAGTCATTCGCAAGGCCGTGGATGGCTTGGCGAACAATACTCCCGAAAACCGGGCGAAGGTTTACGACAAGGCGCGCAGTGCGGTTGTGCGCCAGCTCGAGAATATGAAGCCACGTCCGCCGGAAGAATTGTTGCGCCGGCAGATCGCCAAGCTGGACGCCGCCATTGCCGAAGTGGACAGCGAATATGCCGAGGCGCTTCCGGCGCTGGAGGAGGATGACGCGTTCTCCCCCGTCGCGGAAGACGCGGCCGCGCCTTACCATCAGCACGAAATCGAAGAAGACGACCGCGCGGCGCATGCCGCCGAGCCTGTTACGCACGAAGAGCAGGAGCAGGTTTATGAAGAGCCCGCCCCCGTCGAGGCCGACGAGCGCGAGCCGGTCTACGAAGAGCAGGCCACCGAAGAAGAACCTGGCCGTGAAACGCCCGTAGCCGAGCGGGATGATCAGGTTTACGCTGAGCCACACGAAGAGCCGCGCGTAGAACAGCATGGCGAAGCCGAGCCGGAAGAGCTTTATGAGGCGCCCGCGCCCGTGGCGCCGGTATCGCCCGTCGCTTCCGACGAGGTGCATCAAACCTATTTCACCCGTGCGGAGGAAGAGCCGGCCTATCGTTCGGCCGACGAGCATGATCGTGAATTCGAAACCGCACCGCTCGCAGAGGATGCGTCCGTTCCGGCCCACTGGGCGCAGCCGGTGGATGAAGATGACTGGCGCAAGCTGAATGAGGCGCGGGACGAGGACCTGCGCGCGGCGGACGATTATGCCGACAGGCGCGCCGAGGCGGATGAGCATCCGCTCGTTGCCGATTATCCCGCGCATCATTATCAGGAACCGGAAGTGACGCTGGATCCCGAAAGGCGGGACGATGCGGATCAGCGGTTCGGCCAGACTCCGGCTTTCGGCGCCCGGGACGAGTTGTCCGAGCAGCGACAGAGCGAGGAGGCCACTCCGAAAAAGGCCGTCGTGGAAGATTTCTCGTCCTATTTTCAGGATGCGGATATCGCCATTCCCGCCAAAGACGCCCCCGTCCTGCCGCGTGCCGATAACGATCCCTTCGGCGATCAGGCGCAGGCGAAGGACAACAGGGAGCGTACGCCCTGGGATGATCTGGACGAGCTGATCGGTTACGACGGCGCGTCGTCCACCACCCGCCAGTCTTCGGATGAAACGCCCGGCCTCGGCGCCGCTGCGGCAACGCCTGCCTACATGGTCAAGAAGAAGCCGCGCCGCAACTACGCCTCCGTGGTGCTGGCACTTGTGGGCGTGGCGCTGCTTGCCGGCGGTGGTTATGCCTTCTGGCTGAACCGCGATGCGCTGAACGACATGGTGGGCGGGCTGGTCAATTCTGCCCAGAACGGTGGTACCCAGACATCTTCGCCGGAGACGGCGCAGACGCAGCCCACCACGCCGCCCGCGACCCAGCAGCCGCCTGCGGCTGGCCAGCAGCAACCGACGGCCACACCAAACAACCACCCGAACCAGTCGCATGGAGATGATGGTTCGGTTACCGGCACAAAGTTCACCCAGCGGCTTCTGGCCGATGGCACCGAGCGTGACGAGGGCCAGGCGCCGGGCGCCAACGGCCAGCCCGTCACGGCGGAAGGTCAGTCGGTCTACGAGCAGAATGTTGCGCCTCCGCCGGCAGGCGAAAGCCCGGCCGGCAATACAGGTGCACCTGCCGGCACACCGGCTGGCGCACCTGCCGGACAGCAACCTGCCGCCGCGGCTTCCGGCGACCGCATGTTCCTTTATGAGGAAGTGCTGGGCCAGACGGTTCCGACCGCCATTCAAGGCAGCGTGTCCTGGTCGCTGCAGCAGGAAAATGATGCCGAAGGCAAGCCTTCGCCCACGGTGCAGGGGCAGATTACCGTTCCCGGCCGTGGCCTCAGCGCGCTGATCACCTTCAAGCGCAATACCGATCCGTCGCTGCCCGCAAGCCATCTGATCGAGATCGTCTTCTCGGTTTCGCCCGGCTTTGAAGGCGGCGCGATCGACAGCGTCCAGCGTATTGCGATGAAGAGCACCGAGCAGGATCGCGGCAACGCGCTGATCGCGGTTCCGGCCAAAATCACCGACGATTTCCACATGATCGCGCTCAACGACTTCCCGGATGCGATGAAGACCAATCTGGAGCTTCTGAAGAGCCGCAACTGGATCGACATTCCGGTGTCCTACCGCAACGGCCGGCGTGCACTGCTGACCCTGCAAAAGGGCAATGACGGTATCGCCGCCTTCGACAAGGCGCTCAGCGAATGGGCGGCATCAGCGCCGGCGACGGGCGGTCAATAAGGATTGAAAGGGCGGCTCAGGCCGCCCTTTTCGTTACATGGCTACGGCGGTGTCTTTGCTGTGTCAGGTGATGGGTTTCGGGGATGTTGGTGGGTGCGGCTCACCCCCTTCTGTCCTGCCGGGCATCTCCCCCACAAGGAGGGAGATCGATATGCCGCGAGGTCTCGACCAACTCAACGGCCGAGGATGAAGTGGCGGTAGCGCGTCTTGCCGATCTCCCCGCCTGTGGGGGAGATGTCCGGCAGGGCAGAGGGGGTAAGCG
This sequence comes from Agrobacterium sp. 5Ca39, assembly GCF_055382365.1. Taxonomy (NCBI): domain Bacteria; kingdom Pseudomonadati; phylum Pseudomonadota; class Alphaproteobacteria; order Hyphomicrobiales; family Rhizobiaceae; genus Agrobacterium; species Agrobacterium sp. 5Ca39. Next base: position 2,059,157 of record NZ_AP026436.1, on the reverse strand, counting down.
GCATCCTCTGAAGCATCGATATTTTTCCTACCGGTTTTCCTCCAGCACTATCGTCGGTCTCAGAGGCAGACCATTTCCTATCGCCCGCCTTTTACCAACAAAAAATCCCCGGCCGAAGGCCGAGGATGATTCATGGTCAGCGCATTGGCGTCATGAGCGGGCTGTCTTACGCATCCACCACGCGCAGGGCGCGCGCCGCTTCCAGCGCTTCCTTCTGCACCGCTTCCTGCACCTTCTCAAAGGCACGGACTTCGATCTGGCGAACGCGCTCGCGGCTGATGTCGAACTCTGAGGAGAGTTCTTCCAGCGTCACCGGCTCCTCGGCAAGTCTGCGGGCCTCGAAGATGCGGCGTTCGCGGTCGTTCAGCACGCCCATGGCTTTCGCCAGCATGCGGCGGCGGGTTTCCAGTTCGTCCTGCTCGATCAGCACGTCTTCCTGGCTGTCATGGTCATCCACCAGCCAGTCCTGCCATTGGCCGGACTCGCCTTCGGACGCCTTGATCGGCGCATTCAGCGATGCGTCGCCATGCAGGCGGCGGTTCATCGAGATGACTTCTTCTTCCGACACCTGCAGCTTCGTCGCGATTTCCTTGACATGCTCCGGCTTCAGGTCGCCATCGTCGATGGCCTGGATGCGGCCCTTCAGACGGCGCAGGTTGAAGAACAGACGCTTCTGGTTGGCGGTTGTGCCCATCTTCACCAGCGACCACGAGCGCAGGATATATTCCTGTATCGAGGCCTTGATCCACCACATTGCATAGGTGGCCAGACGGAATCCGCGTTCCGGATCGAATTTCTTCACCGCCTGCATCAGGCCGACATTGCCTTCGGAAACGACCTCGCCGATCGGCAGGCCGTAACCACGATAGCCCATGGCGATCTTGGCCACGAGACGCAGATGGCTGGTGACGAGCTTGTGCGCGGCGTCGCGGTCGCCATGCTCGGCATAACGCTTGCCAAGCATGTATTCTTCCTGCGGCTCCAGCATCGGGAATTTGCGGATTTCGTCGAGATATCTATTGAGACCGGCTTCGCCGGCTGTAATCGTAGGCAAACTATTGCGGGCCATAAAGCACCCCCTTATCTATGGTCTGGAACGGCACCCTCTTTGATCGGCGAATAACCCGCCGGAGGCGCGCCGTAAGCTGCGGGTCGTTACCGACCCCGCACGAACCCATGTGACAGATATGTACGCTCACGCCGCGTTTCAAGCGAACGCTGCGTTCACACATGCGTTATGTCGAGGCGACCCCTTCTTTGACCTGTTTAACTTTCGAGCGGTAAATTCGTTCCGAAAAACCGCCAAGGCCGGAGCGTACCATCAGCTCGTACATCACCCGTCTGCGCATCGGATTGTGCAGACGCACCACCCTCGCGCCGAGGAACTGCGTCTCGACATGGGCAAGCGCCTGCAGGTCCGGATCGATGGCAATGGCCTGCGCATAGGTTGCGTGAAATTCGCGGTGGCACACATAGGTCTTGTATTTCGTCATGCCGAAGCAAACGAGGCTGTGGCCGTGGGTGCGCAGGAAATCGGCGACACCCACCGTCACTTCCGGCCAGGCGGGGTTGAAGGTGTCATCGAAAACGATGATGCCGTGCGGCGCGATCACCTCCATGGCCAGTTTCGCATCGGCCAGCACGTGATGCAGGTGATGGCCACCACCAATACTGAAAAAGCGTGCCGGACCGATGCGGGACGTGATGTCGTCTGGTGTCAGCCGCGTGCTGTCACCCTTGATGATAAGGTCCCGATCCATTGTGAAACCCAGCCGGCGGCCGTTTTCCATCAGGCGTTCATACTGGTCGAGGCTGCCGTCTTGCGGCGGGTCCAGATCGAAAAGATCGACGCCCAGCACCTTTTCCTGGCTCTGCGCGAATTTGCGCAGCAGGAAATAGGAGCGACCGTAATAGACGCCGATTTCCGCGATGCCGCCACTAAGGGCGCTTTTCGTCTGCGCCTGCAGAAGTGTCTTGAAGACGAGCGCATCCGGCGGGTCGATGTAACCTTCGACGCTGCGCAGCTCCTGGAATATAAACCGGCGGTCTTTAATCGTCATGCGCACGCGATCCCGTCATCGTGCCGGCTCCGTTCAAGGCAGTTCGAACGTGCGGCGGTTCAAGGCTTTGCGAGGCAAAGGAGGTGCGAGGATTAAAGCGAAATTGGGGCGGTCTATGAAGAGGACCGTTGGCAGAATATCGCGTTCCGCTAATCTTTTTTTGTTATCCGAAGCTTCCGGCGAAATGTGCGGCGCAGTTTTTTGGAACTGCGCCAGGCGTTTTCAGGCACGCAATGCGGCGACCAAGGCTTCCATGTCTTCTGGAAGCTCGGTTTCGAACTCCATCACCTCACCAGTGCGAGGGTGTTCGAAAGCGAGCAGATAGGCATGCAGTGCCTGGCGCGGAAAGCGCCCGACGATGCCCTTTGCCGGTTCTTCCAGAAGGTTCGCCTTGGTACGGAAAGCCGCGCCATATTCGGGATCGCCGATCAGCGGGTGGCCGATATGGGCCATGTGCACGCGGATCTGGTGGGTGCGGCCCGTTTCGAGACGGCATTCCACCATCGAGGCGAGACAGGTGGCGTCCGGCCGCTCGTGATAACGCTCGACTACCTCGTAATGGGTGATTGCCTCGCGGGCATCATCCGAATCCTCGTGCTTGACGGCGCGTTTGGTGCGGTCGACGCTGCGGCCGAGTGCTGCGTCGATTGTGCCACGCAGCGTGCGCGGGCGGCCCCAGACGATGGCCTTGTAGGCGCGTTCCAGCGGCCCGGTGCGGCCATGGTCGGCAAATTGTGCGGCCAGATGCCGGTGGGCGTTGTCGTTCTTCGCAACGACCATGACACCTGACGTTTCCTTGTCCAGCCGGTGTACGATGCCCGGGCGCTTGACGCCGCCAATGCCGGAGAGGCTGTCGCCGCAATGATGAATGAGGGCGTTGACCAGCGTTCCCGTCCAGTTGCCGGCGCCGGGATGCACGACGAGGCCGGCGGGCTTGACGAGCACGATCAGGTCTTCATCCTCATATTCCACGTTAAGGGGAATGTCCTCGCCCTTGGGTTCCGGGTCTTCCGGTTCGGGCATGACGATCTCGATACGGTCGCCGGGATGCACCTTCTTTTTCGGCTCGGTCACCGGCTTGCCGTTGAGGGAAACCGCGCCCTGTTCGATCAGCGCCTTCAGGCGGCTGCGGGAGAAGTCGCTGCCCACTTCGCCCGCCAGCCAGGAATCGAGGCGGCCTTCGGCGTCTTCCCCGGCAATCAGGACTTTCCTTGCGTCTCCGCCTTGTTTAAAGGGGTCGTTCATTCTTATTTTTTCCGATCCATCAGCATTTCAGGGAACCCGATGACGCAGATCGAGCAAGACGAACAGGAAGACAAGCCGCTTGATCCGGCCATGGAAAAAGTTCGCCGCAAGATGATCCGTTTGCAGATCGTGTCGGGCTCCGTGATGTTTATCAGCCTTATGGCTGTCTTCGGTGCGGTTGTCTACAAGGCGATGGGGCCGTCTAAGGCCGCTCAGACGCAGACGGAAGCGCCAAACCTCGCCGTTCCCACTGGTAGTGGCCCGATGGCCGTCACCGCCAGCCTGCCGCAGGGCTTCACGATCGACAATGTCAGCTATTCTGGCGGTGACATGCTGTTTTACGGCCGGCTGGCCAACGGCACGCGCAAGGCGCTGGTCTTCAACGTCGCCAGCGGCCGGTTCCTGGCCGACGTGACTGTTGATGGCCAGTGAGGTCAATAACCTGCCGGATGGCCGGGCGCTGATCTCGATCGACGACCCGGCCGATCCGCGCATTGCCGCCTTTCGCGATATTCGCGAGCGTGATCTCACCGGCCGGCAGGGGCGTTTCATCGCCGAAGGTACGGTGGTGCTGCGCATGCTGGCCGCCGCCCACAAGGCGGGTGGGGCCTTTGCGGCGGAGAGCATCCTGATCCTGCGCAACCGGCTTTCCGGCGTTGCGGATATTCTTTCCGATTTCCCCGAAGATGTGCCCGTTTATGTGGCCGAAGCGCCGGTGCTGGATGGTATCGTCGGTTTCCACCTGCATCGTGGCATTCTGGCGCTCGGGCGGCGGGTGCGCGATGACGGCCTGGAAGAGATGACGGCAGCACTTCCCGCGTCCTCCCTGGTGCTCGTCGGCTGCGGCATTTCCAACCACGATAATCTCGGCGCGATGTTTCGCAACGCCGCAGCCTTTTATGCCGATGCGGTGCTGCTGGACGAGACGTGCTGCGACCCGCTCTATCGCAAGGCGCTGCGGGTTTCCGTGGGGTCGGTGCTGTCGGTTCCCTATCATCGCGGCGGCGGGGCAGTGGAGATGCTGGAGCGGCTCGCGGCAGCCGGTTTTGCGATCTGGAGCCTTTCACCCGGTGGCGAGACCGAAATCCGCGATATTCCCCGCGCTGAACGCATGGCGCTCGTCATCGGCACGGAAGGCGAGGGGTTGCCGCAATCGGTGCTGTCGCGGTTTCATACGGCGCGGATTGCGCAGTCGCCGCAGCTGGATAGCTTGAATGCGGGGACGGCTTCCGGGCTGGCGCTTTATCAGATGGCGGGGGTGATCGGGCGGGTGTGAGGAGTGCTTAACGCCATCTTTGCGGATGAAGTTTACGCTTGCCTTGGTGGGTGGGGTTTACCCCCCTCTGTCCTGCCGGACATCTCCCCCACAAGGAGGGAGATCGGCAAGATGCGCTATCGCCACTTCATTCTCTAACGTTGATATCGGCAAAACCTTGCCGCATATCGATCTCCCCACCTGTGGGGGAGATGCCCGGCAGGGCAGAGGGGGGTGAAGCGGCATACACCGAGTACCTAACGCTTCCGCTTCTCCATCACCACCTTCGCCCGCTTCGCAAGGCTCTCCCGCCCCGATGAACCAGACGCCTTGGCCAGCAGCCCCGGAATAGGCGATGCCTCACCCTCCTGCGCGGCTGTCAGCGCGATCATTTCGGCGGCGATCCTCGCGATTTCGCGGCGGATGGGCTCGTCATTACCGGTACCACGCACATTCAACAGGCGCTCGGTGAGCGCGGTGCCCTGATTGCGGATATCCTCGATTTCCTGTTCCAAACCTTCCGGTGCCAATGCGCCCGGCTGTGCGCTCGGCTCCTCCTGCGGGAAGGCGGGGGCGGCATCCTCTGGGGCTGCCGTCTGTTGTGCGTCCGTCTCGATGGTGGGCGCGGTTTCGAGCGGGGCGGCAGGGGCCGGCGCTGCGGCTTGCCGCCGCTCAACCGGCTTTTCGGCGGGAACGGCGGGGTTCGGCAGGCGGATGATCATGTCGTTGCTGCGGCCGCCGGTTGCGGCCAACTGTTCCTTGAGGCGCGCGACCTCCTGGTTGCGCAGGGTCAGCATCGTGTCGAGGTCGGCGTTTTTGGCGATGGTGCTGGCCAGTTGCTCCTCAAGCCTCGTTACCTTGCGGCTTTCGCGCGCCACGGCTTCCATCGCTTCCCGGTTGCGGCTGGCGATATCCTGAAGCTCGCGGGTGACGGTCTCGCCTTCCTTTCGGAAGCGTGTGGCGCTTTGTTTGGCCTGTTCGGCTTCGAGATCGCGGGTGGCGGCGAGGATTTTCGAATCATCAAGTTCGCGCGTCAGGTTGGTGAGGCGGGCGGTGAGATCGGACATCTGGCTGGCGCGCTCATTGGCAGCCTGCTCCTGCTGCAGGAGGTTGGCCTGGATGATGCCGGCGCGCTCTTCGCTGGCGTCAAGTGCGGCGCGCAATTCGCCGATCTCCAGCGTCAGCTCTTCGATCTTCAGGGAAAAGCTGCGGTTCTGCTCGCCGAGGCGATAGGCATCGCTGGAAGCGGCCTCGTTGGCGAGGCGTAGCGAGGTGTTCTTTTCCCGCTCCGTTTCCAGTTCCTGGCGGACCTTGGCGTTTTCGGCGGCGTAGAGCGCACGCGCCATGTCCTTCTGGGCGCGGACTTCCTGCGGGCTGATGGGCATTGTCGCGCGTATGCGGTTTTCCGTATAAGCGACGATGCGGCGGTGGATCGCGGGTGCGATCAGCAGGGCCAGCAGGGTTGCGGTGAGAAAACCCAATCCGAAGAGAATGGCATATTCGATCACGCGGGACAGTCTCCGAAACTCAGATACGCGCGCATTCGGAAAGAGGGGCGCGAGGGTACGTTACGCTATTATTGCAACCGTGGGGAGGGGTTTCCCTTTGGCAATTCGTGGGCGGGACCTTGCCGCTTGTTTCTTCTCCCCGAGGGGGAGAGGTCCGCGGCAGCGGTGTGAGGGGGCGAGGGTTATGAGATACGGCAAGGTTGCCCGCTCATCCGACCCTTCGGGCCACCTTCTCCCCGGCGGGGAGAAGAAATCCGCCGCACCGTCTCGTCCTATCAACCGTCTTATCAGAAGGGGTTCCAGGTCGGCTGCTGGGTGAGCTTCAGGTAACCGACATTGATGCCGAGGCGTGCGCCGATGCCGGTGCGGATGGGGGCGAGCGTGACTTCGCTGCTTTTCAGATAGGTCATGCCGACGCCGGCGACGATGAAAGCGGAGCCGCTGACGCCGCCGTAACGGCGATAGAGCGAATCAACCGAGGGCAGATTGTAGACCAGCATCATGGCGCGGGTGCCCTGGCCGCCGTAATCGAGGCCGAGCGACGGTCCCTGCCAGAAGACGGGGTGCTGGCCGGCATTCTTGGTGTAAAGCGTGCCCTCGCCATAGGTGAGGCCGGCAACGAAGGCGCCGGAGCCCTCCTGGCCGAGAATGTAACCGTTCGGAAGACCGTATTGCTGGAAGGCGCGCTCCACCACCTTGGCAAGGCCGCCGGTGGTTTCGCCGAAGAATCCGTGGCCTGCATCCACGACTTCCTGGAAAGAATATTGATCGCTGTTCTGGGCCGCGGTCGGTGCGACCCATATCAGCAGGCTCGCGAGGAGCGCGACGATCTTTCCCAGTCCGAGGCGTGCAATGGTGCGGGTTTTCTTAAGGCGCATCGTCATGTCCGTCCGTCTGTTTCGTTAGCGCATCGGTTCGAAAATCCGAATCGGTTTTTCGAAAGGGCCGACGCGCAGAGTCAAAGTTCTACAGCATGTTTCGCGCATCCTGGCGGATACACGGGGCTCCAGTGTGGCCTGTTAAGGCATTTGGCATTTTGAAACCATCCTATTAACAATCGGTTTACCAAATATGGTGTCATTATGGCTTAACAATTTCCACACCGTCCGCGCCTCCCTTGCGCAGGAGAGAATTTTATGACCAGCAAACTCAATATCACGCTGTCCGGTCCCGATCTGGCGGCTCTTCTGTGCAGCCGTGTGTGCCATGATGTGATTTCTCCTGTCGGCGCCATCAATAACGGCCTCGAACTGCTGGACGAGGGCGGCACGGATGACGATGCGCTCGATCTCATCCGCACGTCAGCCCTTAACGCATCCGTGCGGCTGAAGTTCGCCCGCCTTGCTTTCGGTGCTTCCGGTTCCGCCGGCGCGTCGATCGATACCGGCGAGGCCGAAAAGGCCGCCAAGGATTTTGCAGAGGCCGAAAAGAAGGCGGAAGTCAGCTGGAACGGCCCGCGCGCCATCGTTGCCAAGAACCGCGTCAAGCTTCTGCTCAACCTCTTCCTCGTGGCCTATGGCGCGATACCGCGCGGTGGCAATGTGGATGTGCTGCTTGAAAACCCCGATGGCGACGCCAAGTTCGAAATCACCGTCAAGGGCCGGATGATGCGCGTGCCGGGCAAGTTCGTGGAAATCTACGAGGGCAGGCTGGAAGAGGCGGTCGACGCCCATTCCGTTCAGCCCTATTACACGCTGCTTCTGGCCGAGGAGGCCAATATGACGGTGGAATACAAGGTGCATGACGATCGTATCGTCTTCACGGCAAAGACGATCGCGGCGTGATCGTTTCAATGCGACAGTGATGCCATCAGGGGTCGGGCCGGTTTTGCCAGCGCCCGGCCCTTTTTCGTTTCCAGGGGAGGGTCTCATGATTCGTGTCGAAACCGCGCGTCTTTGTCTTCGGCCGCATGCCATCGAGGACGAAGCGCGTTATTGCGCTTTCTGGAGCGCGGCCGTTCAACCCATTCCGGGGGTGAACTCAATAGCGCCGCTCGACCCCGAACTCGCTTTCGCGCGGCTTTTGCGTTTCATCGGCCACTGGTCCGTCTTCGGTTTCGGGCCCTTCGTGGTCGAGGAACTGTCCACGGGACGAATCGTCGGCGAGGTGGGTCTCGCCCATATGCGCCGCGGACATGGCGCGGATTTCGACACCGCACCGGAGGCCATGTGGAAGATCGACAGGGATCTGACGGGCAAGGGCGTGGCGAGCGAAGCCGTGCAGGCCGCGCTTGGCTGGTTCGACACGCAGGGCATATCGAACCGGATCGTGTGCATGATCGATCCGCTCAACGTACCCTCCCTCGCAATCGCCACCCGCTTCGGCTTCTCTCCCATCAGAGAGACGATGTTCCGGGAAAGCCCGGTGCGGCTTTTCGAGCGGATCAGGACACCCTAACTCCACGATGTCCAAAGCACGGACAAAGGGCTTTGACTCATAGTAGTGGAGGCAACCGCCGAGAGCGGCTGGCACGACTACTTCGATACGGTGAATTCGGGCGGGGAGGGTGTCGGCATGACAGGCCATCTCCAGCAGCTTGCAGCGATCTGATCCGCCACGTGAACCTGGCCGTTGCCGCGACGGCCTCGATCACGATCGAGCACGACGACGAGCGCGTTCAAGGTCTCTCCAGCAATTAGATAAGCCAATCTTTTCTCCGTCCAGACCAACGGAGAGACAAATATGCGCATACTGGCACTAGCTGCAATGCTCCTTTTCGCGCTGACCGCAAGCGTGACCGCCAAAGAGGCCATAGGTTTCAAACAGATTGAGTTGCCGGCTGATCAAGGCGGAAAAACTCTCGCAGTTTCAATGTGGTATCCAACCACGTCTTCAGGGAAAGCGGAGACTGTCGGCGAGAACGCCATATTTTTCGGGCTTGATGTTCTCCGGGACGCCTCCCGTGCCCCGGGTTCTCACCCGCTTGTGCTGCTGTCTCATGGTTACGGCGGCAGCTGGCGCAACCTCAACTGGCTTGCGGGTGAACTGGTGCATGATGGTTATGTCGTCGCCGCACCCGATCATGCTGGCGAAGATTTCGAGGCGCAGAAGGGAAACGAGGTGGTGGCACTTTGGGAAAGGCCACGCGCCATCAGTACGGTCCTGACAGCGCTCCTCAAAGATGAGGCGCTTGCCGGGCGCATCGACAGTCGGCGCATCGCAGTCATCGGCCATTCGCTCGGCGGCTGGACCGCGATGGAACTCGCAGGCGCAAGATATAGTGCCGATCTGGCTCTTGAAGGTTGCGATGTGACGCCGCTGCCGCCGCAATGCAAAGCCAACCGGCTCTTAAGCAAGGTGGGAATTATTGGTGGTGGAAAGGCCGATCCGCGCCTCTCAATGAGTAGGTATGATAACCGAATTCGCGCTGTCGTTTCGCTTGATCTGGGCCCGGCTGCGGGCTTTCTGCCTGAGACGTTGCGACAGGTGGACGTTCCGGTTCTGGTGATGGCCGCTGGCGTGGAAACGCCGGAGATTGCGGCGATCAAAGCCGATTCAGACCGTGTCGCCGCTCTTCTGCCAAAGGCGACGACCACCTATCATGTGATATCGGACGCCACCCATTTGAGTTTCATGCAGATATGCAAGGAAGATGGCGAAAAACGCCTGCTGGAAGAATCGCCCGATGAAGCATTCATATGCCGCAGCGGTGGCGGAAGAGACAGGGCGGCACTGCATCAGGAGATCCGTGGTGCAGTCACGACCTTTCTGCGTGACGCTTTAAAATAAAGACGGGCCGCATAAATGCGGCTCTATCGATCACGTCCTTGCATGCCGATCCCTTCGCACATCATGGCGATAGACCAGATCTGATGGCAGCGGGCGCAGCGCGACAGGGTCCAGCACTCCGCCGATTCGCTCCGCAACAGCGGCGGATTGGCGGTTGCCTGCGCCGACATAGCTGACGAGGGTTGGAAGCTTCAGCGTATCGAAGGCCCAGTCCCGCAGCGCCGTTGCGGCTTCCGCAGCATAACCCCTGCCTTCATGACCGTCGTAAAGCAGCCAGCCCAGTTCCTTCTCGGGATAGAGGGGGCCGTGATTGATGCCGACCTGACCGATGCATTCGCCGCTCTCGGCGAGATCGATCATCAGCGCGCCGTGACCGAAGAACGACCACAATGCCCTGTCCTGACAGAACATGGCCCATGCGGCGGCAAGATCATGCGGTCCGGCGACGCCGGTGGAGCGCGGTGACGCCATGAAATCACGATAGGCCGGGAAATCGTCCAGTCGCGGTGGGCGAAGGTTAAGGCGATTTGTCACGAGGGTGGGGATTGCGTCCGTCATTTTTTGTCCTCTGGCGCCTCCGCCTGAGCGGGACGCCGTTGCCGACCTGCCGCGACCCGCAGTCAACAAAAAACCCGCCGTTTCCAGCGGGTCTTTCAAAACAGCCCTGTTCCAGCAGGAATCAGGCGGTTTCGAGATATTCAGTCGAGCCATCCGGCTCGCGCAGAACATAACCGCGGCCCCAGACGGTTTCGATGTAGTTCGCGCCGCCGGCGGCGTTTGCCAGCTTCTTGCGCAGCTTGCAGATGAAGACGTCGATGATCTTCAGTTCCGGCTCGTCCATGCCGCCATAAAGGTGGTTCAGGAACATTTCCTTGGTCAGCGTCGTGCCCTTGCGCAGCGAAAGCAGCTCAAGCATCTGATATTCCTTGCCGGTCAGGTGAACGCGCTGGCCGCCCACTTCAACCGTCTTGGCATCGAGATTGACGATCAGCTCGCCGGTGGAGATGACCGACTGCGCATGGCCCTTGGAACGGCGGACGATTGCGTGAATGCGGGCAACAAGCTCGTCCTTGTGGAACGGCTTCGTCATGTAATCGTCTGCGCCAAAACCGAGGCCGCGAACCTTGTCCTCAATGCCGGCCATGCCGGACAGGATGAGGATCGGCGTCTTGACCTTGGAAAGCCGAAGCGTTCTCAGCACCTCGTAACCCGACATGTCGGGGAGGTTAAGGTCGAGAAGAATAATGTCGTAGTCGTAAAGCTTGCCAAGGTCCACGCCTTCCTCACCGAGGTCGGTCGTGTAAACGTTAAAGCTTTCCGACTTCAGCATCAGTTCAATGCTCTGCGCTGTCGCGCTGTCGTCTTCAATCAGTAGAACCCGCATAATTATCCCCTTTGCCGCCCGCGAACCGGTAAAACATTGCCTCGCGCGATGCGGATCCAGACGTTGCCTGATTTGCAGGCTGCCACCAAATGGTTAACAAATTCTAATTGCCTTTGGCAAGGTGTATCGAATTTATTAAGCAAACTAGGCATTTCGCTGTTTTTGCACGTGAATCCACCATCGCCAAAATTGAAGCTTAACGTGAGGATTTCCCGCTAAGTGATTCAATCGACTCTTACATCGTCTGGCCCATTTTTTTTGACCTGGCATTTACCGACCCTTAAATGATCGTGTTTATCATTAACGATGCCCGTAAACGAAAGGTTAACGGCGGCGGTTTTTTATTAACGCCGGGTAACTTTCGGGAATCATTCCGGCACAACGGGTTAACCCGGCCGGTTGAAAGGGCGGGTTAAACGGGCCGGTCGAGGGGGCATAGTGCCCTTTTTGATCCGGGTCTCGCTATCCATGGAGTATTGCGTATGAAGTCGCGTGACAGCCTGGTTCGCCTGAAGGAATTTCAGGTCAATGAAAAACGCAGGCAGCTTAACCAGCTGCAGCAGATGATGTCCGAATTCGAGCGGATGGCAAAGGAACTGGTGCATCAGATCTCTCTGGAAGAGAGCAAGTCGGGCATTACCGATCCGACGCATTTCGCCTATCCGACCTTCGCCAAGGCCGCGCGCCAGCGGGCGGATAATCTTCAGGTTTCCATCCGGGAACTGAAGGCCCAGCAGGAGGCCGCCGAGGCATCGCTAGAAGAGGTGCAGGCCGAATATGAAAAGGCCGCCGCACTGGAAAACCGCGACGGAGCCATCCGCGCCCGCGCCTGACAGGTGGCGCAGAACTGACGAACCTCGTCCTCATTGACGGCTGCCGGTGGATCAGGAGGCGGCTTTCAATGACGGGACGACATGCTTTTTTTCGAAAGGCCGCTCCATCAGGGCGGCCTTTTGCCTTGCTGCTTCACCAGCGCGCCACGACGGGGCGGCCGCCCCGATTTCGATTGTCCGGACATGCGGAAAGGCGTATTTTACAGGGGTTCCGACCGTGAGCCGGAGGCTTTTACGCGCACGCACCCGTGCGGGTGCGGGCGGCCATTGCAGGGAGGAAAAAATGGCCCGCCAATATATCGATTGCCGTGAATTTCCCAGTGACAGCAGATGCACCGTTGCCATTTCGGCCGATTCCCAGGAGGAGCTGATGGAGGCGGCCGTGCAGCATGCCGTGGCCGTGCACGGCGCAAAGGATACGCTCGAATTCCGGGAAGAGGTCCGCCGGAGCATGCATGCCGGGACCCCACCGTTGAAGGTGGCGTGACACGCATTTATGAAATGACGCGATATTTGCAACGGCTGTGAGGGATTAAGCGTAAGCCGCTTTTTTCTTCTCCCCGCCGGGGAGAAGTTCGCGGCAGCGGGACGAGGGGGCAAGTTCTCCGCATATTACTGGCGTTTCCCCCTCATCCGACCCTTCGGGCTACCTTCTCCCCGGCGGGGAGAAGAAATATGCCGCGACGCTTGCGACTTCTGCCCTCAGACAGAGGATAAAGCGCGCTTAGCCCTGGATAACATCGGCCCAGTCTGGATGGCGCAGGGTCTGGGCCTTGAAGAAGGGGCAGAGCGGAATGATCTTCCAGCCGCCCTTGCGGGCTTCATCGATGGCGTGGGCGGCAAGTGCCTGGCCGACGCCTTTGCCGCGAAGCGCATCGGGCACGCCGGTATGATCGATGATGATGAGGGAAGGGGAGGTGCGGGAATAGGTCATTTCCGCCGTATGGCCGTCGACGGTTGCGAGATATTCGCCGCGCGATCCGGTTTCGGTTGTCTTGATATCCATTATCTCTGCCTTCCCATTGCTGTTCGTATCTCCACTGTAGCGGCTTGCGCCCGAATTGAAACAGCGGGATAGCAAACGCAGCGGACACAAACCGGTGACAATCTCTCACCGTCAGCAGGCATGGTTCTGAATGAAAAATCCGAAATCAAACCGAAAGCCCCGTCGATAAACTGACGGGGCGTTTTGAAAATCCGGCGTTGGGCGCCTTTGGCGCGCCGGCGCACTTTCTCAGTGGCGGTATTGCTGAATGCGCGTGGTGCGCAGGCCGGCAAGGCCATGATCGGCAATCGAGGACTGCCAGGACAGGAATTCTTCAACGGTGAGCGTATAACGCTCGCAGGCCTCTTCGAGGCTCAACAGTCCACCGCGCACGGCGGCAACAACCTCTGCCTTTCTGCGAATGACCCAGCGCCGGGTATTGGCAGGCGGAAGATCCGCAATCGTCAGAGGGCTGCCATCGGGGCCGATGACATATTTAACTCGTGGGCGTATCATTTCGGTCATTGGACACTCTATACAAACTCAAGACCATATGACGGGAACTTTAGCCCCGTACCTTTAAAAATTGCCTAAGCAGCTCGTGACAATTTATTAAGAATTTGAACGGTTTCGCCTGATTTGTTCGAGTCGCCTTATTTTGTCGGGGAAAAATTTTTCCAAAAATCGCAATTTTTCTCTCTCATCGGTTGTCCAGATCAGATCCACGCAAGCGAGAGGCACGTTTTGCCGTTGCCCTGGGTTAATTCCACCGTTCCCTCATGGTGCAGCCGCAGGCGGTCGCCGGCATCGAGGCGAAGGAAGGCGGTTGCCGACTGCGACGCGCCTGAGTCCGACACATTGCCCGCGATGTCGAAATCGGCCGCCGTGCCGTTGATCAACAGCGTCACCCGGTGGCCGGAAGACGAGACTACGGCAAGCGTCAATATGGCCAGATAGAGGCCCTTCGCTGGCACCACCAGGTCGCGCCCACCACCACTCACCGCATCACCGAGCGCAAAGCCGCCCTCAGCGAGGGAGAGCAGGGAAAAACCGGCGGCAGAGCCATTGGCCGGCTTCGTCGTGCCCGCCGGCAGGCCAGCGACGGCGAGCGGGCGGTTGGGCATCGAGACGCGACCATCGCCGCTGCAGACTATGGCGGTGTGCCATGAGGCGCCGTCCGTGCTGGCCTTGATCGAAAACCCGTCATTTCCCGCCAGACCCATCTCTGCGCGGCCGCTCCAGCCGGACTGGAACAGCAATGAGGCTGTATCGGCCCGGCCCGCCTTGTTGATCGTCATGCGGTGGCTGCCGTCATTCTGCGGGTGGGTGAAAAGGCTGGCGGGGGAGGCGAGCGCCAGCCGGTTGACGGCATCGGCCTCCGTGCCGATTCCCATGCTTTCCAGCCGACCGGTGGCCGGCAGTGGCAGGTCACGCCAGCCGCCGTCGCGCAGGACGCGATATCTGCTTTCGGCCGCAAACCATGCCGTCCAGCCGGGCTGCGGTGTGATCGAGAGCCACGCGCCATCCTGCCGGAAGGCGAGCCTGCCGCCCTTGCCGGCCCAATCGCCGGTAGCGTCGGCGGAGAGGAGGAAGCAATCTCCCTCGGCGGCGTTTTCGGGCGGTGCGGCAACCACAGCCTTGACGACCAGCTGCACGATCGCGTCGAGCCGTTGCAGCGCCTCGTTGTGGGTGACGTGTTTCTGCGCCTGCGAGGGGAGGATATAGGGAAGCCGAAGTCTCGCCGTCTGTTCGGTCATGATGTGCCTTCCGCGCTGCGGTGTTTCGTTGCGGGGGCATTGTGAGGTGGTGGCGTGGGGCGGGGATGAGCGGGGACAAGATTATTTTTTGGGGGGCCTTGGTGTGTGTGGCTTTACCCTCCTCTGCCCCGCCGGGCATCTCCCCCTCAAGGGGGGAGATCGGCAGGAAGCGCTACCGCCACTTCATTCGCAAACGTTGAGATGGGGGAGACCTATCCGCGAGTCGATCTCCCCCCTTGAGGGGGAGATGCCCGGCAGGGCAGAGGGGGGTAAAGCCGCACACACCGAAGCTCACCAATGCCGCCCGTCGCAAGAGCCGCAGCAAACGCCGAGCGCCCGTTACCCCGCGTGTTCCACCGCCATCGCCCCTTCGGCAATGAAATCCGGATTGGCCAGCGCATCCTCGCCATCGCCCTTCACCGCATAGGTTAGCGGAAGGCCCGAGCAGTCCAGCGTCCGGCCGCCGGCGGCGCGCAGCACGGCGTCGCCCGCCGCCGTGTCCCACATCATGGTGCGGCTGAAGCGCGGGTAGATATCGGCGGCACCCTCAGCCAGCATGCAGAATTTCAGCGACGAGCCGACAGAAATACAGTCCTTCAGTCCATGTTCGGCCACGAAGGCTTCCGTTCGTGCGGTGCAGTGCGAGCGGCTGATCAGCGCCACGGGGGAAGCGCCGCGCTGGCGGGCCCGGATGGGGTGGCGCGACAGGATGACGCCTTCGGCCGATATGACGAGTTTTTCGGCGGCGTTGCCCTCGCCGGTCCACGCCTGTCCGCGACAGGGGGCGTAAACCACACCGGCCACCGGAGCGCCGTTGCGGATGAGCGCGATGTTGACGGTGAAATCATCCTTGCCGGAAATGAACTCCTTGGTTCCATCCAGCGGATCGACGAGAAAGAATTCCGCTCCGGTTTCCGGCAGGATGCCACTCGACACGGCCTCTTCGGCAACCACCGGTATATCGGAAAAATGGGCCGCCAGGGCCGCAAGAATGATCGCTTCGGCACGCTGATCGGCTTCCGTCACCGGCGAACAGTCATCCTTGTACGACACATGCGGGCCGGCACGGTGGACCGCCATGATGGCCTGCCCGGCGTCCAGCGCCGCTTTCGTCAATATGTCGATCATCTCTTTGCCAATTAAATCCCGTCTGCGGGATATCGCCGTTCCGATCTTCGCTACTCCTTTGCCCGTTGCCCGTCAAATAATGGCGTTGGACAATGCTAAAATAAGCATTCGACCGTCATTTTTTCAGCACTTCCTGCCAAAATCATGGCTCTTTTGATCGGGAAAGCGGCAGCTGGTGTGGAAATTCCAAATTTTGTGCAGGATCGCCCGTTTTTGACTTCACATTTTTAACGAACACGATATGCATTTTGAGGGTGGGGGTCTGCCTGCAAGGGCGCCCCTATAATTAACATAACGAGGCGTGGCCCATTTGAGGTCGTGCCCGGGGGAAAGACATGGAGTATTTTATCCAGCAGCTCATAAACGGGCTGACTCTTGGATCGATCTACGGCCTCATCGCTATCGGCTATACGATGGTTTACGGCATCATCGGCATGATCAACTTCGCCCATGGCGATATTTTCATGCTCGGCGGCTTCGCCGCGCTGATCGTTTTCCTGATCGTGACATCCTTTGTCGCCGGCATTCCGGTGGCGCTTCTTCTGCTTCTGATGATGGTCGTCGCCATGCTGATGACCGGCCTGTGGAACTGGGTGATCGAACGCGTCGCCTACCGCCCGCTCAGAGGCTCCTTCCGTCTTGCGCCGCTGATCACTGCCATCGGCATGTCGATCGCGCTGTCCAACTTCATCCAGGTCACGCAGGGTCCACGCAACAAGCCGATCCCGTCGCTGGTGACCGAAAGCTATCATTTCGGCGCCATCACCGTGTCGCTGAAGCAGCTGATCATCATGGTCGTCACCTCGGTGCTGCTCTTCGCCTTCTGGTATATCGTCAACAAGACGCCTCTCGGCCGGGCGCAGCGCGCCACCGAACAGGATCGCAAGATGGCGGCGCTGCTCGGCGTTGATGTCGACAAGACCATCTCCATCACCTTCATCATGGGTGCAGCACTCGCCGCGGTCGCCGGCACCATGTATCTGATGTATTATGGTGTTGCCTCTTTCAGCGACGGCTTCATTCCCGGCGTCAAGGCATTTACGGCAGCCGTTCTGGGCGGCATCGGCTCGCTGCCGGGCGCTGTTCTCGGCGGCCTCCTGATCGGCCTGATCGAATCGCTGTGGTCGGCCTATTTCTCCATCGCCTACAAGGATGTCGCGGCTTTCGGCATCCTGGCTTTCGTGCTGATCTTCAAGCCGACCGGCATCCTCGGTCGCCCGGAAGTCGAGAAGGTGTGATCCCATGGCCAATATCGCTTCCGAAAACACCTCTTCCGGCCCCAGCCTGATGGCGACAGCCGTGAAGGAGGGCCTGATTGCGGGCGTCATCTCGTTCGGCATGTTCATTCTTTATGTCGGCATCGTCACCTATCAGGACATCAACAACCAGCTGATCTGGGGCACGCGCTGGGGCCTTCTGGCGATCTTCGTCGCCGTTGCCGCCATCGGCCGCTTCCTTATGGTCGGCTTTATCAAGCCGTCGCTGGATCGTCGCAAGCTGGCCAAGGCCAAGAGCGGCGTTCTGGAGATTTCCGAGGAAAAGGGCTTTTTCCACAAGCACTTTCTGAAGCTGGCGCTGGTTCTGCTGCTGCTTTATCCCGTTATCGCGGTGCAGCTCTTCGGTTTCCAGGGCTCGCTGAAATTCGTCGACAATTTCGGCATCCAGATCCTGATCTATGTGATGCTGGCCTGGGGGTTGAACATCGTCGTCGGCCTCGCCGGCCTGCTCGATCTCGGCTACGTCGCCTTTTATGCGGTGGGCGCCTATTCTTATGCGCTGCTCTCCAGCCAGTTCGGCCTCTCGTTTTGGGTGCTGCTGCCCGTTGCCGGCATTCTGGCAGGCTTCTGGGGCATCATCCTCGGCTTTCCGGTGCTGCGCCTGCGCGGCGACTATCTGGCAATCGTCACGCTCGCCTTCGGTGAAATCATCCGTCTCGTGCTGCTCAACTGGACGGATGTGACCAAGGGCACTTTCGGTATTTCCGGCATCGCCAAGGCGTCGATCTTCGGCATCTGGTCGTTCGATGTCGGCGCGCCGAACAATTTCGCCAAGGCGTTCGGCCTGTCGATGTCCTCGGCCTATTACAAGATCTTCCTGTTCTACGTGATCCTGCTGCTGTGCATGCTGACGGCCTATGTCACCATCCGCCTGCGCCGCATGCCCATCGGCCGGGCGTGGGAAGCGCTGCGTGAGGACGAGATCGCCTGCCGTTCGCTCGGCATTGATACGGTCATCACCAAGCTCACCGCTTTTGCCACGGGCGCAATGTTCGGCGGTTTTGCCGGCTCCTTCTTCGCCGCCCGTCAGGGGTTCGTTTCGCCGGAAAGCTTCGTGTTCCTCGAATCCGCCGTCATTCTCGCCATCGTCGTTCTCGGCGGCATGGGCTCGCTGACCGGCATTGCCATTGCGGCGCTCGTCATGGTCGGCGGCACCGAGCTTCTGCGCGAAATGGAGTTCCTGAAGCATGTCTTCGGGCCCGATTTCACGCCGGAACTCTATCGTATGCTGCTGTTCGGGCTTGCCATGGTCATCGTCATGCTGTTCAAGCCGCGCGGTTTCGTCGGCTCGCGTGAACCCACGGCTTTCCTTAAAGAACGCAGGGCCGTCTCCGGCAGCTTTACCAAGGAAGGTCACGGTTGATGGCTTCCGGAACAACAACAATGACACCCAATACCACTGGCGACACGATCCTCAAGGTCGAACATCTCTCGATGCGCTTTGGCGGCCTTATGGCCATCAACGACTTCTCCTTCGAGGCGAAGCGCGGCGAGATCACCGCGTTGATCGGCCCGAACGGTGCGGGCAAGACCACGGTCTTCAACTGCATCACCGGCTTCTACAAGCCCACCATGGGCATGATCACCATGCGCCAGCAGGATGGCGAGACGCATCTACTCGAGCGCCTGCCGGATTTCGAAATCACCAAGAAGGCAAAGGTGGCGCGCACCTTCCAGAACATCCGCCTGTTTTCGGGCCTGACCGTTCTGGAAAACCTGCTGGTGGCGCAGCACAATGCGCTGATGAAGGCCTCGGGTTACACGATCCTCGGCCTTCTCGGCCTGCCCGCATACCGGCGGGCGGTGGATGCTTCTATCGAAAAAGCCAAATACTGGCTGGAAAAGGCCGATCTGATCGATCGTGCCGACGATCCGGCGGGCGATCTGCCCTATGGCGCGCAGCGCCGCCTGGAAATCGCCCGCGCCATGTGCACGGGGCCGGAACTGCTTTGCCTCGATGAGCCGGCCGCCGGTCTCAATCCGAAGGAATCCCTGGCGCTCAACACGCTGCTGCGCGGCATCCGCGACGAGGGTACGTCGCTGCTCCTCATCGAGCACGACATGTCCGTGGTGATGCAGATTTCCGACCACGTGGTGGTTCTGGAATACGGTCAGAAGATTTCCGACGGCACGCCGGACCATGTGAAGAACGACCCGAAGGTCATCGCCGCCTATCTGGGTGTCGAGGATGATGAAGTGGAAGACGTGATTGCGGAAGAACTCGACGGAGGAACGGCCTGATGTCCGGTGAACCGCTTCTGAAAGTCCAGGGTGTCGAAACCTATTATGGCAATATCCGGGCTCTGGCCGGTGTCGATGTCGAAGTGAAGAGGGGCGAAATCGTCAGCCTGATCGGCGCCAATGGCGCTGGCAAGTCGACGCTGATGATGACCATCTGCGGCAGCCCGCAGGCGCGCGCCGGCCAGGTGATCTTCGATGGCGAGGACATTACCCAGCTGCCGACCCATCTGATCGCCCGCAAGCGCATCGCCCAATCACCGGAAGGCCGCCGGATTTTCCCGCGCATGACAGTGCTGGAAAACCTGCAGATGGGCGCCAATCTCGATAACCTGAAATATTTCAAGGAAGACGTCGAGAAGATCTTCGTGATGTTTCCGCGCCTGAAGGAGCGTCAGAGCCAGCGCGGCGGCACGCTTTCCGGCGGCGAGCAGCAGATGCTCTCCATCGGCCGCGCGCTGATGGCGCGTCCGAAGCTCCTGCTGCTGGACGAGCCTTCGCTGGGTCTCGCTCCGCTGATCGTCAAGGGCATTTTCGAGGCGATCAAGAAACTCAATCAGGAAGAGGGTCTGACCGTCTTCCTCGTGGAGCAGAACGCCTTCGCCGCGCTCAAGCTTTCCGACCGCGCTTATGTGATGGTCAACGGCAAGGTGACGATGAGCGGTTCGGGCAAGGAACTGCTCGCCGATCCGCAGGTACGCGCCGCCTATCTCGAAGGCGGACGGCACTGAAAGATTTTACTTGCGCCGGAAATTTTGCGGCGCAAGACTGCAAACGGCGGTCCGTCGTCCTTTGGTCAAAACCTTAAGGATCCATGGCGGGGCGTAAACAATAAAATGCCCGGCGGCAAACGACGGGACGACAGACAAGGCAGGGCCTGGGTATTCAGCCCGGCACTGATGGGGAAAGAGATGCAGGGCCTTTTTTTCGAGACGGATAACGGCGTGCGGTATGTTCTGCGCGCGTTGGTTGTTCTTCTGGGTTTCTGGACGGCTTGGCGCACCGGCAAATCCGTTGCCGACGGCTGGGGTGGTTATACGCGGGTGGTGATCTACACGCTCGCGCTGGGCGTGGTGATGCGGTTTTTGCATCACGCGCTGTTCGATGGGCCGTTCATCAACGGCTTCTACTACGTGTTTGACGTCGTTCTTCTTCTGGTTTTTTCCAGCATCGGTTTCCGCATGCGCCGGACGAGCCAGATGGTCAATAATTACTATTGGCTCTACGACCGCACGTCGGCATTTTCCTATAAAAAGAAAAATTGACAGCCGGTATTTTCCGGGGTCACTAATACTCGGCAGAGTGGAACGTTTCCTGTTCGGTTAAGGTGGGTACTGAACAGGTCCTCGCAAACAACCCATCCAAAGGAACTGGGAGTAAAGTAATGAAGAAGTCTCTTCTTTCCGCTGTCGCGCTGACCGCCATGGTCGCGTTTGGCGGTTCGGCCTGGGCCGATGTCGTGATCGCCGTCGGCGCACCGCTGACTGGCCCGAACGCTGCTTTCGGCGCTCAGATCCAGAAGGGTGCCGAACAGGCTGCGAAAGACATCAATGCCGCCGGCGGCATTAATGGCGAGCAGATCAAGATCGTGCTGGGCGACGACGTATCCGACCCCAAGCAGGGTATTTCGGTCGCCAATAAATTCGTCGCTGACGGCGTGAAATTCGTTGTCGGTCACTTCAACTCCGGCGTTTCCATTCCGGCGTCCGAAGTTTACGCCGAAAACGGCATTCTCGAAATCACGCCTGCCGCGACCAACCCCGTGTTCACCGAGCGCGGTCTGTGGAACACGTTCCGCACCTGCGGCCGTGACGACCAGCAGGGCGGCATCGCCGGCAAGTATCTTGCCGATCATTTCAAGGACGCCAAGATCGCCATCATTCACGACAAGACGCCTTACGGTCAGGGCCTTGCCGATGAAACCAAGAAGGCAGCCAATGCCGCCGGCGTGAAGGAAGCCATGTACGAAGGCGTGAATGTCGGCGACAAGGACTTCTCGGCGCTGATCTCCAAGATGAAGGAAGCCGGCGTTTCCATCATCTACTGGGGCGGCCTGCATACCGAAGCCGGCCTCATCATCCGCCAGGCGGCTGACCAGGGCCTGAAGGCCAAGCTCGTCTCGGGCGACGGTATCGTATCGAACGAACTGGCTTCCATCGCCGGCGACGCCGTCGAAGGCACGCTCAACACCTTCGGTCCTGATCCGACACTGCGCCCTGAAAACAAGGAACTGGTAGAGAAGTTCAAGGCCGCCGGTTTCAACCCGGAAGCCTATACGCTCTACTCCTATGCAGCCCTGCAGGCGATCGCCGGCGCTGCCAAGGCAGCCGGTTCCGTGGAGCCTGAAAAGGTTGCCGAAGCGCTGAAGAAGGGTAGCTTCCCGACGGCGCTCGGCGAGATCTCCTTCGACGAGAAGGGTGACCCGAAGCTTCCTGGCTATGTCATGTACGAGTGGAAGAAGGGTCCGGACGGCAAGTTCACCTACATCCAGCAGGGCAGCTAAGCCTTTTGCGACACCCTATCGAAGCCCGGCAGTAATGCCGGGCTTTTCTTTTGCGCGACAGGCGCCACACTGGAGACAATAAGGCGAGAGACAAAACCTCCCGAAAACTGCAATGAGGGGTGGCAATGGCGATGAAACGGGTGGTGTCTCTAATCCTTGGTCTTGCCATGCTGGCGGTGGTGCTCGGTGGCGTTCATCTCTTCAGCAAATCCCGGACGACGCAATTGTTCGGGGAGATCATTCCGAGGGTCGAGACGCCGAAGCCGGTGGTGGCCCTGACGTTTGACGACGGGCCCTCGGTGCGTTTCACGCCTGAGGTCCTGGCGATCCTGAGGGAACGCGGGATCAAAGCGACCTTTTTCCTGACGGGCAAGGAAACTGAAGAAAACCTGCCGCAGGCCCGCATGATCGTCAGCGATGGCCATCAGGTTGGAAACCACAGCTATACGCATTCCAACATGGCCTTGATGGGGTCCGCGCGGATCAGGGACGAGATCGAGCGCACCGATGCGGCCATTCGGACTGCGGGTCATAAAGGTGAGATCATGTTCCGCCCGCCCTATGGCAAGAAGCTGCTCGGCTTGCCGTGGTATCTATACCGGCATGACCGGAAAACAATCATGTGGGATGTCGAGCCGGAATCCTATCCAGATATCGCCGAGGATGCAGCGGCTCTTGCGAAGCACGTTATCGAGCACACGAAAAACGGCTCGATCATCATCATGCATGTCATGTATCGCAGCCGCGAGGCTTCACGGCAGGCCTTGCCGCTGATCATCGATGGACTGCGTCAGCGCGGGTTCGAGTTCGTGACCGTGTCGCAGCTGCTGGAAAATCGCTGAGACAGCTGCGCTCCGTCCAGCCGCTCCAAAATGAAGTCAGCACGCTCTTCGACGCCTGATTTCGGAAGGACGACGGTTTCATAGTCAAGAGCTTGATAATCCCTGACGAGGCGGTCGTATTCGGCCACGGCCGCGGCAAAATCATGCCGACGCTCCGTGTCTGCCTGATAGATTTCCGGCCAGGGCGGGGTAAGGAAGACCAGCCTGTTATAGCGATGTTCGCGTTGCAGCGTTTCGATGAGGGGGTCACCGCTGACCTCGCGTAGAGCCGAGGCGGCGTCGATCAGGCCGCGATCGAAGAAGACGGTGCCGTGCTCTGGCGCATGCTGACGGTCTTCGAGCGCCACAGCGATGGCGCGGCGCGCAAAGGCTTCGAGGTCTATCCACGGCAGAGCGTTGCCGCCATCGCGGGTTTCTTCGATGACGATGCGGCGGCCGGGTTCCTCCACGGTGGCGAAACCGCGCCGGGCGAGCTCGGCGAGAAGCGTGGATTTTCCGCCGCCGGAGCAACCGGAGAGGATGATGAAACGGTTCATGGGTGTGCGTTCCTGTGTTGGGGTTCAGGGCAGGGGGTGGTGATTTTTTGGGAGGTGGTTGCCGCCTATTTCTTCTCCCCCGCCGGGGAGAAGGTGGCCCGAAGGGCCGGATGAGGGGGCAAGCTCTCGGTCTTATCGCTACCCTTGCCCCCTCATCCCGCTGCCGCGGACTTCTCCCCGGCGGGGAGAAGAAACAAGGGGTTACCGCTCGTTCAACAAGCAGAATTTGCGTATTTGAGCGAGAATGTGTCGGAAGAGCCTACCATAATTTGGCGAGCCGTCACCCCTGATGCAGAATATGCGCCGCCTTGACCGCGGCAGAGGCGCGGTTCTCCACGCCGAGCTTCACGTAGATCTGTTCGAGATGCTTGTTCACCGTCCGGGCGGACAGGCCGAGAATATCGCCGATATCGCGGTTGGACTTGCCCTTGGCGATCCACAAAAGCACTTCTGACTCCCGCGTGGTCAGCGCGAAATGCTCTTTCAGCAGATGGTCATCTGACTTTTCGTTGGCGGCGGTCAGGCGAAACAGATGCTCATCCGGGCCCATCGCGCCGAGGAAGGAGAGCTGCAAGGCCGGGCGTCCGGCTTGGGTGATCGTCAGCGGTGCATCGCGACCGGTTTCCGACGCCGCCCTTTCGCCAAGCCAGCGGCCGATATGGCTGACGACGATTTCCATGCCGTCATCCCGGCCGGTCGCAGCATTGACGAGCCGCGTTGCCTGCGGCGTAGACCAGTGGATAGCTCCATTGGCGCGCACGGCAAGCAGATGTCGGCCGGCGGCGTCAAGCGCCACGCGCGCGCTCTGCGCGGAACGGGCATTGGATAGATGCACGCGGATGCGGGCGCGCAGCTCATCGATATTGATCGGCTTGGTCAGATAATCGACGCCGCCGGAGTCCAGCGCCCGCACCACATGTTCGGTCTCGGTCAGTCCCGTCATGAAAATGACGGGCACCTGCGCTACCGCCGCATTGGCCTTCAGGCGGCGGCAGGTTTCGAAACCGTCCATGGTGGGCATGACGGCGTCGAGCAGGATGATATCGGGCGTAATGCGTTCGGCAATGTTGAGCGCGGCCTGTCCCGATGTGGCGATGAGGGCGGAAAAGCCGGACTGTTCCAGCGCGTCGGTCAGGAATCCCAGCGCTTCCGGGCTGTCATCCACCAGCAATACGATGTCTCTCGGGGCCGCCGCCTGAGCGCTCATGCCTTGAGGTCTCCCCTGTCACTGTCTTCGAACCGCTTGAGAAAATGCGCGTAACCGGCCAGATCGAAAGCCTGCACATAGGCGCCGAGCTCCTGCGTGAAGGGCAGGTTTTCCGTGTTGCGGGCAAGATCGGCGAGTTTCGCTTCGATGCCGCGTATGTAGCCTATTTCGCCCAGCCGCTGCAAATCCTGGATGTGAATGGCTCCCGGATGGACGATCTCGGCAGGCGGCTGCGGCTCCGGTGCGGGGGGCAGATCGGTATCGTAAATCCATTTCAGCCCGAGATGCACGGCGAGCCTGTCGCAGAGGTGGCGGATATCGACCGGCTTGGCGATGGCGTCGTTGTGATTGTCATCGCCGGCGCCCGCGACAGTGCCGTCGCCAATATTGGCCGAGAGCATGATGAGCGGGGCCGTCTGGCCCGCCTCGCGCAGCTTCGTCACCAGCTGCCAGCCGGTCATGCCGGGCATGGAAATATCGATAAGGAAAAGATCGGGCTTCACCCCTTCGATAAGGGTGAGACATTCGGGGCCGGATTGCGCGGTCAGCACGACGAAATCGAGCGGCGAAAGCACCTGCCGCATCAACTCGCGATGATCCTCGTTGTCATCGACCACGACGATAGTGCGGCGTGGACCGGAATAGGAGCGGATGGTCTTTTCCGGCGCTGGCGCCGTGTTTGGCCGGTGCACGGCGGATAGCATGAGGCGCACGCGGAAGGTGGAGCCTTTGTCCTTTTCGCTGGAAACGGAAATTTCGCCGCCGAGCGTATTTGTCAGAAGCCTTGTGATGGTGAGGCCGAGGCCGAGGCCTGGCATCGGGCGCACGCTTTCGGCCTCGCCACGCTGGAAGGGTTCGTAGATGCGGGCGAGGTCTTTTTCGGCAATGCCGCGGCCGGTATCGGACACGGTGAAGCTCGCCACCTGGCTGCGATAACCGACATGGAAGGTGACGGCGCCATGATCGGTGAACTTGATGGCGTTGGAAAGCAGGTTCACGAGGATCTGGCGCAGCCGCTTTTCATCGGTTCGCACATATTGCGGCAGAGCGGGCGAGCGGTCGTGGCGGAATTCCAGCCCCTTGGCCTGCGCCTGCGGGCGGAACATATCGACGATCTGGTCGAGGAAATCCTGAATGTTGATCTCGTTGGAATAGACCTGCAGGCGGCCCGCCTCGATCTTGGAAATATCGAGAAGTCCGTCGATCAGACCCGAGAGGTGGTCGGCGGAGCGGCGGATGACCTTGATCGCCGATTGCCGGGGAGGGGGAATGGTCTCGTCACGTTCGAGGATCTGGGCATAGCCGAGAACGGCATTCAGCGGCGTGCGTAGCTCGTGGCTGAGGCCCACGACATAACGGCTCTTGGCGCGGTTGGCGGCCTCCGCCGTTTCCTTGGCGTCCTGAAGGGCTGCATCTGTCTTCTTGTGGGCGGCGATTTCCTTCAAGAGCAGCGTGTTCTGGCGGGAGGATTCCTCTTCCGCCACCACCCGGCTGTCATGGGCAAGGACGAGGAACCAGCAGACGATGCCGGCAATGACGGCGAAGACGAAAAACACGATGAGGATGGTGCGGTTCACCACATCTGCCGTTTCCGGCGAGGCCGTGCCGACCTGATGCGCGATCATGGCCAGAATGCCACCGATTGTGGTGACGGCAATCGCCGCCGCCATGCCGTAGCGCCCGAGGCGGGTGGCGAGCTTTGCCACCAGTTGCCTCGGCAGGAAGGTTTTGGCGACGGTCGCGACCTGATAGTTCAGCTTCGCCTTCGGCTTGCACATGTCGTGGCAGCGGCTGTCCAGCGAGCAGCAGAGCGAACAGATCGGCGCGGCATAGGCCGGGCACCAGGCCATGTCCTCAGGCTCGAAAGGATGCTCGCAGATGGAGCAGGTGATGCTGCTTTCTTCGCGCCATTGCTGGCGCGGCTTGCGGGCAAGGTAGAATTTGCCCTTGGTCCCCCAGGCAATCAGCGGCGAGGCGATGAAGGCGACGATGAGCGTGAGATAGGGCGCGAGCGAGGCGGCGAGCGGGCCGAAGGTGCCGAAATGCGCCATCAGCGCAATGGTGGCGGAAAGCGCCATGGAGCCGACGCCAACGGGATTAATGTCGTAGAGATGGGCGCGCTTGAACTCAATGCCCGGCGGGGCAAGGCCGAGCGGCTTGTTGATGAAGAGATCGGCCGAGATGGTGCAGAGCCACGCCATGGCGATGATGGAGAAGATGCCGAGCGTTTCCTCAAGCAGCCGGTAGATGCCGAGTTCCATCAAGAGCAGCGCAATCGCCACATTGAACACCAGCCAGACGACGCGGCCGGGGTGGCTGTGGGTGAGGCGGGAGAAGAAATTCGACCAGGCGAGCGACCCCGCATAGGCGTTCATGACGTTGATCTTCAGCTGCGAGACGACCACGAAAGCGACCATCAGCAGCATTGCCGCCGTCTGGTTTGGGATCATATAACCGAAGGCGGTGAGATACATTTGCGCCGGATCGGCGGCGCGATCGACCGAAACGCCGGAGCTGAAGGTCAGCACGACAAGGAATGAACCGGCCAAGAGCTTCGGCACACCCACGACGACCCAACCGGCACCAGCGAGAAAGACGGCTATGCGGTGGCGAAGCCTACTCTGGCCTTCGGCCGGCAGGAAGCGCAGGAAATCGACCTGTTCGCCGATTTGCGACATCAAAGCCAGAATGACGGCGGAGGCTGCGCCGAATTCCACGAGATTGAAATCCGCGATGGTGCCCGGCGGGCCGGACGCATGGTGAATGCCGGCAAAGGCGCGCCAGAGATCGTATTTTTCCCAGTCCATCAAGGCGATGAAGATGAAGGGCAGGATGTTGAGGACGATCCAGAAGGGCTGGGTGATGATCTGGAAACGGCTGATAAGCCGCACGCCATGGGTGACGAGCGGAATGACCATGACGGCGGAGATGATGTAGCCGATCCACAATGGAATGCCGAGCGCCAGTTCCAGCGCGCCGGACATGATCGACGCCTCGATGGCGAAGAGCATGAAGGTGAAGGCGGCATAGATGAGTGAGGTGATGGTGGAGCCGATGTAACCGAAGCTTGCGCCGCGTGTCAGCAGATCGATATCGACGCCGTGCCGGATGGCATAACGGCTGATCGGAAGGCCGACGGCGAGCATGGCCACGGCGGCGACAAGGATGGCGTAAAAAGCGTTGGTGGTGCCGTAGGAAAGCGTGATGGCTCCACCGATGGCTTCCAAAGCCAGAAAGGAAATCGCGCCGATCGCGGTGTGGGAAATGCGGTTGGAGGAAAATTGCCGGGCGCTTTTGGCGGTAAAACGCAACGCATAATCTTCCAGCGTCTGGTTGGCGACCCAGCGGTTATATTCGCGCCTGACGGGGATGATGCGTTGCCGTGCCGCCATGCCTATTGAGCGCCTTTCCGCCCGCGGCCTTTCACAGGCGCACCGACATGCCGCCATCCACCGTCAGCACATGGCCGTTGACGAAGGAGGCCGCGTCGCTGGCCAGAAACAGGGCCGCACCGGCAATCTCGTCCGGTCTGCCCCAGCGCTCCAGCGGTACACGAAGCTTGGCAAAGGCCACCATCTCAGGATTTTCGGCAAGGGCGGCGTTGGTTTCGGTGGCGAACATGCCCGGCGCAATGGCGTTGCTGGTGATGCCGCGCGCGCCATATTCCACGGCAATCGCCCGCATCAGGCCCGTCAGCCCCTGTTTGGCGACGGGATAGATCGCATCGCCCGGCCGCACGATATGGCCAAGAATGGAGGTGATGGTGATGATGCGGCCATAGGTCTTTGCCGCCATGGCTTCCGCCGCATCGCGCGACAGGGAAATGGAGGAGGTGAGGTCGGTGCGGATCAATTCCAGCACGTCCTCATCGCTGAACTCGGACAGCGGGCGGCGGTCGCGCGCGCCGACATTGTTGACGAGAATATCGAGGTGGCCGAGTTCGCTCATGATGCGGTGGACCAGCGCCGCCCCGGCTCTGGTATCGGCAATATCGAAGGCGGCATAATCCGCCTTTCCGCCCGCTTCGCGCAACGTGTCGACCGCCTGTTGCAACGTCTCGGCATTGCGGCCGGTCAGCCAGACATGGGCGCCAGCTTCGGCAAAGGCTTTGGCGATTTCAAAACCGAGGCCGCGGCCGCTGCCGGTGATGATGGCGGTGCGGTTCTTGAGGGAAAATTTGTCGAGAATGCCCATCGTTCACCTTTCTGCTCGAAAGCACATGGCCTGCTTTGAGGCACCGGGGCGAACCCTGTCCGGGTCAAGGAAGCGGCGATGCCATCGCTCAAAACCACGCAGATGCCTGCGCCGGGATGACTATGCCGCATGTGGCGACGGGCGAAAGGTCACCTGTCCGTTCGGTGGACAGAAAAATGGCGTCGCCCGGTTCGGGCGACGCCATCAGTTCGATATCAGGCAGCAGCCGACTTTGCGAGCGGCACTTCCGCGATCGTCTTCAGAACGACGGAAGCGATCTGGTAGGGGCAGCCCTGCGAGTTCGGACGACGGTCTTCGAGGTAACCCTTGTAACCGTTGTTGACGAAGGAATGCGGAACGCGGATCGACGCGCCACGGTCTGCCACGCCGTAGGAGAACTTGTTCCACGGAGCGGTTTCGTGCTTGCCGGTCAGGCGAAGGTGGTTGTCCGGACCGTAAACGTCGATGTGCTCTTTCCAGTTCTTGGCAAAAGCGGCCATGAGGGCTTCGAAATATTCCTTGCCGCCAACTTCACGCATGTACTTGGTGGAGAAGTTGCAGTGCATGCCCGAACCGTTCCAGTCGGTGTCGCCGAGCGGCTTGCAATGGAATTCGACGTCGATGCCGTACTGTTCGCAAAGACGCAGCAGCAGGTAACGAGCGATCCAGATCTGGTCGGCGGCGCGCTTGGAGCCCTTGCCGAAAATCTGGAATTCCCACTGGCCCTTGGCCACTTCGGCGTTGATGCCTTCGTGGTTGATGCCGGCTTCGAGGCAGAGATCAAGGTGCTCTTCAACGATTTCGCGGGCAACCGAACCGACGTTCTTGAAGCCGACGCCCGTGTAGTAAGGACCCTGCGGAGCCGGGTAGCCCTGTTCCGGGAAGCCGAGCGGGCGGCCGTCCTGGTAGAAGAAGTATTCCTGCTCGAAGCCGAACCATGCATCTTCGTCGTCGAGGATGGTTGCGCGGCTGTTCGACGGATGCGGGGTGACGCCATCGGGCATCATGACTTCGCACATGACGAGCGCACCGTTGGAGCGGGCCGGATCCGGGTAGATCGCGACGGGCTTCAGCACGCAATCGGAGGAGTGGCCTTCGGCCTGCTGCGTGGAGGAGCCATCAAAGCCCCAAAGCGGCAGCTGCTCGAGTGTCGGAAATTCATCGAATTCCTTGATCTGGGTCTTGCCGCGCAGGTTGGGGACCGGCTTGTATCCGTCCAGCCAGATGTACTCGAGTTTGAACTTAGTCATTACGAACCTCTCATAGGTAACAATGCGAAGCCTTGAGGCCTCCCGCGGCTTTCACCACCGGAAGCGCATTCGCGTTCAAGGGCTGACCCCTTAGATGCATGCCGCGTGCCAGATTCGCGATATCCGGCGATTTTTTCGAAAAATCTTTCAGGGGCCATTGGCGCAGGGCCTCTGGATTTCCTGCAAAGGGGCTTCTGTTGCGACGCAACAGGGTAAATCACCCCTCAAGTTTCATCATTGAATCCTGATAGATAGCTGGCGCCCGGCAGTCCCATGCGATGCTGCGATGCGGGAAATTCAATTGCGCGCGAGGGATTGGCATTTGCCCTAAAAACCAGCGCTTTCGGAATGGTTTTTCTTGTCGAAACCACTGTCTATGCCTATATTTTCCGCAACGTGATTTTTTTTTAATCAAAGGGAGCGAATCCGGCTTTCACGGGTTTGATTCCATGACCAAGTGCTTCGATGCAAACAGAGTGAGATGACCGAAATGGCGACTGGCTTTCATCGTGAGACGGCAACGATCTACCAATTCCCTGTTGGCGGGCGCGCTGGCGCGTCCAAGTTCCGTACCAATGGCTTGAGCGACCTCGAACGCGAGGCGAGAGAGCCGCATGTGGATTTTGGCTCCTGGTATCATGACGAGGCGATCCGGGACGAAGAGAGCGACCGCAAGCCGCATTCTTGATGTGAAACGTTGCCGCGCCTTTCTTCTCCCCGGCGGGGAGAAGGTAGCCAGAAGGGTCGGATTAGGGGGCAGGCTCTCCCAATATCTCGACCCTTGCCCCCTCATCCCGCTGCGCGGACTTCTCCCCGGCGGGGAGAAGAAACAAGCCGAGACCTCTCGGTCTACATAGGCCGCTCTGTCCGGTAGTTCCGTCCCCTGCACCTTTCGCCACCCCGCCTACGTCAATTGACGTATACGGTTTCGCGCTTACGAGATCGATAGTCCCTCCAGCAGCGGCCGAAGATGCCGCTGAGCCTCCACGAGAGGCCAACAAGGAGAGGGGTCCTTCCGATGATGTTCCGCAAGACGCTCAGTGCCGCGCTGCTTGGCGCAATCCTGTCCACCACCGCCTTCCACGGCGCCTTCGCTGCCGATGACACGATTAAGGTCGGCGTGCTGCATTCTCTTTCCGGTACGATGGCCATTTCAGAAACCACGCTGAAAGACGCCATGCTGATGCTCATCGATGAGCAGAACAAAAAGGGTGGCGTTCTCGGCAAGAAGCTCGAAGCCGTCGTGGTCGATCCGGCCTCCGACTGGCCGCTTTTCGCCGAAAAGGCCCGCCAGTTGATTTCGCAGGACAAGGTCGCCGCCGTTTTCGGCTGCTGGACGTCCTCCTCGCGCAAATCCGTTCTGCCTGTTTTCGAAGAGCTGAACTCGATCCTGTTCTACCCGGTTCAGTATGAGGGTGAAGAATCCTCGCGCAACATCTTCTACACGGGTGCCGCCCCCAACCAGCAGGCCATTCCGGCCGTGGATTACCTTGCCAATACCGAGGGCGTCGAGCGCTGGGTTCTGGCCGGCACGGACTATGTCTATCCGCAGACCACCAACAAGATCCTGAAGGCCTACCTGATGTCGAAGGGCGTCAAGGAAGAGGACATCATGATCAACTACACGCCGTTCGGTCACTCCGACTGGCAGACGATCGTGTCCGACATCAAGAAATTCGGCTCGGCCGGCAAGAAGACCGCCGTTGTTTCCACCATCAATGGTGACGCCAACGTGCCCTTCTACAAGGAACTGGCCAACCAGGGCATCAAGGCCGAAGACATTCCGGTCGTCGCCTTCTCGGTGGGTGAAGAAGAGCTCGCCGGTCTCGATACCGCGCCGCTGGTCGGCCACCTTGCCGCCTGGAACTACTTCCAGTCCGTCGATGCGCCAGTCAATGCCGAGTTCATCAAGACCTGGCATGCCTTCACCAAGAACGACAAGCGCGTGACCAACGACCCGATGGAAGCCGCCTATATCGGTTTCAACGCCTGGGTTAAGGCCGTGGAATCCGCCGGCACGACCGATACGGACAAGGTTCTCGACTCGATCATCGGCGTTTCCGTGCCGAACCTCTCTGGCGGTTATTCAACCGTCATGCCGAACCACCACATCACCAAGCCGGTGCTGATCGGCGAAATCCAGGCCGATGGCCAGTTTGAGATCGTGCAGCAGACACCGCAGGTGGTGGGTGACGAATGGTCGGATTATCTGCCGGACTCGAAGGATCTGATCTCGGATTGGAGGAAGCCGATGTCCTGCGGCAACTTCAACGTGGCCACGGGTAAGTGCGGCGGTAAGGGTAGCTGATTAGCGGGGGCGCTGTGATGGGCCGCTCCCTTAGTGGGGGCGGTTTTATCATTGGAAACTGAACAAGCATGCCCCCCTCTGCCCTGCCGGGCATCTCCCCCACAGGTGGGGAGATCGGCAAGCGGCGAGGCCCCGCATTTCTCCTCCGTTGAGATGGAGCGATGCGAGCGCATCTTGCCGATCTCCCTCCTTGTGGGGGAGATGCCCGGCAGGGCAGAGGGGGGTAAGCCGCATACTCCTCGCCAAAAATACATCGCCGCTCCAAGGAACCCGACATGACGATCCGATCTTTTCTCGGAGCCATCTTCCTCTGGCTCACCATGGGGATCGCCGCCCAGTCCCTCGCGCAGAGCGACCCAAAGGCGCTGATCGACCAGCTCGGCACGGCTGATTTCAAGCAGGCCGAAGTGCTGATCGGGCAGATTGCCGCCACTGGCGATGCGCGCGTGGTGCCGGCGCTGGAGGCTTTTGCGGCGGGTGATCTCTACGTGCGCAAGTCAGACAATCTCGTCTTCATGACCAAGCCTGCAGGTTCCGATTTCACGCTGATCGACCCGCTGACGGGTGAAAGCGCCGGCTCGGCGCCGAAGGCGACCGTTACCAAGATCAGGGTCAACAATAATCTTCGCCGCGTCATCCGCGCCGCGATGGGCGGGCTGACGTTGCTCAGCCCGGAAAAATCCGTGCGGCTTGCAGCGGCTGACGCCGTCCTGAAAGCGCCAAGCGCCGAAAATCTCGAATTGCTGGAAGCGGCCATCGCCAAGGAAACCGATAATGAGGTGCGGACCCGGATGGAGGAGGCGCGGGCTGTCTCGCTGCTCTCCTCCGACCGCCCCCTTGAGGTGAAGAAAGAAGCGATCGCCACCATCAAGGCGCTTGGCGGGCGCGATGCGATCAGCATTCTGATGGCGGCGACGCCATCGGTCGATCCGAGCCTGAAACCGGATGTGGACGAGGCGATTTCCAGCATCGAGAGTTCCCTTGCCTTCTGGGATTACGCGCAGAATGTCTGGTACGGCCTGTCACTTGGTTCCGTGCTGCTGCTCGCCGCCATCGGCCTTGCCATCACCTTCGGCGTCATGGGCATCATCAACATGGCGCATGGTGAAATGGTGATGATCGGCGCCTACTCCACCTTCATGGTGCAGGAGTTGATCCGCAGCCATTTCCCCGGCCTGTTCGACTGGTCGCTGGCGATTGCCCTGCCGGCCGCCTTTCTGGTCACGGCCTGCGTCGGCCTCGTCATGGAACGCGGTGTCATCCGCTATCTCTATGGACGACCTCTGGAAACGTTGCTCGCCACCTGGGGCATCTCGCTGATCCTGCAACAGGGCGTGCGCTCCATCTTCGGCCCCACCAATCGGGAGGTCGGCAGCCCGAGCTGGATGTCCGGCTCCTTCAGCGTCGGTTATCTCAATTTCACCTGGAACCGGGTGTGGATCGTCTGTTTCTCGCTCTCCGTCTTCTTCGCGTTGCTGGTTCTCCTGAAGCGCTCCGCCTTCGGCCTGCAGATGCGCGCCGTGACCCAGAACCGCCGCATGGCGTCTTCCATGGGCATTCGCACGCCTTGGGTGGATGCCTTCACCTTCGCGCTCGGTTCCGGTGTCGCCGGGCTTGCGGGCGTCGCGCTGTCGCAGATCGACAATGTCTCTCCCAATCTCGGCCAGAGCTACATCATCGACAGTTTCATGGTGGTGGTGTTCGGCGGGGTCGGCAATCTCTGGGGAACGCTGGTCGGCGCCCTGTCGCTCGGCGTGCTCAACAAGTTTCTTGAGCCGACGGTGGGCGCCGTGCTCGGCAAGATCCTCGTGCTCGTTCTTATCATCCTGTTCATCCAGAAGCGGCCGCGCGGTCTCTTCGCACTCAAGGGAAGGGCGATCGAAGCATGATTACCGGCTTCCTCCTGCGCGCGCTCGATCGCCGCATTTCCATCGCCATCGGCATCATCCTTGCCATCGCCGTGCTGGTTCCCGCCTCCAACCTGCTGTTGCCAGCCGATAGCGCGTTCCGCATCCCGACCTATATCATGTCGATGCTCGGCAAATATCTGGCCTATGCGCTGCTGGCGCTCGCGCTTGATCTGGTCTGGGGTTATTGCGGCATTCTCTCGCTCGGCCACGCCGCCTTCTTTGCGCTCGGCGGTTATGCCATGGGCATGTATCTGATGCGGCAGATCGGCACGCGCGGGGTCTATGGCCATCCGGTGCTGCCCGATTTCATGGTGTTCCTCAACTGGAAGGAACTGCCGTGGTTCTGGCACGGCTTCGACATGTTCTGGTTTGCGGCGCTGATGGTGCTTGTCGTGCCGGGCCTGCTCGCCTTTGTCTTCGGCTGGTTCGCCTTCCGCTCGCGGGTCAACGGTGTCTATCTCTCGATCATTACCCAGGCCATGACCTATGCGCTGCTGCTTGCCTTCTTCCGCAACGATATGGGTTTCGGCGGCAATAACGGCCTGACCGATTTCAAGGATATTCTTGGGTATTCCGTGCAGGCTGATGGCACCCGCGCCGTGCTGTTTGCCATGACGGCGGTGATGCTGGCGCTCTCGCTTTTGATCGCATCGGGCATCGTCAATTCCAAGTTCGGCAAGGTGCTGGTGGGTGTGCGGGATGCTGAAAGCCGGGTGCGGTTCCTCGGCTTCCGGGTGGAAAACATCAAGCTCTTTACCTTCGTCGTTTCGGCGATGATGGCGGGCATTGCGGGTGCCTTGTTCGTGCCGCAGGTGGGCATCATCAATCCCGGCGAATTTTCGCCCGCCAACTCCATCGAAGTGGTGGTGTGGACGGCGGTCGGCGGGCGCGGCACGCTGATCGGGCCGATCATCGGCGCGGTGCTGGTCAATGGCGGCAAGAGCTATTTCACCGGTGCGTTCCCGGAGTTCTGGCTGTTTGCGCTCGGCGGTCTCTTCATTGCTGTCACGCTGTTCTTCCCCAAGGGCATCGTCGGTACCGTGCAGCATTATCTGGCCGGACGGCGGGAAAAGCGGGTTGCAAGCGCGGCGCGTGAGGCTGGCAACGACAGCGCGGTTGCGCAACAGGCGGCGGAGTAAGCCCATGAACACGGTTTCCGAAAACAGAACCAAGAGCCTGCTTTATCTCGATGGCGTCTCCGTTTCCTTCGATGGGTTCAGGGCGCTGAATTCCCTCTCCTTCGTGGTGGAGCCGGGCGAACTTCGCGCCATCATCGGCCCGAATGGTGCTGGCAAAACGACGATGATGGATATCATCACCGGCAAGACGCGGCCGGATACCGGCACGGTACTCTTTGAAGACAGCATCGACCTTACCAAAAAGGACGAGGCCGACATCGCCCAGCTCGGCATCGGCCGAAAATTCCAGAAACCGACGGTGTTTGAAAGCCATACCGTGTGGGACAATCTGGAACTCGCGCTGAACCGCAAGCGCGGCGTGTTCGCAACCCTGTTCTACCGGCTGACGGAGGAAGACAAGGCGCGCATCGAGGAAATCCTCGCCACCGTGCGGCTCGGTCACCGCCGCGGCGATCTCGCCGCCAATCTCTCGCATGGGCAGAAGCAGTGGCTGGAAATTGGCATGCTGCTGGCGCAGGAGCCGAAGCTTCTCTTGGTGGATGAGCCGGTGGCGGGCATGACGGATGCAGAGACCGCTGAAACCGCGGTGCTCCTGAAGGAAATCGCCAAGACGCGTTCGGTGGTGGTGGTTGAGCACGATATGGGCTTCATCCGCGACCTTGGGGTGAAGGTGACCTGTCTTGCGGAAGGCTCGGTGCTGGCTGAGGGGTCGATCGACTTTGTGTCGAGCGATCCGAAGGTGATCGAGAATTATCTGGGGCGGTGATGGTGGTGTTTGCGTTTGCCGTGACCGTACCCCCCTCTGCCCTGCCGGGCATCTCCCCCTCAAGGGGGGAGATCAGATGCCGCCCTCGCTCGTTCCTTTGCCACGATGCTATGGGGAAGAGTGTTCGCCACTTGCCAATCTCCCCCCTTGAGGGGGAGATGCCCGGCAGGGCAGAGGGGGGTAGCGCCGCCCACCATACCGTCATTGGAGTTTCACCATGCTGACAGTCGACAACATCAACCTCCACTACGGCGCAGCGCAGGCGCTCCGCGGCGTGTCGCTGAAGGCCGAGATGGGGAAGATCACCTGCGTTCTCGGCCGCAACGGCGTCGGCAAAAGCTCGCTTTTGCGCGCCGTCACCGGCCAGCAGGCCACCAGCGCCGGCACGATCCGTTTCGGCGATGCGGCGCTGGACGGGCTCGCACCTTACCAGCGGGCAAAACGCGGCGTCGGTTACGTGCCCCAGGGGCGGGAAATCTTTCCGTTGCTCAGCGTCCAGGAGAATCTGGAGAGCGGTTATGCGCCGCTGTCGCGCAAGGAGCGGTTCATCCCGGATGATATTTTCAGCCTGTTTCCCGTGCTGCAGACCATGCTGTCACGCCGCGGCGGCGATCTCTCCGGCGGGCAGCAGCAGCAGCTTGCCATCGGCCGGGCGCTGGTCACGCGGCCGAAAATCCTCGTTCTCGACGAACCGACCGAGGGCATCCAGCCGTCGATCATCAAGGATATCGGCCGAGCCATCAAATATCTGCGCGATTCCACCGGCATGGCGATCCTGCTGGTCGAGCAATATCTGGATTTCTGCCGTGAGCTTGCCGATTACGTCTACATCATGGATCGCGGCGAGATCGTGCATCAAGGCCTCGCTGAAACGCTGGATATGCCGGAAGCGAGGCGGCATCTGACAGTATAAACCGAGACCAAAGCCTGTGCGCGCCGATCACGGCGTGCAAACGGGCGATTAATATTTTGAAAGCCTATGCGCCTCGACATGGCTTTCATGCGTAATTTTAGCATTTCATTGAATAACCGCCTGTGATATTGGCAGCGAAAATGCTGCATGCGAGACACAGGAAAAGTCTATTCGCACGCCGCGACAGTTGATCCCTTACATTCCACGCACGTCCGACGTATTGTCGGAAAACTGTGCCAATAAAGGCGTGTCAATGATTCAAGACTTTGCAGTGGGCCGGGCTTCCCGGTGGGTGCGTTTCGCACGCAGCCTGTTCCTCGGGCTGGTAATCAGCGCAGGCGCAGGGGTCGCAGCGTCGGCATCGACCTGCGGTCAGGGTATTGGCCCCGGCATGGAACCGGGTCGGCATGATTTTTCCATTCTCTCTAACGGGCAGAAACGCGACGGCGTCTATTTTGTTCCATCCGCCTATGATGGAAAAAAGCCGCTGCCTGTCGTATTCGATTTCCACGGCTCGAACAGCAATCCGCATGGCCAGCTGAACCGCAGCGGCTGGGACAAGCTCGCAGAGCGTGACGGTCTCATGGTCGTGGCGCTGGCGGGCAGCCTGAACGGCGAGTTGCCGGGCACCCATGCCTGGAATGTCCCCGGCGTTACAACACGCCCCGGCGGGCTGGACGAGGTGAGCTTCATTCATGAAGCGATTGCCATGGTGAAGGGCAAGTTCTGCGTCGATGAGGAACGTTTTTACGGTTCCGGCTATTCTGGCGGCGGGCGCATGCTGTCGCAATTCATCTGCACCGGAGCCAAGGATTTTAATGCCGCCGGTTTCGTTGCGTCGTTGCGCGCGGGTTATCCGCTGGAGACCGAAGGCAAATGGGCACCGGATGCGGCAAGCTGCACACCCGCGCGGCCGATGTCGATCATCGCCTTTGCCGGGCTGAAGGATCCAGCCAACCCCTATCAGGGCGGCGGCAAATCCTACTGGCAATATAGCGGCGAGACGGCGCTGAAGCGCTGGGCTGAAATGGACGGTTGCAAGGGCGCCGCCAAAAGCAAGGTGGGCGAGAGCTTCACGGTCAATTCTTACGATGTCTGCAAGGCAGGCGCTCGTATCCAGTCCTATGTCATCAACGACTGGGACCACGCCTGGCCGCGCGCCACCATGAAGGCCGAGGTTCTGGCCGCAAACGCCGTTGTTACCCGCAAGCCGGGCGGCGAGCAGACGCCGAAAGCGGAGCCCGCCGTGGAGCGCAAGATGCCCACAGGCGAAGTGACGCGGACGGTTGATGCAGCCGAGAGAATGTGGGATTTCTTCCGAAACACGGAAGGTCAGCTTGTCGTGGACGCCGTCGTCAAGAAGGATTGCGTCGCCAAGGCCAATCCCGCTTCCGCAACCGCTTCGGAGACCGCGTGCAGCAGCAACAGCAAGCCATCAGCCCTTCCGGTTGCGAAGACGCTCAACCTGTCCGGCAACAGCGCGCCCGTGGCAGAGGACGCATTGTAACGAAGGCAGTTGAAGGGCGCAGCCGGCTGGACGAATTGTTTCAGGAGGGCTGCGCCAAGATCCGTCTTCCGGAAACCTACTCGAACGAAGCCGAAGCCATTCTCATCAATTCCTCCGGCGGTTTGACCGGCGGAGACGAACTTGAATGGCAGGCAGTCGCCGGCGCCGATACCTCGCTTGTGGTCACCACGCAGGCCTGCGAAAAGGTCTACAAGGCGTCGTCGGGCACCGCCACCGTGACCGCGCATGTTTCCGCCGGGCCGGGTGCGAAGCTGCACTGGCTGCCGCAGGAAACGATCCTCTTCGACCGGGCGTCGCTGACGCGAAGGCTGGAAGCCGATCTTGACCAGTCCTCAGAATTCATCGCAGTCGAAGCCGTGCTGCTTGGCCGCCAGGCCATGGGCGAGGCGATGACGCACGGGCTTTTCCGCGACCGCTGGCGCATTCGCCACGGCGGCAAGCTGGTGCATGCCGAAGAACTTCTGCTTGCGGGCGAGGTGGCGGCGCTGACCGCGAAACCTGCGGTTCTGGCCGGGCAGGTTGCCTTTGCCACGCTGCTTTATATCGGGCCTATGGCCGAGGCGCTTCTGCCTAAAATCCGGGCGATTGCCGGGGAAAGCGGCGGTGCCAGCGAGTGGCAGGGCAAGCTCGTCGTGCGCGTGTCCGCTGCTGATGGTTTCTCCTTGAGAAAATTGCTTTTTCCGATCATTTCGCTCTTGCGAAACGGCGCGCCAGTGCCGAAAGTCTGGAATCTGTAAACCCCTCGGATCGTCTCGTGACAGGCGTTCTTCGGGGTCTGTCAAATGTCGGATCTGGTCTCCAGCAAACCTCGTTTGTGGAGCAGATGCCAAGCCGTGGGACGACGATGAACCTTAGCCCAAGAGAGAAAGACAAGCTGCTGATTTCCATGGCCGCCATGGTGGCGCGCCGCCGGCTGGAACGCGGCGTCAAGCTGAACTATCCCGAAGCGATTGCGCTGATTACCGATTTCGTGGTGGAGGGCGCACGCGATGGCCGCGCCGTGGCCGACCTGATGGAGGCGGGCGCGCATGTCATTTCCCGTGATCAGGTAATGGACGGCATTGCCGAGATGATCCACGATGTGCAGGTGGAAGCGACCTTCCCTGACGGCACCAAGCTGGTGACCGTTCACGAACCGATCCGGTGAGGTGACGTATGGCGCTGGAACTTCGGCCCAATTGCGAATGCTGTGACCGTGATCTAGCGCCCGACAGCCGGGACGCGATGATCTGCTCGTTCGAATGCACTTTCTGCGCCGATTGCGTGACCGGCGTGCTCAAGGGCGCGTGCCCGAATTGCGGTGGCGAACTGGTGCGAAGACCCGTCCGCCCGGCGGGAAAGCTCATCAATAACCCGGCATCCACAAAACGGGTGCTGAAGGCGGAAGGCTGCGCGGCAGCCACGGCCGCATAAGAACGATAAGGGGAACACCGATGAAACCAGGCGAAATCATTGCCGCCGAAGGCACCATCGAACTCAATGCCGGCCAGCCGACCGTGACGATCGAAGTGGCCAATTCGGGCGACCGGCCGGTGCAGGTGGGCAGCCACTACCATTTCTTCGAGACCAATGCGGGTCTCCTTTTCGATCGCGAAAAGGCGCGCGGCATGCGTCTCGATATTCCGGCCGGCACGGCGGTGCGTTTCGAGCCTGGCCAGAAGCGGGAAGTGACGCTGGTGCCGCTTTCCGGCAAGCGGGAGGTTTATGGTTTCCGTCAACAGGTCATGGGGAGGTTATGAAATGGCGACGGCGCATTATCATGGAAGCTGCCAGTGCGGCAGCGTCAGCTTCGAGGTCGATGCCGATCTCGATCACACTGTTGTCTGCAATTGTTCGCGGTGCAAACGGCTGGGCTCCACGCTCGCCTTCGCGCCGCGTGACAAGTTCACGTTGCTTTCCGGCGAGGGCACGCTGAGGGAATATCTCTTCAACAAACACAGGATCCATCATTTTTTCTGCTCCACCTGCGGCATTGAAAGCTTTGCGTATGCCGACGGGCCTGACGGTACGCCGATGGTGGCGGTCAATGCCAATTGTCTCGATGGCGTCGATCCGCGGGCGCTGAAGCCGCAGGCTTATGACGGCGCGGCGGCCTGAGCGATGGCGATCAGCAAGAACAACCTCGTCACGGCCGCCGTCTTCTGCGTGACGGCAGGTCTCTCGGCGTCGGCCGCAGCGCAGACTGAGCCGAACTGCAAGGAACCGCAGACGCAGGCGGACATGACGATTTGCGCCGGCAAGGATTACGAAAAGGCCGACAAAGAGCTCAATGTCGCTTATCAGAAGCTGCGCAAGCTGCTCATCGAACGTGACAAGGCGGCGGATGCGGATGGAAAGGGTGCAACCGACGCGCTGGTGACAGCTCAGCGCTCATGGGTGGCGTTCCGTGACGCCAATTGCGCACTTGCCGGTTTTCAGGCGCGTGGCGGCTCAATGGAGCCGATGCTGATCTCTTCCTGCCTGGCCGAGACGAGCGGCAAGCGGGCGGAAGAACTGCGCCAACTCTCGGAAGGTTTCTGAACCCATGGGGCGGCGGATCACGATCGTCGGAAACGGGGAGCTGCCGCCAGGCGCGGCCCTGCTTATCGACCGGTCGGATATCGTCGTCCGTTTTAATGATTGCCGGTCTCTTGGGCTGGGCGGTACGCGCACCGATGTGGTGGCCGTGTGCAACACCGGGCGGCCAGGCCGTGAGATGACGGAGGGAAGCGAATGGCGCGAGAGCCATGGTGTGCGCCAAGCCGCCGCCATCTGGTCGGTGCGCGATCCTGCGAAATTTGCCGAAATGGAACCTGGCATCCGCGCAGCCTGGCCGGAACTCACTGATTTCTGCGCCGATTATACCGGCGAATTCGCGGCCATCGCGCGAGCTGGCGGCAAGAGCCATGTCATTATTTCTCGCGGTGTGCATGAGAGGCTCGATACGGCGCTCGAAGCCTATAAGCCCGCACCGTACGTCTGCCCCAGCACCGGCCTCGTTGCCATTGCCCATGTTCTTGAAAATGTCAGCGGCGATGATGACGAGGTGACGATTGCCGGTTTCAGCCACCAGGGCTGGAGCGGCCATCCCTTTACCGCCGAACAACAGCTGGTCGATGCCCTTGCGGGAACGGGCCGGCTGACACGATTTTCCCCCACATCGATTTTCTCCGCGTCCGAAGGAGCCTGAACCCATGCCATACAAGATTTCCCGCGCCGCCTATGCCGGCATGTTCGGCCCGACCGTTGGCGACAAGGTGCGTCTTGCTGATACCGAACTCTTCATCGAGATCGAGAAGGACCACACGACCTATGGCGAGGAAGTGAAATTCGGGGGTGGCAAGGTCATTCGCGACGGCATGGGCCAGAGCCAGGCGACGCGGGCAGAGGGCGCTGTCGATACCGTCATCACCAATGCCGTCATCGTTGACCATAGCGGCATCTACAAGGCAGATGTGGGCCTGAAGAACGGCCGCATTCACGCCATCGGCAAGGCGGGCAACCCCGATACGCAGCCCGGCGTGACGATCATCGTCGGTCCCTCGACGGAAGCGATTGCCGGCGAAGGCAAGATCCTGACGGCCGGCGGCATGGATGCGCATATCCATTACATCTGCCCGCAGCAGATCGAAGAAGCGCTGATGAGTGGTGTGACCTGCATGCTTGGCGGCGGCTCCGGCCCGGCGCACGGCACGCTTGCCACCACCTGCACCGGCGCATGGCATATCGAGCGGATGATCGAAAGCTTCGATGCTTTCCCGATGAACCTCGCGCTTGCGGGCAAGGGCAATGCCTCTCTGCCGGCTCCGCTGGAAGAAATGATCCTCGCCGGTGCCTCCTCGCTGAAGCTGCATGAGGACTGGGGCACGACGCCCGCCGCCATCGACAATTGCCTGACGGTGGCCGACGAATATGACGTGCAGGTGATGATCCATACCGACACGCTGAATGAAAGCGGTTTCGTGGAAGACACGGTTGCGGCTATCAGGGGCCGCACCATCCATGCTTTCCACACCGAAGGGGCGGGCGGTGGCCACGCGCCTGACATCATCAAGGTCTGCGGCAATCCCAACGTCATTCCGTCCTCGACCAACCCGACGCGGCCTTACACCGTCAATACGCTGGCGGAACATCTCGACATGCTGATGGTGTGCCACCACCTGTCGCCGTCCATCCCCGAAGATATCGCCTTTGCCGAAAGCCGCATCCGCAAGGAAACCATTGCGGCGGAGGATATTCTCCACGATATCGGCGCGTTTTCGATCATTTCCTCCGATAGTCAGGCCATGGGCCGTGTCGGCGAGGTGGCGATCCGCACCTGGCAGACCGCTGACAAGATGAAGCGCCAGCGTGGCCGCCTGAAGGAAGAGACCGGCGAAAACGACAATTTCCGTGTTCGTCGTTACATCGCCAAATATACCATCAACCCGGCCATCGCCCAGGGTGTCAGCCACGAGATCGGCTCCATCGAAGTCGGCAAGCGTGCCGATCTGGTTCTTTGGAACCCGGCGTTTTTCGGCGTGAAGCCGGAAATGGTGCTGCTCGGCGGCTCGATCGCTGCCGCGCCGATGGGCGATCCGAATGCCTCCATCCCCACGCCGCAGCCGATGCATTACCGGCCGATGTTCGCCGCCTATGGCAAGCTGCGCACCAATTCCTCGGTCACTTTTGTCTCGCAGGCGTCGCTTGACGGTGGCCTTGCCCAGCGTCTCGGTGTCGCGAAGAAGCTGCTGCCGGTGAAGAATGTGCGCGGCGGCATTTCCAAGGCCTCGATGATCCACAATTCGCTGACGCCGCATATCGAGGTTGACCCCGAGACCTATGAAGTACGTGCGGATGGCGAGCTTCTGACCTGTGAACCGGCGACCGTGCTGCCGATGGCGCAGCGTTATTTCCTGTTCTGACGGCAGGCGCTCTTGAGACGCCTCACACGATGGATCGGCGGCGGCCTGCTGCTGCTCCTCCTGCTTCTTGTGCTGGGCACGGTTGCGCCGCGCCCGTTTTTTGCCGAGCAGGTGGGCGAAGGCGAAAAGAGCAGGGAAATCCTGCTCTTATCCAACCCGATCCACACCGATATCGCCCTGCCGGTTGATGACGATCTGCGGCGGGTCTTTGCCGCCTTGCAGGAGGGTGGGATCGCGGTCAATCATCCAGCTGCGGCCTATCTGGTGTTCGGCTGGGGCGGCCGCTCGTTTTACATTCAGACGCCCACCTGGGCCGATTTGAAA
Source organism: Agrobacterium sp. 5Ca39 (assembly GCF_055382365.1). Classification (NCBI taxonomy): domain Bacteria; kingdom Pseudomonadati; phylum Pseudomonadota; class Alphaproteobacteria; order Hyphomicrobiales; family Rhizobiaceae; genus Agrobacterium; species Agrobacterium sp. 5Ca39. The sequence goes on along the minus strand of NZ_AP026436.1, from coordinate 2,015,455 downwards.
CCGATGCCGGTTCTGCGCTCTTTCACGCTGGACAGCTCCGTCATGCATGTGGATGTGACAGGTGATTTTCCCGCTGATCTCGCCGGAGTGAAACGGCTTCGAATTTCCGAAGCGGGTTATCAGCGTCTCGTCGCGGGCATCCGGGCGAGTTTTGCCGGAAACGATGACGGTGTCAGTCCGGTATCCGGCGCCGGCTACGGCCTGACGGACGCTTTTTTCGAGGCGAATGGCCAGTTCAATGCGTTCGCCGGCTGTAACACGTGGTCAGCCGCGATGTTGCGGGAAGCGGGCGTTCAAACCGGTTGGTGGACGCCCTTGCCGCCGCTGTTGCGCTGGTCGATAGACCTGCACAATTGATCCCCAATTCCGTGCGGCATTTCGCGCATTTGGTGGCTGGAATCCCATTTTTATGCTGCACCGCAGCGCGTCTTGCGCTATGGAAACGGCAAAAGAATTCCGCGCGGATCGATCCCAAGCGATGCCTCGCAAAACGCCAGAACAGGAGACAAGACATGCTCGGCAAAAAAGTGCCCGCCGTAACCTTCCGCACGCGCGTTCGCGATGAGGCCGTTGGCGGCCCGAACCCCTTCCGTTGGCAGGACATGACCTCCGACGATTATTTCAAGGGCAAGAAGGTCGTCCTCTTTTCGCTGCCCGGCGCTTTCACGCCGACATGCTCGACCTACCAGCTTCCCGATTTTGAAAAGCTGGCGCCGGAATTCCGTGCGCTCGGCGTTGATGAAATCTATTGCCTGTCGGTCAATGATGCTTTCGTCATGAACGCCTGGGCCAAGGGTCAGAACCTCGAAAACGTCAAGGTCATCCCTGACGGTTCGGGCGAGTTCACCCGCAAGATGGGCATGCTGGTCGCCAAGGACAATCTCGGCTTCGGCATGCGCTCCTGGCGTTACGCCGCCGTCATCAACGATGGCGTCGTCGAGCAGTGGTTTGAGGAAGAAGGCTATTCGGACAATTGCGATAGCGACCCCTACGGCGTTTCCTCGCCGCAGAACATTCTGGAAAACCTGAAAAGCCGCGCTGCGGCCTGATTTTGGTTTTGTTGTTTGAGAGAGGCCCGGCAGCGATGCCGGGCTTTTTGTTTTCCGAGGCATTGCCGCCCTAAAAACACACCTTGAAATCCCCCCGCCTATCCGTCAAAAATCAGACCCCCAAGACTGTTTCTGAAACGGATCATCCCATGCTGCGCGTCACCTCCTATCACCCGGCCGGAACCCCTGCCGACGAGCCCTCCGGCTATGTCACGCTGGCGCATGACCAGCGGCATCTGCGCCGCAAGCTTCTGCATCTGCAGAATGACGAGATGGTGATGCTGGACCTGAAGGAAGCCGTGCTGTTTGCCCATGGCGACCTTTTGATGGTCGAAAACGGCGATCTGATCGAGGTTCGTGCGGCGGATGAAAAGCTGTTCGAAATCAAGGCGAAGGACCGCCTTCACCTGATTGAGCTCGCCTGGCATCTGGGCAACCGGCATCTTTCGGCGCAGATCGAGGAGGAGCGTATTCTCATCCTGCGTGACCATGTCATTCGCGCCATGCTGGAAGGTCTGGGCGCTACAGTGCGCGAGGTGGAAGAGCCGTTTCAGCCGGCGCGCGGCGCTTATCACGCCCATGGCGGCCACTCGCATGGCCATGATCACGGGCACGGGCACGGGCATGGGCATGGCCACCACCATCATGATCACGGCTGAGGCGTGAGCGGGGAAAGCGGCGTTGCCGCGCTGCTGCGCCTGATGGCCTGGATGTCGCCGGCGTTTCCTGTCGGCGGCTTTTCCTATTCGGGCGGGCTGGAAAAGACGGTGGAGGACGGGCGTGTGCGTAATGCCGCCGAGTTGAGCGGCTGGGTGGAAACGCTGCTGCGCCACGGCAGCCTGTGGAACGATGCGGTGTTTCTGGCAGATGCCTGGCGATGCTCGCAGGATGCCGTAGCGCTCAGCGAAACCGCTGATCTTGGCCGCGCGCTCGCCGGTTCGGCGGAGCGTTATCGGGAGACCGTGCTTCTGGGGGACGCCTTCGTTTCCGCCGCCAGCGCCTGGCCGCACGAGGTTCTGGAGCTGTTGCCGAAAGAGGCTCCCTATCCCGTCGCCATAGGCGCTGTGGCCGCTGGCCACGGCGTGCCGCTGCGCGAGACGCTTGCCGCCTTTCTGCATGCAGGTGTTTCGCAGATCGTTTCTGCCGGTATCCGTCTCGGCGTCGCGGGCCAGAAAGATGGCGTTGCCATTCTCGCCGCAAGCGAGGCGGTGATTGCCGAGGTGGCGGCACGGGCCGTCCAATCCACGCTTGATGACCTCGGCAGCGCCACGATCATCGCCGATACGGCGGCGATGCGTCATGAAACTCAGGGGACACGGCTTTTCCGGTCGTGAAAGCGACGGCAATCCATGGGGCGAGCGCGTGCCACTTGTTTCTTCTCGCCACCGCGGAGAAGGTCGCGGCAGCGGGATGAGGGGGCAAAGGTAGAGATATACCGAGAGCCAGCCCCCTCATCCGACCCTTCGGGCCACCTTCTCCCCGGCGGGGAGAAGAAACAAGTGGCACGATCCTTGCGTATATTTGAGCTGTTGAGAGGTTGTCGTAAGATTGGACCACAGCATAGTGAAGGGAACAGAGTGATGAAATCGGGTAATGGTCCGCTGCGCGTTGGGATTGGCGGGCCGGTGGGTTCCGGCAAGACGGCGCTGACGGAAAAGCTCTGCAAGGCGATGAGCGCCGATTATTCGGTCGCCGTCGTCACCAATGATATCTATACCAAGGAAGATGCCGAGGCACTGGTGCGCATGCAGGCGCTGCCTTCCGAAAGGATCGTCGGGGTGGAGACCGGCGGTTGCCCGCATACGGCCATTCGCGAAGATGCCACGATCAATCTGCAGGCGATTGCCGGGCTCAACCAGCGCTTTCCCGATCTCGACGTGGTCTTCATCGAATCCGGTGGTGATAACCTCGCGGCGACCTTTTCGCCTGATCTTGCCGATATCACCATCTATGTGATTTCCGTCTGCCAGGGTGAGGAAATTCCTCGCAAGGGCGGGCCAGGCATCACCCGTTCGGACCTGCTCGTCATCAACAAGAAGGACCTTGCGCCCTATGTCGGTGCCGATCTGACCGTCATGGACAGTGATGCGACCCGCATGCGCAACGCCATGCCGTTCGTGTTTACCGACATGAAACGGGGCGATGGCGTGGACCGCATCGTCGGTTTCCTGAAAGAGCAGGGCGGTCTCTGAACAATGACGATGCCCCGCCGTTTCGGCGCTTACGAAGTTTCCCGTTTTGTCGACGGTGTCTACAAGGCACCGGTCAGCCATCTCATTCACCGCCAGGGTGCCGAAGCGCTGGCTGCGGCCCTTGCCGGCCATCACGGCGAAACAGTGGATATGGACGTCAACTGCTTCACGCTTTCGGGACCTGAGGGCATCTGGCTGATCGATGCCGGCTGCGGCACGGCCTGGGGCGAGGCCTATGGCCATGCCCGCGCGGCTATGATTGCCGCCGGTATTCAGCCTGATGATGTCAGCCGTGTCATCCTCACCCATATTCACGGTGATCACGCGCTGGGCCTCATCGATGGCGACCGGCCTTATTTTCCCAAGGCGGAGATATGGGTGCCGGAGGCCGATCTTGCCTTTTTCACCAATGCAGAGGCGCGAAAGACATTGCCGCCCGCCCGGCAGGGCGGTTTCGATCTGGCTGCCCGCCTGATCGATATTTGCGGCGCGATGTTGCGGCCGATCTCGGTGGGGATGGTTGCCGAGGACATAGAGGCAATCGCGGTGCCCGGTCATACGCCCGGACAGATGGCTTACCTCATAGGAAGAGACGATAAGCGCTTGATGTTATGGGGCGATGTGCTGCATGTCGGGGACATGCAGGCGGCCGATCCCGGAATTGCTTTTGTCTATGATATCGATTCCGAACTCGCCCACGCGACGCGTCTCGAAGCGTTGTCGGCGGCGGCTGACCATGGTTGGCTGGTGTCCGGCGGCCATCTCGGCGGCTTTTTTACGGTCGAGCGGCGGGGCGACAGTTTCGGTTTTATACCGCAGCCTGGATGACTTCCGTGCAATACACCGAAGGGCGGAATGCCTGATGGCCTCCCGCCCTTCGTCCTCTCCCCGTATTTTCAGATCTGTTTCAGCGCCGCCACGTCATTGACCTGGACGATGCGACCGCGCACCGTGACGCCGGACTTTTTCAGGGTGGAGAAAGCGCGGGAGAGGGCCTCCGGCGCAAGGCCGAGCTTGCCGGCGAGCAGGCTTTTCTGGAACGGCAACCGCAGCGAGAAGGATGTCGCGTCGCGCGGGCCCTGATTGATGAGGTAATGGGCAACACGCTGCGGTGCCGTCTGCAGGCGGTCATTGGCAACGCAGTCCATGGCGGCCAGCAGGCTGTTGGACAGGCAGCGCATGACGGCCTTGGCGATGGCCGGTTCCTGATCGATCAGGCTGCGCAGCCTGGTGAGTTCGAAACGCGCCACGGTGCAGCTTTCCGCCGCCTGCGCGCTGTAACGATAGGTGTCGCTACCGAAGATCAGGCATTCATTGAAGGTATCGCCGGGGCCGCTGACGCGCACGTCCGCTTCGCGGCCGTGCCTATCCAGCCGGTAGAGCCTGACATAACCCGACAGCACGCAATAGAAATGCTGGGCCAGTTCGCCTTCCTTAAAAAGCACATGGCGGGCATTCACATTGGTGATGGTCGCCGCCTCCATCAGCTTCAGCGCCACCGCGTCATCCGCGATCCCGATCAAGGGCGCACGCAGCAGAATGTTCCTGTCCCTGTTGCTCAGCTTCACGGTCTTGTTCACGTCCATTCGGCTCCCGCTCAAACCTTTTGCCGGGCTGTCCGAAGCGATACGAAACCGGGGATGTTCCTTGCCCCTCACGCCCATCTGCACTGAACTCATCGCATTTTCCTCGACCGGCAATTCCCGATGCGAGGGAGACTAGCAGTTCAGGTGGAAAGCGAATTGATTTCGATCAAACGGGAGTGCGGCCGTTGTGAGGAAGGAAATGATGGGGCTGCTCATGCTTCCAATCACAAGGGAAATATGGAGCGAGCGCATGCGGCATATTTCTTCTCCCCGAGGGGAGAAGTCCGCGGCAGCGGGATGAGGGGGCACCGCGATGTCGTGCTCTCCCAAAGTATATGGAAACGCCAGGCACATGACCCGGCGTCTCAATCTTCAAGCTGCAGCACTCACTCGGCGGCAAGCGGCGGCAGTCGCAATATATTGCTGCCCTTGTCCGCGGCCTTGTCGCCGCTGCCCTTTTCCATACTGGCCACCCGTGCCTCCAGCGAGGAAAGCGCGAGGCTGTTTTCGCGGGCGATCTCCGAGAGTTTCTCGTTGGAGAGGGCCTCCTCCTCCTCTTCCTTCTTGCCGACGAAACGGCCGAAGAGGTGGGCGAGCAGACGCGACAGGTCGTCCATGATCAGGAAGAAGGCCGGCACCACGATCAGCGACAGCACCGTGGAAACGATGATGCCGCCGATGACGGCAATCGCCATCGGTGCGCGGAACGAACCGCCTTCGCCGACGCCGAGCGCGGAGGGCAGCATGCCCGCCGACATGGCGATGGAGGTCATGATGATCGGGCGGGCGCGCTTGCGTCCCGCCTCCACCATGGCATGCACCCGCTCCATGCCGTGACGGCGCATTTCGATGGCGAAATCCACCAGCAGGATGGCGTTCTTGGTCACGATGCCCATCAGCATCAGAATGCCGATGAGAACCGGCATGGAGAGCGCGTTCTGGGTGATGATGAGCGCGACGGCCACACCGCCGATGGCAAGCGGCAGCGAGAACAGGATTGTGAAGGGCTGGATGACATCCTTGAACAGCAGGATGAGCACGACCAGCACCAGCATAAGGCCAAGCAGCATGGCGTTGACGAAGCCCTGCTGCATTTCGCCCTGCACCTTGGCGTCACCGCTTTCGGCAAGCCGAACGCTTGCCGGCAGGTTGGTTTCCGAAACGATGCGCTTGAACTCGGCCGTCGACGTATCGAGCGCCGTGCCGAAAGGCACATCCGAGCCGATGGAGACGACGCGGTTGCGGTCGTTGCGCTTGATCGAGCTCGGGCCTTCCGAGTAATCAATATCGGCCACGCTGTAGAGCGGCACCAGCGAACCGGAGGCGGTCTTGATCTTCAAGGCGCGGATGGTGGCGAGATCGCGGCGGGTATCGAGCGAAGCCTGCACGCGGATCGGGATCTGCCGGTCATCCAGCGAGATTTTCGTCAGCTGCGCATCGATATCACCGATGGTGGCGACGCGCACGGTCTGCGAAATCTGCTGCGGCGTGATGCCCAGGCGGGCGATCTCATCCTTGCGCGGGCGGATCTGCAATTCGGGACGGGGCAGAGCGCCTTCCGAGCTGACATTGGCAAGGATGGGCGAAGCGCGCAGGCGGCTTTCGAGAATGCCCACGGCGTCGTTCAGATCCTTCTCGTTGGTTGAAAGGAAGTTGAAGGAAAGCTCGCGTTCCGCGCGGTCGTTCAGCTTGATGATGCGGACATCCGCAATGCCACGCACCTGCGCGAAAATATCCCGCTCGACATCCCATTGCGGACGTGTACGGCCCTTCTCCTCCAGCTTGGGAAGATATTGGCCGATGAGCGGAATGGAGCCGAGCCCCTTGTTGACGAGCGTTTTCAGCAGCGAGTGATCGATATGCTCAAGGATGACATTGACGGTGGCGCGGCGCAGCTCCAGGTCCCCCTTGGGCGAAGCACCACCGAGGATGAAGACGCTTTCCACGCCGTTGATGTCACGGATCGCCTGGTAGATCTGCGTCGTCGTGCGGTCGGTCTCATCCAGCGTCGCATTGGGCGGCAGTTCAACGGACAGGGTGACGCGCGAGGCGTCATCAGGCGGCAGGAAGCTGCCGGGGACCTGGCTCAACAGCATCACTGAGGCGATGAGGAAGGCAATCGCTCCCAATAGCGTGAGATAACGCGCCCACCATTTCCGTGTGGTGGCGGTCACCATGCGCGTATAGGCCTTCATCAGCCTGCCGTCATTGTCGTGGTGATCGTCCATCGCGTCTTCGGCGCGCATCAGATAGGCCGCCATCAGGGGCGTGATGAGACGGGCCACTGCCAGCGAGAAGAATACAGAGAAGGCGACAGTGAGGCCGAACTGGATGAAGTACTGGCCCGGAATACCCGGCATGAACGAGACGGGCACAAAGACGGCGATGATGGTGAAGCTGGTCGCGATGACGGCAAGTCCGATTTCATCGGCTGCTTCGAGGGCCGCGCGATACGGCGTCTTGCCCATCTTGATATGGCGGGCGATGTTCTCGATTTCCACGATGGCGTCATCCACGAGAATACCCGTGGCGAGCGTAAGCGCGAGGAAGCTGACGAGGTTGAGCGAAAAGCCCATGATATCCATGATCCAGAAGGTCGGGATCGCGGAAAGCGGCAGCGCCACGGCGGCGATCAGTGTCGCGCGCCAGTTCCGGAGGAAGAGAAGGACCACGATAACGGCGAGGATCGCGCCTTCGATCAGCGTGTCTAGTGCGGCCTTGTAGTTGCCATAGGTGAAATAGACGGCGTCATCGACCATCTCGATCGAGACATCGGGGTGGTCCTTGCGGACCTGATCGAGACTTTGCGCGACGGTTTCGGCGACCGAAACCTCGCTCGCGCCCTTGGAGCGGAACACCGCAAAGGTGACGGCGGGATTGCCGTTGAAGCGCGAGAAGGACTTCTGCTCTTCATATGTGTCCGTAACCGTGCCGAGTTCGGAAAGCTTGACGAAGCGGCCGTTGGAAAGCGCAATCGTGGTGTTGGCAAGCTGGCTTACATCGCGTGTATCGCCCAGCGTGCGGATGGTCTGCTCGTTGCCGCCCACCTGGCCGCGGCCGGAGCCGAGGTCGATATTGGTGCCGCGCAGCTGGCTGTTCACCTCTGTCGCGGTGATGCCATAGGCATCGAGCTTTTCGGGGCTGAGCGAAACGCGCACCTCGCGGTCCGCGCCGCCGTAACGGTCGACCTTGCCGATGCCGGACTGGCCCTGCAGCGAGCGCTTGATCGTGTCATCCACGAACCAGGACAGTTCCTCCAGCGTCATGTTCGGCGAAGAAACGGCGAAGGTCTGGATCGCCTGTCCCTCGACGTCGATCTTGCTGACGACTGGCACTTCGATATCGGAGGGAAGATCGCTGCGGATCTTGTCGATGGCGTCCTTGGTGTCCTGAACCGCTTCTTCCGTCGGTTTTTCGATGCGGAACACGACCGTTGTCGTCGACTGGCCGTCGACCACGGTGGACTGAATTTCGTCGACGCCACTGATGGCGGCAACGGCGTCCTCGATCTCCTTCGTCACCTGCATCTCCAGTTCGGAGGGCGAAGCCCCGCTCTGGGTCACGGTGACGGCGACGACAGGCACGTCGATATTCGGAAAACGGGTGATCGGCAGCGTATTGAACGCCTGCATGCCGAGCATCATCAAAAGCGCGAAGCCGAGAAGCGGCGCAATCGGGTTACGGATTGACCATGCGGAGAAGTTCATTTCATTCCCTCAGTCAGTTGGACGCAGCCGTCTGGGCTTCCACCGGTCTTATCCGGTCACCATCACGCACGAATGCTCCAGCTTTCTCGACAACCTTGTCTCCAGCGGCAAGGCCGCTGACGATCTCGATGAATCCACCGTCTTCTATGCCGGTCTCGATCTTCACCTGCTTGACGACGTCGCCCTCCACCTTGCGGGCGGTCGAGCCTTCACGCCCGGAAGTGACAGCCGAGAGCGGCAAGGCGAGCGCGTTCGTCTCCTCGATCACGATCTCTGCGCTGGCATACATGCCCGATCGCGCCGGGCTGTTTTCCGGCAGCACCACATGCACGGAACCGAGGCGCGTCGTCGGATCGACGGTCGGCGAAACGAGGCGCACCTTGCCTTCTATTTTCGCTCTTCCGCCAGCAACCGTCAAATAGGCTTTCTGGCCGACTTTCACGTTTTGAATGTCGGTTTCGGAAAGATCGGCAACAAGTTCGATGGCGCCGTCCTTGATGACGGTGAAAAGCGGGTTTCCGGCGCCGCTGGCAATCGCGCCCACCTTGGCGTTCTTGGCTGAAACGATGCCGGCGACCGGGGTTTTCACGCCGGTGCGCGTGAGCTTGAGATCGATATCGGCGATCTGCGCGTCAACCACCTTGATGTCGGCTTCGCCGGCGGAAACGGCCTGCTTGGCCGCATCGAGGCGAGCCTGCGCCACCTGCGCGAGGGCTTCGGTCTTTTCCGTTTCGGAAATGGAGCCTGAACCGGTCTGGCTGAGCTTGGCGGCGCGGTCGCGCTGGCGAAGGGCGTCGGCCAGATTGGCCTGCGCCTCCAGCACCTGCGCCTTGGACTGGGTGACGGAAGCTTCGGCCTTGGCCTTGTTGGCTTCGAGCTGGCTCTTTTGCAGGACGAGGCTATCGGAGGACAGGACGGCCAGAACCGCATTCGCCGCCACCCGGTCGCCGATATCGGCGTTCAACGTGTCGATCGACAGGCCGTCGACCAAGGGCTGGACGTAGATTTCGTCCACCGGGCGGATTGTGCCTGTCGCGATAACACGGTCAACGAGGTCGCGCTTTGCGACATGCGCGACGATGATCGAGGGCACGTTCTGCTGTTTCACCGGCGCCTGTGCCTCTCCCTCCGCGGCTGCTGGAAGGGGAAGCGCCGTTGCGGACAGAAGAAGAAGGAAAAGAATACGGTTAAACGTGACTTTATGCTGCATATGTCTTGGCTCGCGCAATATCCGCTCACATGTCCTGCAGGCTGCGGCCCGTATCTTAAAAGGTCATGCGATGGCGAATGTGAAACAAGGGATCACAATACTCCCTTTTCGATCCTCCCGATTCGAACGCCCCTCAACGCGAATCTCAAGCACCTTTGCCCTGTGCTTTTTCTACAAGATCAAATTTGGCAGTCTTGTGGGCGGGACTGTAATTCTTGTTGTCGTGCAAATCAATCCGCATAGCCACGAGGGTTGATATACATTTTTGTATAGGTCGAGGTGTTGTAATTGGTTTGATGGGTTACCAATGCGTGACGCGGCCTGGAGTTCTGAGAACGCTTAATACGCCGTCATCCTCGGGCTTGACGCGGATCCAGGCACATCGCCGCAATCGAAACGTCGGTAGATCCTCGGGTCAAGCCTGAGGATGACGGAAGAGAGGTTGTCATTCAAGAAAATCGCGCGGTCAACGCCGCGCGATCCTATCTTCCCGCCCGCGCCTACTTCAACGCAGCGTCGGTAATTTCGGTCGTATATGCGCCCGAGGGCTCCTTGGTGATAACGGGGTCGGAGCCGCCGCCGAGCAGGGTCTTCACTGTTCGCTCGTAATCCGCCTTGTCGAGAGCGCCCTTCGAGCCGGCCGTCAGCTTTGCCACTTCGCCCATCATGCGCTTCTGGTGCTTTTCGGTCTGCGCGCCGGAGGCGTCGTTTTCGAGAACGATATCGGCGGCCTCGTCAGGGTTTTCCTCGGCCCATTTCCAGCCCTTCATGGAGGCACGGACGAATTTGACCATGTCCTCCTTGAACTTGGCGTCCTTCAGCTTGTCTTCTAGAACGTAGAGCCCGTCTTCCAGCGTCGCCACGCCTTCGTCTTCATATTTGAAGGTGACGAGGTCATCAGGCTTGATGCCGGCATCGAGGACCTGGCCATATTCATTATAGGTCATCGTCGAAATGCAGGCGGCCTGTTTCTGCAGTAGCGGATCGACGTTGAAACCCTGCTTCAGCACGGTCACGCCATCGGCGCCGCCGGTGGTCGGGATTTTCAGATGCGCCATCCACGACAGGAATGGATATTCATTGCCGAAGAACCAGACGCCCAGCGTCTTGCCCTTGAGATCCTCGGGCTTCTTGATGCCGGTTTCCTTCAGGCAGGTCAGCATCATGCCCGATGATTTGAATGGCTGGGCGATATTGACCAGCGGCACGCCCTTTTCACGCGTGGCAAGCGCAGACGGCATCCAGTCGACGATGACGTCGGCCCCGCCGCCGGCCAGAACCTGCGCGGGCGCAATATCCGGGCCGCCGGGCTTTATGTCGACATCCAGGCCTTCGGCTTCATAAAAGCCCTTGTCCTTGGCGACGTAATATCCGGCGAACTGCGCCTGGGTGACCCATTTCAGCTGCAGGGTGATCTTGTCGGCGGCCTGAGCGCTAAATGCGGTCAGCAGTGACGCCCCGGCAAGAAGCATGGATGCAAGTTTCATTTTCATCGCTGTTCCCTTTTTCGTTATTTACGTTCGTCCCCCACGGACGGACGGATGCCAGAAGGTGACGGCCCGTTCTGCGAGCGCCACAAGACCGTAAAAGCCCGAACCTGCGAGCGCCGCCACGGCAATCTCGGCCCAGACCATATCGACATTGCTGCGGCCCATTTCCGCCGAGATGCGGAAACCCATGCCGACGATGGGCGTGCCGAAGAATTCCGCGACGATGGCGCCGATCAGGGCGAGCGTGGAATTGATCTTCAGCGCGTTGAAGATGAAGGGCCAGGCGGCGGGCAGGCGCAGCTTTATCAGCGTCGGCCACCAGCCGGCAGCATAGGTGCGCATCAGGTCGCGCTCCATGTGGCTGGCGGCGGCAAGCCCCTGCACCGTGTTCACCAGCATCGGGAAGAAGGTCATGATGACGACGACGGCGACTTTCGACTGCCAGTCGAAACCGAACCACATCACCATGATGGGTGCCACGCCGACGACCGGAAGGGCGGAGACGAAATTGCCGATGGGCAGAAGACCGCGTTGCAGGAAAGGCGACCGATCAATGAGGATGGCGACGAGGAACCCGAGGCCGCAGCCAAGGATGTAACCCGTCAGTACGGATTTGATGAAGGTCTGGCGGAAATCCGCCCAGAGGATCGGCAGTGAGCCGAGAAGGCGGGCGAGAATGGCGCTCGGCGCCGGCAGCAGGATGGGCGGCACGGAAAATCCGCGGACCACCCCTTCCCAGAGAACCAGAATGGCAAGGCCGAACAGCAGCGGCACGGCGAGGCGACTTATGCGTTTCGCTGTCTGGGAAATAAAGGCCTGGCGTACCAGCCATTCGTTGAAGGCCCAGGCCGCAAGCCAGAACAGGATAGCGCCGATAAACCAGCCGGGGTTCGTCATGGCCGTGCTCCCATTCGCTTGAGGACGGCGGCATGGGCGACGCCGATGATCGATACCAGAATGGCGGCGACACCGGCTGCCATGAACAGCGCCGCCCATATCTGCACCGTCTGGCCATAATAGGAACCGGAGAGCAGTCTCGCGCCGAGACCCGCAACAGCGCCTGTCGGCAATTCACCGACGATGGCGCCGACAAGCGCGATGGCGATGGCGATCTTCAGCGATGTGAAGAGATAGGGCAGGGCGGCGGGCCAGCGCAGCTTCCAGAAGATCTGCGCCGGTGAGGCATTATAGGTGTGCATCAGGTCAAGCTGCAGGGTTTCGGGGCTTCTTAAGCCCTTCACCATGCCGACGACGATGGGGAAGAAAGAGAGATAGGTCGAGATCAGCGCCTTCGGCAGCAGTCCGGAAATGCCGATGGAGTTCAGGACAACGATGATCATCGGCGCGATGGCGAGAATGGGGATCGTCTGGCTGGCAATGATCCACGGCATGACGGAGCGGTCCATGGCGCGGTTATGGATGATCGCGACCGCCAGCAGGATTCCCAGCACCGCGCCGATGGCGAAACCGAGCAGCGTGGCCGAAAGCGTGACGCCGGCGTGGTAGACGAGGCTGCGCTTGGAGGTGACGGCCTTGTTGACGGTGGTATCCCAGAGTTCCGCGATGATCTGATGCGGCGCGGGGAGGACCGGGCGCTCCTGTGCGAAGGTTTGCGGCAGGAGTTCGAGGAAGCCCGGCGTCTGGCCAGCGCGGGTGGCCTGGTCGCGGGCGAAGGGCATGTTGAGGTAAATGACGGCGAGATGCCAGAGGATGAGAATGGCGAGGAGGACGGTGAGGATCGGGAGGACGCGGTGGCGGAGGAGGGTCATGGGGTTTTGCTCCGCTGCGTGCATCGAGGGTGATGATTAGCGGTGACCTGTGGGTGAGGCTTACCCCCCTCTGCCCTGCCAGGCATCTCCCCCACAAGGGGGGAGATCGACTCGTGGCATGGTCGCGGCCATCTCAACGCCTGTGGAAAGAGCATTGGTAGCGCTCCTTGCCGATCTCCCTCCTTGTGGGGGAGATGTCCGGCAGGACAGAGGGGGGTAAAACCTGCCGCAACGGCGTCTTTTCCAGCATCACCCCTCATAGCTGTGCCCCGCCTTCAACCCCTCACGCACCCGGTGCGCAATCGCCAGAAACTCCGGCGTCTCCCTGATTTCCAGCGGCCTTTCCCGCGGCAAAGTGGATTCAATCACATCGGTCACCCGGCCCGGCCGCGGCGACATCACGACGATCTTGGTCGAGAGATAAACCGCTTCCGGAATCGAGTGGGTGACGAAACAGATGGTCTTGCCGGTCGTATCCCAGAGTTTCAGCAGCTGTTCGTTCAGATGATCGCGTACGATCTCGTCCAGCGCGCCGAAGGGCTCGTCCATCAGAAGCAGGTCGGCATCGAAGGCGAGCGCACGGGCGATGGAGGCGCGCTGCTGCATGCCGCCGGAAAGCTGCCAGGGGTATTTCTTGCCGAAGCCGTTGAGGTTGACGAGGTCCATGGTGCGGTCGATGCGCTCGCGCTGCTCGGCCTTGCTGTAACCCATGATTTCGAGCGGCAGGGCGATGTTCTTTTCGATGCTGCGCCATGGATAGAGCGCGGCGGCCTGAAAGACGTAGCCGTAGGACCGGTCCTTGCGGGCATTTTCCGGCGTGGTGCCGTTGACGGTGATCTCACCGGACGTGTGTTTTTCGAGATCGGCGATGACCCGCAGAAAGGTCGTCTTGCCGCAGCCGGAAGGGCCGATGAAGGAGACGAAGTCGCCCTTTTTCACGTCGAGATCGACATTGGACAGCGCGTGAACCGGGCCGTCCCCCGTTTCGAAAGTGAGGCCCAGTTTTCTGGCGGAAACGACGGAATAGGAAGAGGCCTGGTTCATCGCGGCTTGGTTTCACTTTCCGTAAGTGCGGCGCGCGCCAGCGGCAGCATCTGGGTTTCCGTCAGTCTGGCGATGGTGACGCCGGGGGTGCGGTCGAGATCGAGCCAGCGGACTTCCTCGATTTCCGCCTGCGGGGTGACCTCGGAATGAAGCCTGGCGGTAAAGGCATGGGCGACGACATCAGCGCCCGGCTCATTGGCGGCTTCCTCGCGAAAGATGCCTTCATAACGCGCGGCATTTTCGGGCAGCGTCAGGCCGATTTCCTCGGCCAGCTCGCGGTGAAGCGCCTGTTCCGGCGTTTCGCCTGGATCGATCTTGCCGCCCGGCTGCATGAACTGCGTGGTGCCGCGCTTGCGCACCACGAGCATCTGCCGCTTCTCGTTGAGGAGAATGGCGGCGGCGATGAGGATTTCGCGTTTCGGCTCGCTCATGATCACACGCCCGATGCCGGAATGCCTGTGCGTTCCACCTTGCGTGGCGATACGAGCTCCTTCCAGGTGGAAAGCGCCTGGCTGACGGCCGGATAGGGATCGCGGGCGATGAACTGGCCGTGGCCGGGCTGTGTCTCGATGGTGCCTTCCTCAACGCTCACCAGCCCGCGCGAGAGCGTGTAGCGCGGCAGACCCTTTACCTTCTGCCCTTCGAACACGTTGTAATCGATGGCCGATTGCTGGTTTGCCGCACTGATGGTCTTTGTAAGCGCCGGGTCCCAGACGACGATATCGGCGTCGCTGCCGACGAGGATCGCGCCTTTCCTCGGATAGATATTGAGAATCTTGGCGATGTTGGTGGAAGTGACGGCGACGAACTCGTTCATCGTCAGCCGGCCGGTTGCCACGCCATGGGTCCAGAGCAGCGGCATGCGGTCTTCCAGCCCGCCGGTGCCGTTCGGGATCTTGCGGAAATCACCGAGGCCGAAGCGTTTCTGCTCGGTCGTGAAGGCGCAATGATCGGTCGCCACACATTGCAGCGAGCCGGAGGCCAGACCCGCCCAGAGGCTGTCCTGATGCTGACGGTTGCGGAAGGGCGGTGACATGACGCGGCGGGCGGCGTGATCCCAGTCGGGATTGGCATATTCACCTTCGTCGAGGATCAGGTGCTGAATCAGCGGCTCGCCATAAACCCGCATGCCGTTTTGCCGGGCGCGGCGGATGGCTTCATGCGCCTGTTCGCAGGAGGTGTGGACGACGTAAAGCGGCGCACCGGCCATATCGGCGATGATGATGGCGCGGTTGGTCGCCTCGCCTTCGACGGAGGGCGGGCGGGAATAGGCGTGCGCTTCCGGCCCGACATTGCCTTCCGCCATCAGTTTTTCCTGCATCTGCGCGACGATATCGCCGTTTTCCGCATGCACGAAGGGAATGGCGCCGAGCTCCGCGCAGCGCGAGAAGGAGGCGAACATCTCGTCGTCATTCACCATCAGCGCGCCTTTATAGGCCATGAAGTGCTTGAAGGAGTTGATGCCCTTTTCCTGAACCACCGTCTTCATCTCATCGAAGACCTGTTCGCCCCACCAGGTGACGGCCATGTGGAAGGAGTAATCGCAATTGGCGCGCGTCGCCTTGTTGTCCCAGCGTTGCAGGGCATCGAGAAGCGATTGCCCCGGCTCCGGCAGGCAGAAATCCACCACCATGGTCGTGCCGCCGGAAAGCGCCGCCCGCGTGCCGCTCTCGAAATCATCGGCGGAATAGGTGCCCATGAAGGGCATTTCCAGATGCACATGCGGATCGATGCCGCCGGGCATCACGTAACATCCGGTGGCATCCAGCACGGTGCCGCCGGTGAGATCAGGGCCGATCTCGGTGATTCTGCCGTCTTCGATCCTGATGTCGGCCTTGTAGGTGAGATCGGCGGTGACGATGGTACCGTTCTTGATGATGGTGGCGGTCATTCAACGATCTCCGCAGTCTCCAGCACCGCATGCAACAGCACGTCGCAGCCGGCCTTTGCCCATTCGGGTGAAATTTCTTCGGCCTCGTTGTGGGAAAGCCCGTCCACGCAGGGGCAGAAGATCATGGTGGAGGGGGCGACTCTGGCCGTCCAGCAGGCGTCGTGGCCGGCGCCGGAGATGATGTCCATGTGGCTGTAGCCCAGTCTTTCGGCGGCGGAGCGTACGCGGCCGACGAGGATAGGATCGAAGGTGACGGGGTCGAAATGGCCGATGGCTTCGATCGAGCAGCCGACGCCGAGTTCTTCGGCGATGGCGGGCACCTCGCGTTCGAAGATGGCGCGCATGCTGTCGAGCTTTGCCTGCGAGGGGGTTCTGAGGTCGATGGTGAAGACCACCTTGCCGGGCAGCACATTGCGGGAATTGGGCGTGAAGATCATCTGGCCGACGCCGGCGACGGCTCCCGGCTGGTGGGCCATCGCCACTTCCTGCACCTTTTCGAGGATGCGCGCGGCAGCAAGGCCGGCATTAACGCGCATGGCCATCGGGGTGGAGCCGGTATGGGCTTCCTTGCCGGTCAGCGTCACCTCAAGCCACCACAGGCCCTGGCAATGGGTGACGACGCCGATCTGCTTGTTTTCGGCCTCCAAGATCGGGCCCTGTTCGATGTGATATTCGAAATAGGCGTGCATCTTGCGCGCGCCGACCTCTTCCTCACCCAGCCAGCCGATACGTTTCAGCTCCTCACCATAGGTCTTGCCGTCGGTATCCGTGCGGCTATAGGCGTAATCGAGATCGTGAATGCCGGCGAAGACCCCCGACGCCAGCATGGCAGGCGCAAAGCGGGCGCCTTCCTCGTTCGACCAGTTGGTGACGACAATGGGGTGTTTCGTGCGGATATTGAGGTCGTTCAGGCTGCGCACGACTTCCAGACCGGCCAGCACGCCAAGCACGCCGTCATATTTGCCGCCGGTCGGCTGGGTATCGAGATGGCTGCCAATATAAACGGGGAGCGCGTCCGGGTCCTCGCCGGCGCGGGTGGCGAACATGGTGCCCATGCGGTCGACGCCCATCGTCAGGCCTGCCGCTTCGCACCAGCGCTGAAAAAGGCGGCGGCCTTCCGCATCCTCATCCGTCAACGTGCGGCGATTATTGCCGCCGGCAATGCCGGGGCCAATCTTCGCCATATCCATCAGACTATCCCACAGACGGTCGCCATTAACCGTCAAGTTCTTACCCGCCGTCATGAAGTGTCGTCCTCACCTGTTTTGTTTTTATCAAAGCAAAGCTTGTGCCGTTCCCTTTTTTGCCGGTTAAGATAACAGCCATTGCCTTGTGGCGGCGATGATGGATAAATTGACCGACTGGTAAACATTGCAAATTCGCGATGGTGTCAGCAAGGGATTTTGTGACGAATCGCAGTAATTTTGCCTAAGCTATGAACGTCGATTATTTTTTAAGCATACTGTAGCGGCAATTGCATTGAAAAGAAACAGAGAGCTGAGAATGGCCATACCGCGCGCAGCGAAAACACAGAAGCGGACCCGCATTCAGGAGGAAAAGCAGGAAGCGATTCTTGAAGCCGCGCTCAGTGTTTTTTCCACGAATGGGTTCCGCGGCTCCACCATCGACCAGATTGCGGAAGCGGCCGGCATGTCCAAGCCGAATGTGCTTTATTACTTCCGCACCAAGGAGGCGATGCATCGGGCCCTGATCGAGCGGGTGCTGGACACGTGGCTCGACCCGCTGCGCGCTTTCAATGCCGAGGGTAATCCTGAAAGCGAGATCCGCTCCTATATTCGCCGCAAGCTGGAAATGTCGCGCGATTTCCCGCGCGAAAGCCGGCTGTTTGCGAACGAAATACTGCAAGGCGCGCCGCATATCGAAGATGAATTGAAAGGCCCGTTGAAACAGCTGGTGGATGAGAAGGCCGAGGTGATCCGCGCCTGGGTGAAGGCCGGGCGGATGGCCAAATGTGACCCTTACCACCTCATTTTCTCGATCTGGTCGACCACCCAGCACTATGCCGATTTCGATGTACAGGTGCGGGCGGTGCTGGGCGACAAGAATGGCGGCGAGGGACGTTTCGAAGACGCGGCCCGCCATCTGGAACAGCTTTTCATGGGCGGGTTGCGGATAAACGGCTGATCGGCCTGCTTCTCGCGATTATGTGATAAGCCCTCCGCATAAAAACATGAGGAAATTTATCACCTTTATACTTTACTCCAAAACTCATCTTTATTATGTTGCCGGCATCCCGAACGTCGGGGCCCGATATCGGGGTATCAAAAACCAACCGGCAGGTGAGGGAATGGCACGCAAGGAAAAGAAGAAGGCCGAACGTGGCGGCAAGCAGGGCAAAGGCGCTCCCCAGACCGAGCGGGACGTGGCCGAACAGCAGCTTTCCGGTCCGAAAAGCTTTCTTTATGTCGGCGGCCGTGACTGTCAGGTTGCCCATCTTCGCCAGATCGCCAGCAATTTCGGCGCCGAACTGATCCACCACGACGGCGGCCTGCGTGAGGCGGTTTCGCGCATCGATACCGTGCTTCCTTCCGTCGACTGCGTTTTCTGCCCGATCGACTGTATCAGCCACGATGCGTGTCTGCGGGTGAAGTCCGGTTGCAAGAAGTTCGGCAAGACGTTCATTCCGCTGCGCAATGGCAGCAAATCCAGTCTGGAGCGGGCGCTTCAGACGATGAATGAACGGAGCCCCAGCGATGAGCGACGAGCGCAATAATTTTCCGGACGAGCACCGCACGGCGGACAGGCCGTGTGGTGTGGAACTGCACAAGATGGCCGAACAGGCGAGCGATCCGGCCACGACGGAATTTTATGACATCATCGGCGAACGCGAAAGACGCAGCCGCGCTGCCGGAAGCGGCGGCAATGTGGTGACCTTTCCTCATCAGCGCGCCCGCCAGCCGGGTGAAACGACGGCCTTTCAAACAGGTGTGGCGGCTGAAAAAGGCCGCAACATTCTGCCGTTTCGCTGGACGCGTGGTTAGCGTCAAATCCTTGCCGAGAGGGCAAGATGGCGCCAGGTGTGAGGGAGCTCCGCTCGCACTCCGGGTCACGATGCAGATGCCCTAAAACAATCAGCCTTTCGGCTTCAGAAACGCTCCCGCGCACAACACCAGCCAACCCGCGATCATGCCGATGCCGCCCAGGGGCGCAGCGTATGGAAACAGGCTATGGCCGGAAAAATGCCTGATAACGAGATCGCCGGCGAAGATCGCCGTGCCGAGACCGAGGATCAAGCCCGCCGGAATGGCGGTCCTGATGCGATCCGCACCGATATGGAGCGCGATAAGAACCGGCGCATGCGCCAGCGCCATGGCGGAAGCATTACCGAGCATATAGGTTTCGCCGGTATGGGTGGCAGCGGCGGCAAGCATGACGCCGGCAGCACCCAGCAGGCTGCCCAGCAACAGAATGAAGGCCCGTAATCTGGCCCCGGGCACGGTCGCTATGATCGCGTTCTGCGTGTTCATTGGCTGTCCGCCTCCCGGTTCTGCATGTGAAAGGCGAGCCTCTCGATCGGGGGCCATATGATGTCGCGCAGCTTGGGATTTTCGATCGTCTCCTCCATGGCGCGGCGGAAGCAGAGCAGCCATTCATCCCGCTCGGCAGGGCCGATGGGGGCGACGAAATGGCGGCGGCGCAGCATCGGGTGGCCGTGCTTCTCGACGTAGACCGGCGGTCCGCCAAGATATCCGGTCAGGTAATCGTAGAACTTCGCTTCGCTGCCGGAAAGATCGGCCGGGTGGATAGCGCGGCAGCGGGCTGCTTCCGGCAGGGTATCCATCAGTTGATAGAAGCGCCGGGTGAGCGCCCTGACGGTCGCATCGCCACCGATCGCTTCATAAAGGGTAATGGTTTCGCCGGTCATAATCCGCCTCTCGTGGCCCTCCGGCTCTTATCGCTCCGTGGAGCCGGAAGAGCAACAGGCACGGGCAGGGTGCGACATTTCGGACATCACACCGAAAAGTACTCAGTTTTCACTTTCGATGGATCGTCGGATAGTCTCAACAGCAGTTTTAAGCGGTGCCACATAGTCGGTGACAACCGCCCAAACGATGTCGTCAGCGATTTTGTGGTATTCATGACGCAAAATATTACCGATACCGCGAACCTGCTTCCACGGGACATCCGGCGCCAGCTCCAGCAAGTCTTCGGGTAGGTGGCGGGATGCCTCGGAAACTATTTCCAGAGCGCGCTGCACAGCAAGTTTGAGAAGCCAATTTTGCTTGAAATCAGCAAGTGACAGACCTGCAGTATGGTTTTCAATGCCGTTTATGGCTTCCAGAATTTCGGCAAGAACAGGCTCGACCTTACGTGCGGCCATCAAAATATCCGCACCGCGGATTGTTCGATGTCATTGCGGAGCAGCGGGTGCAGGCTATTGCGTGTCGTCACGTCCACTTCCACCGCCAATTCCTCTTCCAGAAACTGCTTGATACCGACGAGATCGAGCAATGAGAAACGGCGACCCGGATCATAGTCAATGAAAATATCCAGGTCGCTCGAGGCAATGGCTTCATCACGGGCCGTCGAGCCAAAAAGATAAAGCGAGGTTGCGCCCATGCTTTCCACCGCTTGGGCGTGTTGCTTGAGTTTGCTGATGGCGTCCGCTTTCTTCATACAAGCAGTCTACACCATCGCGTATGCGGCATCCACTCTCATCCAAAATTTCGGATAAGGTCGAGCCCCTTGCTCAAAAGCGTCTCGGCCTCATCCTGATTGGCAGCTTCGACGTAGCAGCGCATTTCCGGCGCGTTACCGGAGGGGCGGAAGTGGATGGTGCTGCCGTCGGTCAATGACACGCGCAGGCCGTCGATGTCGCTCAGGCCTTTCACCGTGCCAACCGGGGCGAGGAAGGCTTCGAGATTGGTGCGCGAGGCGCGCAGATGCGCCATCAGGGCGGCGCTCTTTTCCTGCGCGAAATTTTCCAGGCGGTCGGCGGCGGCGACCGGAAGGTTATAGGCGGCGGCGATTTGCGACAGCGGTTTTTTCTGCTCCGACGAAAGAAGCAGCACGGCGAGAACGGGCAGGAAGCTGTCACGCGTGGGCAGCGGCGAGAGGGGCCTGCCGTTGAGCGTGAAGGAAGAGGCCGTCAGCAGGCCGCCATTCGCCTCGAAGCCCATCACGCCGTTCTTGCCGGCTGAAAGGGCGTCTGCCATGCCGGCAATGACGAAAGGCGAGCCAACCTTCGTACGAACGACCTCAAAGGAACCATTGGCCTCGATGCCGGAATTGGACGTTACAGGGGTGACAACGACGCCTGCGCCAAGGAAATTGGCGGTGATGAGGCCAATGAGGTCGCCGCGCAGCGGTACGCCCCTTTCATCGGCCAGCAGGGGACGGTCACCGTCGCCATCGGCGGAAACAATGGCGTCGAGACTGTGCTCAGGAGCCCATTTTTTGAGAAGCGAAAGCGTCTCCGGCGAGACCGCCTCCGTATCGACGGGGATGAAGGTCTCCGAGCGGCCGAGCGGAACGACATCGGCGCCGTAATGGGCGAGAACGTCGACAAAGAGATCGCGCGCCACCGTGCTATGCTGGTAAACACCGATCTTGAGGCCTGAGAGAGCCTTTTCCGGCAGCAGCGCGATGTTGCGCTCGTAGAATAGTTCGGCTGCGATGGCGGAATGGTCTTCGGCAGTCGCCGTTTCGTCGCTGATGCCTTCCGCTTCGATTTCGGCGGCGAGGGCTGCGATGGCCGTCTCGTCCTGCTTGTCGATTTCGCCATCCGGGCGGTAGAACTTGATGCCGTTGCGGTCGGCCGGGATGTGGGAGCCCGTGATCATCAGCGCGCCCGCCTTCAGCGACAGAGCATAAAGCGCCAGAGCCGGGGTGGGCACCGTGCCGCAATCGAACGGCGTGAGGCCTGCCTTTTTCAACGCCGCGATGCAGGTGGCGGACACATCGGGGCTCGAATCGCGGAAATCGCGGCCAACGAGAATGGGGTCGCCCGCCTTTGCCTGGCCCGATGTGAGAAGGTGCCTCGCAAATGCCGTGGCATAGACGGCCGACGCTTTTCCTTTCAGATCGACGGAGAGGCCACGAAGGCCGCTCGTTCCAAATTTCAGGCTCATTCTCAACTCCGCTTCCGTAAAATCCTTGAGGGCCAAATGGATAGTTCAAAAATGTAACGCTTGAAAGAACCGTATCGATCCATTCACGTCAATCCTCCCCTTCCCTGGAGGCCGCGAATAGGCGATGATGACGGCAATGATGCGGGTAACCTAAAATTCACCCGTCATATTTAAACTTGTCCGTCGATAGCGGCTATGGCGACGATGAGGATCATCAGTTGCCGGCTTTTTTTGGTTCGTTCGAGTTGGATTGGCTGATGTACAGGCTTCAAAAGGCGGGACATAAGCAGGTACGTCCGCTCGATGAAAAAACGGCGCCGGCCGCGAAAACTCATGGTTCCCTGCTGGATGATCTGGTGGATGACGACGAGGTTTTCGAACGCACGGTGCTGAAAGAGCATCTCGAGCCGAAACCGGCGGCGGCTGCCGTCGAGCCCGCTCCGGCCGCGAGACCGGTGAAGGCGTCGTCGCCCAGCGGAAGTCTGGCCGCAGCATTGCCGGGCCTCAGCCATATCGACAGGATCGGCGTTGACGACGTCCTCATCTGGCTTCGCAGGGGCATCGTCTGGATCGTTCTAGCAATCATTCTCTGCGTCGCGGCTGCGCTCAGCTATGCGTATATGACGCCGCCACGCTACACGGCCTATACGGATATCGTCGTCAATCCCTCCAATCTTAACGTTGTCAACGACGGCGTGTTCTCGCCGAACCAGCAGCGTGACACGCAGATTCTCGAAGTCGAAAGCAAGCTGCGCACGATCACGTCGCGCAACGTACTGGCGCGGGTGGTGGAGGAACTGAAGCTCGATCAGGATCCGGAATTCATCAGCCCGCCGCCGCTCGCCCGGCTGAAGGCGATGTTTTCATCCAGGCCGGAAGATGGCGACAACCGGCTCGGTGCACTCCGCTCCCTCGGCGACCGGGTCGCAGCGGAACGCGACCCACGCTCCTTCGTGGTGACGCTTTCCGTCTGGACCAATGATGCGGACAAATCCGTGACGGTCTCAAAGGCCATCGTGAAGGCGTTTGAAACCGAGCTGTTCCAGACGACCTCCGACAGCAGCCAGCGTGTCGTCGACGATCTCAGGAAGCGGCTTGAGGAAATGCGCGAGAATGTTACTGCGGCTGAAAAGCGGGTGGCCGATTTCCGTCGCGAAAACGGCCTGCAGGAGAATAATGGCCAGCTTGTCAGCAACCTGGCCTCCGGTGAGCTCAATGCACAGGTTCTCGCGGCCCAGCAGCGCGTCATCCAGGAAGAATCCCGGCTGAAGCAGATGGAGGCGGCAATCGCGCAGAACCGCACGCAAAGCGATGCGATTTTCGATAGCCAGACCATGAACACGATCCGGGCGCAATACAGCACCCTGCAGCAGCAGATCGGAGCCATGACGCTGACCTACGGCGCGCGTCATCCGCGGCTGGCGACTGCAGGTGCGGAACGGGCCATGCTGGAACGCGGCATGGCCGACGAGGCGCGGCGCATTCTGCAGGCAGCCAAGACAAATGTCGCCGAAGCGCGCTCCTCGCTCGATGCGCTGCGACTGAAAGCCGTGGCGGAGCGTGCCAATGTCTTTACCGATAACGAAGCGCAGGTGCGGCTGAGGGATCTTGAGCGCGACGCCCGCTCGGCAGCGGCGATCTATGAGACCTATCTTACCCGGTCACGCCAGCTCGCCGAACAGCAATCGATCGATTCCACCAATGTCCGCGTTATTTCGCAGCCGGTTGCGCCGAACTCCAGAAGCTGGCCGCCGGGCAAGCTGGTCTTCCTCGTCGCTGGCGGCGCTGGCGGCCTGTTTCTCGGCCTCGCCATTGCGATCGCACTCGGGCTGTGGGGTTATCTGCGCCGGGACGATCATGCGGAAGCCGCGGCGCGTTAAACCTGGGACCCCGCGCCGACTTATTCTTCCGAGATCAGACCATCATAAACTTCAAGGAGAGCGGCGGCGATGGCCGCACCCAGCGCATTGCCGGCATCGCGAATGCCTGCCTCGTCGCCATCACGGACGGAAACGGCGAGATCGGACGCCTCGTTGGCAACGATTTCCTTCGCCCGTTCTATTGCCCAGAGGCCGAAATCGCCGCGGTTGTCGATTGAAATGGTTTCCATGGCCGGGACCTTTGTCATTGATGTTTCCGTCCATTAAACCATCGGACGCCAAACGGAAATAGGCGAGGGGAAGGTCATTCAACCAGCGGGCGTGCAATTTCCCCGCCTCAAGCGGAGGATTTATAAAAATATTAATGATAGTTCTTCGTAGTGTTTGAAGCCTTCTATTTTATGCATATGCGTGCCCATAACAATGAAACGATGCCTATCTTGGACGCCGGACAGATTATGACAGGGAGAGAGATGCCGCAGACGGAGGAGACTGGTCATTCCTGGCCGGTTATTTCTCTTGCGTCCCTACCCATTACTGACGCAACCATCGATGAAACCGCGCGGGATTTCATCCTGCGTGCAACGACGGAGCGTACGCCGGGTGCAAGGCCGTTTTATTCGACATCCGCAAACGGTCAGGTCATCGCGCTCTGCCACCACGACCGCGAATTCGACGCCATGCTACGGCAGGCGGACCAGATTCACGCCGATGGCATGTCGCTGGTGATCTTTTCCCGCAAGTTCTGTGCCCGGGCGTTGAGAGAACGGGTTGCAACGACGGATCTCGTCCATGCGGTGGCCAAGCGCGCCGAAGAGACGGGCAGCCGGTTTTATTTCCTTGGCGGTTCCGAAGAGGTGAACCGTGCGGCGGTCGAGGAAATGCAGAGGCTTTATCCGCGCCTCGTCTTTTCGGGACGCCATAATGGTTATTTCAGTCCGGGTCGCGGGGACGAAATCATTGCCGATATTGTCGCCTCGAAGACCGATATTCTTTGGGTCGGCTTCGGCATCCCGCTCGAGCAGCGCTTCGTTTCGCGCAATCTGGACAGGCTTTCCGGCGTCGCCGTGATCAAGACCTGCGGCGGCCTTTTTGATTTCATTGCCGGCAAGAACAGCCGGGCGCCGCAGTGGATGCAGGATATGGGGCTGGAATGGCTCTACCGGGCGATGCTTGAGCCGAAGCGTCTTGGAAAACGTTACCTGCTGACCAATCCGATCGCCATATATTCGCTGCTGAAGTATCGCTTTGGCGCTTCGGGGCAGAACCGCTAGATCATTGCGCCGTCTTGCCCGATAAATGTAAGGTTTTTCTAACTTATTGAATCAGCGCGCTGCGGCGCCGAAACCCGTTGCAACTGCGAACGGGTGCGCTACACTACACAAATATTACAAATTTATTCGAATCAGAGATATTTCGAGGCCACCAATGGTGATTACGTCCATTTCTCTTTTCATATATGGAATTGGCACCGTTACCTCTCTCGCCATGACCTATATTGAAGGCGCCCGCCGCGACAAGAGCTGGGATTTTTATCGGGTAACCGGCATTGTCCTTTGTTTTTTCTGGCCGGTGCTCGTGCCGCTTCTCGTACTTGCGACGGCCTTTTCGTCTTTCGGTTTGCAGAAACGGCGCGCGAACCCGATGTCGTTCGGCAGGCAAAAGACGCTGGGTTAAACGTGACGGTAAGATCGGGCGTCAGCTCTTCTTCGCCGGCGCCTTATAGGGGGTGAGCGTGATGCCGAGGCTCGCCATCACCCGGCCCAGGGACATGAGGGGCGGATGGGTGGCGGGCAGCAGCGAACCGGTTTTCAGCAATGCGGAAACGGCACGGAAGAGCGACAGGCACAGGCTGACGGCATTTTTGGCGGCGAGCAGCAGTCCGCCCTTCAGGCCGGGGCGGCGGGCGCGATCGATGCTGTAATTGATGATGCCGGTCCGGAGCGAGCGCTCCATGATCCAGCGCGGCGCCATGCGGCTTTCCGGCACGTATTCGATGATGAGGGCGTTCGCATTCCATGCGAATTTGAAACCGGCCTTGCGGCAGCGTGTGAAGAAATCCATGTCGCCGCCGCCGAGGAAGTTGAACCGCACGTCGAATTCCGGCTTCGGCAAGGTTTCGAACACTCGCCGTGAAATCAGGCAATTGCCCGAGCCGTGGATCTGGTCGACCGGACCGGTCGGTGCTTCTATGGAACCGAACAGCGGATGCGAAAGAACCGCCCTGGAAGCCGGGGCGTCGAATTCGCGGTTGACGGGTCCGCCGACGATATCGGCGTCGAAGGATTTCGCCGCCGAGACCATTTGCCCAAGCCAGAAGGGGGAGGCGGCCTCGTCGTCATCGATCATCAGAAACCATTGCGCCGAAGGATAGCTCTGCCGGGCGGTGCGGAACGCCGTGTTGATGGCGTAACAATTGCCCTGTGTCGGTTCTACCAGGGCCAGCCCGGCCATGTCGTTTTCGGCAAAAAAGGCGCGCGCAACAGCAAGACCCTGCTGGCCTGCACCATCATTATCGACCACGACGACCGCGAAGGGAAAATCGGCCTTCTGGGCTGCAAGCGATGAAAGTGTCTTCTTCAGGCCTTCCGGCCGGCGGAAACTGGGGATGCACACCACCGCTTCCGGCATGATATCGGACATGGAAACTCCTAAATTCCGGCAAGTGCTGCGGCGGAAAAAACGACGGCCCGGAGGCTCTGGCGCGGGCGATGAATGACGGTGTCGGCCAGTGCCGAAAAGGCTTCCCGGTAACGGCGGGCACGAAACGCCTGGGCAACAGTATAGGCGTTCATATGGTTTTCGGATTTGCGGCGAAGCCGTCCGAGCTCCTGCGGGGGTATGGCTGCGACGATGGCGGGATCGGAAAACACGGCTTCGATTGCCGGTTCGCAATCGCGGAAGGTCAAGAGCCGGTTCATCATAACGCTCGTCCGGTGAACCCGATAATCGAGGACGTGGCGGCCGGGAAGATAAACAAAGCGGCCCGCGGCGGCCAACCTGCACCAGCCGTACCAGTCTTCCGCATACCGCAGGGTCTCGTCGAAACCGCCGAAATCCTGGAAGATTCGGGTTCTGACCAGCATGATGCCGCCATTGACGATGAAGTTTCCGCCGAGCAGCGGCCGAAGGATGAAGCCGTCAGGCTTTTCGCGGCGACGGATGAGGTTGCGACGGCCGATCTTTGCACCGTTTTCATCGATACGCTCGTAATCGCCATAAACGGCAACGACATCCGGGCCGGTGACGCCGGCGCAAAGCGCCGCGACGGCGCCAGGCTTCAGGCGGTCATCGGCATCGAGAAACATCGTCCACTCGCCACGTGCCTGCGAAAGACCGAAATTGCGAACCGCGGAAACGCCCTGCCGTCCCTGCGGCCGGGCAAGCAGTTTAACGCGCGGATCGGAAAAACCCTGCACCTTTTGCGCGGTGCTATCAGTGGAGCCGTCATCGACCACCAGCACCTCGCAGACGGTTTTGCCCTGAAGCAATGCGCTTTCGATCGCTTCCACGATGTAACGCTCGCCATTGCGAACGGGGATGACAATCGAAACGGATATCAAGCTTTAAACTCCGTGAGGCATGGGCCAAGAATTCGCATGGCGAAGTTACTACCGGATTAAGCGGCGCTGGCCAATTATGACGTGGTATAGCGGCGGTTAACCTTGCAAATCTTTAATATCCTTTTGGCATGATCAGAATGTTATGTTTTGAGAATGGAGCGTGCCGGGTCCATCCGGATGTGCGGAAACGCTCCGACATTTTGGGCTGCGCATCGTTGCTGGCGAAGATCGATCCCGGTTTTCCCTCGATGCGCCGGGGTTGTGGAGGCGGATGAATGCGGATCGGGCGGCGGAATTTTCTGGGCGGTGCGGCAAGCGCGGGCCTTTTGCACGCCGTGACCGGCACGGCCTCTGCCGCGCAGAAAAAAACCTCGACCAAAACCGCCCCTTACGGCGCGGCCATTTATCTGCCTGACCTCACCGCCGATAGCCGCATCGGCGAGGCGATCGTGAAATATTGCTCGCGCATCACCCCCGTGACTGAAATGAAATGGGAGGTCATGCGGCCATCGGAAGCGGTGTTCGATTTTGCGCCCGCCGATGCACTCGCCAACTTCGCGCGTCAGCACAAGCTTTCCATGCATGGCCATCCGCTCATCTGGTACGCCTCAAATGCCCCCTGGATTGCCGGCATCGGTGGCAGCGGCAAGGTCGAGAAGCTGATGGAAACCCATATCGTCAAGGTGATGGAGCGTTACGGGGATGTGGTCCATAGCTGGGACGTGGTGAACGAACCGATCCCGGATGTTCCCGGCAATGTGCGCGCCCGGCGTGACGCCTGGTATTACGGCGCCGGGCCGGACGCCATCAAGAAGGCCTTCGATATCGCCCATCAGGTCGATCCGAAAGCGCAGCTCGTTCTCAATGAATATGACGTGGAATTCGCGGTCGAAAAATCGCCGGCCAAGCGCGAGGCGTTCCGCAATCTCATTCTCGAGCTTCTGGAAAAAGGGGCGCCCATCAACGCCATCGGTCTGCAGGGGCACCTGCGCGGCGGCTGGCCGATCGCCAAGGACGAGCTTGCCGCCTTCGTGACGGAAATGCGCGGTTACGGCCTTGCCGTTCTGGTGACGGAGCTTGATGTGATGGACCAGACGCTGCCCGGTCCGGAAGCGGAACGCGATTTGCTGATCAACGGTCAGGTCCGGGATTTTCTTGAGGCGGCCTCGGCCGGCGGCCCGCTTTCCTCGATCACCACATGGGGTATTTCGGACCAGTATACCTGGATCCGCTGGGCCTATCCGCGTCGTGACGGCACGGCGAACCGACCGTTGCCGCTCGACTGGAGCTTCAACGAAAAACCCATGATGGCCATCATCAATGAATTCCGGAACCGTGGTGCGTGACTATGAATGCTGAAATGCCGCTTCCTCCCGTCCAGAAAGCGCTGCAGGTCAATCTGCATCCCTTCGACGCTCCGCATGCCGCATTGACGTTGCCGCATCAGCTACGGGTCTGGGGCGGACAGGTGGACCGCATTCTGCTGACTGTCGATACCGGCCAGGTGGGGGCGGGTCGCTACAAGGGCAAAGGCTTCGAAGCGTCGCGCAAACGACTTTTCGACATGCTGGAGGAAATGCAGATCAACTATCCGCATCTCGTCGTCGATATCGTCGACTACAGCGATGAGGCGCGCAAGGCGGTGTCCGAGACCTTCTTTTCCCGGTCGGCGGTTCCCTATCCCGCCAAGGCTTTCGACGGCGGTCCTTTCCACGTCTATTTCCACGGTCTTAAACGGGTCAACGCCCGTTACGTGCTGCACATGGACAGCGACATGATGTTTGGCGGCGGCAGCCAGAGCTGGTTTTCCGAGGCGATCGCGCTGCAGAAAGCCAATCCGGATGCGCTGTGCATCACGCCGTTTTCCGGGCCGCCGACAGTGCGGGGCGATCTCGATATTTCCCGCCATGTCGGCATGCCCGGCGTGAAGAACATTCCTGAGCCGCGCAAGTTGCCGTCGCGTATTCCCACCTGGCGCTTCGCCACCGTTTCCACACGTCTTTTCATGATCGACATGGAACGCTTCGCCAAGCGGATCGGTTCGCTGGAACTGCTCAGGCCCGATGTCAAACGGCGCATCCGCTCCTATGCCTATAATCAGCAGCCCGTCTCGATGCCCGCTGAGGAGGTGTTGAGCACCAACATGATGCGCAGCGGCGTCTACAGGCTGGATTTTCTCGGTACGGATAAAGGCATGTATTCACTGCACCCGCCTTATCGCTCGCCGGAATTCTATTCGGCGCTCGCTTCCATCGTCGAGCGGATCGAAAAGGGCGATATACCCGAAGGTCAGCTCGGCGATTTCGATATCAACGGATCGATGGTGGACTGGACCAGCGCGCTGGCGGCCAAGACACGCTCCAAACGTTACGCGAAGGCCCTGCGCCATCTGATATCGGCCAATGTGGGGCGTTTTACCAAGGCTTGAGGCGGCGGCCCGGCTGGTGCCGGTCTGCGCGGGCCTCAATAATCGGTGATGAGTTTGCTCCAGCTCTCCGAGCATAGTCCGCCTATATAGATATCCCCGGCCAGCGCCCTTTCCCTCAGCAGATCGTCCCGGGTGGCCATGCAGAAATATCCGTCATGGCGGAAGCTCATGTGGTTCTGGCGGTAAAGCGCGTTGATCAGAAAGGGCTGCGCCATGCCAGTGACATGGGCGTAATTCTCATTGTCAAAATGGTGGAACAGTGTGTTGAGGACATCGTTTTCTCGGCCGGCATCACAGACGAGATTGAGCACATAGGCGGTTCGCGCCGGCTGGCCGAAAAACAGGGCGGCTCCCATGACATGACCTTCGGCCGTCTCGATCGTCAGGCTTTTCAGTTCGCCCAGGCTCTCATTCGTCCTGCTCATGCCGATCAGCCAGTGAAATTCGTCATGGGACCATTCCGGGCGGACGGAAAAACGCTCGATCATCGGCAGCGCTGCGCGGCGGAAGGTTTCGAAATCCACTTCTTTTACCCTGGCGCCCGGAGCCTGTTGCGGCCTGAGGCCTTTTTTCCATTTGCGCAGGACGCCGTCCACGAAGCCGAGCGCCGCCAGGGCAAGCGTTGTCTTGGCCAGTTTCGAACGGCGCGGCATGCGCAGTGCGATGGTTGAGAAGGGCTTCAGCGCCTTGTGCCATTGCAGGCTTTCGATGGGCAGCATGTTGCCGCCGGTCGCAACCCAATGGTCGGCGCTGACAGGCGAGGCTGTATCCGAAAACAGCATGTCGTGTTTCGATGCCCGCATGCCGCGGGACAGGCGCGCGGCCCCGAGTGCGCCAAGTTTTCCATCCGACGCGAAAGCACAGAGCAGGCGCGCCGTAACGGTTCTTCCATTGGCGACAAACCGCATGGGCACGGCCAGAATGACGCTTGTCACGCCATTCTCTCCCGCATCGTAAACCACGCTGCCGTAATCCGGATCAAAAACGGGGCTGCTGAAGAACAACGTCTCTACATAGGAACGAAAATCGAAGCTCGTCGTGGGCCCTGTCTTCCTGAATGCGCTGTTCAGCACCCGCTCGACAGCCGGCACGTCGTCCCTGCGCATGGGGCGGACGCCGGTTGAGCTTTGCGGCGCCGGGCATCGCGTCAACTGACCGTTATCGCTATCGTCCGTCCTGGTGTGCCTCGGAACGTCCACCCTGGGTCTCCAGCCTATGCGCATTTACGAAATCAACCCAAAGATATATCTTGAGTTGTTAATATACGCTAAATAGAGTATCTGCTGGCTGCGTGAGTATACCTCCGGCATGCGAAGACGGTTCTCTTGTCGTGCAAGTAGAGGCGGGCTTTCCGGCCAGGAATTTCGTGGTAAATATTAAGGAAATCAGCGCATTAAATTTTCGATGCGAAGTTAACGCCTGAGAGCCGTTCTTGAGGGCGCAGCTTCTTTCCCGGCAGTCCTTCTCCGTTTCTAACCCTTTGACCTCGTTCCGGAAGCGCGGTCGGAAATGACGGAATTACTATTCTTCCGTGCATTATATATAACTAAAAAATAGGATTTTGGGAGGATATTCGGGTAACCGGATAAAGCGTCGGACGGGATGCCGAGGCGGTGGAAAGAGGAAGAGAAAAACCCCTTATGGATGCACCGCATGACGGACAGGGGCGTGGCTACTGGCGGGACACATTGTTTTATGTGACGTTCCTGTACTTCACAGTCGGTTTTTCGCCCTATATCTCGCTCTCCTCCACCTATCTGGGGTCCGCCATGGCGGCCGGGTCCAACCTGCTCAACCAGCTCACCGCAGTCATCCTGCTCTGCAGTTTTGTGGCATTCATGGCCAGGGAGCGCTCGTTCTCCATCATCCTTGCGCCGCGCCTGCTGACAGCGGCAATTTTCGGCTGGTTTGCCTTGACCTCGCTTCTCGGTGAAGCACCATCGTTTTCGCTACGTCGGCTTGTCATGTGCGCCATCATCTGCGTGCTCGCCGGCGGGTTCCTGCAGCTGCCGCGCACCGAGCGGCATTTCACGACGCTGCTCGCCACCTGCGTCCTCATCATATTGTTCCTGTGTTATTTCGGCGTCGTCGCCCTGCCTTCGCGGTCCATTCACCTGGCAAGCGATGCGCTGGAGCCGCTGCTGGCCGGCAACTGGCGCGGGGTCTTCCAGCACAAGAACGAGGCCGCATCGGTCATGGCGGTGCTGATCATCGTGTCGATTTATCTTTGCAGGCGCTGGTCCTTCATCGGCGGCCTCTCGGTGCTGCTGCTGTCGGTTTTCTTCCTGGTCAAGACAGGTGGCAAGACGGTGCTTGGCCTGATGCCGATCATCGTGGCAACCGGCTGGTTCATCGTTCGCTGGCCCCGGTGGCGTTATATGGTCGTGACCCTGCTTCTTTTGTTCTGCGCGGCCGTGACCGTGGGCACCACGGTAGACCCGGTGTTTTCACAGATGCTGACGAAAATGGGCATCGACGCCAGCTTTACGGGCCGAACCGATATCTGGGCTGTCGCCATCGATTACATCCGCAAAAGCCCGATCCTGGGATATGGCTACCAGGCCTTCTGGCGCAGCGATACGCTGATGTCGAGCTTCACCGAGGACAATAGCTGGGCGACCACCGCGCCGGCTTCCCATAGCGGCTATTTCGACCTGCTGCTGGAAGGTGGCGTGCCGGGGCTGGTTCTGGTGCTGATATGGATTTATCTGCTGCCGCTCCATAATCTCGGCAAAATGGACAGCGCCACGCGCAACAGTCCGTTGACGCGGCTTTATGTCGGCGTCTGGCTTTACGTCCTGCTATACGGCTTTCTGGAAACCCTGTTTCTTCTGAGCGCGGGTTTCGTCTGGTTTTTCCTGCTCGTCGCGATGATGGGCCTGCATCTGCAGGCCCATGCCAGCCTCGTCGAGGAAGAGGCGGAGCGGGAACCCGGCCAGTCCGGCGGCCCCGTGCGCAGTGCAGCGAAGCCGGGCGGGCCGCCTGCCGCACAACCGCAGGTCCTGCATTCCCGTTGACGGTTCGAGATGCGCCGCCACCGCCGGCCGCGCTGCGTCGGGTAATGATGCAAGATCACTGCTCCATACTGGTTCCGTCATTTGATATCGCGGGCAGCAGCTGCACCGCGAATCCCTGTCGGCACCTGCAATTTTTCGGCGTGAAGAAATTATAAAGTTTTTGATCATAATTATTTTGCGATAAAAGTAATCACGAGCAGCCGATTGATCGGCTCTGCTCAGCTTTTCCTCAAGATGCGGCCTGGCGCCTGGCCTTTCAGGGGCGCCATGCCACGGGGGAGACGACCTGTGCGTATTGCAGGGACAGGCCCGGACTTTCTTCGGCGTATGCATGATGCAGAGGCAATCCCAGCCGATGATGCGGCTATCGAAGCCCTGATGACCAGGGTCCTCGACGTGCCATGCCAGCCTTGCCGAACACCTCCTGTGGCACGGGGAAGGAGCGGTTTTTTTCATGACGTGAGGTTTCCGTGTCCTTTCTCCAGAACGCCAGCATCCGCACAAAAATTCTTTCCCTCATTCTGCCGATCTGCATCGTCGGTCTTGGCGCCACCGGCTTCATGTCCGACCGCTACAAGCACGCGGACACGGCCTATTCCGATTTTATCGCCGAAGACAACGCCGCCCTGGTGGAGCTTGCCCGGGCAAACCGCAACCTGCAGTCCATGGCCTATGGTGCGTATCAGATCATGGTTTATGACGCCAATAGCCCCGACTTTAAAATCGTGAAGCAGGAATATGCGGGGGACAGGGCGGAGGTGGTAACGCGGCTGGACGATGTCAAAGCCATTTTTCCGGAAGAGACAGCAGCACTCGACAGGCTGTTGCGAGACGTCAAGGCCATTATCGCCATCACGGACAAGGCCGTGGAATTCGGTTCGGCCAACCGCAACCAGGAATCCGCTGCGGAGCTTCTGAGGGCTGACGTTGCCATGCGCGCTACGGGCGCCGACATCGCCAATCTTCTTGACAGGCTTGCCAAGGGTGTCGTCAAGGGAAGCGACGACCTGACCGATCAGACCAATTCGACCATCCTCACCTCGCTGATGGCTGTCGGCGTTGCTTTCGCGGCCGGCATTATTCTGGCGCTTTTCGTGGCTTCGCGCGGCATCACCACGCCGATTGCCCGCCTGCGCGAGCGCATGGTCTCGCTGGCCGCCGGTGAAACGACGGCGGAAATCGACGGAATGGCACGCAAAGACGAAGTCGGCCAGATGGCGCAGGCGGTTCAGGTTTTCCGTGAAAATGCCATCGAGCGCATTCGTCTCGAGCAGGAAACCGAAGCGAACCGCAGCCTGTCGGAACAGGACCGGATC
This sequence comes from Agrobacterium sp. 5Ca39, assembly GCF_055382365.1. Lineage (NCBI taxonomy): Bacteria > Pseudomonadati > Pseudomonadota > Alphaproteobacteria > Hyphomicrobiales > Rhizobiaceae > Agrobacterium > Agrobacterium sp. 5Ca39. The sequence goes on along the minus strand of NZ_AP026436.1, from coordinate 1,981,221 downwards.
GACCGTGAGCAGCAGAAGGCGAAGGAAGCGGCCGACGTCAAATTCGCCGTCGACAACCTCGCTGCCGGTCTCTCGAAACTCTCCGACGGCGATGTCTCCTACCGCATCCGCGAGCCGTTCACGACAACGCTCGATACCGTGCGCAACGATTTCAACACATCGGCGGAAAAGCTGCAGGCAGCCCTGACCCGTGTTGCGCAGAACGCCAACGGCATTGGCGCGGGGGCAAACGAAATCAAATCGGCCGCTGACGATCTGGCGAGACGTACCGAACAGCAAGCGGCGGCCGTGGAGGAAACCGCTGCGGCCCTGGAGGAGATAACCACGACCGTGCAGGATTCCACCAAACGCGCGCAGGAGGCGGGCCTGATCGTCAGTCGCGCCAAGGCGGGCGCGGAACAATCTGGCGAAGTGGTGCGCCGCGCCGTGGTCGCCATGGAGCAGATCGCGAATTCTGCCAATGAAATCAGCAATATCATCGGGGTGATCGATGAGATCGCCTTCCAGACAAACCTGCTTGCCCTGAATGCCGGCGTGGAGGCCGCCCGCGCCGGTGAGGCCGGCAAGGGCTTCGCCGTCGTGGCCCAGGAGGTGCGCGAGCTTGCGCAACGCTCCGCCCATGCTGCCAAGGAGATCAAGGCGCTGATCACCACCTCGAACGATCAGGTGCAGCAGGGCGTGCAGCTGGTGGGTGACACCGGCAAGGCGCTGGTGACGATCGTATCCGAAGTGCAGGAAATCAACCGCCACGTGGTTTCCATCGTGGAGGCGGCGCAGGAGCAGTCCTCGGGCCTGCAGCAGATCAACACCGCGGTCAACCAGATGGATCAGGACACCCAGAAAAACGCGGCGATGGTCGAAGAAACCAATGCCGCAAGCCACAGCCTGGCCAAGGAGGTGGCCTCTCTCAACCAGTTGCTGTCGCAATTCCGCCTCGGCGACAGCGCCTATCAGCCGCAGAGCCAGCCCGCGCAGATGCGCACCGCCGCCGGCGGCGAAAGACCGGTAGCATCACCCGTGCGTGCGCTCGGCCACAAGCTCGCTGCCGCCTTCGCGGGCAATGCCGCCGTCGACAGATCGAGAGATGAATGGCGTGAGTTTTGATCCTGCGACTTCAATCGCCTGAAACCAGCGCCCGGTGGTTCTAACCACCGGGCGGCTTTTTGCCTCTGGGTTGTCGAAGGCCGGATAGCTTATCTCAGACCACCACTGATCCGCCGCCGCCAGCCTTCGCCCATCGCCTTCAATGCTTCAGTAATATCGATCGGGACGGAGTCTAACGGCGTTTTCGGGGAATCCGTCTCAGACTGCCGCGACGCGCACTTGTCAAAGCATGCCTCCTCCCGGATGCGGCAACGCCATACATGCTTTCCATAGGCTCCCGTCAAAAACGAAGCGTGGCAATCCGGGGTGATACGTTCTGCGTAAAATGGCGCACCCGACAGGATTCGAACCTGTGACCTTTGGAATCGGAATCCAACACTCTATCCAGCTGAGCTACGGGTGCAGCGGTCACGCTTGAATCGCGTGCAGCGGTTGGTTCATACCCCAGCTTTCTTTCCGCATCAATGACTAAAAATCCAAGATTTGCGAAACCTTGCCAGTTTTCGAGACCGCAGGGGGAAGAGGGCCGGGAGTGGGGGCGTGCGGGTTTTTGGCGTCTTTGCGCGCGGGGCTGCGTCGTTTGGCGTCCCAGGTCTCGCGGAAATCGATTTCACTTATAAGTAGTAGCTTGTCACGGGTCCCGCATGCAGTTTCAGCATGTTCATCCGTCGTGGACCGGAGTGCCCGTATGCCTGCCAGAGAAGGGTGGCCCCGCTGTTCCGGCCCCTCAAAATTGGCGGGTAAATAGTCATGCTTTCGGCGCAGATTTTGTCGCCAGATGGCGGGCAGCATTGGGTTTCCGACCATTAACTGTCAAATTCTTATACAATATTAGTATCATCTACATTTATTTAGGATACAGTTTCGTGACTTTGTCAGTTATGATTTCGGCAGGGTAAAGGACGAATCAGGCGGGGGATCGGATGGCTTTGCGATTGGCACATAGCAACGGGCCGCGGACGGAAAAGGTCGAAAGCGGCAGCGCGCAAACGACGCATCTTACGGCGATCGATTACGGTTTGCTGACGACTGCGATCAGCTATCATTTGCGGCACTCGCAACTTGCCGTGGCAAACGGTTTTTCCGATGTGCTGGCGGAGCAGGGATTGCGGCCGGCCGATTTTTCCGTTCTCGTCATCGTCGGCGGAAATCCGGGTCTTAAACAAAGCGATGTTGCCGAGGCGCTCGGCATCCAGCGGGCTAATTTCGTTGCCATCGTCGACAGCATGGAAGAGAAAGGTCTGCTCGTCCGCCGCAGGTCGGAAGAGGACAGGCGCGTTCATTTCCTCGACATGACGGCCGAGGGTAGCCGTCTTCTCGAGCGCCTTTCCGATGTCTGGCGCGACCGCGAGGAAAAGCTCATCGACCGTATCGGCGGCAAGAAGGCCCGCGACCAATTGCTGGCGCTGCTCGGCCGCCTGCGCGACTGACGTCCGGCGCCGGTGTTTCCCCATGCTCAGATCGGCAATGCTGGGCGGAAGGGGCGGCGGATTTCATCCGTGGTCGCACGTTACCCCCGGTTATCAGGTAATCTCCATCACGGCAGCCTGATATCCCTCGGTCCGATTTGCGTTGCAATTTGTCTGCGAAACGGTCAAGACGCATGGAATCCCCGTGCCATGCGGTGCCCGCGCGGCAGCGAGCGACTGACCGGAAAAGCCAGAGACGGAAACACCATGCTGAATATCGATACGAGTCATCCGCTTTATCGTCCCCTGTGGGTGCGGTTGCTCATCGTCGGTTTCTGTGTGGCATGGGCTGTCATCGAATTCGTCAATCGCGAGTTCTTCTGGGGAACCGTCGTGGGCGGCATAGGCGTCTATGCGGCCTATGAACTGTTGGTAAAATTCAAACCCGCAAGCGACGGCGAAAAGGGTGGGGACGGGGCGGTTGCGCCCGCCGCCGAAAATCCACCCACCGATAAGGACGATGCCGGCTGACGCGTCGCCATTTTCCGTTCATCGCCTGTCTTGAGCTGCCCGCCTCTTACCGGAAATGCTCTCGCATCCGAAGCATGCGGAACGCCTGGTCGATCAGGAGATTGGCTGCCGTCATGCGCAGTGTCGCATTGTGCCGGAACTGCGGTTTCACCCGGTCGGGATGATTGAGGCGGGCGAAGGCGCGGCGCTTTTCCGCGAGCGTTGCCGCAGTGTCGGTCTCCTGGATCGCCAGTTCCGCCGAAACATCGGCAAGTGAGGTCTTTTCGAGGTGGGCCGGCATCGGTTCCGGTTCGCTCTCCGGTTCCGGCTGGGGTTCCGCCGGTGGCGCGGCGTCTTCCAGGAAGGCGAGATAAGCGTCGAGATTGCCGTTCGCAGCCGGCGGCGCTTCGATATGCGTATCGACAACGAAGCCTGAGCTGAAGCCGGCAATGCGGTGATCCGCGGGCGGCGGCGGCTCTGCGCCTTCGTCTTCTTTCTCCTGCTTCAGTCTTTCGACGACAGACTGGAAAACGGATTGTCCGAAGAGCATACGGCTGTTCCTTCGCCGGTCACGATTTCCGGCCCTTGTAGTGGATGAAGGTGGCGTCTGGCTTGCCGCCGTCACTGGGCAGTCAGCTTGCGGCTTTCATCCAGCACCAGATCGTAAAGCAGACGGGCGCTGGGCGGCAGGACGCGCCCCTTGGTGGTGATGATGCTGTAGGGCTTGACGACCAGTTCGAAATCCGTCGGCAATATGCGGGTCCGGCCGATATCGGCCCGCTGGCCGGCCACGAATTCGGCCATGTCCTGCGCAATCGGCGCAATGGCATCGGTGTTGCAGACAAGCGCAAGCGTGAGAACCACGGATGGCGTGTTGATGACGTTGCGCGGCATGGCGACGCCGTGGGTAAGGAAGACATCCTCCATGGTGCGCCGCAAAAGCGCGCCAGGGGGCTGGAACACCCAGTCGTAACCGGAAAGATCCTGCAGGGTGACGGGATCGCCGCCCAGAAGCGGGTGGCCTTCGCGCACCACCAGACAGGCGCGCTCAATGCCGATTTCGTGGATGGAGAACAGGCCTGGATCAAAGTCATCCGGTATGCGGCCGATGATGAAATCGTGGCGCGCAGCCAGCAATTCCCGCGCCAGCACGTTGCTGCTCTCCACCTGAACATTGATTTCAATGCCGGGATAGGTGTCCATGGCCCGTCTTATGGCGGGAACCACGAGGCTTATGGCGGGCGCGGTCACCGCGCCGATGAAAACGGATCCGCCGCTGCCGGACTTCATCTGATTGAGTTCGCGACTCGCCTCACGCAGCTCCAGCAATATGGTGCGCGCCCGTCGCGCCAGCGCCTCGCCGAACTTCGTCAGAACCACACCGCGCGATGCTCTCTGACAGAGCGGCGATTTGACGATCGCTTCCATTTCCGAGAGCATGCGCGAGGCCGCCGGCTGCGTCATGTTCATGGCGGCGGCAGCCGCGCTGACCTGCCCGTGCTCCTCGATCATGACCAGCATGCGCAGGTGGCTCATCTTCAATCCGGCCCGCAGCAACGGGTTGTCTTCAAAGACAAAAAGGGCATCCGTTGTTTGCGCCTGCTCATACACTTTCTGGTTGCTCATTCGCGATTTTATACCCCTCATCGGTTTTTGTATCGATTTAATATATCATAATTGATATATGGAAACTGATTTATTCTATTTGACAGTTATATGGATTCAGAACAATTTGCGGAATGCCGGGGAGGAGCGGCAGCTGTTCCATTTCGCAATTGCGAAAAGGGAGCGAGCAGGGCGCGGCTTCTTCCTCTGACGGCATGAATTTCCTGGTGCACCGCAGCATGCGGGTCCAGAGAAGGGCTCAAGGGAGAGAGTTAATGAAGTCCATTATTTCGCTGATGGCAGCTTGTGCCATCGGTGCTGCGTCTTTCGCAGTGCCGGCTTTCGCACAGGACAAGGGCGCTGTTGGCATCGCCATGCCGACCAAGTCTTCCGCGCGCTGGATCGATGACGGCAACAACATCGTCAAGCAGCTTCAGGAAGCTGGTTACACGACCGACCTGCAGTATGCCGACGACGATATTCCGAACCAGCTTTCCCAGATCGAAAACATGGTCACCAAGGGCGTCAAGGTCCTCGTGATCGCCTCGATCGACGGCACCACGCTGTCGGACGTGCTGAAGCAGGCCGGCGAGCAGGGCATCAAGGTCATCGCTTATGACCGCCTGATCCGCAACAGCGGCGACGTCAGCTACTACGCCACCTTCGACAACTTCCAGGTTGGCGTGCTGCAGGCGACTTCGATCGTCGACAAGCTCGGTCTGAAGGATGGCAAGGGTCCGTTCAACATCGAACTCTTCGGCGGCTCCCCTGATGATAACAACGCCTTCTTCTTCTACGACGGCGCTATGTCTGTTCTCCAGCCTTACATCGACAGCGGCAAGCTCGTCGTGAAGTCCGGCCAGACCGGCATGGACAAGGTCGGCACGCTGCGCTGGGATCCGGCAACGGCCCAGGCCCGCATGGACAACCTTCTCTCGGCCTACTACACCGACGCCAAGGTTGACGCCGTTCTGTCGCCTTATGACGGTCTTTCCATCGGCATCATCTCCTCGCTGAAGGGCGTTGGTTATGGCACGAAGGATCAGCCGCTGCCGGTCGTTTCCGGTCAGGACGCTGAAATCCCGTCCGTGAAGTCGATCATTGCCGGCGAACAGTATTCCACCATCTTCAAGGACACCCGCGAACTCGCGAAGGTTACCGTGAACATGGTGAATGCCGTTATGCAGGGCAAGGAGCCTGAAGTGAACGACACCAAGACCTATGAAAATGGCGTCAAGGTTGTTCCGTCCTACCTGCTGAAGCCGGTTGCAGTAACCAAGGAGAACTACAAGCAGGTTCTCGTCGATGGCGGTTACTACAAGGAAGACCAGCTGAAATAAGCCTGATACACATGCGGGGATGGCTTGGCGTCATCCCCGTTTTTCCATAAAAATAAAAACGCCGGAATTAATCGGGCGCTGGATTGCGATATGGCCAATACCATTCTCGAAATGCGGAACATCACCAAGACGTTTCCGGGCGTGAAAGCGCTTGAGAACGTCAACCTCAAGGTTAAGGAAGGTGAGATCCACGCACTCGTCGGTGAGAACGGCGCGGGAAAGTCGACCTTGATGAAGGTCCTTTCCGGTGTTTACCCCGCCGGCACCTATGAGGGCGAAATCCACTATGAAGGCGCAGTGCGAAACTTTCGCGCCATCAACGACAGTGAAGATATTGGTATCATCATCATTCACCAGGAACTGGCGCTCGTGCCGCTCCTGTCGATTGCGGAAAACATCTTCCTTGGCAACGAGGTCGCCTCGAACGGCGTGATCAGCTGGCAGGAGACCTTCAACCGTACCCGCGAACTTCTGAAGAAAGTGGGCCTGAAGGAATCACCGGAGACGCTGATCACCGATATTGGCGTCGGCAAGCAGCAGCTGGTCGAAATCGCCAAGGCGCTGTCGAAAAGCGTGAAGCTGCTTATCCTTGATGAGCCGACCGCTTCGCTGAACGAAAGCGATTCCGAGGCGCTGTTGAACCTGCTGATGGAATTCCGCAAGCAGGGCATGACCTCGATCATCATCACCCACAAGCTGAATGAAGTGCGCAAGGTGGCCGACCAGATCACCGTGCTGCGCGACGGCATGACCGTGAAGACGCTCGACTGTCACAAGGAAGAAATCAGCGAGGACGTCATCATCCGCAACATGGTGGGCCGCGATCTCGAAGATCGTTATCCGCCGCGCGACGTGCCGATCGGCGAAACCATTCTCGAAGTGAAGAACTGGAACGCCTATCACCAGCAGCACCGCGACCGCCAGGTTCTGCATGATATCAACGTCACCGTGCGCAAGGGCGAAGTCGTCGGTATTGCTGGCCTGATGGGGGCAGGGCGCACCGAATTTGCGATGAGCGTGTTCGGCAAGTCCTATGGCCACAAGATCACCGGTGAAGTGCTGATCAACGGCAAGCCAGTTGACGTCAGCACCGTGCGCAAGGCAATCGATGCCGGTCTTGCCTATGTCACGGAGGACCGCAAACATCTCGGTCTCGTGCTAAACGACAACATCCTGCACAACACCACACTCGCCAATCTTGCCGGCGTCTCGAATGCCAGCATCATCGACGACATCAAGGAAATGAAGGTGGCGAGCGATTTCCGCACGCGCCTGCGCATCCGCTCGTCGGGCATCTTTCAGGAAACGGTCAACCTTTCGGGCGGCAACCAGCAGAAGGTTGTGCTCTCCAAGTGGTTGTTCTCCAATCCCGACTTGCTGATCCTCGATGAACCGACCCGCGGTATCGATGTCGGCGCGAAATATGAAATCTACACCATCATCAACCAGCTCGCTGCCGATGGTAAAGGCGTTCTGATGATCTCATCGGAAATGCCCGAACTGCTCGGCAATTGCGACCGCATCTACGTCATGAACGAAGGCCGCATCGTCGCTGAATTGCCGAAGGGAGAGGCGAGCCAGGAAAGCATCATGCGCGCTATCATGCGCTCAGGGGAGAAGAACTCATGAGTTCGGCAAACACAACAAACGAAGAAAGTAACGTCGTCTCGGTCACATCCTATATTCGCTCCAATATCCGCGAATATGGCATGCTGATCGCGCTCGTCGCCATCATGGTTTTCTTCCAGTTCTATACCGGCGGCATCCTGTTCCGCCCCGTGAACCTGACCAACCTCATCCTGCAGAACTCGTTCATCGTCATCATGGCGCTGGGCATGCTGCTTGTCATCGTGGCCGGGCATATCGACCTTTCGGTCGGTTCCATCGTCGCCTTCGTCGGCGCGATCGCGGCCATACTGACCGTGCAATGGGGCATGAACCCCTTTCTGGCGGCACTGATTTGTCTCGTCATCGGCGGCATCATCGGTGCGGCCCAGGGTTACTGGATCGCCTATCACCGCATTCCGTCCTTTATCGTGACGCTGGCGGGCATGCTGGTGTTCCGCGGCCTGACGCTCTTCGTGCTCGGCGGCAAGAACATCGGTCCGTTCCCGACCGATTTCCAGATCATCAGCACCGGCTTCCTGCCCGATATCGGCGGCATTGAAGGTCTCAACACCACCTCGATGATCCTGACGGTGCTGATTACCGTCGTGCTGTTCTATCTCGCATGGCGTCGCCGTGTCGTGAATGTGAAGCATGGCATCGATGTCGAGCCTTTCGGTTTCTTCATCGCCCAGAACCTGCTGATTTCGGCCGCGATCCTGTTTCTTGGTTACCAGCTTTCCACCTATCGCGGCCTGCCGAACGTGCTGATCGTGATGCTTGCTCTCGTTGCGCTCTACAGCTTCGTGACGCGTCGCACGACGATCGGCCGTCGCATTTACGCCATGGGCGGCAATGAAAAGGCGACCAAGCTTTCGGGTATCAACACCGAACGCCTGAGCTTCCTGACCTTCGTCAATATGGGCGTTCTGGCTGGTCTCGCCGGCATGATCATCGCGACCCGCCTCAACTCGGCAACGCCGAAGGCCGGCGTGGGCTTCGAGCTTGACGTTATCGCGGCCTGCTTCATCGGCGGTGCTTCGGCATCCGGCGGCGTTGGCAAGATCACCGGTGCGGTCATTGGCGCCTTCATCATGGGTGTCATGAACAACGGCATGTCTATCGTCGGTCTCGGCATCGACTTCCAGCAGATGGTCAAGGGCCTCGTGCTGCTCGCCGCCGTGTTCTTCGACGTCTACAACAAGAACAAGGGCTGATCGGCTCACCCCTATCGCAGTCCAAAAAGTGGCCGGTTTCCGGCCACTTTCATAAGATGCAGGCGCAAGGCGCCGCGTAGAAGAGATAAAGGCGCACTGCGCCGGAGGAAGGAAATCCCGTGCTCATTTCACAGATTAAAGATGCCAGCGGCAACATCACCGTAGCGGTTCGCGAAGAAGGCGGAGAGGCACGCGCAGTCAAGGGCGCAGAGTCCGTTTATGCGCTTGCCATGGAAGCCGCCAATGGCGGCAAGAACCTTGCAGATGTCATTTCCGCGCATGGTCTGGGCGATGCCGTCGATCTTGAAAAGGCTTATGCCGAAGGTCGCTTCCTGCCGCCGATCACCCATCCCGATCCGGCTCATCTGCATCTGACCGGCACCGGCCTTACCCATCTCGGTTCGGCCGCGACCCGCGACAGCATGCACAAGAAAACCACGGAAGCCGCCGAGGAAAGCCTGACGGACTCCATGAAGATGTTCCGCATGGGTCTGGAAAACGGCAAGCCGAAGGCCGGTGAAAAGGGCGTTCAGCCCGAGTGGTTCTACAAGGGCAACGGCCATGTGGCGGCAGCGCCCGGTGCGGCGCTCACCTCGCCTTCGTTTGCGCTGGATGGCGGCGAAGAGCCTGAGATGGCCGGCATCTACGTGATTTCCGACAAGGGCGAAGCCGTGCGTATTGGCTTCGCCGTCTCGAACGAGTTTTCCGATCACGTTACCGAGCGGATCAACTATCTGTACCTCGCCCATTCCAAGCTCCGTCCAGCAAGCTTCGGCCCGGAAATCCGCGTCGGCGCGCCGCCGTCCGATATTCGCGGCACCTCGCGCATCCGCCGCGGCGATAAGGTCATTTTCGAAAAGCCGTTCGTATCGGGTGAAGACAACATGTCCCATACCTTCGCGAACCTCGAATATCACCACTTCAAATACGGCCTGTTCCGTGCGCCTGGCGATGTGCATGTGCACATGTTCGGCACGGCAACGCTTTCCTTCGCCGAAGGTATCAAGCCGGAAGCGGGCGACGTCTTCGAAATCGAAGCCGCCGGTTTCGGCCTGCCGCTGAAGAACCCGCTGGCGGTCGATGCGGAAGAAGAGATCGTGGTTCGGCAGATTTGATCTGCGAAAGTAGCACGTAAAGGGTTGAGGTGTGGTCTCGGAGTATTCCCACCTCTCTACGTCATCCTCGGGTCAAGCCCGAGGATGACGCTAGAGTTTAGGTTTTGTGTCCAATCGTCCCTTTGCGAGGACGATTTTCAAGCGGGCTCTTGTCAGCCATCACCGTTAGTCAGATGCGAAACATCCGCCAGTGAAACGACGGCGCGGTTCTGCCAGTAATCGTCTTCCTTCAAATGCGTTATGCTGCCGGAGCGCGCCGGAAAGCTGACATAACCGGCGCTGTCGATCGGCATCTTGATCCATGCCGCGATGACGAAGGTCAGGGCGAAGCCATGGGTCACGATTATCTGCGTGGCGCAGTGCCGCGCGATGATCATGTTTACGGCTCGATACACCCTTTCAGCAAATTCGCGTCTCGTCTCGCCATCGGCAATACCGCCACGATGGTCAAGGCGATTATGGTGCGGTGCCGGGATTTGACGCTCATCAAGCCATTGCTGCGACATGCCTTCGGCCTCACCGTAGCTCATTTCTCTGAGGTCACTCATGATCTCCATTGGCTGCCCGAAGCGTTCCGCGATGATTTCTGCGGTCTGCGAGGCGCGAAGCAGGTCGGAGCTGAAGATTTCCACAGGCTCACCACCGACCAGCGTCGCCAGTCTGGCAGCCGCCGCCCTGGCATCGGTCCTGCCGTGCGGCGTCAGTCCGGTATCATACCAGCCGCCGACCCGGTTCTCGATATGGTGGACCGACTGAGGATGAGTTACGACATAGATGTTCTTCACGGTGGCGTCCTGTTTCTTTGCGGTCAGCCCTGTTCAAATACCCCAGAGCTTGCCTTCTCCCACTTCCACCGAGTTCCCGGAGGGGTCGCGGATATAGACGGAATAGCTATCATTCGGCCAGCGGTGATAGTGCTCGATAGGAATCCCGAGCGTTTCGAAGTGCGCTTTCCAGCCGTCTACCTCCGATTTGTCCCTTGCGAAAAAGCAGAAGTGGCCTTCACCTGCCGTGCCATGGCGAGGGATGGGATTATCGGGATCGGCCTTGCGCGACTTCTCGGGGTCGAAAACCAGCAGTACCTGCTGCCCGCATCTGAAAAAGACGAAGCTTCCGGGCACCTTGCGGATGATCTCCAGCCCGAACACATCGCGGTAAAAAGCCTCGGCGGCTTCGAGACCATTCACATAGATCGCGGTTTCCATGATGGCTGTTGGCGGTTGCATGGTGCCTCCTATGGTCGAGATGTGGTCAGGAATGATGGGTAGGCGGCGGGCGGCGTCATGTCTTGTAGGTCAGCACCGTAAGATCGTGCTTGCCGACGCCCCGTTCGAGGATGGTCCAGCCGCAGTTGAGGTAATAGTCCTCAAGACTTGCCTCGCAGCAGAGGTAGCACGTCTCGTGACCGAGTTCGGCGGCCTTTTTTGTTGCGGCCTGCATCAACGCGCGCGCCACGCCAGAGCGTCGGCGGTCTTCTTCCACCCACAGGGCCGCGACCCAGGGAAGATAGTGCGGGCGCTCCTCGAGATCGCAATGAATGAGAAAAGCGGAGCCGACATAGGCGTCGCCATCATGGGCGACGAAACCGGTGGGGAGGGCGTGAGGATTTGTCATCTCTTTCAGGTGCTCGAGGACATCGCCCACCTTGAGGCCGCTATCTTGCCACCACGCCGTCCAGACCCTTTCTGCTATGATGGGTCCATGCGACTGGCAGTCGCGATAGTCGGAAATGCTGTACAATGCCGTCTCCCGGCCGGTTTTGTCCCAAAAGGATAAACCGGATCATGCTTTCAATTGAGAACGGCGATTAAAACGGGTGCTGCGCCTTTTTGCAACCGTCAACCTGTCGCGGTTGGTCAGTGCTTTTTGGCCATGACATGCAGCCAGTCTGTCGGCAGCTTGTCGTAACCGCTTCCCTGCCGGGCTTCGATCTCTACGCCCGTCCAGTCATATTGCCCGTAAAGCTCCTCCAGCCATGACCTGGACGGATAATTGTAATAGCGGCCGAACGTATCGCGTCCTTCAGCCTCTCCGGCCTTGAAGCTCGCATAAAAGACGCCGCCCTGTTTCAGCGCGGTGTGGATGCGGCCGATGATGCCCGGCAGGGCAGGGCGGGGCACGTGCAGCAGGCAGGCATTGGCCCAGATGCCGTGATAGCGTCCGACCTCATCGATATCTTCGAACAGCAATGTCCTGACAGGAATGCCGAGTCGGGCTTCCGCAGCCTTCGCTATATCGGGCGTTCCATCGGTGGGATGCACGTCGAAACCGGCTGCCAGCATATATTCGCTGTCCTGCCCGCCGCCGCATCCAAGTTCGAGGATGGTCGCGCCTTTTTCCAACTGCGACAGAAATGTCTTGAGATGCGGGCGGTCTGCTGCCTGCCCGCGGGTGGTATAGGCGGTTGCGTTGTCAGTATAGAAACCGATCGTATCGTCGTCTCTGGCGGCCATGATCTCAGCTCTGGGACTGGCTCTGGCTCTGCGATTGCTGCACGGTAACTGAAACGCTCAGCGTCTCACCGGCCGGGCCGATGCGCATGCCAGATATAGGCGCGCAATCGCGATAGCAGAGACCGGATGCGATGCGGACATAACGGTCATCGGGGCAGATATTGTTGGCGGCGTCGAAGCCGACCCATCCAAGGCCCTGCAGATGCACCTCGGCCCAGGCGTGGGTAGCGGTTTGTTCCTCCACCGCCTCCATCATCAGATAACCGGATACATAACGGGCAGGCAGGCCCATCTGCCGGGCAGCGGAAATGAGAATATGGGCGTGGTCCTGACAGACGCCCCTGCCAGCCTCCAGTGCCGCTTCGGCCGTGGTTTCGATGTCGGTGGAGCCGGGCACATACTCCACCTTGCCGTGAATGTTTTCCATGAGATTGTGGAGGCGGGCAAGCTCGCTCTCGCCGACGCTCACCTTCACCAGTTCGCGTACCAGCTTTCCGGGTTTGGTGCGTGGCGTTTCGCGCAGGAAGAGCCAGAGCGGTGCGTTGCCGATGTGGTGACCGAACACGCCGGCCTTGTCCTGCGTGTTCACCGTGCCGCTCGCCACCACTTTGACCCGCTGCTGTGGGCCTTCCGTTTCCACCAGCGCGACGCGATTGCCGAAATGGTCGTCATAGGTCACTTCGACGGTGGCGCCATCGACCGAGACATCCCAGTCCTCCACCGTCTGGCTCGGGCCGGTCTGCGGTGTCAGGCGCAACCGCTGCAAGGCATAGGGCATCGGCTCGTCATAGACATATTCCGTCGTATGGGTGATTTTCAGACGCATAAGCTGTCCCCGTCTACGCGCTCATTGATAGAAGCGGTAGCCTTCCGTTATTTCCTGTCCCAGTTGCCCGTTGCGATGGACGAATCTTTCCAGAAACTCGTGCAGGCCCTCGTCCATGACCCGGGCGATGGTGGTCGCGCGCAGGCTGTCGCGGATGCTTTCCGCCGTATCGTGTGCCTTGTGCCGCTCGCTGTAGTCCTCGGCGATGTAATTGAGGTTGCTGGCGATCTTCTCGTAACAATAGGCAAGCGAACGCGGCATGCGTCCATTGAGAATAAGGAAGTCGGCGATGTTGGCCGGTTTGTATTCCGCATCATAGACCCAGCCATAGGAACGGTGGGCCGAAACCGAGCGCAGAATGGATTCCCATTGCGCATTGTCGAGCGATGAGCCGACATGCGCCACAGCTGGCAGCAGCACGTAATATTTGACGTCGAGAATGCGCGCCGTATTGTCGGCGCGTTCGATGAAGGTGCCGATACGGGAGAAATTGTAGAGATCGTTGCGCAGCATTGAACCGTGGAAGGCGCCGCGCACCAGACCGGCACGGTGTTTGATCACGTCGATGGTCTGCGGCAGTTCCGCATGGTTGAGCTTGCGGCCGAGGATGTTCTTCAGTTCGATCCAGAATTCGTTGGTGGCTTCCCATGTCTCGCGCGTCAACGCCGTGCGCACCATGCGGGCATTGTTGCGCCCCGCTTCGATGCAGGACATGACGCTGGATGGGTTCGATTTCTCGCGAAGAAGATAATCGATAGCATTTGCCGCCGTCACCTTTTCGCGTGTTTCGAGGAATTCCTCATGCACGCCCGCGCTTTGCAGCACGCCGTCCCAATCCTCGTCGCCGCTGCCTGAGCGCGTCAGTGAAACGCGCAGGCCCGCATCGATGAGCCGGGCGATGTTTTCAGCGCGCTCGATATACCGGAACATCCAGTAGAGCCCGTTTGCCGTTCTGCCCAGCATGGCTTAATCCTCCAGTACCCACGTATCCTTGGTGCCGCCGCCCTGGCTGGAATTGACCACCAGCGAGCCCTGCTTGAGCGCAACGCGGGTCAGGCCGCCGGGAATGATCTGCACCTTGTCCGAAACAAGGACATAAGGACGCAGATCGACATGGCGCGGCGCGATGCCGTTCTTGACCATGATCGGCACGGTGGAGAGCGACAGCGTCGGCTGTGCAATATAGTTGGAGGGGCGTGCTCTCAGCTTTTCGGCAAACAGCGCCCGTTCCTTTTTCGATGCGGTGGGGCCGACCAGCATGCCGTAACCGCCTGAACCGTGGACCTCCTTGACGACGAGATCGGCAAGGTTGTCGAGAACGTATTTCAGGCTGTCCGGCTCGGAACAGCGCCAGGTCGGCACGTTTTCCAGGAGCGGCTTGCGGCCGGTATAAAATTCGACGATCTCGGGCATGTAGGAATAGATCGCCTTGTCGTCGGAAATGCCGGTGCCGGGGGCGTTGGCGATGGTGATGTTGCCGGCGCGATAGACATCCATGATGCCGGGAACGCCAAGCGCCGAATCCGGCCGAAAAGTCAGCGGGTCGAGGAAGTCGTCGTCGACGCGGCGGTAGAGAACGTCGATGGCCTCATAACCGCGCGTCGTGCGCATCTTCACCTTGCCGTCCATGACGCGAAGGTCGGAACCTTCCACCAGTTCCACACCCATCATGTCGGCGAGGAACGAGTGCTCGTAATAGGCGGAATTATAGATGCCGGGGGTCAGCACCGCGACGCGCGGCTTGCCGGTGCAGCCCGGAGGGGCGAGCGAGGCAAGCGACTGGCGCAGCAGATAGGGGTAATCCTCCACCCGTCGCACGCGGTTTTCATGGAAAAGTTCCGGGAACATCTGCATCATCGTTTCGCGGTTTTCCAGCATGTAGCTGACACCGGAAGGCGTGCGGGCATTGTCTTCCAGAACATAGAACTGGTCTTCGCCGGTGCGGACGATATCCGTGCCGACGATATGGGTGTAGACCCCGCCAGGCGGCGTGAAGCCGATCATTTCCGGCAGGAAGGCTTCGTTCTTTTCGATGATCTCACGGGGGATGCGCCCGGCGCGGATGATTTCCTGTTTGTGGTAGATATCGTCGAGGAAAGCATTGAGGGCGAGAACACGCTGTTCGATGCCCTGGGCCAGTTTGCGCCACTCACGGCCGGAGATGATGCGCGGGATAATATCGAAGGGTATCAGTTTTTCTGAACTATCGGCGTGGCCATAGACTGCGAAAGTAATGCCGGTTTTTCTGAAGATGTTTTCCGCGTCTTTTGATTTCTGGATCAGGTGTGCCCTGTCCTGCCGGCTGTACCATTCGTTATAGTTTTCATATGGGCTTCGCGGCGTGTTGTCCGCATTTATCATTTCGTCAAATGCCAACTTCGATGTCCCCTTTTTTGCCATATGAATACAACGACAAATGCAATGCAAGAACTATGCAGGCCTCCCCGAGAAGATTTTTTGTCGCCCTAGAGTTTTAAAAAAGAAGCGTTTTTTCGGCTTCCGCCTATAAATGCGGCATCGGCAAATTGGTTGCGGGGCGACGAGCGGTGTAAGCGGGCGGTGGCGCTGTTTGCGCCGTGGGCGAATGCATAAATTTTGTTCGCTCGCTTTCGGTTGATGAATGTCCGGCGTCGCATCAGAAAATCTGAAAGATGTGATCACCAAAACGCCTTTGACCTTTTGCCGGGATGCGGATACCGCCATGCTGGACACCCGGCTCGACTATTCGCCGGTTTGCGTGAAGCCGCAGAAACATCAATTCGCCGTCTGTTCCGCACCGGTAGCGGACATCATGCTACACAGAGGATGCGCCCATGTCGCTCGACCGTTTGGCTCCGGCCATCTTCGTCTTTCTCTGGTCGACGGGCTGGGTCACCGCCAAATATGCGGTCTATTATACCGGGCCGCTGACCTTCCTCTGTCTGCGCTATCTTCTGGCGGGCGTTTTGCTGTGGGCGATCTGCCGCTTTTCGTCCATCCAGTGGCCCGAAAGTCGTGTCGATATCTTCCGGGCGATCCTGTCAGGCGTCTTCCTGCACGGTCTTTATCTCGGCATGATCTGGTGGGCGATAGGGCAGGGCGTGCCGGCGGCGATCGGCGGCATTATCGCCGGCCTGCAGCCGCTGATGACGGCGGTGGCCGCCCGTTTCATGATCGGCGAAAGGATTTCGCCGCTGCAGCGCGCCGGCCTGCTCATCGGCTTTGCCGGCATCGCCATCGCGGTGCTGCCGAAGGTCATGGCCGCGGGTGCTGGCGGGCTGTCGGTGCCGCTTTACGCCGTGGCGGTGAATGTGCTGGGCATGACCTCGGTCACCTATGGCACGCTCTACCAGAAGAAGTACGTGCATGGCGGCAACATCATGGCGGTGGCAACGCTGCAATATGTCGGCGCGCTGCTGGTAACGGTTCCCTTCGCGTTTCTGCTGGAAGATGGGCATGTGGACTGGAGCCTCGGCCTTGCCGCCACGCTCGCCTGGTCTGTCGGCGCGATTTCCATCGGGGCCGTGGCGCTGCTTCTTTATCTGATCCGGCGCGGCCAGGTTTCGCGCGCCGCTTCGCTGATCTATCTCGTGCCGCCGCTTGCCGCGGTGGAAGCCGCCCTGCTTTTCGGCGAGACGCTGACGCCTGCAATGATTGCAGGCACGGTTCTGGCGGTGACAGGCGTTTATCTCGCCAATCGCAAACCTGCCGCATCGGTTGCGGCGGGTTAATTACTGCAACCTCATATTAGGGGTTTGTTAACCATAAAATTATACCTCTCGTTAATCACATGATTTGGCGGGGGTTACATGTCTATTTCACGTCGTGGTGTTCTGTTTGGATTGCCGCTGTTTCTGGCTGGCTGCGCAAACACCGGCATCGGCCAGCACAGGCTGGATTACGCGGCGAAGCCGGAGGAAAAATTCCCGCTTCCCGCCATGCATCTCGATAAGGTGAAGCCCGAACTGCGCCGGCAGGAGGTGGCCTATGATACGCGCCATCCGGCTGGAACGGTGGTTGTGGATACGCCGGCGCGGCGGCTTTATTATGTTCTCGGCGACGGTCGCGCAATGCGCTACGGCGTCGGTGTAGGCCGCCAGGGTCTTGCCCTGAAGGGTGACGCCTATATCGGTCGCAAGGCGGAATGGCCATCCTGGACACCAACCGCGAACATGATGCGCCGCGATCCGCGCAATCTGAAATTCGCAGCCGGCATGCCCGGCGGCCCGAACAATCCGCTTGGCGCCCGCGCGCTCTATCTTTATCGCGGCGGCAACGACACCATGTTCCGCCTGCATGGCACCAACCAGCCGCAGTCCATCGGCCACGCCATGTCGAGCGGCTGCATCCGCATGCTGAACCACGACATCATCGACCTCTATAGCCGCGTGCCTGTCGGTTCGAAGGTGGTGGTGCTGCAGGCGTGAGGCGGGACGGTTTTTCCGCCTGTTGCGATCGAAAAAATGTCTGAAGCCCTGAGTTGATTCTTCTGTAAGAAAGTCAATTTTCTATGGTGAAATCAACTATTTGTAGAAAATGGCGTTTTGAGTATTTTAGGTAGTTCTGCAATATCGGAAACGTGATTTCCGCTATTTCGGAGGTGTATCCATAAACGTGTCATCGCGCTCTTATCGGCGCTTCACCACTTCAACGGGGACACATCAACATGGCAATTTTCGATTCTCTCTCCCGCTATCGCCCACAGGCACTCGGGGCGTTGCGCATCATGACGGCGCTGCTTTTCATTTCGCATGGAACGCAGAAACTGTTCGGTTTTCCGGCATCGCAGATGGAAGGCTCCCTGCCGACGATGCTGCTGGTGGCGGCGATTCTGGAATTCGTCGGCGGCATTCTCGTGCTGATCGGTCTTTTCACGCGTCCGGTCGCATTCATCCTGTCCGGCCAGATGGCGGTTGCCTATTTCATCGCGCATGGGCCGAAGAGCTTCTTCCCGGCACTCAACGGGGGTGATGCCGCCATCCTGTTCTGCTTCATCTTCCTCTATCTGTTCGTGGCCGGTCCGGGCGCTTTCTCAGTGGATGAGCGCCGGGCCTGATCTGCCTGACCGGACATCGATTTGTTTTGCCGAAGCCCCGCGTGGCCAACGCCGCGCGGGGCTTCTTTTTAGAGCAGGATTGATACTTCGGCCGCGGCCGAAGCATAGGCGCCTGTTTTCCGGTTAAGAACGGGTCACCCTCAATCTAGTTGGAAATCGATCCGTGTCCTCTGAGAACCCCATCGCCCGCGAATTGCTGCTTCTGGCCCTGTTGTCCACGCTGTGGGCCGCATCCTACACTTTCATCAAGATCGGGGTGGAGACCATTCCGCCCCTTACCTTCATCGCATCGCGCACAATGATCGCCGGTCTGCTGCTCTTCGCGGTGATCCGGCTGCGCGGGTTGCGTTTGCCCACGGATTTAGCGACGTGGCGGCTGTTCTTCATTCAGGCCTGTATCAACAGCGTTCTCCCCTTCACGCTGATCGCCTGGGCTGAACAGAGCATCGATGCCGGCCTCGCCGTCATTCTCAATGCCACGACGCCGATCTTTACCTTTCTTCTCACGGCGCTCGTGATCCGGCATGAGGCAGTCAGCGGGCGCAAGCTGTTCGGCACGATTGCCGGCATGACGGGCGTTTGCCTCATTATCGGCATGGAGGCACTTGATGGGGCAGGCGAGGCGATATGGAGCCAGCTCGCCGTGCTGACAGCGGCATTTTCTTATGCCTGCGCGGCCATTTTCAGTAAAAATTTCAGAGGGCTCGATCCGATCATGCCGGCCGCTGGCTCGCTTATCTGCGGTGCTGTCCTGCTGCTGCCCGTGAGCCTGATTGTCGACCGACCCTGGACCTTGTCGCCTTCGGCGGCATCACTGGCGGCGCTGTTGTGCCTCAGTGTGTTTTCGACCGCGCTCGCCTTCATGATCTATTTCCGGCTGATGCAGACGCTCGGTTCGGTCGGTACCACCTCGCAGGCCTATCTCAGGGTGCCGGTCGGGGTCGCCATCGGCATGGCGTTTCTGGGGGAAATGCCGACGCCTGCCATGTGGGGTGGGCTCGTCTGCGTGATTGCGGGCGTGCTGGCGATGACCCTGCCGTCACGGCGTCGTCCGGTCGCGCAGGGGAACTGAAGGCGAAGAAAAGCCCCGCTACCGGGTGTGGCTGCGGGGCTTGATTATTGGCGAGCGCGTGCCGCTTGTTTCTTCTCCCCGCCGGGGAGAAGGTCGCGGCAGCGGGATAAGGGGGCAAGGGTGATGAGATACGGCAACTTTACCCCCTCATCCGACCCTTCGGGCCATCTTCTCCCCGGCGGGGAGAAGAAACGCCCGGCAATGCCGCGGCGTCCTCAATCCATTCAGAACGACTTAACGGTTGCGGCCGCGATGGCCGTTGCCGGAAGCGCGTTTTTCCTGGCCGTTGCCGCCGGCAGGGGCGTGGCGGTTGGCGCCGCTGCCGCCGGGCTTGCGGGCCGGACGACGATGCTTGCGCGGGCCAGCCGGGCGGCCTGCGTCGCCTTCGGCCTGCTTCACGCGCTTGAAGTCTGAGGTGACTTCAAGATCATTGTCCGCATCGCGCGGCGCGTGGTGGCGAGACGGGCGGGATTCGCCGTTGTGGCGTCCGCCTTCGCGCGGGCCGCGCTGCTGGCCGCCATTGTTATTGCGTCCGCCGCGGTTGTTGTTGGGGCGCGTCGGGCTGGCAAGACCGGCCGGGCGTTCACCAGAAGCAACCGGAATATCGATCTTCATCAGCTTTTCGATGTCGTGCAACAGGCGGGTCTCGTCGGGTGCGCAGAAAGCAATGGCGATGCCGTCGCGGCCGGCACGGGCGGTACGGCCGATGCGGTGGACATAAGCGTCAGGTACTTCCGGCAGGTCATAGTTGAAGACGTGGGTCACGGCCGGGATATCGATGCCGCGTGCCGCGACGTCGGTTGCGACCAGAACCTTGATCTCGCCGTCCTTGAAGCCCTTCAGGGCGCGCTCGCGCTGGCCCTGGCTCTTGTTGCCGTGGATGGAGGCGACCTTGAAGCCGATATGTTCGAGATGCTTGTAGAGCTTCTCCGCACCGTGCTTTGTGCGCAGGAACACGATGGCGCGGCCATCCGGGTTCTCGTTGAGCGACTTCTTCAGAAGCTCGGTCTTGTCGTTCTTGCCGGCGACGAAGTGGACATATTGCTCCACCTTGTCGGCTGCCTTGCCGGGCGGGGTCACTTCGACCTTCAGCGGATCGGTCAGGTAGCTGTGGGCCAGATCGGCGATCGCCTTCGGCATGGTGGCGGAGAAGAGCAGCGTCTGGCGCTTGGCGGGCACCATCTTCGAGATCTTGCGCAGATCGTGGATGAAGCCGAGGTCGAGCATCTGGTCCGCTTCGTCCAGCACCAGATAGGTGACCTTGGAGAGCGAGATGGCGTTGCGGGCGATGAGGTCAAGCAGGCGGCCGGGGGTTGCCACCAGAATGTCCGTGCCCTTTTCGAGCTGGAGCTGCTGCTTGTTGATCGATGCGCCGCCAACCACCTGGTTGATGCGCAGCGGCGTCTTCTTCACGAAAGCGCGCAGGTTTTCGCCGATCTGGTTCACCAGCTCGCGGGTCGGGGCAAGGATGAGCGTGCGGCAGGTGCGGTTTGCCGGGCGGTCCGCCTGCTTCATCAGCATTTCGATGATCGGCAGGCCGAAAGCGGCGGTCTTGCCGGTTCCGGTCTGTGCGAGGCCGATGAGGTCGCGGCCTTCGAGCAGCAGCGGAATGGCTTTTGCCTGAATGGGGGTCGGGGTTGTGTAGCCAAGCTGGGTAACGCTGGCAACAATCTTTTCGGAGAGGCCGAGTTCGCTAAAACTGGTCAATATAATGCCTTTCGGGGCGCCAAAAACCAATCGTCCGGAACAGGGCTGCTGTCCGGCGGTTTCGGCGTCAAGAACCCCGCGTGAATTGGGAACTTGTGGGTTGGAATAACTTTCTGCGCATCAGTGCGGCACATGCCGTCTTCTGTATTCTCTGCGCTTTTCCTTCATGCGGGCCAAGTCTCTCTCGGACCAAGTCTTCTCAACATACGCTGCAGCTCACGCGGCTGCCGAAGGTGAAAGCTTGACCGGCATGTGGGCGTTTTACTCGCCAAAGTCAAGCGATAGTTTCATGACATGGCTGCCGGACGGCGCATGGCAGCCATGCGGAACGCTGCCGCCAGCTGGCCGAAGAGCTGGGCCGCAGCGAATAATTATGGTTAAAAAAGTGTATTGCCGGGCAGGGCGCATAGCAAAAACAGATTTTCTCACATAACGTTTTTGCGAAGTCATCTAGAAATATTTGATTCGACAAAAGTGAAACTGCACGCTGTGGAGTATCGATTGACCGAGGGCAGCGGGTTGCTGGAAAAGGCTTGCAGGGCTGTTGCTGCCCTGAACCTGCCCGCGTGCATCAAGGACAGCGAGCTGCGCTATCTCGTGGTCAACGCCGCCTACGCACGGTTGATGGGGCGTCCCCTCAGGGCGTTCGAAGGCCACACCAGCCTTTCCCTCTCGGCTGATATCCGTGATGCGGAGCGGGAGGACAGGGAGCGCCGTTCACTCGTTTTTGCGACGGACGAGATGATCGCCTGCCATGCCTCGGTTTCCTCCCTGCCATACACACTTCGCTGCGAGCGCTTCACCGATGATGACGGCAGCCTGTTCCTGTTCGAAACGGTGGAAGACATGCCCTTGGGCGTTCTGACGGGGACGGCGGATATCGGCGGGGCGTCGGACCTGCTGTTCAGTAGCGGCCTCATGGATTTCATCGATGCCGGCATCGTCGTCTACGATCCGGAAAACCGGCTGGTTTATTGCAATGCCCGTTTCGCGGAGTTCTATAGCGGTTTTGGCGTCGAGCTGAAGCCAGGCATCCGGCTCGAGGCGCTGATGGAGGCGCTCTATTTTTCGAGCGGATATCGTCGCGTCAAAGAAGACGACCCTGCGTTCGAAGGCTGGATGCGGGAGCAGTTGCGTGATTTTTCCCTGCCCTATCTCGAAAGGGTGGAGCAGTTCGCCGATGGCCGCTGGGTGCGCATGGTCAACAAGCGGCTGGAAAACGGCATGCTGGTTGGCCTGCGCATCGATGTGACCGAGTTCAAGGCGCACGAGACCCTTCTCAGCGCCCAGATCCGCGAGACCTGGTTGCTGCGCGCTGCCCTCGAACAATTGCCTGTGGGGGTTTTCCTGAGGGATCAGGACAGGCGGCTGACCTATGCCAATGCCGCCTATGGCGCATTTCTCGGCGGCAATCTCGCCGACTATATCGGCAAGACCGAATCCGAAATGTTCCCGCAGAATGGCTCCCAGTTCCAGCAGGAAAACGAACGGATCTTGCGGACCGGGGAGGCGCTCGAACGCACGGGAAACATGCCTCAGCGCAACGGACGGTCCATTCCCGTCATCACGCGGCTCGGCCGCGTTGCGACACCGGATGACGAATATTACCTCGTGGGCTCCGTCACCGATGTCAGCCTCCTGCAGGAGCGGGAAAAGGCGCTGATCGCCACACAGGCCGAAGCCGAGGCGCTGCATCGCCAGCTCGAAGCGGTACTTCACGCGCTGCCCGTGGGGGTGCTGCTTCTCAGCGCCGATCTCGTCATCGAATATGTCAATCCGTTCTTCTACCAGGTCTGGGGCGAAATCGGCGGCGAGAAATCACTTGTGGGCAAAGACTATCGCGAATTCATGAGGATGAATTTCGATAGCGGCCTTTATGATTATGGCGATCGGCCTTTCGACGAGGTCTATAGCGAGCGGGCGCAGCGGCTCCTGAAGGATGGGGCCTTTGCCCCCCGCGAGGTGCGCAGCAAAAGCGGCAAGGTGACCGTCATCTCCAAAACGCGCCTCGAAGGCGGAAAAATCCTCAGCACCTATGCCGATGTGACGGATGTGCGAATGCGCGACGCCGAAATCAGCAAGGCGAAGGCCGAGCTGGAGCGCGTCGGCGAATATATGCAGGGCGCGACGCGCGCCATGGCGCAGGGCCTGGTGCTGGTGGAGCAGGGCACGATCATCATGTCCAACGAGGCGATGGCGCGGATGTTCGACGTGCCTCCCGAGCTGCTGGAAAAGGATCGCGACTGGTCCGGCTTCTTTGCCCATTGTGCCGCGCGCGGAGATTTCGGCACGGCCGAGGAAGCGGCCGCGATGCTCAATGCCTGGAAAGACAACATTGCCGCCAACCGGCCGTTCTCCTGGCTAATCCATGTCGCCGGCAAGAGCTGGCTCAACCTGGAAGCCACCAACAGTTCCGGCAATTACTGGCTCGTGATCGTCACCGACGTGACCGAGATGAAGATGCGCGAAGGCGAATTGCAACGTCTGCTTTCGCGGGCGGAAGCGGCGGATCGCGCCAAATCGGAATTTCTGGCCAATATGAGCCATGAAATCCGCACGCCGATGAACGGCGTGCTTGGCATGGCGGAGCTTCTGGCCAAATCCAACCTCGATACGCGTCAGAAGACTTTCACCGACATCATCGTCAAGTCAGGCAATGCGCTTCTGACGATCATCAACGACATCCTCGATTTCTCCAAGATCGAAGCCGGGCAGATGAAACTGCGCAGCGTATCTTTCGATCCGGCGGAAGCCGTGGAGGACGTGGTTTCGCTCCTGTCCTCGGCGGCGCTGGAGAAGAATATAGAGCTGGTGGTGCGGATCGACCCGTCGGTTTTCGGCAAGGTCATCGGTGACGCCGGACGCTTCCGCCAGATTGTTACAAACCTCGTCGGGAATGCCGTCAAGTTCACCGAAACCGGTCATGTGCTGGTGGAGCTTTCTGCGCAGTCAGCGGAAGCTTCGGAGGCTATCCTGTCGCTGCGTGTCGAAGACAGCGGGATCGGTATTCCCTCCGACAAGCTGGAGACGATCTTCGACAAGTTCAGCCAGGTCGATAGTTCCGCCACGCGCCGTCACGAAGGAACCGGGCTCGGCCTGGCGATCACCGTCGGCCTTGTCGGACTGTTCAACGGCAAGATCGATGTCGTCAGCGAAGTGGGCAAGGGGTCGAGTTTCGAGGTCAACATCCCGTTTCAGATGACCGAAAGGCGGAGGGATGTCCCACCTCTTTCGGTGGCGATCGAAAATATCCGGGTGCTCGTCATCGATGACAACGATGTCAACCGGCGCATCCTGACGGAGCAGCTGCAAAGCTGGGGCATAGACGGCCATGCCGTCGAGGGTGGGCCCACGGGCATCGCCGTGCTGCAGGAGGCCGTAGCGGTGGGTCTTTCGATCGACGCCATCATTCTTGATTATCACATGCCTGTCATGAACGGCCTGGACGTCGTGGAGCGGATCAGGGCGGATCGCCGTTTCGACGACATCGCCATCATTTTCCTCACGTCCATGGATGTCGTGGGTGACGAGACGCTCTTTACCGATCTCAACGTGCAGGCCCATTTGATGAAGCCCGCGCGGGCGCGGCTGTTGCGCTCCACCCTGTTCGACGTGGTGCGCGACGTGCGGCTGAAACGCGCGCGGCCGGAAGCTTTCGCAGGTGCCTCGGACGGCGGTTCGTCCCGGCCGGAAGGTCCTGCTTCAGAAAAGAAGCGGCGGGCAGAGGTGCCGACAGTTTCCGTCCGGCTGCGGCCCAGCCTGATCGATGTGCTGGTGGCCGAGGACAATGACGTCAACCAGATTGTTTTCACGCAGATTTTGCAGCAGACGGGTCTGCGGTTCCTGATCGTCGGCAATGGGAAAAAGGCCGTTCAGGCGTGGGAGGAATATAATCCCGCGATCATCCTCATGGATGTCTCCATGCCTGTCATGAACGGGCATCAGGCAACGCAGGCGATCCGGACGGCCGAACTTGCGGCCGCCGAAGGCCGGCATGTGCCGATCATTGGCGTGACGGCCCATACGCAGGATGCTGACCGCGATCTATGCCTGCAGGCCGGCATGGACGATTATCTGTCGAAGCCCATCAGCCCCGAAATTCTCGAAGACAAGATCGCCCAGTGGCTGGGTGAAGATATTCCGCGCCGGGTATCTGATGACGCAACCGGTCGCTGATGTCGTTTTGGTCAAACCGGGGGCCTGGTGCCGCAGAGCATTTCCCGTTTTCCTGCGAAACCCTTGCGTCGTTCCACATCAAAACCGGCGGCGATGAGATTGCGGCGGACGAAGCCTGCGGCGGCATAGGTGGCGAAGGTGCCTGCCGGCGCCGTCCTGGCGAACAGTGCCTGCATGATCTCCAGCGACCACATGTCCGGGTTGCGCGCAGGTGCGAAACCATCCAGGAACCAGGCATCGAAGGTTTCGTGACTGTTGGAAATACCGGTGAGCGCCTCGCCGCAGACCACCGTCAGGCGTGTTTCACCATCGAGTTCAATCTCTACCTTCCCCTTCGGTTCGGCGGGCCAGAGGGCGGTGAGCGCCCTGCGTTCGGCGTCCACCTCCGGCCAGCGGGAAAGTGCCCGGCCGATCTCGTCCGCCTTCATCGGGTAGAGTTCGAAGGAGATGAAATGCAACGTGGAGCGGCCGTTGCGGAGCTCTTTCCATTGGCGCCATGTCTCGCACAGATTGAGCGCGGTGCCGAAGCCCAGTTCCCCGATGCGGAAGACGCCTTCGCGTTCCCGCCAGCGTTGCGGCAGGCCGTTTCCTGACAGGAAGACGTGGCCACATTCCAGCCTGCCATCCGTCTGGCAATAAAAATGGTCGTCAAAAGCCAGCGAATAGGGCATATCCCCGTCACGCCAGTCGAGTGCAGTGTGGGTTTCGCCGGTTGCCGAACCGGCCTGTGCGCCAGTCTCTCTGATAGTGTCGTTGGAATCTTTCATGGCTAAAGCCGATAATCCCGCTTTCGAACAGGGTCAATCACCAAGAACGCCTTTGCCTGCTTCCGTCCCTCTCCTCATCGTCGGGGGTGGTATCATGGGTCTATGGGCTGCGGTTAAGGCGGAACGGCTCGGCATCGATACGTTGCTGGTGGAGGCGGACCATCCCGGTGGCGGCGCGAGTGGCGGGCTGCTCGGCGCGCTGATGCCTCATATGCCGGACCGCTGGTCGGACAAGAAGCAGTTCCAGTTCGCCGCCCTCGTGGCGCTGGAAAAAGAGATCGCCGGGCTGGAGGCGGAAACGGGGCTTTCCGCCGGTTATCGCCGCTCTGGCCGGATCATCCCATTGCCGAAGCCGCATCTGCGTCCCATCGCCGAGCGGCATGAAAGGGATGCGCAGGAGAACTGGGTCTCGGGTGAGCGCCGGTTCCATTGGCATGTCGGTGACAGCCCAGCGGTTGCGGGCTGGGTGGATGACGCGGCTGGCGCAGCGGGTTTCGTGTTCGATACGCTGGCGGCGCGGGTGGCTCCGCGTGCAATGATTGCGCTTCTTTCGGCGTTTCTCGGCAAGGCGCGGCATGTGCGGTTGATCAAGGGCTGCCGCGTTCTTTCGCTTGACGCGGAGACAGGCCGGGCGGCGCTGTCTTCGGGTGACGAGGTCGTGTTCGGCCACGCCGTGATCGCCAATGGGCATCGATCCTTTCCCCTGATCCGGGACGCACTGGGCCTCGACACCGGGCTGGTGCTCGGGCAGCCGGTGAAGGGGCAGGCGGCGCTGCTCGACGCGGCGGTCGATCCGGCCATGCCGGTGGTGTTCCTGAACGGTCTTTACATCGTGCCGCACGAAGACGGAACGGTCGCCATCGGCAGTACCAGCGAAGATTGTTTTTCCGACCCATTCGATACGGATGAGAAGCTGGAAAAACTGCTTGCGGATGCGGCCGCGATTGTCCCCTGGCTTGGCGGGGCGCCGGTTCTCGAACGCTGGGCCGGGCTGCGGCCGAAGGCTGCGGGCAGAGACCCCATGGTGGGAACGGTTGCCGGTCACCCGAAGCTTGTGGCATTGACGGGCGGCTTCAAGGTGAGCTTCGGTCTTGCCCATTCTCTTGCCGATACCGCGCTACAGGCCGTTTGCGGAAAGGCACCGGACGTGCCGCGGAGTTTCCAGCTTCAAGAACACGTGAACATAGCCATGGCGGGCATCGGAAAGTTCTGACCAGACCGCTTACGTCGTTAATCTGTCACGCAAATCACTTATTTGCTGGCCTGCAACGAGGCAGGTTTGTCCGCTTTTGCGGCGAGGTGACAGCGCATGCGATACGCCATTCATTTCACGCCTTCCCCCAATGACCCCCTGACGCAGGTAGCCGCTGCGTGGCTGGGGCGCGATGCCTATTCCGGTCAGGCGGTTGAGCCGCCCGGTATGATCGATCTTGGCATGCAGGAGATTTCCTATCACACGGCCCTGCCGCGCCGGTATGGTTTCCATGGCACCATCAAGGCTCCTTTCCGCCTTGCCGAGGGTCAGTCCGAAGCGGCGCTCCTGCGCGACCTGATGTATTTTTCCGGCAGGCAGGAACCCTTTCCGTTGCCGCAACTTGTGGTGGCGAGGCATGACAATGTCTTCAGCCTCGTCCCCGAACGGCCCTGTGAAGTGCTGCATTTTTTCGCGGCCCGCGTCGTGCAGGAATTCGACCGTTACCGGGCGCCTCTCACAGAGGCGGAGATCGAGCGTGCCGATCCGGACCGGCTGTCGGCCTCGCAGCTCACCAATCTGCACCGCTGGGGCAGCCCGCATGTGATGGACGAGTTCCGGTTCCAGATGTCGTTGACCGGCGGTGTGGAACCCGCCAGCAGCCAGAGGATCGAGCGGGCCGTGCGCAAGGTGTTCGAGCCGCTGCTGTCCCGGTCCCTGCAATTTTCCAGCCTTGCGCTCTTCATCGAAGATGAGCCGGGAGCGCCTTTCCGGGTGCACTCGCTTCATCCCATGGGCCGCGTTTCCGCCCGCAAGATTGCCTGACTCGCGCGTCATCATAATCGTATACAAAAAAGCTTCGGAATGTCGGCAAAATTGATCTCGACATTCCGTATGCGAATGCTACCGTTCGACATCGCATATTCGAAGTGCGCTGCGTCATCCGTCTGGATCAGGCATCTTCGAAGTTCTGTTTGTGTCTCCGAAATCGGTTGCCGATTGGGAGAGATGGTCTGGGTGGCTGAATGATTTCCGAAAACTACTCCCGCAATCTGGTGGGCTATGGCCGCAATGTTCCCGATCCGAAATGGCCGGGCGGTGCGCACATTGCCGTGCAATTCGTCATCAATTACGAAGAGGGCGGCGAGAGTTGCATTCTCGACAATGACAAGGCGTCGGAATCGCTGCTGTCGGAAATCGTCGGCGCCCAGCCCTGGCCTGGCCAGCGCAACCTGAACATGGAATCGATCTATGAATATGGCTCGCGCGCCGGCTTCTGGCGGCTGTGGCGCATGTTCACCGGGCTTGGCGTCACCACCACCGTTTACGGCGTGACCGCAGCCATGGCCCGCAACCCGGAAGCGGTTGCGGCGATGAAGGAAGCGGGTTGGGAAATCGCCAGCCACGGATACCGCTGGCTGGAATACAAGGATTTTTCCGAGGAGGAAGAGCGTAAGCACATCGTCGAAGCGGTCCGTCTGCACACGGAGGTCACCGGCGAACGTCCCTATGGCATGTATCAGGGCAAGCCCTCGGACAATACGCTGCGGCTTGTCATGGAGGAGGGTGGTTTTCTCTATTCGTCGGACTCCTATGCCGACGATCTGCCCTATTGGGTGAAGGGTGTGAAGGATGAGCCTTTCCTGATCATTCCCTACACGCTTGAGACCAACGACATGCGGTTTGCCACGCCGCAGGGCTTCAATTCCGGCGACCAGTTCTTCACCTATCTGAAGGACGCTTTCGACGTGCTTTATCAGGAAGGTATCGAAGGTGCGCCGAAGATGATGAGTGTCGGCCTGCATTGTCGTCTTGTCGGCCGTCCGGGTCGCGCAGCGGCACTTCGCCGCTTCATCGAATATGTGCTTGGCCACGAAAAGGTGTGGATCCCGCAGCGCATCGAGATCGCCCGTCACTGGCATGAGCATCACAAGCCGGAGGCGCTTTGATGCTGAGGCGTGAGGACTTCGTTACCCGTTTTGGCGGCGTGTTCGAACATTCGCCATTCATTGCCGAGCGGGCCTATGACGCTGGTGGGGCCGGCCTGGAACTGACGGCGAAGGCGGTTCATGCCGCGCTTAGCGCGCAGTTTCGCGCGGCTTCCGAGGCGGAAAGGCTTGGCGTTTTGCGGGCGCATCCCGATCTTGCCGGGAAGCTGGCAATTGCCGGCGAGTTGACGGCAGACAGCCGCAACGAACAGGCCGGTGCCGGGCTCGATAGGCTTACCCCGGAAGAGCACGCCCGTTTTACCGAATTGAACAGCGCCTATACCGATAAATTCGGTTTTCCTTTCATCATCGCGGTCAAGGGGCTGAACAGGCACGATATACTCTCGGCCTTCGAGACACGCATAGGTAACGGCGCAGCCGAAGAATTCGCGACCGCCACGGCGCAGGTTGAAAAGATCGCCTGGCTTCGTCTTTGCGCAATGCTGCCGGAGGGATGATTGGCGCGTTGCGACCATTCTGCTAGAATCGCGCCGTTTGGAGATGACGATGAGACCTTCCGAGGTGCTGGAAAAGAACAGGGAAGCGATCCGCGAAGCGACGAAACGCTTCAATGCGGCAAATCCCCGCGTGTTCGGCTCCGTCGCCCGCGGCGAGGACAGGCCGGACAGCGATCTCGACATTCTGGTGGACGCGCTGCCGGGTACGACGCTGTTTGATCTCGGCGGTTTGCTGGAGGAACTGAAGACGATGCTTGGTGTCGAGGTCGATGTCGTCACCTCGGGCGGCTTGCATTCGGATATTCGGGCGCGCGTTCTGAAGGAAGCCAAAGCGGTATGAGTACAGATCGGCTTCTGCTCTATCTGAAAGAGATCGATGTTGCTGCTTCCAGGATACGGGATTTCATTCAGGATATGGATGAGGCCGCTTTTTCTTCCGACACGCGCACGCAGATGGCGGTGATGATGGGTCTTGCCCTGATTGGCGCGGCGGTCGCCAAGCTCGACAGGCACTACCCAGCGTTTTTACAGCAGCACCCGGAAATCCCCTGGATCAAGATGAAGGGTATGCGCAATCTGATCGTGCATGATTACTTCCGAGCAGAACTCTCGGTCGTCTGGAAAACGATAACGCAGAGTATTCCGGATTTGCAGGCGCGCCTCTCCCTTCTCCGAAACTGGCATGCCCAAGGTGAATGACATTTGACTGATTTTCTCAACATACAACCTCTTACCAAGGAGGCGTTTGCGTCCTTCGGCGACGTGATCGAAACAACACCTTCTTCCATGCGGTACATCAATGGCGGCCAGACGGAGCGGCATCATGCGCTCGCAGCGCCGGAGGCGGCAGGCGAGGGGGCACGTGTGATCCTCAATATCTTCCGCGGGCAGCCGCGCGCCTTTCCGCATGAAATCGAGATGATGGAGCGGCATCCGCTCGGCAGCCAGAGTTTTTCGCCGCTTTCCGGCCGGCCCTTCCTCGTCGTCGTTGCCGAAGACGATGGCGGCCGCCCGGGGCGGCCGCGGGTGTTTCTGGCGCGGGGCGATCAGGGCGTGAATTACCGCCGCAATGTCTGGCACTATCCGCTGATGCCGTTGCAGGCGGTTTCGGATTTTCTGGTTGCCGACCGTGACGGGCCGGGCAACAATCTGGAAGAGTATTTTTTCGACAGGCCCTATGTAATCGCGGAGCCCAGCCTATGACCGGTCTGACAACCCATGTTCTCGACGCCGCGCACGGCACGCCTGCCGAGGGGCTGGTGATCGATCTCTACCGGCTCTCCGGTGATCGCCGTGACAAGCTGAAGACGGTGCAGACAAATGGCGACGGCCGTGTCGATGGCGGGCCGCTGCTCGTTGGCGACAGTTTCAGGGCCGGTGAGTATGAGCTGGTTTTCCATGCCGGCGATTATCTGCGAGGAAAGGGTGTCGTGCTTCCGAAGCCGGCCTTCCTCGATATTATCCCGATCCGTTTCGGCATTGCCGACGAGAGCGGTCATTACCATGTGCCCTTGCTGCTCTCGCCTTATAGCTATTCCACCTATCGAGGAAGCTGACACCGATGATCTTTGCCGCCATTGCCGATATTCACGGAAACTGCGCCGCGCTGGAGGCGGTGCTTGAGGATATCGCCAGGCTCGGTATCGAGGACATTGTCAATCTCGGCGATTGTTTCAGCGGTCCGCTGGAGGCCGGTTTTACCGGCGACGTGCTGGTCGGCAACTGGATTCCCAGCATCCGCGGCAATCACGACCGGGAACTGATCGAGCGTGCGCCGGAGGAGATGGGGAGCTGGGAAAGGCCCGCCCATGCGCAGCTGAGCACTGCGCACCGGGACTGGTTGCAAACTCTTCCGTTCAGCATGGTGTTCAAGGACGTCGCTTATTGCTGTCATGGTTCGCCCCGTGACGATCTGGAATATTGGCTGGAAACGCTGTCGCCTGAAGGTGTCCTGAAATTGCGGCCTCTGGCCGAAATCGAATCCATGGCTGAGGGTATCACGCAGCCGCTGATGCTTTGCGGCCATACCCATATCCCACGCGCCGTGCAGCTTTCAGATGGCCGGCTGATCGTCAATCCGGGCAGCGTCGGCTGTCCTGGGTGGAGGGACGATACGCCTTTCGATCACCACGTTGAGGCCGGTCACCCGCTTGCCACCTATGCAGTTCTCGAAGAAACCGCACGCGGCTGGCAGGTCTATTTCCGCAATATCCGTTACGACAACCTGGCCATGTCCGAAATGGCTCGGGTCAACGGTATTCCTTATCTGGCCGATGCGTTGGAAAACGGCTGGCTGAAGCGCTAGGGATCACCCCTCACTGGTCATCACCACACATGCATAAGAGCGTGCCTTCAGCGCCTTGCAGGCGGAGACTGCTGAGGACTGGTCTTCGAAGCCGGTGAAGCGGGCTCTGTAGAGCGTCGCCGATCCGCTCTGCACGGCTTCAGTGTAGGGGGCGATGCCGGAATAGTTGCCGATATTGGAGCGCGCATTGGCGAGCAGCGAGCGGGCGGCGGCTTCGCTGTCGGTGGCGGCGATCTGCACCTCCCACCGGCTGCGCTGGCCGGAAGGGGCCGCGGCGGGAGCAGGCCGCGGGATGGCCGAGACCTGCATCATGTCCGCCACATCGGCGTTTGCGGTGGCAATCTGCATGGCAACCGGATCTGCCCGGCGCTCGGCGAACATCGGCAGCGGCACGGCAGCCGGCGGCACGGCGGCGGCAACATCGAAGGTGCGGCTGACATTGGCACTGGCGACGAGCTGTTCGGTGTTGCGGCCTCTCGATGCCTGCGGCACGGCCTTGTCGAGAAGTGCAGCCATCTGGGCATCGCGGCTGCGCGCGGTCTTGCCGCCCAGCACGACGCCGACGACGCGGCGGCCATTGTGATTGACTGCACTGACGAGATTGAAGCCGGAGGCGTTGGTATAGCCGGTCTTGATGCCGTCCATCCCCTGATAACGATACATCAGATTGTTGTGGCCACGGATGCGCTTTCCACGAAAATTGAAGGATTGCGTGGCGAAGAGGTTGTATTCTTTGGGAAAATCCCGTTGCAAGGCAAGACCGAGCTTCGCCATGTCGCGTGCCGTCGTCACCTGAGACTTGTTGGGCAGGCCGGACGCGTTGCGGAAGACCGTTTTGGTCATGCCGAGTTGGCGGGCCTTGCGGGTCATCATTTCGGCGAACCGTGCCTCGGAGCCGCCGAGGTGATCGCCCATACCTTCGGCCATGTCATTGGCGGATTTGACGATCATGCCGTAGACGGCTTCTCGCACGGTGAAGGTCTGGCCCTGACGCACATAGAGCTTCGAGGGGATGACCGATGCCCCATTCTTGGACATGGTTATCTTCTGGTCCCAGCGAAGTTTGCCGGCATGCAGCGCCTCAAAGGTCAGGTAAAGCGTCATCATCTTGGTGAGCGAGGCGGGGTGGTTCAGCACATCGGCATTGCGGGCGGCCAGAACCTTGCCGGTATTGGCGTCCATGATGAAATGGGCATAGCCCGCCTGCGCCGGCGACGCATGGAGCGAGAGGATCGCGCAAAAGAAGGCGAGTGCAAAAATCCAGGCACCCGCCATTCCCCGTTTGATCATTCCCGACATAGTTCACCCCTTTTGTTTGATCGCCGCGCTGGGCAAAGTTTTACTGACACTTTCCGGCAACAAAACCGCTAAAACTTTAGAGATCGCTTTCATGCTTAATTAAGTATGAATTTCAACCCGACAGCTGCCCTCACAATTTCCTTGAAAAGAAACCAACCATCCGGTATGTTTTCCGACATGACGAACGCTCATGAACGCAAGAAGCAGCCTGAGGTGGTGCGCCGCAATCTACTCGATTGCGCGGCGAAACTTGCTGCTGAACAAGGGGTTGCAGCACTTTCCGTGCAGGCGGTGGCGGATGCGGCGGGAGTGACCAAGGGCGGGCTGTTTCACCATTTTCCTTCCAAGCAGGTGCTGCTCGAAGCCGTCATGACTGACCTTCTGGCGGCGCTGGACAACGAGATCGATGCGCTCATCTCACAGGATCGTGAAGCTTTTGGAAGCTTCACGCGGGCCTATGTAAACGCGGTTTTCTCTGATCGGGGCAGGGATTCGGGTCGGCAATGGGCAGCGATCTCCGTTTCGATGGTCGGCGAACCGTCGCTTCGACGCATGTGGAACAGTTGGATCGAGGGTCGTCTTGTCCGTCATAAAGAAACGGATGACGGGGTGGTACTGGAGATGGTGCGGCTGGCTGCCGACGGCATCTGGTTTGCCGATCTGCTGGCCGACGACGGCAAAGCGGGTGGCGACAGGGCGGCTCTGAGGGCCCGGATGATCGCCCAGACGAAGAAGGATACGTGACGATGAATACCGCGGTCTTCACTTATGGCGCGCTTGTCGCAGCCATTGTCTGCGAGGTAATCGCCACCTCCTTCCTGCAGCAATCGCAGCAGTTCACCAGGCTGGTGCCGACAGTGCTGATGGCGTTGTTTTACGGTGCAGCCTTTTATCTTCTGTCGTTCACGCTGCGGGCGCTGCCGGTCGGCGTGGCCTACGCGATCTGGAGCGGGCTTGGCATCGTGCTGATTTCCGGCATCGGATATTTCGTGTTCCGCCAGACGCTGGATATTGCCGCCGTCATCGGCCTCGGCTTCATCATCACCGGCGTGGTGATCGTGAACGTGTTTTCGAAAACGGTCGGGCATTGAGGGGCTGGGTGGTGTAGCGCGAAGGCTATACCGACCGCCGTGATCCCGGGCTTGAGTCGGGATCCGGCGCGATCAAGTCTTTGATCGCGAGAGACTCTTTCGCGGCGCAGACGCGCCGCGGCTGGATGCCGGATCTAGTCCGGCATGACCGTAGAGAGGTCTGCGAGCTGCGGTTGTCACGCCGGAAGTTCTGCCTTCTGACATCACGCCAGAATGCTGCGATCCACATCGGTAATCAGCCGCTTGCCGCAGAGCGCCATGCTGACATCCATTTCCTTGCGGATGATCTCGAGCGCCGTCGTCACGCCCTGCTTGCCATCCGCACCGAGGCCATAGAGAAAGGGCCGGCCGATATAGGTGCCCTTTGCGCCAAGCGCCACGGCCTTCAGCACATCCTGACCGGAGCGGATGCCGCCATCCATGTGCACCTCGACCCTGCCGCCAACGGCATCGACGATTTTCGGCAGCATGGCGATGGAGGAGTGCGCGCCGTCGAGCTGGCGGCCGCCATGGTTGGAGACGATGATGGCATCGGCGCCGGTATCGAGTGAAGCGCGGGCGTCTTCCTCGTCAAGAATGCCCTTGAGGATAAGTTTGCCGCCCCAGCGTTCCTTGATCCATTCAACGTCTTTCCAGGACAAACGCGGATCGAACTGCTCGGCCGTCCAGGAAGAGAGCGACGAGAGGTCGGAGACGTTCTTGGCGTGGCCGACGATGTTACCGAAGCTGCGGCGCTTGGTCCGCGTCATGTCCAGGCACCATTTGGGCCGGGTCGCCATCTGCCAGATATGTTTCGGGGTGAATTTCGGCGGGGCCGAGAGGCCGTTGCGCAGATCCTTGTGCCGCTGACCAAGGATCTGCAGGTCGAGCGTCAGCACCAGCGCCGAGCACCCGGCGGCCTTGGCGCGGTCAATGAGGTTGTTGACGAAGTCGCGGTCCTTCATCACATAAAGCTGGAACCAGAAGGGTTTCGAAGTGACGGAGGCCACATCCTCGATGGAGCAGATGCTCATGGTGGAGAGCGTGAAAGGCACGCCGAATTCCTCCGCCGCCTTGGCAGCCAGCATTTCGCCATCGGCATGCTGCATGCCCGTAAGGCCCGTAGGGGAAAGCGCTACCGGCATCGAAACCTTCTCGCCGACCATTTCGGTGGCGAGCGATCGGTCGGTCATATCCACCAGCACTCGCTGGCGCAGCTTTATCTTGGCAAAATCATCCTCATTGGCGCGGTAGGTGCTTTCCGTCCAGGCGCCGCTATCGGCGTAGTCGAAAAACATCTTTGGCACACGGCGCTGCGCCTGGTTTTTCAGGTCAGCTATGGTCAGGATTTTGCCCATGGATAAAGCCTTCACATTTGAATGATGGCTTCACTTAACATGAATAGCACGGTTGCGACATCGAAATCGTCGTTCTTGTTTCACCAAAAAGCGCGCAGGGATAGTTCGCAGCCAAGCACGAGCAGGCAGATGAGGAACCAGCGCCGAAATGTCGCCGGGCTAACGATATGGCGGATTTTCTGGCCAAGCCACATGCCGAGAAGCGCTGGCAGGACGGCGAGTGCGGAAAGCGACAGATGCTCGACATGAAAAGCATTCTGAGAAGCGAGACCGGCGGCAAGTGCAAGGGTGGAAATGGTGAAGGAAAGGCCGAGTGCCTGCACCAGATCGTCTCGGCTAAAACCCAGCGATTGGATATAGGGCACAGCGGGTACGACGAAAATTCCGGTGCCGCCGGTAAGAAGGCCCGTCACCAGCCCCATGATGGGGGAGAGTTTTGGTTCCAGCCTTGCCGGTATTGAGATCGGTCTGGCAAGCAGGCTGTAGGCTGCGTAAACCGCGAGGCACAGGCCGAGCGCTGAGGTGGTCCAGACGCCGGTGCCCGCCGTCATCAACCGGATGCCGATGATGGTGCCGAGGGTGATAGCGATCATCATCGGCCACAGCCGCTTCACGATGGCCCGGAAATCAGGCCCGGCCAGCAATTGCCAGATATTGGTGATGAAGGAGGGCAGGATGAGCAGGCCGGCGGCGATGACCGGGGGCATGAAGAGGCCGAGCACGCCCATCGCAACAGTCGGCAGCCCCATGCCGGTCACGCCCTTGACGATGCCGGCAACGATAAATGTCGTGAGGATCATCAGCAGGGTGGTTGTGTCTAGGTTCGGCACCGGGCACTCCAGAGGTCATTCGCATTTCGTCCGAAATGGCGTCAGGCAATCATGTGGAGCGAGCGAGTGCCACTTGTCTCTTCTTCCCGGCGGGGAGAAGAAAGAGGCGGCACACGCTCGATCCAATATGTGACGGATGTAAACGAGTTAGCAGCTTTATGTTTCGGCCGCAGCCGAACTATGCCAGCACGCTCTTCATCGGCTGGCCGGCCACATAGGTCTCTACCACTGTGCGGTCGTCGCCCATGGTCAGCATCAGGAACAGTTCTTCGGTGAGGTTTTTCACCACTTCCATCTTCAGGGCCATGGCTGACGTCGAGGAGGCGTTCAGCACCGTGATGTCGGCATCCGTGCCGGCCTCCAACGTGCCGATGCGGTCGACCATGGAGAGCGCTTCGGCATTGCCGCGGGTCATCAGATACCAGCTTTCCAGCGGGTTGAGACGTTCGCCCAGCAATTGCTGGATTTTGTAGGCCTCGTCCATGGTGCGCAGCATGGAATAGCTCGATCCGCCGCCGATATCGGTGGCAACCGCGATACGAACAGGCTTTTCGCGCCTTTGCAGCTTTTTCATCGGGAAGAGGCCGGAGCCGATGAAGAGGTTCGATGTGGGGCAATGCACTGCCACCGCGCCGGTTTCCGACAGCACATCCGCCTCGCGATCGGACAAATGAATGGCATGGCCGAGAAGGGTCTTTTTGCCCATCAGGCCGTAACGCACATAGATGTCGGTGTAGTCGGTCGCTTCAGGGTAAAGCTCGCAGGTATATTTGATCTCGTCGAGATTTTCGGACAGATGCGTCTGGATGAAAAGATCGGGAAACTCCTGCGCCAGCGCCTGTGCGGCTTCCATCTGTTTCGGCGTGGAAGTGATGGCGAAGCGCGGGGTGATGGCGACGTGGTTGCGGCCCTTGCCGTGCCAGTCAGCGATGACCTGGCGTGTCTCGTCATAAGAGGTTTCCGGCGTGTCCAGCAGGCCCTGCGGGGCATTGCGGTCCATCATCACCTTGCCGCCGACCATCAGCATGTTGCGCTTCATGGCTTCCGCGAAGAAGGCGTCGGCGGAGGTCTTGTGCACGGAGCAATAGGCGGCGGCCGTTGTCGTGCCGTGGCGCAGGAGCTCGTCGTAGAAGTGCGTGGCGATGCGTTGAGCATGCGCGGTTTCAACGAAGCGGCATTCTTCCGGGAAGGTATAGGTGTTCAGCCATTCCAGCAGGTTGGCGGCATAGGAGCCGATGACCTGCATCTGCGGGAAATGCAGGTGCATGTCGATGAGGCCCGGCACGATAAGGTGCGGGCGGTGGTCCTTTTCCTCGACGTCTTCGGGTGCTGTCTTACGGATATCGGCGTATTCGCCGATGGCGGCGATCTTGCCGTTTTCGAGAAGCAGGCCGCCATCTTCAATATAGAGATAGCTTTGCGTATCGTCGATTGCGAGCGGCGCGCGGCGGAAGCTCAGCAGGCGGCCACGCAGCAGAACCAGGCTCATTCAGTCTTTCCTTCGGCTTTTCCAGCCCCGGAAACCGCACTTTCATACCATGCGGTCAGCGCCTTGCGCTCATCCGGGGTGATGGCGGTGATGTTGCCGGGAGGCATGGCATGGCTGCGCCCGGCTTGCAAATAGATTTCACGCGCATGGGCGGCGATCTGTTCGTCGGTTTCGAGCTTCACCGATTTCGGTGTGAACGGCACGCCTTCCCACGCCGGCTCGGCGGCATGGCACATGGAACAGCGACCCTGAACGACGTCACGGGCCTTGGTAAAATGGGCATCGCTGACGAATTGCTGCTGCATGGGTGAGAGGGTGGCGGCCTTATGCTCCTCTTCGCCGGTCAGCACTTTCGGCACGGTGGAAAGCCACATGATGACGATGAAGATGAGGGCGGTCGCAAGCCAGGTCCATGTCGGCTTGCCCTTGCGGGCATGGGTGGTGTTGAACCAGTGGCGGATGGTAACGCCCATCAGGAACACCAGCGCTGCGATGATCCAGTTAAACTGCGTGGCAAAGGCGAGCGGATAATGGTTCGACAGCATGAAGAAGATGACGGGCAGCGTCAGGTAGTTGTTGTGCAGCGAGCGCTGTTTGGCGATGCGGCCATATTTCGGGTCCGGCGTTCGCCCGGCGATCAGGTCTGCGACGACGATCTTCTGGTTGGGGATGATGATGAAAAAGACGTTCGCCGACATGATGGTGGCGGTAAACGCACCCAGATGCAGGAAGGCGGCGCGACCTGTGAAGACCTGCGTGTAACCCCAGGCCATCGCCACCAGCGCGACATAAAGCACGATCATTAGGCCCCAGGTATTGTTGCCGAGCGGCGATTTGCAGAGGAAATCATAAAATAGCCAGCCGATGGCGAGCGATGCCAGCGACAGGGCGATGGCCTGGAACTGGGTGAGATCAAGCACGGAATGGTCGATGAGGAACAGGTCCGCGCCGCCATAATAAACGATGCAGAGCATGGCGAAACCGGAAAGCCAGGTGACGTAGCTTTCCCATTTGAACCATGTCAGGTGTTCGGGCATCTGGGCAGGCGCGACCAGATATTTCTGGATGTGGTAAAAACCGCCGCCATGCACCTGCCACTCCTCGCCATAAGCCCCCGGCGGCAGATGCGCCCGTTTGACCAGCCCGAGATCGAGCGCGATGAAATAGAAGGACGAGCCGATCCAGGCGATGGCGGTGATGACGTGGAGCCAGCGGACGGCAAAGGCCATCCATTCCCACGCAATGGCGTATTCGTACATGCGGTTCCCCTGATCCTTGTGCAGCGCACCTTGCGAGAAATTTGACCTTTAGGGAAGGGAAAAGCAGAGACCTGGCAGAGATTGTTCACAATGCAAAGCGGTTGTGTCTGCAATCCTGGGCCGGTCCGTTCCGGCTGGGCGATCAAGCCCTCGAAAGCTGGAAACGGTCTATCCTGTCGTTGAGTTTGTGCTTAGCTGGCTAAGGCGACTCAGCTATGATCCTGTGTGCAGCCTGCTGATGTGTTAGAATATCAGGCTGTGGACTCTCGCGCCGATGCGCAGGGCTCCCATGACATGTTTCGCTGGCGGTTTTTCCGAAAGCGGGCGCTGCGAACCCTGGGCGGAGCAGATCAGGGGGCAGGTGTCGCAGTTCCCGGTGCCATTGTGTCCGGGTGTGAGTGATATGAGATTTTAAGTTAAGGGACGCAATGATCTTCCGGCTGCCGCCGTTGTTTTCAACGGAGACCGTGCCGATGCGCCTTGTTCTGACGGTTCTTTTTCTGCTTTTTGCATTCAGCGCCACCGCGCTTGCCCATGAATCCCACAAGGGATTCAAATATGAAAGCTACTGCTGTAACGGCGATGCCGAAACTGGCGACTGCCAGATGATCCCGACGCGCAGCGTTCGGGTGACGTCTGATGGTTACGAGGTCTCGCTTGCGCCCGGTGATCACCGCATGGTCACGCGACGTCACGTTTTCAACTGGTCCCAGAGTCAGGCGCGTCGATCCGAAGACGGGGAATATCACCTCTGTCTGTTCCCGGATGAGGATACGCCGCGGTGTTTTTATGCACCTGATATGGGGTACTAAGTTGGCTGGCGCGGGCGACATTCTTCGATCCGCTTCAATATCCAGTCGCGAAACAGCTTGATCTTGCGGATGTTCCGGCGGTTTTCGGGATAAACCAGCCAGTAGTTCTTGCCCTCGGTGCTGAGATGCTCGAAGGGTTGAAAAAGGCGGCCGAGCGCAATCTCATCGGCATAAAGTTCCGGGGTGAGCATGGCCACGCCCTGGCTGGCGATCGCCGCAGCAGCTTCGAAGGCCTGCACATTGAGGCGGCTGCGTGGATAACGGTCGAGGCCCGGATTTTCGATGCCGACCTCCTTGAACCACTGGCTCCACCAGATGTCACCGGGGTCGATGATGCGCAGGCGCAGCAGATCTTCCGGGCGGTGCAATCCGCCGATGCTGTCGGCAAGGTCAGGGTGCAGCATTGGGGTAAAAACGCCGCGCAGCAATTCATGATAGACCAGCCCTTTACCATTATCGCTGCTCCAGCGAATAGCGACATCGCAGTCCGACTGGCTGAAATCGATCAATGTCCCAGACGTTTCCAGACGGACGGCGATGGAGGGATGCTCGAGCTGGAAAGCGCCCAGATGCCGCGAGAGCCAGCGTGAGGCAAAGGTGGCAGTGGAATGGATCGTCAGCGTCGTGTCTGATGTATCGCGCACATTATCGACCGCCTCCCGCAAATTATTGAAGGCTTCTGCGACTTTCGGCGCAAGCTTTTGCCCGGCCTCGGTCAGGGAAACCTGCCGCGCCTTTCTGACAAAAAGCGGCTCGCCAATATTCTCCTCCAGCAGTTTCACCTGATAGCTGACCGCCGTCTGCGTCATGCCCAGCTCTTCGCCAGCCTTGGTGAAACTCAGATGTCTGGCCGCGGCATCAAATACACGCAGGGCATTCAGCGGAAACTGGCGCGACATTTTCATGGATAAGCTCTCTTTATGCGTCCGTTCAAAGGTTTCATTGGTTTCCGTCAGGAAATCAAGGCATTTTCAATCCGACAGATAAACTGAACTTCTGAAAATCGACTATGGAGACGAACATGCGCACGGCAATCTTGCGCGCGTGGTCCCGCCTGCGCGCGGGTCTGCGAAGAGCGGAAAATTTCGCCTATCAAAGCTTTCGCCCCGACAATCTGGCAGACGACAGCCTGCCGGATGCGTTGAAACGCGATCTTGGCCTTAAAGATGGGCGGACTGGTTTTTGTGGCGATGCCCGGTTTCGGTGGCAAAAAGCGCTTGAAGCAACTCGGCTGCCACAAGGGCCGCTATGACGGCGGGACGCTTGTCTCTGACACTGCTACCGCCGATGGGCAGGACGAGTTTTGCAAGGCGGGAAGGCGGCTCGCCCTCCCGCTCTAGCCAGTGCGCGAAGGTAGCGCGTTTGGTCTTCGAGCCGATCATGCCGACATAGGCGAGATCGTTGCGGGCGAGCGCCTCCTTCGCGATCATGAAATCGAGTGCATGATCGTGGGTAACGATGACCGCGGCCCCATTTGCCGGGATTTTCCGAACGAATGCTTCCGGCATGGGGGTGAGTATGGACGCCGCTGCAGACGGAAGATCGCGCAGCTCGTTTTCGCGTGTTTCGATCACGGTCAGGGTCAGGGGCAACAGCGACAGGGCCTCAGCCAGCGCCTTGCCCACGTGGCCGGCACCAAAAATGAAAACGGCGGGCTGCTGTTCGGCTTCGCCCTTCAGCTTTGCCTCAAGCGCGGCGGCAATATCCGCCGTGACCAGCCGAAAGCGCAGGAGCGTGCGCCCGCCGCAGCATTGGCCGATTTCGGGGCCGAGCGGTATATCCATGCGGTCTTCGGCAACACCGCTGCGCAGCATGGCGCGGGCATGGTCTATGGCCATATATTCGAACTGGCCGCCGCCGATGGTTTCCCAGATTGCCTTCTGGCTGACCAGCATGAAGGTGCCGGCCTCGCGCGGTGACGAGCCTTTCACGGCTTCGATTTCCACGAGGATTGTGGAGGTGTAGCGGGCGAGGAAAGTGGAGAGGGAGGCGTCAGGCATTGGGGCTGGCCCCCTCATCCGGCGCTGCGCGCCACCTTCTCCCCGGCGGGGAGAAGAAACTTCTGGCAAGCTTCATGCTACGATCGCAGCCGTTTTGAATTGCCTCGACAGCGCGGCATCTTTCTTCTCCCCGACGGGGAGAAGGCGGCCCGAAGGGACGGATGAGGGGGCTCGGCCGCATGGGTACGTCCTCCCTCAAATCTTCTTCAACCGTTCCACCGCCATCAGCACCCGCTCCGGCGTCGCTGGCGCGTCGAGCCGCGGGCAGACCTTGTAATCGGCGACGGAAGCGACGGCCATGGAGAGGGCTTCGAGAACCGAGATGGCCAGCATGAAGGGTGGTTCGCCCACGGCCTTGGAGCGGCCAATGGTGGGTTCGGCATTTTCCGACCATTCCGCCAGCCTGACGTTGAAGCTCTTCGGCCGGTCGGAGGCGAGCGGGATCTTGTAGGTGGAAGGCGCGTGGGTGCGCAGCCGCCCCTTGCCGTCCCACCACAATTCCTCCGTGGTCAGCCAGCCCATGCCCTGCACGAAGGCGCCCTCGATCTGGCCGATATCGATGGCCGGGTTGAGCGACTTGCCGACATCGTGGAGGATATCGGTACGTTCCATCAGGTATTCACCGGTCAGCGTGTCGATCGATACTTCCGAGCACGCCGCGCCATAGGCGAAATAATAAAACGGCGTGCCACGGCCGGCGGCGCGATCCCAGTGGATTTTCGGCGTCTTATAAAAACCGGCGGCGGAAAGCTGCACGCGGGCGAAATAGGCCTTTTTGATGAAGTCGTTGAAGGCGATTTCCTCAAGGCCGATGCGGACCCGGTTCGGCAGGAAGACGACTTCCTCTTCCGGCACGTTCCAGTTCTCGGCGGCGAATTTGATCAGCCGATCGCGGATCTGGCGTGCGGCGTCATAGGCGGCCATGCCGTTAAGGTCGGTGCCTGACGAGGCGGCGGTGGCTGACGTGTTCGGCACCTTGCCTGTGGTGGTGGCGGTGATTTTCACCCTGTTGATATCCACCTGGAAGGCATCGGCCACGACCTGCGCCACCTTGGTGTAAAGGCCCTGGCCCATTTCGGTGCCGCCATGGTTCAGATGGATGGAGCCGTCATTATAGATATGCACCAGCGCTCCGGCCTGGTTGAAGGCGGTCATGGTGAAGGAGATGCCGAATTTGACAGGGGTGAGCGCAATGCCCTTGCGGATGACCGGGCTGGTTTTGTTGAATTCGATGATCGCCTCGCGTCGTCCGCGATAGTCGCTTGACGTCTCCAGCTCCTCGACAACGCGGGCGATGATGTTGTCCTCGACTTCCTGATGATAGGGCGTCGTGGTGCGGCCGGAACCGGTCTCGCCGTAGAAATTCAGCTTGCGGATATCGAGCGGGTCCTTGCCGACGGCATAGGCGATTTCTTCGATAAATCGTTCCGCGCCGAGCATGCCCTGCGGGCCGCCGAAACCGCGAAAGGCGGTATTGGAGACGGTGTGGGTTTTGAGCGGCCGCGAGGTGAGGTGCACATGCGGATAGAAATAGCTGGAATCCGCATGGAACAGCGCGCGGTCCGTGACCGGGCCGGATAGATCGGAGGAAAAACCGCAGCGGGCGGCATAGGTGGCATCGACGGCGTGGATGCGGCCCTCGTCATCGAAGCCCAGCTCGTAATCGACGCGGAAATCGTGGCGTTTGCCTGTTGCCGTCATGTCCTCGTCGCGGTCCGGCCGGATTTTCACGGCCCGGTTCAGCTTCTTGGCGGCGATGGCGCAGAGCGCGGCGAACTGGTTGCCCTGCGTTTCTTTGCCGCCGAAGCCGCCGCCCATGCGGCGCACCTGCACGGTAACGGCATTGGATGGCACCTGCAGGATGTGGCTGACGATGTGCTGGATTTCGCTCGGATGCTGGGTGGAGCTCCACACCGTCACATCATCGTCTTCGCCCGGCACCGCCATGGCGATGTGGCCCTCGAGGTAAAAATGTTCCTGTCCGCCGATCCGCATCGTGCCCGTGAGGCGGCGTGGCGCGACATCCATTTCCAGCTTCGCATCGCCACGCTTCAGCGTCATCGGATCGATGACGAGCGCGCCGCCATTTTCAATCGCTGTATCGATGTCGGTGAAATGCGGCAGATCCTTATAGGTGATCTTTGCTTTCCGGGCGGCCTTGCGAGCAATATCGCGCGTCTCGGCGAAGACCGCGAAGATCGGCTGGCCGTGGAATTCGACCTTGGTTTCGGCAAGCAGCGGCTCGTCGTGACGGCCGCCGGAGGAAATGTCATTTTCGCCGGGCACGTCCTTACCGGTCATCACCCAGAGAACGCCCGGTGTGGCTTCGACCTCGGAGAGGTCTATCGACACAATTTCCGCGTGGGCACGGTCCGCCATG
Organism: Agrobacterium sp. 5Ca39; assembly: GCF_055382365.1. NCBI lineage: Bacteria > Pseudomonadati > Pseudomonadota > Alphaproteobacteria > Hyphomicrobiales > Rhizobiaceae > Agrobacterium > Agrobacterium sp. 5Ca39. Next base: position 1,936,840 of record NZ_AP026436.1, on the reverse strand, counting down.
CCCAGCGCGCCGTGGAGGAGGCCCGCGGGTTCGGGAATATCGTCGATATATTCGGCGCTGCCCGTCACGTGCTTGTGGGCGGAATCGTGCCGGAGCGAGGTGTGCATCGGGCCGTCGATTTCGGTCTTGGTCTTGTCGAAGCTTGTGGTGTCCATGGTTCAAGCTTCCTCCAGCGAGAAGCGGGCAAGTTCCTGCTTTTCCCCTGCTGTCTCGAGGAAAAACCGTGTCAGCAAATTCTTGGCCGTCAGTTGCCGATATTCGGCGGTCGCCCGCCAGTCGGTCAGCGGGGTGAAATCCTCATCCAACGCATCGCGCGCGGCATCAATCGTGTCCTGCGACCACGCTTTACCGAGAAGCGCCGCCTCCAGATGTGCAGCGCGTTTCGGCGTACCGGCCATGCCGCCGAAGGCGATGCGGATGTCTTCGACTGCGCCCTCAGCATCAAGCGTCAAATTGAACGCTCCGCACAGCGCGGAAATATCCTCGTCGCGGCGTTTGGAAATTTTGTAGACGGCATAGTGGCTTTCCGGCTTCTGGAACGGAATCAAGAGCTTTTCGACGAATTCGCCGCTGAGCCGGTCCTGTTTGCCGTAATCGATGAAATAGCTTTCCAGCGGCAGGCTGCGGTTTCCCGAGGAAGAACGCAGAGTCAGCGTCGCGTTAAGCGCGATCAGCGCCGGCGGTGTATCTCCGATAGGCGAGCCATTGGCGATGTTGCCGCCGATGGTGCCCATGTTGCGCACCTGCTCGCCGCCGAGACGATCGAACAACCGGGCAAGCGGCGGGAAATGCTCTGCGATGGTCTTGAAGGCCTGGCTGTAGGTGACGCCCGCGCCGAGCGTGATACCGTCTTCCCCCACCGTGATGGTCTGCAGGTCGCCGAGATTGTTGATGAAAATGACAGGGTTCAGCGCCCGCATCTGCTTCGTCACCCACAGGCCGACATCGGTTGAGCCGGCAACGATGGTCGCTTTCGGCTCCGCGGCGTAGATTTCGGTAAGATCAGCAAGCGTTGCCGGAATTATGGTGCGGTCTTCGCCGCTGACGATGGTGATCGTCTCGTTTTCGCGGATCGCCCAAAGCCGTGCCATGATATCGGTGCGGTCCCGTTGCAGCGGGTCGAACAGGGCGCTCGGGCGGGCGGCAGCGATTTTTTCGGCGGCCTTTACGATCGGCTCGTAACCCGTGCACCGACAGAGATTGCCTTGCAGCGACTTCTCGATATCGGCGCGGCCGGGGTTTTCGCTGGTCAGCCACAGGCCGTAAAGCGACATGATGAAGCCCGGCGTGCAGAAACCGCATTGCGAGCCGTGGAAATCCACCATGGCCTGTTGCACGGGATGCAACGTGCCGTCGCGGGCTGCCAGATGCTCCACCGTCACGATATGGCTGCCGTGCAGCGAGCCCAGAAAACGGATGCAGGCATTGACGCTTTCATAACGCAGCGAACCGTCCAGCAGCCGCCCGACCAGCACCGTGCACGCGCCGCAGTCGCCTTCCGCGCAGCCTTCCTTGGTCCCGGTCAACCGCTTGCTGATGCGGAGGTAATCGAGAAGCGTGTCTGTCGGTCCGAAATCCCTAAGCGAGATCGTTTCGCTGTTGAGGATGAAGCTGATCGCGTCGTTCATGCAATGCCTTGCTTTTTGTCCGGCGGCCGAGCCGGTTTCTTGTTGTTCATCTATGCACGCCCCGGCGGGCATATCGATTTCCGTTTTGGCAATTCATTCTTTCCACAATGGAAAGAAAATTTGGCGATTATTGTGCCGTCCATCCACCGTCGACGGAAATATGCGTGCCGGTGATGTTGCTGGCGGCGTCGCTGGCCAGGAATATGGCCGCGGTCGCGACATCATCGACGGTGACGAATTGCTTGGTCGCCTGCAATTCCAGCATCACGTCGTTCTTCACCGCCTCTTCGCTGATGCCACGCACCTTGGCCATCTCAGGTATCTGTTTTTCCACCAGCGGGGTGAGCACATAACCGGGACAGATGGCGTTGACGGTGACCCCGGTCTGCGCAAGCTCCAGCGCCGCCGTCTTCGTCAGGCCCATGATGCCGTGTTTGGCCGCCACATAGGCCGATTTGAACGGCGAGGCGACGAGGCCATGGGCCGAGGAAATGTTGATGATGCGGCCTTTGCCAGCCTTCTTCATCAGCGGTATCGCGGCGCGCATGGTATGGAAGGAACTGGTCAGATTGATGGCGATGATCCAGTCCCATTTTTCCGTCGGAAACTCCTCGATGGGCGCGATATGCTGGATGCCGGCATTGTTGATGAGCACGTCGACCGAGCCGAGCTTATCGTGCGACGACTGGATGAGATCGGCGATCTCGTCCGGTTTCGTCATGTCTGCGGGATGGTAAAGCACGCGCCCGCCGCTTTCGGCTTCCAGCACCAGACGGAGTTTTTCGATCTCGTCCTCGTCGCCGAAACCGTTCAGCACGACATTTGCGCCCTCCCTTGCAAATCTCTGGGCAATGGCAAGGCCGATGCCGCTCGTGGAGCCTGTCACGATAACTGTCCGATGCATGCTTTCCCCTTTTTGCATTACTTCGCACATATTTAACCAGCGTATGCCCAAGAAGGCAGGCTGGCAATCGCCATTTCTGTCCGGCGTCACAGGACGCGGATCCGGCGGCGCCCATCCATTTTTTCGAAGCTAAACTTCCATATTATGCGTTTGTCTGCGGGGGCCTCAGTCCCTATCTCTCGGACAGGCAAACAGAGGTATGTTCATGGAACTCGGTCTTTACACTTTCGCGGATGTCAACCCGAACCCCGCCGATGGCCGGGGGCCGGAAGGCGCGCGTCGGCTCAGGGAGCTTCTGGAGGAAATCGAACTTGCCGACCAGGTAGGTCTCGATGTGTTCGGGCTCGGCGAACATCACCGCCCGGACTATGTTGTGTCCTCGCCCTCCACCGTGCTTGCTGCGGCGGCGGTGAAGACGAAGAACATACGTCTGACGAGCGCCGTTTCGGTGCTGAGTTCGGATGATCCCGTTCGCGTGTTCCAGCAGTTTTCCACCGTCGATCTCCTGTCGAACGGCCGTGCCGAGATCATGGCGGGGCGCGGCTCCTTTATCGAATCCTATCCGCTGTTCGGTTATGATCTGGAAGATTACGACGTGCTGTTTGCCGAAAAGCTCGATCTGCTGCTGGCGCTGCGCGAACAGGAAATCGTCACCTGGTCGGGCACCAAGCACCCGGCCATCAACGGTCGGGGCGTTTATCCGCGACCGCTGCAGGAACGTCTGCCTGTCTGGATCGCCGTTGGCGGCACGCCGCAATCGGTCGCCCGCGCCGGCGCCATGGGGCTGCCGGTAGCGCTCGCCATCATCGGGGGCGAATATCGCCGGTTCGCGCCGCTCTTCGATCTCTACCACGAGGCTGCCCGGCGGGCCGGTCAGGACAAGACGACGCTGCGCACCAGCATCAACGTGCATGGCTTCATTGCCGATACCACCGACAAGGCGGCCGATCAGTTTTACGGTCCGCAGGCGGAGGTGATGAACCGCATCGGCCGCGAGCGCGGCTGGGGGCCGACCAACCGCGCCCATTTCGATGCAGCGCGTGGCCCGGAAGGCAATCTTTTTCTCGGCGAGCCGGAGCTGGTGGCAGAAAAGATCATCAAGGCGCATGGGGTATTCAGGAATGATCGCTTCCTGCTGCAGATGGCCATCGGCCTGATGCCACATCATCAGATCATGCGCGGCATCGAGCTTTATGGTACGAAAGTCGCTCCGATCGTCAGAAAAGAATTGACGGGGAGCGCCGATCCGGTGAAAGCCACGGCCTCATGATTACCAAGGCGGGCGCCACGAGACCCGCCATTCACAATGACGGAAAGACATATGGTTATCTCCACCGACGAAGAACTGGTCATGCTGAAGGATATCGGCCGTATATGCGCCGTTGCCATGCAGACCATGGCGGATGCGCTGGAACCGGGCATCACCACGGCCGAACTGGATGCCATCGGCCGCAAGGTGCTCGAGGATAACGATGCGGAATCGGCGCCGGAGTTCTGCTACAAGTTTCCCGGTGCGACCTGCATCAGCGTCAACGAGGAAGTGGCCCACGGCATTCCGGGAGCGCGCATTATCAAGGCGGGCGACCTCGTCAATATCGATGTCTCGGCCGTGAAGAACGGTTTTTTCGGCGACACGGGTTCGTCTTTCGCCGTGCCGCCGGTCAAAAAGGAAATCGAGCGGCTGTGCCGCGATGGCAAGCGCGCCATGTGGACAGGCCTGCAGCAGGTGAAGACAGGCCGGCCCTTTGCCGATATCGGTAATGCCATCGGCGCTTTCGCCAAGAAAAACCGCTACACGCTGATCACCAATCTGGCGAGCCATGGCATTGGCCGTTCGCTGCACGAGGAGCCGAAGGAACTGGCGACCTGGCCGGACAAGGATGAGCGACGCATCATGCAGGAAGGCATGGTCTTCACTGTCGAGCCATTTCTTTCGACGGGGGCTTACTGGGCGGAAGACGGCGATGATGATCCGTGGACGCTCTACAGCGATCCAAGCGCGCCGACGGTACAGTATGAGCATACCGTGGTCGCGACCAAGAACGGACCGCTGGTGCTGACGCTCGCGGACTGACGACGCCTCCTTTGCCGCCTTGTTTTCGCTGCCGGAGCGGGCGCGTGCCGCTTGTTTCTTCTCCCCGAGGGGAGAAATTCGCGGCAGCGGGATGAGGGGGCAACCTGGCCCCCTCATCCGACCCTTCGAGCCACTTTCTCCCTGGCGGGGAGAAGAAATCCGCGGCACCCTCGATGCTCACCGCGTGACCGATAACGACCGCTTATAACGCCGATCAAAATAACTCGCTTGTCCCTTATCCTCCCCGTTGCGATAAGCCATGCATGAGCATCGACAAGCCACTTTCCGCCAGACATCTGACAGCGCTCGGTTTCGCCGGTGCCCTGATGATGGCCTCCGCCATGGGCTTCGGCCGTTTTTCCTTTACGCCGATCCTGCCCGGCATGATGGCGAATGTGCCCCTGTCCGCGGGGGATGCGGGGATCGTGGCGGCTGGTAACTTTGCCGGTTATCTGGCGGGTGCGGTTCTCGCCGCCTATTCATGGGGCTCGGGACGGGAAAGGCTGGTGGCGCTGAGCGGCCTGTTTGCAACCGGAGCGCTTTTGTTGGCGATGGCGGCTTTCAATTCCGTCGCCGCTTTCACAGTCATCCGGTTTCTCGCCGGTATCGCCAGTGCGCTGACCATGATCTTCACCTCGCAGATCGTTATCGGCCATGCCGTCAAGGCCGGCAGGGACAATATCCAGGCGTTGCATTATGGGGGCGTTGGCGCGGGGATCGCAATCTCCTCGCTTGCGGTCTATCTCATCGGTGTCGTCTTCGATGGCGGTGGCGCCTCGTGGCGGGAGGAATGGATCGCCGGCGCCGTCTTCTCCTTCCTGACCTTTATGCTCGTCTTCAGGATATTGCCGGCAGGCCCGCCGCGGCATGCTTCCGCGGTGGCGGAACCGCCGCTCAGCTGGACACGACCGCTTTTCCTGACGACGTTGGCCTACGGTCTTTTTGGCTTCGGTTATGTCATCACAGCCACCTTCATCGTGGCGATAGCGCGCATGGCAGCAGCCGGTGTTTTCGTGGAGTTCCTCGCCTGGTTCATCACCGGCTGCGCCGCTGCGGTATCCCTGTTCCTCTGGAAGCCGCTATTGAGGGCGCAGGGGCTGAAACGTGCTTTCGTGATCGTTCTTGCCGTGGAAGCCGTCGGCGTCTTCGCCTCCGTGATGCTGCCGCCCGTGTCCGGTGTGCTCATGGGTGGTCTGCTCCTGGGGCTGACCTTCATGGTCATCACCGCTTACGGGCTACAGCTCGGCCGGGAATTTGCGGGTCCGAGCCCGCGTCGCGCCTTTGCGCTGATGACGGCCGCTTTCGGGACGGGCCAGATCGTCGGGCCGCTTGCCGCCGGCTGGATTGCCGAGGCGACGGGAAGTTTTACCGCGCCCAGCGTTCTCGCCTCCGCCGTGCTCGTCGTCAGCATTCTGCTGATGCTGCCGGTGCTCGCCACGGAGCGGCGTGGTTAAGGCCGCGGGCCGCCGTCTCTTCCCCTTTCATCCTGCGTTTCCGCTGGGTATCGTCCGCGGACTCTGCCTTACATCTTGTTAAGGTCAGCGCTTCGCCGTTGCTGTGCACAAATTTCTGCCCTAGGTTCGGGCAATCTAGTGCTTCGCCAATAATGGCTGATTTCAAACGCGCGTGAGTTCGAAACGTGTTTCATTCCTTCTTTCCCAAACCGAAATTGTTCTTCACGTCTGCCTTCGTCTGGGCGATGGCCATGATCGGCGTTTGGTATGCCGGCGGCCGCAATTGGGGCGCCGCTATTGGCCTGCCGCCTTTGCCTGCCGGACAGGAGCCTGTCATCGGCGTTTCGGTTTTCTGGTCCACGCCGTTCCTGTGGTTCTACATCTATTACGCCGTTGCCGCGCTGATCTTTTCCGCATTCTGGTTCTGGTATCGGCCCCATCGCTGGCAAAACTGGTCAGTGCTCGGTTCGGCGCTTATTATTTTCGCGACGTATTTTTCGGTGCAGGTGAGTGTTGCGGTGAATGCCTGGTACGGGCCGTTCTACGACCTCATCCAGCAGGCTCTGGCGCGAACGGCGCCTGTTACGGCTGAGCAGCTATATATGGGGTCGCTTGGTTTCGCAGGCATTGCCTTCGTCGCCATCTTCGTTGGCGTTCTAAATCTGTTTTTCGTCAGCCACTACATTTTCCGGTGGCGCACGGCGATGAACGAATTCTACATGTCGAACTGGGATCGTCTGCGGCATATCGAAGGTGCCTCGCAGCGTGTGCAGGAAGATACGATGCGCTTTTCCTCCACGGTCGAGGGGCTGGGCGTAGGCTTCGTGCGCGCGATCATGACTCTGATTGCATTTCTACCTGTCCTGTTCACTTTCTCGGAAACCATCACGGACCTGCCGTTTTTCGGGACCGTGCCGCATGCGCTGGTATGGGCTGCGATCGTTTGGTCAGTGTTCGGAACCGTTTTCCTGGCGCTCGTGGGTATCAAACTGCCCGGCCTCGAGTTCCGCAATCAGCGCGTCGAAGCGGCGTATCGAAAAGAACTTGTCTATGGTGAAGACCATGAAGATCGCGCGGATCCCCTGACCATCAGCGAGTTGTTCGCGAATGTCCGGAAGAATTATTTCCGCCTCTATTTCCACTATCTCTACTTCAACGTCGCCCGCATCTTTTATCTGCAGGCGGACAACATCTTCGGCACACTGGTACTCATCCCGTCGATCGTTGCCGGCAAGGTAACGCTCGGGCTGATGAACCAGGTGCTCAACGTCTTTGAACAGGTCCGTGGCTCGTTCCAGTACCTCGTCAACTCATGGACGACCATTGTTGAACTCCTGTCGATCTACAAACGTCTTAAAGCTTTCGAAGCGGCCATCGAAGGGCAGGAACTGCCTGAAATCGACCAGCGCTACCTGCTTCGGGAAGCAAGAGGCGGCGAGCTGGATGCTGATCGACCCTGACAAACAAAAAGGCGGCCAATCGGCCGCCTTTTTTCATGAAGAGGCTTCAGCCCTCGGTCTTCAGCTTCTTGCGCGCCTCGATCATCGGCATGGCTTCAGCATAGCTCACACAGGCGACATCGGTCTTGAGGCAGACCTCGCGCAGCAGCCTTTCATAGGCGTTCCAGTAGGCGCCGCCATTCATTTTCACGAAGTGAAAGCCCATCTGCAGGGGAATGCGTTCGCCATTGTACTGCCTGTCGAAAGCGTTGCGGAAGGCAGTGTAGGCGCGCTCTTCGAACTCGCTCGAGCGATCGGGCGTTTCGACGCCGACGGAGTGGCGGATGAAGAGGTTGTAATCCATGGCAATGATCGGGCGGTTGCCCGGGCCTTCGGGTATCAGCGGCAGGCCGAAATGCTGGATACCTTCCCGCTCCACCGGCCATTCCGGTCCCTTGGTGATGCTGGTGGCGTCGTAAACGAAGCCGTGCTTTTTCTGCGCGGCGGTCAGCGCCGGACCCTGCGACAGATAGGGCGCGCGGAAACCATTGATCTTTTTGACCATGTCGCGCCAGCCTTCGGGCTCCTCGCCCTTCTTGCCGATCATCTGCCAGGCGTTTTCCAGCGTGCTGGTGAAGGTGGTGAATTCGCCGTCCCACTGTTCGGCGGTCCATTGCCCGCCGTCGAAATGGCCGCAGGTGTGGTTGGCGATCTCGTGGCCTTCGCGATAGGCGGCCCAGATGTTTCTAAGCCTTGCCTCCACCTCATCCGGCGACTGGCCGAAGCCGACATTGGAGCGGCCGGCCTTCTGGCCCGGTCCCTGATAGGTCTTGGCGCTGGTCCTGCGATCCATCACCAGCGTACAGGCGAGAAAATAGGTGAAATGCGCCCCGACTTCTTTCGCCGTCGTCCGGCTTCTTTCCCAAAGCGTATTGTCGCCCGCACCGTCGAAGGAAACGATGACAAGCTGCTTCGGCTTCTGCACCTCTTGCGCAAAAGCGGGAAGGGCGGCGAGAAGCGACAGGGAAAAGGCGGCAAAGGGGCGAAACATCAGTCTTCCGTCATATGAACACCGTGGCCTTTTGCGGGTGGAATAAGGCGAAGCTTTGAATAGTCTGGCGTTTTCATGACTTTCAGCCTAATTCCTGTTCTTGACTGCGGTGATTGAGCCGCTTCGTTCCACTCCGGGGGCCGTGTTCCATGCTTTTTCTCGCACTCTGTCTTGCCTTGTTTTTGCTCACCCATCTTCTGAAGGTGATCGCACCGCAGTTTCGCGCGCGCATGATCGCGACGATGGGTGAAGGGCCATTCAAGGGCGTTTATTCCGTCGTCAGCCTCATCACGCTCGGCCTTGTCATTTACGCTTTCGGCGAAGCGCGGCAGGAGACGGGCATGCTCTGGTATCCGCCGGTCTGGATGAGCCACATCGCCATTACCCTGATGTTGCTGGCGATGATCTGTCTCGTGGCCAGCCTCATCTCGGCTGGCCATATCGCAACGAAGACCAAACATCCGCTCATTCTGGCCGTCAAAATCTGGGCGCTCGCGCATCTTCTCGCCAATGGAGAGACGTCTTCGATCCTGCTTTTCGTGTCGTTCCTTGCCTGGGGCGTGGTGATGCGGATTTCGCTGAAGCGCCGGGAACGGGCAGGCGAAAAAGTGGTCCGCGACTTCGTTTCAAGCCGCTACGATCTGGTGGCGGTCGTCGGCGGCATCGTTCTGTGGGGGGCTTTCATCCTGAAACTGCACGAATGGTTGATCGGCGTTCAGCCCATCGCCATGTAGGAAATCGACGTTTCCCCCTTACATATCAGGCAAAATAGGCTAGAAGGCCGACCATGACCCGGTTGGCCTTACTTTTGCCGATCCGGGTAAGCGGCTTGGTATGTCCGCGGACGGATGGATCGGGACACGATCTCCGCGCGGGTATTGGAGAATTTGATGGCAAACGAGAATGATACCTTTATCCGCGAAGTGAACGAGCAGATCCGCTCCGAGCAGCTGTCGCGTTTCTGGGGCCGTTACGGTATCGTGGTCGTGGGTGCCGCCGTCCTCGTTGTTCTCGGTGCCGCCGGTGCCGGCATCTACGAATACTGGAACACCAGCCGTGCCTCCAATTCCGGCGATCAGTTCCTGGCGGCCCTGACACTCGCTTCCGAAAATAAGACGGATGAGGCGCTGAAGGCTTTCGCCGATCTCGAAACCTCCGGTCACGGCAACTATCCCGTTCTGGCGAAGTTCCGTTCGGCAACGCTGCTGTCACAGAAGGGCGATGCGGCCGGTGCGATCGCCGCCTTCACCGCGATCGGCAACGATAATTCCGCGCCGCAGGTCTTCCGTGATGCCGCCAAGGTTCGCGCCGCCTGGCTGCTGGTCGATAATGGCACCTATGATCAGGTGGCTGCGCTTGCCGAACCGCTCAGCACTGACGGCCAGACCATGCGCGCTTCCGCCCGCGAGGCGCTCGGTCTTGCCGCCTATAAGGCTGGCGATTTCGCCAAGGCCAAGCAATGGTTCGAGCAGATCGTCGGCGACACGCAGGCGCCGCGCAACGTCACCAATCGCGCGCAGATCATGCTCGATAACATCACCGCTTCGGGCAAGGCTGCCTAACGCCGCTGCCCCGCCCGAGATCGCGCCGACAATCTTCGCATTGCCAAAGCGATCCAACGCATTATTTTACGCATGTCCTTTGCCCAAAACAGGTAACGTTTTGGGCAGACGTGCTTTAAGGAACCAGGATCAATGAGCTTCACCGTCGCCATAGTCGGGCGCCCCAATGTCGGCAAGTCCACGCTTTTCAACCGTCTCGTCGGAAAGAAGCTGGCGCTGGTGGATGATACGCCCGGCGTGACCCGCGACCGCCGGCCTGGCGAGGCAAAGCTCGTCGACCTGCGTTTCACCATCATCGATACCGCCGGTCTGGAGCAATCCGGGCCGGAAACGCTTCAGGGCCGCATGTGGGCCCAGACGGAAGCGGCGATCGACGATGCCGACGTGACACTCTTCGTCGTGGATGCAAAGGCAGGCCTGACGCCGGCCGACGAGACGCTGGCGGAAATGCTGCGACGTCGCGGCAAGCCGGTGGTGCTGGTGGCCAATAAATCCGAAGCGCGCGGTTCCGACGCCGGTTTCTATGATGCCTTCACGCTCGGTCTTGGCGATCCTTGCCCGATCTCGGCCGAACACGGCCAGGGAATGATCGACCTGCGCGACGCCATTGTCGAGGCGATCGGCGAAGACGTCGCCTTCCCGCCGGAGGTGGACGAGGCGGAAACGGATATCGTTCTGCCACGCAGCGAGCCCGGCAGCGAGGACGAGGAAGACGAAGAGCCCGTCTATGACGAGACCAAGCCGCTGCGCGTCGCCATCATCGGCCGGCCGAATGCGGGCAAGTCGACGCTGATCAACCGTTTCCTCGGCGAAGATCGCCTTTTGACCGGCCCCGAAGCCGGTATCACCCGCGACAGTATTTCCGTCGAATGGGACTGGCGCGGCCGCACCATCAAGATGTTCGATACGGCTGGCATGCGCCGCAAGGCCAAGGTGACGGAGAAGCTGGAAAAGCTCTCGGTTGCGGATTCGCTGCGCTCCATCCGCTTCGCCGAAACCGTCGTCATCGTGTTCGACAGCACCATTCCGTTCGAAAAGCAGGATTTGCAGCTGGTCGATCTCGTCATCCGCGAAGGACGCGCCGCCGTGCTCGCCTTCAACAAATGGGATCTCGTCGAAGACCCGCAGGCCTATCTGGCCGATCTGCGTGAAAAGACCGAGCGTCTTCTGCCGCAGGCGCGCGGCATTCGCGCCGTGCCGATTTCCGGACAGACGGGGTATGGTCTCGACCGGCTGATGCAGAATATCATCGATACCGACAAGGTCTGGAACCGCCGCATCTCCACCGCAAGGCTTAACCGCTGGCTCGACGCGCAGACCACGCAGCACCCGCCGCCGGCCGTCTCCGGCCGCCGCCTGAAGCTGAAATATATGACGCAGGTCAAGGCCCGCCCGCCCGCCTTCATGATTTCCTGCACGCGGCCGGAAGCCATTCCGGAGAGCTATACGCGTTATCTCGTCAATGGCCTGCGCAAGGATTTCGACATGCCGGGCGTGCCGATCCGCGTGCATTATCGCGGGTCGGACAATCCGTTCGAGAGCAAGGCGAAGAAGAGACGTTGATTCTGGCGTGAGACGTCGCGGCAATTTTCTTCTCCCCGCCGGGGAGAAGATGGCCCGAAGGGTCAGATGAGGGGGCAAGCTCTCCGTATATCGCTGGCCTAGCCTCCTCGTCCCGCTGCTGCGGACTTCTCCCCCTCGGGGAGAAGAAACAAGCGGCGGACGCTCATCCAACGCCTTGTTTTGAAGAGTAAAAATCATGCTGATCAAGCAGACCGACTATCAGCGGATCTACCGCGTCATCAACAGCCTGCTCCTCGCCCAGAATGCCGATCCCGCTTCGGCCTCGATGTATTTCAGCACTTTCGGCGCCTTCATCCTGCAGCAGCACTACAAGGTGAAGGCCGTGCCGAAGGGCGGGCTTGCGGCCTATAATCTTGGCGGACAGGTGCTCCTGTTCGCGGATCATCGCGACGATGGTTACGTGACAGGTGCGGGCGAGAATTTCCACTGCTGGATCGACGCCGATGGCTGGGCGATCGATTTCATGGCGCCGGCTTTTGCCGATAGCGCCCGGGGGCTGTCGGTGCCGGCAAAAATGTTCCAGCGGCCACTCTCCGCCATGGCGGCATCCATCAACGATCTCGGCCAATCCGGCGATTTCTTCTATCGTTCGGAGCCTGAAGCAACAGCCAGGCGCTTTGCCGAATGGCACAAACAGGCGGCGATCGGAGATATGGCAAGCGTCGCCGCCAACTGGTTCCGCAAGTCGCCCAGGCAGATGGCCGCATCTCTTTCGGTCAAGGACCGAGACGGAAAGGAACGGGCCGTGCCGCTGACGGGCGAATCTCTGGTCGGTGCCTGGTAGGCACCGGTTTATCGGACTAAAGGACGGCCAGCGTAATCTCGCGGCAGCCGCCTGACGTCAATCAGCAGCCCGACCCCGTTCTAAAGATAACGGCAGTCGCGTCCTGATCGCCTTGTGACATTCCCGATCGGTTTCGTCCACTATCCCTGAAGAAAATCTCGGGGATCGACTCATGCAAGTTGGGAGCGGGAGAGCAGCGGCAGCGATTTGCCAGCGGCATGAATGACATTGTCGAGGAATTGCCTGGATGCCTTTTCCCAGCTGTAGCTCCTGGAGAGCGTCAGCGCCGCCTGGGGCGAACAATGAAGCGCGGCAAGACAGGCATCGCGAAGATTGTCGTCCAGCGCTCCGGCCGCCGGGTTGCCGCCAAGGATGTCGATTGGTCCGGTAACGGGGAAGGCGGCCACGGGCACGCCGCTTGCCAGAGCTTCCAGAATGGTGTTGCCGAAGGTGTCTGTCTTGGACGGGAAAACGAAGACATCGGCCTGCGCATAGGCGTCGGCAAGATCCTCGCCGGTCTTGACGCCGGTGAAAAGGACGTCAGGGTATTTTTCCTGCAATTCATGGCGGGCGGGGCCGTCGCCGATGACGACCTTAGATCCCGGCAGGTCGAGATCGAGGAATTCCGGCAGGTTCTTCTCCACCGCTACACGTCCCACGGTCATGAAAATCGGTCTCGGCAGGTCGAAGGGCAGCTTTGCCTTCGGGCGGGGATGGAAAAGCTCGGCGTCGATGCCGCGGCTCCAGCGTTTGAGGTTGCGCACGCCGCGCGCCTCCAGTTCTGTCTCAAGGCTTGGCGTCGCCACCATGCAGGTGTTGCCGCCATTGTGGAACCAGCGCACGAAGGCATAAAGCCAGCTTTCCGGCACGGGAAAGCGCGCCGCCACATATTCGGGGAAGCGGGTGTGATAGCTGGTTGAAAAACGCATGCGGTTCTTGACGCACCAGCGCCGCGCCATGAAACCCAGCGGCCCTTCTGTGGCAATATGCACGAAGGAGGGCTGGCTTTTTTCGATCTCCGCCGCCACGCGGCGATAGCCGGCAACCGAAAGGCGGATTTCCGGATAGGTGGGGCAGGGGATGCTGTAAAAACTCTGTGGCGTCACCATGCGCACGTCGACGCCGAGCCGCGCGAGTTCGGTATTGGTGTTTTCGATCGAGCGAACCACGCCGTTGACCTGCGGGTGCCAGGCATCTGTGACAATCGTGATTCTCGTCATGAACACCGATCCTGCTCATCTGCGCACGGGCGAATCCCCATTGCCCGGCTTCCGCCCGTATATGCGGCGCGCTTGTTACAGGATCATGTCAGGGTCTGTGACGGCTGCAAAACCTTGTTTGCTGGCCGGGCGTGGCGGCTATCCGACGAGAGGGAGCAATTCGGGGCTGATCAGCGCGCCGTGGTGGCCAATCACGGTTGCGGCGGCCCTTGCCGCAAAGGTGGCCGCTTCCTCCGGTGAGTTACCGGTCACGTAGCGGGCAAGGAAGGCGCCGTTGAAACTGTCGCCGGCGCTCGTCGTGTCCACCACCTCAACGGCCTTCATCGCCGGGGCATGGCTGTGGCTGCCGCCAAAATCGAGTGTTGCGCCTTTGGCGCCGTCCTTCACAACGATGTTTTCAACACCGAGCGAACGGTAACGGGCAATGGTCGCTTCCACGGAGGTATCGCCGAAATGGCTCGCCTCGTCGTCGAAGCTCGGCATGACAAGCGTCGCGGCGCGGGCGCCATTGGAGATCGTCTCCAGCATGATGTCCTTGTCCGCCCAGAGGCGCGGGCGGATGTTGGGATCGAAGACCACGAGCTTGCCCGCCGCCCTGGCGCGGCGCAGTTCCGCAAGGAATGTATCGACATCATGGGCGGAGGCGAGGATGGCGAGCGTAATGCCGGAGAAATAGACCACGTCGGCGTTTTCGACCGTTTTGCGCAGGTGGTCCGCGTCCGCAGCGAGCTGTCTTGCCGCCGCGGCATTGCGCCAGTAGCTGAAGGTCCGTTCGCCGTCTTTCAGGTTGATCAGGTAAAGGCCGGGCGTGCCGCCCTTGATGCGGCGGATTTTTTCCGTGCCGATGCCGGCTTCCGCAATGAATGCCAGCATGTCTTCCGAAAGCGGATCGTCGCCGAGTGCGGTGAAATAATCGACGGACCAGTCCTCCGGCAGGCAGGCGCGCGCATACCAGGCGGTATTAAAGGTGTCGCCGGCAAAACCCTTACGCAGCAGCCCGTTGCCGGCCTGCGACAGTTCCACCATACATTCGCCAATCGACAGAAATCGTCCGCCCACGCCGTCATCCTCCCGTTTTTTCCAGCCATGCGGCTTACGACGAGTGCGCGCTGCTGACAAGGTGATTTTGGCCGTTTGTGCAGGTGCGAAGTTAAGGTTTACGCGGAGGCGGCGGCTTTATATTCTCTCCGTCAGACACGATCAGGAGATTGCCGATGACGTTATCCCATGCCCCGGTCCACAAACCCCAAGCGCAATCGGACTGGTGGAAGGGAGCAGTGATCTATCAGGTCTATCCGCGTTCGTTTCAGGACACGACGGGCGACGGCTATGGTGATCTCGCCGGCGTGACCAAGCGCTTGCCATACATCGCCTCGCTCGGTGTCGACGCAATCTGGCTTTCGCCCTTCTTCACCTCGCCCATGGCGGATATGGGCTATGACGTCTCGGATTATTGCAATGTCGATCCGCTGTTCGGCACGCTCACTGATTTCGATGCGCTGATGGCCGAGGCGCATCGCCTCGGCTTGAAGGTCATCATCGACCAGGTCATCTCGCACACGTCGGACCAGCATCCATGGTTCGTGGACAGCCGGGCGAGCCGGACGAACAGCAAGGCTGACTGGTATGTGTGGGCCAATCCCAAACCGGACGGCACGGCACCGACAAACTGGCTTTCAGTTTTTGGCGGGCCGGCCTGGGAGTGGGATGGCGTGCGCAAGCAATATTACATGCACAGCTTCCTGACGTCACAACCGGACCTGAACTTCCACAATCCCGAGGTTCAGGATGCGCTGCTGGAAACGGTACGCTTCTGGCTGGATCGCGGCGTGGACGGTTTCCGGCTCGATACCGTCAATCACTATTTCCACGACAAGCTCCTGCGTGACAACCCGCCGCTGTTCGACGAGGAAAGCTTCGGGCTCGACGCTTCGGACGTCAACCCCTACGGCATGCAGGACCATCTTTATGACAAGACCCGGCCGGAAAATATCGGATTCCTGAAGCGCTTCCGCGCACTGCTCGATGAGTATGAGGGCCGCGCCACCGTGGGTGAAGTTGGTGACGGCGCGCGATCGTTGAAGACCGTTGCTGCTTACACGTCCGGCAACGACAAGCTCAACATGTGCTACACCTTCGACCTTCTGGGACCGGATTTCACCGCCAAACACATCCGCGGGTCGGTCGAGACTTTCGGCAAGGTGGTGACGGACGGGTGGGTCTGCTGGGCCTTCTCCAACCATGACGTGGTGCGCCATCTCAGCCGGTTTTCGGAAGGCGCCGAAGAACAGACGCGGGTTGCCAAGCTTGCCATCTGCGTTCTCGCCAGCCTGCGCGGGTCCATTTGCCTCTATCAGGGCGAGGAACTTGGCTTGACGGAGGCTGAGCTGGCTTTCGCTGATTTGCGCGACCCCTATGGCATCCGCTTCTGGCCAGCCTTCAAGGGGCGCGATGGATGCCGCACCCCGATGGTGTGGGAAACAGGCAAGCAGAATTCCGGCTTTTCGACCGCTGAAAAACCGTGGCTGCCGGTGCCCTATGCGCATGCCATGCACGCCGCGGATGCGCAGGAACGAAGGCCGGACTCGATACTGAACCATTACCGGGCGGTTCTGTCGTTCCGGAAAAGCCATGGCGCGCTGCGTGACGGGGACATGACGTTCCTGAAAACAAATCTCGACGTGCTGGCCTTCACGCGTCACAAGGGCGAGCATACGCTGCTTTTCGTTTTCAACCTGACGCGCAAGCCGGTGGAGTTTCCCATCCCCAGGGGCATGAACGTGACGACAATCCTGCCGATGCCGGGTTTCGAGCCGCTGTTTGATGGCGGCATCGTCAAGCTTGAGGGGCTGGACGTGTTTTGCGGGAGCGTTGAATGAGCGGGACTTTCGACGTCCGAAATGCTGGCGACTATCCGGATGACTGGTGCCTTCTGCGACACCGTCTCTGGCCCGATACGGCGCCTGAAGACCATCGGGCTGAGTTGCAGGACGTTTGCGAAACCGGGGCTGGATTTATCGTTCACGATCTTGACGGATCGGCCATTGGTTTTGCCGAGGTCAGCCTGCGGCGGGATTACGTCAACGGCTGCGATACGTCACCCGTGGCGTTTCTTGAGGGAATCTACGTGGAGGAGGCGTTTCGCAGGCAGGGCGTCGCCGCCCTTCTGGTGGAGCAGGTGACCCGCTGGGCCATCGACCAAGGCGTCAGCGAACTTGCCTCCGATGCCGATATCGCCAATCTCAGCTCCCATCGCATGCATGCGGCCCTGGGATTTGAGGAAACGGAGCGCGTCGTTTATTTTCGCAGGTCGCTGATCCCGAGGCGATAAGCTGCCTGTGCTGATCTGCGAAGAGTCTCTGGCTGCGGGGCGGGTTGCCACCGCCGCATGTGACGTCATGGCTTTGTCTTAACGTCGTAACGAAGCTATTTAAGTATATTCATAATTTAGAATGTTTATATTATCGTTTTTCCTCCGCATAAATAATGGTTTCGCATTTATTGCGGCTGTACTGCAAGTCTTGGGCAAGCTTTCGGCGTCAAACATCGAGTCCTGTATATTTCCATCACCACTCGTTAGTGAAGCAGGAATTGTCATGTCCGTTTCAATCAAGAATTTCAATCAGCCCAACAGCGGTAATACTAGGTCCTCAGGCGGCAAAGCCAAGGCTGCCCTTCCGTCCATCCGCGATGTATTTCCTTCCGGGAAATCGGCGGCCCGCACATCCTCATCGACACCAGCGGCAAAAACCTCTTCGGCCGACTATATCGCGTCGCCCGCTTTCATGCGGAATCTGAAAGCGAAGCTCGCGTTGGCTGGCGACGATCCGGCGCAATATCTGCGCGCCCGGGCAATGGTAGGCGCTCTCGAGCGCGGGGCCCTGCAGGTTACCAATCCCACTCAGGGTAAAACGATCAATGCGTGGGATCCCAACCAGAAAAAAGCAACGCCGACCACAGCTACCGATACCGCCAAGACCAACTGGGTCGACTTTCTCAATACTCAACTGAAGCGCAGCGAAGACGGTGCGCTTTCCAAGGACGGAAACGGGAGTTATGTCGAAAAGGCGACGGGAAAAAATGCCTATTTCGGCAGGGTCGCGGGCAAATATTATTATGTCACCTGGCCTGCGGAGACGAAGGCATGAGGCCGCGCCAGCGGCCTCAAAAACGGAGGCGAAGCGTTCTTCGCTGCCGCTAGTCGCCAAGCCACCATCAGATCAGCGCAAACCGGTCCACATCCACCATGCCCATGTCGGAAATCTTGAGATGGGGGATGACGGGCAGGGGCAGGAAGGCGACCTGAAGGAAGGGTTCTTCCAGCGTGGTGCCCAGCGCATAGGCTGCTTTTCTCAGGGTGTGCAGCGTATCGCGAACGGTCTCGTAGGGTTCAAGGCTCATCAGCCCGGCGACGGGCAAAGCGATTTCGCCTGTCACCCTGCCGTCTTCCACCACGACAAAACCGCCCTTGATTTCGCCCAGCCGGTTAGCGGCCAGCGCCATGTCGTCTTCGCTCACCCCGACAACGCAGATATTATGGCTGTCATGGCCGACGGTGGAGGCGATGGCGCCCTTTTTCAGGCCGAAACCTTGAACGAAACCATTGGCATGGTTGCCGTTCTTGCCGTGGCGTTCGATGACGGCGACCTTGATGATATCGTTTTCGAGATCGACGGTGGTTTGGTTGCCGTCCGTCGGCAGCCTGTAGCGACGGTGCTCGGTAATGATCTTGCCGGGAAGCACGCCCATGACAGGGCTTTCGCCTTCCGTGACCGGCACGCCAAAATGCGAGGCGAGCACGGGTCTTGCCTTGACGCTGTCGAGACCGACCGGTGCGACCGGTTTGCGCGTGGCAAAGAGCGCATCGTTGACGATCCGGCCGCCGGAAAGAACCATGCTGGCTTTGCAGCTTTCCAGGCTGTCGATCACCACGAGATCGGCGCGCCAGCCGGGCGCGACAAGACCGCGATCGCGCAGGCCAAAGGCTTTAGCGGCGGAAATCGAGGCGGCGCGATAGATGGCGAGCGGTTCCACGCCGCTGGCGATCGCGGTGCGGATCATGTAGTCGAGATGGCCCTGTTCGGCGATGTCGAGCGGGTTGCGGTCATCGGTGCAGAGCGCCAGATAGGGCGACAGCCGCTCGGTTATGATGGGCATCAGGGCATGCAGGTCTTTCGAGACCGAGCCTTCGCGCACCAGAATGTGCATGCCCTTGCGGATTTTCTCCAGCGCTTCCGTTGCACTCGTGCATTCATGCTCGGTGCGGATGCCGGCAGCGAGATAACCGTTCAGCGCTGTTCCGGAAAGAAGCGGTGCGTGCCCGTCGATATGCTGGCCCTGAAAAGCCTCCAGCTTCGCCATGCACACCGGGTCCTTGTGGATGACACCGGGGAAATTCATGAATTCAGCAAGGCCGATGACCTTCGGGTGGTTCCGGAACGGCAGCAGCTTTTCAATCGGCAGGTCGGCGCCAGCGGTTTCCAGGTGAGTGGCGGGCACGCAGGAGGAAAGCTGCACGCGGATGTCCATGATGGTTTCCATGGCGCTGTCGAGGAAGAACTGAAGCCCCTCCACCCCGAGCACATTGGCAATTTCATGAGGATCGCAAATGGCGGTGGTGACGCCATACGGCAAAACGCAGCGATCGAACTCATGCGGTGTCACCAGCGACGATTCGATATGGAGATGCGTATCGATGAAACCGGGGACGACGATTTTGCCGGAAATATCGATTTCCCGGTAACCCTCATAGCTTTCACCGGTTCCCACGATCGTATCGCCACAAATGGCGATATCCGAGGCAACGAGTTCTCCGGTGACGAGATCGAAGAAGCGGCCGTTCTTGAGAACCATGTCTGCCGGTTCACGGCCCGTACCCTGGTCGATGCGCTGTTCAAGTCTGGAATTCATGCGGCTTTCTTCGGCTCCTGATTTACGTCGTATGCGAGAATCTTCATTATTTACATTCGAGGGTTGTTTCCGGATCTATTCGAATTGATTCTTTGAGTTTTAAATATATCGAGAGTAAAAAATTTTCATATTTGTGGTATCTAATCTTCGAGGTTCAAGTTTAGGCGGGATTGGGAAGGCTTGACTTCACCTTTATAGTTCATCCGGTTGTGCGCCGGCATTTTTACGAATTGCGGTTTTAGGTTATATTCCCGGGAAGGAAAATAAAAGCGTCTGATGCTCAAACGAATTTCCACCCAGCAACTGACACTTGGCATGTTTATCGAAGCGGTCGAAGGAACGCTTTCGAATCAGGGATTTTTAAAGCGGCACCGCTTTCTTTTGCGGCAGGAGGAATTGATGCGGCAACTGAAATCAAGCGGCGCCGAAAGCATCATCATCAACACGGCCAGGGGATACGATACCGAAGGCGGCAGGCGTTCGGCTGCGGTTTCGCTGGCGCCGGACAATTGCCCGGAAACCATTGCCGCCGTAACCCATGCGGTCCGATCAGCGGCAGGCACTATTTCCGAGACCTTTGCTTCCGCAGAAGCCGGCGGCCTTGTGTCGCTGAAGGGCATGGCGGCGGCGGCGGGCAAGATTTCCGATGCCGTGCAGTCGAACCCGGCGATCTTCATCGGGGTCACCCGCCTGAAATCGAAAGATGAAACGACTTTCGTGCACTCGGTTTCCGTCAGCGGGCTGATGATCCTCTTCGGTAATTATCTCGGGCTCGACCGCGGAACGGTCGATCTGCTCGGCGTCAGTGGCCTGCTGCATGATATTGGCAAGGTGGAAATCCCCTCGTCCATTCTCAACAAGGCGGATGGGTTAAGCGCCGACGAACGCAAAATCATCAATCTCCACCCGGCATTCGGGCGGGAAATATTGTCGCGAAACGAGCAGATGCCTGAGATGGTGCTTGATGTCTGCTTCAATCATCATGAGCGAATTGACGGCGGCGGTTATCCCAGCGGGCGTGCCGGCAGCGAGATCAGCCTTTACGCGCGTATCGCGGCCATCTGCGACGTTTACGACGCCGTGACTTCGGTCAGACCCTACAAGAAGCCATGGACGGCGAATGACGCGCTGACCTGGATGCTGCGCCGGGAGGGACATTTCGATCTGCAGCTGCTGAAGAAATTCGCGCTTTGTATTTCCGCTGCGCTGCCGAGGGGTTAGTTGCCGAGGATGATCGCCATGTTCAGGCTGTCGATATAGCGCCCGTCGATCAGAACGGCATCGCGGGCCCGGCCCTCATGCACAAAGCCGATTTTTTCGTACAGCGCTATGGCTCTGGCGTTGTCCGCATGCACGCTCAGCTCGACACGATGCAGCCCGCCTTGACGGGCGGAATCGAGCGCTCGCCGCATCAGCTGCGCGCCAAGTCCCTTGTCACGGTAGGCCTGTAGGATACCAATGCCGAGTGTGCCGCAATGGGCGCGGGTTACTCTGTCCTGGCGGCGAATGTCGCACCAGCCCGCCACTTCGCCATCCGCAATCGCTACAAATTGCGGATGGTTGTTTTCGATCATGTCGAGAACGAAGGCGCGCACCGCATCGAGCGGCGGCGCCTCCAGGAAGCTCAGATATTTCCGCTCGCGCGATACCGCATCGAGAGCACGATGAAAGCTTTCAACGTGCTCCGCCCGTATCGGCTCGATGTTGGTGGTATCGGCGGCAGCCATCACGCGGCTTTCGTCTTCGCCTTGCGGGTCAGATGCACCACCACGTTCTCGATCATGCGCATGCCGGCGTCCTGGCCAAGCGTCATGATCGATTCCGGGTGGAACTGAACGGCAGCCACGGGTTCCTTGGCATGTTCGATGCCCATGATCGTGCCGTCCTCGCTTTCGGCCGTGATGATGAAATCACGCGGCAGGGTGGAGGGGTCGGCAAAGATCGAGTGGTAACGGCCAACGGTCACTTCCTTGCCGAGACCGGAGAAGACGAGGCCCGGTTCCAGCACGCGGATGCGCGAGGGTTTGCCATGCATCGGCACCGCAAGCTGGCGAAGCTCGCCGCCATAGGCTTCCGCCAGAGCCTGAAGGCCGAGGCAGACGCCGAAGACCGGCAATTCGCGGGCGCGGGCCGCCTTGATCGTCGCCTTGCAGTCGAAGTCCGTCGGGCTGCCCGGTCCGGGGGAAAGCACGACGAGATCGGGCTGGAAGCGATCGAATACGTCGGCTGCGACCGGCGATCTGACGGTGGAGACGGTCGCACCGGTCTGGCGGAAATAATTCGCCAGCGTGTGGACAAAGCTGTCTTCGTGATCGACAAGCAGGATCTTCACGCCAGTACCGACCTTGGCCGCATCGCGCTTGGTGGAAGCGGCGTTGGTGGCTTTCGCGTCGCGAATGGCTGATATCATGGCGGACGCCTTGAGTTCGGTTTCGGCTTCTTCTTCCTGCGGATTGGAATCGTTGAGCAGGGTCGCACCCGCACGCACCTCGGCAATGCCGTCCTTGATCCGGATGGTGCGCAACGTAAGTCCGGTGTTCATGTCGCCGTTGAAGCCGACCATGCCGATGGCGCCGCCATACCAGGCGCGCGGACTCTTTTCATGGCCTTCGATGAAGCGCATGGCCCAGAGCTTCGGTGCACCGGTGACGGTCACGGCCCAGGCGTGGCTGAGGAAGCCGTCAAAGGCGTCCATATCGTCCCGAAGGCGGCCTTCAATGTGGTCCACCGTGTGGATGAGGCGCGAATACATCTCGATCTGGCGGCGGCCAATGACCTTGACCGAATCGGGTTCGCAGACGCGGCTCTTGTCGTTGCGGTCCACATCCGAGCACATGGTCAGTTCGGACTCATCCTTCTTCGAGTTGAGCAGCTTCAGGATCTGCTCGCTATCGGCAATCGGATCGTCACCGCGCTTGATGGTGCCTGAGATCGGGCAGGTCTCGATGCGGCGGCCGGAGACGCGCACGAACATTTCCGGCGAAGCGCCGACCAGATATTCCTGATGGCCGAGATTGATGAAGAAGGAGTAGGGGGACGGGTTGATCGCCTTCAGGCGGCGCGAAATCGCCGACGGGTTGCTTTCGCAGCGTTCCATGAATTTCTGGCCGGGGACGACCTCGAACAGATCGCCGCGGCGGAAGCTTTCCTTGGCCTTCACGACAAGTTCGGAATATTCGCCGGGACGGTGATCGCCCTTGGGCGGGATCGTATCGGTTGTCTTGAAGGGATCGGGTGCTATGTCGGAGGACTTGCCGTCCGTCGTCACGCCGCCCTTTTCGAAATCGTAACGGTCGATCCAGGCCTTGGCGGAATAGTGATCAACGACCAGGATTTCATCGGGCAGGAACAACACCATGTCGCGCTGGTCTTCCGGGCGCGCCAGCGACAGCTTGATGGCGTCGAACTGGAAAGCGAGGTCGTAACCGAAGGCACCGAACAGGCCGATTGCCGAATCCGCGTTCGAATAGAAGAGGTCGACTATGGCGCGCAGCGCAGTGAAGACGGTCGGGATTTTTGAGCGTTCTTCTTCGGTGAAGACGCGGTCCGGTTCGTTGACGGTGAGATCAAGACGACGCGTGGTGGAAGCGCCGAGCGTGAGATCGGGCGTCGCCTTCAGCTTTTCGGTGATGAAGGAAAGCAGTACTTCGCCGCGGCCATTATAGGCCTCAATCCACATCTTGCGGCCAAAACAGGAAATTCCGAGCGGCGGGTCGATGATGGCCGTGTCCCAGCGCGTGTAGCGGCCGGGATATTCATAGTTGGACGAGAAAACCGCGCCGCGATGGGAATCGAGCTTTTCGACATAATTGTCGATGGCGTTGGCATAATCGGCAGGCCGGCGCTTTCGGCTGACCTTGATGCCGCCTTTCGTCTCGTAGGTTTCCGCTCCGTCATCCTGAATGATCGTTACCATTTCTTTCGCACTTCCCGTTGTTCAGGCCCGATGACAGGCGGCAAGATAACAAAAAAGCCGCCTGAAAATTCGGGCGGCTTGGACTTTGTCTGAAGACATGACTGGTCAAGGCCGCGTAAAGCTGCTCCACCACCAGTTAGCAATGTTCTTAGACACGATGTTCATGCGAAAATTGTTAGCGTGCACGATCCGCCTTGGCAAGCGGATTTCGGCAAGGGAATGAACCTTACGGGCCGCCGCGGCGTTGCACCCCTGCCGAAACGGTCAGGAGTGCCCCGTAAAATGCTTCATCGCCTGTGTCTTCTGGTAACCACCCTCGCACTGATTTCTGCCTCTGAACCGCCGGCGCAGGTGCCGGTGCCGCAGCCGAAACCGGGTGAGGGGCAGTCCTCCACCCCCTCGGAAAAGCCATCCGACGAGACGCCGCAAAGGCCGGCGGAAGCACCCAAACCCGTTCCCAAGCCGCAGCCCGAGGAGCAGCCGGTCGCGAAACCCGATGCTTCCGGAAACCAGCAATCCGATGGTGAAAAGACACCCGCAGACAAGGGTTCCGATGACGCCAAGAAGGAAGGCGAGGACAAGGATGGCGTGGAGCAGAAGAAATCGACTGTCGAAGCGGCGAAACCTGAGGAGAAGCCACCGGAGCCGGTGAAGCCGGAGGACCCGGCCGCACTCCAGGCATGTCTTGCCTCGTTGAAGGAGATTGGCGCCGAGTTCAAACCTCTTGAGCCCGTCCGCGACGAGGAACAGGGGTGCGGCATCGAATCGCCCGTCGAGCTATCGGTGGTTCTGCCTGGCATCAAGCTGGAGCCATCGGGGACCATGCGCTGCGAAACCGCGCTTGCCCTTTCACGCTGGACCAAGGAGATGATGGTGCCGGCGACGGCTCTCGCTTTCCCGGACAGAAAGGTGACGACGATCGCCAACGCTTCGACCTACATTTGCCGCAACCGCAACAGCGTGGAAAACGGCAAGATTTCCGAACATGCCAAGGGCAATGCCGTGGATATTTCCACCATTTCCTTCGATAAGGGCGAGCCGCTGGTGATGAAGCCACGCGGTGAGGACGGGACGCCGGAAGGCGCTTTCCAGCGCACGATTACCGCTGCCGCTTGCCTGTTTTTCCGCACGGTCCTTTCGCCCGGCAGCGATGCTACCCATCAGGATCACCTGCATCTCGACGTGCTGGAGCGAAAAGGCGGCTATCTCTATTGCCGCTGACAAAAAGGGGCGACCCGAAAGGCCGCCCGACTGGAGTTGATGCTTCCGCCTCGGATTTAGAACTTCTGGGTCAGGGAGATTTTGAAGGTGCGGCCTGCTTCCGTGTAGAAATCGACCGGCTGATTGACGGTGCTGACCGAATTCGGGTTCACGTCGCGGACGCCGACGGCATTCCAGTATTTCCTGTCGAACAGGTTGTAGATGCCGGCCTGGATGCGCAGGCCCTTGGTCTGCTCGGGTTCCCACCAACCGGTCAGGTTGAAGACGCCGTAACCGGGGGCGTCGAAAGTGTTGGCCACCCTGTCGTCACGCATGCCGGCGGAGAAAACGCCCGTCAGTTCCGTGCCCCAGACATCCTGCGCATAACCCACGCCGAGGACGGACTTGAACGGTGCCACCGTGCGGATGAACTCGTTGGTGTCGGTGTCCTTGCCATAGGCGTAGGCGAGCGAAGCGTGGGCGAAGAAGCCGTTTGCCAGATCCTTGCGGACCTTGGCCTCCACACCGGAGATTTCGACGTTGTTGCGGTTGCGATAGGTAAAGAGCGATCCGTTGCCCCTGCCGCCGAAGCCGGGGAAGAGCGTTGTCGAGGTCGTATATTGTTCGATGAAGTTCTTGTACTTGTTGTGGAACAGCGTCAGGCTTCCCGTCAGGTCGCCGGAGGCGTAGTTCGCACCGATCTCGAAACCGTTGCTGGTCTCGGGATTGAGGGCGGAGTTGCCGACAACAGCGTAACCGGAGCTAACGTTGGAGAAGTTCAGATACAGTTCGTTGATCGTGGGGGCACGATAGGCCATCGACCATTGTGCGAAAAGCTGTAGTTCGGGCGTGACGTCATAGGTGGCAAGAAGCTTCGGCGAGAAGCGCGAGCCGCTATTGCCGCTCGGCAGGCCGAATGTTCGGTAGCCGCTGTTGCTGGAAACGGAGCCATCGGGATCGTAATCGTAGGAATCGAAGCGCAGGCCGGGGGTCAGTCGGAAGCCGTTGCCGAAGGCGATTTCGTCATCGAGATAAAGGCCGAGGCTCTTGCCGCTCACGTCAGGCATGTCCGATTGCGACGATGAGGTCGAACCGGCCGTGTTGGCGAAAAGCTCCTGGCTGAAATCGGTGGTCATGGCGTTGCCGCCGAAACGGACGGTGTGCTGCACGCCGCCAAGCTCGAACCCGGATTCCAGGCCGCCGACGATACCGAAGGCGCTGTTGCGCATGCTGTCTTCGCGAATATAGAGGGAATTATTGGTCAGCCGGTCGCCGGCGCCGGATTCCTTGGAGAGGCGCGTCCAGTAGAGCGACAGATTGGCGGCATCGATCACGCCGTCAGTCGAGGGCGCCTCGTATTCATAATCAAGCGAGACGCGGTCGCGCTCAGTGTCCTCGTAACCGCGGTAATCGCCGATGCGATAGGTCGAGCCCGATACGCTGACACCCTGAAGGGTTTTCATGTCGCTGCGGTCTCTCAGCGAATACCGTTCGGCAGTAAGTCCTATGCGGTGGCCACCTTCCAGATCCTGGCGGATCTTGAACATCAGGTTGCTTTCATAGGTGTCGGCGGGGTTGGGCTTGGTGCGACGCGTGCCGTAGATGTCTGCCGTACCCTTGTTGTCCGTTTCATTGCCGCGTTTGTAGGAGCCCTGGAACAGGACCGAGGTGTTCTCGATCTTCCTGGCGACGGCGAGCGATCCGCCCACGCTTCTGTCCTCGCTGTCATAGGTGGTCTTGGCGACACCGCCCCAGTCCCTGCCTTCGCCGATCAGGTCTTCCGGCTCGAGCGTGCGCAGCACCAGCGCGCCGCCGAGAGCACCGGAGCCGATACGGCTGGAATCTGCGCCGCGCACCACATCGACCGTCGAGAGCGAGGAAAAATCGAAGCTTGAGCTTGTGTCGCTGAGGGTGGTGGTTGCCTGACCCTGACGGGCGAAATTGTTGAAGTAAGGAACGGGAATATTGTCGATCAAGGTGACGACGCGTGCGCCGCCGAGGCCGCGAATGAACAGGCCGCCGGGCCGGCCGGGCTTGGCATCGACGTAATCGACGCCGGGTTCCGTGCTGTTGCCGAGGTCCTTGATGCTGCCGATGTCCTTCTTGCGGATATCTTCCGCAGTCGTCTGGCTCGCCAGCGGCGTATCGGCGACGGCATTGGCGCTTTTGACGCGCTTGCCCTTGACGACGATTTTTTCGAGCGTGGTGGTGCCATTGGTACCGGAAGCGGCATCCTGTGCCTGTGCCTGTGCCTGTGCCTGTGCGTGGCCGGTCAGGGGCAGAAGAGACACGGCGGTGCAGAGAAGCAGCGCGGAATGCGTGCGTGAGATGGACATTGATTACCCCCGAATATGCGCGCACAGGAGCTACGGCGCGCAAAAACGCGCCGCGCTCAGGCGCGGCTGGATATGTTCTGATTGGTTACGGGCGAGCCGATAAGCGAGGACTAAAAAACATGACGATAACTGTCAACATATTATATATGACTTTTTGCATCATGTTTTAAAGCGGGGCGCTATGTTGCAAAAATATTACGTTTGCGGGCCGTGGCCAAAAAAGATGGGTCAGGGCGAAAACGCCACGATGCGGTCAAAGTGCCGACATTGATGCTTGCTACGATCTTCGCGGCCAGTTTACATGGCGAAAGAAAGCATACCCGAAAATAACAGTTAAATAATCGGATACGGAAATGAAGTCTCTTGAACTGCTCGTCGAGCGGATCATTCTCTCCAGCCGCTGGCTGCTGGTCGTTTTTTATCTCGGCCTGGTCGCGGCGCTGGCTGTCTACGCTTTTTCTTTCGCGCTCAAGTTTCTGAAAGTTGCGAAGAACGTTTTTACCTACGACGAAGCCGACATGATCCTTGCCATGCTGGGCCTGATCGATGCGGCACTCGTCGCCAGCCTGATCGTCATGGTGATGATTTCCGGTTACGAGAACTTTGTCAGCCGTTTCGACGATGCCGATGCGGAGGTTTCGTTTCTGGGCAAGCTTGATGCCGGAAGCCTGAAAATCAAGGTCGCGTCGTCAATCGTGGCCATTTCGTCCATTCACCTGCTGCAAATCTTTCTCAATGCCAATCAGTACTCGGACAGCAAGCTGATGTGGTTCACGATCATCCATCTGGCTTTTGTCGCCTCGGCGGTCATGCTTGGTTTCCTGGAGAAACTGATGGCCAAGCCGAAGGACAAGGCCGAAAAGCCGGTGCTTTAGCAGGGTAATCCAGACGATATGAAGGTCGCAACCCCGTCATGGCCACGCATTTTTTCGCTCCTGGCGTCAAGACCCGGCGCGGAGAAGGGGCGTGAATGGTGAAGACGGAGCGTCAGGCGAGGCTATGCGATGATCTGTCGGCTGCTGCCGACAAGTCCCAATGGCTGGAGGCGCTGCAGGAAGTGATGCACGCTTTCGGTTACGCCTATGTGACCCTGCTGCTCCTGCCCGGCGGCCAAAATGCCTATGGTTTGCCGACGGTCATTGAAAGCAGCCTGCCAATCTGGGTCGTGAATGCGATGACCAGCGACGGTGCGCTCGGGGATTGTCCCGTCATCAGGCGCGGCGCATCATCGATGATGCCGCAATATTGGTCGTTGCAGGACCCGGACATTGCGTGTGAAACGCTTCAGGATGCCGTATCCTCCGTGCGCAGCATGGGCATCACTTCGGGTCTCATGGTCCCGGTACACGGCATGAACGGCAATCGGTATCTGATGAATTTCGCAGGCGATCGCGATACCCTGCAACAGGCCGCGCTGAACGAGCTGGGCATGATCGCGCTACACGCGCTGGAGGTCTATGACCGGCTTTGCCGCACTGGCTCCAGAGGGCCTTCACCGCTGACGAAGCGGGAACTCGACGTGGTGCGCTGGACGGCGCAGGGGAAGACCTCGGTGGAGATTGCCGAGCTTCTCTCCATCTCGGAACATACCGTCAACGCCTATATGAACAACGCCATCCGCAAACTCGACTGCGTGAACCGCACCCAGCTGGTGGCCAAGACCATACGCCTTGGCCTGATCGTCTGATCGGTCCCGCCCTTCGGGAAAACCTGCGCCTTATCGGTCGAGAACCGAGCGAAGCTCGACGAGATTGGAGCGAACGCGCAAAACGTAAAATCCCATGGTGGCCAGGTGCGACGGCATGATCCAGCCGCTCTCCTCACCATTGGAGATGATCGCCGGCTGGATGCGCAAGGCTGCGCGGGTCTGCAGGAGCGTGTCGTTCCACAGGTTCGTGAGGTTGCGTTCGCGGATGACCTGCGCGAAGTCGGATCCGGCTGCGGAAAGTACGCCATAATAACCGTAGAGCTGGCCATAGGCGAACCAGAAACGGTCGTCGGCGCGGGTATCGAACCAACCGCCATTATAGTTTTCCGAACGCTCACGCAGGATGGCCGATGTCGAGCCGATATCGCCGGCAATGCGGTCGATGAACTGGATCAGGTTGTCGGCGCGGGTGTCGAAGACGGCCTTGCAGGCGACGAGCTCGCCATTGAAGGCCTGGAAGCTGCGGATCGCGGCGCGGTAATAGCTGGGAGTCGGCGTCTTCGGGCCGAAAGGATCGAGACCAAAATACCAGGAATATTCGCTGAACTGCATATTGCCACGCGCTTCCTGGAGGTTGTTGTTGATGCCCGATGTCCCGCGCACGCGCCCGAGCGTATCCACCAGCTCCACCGAGGTGCGGCGCACGGCCTGGTTGACGCCGCGCTGGAATGAGGCCTTGTTGTCGAGAAACGGTGTGCTATCCCAGTCCATGCCGAAGAGACCGAGGCGATAGAGCAGCATGGAGGAAATCCATGCATTCTGGTTGACGTTGAAATCGGTGAGATCGGCGGCAGCGTCAACGATGGCTGAGCGCTGGCACACCGGCGCGGATGTGTTGGCGGCTGCACCGGTTGCGCCAGCGGGCGACGTCGGGGAGGCGGCCGGCAGTTCCTGTCCGGGCGGCACGGTCCGTTCAGCAAGCTTGTAACGGGAAATGTAATCCGGATCGAAATTGCTCCAGACCTGCGTTTGCCAGACGAAATATCCGTAGAAGCCGGCAAGCAGGATGAGAACCAGAGCGATCGGGCCCTTGATGAGCCAGTTGCGGCCGCTGTACCAGCCATGGGCGGCCATGAAGGGCCATAAAAGCCAGGCGACGAGAAGACCGGCGGCCCTGCCGATGGCACTGAAGGCTGCCTGAATCGTGGCGGTGATCCGGTCTATCATGTCGTCATAGTCTCCTCTGCCCGCGGGGCTGGATGCCGGAATAAAACCGCCATCCGGTGGGGCGCCCTTCGGCGCCTGGTCGGACTCCGGTCATTTACTGTCCTGCAGATATGTCCCGGTCAACCGGGATACAACATGATTGCGAAACTTTTCTCAACCTGCGGTCCGCGCCTGCCATCATCGCTCTCCATACGGACTGCGACGTAATGGCCGCCGCGGAGCCGGAGGGCAAACAGTCAGAGGCCGAGCCTGGCGATCTCCTCATTCAGCCGGTCGCGTGCCTTTTTCGGCAGTTTGCCGCTCTTGACGGCATCGAGGTTGGCCGGCACGGCGTCGCCCACGACAACGAGCGCGACCATGCCCATGCCGAGATGCGGCGTGCATTTGACGACGTAGGCGCCTTCCTTCTCGACCGTCAGCTTCACCGCCTCGTTCATCTTGCCCTTGAACTCGGAAACCCCCTCGGGGATCATATCCTTCACGGCTGCCGCGTCATGGCCCTTGTCCACCGGAATGAAGGTGATGACGTCACCTACGGCAGCCTTGACGGTTGCGGGCTCGAAGACCATCGCCTGACCATCGCTGCCCTTGTTGAGCATCTTCACTTCGATTTCGGCAGACAGGGCGGGGAAGGCAAAAAGTCCAGCAATGACGAGGCTGGCAAATCCGGCAATTTTGTTCTGCATAATTTTGCTCCTGAGAGAAAGCACATCCAAGCGAATGTGTCCCCGCCGTTCTAGCGCAGGAGCCGGGCGGTCATCTTTGCGAAAAATCAAATGCGGCAACCGGACGCAGCCGCTCAGCCGCCGTTGAACGCCTCCACCCAGTGGCGGCGGCAGAAGGAAACATATTTTTCGTTGCCGCCTACCTCAATCTGCGCGCCTTCCGTGACGACATTTCCCGCATTGTCGAAGCGGGCCACCATCGTCGCCTTGCGGCCGCAATGGCAGATGGTGCGGATTTCGCGCAGCTCGTCGGCAATCGCAAGCAGTTCTTTCGAGGCAGGGAAGAGCTTGCCCTGGAAATCCGTGCGCAGACCATAGGTCATGACCGGGATGTCCAGCCGGTCGACAATCTCGGCAAGCTGCCAGACATGGTGTTCTGAGAGGAAATTGGCCTCGTCGACGAAAACGCAGGCGACGGGCGCCTGTACATGCAGGGCCGATACTTCAGCGAACAAATCGGTATTTTCATCGAAGGTCAGGGCGTCGGAGGACAGGCCGATGCGCGAGGCGACACGGCCGACGCCGGCGCGGTCGTCAAACGCGGCCGTGAAGATCAGCGTGCGCATGCCGCGCTCCTGATAATTATAGGACGCCTGCAGCAGCATGGTCGATTTGCCGGCATTCATCGTCGAATAATTGAAATAGAGTTTTGCCATTATCCACTCCCGGAGCGCCTTCGCGCCTTTCGGACGCCTCGCAACCTCACGAAACGGCGCGCCGGATTTCACCAGGCGATCACAAAGCCCGATCCGATGCCGCATCAGGCGTCTTTTGACGAGGAAGATGTGGATTGAAAAGTGCGCAGGCGCGAAAAACACAGATTTCTGCTGTCTGCTTTTTCCCATTTGCAGGTTCGAATCCCGACGTTTTTGCCGTTTTTGTCGCAAACGGGCGGGCCAAAGCACGCAAATGCACGCGAGTTGATTGTGGCCGGAAGATATTGATAATGGCAAGGGAACGAAAAAAAGGGAGCAAACAATGTTTGCAAATAGACGTCGCTGTCTGGTTCTGGCCGCAGCAATCTCCTCCATGACGTTCAGCGCGGCCGGTGCCGCCGAACCGGCAAGTTGCGGCACGGTGCGGTTTTCCGATGTGGGCTGGACCGACATCACTGCCACAACGGCCACCGCCACGGTGCTACTGAAAAGCCTAGGCTATGAAACCGACGTCAAGCTTCTCTCGGTTCCCGTTACCTATACATCCCTGAAAAACAAAGACATCGATGTCTTCCTCGGCAACTGGATGCCGACCATGGAAGGGGATATCGCGCCTTACCGCGAAGACAAATCGGTCGAAACGCTGCGGGAAAACCTGACCGGCGCCAAGTATACGCTGGCGACCAACGCCAAGGGTGCCGAACTCGGCATCAAGGATTTCAAGGACATCGCCACGCACAGCGACGCGCTTGGCGGCAAGATTTACGGCATCGAGCCCGGTAATGACGGCAACCGCCTGATCCTCGACATGGTGGCCAAGGATACATTCGGATTGAAGGCGTTCGAAGTCGTCGAATCCTCCGAGCAGGGGATGCTGTCGCAGGTCGCCCGCGCGGAAAAATCCGGCGAGCCGATCGTTTTCCTCGGCTGGGAACCGCATCCGATGAATGCGAATTTCAAGCTCACCTACCTGACGGGCGGCGATGAGGTCTTCGGTCCCAACTTCGGTGGTGCGACGATCTACACCAATGTTCGCAAGGGTTATGTCGAGGAATGCCCCAATGTCGGCGCCTTCCTCAAGAACCTGCAATTTTCCCTGCCCATGGAAAACGAGATCATGGGCAAAATCCTGAATGACGGGCTTGAGGGCGAAGCTGCCGCCACCGCATGGCTGAAGGCCAATCCGGCTGCGGTCGAGCCCTGGCTCGCCAACGTCAAGACCAAGGATGGCAGCGCCGACGCCCTGCCCGCCGTCAAGAAGGCGCTTGGCCTTTAAAACGCAAGACTGTGCATGACTGTATCCGGCCTCTGCGACAGGCTGGATGCAGCGGGAAATATCGATGCCCATGCATGACCTTGCCCGCGCATTTTCAACGCATTGCAGGTCATGCGCCAGCACCGCGTCCGGCCGCCGTCTGCCGGTCGTTGTTTCTGCATTTGTTTAAGAAAGGTCTTTTCTTACCGTGGAATGGCTCAGCGCTCCTGAAAACCGCCTGCCCGTCGGCCGATATGCCAAGGAGGCCATCGACTGGCTGACCGGCAATCTCGCTTTTTTCTTCGATTGGCTTTCCTTCATTTTCCAAAGCGTCATCAACGCCCTGCTTTATGTGCTCCAGGCGCCGCATCCGCTGGTCATCGTGGCGATTGTCACGGCGCTTTCGGCCTGGACGCGACGCTCGATCGGCATGCCCGTCTTCACCGCACTCGGCCTGCTGCTCATCATCAATCTCGGCTATTGGAAAGCGACGACGGAGACGCTGGCGCTGGTCATCGCCGCCAGCGCCGTGTGCATGATCATCGGCATACCGCTTGGCATATTGGCGGCGAGGCGCAAATGGATCTATGCCGGCATGCGCCCGGTGCTGGACCTGATGCAGACCATCCCCACCTTCGTTTATCTCATTCCGGCGCTGGTGCTGTTCGGCCTTGGCATGGTTCCGGGGCTGATCGCCACCGTCATCTTCGCCATTCCGGCTCCGGTGCGGCTCACACGCCTCGGCATTGTCTCCACGCCGCCGGCGCTGGTCGAGGCGGCCGTCGCCTTCGGAGCAACGCCGTCGCAGGTGCTGCGCAAGGTGGAGCTGCCCTTTGCCGCGCCGCAGATCATGGCCGGTCTTACCCAGACGATCATGCTGTCGTTGTCGATGGTGGTCATTTCTGCGCTTGTCGGCGCCAATGGTTTGGGCGTGCCTGTCGTGCGCGCCTTGAACACCGTCAATATCGCCATGGGCTTCGAGGCGGGATTGTGTATCGTCATACTGGCGATCGTTCTTGACCGGCTTTTCCGCCTTCCCGGTACGGAGGATGATCTATGAGTGACGCCATCATCTTCGGAAATGTCGATATCGTCTTTGGCGATCGGCCCGATGCCGCGCTGCCGATGATCGACAGAGGCAGTACGCGCGACGAGATCAATGCCGAGACCGGCCTGGTGCTCGGTGTCGCCAATGCATCGCTGTCGGTGAGCGAAGGCGAGATACTCGTGCTTATGGGGCTTTCCGGCTCGGGCAAGTCGACGCTGCTCAGGGCCGTCAACGGGCTTGCGCCCGTGGTACGTGGCAATGTGGGGGTGAAGACCAAGACCGGCTTTGTCGATCCCTATCGCTCAACGGCCAAATCGCTCCGCGACCTGCGCATGCATACGGTTTCCATGGTGTTCCAGCAATTCGGTCTTCTGCCGTGGCGTAACGTGGCCGACAATGTCGGTTTCGGGCTCGAGCTTTCCGGCGTACCGGAAGCGGAGCGCAAACGCATGGTGGCCGAGCAGCTCGAACTGGTCAATCTTTCCGCTTGGGCCGACCGCAAGGTGGGAGAGCTTTCCGGCGGCATGCAGCAGCGTGTGGGACTGGCGAGAGCGTTTGCCACCGGCGCGCCGATCCTGCTGATGGACGAACCATTCTCGGCGCTCGACCCCCTTATCAGAAGCCGCCTGCAGGATGAGCTTCTCGAATTCCAGAGCCGGCTGAAGAAAACGATTCTCTTTGTCAGCCACGATCTGGATGAGGCTTTCCGCATCGGGAATCGTATCGCCATGATGGAAGGCGGACGCATCATCCAGTGCGGGACGCCGCAGCAGATCGTCAAGCAACCGGCCACGCAATATGTCGCGGATTTCGTGCAGAATATGAACCCGATCTCCATGCTGACCGCTGCGGATGTGATGAAGCGGGGCGTAGATGAACGCAACGGCCAGATGACCGTCGCGGCCACCGCCCGCCCGTCATCCCCCCTGATCGACATTCTCGATGCGCTGGCCAAACATTCCGGCGCAATCGGTGTCGTCGACAATGGCGCGATCGTCGGCACGATTTCCGCTGACGAAGTCGTGGCAGGGCTGACCCGTCATCGCAAAAAATAACTGGCTTTTGCCAGGAAACAAAAGGGACCTCCCTCACCGGGGGTCCCTTTTGTTTTTCCGCAGATATTCCGGGCAAGTTACCTTCCCCCTGTTGGAAAGAGTATCTTTGACATCATAAGTTATGCATGAAAATTATTACTAATAAAAACCATATTGCAAATTTCGAGAAAATTGCGCAAAGTAAAACTAGATTCTGTAGCGCGTTGCTAAATTTAAGGTGGTATAAGCTTAAAGCCTCAAAATCGGTCGCGGGTTATGGTGATTTGGGAGCTGAAATTTTTATCATTTGTTGCTTATGAATACTTATTCTAATACATGTTTTTATTGTAAATGTGATAAAAATCAGGCAGAACGCCGATATTTTAGGTGAAGTGTCTTAGATGGATAATTAGTGAAGAATAGTCTTTGAAAGGGACACGATATAAGCAAGATTTAGGTATATACAACGTATCCACCGAATTATAAAAACACCTTTTGGAACACCTATAATAGCCACCATGACCGTCTTTCCGACTGTCATCAGGAGACTTGAGCGTATGGATAACCAATCTCTGTCGGAACATAGCATCGCCGCTGCAGACTTGCTCTCAGCGATGGCGAATCCCAAGCGCCTGATGATCTTATGCACGTTGGTGGATACGGAAGTGCCGGTCGGTGTTCTCGCCTCTCAGGTTGGTCTCAGCCAGTCCGCTCTTTCGCAGCATCTTTCGAAATTGCGGGCCCAGCGGCTGGTAAAGACACGACGGGATGCGCAGACCATCTATTATTCCAGCAACTCCGAATCCGTTAAGAAAATCCTGGCCTCCCTTGAGGAAATTTATTGCCAGGCGCAGAAGAGCAGCAAGACAGCCGCCTGATCCGGGGCCGTCAGGCCTCCGGCAGCATTGAATTGAAACCGGCGCTTGACGCCGGTTTTTCGTTTGTGAGTTACCTGACCGGGAGGGTGATCCCGCAAGGAGCGCGCTGGTCTTTGCGCCGGGTGCGATCAGCGGGCGGGAACAGCCTGCATCTGCTGCTTGAGCAGGGTTGCTGCAGCCGCGTATCCGCCGTCAGCGCCGTCCACGAAATGCATGTGATCCCGTGAAAGCGGGGAGGGTACGATACAGGTCATCAATGCGGCGTCCTGCTCATGCAGGCCGAAATAACAGCTTCCAGACAGGCGGCCTTGCTCCAGCCGGTCGCGAATTTTTTCGAGCCTTGCGCCGTCGATATCCACGGTCATCTTCAAACCGTCGTCGAATTTCCTGAAATCGGTATTGCTGGCGACGGAGCGCCGATAGCGCTCCGCATTGAACCGTCCGAGCGAAAGACCCGTCAAGCCGAGCAAATTGATAAGCAGGGTCTCGCCGAGAATACGGGACGAACGGCGCAACTGGCCCCAGACGTCGCGATGGGCCGCTCCTGCGCGTGCCTCGAGATTCAGTCCCTCCCGCACGAAACCGAGCTTCGGGCCCTCCTCAGGCACGGGGTGGCCATGCCTTCCGTCCTGCTCGGCCAGATCGACAAGATCGGTAACAAGCTTGCGGAATGCCGGCATGTCCCGCGACTGCCCCGGCACCGCTATGATGGATACAACCTTGCCACGGGTCGCCGGAATGGGATTCCAGCGGCATGAGAGGCCGGTCAGATCCGGGCGTTCGCCTGCGGCTGCGGTGGGCAGGATATAAAGGCCTTCCTTCATCCGTGCTTCAGCCCAGCTATTGCCGCCACCTGAAAACATCGCATAGGATACATCGTCGCTTGCCTGAAAACGCGCGACGCGCACATCGAAGCCATTCTCACGAATATCCTCAACCGGAACCAGCGCTACCCGCATCGTAAGGTCGAGATCGTCCTTCACCCAACGCTGAACGGAAGAAAGAGCGGCGCTGGCAAGCGGCAGCCCGCCCGGGGGCACGGTGACGGCGGCGCCATCGCCGCCGAAAACGAAGGGCAGGTCGTGACGTCCGAGACTGTTCGACACACCGGAAATGACCGCCGCGCCGGCCATGTTCACCGCCTTGTATCGGCCGGTCTGGATCGCCGCCGTTGAATCGACGATATCGGCGATGGCAAGCCCCCATCCCGGTGGCAGGGCACGATAAAGCGTCGGATCAACCACGTCCTCAAAGCGCTGGAAAACGGGCAGGCCCGTCAGAAATTCGTCATCTGCTGTGATCATGCCGCGATTATCCTCCAGCGGCGGCCAAACGCCAAGCATTTCCATGGGGCGATACCGTGCTTCGGAGTGATAGGATCATGGCCCGCTTCGCGTTTGATTTACCTCTAATAGACCTAATCCAGCAAAGGTGACTTGCATAGATCATCAATCCTTCCGTATGAGTTGAGTGGAAGGCTCGGAATTCAAAAATGGAACGAGTTTTCGCCGGGAGGCGTCCGATAGTTTCATTCGGTCGGCGCCCATGGCGCTCACCGGGTCCCGCGACCCCCTTTAAGGAGACACCAGGATGAAACTGAAGACATTGACCAGCGTGACGCTTGCAGCGTCCTTCGCATTCGCACCCCTTGCCCATGCCGAAATCGTCATCGGCCTGATTGCGCCGCTTACCGGTCCTGTCGCCGCTTATGGCGACCAGGTCAAGAACGGCGCCCAGACGGCAGTCAATGAAATCAACAAAAAGGGCGGCATCCTCGGCGAACAGGTCGTGCTGAAGCTGGCCGACGATGGCGGCGAGCCGAAGCAGGGCGTTTCAGCCGCGAATCAGCTGGTTGCCGAAGGCATTCACTTCGTCGTCGGTCCGGTGACGTCCGGCGTCGCCATTCCCGCTTCGGACGTCTTTGCCGAAAACGGCGTGCTGATGGTGACGCCGACGGCGACTGCGCCGGGCCTTACCAACCGCGGCCTTTCCAACGTCTTCCGCACCTGCGGTCGCGATGACCAGCAGGCCGAGGTTGCGGCGAAATACGTTCTCGCCAACCTCAAGGACAAGAAGGTCGCCATCATTCACGACAAGGGCGCTTACGGCAAAGGCCTGGCAGATGCCTTCAAGGCGACGCTGAATGCCGGCGGCGTGACCGAAGTTCTCTACGATGCCCTGACGCCGGGCGAAAAGGACCTCGGCGCGCTGACGGCACGTCTGAAGTCCGACAATGCCGAGATCATCTATTTCGGCGGTTACCATCCGGAAGCCGGTCTTCTGGTGCGCCAGTTGAAGGATATCGGCTCCAAGGCTGCCGTTATCGGCGGTGACGGCCTGTCGAACAGCGAGTTCTGGAACATCGGTTCGCAGGCTGGCGAAGGCACGATCTTCACCAATGCTTCCGACGCGCTGAAGAACGCTGATTCCAAGGCTGCCGCGGAAGCGCTGAAGGCCGCCAACATTCCGGCGGAAGCCTTCACGCTTAATGCTTACGCTGCTGTCGAAGTCCTGAAAGCCGGCATCGAAAAGGCTGGCGCCAAGGATTCCGAAGCGGTTGCCAAGGTCCTGAAGAGCGGTGAAGCCTTCCCGACCGCAATTGGCAAGGTCACCTATGGCGAAAGCGGTGACCTGACCTCGCAGACCTTCTCGCTGTTCAAGTGGCAGGACGGCAAGATCGTCGCAGCCGAATAAGCTGACCTTACCGGCCGCACCTGTTGCGGCCGGTTTCATTTTATGGCCTGAAGAGGGTGAAGGCAGCATGGCCGATGCCGGGACGCGCATAGACGGAGATATCGCTTTCGAGCGGATATTCCCCATCCTCAGGGTGTTCGACGAGGCCAAGGCACGGGAGTTCTATATCGATTTTCTCGGCTTCGAGGTCGAGTGGGAACACCGCTTCGGCGAAAATTTCCCGCTCTACATGCAGATTTCACGCGCCGGAATGGGGCTGCATCTCAGCGGCCACCACGGCGATGCGACGCCGGGCTCCAACGTCTTTGTCACGATGCATGGCGTTCTCGCCTATCAGCGGGAACTGGCGGCAAAGGATTATCGCTTCATGAAGCCCGGCGTTGAAGAACTGCCATGGGGTAATGTGATGGAAGTGACCGATCCCTTCGGCAACCGCATTCGTTTCTGCGAGCAGAAAAGCGGATAGTGATGTTTTGGACGCGAGCGCAAGGCCCTTGACCTTGATCCTCGTTTGAACGATAGAACGCTCAAATAGCGAACCGCGCGCACGGGTACCCCCGTGCGCGCGGTTCGTGCGTTTTGGGACTTGATGATGCAATTCGTTCGCATCCGCACGGGGACAGAAAATGAACGTTGAAGGCAATGCGCTGGTCAGGAAGCTCGCATTCTGGGGCATTCCGCTTTCTTTCGGTGTACTCGGCCTCAAGCTTGTGGCCTGGTGGGTTACCGGCTCGGTCGCGCTGCTGTCCGACGGTCTGGAATCGACCGTCAACGTGGTCGCGGCTTTCATCGCCTATTTCGTCATTCGTTATGCGCAGAAGCCCGCCGATGACGATCACCAGTTCGGCCACCACAAGGCGGAGTATATTTCCGCTGTCGTCGAAGGGGTGCTGATCGTTGTCGCCGCCCTGCTGATCGTGCAGGAGGCCTGGGGCGCACTCTTCAATCCGAGACTGCCGGAAGCGCCTGTACTTGGTCTTGCCATCAATGCCGCGGCCGGGATCATTAACGCTGTCTGGGCGACAATATTGATCCGCGTCGGCAAACAGCATTCTTCGCCGGCGCTTGCGGCCGACGGCCACCACATCATGTCTGATGTCGTGACATCGGCAGGCGTACTTGTCGGCCTCGTCCTGGCATTGATGACGGGCTATGCCATTCTCGATCCCGCGCTTGCCATTCTCGTGGCCGTCAACATTCTGTTTCAAGGCTCGAAGGTCATCCTGCATTCGCTGGGTGGCCTGATGGATCGGGCAGTGGAGCCCGAGGAGGATGAGGCGATCAAGAAGGCGATCGCAGCTAATTCCGGTGGCATTATCGGTGTCCATGATCTCAGAACCCGCCGCGCCGGTTCGGCCGCCTTCATCGATTTTCACGTCGTCGTTCCTGCCATCATGACGGTGCGTGAGGCGCATGATATTTGCGACCGCCTTGAAGATGCCATAAGGGACGTCATACCGGGCGCCAGCCTTGCCATTCACGTCGAGCCGGAAGGCGAAAAGGCGCATGGCGTCAAAGTGATCGTTTAAAAAACAGGAGTTTTCCATGTCCGTGACGGATGTTTCCGGCCTGTCGCAGCTGGGCACGAAGGTCGATACGCCAGAGAGCCCTGAAAAGGCCGTTCTCGAAAAGGTGCCCAACGGCAATGCCGGCACCGATTATGTCGTGCGCTTTACCGCGCCCGAATTCACCTCGCTTTGCCCGATGACCGGCCAGCCGGATTTCGCCCATATCGTCATCGATTATATTCCCGGCGACTTTCTGGTGGAATCGAAGTCGCTGAAGCTGTTCCTGCAGTCCTTCCGCAACCATGGCGCATTCCATGAGGATTGCTCGGTCTATATTGCCAAGCGCCTTGTGGAATTGCTGCAGCCGAAGTGGCTGCGTATCGGCGCCTATTGGTATCCGCGCGGCGGCATTCCGATCGACGTCTTCTGGCAGACCGGACCGGCGCCCGAGGGCGTATGGCTGCCGGATCAGGGCGTTGCCACTTATCGCGGCCGCGGCTGATCCGGCTCAAAGGATAAAAAGTTCAGGCGAACGAGCTGTCGTCGCCTGAATCGAAATCGGCATCATCGGCGCTGTCGTCGTAATCGGCCTGCTGGATATCGTCGTCATTGTTATCCTGCGGGTTCGCGCTGTCACCATAATAGTTGTTGATGACCGTTTCTTCGACTGGCGCATTGCCAGTGCCGCTATTGCCGCCGAAGGGCGAGCCGAGACCGAGAGACGACATGTGGCTGCCGAAGATGCCGCTCAGCGAGTTCGCAAGCAGCATGCCACCTGCAACGCCGGCTGCGGTGCCAAGCGCGCCCTGCAGGAAGCCGCCGCCAGACCGACCGGCTGCTGCCGGCTGCTGACCCCATGGTCCACCGGGCTGCTGCTGGGCTGCCGGCGATCCCCACGGACCGGCCGTCTGGCCAGCGGTATCGTTGCGCCACGAGGCCGGCGCGGCAGCAGCAGGTGCTGGTGTCGGAGCTGGCGGCTGCGGCTGGCCGGTGCCGAAGATGGAACTGAGAAAGCCGCCCTGCGCTGCGGCCTGAGGGGCCGGGTTGGCGCTTTCCAATGCGTGGATGCGCTCTTCGAGCTGCTTGATATGGGCTGCTGCCGCTTCCAGTCCCTTCTCCTGCACGATCACCGCCTGAGCGAGATAATAGGGAGCTGAGGGCTGATCGCGCACGGCGTCTGCGATCAACGTTTCCGCCTCGCGGTCACGTGGGGTGGCGGATGCGGCCTTGGTTCTTTCGAACAGGCCCTTGAGAAGCTGGCTTTCTTCCGGTGACATGTGCTGCCTCCTTACCGTGAAGCGAAATTCTACGATAAGGAGGTAGGCCACAATTTTGGCTTTTCAAAGCGGTCCGAATTTTAAATTTCGGTAATGATCCTCAGCCGCCGAAAGCGAGCGAGAGGCCCGCAATCGCCGTGAGCGCGCCAACCGTGCGGCTGGCGACCGAGCCGAAGCGGGCGATGCCGAGACCGAGGGCGATGCCGGCAAGGTGCAGGATGGCGGTGGCGATCATGAAGCCGATGCCGAATTGCAGCGCGCCCGCGCTGCCGAGTTCGCCGCCATGCGCATGGCCGTGGAAAAGCGCGAAAGCGCCGACCACGGCCGCGGCTGCTGCGGTGGGAAGCTTTGCCGCCATGGCGACCAGAAGGCCAAGGCCGATGACGGAGGCGAGAATGGCGGGTTCGACGAAGGGCAGGTCGATGCCGTAAACCGCCATCAGGAAGCCCACAGCCATGGTGCCGACGAAGGCGGCCGGCACGATCCACAGCGCCCTTCGGTCACTTTGCGCGACAGCAATCTGGGAGGCCCAGATGCCGACCGCCACCATCGCCAGAATATGATCCGCACCGAAGAAGGGGTGAGACACACCGGCCATGAAGGAGCCGTGTTCTTCCGGGTTCAAATGCGCGAAAGCGGGCAGGGTGGTAAGGCCGAGCGCGGCGGCTGCAAGGCTTAGTCTTTTCAGCATGGTTCCCTCTTAAGATTATCGCCGCTCACCTGCTGTCTTGGGGTTCCGCAGCGTGCGGCACTGCAATGAGACGCTGACGATATCGCGAAGACGAACGAGCTGTCCATGCGTCATCTGCCGGGGGTGCTGTTTATTGTTCGGGCGCGAACCTTGTCTTTTTTGCTCATTGCCTTACGTAACAAGTCGCACTATGTCCGAAGGGCATGCACGAATTTTGCTGGAGAGAGCCGTTGATGAACGAAGACGAAGACGACAAGAGCAAGGAACTGCCGATTGGCAAGGAAACGGAAGCGAATCTTTTCAAGTCGCGTTCGATCTTCATCTATGGTGGCATCACGCAGGAACTGGCGCAGAAGGTCTGCACGCAGCTCGTGGCCCTTGCCGCCGCCAGCGACGACGACATCCGCGTTTACGTCAATTCTCCGGGCGGTCATGTCGAATCGGGTGATTCCATCCACGACATGATCAAGTTCATCAAGCCGAAGGTTTACATCATCGGCACGGGCTGGGTCGCCTCCGCCGGCGCGCTGATCTATGTTTCGGTGCCGAAAGAACGTCGCCTTTGCCTGCCGAACACCCGCTTCCTGCTGCACCAACCCTCCGGCGGTACGCGCGGCATGGCGTCTGACATCGAAATCCAGGCACGCGAAATCATCAAGATGAACCAGCGCCTGATCAAGATTTTCTCCAAGGCCACCGGCCAGAGCGAAGAAAAGATCGCCAAGGATATCGATCGCGATTACTGGCTCGGCGCGGAAGAGGCCAAGGACTATGGCCTCGTCGGCAAGATCGTCGAAAGCCAGTCGGAACTCTGAGTTCCGGATTTTCAGTCGGTAAAGCCCGCATCGGTGAAAACCGATGCGGGCTTTTTCCTTTCGGGCCGTTGTTATTTCATCATATCGCAGGCCTTCATCATGTCGGCTTTCTTCATCTTGTCCATTTCCATACCGGCCTTGTGCATGCAGGCCTTCTTGCCGGTCACGGACATGCCATCTTTTTTCATCGTCTCCATTTTCATCGCGTCGGGCTTCATGGCGTCTGTCTTCATGCCGTCGGCATGGGCGATGCCCGTGAGGGAAACAGTAGAGAGCAGGGAGGCGGCGGCAAAGGCGGTGAAAATGCGGGTCATGAAGGGTCTCCTCTGGACGTTATCGAATGTCCGCCGGCATCATGTCGGGGATCACGATTGTCCATTCGGGAGAAATGGGCGGTCGTTACAGCTTCACACGTTTGTGACAACATCTTCGGGCGAGATTTTTCAAACCACCGTGTAACAATATGCTGCCGACTGCGAATAACCCGATAGTGACAATGACAGGCAGCCTTTCAGAAGACACTTTAAAGACGCTGATGCTGCGTTCCCTCGATGGGGACGAAGGCGCCTACAGGCATTTGCTTCATGCCCTGCGCCGGCTGCTGACTGCTTACTACGGTCGGCGCATGGACGCCGCTTCAAGGGGAGAAGTGGAAGATCTTGTGCAGGAAACGCTATTGTCGCTGCATGCGAAGCGGGCGACCTATGATCGCTCAAGACCGTTCACGGCCTGGTTTTTTTCGATAGCGCGCTACAAGCTCATCGATCACTATCGCAGGGGCGCGCGCATGCGGGGGGAGGTGGAGCTGGATGAGACCCTGGAGGCGGATTGGTCTGTCGACGCCGTCACCGCGCGGATGGATGTCGAACGGCTGCTCGAGGATTTGCCGGAGCGGCAACGCGAGCTCATTCGCAGTGTGAAGCTTGAAGGGAAGTCCATCGCCGAAGCGGCAAAAAAAACCGGCCAGACCGAGCTTGCGGCACGAGTCGGCATTCACAGGACATTAAAAACCCTGGCGGCGAAGTTGCGAGGCGATACGTGAAGAAAACGGAAGATATTATCGAGCGACTGGCAGCAGATCTCAGGCCCGTTCCGGCTTTTGCGCTCGAGCGTCGGCTGGCCTTTGCAGCCCTGCCGGCGATTGGCGTTTCACTTCTGCTGATGTTCATCATTTTGGGACCGCGCGGCGATATGCGGGATGCGGTGAGCGAGCCAGCTTTCTGGGTGAAGTCTTTCTACAATGCCCTGCTGGCGATGGTCGCTTTTTTCGCGGTCAGGCGTCTTGCCCGGCCGGAGGGAGAAAGAAGGTGCCTGTTTGTCGGGATCGCGGTGATCGTTTCGGCAATGGCGGTGATGGCCTTCGTGCAGCTGGGATTTGCCCTGCCTGAAGCTTACCGCAGGCTCATCCTGGGTTCTTCAGCCCTGCATTGCCCGCTCTTGATCGTCGCCTTTTCTGTTCCGGTGTTTTTTGCGAATTTTGCCGCTCTCAAACGATCTGCTCCTGCCGATCCCGCCCTGGCAGGTTTTGCTGCGGGACTTGCGGCCGGAGCGGCCGGAGCCTGGGTCTATTCCTGGTTCTGCAGCGAAAACGGCCTGGCCTTCGTGCTGATCTGGTAT
Organism: Agrobacterium sp. 5Ca39; assembly: GCF_055382365.1. Classification (NCBI taxonomy): domain Bacteria; kingdom Pseudomonadati; phylum Pseudomonadota; class Alphaproteobacteria; order Hyphomicrobiales; family Rhizobiaceae; genus Agrobacterium; species Agrobacterium sp. 5Ca39. The sequence goes on along the minus strand of NZ_AP026436.1, from coordinate 1,892,705 downwards.
TCGCTGGGTATTCTCCTCACCGGTCTGATCGGGGCCTTCGCCGGTTCACGTCTTCTCCGCTGGTGAAGGCAGGTTTCCTGTTGTGTCGTGTCCGCTCATGCCGGCGCTGTGGGCTGTCAGGGGCCGGCACTATCCTTATCGTGTGTTACTGACCGAGGTTCGCCGGCACTGCGAAGGCTGCAAACTGGGTGAACTGCTTGCCCGGGTTGAAATTATCGTCCGAGGCGATGACAAAGAGCTGTTTGCCATCCACGACCGGTCCAAAAGCAAGGCTTTCGATATTGTCTATGTCGAGGCCGAAGTCGCCTTCCCTGATTTCGAACCATGCCGATTTGGAAACGGCGGCCACGGATGCCGGATCGATCCTGTCCTTGCCGAGAATATTCTCGGCGCGGGAGAGGTCGACGACGAAGAAGCGGATATGGTTGCCGACCCCGGAGGCGAAATTGCGCTCGACGGCGACGAGGCGGCCGTCCGGCAGGGCCGCAAGAGCGGAGAGGCCATTGTCATTGTATTTCGGCTCGGCGGCTGTCGGTGTGTTGGAGATCGCCTCCGTCACATAGATATGTTCAGCGACCGGCTTCAGGGTCGCGGTATCGATGACGAGAATACGGGCCGGGCTGCCCGCCTGCGGCGTCGCCTTCGGGCCATCCTGAATGAGCGCATTTTCGGTGGCGGCGATCAGTCTGCCAGGTGTCAATGTCAGTCCTTCGAAGCCGAGATTGTTTTGCACGCCCCTGGTCTTCGCGTCATCGATGAGATAGGCGTCGGGCAGCGCCAGCCGTTTGACATCGCTTCCATCGAGGTTTGACACATAAATCGCCGGCTGGTTTTTCAGGTCGCGTTCCGAAGACCAATAGAGCTTGCCGCCCTTGGGGTCGAGTGTGATGCCTTCCGCGTCGATGCCTTTGGGAGCGAAGGCCGCGCCGGTCTCATCCTTCAATTCATGCATGGCGGCGATATTGAGGGTGGCGACGCCTTCCGACACCGCCAGTTCCAGCTCGTAATAACGGGCCGGGCCCTTTTCCACGCGGTCGTCGGAAATTGCGAGATAACGCCCGGTTTCGCTGTCGAAAGCGAGATCGGAGATCCCGCCGAAGGTGACGCCATCGATGGAGAGGCCGGAGGAAACGACGATCTGGCCCAGAAAGGCCGACTGCGGCAGGGTCTGGGCAGCCGCCGGAAGGGCTGCAAAACCCAGGGCTGCAATGGTGACGATACGAAACATGAAGCTCCCTCCTGTGGCGGATGATCCGTTGCGATGCAGGGAGGATTAGCGTGCTGCCGCTAAACTTTGATGACGTTTTCCATGCCGGCGTACCCGAAGTCCGGCGGTTCATCTTGCCAAGCCCCGTCTTTTTTGATCCTGAATATAGCCATGCTTCATCCAGAGCGTGCTGCTATCTTCAGATTCGCGCTTCACGCTTCAAATTTGTTCGTGTCCGTCGCCAGTGCAGATCGCTGCGGTTTCTTGCGACGGGCAGCAGGCCGCAGAGTGCTTCATGCTGAGAGATTTTTCCGTCCAGAGCCTGTTCATGGGCTGCCTCACCGCCTTTGTCGGTTTCGCCAGTTCCTTTGCCGTCGTGCTGCAGGGCCTCAAAGCCGTGGGCGCGACCGATTTCGAGGCCGCGTCGGGACTGATGGCACTTTCGGTGGCGATGGGGCTTTGCGCCATCGTTCTTTCCGTCGCCACCCGGCTGCCGGTCAGCATTGCATGGTCGACGCCGGGCGCCGCACTTCTGGCCACGACGGGCGTGATCGAGGGCGGTTTTCCTGCGGCTGTCGGCGGCTTCATTGTCTGCGCCGTCCTGATCATCGTTGCCGGCCTGTTCAAGCCGCTCGGTCGAGCGGTTGCCTCCATTCCGGCGCCACTCGCCAATGCCATGCTGTCGGGTGTCATCATCGGCCTGTGTTTCGCCCCGATCAAGGCGATCGGCTTCAACCCGGCGCTTGGCCTGCCGATCATTCTGGCGTGGATTGTCGTGGGGGCTTTCAGGCGGCTGTTTGCAGTACCTGCGGCCCTTGCCGCCTTCGTGCTGGTGATGATTTTCGGCGTCGATATTCCGGCGGGTGCGTTCGATAGCGTCGCGCAATCGCTGACGCCGCCGATGGAATGGGTAACGCCCGTCTTCAGCCTGCATGCCGTCGTCTCCATCGCGCTGCCGCTCTTCATTGTCACCATGGCCTCGCAGAATATTCCCGGCATTGCGGTGCTGAAGGTCAATCACTACGACCCGCAGCCCGGCCCGCTTTTCGCCGCGACCGGCTTTTTCTCGCTGCTTTCCGCGCCCTTTGGCGGCCATGCGGTCAATCTTGCGGCAATAACGGCGGCGATGTGCGCGGGCGAGGATGCCCATCCTGATCCAAAGCGGCGCTATTGGGCGGCGATCATCGGCGGTGTCGGCTATATTATTTTCGGTCTGCTAGCCGGCGTGGTCACGGCCTTCGTGGCGCTTGCGCCGCCCATCCTCATTCAGGCGGTGGCGGGGCTGGCGCTGGTCGGCGCCTTTTCCGGCTCAGCGGTCGCCGCGTTCAAGGACCCCGAAACCCGCGAGGCTGCGGCCATCACTTTCCTCATCACGGCCTCCGGCCTCTCCTTCGGCGGCGTTTCCGGCGCTTTCTGGGGCTTGATCGGCGGCGGGTTGATGATGGCGTTGCAACGGTTGGTAAGGCGTGGTTGGATAGTGGAAATGGTATAGTTTTTATATTATATTCTCATGGAATTCGAATTTGATCCGGCCAAGAGCGCTGGCAATAAAGACAAGCACGGGATTGATTTTGTCGATGCTCAGGCGTTGTGGCACGACAAATTCGGTTTGACCGTTACCGCGCTGGGCGTCGGTGAAGAGCGGTTTGCGCTCATCGCTCTTCTCGGCGGCAAATTATGGCTCGCAGTGCATACGCTGCGGGATGGGCGTATTCGAATCATTTCCGTTCGGCGCGCCCGTGAATTAGAGAGGCATCATTATGAAGACAATAAGCGCAGAAGAATTCGACAGAATGGCTGATGATGGCGAGGACATCGGTGAGTATCTCGACTGGACAACGGCGCGGCATCTGAATATCGAGCCCAAACGTGTCAACATCGATTTTCCGACGTGGGTCGTCAACGACCTGGACAATGAGGCTCGGAGACTTGGGGTGACCCGGCAGTCGCTTGTCAAATTGTGGATCGCGGAAAGGCTTGAGATCGGCCGACACGCAAAATAGGCCTGCACCGCACAAGATCACTTGTCAGACCGCCAGCCGCTGTTTATACACATCGCCATGAGTAACAGCATCGCAACCATTTCCGGCATGAGCGCGCAGATTTCTGCGAAGGCCTCGTCGTGCGGTGCACTCTCGCTTCTTAGCCTCGACCTTACACGCGGTTGCCGGGTCCAGTGAGGAGCGCCCGGCGGCCGAAAGCCCGCTGGCGCAAACGCTCCTCATCTCGAAATCTCATTTATACTGGATTTAGGCCCTCAAGGGCCGCGCATCCGCCGATGGCTTGAATAAGCCCGCGGATGGCGCAAGGAGGAAGCGACATGGACGCCAAGACCACCACTGTTTCCAAGGGCATGACCGACGCGAGCGTGAAGTATCGCCCTTATCCCACGATCAACATCCCCGACCGCACCTGGCCTTCCAAGACGATCACCAAGGCGCCGATCTGGTGTTCGGTGGACCTGCGCGACGGTAATCAGTCGCTGGTCAACCCAATGGGTCACGACCGCAAGGCCCGCATGTTCAAGCTGCTGCTCGAAATGGGTTTCAAGGAAATCGAGATCGGTTTCCCTTCCGCGTCGCAGACGGATTTCGATTTCGCCCGCTGGTGCGTGGAAGAGGGCAATGTGCCTGATGACGTCTCGTTGCAGGTTTTGGTGCAATGCCGCCCGGAACTGATCACCCGCACCTTCGAAGCGCTGGAAGGCGCCAACAAGCCGATCATCCATTTCTACAATTCGACATCGGAACTGCAGCGCCGCGTGGTGTTCGGCAAGGATGTGCACGGTATCAAGCAGATCGCGGTCGATGCGGCCAAGATGATCACCGACATGGCGGCCAAGGCCGGCGGCGGTTACCGTTTCGAATATTCTCCAGAAAGCTTTACCGGAACCGAGCTGGAAGTGGCGCTGGAAATCTGCAACGCCGTGGTCGAGGTTGTGAAGCCGACGGCCGACAACAAGCTGATCCTCAACCTGCCATCGACGGTGGAAATGGCGACGCCGAACATCTATGCCGACCAGATCGAATGGATGTGCCGCAATATCGACAACCGCGAAAACGTCATCATCTCGCTCCACCCGCACAATGACCGCGGCACGGGCATTGCGGCGACCGAGTTGGGCCTGATGGCGGGTGCGGACCGCGTTGAAGGCACCCTGTTCGGCAATGGTGAGCGCACCGGCAATGTCGATGTCGTGACGCTGGCGCTGAACATGTATACGCAGGGTGTGGATCCTGAGCTGGACTGCCGCGATATCGAGCGCATCAAGGCGGTCTATGAATATTCCAACGAGATGACGATCCCCGAGCGCCACCCTTACGTAGGCGAACTGGTCTACACGGCGTTTTCCGGCTCGCATCAGGACGCCATCAACAAGGGCATGAAGGCTATCAAGGTCGCCAATCATCCCGTCTGGGAAGTGCCCTATCTGCCGATCGATCCAAAGGATGTGGGACGCTCCTACGAGGCGATCATCCGCATCAACTCGCAATCCGGCAAGGGTGGCATCGCCTATATCCTCCAGCAGGATTACGGCATCAACCTGCCGCGCAATTTGCAGGTGGAGTTCCGCGAGGATATCCAGCGCATCACCGATGAAGAGGGTGTCGAGCTGCCGGCCAAGCGCATCTATGAGCGCTTTATCGAGCGCTACGTGACGCAGCCGAATGCGCGCCTCAAATTCGTCGATCACCACACCTATCCGGCCGGCGATTTCAAGGGCGTGCGCATTGTTGCCGCCGAGATCACCGACAATGGTGAGGTGAAGCGCATTGAAGGCAAGGGGACCGGTCCGATCGACGGGTTCATCAATGCGCTGTCGGTTTATCTCGGCATTGATCTCTCGGTGAATGATTATTCCGAGCACTCGCTGCAGCACGGCTCGAATGCCTCGGCCATCGCTTATGTCGAGATGGAACATCCGGGCGGCAAGCTGTTCGGAGCAGGGGTGAATACGAATATCGTGGCGGCTTCGCTGGAAGCGATCGTTTCTGCGGCCAACCGAGTGTTGGAAGAGCGGGTGAAGTAAGGCTTGCATTGAGGGTGGGGCAAAGCACCCCCCCTCTGCCCTGCCGGACATCTCCCCCTCAAGGGGGGAGATCAGCAGGAAGCACTAACATAGCCTCGTTTGCCAAGGTTGAGATGACCGAAAGATCGCCACGAGTCGATCTCCCCCCTTGAGGGGGAGATGTCCGGCAGGACAGAGGGGGGTAAGCTGCACGCGCTAAGGTTTACTCCTCCGGGCTCTGCTCCGCAGGCCGCGAAAACCCCAGCGGCCGCCCGTTTTCATAAAATACCCTGATATCCTCAAGCGCGACACCGGTTGCCGTCTCATTGAGGCTGTGCCGCTCGCAGGTCACGTTCCAGGTGCCGGGACCGCCGGAGATGCTGAAGAGATTATAGGCCGCGCGCGGTTTTTCCCCACCGGGCCCCTGGCTGGCAGAGGCGATACCGACCACGGGAATGTGGTCTTCACCATGGTGCGTGTTCAGCCAATAGACTGTGTTCAAATGTGTATGGCCATGCAGCACGAGCTCCGCACCGCCGACGCCAAGCGCCGCGGCGAAACGGCGTATGCCGATCATGCGCTTGTGCGTTGGGGCGGCGCCACGGATCGGCGGGTGGTGAATCATCACGACGCGGAACAGCCCCTGTTCCCCGGCTTTCTTCAACAGTTCCGCGGTGGCGCGCGCCTGCCGGTTGCCGAAATAGCCGGTGGCCGAGAAAGGTGGCGTCGCAATCGATGTGGAGCAGCCGATCAGCGCAATGGGGCCGCGCACGCGCATATAGGGGAATATCTTGCGGTCGTCGTCCCACTCGGCAGGGTCGCCATCGCCACGAACATAGGGGTACCAGGCCTGCATGGCCTTGTCATGCGCGCCGGACACATAGGCGTCGTGATTGCCGGGAACGACGGAGGTCTTTTCGGGGTCACCCACCTCTTCCAGCCAGTCGGCGGCGGCGCGAATTTCAATGCCGGTCGCAAGATTGACGAGATCGCCGGTGATAGCCAGATGATCCGGTGATTTTGTCTCCAGATCGTCCAGCAGCTTTTCCAGCGTATCGGTGAAGAGATGCTTGCGGCGGTTGCGATGCCAGTTGACGAAACCGGTGATACGCTTGGATGCAAGTTCGCGAAAAGTGAGTTTTGGAAGTGGCCCCAAATGGACGTCTGAAATATGCGCAAGTTTGAACATGGCGGCAGAGATAACCTATGATATGCCGCACGTCCAACAAAAGCCGGCAGGCGGGGAGAAACAGGGTGAATGACGAGACAACCGGGCGGCAGGCCCGTCCGTTCCATATGCGCGTCTTCATTCGTTTGCTGCATTTCGTTTTTCTGTTCACGCGCGGCGCAACTCTTGGCGTGCGTGCCGCCTGCTATGATGGAACCGGCAGGATTTTCCTCGTCCGCCACACCTATCTGCCGGGCTGGTATCTGCCGGGTGGAGGGGTGGAGCGGGGTGAAACCCTGCTCGCGGCGCTTCACAAGGAAATTAGGGAGGAAGGCAATCTCGAAGCCACGTCAAAGCCTGAGCTTTTCCATGTTTATCTCAATCTGGAAGGCAGCAATCGCGACCATGTCGCGCTTTATCGGCTTGAGGTTACCCAGACCAAGCCGAAAAAGCCGGATCATGAAATCGCCGAAAGCGGCTTTTTCGATCTTTCAAATCTGCCCGAAGGGGTGACGGCCGCAACCCGCCGCCGCCTTGCAGAACTTGCCGGCGAGGCGGCGCTCGCCGATCACTGGTAGCAGTGTCCACCCTCGTCAGGAAAGCGGGTCGCGGCCATGGGCCTTTGTCAGGTCCAGCTCGGGGCCGATGGGCACGATGCCTGTCGGATTGATGGTGCGGTGGCTGCGGTAATAATGTTCCTTGATATGGCGCATATCGACCGTGTCAGGCACGCCCGGCGTCTGGTAAAGATCGCGCAGGTAACCCGTGAGGTGCGGATAGTCGTGGATGCGGCGGATATTGCACTTGAAATGGCCGACATAGACGGGGTCGAACCGAACCAGCGTGGTGAACAGGCGCCAGTCCGCTTCCGTCTGCTCCGAACCGAACAGGAAACGGCGGTGCTTCAGCCGGTCTTCCAGCATGTCCAGCGTTTCGAAGACCTTGACCGCATTCTGCTGATAGGCATCCTGCGTTGTGGCAAAGCCAGCCTTGTAGACGCCGTTATTGACGGTGTCGTAAATCACGTCGTTCAACGCGTCTATTTCGGCGCGGAACGTCTCAGGATAATAATCGGTCTGCGAGCCGGTGAGGTCGTTGAAGGCGGAGTTGAACATGCGGATGATTTCCGCCGATTCGTTGGAAACGATGGTGCCGCGCTTCTTGTCCCAGAGCACCGGCACGGTCACGCGGCCGGAATATTTGGGATCCGCTTTGGTGTAGACCTGCCAGAGCGCGGATGAACCGAAGAGGTGATCCTCGGTCGCACCTGGCGTCCGCTCACCTTCAGGCTTAAATTCCCAGCCGTTTTCCAGCATCAAAGGGTCGACAACCGAGACCGAAACAAGCTCTTCCAACTTTTTCAGCTTGCGAAAAATCAGGGTTCGGTGCGCCCAGGGGCAGGCGAAGGAGACATAGAGGTGGTAACGGTCCCTCTCCGCCGCGAAGCCGCCTTCTCCGGAAGGGCCGGGTGCGCCATCCGCCGTTATCCAGTTGCGGAATTGCGAGGCGCTGCGCTTGAAATGCCCCTTGGTTTCCTTGGTGTCGTACCAGACGTCTTTCCATACGCCTTCCACCAGCATGCCCATGACGATCTCCTTGATTGTTTCCTTGGCGGCAATCCTACCCGTTTCACTCGTTGTCGCGAACCCGCACGGCATTGAACAATGCGTTTCCGTGCTGCAGAGCTGGAATGGGGCGGCGACGAGATTTGTTCTGGACGGGTCGTTATTTTCCTGATAATTGCGATTTTCACAAATCTGAGGAAATTTTTGATTATGATCGAACTACGGATGCTCCGACGACGCTGACGCTCCTGAACGCCCTAACCGGCGCAGCCGTCATCTATTGTCGCATCTGCATTCTGGAAGTTTCGGTCTCTTCATGTCCAAGCACGATCTTGTCTACCTCACCGAGGACGCGTCGCACGACGCCATCATCGAAGTCATCAACGAAGAAGCATTTGGCCCCGGCCGGCACACCCGTGCGGCAGCACGCATCCGCGAGCAGGGTCCGCATGACCGGTCGCTCTCCTTCGTCTGCGCCGATGATGGCGAGACGATTGCCTCGGTGCGCATGACGCCGGTTCTGGCAGGCAATGTGAAGGGTCATATGCTTGGCCCGCTTGCGGTTCGGCCCTCTCACAAGAACAAGGGCATCGGCCGGGAACTCGTCCGGATCGCCATTGCGGCGGCAAGGCGCAAGGGCTCCGAAGCCGTGATACTGATCGGCGATCCGCCCTATTACATGCCGCTCGGGTTCGAGAAGGTCGCTTATGCGGCGCTTGATTTTCCGGGGCCGGTTGATCCGAACCGGGTGCTGGTCGTGCCGCTTGGCAATGACGTGCACCAGCGGCTGAAGGGCAATATCGGCTGGCGCAAATGCGAGGCCGTGATGCCGGCCGCGACAGTGGAAGATGAGGGTTTCGAGGCGCCTCTTCGGGTTTACGGGTGACGGGATATCCGAAGAGCTTTTTGCTTCTTGGCGCAACATAAGCCCCGTCATTCCGGCCTTGAGCCGGAATGCAGCCAGGCCAAGTCTTTGGGTTGAAAAGGACTCTTCCCACGGCGCAGACGCGCCGTGACTGGATCCCGGCTCGAGGCCGGGATGACGGAAGGGGCGTTGCGCGCTATGGCAAACATCGAGACCGCCGTGCACATCTTTTTGTCTGGTAAAATCTTCTTCCGGTAGCCTGTTTCGAAACAACGCGTCTCCCTCCACAGAATTCAATTCCGTTTCCTCCCCCCATACGATAGCAAGTGAAAGTCGGTTTTTGCGAAGGGACGAGGCATGACGGCAATCACCATGAATGATGCGCTGGAGCGCGCGGGCGCAGGCGCCTATCAGCGCAGGCTGATGGGCATATTCGGCCTCGTCTGGGCGGCGGATGCCATGCAGGTTCTGGCCGTCGGTTTCACTGCGGCCTCCATTGCCGCAACCTTTGGGCTGACGGTGCCGCAGGCGCTGCAGACCGGAACAGCGTTCTTTTTCGGTATGTTGCTGGGTGCTGCGGGTTTCGGACGGCTGGCGGACCGTTATGGCCGTCGCCGGGTGCTGATCGTCACGGTGGCCTGTGATGCCCTGTTCGGCGTGCTTTCGATATTCTCGCCGGATTTCACCATTCTGCTTGTCCTGCGCTTTCTCACCGGGGCCGCCGTGGGCGGCACGCTGCCGGTGGATTATGCGATGATGGCGGAATTCCTGCCCGCCAGGAATCGTGGGCGCTGGCTCGTCTTTCTGGAAGGTTTCTGGGCTGTCGGGACGCTGATCGTGGCGCTTGCAGCCTGGGGTGCCAGCCTTGCCGGTGTTGCCGATGCCTGGCGATATATCTTTGCCGTAACCGCGTTCCCGGCTGTCCTCGGCCTTGGCCTTCGCTTTCTCGTGCCGGAATCGCCGCTTTATCTCCTGCGCACGGGTCGGTCGGAGGAAGCAAAGGCCGTCGTCAACCGTATGCTGGTCACGAATGGCCGCGCTCCGCTCGATGCCGGGGCAGGGCTTTTCCAGCCTGAAGTGTCCAAGGGGCAGGGGATATTTTCACCGGCGCTGCGCCAACGCAGCATCATGATCCTCTCAATCTGGTTTCTCGTTTCCGTTTCCTATTACGGCGTCTTCACCTGGATGCCGGCGAAGCTGGCGGGAGATGGCTTCGGTTTCGTACGCGGTTATGGTTTCCTTGTGTTGGTGGCGCTGGCACAGATCCCCGGTTACGCGCTTGCGGCCTATGGTGTCGAAAAGTGGGGTCGCAAGCCGACGCTGATCGGCTTCTGCCTGCTCTCCGCGCTCGGATGCCTGCTTTTCACGCTTGCTTCCGGCGGTGCGATGATTGCCGCCTCGCTTCTCATCATGAGCTTTGCGTTGCTTGGCACCTGGGGCGCTCTCTATGCATTTACGCCGGAACTTTACCCGACGGAATCACGGGCAACCGGCATGGGTGCCGCAGGGGCGATGGCGCGGCTTGGCGGCCTGCTGGCGCCATCACTCCTCGGTTATGCCATTGCGCAGGGTTTTGGTGTCGCGATCGGCATATTTGCCGGGCTGCTGGTACTGGCCGCCATTGCGGCGACGATGATCAATACGGAAACGCGCCAGGTGGCGCTGACATAGGGTGTCAGTGCGGGACGATGGCCTGACCCTTGAGGATCAGGCCATTCTGTTCGGCTTTATAGCGTCGTGTAATTCACCGGCAGCCAATCATAATTGGTGCTGTCGGTGCGCACATGACCGATGCCGGGGAAGGCGATATGCGCCCCTGCCACCAGATATTTGCCTTCCACCGCCTGTTTAAATGCCAGATCACGCGTGGCGACGGCTGCCTTCTGATCGACGTCGAATGCGACGGCGACATCAGGTTCATCGAACTGGAGGATATCGCCATGGGTAATATCGCCCCAGAAGACGATTTTCTGGCCGTTGCTTTCGAGAACGATGCCGCTGTGGCCCGGCGTGTGGCCGGCGTAAAGGACTGAGCCGAGACCGGGAACCGGCGCTGCATTGTCGCCGAACGTCTCGAACTTGCCGGCATCGATATAGGGCTGGATGCTTTCTTTGGCTTCGGCATAGCCCTTCTTCAGCGCCTCCGGTGCTGCCTTGGCCTTCGCCTCATCGAGCCAGAAAGCGGCTTCGCGCTTATTCACGCGCAGGGTCGCGTTGGCGAAGACGCGCTTGCCATCCGCGGAGAGACCGCCGGAATGATCGGTATGGATATGGGTGAGAACGACGTCATCTATCTCATCCGCTTTGTAGCCCGAGGCTTCGATATTGGCGACGAGCCTGCCGAGGCTTGGGCCAAGATAGGAGCCGGTGCCGGCATCGATCAGCACCAGCCTGTCACCGGTGTTGACGAGAAACGCATTGACGGACGTAGGCGTCTCTTCCGGAAGGAACGCATCCTGAAGCGCCTTCGTCGCATGTTCCGTCGTGGTGTTGGTGTAGATTTTGGCAAGCGGCAGCGCAATGACGCCGTCCGAAAGCGCAGTAACTTCCACCTTGCCGACCATCAGCCGGTAGAAGCCGGGCGCCTGCGTGGCGACAAGCGGTGCCTTGGCAAATGCGACGGAGGGCGCAACAAAGGGGGCGGCGATGAGGGCGCTGGCGGCGCCTTTGAGAAGTGAGCGACGTGATGGCATTGAAGGCTCCTGGGTTTAGGAATGTCTTGAAACTTTCCGATCTCCAGTTAAGTGTAGGCAGGTTAGCAATCAAATCGATGTGACTTATGCAAACTATCGATCATTTCAATCTCCGTTCCTTCGACCTCAATCTCCTCGTCGCTTTCGATGCGATGATGGAAGAGATGAACGTCACGCGCGCGGCGCGGCGGCTGAAAATCCAGCAACCTGCCATGAGCCATAATATCTCCACCCTGCGCACACTGTTTCAGGATGAGCTGTTCATTCGCGTGGGGCAGGAAATGAAGCCGACGGCGCGGGCGCTCAATCTGGCGGGGCCGGTACGCCAGGCGCTGAGACAAGCGCAGGCGGCGGTGCTGACGGCTGATGTGTTCGATCCGGCGACCGAGCGGCGGACGTTCCGGCTCGGCATGTCAAGCGAGGTTGAGCTGTTGCTTTTGCCGGATCTGTCCGCGCGGCTGCGCGAGATCGCACCCGGTATCCGTATCCTTGCGCGCAACGGGCAACAGCAGGAAATCACCGCTATGCTGGATACGGGCGTGATCGACATGGCTGTCGGATGCACCTATTCGAAGGAACAGCGGCACCATTGCGAACCGCTTTATTCTTCCAGCGTGCTCTGCTGCTTCAACCCGGCTCTGCTCGATCTGCCCAATCCCGTTGGACTGGACGCCTATCTGTCGGCCAAGCACGCGGTGATATCGCAGACCGACAGTCTGCATGGCTGTATCAAGGACGCGCTGGAACTGACCGGACTGGAAATCGACGTCGTCGCTGCTGCGCCGGATTTTCTTTCGGTGCTGGCAACGGCGCGCTCCTCAGCCGTGCTGGCGACCGTGTCTTCGCGCATTGCTCAGCGTTATGCGCCGATGCTGGGACTGGAAGTGAGCCCGGTGCCGGTGACGTTGAATTTCCCGCCTGTCGCCATGGTCTGGACATTGCAGACCGATGCGGATGCGGGAGCCGTGTGGCTGCGTCAACAGATTCGCGACACCATGGGACGCACGGTCGACAGCGAGGTGTCGGGCATCGCCGCCTGAAATTTGCGTGGCCGGCGCTCTAGAACCGTTTCTCCAGCCAGGTGATGGATTGGCCGCTGGAGAGTGGCCCAAGCGAGCCGATCTTGGTGAAACCGTACCGTTCGTAAGTCCTCAGCGCATCCGGGTTCATCGTGTCGATATAGGCGCCCATACAGCCGCGCTTTTTCGCCTCGTCTTCGGCCATGGCCAGAAGTTTCGCGGCCGTGCCTTGTCCGCGCATCGTCTCCGGCACGAAAAGAAGCTGCACATAAAGCCAGCCGCGGGCGGTGTGGCCCACCAGGCCGCCGGTGACCTCATTGTCGTCATTGCGGATGGTGATGATAATGTCGCGTTTGTCGCTTTCGCCGAAACGAGCAAGATTATAGGCCACCAGAGGATCGCGGATGGCTTTTTCGGCCTCTGGATCGGCGGCATCGCTTAAAACGAAATTCATATTCATCTTCCCCGGCCGCCGGGCGGTGGCCGTTTCCCGTTTACGTGCCGAGACGAGGGGAAGGCCCCACGATCTTTGCTGGAACGCCCTTACCGGCCTTCACGCCACCATAGAGCGGAGAAGGCAAGCAGCAACGCGCCTAGCCCGGCGAAACCTGCAAAGAGCGGCAGGCTGTTGACGCCTTTCAGCACCGTCTCGTCGGTCATGCGTATCAGCATGCGATCCTCATCGGCAACCCTGATATCGCCGCGGACCGGCAATATATCCGGCAGTGCGACCCGGCCGGAATTATCGGCGACACGGTGCACGCTGCCTTTGGTGGCATCTGCCAGCGGCTTCAGCGTTTCGGTCGTTGAAATCATCGCCTTGAATTCGGGGGCGTCCACTGCGCCAACATGGACGAGGGTGGTGAAATCGCCGTTCTTGATTTCGAACAGGCCGGTTTCATCCATGCGGCGTTCGATCCTGTAGAGACCGGGCTCGCTGCTGGTGAAAGCCATGTTCTCGGTTTTGCCGGAGGGGAAACGCACGCTGGCCTGACCGGGATCGTCGCCGATGGTCTGACGGGTGATCTGCAGGGTGCGGCCGTTGGCGCGCGCCGTCAGCGCCTCTTCCTCAAGCTCGGGTTCTTTCATCAGCCAGTGGGCGATGCGGCGGTAAAGCGCCACATGCGGGCCGCCGCCCTCATAACCACGCGCCCAGAGCCAGCCCTGATCCGACAGCAGCATGGCGACACGGCCTTCACCCTGGCGGTTGAGCACCAGCAGCGGGTCCTGACCATCGCCCAGCATCACGGTCTGGCCCTGCGGCGGGTCGACGCTGATGGTGCGGAACCAGCGGCCCCATTGGGGCGGCTCGTTGCCTGATCCCTCTAGCCCGCGGGTGACCGGGTGTTTCTTGCCCGCTTCCGAAAGGCGCGGGTAGAAGGCGGCCTGATGCACCTGACCGGTCGGCTGCGCCGGGAGGACGGAGGCGAGCGGCGTCATGGCGATCGAATCCTGACCGGCATGCTCCGGCCCGGCGGCAATCAAAAGTGCGCCGCCTTTTTCGACATATTGGGCGATGTAATCGTAATAGAGGATCGGCAGCACGCCGCGATGCTGGTAGCGATCGAAGATGATGAGATCGAAATCATTGATCTTCTCGACGAACAGCTCGCGGGTGGGGAAGGCGATCAGCGAGAGTTCGTTGATCGGCGTGCCGTCCTGCTTTTCCGGAGGACGCAGAATGGTGAAATGCACCAGATCGACCGAGGCGTCGGATTTCAGGAGGTTGCGCCATGCCCGCTCGCCGGCGTGCGGTTCGCCGGAGACGAGCAGCACGCGCAGGTTCTGACGGATGCCTTCGATCAGGTGAACGGCGCGGTTATTGGCAACAGTCACTTCGCCCGGGATTTCGGCGACGGAAAATTCCATGACATTGTTGCCGCCGCGTGGGACCTTGAAGCGGAACGGCGTCGGCTGACCGGGTGTCGCCTGTAGTGTGGCGATCTCTTCGCCATTCATCTTCACCGTCACCTCAGCCGCGCCACCGCCTGCCGGGCGTCCGTCATCGAAGACGCGCAGCGTCAGTTGCTGTTCCTCATTGACGATGCCGAAGCGCGGGGCGCGAACGATTTCGATACGGCGGTCGAACTCATCAGCCTTGCCCGTGATCAGGCCGTGCACGGGCGCGCGGAAGCCGAGCGCCTGCTCGGCGTTGGGCAGGGCATTGGGAATATCGTGAATCTGGCCATCGCTCAGGAAGATCGCGCCACCCACGCGGGAAGGCGACACATCGGAAACGGCGGAGGACAAGGCCGAAAAAAGCTGGGTCGAGGGCGAATCGCTTTCACCATTATCGCGCACTTCAACGATGCGCGGCTCGATGCGCGGGAAACGGTACAGCCGCTCTTTCAGCGCGTTAAGCGCCGTATCCGTCATCTGCGGCCGGTCCTGCACGTCCTGGCTCTGCGAACGATCGACGATGACGGGGACGATGGTGGAAAGCGGCTCGCGCTCCTCCTGCGTCAAAAGCGGATTAGCGATGGCGGCAAGCAGGGCGGCGAGCGCCAGCCCGCGCAACCATGCGCCACGCACGCCGCGCCACAGGCCTATGAAGGAAAGGAGAAGTGCTGCGACGGCCAGAACGGCGATCACGATCCATGGCAGGAAGGGAGCGAAGGTCAATGTCATGTCACTGCCCCAACCGTTCGAGAAGTGCCGGAACGTGGACCTGATCGGCCTTGTAGTTGCCGGTCAGCATATACATCATGATGTTGACGCCGGAGCGGAAGGCATGTTCGCGCTGCATCTCGTCAGGCGGCACGGTGGGCAGAACCGGTGCGCCCTGCGCATCGACGGCCCATGCGCCGGCGAAATCATTGCCGGTTATCATGATCGGCGTCACGCCGTCCCCGGAGGAGGAGAGGCCGGAGGTGGTCTTGGCGGCACCCTGACGCGATTCCACCCAGAGCGGCGAGCCATTGTAACGGCCGGGGAAATTGGTGAGCAAGTAGAAGGAACGCGTCAGGACGTGATCCTCCGGCACGGGCTCCAGCGGCGGAATATCGATATTGGCGAGGATCGCCTGCAAACGCTCGCCATTGGCGCTGGTCGCGCCGGTATCGAGCGAGGAGAACTGGTCACGCGTATCGAACAGCACGGTGCCGCCGGCGCGCATATAGGCGTCGATGCGCGAGATGGCGGCGCTGGACGGCATGGGCGCGGAGGCCGAAACCGGCCAGTAGATGATTGGGTAGAAGGACAATTCATCCTTGGAAATATCAAGGCCGACAGGCTGGCCGGGCTCCAGCGTCGTGCGCCAGGTCAGGAATTCGCTCAAACCCTGCAAACCCTGTTCTGAAATGCGGTCGACATCGTCTTCGCCGGTGCGGACATAAGCAAGATGGGTGGTGTCCAGCCGCTCGAATATCTGCTCGTCGCCGGGTTTGGGATCGTCGGCGCGGGCATCGTTTGGCGCCATGGCGGCAAAGGTGCCAAGCGCCAGCAGCATTGTGGCCACTGTGGCGCTGCGGGCTTTCGGCAGGCGGGCGAAGGCGCCGTTCATGAAGAGCACGATCAGGCTGTCGGCGATCAGCATCAGGAAGGCAGCGATGAAGAGGGTGGGACGCAGCGATTTCGCCGTCTCGCCGATCAGCGCTTCACTTGACGTGCTGACACCGGCGGCAGAGGTATCGAGCGGGCGCAGCGTCGCACCCGCCGGCAGGAGATTGAGAGCCACGAAACCGTCCTCTGTGCCGTAAAGGCCGGGGGGATTGTCGAAGCCGGTGCGCGGAAGCTGGCCTGCGCGCATTTCTAGCGGCCGGGCAGTGCCGATTTCGGCAGATAGCGCGCCTTCCGCCGTCAGCAGCCGGAAGGGTGGCAGAGCGGCGGCCGGGGCATTGGCGGAAGCCGAAGCGCCGCCCGCCTTGGACAATTGCACGATACGGCGAAGCATATCGACGAAGTGGCCTGATATCGGCAGGTCGGACCAGCTGGCCTCGGCGCTGACGTGGAACAGCACGATGCGGCCTGCCTCGACGTTGCGGGTGGTGACGAGCGGCGTGCCATCGGCAAGGCTTGCCCAGGTGCGTTCGGCGAGGTCCGGTGTCGGCTCGGCCAGAACCTGACGTTTGACGAGAATGCCATCGGCTTTCGGCATGCCGGCGAAAGCGCCGAATGCAGGGAAATCGGCAAGCGGTTGCGGTTCAGCCCAGGAGAGTGCGCCGCCGAGCGCGCGTTCGCCCTGTCTCAGCGTCACCGGCACCAGCGGGTCGTCGGCGGGGGCTGCGGCAAGGCGTGGCCCGGCGAAGCGGATCAACGTGCCGCCGCCCGCAAGCCATTTTTGCATCGGCTCATAGGTTTCCTGCGGCAGGCGGCCGATATCGGCCATGACAATGACGGAGGGGTTGGATTGCAGGATTTCCGGGATAGCCTGCGCCAGATCGGCTTGCCGCTGCGGAATGAGATCGACGAAGGGCTGAAGTGCGCGGCTGATGTAATAAAGCGGTTGCAGCAGCGGCTGGAAGTCGTTGCCGGTTTCGCCTGCCAGCAGCGCCACGCGGCGGCGGCGGAAGCCGTCATCGAGAAGATGCACTGCACCCGCCGTGGAAACACCTTCAAGGGAAAGACGGGCGAAATCGTTGCGCAGTTCGAAGGGCGCTTCCACCGTTGCCGTTGTTTCAGCCTGGCCGCGGGCGAAGGTGGCGATGCCATTGGCGAGGATGCGGCCCTGGCTGTCCTGCGCGTTGACCGTCAACCGGGCAGCTTCCGCAGTATCGAGCCTTGAAAGCGAAACGCTCATGGCGTCGGCATTATTGGTTGCGCCCGTTATCGCGGCAATGGCGTTGCCGTCGCCGCTGACGATACGGAATTCGGCTGGTGAAAGACTGGCCAGCGTTTTCAGGGCGCTTTCGTCCTGCGCCGTCTGCACGCCATCAGCGATATAGGCGAGGGTGCCGGGGGTCGTGCCGTTAAGCGCTTCGGTGATGGCTTCGGCCGTACGGACACGATCGGGCACGAGCGGCTTCGGTTTTGCCGCTGCCAGCTTTTCCAGGGCGACCGCTGTCGTTCCGGGCACGGCGTCGTGTTCGGCATCAGCTGTAAAAGCGATGGCGACGGGGCGCTCGGCACGCTCTGCATCCCCGATCAGGGCTTCCGCGGTCGCCACGCGCCGCTCCCAGTCGGGCGCAGACGCCCAGCTATTGTCAACCACCAGCACCAGCGGGCCGCTGCCGGCGATGCCGCTGTTGCGTGGATTTACCACGGGATCGGCGAGAGCAAGAATCACGGCGGCGGCAAGCGCCATGCGCAGCAAGGTGAGCCACCACGGGCTTTTCGACGGCGTTTCCTCGCGTTTCAACACCGTCGCCAGAATCTTCAGTGGCGGGAAGACCTCTGCCTTGGGGCGCGGCGGGGTCAGCCGCAGCAGCCACCAGATGGCAGGCAGCGCCAGCAAGCCGAAGAGGATGTAGGGGCTGGTGAAGACGAAAGGCAATGCGCTCATCGGCGGCCACCGCCTTGCCCACCGCCCTGTGCCGGCGCGCCTGAAAGATACATGTGCATGGCCACCAATGCCTCGGAAGCGAGATGGTCGGTGCGGTGGAACACGAAGTTCCAGCCCAGCCGGCGAAGCGACGAGGAGAGTGCCTCGCGCCTTGCGAGATAGGCGCGGGTATAGTCTTCGCGAATGGTCTCGGCGCGGCCGGACACCAGTTTTTCGCCGGTTTCCGGATCGCTGAATTCGGTGCGGCCGGAATAGGGGAAGGTTTCTTCGGCCGGGTCGGCAATTTCCACCACGTGGCCGCGCAAGCCCCGCCGTGCGAGCGGTGAAATGCGCTCCATCACGGCCTGTGCATCATCGAGAAAATCACCGATCAGCACGATGTCGCTCGCGCCACGGATCATGCCCGTTTCCGGCATGCCTTCGGTCGGCGGCGCATGCATGATCGCGGTGGCGAGCCGTTCGGCGGCATTCCGGGCCGAAACCGGTTCCATGATACCGGGGCAGCCGATGCGTTCGCCGGAGCGCGCGAGGATTTCCGCCAGCGCCAGCATCAGCACCAGGGCCCGGCTTTCCTTGGAGACGGAACCGAGGGTCGATTTGAACATCATCGACGGCGACATGTCAGCCCAGAGCCAGATGGTGTGGGCCGCTTCCCATTCGCGGTCACGCACATAGGTATGATCGTCGCGGGCCGAACGCCGCCAGTCGATACGCGAGAGACTTTCGCCTTCGGCATAGGGGCGGAACTGCCAGAAATTTTCGCCGATGCCGCGCTTGCGGCGGCCATGCCAGCCTGCGGTGACGGTGTTGGCGATGCGCTTTGCCTCGACCATGCAGTCCGGCACCAGGGCGGCGCGCTGGCGCGCGCGCGCCAGAACTTCGCTACCCGGCGTCTTGTCTACGATCTGGCCGATGGATGCCACATGCAGTCCTTTCGCGAACGTCGCTTCAGTTCTTCGCCTGCTCCACGAGGGCAGCGATGACATCGCGCACCGACATGCCTTCGGCGCGGGCCGCAAAGGTCAGCGCCATGCGGTGTTCCAGCACCGGTTCGGCCAGCGCATAGACATCGTCAAGCGAGGGCGCGAGCCTGCCTTCGTAAAGCGCACGCGCACGGGCCGTCAGCATCAGCGACTGGCCGGCGCGCGGACCGGGACCCCAGGCAACGTTCTTATCGGTCAACTTGTTGCCGTGGCCGGGGCGGGCGGAACGGACGAGCGATAGAATGGCGTCCACCACCTTGTCGCTGACCGGCATCTGGCGGATGAGCGCCTGTATCTCCATCATGCGGGGCGCATCGATGACGCCGCGTGCTTCGCCCGAGGCGGTGCCCGTGGTGTCGAGCAGGATCTGGCGTTCGGCGGCAAGTTCGGGATAACCGACATCCACCTGCAGCAGGAAGCGGTCGAGCTGGGCTTCGGGCAGCGGATAGGTGCCCTCCTGTTCCAGCGGGTTCTGCGTTGCGAGAACGTGAAACGGCTTCGGCAGCTCATATGTCTGGCCGGCCATGGTGATGTGGTATTCCTGCATGGCCTGCAGCAGCGCGGACTGCGTGCGCGGGCTGGCGCGGTTGATTTCATCGGCCATCAGCAACTGCGCAAAAACCGGTCCCTTGATGAAGCGGAACGAGCGGCGGCCGTTTTCATCCTGGTCCATGACTTCGGAACCGAGAATATCTGACGGCATCAGATCCGGTGTGAACTGAATGCGGTTGGCGTCGAGGCCAAGCACGGTGCCGAGTGTGGTGACGAGCTTGGTCTTGGCAAGGCCGGGAACGCCGACGAGAAGGGCGTGGCCGCCGGAGAGGATGGCGAGAAGCGTGTTCTGCACCACCTTTTCCTGGCCGAAGATAACCTTGGAGACTTCCGCGCGGATCGCCGCAATGTCGGACAGCGCCTTTTCGGCCGAGGCGATGATCGCCTTTTCATCGAGGGTTTCGCCGGTATTCATCACGCCCATGTCGCTCTCCTCATACCTTCGCCGCTGTCACATTTGCATTCCGGTTTTGCTGGCCGCCAGCCGGAACGGATTTTGCGCTGCATATAGCTTATTGCTCTCTTGGCCGCTGACAAGCGCCATTCGAATGACTATGTCGTGACTTAGTATTTCCTTATCGGCAAAGCGAGACTCGAATATGGCAGCGGAGACGATAAATTCGGCTGATGATGCGGCTGGCCTTGCGGCGTTGATTTCCCGCGCCGCGGAACAGACCGGTGACGCCAGGCGCGGACCGGCCCCGGTGGACCGCTGGAATCCACCCTTTTGCGGCGATCTGGACATGGAAATCCGCGCTGACGGCACCTGGTTCTACCTCGGCACGCCCATTGGCAGGGCGCCGCTGGTGCGGCTGTTTTCGACTGTTCTGCGCAAGGATGAGGATGGCAAAACCTATCTTGTAACTCCTGTGGAAAAAGTCGGGATACGGGTCGTCGATGCGCCTTTCGTCGCCGTGGAAATGAAGGTGACGGTGGGCGAGGAGGATGGGGAGCCTGTGCTCACTTTCCGGACGAATGTTGGCGACGTGGTAGAGGCGGGGCGGGAGCATCCGCTGCGGTTTGAAATTTCGGGCGAAAACCGCGAGTTGAAGCCCTATCTTCTGGTCCGCGGCCGTCTGGAAGCGCTTGTCTCGCGAGCCGTGATGTACGACCTCGTCGCCCTCGGTGAAGTGATCGAGGTAAACGGCGTCGACATGTTCGCGGTGCGCTCGGGCGGCGTCGTTTTTCCAGTCATGCCCGCCAATGAACTGGAACGGCTTTCGCAATGACGATCACGACAATAGGCCTCAAGGCTTTTACTGCCAGCGACTTCCGCCGCCGGGTGCTGCAGGAGGGCGAGGGCGTGGCCGAGCGCGAAAATGGCGACCATGTCCTCAATCCGGGCGTGGTGCTGTCCGGGAACGGCATCAAACTGAAAGACGCCGCCGTGCTGGTCCCGGTTATCGATGACGGCAATGATGCCCGGGTGATCTTCACCCAGCGCACCTCCACCTTACGCAAACATTCAGGTCAGATTTCCTTCCCGGGCGGCGGTATCGACGCCGAGGACCGCACGCCGGAAGAGGCAGCATTGCGCGAAGCGGAGGAGGAAATCGGTCTGTCCCGGTCCTTCGTGGAAACGGTGGGGCGATTGCCGGATTATATCTCCGGCACGGGTTTCCGGATAAAGCCGGTGCTGTCCGTTGTTCGGCCGGGCTTCGACCTCACGCTCAATCCGGCGGAAGTGGACGAAGTTTTCGAGGTGCCGCTGTCCTTCCTGATGAACCCTGAAAACCACGCGCGCGGTAGCCGCATCTTTCAGGGGAAGGAGCGGTTTTTCTATGAAATGCCCTATGGTGAACGCTACATTTGGGGCATTACGGCGGGCATCGTCAGGACGATTTACGAAAGGTTTTATTCATGAACAGCCTTGCCGGCCAGGACTGGTTCGAAAAACCGGCGCTGAAGCGCATTTTCGCGCTTTTGAATGCCGATGGCGGCGAGGTGCGGATCGTCGGCGGCGCGGTGCGCAACGCGCTGATGGGGCTGCCGGTGGTCGATATCGACATGGCCACGACGCTGACCCCTGACGTGGTTGTTGCGCGGGCCAAGGCCGCGGGCATCAAGGCGGTGCCAACAGGCATCGAGCATGGCACGGTAACGCTGGTCATCGACGGTGAAGGTTTCGAGGTGACGACGCTGCGCCGCGATGTGGAGACCAATGGCCGCCACGCACAGGTGGCCTTCGGCACCGACTGGCAGACCGATGCCGAGCGGCGCGATCTCACCATCAATGCTCTTTATGCCGATGAAAAGGGCGAGATCATCGACCTCATCAACGGGTTGCCCGATATCGAAACCGGAATCGTGCGCTTCATCGGCGATGCGGCGACGCGAATTTCGGAAGATTATCTGCGGATTCTCCGCTTTTTCCGCTTTTTTGCCCATTATGGCTCTGGCCGCCCGGATGCCGATGGCTTGCGAGCCAGCGCACGGGCCAAGGACAGGCTGGCGACGCTTTCGTCCGAGCGGGTGTGGAGCGAGTTGAAAAAGCTGCTTTCGGCCCGCGATCCTTCCCGCGCCCTGCTCTGGATGCGGCAATCGGGCGTTCTAACGGAAATTCTTCCCGAAACCGAGAAATGGGGTATCGACGCCATTCACGGTCTGGTCGCGACGGAGCAGGCTCTTGGCTGGGCGGTAGATCCAATGCTGCGGCTTGCCGCGATCGTGCCGCCGGATGGCGAGAGGATGGCCTCTCTGGCCGCGCGGCTGAGGCTGTCGAAGGCAGAAGCTGCCTACCTTGCCCATTGGGCCGCGGCCCCGCCGGCAGATCCCGAACTGAAGGAGACGGCGCTCGACCGGCTGCTTTATCGTCAAGGTGTCGAAGGCGTGAAGACGCGGCTGAAACTCGCGCTTTCCTCCGCTCGTGCCGATATTTCGGCCGGCGAGACAGCCATGCAGAAGGTTGCGCGGTTTTCGACACTGCTGGCGAGGGCGGAGAAATTCCAGAAGCCCGGATTTCCGTTAAGCGGTGCAGACGTGATGGCAGCGGGAGTCGCGGCCGGTCCGCAGGTCGGCGAGGTGCTGAAAAGCCTTGAGGAAAAGTGGATCGACGTCAATTTCTCGCTTGACCGGGCAGCGTTGACCGCCCGGCTTAAAGAGATGCTTCAGAACTGATATTGCCAGAGCGCTGACACTCCGGTCTAAGCCGCATTCGCCTCGTCGCGGATGCGGGCCTTGATGTTCTCGATCATATTTTCGCGGATAATGGTTTCGCCGTGGGCCGAGCGCATATGCTCCACCGTGCGGCGGACGACTTCAGCATCGTCATCTGCCCGTGTATGCCAGGCGCAGCCCGGCACGAGCGTTCCACATTCAAAAAGTCTCATGGTCTTGCCTCCCTGCTTCAGAAAAAGGCAGCATTGAAGTGACGTGCTGCCCTTCCGTTATGAAACAAAAGTCCGCCGCTTATGTTCCAAAGCGGCGTCCTTGAGCGCTGATACCGGACTTATTCGGGCATCGCCCAGCACTGGAAAACGGAGGACGTCCCGGCCGGCGGGATTTTTGTGCTGGGTCGTTCGTCGTTATCTGCGCGCTTCACGGCTTTTCCGGCGAGCGTGCGTTTCACCTGTTCGACATAAAAGGAATGCGGCAGTTCGCGATCGCCTGTTGAGCGCATTTCGGCGGCCAGGCGGTCAATCAATGCGGTGGTATCGATGGATTGCGATGCTCCCTCGGCGGAAGCAGAAATAGGCATGCTGTTCGAAGTAATCATGACGATAGCTCCTCCAGTACGTCTGCGGGAGGAGACTACCACTGCCTTGATTTTTCCATAAGTCCTAATTTACGCTATTTGCGACAAAATGGCTGATAAGCGTCAAATTTGCGTGAGGTTTTCAGGGCCAGCGCACTACCGGCGGCAGGGAGGACAGGATCGATTCGACGTTGCCGCCGGTCTTCAGTCCAAAGATGGTGCCGCGATCGTAGAGAAGGTTGAATTCCACGTAGCGGCCACGGCGAATAAGCTGCTCGTCGCGGTCCTCTTCCGTCCAGTTCTGGTTGAAATTGGCGCGAACGATCTTCGGATAGACCAGATTGAAGGCCCGGCCGACATCCTGCACGAAGGCGAAATTGGCGTCCCAGCCGCCATTTTGCTCTTGCGGATGCAGCCAGTCGAAAAAGATGCCGCCGGTGCCGCGCGGCTCGTCGCGGTGCTTCAGGTAGAAATACTCGTCGCACCACGTCTTGTATCGTGGATAGTCCGCCACGGGATGGCGGTTGCAGGTGATCTCGAAGGCGCGGTGGAACAGCTGGGTATCGGCGTCCTGTTGCGTCCGCCTGCGGCCAAGCACCGGCGTCAGGTCCGCGCCGCCGCCGAACCAGTGGCTGGTGGTGACCACCATGCGGGTATTCATATGCACGGCCGGCACATTGGGATTGACCGGATGGGCGATGAGCGACAGTCCCGATGCCCAGAAGCGCGGGTCTTCTTCCGCGCCCGGTATCTGCTTGCGGAATTCCGGCGAAAATTCGCCGTAGACGGTGGAGGTGTGCACGCCAACCTTTTCGAAGACGCGCCCTTCCATAATAGACATCTTGCCGCCGCCGCCTTCACCATTGTCACGCAGCCAGTCTTTCTGGACGAAACGGCCCGGTTCCTGATCGGACAAGGGGCCGGTCAGTTCGTTTTCCAGGGTTTCGAAGGAGGCGACGATGGTGTCGCGCAGATGCTGGAACCATGCCTGGGCAACGGCCTTCTTGTCTTCAATGTCCTCGGGCAAGCCCTTCGGCAAGATCGGCCGTTCCATGTCTCATTCTCCTGCGGTGTAGTCTGTCATGCCGCCTCTAGCAGGTGTTTGCGCCGCGCACAAATTCGACTCGCCAAGTCAGCGTGTCGACACTATCTTTAAAGACGTAGGTGCCAGAGGTGAATATCATGACGAAATTTACCGGACCGCCGCCCCTCGACGGGCTGAAGCGCAGAATTGCCAATCACCGCAGGGAGCGCGACAGCGCCGGCGGCGAACAAAAGCGTGAGGGCATGTTCGTGCGGCAGACGTTTTGTCTGGGACGCGAAGAAGCCCGCGCCAAGGCCCGAGAATGGTTCGACAGCTTTCCCAAGGCCGCTTACTGGACGGAAGTGGAAAGCTGGCGGCAGCTGGAAGGTGACCGCATCGAATTCACCATGCGCCGGCTTCCCTCGGCAGACTGATTTTTAGAGTGCTTTCGTCTTTCCGTACCGAAAAACCGGACGACGCTTCCTGAAATCCTCTAGGCGCGCGGCTCGGCGTATCGCAAACGGCTTTCGATCAGCACGCCGCTTTCATCCAGAATGGGGTGCGCCACCGAAACGATATGGGCGTTGATACGCTTGAGGTCGCGCAGCATGTCGAGATGCAGCGTGCTTGTCTGCATGCTTTCCGTCAGCCCGTCGCGCAGCCGCTCCAGATGGCGGTTGGAGGATTGTTTTTCGAGGCGGCGAATATCCACCTTGCTTTCCATCAGCCTGCGGGCAAGTTCGAAATCGCCGGTCACCAGAATGCTCTGGGCGGCGCGCAGGTTCTCGATGGTCATGTCGAACAGGGTCTTCAACTCCTCATAACCGTCATCGGAAAATTTGAAGCTGTTCAGCACCTTCTTGCGGATCTGTTCGCAAATGCCTTTTTCGATGATGTCACCGATATGTTCGAGGTTGATGGCATAATCGATGATTGCGATCGAACGGCGGGCATCCTCATCGTCAAGCCCCTTGCGGCCGAGCTGGGACAGATAGACCTTTACTTCCTGCTGGCGGCGGTCGACCTTTTTTTCGAGCAGGGATATTTCGGCAAGCGGCGCCAGGTCGTTGTGCTTGAAGGCGTTTTCGGCGCGGATCAGCATTCGCTCGATGCTGTCGCCGACGCCCAGGACCTCCCGCGTTGCATTGGCCAGTGCCACCACCGGCGTTGCCAGCGCCTGTTGATCGAGGAAATTCGGGCCGTCTTCGGCTTTCGGATCACCGGGAACCAGCTTCGTCATCAGATCCGAGATGAGGCCCGAGAAGGGCCATGCGAGCGCGGCCAGGATGACGTTGAAGATGAGATGGGCGTCGACCGGCAGTTTCGCGGGTGAAAGCGGCAATTGCTGTAGGAACTCCGCGCCATAGGAGGCGAGCGGCAGGGCGATGAGGCAGCCAGTGGTGCGAACGGCGAGATTGCCGATGGTGATGCGCCGCGCCGAGGCGGGGCCGGAAAGCGTGGCGATGACCGGAGGAATGGCGCCGCCGAGATTGGCGCCGAGAATGAGGACGATGACGAGGCCGGTGGAAAGCGTTCCGGTGGCCGCAAGCGACAGGATCAACACCACCACGGCAAGGCTGGAGGAGGAGACGAAGGCAAGCACCGCGGAGAAAATCAGCGCAACGGGCCACGCCCCGTCGAGCAGGCCGATAAAGACGGCAAGCGCGGGCGAGGCGCGCATGGGCTCGGTCGCGCCGCTCAGCAGATGCAGTGACAAAAGCATCAGGCCGATGCCGATCAGCGCCGTTCCGCCGCCCTGCCTGGCGTTGGAGCTTCCCTTCTTGAGCACGATGCCCGCGAGGATCAGAAGCGGTGACAACCATTCGACGCCCGCCGCCACGATCCACGCGGTCACGGCGGTGCCGACATTGGCGCCAAGCAGCACGACCTGTGCCATGCGCGGCTTGATGAGGTCACGTTCGGCGAAGGAGGCGACGGTGAGAGCGGTTGCCGTGGAGCTCTGCAGCGCGACGGTGGCGAAGAAGCCGGAAAAGAAGGATCGGGGCCCGTTCTGGGTGCCGGTGGCGAGTACGCTCCTCAGTTTCATGCCAAAGGCACGGGTCACGCCATCCTTCACCTGGGCGAGGCCGAAGAGCAGCAGCGCGACCGCGCCGAGAAGATTGACGATGACAATGGTGGACTGCATGCGACGTCTCCACACACCCGCCGGCGGACCGTCTCGGCGAGGGCGATTTTTATTGTCCGGCTAATCAGTATAGGAGCGTGAACGCCTCCGGTACAGGCCGGGTTGCGACAGTTTCGCGGCAAAAACGGCCAATTTTCAAGTTTGCCCGAAAAATTGGCTGTAAAGATGGCAGGTCAGGACCATGAGGTCTGGCGCAAGGCCTCGCCGGTGACCATCGCAGCCGACATCGCAACGTTGATCGAGCGCTGCCCGGCGACCATCGGAATGATGATTCGCTCATCCGCCTTTTCATGCACGTGATCAGGCACGCCCGCACTTTCGCGGCCAAAGAGCAGGATATCGTCGGCACGATAGGTGATATCAGTATAGGGCAGGGCTGCCTTGGTGGAGGCGAGGACGAGCCGCCGGCCGGTGGTTGCCCGCCATTCCTCGAAGCGATCCCAGCTGACATGGCGCGTGAGGGCAGCCGCCGCAATGTAGTCCATGCCGGCCCGTTTCAGATTGCGATCCGAGATGTCGAAACCTGCGGGTTCGATGATGTCGACGCCAAGGCCAAGGCAGGCGGCCAGCCGCAGGATGGTGCCGGTATTGCCGGGAATGTCGGGCTGGTAAAGGGCGATTCTGATTTCGGTCGTGGTGCCGGACATGGAGATCTCACTGCGGTTGCTGTGCTCGTCCGATTATCACGCGCGGACAGGGGACGACAGGCAGTTTGCGAAAAGTCCCTCTCGGGTGTCATTCCAGACCGGATATTCATGCGCGTGACACACTGGGCGGCTACCCATTCACCAGTACATCATCAGGCTTGCCCGAACCATCGGGAACGGTTGACGTCGGCCTACTTGAGCCGGATCTTCTGCACGCAGGAACAGGGGGATAGCATGTCCGAACGGGTGAATTTCGTCCATCTGACCGATCTGCATGTGGGCAATCCGCAGGTGCAGGATGACGATCTTTATTCAGAGACCTCGGCCACGCTTTCCACGACGCTTGCGCAGATCAAGGCGCTGGTGCCGCCGCCCGAATTCATCATCGTCAGCGGCGATCTGACCAATCGGGGCGATGCCGGCAGCTATGAGGAGCTCAAGCGTCTGATAAAGGAAGCGGAACTCGGTATGCCTGTGCTCTTCGCGCTCGGCAATCACGACCGCCGCGATGGATTTTATCCCGTGATGCTCGATCGCCACGAGGATCTGGACGAGCCCTATGACCATGCCGAGGTGATTGCCGGCATTCACATCATCGTCATGGACACCAGCGTTCCCGGCAAGGTCGGGGGTGCTTTCGAACCCGGACAGGTCGAATGGCTTGAGGATGAGCTGGAAAACCATCCCGAATTGCCGAAGCTGCTGGTGATGCACCATGCGCCGGCGCTTGATTTCGACCGTCCCGATGCGGAGTGGGAATCCCTGTCCTTTGACGATACCGAGATTCTGGACGAGCTGCTGTTCGAACATGATGTCATTGGTATTCTGGCAGGCCACATCCATTACGACCGCATTTCACACTGGCAGGGCATTCCCATCGTGGTCGGTATCGGCCAGCATTTCGCGACCGATCCTCTATGGCTGCATGAGGGCGTACGCATGCTCTCCGGCGCATCTTTCGCCATCGGCACGATAAGGGATACCGGCCTGACCGTCACCTTTGCCCCGCAGCCCAGCGACCGGCGGGAACTCAAGCGCCATACTCAGGCCGGAATGATCGAGTTGATCACGGAATATGAGAGTGGTCAGGCGCAGGACGCAGCCGAATAAGGCGGTGCAGCACGGCAGGCGGCGGTCGGAAACCTTTGCGGGTAAATCCGTCCCTTTGTGCTACTCGACACATCTCGAGTTTTCGAGCGTGTCGGTGTCTTTCCGGCTGGTCATTGCTTAATTTTTGCGCTACAAGGCCATATCTTCAACACCAGCCAAGGGAGGTTCTTATGCCAAATGACATTCGTATTCGCCTCCCGGCCCCAGTAGTGCTGCTGCTGGCCTAGGTGTTACTCCGCGGCTCGGCCGCGTTTCCCATATTCCGATTCGTCATGTGGCTGTCACGGCCATGTTCAAAGACTTTTCCGTTCCGTCGTGGGCCATATTGCGTCCGCTTACCTTTGACGACGGGGCGATTTATTGCCGGAGCTTGGCCTATGTTTGGCTGGTTTGAAAAACGTCTCGATCCCTTTCCGTCTTCGACGCCTTCCGTGCCGCCGAAGACGCTTCTGCCGTTCCTGTGGCATTATGTGAAGCCCGCCTGGCCCTGGCTGCTGCTGCTCGGCCTGATGTCGATGGGCATCGCCGTTGCGGAAGCGATGCTTTACAAATTCCTCGGCAATATCGTCGACTGGCTTTCCACGGCCAATCGTGAGACGTTTTTTGCCGATGAGGGCTGGCATCTGATCATCATGGCCGGGCTGGTGCTGTTTCTGCTGCCGCTGATGGGCGCGATCCACACCATGACGATGCACCAGACGCTTGCCGGCAATTTCGGCATGATTGCGCGCTGGAAAATGCACCGTTTCCTGCTGCGCCATTCCATGACGTTTTTCGCCAATGAATTTGCCGGCCGGGTTTCGACCAAGGTCATGCAGACGGCGCTGGCGATCCGCGAAGTGGCACTGAAGGTCATCGACGTCTTCGTCTACGCGATCAGCTTTGTCGTTTCGATGCTGTTCATGGTCGCGGCTGCCGATTGGCGACTGGTTATCCCCCTTTTGGTCTGGCTGGGTATCTACATGGGTATCCTCGCCTATTTCGTGCCCAAGCTCGGCCGGCTGGCGCAGGAGCAGGCCGATGCGCGCTCCATGATGACGGGCCGGATAGTCGACAGCTATACGAATATCTCGACGATCAAGCTGTTTTCCCATGCGGGCCGCGAGGAGAGATACGCGCGTGAGGGCATGAACGTGTTTCTCGGAACCGTTCACCGCCAGATGCGCAAGATTTCCGGCTTCAACATCCTGATCGACCTCAACAATGCGGTGGTTCTGTTTTCAACGGCCGCGCTCGGTCTCTATTTCTGGATGCAGGGTTCGGTGACGGCTGGCTCCGTCGCCATTGCCATCAGCCTTGCGATGCGCGTCAACGGCATGTCGCAGTGGATCATGTGGGAAGTCACCTCACTGTTCGAAAATATCGGCACGGTCTATGACGGCATGTCGATGATGACGAAACCGCACGATATCGTCGATGTTCCGAAGGCTCCGGAACTTGCGGCCCCGCAGGGCGGCATCCGCTACGACAACGTCCGCTTCCACTATGGCAAGAACAAGGGCGTGATCGACGGGCTGACGCTTGATATCAAGCCGGGCGAAAAGGTCGGTCTGGTCGGGCGTTCGGGGGCGGGCAAGACGACGCTGATGAACCTGCTGCTGCGTTTTTACGATCTGGAAGGCGGCAGGATCACCATCGACGGTCAGGACATCTCCAAGGTGTCGCAAGACAGCCTGCGAGAATTGATCGGTGTCGTGACGCAGGATACGTCGCTGCTGCACCGCTCGATCCGCGACAACATTGCCTATGGTCATCCGGAAGCCACCGACGAGCAGGTGATTGCGGCAGCAAAGCGGGCCAATGCCTGGGATTTCATCGAAACGCTGGTCGACATGCATGGTCGCCAGGGCCTCGATGCCCAGGTAGGTGAACGCGGCGTGAAACTGTCGGGCGGCCAGCGCCAGCGTATCGCAATTGCGCGCGTCTTCCTCAAGAATGCGCCGATTCTGGTACTTGATGAGGCGACCTCGGCGCTCGATTCAGAAGTCGAGGCGGCAATTCAGGAGAACCTGTTCTCGCTTATGGAAGGCAAGACGGTGATCGCCATCGCCCACCGTCTCTCGACGCTGACCGAAATGGACCGGCTGATCATTCTGGACAAGGGCCGGATCGTGGAAGCGGGCAGCCATGCGGAACTGGTGGCAATAGGCGGCATTTACGCCGATCTGTGGCGGCGCCAGTCCGGCGGCTTCATCGCCGATCACGAGGCGGAAGCGGCTGCGGAGTAAGGAAAGACGAAGGGCGGGAAACAGGGTTCCCGCCCTCCGTCTTTTATTCCCGCCTTTTTCATTCTCGGAACGTTACCGAAATATAATCTCTCACCGTAGCCTCCGCGGCTGTTCCCGCACCGGGAATCCGCCTATATCCGGATCATGCTCATTACCCGCATCTTCGAGTATTTCGAGAACTGGATAAAGCCCTTCGACCGCAAGGACGATTTGCGGCCGCCGGAAAGCACGTTCGCCTTCATCTGGTTTTATATTTCGCAGGCGAAAGCGCCGTTCTTCGCGATGCTGGTGCTGGGTGGGCTGACTGCGGCCATCGAGGCGGCGCTTTTCTGGTTCGTTGGTCGGCTCGTTGATATTCTCTCGACGGTAAAACCGGAAGAAGGCTGGGCCGGGTTGCTTTCCACCCATGGCGGCGAACTCGTCGGCATGCTTGTCCTGATCGGCGTCATCCGCTTCATCGTCACGATGCTGACGGCGCTGGTGGATCAGCAGATCATCACGCCCGGCTTCTACAACCTGGTGCGCTGGCAATCCTACATGCATGTGGCGCGGCAGTCGCTGACCTTTTTCCAGAACGATTTTTCCGGCCGCATCGTCACCAAGGTCTGGTCCGGCGGGCAGGCGGCGGGCGACCTTGTGACCTCGTTGATGGAAAGCGTCTGGTTCGTCGGCATCTATTCCGTCTCGATGCTGTTTCTGATCGGGGGGCTGGACTGGCGGCTTGCGGTCGTTGTCGTTGTCTGGGTGGCGATCTTCTCGCTGCTGGCGCGCTATTTCGTGCCGCGCATCCGCTATCATTCAAAAGAAACGGCGGAAGCCGCCTCCATGCTTTCCGGCCGCATGGTAGATGCCTACAGCAATATCCAGACCCTGCGGCTTTTCGGGCGCGACGACGCCAATGACCGCTACATGCGGCAGGGCTTCGATATCTTTCAGCGTGCGACGATGACGTTCACGCGGTTCATTACCGGCGTGCGGGCATCGATGGCGCTGCTGTCAGGCGTTATGATCACGTCCATGGCGGCTCTCTGCATCGATCTGTGGCTTTCCGGCAAGATCAGTTCCGGTGCGGTGGCCTTCACGCTGGCGCTGGTGCTGCGTCTCAATTTCCTGCTGGGGCGCCTGATGACGCAGTTCAACGGCATCATGCGCAATTTCGGCACGGTGCAGAACGCCGCCGAGTTGATCTCTCAGCCGATCGGTCTCGTCGATGCGCCTGACGCGGTTATGCTGGAGGTTAAAAAACCGAGCATTCGTTTCGAGAATGTCAGTTTCCACTATGGCCGAAAGAACGGTGTCATCGACCACCTCAATCTCGACATCAGGGCAGGGGAAAAGGTAGGCATCGTCGGACGCTCCGGCGCGGGGAAATCCACCCTCGTCAATCTGCTGCTGCGGTTTTACGATGTCGAGAAGGGACGCATTCTCATCGACGGGCAGGATATTGCGGGTGTAACCCAGGAATCGCTGCGGGCCCATATCGGCATGGTTACGCAGGACACCTCGCTGCTGCATCGCTCTATCAGGGACAACATCCTGTTCGGCCGCACCGACGCCAGCGAAACGCAATTGCAGGAGGCGACGCGACGGGCCAAGGCGGACGACTTCATCAAGCGGCTGGAGGATCAGCGCGGACGCACCGGTTTTGACGCCCATGTGGGCGAACGCGGGGTGAAACTCTCCGGCGGCCAGCGCCAGCGCATCGCCATTGCCCGTGTGATGCTGAAGGATGCACCAATCCTCGTGCTTGATGAGGCGACCTCGGCGCTCGATTCCGAGGTAGAGGCTGCGATCCAGAGTAATCTGGACGAGCTGATGCAGGGCAAGACGGTGCTGGCAATCGCCCACCGCCTTTCGACCATCGCGGCGCTCGACCGGTTGATCGTGATGGATCAGGGGCGCATCGTCGAGCAGGGCACACATTCGGAACTGGTCTCGCGGGGCGGACTCTATTCGGAGCTCTGGGCACGGCAATCGGGCGGGTTTCTCGCGGCCGACGAGGCGATCCCGTAAAGCGCGGCGCTATTTGCCGATCATGAAGTCGGCCATCAGACCGTAATGATTGGAGCCGAGACTGTCCGGCAGGCGCGTGGTTTTTATCAGCGTTGCCGGTTCACGGGCGAAGATATGGTCGATGGCTATGCCGAAACGTCCCGCTTCCGTTGGCCAAGTCGCGGGTTCCCAAGGCGCTTTCCTGAGATCGTTGGCGGCCAGAAAATCCCGCATATCGGGAGCGATGCTTGCCGAATTGAAGTCTCCTGCAAGAATGAGCGGTCCGGTGACGCGGTAGAGAATTTCGCTGACCTCGTCCAGCTCGTCGCGGTGATAATCGTCGAAATAGGGCTTGGTAAGATGTGCAGCGGCAAGCGTGACTTCCCTGCCGTCGAGATCGATTTTGGCGATCGCGAAACGGTCGCGGCGCAGGTCGCTAAGACTATGAAAATGGCCTTCGAGCAAAGGCCGCTTCGACAGGATCACGAGGTCACAGCCCGGCGTTCCCTTGAAGCAGCCCAGCCTGTGCGGATATGTCTGTTGCAGACGCGGCAGAGCCGATTGCAGGGCGTCAGCTTCAAAGAGATAAACCGCATCGGCGCGTGATTCGACAATCGCGTCGGCAATCACCTCCGCATTGGCGGCGTTATCCATCAGCACATTGAAGGAAAGCAGCCGGAACGGCTGCGCCTCCGGTGCGGCCGTGGCCGATGTCGAAAAATCCAGAAGCATGGCCACCGCATGGACGGCGAGCGCAATCGACCAGACCAAGAGCACGGCGGAAAAGGCGTCGCGCATGAGCCAAAATACCAGCCATGACAACAGGATGCAGATGATGGCGATATGAAGCTGGAAGCTGGTGACAAAGGCAAGAAGCCAGAAATCGGTGATGTAGCGCAGGCTGGCAATGACGAGAACGGCAGCAACCGCCGTGGAGACCATGCACGAGAGCTTCGCCGTCATCCGAATCCCTGCTTTCCAAGCTCTCCCTCGTAGTCTCCTAACATGGCGCCTTTGGGTGCACAATGTTGCCCGACTGCCAGAGGCGGCGAAAAAATGAGAAGCAAATCGGGCGCTTCGGGCAGAATTACGGCAGCTTTGTGTGCTTTGCTCTTGCCAAGTCGGTCAATATTTTGCGATCACACAGAGTGACGCGGTTTCTTGATGCCGCAGTTGTGTCCAGGACGGTGGGACGGAGATTGTCCTGGATCAAATCATAGCGGGAGGACTCATGCGATTTACGGCAAAAACAGCGCAGAGGATGGTGTAGCGGTGAGCGAGCACGTAACCAATCACGACGCTTCGGGTGAACCGACCCGTCGCGATTTTCTTTATCTAGTGACAGGAATGGCGGGTGCCGTCGGTGCCGCCGCAGTTGCATGGCCTTTCATTGACCAGATGCGCCCCGATGCATCGACGCTGGCGCTGGCCTCCATCGAGGTGGATGTCGCGGCGGTCGAGCCGGGCATGTCACTTACCGTCAAGTGGCGCGGCAAGCCGATTTTCATCCGCAACCGCACGGAAAAGGAAATCGAGGAAGCCAAGGCGGTCGCTCTTGGCGAACTCAAGGATCCGGTGGCGCGCAACGCCAACATTGCCGCCGACGCGCAGGCGACCGATATCGACCGTTCCGCCGGCGAGGGTAAGGAAAACTGGATCGTCATGGTCGGTTCCTGCACCCATCTCGGCTGCGTTCCGCTCGGCCAGGCCGGCGATTTCGGCGGATGGTTCTGTCCCTGCCATGGCTCGCACTACGATACGGCGGGCCGCATACGTAAGGGTCCGGCGCCGCAGAACCTCGCCATCCCGACATTTGCATTCACATCCGATACCGTGATCAAGATCGGATAAGGGGACAGATATTCATGAGTGGTCATTCCAGTTATCAGCCGTCTACCGGCATCGAGAGGTGGATCGATTCGCGGCTTCCCTTGCCGCGCATGATCTATGACAGCTTCGTTGCCTATCCTGTCCCGCGTAATTTGAACTACGCCTACACTTTCGGCGCGATGCTATCCGTCATGCTGATCGTGCAGATCCTCACCGGCGTCGTGCTGGCCATGCATTATGCGGCCGAAACGACGGTTGCCTTCAATTCCGTCGAAAAGATCATGCGCGACGTCAACCACGGCTGGCTGCTGCGCTACATGCATGCCAACGGCGCGTCGTTCTTCTTTATCGCGGTTTACCTGCACATCGCCCGTGGCCTCTATTACGGCTCCTACAAGGCGCCGCGTGAAATCCTCTGGATTCTTGGCTGCGTCATCTTCCTGCTGATGATGGCGACGGGCTTCATGGGCTATGTTCTGCCCTGGGGCCAGATGTCCTTCTGGGGAGCGACCGTCATCACCGGCTTCTTCACGGCGTTTCCTGCCATCGGCGAATGGATCCAGCAGTTCCTGCTCGGCGGCTTTGCCGTGGATCAGCCGACGCTGAACCGCTTCTTTGCGCTTCACTATCTGCTGCCGTTCATGATTGCGGGCGTCGTTATCCTGCATATCTGGGCGCTGCACGTCACCGGCCAGACCAATCCTACCGGCGTCGAAGTGAAGAGCAAGACCGACACCGTTCCCTTCACGCCCTATGCGACGCTGAAGGATGCGCTCGGTGTTTCCGTGTTCCTGATCGGTTATGCCTGGTTCGTCTTCTACATGCCGAACTTCCTTGGCCACCCTGATAACTACATCATGGCAGATCCCTTGAAGACCCCGGCGCATATCGTTCCGGAATGGTACTTCCTGCCGTTCTACGCCATGCTGCGCGCCATCACCTTCAACATCTGGGTCATCGATTCCAAGCTGGGTGGCGTTCTCGTGATGTTCGGCGCAATCGTCGTGCTGTTCTTCCTGCCCTGGCTCGATACGTCGAAGGTTCGCTCCGCCGTCTATCGTCCCTGGTACAAGATGTTCTTCTGGCTATTCGTGGTGAATGCCATCATGCTCGGCTGGCTGGGTTCGCGCCCGGCGGAAGGCACCTACGTCATCATGTCGCAGATCGGCACGCTTTATTACTTCGGTTTCTTCCTCGTCATCATGCCGATCCTCGGTCTGGTCGAAACGCCCCGGCGTATTCCGAATTCGATTACCGAGGCCGTTCTCGAAAAGAACGCCGCCAAGTCGGGTGCCGCGCCTGCGGCTGCCGAAATCTGAGCGCGAAGGAAGGATGACGACAATGAAGAAGCTTGTAACGAGCATCGCGCTTTTCGCCGCCATCGGCTGTTCCTTCACCGTCGCCTCGGCGGCGGAGGAGAGCCATGACCTCGCCACCAAGACGGAACATGCGATTGCCGGGGGCCACTTCCCGGTGATCAAGCCCGAGGAGCAGAGCTGGTCATTTGCCGGTCCTTTCGGCAAATATGACAAGGGCCAGCTGCAGCGTGGTCTCAAGGTCTACAAGGAAGTCTGCTCGGCCTGCCATTCCATGAGCCTTGTCTCTTTCCGTACGCTGGAGGATCTTGGCTATTCGGAAGAGCAGGTAAAGGCTTTCGCCGCTGAATATGAAGTGCAGGACGGTCCGAATGCCGACGGCGAAATGTATAATCGCAAGGCCGTGCCGTCAGATCATTTCCCGTCGCCATTCCCGAACCATGAGGCGGCTGCTGCCGCCAATGGTGGCGCCGCACCGCCAGACATGTCGCTGCTTGCCAAGGCGCGCGGCGTGGAGCGTGGTTTCCCGCAATTCATCATCGACATGATCCCGATCGTCGGCGGTTATCAGGAGGGCGGCCCGGATTACATCCATGCGCTGCTGACCGGATATCAGGACCCGCCGGCTGGTGTTGAAGTGGCCGAAGGCACACATTTCAATCCGTATTTCGTCAGCGCGGTCGCGTTGAAGATGGCGCCGCCGATCAGCGCCGATCAGGTGACTTACGACGATGGCGCACCGCAGACCGTGGACCAATATTCCAAGGATGTGGCCGCCTTCCTGATGTGGGCTGCAGAACCGCATCTGGAAGAGCGCAAGCGCACCGGCTTCATGGTCATGGTGTTCCTGTTCATCTTCACCGCGCTGATCTATCTCACCAAGAAATCGGTCTACGCCAACAAGGAACATTGATCGGCACTTCGGTGCCGGCAGTCATCGGCCCCCATGGTCTCCATGGGGGCCTTTTTATTTGAAGTCTGGCATTGACCTGGTTGTCGTTCACAAGATGCGGATTTGCGATGCTCCATACCAATCGGCGTTGGCCGAAGGTTGCGCCGGTCCTTTTTAGTTGGTGCGCCGCCGTCAAGTTGATAGGGTGGCCCGAACCATCCATTTCCCATTTTTAACTGGAAATACCATGACCGTTATCGCTTCGGAGCTTTCCGCTGCCATCCGTTCCATTCCCGACTATCCGAAGCCGGGCATCATCTTCAGGGACATCACCACGTTGCTTGGCAATCCCCGCGCATTCCGCCGCGCCGTGGACGAACTCGTACAACCTTATGCGGGAACGAAGATCGACAAGATCGCGGGCATGGAAGCGCGCGGCTTCATTCTGGGCGGCGCGGTGGCGCATCAGCTTTCGGCCGGCTTCGTGCCGATCCGTAAGAAGGGCAAGCTCCCGCATGCCACTGTAAGGGTTGCCTATAGCCTGGAATACGGCGTCGATGAAATGGAAATGCATGTTGATGCGGTGCAGCCGGGTGAAAAGGTCATTCTGGTCGATGACCTTATTGCGACCGGCGGGACTGCCGAGGGCGCGGTCAAGCTTTTGCGCCAGATGGGCGCGGAGATCGTCTCCGCCTGCTTCGTCATCGATCTGCCTGATCTCGGCGGCCGCAAGAAACTCGAGGACCTCGGTGTCGAGGTACGGACTCTGGTGGAATTTTCCGGTCATTGAGCGGCGGGTGGGGCAGGTCGCAATGACATGCCCCGACGCTCGATTATTCGAATTCCAGAACCCCGCTCTGGAAAGTCAGGACGGTCTCTCCCGACTGGTTGACCCCTTCGTTAAATGTGGTGTTCAGCCAGATACCGGCCCGGGATTCCAGCGCCCGGGTATCGAGCAGGGTGACGAAGTAGGTGACATCGTCTCCCGCGAAGACCGGCTTTTTCCATTTAAGTTCGCGAAAGCCCGGTGAAGGGCCGAGTTTTGGCGGTTCAAGGCCCTCAAGCTTCAGTCTTTTAACCTCTTTGGCCCAGTACGAGAGAAAACACTTCATCCAGCCTGCACCAGTGTGCCATCCAGATGCGCAAAGTGCGCCGAAAACGCTGTTCTTTGCGGCTTCGGCATCAAGATGAAATGGCTGCGGATCGAAATCGCGGGCGAAGCGAATAATGTCTTCGGCCGAAAAATGCAGCGTATCGAGGGTCACTCGTTCGCCGATCGGGGAGAGTTCTGCCAGTCTCATGCCGCAATACCTCCATTGCCGCGCATCAGGAACATCACGGTGTTTTCGCCGTCCGACACCAGAACGTCGCGCTGGTTATAAAGCTCGTGGCGAAATTTCACGAGGCCGATACCGGGGCGCGAAGCCGAAGGGCGCTGCTCCAGCACGATGGATTTCCCAGAAAGCGTATCTCCTGCCAGAACCGGCTTCTTCCAATCGACGTAGTCGATGCCGGGGCTACCCTGCGACGTCGAATCCGAGATATAGCTGTCCGCCATCATTCGCATCAGCAGACTGCAGGTGTGCCAGCCGGAAGCTGCAAGCCCACCAAGAATGCTCTGGCGGCCTGCTTCTTCGGAAAGATGCATGGGTTGCGGATCGAATTCGCTGGCGAAAGCAATGATCTGCCCTGCGGAGATCGGTTGCGGTCCAAGCGGAAACTCCCGCCCTACCGTGAAATCCTCGTAAGCATAGGTCGCGACCGGCGCCATGGTTTCCTCCCTTCGCACAGTCAATACCGTCGCATCTAAGAGGATTTTTCCCTTTACGTAAAGGTCAAATCGGTGGCGCAATATCGGAGCGGGAAGGCGCTATGGAGCGAGCGGATGCGTCTTGCATCTTCCCCCGCCGCGGAGAAGGTCGCGGCAGCGGGATGAGCGGGCGAAGCTAGCGAGCTGCGGCATCGTTGCCCTTCATCCGACCCTAGGGGCAATCTTCTCCCCGGTCGGGGAGAAGAAACAAGCGGCTAGGCCCGCCCCATAAAAGAAGCAAGCCCGTTCAGATCGCATCAGGTATTAAAGCGGAAGTGGATGACGTCGCCGTCCTGAACCACATATTCCTTGCCTTCGTCGCGTCCCTTGCCAGCTTCCTTGGCGCCGACTTCGCCCTTGTAGGTAACGTAATCGTCAAAGCCGATGGTGAAGGCGCGGATGAAGCCGCGTTCGAAATCGCTGTGGATGACGCCGGCGGCGGCGGGTGCTTTGGTGCCGCGCACGATCGTCCATGCGCGTGTTTCCTTGGGGCCGACGGTGAAATAGGTGATGAGGTCGAGCAGGTGGTATCCCGCACGGATCAGCCGGTCGAGGCCGGCCTCGTTAAGACCAAGGGCCGAGAGAAATTCTTCGGCTTCATCGGCTGGAAGCTGCGCGACTTCGGCTTCGATCGCCGCCGAGATGATCACGCATTCCGCACCCTGTTGCTTCGCCATTTCTGCGACGGCTGCTGTGTGCTCGTTGCCGGACGATGCGTCGGCTTCCGAGACGTTGCAGACATAAAGCACCGGGTGCGATGTCAGAAGGTTGAGGCCTTTGAGGATTTCGATTTCCTCGTCCGCCAGTGTCTTCAAAAGCAGGCGTGCCGGCTTTCCGTCGGTGAGCAGCGCGATGACGGCTTCCATGACAGGCAGTTGGGCGAGAGATTCCTTGTCCTTGCTGGTGGCGCGCTTACGCGTTTGTTCGACGCGGCGTTCCAGGCTTTCGAGATCGGCGAGCATCAGCTCGGTCTCGATCGTTTCGGCATCGCCAACCGGGTTGATGCGGCCTTCGACATGGGTGATATCGTCGTCTTCAAAGCAGCGCAGCACGTGTACGACGGCATCGACTTCGCGAATGTTGGCGAGGAACTTGTTGCCGAGACCCTCGCCCTTCGATGCGCCGCGAACCAGACCGGCAATATCGACGAAGGAGATGCGGGTCGGGATGATTTCCTTCGAGCCGGCGATGTCGGCAAGGATTTTCATGCGCGCATCGGGCACCGCCACTTCGCCGGTATTCGGTTCGATGGTGCAGAAGGGATAGTTGGCGGCCTGTGCGGCGGCCGTTTTCGTCAGCGCGTTAAAAAGAGTGGACTTGCCGACATTCGGCAATCCAACGATACCGCATTTGAAGCCCATGGCTTGAAACCTGTCCGTTTGAAAGAATTCGTTGAGGAGCCTTTTGCGGAAAGGGCGGGGGAAGGTCAAGCCCGCGGGTCGATTTGGGCCGGCAAAGGCTTCTTAAAGGCGAGGAATTCCTGACAGACTTGCCGATGGCGTGGGTGCGGCGCAATATAAGCGGGTCAAGCGATCAATCTTTCGTCATCAACGGGGTTTTCCCATGAGCAACCGCGATGAACGGCAGGCACGAGCGGCCATGATGAGCGACAGTCCTGTCGATCTCAAACCAAAACCGAAGGTCAAGCCAAAGCTGGAGCGGCCGAAGCTCTACAAGGTCATTCTGCTGAATGACGACTATACGCCACGTGAGTTCGTGACTGTGGTGCTGAAAGCCGTGTTCCGCATGAGCGAGGAGACCGGCCACCGGGTGATGATGACGGCGCACCGTTTCGGCAGCGCGGTGGTCGTCGTTTGCGAACGTGATATTGCCGAGACGAAGGCCAAGGAGGCGACCGATCTCGGCAAGGAAGCGGGATTTCCGCTGATGTTCACGACCGAGCCGGAGGAGTGAGCATCAATCCTGCCGGATCTGAAAACCGGTCTTGTTCTGCACGAAGCCGCAGCTTTCGTAAAAGGCGTGAACCTCCGGGCGTTGTTGCCCTGTCAGCAGCATCACCTTGTAACAATTCGCCGCAAAAGCCGCCTCGACGGCATGGCGTACGACCGCGCGGCCATATCCGCGGCCGCGACGGTTTTCCAGTGTCACCACGTTTTCGATAAGAGCATAAGGACGGGCGGCGCGCGTGAGATTTGGAACAATCTGCAGCGTGGCGGTAGCGACCGCTTCCTCGCCTTCGGTCGCAAGAAACACGGTCAGACCCGGCTGGGCGAGCATGGCCGCAAAAGCCGTCTTTGCTTCTTCCGTCGTCATTTCCGGGTCGGATGGATTAAGCGCCCGGTAGAGATCAAGCAATCCAGCCAGATCGCTGGTTCCGGCTTCGCGCGGGGCGATGGTCTTCGAAGACATTCGCGATCTAATCCTTCTTGCCGAACATCCGTTTCAGCATCTCGGCCATCGGCCCGGTCTCCGGCAGCTTTTTAGGCTGGGCGCTGTTGCGTGCCTGGTGGATATGAGACTGCGCGGCGGGTTTGGCTGCCTTGGCCGGCTTCTCGGCTTCGGGCTTGCTGCCCGTGGCCAGCGCCAGCCTGTTCATCAGCTGGGAATCCTCCGCCTTCACCAGCATGGCGGCGTTGTCGGCAATCGCATCCAGCAGCGGCTCCAGCCAGACCCGGTCGGCCTTGGCGAAATCGCCCAGCACATGGCCGTGCACGCGCTCCTTGTCACCGGGATGCCCAATGCCGAGGCGCAGGCGTCGGTAATCCTTACCGCAATGGGCGTCGAGCGATTTCAGGCCGTTATGGCCACCGTGACCGCCGCCGGTCTTGATGCGCACGCGCCCGGCCGGAAGATCGAGTTCGTCATGGATGGCGATGATGTCCGCCGGCGTGAGTTTGAAGAAGCGCATCGCTTCGCCCACGGATTCGCCCGACAGGTTCATATAGGTCTGCGGTTTCATCAGCAGGACCTTTTCTCCGGCGATCTCGCCTTCGGAAATCTCGGCCTTGAATTTCTTTGACCAGGGCGCGAACGAAGGCAGGCGCTGTAACGCATCCACCGCCATGAAGCCGATATTGTGCCGGTTTCCGGCATATTGCGTGCCGGGATTACCAAGTCCTGCGATGATCTTCATGAAGCATGTCCGCGTTGTGCCTGATGATGCTGTTGTCACCACCCTGAAATCCGCTGGCTGTCAATCTTTTTGTGGGGGTGCGGCAATGCCGGCCGACGCTCAGGGCCTGATGAGATCGTAACGGTCGAAGATCCGCTGTTGTGTCCCGTCGGCGATCAGCTCATCGAGACGGGCCTGCAATTTCGCGATAACCTCGTCCGGCACGCTCTTGTTGCAGGCAAGCCCAAGCTGCTGTCTCGACAGCGTTATCACTTCCCTGAAAGTGTGCGCCGGCAGGCTTTTGAAGGTGCTTTCCGACATGGGCATAAGGTCGATGCGTCCGGCCGTCAGCTTGTGAAGCGTGATCTCGAAATCCGCGCCGACATCCACCTGCGGAAAACCGAGCGTTTCCAGAAGGGTTTCGGTGTAGTCACCGCGCTGGGTTCCAACCCGGTATTTCTTGGCGTCTTCGAGGCTCACGACATTGATATTCGCCTTGCGCCGCGCCACGAGAATGTTGCGATCGATATGGATTGGCGAGACCCATTTGAAGAGCTTTTCCCGCTCGGCGGTCCTCGCCGTGGCGAAGGCACAATGCATCGGCTGTGTTGTGGCGAGGGCGATCGCCCGGGCCCACGGCATGACGGCGACCTCGTAGCTGGTGCCGGTGTCCTCAAGAATGATCTTGAGCTGGTCGAAATAGACGCCGCGTACGCTGCCGTCACTGCCCTGCAGGTTGTAGGGCGGGTAGACTTCCGTGGTGAGGAAAAGCTTGGCCGCGCAGACGGGATTGGCAAGAGCAAGAAAGACCAGGCAAAAGCGGATCAATCCCATAACTACTCCCCGCGGCTCAGGCTTGTCGCGCCGCTGTGCGGCTTTGTCCAGACCCGGCCTCATAGGCGGCAATCAGCCGCTCGACGCGCTGCGGGCGAGCGAAAAAGTAACCCTGGCCATAATCGGCACCCATATCCGCCAGAAGCAGCTTCTGCTCCTCCGTCTCGACACCCTCGGCGATGACAACGCAATTCATCTTGTGCGAGATGGCTGCGATACCTTCGACGAGCATGCGGTTGCGCTGCCGGATTTCCACCGTATCGTCGCAGATCGAGCGGGTGAAGGATTGGTCGATTTTTACAATATCGACCGGAAAGCGGCTGAGATAGCTGAGCGACGAGTAACCCGTGCCGAAATCATCCAGCGCGATGCGGCAACCCAGCTGATGGATGGCGGTGAGGATCGCCCGGATCTGCGGATCGTCCTTCATGATGACCGCTTCGGTGATTTCGATGACCAGCCGCCCGGGAAGAATGCCGTGCCGGTGCAACAGTCCGGCAATGCGTGTCGGCAGTCCCGGTTCGAACTGCAATGGCGAAAAATTCACCGCCACATAGGTTTGCGCCATGCCCGGCAGGCGCGACAGCCTGGCGAGATTGGCGACCGACTGATCAAGGATCACGTTGCCGATACGGTGAATGGTCCCGTTCTCTTCCGCAAGGCTGATGATGGCAGCAGGGGAAAGCAACCCCTTATCCGGATGGTTGAGGCGCAGCAAGGCCTCGAAACCCGCTGTCTGGCCGGTTGCAATGTTTTGAATTGGCTGAAAGTAGGCCTCGAACCAGTCTTCGGAAAGCGCCTGCGCGATATCCCGTTCCAGTTCCGCATGTTCGCGAGCCCTGTCCATGATCGAGCTGTCGAAGACCTGGGAGCCGTTCTTGCCTGTCCGCTTGCGGGTATACATGGCCATGTCGGCGTTCTGCAGAAGCTCGGAGGCACTCGCGGCGTGAAGGGGGTAGACCGCCATACCGATACTGGCGCTGAGGCGGATGCTGTTGTTCTCGATTTCAAATGGAGTGTCCAGCAGGGTGCAGATGCGCTCACAGAACTGCAGGGCGCGCTCTTCCACCTTGTCACCGGCCAGCAGGATTGCGAACTCGTCTCCGCCCAGACGCGAGGCGCTGTCCAGCGGTGTCAGCAGCGGCTGCAGTTTTAATGTGAATTCGCGCAGAACGGCGTCGCCTGCGGCGTGACCGAGATTGTCGTTGATGGCCTTGAACCGGTCGAGATCTATGAACAGGCACGCGAGTTCGCTGCCGTTCCTGTCCGCATCGCGAATCTGCAGGTCGAGGATGGCCTCGAAGCCCTGACGGTTGAAGAGGCCGGTCAGATGGTCGGAAATGGCCTGCTGGCGATTACGTTTTTCCGACTGCCGAAGTTCGGTCACGTCGGTCATAACGCAGAGGCAGGTGCTGTGATGGGCCGTATCGCTGGAATCGAGGGCTTTTTCTAGGATGAGGGCATCCATGACGCTGCCATCCCTGCAGTGGAAGCGAACGGTGATGCCTGCCTGTTGGGTGTCAGCCGCCTGATGCGCCGCCTTGCGTTCCTGGAATAATGTCCGGTCATCGGGGTGGATGAGGTCGGCGAAATTCAGGCCGAGTATTCTGGCGCGGTCATAACCGGTCGCCTGCACCCAGTAGTCGCTGACGGCGGCGATCCTGTCGTGCCTGTCCAGCGAAAACAGCATGGCCGGCGTGCGGTTGTAGATTTCCGTCTTGCGGGCGTGGGCGTTCTTTATCTCCAGCTCTTCCTTTTCGAGCTGGCTCTGCATTTCGTTGAAACTTTTCGCCAGCCGGCCGATCTCGTCTTTCGACCGCCAGTCGACGTGGTGGCGGGAGCCGAGGCGTCGTGTCGCTTCTATTGCCGCGGCCAGCCGCATCAGCGGACGGATGACCATGAAGCGGTTACCGGCAATGGCGGCAAGGACCATGGTGAGAATGGCGAGGATGAAAATCGTGATAAAGGCCAGTTCGGTGCGGCTTAGGGAGGTCAGAAGACCGACATCATCGTAATACACCGTCAATTGGCCGACCGTGACGGGCCCCTTGGTCGTCTTGTAGATGACCTCGCGCGTCGTCGAGGCGGCATCCTGGATGATGTCGCTGCCGGCGGTCTGAACGACATCAAGCTGGCCGGACGTATCCTTGACCTCGACCATACGGATCATGGGATCGGAGACAAGGGTTCCGGTAATCTGGTTTATCGTGTCGTCATCGAGGTCCCACAGGGGGCGGGCCAGCGCCTGCGTA
This sequence comes from Agrobacterium sp. 5Ca39, assembly GCF_055382365.1. NCBI lineage: Bacteria > Pseudomonadati > Pseudomonadota > Alphaproteobacteria > Hyphomicrobiales > Rhizobiaceae > Agrobacterium > Agrobacterium sp. 5Ca39. Next base: position 1,848,356 of record NZ_AP026436.1, on the reverse strand, counting down.
TTCGTCGACAGCAGAATTTCGATATGGTTGCGCTGGCTGCGAATAGCCTCGTTATAAGAAAGTGTCAGCAAAAGCGTGAAGAGCGGGGCGACCACTGTAAGAAGTGCGCCGGAAACAATCGCGATAAAGCGACTTTCGACGGAATGAGCCATGTTCGATTGCAGCTACCCTTTGCCCCAGACTTGCTGCGCCGTGTTTCATCCTTTCGGACAGAGATGCGTCAGATTCCGGGCCGAGCCCTTTCCCCACGCTATTTCTCGACCCGCCGGTGTTTCCATGAGGGCGCAAGGGTATCGTTTCATGGAAGTGTTAATCGACGCTGAAACAGGGCCCGCATCGCTGGCGGGGAGCGAGCTTTCTGTTTTTAAAGTTCATAAAAACTAAAAGGCCCGTTCCGGAAACGGAACGGGCCTTGTTCTTCAAAGCTGTCCGGCCTTGCGGCCGCCGATTTTATTCCTCGGAAGCTTCTTCAGTTGCTTCTTCTTCAACGCCTGCTGCCGGGGCAACGATCGTTGCGATCGTGAAGTCACGGTCGGCGATAACGGGCGTGATGTTCTTCGGCAGCTTGACGTTCGAGATGTGAACGCTGTCGCCGATCTTCAGGCCGGAGAGGTCAACCGTGATGGCTTCCGGAATGTCGTTGGCCGGGCAGTGGAATTCCACCGTGTGGCGAACGATGTTCAGAACGCCGCCGATCTTGATGTCCGACTTTTCTTCGTTTTCGAAGTGAACCGGAATTTCGACGTTGACGAGCGTGTTGCCCGAAACGCGCAGGAAGTCGACATGCATGGTGAAGTCGCGGACCGGATCAAGCTGGTAATCCTTCGGGAGAACCTTGATCTTCTTGCCGTCGACGTCGATCGTCGCCACCGTCGTCATGAAACCGCCGGCGTGGATACGCTTGGTGACTTCGTTGGTGGACAGGGCGATAGAAATGGGGGCCTGCTTGTCACCATAGATGACAGCGGGAATCAAACCGTTGCGGCGAAGTTCACGAGAGGACCCCTTACCAACTCGTTCGCGCGCCTCGGCCTTGAGCTCATACGATTCTTTGCTCATGGCAATTCCTTTCGAGGTTATATGGAGAGTTCATGCCCGCGGGCGCTGAACTGGGGAGGCGGCAAGCGCCATCCCACCCGCGTTGCCTCCAAGGGTGTCTACACGGGTGCGGGCGCTATAATACAAACGGGAGACAAAGACAAGAGAGGCCTGCTTTTCGATCGCACGCCTTGCGGGTTTATTAGGTTGTACTAATTCACTCGCATGTTGCAACTTTTAATATGTGCTTATCCATTCATGTAAACCGGGCGAAAACTTGGCGAATGATAAGGCTACGCGAAATTCCAACTGCGTAGATGACAATGCTCAAAGTTCTCCAGTGCCTTACCATCGATCACGACTATCGATATACCGTCGCAGCGGTTTTCGTCTGCATGCTCGGTAGTTTCGTGTCGATGCGCCTTTTTTCGAAAGCACGTCTGGCGACGGGGGTGCAGAAGGTCAACTGGCTGTTTCTGGCAGGTGTCAATGGCGGCGCGGCGATATGGACCACCCATTTCGTGGCGATGCTGGGCTATGTTGCCGCGGGTGACGTGGGATACGATCCGTATCTGACCGGGCTGTCACTTCTGATTGCGATTACCACAACGACTGCCGGTTTCGGAATTTCTGCCTATGGCGGGCGCAGCGTGCTGGTGGAAGCCGGCGGGATCATCCTTGGTCTCGGCATTGCAGCCATGCACTACACCGGCATGGCGGCCTACAATGTTCAGGGCATGATTTTCTGGGATCAGAACTATGTCATCGCGTCCCTCATGCTGGGGGCAGTGCTGGGCGCCGTTGCAGTCAATCGGGTCTCGCGGCCCGTCAACCGGTTCTGCCAGTACAGCGCGGTGGCGTTTCTGATCCTGGCGATAGCGTCGATGCATTATACCGGCATGGCCTCCATGTCTTTCGCCTTCGACCCGCGCATCGTCATTCCTGAAAATCTGCTGCCGCCGGCCATCATGGGCGGAGGTGCCATTGCGGTAACGCTGTTGCTGCTGGCACTGGGGCTTTCCACTTATGTCATCGACGCCCAGTCCACCCAGCAGGCAGTCGCCCGCTATCGCCATCTTTCGCTGCACGATCCGCTGACCGGCATTCCCAACCGGGCAGCCTTCATCGAACATCTCAATCGTCGCACCCGTCATATTTCGTTGGGCGCACACACCGCGCTTCTTTCCATCGATCTCAACCGTTTCAAGGAAATCAATGACGTTCACGGCCATGCGGCGGGCGACGCCGTGCTTCGCACCATCGCCGACCGGGCGAGTTCCGTGCTGAAGGCCGGCGAATTTCTGGCGCGCATGGGCGGTGATGAATTCGTGGCGATGACAAATTCCTATTATACCCGCGCCGATGGCGCCGAATTCGCCCAGAGGCTGATCGACCAGATCAGCAGGCCGGTGGAATGGAACGGGCAGACATTTTCGGTCGGTGCGAGTGTGGGCATTTCGGTCCGCAATACCGGCTCCATCGATGCCGATACGCTGATGGCGCAGGCGGATGTCGCGATGTACCGGGCAAAAAGCGGCAGTTCGGATACGATCTGCTTTTACGATAAATCGATGGATGAGGCCGCGCGCGAGCGCAATGTGCTTGCCGTCGCCATGCGCAGCGGCCTCGCCAATAACGAGTTCGAGCTTTATTACCAGCAGCAGAACGACACCAGAAGCGGCAGTATCGTCGGCTTCGAAGCGCTTTTGCGCTGGAACCATCCCGATCGGGGCATGATTTCTCCCGCCGAATTCATCCCGATCGCGGAGCAGACGGGGTTCATCGTCGAACTCGGCGAGTGGGTTCTGAGAGAAGCCTGCGCGCAGGCGGCACTCTGGAAAAAATCGCTTTCCATTGCGGTGAATGTGGCGCCGCAGCAGCTTGCGGATAACGAGTTCCCGGACAAGGTCGAAAAAATCCTGGCAGAAACGGGCCTTGCGCCTGAAAGGCTCGAGCTGGAAATCACCGAGGGCAGCATCATCGCCGATCACCGCCATGCGCTTGTCACCATCCGCAAGCTCAAGGCGCTCGGCGTCAAGATCGCGATGGATGATTACGGCACGGGCTATTCCTCGCTTTCGACGCTGCAGAGTTTCCCTTTCGACAAGATCAAGATCGACCGCGCCTTCATCGACGGGCTGTCGACCAATGTGCAGTCCGAAGCGATCGTGCGTTCGACGCTTATTCTGGCACATAGCCTGAATATTCCCGTGCTTGCGGAGGGTGTGGAGACCAAGGCCCATGTCGAGTTCCTGCGCCGCGAAGGCTGCCTGCAGGTGCAGGGCTTCTTTTTCGGCAAGCCCGGTCCGCTGACATCCATTGCCAGCCTCGTGGATGACACCTTCCTGTCCGTTGAGGACGAACCGGAGGTCACTGCCGGCAGGCGTTACTTCAAGGCGGTCTGACCGTCAGCTGCGCCTCCGATGCCGGTCGCGAAGTTTTTTGTTGAAACATCGACGCTTCCAGCGCACCATCGCCCAAAAGCTTTGGGAGGAGCGCATGCCGACAGACATCGCCCATGCGGAACGCGTGTATGAAACCGCACGCCACCGTTCCGCAGCCGCAAGTTCGCCGATTGTCGCCTCGTGGCGTCGCTGCATGGTCAAGCACCGTCTTGCACCGGAAGAAAATCGCAAGCCGATCTTTCTCAGCGAGACGGAGTTTCGGCGCGCCCGTGAAAGTGCCGCTGGCCTGATTGCTGAAAGCACCGACGAACTTGACCGAATTTTCCACAGTGTCGGGAGATCCGGCTGCTGCCTGCTCCTGACCGATGCTCAGGGCGTTGCGCTGGAGCGGCGAGGCGCGTCCGGCGATGATCGCGATTTCCGGGCGCTCGGCCTTTGGTCCGGCGCCGTCTGGAGCGAAGAGAGCGTTGGCACAAACGGCATAGGCACCGCGCTCGTCGACGAGCGTTCGGTGGTTGTCTATCGTGACCAGCATTTCTTCACGTCGAATACGGAACTGTGCTGCACCACGGCTCCCATTCGCGATCATACCGGCCGGGTGACGGGTGCGCTCGATATTTCCACCTGCCGCGACGACATCAACGAGATGACCTTTTCTTTTGTCACCCAGGCGGTGAAGGACGCGGCGCAGCGCATCGAGGGCAATCTGTTCCGCCGTGCCTTTCCGGGGGCACGCATCGTCGTCGTGCCAAGTGGGTTCGGGGCGGCGCTTTCGCTGCTCGCCGTGGATCAGGACGATCTCGTGCTCGGCGCGACCCGCGCCGCTCGTCTTGCGCTGAAGCTGGACGATGCCGGCATCGCGCAGGGTCTCCCGGCCGCGGATATCCTGCAGGAACAGCGCCATGACAGCGGTTCCGACCTCGCGGAAGCGGAGCGTTCGGCGCTGCGGCGCGTGTTGTCGCGCACCAACGGCAATGTCACGCAGGCCGCGTCCTTGCTCGGCATCAGCCGGGCCACGCTTCATCGCAAGATGAAGAAATTCGACGTTCATTGACGTTCTTGTGGTTGCGATCCGGCCGATCACGCCGGATCAACGCGGCTTTGTCGCAGATGTGAGACAATGTGCGCTGCGGAACCGCGTCGCCCCTCTACCGAACCGCGCCATCTGGGCCCACCTTCCTTTCATGCGGTCCGCTCAGGATCGTTTTCATCAGGGAGGATGAAATCATGAATATTCAGGTTCAGCAGAAAGCGGGCGAAGCGCCCTTCAAGCTGAAATACGGCAATTACATTGGCGGCAAGTGGGTGGAGCCGAAATCCGGCCGCTACATGGACAATCTCTCGCCGGTGACCGGCCACAAGATCTGCGAAGTGCCGCGTTCGGATGCAGCCGACATCGAGTTTGCGCTCGACGCGGCCCACAAGGCCCGCGACAAATGGGGCAAGACGAGCATAACCGAGCGCTCCAACATCCTGCTCAAGATCGCCCAGCGCATTGAAGACAATCTAGATCTCATCGCCCGGGCTGAAACCTGGGATAACGGCAAGCCGCTGCGTGAAACCACCAATGCGGATATCCCGCTCGCCATCGACCATTTCCGCTATTTCGCAGGCTGCATCCGCGCTCAGGAAGGCACGATCGGCGAGATCGATAACGATACCGTCGCCTATCACTTCCATGAACCGCTCGGTGTCGTCGGCCAGATCATTCCATGGAACTTCCCGATCCTGATGGCTGCGTGGAAACTCGCACCGGCGCTTGCAGCAGGCAATTGCGTGGTGCTGAAGCCGGCCGAGCAGACGCCCGCCTCCATTCTCATCGTGATGGAGCTGATTGAAGACCTTCTGCCGCCTGGCGTCCTCAACATCGTCAATGGTACTGGCCTTGAAGCCGGCAAGCCGCTGGCGCAGAGCAACCGCATCGCCAAGATCGCCTTTACCGGTTCCACCTCGGTCGGCAAGGAAATCATGCGTTATGCCGCCGACAACGTCACCAACATCACCTTGGAACTGGGCGGCAAGTCGCCGAACATCTTCTTTGCCGACGTGATGAACGAGGACGATGCCTTCCTCGACAAGGCGCTGGAAGGTTTTGCCTTCTTCGCGCTGAACCAGGGTGAGGTCTGCACCTGCCCCTCGCGTGCTCTGGTGCATGAATCGATCTATGACCGTTTCATGGAAAAAGCGATCAAGCGCGTTCAAGCCATCAGCCAGGACGATCCGCTCAATCCGTCGACCATGCTGGGCGCACAGGCCTCGCAGGAACAGTTTGACAAGATCATGAGCTATCTGGAGATCGGCAAGAAGGAAGGTGCCAAGGTTCTGACCGGCGGCGACCGCAAGACGCTGACAGGTGATCTGAAGGACGGTTATTACATTCAGCCGACCGTCTTTGAGGGCAACAACAAGATGCGGATTTTCCAGGAGGAAATCTTTGGTCCCGTTGTCTCCGTCACGACCTTCAAGACGGTGGAAGAGGCGCTCGAAATCGCCAATGACACGGTTTACGGGCTGGGCGCTGGCGTCTGGAGCCGTGACACGAACATCGCCTACCGCGCCGGGCGGGGCATCGAAGCGGGCCGTGTGTGGACGAACTGCTATCACGTCTATCCGGCGGGTGCGGCCTTCGGCGGCTACAAGCAGTCTGGCATCGGTCGCGAGACCCACAAGATGATGCTCGACCACTACCAGCAGACCAAGAACCTGCTCGTGTCCTACAGCCCGAACAAGGTTGGTTTCTTCTGAGGTCCTCCCCGGAAGCCGGCGAGGGGCTGTGGTGCCAGGTCGCCGGCGTGTTCCCAGGGGCTTCTGCCCCTGGGAGCCCGGACCGGGTTTTCAGGCAAAATAAAAGGCCGGAGGTTTTGCCTCCGGCCCTTTTTGTTGCGCATCATGCCGCGTAACGCTGGTCTCGCCGGCGGGGATCGCCCACGGAGAATTGCCCCACCTGTTCGGTCAGGCCATCCGCCTCGTTGGCGAGCGAGAAGGCGGCGGCCGTTGTCTCCTCCACCATGGCGGCGTTCTGCTGCGTCACGTGGTCGAGTTCATTGACGGAGGCATTGATCTCGCTGAGACGGCCGGATTGTTCGCGCGACGCGGTAGCGATTTCGCCGATCTGGTCGTTGACCGACTGGATGCGTTTCTGGATCTGTTCCAGGCTTTCACCGGTCTTCAGCACCAGCGCCACACCGCTTTCCACATCACCCGCAGAGGTGGCGATGAGCTGCGTGATGTCGCGGGCGGCGGCGGCCGATTTCTGGGCCAGTTCGCGAACTTCCTGCGCCACAACTGCAAAGCCCTTGCCGGCCTCGCCGGCGCGCGCTGCTTCAACACCGGCATTCAGCGCCAGAAGATTGGTCTGGAAGGCAATCTGGTCGATGACATCGATGATCTGGCGAATTTTGGCCGAAGAGGTCTCGATGCGTTCCATGGCAACGATCGCTTCTTTGACGACAGCCGTGGATCTATGGGCATCCTGCATCGTATCCGCCGTAGCGGCGACGGCGACATTGCAGCGCGACAGCGACAGATTGACAGCCTGCGTCATGTCTCCGAGCGCCGCTGCCGCCTCCTCGAGGGCTGCTGCCTGACGTTCTGTGCGCCGCGACAGGTCTTCCGAGGCGCTTTTCAGCTCGCCGGAACCGGAGCGGATGGCATTGGCGCTTCCGCCGATATTGGAGATCGTCGCTTCCAGCCCTGCCATGGAGTTGTTGAAGTCGATGCGCAGATGATCGAGTGACGGAACGAAGGATTTTTCGATGCGAAGATCGAGCCTGCCGGCGGCGAGATTGGCAAGACCGGTGGCGAGCGCGTCCACGGCTTCTTCCAGTTCCCTGGCGCTTCTTGCCTTCTCCATCTCGCGCTGGGCGCGTTCCTCGTCCAGTTCTTCACCCTTGCGGTGGGCTTCGGCTTCCATCCGCTGCTTGTCCAGAATGCCCTGGCGGAAGGATTCCAGCGCGCGCGCCATGGTGCCGATCTCGTCGCCACGGGAAACTGCCTTGATCTCGATGTTGTTTTCACCGCCGTTCAGGCGCTCCATAAGACCGGCTAGTCCGGTCAACGGCTTGGTCAGGCTCGCGGAAACGAAAATCCCGATCAGCGTCATTATTGCAAGTACGGCCAGCGTTGCGACCGCTGCCCAGAAGGCGAGATCGTTGGCAGCGGCGAGAACCTTGCTTTCCTGCTGGCCGATGGCAAGAAGATGTTTCTGTCCGAAGACGGCGACCGGACGATAGGCATAGAAGATATTGCCCGCAGGTGTCTGCGCCATGACCGTTCCGGCGTCGTTTACGTTGGAAAGGGCAGCGAGACTTTCGGAAACGGCAGCATCCGCACCGCCCGAGAGGACGCCAGCCCTGAGTTTCCCGTCGGCGCTCAGGAGAACGGCGTCATCGATGGTCTTGCCGGTTTCCTCGGGCGTCACCACCGCGCCGATGCGATCGGCGGCGATGCGCATGATAACGGCACCCTTGCGCTGGAGCTGACCCCAGTTGGAGACGGCGAGCGGCATGCCGATCATGGCCGAATTATTCTCGCCATCGCTGAAGCCCGTGGTGCTGACGACGCCGTCCTTGCCGGCTTCGATGCGGTCGAACAGCTCCTTGATCGCGGCGTTCTGCGGTTCCGTTACATTGGTCAGGAAGTTCTTTCCCTTGGTCACGGAATAGATAATCAGGCCGTTCTTGTCGATCACGTAGATATCGCTGACACGGGTATTACGCCAGACGCTGGCAATGGCGGCGTTGATGGTCGCATGACGAATGGCGTAGAGCAGCCGCAACCCTTCGCCGTTGAAGGAGGCGCGCTCCTCTTCGGAGACGCCCTCTCGGCGGAAAGCCTGGATGATGGCGTCCTTTTCCGTTGGAACAACGGTGGTCATCGTTTCGAGCGCCTGGGCCACCGCGGCGTTCTGCGACAGTTCGGAAATGCTTTGTTCGACGCGCAACGTATAGGCATCAAGCTGCTTGGACTGGTTGCCTGCAACCGTTTCGAGCCTGATCTTGCTGGCGTCGATCAGCCCCGATTTACCCATCTCGTAGGACAGCAGCCCCACCGACAGGCAGGAAACCAGTGTCGCACCGGTAACGAGCGCGGCAAATTTGGCTTTAATTGACAATGATTTAGCTTTGACAGCAGTCGGATTTCCACCCGGCATCCTGTTTTCCTCCCCCCAAAAAACGTGGCCGTACCGTTGCAAAAATTGTTTACGGTCGCGTTAAAGGACAGGGAATTGTAGGATAATTTCCCGCATGGCGTGAAAAAATCGAAGAGCCGCGCGGATAGGCACCACGTAATAAAACTGCAACAGAACGGGCGCATATCCAGCGAAGATCAACGGCTGTTCATGTTCATGCAAGCTTTTCACGCTCCTTCTCTCGCCACAATCGATGATGTTTGCGGAACCCGCGCAGACGGATGTGACGGAGCCAATTTGCGATCTGCCCCGGATTTTGCCGTTGTGGTGCCCATGCACAATGAAGAAGCGAGCGTTGAAACGCTGGTGGCAGAGATCGTGAGCGCCTGTGCGACGGTCGGCCGCTTCGAGATCGTGGTAGTGGATGACGCTTCTTCTGACCGCACGGCGGAAGCGGTTCTGGAGCTCGCTGCCCGTTACAGCATGTTGCGGCTGGTGCGGCACGACCGCCAGGGCGGTCAATCGGCTGCGATCCACAGCGGAGTGCAGGCGGCGCGCGCGCCTATCGTATGTATGCTGGACGGCGACGGCCAGAATCCGCCGGACAATCTGCCGGCACTTCTTGCACCGCTTCTGTCCACCAATGCACCGCGCCGGCTTGGGCTGGTGGCCGGCCAGCGCGTCGGCCGGCGCGACACGCTGGGAAAACGCCTTTCCTCCCGCTTTGCCAACGGGCTTCGGGCGCGAATTTTGAAGGATGGCACGCGCGATACCGGCTGCGGCCTCAAGGCCTTTCGCCGCGACGCCTACCTCGCTTTGCCCTATTTCGACCATCACCACCGCTACTTCCCGGCGCTGTTCAATCGTGACGGCTGGCAGGTCGCCCATGTCGACGTCACGCACCGGGCGCGGCTGCATGGAAATTCCCATTATACCAATATCGGCCGGGCGCTGGTGGGCATCCACGACCTGATCGGCGTCGCATGGCTTTTGCGCCGGCGCAAGCGGTCAAGCTGGGCTGAAACTTTCATAACGGAGACATTGCCGTGAACGTACCGGCTTTATGGTCCATGCTGCATGTGAACAGCTGGGAAGAATTCGTATGGGTCTTGACCGGTTTCATGGGCCAGATGCTGTTCACCATGCGTTTTCTGGTTCAATGGATTTCATCGGAACGGGCCAACCGGTCGGTCATGCCGGTGGCTTTCTGGTATTTTTCGATTCTTGGCGGTGTGGTGCTGCTCTCCTATGCACTGTGGCGGCGCGATCCGGTCTTTGTTATCGGGCAGGCATCCGGCCTCTTTATCTATGCTCGAAATCTCTGGTTGATCCATGCAGAACGCCGCCAGCATGCATGAGGCGGCGACCCTGCCTTATGCGCGGGCAGGCGCTGAGCGCCAATGGCTGACATTCGCGTTTTCGGCGATTGTCCTCGTAACTGCCCTGCGCGTCCTCGGGCTCGCCTTCAACCGCACCGACCTTTTTGTCGATGAGGCGCAATACTGGCTGTGGGGTCGCGAAATGGCGCTCGGCGCCTATTCCAAGCCACCGCTCATCGGCTGGCTTATTCGCGCGGCCACCATTCTGGGCGGCGGGGAGGGCACGTTTCAGGTGCGGCTCGCCGCACCCGTCGTGCATGGCGTTGCGGCGGCGGCCATTTTTGTGCTCGGCCGCATGATCTATGATGTCAGGCTGGCCTCGCTTGCGGCAGTGATCTATCTGACCTTGCCAGCCGTGACGCTCGGCAGCCTGCTGATCTCGACCGATACGCCGATGATGCTGTTCATCGTGCTGTCGATGATATCCGTGCGCAAGCTTGCGCTCGCCCGCAGCGAGGGCAGGGCGGCGTTGGGTTGGAGCATCGCTCTGGGTCTCTGTTTCGGCCTCGGGCTGATGTCGAAATATGCGATGATCTATTTTCTGCCGTGCTTCATCGCCGCCAGCTGGCTTTGCGAAGCATGGCGGATCCGGCCGCGTGACGCGGTCATTGCTGCGCTCGTCTGCGTTGCCGTCATCGCGCCCAATCTGTGGTGGAATGCGGCCCATGATTTCATGACGGCACGCCACACCGCCGACAATGCCAACTGGCACGGTGTCCAACTCAAGATCGGCTCCGCGCTTGAATTCTTCTTTTCCCAGGCAGGTGTGGTTGGGCCATACGTCTTCGTCGGTATGATTGTTGCGACAATCCGCGCAAAAACCGGTGAAGCACGCGCACTCGTCGCTCTTTCCGTACCGATCGTGCTTTTGATCACGGCACAGGGTCTCATGTCGCGGGCACTCGCCAATTGGGCGGTGGGAGCTTATGCGGCAGGCGTACTGCTGGCGGTGCCGATCCTGGCATCGCGACGTTGGCTCATCGTATCCACACTGGTCCTCGGCGGCATCGTCGCAATCGCGCTGCCGCTGATGACGATAGTGGGAACGGGCCTGCGCCTGCCGAACGGTAAACTGGCGATGGCACGTTATCTCGGAAGCTCCGAGCTGGTATCGACCGGCCTGTCGCGGGCGCGTGAAGCAGGTGCGGACGCAATTGTCGCCAATGATCGTTCGATATTGGCCGAGCTCTTTTACCAGTTGCGGGACGAGAAACAGATGTTGACGCGTGCGCTTCCGGAAACCGGCGTGCCATCCAGCCATTATGCCCTTCTTTATCCATTGAAGCCGGGCGAAGCGAAAAATCCGCTGTTTCTGGCAAGTGCCGATGGCTTGCCGGCGTGTCTTGCAGGCGAGGAGCCGGTGGCGCACTGGACCGCCGGCCCGGGCTTTGCCGAGGGCAGGGAAATCGGGCTGTGGCGCCTGCCACCACAGTGCATCCCGGAGAGCGCCAATGGACAATGATGTCTCGCATATGCGGATCACCATCTGGGTCACGTTCGCAGCGCTTGCGCTGGTGATCCTGTTTGCGACCTTTCCCTCTATAGATCTGCGCTTTTCCGCCTTGTTTTTCTCGCCGGTGGGCCAGCCATGGCCTGGCCGGGAGCCGTTTCCCGAATGGCTGCGCGACACGTTGCGGGAAGGTGTCGAGCTCGCCGCGCTTCTGACTTTCCTGGTCCTCGTCGGCAATCTCCGGCTCGGCACTTCGCAGCGAACCGGCTGGCGAGTCTGGGCGTTCCTTTGTGGTCCCGTGATCCTCTGTGCCGGGCTGCTGGTCAACGGCGTGCTGAAGGCCATGATCGGTCGCGCGCGTCCGTTCAGCGTTACCGAATTTGGCGGGCATCAGCTTTTCACCCCACCTTTTCAGTTCAGCACGCAATGCTATTCGAACTGTTCGTTTTCTTCGGGTGAAACCGCGCTGATCGCGAGTTTTTTCCTGCCTCTCTGTGTGCTTGTCTGGCCGCGCCTGCGGCCCTATGGGCGATGGGTAGTTGGTGCCCTTGCCGCCGGGGCAATCATTCTCATGTCCGGTCTTCGCATCGCGGCCGGCGGGCATTTCCTCAGCGATGTGGTGATGTCCATCCTGTTTTCGGCCCTGACGACACTGTTTCTGTACCGGGTGCTGGCGATAAGCCACCACCGTCACCTCTTCAGCGGTGCTGCCATCTCAGCCGATACGATCAGCCTTTGGCGCAATGGCCGCCACGCCATACTTACCCGTGTTCGGGGCTGGTGGCCGAAAATCAGGGCTGCAGCCACCCGTCTCCAACGGCCCCCGGACACGGGTGCGGCGTCGTCTTAGTTGGGAGTTCGAGGTGCAGCATCGCTGGGGTGGGAGCGAGCGGCAAGACAGTTCCGACTTATCCTCGGGGTTGTCCCTATTGCCCGCGCGCCTTGATTTTATCGACGTGGTTAGCTCCTCGGCACAAGGCCGAGGATCACGTTGAGTGAATAAGCGTCCACTTTGGCTCAAGCGCATGCCGGAAAAACCGGCAGACGTAGGAAACCCTCAGCGTGATTGCTGAATTTATTCAGTCGAACAGGCCGGAAACCGACTGTTCCTGCGCGGTCCGGTTGATTGCTTCGCCGAGCAGGCCGGCGGTGCTCACCACGCGGATATTATGCGCGGACTGGACACCGGTGGTCGGCTGGATGCTGTCGGTGATGACGAGTTCGCGCAGCTTGGAAGAGGCCACGCGGGCCACCGCGCCGCCGGACAGTACGCCATGGGTGATATAGGCAGTAACGCTGGTCGCGCCCTTTTTCAGCAGGGCTTCAGCGGCGTTGCAGAGCGTGCCGCCGGAATCGACGATGTCGTCAATGAGGATGCAGTCCTTGCCGGAGACATCGCCGATGACGTTCATGACTTCGGATTCGCCGGGACGGTCACGGCGCTTGTCGACGATGGCCAGAAGACAGTCGAGGCGCTTTGCCAGCGCACGGGCGCGAACCACACCACCGACGTCAGGCGAAACGACCATGACATTGTTGGTGTCGTAGTGATCCTTCACGTCGCGGGCAAGAATCGGTGCTGCAAAGAGATTGTCGGTGGGGATATCGAAAAAGCCCTGGATCTGTCCGGCATGAAGATCGAGGGTGAGAACGCGGTCGGCGCCGGCTTCGGTAATGAGATTGGCAACGAGCTTGGCGGAAATCGGAGTGCGGGGGCCGGCTTTGCGGTCCTGGCGGGCGTAACCGAAATAGGGAAGCACCGCGGTAATTCGTTTGGCCGAGGAGCGGCGCATGGCATCGATCATGATGAGCAGTTCCATCAGATGATCATTTGCCGGGAAGGAGGTGGACTGGACGATAAAGACGTCCTCGCCGCGCACGTTCTCGCTGATTTCTACGAATATTTCCTGGTCAGCAAACCGCTTTACAGTGGCATTTCCGAGAGGAACATTAAGATACTTGCAGATCGCTTCGGCAAGGTGCCGGTTCGAATTGCCTGCGAAAACCTTCATTGCGGCCGCCTGTTTCCATGCCATCGCCTTGCGCCACGGGGCTCAATCCGCCGTAACCAAGCGTCGTTCAAGGGGAGGAACATCCGGCTGAAAAGCCTTTGCCGGATACGCCTTGTTGCCATGCGCGCCTTAATAGCGCTGTTGCTTCCGATTGCAAGAGGACTCCGCGCTTTCGCAATGATTTTCGTGAAATCTCTGTGACTTCTCCCGTCGTTTCACCTCATCCGCTTTGAGACTGCTTCCATGACGTGTAGTCGTTGAGTGTTTTTGCAGCGATGTCCTGCATGACTTTGTCGGTCACGGCGGCCCATGGATCACTGCCTCGCGCGGTCACTGCCTCCTGCCCCTGCAGGCGGTGCAGCCGCACGCCATTGGCGTCGAGAATGTCCCACACGTATACGACATTGACCTTGCCGCCATCGGCAAAGGCGGAAAAATATCCCTTCAGAATATTTTCGGCGGAATTGTCGTTGGATGCGCGGATTGTCAGCCCCTTGGCCCGCGCTTCGGCCCCCAGTTGGCGGGATAGCGGTGTCACCGCCTGAACCGGTGCGCCGATGATGGGCAGGAAGCGGATGGAATTCGCGGCGGTGGCAGGTGCAAGGGAAGCCGTCTGCTGTGATGGCGGTTGTTGCGTGACGGCGGGGGCCGCGGCCTGGTTCTGACGGAGCGGTTCCCCGTACTGGCTGCCATTGGACAGCGCCTGTGCCTGTGCCTGCAGAGAGTTCTGGGGTGCATAGGCAGGGACTGACGATGCGATTGCCGGCCCGCCTGCGGGTGCGCGGTCGGCGGCTGCCGCCATCTGGTCGAGATCACCCTGTGTTACCGGCGTCGACTGTGATGCATTGTGGCCAACATCCACCTGTGGCGTCAGCGCTTCCGTGGTGTTGCAGCCGGACAGGATCAGTGCCAAAGCCGGAACAATGAGGGCAACCCCCAACCGGCTCATGCGATTTTCCCTCTCATGTTCCGCTCCTTCTTGCCCAAGGTGGCGCAATGTAAGGGCGGTTTTCCCGCTGTGTCAAACCCGGGGGCGATTTAAGCTGTGAGAAGATCGAGGCTGTGACGCGACAGTGGCTCCGGCGCGCCGTCCGTGGTCAGATATGTCTGGCCGAGCGTCATGGCCGTGCCGGAATCGGAATCCATCACGATCATATGCACGAAGAGCGTCATGTCAGCGGTGATCTCCTGCGGATTGCCGGAGTGGAACATCTGATGCTCCATCCAGGACGGGGAGAAGCGCGCGCCCAGCGAATAACCGCAGGAGTTCAGCCGATGGCGGGTGAGGCCGCGCTCGTCCATGACGCGGGCATGCACATCGAAGACGTCGCCGAATGTGTGCCCGGGGCGCAGTACCTCCTCGATCGCGGTCAGATTTTGCAGGCAGGCGCTGTAAAGCTCCTTCTGGCGGAAGTCCTGTTCGCCGATCACCACCGTGCGCATCATGGCGGCATGGTAATGGGCGCTGACGCCGGCCCATTCCAGTGTCAACTGATCCTTGCTGTCGAGGACACGACGGCCTGCCTTGTAGCGGCAGAGAAGCGCATCCGCGCCTGAGCCGATGATGAATTCATTGGCGGGGTAGTCGCCGCCGCCCGCGAGCACCGCACCCTGCATTGCCGCAAGAATGGCGGCCTCGTCCGCGCCGGGCTTGATGAGCGGCAATGCTGCATCGAGAGCCTCATCGGCCAGCTGGCCAGCCTTGCGGGCATAGGCGATTTCGGCGGGACTTTTGACGAGCCTGAGGGTGCTGACGAGATACGACGCATCGACCATCTGGCCGAAGCTCGCAAGCTGGTTATCCAGCAGGCGGGCGACACGGCCGGTCATGCCGTGGGTGTCATATTCCACGCCGATCTTTGCGCCCAGAAGGTCGAGATCGCTCAGCAGATTTTTGAGATCGAGCGTCGGGTCGGCATTGGGTCGATCGACCCAGAGGAGGACGTTCTCGATGATCGAAGTATTGCGGGCCTGACGCAGATCGGCCGAGCGTGTCAGCAGCGTCATGGAGCCATCCGATTTCACCACCAGCGTCTGGAAGAAGCAGTAGCCGAAAGTATCGTAGCCGGTCAGCCAGTACATGCTTTCCTGGGCGAAAAGCAGCAGCGCATCCAGCTTCTCCTCGGCCATTTTCGCGAGCAGCAGCTCGCGGCGGGCATCGAATTCCGAAAGCTCGAAATGCAGGGCCATCTTAGTCCTCCAGAATTGCGATTGCGGAAATCTGCCGGCCGTAATCGGGTTCGGCGCGGTGGGTGGTGCGGCGGTAGGAATAGAAGCGTTCTTCGTCCGGGTAGGTGCAGAGACCAAGATTTTCCGCCTTCACACCGGCTTTGGTCAGGCGGTCGATGGTGAACTGCTTGAGATCGAACAAGGCGTGGCCCTCTTTCTCCGCCCTGGAGAAATAATCCGCGTAAGCGGGCTCGATATCGGTGAAACGCGCGACATATTCCGGCCCGACCTCATAATTGTCCTGGCTGATGGAGGGGCCGAGCGAGGCAGCAATACGATCGCGGTTGGCCCCGAGCTTCGTCATCGCCTCGATCGTGTTTTCCAGCACGCCGAACAAAGCACCCTTCCAGCCGGCATGGGCGGCACCCACGACGCCTGCTTCCGCATCGGCGAACAGGATGGGGCCGCAATCGGCGCTCAACACGCCGAGGACGAAACCGGGTGTCGCTGTCACCATCGCATCTGCCTGCGGACGGCTGCCGTCATAGGTTCCGTCAACCACGACAACCTCGGGGGAGTGGACCTGATGGACCGTGGCGAGGCGGTCTGGGGCAAGGCCGAACCATTGGGTTACGCGGCGGCGGTTTTCCTGCACCCGTTCCGGCTCGTCATCAGATCCGAGCCCGACATTGAGGCCTTGATAAAGACCATCGGAAACGCCGCCCTGCCGGGTGAAAAAGCCATGGCGGATGCGATTTTTATCGAAGGCGGCGAGGAGGGGACTCTGGATGGGGAGGGGCAGCGTTACGTTCTGCATGGTGCGGGAGTTCCTTGGAGAATTTCGCTGTAGCCCAGTGGAGCAGGGTCATGCGAGATGTTTCCTGTTGCCGCGGCGTTGCGCGGCGTGTGTGATGCAGTGTGCCTGCTTCGTGTGTCGCGACGATGTTGGCCCAGAGGTTATTACGCTGTCAATCCACCGCACGAAACGGCAGAAGATGGAGCGCGGGACTGGAAACGGCGATGACTTTGAAAAGTTCCCCCATCTTGCCGGCGCCTTCGCCGGCGAGGCGGTTGACGGCTTCGGCGATGGCGAGGGTCTGGTCCGCGGTTGCCTTGGCGGCGAGCGCCCCGGCCCGTTCCTTGAGGCCGAGGCCGTAGAGGAAATCGCCCTGTCTCAGGGTGCCGTTAACGTGAACACCGGTCGCCTCGGCCGTTTTCACAAGACTTTCGAAATCGACATGGCTGGTCAGATCGGCTTCGCCTGGATGGGCGAGCGGCGGATCGAAGGCATGGTTGCGCATGGCCTGCAGCGTGTCGCCATAGCCGGCAACCAGATGGCCGTAATCAATGGCGAGCGCGGTGCCGCCATGGGCGGACAGGCGCTGGCAGATTGCGGTCATCACCGCTTCCCGGGCAGGCGAAATCTCGAATATCGTGCCAAGCGGCTGCCGTTCGGGCTGCGGCGGAAGCAGCGCCGGGTCTATGCTGGCAAGGCCCGTGGAGAAGACGAGGTCGCCATTGGCGTCGAGGCTGACCACGCGTTCGCGGAAACCCTGCGGCGTCCTGACGAATTGCCGGATCGGAATGGCGTCGAAAAGTTCGTTGGCGACAAGCAGCAGGAAACCTTCAGGCACATCGTCGAAACTGTCATGCCATGCCAGTCGACCCGCATGTTCGGCCAGCGTTTCCTTCTGGATGGCGGAAAGGCGGGGGCTTGTCTCCACCAGATGCACCCGCATCGTCTCATAGAGCGGCGGCGCGATGCGGCGGATGACGCGCAGCATGTCCGCCATCATGGTGCCGCGGCCGGGGCCGATTTCCACCAGCCGGGTTTCAGCGGGTGCACCGTGCCTCTGCCAGGCATGAACCACGAAAACACCAAGCATTTCACCGAAAAGCTGGCTCACCTCCGGGGCGGTGATGAAATCACCCGAACGGCCGAAGGGCTCGCGGCTCTTGTAATAGCCATGTTCCGGATCGGCGAGGCAAAGTGAAAAGAAGTCGGTTACGCTAAGCGGACCGTTGAGCCGGATAAGTGATTTGATGCGTTGCGCGAGCGGTGTGGTCATGGCTGGCCATACCGCTTTAGGCGACTTTTGTCGCGCGGCGCGCGCGCAGGACGGCCCAGAGGCCCAGAAGGAACATTGGAGTGGACAGAACCATGCCCATGGTCAGCCAGTTGCCGGCGAGGTAACCGATCTGCGCGTCCGGTTCGCGAAAGAATTCCACGAAGATGCGTGACAGCGCATAACCGCAGACGAAGATGCCGGTGACGGTGCCGGGCCGCTTCAGAGCCTTGAAGGCGTAAATGGCGATGGCCAGAACGATGGCCAACACGAGGCCTTCGAGGCCAGCCTCATAAAGCTGGCTCGGATGGCGAGCGAAAGGGCCGCCTGTGGGAAAGACGACCGCCCATGGCACATCGGCAATGCGGCCCCACAATTCGCCATTGATGAAATTGGCAATGCGCCCGAAGAGCAGCCCGATGGGCGCTACGGCCGCGACGATATCGAACATGCTCCAGACAGGAATGCCGTTCTTGCGGGCGAAAAGAATCATGGCGATCGTCGTGCCGATCAGGCCGCCATGGAACGACATGCCGCCATTCCATATTTCGATGGCTCTGATGGGATTGGCGGCGACCGCAGCGAGATCGTAGAACAGGATGTAGCCGATGCGTCCGCCAAGCACGATTCCGCCAGCAGCCCACAGGATGAAATCGTCAAGATGCTGCGCCGAGATGGGTGAGGCGTCGTTAGGCCACAGGCGATCCGTGCGGGCGAGGCGGCGGGCGTAAAGCCAGCCGAGCATGATCCCCGCAACATAGGCGATGCCGTACCAGTGGATCGCCAGAGGACCGATGGACAACGCTATCGGGTCGATGTTCGGGAAGGGCATGATGGCGAGTGAAGTGGGAGCGGCTATCAATCCGTATATATTCCGTCATCGTTGCTGGGCGGACAACGGATCATCCATTGTCTCAAAGGACCGGGCGATGATGCTCACCGGTTCTTTGACGCCAAGGAAAATGGCGATTGCGGTGGCGGCGGTCAAGGTGATTCTTTAAGCTATGGCTCAACATACCAAAGGTGACGCAAGCTCTTGGGATTTTTCGATTTCGCTTGCAAGGCGACGGTGGAGTGCCTACCTGAATGCTATCAACAGCGGGCAAGATGATGCCCCTGAACCGACGAAGGATGAGCGCCATGAGCACGACAGGCACCAATCGTTTTCTCGATGAATTCGCCAAGCTGATGACGGATGCGGCCGGCGCGGCCCAGGGCGTGCGCAAGGAAGCCGAGGCTGCGTTCCACGCACAGGCCGATCGCTGGCTGAACAGTCTGGATGTCGTCCGGCGCGAGGAATTCGACGTCGTGCGGGAGATGGCTATCCAGGCGCGGGATGAAAATGACGCCCTGCGCGCCCGGATCGAGGCTCTCGAAGCAAAGCTTTCGGCCACGAAGGACTGATTCTTCATCACTTTTCTCAGAAGCCCCGGATCGCAGGCGATTCCGGGGCTTTTTGTTTTTCGGCTCTCTCTGTCCGACTTGATCTCCGGTTGCCGAAAGTCGTGCTCAGACGCGAATTTTTTGGGCCTGTGGACACTTCCAAAAAACACAATCGGCAGAGTCGCTTAAGACTCTCGCCTGAGGTGATGGGGGAGAAGATATCCACTGCTCAAAAAGCAAAAATGGCGAGCGAGGGGTGGCAGCGGGACTCGGCCATTATACACTGATTTTAAATGATGATTCGAAAAGACCGGTAAGCTCCAGACAGGGTGAATGCGTTATTCTGGTGGTGTCGGGCAATCGTCTCAAATGTTTATCCCGGTTTGTATGTGCGTTTTGTGCCCGGCGTTCAAAACACGACATTCCGACCGGCTGAGAAGGTGCCGCATGAGTCTGATAGAATTTGAAATTGAGCGTCAGTCCAATCCTGTCGATATGATCGAGATTGTCGCTGCCTCGAATGACTGGTCGTTCGAGCGTTCGGGCGAGGACGAGATCGCCATGACTGTGGCGGGCCACTGGGCCGATTATCACGTTTCGTTTGCGTGGATGGAAGATTTCGAAGCGCTGCATCTTGCCTGCGCCTTTGACATCAAGGTGCCCGATCACCGTGTCAACGAAGTCATTTGCCTGCTGTCGCAGGTCAACGGTCAGGTGCTGATGGGGCATTTCGATCTGTGGCGGCAGGAAGATGTCGTGATCTTCCGCCAGTCGCTGCTTCTGTCAGGCGGTGCCGAGCCGAACAACCAGCAGGTGGAAGTGCTGCTCTCCAGCGCGCTGGAGGCCTGCGAGCAATATTATCAGGCATTCCAGTTCGTCGTCTGGTCGGGTCTGGATGCGAAAAGTGCAATCGAAGCGGTCATGTTCGAGACCGTTGGAGAAGCGTAACATGGTGTACAAGGCTTCCGGGCCGCTCGTCCTCGTGGGCGCCGGCAATATGGGCGGCGCCATGCTGTCTGGCTGGCTGAAAAAGGGCGTGCCGGGATCGCAGGTCATTGTCGTTGACCCGCGGCCCTCCGACGCCATGCGCACAACGATTACGGAAGCGGGTGCGGCCCATAGCGAAAGCGCGCCTGAAGGCGTCAAGGCTGGCATTCTTTTCGTGGCGGTGAAACCGCAGATGATGGAAGCAGTGCTGCCTTCGCTGAAGCCCCTGCTGGGCCCGGAAACGGTCGTCGTCTCCATCGCGGCCGGCACCACCATTGCCACCTTCGTTTCGCATTTCGGTGCGATTGCCGCGGTACGCGCCATGCCCAATACGCCAGCGATGGTGGGCCGTGGTGTTACCGGCGCATATGCAAATGAACTTGTGACGCCCGAGCTTAAAGCCGTGGTGGACGGATTGCTGAAGGTCAGCGGTCCGGTCGAATGGGTGGATGCCGAAAGCGATATCGATGCCGTGACCGCGGTTTCGGGCAGCGGGCCAGCCTATGTCTTTTATCTCGTGGAATGCATGGCTGAAGCCGGCCGCAAAGCCGGTCTGCCGGCGGATGTGGCCATGCGTCTGGCGCGTGAAACCGTGGCTGGCGCCGGCGAGCTTCTGCACCAGTCCTCCGACGAGGCGGCGCGCCTGCGCCAGAATGTGACTTCGCCGGGCGGCACCACGGCCGCGGCACTTTCCGTGCTGATGGCCGAAGACGGCATGCAGCCCCTGTTCGACAGGGCGGTCGCCGCTGCCAAGACCCGCGCTGAAGAACTGGCGGGCTGAGGAGGCGGGCGATGAGCGGCGAAATTTCCTATGCCGATTTCGAGAAGGTGGATATCCGCGTCGGTACGATCGTGGAAGCCGAGCCTTTTCCCGAGGCGCGCAAACCGGCAATCAAGGTGAAGATCGATTTCGGGCCGGCGATCGGCATCAAGAAGTCCTCGGCGCAGATCACTGTGCACTATACGCCGGAAAGCCTTATCGGCCGGCAGGTTCTGGGCGTGGTGAATTTTCCGCCGCGCCAGATCGGGCCGTTCCGCTCCGAGGTCCTGACGCTTGGCTTTGCCGACGCCAATGGAGATATCGTACTGGCTGCGGTTGAAAGGCCGGTGCGTAACGGCGAGAAAATGTGCTGATTGGCGGCCTGCCGTCAAGCCGGGATTTTGACAATAACCCTCAATCCGCCCATCGGGCTTTTATCCAGCGACACGTCGCCGCCATGGCTGCGGGCGATGTCGCGGACGATGGAAAGGCCAAGACCCGTGCCCGAGGCATTGAGGTTGCGCGCCTCGTCCAGTCGGAAAAACGGCTTGAATACATCCTCGCGTGAATTCTCCGGAATGCCCGGACCGTCATCGTCAAAGGTCATGATAATGGAGCGTGGCGCCTTGCGGATATCGACGTGGAGGTTACTGGCGTAACGCCGGGCATTTTCGGCGAGATTGGCGACGAGCCGTGAAAGTGCGTTCGGCCGCGCGATGATCCTCTCGATATTATAGAGTTCGTAGCTGAATTTCTTGCCGTGCAGTTCGAAATCATGGCCGATTTTTTCGAGAAGTCCGGGAAGCTCCAGCGTGCCGACATCCTCTTCCACATCCGTACGGGCAAAGGTCAGATAGGCTTCCAGCATCGACTGCATGTCTTCCACATCCTTGTCGAGCCCCTCAAGATCCGGATTGTCGCCGGCGAGCGCCAGCTGCAGCTTGAAGCGGGTGAGGATGGTGCGCAGATCGTGGCTGACACCGTTCAGCATGGCGGTGCGCTGCTCCATCTGCCGTTCAATGCGCTCCCGCATCAGGATGAAGGCAAGGCCCGCCCGGCGTACTTCATCCGCGCCGCGGGGAGAATAGGCGCTGACCTTCTGGCCCTTGCCGAAATTCTCCGCCGCCTTGGCAAGCGCTTCTATCGGCTTGATCTGGCCGCGCAGGAAGAGGATCGAAATGGCGATGAGCACCAGCGATGCGCCAACCATCCAGACAAGGAAGATGTGGGTGTTGGAGGCATAGGCCGCGCTTCTGCTGGTGAAGACGCGGAGCGTCTTGTCATCCAGCTGGACACGGATTTCCACCAGTGAGCCGTTGCCATAGGTATCGATCCAGAAGGGCCTGCCGATCTGTTGGCTGAGCTGGTTTGCGAGGATGGTATCGAGAATCGAGAACAGCGGCTCCGGCCGTGGCGCCGGCAGGTCCGTCTTGGGCTCGATATAGACGCTGAGACCCAGCTTGTCGCGGGCGATGCGGATGACCCGCTGATAGTCATCCTCTTCGGGGTCTGTCTGTAGAAGTTCGATGATCGCGGCGATATCCCGGGTCACCGCTGCCGAAAGGCGTTCGGTCACCAGCTGCCAGTGGCGCTCCATGAAGACGGCCGCGACCACGGCCTGTAGCAGGATCATCGGCAGGATGATGATGAGGAGCGAACGGGTGTAAAGCCCGGTGGGCAGCCAGTGTCGCAGCCATCTGCCGAGGGAGCGCCAGGTCTTTGCGACGGCGCTTTTTTTAAACGTGTCGAGAAAATCGAGGCTCGCCATGGTCGTGCGTTCGCCCTTCGTTGGGTGCTCGTCAGTCCACGCTGAGGCGGTAACCGATGCCACGCACCGTTTGCAGATAGACCGGGTTGGCAGGGTCGTCCTCGATCTTGCGGCGAAGACGGTTGATCTGCACGTCGATCGTTCTTTCGCCCACTTCCGACTCCGCTTCCACCAGCTCGTGCCGTGGAATGGTATCGCCGGCGCGTAGCGCAAAAAGCAGCATGATCTCCTGTTCGCGATCTGTCAGGCGGATCGTTTCCGGACCGCGCCGCAGTTCCCTCCTGGGAATGGAGAAGCTGTAGGGGCCGAACATGATCTGTTCGATCTTGGGCGTGTCCGGGGAGGTGTTGCGCCGCAGAATATTGTTGATGCGCAGGACCAGTTCGCGCGGATCAAAAGGCTTGGCGAGATAATCGTCCGCTCCCGCTTCCAGCCCGGCAATACGTGAATCCGCTTCCGAGCGGGCGGTCAGAAGAATGACCGGCACGGATTTGTCTTCGTTCAGCGAGCGGGTCAGCGAAAGCCCGTTCTCTCCGGGCATCATCACGTCGAGGATCAGCAGATCGAAACGGATGCCCACCATCTTGCGGCGGGCTTCTGCTGCATCGGCCGCAACGGAGATGCGATATCCCTTGTCGCCAAGAAAACGCTGCAGGAGATCGCGGATGCGAGCGTCATCGTCGACGATCAGGAGATGAGCCGCATCGTCGTCCGCCGGTGGACGTTTTGCCGGAGCTTGCGCCATCGTCACTCATCCTCCACGCTGGTCATCGTCGCCGGGCTGCGCATCTGCGCCAGAAATTTGCGCACGCAGGCGCGCGCATCGGGACCGAGGCCTTCCAGCGCGCGGTCGATGCGGCGTGATTGTGGTTCGCTGAGCGCCAACGCCAGTTCGCGGCCTGTCAGCGTCGGATAGAGCCGGCGCTGGCGGCGGTCTTCAGGACCTGCCATCTGGCGGATGTAACCGTCGTCGATCAATTGCTTCAACACTCGGGCGAGGCTCTGTTTGGTGATCTGCAGCGTATCGAGCAGATCCGCCACGGTCATGCCCGGCTGCCGGCTGACAAAATAGACCACCCGGTGATGCGCGCGCCCATAATCAAGTTTCGACAGGATGACGTCGGGATCGGAGACGAAATCGCGATAGGCGAAAAACAGCGCTTCGATCGTGTCGAAGTCAATCTTGCCGTCGTCAACCTTCGGCAGTGCCGGTGTCTGTCTGGCGGCGGCGGTTTTGAGCGATTGCGGTGGCACTGCGGTTCCTTCATATTCTGCGGCTGTCTGATCATATGTTGCAGGCGCCGATGCGCCAATATTCTGTAAACATAGCCGAAAATGCGTCCGCTCGGGAGAATGCCGCGATCATTTTCTGTTGCGGTGGATAATATGGCGAGGGTGCCGGTGCAACTGGAATCCTGAGCGACCTTTACCGCAAATACAAAAGAGCGCGGAAACTCCGCGCTCTCAGCATTACTGTGGTCATGGCCGTCTTACTGGTAGACGTAGACGATACGACGTGTCGAGGGTTCTACGAGTACAGATACATCGTTCACCCGCACATACCGATACTGATAATCTGGAACTTCAACCAGACGGGTATCGGCCGGCAGGACGCTGCCAACGGCAATGTCACCGTCATAGGTGATGGTATCGGCAGGGTGCTCGTCAATATAGGTGATGACCGACTGCGGCGGATCGACTTCGCCGACGCGGCCCAGATTCGGATCGCCGGGGTTCGGTTCAGCCTGAACACTCGAAGTTTTTTCGTAGGTCACGACCGGCACGCTGAGTTCCGTGCGGCGTTCCTTGAGAATGACGGGCGAACCTTCATACATCACGTTCAGGTAATCGGCATGGGCCCAGCCGCGCAGACCGTTCACCTCGATGCGACACCAGCTGCTGCCTTCCATGCAGCCGTCCAGCACGGCGTTGCTGCCACGCGTGGCGAGGCCGACTTCCGGATAGTCGTCACCGGGGCCAGACCGGACAGAAATATCCGAGGCGGTTGTTGCGACCATGGCGGCATTTGCATAGCCCGCCATCAAGGCGAAGGCGCCACCAGCGATCAGCATTTTAAGCGTCTTGTCCATGTGTCTCACTCCTTTCAAGACTGGTGCTACAACGTCGCAATCCCCAGGGCGTTCCACATTTTTCGGGAAGATGATGTCTCATCGAGCCGCCTCTTCGTGTTATCTAACTGTATGGAATAGGGATTTTCTTCGTGAATTCGCCGCTGAGAACAAGGCGACCTGTCGCCATTGTGCCGTAACCGGTAGCGGGCTATAGGATGGCGGATCTATCAGACAGGAGACACGGGATATGGGAAAGTTGCAGGCCGGGATTATTCCGGTCACGCCATTTGAGCAGAATTGTACCGTCCTGTTTGATCAGGACACCAAGGAAGGCGTCGTCGTCGATCCTGGCGGGGATGTGGACGTCATTCTTCAGGTGGTTGCTGAAAACGGCATCACGCTCAAGGAAATATGGTTGACGCACGGCCATCTCGACCATGCCGGTGGTGCGGATGAGTTGCGCGAAAAACTCTCCCTGCCGGTGATCGGGCCGCATGAAGATGACCGGCCCCTGCTGGAGAGAATTGAGGTGCAGGCGCAGAAATACGGCATCAGCGGTCTGAAGAACGTCGTGCCGGATTCATGGCTGAAGGAAGGTGACAAGGTTTCCTTTGGCGATCACGTCTTCGAGGTCTATCATTGCCCGGGGCACGCGCCTGGTCACGTAATCTATTACAACCGCGACCAGAACTTCGCCCATGTCGGCGACGTGCTGTTTGCCGGGTCGGTGGGGCGCACGGATCTGCCGGGTGGAAACCACGAGCAGCTGATGGCGTCCATTCGCGATAAGCTGCTGCCGCTTGGCGACGATGTCGGTTTCATCTGCGGCCACGGCCCGGGCGGACGGCTGGGTGAGGAGCGGCTGACCAACCCCTATCTCAAGGGACTGTGAGCGCCGGACGGCTGCGGCCTGCGGCGCGCACAAAAAAACCCGGCATTCCTGCCGGGCTTCAACTAGAAAAGAAAGCCGTTTTAGGGTCAGCCAGCAATCTGCAGATTGACTGCCTTCGGCCCTTTGCCGCGACGATCCGGTTCCGTGTCGAAGCTCACTTTCTGATTTTCTGAAAGTCCGGACAGGCCGGAAGCCTGTACGGCAGAGATGTGAACAAAGATATCAGCGCCACCATTGTCTGGCTTGATGAAGCCGAAGCCTTTGTCTGTATTGAAGAATTTTACGGTGCCAGTTTCGGCCATGCATCAGGTCCTTTTCGCTCTGCCCGCGTTCAGCTACAGGCAGCATTACAGTTTTGCCCCGCGTGGGCGTTGGCAGGCAGTTTTTGACTATTGAGAAAATGGACCTTCGCAGCGGGAAGTAATGGCGTTCTCATCCAACGTTTTTCGTCCCACCGCCCGAGGTTTATAGCGTCCCCAGTGCGCAAATTTATAGGCCTTCCCATGCTCGCAAATTGCCCGAACCGCAGTAGATTGCTGCGTTTATCGAAAATTGGCAAGCAAAAGTTTTTACGGGCTTTTTGTCAGATAAAAAACCTGCGGTAGAGTTGCGCGTGGGAACCGCACATTTTTTTCGCATAAGTGATAGTTGATGAAATAATTGCCGGTCGGTCTGAGCTTTCCCGGCAAAAATTTGGACGCGTGACCGCGATTTCCCGAGAAAACAGAAAAAACAGTTCTTTTCGCGTCACGCCGCTTCTGTCGCGGTTTTTTGCCGTTTGCGCGTCAGTTCCGGTACCAATTCCACGATCAGGATGGCGATGAAAATGATCAGGCAGCCGACATAGCCGGCACTGGAAATGGTTTCCTTGAGGAAAATCGAGGCCAGCAGGGCGCCGAAGAGCGCCTCCGACGACAGGAAAATCGCGGCCTGCGGCGCTGTTGTGTAGCGCTGGGCAATCACCTGAAGCACAAAGGCGAGGCCGGAAGAAACGAGGCCGACATAGAGAATTTCTACCATCGACGCCTCGATGGCGACCATGCTGATCGGTTCGGACACAACGCCGATCATGCAACTAAGAAGCGAGCAAACCGCGAATTGTGTGCAGGAGAGCGCAAGCGGCCGGCCGCTTTCGGAGACGAAGCGCCCTGCGAGCGTGATCTGGATCGCCCAGAAGAAAGCGCAGATGATGCTGAGAATATCCCCTTTCGTCAGCGTCTCGAAGGCGCCGCCGGAAAGGAGGAATATACCGCCGAGCATCATCAGCGCGCAGGGCCAGACGACCCAGTGGGGGTGACGGCGGTAAAGCAGAACGGCAATCACGGGCACGAAGATGACATAGAGCCCGGTCAGGAAGCTGGAATTGGTGACGGTCGTGGTCAGCAGCCCGACCTGCTGGGTGGTGGCGCCGCCGAACAGCGCAAGACCGACGAGAATGAAGCTGCCGATCTGACGCGGGCGGGGCGGTGATTTCAGGGACCGGGTTTCCATGAGCGCGAAGGGCAGCACGGCGATGGCGGCGATGGCGAAACGCAAACCGACGAACCAGAAAGGGCCAATCGAGGCCATGGCTGAGGATTGTGCGACAAAGCCGCCTCCCCAGATTGCTGCGGCGAGCAGAAGCAGCATATTGGCCTGAATTCGCGTCATTATTGGCACCAGCAACGCGGGGCCGGGAGATCATTGACGTCACGGCCGGGCAAACAGGGGATTTTGTGAGGTGTCATCCAGCTGTGTCGGACGACTGTTTCCCGGGTGCTTTAGCAGCAACATGCCGATGCCGCAAGTCGAGGGGAGGGCCGTTATCTATAACGGCGGGCCTCGTCCTTCAGGCTGCGCCGGGTAAGCATCAGGCCGCCAAGGCCGAGGCCGACGAACGCCGCGGCGGAGAGGACGATGAGCAGGATATGCGGACCTGCCTTCGTCGTCGCAGCCACCTGCGGTATGGCGGAGGTATGCAGGGTGTCCACCGCTTGCGCAGCCGCATTGGCCGATGTCGCGATGCCGGCTGCCATGGTGATGATGACAAGGAAAGCCGCGACCGCCATCCAGAGGGAAAACAGCGTTCTCTGTGCCCTTAACCTTTCAACGGAAGTGCGGTCGTTGGTAAACATGGCTGTCGCCTCTTGTCCCTGTTCTTAAAGGACAAAAGAGGCTTCGAAATGGACGGCTTGGAGACCGAATTCTGGCGTTCCGCGGCATTTATTGCGGCAATATTGTGGCGGGGGCGTTTTTGAACCGGAATTGGCGTCAGAGGCCGCGTTTTCCGAATGTCCGGGTCTGGCGCAGGGGATGCGCGTCAGAGGTGCGCTCCTCACGGAAAAAAGCCGCGGAGCCTTTCTCCATTCGTGCGGCAGGGGAAAAATATGCGCTGCCCAGCTCGGGAAAGCGCGCGTCGAAACTGGTGGGCGCAAGTTCCGGTTTTGCCAGAATGTAGCCCTGCATCAGGAAAACGCCGAGTTCTTCACATTGCTCCACCTGCCAACCGGTTTCCAACCCCTCGAAAACCGGCTCTATGCCATCCTCCCGAAACTGGCTGACAATGACGCGCAGGAGAGCGGCGCCCGCAGAATTCTGCATGAAGTCGCGCACCCAGCCCGCTTCGAATTTCACATAGTCCGGCTTGATGAGCTTTACCCGTTCGATGGCGGTATCGCCGGCGCCGTAGTCATCGAGCGCCACGCGAAAGCCGATATCGTGCATGTGGTAGGCGAAATCCGCGACCATCTGGGTGTCGGAGGCCTTCTTCTCGGAGATTTCGCAGACGATACGGTCTGCCGTCATGCCGGCCTCGTGGGCTGCGAGACGCATGCGCTCCACTTCCTGCCGCATCTTGGCTGGCGTCTGGAACAGGCCGGGATGGAAATTGACGAAGATGCGCGCGCGGGAGCGGCTGAGCCTGCCGGTGTTGAGAATGTGGATGGTCCGCAGGATGCTGTCGATATTTTCGATGTCTTCGGGTGCCACCAGCGAGAAAAATTCACCTGGTGTTACCGGTTCACCGTTGCGGTGGGGTCGCACAAGACCTTCGAAGGAATCGATGTCCAGCGGGCCGCTTGATGTGCGACGGAATATGGGCTGCAGGGCGGACTTGAGGTTGAAGCTGTTATAGGCGGTGGACCATGTGCCATCGGCCTCGCGGACAAGACTGGAAAAGATGCTTTTGGGCGCCATTTTTCAACCAGCTATAGAGAGACACGACCCCTAGGCTCGCGAATGTAGCTCAACAAGCGTTACTTCCGGGTTAAGGAAGGCTTAAATTGTACCCCACGGCGGATAGGCTGGCTTTTGGCCTTGAAACTAGGCCCGTCTTTCGACATAGAAATTGCCGCAGCAGACGAGATTTCCAAGCTCTGCGATGTCAACCCCAATAGGACCGATTAAAAATGGCCTTCCTTGCCGACATTCTCTCCCGCGTAAAGCCATCCGCCACCATCGCCGTTAGCCAGAAAGCCCGCGAGCTTAAAGCGCAGGGCCGCGATGTGATTAGCCTTGGCGCCGGCGAGCCGGATTTCGATACGCCCGACAATATCAAGGAAGCGGCCATTGACGCGATTAAACGCGGTGAAACGAAATACACGCCTGTTTCCGGCATTCCGGAACTGCGCAAGGCTATTGCCGACAAGTTCAAGCGTGAAAACGGCCTCGACTACAAGCCGGAGCAGACGATTGTCGGCACCGGCGGCAAGCAGATCCTGTTCAACGCTTTCATGGCGACGCTGAACCCCGGTGATGAAGTCGTTATCCCGGCGCCGTACTGGGTCAGCTATCCCGAAATGGTCTCGATCTGCGGCGGCACGCCGGTATTCGTCGACGCGACGCTGGAAGACAATTTCAAGCTGAAGCCGGAAGCGCTGGAAAAGGCGATCACGCCGAAGACCAAGTGGTTCGTGTTCAACTCGCCGTCCAACCCGTCGGGCGCGGCCTATTCGCACGACGAGTTGAAGGCGCTGACCGATGTGCTCGTCAAGCACCCGCATGTATGGATCCTCACGGATGACATGTATGAGCACCTGACCTATGGCGACTTTAAATTCGTCACGCCGGTGGAAGTAGAACCTTCGCTCTATGACCGCACGCTGACGATGAACGGCGTTTCCAAGGCCTATGCCATGACCGGCTGGCGTATCGGTTACGCTGCCGGCCCGCTGCCGCTCATCAAGGCCATGGACATGATCCAGGGTCAGCAGACCTCGGGCGCGAGCTCCATCGCACAATGGGCCGCGGTCGAAGCCTTGAACGGCACGCAGGATTTCATTCCGGCGAACAAGAAAATCTTCGAAGGCCGCCGTGACCTGGTCGTCTCCATGCTCAACCAGGCCAAGGGCATCAGCTGCCCGGCTCCGGAAGGTGCGTTCTATGTTTACCCGTCCTGCGCCGGCCTGATCGGCAAGACCGCGCCGTCGGGCAAGCTCATCGAGACGGATACGGATTTCGTCTCCGAGCTTCTTGAAGCCGAAGGCGTTGCCGTTGTGCAGGGCTCGGCCTTCGGTCTCGGCCCGAACTTCCGCATTTCCTATGCCACCTCGGAAGAGTTGCTGGAAGAGGCCTGCAAGCGCATCCAGCGCTTCTGCGCCGATTGCCGCTGATCGGTTTGTAACCTCAATTGAAGAAGCCCGGCAGCGATGCCGGGCTTTTTTCGTTTCGGTCAAAGCCCCAGGAACAGCAGCATGATGAAGGTGGCGAAGAGAATGAAATGCGTCATTCCTTCAATCGCGTTGGTTTCACCGTCATTGAGGTTGATGGCGGCGGCGATGAGCGTGATGAAGACCATGACGGTCTGAACGGGCGTCATGGCCATGATGAAGGGCTGGCCGGTATAGAGCGCGATACCCTCCATCACGGGCACGGTCAGGATGACCGTCGAGAGCGATGCGCCCATGGCGATATTGACCACGGCCTGCATACGGTTGCGCAGGGCGGACCTGAGCGCGGTGAGGATTTCCGGCGATGCCGAGATCGTCGCCACCACTACGGCCATCAGCGCTGGCGGTGCGCTGGTGCCTTCAAGGCTTTCGCCCAGGAAGGCGGACATGAATTCCGCCAGTACGCCGATCAGAACCACGCCGGCGATGATGAGGCCGATGGAGAGTGGTACGTTGCCTTCATCGTCCTCTTCCGCATGGCTGCCGGATGGCTGGCCGGCCGGATGTGGCTTTCGAGGGTAAGTGTAGCTGAAAAAATAGCTGTGCGGGCCCACCTGCATTTTGAGGAACAGCGCATAAAGCGCAATCATCGCCACGATTGTGAACACTGAGTAGATGTGCCAGCTCTGTTCAGGAATGAACTCAGGCACTATCATCGATATGCCCATGGCTGTCAGGATCATCACGCCATAGGTCTTGCCGGAATCATCGTTATACGGCTGTTCTCCGTGGCGAAGGCCTCCAAGAAGCGCGGCGAGACCAAGAATGCCGTTGATGTCGATCATCACGGCGGAATAGATCGTATCCCGCACCAGCGTGGGTGAACTGGATTCGCTCATGATGATGGCGAGTATCAGCACTTCCACCGCAACCGCCGACAGCGTCAGGATCATGGTGCCATAGGGGTCGCCCACCTTGGCGGCCAGGATTTCGGCGTGATGGGCAACCCGCATCGAGACGAGAACAATGAGCCCGATCAGCACGACGGCAGCGATGATCGTCGCCGTCTTTCCCGCTTCGAAAATTGCATGTTCGGCCAGATAGGCGACGATTGCCGCCGGTATCGCCAGAAGCAGCATACGCTCCTGTTTCAGAATAGAACCCGCCATTGATTTCCCTTCCCCCGGATCGGCTCAGGCTGTGACGTATCGTCCCTCAGATCAAGCAGGATTTGCGCTTGAGTGCTTTTGGTAGGATAGTGATGTCGCAGGACATGCTGCTCATGCCGCGGTGTCCCCATCGGGTGCAATGCTTGAAGCGCGGTTGTGGTTGCCATGTCGCCTACCGAAACAGGAGGAACATGCATGACCAAAGTGGTGTATGAAATCGTCGAACATGACGGAGGCTTCGCCTACCGCATGAACGGCGCTTATTCCGAAACATTTCCTACCTATGCGGATGCCGTCGAGGCTGCGCGCATCGTCGCTGCCGAACAGCAGGTGGGTGGCGATGACGAGGAAATCAGCTATCAGGATGAGAGCGGCCACTGGCATGAAGAATACAGCCAGGGCGGCGATCGCCCGGAAGCCGAGGTGGTGGACAAGACAACGCAGCAGGCCGAACCATTCTGACGGGCGATCCGTGGATTTTAAGCAAACCAGGATCGCTTTTCCGTTCCGCCGGTCCCTTTCAGGTGCGGATCGCGGGCTGCCTCGTATCGACGCGGTATTGCCTTAGCGCCGTTTCGGTGGCGCGCCCGGATCGGTTTCCTTGAGATGACCCTTGAGGCCTTCGACCAGGGCGCTGAAGACGGCGCGGCATCGCGGTGAGGTCTTGAGGTTTTCGTGCATCGCGACCCAGGTATGGAGCGGGATATCGATGTTCGGCAGAACCTGAACCAGTCGCGGGTCCTTGCGGGCCAAGCCAATCTGACAGACGCCGATGCCCGCGCTGGCGCGGATCATGGCAAGTTGTGCAAGGTTGCTGTCGGCGCGTATTTCGAAGGAAATTTCCTCAACATCGGGGATGTCAGGATCGAGCGAACGCATCCGCTGGATGGCCGCCCGGATGAACGGCGTCTTGCGATCAAAACCGACCATCCGGTGGTGGTTCAGGTCTTCCATGCTCTTTGGCGTTCCGGCTTTTGCCAGATAGTCGCGCGTCGCATGAAATCCCAGACGGAAATTGCCGATGTAACGCATGACGATCGCGTCCTGCAGGGGCTCGGTCATGCGAATGGCAATATCCGCCTCGCGTCTTAGAAGGTCTTCCAGCGTATCTGATAATGACAGCTCGATTTCAAGCCGCGGGTGAACCTCCTGCATGGCCGTGATAATCGGCGGCAGCATTTCGACGCCGATGATGTCAGATGCGCTGATGCGCACCGTGCCTTCGATCTTGCCGACTTCGCCGGAGGCCGCGCGCATGAGGGCGGCGGTCGTCGCCGCCAGATTTTCCGCATAGGGGCGGAGCGCAAGGGCTGCTTCCGTCGGCATCAAGCCGTGCGGCGAGCGGATGAACAGAGGAAAGCCGACGGCCTCTTCCAGCGCGCCGATATGACGTCCCGCCGTCGGCTGGGTGATGCCAAGCTCGCGGGCGGCGGCGGACAGCGAACCGTCGCTCAGCACGCTAAGGAAGGTGCGATAAAAATCCCAGCTGACGTCGCGGTTCTTGCTCATAAAATTTTGTATAGCCGATCCACTGATTTCGATAATTTCGTATATCGCAAAACGCGACGATACTCCATCCCAGAACAAGGAGTACGGCGATGATATATGAAAACAACGCAGATTCAGCAGAGAATGATCGGCCACTGGCGCTGGTCCTGGGCGTGAATGGGGGTGTCGGCGGCCAGGTCTCCCGTATGCTGCAGCAACGGGGATGGCGCGTGAGGGCGATGACGCGGCGGAAGGGGGCTTCCCACATCACTGGCGATGTCGAGTTCGTGGTGGGTGACGCCATGAGCGGACAGGACGTCTTGAAGGCGGCACAAGGTGTTCGGCTGATCGTCCATGCGGTTAATCCTCCCGGATACCGCGATTGGGAGAAGCAGGTATTGCCGATGCTGGACAACACGATCGCGGCTGCTGAAAGCTGTGGGGCGAGGATTGTTTTCCCGGGGACCATCTATAATTTCGGCTCTGACGCCTTTCCGCTGCTGAGCGAGGAGAGCCCCCAAAAGCCTTTTACCCGCAAGGGCGCGTTGCGTGTGGAGATGGAGCGGCGGCTTAAACTGGCTTCAATGCGCGGCGTGCCGGTGCTGATCGTCCGGGCGGGCGACTTCTTTGGGCCGGATGCGAGAAACAACTGGTTTTCGCAGATGCTGGTGCGACCCGGCAGGCCGGTTCGCAGCGTGCAGAACCCTTCCG
Source organism: Agrobacterium sp. 5Ca39 (assembly GCF_055382365.1). NCBI lineage: Bacteria > Pseudomonadati > Pseudomonadota > Alphaproteobacteria > Hyphomicrobiales > Rhizobiaceae > Agrobacterium > Agrobacterium sp. 5Ca39. The sequence continues at coordinate 1,814,890 of NZ_AP026436.1, read as the reverse complement.
CCCGCCATGCAGGACACCAATGGGCTTATCTGCCTGACGTGGCGGAAACCATTGGCCGACTGCTCGACCGTGCAGACGAGCTTCCGGCCTTTGCCGTCTATCACATGGAAGGTTTCTGGGATTTCGACGGGCTGCAACTGATTGAAGCGATCGAGCGGGTTGTGGGCCATCCGGTCAAGCGGCGACGTTTATCCTGGACAGGCATCAAAATGGTTGCGCCGTTCGTTCCGCTGTTCCGCGAAGTGCTGGAAATGCAATATCTCTGGCAGATGCCGATCAGGATGAGCAATCGTAAGCTGACAGATTTCCTTGGAAGCGAGCCGAAGACACCTATCGACATTGCGGTGGCGACCACTTTGGCGGGTCTCGGTTGCCTTGACGAGAGGCCGCGGCCGTCGAACCTTGCGCATCCGGCCGACGCCGAAGGCAGGGCGTGATGGGCGCGGTTGCGAACGGAATGTCGACCAGGCGTCGCGCCTTTGCCGTGATTTCGGCAAGCGTGCCCGTGCTGATCTTCGCTCAGGTGCTGCTGGCCGGGCTGTCGATCTATTACGATGGATCGCTGCTGTCGCTGCACAAGGGGCTCGGCCTTCTGATCGCCGTTCCGATCCTGTCGTTGGCGGTCCTCGCTTTGCGATACGAGGACCTGCGGCCCAATCTTGGCCGTTCGCTGGTGCTGCTTGCTATCTATTGTCTGCAGGTGGCGCTGATGAGCACCGGTCGGGAAACGGGCAATGGGCTGTTGCAGGCGCTGCATCTGCCCAATGCCTTCGTAATGGGCGCCTTTTCCGATTTTGCCGCCCGGCAGGCGAGAAGCGCGCAATGAACGAAAACGCCGCATCGCTTTTCAACGATGCGGCGTCTTTTTCATTGCTATTGGGCGAGGGCCGGATAGTCGGTGTAACCTTCGGCGCCGCCGCCATAGAAGGTCGGCTGGTTCGGTTCATTCAGCGGCGCGTCGTTTTTCAGGCGGCGCACCAGATCAGGATTGGCGATGAAGGCCTTGCCGAAAGCAACGGCATCAACCTTGCCACTTTCCACGGCTTCGATGGCGCTCTGCCTGTCGTAACCATTGTTGGCGATCCACAGGCCCTTGCCGCCGGCATTGCGATAAGCCGCCTTGAAGGACGCGTAATCGAAAGGCTTGTCGCCCTGCTTGAAATCGCGCGGACCGCCCGTCGCACCTTCTACGACATGGATGAAGGCGAGATTGCGCTTGCCCAGCTGCTCAACCACGTAATTATAGAGCGGTTGCGGATCAGCCTCGAAAATATCGTTGGCAGGGGTAACTGGCGAGAGGCGGATGCCGGTGCGGCCGGCGCCGATCTCTTCCGCCACCGCGTCGACGACTTCCAGCAGGAAGCGAGCGCGGTTTTCGATGGAGCCACCGTAATCATCCGTGCGCTGGTTGGTGCTGGATTTCAGGAACTGCTCGATCAGGTAACCATTGGCGGCATGGATTTCGACGCCGTCGAAACCGGCCTCCAGTGCCGCGCGCGCGCCGCTGCGGTAATCCTCGAGGATGAGGCCGATATCGTCGATGGTGAGGGCACGGGGCTCGGAGGTTTCGGCAAAGGCACCGGTGCCGTCATCATTGATGATATAGGTCTTCGATTTGGCGGTGATGGCCGAGGGGGCGACCGGCTGGCCGCCATGCGGCTGCAGCGAGGTGTGGGAAATTCGGCCCACGTGCCAGATTTGGGCAACGATCTTGCCGCCCGCCGAATGAACGCCGTCAGTGATCTTTTTCCAGCCTTCAATCGCTTCCCGCTTATAAAGACCGGGAACATCGGCGTAACCCTGGCCCTGCTGGGAAATGGGCGTGCCTTCAGTGACGATCAGGCCGGCTGTCGCCCGCTGCTCGTAATAGGTGGCGTTGAGATTGTTGGGAATGGCGCCCGGGGAGCGATTGCGGGTGAGAGGGGCCATGACGATGCGGTTGGCGAGTGCGATATCGCCGGCCTGTGCCGGTTCGAAAAGACTGGTCATGCGACTTCACTTTCTGGTCGGTTGGCGAAATTGCGCGGCAGGCGCGCTATCCTGATATGGGTGCCGGTGCGAAACCGTGTCGCGGTTCCGGTCCGGCACCCCGGGGCTCAAAGCTTGGGAGGCTCAGAGATTGGTTTGCAGATAATTGCGGAAAGCATCGATGGTTTCCTCGTTGCGCTCAAAAAACACCCATTGCCCCACCTTCTTCGACCTTATCAGGCCCGCCGCCTGCAGTACCGCAAGATGCGAGGAGACGGTGGATTGCGACAGGCCGCTGATCTGAAACTGGTTGGCGCAAACACCCATGCTGAGCGGATGCTCCTGACAGAAGTAGCTTTCCGGAGACTTCAGCCATTCCAGAAATTTCAGCCGTGCGGGGTGCGAAAGGGCTTTGAGGACTTCCTCCGGGTTCATTGGGGTTTCTTCAATATCTGACATACCCGATATTTATATCGACCATTATCGATATACAAGTCACGTCTCTGTGAGGACCGCACGGGCGCGGTGGCATCGGCAAAAAAAAGGCCGCTGGATATTTCCGCGGCCTGATAAGTTTGAAGGTCAAAACCTCCAGAGGGGAACAGCTGTCGCGTGCCTGAGCGAGCGTGACAGCCAACCAAGATATGGTGGGAGCGACAATGCAAAACAAGGTTGCATCATCCGATATTTCGCCAATTTGGAGAAAATTCTTGCGGGTAAAAAAAGAGGGCCGCCGGATGTATCCAGGGCCCTTTAAGTGTGAAGGTCAAAAACCTCCAGAGGGGAACAGCTGATGCGGTGGAACTGGGAGGAAAAGCCACCGTGTGCATCAGCTGAGAGCGATATGGTGCTTTTTTGTGCACGAAACAATTCTTTTTTGTGCAGGTCAGGCATGCGTCGGGTGCAGGCCTCGATATTTCAGGTATATTTTATGTGCAAAGTTGGCGAAGGGCGACTGGTCGCCCTTCCATGAATTCCCCTGTATCTCCTTGAAAAATAACGTCTATTTCATCCGTTCGGCTATTTAAACGTCAGAAATTCCAGTTGCGCGCCTTGGCGACGATAAAATCGCGGAAGGCCTTCAGCTTTGCAGCATTTTTCATCTCGTCCGGATAGCAGAAATAGGTGTCGAATGACGGAATGTCGGCCGCGAGCGATAACTGGATGAGGCCGGGGTCCCGGCCGACAATGTAATCCGGCAAGCAGGCGATACCTATTCCCAGCAGGCAGGCGCGCTTGATCGAGGTCTGGCTGTTGATCTGCAGATGCGGGGTGCGGGTATTGTCGGAAGACCGCCCGGCATTTTCGAGCCAGTTGACATCTAGCAGGTAGTTCGGCGCGGGTTCGCCAAACGAGATGATGCGATGGTTGTCCAAATCCTCAACCGACTGGGGCTCGCCATGGCGATTGATGTAAGACGGCGCGGCATAGACGTGCATGTGCACCGTGAACAGCTTGCGCTGGATGAGGTCCGATTGCTGGGGCTGGCGCAGGCGAATGGCGCAATCCGCGTGGCGCATATTCACATCCAGCTCCTCATTGTCGAGAATGAGCTGGATCGACATTTCCGGATAGAGCTGCAGGAATTCCTGCACCTTGTCCGTCAGCCAGCCCTGACCGAGGCCCACCGTCGTCGTGACGCGCAGCTTGCCGCTGGGCTTTTCCGTCGTTTCGGTGAGTTGCATCTTCACCGTTTCGAGCTTCAGCAGCACATCGTGAGCGGTGCGATAGAGCAGTTCGCCCTGTTCGGTAAGAATCAGGCCGCGGGCGTGGCGATGAAACAGCTTGACGCCGACATCCTGCTCCAGCGCGCTGACCTGGCGGCTGATGGCCGACTGGGACAAATGCAGCTTGTCGGCAGCATGGGTGAAAGACCCTGCTTCGGCTGCGGCATGAAATATGCGCAGTTTATCCCAGTCCAATGGCATTGCCATGCCTATCCTGCCTTTCAGTTATTCCGCTGCGACAGCAAGCGGTTGATGCGCGGTGAGATAACGTTCCGCTTCCAGCGCGGCCATGCAGCCCATGCCGGCGGCGGTGATTGCCTGACGGTAGATGTCGTCGGTGACGTCGCCGGCCGCGAAAATGCCTTCCACGTCGGTGGCGGTGGAATCGGGAGCGGTCCACATATAACCGTTGTCCTTCAGCTTCACCTTGCCCTTGAAGAGCTCCACGGCAGGCGCGTGGCCGATGGCGACGAAGACGCCGTCAATGGGCCTTTCGCTGATCGCGCCGGTTCTGGTGTCGCGCAGCTTGACGCCGGAAACGGAGGGCGGCATCGGCGGTTTTGCGGGCGCGCCGGTAATTTCGGCAACTTCCGTGTTCCAGAGGATATTGACGTTGTCCTTGGCAAAGAGCCGTTCCTGAAGGATTTTTTCCGAACGGAAGCTGTCGCGTCTGTGCACGACCGTTACCGACTTGGCGATATGGGCGAGATAAAGCGCCTCTTCCACGGCGGAATTGCCGCCGCCCACCACGATCACATCCTTATTGCGATAGAAGAAACCATCGCAGGTGGCGCAGGCGGAAACGCCGAAGCCCTGGAAATGTTGCTCGCTCTCGATGCCGAGCCACTTGGCCTTGGCGCCGGTGGCGATGATCAGCGTGTCGGCGGTCCATACCTGGCCAGAATCGGTCTTCACGACGAACGGGCGAACGCTGGTTTCAACTTCGGTCACCAGGTCACTGACGATTTCCGCGCCGACATGCGTCGCCTGCTTCAGCATCTGGTCCATCAGCCACGGGCCCTGGATAGGGTCTGCAAAGCCCGGGTAATTCTCGACATCGGTGGTGATCATCAGCTGACCGCCCTGTTCCATGCCGGCGATCAGCACCGGCTTCAGCATTGCGCGCGCCGCGTAGATCGCCGCCGTGTAGCCTGCGGGACCGGAGCCGATGATCAATACCTTGGTATGGCGGGCAGACATGGGAAATTTCCTTCTCAATAGCAGGGTCTTCAGCGAGGGCCTTCCAGCCGCGGCAGGGCGGACGGGCCATAACCCCTTCGTTGGCGGGTATTTAAGGTTGTCTAGTGCCTTTATTCAAGGGCAGCCTTGCGTTACCAACAAGGCAGTTGTGGATGCACGCGCAATTTTGTGACCGGCTGGCGGCATATTGTTGCGAATCCCGCGCCGAATAGTACAAGGAAGTTCTCCAGCTTAACGAGGTACTCCTCCGTGACCAGCGTCGAACTCGATGCCATCGATCTGAAAATCCTGCGCGAATTGCAGCGCGACGGGCGCATGACCAATGTGGAACTGGCCGAAAGGGTGGGTATCTCGGCTCCTCCGTGCCTGAGGCGCGTCCGCAAGCTCGAGGAGGCGGGGGTAATCGAGGGTTATCACGCCATGTTGAACGCGCCGAAGCTCGGTTTTGATCTCGTCGCCTTCTGCATGATCGGTCTCAAGCGCCAGTCGGACAGCAATCTGAAGGCCTTTGCCGCGGCGACGGCCGGGTGGCCTCTCGTGCGCCAGGCCTGGATGGTATCCGGCGAAAGCGACTTCCTGTTACATTGCGTCGCAAGAAACCTGACGGAATTTCAGGACTTCGTCATCGAGGTTCTGACTGCGGATGAGAATGTCGATACGGTGCGCACCATGCTGACCATCCGTCAGGTCAAGCGCGTCGGTCTCGTGGAAATCTGATTTTCCGGTTTGCGACGCATTACCCCCGCCGCAACGCCTCATAGACTTCGCCAAGACTGGCCGCTTCTTTTTCCAGCGGAAAAGTGCTGCGCACATGCGCAAGTCCGGTACTCGCATGGACTTTGGCCATGGCGGGATCGGCGAGATAGGTCTTTATCGCATCCCTCAGCGAAGCATAGTCCCCCGCTTCAACAACCGCCCCGGTCTCGCCCTTGACGATCATTTCCTCGTAGGCACCGGCATTGCTGGCGACGACGGCCGTTTCCGAGGCCATTGCTTCAAGCGGAGTCAGCCCGAAGCCCTCGTTGCGCGAAGGCGCGACATAGAGCGTCAGCCGCCTGTACCACGGCTTGATGTCATCAACTTCACCCTGAAACACGATACGATCTGAGAGGCCGGCGGCCCTGACATCTGCTTCAAGGGTTTCGGCAAAAGCCTTGTGTTCCGCTGTCACGCGGCCTGAAACCACAGCTGTCCATTGCGGATAGGCGGGCAGAAGTTCGATCATGGCACGCACGAAAAGATCGGTGCCCTTCTGGTGGCGGACCCGCCCGAAGCAGCCGATCAGATATTGTCCCGGCAAGCCGGTCGCGGCTATCGTGTCCTCAGGACCGGTTGCCGGGTGGAAAAGTTCGGTATCCACGCCATGCATGACAACGCGATGGGGCGCTTCAAGAAATGAGCCCGAGCGGATGTTGGTGGCCACCACGGCATCCATCCTGGAGATCAGGAAACGGGTGTAGGCGGAATGCCGCCTCTGCGCGGCCGAGGTGAAGAGAAGCTTCACCTTCATGCGCAGCACATCACGCATGAAAATTCCAGGCAACATTTCGAGGTTGCGGCGGGCATGCCAGATGCGCGGGCCGCCAAACGGGCCGCCTTGCCAGAGCCGCCACAGGTCGCGGAAACGCAAATGCGGCAGATGCGGCGGCAGGCCGGGGCCGATGGTGGCGACCTTCTGTCCCAGCCGGTTCTGCACCGGTATCAGCTGAACGATTGTAGAGGTGACGCCGGAGAGCCTGCGTTTGAAATTCGGCGCAAGCACCTGCACATCTTTCAGGCTGACGTGGGACAAGATGGGCTTCCGTCTTTGCGGCTGGTTCAGGGGAGCAACAGGTCAAAAGCAATGCGCCCGCTGGCGGGCGCATTGCATGGGGCAATCAGCCCCACTGAACCGCGAGGATCTCGTAACCCTTGGCGCCGCCAGGCGCGTTGACTTCGATGCTGTCGCCAACTTCCTTGCCGATCAGGGCGCGGGCAATCGGCGAAGAGATGGAAATACGGCCGGCCTTTACGTCGGCTTCCTGGTCGCCGACGATCTGATAGGTCTTTTCCTCATCGCTGTCTTCGTCAACCAGCTTCACAGTGGCACCGAACTTGATCTTCGAACCCGACATCTTGGAAAGGTCGATGACTTCAGCGCGCGCCGTCAGATCTTCGAGTTCCGTGATGCGGCCCTCGTTATGGCTCTGCGCTTCCTTGGCAGCATGGTACTCGGCGTTTTCCGAAAGGTCGCCATGGGCGCGCGCTTCCGCAATCGCCTCGATGATGCGGGGGCGTTCCTCCTGCTGGCGCCAGCGAAGCTCCTCCTGAAGCTTGACGAATCCACCCTGGGTCATCGGTACTTTTTCTACCATTTTTTTATCCTTCGCATTCCGGTCGCTTTACCTGCAGACACAAAAAGAAACAGGTTCCGGAGGGGAACTCCGGAACCATGCCAAAATCATAACTGAGCGGACTATATCAGAAGACGACAGCGAAATGCCAGCAAATTTGAGGCATCAATATTTCTTCGTCTTTCCAATGACTTGAACATCCTGATTGACAATCTTTAAGAGAACATATAGTGAACATTATTATGAAGAAGTCAATCAGGCAACGGCTGGCCATTCTCTCTGACGCCGCGAAATACGACGCCTCCTGCGCATCGAGCGGGACGGCGAAACGGAACTCCGCAGCCTCTGGCGGATTGGGCTCGACAGAAGGGTCTGGCATCTGTCATGCCTATGCGCCGGATGGGCGCTGCATATCGCTCCTGAAAATCCTGCTCACCAATTTCTGCATCTATGATTGCGCCTATTGCATCAACCGTTCTTCCAGCAATGTGGAACGGGCGCGGTTTACCGCAGAAGAGGTGGTGTGGCTGACGCTCGAATTTTACCGGCGCAACTATATTGAAGGGTTGTTCTTGTCCTCGGGTATCATCCGTTCCTCTGATCACACGATGGAGGAGATGGTGCGTGTGGCGCGTGAACTGCGGGTCACCCATGGCTTTCGTGGATACATCCACCTAAAATCCATCCCGGAAGCGTCTCCGAAATTGATCGAGGAGGCGGGGCTTTATGCGGACCGGTTGTCGATCAACATCGAGTTGCCCACCGATAGCGGCATCGGCCGTTTTGCGCCGGAAAAGCAGCCCGCCAATATTCGCCGCTCTATGGCCGATATTCGCCTGAAGATCGAGGAGGCGGGCGAGCCTACCGTCAGAACGCGAAAAACCAAGCGTTTTGCGCCCGCCGGACAGAGCACGCAGATGATCGTGGGCGCCGACGGCGCCGATGACAGCACCATTCTTTCCACCAGCGCGCGGCTCTATGGAAGCTATGGTCTGCGGCGCGTCTATTATTCGGCGTTCAGCCCAATTCCGGATTCGTCGAAGAACCTGCCACTCATCAAGCCGCCGCTGATGCGCGAACACCGCCTCTATCAGGCGGACTGGCTTTATCGTTTTTACGGTTTCGATATCGGCGAGATAACCGCTATCGGCGGAAACGGCATGCTGGATCTTGACATCGACCCGAAGCTTGCCTGGGCATTGAAGCATCGCGATCAGTTTCCGGTAAACGTCAATGCGGCGGATCGCGAAATGTTGCTGCGTGTACCCGGTTTCGGCACCAAGACGGTTGCCTCGATTCTCTCGTCGCGGAAGTTCCGCAGCCTGCGGCTGGAAGATATCGCCCGCTTCGGCGTATCTCTCAAAAAGGTGAAGGCCTTTATCGTCGCGGAGGGATGGACACCGGGCAAGCTGATCGAACGGCCGGATCTGCGCGCGATGTTTGCGCCGCAGCCTGAACAATTGTCGTTGTTGTGATGTATGGCCCGATGCTGGAGGGGCGGGGGGATTTCACCGAGTGGCGCGATGCTGCGCGCGCGGCGCTTGCGGCCAATATACCGCCGGGGAAGATCGACTGGCGGCTGCAGGATGACGGATTTGGGCTTCTCGACTTTTCCGGTGCGCCATTGCCAACGGAGGGCGCCGCCCCGGTTTCCGTATCTGCCGCATTTGTCGCACTGGCGCAGGCCGTCATCTGCCACAGCGATCCCGGCCGTTTCGCGCTGCTCTACAGGTTATTGTGGCGGCTGAAACGGGATCGGGCCCTGCTGCAGTTCAAGTCCGATCCGGATGTTTCCGATGTGCGGCTGCTCGAAAAGTCTGTCCGTCGCGATTATCACAAGATGACGGCCTTCGTGCGTTTCAAGGAGCTGCCATTGCCGCAAGGGCAGGGCGGGCGACGGCGATTCGTGGCGTGGTTCGAACCGGACCATTTCATCATCGAACGTACGGCTCCGTTTTTTCAACGTCGCTTCACCGACATGGACTGGTTGATTGTCTCGCCGAAGGGCAGCGCCCGATGGGACGGAAACCTGCTGCAGACATCACGGGAGGCTGCCGCCAAGCCTGATCTCAAGGATGAAACGGACGATCTCTGGCGGACCTATTACGCCAATATTTTCAACCCGGCCCGCTTGAAGATCAAGGCCATGACAGCGGAGATGCCGAAGAAATACTGGAAGAATCTGCCGGAAGCCGAGCTCATCCCTGACCTGATTCTGGGTGCGGAGGCGCGGGTGCTGGAGATGGCGGCGAAGGAGGCGAGCCAACCGAAGCCGTTTCACCATCGCCTCCAGGCAGCGGCTTCCGCACGGGAAGAGCAGCCACCTTTGCCGGATGGCACGCTTGCTTCGCTGGCGCATGAAGCGCGCCACTGCACACGGTGTGCCCTGCATTGCAAGGCGACGCAGACCGTTTTTGGTGACGGGCCGGAAAACGCGAAGATCATGGTCGTCGGTGAGCAGCCGGGCGATCACGAGGATCTGGCCGGAAAACCTTTTGTCGGCCCCGCAGGCCAGCTGTTCGACAGGACGCTCAGAGAGATCGGTGTGGACCGCGGCGGGCTTTACGTTACCAATGCCGTGAAACACTTCAAATACGAAACGCGCGGCAAACGGCGCATCCACCAGCGGCCGAATGCGGGGGAAGTGGAGCAATGCCGCTGGTGGCTCAACCAGGAAATCGCGCTTGTTCAGCCGAAGCTGATCGTTGCGATGGGTGCAACGGCGCTATATGCGCTGACCGGCGGCAAAGAAAAGGTCTCGGAGATTCGCGGCCGTCCCTTGCCAATGCAAGAAGGGCGGACGCTTTTTGTCACCGTGCACCCATCCTACCTGCTTCGCCTCCCTGATGAGCAGGCTAAAGAGATGGAAATCAAGAAATTCAAACAGGACATGCTTTATGTAAGAAATTTTGAATAGTCTTTTCTAAGTATATATTCTATCGAATATCAACTTGGCGTTGTTATGCTTTACGCATCGTTAGTTTTTCGTTTTAATTGAAATTTATTCGAGTCATTTTATATGTCTCATCAAAATATTTATAGACGAGCGTATTATGCTTGGTGAACTTGACCTTGCAACAGTCATACTAATGCAAAAATGCTCCTACATCGTGGGGCTAATGAGTTTTATCTATTTGATGCTGACCAATCGCGGCCTGCGCGGTCCTGTCACTCTTGCCGCGGGCTTTGCGGCAATGGCCGTCGGCTCAACGCTTGCCGGATATGGCGAGTGGAAGATATTGTCGCCGGCCTTGTGGCGGTTGGGCAGTATCGTATCCGGTATTGCAGGTTATGCGCTTATCTGGCTTGGTCTTAAAACGTTGAGCGACGGCCGTTTTGTATCGCAGAAAACTCTGCTTGGGACTTGTCTTGTCGTGGTTCTCGGGATTGTCATCGCGTATGAGGTGGCGGAGAACAATGCGTTGCGCGCTGCGCTGTTCAATGGCTGTGCGGCGCTTGCCTATCTCGGCACGGCCGCGGTGCTGTTTAGCGGCTGGCGCAAGGAGCCGCTTCTTTCCCGCATCGCGCTGGGCGCGATCACCACCGTCTCGGGGCTGATTTCACTTCTGGTGGTAAAGGGGGTGCTTTCACCCTCTCTCGCCTCCATCAACATCGTCAATGCGTTCTTCCTCATCATTATGCTCAACTTTGCGATTGCCCTGTTCGTGATGGTGCTGGTGGCTGAACGCTCGGAGCGGAAACTGTTGATCCTTGCCAATACCGATCCGCTGACAGGCGTGAAGAACAGGCGCTTCTTCTTTCAGACGATGCCCACAAGGCCTGATCCCACCGATGCGACAATGCTGCTCGATATCGATCACTTCAAATCGATCAACGACCGCTTCGGCCATTCCGTCGGTGACAGCGTCCTGCAGGAAGTGGCAAAGCGGATCGGCGGCAGTATTCGCAGTGGCGACGTGCTGGCTCGTTATGGCGGCGAGGAATTCATCATCTTCCTGCCCGGCGCAGGAAGCCAAAAGGCGTCAATGATAGGCGAGCGCATTCGCAACGCGGTTGCTTTGAAAGAGGTGGACTGCGGCGGGCTGCGTGTCGGTGTGACAATCAGCATCGGCATTGCGACAAGCGGCGAGATACACTGTGATCTCCAGACGCTGGCCGACATGGCCGACCGCGCGCTGTACCGCGCCAAGAGCGAAGGCCGCAACTGCGTCCGGGAAGCACTGGCGGCTTAAAGCCTGCCGTTTCAGATGCTATTCGCTCTCGTTCGATTTTTGGCCCGTGTCATGGCCTACCTCTCGCTCACGCTGCCTAAGGGCTTCTTTCAGAAGAATTTCGATCTGCGCGTTAATGCTGCGCAGCTCGTCGCTCGCAGTCTGGCGGACAGCATTCAAAATCACCGGTTCGATGCGCAGTGGGAAAGCTACACGGATCGGGCCGGGCGGTCGTCCAGTCATGCTTTTGCTCCAGATGCGGGTTCAGGAACTGGGTGATCGGCGATGGCGGAGAATTCTCGGGACAGGGAAAAATCGTCATCGGCCTGCGGGTGGAAATGATGTTTTTTTTGATACCGGCGTTGGATTGCAGGTGTATTACGCAATGAGAAACGCCGCCAACCTGGTGGTTCGCGGCGTTCCGGCGTTTATTCAGTTCGTCAGGCTTTCTTGCTGATCTCTTAGTTGAAGTAGCTCTGCAGCGGCTTCACTTCCAGATTGCCGGCCTTCAGCGCCTTGATGGCGAGGGCGGCTGCTTCGGCACCTGCCATCGTCGTGTAATAGGGCACCTTCTGCATCAACGTTGCGCGGCGCAGCGACTTCGAGTCGGAAATCGCCTTGTTGCTGTCGGTGGTGTTGATGACGAGCTGGACCTGACGGTTGCGGATTGCGTCCTCGATATGCGGACGGCCTTCCTGCACCTTGTTGATCTTTTCGGCGTTGATGCCCTTTTCGGCAAGGAAACGCTGGGTGCCGCCGGTGGCCAGCACTCTGAAGCCGCTTTCCACGAGAATGCGGATGGCGGGCAGAACGCCTTCCTTGTCCTCATCACGGACCGAGACGAAGACCGCGCCGGAGCGCGGCAGGTCGACACCGGCGCCGAGCTGGCTCTTGGCGAAGGCGAGCGCGAAATCAGTGTCGAGGCCGATGACTTCACCGGTCGAGCGCATTTCCGGTCCGAGCAGAATGTCGACGCCGGGGAAGCGCGCGAAGGGGAAGACGGCTTCCTTGACGGCAATGTGCTTGAGGTTACGCGGATCAGGCTTCTCGCCGTAAGCGGCAATCGCCGGATCGAGCTTCTCGCCCGCCATGACGCGGGCGGCGATCTTGGCGATCGGCGCGCCGATTGTTTTCGCGACGAAAGGCACGGTACGCGAAGCGCGCGGGTTGACTTCGAGAACGTAGATCGTGCCGTCCTTGATGGCGTATTGAACGTTCATCAGGCCGCCAACCTTGAGCGCCTTGGCAAGCGCCGTCGTCTGGCGCTCCAGTTCGTCGAGCGTTTCCTTGCTGAGCGAACGCGAAGGCAGCGAGCAGGCCGAGTCGCCCGAGTGGATGCCAGCCTCTTCGATGTGCTCCATGATGCCGGATACGAAGACGTTTTCGCCATCGCACAGCGCGTCGACGTCCACTTCAACGGCGTTGGTCAGGTAGCTGTCGAACAGCAGCGGGTTCTTGCCGAGCAGGGTGTTGATCTGGCCGGTCTTGTCGTTCGGGTAACGCTGCTTGATGTCCTCGGGTACGAGACCCGGAACCGTGTCGAGCAGGTAGGTCTGGAGCTGGCCTTCCGAATGGATGATCTGCATGGCGCGGCCACCCAGAACGTAGGACGGGCGAACCACCAGCGGGAAGCCGATTTCAGAAGCGACAAGGCGGGCCTGCTCGACCGAATAGGCGATGCCATTGTTCGGTTGGGCCAGATCGAGCTTCATCAAGAGCTTCTGGAAGCGGTCGCGGTCTTCGGCAAGGTCGATCATGTCAGGCGCGGTGCCGAGGATCGGGATACCGTTCTTTTCCAGCGCTTCTGCAAGCTTCAGCGGCGTCTGGCCACCGAACTGCACGATGACGCCGACGAGTTCACCCTTTTCCTGTTCGGCGCGCATGATCTCGATCACGTCTTCGGCCGTCAGCGGCTCGAAATAGAGGCGGTCGGAAGTGTCGTAGTCGGTGGACACCGTTTCCGGGTTGCAGTTGATCATGATCGCTTCAAAGCCGGCATCCTTCAGCGCGAAGGCTGCGTGGCAGCAGCAATAATCGAACTCGATGCCCTGGCCGATACGGTTCGGGCCGCCGCCGAGGATGACGACCTTCTTGCGGTCGGAGACCTGCGCTTCAGAGCGGGCGGCGCCGACGAAGGGTATTTCATAGGTCGAATACATGTAGGCGGTCGGCGAGGCGAATTCGGCGGCGCAGGTGTCGATGCGCTTGAAGACCGGGCGGACGTTCAGGCTGTTGCGCAGTTCGGCCACTTCCTTCGGACGCTTGGAGGTCAGGCTGGCGAGGCGGGCATCGGAGAAGCCCATGGCCTTTAGCATGCGCAGGTTTTCGGCGTCCTGTGGCAGCCCGTGCTCGCGGATGCGGGCTTCCGTATCGACGATGGCCTTGAACTGGGCGATGAACCAGGGGTCGATCTTCGAGTTCTCGTGGACTTCCTCTTCGGTCATGCCCATGCGCAGCGCCTGGGCGACCATGCGCAGGCGATCCGGCGTCGGCGTGCCGATGGCAGCACGGATCGCGTTCTTGGAGCCTTCGCCCTCTTCGTAACCGGGAATTTCGATTTCATCGAGACCGGTAAGGCCGGTTTCGAGACCGCGCAGCGCCTTCTGCAGGGATTCCGCAAAGGTACGGCCGATGGCCATGACTTCACCGACCGACTTCATCGCGGTGGTGAGGATCGGCGACGCGCCCGGGAACTTCTCGAAGGCGAAACGCGGGATCTTGGTGACGACGTAGTCGATGGACGGTTCGAACGATGCCGGGGTGGCGCCGCCGGTGATGTCGTTTTCGAGTTCGTCCAGCGTGTAGCCGATGGCCAGTTTGGCGGCGATCTTGGCGATCGGGAAGCCGGTTGCCTTGGAAGCCAGCGCAGAGGAGCGCGACACGCGCGGGTTCATTTCGATGACGACGAGGCGGCCGTCCTTCGGGTTGACGGCGAACTGCACGTTGGAGCCGCCGGTCTCGACGCCGATCTCACGCAGCACCGCAATTGAGGCGTTGCGCATGATCTGGTATTCCTTGTCGGTCAGCGTCAACGCTGGCGCGACAGTGATGGAGTCACCGGTGTGGACGCCCATCGGATCGATGTTTTCGATGGAGCAGATGATGATGCAGTTGTCCGCGGTGTCGCGGACGACTTCCATCTCATACTCCTTCCAGCCCAGAACCGATTCTTCGACCAGAACTTCCGTCGTCGGCGAGGCGTCGAGGCCGCCGGAGACGATGTCGAAGAATTCCGAGCGGTTATAGGCAATGCCGCCGCCCGTGCCGCCCAGCGTAAACGACGGGCGGATGATGGCGGGCAGGCCGACATGATCGATGGCCTGGGCGGCAATGGCCATGGCGTGGGCCATGTAACGCTGCTTGCGGTCGGTTTCGCCGAGGTTCCACTGGTTTTCGAGGTCGTCCAGCGCCTTGTCGAGTTCGGGGCCGGAGAGCTTGCCCTTCAGTTCCGCCCGCGCAGCTTCATGCTTCTTGCGGTCTGCATCCTTGATTTCCGTGGCGTTGGCGAGCATCGAGCGCGGGGTTTCAAGGCCGATGCGGGCCATGGCTTCGCGGAAGAGGGCCCGGTCTTCAGCCATGTCGATGGCTTCGGGCTTCGCGCCGATCATTTCGACATTGTAGCGGTCGAGAACGCCCATGCGCTTAAGAGAAAGCGCGGTGTTGAGCGCGGTCTGGCCGCCCATGGTCGGCAGCAGCGCGTCGGGACGCTCCTTTGCAATGATCTTGGCCACGACCTCAGGGGTGATCGGCTCGACGTAGGTGGCGTCCGCGAGACCTGGATCGGTCATGATCGTCGCCGGGTTGGAGTTGACCAGAATGACCCGGTAACCTTCTTCCTTCAGCGCCTTACAGGCCTGCGTGCCGGAGTAATCGAATTCACATGCCTGACCGATAACGATCGGTCCCGCGCCGATGATGAGGATGGACTTGATATCTTGGCGCTTCGGCATGGGCTCTCTCGTTCCGCTTTTCGGTTGCGCAAAACACCGGCCAGGGTGGAAGATCACCGGCCGGGGAGCGCAATTCAAATGTTTTCAGGCTAGAAGCGGCTTATAGGCAAATGTTTTTGAGAACGGAACCCCATAAATTCCGGAATCGACAGAAACTCTTAACGGGCAGGGGCAAGCGCGGCAAAACGGGCCTGTACCGCCGCGGTGTAAGAGCGGCTGACGGGGATCTCCGTGCCATCTCTTGTAATGATGTGCAGACGGCCTGTCTGCTTGCGCAGGGAAATAAAGTCGGCATCGGCAATCCAGTGGGAACGATGCACCTGCAGACCCGCCGTATGGCCGAGTTCTTTCAGCGCATCGGCAAAACGCAGCAGAACCAGCTGCTGCCCGCGCGTGGTGACGATTTGCGTGTAATGATCCTGAACCGATAGTCGCAACAATTCTCCGCGTTTTTGCGGCGGCAATCGTTCCAGCAAGGGGATGATGCCTTTGACCTCCCGATCTGCATTTGCATCTGTGCCCGTTTCAGCCTCCGCCGCTTTTTCGAAGGACTGGCAGGTTGTGAGGTAACTCAACAGGCAAAAGATCGCGCAGAGGGGGAGGGATGAGAGGCTGCTTTTCAAAGCCGGTGTTAAGCCCATCTCCTTGCCGTAGAAAATCTGATTGGTGATGGTGAGCAGCAGCCCGATCGGGAGTGCCGCGGTCAGCGAGCCGATCATCATGCGTGCCAGCATGTTGTCGATGTGGCCTGATAGGATCGTTTTGGCGATGATGGAAAAGGATATGGCAAATATCCAGGCGCCGGCCTGAATGATTGTCCAGTAAAGCAACCGGTCGGCGAAGCTCATGGTTTCGCTCGTTCCGAAGGGCCCGGTCACGATGAAGATCGCCAGTACCGCAAGGAATGTCAGCCACAGCCTGCGCGATTGCAGAACGGCGTGCATTTCACGAAGCGTGGATTGCAGATACGGGTGATCCACGAAGTTTTCCTGCTGATGGCGCCAATCCGTTTTTCCTGTCCGCATGTTTCGCCGAAATTGCCGGTGATTTCAACCGAGCCGAAACAGCACCCATGTCATTCCAGCCTCTGTTAGACGCACCGCTTGCCGTGCAATTCCATGTCGCCACCGTCATGCCCGCAGCCATTCTCGGGGCCTTCATCTTCCTGCGTCCCAAGGGAACCGCCATCCACCGGCTGCTCGGCAAGATCTGGGTGCTGCTGATGGTTTCGACTTCCGTTTCGACCTTCTTCATCCATGAATTGAGGATGTTTTACGGTTTCAGCCCGATCCATCTGCTCTCCGCTTTCACGATATATGGCTGTCTGCAATCGATCTACTTCGCCCGGCGTGGCGATATCAGACGCCATATGCGGATTATGCAGAGCGTTTATCTGGGCGGCATCGTGATTGCGGGAGGATTCACCTTCGTTCCCGGACGCCTCATGAATAAGGTTGCTTTCGGTGGCGGCGGAGCGGGATTTGTGGTCATTTCCGCCGGCGCTCTGGTCTTTGCCTTCCTGCTTCTGACCGTACTGAAACAAAGACGCAGAGCCGCATGAAAGACTCCGCTGACCGCCTCTGCTTTCTTCCGGAACAAGATGTATTATAGTGCCGTTATAAGGCAGCTTGTTGAGGCGATAGTCGCCGGGAGAATAGCATGGAATGGAGAGGGCGCCGCCAGTCGGACAATATTGAGGATCGGCGCGGCATGTCGGCGGGGCCGAGTGATCCTTTTTCCCGAGGCGGGATGCGCGTGCCAATCGGGCGTCGCGGCGGCGGTATCGGGATTGGCGGTCTTCTGGTCATTCTGTTGATCAGCTGGGTGCTCGGCATCAACCCACTGACGCTGCTGACCGGCGGCGATCTGTCGATGGATGGCGGCGGTACGACGCAATCGGGGACCCAGCAGTCCGGCACGCGACCACAGGGGCAATCGTCCGACGAGACGACCGCCTTCGTCCGCACCGTTCTTGCCGAGACCGAGGATACGTGGAGCGGCATTTTCCAGTCGGCAGGCGAAACCTATCAGAAGCCGACGCTGGTTCTGTTCTCCGGGCAGGTGTCTTCCGCCTGTGGTTATGCTTCCGCTGCCAGCGGTCCGTTCTATTGCCCGGGCGACCGTAAGGTCTATCTCGATACCAGCTTCTTCAAGGAACTGGACCAGCGTTTCGGCGCGGCTGGCGATTTCGCGCAGGCTTACGTGATTGCTCATGAGGTCGGCCACCACATCCAGAACCTGACCGGCGTTCTGCCTGAGTTCAACCGCCGCCGTCAGTCGATGAGCCAGACGGACGCCAACAAGATGTCGGTGCGTGTGGAGCTTCAGGCGGATTGTTATGCGGGCATCTGGGGCAAATTTACCGAACAGAAGGGCATTCTTGAGACCGGCGACCTTGAGGAAGCCCTGAACGCCGCCCACCAGATCGGCGACGATACGCTGCAGAAGCAGACTCAAGGCTATGTGGTGCCCGATAGCTTCAACCACGGCACCTCGGCGCAGCGCATGGAATGGTTTAAGCGCGGCTTCCAGAGCGGCCGGGTCGAGGACTGCGATACCTTCTCGGCGAATATCTGAGGAGAGGGGGCTTTTCAGCCCCCTTTTCGTTTAGCTCATCAAGAGCGCCACGACATACATGCCGAGGGCGAAGATGGTATGGGCCACGAGGTTGAGGACGCGAACCTTCGTTGGGTTCGGTGTCTTCGATGCGGCCCAGCCAATGCCGAGACCCGGCTGCAGCAGGAACCAGCCTGCGCCCACCGTTATGATGCCGACGACCCACGGCGCTATGAAGGACGGGTTTGCAAACCAGGTGACTGGGACCACCAGGGCAAGAATGACACCATAGAGAATCCCGACGGCGTAATGCGAAATCCAGCCGAGCGCCAGTTCATGCTCGTAGGGTTCAGCCGTGGCGATGCTGTCGTGAAATATCCTGCCTTTCGGCACATGCCAGAACCAGCGGCCGACCGGCGCCCAGTTCGGGGCGGACTGGCCGAAGAACCGGTGCAGTATGATTGCCCATATGTCCATAAACACGGTGCCGCCAATGCCCATGGCAATGCCGCGCCAAATCAGTTCCAGCATGAATCCCTCCGCATGATCATGATCGATCAAGCTCTAGCGGATCGCGTGAATGGCGGGAACCGACTATTAGGAGGGTGGACAAAAAAATGGCCGGATCGCTCCGGCCATGAGGTGAGAAAGGCGTAAGATTTCACCTCCGTCATGCTCAGGCGTGTCCCGAGCATCTGCGACGTATGTTTTATACGAGACGTGGTTGGATCCTCGGGGACAAGCCCGAGGATGACGTCGAGCGTGGTGATGGTTGGCCATGATCCGGTGCTATAACGATCGGCCAATATCCATTCTCCCTTAAGCAGCCCGCCCATATTCCGCCTGCCGCCGCGTAGCCGTGGCGAGCTGGAACTGCGCTAGCAACTCATTCAGCGCCGCCGCTTCCGAGGCGAGGCCATGACTTGCTGCCGTCTGCTCCTCGACCATGGCGGCATTCTGCTGCGTGCCCTGATCGATGGTGTTGATGGCGGTGTTGATTTCCTGGAGGCCGGTCGACTGTTCGCGCGATGCGGTGACGATCGCGTCGATGTGGCGGTTGATCTCCTGCACTTCGCGGACGATGGTTTCCAGCGCCTTGCCGGCATTGCCGACGAGTTCGACGCCGGACTGCACCTGCGAGGTGGAGGCGTTGATCAGCGTCTTGATCTCCTTTGCCGCATTGGCGGAACGCTGGGCAAGTTCACGGACTTCCTGGGCGACAACCGCAAAACCCTTGCCGGCCTCACCGGCGCGGGCGGCTTCAACACCGGCGTTGAGCGCGAGCAGGTTGGTCTGGAAGGCGATCTCGTCGATCACGCCGATGATGTTGCTGATCTCGGACGATGATTTTTCGATGCCTTCCATGGCGCGCACGGCATCTTCCACGATGACGCCGGACTGTTCGGCATTGCCGCGGGCGCGGTCGACCAGGCGGCCGACTTCTTCCGCACGGCGGGCGGAATCCTTGACAGTCGTGGTGATTTCCTCAAGCGCCGCCGCCGTTTCTTCGACGGAGGCTGCCTGCTGTTCGGTGCGTCGCGCCAGATCGTCGGCTGACTGGCGAATTTCGCCTGCACCGGCATCGATCGCAAGCGCGTTCTGTCCGACGGTGCTGAGCGCAGCATTCAGCTTCGCAACGGAATTATTGAAGTCGTCGCGCAGGCGATCGATGCGGGACACAAACGGCGTATCGATACGATAATTGAGATCGCCGTTGGAGAGATGAGCAAGACCCTTTGCCAGTGAATCGACTGCAAACTGAATATCGGCCGCGTCTTTTGCTGCCAGTCGTTCCCGCTCGTTACGCTCCTGTTCGGAAAGTGTGCGGTTCTGTTCGGCGTCCCCTTCGAGCCGCAGGCGTTCCATGGCGTTCGAGCGGAACACGGCAACGGCCGCAGCCATGGAGCCGATCTGATCGGTGCGTTCCTGGCCAGGAATGGCGACCTCGAGATTGCCGGCAGCCAGGCCTTCCATGGCGGAGGTCATCTGCGTTACCGGGCGAACGATGAAGCGGGAGAGCACGGTCGCCAGCAGGCCGATCATGATCGTGGCGGCGAGAATGGTGGCGATGGTGGCGGCCATGCGGAACTGCCCGATGGCGCCATAGGCAACATCGGAATCAACAACAAAGCCAAGATACCAGTCGACCGAAGGCAGGCCGGCGACCGGAATGAAGCTCGTGATCTTGTCCTTGCCGTCGATCTCGGTCTGGGAGATCGCGGAGGAAATCGCTGGCGTATTGACCTTGAAGAGATCGGTCAGCGGTTTGTCGACGAATTTTGCATCGGGGTGGATGAGGATCTTGCCATCCTTGCTGACCAGGAAGGCATACCCGTCCTTGCCGGCATCCACGGACGTGATCATCTTGACCAGGGAGTCGAGCGAGAAATCGCTGCCTGTCACACCGGCAAGCTTGCCGTTGACGGAGACGGGAATGGCGGCCGTGATGATGAGCCCGCCGGTCGAGGCGTCATTATAGGGCTCGGTGAGAACGGTTTTGCCGGCCTTCACAGCATCCAGATACCACGGGCGTTTGCGTGGATCGTAACCTTCCGGCAGCGGTGTCTTCGGGAAGGTGGTGAAGGTGCCGGTTTCCGCATTGCCAAAATAGGTGGACATGAATTGCGCGGTCAGCACCTCATTCTCCAGAAACTGCAGCTTCGCACCGTCCTCGGGAAGCTTGGCAAGCGTCTTTGCCACGGTTTCCGTCAGCATGATGCGGCCATTCAGCCAATTCGCGATGCTCTGGGCGGCCTGCTTGCCGGAAGAATCGATATTTTCCGCCACCGCTTCGGTGGTGACCCGATGCTGAAGGCTGTCGATATAATACGAGAAGCCCGCAAAGGCGGCGACGACAAGAGATGACGCGGCAACCAGAATGCGCGTCATAAGATTGGTTTTCTTTGGCAAGCTACAGATCCTTGAAGCCCGATGCACCGATAAGGTCATCTTGAACAATGGTTGGGGAAACATGCCTCGAAGGCGGGAATATTCTGCGTCATGCAGCTTATGAGTTTAGAAGAACTATTCGATGTTCTAATGGATAAAGGCGAATGGTAAAATTCGACTAAACTTGTGTTTGGTGAGGGCTCGTATTGCGAATTTGTCGAGCCTTTTCAGAACTGCGTAATTTTTAACCATGCACTGCTGCCGGTTGCATGCAGACAGCGATTATTTTATTCATCCTCGTGCTGCCGTTGCGCAAATCGCGGGCAACGGCCAATGTTCGGGTGAATTACAATGTCTTCGTCGGTTGTTGCAGGAACCGTTCCTTCCGGATCGGGGTCGTGGTTTTCTCATTTCAAGGCTACGCTTGTTCTCGGGATTCCGCTTATCGGCGCGCAGCTCGCGCAGCTTGGCGTCCATACCACCGATATGGTGATCGTCGGTCAGCTGGGTGCAGAGAAGCTGGCGGCCATGGTGCTGGCCGGGCAGTTTTTCTTTGTCGTCTTCATTTTCGGCTCGGGCTTCTCCGTTGCCGTCGTACCCATGGTGGCCCAGGCTTACGGGCAGGGTGATGCAACGTCTGCGCGCCGCTCTTTGCGCATGGGCATGTGGGTGGCCATTGCCTATTGGCTGCTGGCGCTGCCGATCTTCATGAATGCAGAGCGCATTCTGGTTGCGCTTGGGCAGAACCCGGATGTGGCGTCGCTGACAGGCCATTATCTCGCCATCGCCAAGTTCGGCCTGCTGCCGGCATTGTTGTTTTATGTGCTGCGCGGCCTTGTCAGCGCCATCGGCCGGGCAGGCATCATTCTTTATGCCACCATCATCATGCTTGTCATGAATGGCATACTGGCTTACGCGCTGGTTTTCGGACATTTCGGGCTGCCGGCCATGGGCATGAATGGCGCGGCCGTGGTTGCGGTCATCGTCAACGCCTTCAGCTTCATCTTCATCGTGGCTTATGTGCAGACGCGCGAGGAAACGAAGAAATACGAGCTGTTCGTGCGCTTCTGGCGGCCGGACTGGCATGCGCTTTTTGAAGTGCTGCGTCTTGGCCTGCCGATCAGCATCACCATTCTTGCCGAGGTGACCCTGTTTGCCGCCGCCTCGATCCTGATGGGGCAGATCGGCACGGTACAGCTCGCGGCGCACGGCATTGCCCTGCAGCTCGCTTCCATCGCCTTCATGATCCCGCTCGGCCTTTCGCAGGCAGCGACCGTTCGCGTCGGCGTGGCGCGGGGCCAGGGGGACTTCAAGAACCTCATCCGCGCTTCGATCATGATTTACGCCATCGCCTGTGGCATCGCCCTGTGCGGTGGCATCCTGTTTGCGGCGGTGCCGGAATTTCTGGCGAAGTGGTTCCTTGATCCCAAACTTCCGGAAGCTGCGGAAGTGC
Source organism: Agrobacterium sp. 5Ca39 (assembly GCF_055382365.1). Lineage (NCBI taxonomy): Bacteria > Pseudomonadati > Pseudomonadota > Alphaproteobacteria > Hyphomicrobiales > Rhizobiaceae > Agrobacterium > Agrobacterium sp. 5Ca39. Next base: position 1,792,642 of record NZ_AP026436.1, on the reverse strand, counting down.
TCGCTTATGCGAGCAGCCTGGTGGTGATTGCCGGCATCTTCCAGCTTGTCGATGGCATTCAGGCCGTGACGGCAGGCCTGCTGCGCGGGTTGAAGGATGCGCGCATACCGGCGATGCTGGCGCTGATCTCCTATTGGCCGATTGGGCTGGCGCTTGCCTGGACCATGGCTTTTCCGCTCGGTTTCGGCGGGCGCGGTGTCTGGTTCGGCTTTGTGATCGGTCTTTCGACAGCCGCCGTTCTTCTCACCATCCGCTTCGTGCTGCTTGTGAAGCGTGAAATGAAAACGGCCCGCTGAGAAGCGGGCCGCATGTAACGTCCGGATTGGAAAAGTATCAGCGCTCGGCGAGCGCTGCCTCGCCCTTCTTTTCACGCAGCAGGTTGACGAAGCGGCGGAAGAGATAGTGGCTGTCCTGCGGGCCTGGCGATGCTTCCGGGTGGTGCTGGACGGAGAAGACCGGCTTGCCGGTGATGCGCAGGCCGCAATTGGTACCGTCGAACAGCGAGATGTGGGTCTCTTCGACGCCCTCGGGCAGCGACTTGGTATCCACCGCAAAGCCGTGGTTCATCGAAACGATTTCCACCTTGCCGGTCGTGAAGTCCTTGACCGGATGGTTGGCGCCATGGTGGCCCTGATGCATCTTTTCGGTCTTTGCGCCAACCGCAAGGCCGAGCATCTGGTGGCCGAGGCAGATGCCGAAGATCGGCAGGTCGGTCTTGATGAGGTTCTGGATAACGGGAACGGCATATTCGCCCGTCGCGGCCGGGTCTCCGGGACCGTTGGACAGGAACACGCCATCCGGCTTCAGCGCCATGATGTCTTCAGCCGAAGTCTGGGCCGGAACGACCGTGACCTTGCAATCGAGACCGGCAAACAGGCGCAGGATGTTGCGCTTGACGCCAAAATCGACGCAGACGACGTGATACTTGGCATCGGCTTCGCCGAGCGTGCCGTAACCCTTGTTCCAGACCCACGGCGTTTCAGCCCAGGTGGAAGACTGGCCGGAGGTGGCTTCTATGGCGAGGTCGAGGCCGACGAGGCCGCTCCATGCCTTGGCTTCCGCCTTCAGCGCTTCGATATCGAAGACGCCGTTCGGATCATGGGCGATAACCGCGTTCGGGGCACCGTTTTCGCGGATCCATGCCGTCAGGGCGCGGGTGTCTATGCCGCAGAGGCCGATGACGCCGCGGGCCTTCAGCCAGGCATCCAGATGCTTGACGGCGCGGAAGTTCGAAGGGTCGGTGATGTCGGCCTTGAAGATGACGCCGACGGCGCCGCGCCGGGCGGCGGGCGTCAGGTCTTCGATATCTTCTTCATTGGTGCCGACATTGCCGATATGCGGGAAGGTGAAGGTAACGATCTGGCCGAGATAGGAGGGGTCGGTCAGGATTTCCTCGTAACCCGTCAGCGCCGTGTTGAAGCAGACCTCGGCCTGAACCTTGCCGGTTGCGCCTATGCCTGTTCCTTCAATCACCGTGCCATCGGCAAGAACAAGCATTGCGGTCGGTTTGCGGGTAGTCCAGGGCGCTGTCTCGGTCATCTCGTTCCGTTTCTGCCGCTTCGCACCCCGCCTCTTGAAAGGCAGGGGGTAAGGGGCCATTTTTGTCGCAGGCTTCGTGACATAAAGGGGCGCGCGATAAAGCTCGCGTTCCGACCCTTCGTTAAAATCTCGTGCAGGTGCCGGAAAATAACGAAAGCAGCCCAAACGGTCAACCGCAGGGCCAAGATTTACGCGGAATTAAACCGCCGTATATTCAAGGCCTTATGCATTTGATTTGCTTGAGCCTGTTTGCTCGTTTATGTCGTTTCGAAAAATAGGGTGGAAAGTTTCCGTATCGAAAAGCGTCGGAATGCACTTTCCCAAGGAGAAGAAGAAATGCTGCGCGACACGTTCGCTAATACTTTGAAAGACGCTTTGAAGGCTCGTGACGCGCGCCGCACCTCGACCGTGCGTCTCATCCAGACCGCCATCAAGGATCGCGATATCGCCAACCGCGGCGTGGGCAAGGACCCCGTCAGCGATGAAGATATCATGCAGATTCTGACCAAGATGGTGAAGCAGCGGGAAGAATCCGCCAGCATCTATGAAGGTGCGGGCCGTCCCGAACTTGCCGCTCAGGAGCGCGAAGAAATCGTCATCATCAAGGAATTCATGCCGGAAGAAATTCCGGCCGAGAAGGTGCGCGAACTTTGCCAGGCCGTCATCGCCGAAACCGGTGCTTCCGGCCTGCGTGACATGGGCAAATGCATGAATGCGCTGAAGGAACGTTATCCCGGTCAGATCGACTTTGCGAAGGCCTCCGGCGTCGTGAAGGATCTGCTGAAGTAAATTCGGCAATGCCAAAAAAGTAAAGGCAGGGCAGATGTGGGCTGCCCTGCCTTTTTCTGTCGACGAAAACGCATTCCGGCGGATCAGAATGCTCTCAAGCGCAGGCGTTTTTCGGGGGACGTGCCTGCGGGCGTCGGCAGATTTCTGCGATTTCGTTACTTTGACTGTGGCTGTGTTTTTACATCGCGCGGACGGACTGCTCAAATTACAAAAACATAATTTTTAGTGATGATGCAGCGCCACAAATTTGCCTGAAGCAGGCGCAAAGGGCTTTGCCAGCTTTTGCGCCACCCTGTGAATAACGGGTATTGTGGCTGTGAACTGGTTCATAGGGTTGGTGCTGGCGCCATTCTGCGCTTATATGAAAGACCGGCCTCGAACAGGTAACCCATGCGCTTTTCCAACTCTTTCCTTGATGAGATACGCGACCGCGTGAACATCTCCGATGTGATCGGCAGACGTGTGTCCTGGGACAAGAAGAAGACCAATGCGCCGCGCGGGGATTATTGGGCCTGCTGCCCGTTCCATGGCGAAAAAAGCCCGAGCTTTCACTGTGAGGACCGCAAAGGGCGGTATCATTGCTTTGGTTGCGGCGTTTCCGGCGATCATTTCCGCTTCCTGACTGAGCTTGAGGGCTTAAATTTCCCGGAAGCCGTGCAGCAGATCGCCGATATGGCCGGCATTTCCATGCCGCAGCCCGATCCGCAGGCGGAGAAGCGGGAGCGTGAGCGCACCTCTCTGCAGGATGTCATGGAAATGGCGACGCTGTTCTTTCAGGATCAGCTGCAGACGGCGCTCGGCGCTCGGGCTCGGGCTTATCTGCGCGATCGCGGGTTGACCGGGCGTACCATCGAGACCTTCCGGCTGGGTTATGCGCCTGACAGTCGCAACGCGCTGAAGGAGCATCTGGCAAGCAAGGGTGTGTCGAAGGAGCAGATGGAAGCCTGCGGGCTGGTGGTCCATGAAAACGTGCCGGTCTCCTATGACCGTTTTCGCGACCGCATCATGTTTCCGATCCTGTCCTCGCGGGAAAAGGTGATTGCCTTCGGCGGCCGCGCCATGGCTTCGGATGCGGTGGCGAAATATCTCAATTCCAGCGAGACCGAGCTCTTTCACAAGGGCAATGTTCTCTATAATTTCGCCCGTGCACGTCGGGCCTCACAGGCGGCGGGCGGCACGGTCATTGCAGTCGAAGGGTATATGGATGTCATCGCGCTTTATCAGGCGGGCGTCGAAAATGCCGTCGCACCGCTCGGCACTGCCTTGACCGAAAGCCAGCTCGATCTGCTCTGGAAGATGTCGCCGCAGCCGATCCTCTGCTTCGATGGCGACGGCGCCGGCATTCGCGCCGCCAACCGTGCCGCTGATCTCGCCTTGCCACATATCAAGCCGGATCGCTCCGTCAGCTTCGCGCTTCTGCCCGACGGCAAGGATCCGGATGATCTCGTGCGTCTGGAGGGTAGGGCGCCTTTCGACCGCGTTCTTTCCGAGGCAAAGCCGCTGGCCGCGATGATCTGGAGCCGCGAGACCTCAGGCGTTACTTTCGATACGCCGGAAAAGCGTGCCCAGCTTGAGAGCCGCCTGCGGCAGATCGTGGCCGTTATTGGTGACGAGACGGTGCGGCGCTTCTATCAACAGGACATGCGTGACAGGCTGAATGCCTTCTTCCAGCCGCGCTTTCAGGCAGGCGGGCAGCAGGGTGGCAATTTCCGCCGCAATGGCGCACAGGCGCCGGGGCGTGGCTTTCAGCGCAACGCACCGGGCCGGGGTGGGGCTATGGCGACACCTGCCAGCAGTATTTCGGAACGGTTGGCGCAATCCGGCCTCGTCAGGGGTTATCAGACCAAGCCGTCGCTTCGGGAGAGCGTTCTGGCCATCACCATCGTCAACCATCCCGAACTGCTTCTCGAGGAATATGACGAGATCGCCGCGATCGACTATGAGAACCGTGACCTGCAACGCCTGTGGTCTACGGTTCTGACCTACGCGGCCGAAAATGCGGCTGCGATATCGCGGGCGGGGCTGATCGAGCGCCTGTCGCAGCAGGGCTTTGACGTGCTGCTGAAAACCATGGATCAGCAGGTGCGCAATGCCCGTCTGTGGACGGCGACCGGCGAGGCGGCGATGGAGGATGCACGGGAAGGTTACGTGCAGGCGCTTTCCCTGCACAAAAGGACAAAGTCGCTCCTCTGGCAGAAAAAGGAGCTGGAGCGCGAAATTGCCGAGGCAACGGATGATGAGCGCGGCACGCTTCTGGTGCGCGCGCTTGCCGAGGTTCAGCTGGAGATCGGCCGAATGGAAAATCAGGAGGCCATCATCGATGGTTTCGGGGTCATGTCCGGCCGGGTAAAGGGACCGGCCGTCGGTCATGGATGATGGTCGCGGCAAGAATTGAAAGGTGTGTGGGGTTGCCTTTTGCGGCAGGCGTCCTAAATAGGGGATAGTCTGGTGATAATTCGCAAAATGCGGCTCTTTTTAAGAATTTCCGTGGCTGTCTCGCCTTCAAAGGCTTGACGGGGCGGGAAATAGCGGGAATCACCAATTCAGGAAAAGTAAGGTGGAATGAGCCTTGGCGGATAGAAATTGCATGAGCAAGCATTTCCGGGTGCACTGTCTTTGCATTCTGCCTGAGGCTGCCGTGGTTAATCGGCAATTAAAGATCATTCCGTTAGGTGTCTGACAGTGATTCGCGGCAATGCGCCGGATGCTCAAGGGGCGGACGGCGATGCGGCGGAACAGGTGTTAGCGTCAGGGAAAGCGACGAGATAGATGGCAACCAAAGTCAAAGAAAACGAAGAAGCAGAAAACGAACGCGACGGTGCGACGGACGGCCCGCTTCTCGACCTTTCGGATGACGCGGTCAAGAAAATGATCAAGGCCGCCAAGAAGCGCGGCTATGTGACGATGGACGAGCTGAATTCGGTCCTGCCGTCCGAAGAGGTGACCTCCGAGCAGATCGAAGACACGATGGCGATGCTGTCCGACATGGGCATCAACGTGATCGAGGACGAGGATGCCGAGGAAGCCGCCGGTGGCGATGACGACGGCGATTCCGATGGTGACGATTCCGAGGGTGGCGAACTTGCGCCTTCCAGCGGCACCGCGCTTGCGACCGCCAAGAAGAAAGAACCAACCGACCGCACCGACGACCCCGTGCGCATGTATCTGCGCGAGATGGGTTCTGTCGAGCTTCTGTCGCGCGAAGGCGAAATCGCCATCGCCAAGCGCATCGAGGCTGGCCGCGAGACGATGATTTCGGGCCTGTGCGAAAGCCCGCTGACGTTCCAGGCGCTGATCATCTGGCGCGACGAACTCAACGAAGGCACCACGCTGCTGCGCGAGATCATCGATCTCGAAACGACCTATTCCGGCCCGGAAGCCAAGGCTGCGCCGCAGTTCCAGAGCCCGGAAAAGATCGAGGCCGACCGCAAGGCCGCCGAAGAAAAGGAAAAGACCCGCAAGCTGCGTGCTCCGACCGGTGACGAGGATGTCACCGATGTTGGTGGTGACGGCCTGCCGCCGGAAGAGGAAGAAGAGGACGACGACGAGTCCAATCTTTCCCTTGCCGCGATGGAAGCCGAACTGCGTCCGCAGGTCATGGAAACGCTCGACACCATTGCCGACACCTACAAGAAGCTGCGCAAGCTTCAGGATCAGCAGGTGGAAGCGCGTCTGGCCTGCACCGGTACGCTTTCTTCCGGCCAGGAGCGCCGTTACAAGGAATTGAAGGATCAGCTGATCACGGCCGTGAAGTCGCTTTCGCTGAACCAGAACCGCATCGACAGCCTTGTCGAGCAGCTCTACGACATTTCCAAGCGTCTGATGCAGAACGAAGGCCGGCTGCTGCGCCTTGCGGAATCCTATGGCGTCAAGCGCGACAGCTTCCTCGAGCAGTATCACGGTGCGGAACTCGATCCGAACTGGATGAAGTCGATCGCCAATCTGGCCGCCCGCGGCTGGAAGGAATTCGCGCGCGAAGAAAGCAACACGATCCGGGAAATCCGCCAGGAGATCCAGAACCTCTCCACGGAAACCGGCATTTCCATCGCCGAATTCCGTCGCATCGTTTCGATGGTGCAGAAGGGTGAGCGCGAAGCGCGCATCGCCAAGAAGGAGATGGTCGAGGCCAACCTGCGTCTCGTGATCTCGATTGCGAAGAAGTACACGAATCGTGGTCTGCAGTTCCTCGATCTCATTCAGGAAGGCAATATCGGCCTGATGAAGGCGGTGGACAAGTTTGAATACCGTCGCGGTTACAAGTTCTCGACCTATGCGACATGGTGGATCAGACAGGCGATCACCCGCTCGATTGCTGACCAGGCCCGCACGATCCGTATTCCGGTGCACATGATCGAAACGATCAACAAGATCGTTCGCACCTCGCGCCAGATGCTGCACGAGATTGGCCGCGAGCCGACCCCGGAAGAGCTGGCCGAAAAGCTGGCCATGCCGCTGGAAAAGGTGCGCAAGGTTCTGAAGATCGCCAAGGAGCCGATCTCGCTCGAAACCCCCGTGGGTGACGAAGAGGATTCGCATCTCGGTGACTTCATCGAGGACAAGAACGCGCTGCTGCCGATCGACGCCGCCATTCAGGCGAACCTGCGCGAAACGACCACCCGCGTATTGGCCTCGCTGACACCGCGTGAGGAACGTGTTCTGCGCATGCGCTTCGGCATCGGCATGAACACTGACCATACGCTGGAAGAGGTCGGCCAGCAGTTCTCGGTTACGCGCGAACGTATTCGCCAGATCGAGGCGAAGGCGCTGCGCAAGCTCAAGCACCCAAGCCGCTCGAGAAAGCTCCGCAGCTTCCTCGACAGCTAAGCTTTTGCTTCCTTTAAAATTGAACCCGGTCAGTCAGCTCTGGCCGGGTTTTTTGTTTTCCGCACTGGCGAACTCTGCGACAAGCCTTATGTGTGAGGCAGGCGATCCGCTTCCGCTGGATATGTCCGGGTTCGATTTGGTTCGGTAAGATGCAACAGGTTTCGGCAGGCAGGTGGCGGTGGAAGGGATGGGCTATGCCCGTCTCCGTTCTTCTGCATCTTGTCGTCGTGGCGATTTTCCTTTTCGAATTGCCGGAGCGTGTAGCCGAGCCGCAGGAACCGGAAAGCATCAGCGTCGATCTGGTGCCACCGCCTGAGGAAAAAAAGGCAGAAGAGGCCCCGCCGCCCGGTGAGGAGAAGGCGAAAGAGGAAAAACCGCAACCTCCGCCACCACCTCCCGCGCCACCGGCTGAAGAAGCGAAACCGGTGCCGCAACCGCAGGCGACGTTGCCTTCCATCGCCATGCGGCCGGAAGAGGCGCAGGCAGACCCTGAAGACAAGGCCGGCAAGACTGAAGAAGCGGAAAAGACACAGCCATCGGCAGAACCGCCGCGCGAGCCCGAGAAAGCGGCCGAGGAAAAGCCTGCGCCCGCCGCCGCCAACAGCGACCTCAAAGCTTCCGCCGAGCAGGGAGAGATCGCGGTTGCGCCGATGAAAGAAGAAACGTCGCCGGAGCAGCCGCCAGTACCGCAACCAAAGCCGCCTGAGGAAAAGCCTTCTGAGGCAAGGGAAAACAAGCCCGCGAAACTTCCTGCGGCTAAGAGTTTGCTTTCATCGGCTCTACTGACACCGGCGCAGAGACGGCAGATGTTTGGCGATCTACCGCCGCGGCGTCGTATCGTGCAGCTTTGCCAAGCGGAAGCACTGGCCCAAATAAGACAGGTTTACGCTGATACCCGTGGCATGTATGGCTTTTCCGACACGGGCGGACGGATATCGGGCAATGTTCTTGACGCGACTGGCGGCGCATTCAACGTCGGCGACGTCTGGCGCGATGTCACGTTTCAATGCGAGGTGGATGTCGATAACTATGCAGTGACGGCCTTCAGAATTAAGATGGGGGACGTCATCACGCCAGCTGAAGCAAGGAAACGGGGTTTCACCGGTCGGTAGCAGATCGGTCGCCGAATTAAAAAATGATCCGCCCCCAAACGCACGGAAAACCTCTCGGTTGACGTTTGTCACTTGTCGCTCAAACGCGCTCCGTGTCGCCCACCAAAACCCCGATCCCGGCCATCAGAGCATCCTCATCATAGGGCTTCCTGATCACCGGAACAGCGCCGAATTCATCCGGCACCATGCTGCCATCGGCGTAGCCGGTAGCGAACATGAACGGGATGCCACGGCGGTGAAGTTCCCGGGCGACGGGAATGGAGGTGTCCGAACCGAGATTGATGTCGAGAATTGCCACGTCAGGCACATAGCTTTTCAGCTTTTCAATTGCCATCGCAGACGAAGTCGCCGTTTCGATGGTTTTGATGCCGTTATCCTCGAGCATGTTTTCGACATCCATGGCGATCAGCATCTGATCTTCGACGAGTAATATTTTCAACGGCTCCTCCCGGTTATAGCGGCTGGATTGCCGCGCGGGCTCATTTTCTGTGGGTACTTCGACACTTTCGGTGGCTGACGAGACATGACGGAAGGGCAGCATAATTTCTGCCTCCAATCCATCGGGCAAATAGCGCAACGTACTGCGTCCGCCGAGATCGTAAGGAATGCTGCGGCTGATCAGCGCCGTGCCGAAGCCGGCGCGGGATGGCGTCGGCAGTTTGGTGGTCAGCACTTCCCGCCACTCGATTTCGCAATCGCGGTTTTCGTTGACCCACCAGCGCACATGCAATTGCCCACCGTTCTGCGAAAGCGCGCCGTATTTGGCGGCGTTCGTCGCCAGTTCGTGCAGAACGAGCGCCATGACGGAGAAGGCGCGCGAATCAAGTGTGACGTGGGGACCTTCGAGTTTCACCGTCGTTTCCGGGGAACGATGCGGCGACAATTCCGCGTCGAGAAGATCGCGCAGCGCGCCGCCACCTTCGCCTCGGATGATCTGATCATGGGCAAAGGACAAGGCTTGAATACGGCCCTTCAGGGCAGCCACATATTCCTGCAGGGTCTTGCCTTCCTGTGAGGGATTGCCGACCAGCGATTTGATGATGGCGAGAACATTCTTGACGCGGTGGTTGAGCTCCTCGTTCAACATGCGCTGCCGCACTTCGGCGCGTTCCCTTTCGCCGGCCATTAGCTCGCTGTGATGGAAGGCGACCTCGACCAGCGCAATTCTGGCGGCTTCTGCTATCTCCCGGTCATCTTCCGACCAGGGCTGCGCCCTCTGATGCACCGTCTCTTTCCAAATCGCGAAACTCTTGCGTGGTGTGAGACGGTCCCCCATCGGGCCGGTTTCATAAGATTTTTCCGGATTGCCGGCCCAGTTCAGATTTTGCACGATCTCCTTGCGGAAAAACAGGAGATAGTCCTGTTTCACCTGAGAAAGTGGGATGGCGAGCATTCCAGCTGCCGTGTCGGCGTAGATTTCCGCCTCAGGTATCGCCTGCGACAGCGCATGGGTCGCCCAGACCCTGCCTTCCGAAGCCGAGGCGACGAAACGCGCGAGCCTTGGAATGGCGTCATGCGGTGGTGTTGCGCCATGGCCGTGCCAGTTGTTGTCTACCCAGAGACCGACACCATCACACGGCATCAGATCGGCAAAATCCTGAAAACTGTCAATCAGCAGTTCTTCGATATTGGCGTGGTGCGCGGCGAGCCGCAGGAAGCGATCGAGCGCGGCATGGGCATGGTTGACGGTGTCCAGCCGACGTTTCTGCTTGAGGACCTGCAAATGCATGGAGAAGAATTCTCCAAACATTTCAGCGGCAATCCTCACCGGCATGGTCAGGACACGCGGGGAATAATGGTGACAGGCGATCAGACCCCAGAGGGCGCCATCGACAATCACCGAAATCGACATGGAAGCGGCGACGCCCATATTGCGAAGATACTCGCAATGGATGGGAGAGACGCTGCGCAGGTGCGCGAAAGAGAGGTCGAGTGGTTCGCCGGAGATATCGAGGGCGGGCAACACGGGGATTCGTGTGCCGCTGGCATCAGAGATAATGCGGAGCGTGTTCTTGAGATAAAGCGTGCGGGCCTGCTGGGGTATGTCGCTGGCGGGGAAATATTGGCCGAGGAAGCTCTCCAGTTCCGGTTGCTTTGCTTCCGAGACCACCTTGCCGGCTCCATCTTCCTCAAAGCGGTAAATCATTACCCGGTCGTAGCCAAGCGTCGCCTTTACCAGCCTGGTCGTTCTGGAGATGAGGCTTTCCACGCTATCCGCCTCGCGAATGCGATCCACCATCTTGCGTGCGGTGCCCAGGGGCTGGGTTTCGCTGCGGGACGGTTCGAATTCGATAATCGTGGTGGATTTGTAGCGGTGGAGCGAAATGTCGAAGCTTCTGCCATCGCCCATTTCCGTTGCGGGCAACATGGCCGGGCGCGTTGTCCTCCCGGTTACAGTCAGCGCGTTGCGGAGGTTGTGTACGAGGTCCTTGCCCAGAACCTCTTCGGCGGTCCGGCCATTGATATCGCCTTCCACACCCAGAATGTCGCAGCAATTTGCCGAATGCCGCAGCACCATGCGCAAAGCGTTATCGCAGGCGATGAGACAGCCATGGGGTTGAATATAGCCGGGGATATGGATGGGCTCGCGGTCGCAATTGGTCAGATCGACACGATAGTCAGTGGGTGCCATGAGAAAGTCTTTCGCACCCTGTGTCAGTCCTGCGCTGTAAATGCCGTGTTCGTCTGTGGACGGGATAGCCTGGATAATTCATTATTATATTGCCAACCCTTCCCCGTTTTATGCAACTGCAGTGGCGGTTTTCCGTTCTGCTGTCATGGGCTGTTATCGCCCTGTCGTCTTATACTTATCGCCATCGGATAGAATTTGACATGGTGCAACGTTCGCAGCGCCGATTTTGTTCCCGACTATTTGAAAGAAAAACGTGCCGCAGAAGAAAATAATCATCTCTACCCAGGGGCAGGGCCTTTACGAGTTTACCTCTGAAGCAAAAGGCTTCGTAAATCAGGCCGGCGTAACGGAAGGCTTGCTGACAGTCTTTGTCCGGCACACGTCCTGTTCCCTGCTCATCCAGGAAAATGCCGATCCCGACGTCCGGCGCGATCTCACGGAGTTTTTCTCCCGTCTCGTCCCGCCTTCGAGCGATCCTTCCATGCGGTGGGTTGTCCACACCCTGGAGGGACCAGACGACATGCCCGCCCACATCAAATCGGCGCTCACGATGGTTTCCATCGGCGTTCCCATCACGGATGGCAGGCTCGTGCTCGGCACCTGGCAGGGCCTTTATCTCTTCGAACATCGCGATCAGTCGCATCGGCGCGAAGTCGTGCTGCATATCTCGCCGTGATGTGCGGATCCTGATCGGGGTGTGCGCGTTAACCACCCTGAACGCCTGCTGAACATTCGGTTCTGCTGATATTCAGATGGGCGAGTCTAGGGTCTCGTCAATCGCCGGGGGATGTTCCCCCGCCGTCAAAGAAACAAACGGAGTGAGTTCATGTTCAGCACCTTCGCAAAAGCCGGCCTGGCTGCCCTCATCGCCCTTGGTGGTATTTCCGTCACCGCTCCAGCTGCTTCGGCCGGCTCGGATGTACAGTTCCGAGTTCAGGTTCAGGATGGTTATGGTCATCGTCCCGGCTGGGGCCGCCCGGATCGCCCGCGCCGTGGCTGCTCGCCCTGGCTTGCGGAAGAAAAGGCAAGCCGCATGGGTCTTCGCCGCGCGCGTGTTGTTGATGTATCTCCGCGCCGCGTCGTCGTTGCAGGTTTTGACCGCCACGGCCGTGACCGCATCGTATTCGCCAATGAGCGCGGCTGCCCGGTGATCCGCCGCTAAAGGCAGCGATCCTGATCGATCTGCCGGCATCCCCGTCCCGGCAGATGGACAAAACGCCCCTCGCTTCCTGAACGGTAGCGAGGGGCGTTTCATTTTATCTGTGCTACGGCGGAGGTCGAGCCGATGCGGGGCGGCCCAAAAGCCGCCCCTTGCCGATTACTGCTCGAGCGCGAAGGTGACGTTGACCACAACGCTGTAGCTGTTTTCACCAGAGGCAATCGGGACACTGTCCGCTTCCTTCGCCATGGAGGCGCGCATCATGGCCTGCGGCACCGGCATCGGGCGCTGCGAGTTTTCGGTGATCTGGATAACACGGCCGAGCTTTACGCCAGCAGCTTCCGTCAGGGTCTTGGCCTTGGAAAGAGCGTCTGCCACGGCCTGTTTGCGAGCCTCGGTGACGGTGGCTTCAGGCTTGTCGTTGGTGAAGCTGATGTCTCCACCCTGGTTGATGCCGAGCTTGACGGATGTATCGAGGATCGCGCCGAGCTTCTTCAGGTCCCGCACCCGCACGGTCAGGCCGTTGGATACCTGGTAACCGGTGATTTCGGGAGCGACATAGACGCCGTCCTTTGGCTCATAATGCTTGTAAAGCGGCTGCACCGAGAAGTTGCTGGTCTGCAGGTCACGATCCTCGATCGCCGCCTCCTTCAGCGCCTTCAGAACATCGGCCAGCGCCTTTGAATTTTCCGAAAGAGCGGCCGCCGCGGTCTCTGCCTGCTTGACGACGCTGAACGACAGGATTGCCATATCAGGAGCGATGGCCGCCTGGCCTTCGCCGGAAACGCTGATTGTGGCTTCACGCGGGGTGGCCTCCTGCGCGAGCAACTGGCTGGAGAGCGGCATCATGGCTGCTGCTGTCATTGCGGTAAGTGCAAAAAAGCGGGCCGATTTTGTCTTCATGGTGTTTCCTCGTTGATTGAGTCCCTTGAACGGGTATTGCCTTAGATTGTGTAGCTAATACGGCGGCACTGTTTAGCGAAAGCATCAATGGCTTGTCGGGCTGTAAAAATTGCGTTAGAGCGTGACCACCGGATTCGAACCATTGCGAAACCGGTGTTTCGGATAGCGTTTTCCGAAGGGGCCTGTAGCTCAATGGTTAGAGCCGGCGGCTCATAACCGCTTGGTTGGGAGTTCGAGTCTCTCCAGGCCCACCATTTTTCTTTTTTTATCAGATGGTTGTTGATTTTCTGTGCTGATCGCAGGGGTGCTGTCGCGCCTCACGCAGTATCGGTGAGAGCGCGTGGTGGGGATGAAAATCGTATCCCGCCATCTCATTCGCTGAAAGCAGCCCGGCTTGCCATTTGAAGCAAACCAGGCCGCAGGATCGGACATTAGTTGCAGACCCGCATGCTTTCGGTGTGCCAGCCGCCGTCATAGGAATTCGGAACCCGCCGGTCTTCAAACCAGCAGCGCGGCGGCGGCGGTGGCGGTTCGTAATAACGGGGGCCGCTATTATTGGCGATGGCGCCGCCGATCAGACCACCGATGACGCCTGCTGCGAGGCCTCCGGCAATGGCTGCGCCATCATTGTGGCGACGGTGTTCGCGATAGGGCGGTGGCGGCGGGCCGCCACGGTCGTAACCCCGATCGTAACGCGGACGGTAGGGATAGTCCTGCGCGCTGGCGCTGCCATAGGATGCGAAGATGCTGCCAGTGGCAACAAGCGCGGCAATCGTGGAAAGAATTATCTTTTTCATCGGGCTACTCCATAAGCCTGCTTCGGGAGATAGAGGCTCATTATGCCCGCATGATGGCACGGAACTGCTGAACGGCTTGTGAATGTTTCATTTTTACGGAGTTCATATTGTTCCGTTTTTTCGCAGAGCGGATCGTAGCCTGCGCTGATCTTCTGCAACGAAAAAAGCCCGGCGGATGGCCGGGCTTCGGGTCTACAAAACTCGATTGTGATCAGAACTTCACGCCGAGGCCCACCTTAACGGTGTGCTGGTCAAGGTCGGTATTGATGCCAAATATGTCCTTGTCGCCGTAATCGTTGTAACGATATTCCAGCCTGCCGAAGACATTGTCGGTGAAGGCGTAATCCAGACCTGCGCCGACGGTGTAGCCGTTGAAGGTGGCGCTATCCTTGCCGGCGCCGGGGGTGTCGATGAAACCGCGTGTGGCGGTCCAGCCGGCGGTGCCATAAAGCAGGGCGCGATCGAAGGCATAACCAACGCGGCCACGAACGGACCCTTGCCAGTCGGTGCCAATGTTCACACCCGCATAATCATTGTCATTCCAGTTATAGTCGACGTCACCCTCGATGCCGAGAACGAAATTATTGTCGAATTGGTAATTGTAACCGGCGAAGGCGCCGAGAATGCCGCCATCGAAATTATCCGAGCCTATGGGGGCACCGGCCGAAAAATCACCATTTGCCCAGCCCGCGCCACCTTGAATACCAAGATAAGGACCAGACCAGGTGAAGACCGGCAACGTTTCCTGTGCGACCGGAGGCGCCGGTGTTTCGTAGACGGCATCCGCGGCCATTGCGGTGCTGGCCGAAAGGGCCAGGAGCGACGTTACGATCAGCGTTTTCATCGTTTTCTCCCTGAGCTGACTGATATGTAGCATAGTTTAGTAACTTTTAATATGGGGTGGCTTTCGGCGGTGCCAAGGGGCGGCTTGTCGTCCCTGCCGGCTGGCCTACTTACCTCCACGCCGCGGCGTTTCGTTATGTCCCGCCATGCTGTTCTGATGCTGCGAACGTCTTCGGCGGCGTTTGGTTCCCTTCGCCGTTCTTTCTGAGGACGGCAATGCCAGCGCCACCTGTCACGCTTGGTTGTCTTGACACCGGGGGGAGCACCCATAGAGTTGTGGCTGACGGCTGCGATGCCGGTACTTCGCGCCATATGCTAGAGGCTTGAGCCGCCGTCGAGATAATACCCCAACGACCGCCTCGCGCGGCCGTTTGTGGCTGGAAGGGCATGGGAGGGCAGAAACGTATGGAGATTTATTTTAGCGGAGGAGGGGCGACGTGATTGTCGGAGCCGTTCTCAGCGCCATTCTTCTCCTCACCCTTATTGCATTTCCGCGGCATCTCAAACCAGTGGTCATCTGCCTGCTCCTGATATGGTCCGGCACGGCTACCTTTGTCATTTACGACTGGCGTCGCAGCAGCCAGCGGTTGGAGCATATCGTCGCGACTGCCGGGTTCGAGGCCGCCTGTCCGGATCCTGCACAGCCCATTCGCGTCAGCTTCCGCAATGATAACAATGTCGCGGTCCAGCGTCTGACCTACACGCTGGAGGGCTTCGAACCAGCCTTTCGAGCTTCCGTATCGTTCGATCCCTATCAGGTGAGCGAAAGGCGGATCGAAGCTGGCGAAACCTTCGCCGCCTGCCGGACATTTCGCCTGCGCAACAACGAGCGGGTGGAACCGCAAAGGCTGGAGTGGCGGGTTACCGTCATTTCCGCCGAATTTGATTGAAGAGATCACGCCGGTGCCGGCAATCACGGTATTTTGAGAATTTATGCTTGGGTCCAAAGGCCCTGCATTGCAACCGCTCCATGGGCCTGCCGTGCCCGGCTGCTTGCGAAGCGCACAGGCCGCCACGGGGCGTGACTTGTTTTCGCCGGTTTGCGGTGTCATCTGCCACACATTCGATTGATGTCGCGGGTTGATGTTTTGCGTATTTTTCTGAAGTTTTTGAAGATCACGGCCATTGGCCTCGTTGCCCTCCCGGTTTTGGCCGGCGCACATATGGGCATCGGCCAGCTGACGGGGAATTTTCACGAGGTCATCCCCGGCGAGCTTTATCGTTCGGCTCAGCCGAGTGGCAAGGACATCGCCGCTTACGCCAAGGCCTATGGCATCAAGACCATCATCAACCTGCGCGATGAAAAGCGTGAAGCCTGGTATGATACCGAAAGCAAGGCCGCGAAAAACAACGGCATCCGGCTGGTCGACTATCCGCTGAGCTCAAGCGAGAAAGTCTCGGTGGAAGATTCAGAAACGCTGGCGGCGGTGCTGCGCAACGCGGAAAAGCCTGTTCTCATCCATTGCGAACATGGGGCGAACCGCACCGGGCTTGCCTCTGCGATCTATGTTGCCGCCGTGGCAGGCAAGAGCGAGGCGGCCGCCGAGTTTCAACTTTCGCCCTATTACGGCCATGTGCCGATCCCCGGCATCGGGCGTTATGAAATGTATCAGTCCTGGGATGACTTCGAGGAAACAATCCGGTTTTGACTGTTGCTTTATCCTCGGCCCAATGCCGGGGATCTAACCGCGTTGCGTCCGGCCGATAGGCTGCAGATGCCCGGGACAAGCCCGAGCATGACAGTGGAGAAGTCTTCGAACGCCGTTGCGAACAACGCGCTTAATAAACCCCGCCGCTTTCCCCGATCACCCTTGTCAGGCTGCCCGTAGCCGGGAAAAGCGGGATGAGGCAGGCCTGGAGGGCGTGGTATATATCACCCTTGCCTGGGAACAGCGTGTGAGCGGGAACCAGATTTTCCGTCAGTTCCTCATGCCAGCCGCCATTTTCATGGTCGATGAAGCTGTTGGCGATCGTGCTCCAGATGCGGCGGTAGCTGTCTTCATAGAAAGGGTCCGCCGGCAGGTTTTCGTTGAGAAAATGGGCCGCACCCGCCGCTTCGCACATTGGCCACCAGAGCTTTGCCCGCTTGTCGGGAGTGTCGTTCCAGTCGAGCGTATAAAAGAAGCCGCCCTTTTCCCGATCCCAGCCAAGCGCCATGGACTGCACGAACAGCGATTTGGCGGCCACCGGCATCCAGTCGTGGCGGCGATCACCCAACACCCAAAGCTGGAGGAGGAGGCGCGCCCATTCCAGCCAATGGCCGGGGGTGGAGCCGGAGGGACGGAACATCTCGTTGCCGCGATAGTCCTTATCGAGTGTCCAGTTGTCGTCGAAATGCTCCGGAACCCGGAAATCCAGTTCACCGGCGCGACGGCGGATGAGAAGATCGGCGATGCGTTCGGCCTTGCCAAGGTAGTTTTTGTCGCCGGTCACCTCATAGGCGGCCATCAACGCTTCGGTCAGATGCATATTGGAATTCTGGCCGCGATAATTATCGATGGGCGACCAGTCGCGGTTGAATTCCTCGGCGATCGCGCCGTGTTTTTCTTCCCAGAAACGGGTTTCCAGCACTTCGGTAATATCGGCCAGCATCTGGTCGGCGAGCGGGTGGCCGACGGTCTTGGCGGAGGAGGCGGCCAGAAGCACGAAGGCATGGCCGTAACCCTGCTTGGTGGCGTCCACGGGGCCGGCATCGTTAACCTGCCAGAAATAGCCGCCATGCTCGCTGTCGCGATGCCTGTTCCAGAGATAGGTCATGCCGTGGTCGACAATATCGCCACAGCCCGGACGGCCGAGCAGATGGCCGATGGAGAAGCAATGCACCATGCGCGCGGAGGCATGGATGCCGCGCACGGGATCGTTTGCCTGCAACGGCGCGCCCTTGACATCGAGATCGAAGAAGCCGCCGGCAGGATTGAGCGCCCGGTACTGGAAGAAGTCGAAAAGCCCCTCGGCCTGTTTTACCAGCCACTGGCGGTGCCAGGGCAGGGTATTCCAGTTTCGGCTGTTGTGATCGTCCTCAGACATCGCGTCCTCCATGCGGTTTGCTGCTTCGGCTTATATCCTTGCCGTATAAGCCTGTCATCTGTCAGCGATATTTCGTAACGTGACGCAACGACGCAAAGCCATGCCTGTCCCTTGAAGATATATTGACATAAACATATCTTTATGTGACTTGACGACTTGCGATCTTGCAAATCGAAATGAGGAGTGTGCCCGTGTTTGACGATCTGTTTGGCCCTGAGGGGGCAAAGCGCGACGGCGCGGAAATTTTCAAGGCGCTGCGCGAAGCCGCCAGCGAGCGCATCCTCATTCTCGACGGCGCCATGGGCACGCAGATTCAGGGTCTTGGTTTTGACGAAGATCATTTTCGTGGTGACCGCTTCATCGGCTGCGCCTGTCACCAGAAAGGCAATAACGACCTTCTGATTCTGACCCAGCCGGACGCTATCGAAGACATCCACTATCGCTACGCCATGGCGGGTGCGGATATTCTCGAAACCAACACGTTTTCCTCGACCCGCATCGCGCAGGCCGATTACGAGATGGAAAATGCGGTCTATGACCTCAACCGCGAGGGTGCGCAGATCGTCCGCCGCGCCGCCCAGCGCGCCGAGCGGGAAGATGGCCGCCGCCGTTTCGTGGCCGGCGCCATCGGCCCGACCAACCGCACGGCCTCGATTTCGCCAGATGTCAACAATCCCGGTTACCGCGCCGTCAGCTTTGACGATCTGCGTATCGCTTATGGCGAGCAGATCGACGGCCTGATCGACGGCGGCGCCGATATCATCCTCATCGAGACGATCTTCGATACGCTGAACGCCAAGGCGGCGATCTTCGCCTGCGAGGAGCGTTTCGAGGCCAAGGGCATCCGCCTGCCGGTCATGATCTCGGGCACGATCACAGACCTATCTGGCCGCACGCTTTCCGGCCAGACGCCGTCTGCCTTCTGGAATTCGGTGCGCCACGCCAACCCCTTTACCATCGGCCTCAACTGTGCGCTCGGTGCGGATGCCATGCGTCCGCACCTGCAGGAGCTTTCAGACGTCGCCGACACCTTCGTCTGTGCCTATCCGAATGCAGGCCTGCCGAACGAGTTCGGACAGTATGACGAAACGCCTGAGATGATGGCGCGTCAGGTGCAGGGTTTCGCCCGCGACGGCCTCGTGAACATCGTTGGCGGTTGCTGCGGCTCGACGCCGGAGCATATCCGGGCGATTGCCGAGGCGGTCAAGGATTACAAGCCGCGCCCGATCCCCGAGCATAAGCCCTTCATGTCGCTTTCGGGCCTTGAGCCCTTCGTGCTGACCAAGGATATTCCTTTCGTCAACGTCGGCGAGCGCACCAACGTCACCGGCTCGGCCAAGTTCCGCAAGCTAATCACCGCCGGTGATTACACGGCGGCGCTGGCCGTTGCCCGCGATCAGGTGGAAAACGGCGCGCAGATCATCGACATCAACATGGATGAAGGCCTGATCGATTCCGAAAAGGCGATGGTGGAGTTTTTGAACCTCATCGCTGCCGAGCCCGACATCGCCCGCGTGCCTGTCATGATCGACTCGTCGAAGTTCGAGATCATCGAGGCCGGTCTGAAATGCGTTCAGGGCAAGTCGATCGTCAACTCGATTTCGCTGAAGGAAGGCGAGGAGAAGTTTCTCCAGCAGGCGCGGCTCGTCCACAATTACGGCGCGGCAGTCGTTGTCATGGCCTTTGACGAGGTGGGGCAGGCGGATACCTATCAGCGCAAGGTGGAAATCTGCGCGCGGGCCTACAAGCTGCTGACCGAAAAGGCCGGGCTGGCGCCTGAGGACATCATCTTCGATCCGAACGTCTTTGCTGTCGCGACCGGTATCGAGGAGCACAATAATTACGGCGTTGATTTCATCGAGGCCACCAAGACCATCCGCGAAACCATGCCGCTTACGCATATTTCCGGCGGCGTTTCCAACCTGTCCTTCTCCTTCCGCGGCAATGAACCGGTGCGCGAGGCGATGCATGCCGTGTTCCTGTATCACGCCATCCAGGTTGGCATGGATATGGGCATCGTCAACGCCGGTCAGCTTGCGGTTTATGACAATATCGACCCGGAGCTTCGCGAGGCCTGCGAGGACGTGGTGCTGAACCGCCGCGATGACGCGACCGAACGCCTGCTGGAGGTCGCGGAGCGTTTCCGGGGCACGGGCGCCAAGGATACCAAGGTTCAGGATCTTTCCTGGCGTGAACTGCCCGTCGAGAAAAGGCTGGAGCACGCGCTTGTCAACGGCATCACCGAATATATCGAGGCCGATACGGAAGAGGCGCGCCAGAAGGCGGAGCGTCCGCTGCACGTCATCGAAGGGCCGCTGATGGCCGGCATGAACGTGGTGGGCGACCTCTTCGGTTCGGGCAAGATGTTCCTGCCGCAGGTGGTGAAATCCGCCCGCGTGATGAAGCAGGCCGTGGCGGTGCTTCTTCCTTACATGGAAGAAGAAAAGCGCCTGAACGGCGGCGAAGAGAAGAAGGCGGCCGGCAAGGTGCTGATGGCGACCGTCAAGGGCGATGTGCACGATATCGGCAAGAACATCGTCGGTGTCGTTCTCGCCTGCAACAATTACGAGATCATCGATCTCGGCGTCATGGTGCCGACGACGAAAATCCTCGAAACGGCAATCGCCGAAAAGGTGGATGTGATCGGCCTTTCCGGCCTCATTACCCCGTCGCTGGACGAGATGGTGCATGTGGCCGCAGAAATGGAACGGCAGGGTTTCGACATCCCGCTGCTAATCGGTGGTGCGACGACGAGCCGTGTGCATACGGCGGTAAAAATTCATCCGCGGTATGAGCAGGGGCAGGCGATCTATGTGACCGACGCCTCGCGCGCCGTGGGCGTCGTGTCGGCGCTTCTCTCCGCCGAGCAGAAGCCGGCTTATATCGACGGTATTCGCAGCGAATATGCCAAGGTGGCAGAGGCTCACGCCCGCAACGAGCGTGAGAAGCAGCGCCTGCCGCTTTCCCGCGCCCGCGAGAATGCGCACAAGATTGACTGGTCGAGCTATAGCGCCGTCAAGCCACAATTCTTCGGCACAAAGGTATTCGAGACCTATGATCTGGAAGAGCTTTCTCGCTATATTGACTGGACGCCGTTTTTCCAGACCTGGGAATTGAAGGGCCGCTTCCCCGCGATTCTCGATGACGAGAAGCAGGGCGAGGCGGCGCGTCAGCTCTATAGCGATGCGCAGGCGATGCTGAAGAAGATCATTGAGGAGAACTGGTTCCGGCCGCGCGCGGTGATCGGCTTCTGGCCGGCCAATGCGGTTGGCGACGATATCAGGCTGTTTACCGATGAGAGCCGCAATGAAGAGCTGGCGACCTTCTTCACGCTTCGCCAGCAGCTTTCCAAGCGAGACGGACGCCCCAACGTGGCGCTCTCCGATTTCGTCGCACCCGTCGATAGCGGTGTTGCCGATTATGTCGGCGGCTTCGTGGTAACGGCGGGTATCGAAGAAGTGGCGATTGCCGAGCGTTTCGAGCGGGCGAATGACGATTATTCGTCCATCCTCGTCAAGGCGCTGGCCGATCGTTTCGCGGAAGCCTTTGCCGAGCGCATGCATGAGCGGGTGCGCAAGGAGTTCTGGGGTTATGCACCGGACGAGGCTTTTGCCGGCGACGAACTGATCTCGGAAGCCTATGCGGGCATTCGCCCCGCGCCTGGTTATCCGGCCCAGCCCGACCATACCGAAAAGAAAACTCTGTTTGCCCTACTGGATGCCACCAATGCGGCGGGTGTGGAACTGACGGAAAGCTACGCCATGTGGCCGGGCTCTTCCGTGTCGGGCATCTATATCGGCCACCCCGAAAGCTATTATTTCGGCGTTGCCAAGGTGGAGCGTGATCAGGTGCTGGATTATGCGCGCCGCAAGGATATGCCGGTTGAGGAAGTGGAGCGCTGGCTCGGTCCGGTGCTCAACTACGTGCCGACGAACGGCGAGGAGAAAATCGATAGCGCGGCCTGATGGTTCACGCATTGCCGGGACAAATAAAAAGCGCGGGTCTTGCCCGCGCTTTTTTGTTTACTGTGGAACCTACGACCGCAATGCCGCCAGTTCCTCAATGCCGACATGGCTCTCTATCTCGCTGCCGCGCAGATAGAGGTAGAGACCGATCGCGAAGGCGAGGACAGCGATGAAGACCAGATACCAGGCGTGGGCCATGGGGTTGATCGCAAGCGCCGTCGTCACGCCGATCGGCGTCAGCCCGCCGAAGACGGCATAAGAGACGTTGTAGGCGAAGGAGAGGCCGGAAAAACGGACGGATGCCGGAAACGCCCGCACCATGACATAGGGCACCGCACCGGCCATGCCGACCGAAAGGCCCATGACGCCGTAAAGCAAGAACATGGTCTGAAGCGAGGTGCCGGCGTAGCTGTAGAAGGTGAAGGTGGCGATACCGAAGAAGATGCTGGCGCCCATGAAGAAGAGGCCGGAGCCGATACGGTCGATCAGCGCCCCGGCAATGATGACGCCGAAGATCAGGAACAGCGTGCCGAAGCTGGTGCCGGCGAGCGCCTGCGTTGGCGTATAGCCGTAGAGCTTTTGCAGGAAGGTCGCCGTCATCAGCGTGGTGACGACGATTGCCGCTGACAGAACCCAGGTCAGCAGGGCGGAGATGATCACGCCGCGCATATGGTGCTTCAGCACCAGCCCGAGCGGCAGCTTGTCCGTCAGTGACTTCGACTTCTTCATTTCCATGAAGATTGGCGTCTCTTCCAGCCAGCGGCGCAGATAAACGGCGATGAGGCCGAAAATGCCGCCGAGCAGGAAGGGGATGCGCCAGGCGTAACCGGCCACGTCTTCCGGCGTGAAAAGCGAATTGATGGCAAAGGCGATCAACGAGCCCAGCATGATGCCAAAGGAAAGACCGGAGGTGAGGAAACCACAGGCAAGCCCGACGCGGCGGAAGGGCACGTGTTCGGCAACGAAGGTCCAGGCGCCGGGCACTTCACCGCCGATGGCGGCACCCTGCAGCATGCGCAGGATGATGAGCAGGATGGGAGCGGCCACGCCAATGGTGGCGTAGGTCGGCATCAGTGCCATGCTCAGCGTGGAAAGAGCCATCAAGAGGATTGAGAAAGCGAAGACACGCTTGCGGCCGTAACGGTCGCCATAATGCGCCAGTACGATACCGCCGAGCGGCCGCACCAGATAACCGGCGGCAAAGATGCCGAAGGTCTGGATCATCACCAGCCAATCCGGCATCTCAGGCGGGAAGAACAGATGGCCGATCACGGTCGCGAAAAATACGAAAATGATGAAGTCGTAAAATTCGAGCGCACCGCCCAGGGCCGAAAGGCCGAGCGTTTTGTAATCCTGGCTATTGAGGGGCCGGGCTGCCGCCGGTGTGGTGGTGGGAGACATGAGGCTGCTTCTTTTCTAAATTTCGTATTACTTATGGGAATGCGGCAAGAGCAGCGCGATTTCAAGCCTTATGCTGTTCAATCACTCAGGTATTTCGATGGGCTGTCGAGAAAGCGCCGCAGGAAGATTATGGTCTCCAACTCGTCATAAAGACGTTCGGTGATGCCATCCTCGTCGAAATGATAAATCGTTGCCTCTGGAATGGCCAGAAGGACGGGCGAATGGGTGGCGATGATCAATTGCCCGCCTCGATCGGCCGCATGGCGGATGAGCGCGGCGAGTTCGAGCTGTTTCTGCATTGAAAGCGGGCTTTCCGGTTCATCCAGAAAATAAAGACCGGCACCGTGCAACCTCTGCTGCATGATGTCCATAAACCCTTCGCCGTGGGAACGGCGGTCGAGTATATTGTTCCTGACGATCCTGCGAAATGTCTCGGGCGTTTCCTCTGGAAAATCCTCGCCTTTTTTCAGTGCCTTTTCCCGCTCCCAGCGAAAATCGTCCAGCGCTTCCTCATTCTGGCGGCGGATATAACCAAGCACGTCTTCGGCGCGCAGAAACATGCGGATTTTCGGATATTTCTTGCGGGCGAAATAGAACGACTTCGCTACGGTCTCGGCGTGCTGAAGGTAAAGGTCGCCGGTTACCTGACCGTGATTGCCGATGGCATAGGCAGTCATTCCCGCCGCCAGTCCTTCCAGCAGTGTTGATTTGCCCGAACCGTTATTGCCGGCGAAAAAGGTGATCGGCGTCTTGAACTCGAGGCGTTCCAGATGGCGCAGCGCCGGAACCGAGAAAGGATATTCATCCCGTCCGCCCGGGGTTTCTTTCATGGTTACGCTATCGAGAAACAGCATGTCGCGTTCCTTGTATCTCACCGTCATGTTCGCCGACGTTGCGCTCTGTCGCATCATCGCGGCGCTATGCTCAAAGCAATTGCGTGTGATTGCGGCTTAACGTGGGGCGCTGTTCGCACCAATGGTTTATAGCGTTGGCAGAGATACGTCATGTCGCATCGTTAGAAGTCCATTTTATTATAATTTAGTGTGTCTAATTCTAAGTAATAAATCGATCTACATTAGATATATAAAATATATATATTAAATTTAAGATGTTATCGCAAGTATATACTTCAAATTAATTCGGTAATGCCAGTTGTCATCATTCTCGTTGTTTTTGGAGAGAGTGAATGAAGCATATTGCGCTTTTTTCGGTCGCGTTTCTATTTTCCGCGATATTCGTGAGCGAAGCTGAGGCGCGGAAGTCCCGGTTTTTTGTCATCCCCGGATTCGGCGGCGGCGAGACCATCGATCTTGTTTATGATCTGCCGGACAGAGAGCCTTTTCTTCGCGACGGGGAAGCATTCGACATTGGTTATCTCAACAGCGGGGATAGGAGCGGTTATGTGCTGTATCGTGGCGAGCGTTACAGCAGGCTCAGCGATGCGGACATCGCTAGGCTGAAGGCGACGCTAGGTTTTGATCCGACGACAAAAGACCGCATGGAGCGGGCGGCGAGGGCCAGCGACGCGCCCTGGAACCTCGTGATTATCATAGCGGTCGCAATTGTTGGTATCTTCGTGCTTGTTCACAAGGGCATGCAGCTAGTGCGGTGGATTTCGCGACTGGCGACGATCTCCGCAGCTGCGGGAAGTAAGCGGCAGGAGGAGGAGGACACCCCCGACCCGCTGGAGGTCCGCAAGAAACAGCTGGTAAACCGTCAGTGGAGCGATAGCCAGACGGATCACGCGGCGCGTGGACCGACAGCATCGTCGGTCCACGCGTCTGCCCCGGGAGCCGCTCCGGTCCGGACATTCGGACGCAGGAGCGCCTGATCGGTGCGAAATCCTTAAACCTCAGACGGTCTCAGTAGCCTGCACTATTCGAACCGGTCGATGATGCTGATGCCGCTTTCCCTGAAGCTGTCCATGGCGGGCAGGGCGGTTGCGGCCTCGGAAAGCGTGATGTGGCGGCCGATCAGCTTTTCCGGCGCGAGCCTGCCGCTTTCGATCATCGCCAGCATGTCCTCATAACGCCACGCCTGCATGCCGTGGCTACCATAGATCTCCAGCTCATGCGCGATCACCCGCGCCATGGGAATGGCGGGCATGGCGTGGTCGGCGAGCATGAGCCCCACCTGCACATGGCGGCCGCGCCGGCGCAGGTTGCTGATGGAGTTGCAGCAGGTCTGCGGGTGGCCGAGCGCATCAACAGAGACATGTGCACCGCCACCCGTCACCTCGCGAACCGCCTCGGCAACATCGGCAACCGCGCGGCTGTTGATGGTGGCGGTCGCGCCGAGCTGCCGCGCAAGTTCGAGCTTGTCTTCGGCAACGTCGATGGCGACGACCTGCGCGCCGAGGCCGGCGCCGATCATAATGGCAGACAGGCCGACGCCGCCGCAGCCATGCACCGCCAGCCATTCACCGCCCTTCAGGCGTCCCTGATCGGTCACTGCCCGGAAGGAGGTGGCAAACCGGCAGCCGAGGCCGGCCGCCGTTGCGTAGCTCATCGTATCCGGCAGATGCACGAGGTTCTGATCGGCGTAATCGATCGCGACATACTCGGCGAAGGAGCCCCAATGGGTGAAGCCGGGCTGGAACTGCGCCTCACAGACCTGCTGGTTGCCGGAGCGGCATTCATGGCAATGACCGCAGCCTGAGACGAAGGGAACGGTAACGCGATCACCGGTTTTGAAACGGGTGACGTTCTTGCCGACAGCGGCAATCACCCCGGCGAATTCGTGGCCGGGAACATGCGGCAGGCGGATATCCGGGTCATGTCCCATCCAACCGTGCCAATCGCTTCGGCAAAGGCCGGTGGCCTTTACCTCGATGACCACACCGCCATCTGTCGGTTCCGGATCCGGCAGGGACGCGACAACGGGGGTCTCACCGAATCGTTCGTAATAAAGCGCGCGCATCATGGCCTCACATCGTTGGTATGCAGGTTTGAAGTCATACCTGCTCTACCATCTGCCGCAAATGGGCGAAGCGGTTTTGCGTCTGGAAAAGCGTTTTAGTCCTTGATGAGCATCAGGTCACCGGCTGCGAATTTCAGCGTGACCTGCTCACCGAC
Source organism: Agrobacterium sp. 5Ca39 (assembly GCF_055382365.1). Lineage (NCBI taxonomy): Bacteria > Pseudomonadati > Pseudomonadota > Alphaproteobacteria > Hyphomicrobiales > Rhizobiaceae > Agrobacterium > Agrobacterium sp. 5Ca39. The sequence goes on along the minus strand of NZ_AP026436.1, from coordinate 1,766,577 downwards.
GGCGGGCGGCGCTGTGCCGGGATCGTTGAACATGTCGAATGACAGCGTGGATCCGCCGAGATCGAGGCGGGTGCGGATGACCGAGCCGAGGAACTGGCTGGAGGTGACCGTGCCGGAAATGGCGACATCGCCTTTCGCGTCGCTGCCGAGCGAACCCGCTTCAGGGCGCAGGGCAAGGGTGATTTTTTCGCCGTTTGCCGCATTGACCGGCTTTTGCAGGGTGATTTTCTGCTCCCCGACCTGGATGGTGTTGGATGAGGAGTCCGCCACGATCGCGTCGATGAGGTTCAGCGTGCCCACGAAGGAAGCGACGAAGCGGGTCGCGGGCGTGTTGTAGATATCAAAGGGCGAGCCGATCTGGTCGGCGCGGCCGGCATTCATGACGACGATGCGGTCGGAAATCGACAGGGCCTCTTCCTGATCGTGGGTCACGAAAATGGTGGTGATGCCGAGTTTCTGCTGAATCTGACGGATTTCCTCGCGCAGCGAAACACGGATCTTGGCGTCCAGTGCCGAGAGCGGTTCGTCCAGCAAAAGCACTTCCGGCTTCGGCGCGAGCGCACGGGCCAACGCCACGCGTTGCTGTTGGCCACCCGACATCTGGTAGGGATAACGGTCAGCCAGATGCTCCAGGTGGATGAGCTGGAGCATTTCTTTCACGCGCGCGTCGATTTCGGCTTTCGGTTTGCCAGCGACTTTCAGGCCGAAGGCGACGTTTTCATAGACATTCATGTTCGGGAACAGGGCATAAGCCTGGAACACCATGCCAATATTGCGCTGGTTGGGCCGGAGCGTTGTCTGGTCCTTGCCATTGATGACGATCGAGCCTCCGGTCGGGATTTCGAACCCGGCGATCATGCGCAGTACCGTGGTCTTGCCGCAGCCCGATGGCCCGAGGAAGGAGACGAACTCGCCCTTTTCGATGGCCATGTTGAAATCATGTACGACCTGGACGGAGCCGAAGGATTTCTTGATGTTGCTAAGTGTCAAAAAGCTCATGAAATATTGTCCTCAGGCCTTGGGAGGCGCGCCCTTCTGGTAGCGTGAAACGAGTTGGATCAGGCCGAGGCAACCCCAGGTGATGCCGAAGGAAATCACGGCAAGCGCGGCTGGTTCATAGGCGCGGTTGGCACCCAGCAGCTGCATGTAGGGGCCGAAGGCCGGGCGGTTCAAAAGGGCTGCCATGGTGAATTCACCGATGACGATGGCAAAGGTCAGGAAGGCGCCCGACAGCACGGCGACCAGAACATTGGGCAGGATGATGCGCGAGAGGATGGTCGTCCAGCCCGCGCCAAGGCTCTGCGCCGCTTCCGTCAGTGTCGCCACGTCGATGGTTCTGAGGCCGGTATCGACGGCGCGGTACATATAGGGCAGGGCGAGCGTGGCATAACCGAACATCAGAAGCAGGTTGGTGCCGAAGCTCGTGCCGGTCAGCGGCAGCCAGCTGGAGGTGTTGTAAAGCCTGATATAACCGAAGACGATGACGATGGCCGGGATGACCAGCGGCAGAAGCGTGATGAATTCGATATAGGGGCGCAGGCCCGGCAGTTTCAGACGCACCCAATAGGCGGTCGGTACCACCAGCAGGACGCCGAAAATGATGGTGAACAGCGCCATGACGACGGAATAGCTGAAGGTTTCCTGGAAGCGCGGGTCGCCCAGCACCTTGGCATAAGCGTCGAAAGAATATTCGCCGCGCCGCATTTTCAGCGAGAAATTGGTCATGCCGATCAGCGGCAGGGCGAAATAGAGCAGGCCGAAAATCAGCGCGCCCCAGGCGAAGAAACGCTTCATTTCAGCCACCTTTCGCTGCGGGCGCGCAGCCAGATATAAAGTGCATTGGCAATGCCTGTCACGACGATCATGCCGAAGGCGAGCGCGTAACCGAGATGCGGATTGCCGAGAACGTCGCCGCGAATCTGCGCGAAGAGCAGGATCGGTACGATGTTGAGCGAGGAGCCGGTGAGCGCAATTGCGGTGGCCACTGCGCCGAAGGCATTGGCAAACAGCAGCGACATGGTGCCGAGCAGCGACGGCAGCAAGATCGGAAAGGCCACCATGCGCCAATATTGAAAGCCGGTGGCTCCGAGAATTTCCGCCGCTTCGCGCCATTCGCGCTTCAGGCCGTCAAGCGCGGGCGTGATGATGAGGATCATCAGCGGAATCTGGAAGAACAGATAGGTGACGGTGAGACCCCAGAAGGACAGGATGTTGAAGCCGAGCATCCTGAGATCGATGCCGACCTGCGTCTTCAGGAAGACGGTCAGGAGGCCGACCGGGCCAAGCGTGGCGATGAAGGCGAAGGCAAGCGGTACCCCGGCGAATTGCGAGGCGACGCCTGAAAAGGTGAGAAGCGGTCCGCGGATACGCTGCGGCAGACCACCGAGCACTACGGCCGCGGCGACGGCAAAGCCGATCAGGCAGCCGAGCGCTGCAGAAGCGAGGCTGATCTTTATCGAGATCCAGTAGGCCGAAAGGATGGATGCGGTAAAAAGCCCTGCAATGTTTTCAAGCGTGAAAGTTCCGTCTGTCCGCTGGAACGCGCCAACGACGATCTTCATCGTCGGCATAATCAGAAACAGCAGCACAAAAACGGCAAAAGGTACGACGCCTATCCAATGCAGCGGCAGCTTTCTGCGCGCGTCGGATGGTCCGCCGGTGTTGGTTGATGGCATCCTTGTCCCCAAACGCCGTTTTCAAACGGTCTGTCTATAAAGGTCTATATTATAAAAGAAGCACCCCGGCTTTGATCGGCCGGGGTGCGTTTTCAACAATTTACTTCACGTTCGCGCCGACAACGCTATCCCAGCCGCCAGTGACGGCCGCCTTGTTGGCATCGACTTCCTCGAGCGTCGGGAAGATCGCCTTTTCATAGGCTGCTGCCGGCGGCAGGCTGTCGATCAGGTCCTGCGGAACCTTGCCGGCCTTGACCATGGCGTTGAAGCGGATCGGGTGGCAATAACCCTTCAGCCAGCCGAGCTGACCGTCGTCGGAGTAGAGGTGCTCCATCCACAGCTTGGCAGCATTCGGATGCGGGGCGTAAGCGGAAATGCCCTGCACGTAAACACCGGCGAGAACGCCCTTCTCGGGAACGACGACTTCCGTCGGCGGGTTGTCGTTCAGCGTCTTCTTCCAGGACAGCGCATTATAGTCCCAGGCAACGATAATCGGCGTGGCACCCTGTGCAAGTGTACCAGCCTTGCCAATAGTCGGCAGGAAGTTGCCAGCCTTGTTGAGGTCGGCGAAATATTTCAGGCCGGCTTCACCGGCTTCCTTGCCGGATTTTGCTCCGGTTGAAAGACCGGCGGCGAGAACACCGAGGATCGCCTGGTTGGAGGCGCGCGGGTCACCCGCAAGCGCGACCTGACCGGAATAGTCAGCCTTCAGAAGGTCTGCCCAGTCCTTCGGCGTTTCCTTGACAAGATCCTTGTTCACGAAGAACGACATGACGCCGTAATAGTCGCCATACCAGTAACCTTCAGGATCCTTGACGTTGTCAGGAATTTCGTCCCAGGTGGAGACCTTGTAGGGCTGCAGCAGGCCTTCGGCCTTCATCTGCGGGCCGAAAGCAAGACCGACGTCAATGACGTCAGGCGCCTGCGGGCCCTTATTGTCCTTGTTTGCCTTAACTGCTTCGACTTCGTCGGCGGAGCCGGCGTCGGGGTTCAGTTCATTGACGGTGATTTCCGGATATTTCGCCTTGAAGGCGGCGATCACGTCGCCGTAACCACACCAGTCGTGCGGCAGGGCGATGGTGGTCAGCATGCCTTCCTTCTTGGCGGCGGCGATCAGTTCGGCGCTCGGCTCAGCGACGGCAATAGCGGTGGAGGCGATGACCAGTGCGGTGGTTGTAGCAAGCAGTCGGCGGCAGTGAGAGATCACTTTTTTCTCCTCTTCGTGTTCTCATATTGCGGACGCTGATACGGATTCTCGATGAAGCTAATGTGACGGCTGGATGGCAATTCATTTATCCGGATTCCGCCACTTTAAACCCATTTTCCGCCATTATCGGGCTTTTTGCCAGCAATTGCGCGAGTTGACCGTTTTTGTCCGTTAGACCAGATGCGTTCCCCAGCTTGGTTTTTCCCCTGCTTTATCGTGCTGGTAGCGATCGCAGGTATCCAATCAGCGTGCGGCATCGGCGTCAAGTCGTATGCCGGCTACGCATATTCACGTTCTATCAGGGCGTCGGAACAGGCGTGTCTGTTCAAACAGGCCCTCCAGTGCGTTCATGCGTTCCTTGGTTTCGTCCCACGTGCCGCTCTGCACCGCTTCGATCAGCGCCTCGACGACAAAAAGCGTAACGACAGACGAATCCCACGCGGACGGGGCCTCTATTTTGACCCGGAAAATATGCAGCGCATGACGCGCCACCGGCGATGTCCACTGGTCGGTAAAGAGGATGATCTGCACCCCATTTGCCTTGGCCACCTCTGCCAGCGTCGTCATATCGTGCTCGTAACGGCGGATGTCGAAAATGACGAGCACATCGCCGGCGCTCATATTCAGCATATATTGCGGCCAGGCGCTGGAGTTGGACGACATCAGCGTTGTCTTCGGCCGTATCACCTGCATGTGGGTGAAGAAATATTCGGCAATCGCACCGGTGATGCGCCCGCCGACGAAGTAGATGCTGCGCTTGCGGTCGGAAAGCAGCGCGGCGGCATTGTCGAAGACGGCGGTATCGAGATCCCCAAGCGTATCGCGCAGATTGCCGGTAATGGCGTCGGCGAAACGGTTGAGAATGTGCAGGCCCGGCGCATTGGTTGCCCAGCGGTCATGTTTGGCCACCGGACCGGAGATCGTCGCTTCCAGCTCCTGGTGCAGATGCGCCTGAAATTCGGGGTAGCCCTTATAGCCGAGCTTCTGCACCATCCGCGCCACTGTCGGGGTGGAAACACCGGCATTTTCGGCAATCGTGGTGATGCTGCCGAGGCCGGACACCGGATAATTGCCGAGCAAGCTTTCTGCCAGCCGTTTTTCGGAACGTGTCAGCGCGTCGTAATGGGCATGGATGACGTCCGACACGGTGGCCGCGGTGTTGCGCAAATCTTTCCCCTTCCGGTCTTTCTGCCGGTGTGTGCGCTAAAATAAACATCTCTGCCCGTGATTGAGTCAATGGAAAAATGAAGAGAAAATTTCAAAATTCCATTTGACACCCGCCATAATGTGAAGAATTCTTTTCGCCGTTAGGGAAGACGGTTTTCCGGGTGGGGTACGTGCATGACGGTGCGTTCGCGGTTTTTCACAGAAGCGGAAGGGCAGGCCGTTGGCATCGAGAATGCCGGTGCGGCGGGCGATGTCCTGCTCGTCTGCGAACATGCTTCGGCCACCGTCCCGCAAAGATTAAGCACGCTCGGCCTGTCGCCCGAGGTTCTTTCAAGTCATGTGGCATGGGACCCCGGCGCTCTGGCGGTTGCCCGTCTGCTTTCGGAGAAGCTCGACGCGACGCTCATTTATCAGAGGTTTTCCCGCCTGGTCTATGATTGCAACAGGCCGCCCGAATCGCCGTCCGCCATGCCGGTGAAAAGCGAAGTATATGATATTCCAGGCAATTTCGACCTCACCGAAGCGGAGCGGTTTGCCCGAACGTCAGCGCTGTATGTGCCGTTTCACGAGCGGGTGAGCGAGATCATCGCCGAGCGGCAGGCGAACGGCCGCAAGGTGGTGGTGGTGACCATCCACAGTTTCACGCCGGTTTATCACGGCCGGTTCCGCGAGGTTGAGATCGGCATCCTGCATGATACCGACAGCCGTCTCGCTGACGCCATGCTGACAGGTGCCGAAGGGGCCTCGCTCACGGTCAATCGCAACGATCCTTATGGCCCGGAAGATGGCGTGACGCATACGTTGCGACTCCATGCGCTGCCGGACGGGCTTTTGAACGTCATGATCGAGATCCGCAACGATCTGATCGCCGATGAAGGAGAGCAGGCGAACATCGCCGCATTTCTACACGAGCTTATGGGGAAGGCACTCGCATCGATCGACGAGTGAGGGAGCAGGGGCCGGCCGATGGTGAACACACCGGGGTCAGGCATCGAAGGGAGACTGCCGCCATCCGGTCAAAGAAGCCGGGAAAACGAAGCGGTACGGGAACAGCAGATGCGTGCGGCGCGATCCGGGAGTTTCCTGATGGCGCCGAAGACTGGGGCACAATCGGCCAATAACGGCTGACTGGCTTGTTTTTTTCTTATCAGGAGAGAAGGGCATGGACAGTTCATCGTCAGGCGTCAGCTACAAGAAAGCTGATGCATCCTATTTCGAAAAACGCGGACTATCCCGTTATGCGGGCGTGTGGTCGCTCTGGTCGCTTGGCGTCGGCGCGGTCATATCAGGGCATTTTTCCGGATGGAATTTCGGTTTCTCCACCGGCGGCTGGGGCGGCATGCTGGTGGCGGGCATCATCATCGCCATCATGTATCTCGGGCTGACATTCTCGATCGCCGAAATGAGCCCGGCGCTGCCCCACACGGGTGCGGCCTATTCCTTCGCCCGCACGGCCATGGGCCCCTGGGGCGGCTTCATCACCGGTCTTTGCGAGAATGTTGAATACGTTCTGACGCCGGCGGTCGTCGTCACCTTCATCACAGCCTATGTGAACTCCATTCTCGCCCTCGATCCGGCCTATTCACCTTTCGTGTGGATAGCGTTTTACGCGATATTCCTTGCGCTCAACGTCTTCGGGCTCGAGCTTTCCTTCAAGGTGACGCTCGTCATCACGCTGATTTCGCTCGCCGTTCTGGTGTTCTTCTGGATCAGTGCCATTCCCAATATCGATTTTTCGCGTTTTGCGCTCAACATCGGCGTCGGACCTGATGGCAAGGCGGTGGAATTGCCGGAGGGCGGTGGCTCGTTCTTCCCGTTCGGTTTTTCGGGCGTTCTCGCCACGCTGCCTTTCGCGGTCTGGCTGTTCCTCGCCATCGAGCAGCTGCCGCTCGCGGCTGAGGAATCCGTCGATCCGAAACGCGACATGCCGAAGGGTATCATCCTTGGCATGGTCACGCTGATGGTTTCGGCCTTCATGATCGTGCTGCTCAACCCGTCGCTGCCGGGCGTCGGCGCCTTCCATCTCAGCTCCTCGCTTGAGCCGCTGCTTGATGGCTTCAAGGCGATCTATGGCGATGGCGGTGTCGTGCTGCTTGGTCTCGTCGCGCTTACCGGCCTCATCGCCAGCTTCCATACGATACTCTATGCGCAGGGTCGCCAGATCTATTCGCTGTCGCGTGCGGGTTATTTCCCGACGGTGCTGTCGATCACCCACTCGAAATACCGCACGCCATACGTGGCCAACATCACCGGCGCGATCGTCGGCCTTGCGGTCATGCTGGTCATCTGGTTCGCGCTGGGTGCGGAACAGGGCGGCAGCATCATCGGCAGCGTGCTTTTGAACATGGCTGTGTTCGGCGCGATGTTCTCCTACATCATGCAGGCGATTTCCTTCATCCTGCTCCGCAAGAACCTGCCGCATATCGAGCGGCCGTTCCGTTCGCCCTTCGGCATTCCAGGTGCGGTGCTGACTGTCATCATCGCCATCGTCACGCTGCTTTACCAGATCCAGGATCCGAACTTCACAAAGGGCGTGCTCTGGGTCGCCGTCTGGTTTGCGGTCGCCATCGCCTATTTCGCTTTCATCGGCCGTCATCGCCTCATCCTCTCGCCGGAAGAGGAATTCGCGCTGGAGCACAAGCAGGCTGCCATGGCAGCGGCGGCTGCAAAGGCCTGATGCTTAAACAAACGGGCGGCCGCAACCCGGCCGCCCGGTCACGACAATAAAGGGAACGGATAAAATGACGAGCTACACATTTGACGCGCTTAAAATGGATGTCGCCGAAGGGCGCATCGACACGGTTCTGGCCTGCCTTGTCGACATGCAGGGGCGTCTGATGGGCAAACGGTTCCAGGCTGAATTCTTCGTCGAAAGCGCCTTTGAGGAAACCCATAGCTGCAACTATGTGCTTGCCACCGACATGGAGATGGAGACCGTTCCCGGTTACAAATCCTCCAGCTGGGAGAAGGGTTACGGCGATTATGTCCTGAAGCCCGATCTTTCGACGCTGCGCCGTGTGCCGTGGCTGGAAGGCACGGCGCTGGTGCTGTGCGACGTGCTCGATCATCACACCCACGAAGAGGTTCCGCATTCGCCGCGCGCGCTTCTCAAGAAGCAGGTGGCTCGGCTGGAGGCCATGGGGCTGAAGGCCTATATGGCGACCGAACTTGAATTCTTCCTCTTCGACCAGACTTTCGACGCGGCGCGCGCAAGCGGTTACAAGGGGCTGAACCTCGCCAGCGGCTATAATGAAGATTACCACATCTTCCAGACGACCAAGGAGGAAGATGTGATGCGGGCGCTGCGCAAGGGCCTGCAGGGGGCCGGCATTCCGGTTGAAAATTCCAAGGGCGAAGCGTCCGCGGGGCAGGCGGAGATCAATGTTCGTTATGCCGATGCGCTGACCATGGCAGACAGGCACGCGATCATCAAGAACGCCACCAAGGAGATCGCGTGGTCCAAAGGCAAGGCCGTGACGTTCCTCGCCAAGTGGAACTACAATGCCGCCGGCAGTTCCTCACATATTCACCAGTCGCTGTGGAGCCTTGACGGGAAGACGCCCGCGTTCCTGGACAAAGATGCGGAGCACGGCATGTCGCAATTGATGCGGCATTATGTTGCCGGGCTGCTGGCCCACGCCAGTGAAATTACTTATTTCCTCGCCCCGTACATCAATTCCTACAAGCGTTTCATGGCGGGTACCTTCGCGCCCACAAAAGCGATCTGGAGCCTCGACAACCGCACGGCGGGATATCGCCTCTGCGGCGCCGATACCAAGGGCATCCGCATCGAATGCCGCGTGGGCGGCTCCGATCTCAACCCCTATCTCGCTATGGCCGCCCTGCTTGCAGCAGGCATTGACGGCATCGAAAATAAACTTGAACTTGAGCCCGAATTTGTCGGTGATGCCTATGGCGGCAAGGATGTGCGCGAGATACCCAAGACATTGCGTGACGCCACCGCGTTTCTGGACGGATCGAAAATGCTGCGCAGCGCCTTCGGCGACGATGTGATCGATCATTACGTCCGCGCCGGGGCGTGGGAACAAGAAGAATACGACCGCCGCGTGACCGACTGGGAAGTGGCGCGCGGTTTCGAACGAGCCTAATCATTACGGGAAAACATCATGACCATGATCCAGAATATCTCGCCCATCGACGGCTCGGTTTATGCCGAGCGGGAGGCGATGTCGCTGGAGGCGGCACGGGCCGCCGTTTCGAAAGCGCGCAAGGCGCAGAAGGACTGGGCGCGTCGTCCGCTGGAGGACCGCGTTCAGCTGGTGCTGAAGGGCGTCGCACGCCTCAACGAAATGGTGGACGAGGTCGTGCCGGAACTTGCCCATATGATGGGCCGTCCGGTGCGCTATGGCGGCGAGTTCAAAGGCTTCAACGAACGCTCCAACTATGTCGCCTCGATTGCAGCCGATGCGTTGGCGCCGCTCGTCATCGAGGAAAGCGGCAATTTCGAACGCCGCATCGAGCGTGAGGCGCATGGCGTGGTCTTTGTCATCGCGCCCTGGAACTATCCTTACATGACGGCGATCAACACCGTCGCGCCGGCTTTGATGGCCGGCAATACGGTCGTCATCAAACATGCGGCGCAGACGCTGCTGGTCGGCGAGCGCATGGTGCGGGCTTTTGTCGAGGCCGGTGTGCCTGACGATGTCTTCATCAATGTCTTCCTCGACCACAGCACGACCTCGGCGCTCATTTCCGAGGGCCTTTTCAACTTCGTCAACTTCACCGGTTCGGTGGAAGGCGGCCGCGCGATCGAGCGCGCCGCTGCCGGCACCTTCACCGGTCTTGGGCTTGAACTCGGCGGCAAGGATCCCGGTTACGTCATGGAGGATGCCGACCTCGATGCCGCCGTCGATACGCTGATGGATGGCGCCACCTATAATTCCGGGCAATGCTGCTGCGGCATCGAGCGCATCTACGTCAACGAAAACCTCTATGACGCCTTTGTCGAGAAGTCGGTCGCGTGGGTGTCGAACTACAAGCTCGGCAATCCGCTGGAGCAGGAAACCACGCTCGGGCCGATGGCCAGCAAGCGTTTTGCCAAGGTGGTTCGTGCGCAGATTACCGATGCCGTCTCGAAGGGGGCCAAAGCACTGGTCGATCCGAAGCTGTTCCCTGCCGATGATGGTGAGAGCGCCTATGTCGCGCCGCAAGTCCTCGTCAATGTCGATCATTCGATGGAGTTCATGACCGAAGAAACCTTCGGCCCGGCGGTCGGCATCATGAAGGTGAAGAACGATGACGAAGCCATCGCGCTGATGAACGACAGCAAATACGGGCTGACCGCTTCGCTCTGGACACAAGATGCCGCCCGTGCCGGGCGCATCGGCCGCGAGATCGAAACCGGAACCGTGTTCATGAACCGCGCTGATTATCTCGACCCGGCGCTTTGCTGGACCGGTGTGAAGGAAACGGGCCGTGGCGGTTCGCTCTCCGTCCTCGGTTTCCAGAACCTGACCCGTCCGAAATCCTACCATCTGAAGAAAGTCACGAAATGAATATCGTCGCCAACTGGAGCTATCCCACCGCCGTCAAGCTTGGCCGTGGCCGGATCAAGGAATTGGCGGAAGCCTGCAAGACGCTTGGTATCAAGAAGCCGCTTCTCGTTACGGATCGCGGCCTTGCCAATATGGCGATCACCGCGCATGCGCTGGATGTGCTGGAAGAGGCGGGTCTCGGCCGGGCGATCTTCGCCGAGGTCGATCCGAACCCGAACGAAATCAACATGGAAGCGGGTGTGAAAGCTTATCGCGATGGCGGCCATGACGGCGTCGTCGCTTTCGGCGGCGGCTCGGGCCTCGATCTTGGCAAGACCATCGCCTTCATGGCCGGGCAGACCCGCCCGGTCTGGGATTTCGAGGATATTGGCGACTGGTGGACCCGCGCAGACGCCTCAAAGATCGCGCCCATTGTCGCGGTTCCAACGACGGCCGGCACCGGTTCGGAAGTCGGTCGCGCCAGCGTCATCACCAATTCGCAGACGCATGTGAAAAAGATCATCTTCCATCCGAAGCTCTTGCCCGGTGTCGTCATATGCGATCCGGAACTGGCGGTTGGTATGCCGAAAGTCATCACGGCCGGCACGGGCATGGATGCTTTCGCCCATTGCCTGGAGGCCTATTCCTCGCCCTTCTATCATCCGATGAGTGCCGGTGTGGCGCTGGAGGGCCTGCGTCTCGTCAAGGAATTCCTGCCGCGCGCCTATAAGGATGGCACGGATATCGAAGCGCGCACCAACATGATGGCGGCGGCGGCCATGGGGGCGGTTGCCTTCCAGAAGGGCCTCGGCGCCATCCATTCGCTCTCGCATCCGATCGGCGCTGTCTACAACACCCATCACGGCATGACCAATGCCGTCGTCATGCCGGCCGTGCTGCGCTTCAACCGTCCTGCCATCGAGGACAAGATTGCCCGCGCCGCTGCCTATCTTGGCATTTCCGGCGGTTTCGACGGCTTTTATGACTATGTGCTGGAGCTTCGCAAGGAACTCGGCGTGCCTGAGAACCTCACCGCCATGGGCATCAAGCCGGATCGTATCGACGAACTGGCGGCGGAAGCGATCAAGGACCCGAGCTGCGGTGGCAATCCGGTGCCGATGACGCTTGAGAATACCAAGGCACTTTTTGAGGCTTGCTTTTAAGGAGTTACCTTTGATCGCCAGGTTTGTGAGAGGCTGAGAGGGTGCCGCTTGTTTCTTCTCCCCGGCGGGGAGAAGAAACCTGCGGCGACGCTGTACCCCGCATCGGTGCCGAGCGACCATACGACCTCTAATCCATGAAGCCCGCGACGCCATCGCGGGCTTTTTGTTCCGCGGCGTAATCGTTATTAGCGTTTTATTAACCCTGTTCGTTAAGATTATGGAAAGCACCATGAAGTGCGTCGGTGCGTGAATGAGCATGAAACGGCTCTGACAAACAGGGGGTATCATGTCAGTCATCACTTTCGCCAATACCAAGGGCGGCGCCGGAAAAACCACGGCTGTGCTGCTTCTGGCGACCGAACTCGCCCGTAGCGGCCATCGGGTGACGGTTCTGGATGCCGATCCGCAATTGTGGATTTCCCGCTGGTACGAACTCTCGGGCATGGTAGAAAACCTGTCAGTGATTTCGCATGTGACGATGGCTTCGCTTGAAGGCCACATTCGCGAAAACCGGGCCAATACAGACTGTTTCATCATTGACCTGCCCGGCGCAAAAACGCCGCTTTTGACCATGGCGCTCGGTATTTCCGATCATGTTCTGATCCCGGTACAGGGATCGGCCATGGATGCGCGTGGCGCTGCCGAAGTTCTCGATCACATCGAATTCCTGAACCGCAAGATGGGTAAGGCGATCGCCCATTCCATCGTGCTGACACGGGTCAACGCCATGGTGGCAACGCGTTCGCTGTTGCTCGTCAAGATGCTGCTGGCGGAAAAGAACGTCTCCGTGCTCAACACGGCGATTGTCGAGCGGGCGGCCTATCGCGATATTTTCGACTATGGCGGCACGCTTCTCTGTCTGGATGGCAAGAAGGTTAGCAATATCGACAAGGCGGTAGAAAATGCGGCGGCCTTTGCCGAGGAAGTCATCAACCTCCTGCCGAAAAGACTTCCGAGGCGCGTTGCGCACCTGGCACGTCTCGTGACACGCAGGGCTGCCTGACCTCGCGTTGCGAATCCCGCCCGGTTGCGGCGACGGTGCGACGGTTTGGTGAAATGGGTTCCCCACAAAAATGCGGAGAAGAGGCGGCCTTTACGAGGCGCTCCCACGTCCTCTTCAGGGCGCGAAATTTTTGCTTGATTTGGAAACGATTGTTTCCTATATTCCGCTCATGAGCAATTTCAGCCAGCCCCATTCCCTGGAACAGCGCCATCGCGGCCGCCCGCGCGAGTTCGATCTTGAACGCGCGCTCGATGGCGCGATCAAGGTATTCTCGCGGCGCGGTTATCACGCCACCTCGGTAGGCGATCTTACCGATGCGATGGAGCTGGCCCAGGGTAGCCTCTACAAGGCCTTCAAGGATAAGAAAGCCGTCTTCATCGCGACGATGGAGCGCTACAGGATCATACAGACCGAGCGTTTTGAGGCAGCTGTGGCCGGTTTCGACACCGGTTATGAGCGGCTGAGAGCGGGGCTGATGTTTTACGCCGAACGATCCTACGGCGGTGTCGGCTCCGACGGATGTCTGGTGGTTGGTGCTGCTGCGGATCTGGCGGCACTGGACGACGACATCGCCGTTGTAGTCGAGAGGGCCGTGAAGGCGAGGGAGCGGATCGTCGCCCGCCTCGTTGCCGAAGGGCAGAAGGATGGTTCCGTGCGGTCCAAGGCCGATCCCGATGATCTTGCGCGGGCGATGCTGTGCATGATGTACGGTATGCGCGTGGTGGGAAAGACAGGGCGGAGCCTTAAAGACATGGTGGCCGTGGTGGATATTGCCATGAGGCTTGCCGAGTAATTTTGTGAGTATTTAGGAAACGATTGTTTCCATATTGGAGAAAATGATGACGACGCGTGTGATTGATGGGGATGATGTTGAGGCAACATCCATTTCCCCGGCCCTGACCTTTTTGCTCGCGACAGCCTGCGGGCTGATTGCAGCCAATCTTTATTATGGCCAGCCGCTTGCCGGCATCATCGGAGCGGAGCTTGGTCTTTCCGCCGGTGCCACTGGCCTGATCGTGACGCTGACGCAGATCGGTTACGGCATCGGCCTGCTGTTCGTCGTGCCGCTCGGCGATCTCGTTGAAAACCGCAAGCTGGTGGTCAGTTCGGTCTCGATGGCGGTATTGTCGCTTGCCGCCGCAGCGTTTGCCCCGCACGCCGCACCGTTCCTGATCGCGGCCTTCCTGGTCGGCGTCAGTTCGGTGGCGGTGCAGGTCATCGTTCCCTATGCGGCCCATATGGCGCCGCACGCCATTCGCGGGCGGGTGGTTGGGAACGTCATGAGCGGGCTGATGGCCGGCATCATGCTGGCGCGGCCGGTTTCCAGCCTTCTGTCGGAAGTTGTCTCCTGGCGCGGTGTATTTCTGACGTCTGCGGCCGTCATGGCGCTTCTTGCCGTGGTGCTTTTCCGGCTCCTCCCGACCCGTATGCCTGAAGCGCGGCTGAGCTATGGCGTCTTGATGGCTTCGATGGGCCGGCTGGCGCTTCACACGCCGGTCCTGCGGCGGCGGGCGATCTATCATGCCTTTCTCTTCGCGGCCTTCAGCCTGTTCTGGACCACGACGCCTCTTTATCTGAGCGGGCCGCATTTCAATCTCAGCCAGGGTGAGATCGCACTCTTCGCACTGGCTGGTGCGGCCGGCACCGTCGCCGCCCCGATCGCCGGGCGGATGGCCGATCGCGGATGGACGCGGGCGGCGACATTCTTCGCACTGCTGGCGGTAGCACTCTCTTTCGTCGTCACGCATCTTGCGCCTGAGGGATCGCATCTGGCGCTCGCCATTCTTGTCATTGCCGCAATCGTTCTGGATTTCGGTGTCACTACCAATCTGGTGCTCGGGCAGCGGGCGATCTTCACGCTGGGGGCGGAATTCCGCAGCCGCCTGAACGGCATCTATATGGCGACGTTTTTCATGGGCGGTGCAATTGGTTCCGCCGTTGGCGGCTGGGCCTATGCGGTCGGCGAATGGCAAGCCGCCTCCTGGATCGGCTTTGCTCTTCCGGTAGCGGCGCTGCTATATTTCCTGACGGAAAAGCGCGACTGAAACGTCATAACTAAAGAAGCCCGGACCACCGGGCTTTTTCTTTTTCTTCCAGTCGATTTACTCCGCGAATTCGACCACCACACCGGGACGGACCATTTTCGCCAGTTCGGTGGCATCCCAGTTGGTCAGGCGAATACAGCCATGGCTGTTCGTCTTGCCGATCTTCGAGGGTTCCGGCGTGCCGTGAATGCCGTAGGTCGGCTTCGACAGGGCGATCCAGACCGTACCGACAGGACCGTTCGGGCCCGGCGGGATCTGCAGGATCTTGTCGTTCTGACCCTGCTTGAAGTTGATCTTGGGATTATAGGTGTAGCCCGGATTGAGCGCGATACGCTCTACCGTATGGGTGCCGCTTGGCGAGGGGGTGTCCGTGGAGCCGATCGTGGCGGGATAGGCGGCAATCAGATTGCCGTCCTGGCCATAGGCGAAGACCTGCTTGATACCCTTGTGCGCAACGATGCGGGCGACCTGCCCCTTCTTCGCCTCGCCGGGATTGACGACCTTGATGATGGTGCCGGGCACGGAGAAATCGACGCCGGGGTTCAGCTCTTTCAGATAGTTCTCATCCATGTGGAAGCGTTCGGCCAGCGCTTCCGAGGTCGACGTGAAGGAAAGGGCAGGAAGCTGCGATTTCTCGGCATAGTCGTCCGGGATGGAGGCCACGTAGGGGCCGGCGGCATCGGCGGCGGTGATCGTGTAATCCACAATCGGCATGCCGCCCGAGGCGCGCAGGCGTTCCAGAATGTCTTCTGAATTGTTCGGGTCGAGCTTTTCGCCCGTCATGTCCTGCCAGGCGGCTATGGCCTTGTTGACATTGTCGCCCATCTTCCCGTCGATCACGCCGGGGGAGATGCCCTCGCGGTCGAGGAAGGTCTGGAGCGCGACGATTTCCTGGCGGGAACGGTTGACCGGCGTCGTTACCGGCGTATGCCGCTCGATCAGGTGGTCCGGTTGCGGAACGGCGGCCGTGGTGCTTTCTCCCGGCATCGGCTGGCCGAGCGGGCCGCTTTCCACCGCGCCGGGGGCTGGCACGGAACCGGTGTAGAGATTCTCATCGGAGCCGTCGCCGCGATATTCGCGATAATCGCGCACGTTGCCGTTGTCCTGATAACCGTAGTCGCGCGGCGGCTCACGATACTGGCCACCGGGGGCGGGTGGATAATAGGTGGTGTCGCGCTGGCGTACCTGCTGCCGCTGCTGGTAGCCGGAGGGCATTTCGGTGGCCAGCAGGTTGCCGTACTGGTCGTAGAACACGGTACGGCCCATCGCGTCACGGCTGATGACGATGTCGCCACGTTCCGGCATGAAATCGAGAACGCGGCCATCCGGCGTAACCAGCATGGTCTGTTCGCCATAACGCTGCTGCGCGCCAGCCTGTAGCGGAGCGAAAATCGACGCCACGGCGATCGTCAGGCCCAGAGCTGCGTTAAGAAACTGTTTCACGATTCTGCTATCCCTTGCTTCGTCACCGATAAACACACCGTAATCTTGACCCTATTGTGAAAAAGGTGAATTCGCGGTTAATGCAATCTTAATTTCCGTCACGGTTAGTAGCGTTTCCGTGAACCACGCGTTTTTAATGCCACAGGGAGGTTGTCTTGCGTTCGTTTCAGGCTGGCAGATCGCCACGCATTTTCCTCGATGAGACCTCCGTTTTCGATATCGGCGCCTGCGTCGTCGATGGCATAGACATCGCGCCCGGCCGCGCCATTCCCGATGATGGCGATGCGCGTATCGACCACTCGCTTGAAGGCTTTCTTTTTACCTGTGGTCCCGATCATATCCGTCATCCCGAACCGATTGATGGTGACCGCGAGGGGCGTCGATATCCCTTGCATGGCTCCTTCTCCTCGCATCCCGCAACGATCACCGCGTTCGATGTTCTCGAGTCCAATGCGCTGGCGCGCGTCGAGGTTCCCGTGAAGCTTGCCGATGGCGGCACGGCGCTGCTGGAACGGACATGGAAGATCGATGGCGAAAGCGGCGAGGTCAGCCTCGATGACAGGATCGTCAATACGTCCGGGCGGCCGATTCCAGTATTCCTGATGTACCATATGAATGTCGGCGCTCGCCTGTTTGACGATGCGGTGCGGCTTGAAGGCGCAATGCTGGATGGCGGCGGCCATGGCTGGCGTTTTGGCGAGGAGCCGGGCACTGTTTTCTGCGTGTCGGCCGGCAAGACTGAATGGGCGGAATTGAAACTCGGCCCGATTGCGGCCATTGGCGGGAAGACGCTCACCGTGCGTTTTCGCACGGAGACGCTGCCCTATCTGCAGATGTGGCGCAACCAGCAGGCTCCGGCGAACGTGCTCGGCATCGAGCCGGTTTCGCATCGATGGGTGGGGCGTAGCGAGCTTGAGGCAGCCGGTGAGTTCAATATTCTTCAGCCGGGGGAAAGCCGTTCCTTCGGTCTGCGCTTTTCCATCCTCTGAGCCGTACCGAATGAAGACCGCGCATCATTGACGCATGGGATTTGACCGCTTACATCGGATGCGGATTTCAAGGATGACGGCCAGCGGCGCGGACGCCGGTTTCAGGAGGCATGACATGGATATCAGGCGCATAGACGACGAATATTCGGTAACTGGACAGATCAGCGTCGCCGATCTGGATGAGATCAAGGCACTCGGCTTCAAGTCGATCGTCTGCCACCGCCCGGACGGCGAAGAAGACGGTCAGCCGCTTTTTGCCGATATTGCCGAGCGTGCAGAGCAGCTTGGCCTGACGATCATGCATGTGCCGGTCGGCCGCTACGGCGTCGATGCCGATGCCGTTGCCGGCATGGTGGATGCGCTCGATGAATTGCAGCGCCCGATGCTCGGCTATTGCCGTTCCGGCGCGCGCTCCACGGCGATCTACGAAAAGACCCATCACCTGCGCGGCTGATTTTTCGCGCATCATTCTATTTTTCAAGTGCCAATCAACAGGAGTTTTCCATGACCATCAAGCGTATCGAGCCGGGCAAGCGCATGAGCGGCGCCGTCGTTCACGGCAACACCGTTTATCTGGCCGGCCAGGTTGGCGAAGGTACGAGCGTGACGGAACAGAGCAAGTCGGCTCTCGCTGAAGTCGACCGCCTGCTGGCTGCTGCCGGTTCCGACAAGTCGAAGATCCTGCAGACCATCATCTACCTCTCCGACATGTCCACCTTCGGCGAAATGAACGCTGTCTGGGAAGGCTGGATCGACCCGGCAAACCCGCCGGCCCGCGCCACCAGCGAAGCCGCGCTGGCAACGCCGGATTACAAGGTTGAATTCATCGTCACCGCTGCTCTCTGAGCATCAGTCTGATCTTTAAGAAAAGGCCGGGTCGCGGAATGCGGCCCGGCCTTTTTTGATGGGATGGGGTCAAAAACTCTCCCCGTCATGCCGGGCTTGACCCGGCATCCAGCCACGGCGCTTCTGCGCCGTGAAAAGAGTCTCTCGCGATCAAGGACTTGATCGCGCTGGACCCCGGATCTAGTCCGGGGTGACGGCGCGGCGCGGCGACATGGCCACAAAATACCAAGTAGAAGCAATTTTCATGTTTTTTGAATCGCTTGCGTCCGTCACCTCACCGGCGAAGCAAGCGCCTTCTCAAACTGCTTCAACGTCTCCACCCGCTCCGCAAACCATAGTCGCGCCAGATCATTTGCCGAGGCGAAATCGATACCATCCGGATCGATGGAGGTGATCGTCCAGCGGCCAGCCTTTGCGCCAGCTAGAGCGGCGAGCCGAGCTGCTTCGCCCTTGATGGCGTTAAGGCGGGTCGCTTCGCTTTCCGCCGCCGCCATCAGTTCTTCTGCGCCTGACAGATCGGTGCGCAGATCGGCGGGGATGATATTGCTGGCGTTGCGGGCCGGGCCGCCATTAATCTGCACGCCTTCCGTCCGCAGCCGGTAAAGCCTTGTGTCGGGAAGGGAGAGATAAAGTTTCGCTTTGGGGTAGCGGGCAATGTAGCGCGCGATGACGATCGGCACTTCATCCGGGCTGATTTGTTCCGCCCTGCCCACCAGTGTCAGGCGCGGCAGCGTCAGCGCGTCACCCTTGCCGAAAGGGGCGAGTGTCAGCGAGATACGAGAATCGCTTTCCATATTGCGGGCGTGCAGCGTCAGCCCGGCCGCGAAGAAGAACGGCGTGCCATCCGGCTCGATGCCGATATTGGTCGCGGTTGTATAGGGATAACCGCTGACGGGATCGAGCGTGGCGAGTGCTGCCGTGCGGGACGTGTGCAGCACATCGCGGGCCACGCGCACTGCCTCGAAAGGCGCGCCGGCCGAGGGCTCGATCTTCGCGCCGCGTGGGGTGATGACGGGAGGGGCTGTATCCGGCATGGCGTTTCCTAAGCTGTGAGTCACAGTCAGGATTTACACCATGCCGAAGCCATGTCCATGCGCGATATCAGCTTCGGGTTCTGATCTGCGTCAGGGTACGCGTCGGCGTGATCGCTTCCGCATCCAGCTTCACCTCGATGATCGCCGGTTTGCCGCTTGCCCGTGCCCGTTCGAAGGCGGAGGCGAAGTCTTGCGTTCTTTCCACCGTTTCGCCGTGTCCGCCATAGGCTTTGGCAAAGGCGTTGAAATCCGGATTGACGAGATCGGTGCCGCTGACACGACCGGGATATTCCCGCTCCTGATGCATGCGGATCGTGCCATAGGTGCCGTTATTGACCAGCAGGGTGATGATTGGCAGCCCGTAACGCACGGCGGTGATGAATTCCTGCCCGTGCATCATGAAGCAACCGTCACCGGCAAAGCAGATCACCTCGCGCTCCGGGAACAGGTGCTTGGCGGCCACCGCCGCCGGCAGGCCGTAACCCATGGAGCCTGATGTCGGGGCCGATTGCGTGTTGAAACGGCGGAAGCGGTGGAAGCGGTGCAGCCAGGTGGCGTAATTGCCGGCGCCATTGGTGAAGATGGCGTCTTCAGCAACGTTCGCCTCGATCCAGTCCATGATCGGACCCATCTGCACGGCGCCGGGGCCTGTCTGCGGCGGCGTTGACCATTTGAGATAAGCCTCATGCATTGAGGCCGTGCGACCGGCCCAGGCGGCATTGCCGGCAAGATCGATGGAGGCAAGGGCGGCAACGAAATCGTTCGGGGCGGCGCAGATAGCGAGGTCCGGCCGATAGACGCGGCCGAGTTCTTCCGCCTCCGGATAGATATGGATGAGCTTCTGCGACGGGTAGGGAATATCGAGCAGCGTATAACCGGAGGAGGGCATTTCGGAGAGGCGGCCACCGAGCAGCACCACGAGGTCGGCTTCCTTGATTTCCCTGGCCAGTGCCGGGTTGATGCCGATGCCGACATCGCCTGCGTAGGAGGGGCTCAGATGATCAAACAGCATCTGGCGGCGGAATGAACAGCCCACGGGAAGTTTGTGCTTTTCCGCAAAAGCCTTGAAGCCCGTCACGCTTTCCTCGGACCAGCGGGTGCCGCCGGCGATGAAGACCGGGCGTTTTGCCTCGCCCAGCATTTTGGCGAAGGCGGCCATTTGCGACAGGCCTGGATGTGCCTCGACGGGCGTATAGGGCTTTGCCTCGGGAGCTTCGACCTCTTCCACCAGCATGTCTTCGGGCAGCGTCAGCACCACGGGGCCGGGGCGGCCGGAAGTGGCGACGGCAAAAGCGCGGGTAACGAATTCAGGGATGCGGCGGGCATCATCGATCTCGCCCACCCATTTTGCGAATTCGGTAAAGGCGCGGCGATATTCCACTTCCTGAAAGGCCTCGCGCTCGCGGGCATCCCGCTGCACCTGACCGATGAACAGGATCATCGGAATGGAATCCTGCCTTGCAATGTGCAGGCCGGCCGAGGCATTTGTGGCACCGGGGCCACGGGTCACCATGCAGATGCCAGGCTCGCCCGTCAGCCGCCCCCAGGTATCGGCCATCATGGCTGCGCCGCCTTCCTGACGGCAGACCACGGTTTCGATGCCGCTTTCATAAAGCGCATCCAGAACGGCCAGATAGCTTTCGCCTGGAACGCAGGAAACGCGGGAGACACCATTGGCCTTCAGCGCTTCGACGATCAATTGCCCGCCTGTTCTTTTCATTCCGGCTGCAGTCATGGCGTCGTGGTCCTTTCGATGTTTTCCAGTTCGGCCAGCACCTGCGCCTGATGTTCGCCGAGCTTAGGGCTCGGGTGTTCATAACGCAGCGGCGTCTGAGACATGATAATGGGTGTGCGGACACCGGGGATGACAGTGCCGTCTTCCGCCTCCAGATCGATACGGAGGCCGCGTGCCTTCACCTGCGGATCCGCGAACATTTCCTCGATGGAATTGATCGGTCCGGCGGGGACGGCGTTCTTCTCGCAGGCGGTCAGAAGATCGCGCTTCTGCCATTTCAGCGTCTCCGTGGAAACGATCTGCCGCACCTCGACCTTATGCGCCACGCGGGCCTTGTTTGTCGCGTATCGCTCGTCATCGGCGATCGCGCCGATGCCGAGGATATTGCAGAGGCGGCGGAACTGACCGTCATTGCCGACCGCGAGGATCAGGAAGCCGTCGGCCGTTGGCACCACCTCATAGGGGGAGATATTTGGGTGGGCGTTGCCGAGCCGGACGGGAGGCCTGCCGGAGATCAGGTAATTCATGTTCTGGTTGGCGAGAACGGCCGATTGCACATCGAGAAGCGCCATGTCGATATGCTGGCCTTCGCCAGATCGAATGGCGTGGATCAGGGCCGCCTGAATGGCCGATACGGAATAGATGCCGGTGAAGATATCGGCAACCGCCACGCCTGCCTTCATCGGCTGTCCGTCGGCTTCGCCCGTAATCGACATGAAGCCGGACATGCCCTGCACGATATAATCGTATCCGGCGAGATCGGCATAGGGCCCGGTCTGGCCGAAGCCGGTGATGGAGCAATAGATCAGCTTCGGATTGAGCGCCCTGAGGCTTTCGTAATCGAGGCCATATTTTGCAAGTCCGCCGCGCTTGAAATTCTCGATGACGACATCGGCGGTGCGCACCAGCCGGCGCACCAGTTCGCAGCCCTCGGGTGTTTTGAGATCGGCGACGATGGAGCGTTTGCCGCGATTGGTGGCGTGGTAATAGGCGGCGGAGAGGTTTTCTCCGTCATCGCTCTCAACGAAGGGCGGTCCCCATGCGCGTGTATCATCGCCGCCTTCGGGGTTTTCGACCTTGATAACGTCTGCGCCCATATCGGCCAGCATCTGCCCCGCCCAGGGACCGGCGAGAACACGCGCCAATTCGATGACGCGGATGCCCGATAGCGGCGGTTTCCTGTTCGGCTTGTCGGTCATCTATCCCCCGGTACTTGGTGTCTGCCGGTTTATAGACCGCTGCTTGCCGCGTCGCATGTGATTTTATCTCATGGACTTATTCCGTTTTGGAACGGCACTAAACTGGGGCTGATACGGCAGCTTCGACATTCGGTATTTTGAGAGTCCCCTAATTCCGTCATTCCGGCCTTGAGCCGGAATCCAGCCAGCCCAAGTCATTGGGCTGAAAAGACTCTTCTCGCCGCGCAGACGCGCGTCGGCTGGATTCCGGCTCAAGGCCGGAATGACGGGGAGGGCGTTTTACTGTCATCCACGACGCGGCCGCACCAGGCGGCGAAATCCGCTACGACGGGCTGCCAGCCGATTTCGTTCAGGGTTTCGTGCCGCATGCCCTTGTAAATCGTGTGCTCGACATGGCTGAAGCCCGCCTCCCGGAAACGTTCGGCAAGCCACACGATCTCCCTGCCGTCATTGGTGGCGGCGTCCTCATCACCGCTCACCAGCAAAAGCGGCAAAGCCTTCGGCAGACGCTCGATAAGTTTCGGGCCGCGATAGGAGAGTGCAAAGACATCCTGCCAGAGGGAAACGCTCGCCTCGAACTGGCAGAGCGGGTCTTCCACATACGCGTCCACCGCCGCCTTGTCGTGGCTCAGCCAGTCCGCACGGGTGCGCTTTTCCGGCATTTTCGCGTTCCAGGCGCGGAAGGTGGCTTTCGGCAGGATGGCGCTCGGCACATCCGAGCCTTTCAGCATTTTTTCCACCCGCAACACAATCTGCGCGAAACGGCCCATAAGACCGGGATTGAGATTGGAATTCCAGATCGACAGACCATCGAAGGCGTCGGGGTAACTGACAGCGGCATTGAGCGCCACGAGGCCCCCCATGGAGTGGCCGAACAGGATCACCGGCAGGCCGGGATGCCGCTCGCCGGCCAACCGGCGCATCGCCATGACGTCGGTCACGACCTTGTCCGCGCCATCCTTCCAGGCAAAGCGGCCGAGAGGCGCATCCGCCGCTTTCGTGCGACCGTGGCCGCGATGGTCGTGGGCATAGACCTCGAAACCCTGCTGCGACATGACGTCGGCAAAACGGCGGTAGCGGCCGGCATGTTCAACGAGGCCGTGGCAGATCATCAGCACGCCGCGGGCGGGAGCAAGGGCGGAAGGTTGATGACGGAAGGCGATGGATGCGCCGGAAGGGGCTTCCAGCCTCTCAATCCGGCTGAATGCGAAGCTATCGGTCGTTTCATTCATCGTCGTACCCGTCGTCTCATCGCGCAGCCTGTCATAATCATGGGGTCATAATCGTGCCAGAGGTTGCCCCAAGGTCCTATTTACCCTACATAGCGGCAAATTTCCCGATACGTACTCTTAAAAATCCGATGTGGAGCATTCGCTACAATGGCACGTCAATTCATCTATCACATGGCTGGGCTGAACAAGTCCTATGGCGCGAAGAAGGTTCTGGAGAATGTGCATCTCTCCTTCTACCCTGACGCCAAGATCGGTATCCTCGGCCCTAACGGCGCCGGTAAGTCGACCGTTCTCAAGATCATGGCCGGCCTTGACAAGGAATATACCGGTGAGGCCTGGCTCGCCGAAGGTGCTACGCTCGGTTACCTCGAGCAGGAGCCGAAGCTCGACGAAAACAAGACCGTGATGCAAAACGTCATGGAAGGCGTGGCGAGCAAGACGGCGATCGTTGACCGCTACAACGAGCTGATGATGAACTATTCCGATGAAACGGCGGAAGAGGGCGCGAAGCTTCAGGACATCATCGACAGCCAGAACCTGTGGGACCTCGAAAATCAGGTCGAGATGGCCATGGACGCCCTGCGCTGCCCGCCCGGCGATTCGCCGGTGACCGGCCTTTCGGGTGGTGAGCGCCGCCGCGTGGCACTGTGCCGTTTGCTGCTGTCGCAGCCAGACCTGCTGCTGCTCGACGAACCGACCAACCATCTGGACGCTGAAACCATCGCCTGGCTCGAAAAGCACCTGCGCGACTATCCGGGCGCCGTGATGATGATCACCCACGACCGCTACTTCCTCGACAACGTCACGGGCTGGATTCTCGAGCTCGATCGTGGTCGCGGCATTCCTTACGAGGGCAATTACTCCGCTTATCTGCAGGCGAAGGCCAAGCGCATGCAGCAGGAAGCCCGCGAAGATGCTTCACGTCAGAAGGCCATCAGCCGCGAACAGGAATGGATCGCCTCCAGCCCCAAGGCCCGCCAGACGAAGTCCAAGGCGCGTATCAAGGCCTATGACGAGCTGGTGGAAGCAGCGGAAAACCGCCGTCCCGGCGATGCGCAGATCGTCATTCCGGTCGCCGAGCGTCTGGGCCGCGTCGTCATCGAGGCTGAGAACCTCACCAAATCCTATGGCGACCGCGTGCTGATTGAGAACCTGTCCTTCAAGCTGCCCCCGGGCGGTATTGTCGGCGTCATCGGCCCGAACGGCGCCGGCAAGACCACGCTGTTCAAGATGATCACGGGTCAGGAGCAGCCGGATAGCGGTTCGATCACGGTCGGTGATACCGTCCAGCTCGGTTACGTCGACCAGAGCCGTGACGCGCTGGCGGGTGACAAGACCGTGTGGGAAGAAATCTCCGGCGGCAACGACATCATCAAGCTCGGCAAGTTCGAAGTGAACTCGCGCGCCTATTGCGGCGCCTTCAACTTCAAGGGCGGCGATCAGCAACAGAAGGTCGGCAACCTCTCGGGTGGTCAGCGCAACCGCGTGCACCTTGCCAAGATGCTGAAGGCGGGCGGCAACGTACTGCTGCTCGACGAACCGACCAACGACCTTGATACGGAAACGCTGGCGGCGCTCGAAGAAGCGCTGGAAGCCTTCGCCGGTTGCGCCGTTATCATCAGCCACGACCGCATGTTCCTGGACCGCCTCGCGACCCACATTCTCGCTTTCGAGGGTGACAGCCACGTGGAATGGTTCGAAGGCAACTTCGAAGACTACGAAAAGGACAAGGTCCGTCGCCTCGGCCCGGAAAGCATCAAGCCCGGCCGCGTGAGCTACAAGCGTCTGACACGCTGATCCGTTTGTCATCACTTCAAAAAAGGCCCGCCGCAAAGCGGGCCTTTTTCCGTGTAATAAGTGGAGATGATCGTCTCGCGCGGCACTTTGCGCTTGCATCTCGCGCCACATCGACATAAAGATATCTTTATATCTTGATTAGCTTGCGAGGCGCGGCAGAGTGGCGTTCGGTCTGGACAAATTGGTGGATCTCCTGAAGGCGGCGGGTGAGCCGACGCGCTTCCGGTTGCTGGCGCTTCTTTCGGCCGGCGATCTGACGGTGACCGACCTTACCGAAATCCTTGGCCAGTCGCAGCCGCGTATCTCCCGTCACCTCAAGCTTTTGACGGAAGAGGGGCTGATCGAGCGTTATCAGGAAGGTGCGTGGGCCTATTTTCGCTTGCGGCAGGATGGCGAGCCTGCGGGTGTTGTTCGGCAGTTGCTTGCAGCGGCCTCGCCTTCCGACGCGGTTCTTCAGCGTGACAGTGAGCGACTGGCCGCCGTCAAGCGGGTGAGGGCGGAGCGGGCGCAGGATTATTTCAGCCGTAATGCGTCCGCCTGGGACGAACTGCGTCGCCTGCATGTCAGCGACGAAGCCGTGGAAGGCGCGCTGCTGAAGCTGGTGGGCACCACGCCCGTCGATTCGCTGCTCGATCTCGGCACGGGCACCGGCCGTATCCTGCAGCTTCTGAGCGGCATTTATCGCCGTGCCATCGGCGTGGATGCGAGCCGCGACATGCTTTCGGTGGCACGCGCCAATCTCGACAAGGCGGGCGTGGTGAACGCCTCTGTGCGCCATGGCGATATTCTCAATCTGCCGCTCGAGGGACAGGATTTCGATCTGATTGTCATCCATCAGGTGCTGCATTTCCTCGACCAGCCCGAGATCGCCCTTTCGGAAGCCGCGCGTATGCTGCGTCCGGGCGGTCGGTTGATCGTCATCGATCTTGCGCCGCATTCCTTTGAATATCTGCGCGACGAACACGCGCATGTGCGGCTAGGCTTCTCGCACCCGCTGATGGAAGAGTGGATGAAGAAGGCCGGGCTTTCTCTGGAGCGCGCCGTCGATCTGCATTCTGAAAAGGCGTCCGACGAAGCTCTGGACGTCACGATCTGGGTTGCCCGCGACCAGCGGCTGCTGATGGCAGACGATGTGGCGCAAGAGGCGGTTTTACTTCGCTCCGGGAGGGCATGATATGTTGAGGTCGGAAACCGCACGCCGTGATGGCGACATCCGGTTGTCTTTCGAATTTTTCCCGCCCAAGAACGCCGAGATGGAAACCCAGCTATGGGAAACGGTTGCCGAGCTCAAGAAGTGGAACCCGGACTTCGTGTCCGTCACCTACGGTGCCGGTGGTTCCACCAAGGCGCCGACGCTGGACGCGGTGCGCCGGATGATCGGCGACAGCCATCTGGCGACGGCCGCACATCTGACCTGCGTGGACGCGAGCCGCGATGAGGTGCACCAGGTCGTTGACGAGTTCCGTAATGCGGGCGTTCGTCATTTCGTGGCGCTGCGCGGTGATCCCTCCACTGGTATCGGCACGGCTTACCAACCGCATCCGCAGGGTTACGAGAACGCCGCAGCGCTGGTAAAGGGCCTCAAGGAGCTGGGCGACTTTGAGATTTCCGTCTCCGCCTATCCTGAAAAGCATCCGGAAAGCGCAAGTGATGCTGTTGATATCGACATGCTGAAGCGTAAGGCGGATAATGGCGCTACCCGGGCGCTGACGCAGTTCTTCTTCGATAATGACGTGTTCGAACGTTACATGGAACGGGTTACGGCGGCGGGGATCACCATTCCAGTGGTTCCGGGCATCATGCCGATCCAGAATCTCACCCAGCTCAAGCGTTTCGCCGGACGTTGCGGCACAAGCATTCCTGCGTTTCTGGATGAGCGTTTTGAAGGCTATGACGAGGATCTGGAGGGCCGCGCCCGCGTGGCTGCAGAGGTTGCGGCCGAGCAGATCGCCGATCTCCAGCGGCGCGGCGTCAATGAGTTCCACCTCTATACCATGAACCGCGCGCCGCTGGTTGATGCCGTGCTTGAAAATCTGGGCCTGGAGCGTCTGCGCCGCAGCGCCGCGTGATTTCAGCCAGTCTATTTTCGGACAGAAAAAAGCGCAGGTCCCTCGGGGCCTGCGCTTTTTAAATTCGTGTCATCTACGGTTCTTCACTGCGTTTGGTCTTCACGTCTCGTCAGATGAAAAGCATCATCGCTACGAACAAAAACGCCAAACCGACTGCCAAGGCATTGAGAGATTTTGTAAGTCCCATGGGTGCCTCCTCTTGTTGACAGCTTCGATAATATGACCGTTTTGTGGCAGTTGAAAAGCGGTTTTTGTGATGCGGTGCAGCACGTCTTTCAGGGACTCAAAAAAGGAATTTCCGTAATTATCTGAAAATGAATGGTTATTTTCTTATCACGCAGTGCTTCATGTGTTTAAAAAAAGTAAATGACCGGGGTTTTATCCCCAGTCATCCGGTCGAGATTAACGATTTCCGCCTTGATTCCGGCCGACAGATTAAGGGCCGGAGAGCAGCGTTAAGACAGGTTAAAGCGCCTGTAGAAGAGCTGCCGTAGGCCAGCCGTCCGCCGGCATGCCGAGGCGCTGCTGTTCCTTCTGGATGGCGACGCGGGTGCCAGAACCGAGAATGCCATCCACCTTGCCGACATTATGGCCGCGTGCTTCGAGCTTGGTCTGAAGCTGCTTCATGGTGGCGTCATCAAAGCCGGGATCTGGGTTGCCCTTGTCATAGACCGGGCCGCCCATCAGGCGGGTAGCGAAATAGGCAGCCGAGGTCGTGTAGATGAACGACTGGTTCCATTCCAGATAGATGTTGAAGTTCGGATAGGTGAGGAAAGTCGGACCCTTGCGGCCCTGCGGCATGATGAGTGCGGCGGGAAGGGAGGCGAAGTTCTTGTTGCCATCGCGCGGGGTGACGCCAAGCGCAAACCATTCGCCGGCGGTCAGCGGGCCGCCAAGGCCGGATTTTTCCCAGGGCAGGTTCTCGGGCAGAGAAACTTCCTGAATCCAGGGTTCGCCCTTTTTGAAGCCGAGGTGCTGGATGAATTTCGCCGCCGTCAGAATGGCATCGGGCGCACTGCTCTTGACGTTGATGTGGCCGTCACCATCACCATCGACGCCGAAGGCGATGATATCCTTCGGCAGCATCTGTACCTGGCCGATTTCGCCGGCCCATGCGCCCGTATTGGTGGCAGGATCGAGATCGCCATGCTGAACCATTTCGATCAGCGCGAGCAGCTGCGGGCGGAAGAGCTCCGGGCGGCGGCAATCATGCGACAGGGTTACCAGCGCGTTGCGGGTATTGAAATCGCCCTGAACGGCGCCAAAATCGGTCTCCATGGCCCAGAAGGCGGCAATGACGCCAGCGGGCACGCCGAACTCGTTTTCGGCGCGGGCGAAGGTGGAGGAGAGCTCCTGCAGCTTCCTGCGGCCGATATCAAGGCGGGCCTGGCTGACGGTGCGCTGCGAGAATTCGAGGAAAGTCTGGCGGAAAACGCCCTGCGCGCGGTCACGCGATAGCACCTTCTGGTCGATCTGTGCGCCCGCCAATGCCTTCTGGATCGCATCTGCCGGAATGCCCTTGGCAAGCGCATCGGCCTTGACGCCTTCAAGAAACGTACCGAGATCACCACCGCAGGCGACCTGCTTGGGATCGTCAGGCGATGCAACCGGTGGCGTGGCGAGGGCTGCGCTGGAAGACAAAAGAGACAGAGCGGCGGCAAAGATTATGCTGCGCGACCGGAACGTGGGCATGGGAATTTCCTCGATAGGTTGTTAGCCCGCTTTACCCATATGTTTGCGACAAAAAAACGGATCGGGCGATCTGACGTGGTTGAACAACGCCGAATTTTGGAAAGTGTTGCTTCTTGGCCGTCCTATTTGGCCGAAGCGATCCATTTCCGCCAGTTTTTCTCGCTTCCGGCAAAGACGTTGATGTCGGTCGGGCCATTTACGCCGGGTACGACGCCTGTTGCGGTGTATTGCCAGAAGGCCCATTGCCGGTCTTCATAGATCTTGGTCGGATGCGCGGCGACGGACCGCACCCAGAAATGATAGTCCTTGAACTGGCCGACGAGATTGTCGCGGTGGAAATCAACCGAGGTATAGATAATCGGACGTTTGCCGTAATGGGCTTCGATGCGGTCGAGGAAGCGCTGCATTTCGGCGCGTACGATGCCGGGAGCCGGGCGCGTCTTGCAGGTGGGGGAGGCAGGGTTCCACTCCACATCGAGGACCGGTGGCAACGTAACGGCGTCCTTCGGCACGTTGCGAATGAACCAGTCGGCCTGCGCGTCTGCCGTCGAGCAGAAATAATAGAAGTGGTAAGGCGCATGCAGAATATTCGCGGCTGCGGCGCTGCGCCAATGGTCGCCGAATTTCGGATCGATTCGATCCGACCCCTCCGTTGCCTTGATGAAGACGAATGACACGCCCGACTTGCGCACGGTCTGCCAGTCGACATCGCCATTCCATTTGGACACGTCGATGCCGTGCACCTCATGGCGGTGCGGGTTGTTGACGCCGAAATCCTGCGGGTCGGTATCGGAAAATTTTGGCTTGGATACGGACGCGGTTTCGAGCAGATCGTAACTCGTGGAGGTGCAGCCGCCGATCAATAGCAAAGCCGACAATAGTGCCGATAAACGCAGCCGCATTGGAACCCTGATGAAAATATTGCCCCTATACGGCCGCCAAAACGGCGCGCCGTATCTCCCGATTTACGCATAACATGGTAAACAAACTGATATGGCAAGTGGCAACGTGCTTTTTGCACCCGACAGTCGCTGGATTTTGAAGCGATTTGCGCATTCATCGCCGAATAAGGCGCTGCAGGAGCCTTGACGGTGACGCCCCTCGGCGCTGCGCGGGGTCCGTTCTGCCCTCTGGAATCAGGCCTCGGCCAGGATGCGGTGGATTTTCGGTTGCGGCGCTTCAGTGACCGGAAGGGTAATGACAGCCCGCCAGGCGTAACCACGGGCGATTTCCTCAAATTCGAGGTTGCCATCAAAACGGCCTGCCATATTGGCCAGAACATAGCGAAGATTGGCGCGGGGCGTAACATGGAAGCGCGTGAGCCAGCCGTGCAGGAGCGTGCGGAACCACTTCGGCAGCTGTTCCTGCTGGCCAAAATCGACAATATGCAGCGCGCCACCGGGTTTCAGCGCCTTGAGCGCCTGTTCCACTGCCTTTTCCCAGTCCGGTATCATCGACAGCGCATACGGAATCATGACCCGGTCGAACCCGTCGGGCTGACCGAACTCGGAGGGGCGGAAAGCGGTGGCGTCGGCCACGCGCAAAATCGGGCGTTCCGCCCTGCCGGCGAAATTCTCGGCTGCGGTCAGCAGCATTTCGGCGGAGATGTCGAGGCCGAATAGTTTGGCGTCAGGAAACCTGCGGCCGGCCAGCAGCAGGTTGCGACCGGTGCCGCAGCCGACTTCCAGGAGCGTGCCGCCCTTTGGTACGTTCAGGCCGGAAATGGTCCGGTCGCGGCCAAGAAGGTAATATTTGCGGGTGATATCGTAGATATGTCGCTGGTGGCGATACATGCGGTCCATCAGGCTCGCATGTGCACTATCTGCAAGACTTACATTCTCACCGACGGTTTTCATGCCATAGCCCTCTGGTAAATATGGAAACCGCCATAAATGGCCGAGCGGTCCAAGGCGTTGAGCTCGCTGGAGCGCTCTTCCAGATAGACCCACTGATTACGGATATCGGGGGAAAGCCGGCCTTCGATCACGCTCTTTTCGGCTGCGGTGCGGAAGATGACGCGGGCGCCTGATGCGGCGGTGCGGCTGATCTGTGACCACAATTCGTTGAGCTGCACATCCGTCATCCAGTCCTGCGCGTCCAGGAGGATATAGCGGTCGACGGCGCTTGCCGGCTTTTTGGAGAGAAGCTCGGTGTAGGTGGCGTGATGCACGGCGACGCGCGCCGTATTGTTGCGGATTGTCTCGTAATATTCCGACTTGAGATAGGCGGGCAAAGAGCCTTCATGCGGCTCCGGATAACGGCGTGCAAAGGCCTGCCAGGCAAAATAATTGTCGCTCAACGGAAAGTTGCAGGCGAGTTTTTCCAGCCGCTGCTTCAGAACCGAGGCAACCGTGCCGTCATCGGAAAGGCTTGCCAGTTCGTCATATTGGCGGGGCGGTATGCCGAGACCGAAGAGGGAGCTTTTGCGTTTCGTCAACCAGCGGACCACCTTCTTGTCGAAGAGCGGCGCGACCTTGCTGTCGAAAAACCGGCGCTGTTCTTCGATAGTGCGGGTCTTGGCCATTTCGGTGAGCTTCACACCGTGCAGCCTGGCCATGAGATGGCCTGCGCCGATGAAGCGTCCGAGCAGGCCGGTGTGATAGATGTTCCTGTCAAACACCGAAATGCGACGACGGCCGGAAAGCGTGCGCTTCGACCAGTAAGCCTTGGTCGTGGCATCAAGATGTTCGGCGATGAAGCGATCGTAACCGTGGCTGTTGCTGCGCATATTGGCGCGGCCGAAGTGACGCACCACGTCCTGATGGGCGGGCAGATGGCGGAAGGCGGCGAGCTTCAGCTTGTTCAGCGCAATGTGATGCGGATTGAGGTCAACCACGTCGATGCTGGCCGGGTTGCGCGAGAGATACGCCAGCATGTTGCAGCCGCCGGAACCGATAGTGACGATACGGTGACCTTCGCCCAGCTCCATCGCCTCCATGTCGATCTCGGGATCTTCCCAGATTTGCGGATAGACGAGGCCAGAGAAAAGAACGCCGAAGAACCGTTCGGAGAGGCCGCTTTTCGAGAGCGCCTTGTGCTGGAGCAATGCGGACTTCAGTTTTGTGTTCTTGCTGAAGCCGGTCTTGGGTGCCGCACTCGTCATTTGTTCACCTCTCAGTCGATTGAGAGGCGTCTACAGCCGTGACGCTACAGTTTGATGACAGGGGCTGTGGGCGAAGGCGGGGAATGATGGAGACGCTGGAAAACCAGACGGGGCCGGCAGTGCGGGACACAAAGAACCGCCCCACCGACGGATGGGGAGGCAACTGGCGCCGCTACGGATACGTCGCCTCGGGCTCGTCCCGAGGATCTGCACGTCCTGATATTTGCGAGGTTTTCAAATCCTTGGGACAAAACCAGGGATGGCGAAAGGAAAATGCCCGACGCTCAAGGACAAACGGCTGCACCGCGCTCAGAGCGACGCCAGAGGCGATCACTTGCGCAGAACGTGCAGCATGCCCTTGCGTTTTGCATCGTAATAATAACCGCGCGCGTAAAGCCTGACGGCGTTGTCGCGGTCGTTGCCCGCCACCACCCATGCGCCGCGTAAATATTTGACGGCGTATTTGAGATTGGTTTCGGCGTCGAACAGGCCCGAGGCGGGGCCATCGAAGCCCATGGAGCGTGCCGTAGCGTGCCTGATCTGCATCAGGCCGAAGTTACCGCTGTTATAGGCGCCGGGATTATACCGGCTTTCGCGCTGCACCACGCGATGAACCAGGTCTTCCGGAACATCATACATGCTGGCGTATTTGGAAATCAGCCCGCTCAGTTTTTCGCGTCCGGCAGGTGGCGTATTAAGCGGCGCAGTCATCGCTTCATTCTGCCGGATGGCGGCAAGGGCGGCGTTGGTCGGTCCGGCGGCATAGGCGAGAACGGTGCTGTCCGGCTTGGGCAGCGGAATGACTTTGCGTTCGGCCGTCAGTTCGGTGCCGATGGAGGGTGAGCCGGGCGGCGGCGGTGCCGGCGGGAAGCTGCCCTTGACGGCAACCACCTGCGGCAGATCGGCCGCGGCATTATGGGAGGCAGGTTTGGCCGTCGCAGCCGCCGTTTCGATGGCTGCCGCCGCGGGAGCGGCGCTTGCCGGTGCGAGTGCTGCGGCCGCGGTGGGTGCAGATGCCGCCACGGCGGCTTGGGCGACCTCGGTCTGCTGCGGCTGCATCTGGGCAGTGATCGCAGCGGCGGCAGCTATTTCGGTAGCCGGCGGCAGCGCCACGCGTCCGCCCTTGACGGCGACGGCTGTGGGAAGTGCTGCTGCCTGAGAAGAGGCTGCGGTTTCGGCGGTCTGAACCGATGCAGCTGTCGGGGTTGCTGCTGCGGCCTCGGTCGCTGCCGGCTGCGCGGATGTCGACGCAGGAGTGGTTGCGGGGTTGACCGTTGCGATTTTAGGGCCGTTTGGCCCATCTTTCGCGGTATATTCGACGCTGGTGCATGCGCTCAATGCCAGTGCCAGACCCACGGTGGAAGACAGAAGAAGTGTCCTTCTTCCGCGGAATTTGCCCGAATTTCGCATGTTGCCGCCTTCGTTATGCCTGTCTTTCGATACCCCCGCGTCGAGCGAAGCAGGCAGTGTCCCGTCGAGCTTCATTAACCTATTGTAAGGAAAGCGGCAAGCCGGGAGGCGACTTGCAGTGTTTCAGGCCGCGATGCGCCTGTATCCGGCGCTGACCGCGCGGCCGGAAATGAAGTGCGTGCGGTACTTCTGGCGGATTTTCTTGTCGCCAGACATGCGCCGCACCAGTGCCAGAGTCGATTCGGGAAACAGCCCCTGCACGATGAGAATGGCCAGAGCCAGAAGCAGGACTACGGCCTGCGCCACGGCAAACGTCTCTACCGCATTGCCGGTGGTGGAGATGAATTGCGGCAACAGCGCCAGGAAGAAGGTGAAATAGCGCGGCCTCAGGGCGGCGGTTGCGTAACAATCTCGGAACGTTCCGCTCCCGGACTTGCCAGCCAGATTGTCATTATCGGCATTGGCCGCCTGGGCGGCGGGAGTGGCGAAAGTCCACAGGAAAAACAGCATCAGCCAACCGAGCCCGGCCCATTGCACGATTTCCACGAAAGACTGCGGCATATAGGCAAAGCCGGCCACAGGAATGGCTGAAATCGTCATGGCGGTTACGATACCGAGAGCGCCGCCGCTGACGGAAGCCAAAAGCGTCTTTTTGCCGCGGATGGCGGCATAAGAGGCGACAGAAAATACAAGGGGAGAGGGGAGTGCGAACACCACGGCACATGCTGCGCAAAAAATCAGCCAGGCCTGTCCAGACATTCTCTTCCTCCTTGCCCTCCCTGTCGCCGTCTTATTTTAGCCTACCGTAAAATCAGGCCGCTGTGAACGGCTGACCGACATGTTCCATCACTTCGGTAAACCATTTGGCAGAGAGGTCGAAATGCTTTCCGCCCTTGATACGCGGAAATTCGATGGTCCGCAATTTGCCATTCTGGTCTTCGTCGTGGCCGGTGACACCGGAGACCTTGTTGAGTGCGCTTTCCACGGCGAGATCGACCATGCCCTGGATGAGGCGCAGATCGTCACCATTGGCGGGGGCAGAGCGGGCGAAATAGCCCGATTTTTGCACCATGGAGCGTTCTGCGCCGATGAGGCTGGCAAACTGCTTCTGGAACCAGCCGCCGACATTGATCGTGTCGATCTTCACATGGCCGAAGGCATCGCGCTTTACCGCTTCGCCGGAAGCCTCGCGTTCAGCGACGATGGAATCGAGACCGGCACCTTCGGAGACGAACAGCGTGACGTAGCCGTGTCTGTCCATGATTTCCTTCAGGCGCTCGGCTTCCGCTTCGATGTCGAAGGCCATTTCCGGCAGGTAGATGCCGTCGATGTTCTTCATCTGCGTGTTCATCATCAGGCCTTCGACATATTCGTTGCCGTTGGTCTTCTGGATATAGGCACGGGCGGTGGCCGCCGTCAGCCAGCCGCAATGGCGGCCCATGACTTCGTGGATAAGGAAGGTTTTGGGGGCTGCGCTCTGCTCGTTGCTGACATTGTCGAAGAAGGACGCGCCGACTTCGGCGGCCGTCCAGGCGCCAAGCGACTGCTTGATCGGAACCACGTCATTGTCCACCGTCTTCGGCAGACCGACGACGGTGAGGTCGTAGCCGTTGG
This sequence comes from Agrobacterium sp. 5Ca39, assembly GCF_055382365.1. Classification (NCBI taxonomy): domain Bacteria; kingdom Pseudomonadati; phylum Pseudomonadota; class Alphaproteobacteria; order Hyphomicrobiales; family Rhizobiaceae; genus Agrobacterium; species Agrobacterium sp. 5Ca39. Next base: position 1,731,659 of record NZ_AP026436.1, on the reverse strand, counting down.
CGCCGAGATAGGCGGCGAGGTCCGCTGCGGTCGTATTGGTGTCGTCACCGCCGATGGTATGAAGAATGGTGACGCCGTCGGCCGCCAGCCGCTCGGCAGCGACACGAAGCGGATTATCGCCTTCCTTGACGAGGCCGCGCTTGGCGCAATCGGCGGCGTTGGTAAGCTTGACGCGGCTGTTGCCGATCGGCGAGCCGCCGTAACGATGCAGCAGATGCGCCTTTTCCCGCATGTCTTTGCTGATTTCGATTCGATCACCCAGAAGCACGCCCTGATAACCGGAGCGGTAAGCGATGATATCGATCTCAGGCGCTATATCGCTGTATCGTTCGATCAGGCCGCCCACGGCCGAAGAGAGACAGGGCGCAAGGCCACCCGCGGTCAGCATTGCGACTTTCTGTTTGGCCATCATGGCTCTCCTTTTGCGTATACTCAAACACATGTCTGGACATGTCTGGCAAATGGATGCGACAGCCGCGTGTAGGTGTAAAGTGAATTTATCAAGAAAAACGCCGATTTCTCGCGCTTTTTCAGCGGCTTGACCTGACCGGGCGAATATAATCGTTTCAATAGGCCCATTGCGGACACGGGCCCAGTGCCCTGTGGAAAACTCGGAGTTCCGTTCACCCCGCTATCTTGTTCCTGAAGCAAAACTGTCGCAAAGATGAATAAAAGTTAATGCCGCTTACTCGCTGTGGATATTGCATTCGCGGCAATATCCCGTCATGCTTGCGGTCATGATGTTCGATTTCGCCTGTTTGCAAATTTCATCCCTGTGGGAACGGCTGCTCGGCGCAATCGGCGACGCGGCAGGCAACGCGCTTGGTCGCGTGGTGGAAGCCATCCGCACCCTGTTCGAAGGTGATCCGGAAACGCGCCGCAAGGTCTCTTTTTCCGTGGCCATCATCGCGCTTTCCGCCAAGATGGCGAAGGCCGACGGCATCGTCAACGATGCCGAGGTGCGGGCCTTCAGGCAGATTTTCGATTTTCCGGAAGAAGAAGCCAAAAACGTTGCCCGTCTTTATAACCTCGCGCGTCAGGACGTTGCGGGTTACGAAGCCTATGCGGAGCGGCTTGCCGGTCTTTGCGGTTCCGGTCACGATAATTGCGAGATGCTGGAAAGCGTCATCGACGGCCTGTTTCATATCGCCAAGGCGGATGGCCTGATCCACGAGCGTGAGCTCGCCTTCCTCGGCCGTATCGCGGAAATCTTCCATATCACCGAAGATCATTTCGAAACGATCATGGCGCGGCATGTGCATATGGATGGGCGCGATCCCTACCGCGTGCTCGGTGTTTCGCCGTCCGACGACTTCCTGGATATCCGCAAGCGTTACCGTTCGCTGGTGGCGGAGCATCATCCCGACAAGCTCATCGCCCGTGGCGTTCCCATGGAATTGCATGCGGCTGCGAATGAGCGTATGGCGGCTCTCAACGCCGCCTATGCGGCCATCGAGAAAGAACGCCGCGTCGCATGAGTGAATGCCTGCCGGATTTTACCCCGGATTTCGGGGGCGCAACTGTTGCGCCTTCGCCTAATCACGGCGAGAGGATCGGCGTGCCCGGTCCCGATATCATTCTTCTTCATTATACCGGCATGACGACAGCCGATGGCGCTCTGTCGTGGCTCTGCAATCCCGAAAGCCAGGTATCGAGCCATTACTTTGTTTTCGAAGACGGGCGCATCGTCCAGCTTGTGCCGGAGACCCGACGTGCATGGCACGCGGGAAAAAGCTCCTGGGCCGGGGACGAGGATATCAACTCCCGCTCCATCGGCATCGAAATCGCCAATCAGGGTCATCCCGGCGGGCTGCCGGAATTCCCCATGGAGCAGGTGGAAGCCGTCATCGAATTATGTCGCGATTGCGGCCAGCGGTGGCATATCGCCCCTGAAAGGGTGCTTGCCCACTCGGACGTGGCGCCGATCCGCAAGGTCGATCCGGGCGAAAAATTCCCGTGGGACATCCTGTCGCAGCACGGTGTCGGCCATTGGGTTGAACCCGCGCCAATCCGCGGCGGGCGTTTTTTCCAGCGCGGCGACCATGGCCAGCCCGTCGAAGCGCTGCAGTCGATGCTGTCCATCTATGGTTACGGCGTTGAAATAACGGGCAATTATTGTGAAAAAACCGAGGGCGCCGTGGCGGCGTTCCAGAGGCATTTCCGGCCCGCACTGGTGGATGGCATTGCGGATTTTTCCACCATTGACACCCTGCACCGGCTGATTGCCAACCTGCCGAAATTTTCGGTCGCCTGAACGCAGTTTCTGGAAAACGAATCCCGGTTTGCCGCGCTCCGCAAGTCGCTTTTTTTGGGTTGCCACAGTTAATCCGCATTGAGGAAGTTTAAGAACAGCACTGTATGCGGTGACGTTCTTCAGGGGAACCTGCCGTCAATATCAATCAAGGAGACCGGACAGCGGAGAGTCGCGATCGACTTTCCGGGCGTTGACTAATTGTGCCGATTCATTGTTCCGGTCCTCCGATCTGGAGACTTTTTCTACATATGAACAGGGTTGTTGTTGCTGTCGTAGTGGGTATTGCTGTACTCGCTTCGCAGGCGGGGATTGCTTTTGCCAAAGATGAAGACGTGAAGACCAAGACCGTGACGCTGGAGAATTTCTTCCGCAAGCCCGGTTATCCCATGCCAGAAAAGAGCCTGCCTTCTTCGCTCAGGAACGATTATTCCGATCTGATCGTCAAATATGCCAAGCGTTACGGCGTTCCCACCAATCTGGCGCATGCCGTGGTTTCGGTTGAAAGCAAGTTCAACCCCAAGGCTCGTGGCAGCGCCGGCGAGGTCGGGCTGATGCAGATCAAGCCGGCAACGGCGCGGATGATGGGTTATCGCGGCACGACCAAGGCGCTGTACGACCCCGAGACCAATATTCGCTGGGGCATGCAATATCTGGCGACGGCGCATCAGTTGGGCGGCGGTCAGGTTTGCAGCACGATCCTGCGGTACAATGCCGGCCATGGCGCAACCCGCATGAACCCGGTCTCCAAGCGTTATTGCGGCAAGGTGCAGGCGCTGCTGGCCGGCTGAGGCCTCCATCGTCTGAGAAATTGCGAAAAGCGATTCCGCTTCCACCCGGCATGCTGTAGTCAGAAGCAAAGCTGATACGGAGCATGACATGCCGGATTTCAAATATATCGTCGTCGGGGCCGGGATGATGGGAGCGGCTGCGGCGCGGCATCTCTCAGTGCAAACGGATGACGTGGCGCTGATCGGCCCGGGCGAACCCGCCGATCGCAAGACCCATAAAGGCGTGTTCTCAAGCCATTACGACGAGGCGCGCATCACTCGCGGGTTTGACGGCGATCCCGTCTGGGCGGAACTGGCGCAACGTTCCATCCACCGTTATGCCGAGATCGAGGCTAAGAGCGGCATCCGCTTTTTCACCGAAGCGGGCTGCCTGTTCACCGGCAACGGCAAGGGTCTTGCCGGCGATTATGTCTCGCGCGCCCTTTCCTCGGCCGACCGTCTAGGCCTTGGCATAGAGACGCTGGGCCATGATGTGCTTGCCGACCGGTTTTCGATGTTCTCCCTGCCAGCCGATCACGGCGGTTATTTCGAGGCGCGGAATGCCGGTCACGTCAATCCACGCGCCCTGGTGAAAGCGCAGTGCGCCATTGCGGAAGCGCAGGGCGCACGGTTGCTGCGCGAGACGGTGGCGCATATTCGCGATACCTCCCGTGGCGTTGAGGTTTCGACCCGCGAAGGGGCCATCCACACCGCCGAAAAGGTCATCGTAGCCGCCGGCGGTTTTACCAACATGGCAGAACTTCTTCCATCGCCGGTCGATATGGCGGCAACGGGCCGAACCATCGTGTTTTTCGAGTTGGATGAGGCAAGGCAGGCCCTGTTTGGAGCGATGCCATCCACCATCGTCCTCGCGGAGACCGAGGACGACATCGTCTACATCCTGCCGCCGGTGCGTTATCCCGACGGCAAGGTCTATCTGAAGATCGGCGGCGAGAGCGAGAAGGGCAGGCTGGAAACGCTGGCTGACGCGGTTGGCTGGTTCCATTCGGACGGCACGCCTGAGGAGGTGGAGTTTTTGAAGAAGCGGGCGCTATCACTGATGCCGGAGCTTGCCGGCTGCCCCGTGACCTCCGGCTCCTGTGTCGCCTCCATCACCCGCAGCGGCTATCCCTACATCGGCTATACGCAATCTTCCAACATCGCGGTTCTGACCGGCGGCAATTTCGTTTCCGCCAAATCTTCGGACGAAATCGGACGGCTGGGAGCCGTGCTGCTTTTGAACGGTCAGCTGGCAGAGGATGAGTTCGCCGCCGAAATGGCCCCGGTTTTCGTCTGACATTTTCGGGCGAAGCGGCTAAAAGGTTTCGACGGAAGTAAGCGGGTAGAGAGGGCGGCATGGCGGGACATTTCAAATATATCGTCGTTGGCCGCGGCATGATGGGCGCCGCCGCCGCCCGCCATCTGGCCGAAACAGTGGATGGCGTCGCGCTGATCGGTCCCGGTGAGCCTGCAGATATAAAATCGCATCAAGGCGTCTTCGCCAGCCATTATGACGAGGCGCGGATTACCCGCACCATCGATGGCGATGCCGACTGGGCGTTGCTCGCTAACCGTTCCATTGCACGTTATGGCGATATTGCCACACGCAGCGGTGTCGAGTTTTACGCGCCGGTCGGCTGCCTGATGGTTGGACCTGAGCGGGGCGGCGCCAATCCCTTTGTCGATGATGTTCTGAAGGCGGCGGCTCGGCTCGGGGTTTCCACGGAACTCCTGGATGACCAGAGCCTGAAAAGCCGCTTTCCCTATTTCTCCTTCGAACAGAGCTGCGAAGGCGTCTTCGAGAGGGATAATGCCGGTTACGTCAATCCCCGCGCGCTGGTGAAAGCACAGGCCATAATGGCGGAAAAGGCGGGTGTTACGCTGATCGACGATATCGTTGTTTCCACCCGGGAAGAAAGTGGCCGGGCATCGGTTCATACGGCATCAGGTGCGGTTTACACCGCAGACCGGGTGTTGGTGGCGGCTGGCGGCTTCTCGATTACCAAAGATCTGTTGCCCCAGCCGGTAGCGCTGGATGTCTATGCACGCACCGTTGCTTTCTTTGAGATAGATGAGGGTGATCTGGATCAATATGCCGGCATGCCGTCGCTGATCTACGAGCCGCGCGACACGACAAAACATATCTATCTTCTGCCACCCGTCCGCTATCCCGATGGCAAATTCTACCTGAAGATTGGCGGCGATCCCGATGACAAGCGGCTCGGCAGTGATCCGGAAATCCGGGAATGGTTCCGTTCCGGCGGACGTGAAAGCGTGCGGGATCATCTCGCTGACATCGTCGGAACGCTGGTGCCTGCCATCGATCTCTCGCGTGTCTCGATGGCCGCCTGTGTCGTCTCCAAAACCGGCAGCGGTTATCCCGCCATTGGTTTCACAGCCTCGCCGCGCATCGCCGTTCTGACCGGTGGTAACGGCATGGCGGCCAAGAGCTCCGATGAGATCGGACGGCTTGGCGCGTTGCTGCTACGAGACGGAGAAATCGCCGACGGTGCTTTCTCGACGGATTTCAAACCCGCATTTCTTTAATCTTGGCCGTCGCTTTTCGGTGGCTTTCGCTGCGGAACATGGTTATGCAGCCCATGCCAGTTGGCCGGGCAGCCGCGCTTTACCAATGTCGAAAGACGGTAAGGTGAGGAAAGTCCGGGCTCCACGGAAATACGGTGCCGGATAACGTCCGGCGGGGGCGACCCCAGGGAAAGTGCCACAGAGAGCAAACCGCCATGCGCTCCGCATGGTAAGGGTGAAAGGGTGGGGTAAGAGCCCACCGCGCTTCTGGTAACAGCGGCGGCAAGGTAAACCCCACCGGGAGCAAGACCGAATAGGGATGACACGGGGCGGGCGAAAGCCCGTTCACAGCCGGTTTCCGGGCCCGTCATCCGGGTGGGTTGCGCGAGGCGGCATGCAAATGCCGTCCCAGATGAATGGCTGCCACGTTCCGGGTCAAACCGGGGCCATACAGAACCCGGCTTACAGGCCAACTGGCGAATTTTCCTTCCGAATTTCGGCGAGGATCATCCCTCGATGATGTGGGGAACGTAACGGGAGAGATTTGCCGTGATGGGCGAGGCGTCCTCCCTGATGCCGAGCCCGCAGGGTCGGTCGGCGACGATCCAGCTGCCGAGCACGGCGTATCCAAACTCGCTCTTGAACAAAGGCGCGTAGGCTTGAAAAACATATCCTTCCTGACCGTAACCGCCTGGCGCCGAGAATATCTCCCGACCGTTTTGGTAAAGGCTCACATTTTCGCCTTCACGCGAGAGAAGTGGCTTCACCACGTAATCCCGTAGTTCATTTGTTGCCGGATCGTCGACGAAGAAACTCGGTAGCAGATTTGGGTGATTGGGGTGGCGCCGCCAAAGCATGGGCAGCAGGCCTTTGTTCGATAACACGGCCTTCCATGCCGGTTCGACGAAAACGCCACTTTGTTCGGGCAACTGGGCGGCGAACGACTCGCGTAACATATATTCCCAGGGATAAAGCTTGAAGCAGCGCTCGATGACACGACTTTGGAGGTCGGCATAACGCCCGCTCGCATCGATGCCTATATCCCTGATGTCGAGAAACTGGGCGCGGTGGCCGGCCTGAATGGCGCAGTCCATAAGGTAAATCGCCGTGCCGCAATCTTCTTGATCCTCGCTCACCGCCGCGAAATGGAAAATCCTGTCTTTCGAGAATTGCCCGAAGGCCTCGATGAGAGCCTCCTGAACCGAGTTGAATTGGTCTGTTTGCATCGGCAGGTTTCCAAGGGCAACCTGATCCGTCAGCCAATTATACTGAAAATATCCCGTTTCGAAGACGGATGTGGGCGTGTCGGCGTTGTATTCGAGCAGTTTTGCAGGGCCGCGTCCGTCATAGGCAAGATCGAAACGACCATATAGGTGCCGGTCACCCCGCCGCCAGGAATTCCGGATCATATCATGATGATCGCGAGGAATGGCGAGGCAGGCCAGTGCCTCCTCGCTGTTTACGATGTCGGCGACCAGATCCATGCACATATCGTGCAGAACCTGGCTCGGCTCTTCGATCTCGCGCTCGATTTCATCGAGCCCGAAGCAATAGGCAGCATCATCCACCCAATAAGGCTCGCCATGCATTTCATGAAAGGAGAAGCCAACCGCATTGGCTTTCTCGCGCCAATCCGGGCGCGGCGGAACTGTGATGCGCCGCATGTCAGCTTCCGGAGAAGGAGTGGCCGCCAAATCCGCCACGGCCCTTGACGTTCGTTTTGGCGTTGAGCGTCTTGACGTCATTTGCCAGCGCGCCGCTTGGACCGCCTCCGAACGAGCCGCCGTTCTGTTCGCCCGCTCTCACATCCGGCGTGACGAGATCGCCGTTGCGTTTTCGATAGGCCGACATCGCGCCTGAGGAACCCGATGTGCCGTTTTTCTGTCGGCGTCGATACTCGCTATAGTCAGCAAAGTTCTCGACGGACCGAGGCATCACAAATCCGGCTGGTGAAGGCGTGAAAACGCCGGTGCCGGTGGGGTTGGTGGAATTGAGATTTTGCTTCAGCTCAGAGCAGTTTCCCGCACCGTATTCCATCTCGCACGCGACCATATTGCGAAATCTCGGTGCGGTTGCGAGGTGATGTTGGCTGGCGTCTTCGGATGCCGCCTGGCAAGCCTTGGGATAAACACCTGAGGCGAGGCATTTTTCCACTGAGGTATAAAGTACCTCTTCGTCCGGTGAAAAAGCCATAAAGAGGCCTATTGCGGCAATCGTACCGAGCGCAAGACGCGGATGTTCTGTCACGTCCAAATACATGTCCGTTCCTCAATAGGCCATGCAGGCGGCGTTCAGAATCCCGATGACCACAGCGATGCCGCCACTCCAGAGCCCGGCCGCCACATTGTCCTCGGTTATCTTGAGGTGCAGGTCGGTCATGCTGAGCTTGGCGATGTAGAATGCAAGAACCTGAACCAGCAACCCGATCACTGCCCAGATCACATAGTCGGGAAGGCTGACGGAGTTGGCAGCCGCCGAGGCCAGCGGCAGGCTGAAGCCGATCAACGCCCCCAAAAAGGCGACGACGGCGGCAATGTTGCCGGCCTTGATCAACTCTCCTTCGCGATGGGGAGTAAGGCGGGTGTAAACGGCGGAAAAAGCTGCGAGGCAGAGCAGGCTGGTCAGAAAATAACTTATGAAGGCAGGCAAGCCTGCCACGTAATTCAACATCATTATCTCACAATGAAAAACACAACTTCAGAAATCAAAATCAATTGAAAGTTTAAAAAGTCAAGCCTCGCCGTGTTGTTGTTGAGGGAGAATGACGGTTCTGGCTGAAGCGCACACGTGTGTCGCTCCGGCACAAACCGGGCCGCAGCAATTGATCTGTCGCAAAATGCTATGGATGGTCGATGCCTACCGGCTGCGGTTTTCCCGGGCGGCGTCAGCGCACTTGAGAGATTTAATTGACGTGTGTTCCGCATGAACTGGCAAGCATTTGTTTCTCAATCGGAAAATGGGCACGTTGGCCCAGGCTTTCATCGTTTTGATGTCGTATCGGTTCGCAAAGTAAACCATTCGTTAAACTTAACGGCTTATGAATTTCCGATGCGAAGGCGGTATCGTGCCGGCTTCATCCCATTGACGCCCATAGTGTCCCATGGTATCCCAAATGCACACCACATTGGGTCGTGTTTTTGACCCGCAATCGCTGAAACGAGTGAGGAGCCTGCAAGGGGCTGCTGCAGGGCACGTCGCCCTGGCGCTTGGCGATGTGTCGTGCGTACCGGTGTCGGCTGCAGGGCGGATGAATCGCTTTGCGGCATGCGGTTTTGGCGAGTTGGGTAATGGACCGCTTTTTATCGAACGTGACGAACAGGATCGACGCCAAGGGGCGCGTTTCGGTTCCGTCTCCGTTTCGTTCGGTGCTGGCGAAGCGCGGCATTCAGGAGCTTTATTGTCTCCAGGATTTTGCGTTTCCGGCAATCAGTGTCGGCGGTCCGGATCTGCTGGAGCGCTACGAGCGGCAGATAGCGTCCATGGATGCCTTCTCGCCGGAAGCGAACGCAATGTCGCTGCTGGTTCACGGCGGCGGTGTTTTCATGAAGCTCGACCAGGAAGGTCGATTGATGGTGACGGATTTTGTGCGGGAATTCACCGGCATCTCTACCGAGGTCACCTTTGTCGGACGAGCGGATCATTTTCAGCTTTGGCAACCGGATGCGTTTTTGGCGGCGCAGGCGGAAGCAAGAACGGGGCGCGGTTTTTCGGCTGCTCGCCCCGCCTAGGACGGGGACAGTCAATGGCGGCGAATTCTGGCGGACGATCTTCTGATGCCGATGGCGGACCTCAGCGCCATATCCCCGTGCTGCTTCGTGAAGTCATCAGCGCGCTTGAACCCGCCCCCGGCAAAATTATTCTGGATGGCACTTTCGGCGCCGGCGGCTATACCCAGGCCATTCTCGATCGCGGCGCAAATGTCATCGCACTAGACCGCGATCCAACGGCGATCTCCGGCGGTCAGGCAATGGTCGCAGCCAATGGCGACCGGCTTTCGCTCATCCAATCGCAATTTTCCGATCTCTCGAAACATGCGCCCGAGGGCGGCCTTGATGGCGTCGTTCTCGATATCGGCGTATCCTCCATGCAGATCGACGAGGCCGAGCGCGGTTTTTCCTTCCAGAAAAACGGCCCCCTCGACATGCGCATGTCCGCTTCCGGCGTTTCGGCGGCCGATGTCGTCAACCGCGCCAAGGTTGGCGATCTCATCCGCATCTTCGGTTTTCTCGGCGAAGAAAAGCAGCCGGGTCGCATTGCCCGCGCTATCGAGAAGAGGAGGGCGGAAGAGCCTTTCCGCACCACCCGCGATCTGGCGGGCCTGATCGAGATCGTCACGCCACGGAAAGCCAAGGACAAGATTCATCCGGCAACGCGGGTGTTCCAGGCGCTGCGTGTTTTCGTCAATGATGAGCTGGGTGAGCTGGCGCAGGCATTGTTTGCCGCCGAGCAGGTTCTGAAGCCCGGCGGTCGGCTGGTCGTCGTCACCTTCCATTCGCTGGAAGACCGTATCGTCAAGAAATTCTTCTCCGACCGTTCGGGCAAGGCAGCCGGTTCCCGGCATCTGCCGATGGTGGAGGACAAGCCCTCCATTTTCGAGAATATCGGCAAGCCGATGATTGCTGCCAGCGACGAGGAGGCGGAGCTTAATCCGCGGGCTCGTTCGGCCAAGCTCCGCGCTGGCCTGCGCACCACGGCACCGGCGCGCGCTGCGGATTTCTCGATTTTCGAGCTTCCCGATCTCGCCAGCCTTGAAAAGATGGGAGGCTGATATGCTGCGCACTTTCGATGTCATCTTGATGGGGGTCATGGTCGCTGCGGCGGTCGTGACCTATTCGATCAAGCACAAGGCCGATCTCAAGCTTGAGGAGGTCCGCAAGCTGGAGGCGGAAATCAAGCTTGAGAAAGATACGATCGATCTCCTGCGCGCTGACTGGGCGCTGCTGACGCAGCCGAACCGTCTGCACCGTCTCGTCAATGCCTATCAAACGGAACTCGGTCTTTCGCCGACACTGCCGACGCAACTGGCGCAGCCGCGCGAGCTGCCGATGCTGCGTTCGCAATTGCCGCAGCCTCCCGAGCCTGAAGGCATGAGCGTCGAGGATGTCATCGCCGCTGCCGTCAATGGCTCCAAACCCGGCGCGACGCTGGGTGGCGCTTCCAAGCCAAAATCACCGCCGGCAGGCCAGATTGCCGTCAACGGCGTGCCGGTGCCTACGCCGCGTGCCCGTGTTTCTCGCCCGGCACCGGGACCCGTGCCCGTTGCCTCCGCCACCGCCGGTGATGAAACCGACATGGACGACACGATAACAGGATCGGTGAACCGCTGATGTCTTTTCTCTCCCGCGCCATGGTTTTGAAGAGCAAGGCTCACTTTTCCGCCAGCACGACCGGCATCCACACCGATCATGCGGCGTTTGAAGGCGCGCGCAAGAAGCGCGCGGCGCAGGCGAAAAGCCGCGTCGGCCTTCTCATTTTCGGTTTCGTCGCCTTTTACGCCGTCGTCGGCGGCCGTCTGGTGCAATATGGCATGGCAGAGCAGGAGACGGTGTCGAGCATCGCGCCGGCCGACAGGCTGATGGCGTCGCGCCCTGATCTTCTCGACCGTAACGGCGAGGTGCTGGCCACCGATATCCGCACCGTCTCGCTGTTTGCCGAGCCCCATCGTATCGTCGATATTGACGAGGCCATCGAAAAGCTGCGCACCGTCCTGCCGGATCTCGACCAGCGTACGACCTATCAGAAGCTCTCCTCCAATTCGCGGTTCCAGTGGCTGCGCCGCCAGTTGACGCCGAAGCAGCAGAGCCAGATTCTCGCGCTTGGTATTCCCGGCATTGGCTTCCGTCCGGAAAAGCGCCGCTTCTATCCCGGCGGGCCGACCGCAGCGCATGTCGTCGGTCACGTTAACATCGACAACCGCGGTGTTGCCGGCATGGAGCGTTACGTCGACAGCCAGGGTCTTGCCGATCTCACGGCGCTCGGCATGACGAGCGATCAGCCGCTCGAGCCTGTAAAGCTTTCCATCGACCTGCGCGTGCAGTCCATCGTGCGCGAAGTCGTGACTTTGGCCATCACCAAGTTCCAGGCGATCGGCGCCGGTGCCGTGGTTCTGGATGTGCATACCGGCGAAGTGCTGGCCATGGCCTCGGTGCCGGATTACGATCCGAACAACCCGGCCGAAGGCGCGAAAGAAGGCTGGCTCAACCGCATGTCGAACGGCACGTTCGAAATGGGCTCCACCTTCAAATCCTTCACCATTGCCATGGGTCTTGATTCCGGCCGTGTCCGCCTCGGTGATATGTTCGACGCGCGTTACCCGATCCGCATCGGCGGCTTCACCATCAAGGACTTCCACGGCAAGGGCCGCATGCTCTCAGTGCCGGAAATCTTCCAGTTTTCGTCCAATATCGGTACGGCCAAGATTGCCGATACCGTTGGCACCGAAGGGCACAAGGAATTCCTGACGCGGCTTGGTCTTCTCACCCGCATGCAGACCGAACTGCCTGAAGTGGCGCTGCCTTCGCAGCCGCGTGAGTGGAAGAAGATCAACTCCATCACCATCTCCTTCGGCCACGGCGTTTCAACCACACCGCTGCAGACGGCGGTTGCCGGTGCGGCACTCGTCAATGGCGGCAAACTCATCGAGCCGACCTTCCTGCCGCGCACCCGTGAACAGGCGGATCAGGTGGCAAAGCAGGTGCTGAAACCCGGCGCCAGCAAGGATATGCGCTTCCTCTTCGAATGGAACGGCGTCAACGGTTCAGGCCGAAATGCGCGCGTCGATGGGTTCAACGTCGGCGGCAAGACCGGCACGGCCGATAAGGTCGTCAACGGCCGTTATGTGCACGACAAGAACTTCAACGCCTTCCTGTCGGCTTTCCCGATGGATGATCCGCAATATGTGGTGCTGTCCTTCATCGATGAACCGAAGACCGACAAGGGCAATGGCGCGGCACTCGCCGGCACGTCCGCAGCACCCATGGTGCACGATATCATCAGCCGCACGGCGGCGGTGCTGGGCGTGAAGCCGAAGTTCGGCAAGGATGGCTCGGCCTTGCTCGTGTCTTATTGATTGTTAGCTTATGATGTTCCGGCGATTCGTGCCGGGGGGACAAGACGGAAACAGTCGATGAATTTGCGAGATATATCCGGAAATGCGTTTCCGGAATTGAAAGAATTGCTCCTGTCTGAGATCGGGGCGATCGAAATCGGGGGGATCACCGCAGACAGCCGCAAGGCTGCGCCGGGCAGCCTCTTCGTTGCGGTTCCTGGCACCAAGGCTGATGGTGCGACCTATGTGAAGGACGCGGTTGCCAAGGGGGCCGTTGCCGTTGTTTCCGGGCACGCGGTGGAAGCCGAAGTGCCGGTTCTGGTCGTGACCGACCCACGCCTTTATCTCTCCCTTGCCGCCTCCCGCTTTTACGGAAAACAACCGGAAACCATGGTCGCCGTCACCGGCACCGCGGGAAAGACCTCGGTTGCCTCCTTCGTGCGGCAGATCTGGGCTTTCGCCGGCCATGCCGCAGCCCAGATCGGCACAACCGGTGTCATCGCTCCCGGCCGGGAGGATTATGGCGCGCTGACGACGCCCGATCCGGTGACGCTGCATGCGCTTCTGGCCGAGCTTGCGAGCGAGGGCGTCACCCACGCGGCGATGGAAGCTTCCAGCCACGGTCTTGACCAGCGCCGCCTCGATGGCGTGCGCCTTTCTGCCGCCGGCTTTACCAATCTTGGCCGCGACCATATGGATTACCATCCAACCGTCGAGGATTACATGGCCGCGAAGATGCGGCTTTTCGATACGCTGATGGAAAAAGGCGCTCCCGCCGTGATCTTCGCCGACGATCCTTGGTCGGACAAGGCGGTTCATGCGGCGCGCGAAGCGGGTCTCGATGTCCGCACCGTCGGACGGAACGGGCAATATCTCGCTTTGAAGCGCGTTGAGCATTTCCGCCACAAGCAGATGATCGAAGTGCATCATGACGGCGTCATCCACGAAGTCGATATCCCGCTCGCGGGTGATTTCCAGGTGGCCAATGCGCTTGTTGCCGCCGGTCTTGCCATGTCGACGGGTGTTCCCGCCGCAACGGCGCTCAAGGCGCTCGAAAAGCTTGTCGGCGCTGCCGGCCGTCTCGAATTAGTGGGACAAACGAAAAACGGCGCGCTTGCCTATGTGGATTACGCCCACAAGCCCGATGCGCTGGAAAACGTGCTGACCTCGGTCCGGCCCTTCACCTCCGGCCGCATCATCACCGTTTTCGGCTGCGGCGGCGACCGCGACAAGGGCAAACGCCCGATCATGGGCGAGGTCGCGACCCGTCTTTCCGACATCGTCATCGTCACGGACGACAATCCGCGCTCGGAAGACGCGGCGACGATCCGCTCCGAGGTGATGGCGGCGGCGCCCGACGCTCTGGAAATTGGCGACAGGTCCGAGGCGATCCGCCATGCGGTATCGATGCTGTCGCATGGCGATACGCTGATCGTCGCGGGCAAAGGGCATGAAGAAGGGCAGATCGTTGGCTCCGTGACACTGCCTTTTTCCGATCATGAACAGGTGCGCACTGCACTGGCAGCGCTGGAAGGATCGAAAATTTGAGCTGGTTATGGACAGTCGCCGATATGATCGCCATCACCGCAGGACGCCCGGTGGGCAACCTGCCGACAGGAATCACCGGCATTTCCATCGACAGCCGGACGGTGAAGCCGGGTGAAGCTTTCTTCGCCATCAAGGGTGATCGTGTCGACGGTCACGACTATACGAGTTTCGCGGTTGCCAACGGGGCAGGACTTCTGGTCGTTGCTGAAGCCAAGCTGCCAGCGCTCGGCCGCCTGACGGTGCCGATGATCGTGGTCGAAGATGTTCTTGCAGCCCTTGGCAAGCTTGCCATCGCGGCGCGTCAAAGAACATCGGCGCGCATCATCGCGGTGACGGGCTCGGTCGGCAAGACGACGACGAAGGAAATGCTGCGGCAGGCGCTCGCGCCATCGGGCCGGGTGCATGCGGCGGTGGCTTCCTTCAACAACCATTGGGGTGTGCCGCTGACGCTTGCCCGCATGCCCGCCGATACTGAATTCGGCGTGTTCGAAATCGGCATGAACCATTCCGGCGAAATCCGGCCTTTGGTGAAGATGGTCCGCCCGCATGTGGCGATCATCACCACCATCGCGCCCGCCCATCTCGGCAACTTCAACAACATCGAAGAGATCGCCGCCGCCAAGGCGGAGATTTTCGAGGGCGTGGAGCAGGGCGGTTCCGTCATCCTCAATCGTGACAATGCCCAGTTCGAGCAGCTTGAAGAGGCGGCGCAGGAGCAGGGCATCGAACACATCCTGACCTTCGGTCAGCATGCCAAGGCGGATTTCCGCCTCGCGGATTTCGAGAGCACGACGACTGGCTCGACGATCTGGGCGATCCTGAACGGCGAAACCAGCGAACTGCATCTCAACATTCCGGGCCGGCACATTGCGGACAATGCGATGGCGGTGCTTGGCGCCGTGGCGATCACGGGCGCCAATCTCGACCGCGCTTTCGAAGCGCTGGGATCGCTTGAGGCGGTGAAGGGGCGTGGCCAGCGCCACCATCTGCAGATCAACGGCGGCTCCTTCCTTCTGATCGATGAAAGCTACAACGCCAATCCTGCCTCGATGCGGGCGTCGATCGCGGTGCTGGCGGAAACGCCGACGCAGGGCCATGGCCGTCGCGTTGCCGTCCTCGGCGACATGCTGGAGATGGGCGAATTTTCGGCGCAACTACATGAGGAATTGGCCGGGCCATTGCTTGCGGCGGGTATCGAACATGTGTGGCTGGCAGGCGAGGCGATGGCCGCTTTGCGCGACGCGCTGCCTGACAGCGTCACCGTCATCTGGTTCCCCACGACGGCGGAACTCACCGATTTCGCCCTGCAATGGGTGCAACCGGGAGACGCGCTGATGGTAAAATCGTCACTTGGCCTCGGTTTCGGCAAGATTGTCGCCGCCCTGCTTGACAAGTATCCGGCATTCCCCGAGACGGAACGCCAAGTCTGAAATAGCCTTTTGAAAGGGCAATTATGCTGATCTGGCTCGTCGAACTGTCGGATAAAATTCAAATCTTCAACCTGTTCCGGTACATCACCTTCCGGGCGGGGGCGGCGATGTTCACCTCTGCGTTGATCGTCTTCCTGTTTGGACCGGCCATCATCAATTCGCTGCGCGTGCGTCAGGGCAAAGGCCAGCCGATCCGCGCCGATGGGCCGCAGACGCATTTCAAGAAAGCCGGCACTCCTACCATGGGCGGGTTGATGATCCTCGCCGGCATTCTCGGCGGTTCGCTTCTGTGGGGCGACCTGTCGAATGTCTATGTGGTCGCGGTCTTGATGGTGACGCTTGGTTTCGGAGCCATCGGCTTCTACGACGATTATCTCAAGGTCACCAAACAGAGCGACAAGGGTTTTTCCGGCAAGGCTCGTCTCGGCATCGAATTCCTGATCGCGGCGATTGCCGTGTTCTTCATGATGAAGATGGCGCTTGCCTCGGCACCGCATGGCGGCACGCTCGGCAGCTCCATCGCTTTTCCCTTTTTCAAGGAATTTGTGATCAATCTCGGTTATTTCTTCGTGCTCTTCGGTGCTTTCGTCATCGTCGGCGCGGGTAATGCGGTGAACCTGACCGACGGTCTTGATGGTCTCGCCATCGTGCCGGTCATGATCGCGGCCGCCACTTTCGGTGTGATCGCCTATCTCGCCGGTAACGCCGTTTTTGCCAATTACCTGCAGATCAATTTCGTGCCCGGCACGGGTGAACTCGCCGTTATTGTCGGCGCCGTTATCGGTGCCGGCCTCGGTTTTCTGTGGTTCAATGCGCCGCCCGCGGCCATCTTCATGGGCGATACGGGTTCGCTCGCGCTGGGTGGCCTGATCGGCTCCATCGCAGTCGCCACCAAGCACGAGATCGTCATGGTCATCGTCGGCGGTCTCTTCGTCATGGAAACCCTGTCGGTCATCATCCAGGTCTTCTGGTTCAAGCGCACCGGCAGGCGCGTCTTCCTGATGGCGCCGATCCATCACCATTTCGAGAAAAAGGGCTGGACGGAAAGCCAGGTGGTCATCCGTTTCTGGATCATCTCCGTTGGCCTCGCGCTGCTTGGCCTCGCTACCCTGAAGCTGAGGTGAGCGATGATCCCGGTCACGTCGTTTAAGGGTAAGAAAGTCGCTCTCTTCGGGCTCGGCGGTTCGGGTCTTGTCACGGCCCGGGCGCTGGTCGCCGGCGGTGCCGACGTCGTGGCTTTCGATGATAATCCTGACAGCGTTGCAAAGGCCGAGGCCGAGGGCATCAAGACGGCGGATCTTCGGACGATTGACTGGTCGAGTTTCTCCTCCTTCGTGCTGGCACCGGGCGTGCCGCTGACGCATCCGAAGCCGCACTGGTCCGTCGATCTGGCGAAAGCCTCCGGCGTCGAGATCATCGGCGATATCGAGCTCTTTGTCCGAGAACGTCGCGCCCACGCGCCGGATTGCCCCTTCATTGCGATTACCGGGACCAACGGCAAGTCGACCACCACGGCGCTGATCGCACATATTCTGAAATCGGCTGGTCGCGATACGCAGCTCGGCGGTAATATCGGCACGGCAGTGCTTAGCCTCGATCCGCCGAAGGCGGGACGCTTCTACGTTGTTGAGTGCTCGTCCTACCAGATTGACCTGGCGCCCACGATCAATCCAACAGCCGGCATTCTTCTCAATCTCACCCCCGATCATCTCGACCGGCACGGTACGATGCAGCACTATGCCGACGTCAAGGAACGGCTCGTTGCCGGCAGCGGCACGGCGATTGTCGGTGTCGATGACAGCTACTCGACGCTGATTGCCGATCGCGTTGAGCGTGCCGGCGTCAGGGTCGAGCGCATTTCCAAGCGCAATGTTGTTTCCGAAGGTCTTTATGCCGAGGGCAGCCGCATCCTGCGGGCGCATGGGGGAACTTCGTCGTTACTGGTCGATCTCGACGGTATCCAGACGCTTCGCGGCAGCCACAATGCGCAAAATGCGGCGGCGGCAATTGCGGCCTGCCTTGCAGTCGGTGTTTCCGAGGATGAAGTTTGTGCAGGTCTCAAATCCTTCCCCGGCCTCAAGCATCGCATGCAGCCGGTTGGCCGACGCGGCAATGTCACCTTCGTCAATGACAGCAAGGCCACCAATGCCGATGCGGCGGCACCTGCGCTTTCGAGCTTTGACCGCATTTACTGGATTGCCGGCGGTCTGCCGAAGGCCGGCGGGATTGCCAGCCTTTCACCGCTTTTCCCGCGCATTGCAAAAGCCTATCTGATCGGCGAGGCGGCGGCGGAATTTGCAGCGACGCTCGGTGAAGCGGTGCCCTATGAAATATCCGGCACCCTGGACAAGGCCGTGCAGCATGCGGCGGCGGATGCGGAAAAAGACGCGACGCCCGGCAATATCGTGATGTTGTCCCCGGCTTGCGCAAGCTTCGATCAATATAAGAACTTTGAAGTCAGAGGTGATTCGTTTGTCGCGCAGGTCGCGGCGCTCGATGGCATGACGATGCTCGTTCACTCTGGAAAAGGGGGCTGAAGGCCATGGTAAGCCGAGTTGATCGCGGTCCGGTCGCGGAATGGTTCTGGACCATCGACCGTTTCTTTCTGGCGGCATTCATCGCGCTGATGGGCATCGGCCTGATGCTGTCCTTTGCGGCGTCACCGGCCGTTGCCGAGCGCATCGGCCTCAACAGCTTCTTTTTCGTTGAGCGTCAGGCGATGTTCATGGTGCCATCGCTGGCGATCATGGTCGGCTTGTCCTTCCTGTCGCCGCGCCAGGTGCGCCGCGTGGCGGTCATCATGCTGATCGCCTCGCTGCTGATGATGATCTTTGCACTGTTCTTCGGCATCGAGGTGAAGGGCGCGCGGCGGTGGATTTCCATCGGCACTTTCTCGATCCAGCCGTCGGAATTCATGAAGCCGGCTTTCGTCATCGTCTGCGCATGGCTTTTTGCAGAGCGGGCGCGCCATCCGGAAATTCCGGGCAATCTCTTTGCGATCATCACCTTCGGAATCGTGGCCGCACTTCTCATCGCCCAGCCTGACTTCGGCCAGACGATCCTGACCTCCGTTGTCTGGGGCGGCATGTTCTTCATGGCAGGTGTGCCGTGGTTCTGGATCATCATGCTCGGTGGTCTCGGCGTCGGCGGCATCATCTCCGCCTATCTCATGCTGCCGCACGTGGCCGGCCGTATCGACCGTTTCTGGACGGGTGAGGGCGACACGTTCCAGGTGGACACGGCGCGTGAAGCGATCATTCGCGGCGACTGGTTCGGTCGCGGACCGGGTGAGGGTATCGTCAAGCGCATCATTCCCGATAGCCATACCGACTTCATCTTCTCGGTTGCGGCGGAAGAATTCGGCATCGTTTTCTGCATGTTTCTTGTTGCCATCTTCGCCTTCATCGTGCTGCGCGGCCTGTCGCACGCCTTCAAGGAAAAGGATGATTTCTGCCGCTTCGCCGTGGCTGGCCTTGTGCTGCAGATCGGCATGCAGTCGATGATCAATATCGGCGTCAATCTGGAACTGATGCCTGCCAAGGGCATGACCTTGCCGCTGATTTCCTATGGTGGTTCGTCAATGATGGCGATATGCGTGACCGCCGGTTTCCTTCTGGCATTGACACGCCACAGACCTGAAAAGCGGGCGCAGGAGCGGAGTTTCTTCCGCGTTGGTTCCGGCGTTCCCGCGGAGTAAACGATCATGAGCAAGGGTATTGTTCTTCTTGCCGCCGGTGGAACCGGCGGCCATGTGTTTCCGGCAGAAGCGCTGGCGCATACGCTGAAGGCACGCGGTTATCAGGTGCATCTCGTCACCGACAGCCGCGCCGAGCGTTATGCGGGCAAGTTTCCGGCAGATGAAATTCATGTGGTTCCGTCTGCCACCATCGGCTCCAAAAACCCAATTTCCGTGGCGCGTTCGCTCTGGAAGCTCTGGGTTGGCCTGCGCGCGGCGCGTCGGCTGGTCGCAAAACTGAAGCCGGTCGCGGTTGTCGGTTTCGGCGGTTATCCCACCGTGCCGCCGCTGCTGGCCTCCACCGGGCTTGGAGTGCCGTCGATCATTCACGAACAGAACGCCGTGATGGGCCGCGCCAACAAGGCACTTGCCGGGCGGGTAAAGGCAATTGCCGGCGGCTTCCTGCCGCCCGCCAATGGTCAATATTCCGAGAAGACCGTCGCGACCGGCAATCCGGTGCGCCCAGCGGTGCTGGCCGCCTCTGAAATACCCTACACCGCCTCGCAGACAGGCGAGCCTTTCCAGCTCGTTGTCTTTGGCGGCAGCCAGGGCGCGCAGTTTTTCTCGAGCGCGGTACCCGCCGCAATCTGCCTCCTGAAAGACGAGCAGCGCAAGCGCATCGTCGTCACCCAGCAGGCGCGGCCGGAAGACAAGGACAGCGTCATCGCGTCCTACCAGAAGCTCGGCGTGAAGGCGGATGTTTCGCCTTTCTTCGGCGATATGGCGTCGCGTATCGGCGAGGCCGATCTGGTCATCAGCCGCTCGGGCGCTTCGACGGTATCGGAGCTTTCGGTGATCGGCCGTCCGTCGATCCTCGTGCCTTATCCGCATGCGCTGGATCATGATCAGGCGGCGAACGCGGCTGCGCTTTCGGCGGCGGGTGGGGCAAGCGTCATCAAGCAGGCGGAGCTCTCGCCGCAGAAGCTCTCCGGCCTGCTGTCCTCGGCGCTTGCCGAACCCGAGCGGCTTTCCGCAACGGCGGCGGCGGCGAAGGCAACCGGCAAACCACACGCGGCGGATGTGCTGGCCGATCTGGTGGAGGCGATTGCCTCCGGCCGGTCCGTACAGGAATTCAAGAAGAATATTGAAGGAGTTGGGGCATGAAGATGCCGAAAGCCATAGGCCTTGTGCATTTCATCGGCATAGGCGGGATCGGCATGAGCGGCATTGCCGAAGTGCTTCACAATCTCGGCCACCGGGTACAGGGATCGGACCAGGCCGACAGCGCCAATGTGCAGCGTCTGCGTGACAAGGGCATCGAGGTTTTTGTGGGCCACACGGCTGACAATATCGGCGATGCAGAGGTCGTCGTCGTTTCGACCGCGATTAAGAAGAACAATCCGGAGCTCGTCGCCGCGCGGGAAAAGCACCTGCCGATCGTGCGCCGCGCGGAAATGCTGGCCGAGCTGATGCGCTTCCGTAACGCCATCGCCATCGGCGGCACGCACGGCAAAACGACGACGACCTCCATGGTCGCCACGCTCCTGGAAGCCGGCAATCTCGACCCGACCGTCATCAATGGCGGCATCATCAATGCCTATGGCACCAATGCCCGCATGGGTGAGGGTGAGTGGATGGTGGTGGAGGCCGACGAGTCCGACGGCACTTTCCTGAAGCTGCCGGCCGACGTCGCCGTCATCACCAATATCGATCCGGAACATCTCGACCATTACGGCAATTTCGACGCCGTACGCGCCGCATTCCGTCAGTTCGTCGAGAATGTGCCTTTCTACGGTTTCGGCGTCATGTGCCTCGATCATCCCGAAGTACAGGCATTGGTTGGCCGGATCGAGGACCGCAAGGTCATCACATATGGCGAGAACCCGCAGGCCGACGTGCGGTTTTCGAATGTGCGCATCGACGGTACGCGCTCGGTTTTCGACGTGGAAATCCGCCGTCGCCGCACCGGCAAGATATTCTCGTTCAAGGATCTCGTCCTGCCGATGCCGGGCCGCCATAACGTTTCGAATGCGACAGCGGCAATCGCGGTTGCCAATCGTCTCGGTATTTCGGAAGCCGACATCAAGAAGGGGCTTGCCTCCTTCGGTGGTGTCAAACGACGTTTCACGCTGACGGGCGAAGCCAACGGGGTGCAGGTTTTTGACGATTACGGTCACCACCCGGTCGAGATCAAGGCTGTGCTGAAGGCGGCGCGGGAAGCCTGCAAGGGCCGCATCATCGCCGTACACCAGCCCCACCGCTACAGCCGTCTTTCGAGCCTGTTTGATGATTTCGCGCATTGTTTCAACGATGCCGATACGATTCTTCTTGCTCCGGTTTATGCAGCGGGCGAAGATCCCATCGAAGGCGCAAGCTCCGAAGCGCTGGTTTCGGCCATCAAGGCCGCTGGCCACCGTGACGCGCGTTTCCTCGAAAAGCGGGAGGACCTTGCGTCACAGGTCGCAGCCATTGCGAATCCGGGTGATTTCGTGGTTCTCTTGGGGGCTGGGAATATCACGCAATGGGCAGCGTCGCTGCCTTCGGAATTGAAGAGCATATCAGGAAAGTCTGAATGAGACAGGTCGATGGGGTTAAATTGCTGGGGAGGCTCGGCGACGGGGTAAAGGAATTGCGGGGACGTCTGACACCGGATGCGCCTATGGACCGCGTGACGTGGTTCAGAGCCGGCGGTCTTGCGGAGGTGATGTTCCAGCCGCACGATACGGATGATCTGATTGCCTTCCTGAAAATTCTGCCGGAAGATGTGCCGCTGACCGTGGTTGGCGTCGGCTCGAACCTTCTGGTGCGTGACGGCGGTATTCCGGGCGTGGTCGTGCGCCTGTCCGCCAAGGGCTTCGGCCAGGTGGAGCTTGCCGGTGAAAACCGCATCAAGGCGGGCGCGATCTGCCCGGACAAGCATATTGCGGCCATGGCCATGGATAATGGCATTGGCGGCTTCCACTTCTATTACGGCATTCCGGGCTCCATCGGCGGAGCGCTGCGCATGAATGCGGGCGCAAACGGCGGCGAGACGCGTGAACGTGTCGTGGAAGTCTACGCGGTCGACCGTCAGGGCAACCAGCATGTGCTTTCCAATGCCGATATGGGCTACAGCTATCGTCATTCCGGCGCCGACGCAGGCCTGATCTTCACCGGTGCGCTCTTCGAGGGCTATCCCGAGGACAAGGCGAAAATCCGCGCCGATATGGATGCGGTGCGTCATCACCGCGAAACCGTGCAGCCGATCCGCGAACAGACCGGCGGCTCGACCTTCAAGAACCCCGAAGGTCATTCCGCATGGGAGCTTATCGATGAGGCGGGCGGTCGTGGTCTTGTGATCGGCGGCGCGCAGATGTCATCACTGCATTGCAATTTCATGATCAATACCGGCCATGCGACCGGTTACGATCTGGAATATCTGGGCGAGACGATCCGCAAGCGCGTGTTTGACAAATCGGGCATCCGGCTGGAATGGGAAATCAAGCGCCT
The DNA here is from genome assembly GCF_055382365.1 of Agrobacterium sp. 5Ca39. Taxonomy (NCBI): domain Bacteria; kingdom Pseudomonadati; phylum Pseudomonadota; class Alphaproteobacteria; order Hyphomicrobiales; family Rhizobiaceae; genus Agrobacterium; species Agrobacterium sp. 5Ca39. The sequence continues at coordinate 1,708,921 of NZ_AP026436.1, read as the reverse complement.
GGGGTTGTTCATGCCGGGCCGCGAAGTTGAGCCTTTCCTCGGGGCCTGATACCAAACCCTCGCTCTATCTAGAAAGATACTAATATTGATCGGCCGTTTCGCTTATCGTAACGGTCGATCAATATTTTTTGCTGTAATGTTAGGAAGGAAAACTTCGGCGGGCGAGACTAAATATCGACCCGCGATATTAAATACTTTTTATTTGGGAATGTTAGCGCATCGGTGACTTAGGCAATTTTGATATGATGTTGGGTCTTTGGAAAAAACAGATCAAAATGATTAGTTTTTCGGTAGCGGCGCCGCAAGGCCGCCGGCGCCTTGAGCCACTGGAATTCTCCATTCGTATCGCATGCCTTGTGACGATCATCGTGGTCCTGATGTGCACGGGTGGCCTGTCTCTCTTAGCAAAACTCGGGTTCGTGACGGATCTCGTCAACGGTCTATTTTTAAGCGTAACGCTAGGGAGCGCTGTCGCTTTTACGGTGACGTTCCTCGTCAGTTGGCTGAATGCAAAGGAAGTTCAGCTTCTTGCACAGTCGCACGAACGCTTTCTGCATCTAAGCCATACCGACGCATTGACCGGCTTGAGCAACCGGCTTGGCCTCTATGCAGCCTGCGCCGAACTTGGCAGCGACTATTGCGTTGCCTTTCTGGACATTGATCACTTCAAATCCGTGAACGACACTTACAGCCATCTCGTCGGCGATCTTGTCATTTCAAGGGTCGCCCGCACGATAAGGGAGCATTTCGATGCTGACGCGCATGTCGCCCGCCTGGGCGGCGAGGAGTTCGTGGTCGTGCAGGAAATTGGCAGGCTGGCATTTACGCAGATGTGCGAGAAGGTTCGCGCGGCGATCGCTACCACGCCCGTGGAATACCAGGATCTACAGATCCCGGTCACGATTTCCATCGGGGTGGCTTTCCGCGGTGATGCCGAAATCTTCGACAAGGTCATGCACGATGCCGATCTGGCGCTTTATCGCGCAAAGGGAGGCGGGCGCAACCGCGTCTGCTTGACCGGATATGTCGAGCGGCGTCAGGCTGTCGCTTGAAGGTTGAAGAAGTCAGATAAAGATCAAGGCGGATAAAGAAAAAGCCCGCGAAACCAAGGTTTCGCGGGCTTCTTTGATCGCTGGTCCAGGTTCAGACTTCGTCCTTGCGGGACAGAAGAATGCAGGCCAGCGTGATGAGGGCGGATACGCAGAGGTAATAGCCGACATAACCCATGCCGTAGTTCACCTGCAGCCACGTGGCGATGTAAGGCGCCAGCGACGCGCCGAAGATGCCGGCCATGTTGAAGGTGATGGAAGAGCCGGTATAGCGGACGCGGGTCGGGAAGGGGGCGGCGAGCGCCGTTCCGATCAGGCCGTAGGTCATGCCCATCAGCATCATCGCGAGAGCCGCGAAGACGAAGATCGAGCCTTCGCTGCCGGTCATCAGGCCGGGCAGCAGGAAGGAGAACAGGCCGATCAGCACTGTCGTCAGGATCAGAATTTCGCGGCGACCGAATTTTTCCGCAAGCTTGCCGGCAATCGGAATGAAGATACCGAAAACGACGGAGCCGAGGATCTGCACTTCCAGCGCGTCGAGGAACGGAATTTTCAGGACCTTGACGTTGTAGGAGAGCAGATAGGCCGTGCCGATGTAGAAGAGCACGAAGGTGGCGAGCGCCACAAAGGTGCCGAGCACGAGGCTGCGCTTGTGGTTGCGGAACAGTTCCGCGACCGGCACGGCGACTCGTTCTTCCTTTTCGATCGCCTTCTGGAAATCGGGCGTTTCGGTTATCGACAGGCGAACCCACATGCCGACGGCGATGAGGATGATCGAGGCGACGAAGGGAATACGCCAGCCCCAGCTGAGCAGGGCTTCCTGCGACATGAAGTGCAGCAGTATCCAGAACACGCCTGACGAGAGGAACAGGCCGACGGGTGCGCCAAGCTGCGGGAACATGCCGTACCAGCTGCGCTTGCCGGGAGGGGCGTTTTCCGTCGCGAGCAGGACGGCACCGCCCCATTCGCCACCAAGACCGAAGCCCTGGCCGAAGCGGCAAAGTGCGAGCAGCAGCGGCGCCAGAACGCCGGCCGTCTCATAGGACGGCAGCAGGCCGATCACGACCGTCGAGACACCCATGGTCAGCAGCGCCGCGACAAGCGTCGTCTTGCGGCCAACGCGGTCGCCATAGTGACCGAAGACCACGGCGCCGAGGGGGCGGGCGAAAAAGGCGATGGAGAAAGTTGCGAAAGACGCCAGAAGCGCCGTCATCGGATCATTGTTCGGGAAGAACAATGTCGGGAACACGAGCACTGCGGCTGTGGCATAAACGTAGAAATCGAAAAACTCGATGGTCGTACCGACCAGACTGGCAGTGAGAACTCGTGCAGGCGAATTTGTCTTTACAGCGTTCGAATTGTCAGCGGTCGGCGATACCGGAGATATCGCGTCGGTCATGGTATTGGTTCCATTTTGGATGATTGCAATGTCATGCCTTGGGAGGCAACATCTGCGTTAACGCAATTTTTGTTCTTATGGAATGCTAAAAAAGAAATAATGCAGATAATGTGATCCATCCGGGCGACACGTGTGGTCAAGGCCTCGGAGAATGTTCGTCGATTGAGAGACTGATTCAGGCTGCGGTTTTAAAACCCTGAAACGGCAGATAATTTGCCTGGGGAATAATCCTGTCTGTTAACGTTTCGGCCTTGCCTTTGTCGCGCGGCAGCAGACGCGCCGGCGTCGTTTTATTTCCGATCATTGAAAACCTGCATGTTGCATTCCGCGCAACTCTCTGATTCCAAGGAGGGAATTCGGATCAATGCTGATTCTTTAACAAACTCGGCATGTTGGGCGCGGCGGTTAACGAAAGTAAACGATTCATTAACCTTAATGGCGTTTAACTGGTCTCAAGGGTCATGTGCCAGAATCACCGTTCGTGAAATCCGGTCGGTTCGGAGCGTGGTCCGTAACGGAGAGTTGGTGTCAGAGGTATCGATGAGCGGCAAGCACGTAGCTGTTCTTATGGGTGGATTTTCGTCGGAGCGGCCGGTCAGCCTGTCGTCGGGCAACGCTTGCGCGCAGGCTCTGGAAGACGAGGGCTACAAGGTCACCCGTGTCGATGTCGGCCGCGATGTCGCCGCCGTGCTTGATGCGCTGCGCCCGGACGTCGCTTTCAACGCGCTGCATGGGCCCTTCGGCGAAGACGGCACCATTCAGGGCATCCTCGAATATCTCGCCATTCCCTATACCCATTCCGGCGTGCTCGCCTCGGCGCTTGCCATGGACAAGGCGCAGGCCAAGAAGGTTGCTGCTGCTGCCGGCATTCCTGTCGCCGCCGAGCGAGTCATGAACCGCTTCGATTTCACCAGCGAACATCCGCTGGCGCCGCCTTATGTGGTGAAGCCGGTGCGCGAAGGCTCGAGCTTCGGCGTCGTTATCGTCAAGGAAGACCAGTCGCACCCGCCGCAGATACTCACGTCCTCTGAATGGAAATACGGCGACCATGTCATGGTCGAGCGTTATATCCATGGCCGCGAACTGACCTGCGGGGTGCTCGACGGCGAGGCGCTGGGCGTCACCGAAGTGGTGCCGCTCGGTCACAATTTCTATGATTACGATGCGAAATACGCTGCTGGTGGCTCGAAACATGTCATTCCCGCAGAAATTTCACCGAAAATTTACCAAAAAATTCAAACACTGGCGGTTATGGCGCATCGGGCGATCGGGTGCCGTGGCGTAAGCCGTTCAGACTTTCGTTACGACGACCGTTTCTCAGAAGATGGCGAAGTTATCTGGCTTGAAGTGAATACGCAGCCGGGCATGACGCCGACCTCCCTGGTGCCTGAAATGGCGGCCCATGCTGGCCGCTCCTTTGGTAACCTTGTCAGCTGGATGGTGGAGGACGCTTCGTGTTTGCGGTGATCGGCAAAAAGTCGACGGCAAAAAAGCGCGAGCAATTCGCGGCGGCGGCCAGTGCCGACGATCGCATGGTGTTGCCGCGTCCGCTGCGTCGCGTCGTGCGTTTCGGCGTCAGCCTTGCGACCGGACGTATCCACATTCCCGCCCATACCGGTACGATTGCGGCCGTCGCCTTTTATGCGGCGACCGGGCTTTATGGCATGTCACTCGGCGGCCATACGAATATCGTCACGCAGGCAACGACCTCCGCGGCCGGTTTCGCCGTTGAGGACGTGAAGGTCTCCGGCAACCTGCAGACCTCCGAAATCGATGTCTTCCAGCTTCTCGGTCTCGATGGCAGCACGTCCCTGATCGCGCTCGACATCGACGCCGCGCGCCGCAAGCTGGTGCAGCTTCCCTGGGTTGAGGATGTCGATATCCGCAAGATCTATCCGAAGACGGTCGAGGTTCGTCTGAAGGAGCGTCAGGCTTTTGGCATCTGGCAGCACGGCTCGGAGCTGTCGCTGATCGAAAAGAGCGGCAGTGTCATTGCGCCGCTGCGTGACAACAAGTTTGCCTCGCTGCCGCTTTTCGTCGGCCGCGACGCGGAAACCGGTGCTGCCGGTTTCGTCGAGCAGCTGGCTGACTGGCCGGAAATCCGCAGCCGCGTCCGAGCCTACGTGCGTATCGCCGGCCGCCGCTGGGACCTGCATCTCGACAACGGCATCGTCGTCAAGCTGCCAGAAGAAAACCTGCCGCAGGCGCTGCAATTGCTCGCGCGGCTCGATCTGGAAGAGAAAGTTCTGTCGCGCGATGTCGCTGCCGTGGACCTGCGCCTGTCCGACCGTACAACGATCCAGCTGACCGAAGGTGCCGCCGAACGCCGCCAGGCTGCCGTCGATGCGCGCACCAAGGCTCTCAAGAAAGCGGAGAAGAACACATGAGCTTTTTCGGTTCTTCCCATTTCGGTCTGCCTCGTCTGAAGCCGCTTTCTTCGAAGCGCAGCCACATCGTTTCGGTGCTCGACATCGGCTCGACCAAGGTCGTGTGCATGATCGGCCGGCTGACGCCCCGTCAGGAAAGCGAAATCCTGCCTGGCCGCACCCACAAGGTGGAAATCATCGGCATCGGCCACCAGCGTTCGCGCGGCGTGAAGTCTGGCGTGATTGCCGACCTCGACGCGCTGGAAGGCGTCATCCGTCTTTCAGTCGATGCGGCTGAGCGTATGGCGGGCCTGACCGTCGACAGCCTGATCGTCAATGTTTCGGCAGGAAGACTAGCGAGCGATATCTACACCGCGAGCATCGATCTCGGCGGGCAGGAAGTGGAAGCAAGCGATCTGCGCAAGGTTCTGGTGGCGGCAAGCCAGCAGTCCATGCGTCAGGACCGGGCGATCCTGCATTCGCTGCCGACGGGCTATTCGCTGGATGGCGAGCGCGGTATCCGCGATCCGCTGTCGATGTACGGCGATCTTCTCGGCGTTGACATGCATGTGGTGACTGTCGAACGCACGGCGCTGAAGAACCTCGAACTTTGCGTCAACCGCGCGCATCTGTCCGTCGAGGGCATGGTCGCGACGCCCTATGCCAGCGGTCTAGCAGCACTGGTGGACGATGAAGTCGAACTCGGCTGCGCCGCCATCGACATGGGCGGCGGCACGACGACGATCTCGGTTTTTGCCGAGGGCCGGCTCATCCATACGGACGCGATCGGCCTTGGCGGCCATCACGTCACGACAGATCTTGCACGAGGCCTCTCGACACGAATCGAAGATGCGGAGAGACTGAAGGTGGTGCATGGTTCGGCTTTGCTGAATGGCGCGGATGAGCGCGACATGATTTCGATCCCGCCGATTGGCGAAGATGATCGCGATCAACCATCGCAAGTTTCAAGAGCATTGGTTACCCGCATCGTGCGGGCACGTATCGAAGAGACGCTGGAATTGATCCGTGATCGTATCCAGAAGTCCGGCTTCAGCCCGATTGTCGGCAAGCGCGTCGTCCTGACCGGCGGTGCAAGCCAGCTGACGGGGCTGCCGGAAACGGCGCGGCGCATTCTTGCCCGCAACGTTCGCATCGGCCGCCCCATGGGCGTGGCTGGTCTTCCGGTCGCGGCAAAGGGCCCGGCATTTTCAACCGCCTGCGGACTGATGATCTATCCGCAGGTGGCGGACATCGAAATTCATGCGGCGCAAGGCGGAATGTTCTCGCCGTTTGGTAACGGTAGCGGCCGGATAGCCCGGGTGGGGCAATGGCTGAAAGAGAGTTTTTGAGTAGCCTCGGGGCGCAAGCCGGAGGTTTCAGAGTTGAGTTTCAAGAATCGGCCAGCGGGGCGATGCGGCCAGAGAAAGAAGGAATGTTAAAATGACGATACAGCTGCAGAAGCCTGATATCACAGAGCTGAAGCCACGCATCACCGTCTTCGGTGTCGGTGGCGGTGGTGGTAACGCTGTCAACAACATGATCACGGCTGGCCTCCAGGGCGTCGACTTCGTTGTCGCCAACACGGATGCCCAGGCGTTGACCATGACGAAGGCAGATCGGGTCATTCAGCTCGGCGTCAACGTCACTGAAGGTCTCGGCGCCGGTTCCCAGCCGGAAGTCGGGCGCGCTGCCGCTGAAGAATGCATCGACGAGATCATCGATCACCTTAACGGCACGCATATGTGCTTCGTCACCGCCGGCATGGGCGGCGGCACCGGCACCGGTGCTGCTCCCGTCGTCGCGCAGGCCGCGCGCAACAAGGGCATCCTGACGGTCGGCGTCGTCACCAAGCCTTTCCACTTCGAAGGCGGCCGCCGCATGCGTCTTGCCGAACAGGGCATCGAGGAACTGCAGAAGTCCGTCGATACGCTGATCGTCATTCCGAACCAGAACCTCTTCCGTATTGCCAATGACAAGACGACCTTTGCGGACGCCTTCGCCATGGCTGACCAGGTTCTCTATTCCGGCGTTGCCTGCATTACCGACCTGATGGTGAAGGAAGGTCTCATCAACCTCGACTTCGCCGACGTCCGTTCGGTCATGCGCGAAATGGGCCGCGCGATGATGGGCACCGGCGAGGCTTCCGGTCCGGGCCGCGCAATGCAGGCTGCGGAAGCGGCGATCGCCAACCCGCTGCTCGACGAAACCTCGATGAAGGGTGCGCAGGGCCTCTTGATCTCCATCACCGGCGGTCGCGACCTCACCCTCTTCGAAGTCGACGAAGCTGCGACCCGTATTCGCGAAGAAGTTGATCCGGATGCGAACATCATCCTCGGCGCAACCTTCGACGAAGCGCTTGAAGGCCTCATCCGCGTCTCCGTCGTTGCAACCGGCATTGACCGCGTTGCAGGCGTCGGCGAACAGAACGTTGCCGAAATGCGCGCCGCAGCCGCCGCTGCAAAGCCGCTTATCCGTCCTTCCGCGGCCGTTGCTCCCGCTCCGGCCGCAGTACAGCCTGCCGCAGTTTCGCAGGCACCGAAGGCCGTAGACCCCATCGCCCAGACCATCCGTTCGGCTGAGGCCGAAATGGAACGTGAACTCGGTTTTGCCGCACATCAGCAGCCGGCCCAGGACTTCCGTCCGCAGAGCAAGCTGTTCGCATCCTCTCCGGCTGAAGCACCGGCGGCACTTCGTCCGGCCCAGCCGGTTCAGCAGGCCGCTCCGGCTCCGGTTGCTCCGGCACCGGTCTATCACGCTCCGGAACAGCATGCTGCTCCGGCACCGCGCATGCAGCAGCCGCAGGCTCCCGTCTATCAGGAACCTGCACCGGTTGCCCGCCAGCCTGAGCCGGTTCGCATGCCGAAGGTCGAAGACTTCCCGCCGGTCGTGAAGGCCGAGCTGGACCACCGCACCCATGCCGCTCCTGCTGCCCAGGAAGAGCGTGGCCCGATGGGTCTTCTGAAGCGCATCACCAACTCGCTTGGTCGCCGCGAAGAAGAAGAAGTTCCTTCCGACATGATGGATGCGCCGAGCATGGCGCCGCAGCGCCGCGCACCGCTTTCGCCGGAAGCAAGCCTCTACGCACCGCGTCGCGGCCAGCTCGACGATCACGGCCGTGCAACGCCTGCATCGTCCAGCCACCACGATGATGACCAGCTGGAAATCCCGGCCTTCCTGCGTCGCCAGTCCAACTGAGGGCGATTCCATTAGCCTCTCGAAACGCCCGGATCCGACGATCCGGGCGTTTTGTTTATTTTACGTTATTAACACTAAATTAATTAGCGTTGTCAGCTGCTTACGCATGTAACAATCCGAAACGAACAGTGATTTGTCGTGGCACGTACATGTGCGTATGTATGAGGCTGGGTGAAGGAACAGACTGACTTCGCCGGTCGTTAAAACCCGGCTTGAAAACTTGAACGGCGCTGGCCCCAAGCGGCGCGGTTTGCAAAAAAGGCATATACTAATGACTATCGGACTGCTCGGATTTCAGACAACTATCGCACATGCCGTTCAGCTTAAAGGCATTGGCGTGCATTCAGGCAATCCGGTCTCGATGACGTTCCAGCCCGCAGAAGCTGGAACGGGCATCGTCTTCCATCGCCTCCATGACAATGGCAGCGTCACCGAGCTGAAGGCAGTGTCTGCCAATGTCGGGAATACCGATCTGTGCACCGTGCTTGGCCGTTCGCTTTCCCAGTCGGTAGCGACGATCGAGCACGTCATGGCAGCCATCTACGCCATGGGCCTCGACAACCTTGTCGTCGAGGTAGACGGTCCGGAAGCGCCGATCATGGATGGCAGCTCTGCTCCCTTCATTGAAGCGATCGAATCGGTCGGCATCAAGAACCTTGGCGTGAAGCGCCGCTATATCAGGGTCACCAAGCCGGTGCGTATCGATTCGGGTGCGTCCTGGGCGGAGTTCCGTCCTTATGACGGTACGCGCTTCGAGGTCGACATCGATTTCGACACGCCGCTGATCGGCAAGCAGTCCTGGAAGGGTGACCTGACGGCAGAGACGTTCAAGAACGAACTGTCGCGTGCCCGTACTTTCGGCTTCATGCGTGATGTCGAGCGCCTTTGGGCCGCCGGTTATGCACTGGGCTCCTCGCTTGAGAATTCGGTTGTCATTTCCGACGACAACAGCGTCATCAACATGGAAGGCCTGCGTTACGCCAAGGACGAGTTCGTCCGCCACAAGACGCTTGACGCGGTGGGCGACCTTGCACTTGCGGGCGCTCAGTTCATCGGTTGCTACCGTTCTTATCGCGGTGGTCACAAGGTCAATGCCAATGCGCTGAAGGCCCTGCTGAGCGACCGTACGGCTTACGAGATCGTAGAGGCTCCGGCCGCACGCAACCAGATGGTGCGCGCCCGCGAATTTGTGGCCGTCAATATGCCCGAATTCGCCCCCTGGTCCGCATAAGGTCTTTTGAAGGCTATCAATTGACAGAAAAAGCCGCTCCTTCGGGGCGGCTTTTTCGTGAGACGGAGCAGGAAGTTGCAAATTATCGCCGGATAATGGTGCGATTGCATGGGGTGATGCCATAAAAATGCGTTAATGCGTCATCATTGCGTTGCCCTGCGGATGCTTTTATGGCTAGAACGCCAATACAAAGCCGATGCTTATGTATTTGCGCGGGAAGTGGGAACTGTCGAATGAAGCATGTAGGGTCTGGTGCAATGAAGGGTACGATGCGGGGGATCGCCGTTTCGTTGATGTTGGTCGGCGCGAGCGTCGTCGTCACTGCCTGCCAGTCCGATCCCGATATCGACATCACCAAGCTTGGCGTGGAGACCGATCCGCCTGACGTTCTGTACAAGCAAGCGCTGGCGAACATGAACAAAGGCAATATGACGGAAGCCTCACGCAAGTTCGAGGCGATCGATAAGCAGTACCCCTTCACCGAATGGGGCCAGAAGGCGCTTGTCATGCAGACCTTCATTGCCACGCGCACCAACAAGAACGATGTGGCAATCACCACCGGTAGCCGTTTCCTGCGGCAATATCCGCGTTCCAAGGACGCCGCTTACGTTCAGTACATGATCGGTCTTGCCTATTCGAAGCAGATTTCCGACGTCACGCAGGACCAGCGCGCCGCGCAGCGCACAGTTGAGGCGATGAACAAGGTCGTCAACGATTATCCCGATTCGGAATATGTCGCGGATGCGCAGGCCAAGATCCGTTTCGCCCGCGATCAGCTTGCCGGCCGCGAAATGCAGGTCGGTCGTTATTACCTTGAGCGCAAGGAATATCTCGCCGCCGTTTCGCGTTTCCGCATTGTCGTCGAGCAGTACCAGAACACCAACCAGATCGAGGAAGCGCTGGCGCGTCTGACGGAAGCCTATTACGCGATGGGCCTGGTGGACGAAGCGCAGACTGCGGCTGCCGTTCTCGGCAACAACTATCCCGACAGCCAATGGTATGCGGATTCCTACAAGCTGCTGAAGGGCCAGGGCCTGGAGCCGCGTGAGAATAAGGGGTCCTGGATTTCGCGCGCCGGCAAGAAGCTCATCGGCGCCTGAGACGGGGCATAGGCCATGCTGGTCCAGCTCTCAATTCGCGATATCGTTCTCATCGAAAGGCTCGACCTCGGTTTCGAGGCGGGCCTTTCCGTGTTGACGGGCGAGACGGGTGCGGGCAAATCCATTCTTCTCGATAGTCTCTCGCTGGCGCTTGGCGGCCGCGGCGATGGCGGCCTTGTGCGCCACGGGGAGGAAAAGGGGCAGGTCACCGCGACTTTCGAGGTGCCGAACAATCATCCGACACGGCTTCTCCTGCGCGAAAACGGTCTCGATGACGATGGCGACCTGATTTTCCGCCGCGTGCAATCTTCCGACGGGCGCACGAAGGCCTATATCAACGATCAGGCCATCAGCGTGCAGATGATGCGCCAGCTTGGTCAGATGCTGGTCGAGATTCACGGCCAGCATGATGATCGTGCGCTTGTCGATACGGATGCGCACCGCACGCTGCTGGATGCCTTTGCCGGGCTGAGCGAAGAGGCTCGCGCTGTTCAGGCATTCTATCGCACCTGGAAAGATGCTGACCGGGCCTTAAAGACGCATCGCGCAAAAGTCGAGGCTGCGGCGCGAGAGGCGGATTACCTGCGCTCTTCCGTCGAGGAATTGGAAACTCTTTCGCCGCGCGATGGCGAGGAGGATGAACTGGCCGAACGCCGGGCGGTGATGCAAAAATCCGAACGCATCGCTGGCGATATTGCTGAAGCCAGCGAGTTCCTGAACGGCAATGCTTCGCCCGTGCCTGTCATAGCATCCATGATGCGGCGTCTGGAGCGCAAGAGCCACGAGGCTCCCGGCCTGCTGGAAGACACCGTGCAATTGCTGGATGCCGCGCTGGACAATCTTTCCAATGCGCAGATGGAAGTGGAAGCGGCGCTGCGCCGCACAGAATTCGATCCGCGCGAGCTGGAGCGGGTGGAGGAGCGGCTGTTCGCGTTGCGCGCCGCCGGACGCAAATATAATGTCGCCGTGCCAGACCTCCCCGCTCTCGCCGAAAAAATGGTGGCCGATCTCGCCGATCTCGACGCCGGCGAAGAAAAGCTTGGCAAGCTCGAGGCCAATCTCGGCGTCGTGAAGGCTGATTTTGACCGTGCCGCGCAGTCGCTTTCCGACAAACGCCGCAATGCAGCGGAAGCGCTTTCCAACGCTGTCATGGCCGAGCTTCCGGCGTTGAAGCTGGAGCGGGCGCGGTTTACCGTCGAGGTCACCTCCGATCCCGAGCAGGCGACGGCCGACGGCATCGATACGGTGGAATTCCACGTGCAGACCAACCCGGGCACGCGCCCAGGTCCGATCATGAAGGTCGCATCAGGCGGCGAATTGTCCCGCTTCCTGCTGGCGCTGAAAGTGGCGCTGGCGGATCGCGGTTCGGCACCGACCCTGGTGTTCGACGAAATCGACACGGGTGTCGGTGGCGCGGTGGCGGATGCCATCGGCCAGCGGCTGCGCCGCCTGTCCAAAACCGTGCAGGTCCTTTCCGTCACCCATGCGCCGCAGGTGGCGGCACGGGCGGCGACCCATCTTCTCATTTCAAAGGGTCCGTCCGGCGATGGAAGCGAGCGTATCGCCACGCGCGTCGCCACGATGGAGCCGCAGCACCGCACCGAAGAGATCGCCCGTATGCTTGCTGGCGCGTCCGTGACGGACGAGGCGAGGGCTGCCGCCGCTCGTCTTCTCGCAGCCAAGGACTGACCTTCGCGGCAATGCCAGTGCAGTGCCTTTCGGCATTGTGAGTCCAGCGGCAAAACTGTTTTTAATGTTTGTTATTTCGGCTAAAAGCGTTCGGTAATTCCGAAAAGAGGCCGTCATGTCGAAAGACCAGAAACCCGTTGAAAACCTCACCGAGCTTGAAGCCTCTTCGGAGCTTGCATTTCTGGCGGCCGAGCTTGCCCGCCATGACGCGCTTTACCATGGCAAGGATGCGCCGGAGATTTCCGATGCGGAGTATGACGCGCTGAAGCGGCGCAACGACGCCATCGAAGCGAATTTCCCGGCGCTGGTGCGGGCCGACAGCCCATCGAAAAAAGTAGGCTTCGCGCCGCTTCCGACCTTTGCGCCCATCGTGCATGCGCGACCGATGCTGTCGCTCGACAATACGTTCTCGGAAGAAGATCTGCGTGACTTCGTCAGTTCGGTTTATCGTTTCCTCGGGCATCTGCCTGATGACTCCATTGCTTTCACTGCCGAACCGAAGATCGACGGGCTTTCCATGTCCATCCGCTACGAAAACCGCAGGCTGAAGACAGCGGCGACGCGCGGTGACGGCACGACCGGCGAAAATGTCACTCCCAATATCAGGACCATCAAGGAAATTCCGAACGAGCTGCCCGCCGATGCGCCCGATGTGGTGGAAGTGCGCGGCGAGGTCTATATGGCCAAAAGCGACTTTCTGGCGCTCAACGCCCAGATGGAAGCGGAAGGCAAGCAGACCTACGTGAACCCGCGCAATACTGCCTCCGGCTCCCTGCGTCAGCTGGACGCCAATGTGACGGCGAAGCGCAAGCTGCGGTTTTTCGCCTACGCCCTCGGCGAGGTTTCGAATGGCGGTCAGCCGACGCGGATTGCTGATACCCAATATGGCATCGTCGAGAAGTTCAGGGAGTGGGGTTTCCCGGTTAATCCGCTGATGAAGCGATTCACATCCGCCCAGCAATTGCTTGAGCATTATAATGAAATCGGTGTTGCGCGGCCCGATCTCGATTACGATATCGACGGTGTGGTCTACAAGGTCGACCGGCTTGATCTGCAGGAACGGCTAGGCTTCCGCTCGCGCAGCCCGCGCTGGGCGACCGCGCATAAATTTCCAGCAGAGCAAGCCTTCACGACGGTTGAAAATATCGAAATTCAGGTTGGCCGCACCGGCGCGCTGACGCCGGTCGCGCGTCTTACCCCCATCACTGTCGGCGGTGTCGTCGTTACCAACGCCACGCTGCATAATGCCGATTATATCGAGGGCATCGGGAATAGCGGTGAGCGCATCCGCCCGGAAGATCACGATATCCGCATCGGCGACACTGTTATCGTGCAGCGGGCCGGCGATGTCATTCCGCAGGTTCTGGACGTGCTTCTGGAAAAGCGACCGGCCGGGGCGGCAAAATACGCCTTCCCGGAAAAATGTCCGGTCTGCGGCAGCCATGCGGTGCGGGAGCGTAATGAGAAGACCGGCAAGCTCGATTCGGTCACGCGCTGCACCGGCGGTTTCGTCTGCCGGGCCCAGGCGGTGGAGCATCTGAAACATTTCGTCTCGCGTAATGCCTTCGATATCGAAGGTCTGGGCACCAAGCAGATCGATTTCTTCTTCGAAAGTGACGATCCTGCGCTCTCGATCAAGACCGCACCCGACATCTTCACGCTGAAGGCGCGGCAGGATGCTTCTCATCTGACCAAGCTCGAAAATATCGACGGTTTCGGCAAGGTCAGCGTCAGGAAGCTGTTCGACGCCATCGATGCCCGCCGCGAGATAGATCTGCACAGGCTCATCTTCGCGCTGGGCATCCGCCATGTGGGTGAGACTACGGCGAAGCTTCTGGCGCGATCCTATGGCACTTACGACCATTTCGAAGAAAGCATGAAGGCGGCGGCGGATCCCGCAAGCGAGGCGTGGGCCGAGCTTAATGCCATCGACGGCATCGGCGAGGTGGTGGCCCGCGCCATTGTCGAGTTCTACAAGGAGCCACGCAACCTAGACGTCATCGATCGGCTGATAAGGGAACTTCGTCCGAAAGAGGCGGAAAAGCCTTCTACGGAAGGCAGCCCGGTGGCAGGCAAGACGGTGGTGTTTACCGGCTCGCTGGAGAAGTTTACCCGCGACGAGGCGAAGGCCCGGGCGGAAAGTCTGGGCGCCAAGGTTGCCGGTTCCGTTTCGAAAAAGACCGATATTCTGGTGGCGGGGCCGGGAGCGGGCTCCAAGCTTGCCAAGGCGGCGGAACTGGGCGTGCAGACCATGGATGAGGACGAGTGGCTGGCGCTGATCGGCGGCTGAGGGGCGTCATGGAAATATTGTCCTCTGCCGCTAGAGCTTGTGCCTGAGACGGAGGGTAAGGCATGGATGACCGCATCGTCGTCAGCGCAGAGCAGGTCCGGGCGCTGGTTGACAGCCAGTTTCCTCAATGGGCGGCGTTAGATGTTCGGCCGGTGGAGCTGAGCGGCTGGGACAATCGCAGTTTTCGCCTTGGCGATGAAATGCTCATCCGCATGCCGAGCGCCACCCGTTACGTGGCGCAGGTCGAGAAGGAGCATCGATGGCTGCCAACGCTTGCGCCTTTCCTGCCTTTTCCGATCCCTGCTCCAGTAGCGCTCGGGCAGCCGGGGCAGGGTTATCCGTTCCGTTGGTCGGTCTATCGCTGGCTCGAAGGGGAACCGCTTGCTCAGCATCTGGAGAAGGTCGATCTGTCGGTCATTGCCATTGATGTCGCCACGTTCTTGAAATCATTACACGAGGCGGATGCTGTGGATGGCCCGGTCGCAGGGGCGCATAACTTTCATCGCGGGGGCTCGCTTGCAGTCTATGACGGGGAAGCGAAGGCCTCGGCGGCGCGGCTTGCCGATGAGGTTGATCAGGCGCTGGCTATCGAGGTATGGCAGCTTGCGCTTTCGAGTCATTGGCAAAAGCAGCGGGTGTGGGTGCATGGCGACATTGCCGAGGGCAATCTGCTGGTGAAGGATGGCAGGCTTTCGGCCGTCATCGACTTCGGCAGTTCCGGCGTAGGCGATCCGTCTTCTGATCTCATTCTCGCGTGGAATGTGCTTGATGCTGAAAGCCGGGCTGTTTTTCGCAGAGCGCTCGATCTGGATGAGGCCACATGGCAGCGCGGGCGCGGGTGGGCCTTATGGAAGGCGCTGATCCTTCTGGATGCCGAGCGCGGCCGTAACGAAAAAATGGCCGAATGGTCGCGCCGGACCATTCGGGAAGTGTTTGCCGACCACTTGCGCAGCTAACCGACTATCGAAGTCGTGCCATCACGTGGGCATCAACGTATTTGCCATCTCGATAGGCGTCGTTGCGCAGGGTGCCTTCAAGTTCAAAACCGAATTTCTCGTAAAGCCGGATCGCGGGGAGATTGTCGGTGAAGACGTTGAGTTCGATGCGGCGGATATCGTGCCAATTATCGGCGGTGTCGATCAAAGCCGCCAGAATATATGTTCCGACACCTCTGCCGGCAAAATCGTCGTGGACACTGATTACCAGATCGGCGATGTGGGACTGTCTTCCTGCCCTGCGGAACAGTCCTGCATTGGCAACGATCTTTCCCCGCCATTCGCCAACGATGGCGATATCGTTGGGGCCGCGGTTCTCCATCGATTTTCGTGTTTTTTCAACCGACTGAAATGGTTGTCGAAGCGTGCCGTGACGGACGCCGGGCAGGTTGAACATTTCTGTCAGGGCTTCAGCATCGTCCAGCCGCGCGGCGCGCAGGACGACTTCATTCAAGCTGAATTGCGAATCTTCATTATCGGCAAATTTCACAGTCTGCATGCCTGTCTCCTCGGGCGTATGGGAGCAGGAGTGCGAACCCTGCTCGACTGGCAGGGTGGAAATGGATCGCTTAACGCGACGACATACCTTCCCCTGCCGGGTGGCCGGTGATGGTGTGACGACGGGTGGTGTTCTGCTTCGCGATCATGGGCGCACAATGCTTTTGCCGTGTAATTCTGTCAAGCAGGTGCGTTGCCCAGCAGGCTTCTGAGTTTTGACGGCAGCCTGCCGTCGATCGCCGCAAGACCCGCAGCAATCATCGCCATGCCGGCGAAGTGCTTCACTTCCAGTTGCTCCCCTAGAAGCAGGGAACCGAGCAGGATGGCGCTGACGGGGATGAGGAAGGTGACGAGGGCAAGGTTGGTGGCGCCGGCGCTGGCAAGAATGCGGAAGAAAATGAGATAGGCGAGCGCCGTCGAGAGCAGTGCGATGCCGACAAGCGCGCCCCAGGTTCCGAGGCTCGGCATCGCGAGTGTCCATGGTTTGTCGATGAGAAGGGCGGCCGGGATCAGCATCAGTGCCGAAGAGGAAATCTGGCCGGTGGCGGTCATCAGCGGCGGCACGCCCATGGCCTTGAAGCGGCGGCCGAATATGCCCGCGAAGGCATAAGAGATGGCCGCGCCGAGGACGGCGATCTGGCCCCAGAGGCCGGATGAGCCGGTAAAGGCGGCGGGGCCGATCATGGTTGCTACGCCGGCAAAGCCGACCAATACGCCGGTCAGCTTATTGCCGGTCATCTTTTCATCAGTGGTGAGAAAATGCGCGACGATAACCGTGAAGAGCGGCGTTGTAGCATTGAGGATCGAAGCCAGTCCGCTGGCAATATGGGTCTGGCCCCAGACGATCAGGCAGAATGGAATGATGTTATTCAGAAGGCCCATGCCGAAAAAGGCGCGCCACACCGCCCATTGCCTCGGCAGGCGAAGGCCCATGATGCGGCAGACGATCTGAAGCGCGATTGCCGCAAGGGTAACACGCAGTGCGACGATGGTGACGGGAGGCAGTTCCTTGACCGCAACACCGATGAAAAAGAACGAACCGCCCCACAGGAGCGAAAGCGCGACAAGCATCGCCCATTCGCGGGCATCCATCTGTTTCTGTATCGCCATCATCATCTCCAAAACGCATGAGCATCGGCATGATCGCAGACCGAATCCCCGCCATCCACCCGATATTGGTTGAGTTAATCTCAAGCTCGGAGGTGATGGTTTTCACGTCGCGTTGTGTCTTGTTGCGTCCATTTACTCTCTGTTTTATGGTGTTTTCAAACGATTGTTTCTCGTTCGATAATTGAGTTGAGCTAAATCATGTCCACCGAACTCCCGTCTCTGAAAGGGCTGCAGGCCTTCGAGGCCGCAGCGCGCTATCGCAGCGTCACGCTTGCCTCCAACGAGTTGAATGTCACGCCCGGCGCCGTCAGTCTGCAAATCCGGGAGCTGGAGGCGCGGCTTGGTGTGCAATTGTTTTTTCGCAAGCCGCGTAGCATCCAGCTGACGCGCGAGGGGGAGCGTTATTACGGCGCGCTCCGCACCGCTTTCCGGATGATGCGCGAGGCGACGGCGGAGCTGACAGCGCGGTCTGAGATCACCGTTTTGACGCTGAGCTGCACACCGACCTTCGCCGTGCAATGGCTGATGCCGCGATTGCCCGCCTTCCAGCAGCAGCACCCGCAGGTGGATGTGCGCATCAGCGTCACGAACCGATTGGTGGATTTTTCGAGGGACGACGTCGATCTGGCCGTCCGGCACGGTTTCGGACGGTACGAAGGGCTTGAGAGCATCCGCTTCATTGATGACAGCACGTTGCCGGTCTGCTCGCCCCAGCTTCTTGAAAAATACGGCCCGCTACGGGAAGCGGGCGATCTGAAATCGGTCCCGCTGCTGCATGATGAAAACCGCAATGAATGGCGGCGCTGGCTGAAAGCGGCAGGTGCAGCGGAAGTCGACGCGTCCGGCGGCACCGTTTTCATCGACAGCAACGGCGCGCTGGATGCCGCCAAGGCCGGGCATGGCATTGCACTGACCCGGCGTTCGCTCGTTTCCCGCGAGCTTGCCGAAGGCGCATTGATTGCGCCATTCGGGAAAGACATGACCAGCACGCTCGCCTATTTCCTCGTTTATCCCAGGCGTATGCTCGATAATCCCGATCTCGCGACGCTCATCGACTGGATGCTTTCGGAAGCGCATTCCAGCGAAGCCGGTTCTCTTTGAGGCCGATCCGGTTTATGCCGGAAGAAACAACGGGAATCACTCTTGAAAACCATCGCCATCGACTTCGAAACCGCCAATGAAGAGCGGGGCAGCGCCTGCTCCGTCGGCCTTGCCTGGATAGAAGACGGGACGATCGTTCGTGTCGAGGAACGGCTGATCCGGCCGAAGGACATGCGGTTTTCGCCCTTCAACATCGCCGTGCACGGCATCCGCCCTGCCGATGTCGAGGATGCGCCGGAATTTCCCGAGGTGATGGAGGAGTTCATCGACGACTTCCATGGTGCGACGATGATAGCCCACAATGCCGCCTTTGATTTCAGCGTCATGCGCGCGTCCTTCGACAAATATCGACAGTCCTATCCCGATCTTTCCTATCTGTGCAGCGTCAAGATCGCCCGGCATGTCTGGCCCAATCTGGTGTCGCACAAGCTGAATGTGATCGCTCATCACCTTCAGCTGCGTTTCGTGCACCATAATGCCGCGGAAGATGCCGTTGTCTGCGCGGCCGCGTCGATTGCGGCGGCCAAAGCATTGAGTGTTGCCCATATCCACGATCTGCCGGAGAAAATCGGCATGGTGGCCGGTCGACTTACCGCCACGGGCTACCAGCCGTGCAGCATGAAAAAACGGCCTGCCGCCCGGGTTGCGTAACGGTGGCTTCCACCTATGTTTGAAGCAGCGTAACGGAGAAGATGCGATGACAAAGAAAACTCTGTCGGGCTTGTTTGCGGGCTTTCTGGTGTTGCTTCCGGTGACTGCGGCGAATTCGCAGGTGGTTGGCGAGGTCGGCGTCGACTGGATCGGCAATGATATCATGATAGAGGCGATCGCTGATCCGAAGATCAAAGGCGTGACGTGCCATGTGACCTATTTCGAGCGTGGCGTCATCGACCGGCTGAAAAACGGCAACTGGTTCGAAGACCCCTCCAACAACGCCATTTCCTGCAGCCAGACCGGGCCGGTGGAGATTGGTGACATCAATCTTTCGAAGGGCGGCGAAGAGGTGTTTCGGCAGGGGATGTCGCTGGTCTGGAAGAAACTCGTCGTCAGCCGCGTCTACGACAAGGCCAATGATACACTGATTTATCTGGTGCACGCGCGGGAACTGACCGATGGTTCCGCCAAGATGGCGATATCGACGGTGCCGCTCTATAACCAGCAGGTGAAATGGGAAAAGGGCAAGCCGTAAGGCTCGCCCCCGCAATTGCCATGCCGATGCCGTGGATTACGCGGCTTCGCGCGCCAGTTCGTCGGCGATAACCGTATCGAGGTTGAGGAAGCAGACCATGCTTTTTTCCAACGCGACGATGCCGCGGCAGAAGCTTCGCTGTTCTTCCGGAATGATATCGGGCGCGGGCTGCAGGTCTTCGGAGCGGATGGTCATCATGTCGGAGACCTGTTCCACCAGAAGGCCGACCAGCTTGCCGCCGATATCGGTAACGATGATGGCGGAGCGCTCGGAGGGCTCGGTCATTTTCATGCCGAGGCGGCCGGCCATGTCGATGACGGGAATGACGGCGCCGCGCAGGTTGATGAGGCCGAGAACATAAGGCGGGGTGTGCGGCATCGGGGTCACCGGCGCCCAGCCGCGGATTTCGCGGATCGCCATGATATCGATGCAGAATTCCTGATCGCCCAGATGAAAGGAAACGATTTCGAGATATGCGCCGGATTGCTTGATGGCGTTGGACATGACGGCAGGTTTCCTCTGATGGCTCTCTAACAGGCCCACGCAGGATTGAGCTTTATGCGGCGGCCGGAGAATGGACCGGGAGACATCATGTCGAGGCTTGAAAAGCCGCTGGGGTCATAATGCATGGCAAGATTTTAAACTTTCCCTAACAATTCTCCATCTCGCCACGGCAAACTCCAGTATTTTACCGGTTTTCGACTGCGCGCGGACGGGCTATGATAGGAACATGAACGCGCTCGTTTCCTATCCTCTGAAGTTTATTCTGGCTGGACTTTCCGTGGTGGCTTCGCTTGCCATCGTGCTTCTTGCGTTTGACGGCTGGGTGCGGCACGGCACCGATATTTTCCTTTCCGCCGTGCAGAGCGGTATCGCCTGGTGCCTGTGACGCCGCGCCGTCGTCGGGCTTTGTGACAAATCAGCGCGGTCGGCTCAAATACGTCCAGTTGATTTGCCGTCGCCGCCGTCCTTCGCTATCTGTCTGTCGGACGCCCGGACACGGCGCCGGCTTTCGGGGTAGGATTGGACAATGAGAAATATTCGCATCGTATTGTGGGCGGTCGTGCTCGTTCTAGCCGGCGTCGTCAGCTGGCTGACGATCGAAATGACAAAGACCCGCGAGCAGATGGTGGAGACCGCCTATGGCGTGCCGTTCGAACTGACGGCTCAAACGGGTCAGCCGATTACCGAAAAAGCCTTTCAGGGCAAGCCGACAGCGCTGTTCTTCGGTTTCACCCATTGCCCGGAAGTCTGCCCGACGACCCTGTTCGAGCTGAATGGCTGGATGGAGAAGGTGGATCCGGCCGGCGACAAGCTGCAGGCCTATTTTGTTTCCGTCGATCCCGAGCGTGATACGCCTGAAATCATGCAGCAGTATGTGTCCAACGTGTCGAAGCGGATCACCGGCATTACCGGACCGGCCGACAAGATTGCCGAGACGCTGAAAGGCTATCGCATCTATGCCAAAAAAGTGCCGGTGGATGAGAAGGACCCGAATGGCGATTACACCATGGATCACACGGCATCCGTTATCCTTCTCGATGCCAATGGCCGTTTTGCGGGAACGATCGCCTATGGTGAAAATCCCGATGTTGCCGAGCAGAAGCTTCAGAATCTGCTGAAGGGCGCGAAGGTTTAATTGCGTTCGGCTTATTGGACTGAGTGCGGTTTTGTGGCAAAGGCAGATTGAACAGCCGAAGCCAGAGGAAACAGCCTGCCGTGAGCGAAATCCGACTTTACGTCACCACGACCGAAATCAAGGCCGGTGAAATTCTCGATTTGATGTCGGACTATTTCGGCGAGGAGGATGTTGCGATCGCCACGACCGAGGTGGACGAGAAGCGTGACATCTGGGAAGCCTCTGTCTATTTGATGGCGGAGCAGGAAGAGGAATTTCGCGAGCGCATCAGTACGCTGCTTGCGCCGGCCTTTCCGGGCCTTGTCATCGAGAAGGAGATTGTTCCTGATGTCGACTGGATCGCCAAATCGCTTGAAGGTTTGAAGCCTGTCCGGGCAGGGCGTTTCATTGTTCACGGCGCTCATGATCGCGACAAGGTGCGGCCGAACGATTTGGCCATCGAAATCGAGGCGGGACAGGCTTTCGGCACCGGCCATCATGGCACGACGGCGGGGTGCCTCGAAATGATCGAAGAGGTTCTGCGGGCGCGGCCCGTGCGCAACGCACTCGATCTCGGCACTGGCAGCGGCGTTCTGGCGATCGCCGTGCGCAAGATGCGTCCTATTCCCGTGCTTGCGACGGATATCGATCCCGTTGCTGTGAGGGTGGCGAAGGAAAATGTCCGGCTTAACGGCATTGTTTCGGGCATGGTGCTGGAGACGGCGCCGGGTTTTCACTCGGACGCCTTCCGCAAGCATGGCCCGTTCGATCTCATCATCGCCAATATTCTCGCGCGGCCACTCATCAAGATGGCGCCGCAGCTCGTCACGCATCTGGCACCCGGCGGCACTGTCATCCTGTCGGGCATTCTGGCGTCACAGCGCTGGAAAGTGCTTTCCGCCTATAATGGCGCAAGGCTTTCCCATATCCGCACCATCTGGCGCAATGGCTGGGTGACGCTGCATCTTCGCAAGGACTGAAGCTCTCGCAACATTTATTGCGGACAAAAGAAAAGGCGGCGCTTTCGCGCCGCCTGAAAACCCGCGAGCCTGGGAGGAGCTTGCTCAAGCGGGTAGACGTATTCCTGTCCGGACGCGGGGTAGGGAGGAATGCCGCGCCGGATAAAATCAGAATACGTAGCTGGACTTTGCCTTGCGACGCAGATCGGCGCGGTTCATGCCGAGCGCTTCGAGCGACTTGTCGTCGAGGTTCAGAAGGGCGGCGTTGACATGACGGCTGACCTGACGCTCGCGTGCTTCAACGACGCGATCGAAGGCGGTGCGGAGGAAAGATTTTGCCATTGCTTCAAATCCTTGTTTGCCAGGAGAGTGTCTCTCTCGCTGTGTTGATCCTGATATAAGCGATGTGTTTTTGTTTGGTTAGAGGGTATATCTCAGGGTAGGAATGCATTTTTTGCATATCACCAAGCCTTCAGTATTACTTATTTCGCGAAATATGCCCAATTTATCAGCGCAGTCCCGGGCATCACTTATGTCTTGAAACCGGCTTTATCCGCGTGGCATTGTCGTTGCGCGCCAACGATTTGATGGTGCCGACAAACAGCTTTCTCCATGACAGTTCCCGAAAGATGCCCATGTTCCAGACCTTCGAAAACAAATCCGCGCCGCAATTCGGCAAGGCTCGCGTCGAGGCGCTGCGCGCCGGTTTCGATGCCCTCGGTATCGATGGGTTTCTGGTGCCGCGTGCCGATGAATATCAGGGAGAATATGTGCCTGAGTGCGCCGAGCGCCTCTCATGGTTGACCGGATTTACCGGTTCCGCCGGCATTGCACTGGTAACGCGGACGGAAGCGGTGGTATTCGTCGATGGGCGCTATACGACGCAGCTAAGCTCGCAGGTTGACCAGACAGTGTTCACTGGTGGTGATCTGGTCGGTGCGCCACCCTCCGTCTGGCTTGCCGAACATGCTCCAAAGGGTTTCCGGCTTGGTATCGATCCGTGGCTGCACACCGGCGCTGAATTGAAGCGGCTGGACAAGGCGATCGCCGGCAAGGGCGGTTCAATCGTTCTTCTGGAAAAGAACCCGCTCGATGCGCTGTGGCAGGATCGTCCCTCCGAACCGCTGGAGCCCGTCGTCATTCAGCCAGAGGCATTTACCGGCAAGCTGGCGAAGGAGAAGATTGCCTCACTGGCGGAAACCGTTTCCGCAAAGGGGGCAGATGCACTGCTGGTGACCGACCCTTCGTCCATCGCCTGGATTTTCAATGTTCGCGGCAACGACGTGCCGCATACACCGCACCCGCTCGCCCGCGCGATCATTTATGCAGATGGCAGGGCCGATATTTTTCTCGACAAGCGCAAGACCGGCATCGAGGCCGAGGCCTATCTGGCGCAGCTCGCGACACAATTGCCGCCGTCGAAGATCGCGGATCGCCTGCACGCCATTGCCAGCGCCAAGGGCCGGGTGATGGTGGACGCCGATCTGACGCCAGTGGCGCTGACCGGCGCAATTACCGCAGCGGGCGGCTCCCTGATCGAGGAAGCCGATCCAGTCCGTCTGCCGCGCGCGCGCAAGAACAGAGCTGAGCTTGCCGGTTCCGCCGCCGCCCATGTGCAGGATGGAGCGGCCATGGTCGAATATCTCTGCTGGCTGGATCGCCAGCAGCCCGGCACGGTGACGGAAATCGACGCCGTCAAGGCGCTGGAGGCGGCTCGCGTCAAGGTGGGGCAGGGGCTGCAAAACCCGCTCAAGGATGTCTCTTTCGACACGATTTCCGGGGCCGGCGCACATGCCGCCATCATCCATTACCGCGTCACGACAGATACGGATCGCACACTTGCCGATGGTGAGATGTTCCTCGTCGATTCCGGTGCGCAATATGTCAACGGCACCACGGACATCACCCGCACCGTTGCCGTCGGCAGCGTTCCGGAGGAGCAGAAGCGCTTCTTCACGCTGGTCCTGAAGGGCATGATCGGCATAAGCACCGCACGGTTTCCAAAGGGAACGCGCGGTTGCGATCTCGATCCGCTGGCGCGCATCGCTCTCTGGAAAGCTGGCGCGGATTATGCCCACGGCACCGGCCACGGTGTCGGTTCCTATCTTTCGGTGCATGAGGGGCCGCAGCGCATTTCGCGGCTGTCGACACAGGAGCTTTTGCCCGGCATGATCCTGTCGAACGAGCCGGGTTATTATCGTCCCGGTGCCTTCGGCATCCGTATCGAAAACCTTATCTATGTGCGCGAGGCGGAGGAGGTGGCCGGAGGCGACCAGCCGATGTTCTCTTTCGAGACGCTGACATGGTGCCCCATTGACCGAAGGCTGGTGGTCACCGCACTTTTAACTGACGAGGAGCTCAACTGGCTAAATGCCTACCACGCAGGCGTGCTGGAGAAGCTTTCTCCCCTGATAACCGACGAAGAAGTCAAGGCGTGGCTCGTTGCGGCGACCAAGCCATTGGAGCGGGTTGCTTAAAGCAGCCCGAAATGCCGGATGGCGATGACGATGGCCCAGCCGATGGCGAGCATCGTCAGGCCGGGAAAGCGCAGGCAGACCAGAAGGGCGCCCACCATGCCGATCTTCACCTCGTATCCGCCTTCAAAAAAGGCGGGTGCGACGAGTGTGGTGAGAACCGCCACGGGAACGGCGTTCAGGCCCGCCTCCATCCGCGGCGGGATGGATTTCATCCGCGTCATCAACACATAACCGCCGATGCGGGTGAGATAGGTGGCGATGGCGGCGAGTGCGATCAGGAAAATCGTATCTGCGTGCAGAACGTTACTCATGGCGTTTCCACCCCATTCTCAGAATTCGTCGCGCCAT
This sequence comes from Agrobacterium sp. 5Ca39, assembly GCF_055382365.1. Classification (NCBI taxonomy): domain Bacteria; kingdom Pseudomonadati; phylum Pseudomonadota; class Alphaproteobacteria; order Hyphomicrobiales; family Rhizobiaceae; genus Agrobacterium; species Agrobacterium sp. 5Ca39. Next base: position 1,684,307 of record NZ_AP026436.1, on the reverse strand, counting down.
TCGGTTTCGGCGGATAGAGGACCGCGACGAGAATTCCGGCGACGGCGCCGAGACTGACATGCCACGGCGAACCGACGATGTGATAGGCAACCGTTGCGCCGACTGCACTTGCCAGCATGACAGGGTAGAAATTTTCTCGCTGACGGAAGCTCAGCACCATGCCCATGAAATAGATCGGGAGCAGGACATCGAGACCGATGGCTTTCGGGTCGCCGATCATATTGCCGAGCGATGCGCCGAGAATGGTCATGGCCAGCCACAGCACATAAACGGGTGCCGCAAAGCCCATGTACCAGGAAAAGCCCACCGTGCCGGTATTTTCGTATTTCCTCACCGATTCGGCGAATTGCGGATCCACCAGCACGAAGAAACCCGCGGCCTTCTGTAGGAATGACCAGTTCGAGATCATTCGGGCGATGGCGGCGGAATAGAGGATATGGCGGAAATTGACGGCGAACACGGAAAGAACGATCAGCCAGGGGGCAACCTTCTGGCCGAACAGTTCGATACCGACGAGCTGGCTTGCGCCGGCGTAGACGGTGCCGCTCATGATCGTGGCTTCGGTGACGCTCAGCCCGTTATCGACCGCGACCGCGCCGAACAGCGCACCGAAAGGGGCGGCGGAGAGGGCGATCGGGAAACCGCCCTTCAATCCCTCGCGAAAATCTTTATTGAACATCTCTGGAACTCCTTGCCGCCGCTCTATCGCCGTCCCGTCCGACTGGCAAACGAATTGCATGAATGGATCGATTGATTAACTTGAAGCTTCCGTTACGGTATGGTGCCGGGCGGGCGGTCTCATCGCCCTCTTCCGGCGCCGCTGAACAATCTGACCATGGAAGATCGATGCTGGAGAAGCAGGAGAAGGCCGCGTTGGCCGCACGTGTCCGGGACTATCTTGCCCGGGAAGCCGAAGCTGAAATCGGCCTTCTGCAGGCGGAAATCTTCGTGGATTTTCTGGCGGAGGAATTGGGATATATGTTCTACAATCAGGGGCTTCGCGATGCGCAGGCGGCGATCCTGAGACGTCTTGAGGACGCGGCGGGGGATATAGACGTGCTGGAGAAACCGAAGCCGCGCTGATGCGCCCACTGCGCAGAGGCCCATCAAAAGGGCTCCTGTGGCGAGCACGGCAATCGGTAAACTGGTAGGCGCAGCTCCCTTTAATCGCGCAAGATGTCGCGGCTTTTAAGAATGATCGCGCCTTTTTCACGCATCGTCGCAATAGCGGCTTTTATACCCTGCGGGTCGATGCCGCGGCTGGCATCTTCGATGAAGCGGACCTTGACGCCGGGCAGCATGTCCAGCGCATCGAGCACCGAAAAACTGACGCAATAATCGGTGGCGAGGCCACAGACATCAAGTTGCGTCACGCCCTGTCGGGTCAGATAATCGGAAAGCCCCGTCGTCGCGCTCTGGTCATTGTCGCGAAAGGCGGAATAGCTGTCGACAGCGGGGTTTTCGCCTTTCTGCTGAATGTAGTCGAAAGCTTCCGTCTTCAGATCCGGGTGGAATTCCGCATCCGCCGTGCCCTGCACGCAATGGTCGGGCCACATCATCTGCGGTTTGCCGGAGAGTTCGCCCATGTCGAAGGGTTTCTTGCCGGGGTGCTGCGAGGCGAAACTGCCGTGGTTTTCCGGGTGCCAGTCCTGCGAGGCGACGATGAGGTCGTAGCCGCCATTGTCGATCAGGGCATTGGCAGTGGGCACGACCTTGTCTCCATCGGCAACGGCCAGATTGCCGCCCGGGCAGAAACCGTTCTGAATATCGATGAGCAGCAACGCCTTCATGATGGCCTCCCTTTTCCGGGCAGGATGCCAAGCTGCTCCTGGGGGATCAAGCCTTTTTCCGCCTGCCCGGCATGTGCTGGTGGTGGGAGCAGCGACCTTTCATGTCGCACTCCTGCCGCATTTCCAGCAAATTTCCGGCAAAGTCGGAATTTACCTGACAATACGGCGGAAATTTTTCAAGGCCAATGACGCCATTAGGGCGCTTCCCCGGGACCACGCGGTGCACAGGCACCCGGTATCCGCGTAAGTCATTGTTTCGCCTTAGCCCCACAATGCGCAGACCTTAACGAAATATTTTTGCAGGGACTCGTAAACACTTTGGTTACCATAATTCGTCATGCTTCGAACCAGTCAGTTCCGAAAGCGGCCCGGTGTTCGCCCGTTCTTCGGATGTCCCAAAATCCCTCCGGCGTCGGCCGGGTATGCGTGAACGGTTCGAGTAACGAGTATCATGGCGTTTTCTGCTGCGGCCTATAACGGCGCCGGTCTTGCCGGTTCGCATTCCCTCAAGAGAGGCAAATCCTTTTCGTTCGGGCGAATGTCGGCGCTTCTTGGTGGCGGTGCCTTTGCCGGCATTTTTGCCTTTGCCGCTTTCGCTTCGCTGCACGGCATGGCCGCCGCCTCGCATGGCGTCGGACAATTTGAAAAGACCCTTGTGGCAAGGCTGGATACCGCCGAGGCGGCGATTGCCCGCACGGCGGCGCGTGATATTCACGTCCGCAAGTTTTCCCGCCTGAGCGACCACAGTCACGGCCAGCAGAAGGCCGTCCGCCTTGCCGGCATCATGCCGGAGATCGGCGCGAAAGAATTCGGCGAACGATTTGGCGCGGCGGCGAACGCCAAAGGACAGGCGACCGTCAAGGAACTTGCCGCGCTTCAGCCTTCCGCGATCGTCGATTCGGCGCTTGGACGCACCTCCGAGGTTGCCTATCAGAGCGCCGTTCCACAGCATCCGGCATTCGAAGTGGCGCTGGCCCGACCGCAGGTCGAGGAAGAGGCAAGCAGTCTGCTTCCCGACGACGTGCCGCTGCCAAGCTTCAGACCTGATGTCGCGACAGCTCAAACGGTCGAGCCGTCACCGCGTCCTGCGGCAACGGCCAAGGCGGATGAGCGCGTTCCCGGTGTCGCCTCTGCGCCTGCTTTCGCTGCGCCGGTTCCGCTGCGGGCGCCGCAGGCGCCGAAACAGAGCACCGGCGCCATGCTGGCCTTCGCGAAACCGGATAATCCGATGCGTGAGCCAAGCAAGATGGATGCGGTTCCGTGGCCTGACCGTGGCAATGGCACGGCGATCTACGATATCTCTTCCGGCGTGGTGCACATGCCGAATGGCGAGAAACTGGAAGCGCATTCCGGTATCGGCAAGATGCGCGACAATCCCGATTATGTTCACGTCAAGATGCGCGGGTCCACACCGCCTTCAAGCTACAAGCTGACAATGCGCGAGGCGCGCTTCCACGGCGTTGAAGCCATTCGCCTGACGCCGGAAAATGGTGTCAATCCGCACGGCCGCGACGGGCTTCTTGCCCATACATACATGCTAGCGAAACGCGGCGAGTCCAACGGCTGCGTTGTGTTCCGCGACTATTCCCGCTTCCTCGCGGCCTTCAAGCGCGGTGAGGTCAAGCGCATGGTGGTCGTGCCGAAGCTGAACGGCAACCGCCCGACGCTTGCGAGCAGTGGTGGTAAAAGCGGCGGCAAGACTCTGCTCGGCATGTTCTCGCGCGGCAGCGACTCGTGAGGCGAAAGTATTTAACGGCTGCGCCGCTGCGTCAGCACCATGCCGGCCAGAATGAGCAGGATGCCGAGAGCGCTGGCCCAGATTTTCGGCGGATGATCGCTGAAAAGATCGAGCATCACACCTGAGACCATCTGGCCGCTTATGACAAGAAGCGCGGTGTTGACCGCGCCGATGCGAGGGATGAGCCAGCTTCCCGAAGCGATGAAGACGACGCCGATGGGGCCGCCGATAAAGGCAAGCCAGGGTGCATCGGCCGCACCCGGTGGAATGAGGCCGCCGACAACGAGTCCGATCACGGTCAGTACGGCAAAGCCGACGATGTGGTTCCAGAAAGACGCGATGAGCGGCGAGTTTGACAGGCTGAGTCGGCCGTTGATCTGGCGGCTCAGCGCCACGAAGACGCCGCCGGTAAAGGCCATGGCGATCCAGACGATCATGCCGTTCTCCCGACAAGGATGATGAGTGCGCTGCCGCATAGAATGAGCGCCACTGCCGCCATGTCCCGAAGGTCCGGCTTTCTTCTGGGCAGTCCGAACAGACCGAAAATATCAGCCAGAAGGCTGAAGATGACCTGTCCACCAAGTCCGAGCGCAATGGTTCCCGAAAGCGCCAGCGGTGAATTGACGGCGGTGGAGGTGAGGATGACGATCGCGGCACCCACAACGCCGCCGCAATAGGCCCAGAGCGGCGCTTTCGGTTTTGCCGGGGCCGAAAGGTCTTTCTTCGAACGCATGATAGCCAGATAGACCAGCGCCGCCACCGTGCCAGTGCCGTGCGCCGTCCAGGAAGAAAACAGCGCGTTGCCGTAATGGGCCAGCTGTCCGTTGAAATGCACCATCAGCGTCAAGAGACAACCGCTGGCGAAGGCGGCGGCGAGATGCAGCGGATTCAGGCGTGGATGCGTCGTGTCTGTCATGTCGGATCGGAAAAGCTGAAGATGGACACGAGCTTTAGCCCATCTGCGCCTGAATCGGAATCGAATTGCGAGAGCTGGCGGATTTGGACGAGATTATCCTGTGCGTTGCGGAACAAGCGATGTGGCCACGCATTATTGCAGCATGAAGAAAACGACACGCAAACCGTTGAACCGGATGACGATTTTCGTCGTCTCGATTTTTATTGTCGGAGCCGTTGTGGCGGCAATTTATCTTGTCGGCTTCACGCCCGGCGAAGTGTAAGACGGAGCGATCAATGACCGGCTGGGGCGGCGTTGCCCTTGCCGCGTTCCATTGCAACGCGCGCCCTGGCGACCGCGAAGCGAATACCGCGCAGCAGGAACCGGCTGGTTTCCAGATAGGCCCGATAGGGCAGGACAGTAAAATACCGCCAGCGCGGCAGGCGGTAAATGCGCAGATTGTTCTGGATCTGGCTTTCACCATCCGCATCCTGCGTGGCGCAGAGCGGATAGATGAAGGCGGCCTTCAGGCCGGACAGATATTCAAGATCGAAGGCGATATCGTAGGCGAGCCGCATCGGGATGAGCTTCGATATCCATTGTCCGGCACGACGGTTGACGAGATAGGCGCCTGAGCCTTTTTCGCGTGTCAGCGCAATGGCTAGTGAGCGACCGTTCGAGAGCGGACGGAACGGAAATTTCCGGCCATTGCTGACCGTCGTGAGACGCAGCAAGTCCCAGTCTGAGTCATTCAGCGCCGCCTCATCAATCGCATTTAGAAAATCATCATCGAAGATCACGTCATCCTCGAGGATGAGCGAGATATCGGCATCGCCTTCCATGAATTTTCGGGCGCAGGCGACATGGCTGAGATAGCAACCGATTTCCGGAGGTGACGTGCGGCGGCCATGCATCAGCATATAGGAAATTTCGCTGAATTCCGGGATTGGATAATTCAGCTCCCTGCCATTGACGCCTGGGATGCGCTCCGCCTTGAGACCCATGGCATCAAGGCGCGCGGTCATATCCGCGAGGCGCTTGGTGGCGCCGTCCATGTTGATCAGGAAAACCGCAAGCTTGCGCTGGCTTTTCGGCAATATATGCAAAGCAGTCCTCACCCGGTTCTCACATCCCATTGCAACTCCTTTATTGCAATGGCGTGACGTGGGCTATGGGAAAAGCGGCCTTCAGGCACTCATAGTTGTTGAATCAAACCTTTTCCACAAATCCATCCAAAACGCGCTTCTGGCCGGCGCGGTCGAAGTCGATGGTGAGCTTGTTCCCCTCGATGGCAGCGATATTGCCGTTGCCGAACTTGATGTGGAAGACGCGGTCGCCGACGAAGAATTTTGACGGCGTGTGGGCCACGGATTTGGCCACCAGTTCCCCATCGATGGTGCGGGTGCGCGGGCCGCTTTCGCCATAACCGATTCGTTCCACCGCATGGCCGGAGCGCGTGCCCCAGTTGTCGCGGGTGGCATCGCTACGGTTCTGCTGCGCACGCTTCCAGCCCGGGGTGGAATAGGTGTTCGCAAAGGGATCTGCCTTGTCGAAACGCGATTGTCCGTAGCCACCACGCCCGCCATAACCGCCGTAATTGCTGTCGGATGCTGCGACATCGACATGGGCGGGCGGCAGTTCATCCAGAAAGCGCGAGGGCAGGGTGGATTGCCACAGCCCGTGAATGCGCCGGTTCGAGACGAACCAGATATGGCAGAGTTTCTTGGCACGCGTAATGCCGACATAGGCAAGACGACGTTCTTCCTCCAGACCGGAGCGGCCGCCTTCATCCAGCGCCCGCTGGTGCGGAAACAGGCCTTCTTCCCAGCCGGGCAGGAAGACGGTGTCGAATTCCAGACCCTTGGCGGAATGCAGCGTCATGATGGAGACGGCATCGAGATTTTCGTTCTGCTCGGCATCCATGACGAGGGCGACATGCTCGAGGAAACCGCGCATGCTTTCAAAGGCTTCCATCGAGCGGATGAGTTCCTTCAGGTTCTCAAGGCGTCCGGGCGCTTCGGCCGTCTTGTCGGCCTGCCACATGGCGGTATAGCCGCTTTCGTCGAGAATCTGCTCGGCAAGCGTGGTGTGCTCGGTGTTTTCGAGCAGACCCTGCCAGCGGCGGAAATCCTGCACCACATCGAACAGCGCCTTGCGCGCCTTCGGCTTCAGCTCGTCGGTTTCGATGATGTCGGCCGCCGCCGCCAGCATCGGAATGTCGCGGGCACGCGCATAGTCGTGCAGGTTGCGGATCGTCGTATCGCCAAGGCCGCGCTTCGGCGTATTGACGATCCGCTCGAAGGCGAGATCGTCGGCCGGCTGGCAGACGAGGCGAAAATAGGCCATGGCATCGCGGATTTCGAGGCGCTCATAAAAGCGCGGGCCGCCGATGACGCGGTAATTGAGGCCGAGCGTGACAAAACGGTCTTCGAATTCGCGCATCTGGAAGGAGGCGCGGACGAGGATCGCCATGTCGTTCAGCAGGTGACCCTTGCGCTGAAGCTGCTCGATCTCTTCGCCGACTGCGCGGGCTTCCTCCTCGGAATCCCAGGCCGCATGCACCACGACCTTTTCGTCGTCAGGGCTGCTGCGTTCGGTAAACAGCGTCTTGCTGAGGCGTCCCTCATTATGCGCGATGAGGTGGCCGGCCGCGCCGAGAATATGCTCGGTGGAGCGGTAATTGCGTTCGAGCTTGATGACCTTGGCGCCGGGAAAATCCTTGTCGAAGCGCAGGATGTTGTCCACTTCCGCGCCGCGCCAGCCATAGATCGACTGGTCGTCGTCACCCACACAGCAGACGTTTTGCGGCTCGCCCTTGGCGCGCTGCGCAAGCAGCCGCAGCCACATATATTGCGCCGTGTTGGTGTCCTGATATTCGTCCACCAGAATGTAACGGAACTTCTGGTGATACTCCTTCAGAATATCCGTATGGCGGCGGAAGATGCTGATCGGGTGCATCAAAAGGTCGCCGAAGTCGCAGGCATTCAGCGTTTTCAGCCGGTTCTGATAGGCGGTATAGAGCTCGCGGCCCTTGCCATTGGCGAAGGCGCGGCTGTCTCCTTCAGGAATATCCGGCGGCGTCAGGCCCTTGTTCTTCCAGCCGTCGATCATGCCGGCGAACTGTTTGGCCGGCCAGCGCTTGTCATCGAGTCCTTCGGCCTGAATGAGCTGCTTGATCAGCCGCACCACGTCATCCGTATCGAGAATGGTGAAATCCGACTTCAGGCCGACGAGTTCGGCGTGACGACGCAACAGCTTGACGCCGATGGAGTGGAACGTGCCGAGCCAGGGCATGCCCTCGACCGCGCCGCCGACGAGAACGCCGATGCGTTCCTTCATCTCGCGGGCGGCCTTGTTGGTGAAGGTCACGGCAAGGATCTGGCTGGGATAGGCCCGGCCCGTTGCGAGAATATGGGCAATGCGGGTTGTCAGAACACGGGTCTTGCCGGTGCCGGCGCCGGCGAGGACGAGAACCGGCCCGTCCAGCGTTTCCACGGCATCGCGCTGTTCCGGGTTGAGGCCGGACAGATAATCGGGTGCGGCACGCGTTTGATCGCGCGCAGCCATGGCGCGGGCGGCAATGCCAAGCCCGCCGCCGTTTTCCGAAGGGGCATTGTTCGTTGCCCTGCGCGGCGCCACGGGTTCCTCATCGAAGAACGGCATATCGTCAAAACTGTTGCTCATGCGGCCCAATGTAGTGATTCGGGATATAAAGGCCAGAACCGCGTTCTGCTTTTATTCCGGTATCGCCGCTCAAAACGCCTATTCCAAGGCATTATTTCGGGTTCATGCCCTCTGGTCGGCATCAAAAGCGGCATCGACAGGCACTTGAAGGGCCACCGCAAGCTGGTTGGTCTTGGCGGCGAGCGCGATAATCCGCATCAGATCGGCATGCTGTTCATTCGTCATGCCCTTGGCTTTCGCGGCCGCCGTATGGGAATGAGCACAGTACGAGCAGCCATTGGTGACGGACACTGCGATGTAAAGCATTTCCTTCACCAGAGGGTCGAGCGCCGAGGGTGTCGCCATCACCGCCTTGACCTCGCCCCATGTCTTTTCCAGAAGATCAGGATCAAAGGCGAGGTAAAGCCACATATTGTTGATGAAGTCCGATTTGCGGGTGGTGCGGATATCATCGAACACCGCTTTCACGCGCGGATCGGCTTCGGGATTTTGTGTTTTCGTGACGGTGCTCATGGCTTCCTCCGGCTCATTTCGTGCTGACAGACTACCGCGCTGAACAATATTTGCGATAATATAGCGTTTATGGTGTGTTCGACGAGAATCCATCACAAATTACAATTACGTAAGAAACGTATTTGTGCGTTGCCTCGTTTTAAACGACGGGGAATACTGCTGATGTCCCGAAGCCTGAGCTTCAGGGGCTTTCTTATGCTGCGATGATCAACCGGAGAACTATATGCGGGTCTGGAAACAGGTGGGTGTCAGTCTGGCCGTGGTGGGGGCAGGTCTCTGTCTCTGGGGCGTCTATTCGCCCGACGCCCGCAATATGCTCGCCAGCATCGGGCTGGTCAAAGCACCCGCTGCTTCGGTCGAAGTCGCCGCAGCCGGCGGACCGGCGGCCGGCGCGCCGACGGGACAGAATGCGGGTGGCGCACGCCGCAACAATAACGCCACACTGGTTGTGACCGCCCCTGTGAAGAAAGGCACGGTCAACGACCGGTTGAACGCCATCGGCAATGGCGAGGCGATCCAGTCCGTCGTCGTCATGCCGCAGGTTTCCGGCACGCTTTCTGAAATTCGTACATCGTCCGGTGCACGCGTCGTGAAGGGGCAGGTGCTGGCGCGGCTCGATGACGAGGAGCAGGTGATCGAACGCGACAAGGCGCAGGTGGCGCTGCGCAGCGCCGTCGAAAAATCCAGTTCCTACAAGAACCTGAAATCCGTTTCGCGCCTCGACGTACTGGATGCCCAGATTGCCGAAGAAGCCGCCAAGCTTGCGCTGAGCACCGCCGAACTCAATCTCAAGCGGCGTGATATCGTCGCGCCCATCGAAGGCGTGGCCGGTATCGTCGCCGCCAATATCGGTGACAATGTCACGACGCAGTCCACCATTGTCAGCATTGACGACCGGTCTGAAATTCTCGTCAATTTCTGGGCTCCCGAGCGTTTTGCGACTGCGATCAAGATCGGCATGCCGGTGGAGGCCACGTCGATTTCGCGCCCGGGTGAGACTTTCAAGGGGGAGATCGAGGCCGTCGACAACCGTGTCGACGAGGCGAGCCGCACCATCCGCATCCGGGCAAAGTTCGGAAATGAGAAGGATGAGTTGAGGGCGGGCATGTCATTCGGCGTCACCATGCGCTTCGCCGGGGAAACTTATGCCTCGGTTGATCCGCTGGCCGTGCAGTGGGATGCGGAAGGCTCCTATGTCTGGCGTGTGGCTGACAATAAATCCAACAAGGTGCGGGTGCAGATCGTGCAGCGCAACCCGGATGCCGTTCTCGTCAAGGCTGAACTGGCGGAAGGCGAACCTGTCGTTATTGAGGGCCTGCAGCGCGTGCGCGAAGGCGCGGCGGTGCGGGTCGGCAACCAGCCCAAGCCCGAGGAGGTTGCCAGCCAATGACGACCCAGCCGCCTTCCGGTCAGGATTCCAAGCTCGCCTTTACCGCATTGTTCGTGCGTCGGCCAATTCTGGCGGCGGTCCTTAACACGCTGCTGGTCGTTGCCGGCCTCGCGGCTCTGGTCGGCGTCGAGGTGCGCGAACTGCCCGACGTCGACCGGCCGACGATCAGCGTCAGGACCACGTATGAAGGTGCCGCGCCTGAAACGATCGATCAGGAGGTAACGCAGACCATCGAAGGTGCGGTGGCGCGTGTCAGCGGCATCAAATCCATCGCGTCCAACTCACAATTCGGCACCAGCCGCGTGACGATGGAATTCGGCGACAATGTCGACATGGCCGTTGCGGCCAATGATGTGCGCGATGCCATTGGCCGCGTCACCAACCAGTTGCCTGACGATGCTGACGAGCCGCAGATCATCAAGGCGGATTCCGACAGCCAGCCGATCATGCGGCTTGCCGTCACGTCGTCCACGCTCAGTATGGAAGATCTGACAAAGCTGGTGGATGACGAAATCATCGACCGTCTGGCTGCCGTCGATGGTGTGGCCGATGTGGAGCTTTACGGCGACCAGGAAAAGGTCTTTCGCGTCGATCTCAATCAGGCAGCATTGGCGAGCCGCGGTTTGACGGTGACCGATGTTTCCAACGCGCTTGCAAGCGCTGCCCTCGATGTCCCGGCGGGTTCGCTGAAAAGCACGACGCAGGATATCGTCGTGCGCGCCACCGCGAGCCTGACAAAGCCCGAGGATTTTTCCAATCTTCTCATCAAGAACAATATCCGCCTCAGGGACGTGGCGACCGTCATGCTGGGGGCGGACGACGAATCCACGTCGCTGCGCTCGAACGGCGTTCAGGGCGTCGGTCTTGGCATCATCCGCCAGGCACAGTCAAACACGCTCAGTATCTCGACCGGTGTGAAAGCCGCCGTCGACGCCATGTCTGCCAATCTGCCGGAGGGCACGCGTGTCGTCGTGACCAGTGACGATGCCGTCTTCATCGAAGGCGCGCTGCACGAGGTCGAACTGGCGCTCGGGCTCTCGGCGATCATCGTCGTTGTGGTGCTTTATCTTTTCCTGCGCGACTGGCGCGCCACCCTCATTCCGGCGATCACCATGCCGGTGGCGCTGATTGGCACCATCGTCGCCATTTATATGGTCGGCTTCTCCGTCAATATCCTGACACTGCTCGCCATCGTTCTGGCGACTGGTCTGGTGGTCGACGACGCCATCGTGGTCCTGGAAAATATCGTGCGCCGCCGGGCGGAAGGCATGGGGCCCCGGGCCGCTGCCGTTCTCGGCACGCAGGAGGTGTTTTTCGCCGTCATCGCGACGACGGCGACGCTGGCTGCCGTGTTCATTCCGCTTTCTTTCCTGCCGGGTCAGCTTGGCGGCCTGTTCCGTGAATTCGGTTTTGTGCTGGCCTTCGCGGTGGGTTTGTCCTCCATCGTGGCACTGACGCTGTGCCCGATGCTTGCTTCGCGCATGCTGAAGGAGGGGCTGAAGGAGCCGACTGGGCCGCTCGCCTGGTTCGGTAATGTCTTTGCCTCCACATACAAGTCGACGCTGTCCGCCTGCCTCAACAACCCCCTCATTGTCATCGTCGTTGCGCTCATCTTTTCCGGCCTGTCATGGATCGCCTTCGGCATGATCCAGAATGAATTGACGCCGCGCGAGGACCGCGCCTCTATCATGATGCGGGTCACCGCGCCGCAGGGCGTCAGCCTCGAATATACCCGCGACCAGTTGCAGCGGATCGAAGAAAACCTGCAGCCGCTTCGCGACAGCGGGGAAATCCGTAACATCTACTCCATCACTGGCATGAACGGCTCGTCCAATACCGGCTTCATGGTGCTGACGCTGGCGCCCTGGGCCGACCGAGATCGCACGCAGAACCAGATCGCTGCCGATGTCACCTCTGCCGCCAACAAGGTTCCGGCGTTGCGGGGCAACGCGATGCAGCCGAACAGCCTCCGCATTCGCGGCGCCGGCAACGGATTGCAGATGGCGATGGTCGGCAGCAATTATGCGGCGCTGACAGAGGCGACGCAGAAATTGCTGCTTTCCATGGAAGAAAGCGGCCTGTTCGATACGCCACGTTTCGACAACGAACCCAATCAGGCGCAGATTTCGGTCTCCATCGACCGTGAGCGCGCGTCTGATCTCGGCATCGACATCACCGGTCTCTCTCGCGCCATGCAGTCGCTGCTGGAAGGGCGCTCGATTGTCGACGTCTTCGTGGATGGCGATGCGATCCCGGTGCGGCTCCTGTCCTCCACCCGGCCGATCAATGATCCGACCGATCTTGAGAATGTCTTCCTGAAGACGGGCGACGGCAAGATCGTGCCGATGTCGGTCATCGCGTCGCTCAAGGAAAATGCGGTCGCGCCGCAGCTCAACCGCGAACAGCAGCTTCCCTCCGTCGGCTTTACCGCCAATCTCAAGGACGGCGTTTCGCTGGGCGAGGCGCTGCAAAAGGTGAACGAGCTCTCGCAATCCGTCCTGCCGCCCGGTGCACGCTTGCTGCCGCTGGGCGAGGCTGCAACACTGGAGGAGAATTCGAGCGGCATGCTGCTGACCTTCGGTTTCGCGATTGCCATCATCTTCCTCGTGCTTGCCGCGCAGTTCGAAAGCGTGCTGAGTTCGGTCATCATCATGTCAACGGTGCCGCTCGGCCTTGCCTGTGCCGTCATCGCGCTGCTCGTCACCGGCTCCAGCCTCAATGTTTACAGCCAGATCGGCCTCGTGCTGCTCGTTGGCGTCATGGCGAAGAACGGTATCCTGATTGTTGAATTCGCCAACCATCTGCGCGATCAGGGTGCAACCGTGCGGGAAGCTATCGAAAAAGCCACCAGCATCCGTCTGCGTCCGGTCATGATGACGATGATCGCGACCATCCTTGGCGGCGTGCCGCTGGTTCTGGCGCAGGGAGCCGGCGCCGAGGCGCGCATCGCGCTCGGCTGGGTCATCGTCGGCGGACTGGGCTTCGCGACGCTGGTGACGCTTTACATCACACCGGTCTCCTACCTGCTGATCGCCCGCTTCGCCAAACCGCAAGCGGATGAGGAAATCCGCCTTCACCGCGAACTGGAACTTGCCGCCCGCCGCAAGGCGCTGGAGGAAGACAAGCCGCTGCTTGCTGCGGAATAAAAAACGGTTGCCGCCTTGCCGTCTGGCGCCATTGCGCGGCTGGACAAAGCGTTAACCTTATCCCATACCACCTGACGGAATTTCGTAACGGATCGAATCCTTTACGGGCTGATGTTGCGGTGGAGACGGACGATGGCGTTGAAAGATGTGGTGGCGGGAAAGCGTAACGAAGAGGGCATTGCGTCTGCGCTCGCCGTTTTGAAGCAGCAACTCGGCGACAGGCTCCAGACCGGACAGGCGTTTCGGGAGCAGCACGGCCACACCACCACCTATCTGACGCTCCAGGCGCCTGACGGCGTCGTTTTTGCCGAGAGTGCTGATGATGTGAAGGCCGTCGTGAAGGTCTGCTCGCAATATAAGGTGCCGGTGATTCCGTTTGGGACGGGGTCTTCGCTGGAAGGGCAGGTGAATGCGCCCAGCGGCGGAATCTGCATCGATTTCAGCCGGATGAATCGCATCATTGAGGTGAATGCCGAAGATCTTGATGTGACGGTGGAGCCGGGCGTGACGCGCGAGGACCTCAATGTCTATCTGCGCGATACCGGCCTGTTCTTCCCGATCGATCCCGGCGCCAATGCCTCGATCGGCGGCATGGCCTCGACACGCGCTTCCGGCACCAATGCCGTGCGTTATGGCACGATGAAGGACAATGTGCTCGCCGTTACCGCCGTCGTCGCCAACGGCGAGGAAATCCGCACCGCGCGCCGCGCTCGCAAGTCGTCTGCCGGCTATGACCTGACGCGGCTTTTCGTGGGGGCCGAGGGGACGCTCGGCGTCATCACTTCGGTGACGCTGCGACTGCAGGGCATACCGGAAAAGATCGCCGGCGGCGTCTGCACATTCGACAGCATCAAGGCGGCCTGCGATGCCGTCATCATGACGATCCAGATGGGGGTTCCGGTTGCCCGTATCGAATTGCTCGATGAGGTCCAGGTCCGGGCCTGCAATGCCTATTCCGGCCTGAACTATGCGGAGAAGCCGACGCTTTTCTTGGAGTTCCACGGCACCGAGGAAACGGCGGCGCTACAATCGCAGCAGTTCGCAGAAATCGCAGCTGAATGCGGAAGCATCGACTTCCGCTGGACAAGCGATGCCGCCGAACGCAACAAGCTCTGGAAGGCGCGGCACGACGCCTATTGGGCCTCGCGGGCGCTTGCGCCCCATCTCGACGGGCTTTCCACCGATGTCTGCGTGCCGATTTCGAGGCTGGCGGATTGCGTGGTTGAAACGCAGCTGGATATCCAGGAAAACGGCTTTCTCGCACCGATCGTCGGCCATGCCGGCGATGGGAACTTTCATGTCCTTATTCTGTTCGATGGAAAAGATGCGGAAAGCGTAGCGAAAACCGAAGCCTTCGTTGCCCGTCTCAACCGCCGCGCCATCGCCATGGACGGCACCTGCACCGGCGAACACGGCATAGGACAGGGCAAGATGAGTTTCCTCGCCGAAGAGGCCGGCAATGCATTGGATGTGATGCGCGCCATCAAAATGTCGCTCGACCCGGACAACATTTTCAATCCGGGCAAGTTGTTCCGTCTTGTCTGATCGTTCTCACATTTGATTGGTACAAAAGGCTGCTTGCCGTTAAGGCAAAAAAGAATAGGTTTGCAGCGTTCGTGAAGGGAGATGCAGGTCAGTGCTCGGACGTATTCTGGTTTTTCTGGGCGGACTGCTGGCGGTGGTGCTGTTTTCGGCGCTGCTTATTCCCTATTTCGTCGACTGGACGGATTTCCGCCGTGATTTTGAGGACCAGGCGAGCCGTATTCTCGGCAAGAAGGTTGTCGTGCATGGCCGCGTCGAGGCCCGCATCCTGCCGTTCCCTTCGGTAACGTTGCATGATGTCCGGGCCGGGACGGATGCCGATGGATCGCCGCTCATCCAGGTCGCGCGTTTTTCCATGGACGCCGAGCTCGCGCCCTTCCTTTCCGGCGAGGCGCGCATCTTTGACATGCGCATCGAGGAACCCAAGGCGAAGATCAGGCTGCTGAAAGACGGCACGCTGGACTGGATGCGCGGCAGCCGCGCGGAAATTCCCGCCCGAACCGTGGTTCTGGAAAGCGTCCAGATTGAGGGCGGCCAGATCGAGTTCATCGACGAGCAATCGGGCCGCAACCGCCTGATCACCGGTCTTACCGCCGATATGTCCGCCAATTCGCTGGCCGGACCATGGAAGGCGGACGGGCGGGCTGCCGTCGACGGGCATCCCGGCTCTTTCTCCCTCTCAAGCAGCGAACCTGATTATGCCAATGGCCGCATGGGCCTTCGCGTTCGTGTCGTGCCGGATGAGCATCCCGTCGAGGTCGATCTGGATGGCGTCATCGCCGCAGCGGCGGGAAAGCCCGCCTATAGCGGTTCCTTTTCTTTCAGCTTCAGGGAAGACGAAAAGCAGAAACAGGCCGGGCAATCGCTCTTCTCCTCGCCGCGCACCCGCGGCAGTTTTGAACTGACCAATGAGAGCGTGCGTATACCGAGCTACCGCATGGAACTCGGCGGTAACGAAAATCCCTATGTCGTGACCGGAGAGGCGACGCTCGATACCGGCGCCAAGCCCGAATTCCTGCTGACGGCCGATGGCCAGCAGATCGATGTCGCACGTTTTGCGCCGCCTGTCGTGCAGACCGGCAAGACCTCGCGCCAGCCCACCGTTTCCGTGCGCCAGCGCATCGAGGCCTTTGCCGCCATGGTGGCGCGCATTCCCGTACCGCCGGTGCCGGGCAAGGCGAGCATCAGCCTTCCCGCCCTGGTTTCCGACGACACGACCATTCGTGACATCCGGCTGGATGTTCGGCCGCAGGGCAGCGGCTGGCAGGTGGTGAATGCGGTGGCGACGTTGCCAGGAAGAACCCAGCTGGAGGCCAAGGGATCGTTGACCCTGCTTGGTGGTCCGGCCTTCAACGGCAATATGCTCGTTGCGTCCAACCAGCCCTCGGGGCTGGCGAACTGGCTTTCCGGCTCCGTCGATCCGGCCATCCGGCAACTCAATGCCGCCGGCTTTTCTGCCGATGTCTCGTTGACGACGCTGAACCAGCGCTTCGACAATCTGGAGCTCGCCATCGGCGACGCGTCGCTGAAAGGCGAGCTGGAACGGCGCTCCGACGGCAAGACCTCCAATCTTTCGATCGATCTTGCGGGCAACGAAATCGACCTGGATGCGCTGAAGGCACTCGGCAGTCTGGCGCTTGGCGATCAGGTCGGAAGCTCGGTTCTCGACCACCGCATTACTGCGAAGTTCAAGGCCGACCGGTTCAACATAGCCGGGGTGACCGCCAATCATGTCGAGACCGCCTTCACGATGGCGGGCGGGGTTCTTTCGCTGGAAAATATGACGGCCGGCGATATCGCCGGTGCAGAGGTCAGGGCAAGAGGCGAATTGCAGGGCTCTTTGCTGAAATATGCGGGCAAGGGCACGGTGAACCTGCACGCGGCGGATATGCAGCCCTTCTTTACGATGCTGCAGCAGAAACTGCCTGCTCATCCCTTCCTCAGCCGCCTGGCGGCCAGCGCGCCATGGTACGCCAATTCCGACCTTGCAATGGATGTCTCGGTCAACAGCGAAAACGGCGGCGCCAATGTTGCCGTCTCCGGTAACGTTAACGGCAGCCGGCTGTCCGCCGTCGCCAAGATGCCGGATTTCCTGTCGATCACCGATGACACGGCCATGTCGCTGGAAGCTGTCTTGAAAAACCAGTCGACGGCCATCCTGTTCGGCCAGGCCGGGCTTGACCCGTTGCCCTTCGACGCTGACGGCGAGGGCCTCCTGTCCGTCAAGCTCAATGGCACGCTCGGCGCGCCGGCACAGACCGATATCCGCTTCTCGACGGAACGCACACATTTTTCGGCGAACGGCTCCTTTGCCGTTTCAGCTGCCAATTTCGGTGAGGGCAGCGCCGATGTCGTCCTCGAAAGCGCTGATATCGAGCCCTATCTAATCATGAATGCCGTTGGGCTGCCGCAGCTCGGTGGGGGCATGGCGGTGAAGGCCAATGCGAAAGTTGCGGTGGATGGACAAAAAATTGCGCTTTCTTCTGTCGGCGGACAGGCAGGCGGTAATCCCTTCTCCGGCAACCTGACGTTCGAACGCGCCGCGCCCCATTCCGTCAGCGGCGATCTCTCAGTCCGGACCGCCGATCTCGCGTGGCTTGGCGACGCAATCTATGGTCCGGTGATCGATCCGGAAACCGGGGGCCTCAATGCCAAGCCGCTGGCCATGCCGGCCTTCCCGCAGCTCAAGGCGTCTCTGTCGCTCAAGGCGGAAAGCTTCGAGGCTGGACCTTTCGGCACGGTCACGGGTTTGACGGCCAAGGTAACGCATGATTCGGGCAGTCTCGCACTCGACGACATCACCGGCGGCTTCATGGGCGGCAAGATTGCAGGACGGTTTGCGATGTCCACGGGCGAGGGGGCGGGCATTTTCCGCACCAAGATCGCGGTAACCGACGCCAATCCGGAGCCGATCCTTTGGGCGAATGCGAACGGTCCGGTTGCGACCGGCCGCGTGGCCATTGATCTTACGGCAGAATCGACCGGCAAAAGCGTTGGTGAAATGCTGAAATCAGCGGGTGGCTCGGGTGAAATCCGGGCCAGCGGGCTGGTGCTGAAGGGGCTCAATCCCGGTGCCCTGCCGCCAATACTGCAGGCGGCGGATGGCTTGCAGCAGCCGATCGATGCTCCGAAAGTTCGGCCGCTGGTGGACCAGAGCCTGTGGCAGGGCGAGATCGGACTCGGCGATGTATCCCTGCCGTTCTCGGTGAATGGTGGTGCGCTGCATTTCCAGAATTTGCGGGCGGCGATCGATCCATTGACGCTGACAGCCGATGCGACGGTTGATCTTGCTGCTTTCACGGTGAATGGCGACTTCGATCTCCTGTTCAATCCCGGCACCGAAACGGTTGCCGGCGCCGAGCCGTCTTTGCGCCTGAATTACAACGGTCCGCTTGCTGCGCCAGCCCTGACAACCGACGTTTCGGCGCTCACCAACTACCTGTCCCTGCGGGCCTTCGAAAAGGAGCGGCGCAGGGTGGAGGCAATGCAGGCAAGCGTTCTTGAAAAGCAACGCCTGCGCCGCGAAGTGGCGCTTTATCGTTTCCAGGCGGCTGAGCGGCAGGCGGAAAAGGAACGGGCGGAGGCGGAAGCCAAGGCGAAGGCAGAGGAAGAAGCACGGCTGAAGGCTGCTGCCGAAGAACGTCTGCGGCAGGAAAAGGAACAGCAGGAACGTTTGCAGCAGCAACAGCAGCAGCCCGTGCCGCAGCCGCAGTCAGCGCCGGTTCTGGTGGTGCCACCGACGGAAAATGCAATCCGGGAACTCGCCCCGGAAAATGCTCCCGCCAATCCGTAATTTTCCGAAAAGGGCTCGGCGTCGCTTTTCATCTCTGCTTCGGTTCCATGTCCGCGGTCTGGACCGGCTCCGGTCGCTACCCCGCAATCCGGACTTTCAGGTCCGAAACGGTTGAAGAGACAGTGAATGAAGGGGAGAAAGCTTGGCTGTTCCCGGAGAAACCCTGGGTATCCCCATCGGGGGATGTCTGGACGGGGAGGTTCGGACAAAGGCAGGAAACAAGGCTACGCAATACGGGAATGCCTTGCAGCGCAGATTAGTCCGCGAATGTTTAATGAATACTTTCGCAGCGTTACCAGTTTTCGGCGGGAATGTTTTGTAGTCGGCGAACATAAATTGCGGGCTGGCGTCGCCGGGTGACTCCGTCGTGAATTTATCGGGTCTTGAGCCAGTTCAGCACATAAACGCGTAGCGACGAAGACAGATTGCTGTCGGAGGGGCGGTTGTCATCGATTTCGGCCAGCAGGGCTGCGAAACTGATCTTGCGTCTCTCCGCGATGATTTTCAGCTCGTCCCAAAAGGCGTCCTCAAGCGAAATACTGGTCCGGTGGCCGTGCAACGTCGCGGAATGCTTGCGGATCATCAGATCGGTCTTTGGCTGGAAATCTGAATCATGTTTTGCCGGCAAGCCCCTGTTTTACGATTCTTTTCCGATTGCTGGCCCTGTCTGTCCCTCGGCAGGTCGGTCTCAGTCCTTCCGGGGCCCGTGAGCGTCGTTTTCGAGCCGGCCCTGGTCAAGTGCCTTTTCGGCCTTTTCATTCAGGGCTGATGTGAGGTTCTTTTCCGCTTTGGTGCGTCCGAAGGACAGGCGGTTCTGCTCCGCCTGTTTTTCTTTTTCGCTGCGGGCTTTCTGCTTCCGGAACTGGCGCAGATTGACGATATCGGCGGCCATGCGGATACGTCTCCTCGGGTTTCGCGCTCAGGCAGGCGTTATTGCTTCTTGCGGAAAGCATCCAGCGAGACGACGGAGCCTTCCTTCTTTTCCTCGCCGGCCTTGGGCGTTTCGGAAGCGGAAGCCGGCTTCGCCTCGTGCGACACCGGATATGCGGTGATTTCCGCGTCTTCCGCTTCTTCCTCGTCCGCCAGGGGGACATCGAACTCAAGTTCGAAATTCACGGAAGGATCGTAGAAACCGCGAATGGCATTATAGGGAATGACGAGCTTTTCCGGTGTATCGGAGAAGGAGAGACCGATTTCGAAGCCGGTTTCGGTGACCTTCAGGTCCCAGAATTGATGCTGGATGACAATGGTCATCTGCTCGGCATATTTCGCCTTGAGGTGCTGCGAAATCCGCACACCGGGTGCACCGGTCAAGAAGGTAATGAAGAAATGGTGGTCGCCGGGCAGTCGGCCGGTGGCGGCCACTTCGCCCAATACCTTACGAATAACGCCGCGAAGGGCATCCTGTGCGAGAATGTCGTAACGGATATGATCCTGCCCCATGCGGTCCTGTCTTTCCCTTATTCGAACGTCTTTTTCATGCGCGGCGCGCCTTGGGTACCAAGGACGCTGTAACACTTTGAATCTCTGCGTAATCCTTGAGCCGGGATCAATTCCGATCCGGATGGTTACGCTTTGCTCAAGTATACGCAATGTCCCGAACGGCAGCAATGGAAAAGCCGATGCTGTCCGCAAGTCAGCTATCATATAACCAATTCAGGCAAAATGGAGAAGGTGGAGGTTTCTGTTGCCAGGTACCTCCGAACCCCGCCTCACGGGGCTAACCGTGAGGGCTTTAGAGCGGAATTCCCGCACCGCCATTAGGCAGCGAGAGCGTATTCCTTAGCGTTGTTGTCGTTTGCAACTACACTTGTGACCCGATAACGGCGGTATCATGCCGAGCAAAAGTTCGATCTTTACACCCTTGTCGATCCTATTTCGCCCCCATCAAAAGCCGGCCTTTCATCTTAAAGCCGCCGGTTTTTGGTGGAGGCGCCGGGTACCGCCCCCGGGTCCAATAGGTTTATTACACCGACCGTTTATCGCCATAGCCGGGTTGCCCCGGCAAGGCTCATATAGGCGTTTCGACCGGCTGAGAAAAGGGGGGAGATGACAATTCGATGAAAAGGTTTCGTGTTTGACGCCGGCAATTTAGACAATTCTTGACGACGAGGGATTGCTGTCTCATTCTCCCTGCAACCGGTCATTAGAAGCAACACCGGGCCGGGGACACACGAAGGAGTGGACATGACTGACTATCTCGCAGATGTGAAGAAATACGATGCAGCCGCCGACGAAGCCGTTGTCGGCAAGATCGTCAAACATCTCGGCATTGCCCTGCGCAACCGGGATTCCTCGCTGGTGTCCGCGTCCGATCCGGAAGAGCTTGCACGTGTGAAGGCTAGCTGGTGCGGCAAGAAGCTTGGTGTCACCGATGACAGCGCCGACAAGGCAATCGATGCCGTTGCGAAAGCCATGGCCGCCGACCGCTCAAAATCGCGCGTGACCTTTTATTACCTGGTCGCCAAGGAACTCGGAAAGCTTCAGTCGCTCTGATTTTCCCGGAAAAACGGGGATAAGCGTTTCCCCGGTGATTGGTTCTGCCGCCCTGTGCTATTATATCTGCCTGATATCAGGGAATCGGCGGCAGAACGCATGAAACAATATCTCGATCTTCTCCGGCATGTGATGGAAACCGGCTCCGACCGCGGAGACCGCACCGGCACCGGCACGCGCTCGGTGTTCGGTTACCAGATGCGTTTCGACCTTGCAGAGGGGTTTCCGGTCCTCACCACCAAGAAGCTGCATCTGCGGTCCATTATCCATGAACTCCTGTGGTTCCTGAACGGCGATACCAATATCGCCTATCTCAAGGAAAACGGCGTTTCCATCTGGGATGAATGGGCCGATGAGAACGGCGATCTAGGCCCGGTCTATGGCGCACAGTGGCGGTCCTGGCCCGCGCCGGACGGACGCCACATCGACCAGATCGCGCTTCTGATCGAGGGCCTGAAAACCAACCCGAACTCGCGCCGTCATATTGTCTCCGCCTGGAACCCGGCGCTGGTGGACGAGATGGCGCTGCCGCCCTGCCACTGCCTGTTCCAGTTCTATGTTGCTGACGGAAAGCTCTCCTGCCAGCTTTACCAGCGTTCCGCCGATATTTTCCTCGGCGTGCCGTTCAACATCGCGTCCTATGCTCTTTTGACGCTGATGGTCGCGCAGGTGGTTGGTCTGAAACCGGGCGATTTCGTCCACACGCTCGGTGATGCGCATATCTATGCCAACCATTTCGAACAGGCGCGGCTGCAGATGACGCGCACGCCGAAGGCCTTGCCGACGATGCGCCTCAATCCTGATGTCAAGGACCTTTTCGGCTTTAAGTTCGAAGACTTTACGCTGGAAAACTACGAGGCCGATTCAAGCATCAAGGCACCGATCGCGGTATGACCGAGCCGCGTATCATCATCATCGTCGCAGTGTCCGAGAACGGCGTCATCGGCCGCGACCTCGACATGCCGTGGAAGCTTTCCACCGACCTCAAGCGCTTCAAGGCGATGACGATGGGCAAGCCGCTCATCATGGGTCGCAAGACGTTTTTATCCGTCGGCGAGCGTCCGTTGCCCGGCCGCCCGCATATCATCGTCAGTCGTAATGCCGATTACCGGCCGCAGGGTGTCGATGTCGTCTCCTCACTGGAGGAGGCCTTGAAGCTCGCCAAAAGCAAGGCTGGGGAACTGGGCGTGGATGAGGTCTTCGTGGCCGGTGGTGGAGAGATCTACCGTCAGGCCATGCCCTTCGCCGATCAACTTTCCGTCACCCACGTCGCGGTAAAGCTCGATGGCGACACTTTTTTCCCGGAGATCGATCCCGCCGTTTTTGAGAAAACCGAGGAAATCCCGGCTCCCGCTGGGGAAAAGGACAATTATCCCGTTCTGTTTACCACGTATATGCGGAGAGCCGCGGCAAAGTGAACTATTTACCCAGATTGGGTATTTAGTTACCACCTCTGCGTTGAAACGAACGCTTCTCCTTCCTATAACGGGTCGATATTCCCGCCGCACGCGAGCAATCGCTTTCGAACGGAACCGGGAGAGGCTTTTACAAAGAGGTATTGATGCCCTGGAGCAATCAGAATGGCGGCGGCGGCCCATGGGGCGGCGGCGGTGGAGGAAACAACCAGGGCGGCGGTGGCGGCCCGTGGGGGCAGGGGCCTAACCGGCCTCGCGGCGGTGGCGGCGGCAATGGCGGTCCGCCCGATCTGGAAGAGATCATCCGGCGCAGCCAGGACCGTTTCAAAAATGTGCTGCCCGGCGGTTTCAATGGCGGCGCAGTTGCCATCGTGGTTCTCGTCGTGCTGGTTTTCCTCGGCATCCAGTCCATCTACACCGTCCAGCCGGACGAGCGCGGGGTGGAGCTGCGTTTCGGCCGTCCGAAGGACGAAATCTCGATGCCCGGTCTGCATTTCCATCTGTGGCCGATCGAGACGGTTGAAATCGTCAAGGTCACCGAGCAGCAGCAGAATATCGGTTCGCGGGCCTCGTCGTCCTCGTCGAGCGGCGTGATGCTCACCGGCGACCAGAACATCGTGAATGTTCAGTTCTCGGTGCTCTATACGGTTTCCGATCCGAAATCCTATCTCTTCAACGTCGACAGCCCGGCCGAGACGCTGCAGCAGGTTTCCGAAAGCGCCATGCGCGAAGTCGTCGGCCGTCGTCCGGCGCAGGATATCTTCCGCGATAACCGTCAGGCGATTGCGGCGGATGTGCGTACCATCATCCAGTCCACCATGGACGGTTATGGCGCCGGCATTTCCATCAATGCCGTGGCCATCGAAGATGCGGCGCCGCCGCGTGAAGTGGCCGACGCGTTTGATGAAGTGCAGCGTGCCGAGCAGGACGAAGACCGCTTCGTTCAGGAAGCCAATCAATACGCCAACCAGAAGCTCGGCGCCGCTCGCGGTCAGGCCGCGCAGATCCTCGAAGAGGCGAACGCCTACAAGTCGCGCGTCGTCAACGAGGCGCAGGGTGAGGCGCAGCGCTTTGTCTCCATCTATGACCAGTATCGCACCGCGCCTGACGTGACCCGTCAGCGCATGTTCCTGGAAACGATGGAACAGGTCCTGAAGGGATCCAACAAGATCATCATCGATGAAAAACAGGGCGTGGTGCCTTATCTGCCTCTGAACGAGATCATGCGCAACAATCCGGGCGCAGCACCGCAGGGAGGCAACTGATATGGGTAACCGTCTTACAGCCGTTCTCGTCGGTCTCGCCGTCCTGCTTTTTCTCGGTTATTCGTCGATCTTCGTGGTCAACGAGCGCCAGCAGGCCATCGTCGTCCGCTTCGGTGAAATCCAGGACGTGAAAACAGCGCCAGGCCTCTATTTCAAGCTGCCCTTCGCCTTCATGGATGCTGACCGCGTGCAATATATCGAGAACCGCGCCTTGCGTTTCGACCACGATAATATCCGTGTTCAGGTTTCCGGCGGCAAGTTCTACGAGGTCGACGCCTTCGTGGTGTACCGTATTACGGATGCGCGCCGCTTCCGGCAGACGGTCTCCGGTGACCAGATGTCGGCTGAATCGCGCCTGCGCACCCGTCTCGACGCATCGCTGCGCCGGGTTTACGGTCTGCGCGGCTTCGAATCGGCGCTGTCGGATGCACGTGCGTCGATGATGCAGGAAGTGCGTGACGATCTGCGTCCCGATGCGGAATCGCTCGGCATCAGCATCGTCGATGTCCGCATCCGCCGTACCGACCTTACGCAGGAAGTCTCCCAGCAGACCTTCGAACGCATGAAGTCGGAGCGTCTTGCGGAAGCCGAACTGATCCGCGCCCGTGGTAACGAAGAAGCGCAGCGCCGCCGCGCTATCGCCGACCGTCAGGTTGTGGAACTGGAATCCGACGCTCGCCGCCAGTCCGAAGTTCTGCGCGGTGAAGGCGATGCGGAGCGTAACAAGGTGTTCGGCGAGGCTTTCCAGCGCGATCCGAACTTCTTCGAGTTCTATCGTTCCATGTCGGCCTATGCCAACGCACTGAACGGCAATGGCACGACGCTGGTTCTGTCGCCGGACTCGACCTTCTTCCGTTATTTCAACAATATCGACGGTGCGGCCCCTGCCTCTCCGGCCGCGCCCGCACCTGCGCCGGCGAACTGATAGCGGATAAAATGAATTTGGAGGGGCCGGTTTTTACCGGCCCTTTCTTTTTGGTGGGGTTTCGTGCCAATGCTGTGGCTAAGGGCAAGGCGTCCCCCGCCTGTTCACGAAAAGGTATTTTTACACTTCATCATTCCGCCTTATGCTTTGACGATATATGCAGGGCAAGACGATTTGAAACGCGAGGACGCATATGGCCGTGACCCTTCTTTCGCCTTTTCGCAGCAGCATTTCCGCAGTCGCGGTAATAGCGCTTGTTGCGGGCAGCCTTGCGGCGCCGCTTCCGGCGGGCGCGCAAAGCCACGGGCCGGAATCTGTTGCCGATCTTGCCGAGCCGCTGCTGGATGCGGTGGTGAATATTTCCACGTCGCAGAACGTCAAGACAGATGGCAAGGGGCCGGTTCCGCCACGTCTGCCGGAAGGTTCGCCCTTCCAGGAGTTCTTCAAGGATTATTTCGACAGCCAGAAGCCGGAAGGCGGTGAAAAGGTCAATTCCCTCGGGTCCGGTTTTGTGATCGATCCCGCCGGTTATGTCGTCACCAACAACCACGTCATCGAGGGTGCCGATGCCATCGAGGTGATTTTTCCGAATGGCTCGAAGCTCAAGGCGACGCTTGTCGGCACCGATACCAAGACCGATCTTTCCGTTCTGAAGGTGGAGCCAAAAACGCCGCTGAAGGCGGTCAAATTTGGCGATTCGCGCAGCATGCGCATTGGCGACTGGGTAATGGCGGTCGGTAACCCCTTCGGGCTTGGCGGATCGCTGACCGTTGGCGTCATTTCAGCGCGCGGCCGCAATATCAATGCCGGCCCTTATGACAATTTCATCCAGACGGATGCGGCCATCAACAAGGGTAACTCCGGTGGACCGCTCTTCAACATGAAGGGCGAGGTGATTGGCATCAATACGGCGATCATTTCGCCGAGCGGCGGTTCGATCGGTATCGGTTTCGCCGTGCCGACGGAGCTTGCACAGAACATCGTTCAGCAACTGATCGAATTCGGAGAGACCCGCCGCGGCTGGCTGGGTGTTCGCGTCCAGCCGGTCACGGACGATGTGGCCGCGAGCCTCGGCATGGACAGCGCCAAGGGCGCGCTGATTTCCGGGGTCGCCAAGGGCGGCCCGGTGGAAAACGGTCCGATCCAGGCTGGCGACGTCGTGCTGAAATTCGATGGCAAGGATATTCACGAGATGCGCGACCTTCTGCGGATCGTGGCGGAAAGCCCGG
This sequence comes from Agrobacterium sp. 5Ca39, assembly GCF_055382365.1. Taxonomy (NCBI): domain Bacteria; kingdom Pseudomonadati; phylum Pseudomonadota; class Alphaproteobacteria; order Hyphomicrobiales; family Rhizobiaceae; genus Agrobacterium; species Agrobacterium sp. 5Ca39. The sequence goes on along the minus strand of NZ_AP026436.1, from coordinate 1,658,486 downwards.
TTGGCAAGGAAGTCGATGTCGTCATCCTGCGCGACGGAAAGGAAGAGACCGTCAAGGTCAAGCTGGGCCAGCTGCAGGATACTACGGATGAGAAAGCTTCGACTGACGACCAGCAGACTGACGACGGCGACAGCGGTGTGATCGCGCCGGAAGACAATGATGGCGGCGACGATCAAGCCCAGGATCAGACTCCGGAGGTGCGTGAAGCGCCGCAGAGCGTGCTTGGCATGAATCTCGTTGTGCTCAGCAATGAGTTGCGGACGGAAAAGGGCATTGCCGAGAGCGTTGAAGGCGTGCTGGTCGCAAGTGTCGATCCGGGTTCGTCCGCAGAACAGAAGGGCATGAAGGCAGGCGATGTGATTGTGGAAGTCGGACAGGACTTCATGGAGGTTCCGGGCGACGTGCTGGTGCGGGTGAATGGTCTGAAATCGGAAGGCCGCAAGAACGCCCACATGATGGTGGCCGATGCGCAGGGCAATCTGCGCGTGGTGGCGCTGCCGCTGGAATAACGCTTTCCGCACGGTCGGGCAGGAATCGGGTGGTTCCGATGCTGCCGGCTCTTTAAGCCTTGGCCTCCACCGAACGGAGGCCAAGGCTATGAAATTACTTGAAAACAAAGTCGCCATCATCATCGGCGCGTCGTCCGGCATCGGCCGCGCGACGGCGCGCCTGTTTGCCGCTCATGGCGCCGCCGTCGTCATTAATGCGCGCGGCGAAAAGGCGCTGGACGAGGTTGCCGCCGAGATTCGTGAGGCGGGCGGACCTGTGCACACGGTTGCCGGCGACGCTGGCGTTGCGGAAACCCATTCCCGTTTGGCCGAGGCGGCCATCGACGTTTTTGGTGGTCTCGATATCGCCGTCAACAATGCGGGCGGCGTGGGTGCCGCCAAGCCGCTGGCGGAAATTTCGCCTGACGAATGGGATTACGTGCTTAACGTCAACCTGACTTCCGCCTTTCTTGGCGCGCGCTATCAGATTCCGCTGATGCTGAGGCGCGGCGGCGGTTCTATCGTCTTTACCTCAAGCTTCGTCGGCACCAGTGTCGGCATACCGGGCATGTCGGCTTATGGCGCTGCGAAGGCCGCGCTGATGGGGCTGGTGAAGGGTATTACCGCCGATTATGCCGCCCGCGGCGTTCGCGCCAATGCGTTGTTGCCCGGGGGTGTGGACACGCCGATGGCAGGGGATCAGGCACAAAAGGACTGGGCCGCCGGCCTGCATGCGATGAAACGCATCGCCCAACCCGAGGAAATGGCGCAGGCAGCGCTTTTCCTCGCCAGCCCGATGGCGAGTTTTGTCGCTGGCGCGGCGCTTTTTGCCGATGGTGGCAACGCCGCGGTGAAATAATTCCGGACCGGCGGGTCACGACGTCAACGCGCCCGCCATTGCTCCAGCGTCAGCGCATAGGTGACGTGCGGACGCAGATGGGGATGCGTCTCCGCGGGCACGCGGGGATGGTCGAAATCCCGCAAGGGATCACGTTTCAGCCCGATTCGCTCCATCACGGCGGTCGAACGGTGGTTGTTCCAGACAGCGAAGGAGACGATTTCCGGCGTCTCCTTTTCGTCAAAGGCCATCACGAGCAGCGACTGCGCCGCTTCGGTGACATAGCCATGTCCCCAGAAACGGGTGGCGAGCCGCCAGCCGATCTCCATGGTGCCGACCGGGAAGGGCGGGTCGAGATTAAGGACGGGCGAAATACCGCAAAATCCCATGGATTCGCCTGTTTCCCGCTGCTCCATCGCATAGAAGCCATAACCACTGCCGCGGATCATGCCATTGATGGTTTCGAGAACCGCGTCCGCTTCCTGATGGCTGCGGCGGAAGGGGAAAAATTCCATGACCTTCTCGTCGGCATTGATTTCACGGAAAAGGTCTCGGTCGCTCTCCTTCCACTCCCGCAGAATAAGTCTTGGAGTCTCGCGAATGATCATGGGGTGACAAAGTCCGTCTTTCGATAACCCTGAATATAAAGAAGCGCCGTCAGGTCGCCATGGTCGATGCGCATCTGCGCTTCGGCCGCCACGGCCGGCTTGGCGTGCAGGGCCACGCCCGCGCCCGCGACATGCAGCATGCCCAGATCATTGGCTCCATCGCCAACCGCCATCGCCTCATCTGGAGAAATGCCGAGTTTGGCAGCAATATCATTCAACGCATCCACCTTGGCCTGTTTTCCGAGGATGGGTTCGGCAACGGTGCCATCAAGCTCGCCATTTGCCTCACCAAGCAGATTGGCGCGGTTCTCGTCAAAACCGAGCACCGCGGCGACACGGCTGGTGAAGACGGTGAAACCGCCTGACACGAGGGCCGTGTAATAGCCTTTCGCCTTCATGGTGGCGATGAGTTCCTTGCCACCCGGGGTCAGCGTGATGCGCTTTTCGATGACGTCATCGATGACAGCAACCGGCAGTCCTTTCAGCAACGCGACGCGCTCCCGCAGTGCCGGTTCAAAGGCGATTTCGCCGTTCATGGCGCGTGCGGTGATGGCGGAGACCTTGTCCTTCAGCCCGACTTCAGCTGCCAGCTCATCGATGCATTCCTGACCGATCATGGTCGAATCCATGTCTGCGATCAGGAGTTTCTTGCGACGCTGGTCCTGCTCCTGGATTACGATATCGATCGGCTGGCCGGCGAGGGTGTCAGCGATAGCCCTGTGTGCCTGCTCTATTGCGGTGCCGGAGGGCAGTGCGATATCGCAGGCAATCCCGTCCGCCAGCCAGTAGAGGCCCGATGCGTTCACGGCCTTCGCGGCCGCTTCGCCGAGGGCCGGTGTCAGAACAGGATTTGACGGATTGGCGATAAGCGTGGCAACCAGAGCCATGATGAAAAACCTTGATGAGAATTTTGATGCGATCCTGATAACCGGCCCGACGGCTAGCGGCAAGTCCGCGCTTGCGCTTCGTCTGGCTGTGGAGCGGGACGGTGTCGTCATCAATGCCGACAGCATGCAGGTTTACGACACGCTGCGCGTGTTGACCGCCCGACCGTCCGAAGACGAGATGGAGGGGGTGCCGCATCTCCTCTACGGTCACGTGCCGGCGAGCAGCCTCTACTCCACGGGCGAATGGCTGCGGGACATCTCCGTCGTGCTTGCCGATCTGCGCGGGCAGGGGCGTTTCCCCGTCATCGTCGGCGGCACGGGGCTTTACTTCAAGGCGCTGACAGGCGGGCTTTCCGACATGCCTGCCATTCCGGACACGATCCGTGAGCCGATGCGGGCCCGGTTGATCGAAGAAGGCGCAGCCATCCTTTACGCCGAGCTTGTCCGGCGCGATCCCGTCATGGCCGACATGCTCCAGCCGGGAGACGGCCAGCGTATTGTCCGCGCGCTGGAGGTGCTTGAAGCGACCGGGAAGTCCATCAGGGATTTTCAGCTTGCCCGTGGCCCGATGATCGTTGATCCGGACCGGGCGCAAAAACTCGTGGTCCTGCCGGAGAGGCCGGTATTGCATGCGCGTATCAACCGGCGTTTCGAAGCCATGATGCATAGCGGTGCGGTGGAGGAGGTACAGGCGCTTCTCGCCCTCGATCTTCCGGCCGATGCCACCGTCATGAAGGCGATTGGCGTTGGCCAGATCGCTGAAATGCTGGCCGGGCGCATGAGCACGGCGGATGTAGTTGAAAGATCGGCCGCTGCAACCCGACAATACGCCAAACGGCAGATGACATGGTTCCGCAACCAGATGGATGAAGACTGGATGCGTATTCAGCCGTGAAGGAACTCAATCTTTCCTGTAGAGACTGCCGAGCGGTTTCTTGAGCAGGCTTTCACGCAGCGACGGGCGTGTATCACCCTGGGGACCATTCTGCGCCTGCATCTGGAAACCGGCTTTGCGCAACTCGTTGACGGCGCTGGAGGCGGTGTCGGTGCCTACCGGATTTTGTGATGCAGGCAGGGCGCGCCCAGGTAGCATGTCCGGGCGGTAGGGTTCGTATTCCTCGCTTACGGCCGCGCCCAACTCCCGCTTCCAGGGATCGATATCGGCGGCATCGAGAGGCCGCGCGGTCGGTTCCGCCGGATCTGAAAAGGCCGCTTCCACGCTCTGCTGAAAGCCTGTGATAACCGGTCTGCTTGCGGCGCGCATGCGGGTGACGATGGCGTTCAGGTCAACGGTATCGGGCGTTTCCTGGCTGGCGTGGCTGATCGTGCCGCTCGCCTTGGGCAATTTGATGGTGGGCACCCGGTCGAAACGCATGCGCATTGGCACCCCGACTGCCTCGCCGAAGGCGATGGCTTCGCCATTGCCGATGGAGGAAAGAAAGCTTGTGGTTGAGGCCGATGCGTTCGGCACAGCCGAGAGAATGATCTTCTGGTCGATCTCGTTCGACAGCCGCATGGCGAAAACAGTCGAACATTGCGACAGGATTGTCTGATCCAGCTCACTGGGTCTCTGGGTGATGATGCCCAGCGAAATGCCGTATTTCCGGCCTTCCTTGGCAATCTGGGCGATGGATTGCCGGGTGGGGAAAAAGCCGCGCTCGGGGTCGGCGGGAACATAACGGTGCGCTTCCTCGCACACCACGAGCATATGCAGCGAACCGCGCGCCAGCACCGCCAGTTCGAAGGACATACGGCAAAGAACGGAAACCACCGAGTTTACCACTTCGGACGGGATGCCCGACAGTTGGAATACCGAAATCGGTTTGCCTTCCCCGGGAATGCGGAAAATATGCGCCACCGTTTCCAGAATCGTGTCGCTGATCGTATTGCTGGAGAACATGAAATTATAGCGCGTGTCGTTGATGGCCGAAAGAATGCGGCCTTTCAGCGTGCGCAGCGCCGGTTTTTCGCCACGCCCCTCCAGCCGCCCGATGCGCTCGTCAATGAGGGCGAGAAGATCGGCGATGCGGTAGGGAACCGGCGTGTCCGGTGTGATCGCGCTCTTGTCGGAGGTGCGGCGAACGGCCGAACCTTCGGTTCCGCGAAATGCTTTTTTCGCCTCGGGAATCAGATCCCGCAGAACATCCATTTCCTCCGGCACGGGCTTGCGGCCGCGGAACACAACCTCCGCGAACTCCTCAAGGCGCATCAACCAGAAGGGAAGGTCCAGCGTATCGGTGTCGATGACGACGGAATGATCTGGGAAGGCGGCGGCGAATTCGTTGTGCGGATCAAGAATGAGGACACGCAGTTTCGGGTCGGTCTCGATTGCCTTGTTCAAAAGCAGGGAGACCGCAGTGGTCTTGCCCACACCGGTCGAACCGACAACGGCGAAATGTTTGGCCAGCATCTGCGGAATATTGATGGCGGCATTGATCGTATCGTCCTGCGTCAGCTTGCCGATGACGCAGGCGTCGCGCTTGCCGCCGTCGTAAATCCTGGAGAGGTCGCTCGCACGGATACGATGCGCGACCGCGCCGAGATAGGGATAACGGGAGATGCCGGTGGAAAAGCGTTCGCTGCCATCTTCGGTACGATAAACCTCGCCCACGAGTTCAACGTCGATCAGCAGCCTGTTCGGCTTGTCTGGCGCCCAGTATTCTTCGCCGGTCCGCATGGCAAAGACAAGCGCGGCGACGCGGCTCGTGCCCATTTCAATGGAGATCAGGCGTCCGACGGACCAGAGCTGCGATACGTCTGTGGTACCCGGTTCGGTTTCCGCAACAATGGTGGCGCGTGCGCCGTCGCAGGCGATGACACGGCCGAGCATGCGGTTGGCCGGCTGCTCGCCGGATCGCCGTTCGTTTTCGCCCATGCGGGATGCGTTATGAAACGTGTCGTTACTCACATTTTTTCCCGGTACATGCGGATGATCGCGGTGGTTCCGGCAGCATCTGCCTTCCCGGTATAAAAGATTATGCTTAACAACAGGTGTATCACTTGCGTTCGAAAATTTCGCGCAGACGCGCTTTCCGGTAATAAAAGAAGGCGACGGTGATTTTTTCATGCAATATGCGTTGACGGCTGGGGCTTTTGTGGCTAACACTCCGGCCCATGAAAAATCTTAACGTACTTATCGTGGTGGGACGGCGCATGGGCAGGATGGTGTAACCATCCGGCGAAAGCACCCATGCGCTGAACGAGGCTCCTCTAGGGGCCTTTTTTTATGTCTTCAAACAGGCCCTCGGGCTCCTCGATATCCAAAGCCAAAGCGGGATGGAAACAGGCAATGACGGATAAGGACAATACGGAAAACAGCAATCGCATGACAGGTGCGGAGATCGTTTTGCGGGCGCTGAAGGACAACGGCGTCGAGCACATCTTCGGTTATCCCGGCGGCGCCGTACTTCCGATCTATGACGAGATTTTCCAGCAGGAAGACATCCAGCATATTCTCGTGCGCCATGAGCAGGGCGCTGGCCATGCGGCTGAAGGTTATGCCCGCTCGACCGGCAAGGTCGGTGTCATGCTCGTCACCTCAGGTCCCGGCGCGACCAATGCAGTTACTCCCCTGCAGGATGCGCTGATGGATTCCATTCCGCTCGTCTGCCTGTCCGGCCAGGTTCCCACCACGCTGATCGGCTCGGACGCGTTCCAGGAATGCGATACTGTTGGCATCACGCGCCCCTGCACCAAGCACAACTGGCTGGTGAAGGACGTCAACGAACTGGCTGGTATCATCCATGAGGCTTTCCGCATTGCGCAGACCGGACGTCCGGGTCCTGTCGTTGTCGATATCCCGAAGGACATCCAGTTCGCCACCGGCACCTACACGCCGCCTTCGGCTGCCGTCCAGCAGAAGAGCTACAAGCCGAAGGTTCAGGGCGACCTCAACGCCATCCATGCCGCCATCGAACTGATGTCGAAGGCGAAAAAGCCGGTTTTCTACACCGGCGGCGGCGTCATCAATTCCGGCCCGGAAGCAACCCGGTTGCTGCGTGAACTGGTCGAGCTGACCGGCTTCCCGATCACGTCGACATTGATGGGTCTCGGTGCCTATCCGGCGTCCGGCAAGAACTGGCTCGGCATGCTGGGCATGCACGGTTCCTACGAGGCCAACATGACGATGCATGATTGCGACGTTCTCGTCTGCGTCGGCGCGCGTTTCGACGACCGTATTACCGGCCGCATCAACGCTTTCTCGCCGAATTCGAAGAAGATCCATATCGATATCGATCCCTCCTCGATCAACAAGACGGTTCGCGTCGACGTTCCGATCATTGGTGATGTCAGCCATGTCCTCGAAGACATGGTTCGCCTGTGGCGCGCTTTGCCGAAGAAGCCTGAGAAGGCGCAGACGGCGGATTGGTGGGCGCAGATCGAGCGCTGGCGCGCACGCAACTCCTTCGCCTACAAGAATTCCAACGATGTCATCATGCCGCAATATGCCCTGCAGCGGCTTTATGAGGCATCGAAGGGGCGTGACACCTACATCACCACGGAAGTCGGCCAGCACCAGATGTGGGCGGCGCAGTTTTTTGGCTTCGAGGAGCCGAACCACTGGATGACCTCGGGCGGTCTCGGCACGATGGGTTATGGCCTGCCGGCGGCCATCGGGGTTCAGGTCGCGCACCCCGAAGCGCTGGTTATCGACATTGCCGGTGACGCCTCGATCCAGATGTGCATTCAGGAGATGTCCTGCGCCATCCAGTACGGCCTGCCGGTGAAGATTTTCATCCTCAACAACCAGTATATGGGCATGGTGCGCCAGTGGCAGCAGCTGCTGCACGGCAACCGCCTGTCCAACTCCTATACGGAAGCCATGCCCGATTTCGTCAAGCTGGCCGAAGCCTATGGCGCGGTTGGCATGTATTGCGACGACCCGAAGGAATTGGATGACAAGATTGCCGAGATGATCGCGGTCAAGAAGCCGGTCATTTTCGATTGCCGTGTTGCCAATCTCGCCAATTGCTTCCCGATGATTCCGTCTGGTAAGGCTCATAACGAGATGCTGCTGCCGGATGAGGCGACGGATGAAGCAGTTGCCAACGCCATTGACGCCAAGGGCCGTCAGCTAGTCTGAGCCGGGAGAGGAAAAGGACATGAACGCACACCTACAACCCACCGGCTCTGCCTACTTCATTCAGAAGGAAACGGCCGCCGTCGAAAACCACACGCTGTCGGTTCTCGTCAACAACGAGCCCGGCGTGCTGGCTCGGGTCATCGGGCTGTTTTCGGGCCGTGGCTACAACATTGAAAGCCTGACGGTTTCGGAAACCGAACATGAGGCGCATCTCTCGCGCATCACCATCGTCACGCGCGGCACGCCCATCGTGCTGGAGCAGATCAAGGCGCAGCTGGAACGGATCGTGCCGGTGCACCGGGTTCTCGACCTGACCGTTCGCGCCCGCGAACTGGGGCAGGAGCGGCCGATCGAGCGGGAAGTGGCGCTGATCAAGGTTGCCGGCACCGGTGAAGTCCGTGCCGAGGCGTTGCGGCTTGCCGATGCGTTTCAGGCCAAGGTCGTGGATGCGACGGTGGAGCATTTCATCTTCGAAATCACCGGCAAGTCGTCGAAAATCGACCAGTTCGTGGCGATCATCAAGCCGCTCGGCCTGATCGAAATCTGCCGCACGGGCATTGCCGCGATGAACCGTGGTTCGCAGGGGATGTGATTTCTCCGAGTGCAGAGCAGATGTTGGAATACAAGCCCGCGGTTCGCCGCGGGTTTTTTTATGGCCTGCTCTTGGCTGATATATATTCAACCATATGGTTGACTTTCTTGGGCGGGAGTCTATATTCAACAACATGGTTGAATTATCCGCTTCACATCTAGACACTGTCTTTCATGCCTTGGGCGACGCCACACGACGCACGATGCTGCGGGATCTTTCCCGCGGTGAGCGAACGGTGACACAGTTGGCTCAGCCGTTCGACATCTCGCTCGCTGCGGCTTCAAAGCACATCAAGGCGCTGGAAAATGCGGGGCTCATCCGCCGTGAGGTGAGGGGGCGTATCCATGTCTGCCGCCTTGCGCCGGAACGGCTGGAAGAAGCGCATGAATGGCTGGATTTCTACCGGCAGTTCTGGGGCAGCCGCCTCGATATTCTTGAGCAGATGCTCAGGGAGGAAGATCAGGGAAAAACCCCTGCAGATGGAGGAAATGACAATGGCTGATATTGCAATGCCTGACACTTATGGTCGCCTCGTTGAACCGACGACCCTGAAGATCGAGCGGCTGCTGCCGGGGCCGGTCGAACGGGTATGGGCCTATCTGACGGAAAGCGACCTTCGCCGCCGCTGGCTGGCTTCCGGCGAGATGCGGCTTGCCGCCGGCGCACCATTCGAGCTGGTGTGGCGGAATGATGAACTTTCCAATCCACCCGGACGCCGCCCTGAGGGCTTTTCCGAAGAACACAGGATGGCTTCCCGCATTATTACGGTTGTTCCGCCGCACCGCCTTGTCTTCACATGGGGCGAGGGTGCCGAGGTTTCCATCGAACTCCAGGCTCTTGGCAAGGACGTGCTCCTGACGCTGATCCATCGCCGGCTGGCGGATCGCACCACAAGGCTCAATGTCAGCGCCGGTTGGCACGTGCACCTTGATGTTCTCGCTGCCCGCCTTCAGGAGGAGGAGCCGGAACCCTTCTGGGAAACATGGCTGGGTCTGAAAGAGGAATATGAGCACCGGATACCGCAATAGGCACGGTGCGTTCTCGTGATGCAACGGCGCGGCTTGCCGCGCCGTTTCGATTGGTCCGCCTGATTTTCCCTTGGGCGACAGGGCTGCCTATGGGACTTGGCGTTCACATTCCGATTCAACCGCTTGAGCGATTGATTCCGACGTGTCTCCTAACCGTTTGTTGCGTCAAAGCATTTCCAGCGCCGTCTTGCGCGTTGGCGGGGGGAAGACGGCATCCAGGGCGGCCCAGTCCTCCTCGGTTATATCAAGATCGGTCGCGCCGCGATTTTCTTCGACGCGCGCGGGATTCGAGGATTTCGGGATCGCGATGACGCCTTCCCTTTCCAGCAGAAAAGCCAGAGCCAGTTGCGCCGGGGTCGCCTGATAGGCCTTGGCGATGCGTATGAGTTCATGGTTCTTGAGAATACGGCCCTGTTCTATGGGAGAATAGGCCATCAGTGGCACGCCGTGTTGCTGGCACCAGGGCAACAGCGAAAACTCCGGCCCGCGTCGGGACAGATTGTAAAGTACCTGATTGGCGGCGCAGTTCCTGCCGTCAGGAACAGCGAAAAGCTCTTCCATGTCGTCCGTGTCGAAATTGGAGACGCCCCAGTCGCCGATCTTGCCGTCCCTCTTCAGTCTTTCGAAAGCCGCCACGGTTTCTTCGAGTGGGTGCTCTCCGCGCCAGTGCAGCAGATAGAGATCGATGTGGTCGGTGCCGAGCCGGGCGAGGCTGCGCTCGCAGGCGTCGACAGTGCCGGTGGCGCTGGCATTCCAAGGATAGACCTTGCTTACCAGAAACACGTCTTCGCGATGATTGACGATAGCCCTGCCGACTATCTCTTCCGATCGGCCGTCCGCGTACATTTCCGCAGTGTCAATCAACGTCATGCCAAGGTCGATGGCCCGTCGGATACTTTCAACCTCCTGCTCGGCGGATGATCTCGTCTCCCCCATGTTCCACGTCCCGAGGCCGAGGGCTGGGACCTCTTTTCCGGATGGGAGGGCAACGTAGGGAATGTCATCATACATCGTTTCGCTCCAGGGTTTTCGCGGAAAGAATAAGCCTTTGTTCCGACTTCTCAACCCGGCACGGGCGGGATCGATCCATCAAAAAAATTGACCTCGTCGATCGGTTTGCCGGGCTGGTCTGATGGCGGTCCCGTGGGTAGGGTTGCCTTCACAGGAGAGATCATGACTGCCGAGACATTTATCGCGCTGGTGCTGTTTGCCTTCACCACCTCCATCACGCCCGGTCCGAACAATATGATGCTGTTTGCTTCCGGCGTGAATTTTGGTTTCCGTCGCACCGTCCCGCATATGCTCGGCATCGGTGCGGGCTTTCTTTCGCTGCTGATCGGGGTCGGATTTGGCCTCGGGGCACTGTTGCATTCGGTACCGGCACTTTACACCGGGCTGAAATTTGCGGGTGGGCTTTATCTCGTCTGGATCGCGTGGAAAATCGGAACGTCCCGCAGCCTCCATGAAGGCACGGCGACTTCGCAGCCGATGAGTTTTCTTGCGGCAGCGGCGTTCCAGTGGGTCAATCCCAAGGCGTGGGTGATGGCGGTCACGGCAATGGCGACATATACGGACGAAACGCAGTATTTCCTTACCGTAATGCTTGTGGGGGTGGCCTTCGCTGCCGTCAATCTTCCCAGTGTTTCCACCTGGGCCGGTTTCGGCTCGGCGCTTCGCGACTGGCTCTCCGTTCCAGTCCGGCTCAAATGGTTCAACATCAGCATGGCCGTGCTTCTCGTCATCAGTCTCTGGCCGATGCTGAAATAACGGCTCCACTCGGCGACCCTATGTCGGGAACTGCCGGTAACATTCCTCGGCGATCGCCTGTACCTCGGCTCGCGTCAGTTCCGCGGAGACGGCGTAACCCAGCTCGTTGTCGATCCAGTAGAAGGTCTCGATTCCATCGGCGCTGGCCATGCGGAAACTGGTGGTGCGGTTTTCCTCGTTGTGGCCTATCAGCACCGTCACCCGCCTGCCGGTCCTGTCCTGGTACATCAACATCGCACCCGGCTTGCCGCTGACGGGGATAAGACGCCCACCGACGAGGTCATATCCAATCTTCGAAAGATCGGGAATCGCGAAAGGGTAGCCGAGCCGCTTGCCAAGCCAGGTTGCCAGATGCTGCTGTTCCCCGGCCCCCACCTCTACGGGATGACGCACTTCGCTCGCGTAGATGAGATAAGCGGATTTCGCCTGGGCAGGAATGTCCGTCGTCAGCGATGCCAGCACCACATCCTGCGGTGTGGAAACGGACCAAGGCAGAAGCCTGCCGGCTGCCGCACCCGCCGTGAAGATCAGGAAGGCTGCCGCGGTTCGCAGGAGAAGGGGTTTAAGCCGCCAGGCGCGTGCGACCTTTTCGTGAGTCAGCATCGATGCGTCACGCGGATGTGCGGCGGCATAGGAGGCGAAGGCATTTCTCAGGCTGTCGGCCTGTCTCTTCCAGTCTTCCACCCGGCTCTGCTCTTCCGGTCTTTCCGCGAGCCATGCCTCGACAGCCGCGCGGTCATCGTCGGAGAGAAGCCCGTCGACATAGGCGTGCAGGTCGTCTTCGGTTATGGCATCAGCCCGTTTCATCGTGGTCTCCGCAGGGGAATGATATTATCCGCCGCCAGATGCTGGCGAAGAGTTTCGCGGGCGCGGGACAGTCTGGACATGACGGTGCCGAGCGGGATCGACAATGTCTCCGCCGCCTCCTGATAACTGTAGCCTTCCACCGTCACCAGCATCAGTACGGCGCGCATCTCAGGCGAAAGCAGCGCAAGCGCGCCGTGCAGGCGGTCGTTCTCCAGCGTATCGCCCAGCGTTTCGGCAGCGGCGATCGTTTCATCGAGACTTTCCGAAGGATGCCGTTTCTCTGTCCGGTGGCGGTTGCGATAAAGATTCGTCATTATCGTGTAGGCCCATGATTTCAAACCGGTTCCGCGCCATGTTGCTTTATTGGCCAGCGCCTTTTCGACGCAGTCCTGCAACAGGTCCTCTCCATCGGTATCTGAGCGCGAAAGGCTGCGGGAATAACGGCGCAGCATCGGTATCAGGGCCAGCATCTCCGCTTCGAAGCTGCCGGCCGCGGGGGACTGTCTCCCCCGCGTCGCAGCTTCCATCTCGTCAGGGTTTTGCTGCATCCCACACACCGTTCACGCCGTCGCCGGTGGCATCGCCCTTCTTGGTGTCCTTGATCCAGTAATAGAGCGGCATGCCGTCCTTCGCCCATTGCTTCTTGCCGTCCTTACGCGTCACGATGGAGTAAGCCCCTTCGGCTTTCGCATTCTCCGCAGCGAAGAAGGGCGGCCAGTTCGTGGCGCATTTGTCATAACAATTGGATACGCCCTTCTTGTCGTTCTTGAAAGTGTAGAGCGTCATGCCTTTTTCACCTGCGAGCACATTGCCTTTTGCGGTCTTGACCGTTTCGACCGCCGGGGCGGCATAGGCTGTTCCGGCAAAGGCCAGAACGAGGGCGGGGACGATGAAGCGGATTTTCATGGACATATCCTCCTTGGTTCGGGCGGGCTCGAGCCGCCGGCACAACAAGAGACACCGTTGGTCCGTGATTTATTCCCTTCGCAAAATATTTTTTTCAGCAGCCTGATGACGAACGGGGAAAACCGGGCGTAAACCTGCGCTTCAGCGCTCACGATATTCATCTTTCGTTCTTTTTCTGTTGCGTACCGGGCTCGAATCCTGCGATGAGGGCGCATGTTATTTTCACCGCAACAGGACGAAGCGCTCAAGGCTGTTTCCCGCTGGCTCAAGGAAGGCCGGTCGCCGGTTTTCCGGCTGTTCGGCTATGCCGGAACCGGCAAGACCACGCTTGCCAAGCATTTTGCGGAAAACGTCGATGGAGAGGTGCTGTTTGCGGCCTTCACCGGCAAGGCGGCGCAGGTGCTGCGTTCCCGCGGCGCGACCAATGCCCGCACCATCCACTCCCTGATCTACCGCCCGCGCGGAGAGGAGACGGTGGAAGACGAAGAAACCGGCAAGACCTCGATTGCCCCGATGTTCTCCATCAACCGCCAGAGTCCGCTCGCCAAGGCGGCGCTCATCATCATCGATGAATGTTCGATGGTAGACGAGCAGCTTGGCAAGGATCTGATGAGTTTCGGCACGCCGATCCTCGTGCTCGGCGATCCCGGCCAGCTGCCGCCGGTTTCGGGCGGAGGCTTCTTTACCGAGCAGGAGCCGGATTATCTGCTGTCGGAAATCCATCGCCAGGCGAAGGACAATCCCATCATCCATCTTGCCATGGATGTGCGGGAAGGCCGGGAGATCATGCGCGGCGATTATGGTTCCGCGCAGGTGATCTCCAAATCCGAGGTGACGCAGTCGCTAGTGCTCGATGCCGATCAGGTGCTGGTTGGCACCAACCGCACCCGCCGCCGCTACAATCAACGTCTTCGCGAGCTGAAGGGTTTTACCGCCGATTATCCGCAATCGGGCGACAAGCTGGTCTGCCTTCGCAACGATCCGGCCAAGGGCCTACTCAACGGCTCGCTGTGGCAGGTGATGAGTTCGTCGCGCGAGACGGTGAAGCCTGGTATCAACCTGATGATCCGGCCTGAAGACGACGATATGGATCGCGGTGCGGCCAAGATCAAACTGCTGAAGGCGGCCTTCGAGGACGTGGAGACCGAAATTCCGTGGTCCACGCGCAAGCGTTATGACGAATTCGATTTCGGCTATGCGTTGACGGTGCACAAGGCCCAGGGTTCGCAATGGAATAACGTGGTTCTCTTCGATGAGAGTTATGCGTTCCGGGACTCGCGCGAGAGGTGGCTTTACACCGCCATTACCCGCGCGGCTGAGACCCTGACCATCGTTCGCTGATCCTGATCAGGCGCGGATGACGCCGAGCAGAACCGCCTTGGCCACCGCCTGAAAACGGTTGCTGGCGCTGAACTTGCCGATAATCTTCGCTTCGAGGATGTTAAGCTCGTTTGCCGAAAGGCCAAGGGCGCGGGCGAGCCTGACAGGGGCGTATCCTTCCGCCATGAGTTCGAGACATTTCCGTTCAGGATCGGTTAGCGCGATGTCGTTTGCCTGTCCCCGCTCGGCCGCGTCCGCGCCATCTTCGTCGCTATCGGTGACGAGCAGTTCCTCGATCTGCTGGGCCTGGCGCTGGAGCGTGGAAAGCTCCGCCGTCAACTCTCGCTTTCGCTGCCTTAGTGCGTCGCGAAATATATCGTCTGCCTCTTCCTGTGAGAGAGAACGGACCAGTTTTTCCATGATCTCCGTAATCGAAGCCACGGAAATACCGACTTCGCGGCAAACGTTGATAACGGCCATGCGCTGGACGTTGCGGTGAGAATAGACCCGCATCTGTCCGATGCGTTTAGAGGTCAGCAGTGCCTTTTCTTCGTAAAAATGCAGGGTACGGTGGGTCACTCCGAAGATATTGGCCATGTCGGCGATCGGAACCGGTTCCGCGGGCAGCGATGAGGGCAGGCTTATATCCGGTAGAAAGCTGTTGACCCTTAGATTAGGTTTGTCCTCGTCGCCGTGACTTTCGAACGGCATCCGGCCATCCTGCATTGTCTCCCCCTTCGCGCTCTCCGGCAGCGTGTCTGCCTTTTTAAAGGCGTCTGTTGCTTATTCCCCCGCAACAGACCGTTTTTCGATAAAAACATAATGCCAAACGCTACATCAAAACCGGAACGTGTCATGCGCACTTTCGTTCCCGGTATGATAAAAAATTTATCAGCCTCCTTGCGGTCGGCGTCAACCTGCGTGAAACAGGATGTCAATTCCAAACCGGAGCCCGATGCCATGCCCGCAAAACTCTCTGTCAATCTGAACGCAATTGCCATGTTACGCAACCGCCGCGATCTTCCGTGGCCGGATGTCGCGCATTTCGGGCATATTGCACTGGAGGCGGGGGCGAGCGGGCTGACTGTACACCCGCGGCCTGACCAGCGCCATATCCGCTTCTCGGATCTACCGGCCCTGCGCGCGCTGATCGATGACAGGTTTCCCTCCGCGGAGTTCAACATTGAAGGATATCCGAGTGAGGATTTTCTCCTTCTGTGCGAAAAGACCCAGCCCGAACAGGTCACACTCGTACCTGACGATCCGTCGCAGGCAACCTCCGATCATGGCTGGGATTTCCGCGCGCATGCGAAATTTCTAAAGCAGGTCGTCGGACGGCTGAAATCGGGCGGCATGCGGGTGTCGCTTTTCGCAGATGGCGACGGCGAACGCGAGCCGGTGGAACTGGCGGCTGAGACGGGCGCTGCGCGTATCGAACTTTATACCGGGCCCTATGGCGGCTGTTATGACGATCCGCACAAGGCCGATGTGCTCGTCGAGGCGCTTGGGCGGACGGCGGACCATGCTGCGGCGCTCGGACTTGCCGTCAATGCGGGCCATGATCTCACCGTCGCGAACCTGCCAAAGCTGATGAAACGTATCCCTTATCTGGCCGAGGTTTCAATTGGCCACGGGTTGACGGCGGATGCCCTGGAATATGGCATGGCGGAAACAGTCCGGCGTTTTCGGCAGGCCTGCGGTCAGGCTATTTCATAACCAAAGCCAATTTTTTCGCCTATGTTCTGCCTTGCGCATGCTCCGTGCGCGAGGGCGGCGGGAGATATGTCGGAACCGGTCCCGCCGAACTAGGTTCTGGGTTGAGTATCGGCGTTTCCGATAGTCGGAATTCACTTTCCGGACCGATGCTCGGGCTTTTGAAGGCAGAGACATATGCAAGAACATCATGTTGTCGTCGTGGGTGGAGGCTTCGGCGGTTTGCAGCTGGTACACGGGCTGGAGGGGGCCCCTGTCCGCATCACATTGATCGATCGTCGCAATCATCACCTTTTCCAGCCATTGCTTTATCAGGTTGCGACGACTGCGCTGGCGACATCCGAGATCGCGTGGCCGATCCGTCATCTCTACCGCGATCGCAAGGAGGTCACGACGCTGCTTGCCGAGGTGACCGGCGTGGATCGGGCGGCCCGGACCGTGCATCTCAACACCGGTGAAACGATCCGTTTCGACACTTTGGTGCTCGCGACAGGCGCACGCCACGCCTATTTCGGTCACGATGAGTGGGAGCGTTCCGCGCCGGGTCTCAAGACGCTGGAGGATGCAACGACAATTCGCCGCCGCCTGCTTCTTGCCTTCGAACGCGCCGAACTGGCGACCAGCGAAGAGGAACGACAGGCACTGCTAACCTTTGTCATCATAGGGGCAGGCCCGACCGGCGTGGAAATGGCAGGCATGATTGCAGAGCTTGCCCATAAGGCGTTGCCGGCGGAATTCCGCAACGTTGACACCCGAAAGACCCGCGTGCTGCTCGTCGAGGCTGGTCCCCGCGTGCTGCCGGTCTTTACGGAGGATCTTTCGGCCTATGCCAAGGAGGCGCTTGAGAAACTTGGCGTCGAGGTTCTGCTCGGAACGCCGGTGACGGCCTGCAGCGATGAGGGCGTGACGGTGGGCGAGACCCATTATCCCTGCCGTACGGTCGTCTGGGCCGCCGGCGTGCAGGCTTCTCCCGCGGCCAAATGGCTCAATGCCGCCGCCGACAGGGCAGGGCGGGCCATTGTCGGGCCACAGCTTAATCTGGAAGACGATCCCGATATCTTCGTCATCGGCGATACCGCCGCCGTCAATCAGGAAAACGGCAAGCCGGTGCCGGGTATTGCGCCTGCGGCAAAGCAGCAGGGCGCTTACGTCGCGAAGGTCATCAAGGCGCGGCTTGACGGCAAGCCGTTTCCTTCACCCTTCCGCTACAGCCATCAGGGCAATCTTGCCACGATCGGCAAACGCGCGGCGGTGATCGATTTTGGCCGGTTCAAGCTCAAGGGCGTGCTGGCATGGTGGATATGGGGACTTGCCCATATCTATTTCCTGATCGGAACGCGTTCGCGGCTGGCCGTGGCGTGGAGCTGGCTTTGGATTTACTTGAGTGGCCAGCACAGCGCGCGGCTGATCACCCAGAAAGAAACGCTGAAGGACGAGGCGTGAGGCAAGTGACAAAGAAACGGCGGGAAGCATGGCTTCCCGCCGTTTCCTGTTTCGCCGTTTCCTGACGCATCAGGCGTCGAGCGACGCCATGTCGATGACGAAGCGGTAACGTACGTCGCTCTTCAGCACGCGCTCATAAGCCTCGTTGACGTCCTTGATGTCGATCTTTTCGATTTCGGACACGATGTCGTGCTTGCCGCAGAAATCCAGCATCTCCTGGGTTTCCTTGATGGAGCCGATCATAGAGCCAGCCAGAGAACGGCGGCCGGGGATGACCGAGAAGGCGTGCACGGGGATCGCATGTTCAGGCACACCGAGAAGCACCATGGTGCCATTGACCTTCAGCAGGCCGAGATAGGCATTCCAGTCGATTTCCGCCGAAACGGTGCACAGGATCAGGTCGAAGGTACCGGCGAGCTTTTCGAAGGTCGAGGCATCGCTGGTGGCATAATATTCCTTCGCGCCAAGCTTAAGGCCGTCTTCCTTCTTGGAGAGTGTCTGCGAAAGCACGGTGATATCCGCGCCCATGGCTGAACCGATCTTCACGCCCATGTGGCCAAGACCGCCCATGCCGACGATAGCCACCTTCTTGCCCGGGCCGGCATTCCAGTGCTGAAGCGGCGAATAAAGCGTGATACCAGCGCAGAGCAGGGGAGCGGAGGCATCTAGCGGCAGGTTTTCCGGAATGGAGAGGACGTAATCTTCCCGCACGACGATATGGTCGGAGTAACCGCCCTGCGTGGCGGTCTTGCCGTCGCGTTCGACGGAGTTATAGGTCTGCACGAGACCCGGCATGTACTGTTCATTGTCGAGATCGCGCGTGGCGCAACCGACGCAGGAATCGACAAAACAGCCCACGCCGACATGATCACCGACCTTGAATCTGGTGACCTTGGAGCCAACGGCACGGACGACACCGGCGATTTCGTGGCCCGGAACGATCGGGTAGACGGCGTTCTTCCATTCGTTGCGGACGGTATGAATGTCGGAATGGCAGATACCGGCATATTTGATATCGATGACGACGTCGTCATCATTCGGCTCGCGGCGTTCGAAGGTGAACGGGGTAAGCGGCTTCGACGCATCTGTCGCAGCGTAACCTCTTGCAATAGCCATCTGAATATCCTTTCGGGAGTTGGGGACGGCGGAATATGCAATGGAAGAACGAACGGGCGTTAGAGCGATCCTCCTAGCTTTTTGCACGATCCTGCAAAAATATGATGGTGCGCTCTTTGCGCGGGCCGAGAGGCTTTCTAGATAGATGACATCAAACACACCTCTTCCGTCAGTCAAGGGATTTCCCCTATGTCCTTGTCGTTCAATGTCTATCAGGAAATTGCTTCCATCGCCGCGCGGCATGCCACCAGCGACGGCGAGGTGCAGACGGCAATCGGCTCCCTTGGCATCAGCCGGCGTACGACTCCGAGCGCTCCCTGCCACGGCAGTTATCGCCCTTGTCTCGCCATGGTTATCCAGGGATCGAAAAGCGTCCAATTGGGGACGGACACCATCAACTACGGTGCCGGCGATTATCTCCTGACATCGCTTGATCTGCCGGTTGCGTGGCGGGTGGTGGAGGCGAGCAGGGAAGTGCCGCATTTCTGCATCTCGCTTGCCATCGACAGTGAAAAGCTGCTCGATCTCATGCGGCGTGTTCCTATCGATCCACCGGTGGAGCCGACGAATGCGCAGCGCGGCATCGTGGTCAACACAGCCACGCCGGAACTTCTCGATGCGGCCATCCGCCTGCTGCGCCTGCTCGATCGTCCCGCAGACATTGCCGCCGTGGCGCCGCTGATCGAACAGGAAATCCTTTATCGCATTTTGACCGGACCGGCCGGCGGGCAGCTGATGAACATCATTGCCGCTGGAAGTCACGGCAACCGCATCGCCCGCGCCATCGCATGGCTGCGCGAGAATTTCGCACGCCAGCTGCGCGTCGAAGACCTTGCAGATCACATCGGCATGAGCGTCTCGTCCTTCCATCATCATTTCAAGACGATCACGGCCATGACGCCGGTCCAGTACCAGAAGCAGCTTCGCCTGCATGAGGCGCGGCGGCTTATGCTGCTGGAGCGACTGGATGCCGGCACCGCGGGCCATCGCGTCGGTTATCAGAGCCCTTCGCAGTTCAGCCGAGAATATAGCCGCTTTTACGGGCTGTCGCCGTCACGGGACGTCGATGCATCGCGCGAGATTGCGGCGGGGTAGATTGGGGCTGTGCATTCGTAGCGGGTCTTCGGTGGGTGTGGCTTACCCCCTCTGCCCTGCCGGGCATCTCCCCCTCAAGGGGGGAGATCGATATGCGGCTAGGTTTCGACTATCTCAACGGTCGAGGATGGAGTGGTGAAAGGGGCCTCTTGCTGATCTCCCCCCTTGAGGGGGAGATGCCCGGCAGGGCAGAGGGGGGTAAGCCACACCCAACGACGACCCGCTACCACACACAACCGCCTGAAGACGCACCCGCGTTGCTATTCATCCCACGCCGCACCGAGTCAATTCTCATCCCCCTCTAAAGAATCCGCTTGACCGCAACGCAGCCTCCGCTTAAATGGCGCTCGAACCGTACCGTACGGTACATCAATCGAGCCCCTTGGAGTGGAAAGACTTGGCTTCCGACCCGATCACAGCGCAGGAATTTTCGCCGCGCCAGAACGCCGTTCTGGACCAGGCATTGCGTCTATTGGTCGAAGGCGGCGAGAAAGCGCTGACCACATCGGGACTGGCGCGCGCCGCCAACTGTTCCAAGGAAAGCCTTTACAAGTGGTTCGGTGATCGCGATGGCCTGCTGGCGGCGATGATCACCTTTCAGCAGAGCAAGGTCCGCACCTTCGAAAAGGCGGGTGACCGCGTCTCCGCACCGCAGCTTGCCGATCACCTCGAGGTTTTCGCCCATGATCTGCTGGATGTGCTGGCGGGCGACGTGTCATTGGCGCTTAACCGTTTGGCGATAGGGCAGGCGAGCCGGGATGGATCGAAGCTCGGTGATCTGCTGCTGGAACGTGGTCGTCGCCAGATCGACCGCCGCGCCCGTGGGCTGATCGAGGCAGGTCGCCGTTCCGGTTACCTGCGTTTCGATGATGCCGAAGAGGCATATCGCAGTTTTTACGGCCTTATCGTCTCGGATCTGCATGTGCGCATGCTGCTGGGCGAGGCGCCGGACAAGGATTTTTCTGCCCGGGCGAAGAAGGCTGTCATTGCCTTCCTGACCCTCTACGGCACGGAAAAGGTACATTCGGAACTGGGCGGCAAGGTCGCTTAAGCTTCCGGTTCAGACAACTGAGAGACAAGCATTAGGGAAGGACCATAAAATGCGCGTTTATTATGATCGTGATGCCGATCTCAATCTCATCAAGTCCAAGAATGTCGTCGTCGTCGGTTACGGCTCCCAGGGCCGCGCCCATGCGCTGAACCTCAAGGATTCCGGTGCCAAGAACGTCGTCATCGCTCTCAAGGCCGGTTCTCCGACCGTCAAGAAGGCCGAAGCCGATGGCTTCAAGGTCATGACCGTTGCCGAAGCCGCCAAGTGGGGCGACCTGCTGATGATGGCAACGCCTGACGAACTGCAGGCCGACATCTACAAGGCCGACATTGCCGGCAACATCCGTGATGGCGCAGCGATTGCTTTCGCGCACGGCCTCAATGTTCACTTCGGCCTCATCGAGCCGAAGGCATCGGTCGACGTCGTCATGATCGCACCGAAGGGCCCTGGCCACACGGTTCGCGGCGAATACCAGAAGGGCGGCGGCGTTCCGTGCCTCGTTGCCGTTCACCAGAACGCTTCGGGCAACGCCCTTGAACTCGCTCTTTCCTACGCCTGCGGCGTTGGCGGCGGCCGTTCGGGCATCATCGAGACCAACTTCAAGGAAGAGTGCGAAACCGACCTCTTCGGCGAACAGGTCGTTCTGTGCGGCGGTCTCGTCGAACTGATCCGCGCTGGTTTCGAAACTCTGGTCGAAGCCGGTTACGCTCCGGAAATGGCCTATTTCGAGTGCCTGCACGAAGTGAAGCTGATCGTTGACCTGATCTATGAAGGCGGCATCGCCAACATGAACTACTCGATCTCCAACACCGCAGAATGGGGCGAATACGTCACCGGTCCGCGCATCATCACTGCCGACACCAAGGCTGAAATGAAGCGCGTCCTGCACGACATCCAGACCGGCAAGTTTACCTCCGAGTGGATGCAGGAATGGAAGGCCGGCGGCGCTCGCTTCAAGGGCATCCGTCGCAACAACGACAGCCACCAGATTGAAGAAGTCGGCGCCAAGCTCCGCGGCATGATGCCCTGGATCGGCAAGAACAAGCTGGTCGACAAGGCCGTCAACTAAGCTTCATTGCTTGATGAAAATTTTGGAGGCCGGGGCGAAAGCTCCGGCCTTTCGTTTTCGATGTGCCCTCACATGATGGCGTCGTCTTCCTCGACGAGAACGGAAACGGGAAAGTGATCGGAAAAACCGCCGAGATTGACATTTTTGACCGCGTCGCCCTTCGACAGGCCGAAGCGGATAGGCCCCTCGTTCTTGCTGTGACTGACCATGGCGGCGATGGCTTCGACCTTTGCGGTTTCTTCCCGCACCTTGAAACCGCTGCTGCCGACAAGAAGTGATCTGGAGACGAGAATCTGGTCGAAGATATTGGCATCGCCGTTAAAGTAGAGCGTGCCATAAATCGTTCGCGCTGAACCGACGGAATCCATCACCGGCTGGCGCAGGTAGTTCCAGGCAAGATTGTAGAACATGGCCGATTGCGAGTTTTCGACATCGTCGCGCTCGCGGGTGGAATTGGCGTGGTAGCGCAGCGAAGCATCGGAAGGATCGTCATTGAAGTCGCCGAAAGCGATGACGGCGATGTTGTTTCCTTTTTCTTCCCTGATGCGCTGGTGCCAGTAACCCAGCGTCTCACCGGCGGTCATGCGAAAACCGGCGCTTTCCACTGCGCCGCCGGATCGCGACGGCCAGTGATTGGAAAGCGCGATAAGCTGGCGGCCCCCCTTGGTGATGAAGGTGCACTGGGTAATGTCTCGCGTGCCGGTGCGGCGCATGACGAAATGGCTGAAAATCTCGTTCTCGTTGATCAGCAGCTTCCTGCTGTCATAGATGAAGGCGGTGTCGATGCCGCGCTGGTCCTTGCTGGAATCGGCGTGCACAACGCGATAGGCCCGCGTGGGCATGAGATCGTTCAGATGTTCCGCCAGCGTCTCCAGCACAAAACGGTTCTCGACTTCGCAGACACCCAGCAGATCCGGTCCCGCGCCGCCGATCTGACTTATGATCAGGCCGAGCTGTTTGACCTTGGTTTTGAACAGGTCTTCGGTCCAGCCTTTCAGATCGTTCTTCAGCCGCTCGGCAATCCACGGCTCGCGCGCCGGATAACCCTCCGGCGCAAACAGGTTTTCGACATTCCAGAATGCCAGGACATATCGTGTCATGATGCCTCACCCCTCCGGTTGGTTTTGCGAACCCAGAGGAAGTTTTTGCCACAACAACTTGAAATTGTCATGACGGGTGAGATACCCGGCCCATCTTGTCGTGCGATCTTACTTGCCCGGCGGGATGACGCCCTTCGTCAGCAGAAAGCAGCCGTAAAACCGCGTCTCGCCCGTCGTGATGACGCAATAGGCCTGCTTGGCTTTTTCGTAGAAGGCAAAGCGTTCAATGCCGTACATGGGGGCGGACTTTCCTTCAGCCGCGTCGATTTCCCTCTGCACTTCGGCCTGCACCGGTTCCAGTTGATCGGGCGCGCCCATCACTTCCATGCGGCCGACCGAGGGCTGCAGCGGGGTATCGAGCGGCAGGACGGACAGGATCGCTTTCATTGCGCGGGCAGCGGAGACGTTGTCGATGTGAAGAACCTTGCCGACTGTGGTGTGGCGGGCAACAGAGTCGGAGGGGAAATTGGTGTCCGAGATCACCAGCGTGTCGCCGTGACCCATGGCGCGCAGCGCGTGCAGAACGTCGGCATTCAGCGCCGGGTCGATATTCTTCAGCATGTCCTCAAACTCCCATGATGCTTTCGCCGTGTCGTGGCTCGCGTGCAATCCAGCCGGAAAACCCCGTGGCGTCAATCGCAAAGGTGTGATTGTGAAGCTTTGCGCAAGGGTGTATTTGGCTTTGTCCGCGAAATCGGCCTCGATTGAGACCAGTTAAGGGCAATGTGCAGGGAGGCAGAAATAATTCGAAAAACTGATAAGTCAGTATTGCTGACGTATCGACATTTCTGTAAAGATGCACGCATAAAAACGACACAAGAGGAAACGTACCCATGCTCAATTGGGAACAAATTTTCGCCACGCGCTCTTCGCGCATGAAAGCGTCTGAAATCCGCGAGCTGCTGAAGCTGCTCGAGCAGCCCGACATCATTTCCTTTGCCGGCGGTATTCCGGACCCCGCTCTTTTCCCAGCAGAGGAGTTTCAGCAGGCTTACGCGGAGATTTTTTCCGGCGCGCAGGTCAACGCCGCGCTGCAATATTCCGTCAGCGAAGGTTACAAGCCGCTGCGCGAATGGCTGGCGGGCGAAATGGACAAGATCGGCATCGAATGCACCGCCGACAACGTCTTCATCGTTTCCGGTTCGCAGCAGGGTCTCGATTATCTCGGCAAGCTGTTCCTGTCGCCAAAGGATACGGCGCTGGTCACCTGGCCTACCTATCTCGGCGCGCTCTCGGCATTCAATGCCTATGAGCCCAACTATGACCAGCTGAACCCCGGCGGTAACCGCACGCCCGAGGCTTACCGCGAAACCGCGGCCAAGCTTGGCGGTTCGGTGAAGTTCGCTTATCTATCGGCCGATTTTTCCAATCCGACCGGCGAAACCGTCGATCTGGCCGGACGGCAGAAGCTCCTGGAGCTTGCTGACGAGCTCGATATCGCCGTCATAGAAGACGCGGCCTATCAGTCGCTGCGTTATGATGGCGAAGCCGTTCCGCCGATCATGGCGCTCGACATTGCCCGTTCGGGCGGCATCGAAAACACCCGCACCATCTATTGCGGCAGCTTCTCGAAGACGCTCGCTCCGGGTCTGCGCGTCGGTTACATCGTCGCTTCCGCTCCTGTCATCCGAAAGCTGGTGCTGATGAAGCAGGCCGCCGACCTGCATTCCTCGACGATCAACCAGATCGCCATCGAACGCGTCGCCTCGCGCGGCTTCGACAAGCAGGTGGCCAAGATCAAGGCAGCCTATAGCGCACGCCGCGATGCGATGCTGGCGGCGCTCGAGAAGTACATGCCGAAGACGACCAGCTGGACGAAGCCGGAAGGCGGCATGTTCATCTGGGTGACGCTGCCTGAGGGCATGGATGGGGCGGCGCTGCTTGCCAAATCCATCGCCACGGAAAAGGTTGCGTTCGTTCCCGGCCGTGCTTTCTTTGCGGATGGTTCGGGCACGAACACGCTGCGCATCAGCTTCTCCTGCGCCAACGAGGCGATGATCGAGGAAGGCATGAAGCGCCTCGGGCGGTTGATTGCGACGGCTCAGGCGGAAACGGCTGAGGTAGTTCCGGCGATTTGAGGGTTGCGAGGTTTTTCGGCGGCGACGGGGGTTGTGGCTTCCCCCCCTCTGTCCTGCCGGACATCTCCCCCTCAAGGGGGGAGATCGACTCGCGGTTAAGGTATCGCCTATCGCAACAGTTGAAAATGAAGTGCTGTCAACGCCTCTTGCCGATCTCCCCCTTGAGGGGGAGATGCCCGGCAGGGCAGAGGGGGGTGAGCCGCAAGCACCAAGAGGCACTGTTCCCCTCAATCCCGCTGGCCCCAACAGATCACACCACTAAAATCCTGCCTGTCACATACATGTTATGCAATCATGTTTTAGCGGTCCCACCGAACAACAGGGACTGGATCCATGAAAACGCTGCTCTCCGCTTTCACCGCCATCGTATCGCTTGGCTTCATCGCCACTGCTGCCAATGCCGCCGATCTGGTGCTTTATACCAGCCAGCCGAATGAGGACGCGCAGGCGACCGTTGACGGGTTCAAGGCTGCCAATCCCGGTCTCGAAGTCGAGTGGGTACGTGACGGAACGCCGAAAATCATGGCCAAGCTGATGGCGGAAATCAGCGCCGGCAATCCGGTTGCCGACGTGCTTCTGATCGCCGATACCGTGACGCTGGAGCGCATGAAGCAGGCCGGTCAGCTGCTCGCCCACAAGTCTCCCGAAGCCAAGAATATCGATGCCACGCTCTATGATGCAGACGGCTTCTATTACTCCACGAAGCTCATCACGACAGGCATAATGTACAATACGGCCGCCGCGATGAAGCCGACGAGCTGGAAAGATCTGGCGAAGGCGGAAGCCAAGGGTCTCGTAACCATGCCGAGCCCGCTGACGTCGGGTGCGGCACTGATTCACGCGCAGACGCTTGCCGCCGCAAATGGCCTCGGCTGGGATTACTACAAGCAGCTGAAGGCCAATGAAGCCATTGCCGGCGGTGGCAACGGCGCGGTGCTGAAGTCCGTCGCTTCGGGCGAAAAGGCTTACGGCGTGGTGGTCGATTACATGCCGATCCGTGAAAAGGCCAAGGGCGCACCGGTCGAATTCGTCTTCCCGGAAGAGGGCGTTTCTGCTGTCACCGAGCCGGTCGCGATCATCAAGGGCACCAAGCACGAGGAAGCGGCCAAGAAGTTTGTCGATTACGTGCTTTCGGAAAAGGGCCAGCAGGGCTTCGTCAAGCTCGGTTACATCCCTGTCCGTGCCGATGCCGGCATGCCGGAAGGTTTCCCGGCCCGCGACAAGATCAAGGTTCTGCCGCTCAGCGCTGCCGATGCACTGAAGAATTCCGAACAGGATCTCAAGACCTTCTCCGATATTTTCGGTTCCAAGGGCTGATAAATCGGAATGACCCGTTCCAAGGCTTATGGAAACAGCCAGCCGCGCTGGCTGTTTCCTTTTGTGGTGAGTGTTGTTTTTGCGCTGAGCGCGCTGCCGCTCGGACGCCTCGCCTATACCGGCGTCGTTTCGTCACTGAATGGTGATATATGGCGACTTCTGGCCGATCCGGCGCTCTGGGATGCGGCGCTGAACACGCTCTCCACCTCGTTTTTAGGCATGCTGATTTCACTCGGAATCGGCGGCGCTTTCGCGCTCGCCCTGACGCTCTGCGACATCCGTGGCAAGTCGATTTTAAGCTTCCTGTTCATGCTGCCGATGATGATCCCGCCGCAGGTGACGGCGCTGTCGTGGATCGGCATGACCGGCCCGTCGAGTACGCTGTTGAAGGCCATCGGCCTTGCGCCGGCGATGGGTTCGCCGCAGCCGCTTTATTCCATCGCTGGCATCGCACTCTTGCTCGGTGTCCAGCACGCGCCGCTCGTCTATCTGTCGCTGCGCGCCGGGCTGCTCGCCTTACCGCAGGATGGCATTGAGGCCGCCAAGCTTTCCGGGGCTGCACCGCGACGCGTTTTGTGCGATATCATCCTGCCGCTTTCCACGCCTGGACTGATCGCCGGTGCGGCGATCTCCTTCGTCTCCAACGTCGGCAATTTCGGCATTCCGGCGATCCTCGGCATCCCCGCTTCGATCTTTACCCTGCCGACGCTCATCTACAGCCGTTTTGCCAGTTTCGGCACAAGCACCTTCGGTGATATCGCCATTCTCTCGACCATGATCGCCATCATTTCCGTGGCCGGGCTTGCGCTGCAGGAACGGGCGATGAAGGGGAGGGACTATCGCATCATTGGCCTTTCCGGCAAGGCGGCGACCTTCCGGCTTGGGCTGTGGCGGGTGCCGGCGGAGCTTGCCCTGTGGCTCATCCTGTTCTTCATGCTGGTGGCGCCGCTGACGGCGCTGGTGGCAAGCTCGCTCGCTCCCGCCTATGGCGTGCCGCTCAACCTCAAGACCGCAACGCTGCATGCCTATGAGGAACTGCTTTACCGGCAGAGCGTGACCCGCACGGCCTTCCGCAATTCGCTGTTTCTGGCGACGGCGACATCCTTGTGTCTCCTGGTGGTGACGGTGCTGACGGCTTATTTCCTCGTGCGTGGCAAAAGCCGGTTCATGTTCCTGCTTTCGGCGCTGGTGGATATTCCCTATGCGCTGCCGGGGGTGGTGATTTCCGTCTCTTTCGTGCTGCTTTTCGCCGCTCCTATTCCATTGCTCGGCATTACGCTTTACGGCACGATCTGGATCATTCTGCTTGCCTATTTCTCCTCTTTCTTCGCGGTCAGCCTGAAACCAATGGTCAGCGCTTTCCTGCAATTCGATCCATCGCTGGAAGAGGCAGCAAGGCTGTCGGGCGCGGGTTTCTGGCGACGGCTCAAGGATATTATCCTGCCGCTGGTCGGGCCCGCGGCAGGGGCTTCCGTCATCCTCGTGTTTCTGATCGCCTGCAACGAGCTGACGGTTTCGGCGCTCCTTTGGTCTGCCGGCACACAGACGCTCGGCGTGCTCATCTACAACCTCGATGACAGCGGCAGCTTCGATCTCGCCTCGGCGCTATCGGTGCTTGTCGTCATCATGGTGATTTTCCTCATGCTGCTGCTGGAAGTTCTGGGGCGCTATCTGCCAAAAGGAGTTGTGCCTTGGCGAAACTGATCCTTAACCGCCTGTCGAAGAGCTTCGGTGCCGGTTCGAAACCGGCCGTGGACGATGTTTCTCTCACTGTGCGGGAAGGCGGTTTTCTGGCGCTGCTCGGACCCTCCGGCTGCGGCAAGACCACAGTGCTGCGCATGGTTGCCGGGTTCGAACAGCCGACGGATGGTTCCATCCTGCTCGGCGAGCGGGTGCTGGCCGATGCCGGCAGCATGGTGGCGCCGGAGCGGCGCAACATGGCAATGGTGTTCCAGTCCTATGCGCTGTGGCCGCACATGTCGGTTGCCGACAATGCCGGCTACCCTTTGAAGGTGCGCGGTATTACGGGCGAAAAATACCGCGAGAGGGTGCGTCAGGCGCTTGCCGCCGTCCGACTTGAGAGCTTCGCGGATCGCCGTCCCGCCGAACTTTCCGGTGGCCAGCGGCAGCGTGTTGCGCTCGCCCGCTGCCTCGTCACCGAGCCTGACGTCGTATTGCTCGATGAACCGCTCGCCAACCTCGACCGGCATCTGCGGCAGGAAATGGAAGAGACATTTCGGGATTTCCATGCCCGTTCCGGCGCGACGATGATTTATGTCACTCACGATCAGGCGGAAGCCATGGCGCTGGCAACCGATGTCGCCGTCATGTCGCACGGCAAGCTGCTTCAGGTCGCGGCGCCTGCGGAGCTTTACGCGCGGCCGGAGGGCAGGCTGGTCGGGTCGCTGGTCGGGCAGGGGACGATCCTCAGCCTCCCACTGCCGGAAGGGGCATCGCGCGACCTCGACTGGTCCGCACTTCGGGCGGCGATGGAGAGAGGCGCGGGAGCATCGCAGGTCGACGTGCTTGTGAGGCCGCAGGATGTGGTGCGGGATGCGGAAGGCATTGCCTGCACCGTCACCTCGGTTCTGTACGAGGGCGAGCGTTATGCCCTTCGTCTTGACCTGCCGGATGGGCAGGCGGTCAGGGCCTATTCGCGTGAAGTCGCAGCTGTGGGTGACAGGCTTCCGGTTGCCATTCGCAGCGGGTGGCGGCTTTAGAGCGCACGCACTGCCGAACGCTGGAAAGGCGGAGCGACACCGGCTAAGCTGGGGTCGCAGCAATGGGAATGATTCATGTCGCTTCGGCTTGCCACCTTCAATATCGAAAATCTTCTCACCCGTTTCGATTTCACCGGCTTTCGCAACCAGACGCGACGCGACAGGGCGATCCAGCTTTTTGATATCAGGGACGAGGCGACCTATCAGGCCCTTGAAAGTGCGCGGATGGTCTCATCCACCGACGATACGCGCCAGCTTTCGGCGCTCGCCATCGCCGACGCGGATGCCGATATTCTCTGCCTGCAGGAAGTCGACAACATGGCGGCCCTGCAGGCCTTCGAATATGGCTATCTCTATCGCATGGTCGGCAATGGCTATCTGCAGAAATATCTGGTCGAGGGCAATGACAGCCGCGGTATTGATGTCGCGGTCGTCATGCGCGAGGAGACGCGGGATGGCGAGAAGATCGAGGTGGTCGACATCAAGAGCCATGCGGCGCTGACCTATCGCAATCTCGACCTCTTCAATCCGGCACTTGCCGCGACCAACCAGATCGATGACAAGATATTCAAACGGGATTGCCTTGAAATCGATCTGAGGATCGGCGGCAAGCCGCTGACGCTTTACGTCACGCATTTCAAGTCCATGACCAATGCCCGCGAAGCGTTGGACGCCCGGCTCGGCACCATGCCGATCCGCGAGGCGGAAGCCATGGCTGTGCGCCGCATCATCGAAAATCGCTGGGGTGCGGGCAATACGCGCAACAAGAATTTCGCGATCTGCGGCGACATGAACGACTATCAGGAACGCGTCGCGATTGCCGGTGACAGGCGCAATGGCTACAGCTTCACGCCCGTCGAAGAGGCAAGAAGTGCGCTCGATGTCTTCACTGCCGACGATTTTGTCATCAATCCTATGCTGCGTCGCGATGTCATGGACCGCTGGACGCTCTATCATTCGCGGGGCCCACAGGAGCAGCATTTGTGCCAGCTTGATTACATCTGGCTTTCTCCGCGCCTGGCCGAAAGCAACGCGACGCGGGTTCCCGAAATCGTCCGCGCCGGCCAGCCTTATCGCACCATCTTTCCGCCGGGGCAGGAGGTGGAGCGTTATCCGCGCACTGGCTGGGACCGCCCCAAGGCTTCCGATCATTGCCCTGTCGTGATGACGCTGGACCTGATCTGACGTCGCCGTTGGTCGGAAACCGGTGGCTTCTAACCGTTGGCGGCTTTCGGGAAATAGGTGGCCCAGACCCGGTTGCGACCTGCGCGCTTGGCTTCATAAAGCCGGTCATCGGCAATCGCGATCAACTCGTCCCAGCTGTTGACCGCCCGCGCTTCCTGCCAGACGACGCCAAAGCTCGCCGTCAGCGACAATCCACTTTGTTCATCCACGATCTGGGCTTCGATCAGGCGGCGGAGGCGGTCGGCCGTTGCCGTTGCCGTGGCATGGCTGACATCCTGCAGCACCACGACGAATTCTTCGCCGCCATAGCGGGCAAGAATGTCGTTCTTGCGCAATGCACCCCGCAACAAAGCCGCGGTCTTTTGAAGTGCAATGTCACCCATGGCATGGCCATAACGGTCATTGATCGATTTGAAATGGTCGATGTCGACGATCATCACGCCGAGCGACTGACACTGGTCCTCGCCCGTCAACAGGGAACGAACGGCCTTTTCGAGCGCCCGTCGGTTGAAGACGCCCGTCAGCGCATCCGTCTCGGAAAGTGCGCGTAACTGTTCGGCCAGCGCGCGCTGCTGGTTCTCCATTTCGCCCTTTTGACGAAGCTGCTCCCGCAGGAAGTCGAGTTCCTGGAACATCTTCTTCACCTCCGGGGCGACCCTGTCCTCATGCTGCGCCTCTGAAAGATCGCCCGCGGCGATGGCCGCAATCTGTGCCTGAACGGATTGCATGGGCCGGAACAGCGCTGTTTTGTAGACAGATGTGAGCCGCAGCAGGACCAGAACCGCAATACCTGCGAGAAAAAGCGATGTGGCGCCGTAGATCAGGGCTTCCTGCTGCTTCTTTTCGAGTCGCGCGCGTGTCTCGGCCAGAATGAGATCGCGCAACGTATCGGATGAACGCATCCCCGAAATATAGTTCCTGGAAAATTCAAGCACGCTCGGCTGGGCGGACGGCATGGCGATCACGATCGTATTCTGCGCGTAGCGCAGCGCCTGACCGAAATAATAGGTTTCGAGATCGCGGAATGCCCTGTCCAGTCGCGGC
This sequence comes from Agrobacterium sp. 5Ca39, assembly GCF_055382365.1. Lineage (NCBI taxonomy): Bacteria > Pseudomonadati > Pseudomonadota > Alphaproteobacteria > Hyphomicrobiales > Rhizobiaceae > Agrobacterium > Agrobacterium sp. 5Ca39. The sequence continues at coordinate 1,627,231 of NZ_AP026436.1, read as the reverse complement.
GTGGAAAGATAGGCGGCGGTGTAGTTGGTCAACGATGCCTTCAGTGATAGCAGGCTCTGCATCTCCGCATCGAACTTGGCGCGATAACCCAGCTTTTCCTGTCTGTTTGCCCGCAAACCCATGATCACATAGGAGCCGAGGCGGCCGATCCTGTCCCGCATGACACCGGCGGTGCCCGTCATCGCGATGTCTATCGCCACATCGGGCGTCACCTTGATGATGGCACGCGCTGCCTTGCCACGCAGCAGATTGACACTGTCGGCGGCCTTGAACATCGATGATATGGCGCCCGACATGGCCGTGTGGCTGCGTGCCGACAACGGCAGGGCGGCTACCTGATCCACCGCGTTGCGGGACTGCGCGAGTTTCTCGCGGGTCTCGACCAGCGATTTCGCCAGCTCCGGCTGGGTCCTGATGTCGTCGGCGAAGGAAGCTTCCAGTTCCGACAGCTTGTCGTCCGTTGCCTTGCGCGCGGCAGCGAGAGCTGCGACCAGATCCTGTTCAGCGGTGGATGCGCCCATCACATTGTTCGCGGGACCGCGCTCGGCCGAAACCAGCCATGCGGACTGGAGAGCGGTTTCGAAGCGGGTGAGCTGCGCCGCGTTGGTGCGGTAACGCAGATAGTTGGAAACGCTTGGCAGCGCGGCAAGTGTGGCCAGCAGGATGGAGCTCGCGGCGATGACGATCGTGCCCGTTAGCTGAATTTTCTGTATGCTTGCGCGCATTTGATGCGTTGTTCTCACTCAATCGGGTATAATTCATCACCATTTTAGCCGCGCCGCGTAAATACTTCGCTTATATTGCTGCGCTTTTGCCGTCTTGACGATCCTGCCGCCAAGCCTGCGGGCATGGTGTGGAAAAGCGCGCCGCCCGTGCTGCGTGATCAGTTTTCGCTTTACACCCGGTCAGAATCTGATAGTTGGCAAGGCACTGGATTGCCCTTGTAGCTCAGTTGGTAGAGCACCTGATTTGTAATCAGGGGGTCGCGGGTTCGAACCCTGCCGGGGGCACCAGTATTTTCAAGGATTTGGCCTGTCTTTCATACGCACTGCACGACTGATGTTCGTGCAGTGGCTACGGCTTTATGTGATAGAGCTTGTGCACGATCGTCCAGTTGCCGTCGTGTTCCAGCAGGGACAGATATTCGTAAAAATCCATACCGTCGAACCGGGTTGTCAGCTTTACCGAGGCGCTGTCTCCCTCCTTGTCGATGCCGAGGATTTCGAAGGCGGGGTCGTGATCGGGAAGGCCGCGTTCGGTTTTGCGGACCTGATCAACAAAATCCTCCAGAGACAGCCATTCAGTCGCGCCTTCGAATGTGCCGACGATGCTGGCGCGCGGGTCAAAAACATCGCGCATCAGGCCTTCATCCGCATAGGCCATGGCGTGCACATAATCCGTCACGGTCTGGGTAATGGTTTGCGGCATCGGATCGTCCCTCCCTCGGATCCAAAAGGGGAGCTTACACCCCTTGGCGACATTCCACCATAACCTCCTGAAAATGCGCTTGTTCGGGGCACGTGACGATCTCTCGTGGCGGCCCGTGCTGGAGGCGGTTCCGATGCCGGTCGACGTTTTGCGGCCACTGTCCACAATTTTGTCCCGGCTGTCGTTATAGTCGCCTTGGGTCCGACAAATTTCGGCATCAAGGGCTTTTTCGCCAGAGAGACCCTCTCGTGCGGGAGCGCGTAAATTCGTGTTCTGCCGGTTTAAGCGCCGTCGCGGGGTGCCGCACGGGGCGGATTTGGCCTATGATCCGGTTGCTGACCGGTTGAGAGTGGTAGCAGCGTGCGGGTAACAGTTTGCGTTTGAAGGTGTTTTTGTGATTGATCCCTATGTTTTGCTTGGCGTGGAGCGGGATGCCGACGAGGCGGCGATCAAGTCGGCCTACCGCAAGGTTGCGAAGGCTGCCCATCCCGACAGCGGTGGCGATGCCGAGCAGTTCGCGCGCCTGCAGACAGCCTATGAACTTCTGAAGGATCCCGTGCGCCGCAAGGTCTTCGATGACACGGGTTACGATCCGCAGCTTGCCGATGCCAAGGATCTCAAGGGCCTGCTGATGCTGGAAACGCTGGTCAATGAATTCATTCTGGACGAGCGGGAACCCGGCAGTTTTGATCCCGTGGCTGCCATGCGCCGGAAGCTGACCGATGATATTCTGAAAAGCCGCTTCCATATTCTGGAACTCGAACGGCACCGTACCCGGGTGCGTAAACATATGGACCGTCTCGGACGGAAGCCGGAAACCGATGTGCTGAGTTCGATGCTCCGCGCCCGAAGCCAGTCCATAGCCGAAGCCATACGCAACGCGGAGGCGCAGATCGAGGCGATAGAACAGGCCTATACCATGCTCGAGGGCTATTCCTACGAGCTGGAGAGCGTGACGCTCGCCGAGCCGTTGCTGAAGGGCGAGGCGGCGGAGTAACTGCCTGTCATGGGCCGTTGACGAGGGCGAGTATGAGCTGGTGAACCCGCCCGCCCGGGGACAGTTCATCCCGGTCGAAATCTCGGCCGCGTTGCCGCTGCTCGTTGGAAAGCTCACCCAACCTTTGCTGCAGAACAGCGCGCACCTTCTGGCATTTGGGATCGTCTTCCGCCCGTAGCCCGGTGCTGAAGGCTTCGATCTTTCTCACCATATCGAGAATGTGCTCGCCATGAACTCGCTCATGGGTTTCCACCCCGGAAATGAAGGTCTTCCAGCTGGCGGCGACGGCGGCCGGCAGATGGGCAGGTGCCTTTGGCCAGGTGTAGATGATGGTGAGATTGGGTCTGGCACTGGCCAGCACACAGGCACCGTCGGGCTGCGGTCGGTAGTCTCTCCGCCACGTCAGCTTGAAGGTGGTGTGGGCAATGGCCTGCACGCCCGCAGTCGGGCCGCGCTCGCCGATGGACTGATAAAGCGCACCGCCCGTATTGCCGCTGACGGCATAGGTCTTTATCTGCTCGGCGGGTTTCCAGCCGGTGGACTGTGCGGATAGCGGGAGAGCGCTCAGCAACATGATTGCGGCGCTGAAGGTGATTTTGGGGAGGCTGTTGACGGGCACGCATCGATCCTTGCAGGTTGCGCGCCGAAGATAGGCGAGAGGCGGGCAGTGAGGCAAGGGTGCGGGCGGTGGGAATGCTGCCTGATGTTCAGACTTCCACGCATGAAAAACCCCCGCGCCGGAGCGCGGGGGGACAAGCCTCGACTGCAGGGGTAATCAGTCGTCCAGCTTGTCGTAATCGAGCTTCGGAGCGTTCTGCAGTGCATCCTTGGTGGTATCGACAAAGGCCTTCCATGTGCCGTTGTCATTATGAACGGCCACGGAGGCCGGATCGAGCACCACGTAGCTTTTGTCGATGCCCAGGAAGCCGCCGACGCTGGCCACGAGGCCGATCACCGCCTTGCCATCGCCGATCACGACGTCTTCGATTTCGCCGATGTTTTCATTCTGGGCGTTATAGATATCCATGCCATCAAGCTGGGAAGCGGTGAGATCGGTCTTCTGGACATTGACGAACTTCAGCGGGCCGGTTGCCTTCGTACCCATGGTAATGCCGGGGCCCGACAAGGTCGCATCCGCGCCGGCAGCAGGAGCCGTGGCAGCCGTCTGGGCAAATGCCACGGAAGAGGAGAGCGCTGCTGCGGCAGCGAGAGCGATGACATTGATTTTCATGATGTTTCTTCCCTTTTTATGCTGAACATTGCGTTCGGGGAAGAAACGGCAAAGAGCGGATTTGGTTCCTCATGGGATGACAGGAAAATTTGGTCTATGGTGAAAAAGAAACAGGCGTGCGTCGAAATCGGGAGGATGTCATGGCGAAAAACACGGTGACTGAAGATGCGGAGCAGACCGCACCATCAGATTTCATCGAGCGGAAGATCGCGGAGCTGGGCGACTGGCGCGGCGAGACGCTCGCGCGTGTTCGCGCGGTGATCCAGAAGGCCGATCCGGAAGTGGTGGAAGAGGTGAAGTGGCGCGGCGTTCCGGTCTGGTCGCATGCGGGCATTCTCTGCACCGGCGAAACCTATAAAAGCGCGGTGAAGATGACATTTGCGAAGGGCGCCTCTCTGGAGGACCCGTCAGGCCTGTTCAATTCGAGCCTTGAGGGCAACACGCGGCGCGCCATCGATTTTCACGAGGGCGATGTCGTTGATGAGGAGGCGCTGGCAGCGCTGATCCGCGCTGCGGTGGCGTTGAACGTGGCGGGAAAAAGCGGAAAGAAGCGGGGATAAAGCCGGGCGGTGTCACCGGCAAAGAACGACAGATCGTGATTTAATCGCGGTTGGGATCCGCTGTCTTGTCCCACTCTCCGTCGATGAATTTCAGCGCATCGATGATCGAAACCTTCCACACGGACCAGACGTGATCGCCATCCGTCACCCGCAGTTCGGATTTGCGGTTGTCCGCCTGCAGGGTCTCATGCAGGGCAATGGCACCGCGCCAGAGGAAGAAGCCATCGTCATCTCCCACAGTCAAATAGGTGGCGGGGAGATCCTGACTTTCTGCGACATGCTGTGCGACGAGGGTGAAGACATTCTTTTCGTTAAAGAGACGTGCATCGAAAGGGGTGCCGAAGGCGCCGGAGAAATGATCGCCGGTTGAGGGAAGCACGATGCCGCTGGTGACGGTGGTGCGGTCGACGCGGTGGAAAAAGGCGCTGTCCTGAATGAGCTTGAGTTCGGCGGGTGTCTTGTCGAGATCGGAGGCGGGCACGTTTTGCCAGATGGCGCCCGACAGGCTGGCGACGGCGCCATAGAGGTCCTCGTGGCCATAGGCGAGATGCAGGGCGCCGAAACCGCCCATGGAAAGGCCAACAATGGCGCGGCCTTGACGATCTTTTCGCACCGGCAGCGTTTTTTCGATCTGGTGGCGCAGATCGCCGGTGAGGGCGGTCTCGTAATCGCCGGGACCGCCGACGGCGGCAGAATCCACATACCAGCTGTTTTTCACGCCGGGCATCACGACAACCAGAGGGCGGATGGCGCCAGCCTCGATGAGCGTATCGAGCGTCTTTTCGATATTGCCGAGATCGCGCCAGCTGTTCTGGTCGCCGTCATGGCCGTGCAGGAGGTAAAGTACAGGCCAGCCGTTTTCGGGCGGCGGACCTTCGGGGCGATAGATATTGACAGGGAGCGGCGCGTTCAGGGCGGCGCTGTGAAAGGTGGCGTCTTGGATATGGCCGGCGAAAGCTGAACCGGAGGACATGAACAGACAGAAGGCCATAAGTTTTTTTCGATACATATGGGTCTCCTGTCATCATTCCCGAAAACGATCAACGTTCCCCGGGCCTACGCGTTCCTGATTTCATAATGTTACGGCAATGTTGTTCGCGCAAGTTTGCGCGCGGTCTGGCGATTGCGACGCCGCAAACGTGGTTTGACAAGCCCACTTCATTAAGCTGCTTTTTTCAGGTTCCAACAGGATGACATTGCCATTATCGCGTTTTGCCTGCCTGTCTGTTTTTCTACTGTTCCTCGCCGGTTGCATGACCGTACCGATTTCCAGCATTCCCAAGCTGATGCGGCAGGATTTTCTGACGATGGATTTCGAGCATGTGCGGGTCGGATTGCAACTGCCAGCCAATCTTTCCCTCCGGTCCGGTGACGCCGTGATGATCACCCGGAGCAGGACAGACGGCGCAGCCGAAGAAACCGTTGCGACCTACGCGCTGGTGGCGGATACGGATGCGGCTGCGCTCGCTAAATTCCGGCCGGAAAAACGGGATGGTATGTTGGCGAGCGTATGGCGGGTAAAGCCCGAAGACGTCGGAAGGCTCGCGGAGCTACAGGAGCGGGTGCGCCGTTCCCGCGCTCAGGGTCCCCGTATCAGAGGCAGCACCGAGATCAAGATCGTGAAAGCCTGCTTCAAAGGCACGTTTCCCGCTGGCCCGATCTATTCCTCGATCTATATGAAACCGGCGGAAAACGAAGACTATATTCCCACATCGCTTGATGCGGATCTGGTCAAGCTGTTCGGGGCAACCGCGGTCAAGTCGCTGATCACGCCTTGTGAAGGCTGACAGGCGCCGCCGGCATGCGCAGACGGCGCTGACATGAACGATGGGAGCCTTAGCCGCTGTTCATGTCAGGCGGGCTTTGCACAAAGCGCATCAGCGGCCCGGACGGCCAGTCTTGCCCTTGGTCCTGCTTTTGCGCTTCTGCTCTCCGGCATCTTCATAGGAACCGGCGCCGATCTTGCCACGGACCAGCGGCCGCGGATCGTCCGTGGAGCGTTCGGGCTGGCCTTCCAGCAGCGGGGAGAACCTCTTGCCGGGTTCGGTCGCGGGCTTATCGGGCACCGCGCCCCTTACGGGCTTTTCGGTACGGCCCACGGTCATCTCGTCCAGCGTGTTCTTGCGGAAAAGCGGTTTTCCTGCGTCGGAGCCCGGACCCATCTCGTCCAGCGAAGGTTTGGCGAAGAGAGACTTCCCGCTTTCGTTCGTGGAAGCGGCATCCCCGTCTGCCCTGCCGGATGTCTCCCCCTCAACGGGGGAAATCGACAAGTGGCTCCGTCTGTTGTTTTTCCCGCCGCCTTCGACCGCACGTGCTTCTTCCTTGGCCATGGGGTCGTCCATGGTGGCAAGTTCGGCTGCCTTGAGGCGTTTGATTTCGTCGCGCAGACGGGCTGCCTTTTCAAAGTCGAGGTCCGCTGCGGCGTCGCGCATGGATTTTTCCAGCGCGTTGAGATGCGCCTGGAGATTGTTGCCGACCAGATGACCGCCATCGGCGAAGCCCTTGCCGGAAACGCCTGAAATATCGGCTCTTACGTGGTCGCGTTCATACACGGAATCAAGAATGTCGGAGATCCTCGCCTTGACCGATTCCGGCGTGATGCCATGTTCCTGGTTATAGGCCATCTGCTTTTCACGGCGGCGGGAGGTTTCCTCCATCGCCCGCTTCATCGAACCGGTGATATTGTCGGCATAAAGGATGACCTTGCCATCGACGTTACGGGCGGCGCGGCCGATGGTCTGGATCAGCGAGGTCTCCGAGCGCAGGAAGCCTTCCTTGTCTGCGTCGAGGATGGCTACGAAACCACATTCCGGAATATCGAGGCCCTCGCGCAGCAGGTTGATGCCGACGAGCACGTCGAAAGCGCCGAGGCGCAGGTCGCGGATGATCTCGATGCGCTCCAGCGTGTCGATATCGGAGTGCATGTAACGAACGCGGACACCCTGTTCATGCAGATATTCGGTGAGGTCTTCGGCCATCCGCTTGGTCAGCACGGTGCAGAGCGTGCGGTAGCCCTTGGCGGCGGTCTCGCGGATTTCGCCGAGAACATCGTCCACCTGGGTGCGGGCGGAGCGGACTTCGACCGGAGGATCGATGAGGCCGGTCGGACGGATGACCTGTTCGGCAAAAACGCCGCCGGATTGCTCCATTTCCCAGCCTCCGGGGGTGGCGGAGACGGAAATGGTCTGCGGGCGCATGGCATCCCATTCCTCGAAGCGCAGGGGACGGTTGTCCATGCACGAGGGCAGGCGGAAGCCATATTCGGCCAGCGTTGCCTTGCGGCGGAAGTCGCCGCGATACATGCCGCCGATCTGAGGAACGGTGACGTGGCTTTCGTCGATGAAGATCAGCGCGTTGTCGGGAATATACTCGAACAGGGTCGGCGGCGGCTCGCCCGGATTGCGGCCGGTGAGATAGCGTGAATAGTTTTCGATGCCGGCGCAGGAGCCCGTGGCCTCCAGCATCTCGACATCGTAGCGCGTGCGCTGTTCCAGACGCTGGGCTTCCAGCAGGCGGCCGGCTTTTTCAAGCTCGGCGAGGCGCAGCTTCAGCTCTTCCTTGATCGACTTGATCGCGCCGTTCAGCGTCGGGCGCGGTGTCACATAGTGCGAATTGGCGTAAATCTTCACCGATTGCAGGTCGCCGGTCTTATGGCCGGTCAGCGGGTCGAATTCGGTGATGGATTCAATCTCGTCACCCCACATGGAAATGCGCCAGGCCGCATCTTCAAGGTGGGCGGGGAAGATTTCGATCGTATCACCGCGCACGCGGAAGGAGCCGCGCACGAAGTTGATGTCCTGCCGCTTGTATTGCTGGGCCACGAGGTCGGCAAGAAGCTGGCGTTGATCCAGCTTGTCGCCCACCTGCATCTGGAAGGTCATGGCCGTATAGGTCTCGACCGAACCGATACCATAGATACAGGAAACCGAAGCGACGATGATACAGTCGTCACGTTCGAGAATGGCGCGCGTTGCGGCGTGGCGCATACGGTCGATCTGCTCGTTGATCGACGATTCCTTCTCGATATAGGTGTCGGAACGCGGCACATAGGCTTCCGGCTGGTAATAATCGTAATAGGAAACGAAATACTCCACCGCATTGTTTGGAAAGAAGTTTTTGAATTCGGAATAGAGCTGGGCAGCCAGCGTCTTGTTGGGCGCCAGAATAACGGCCGGGCGCTGTGTGGCCTCGATCACCTTGGCCATGGTGAAGGTCTTGCCGGAGCCGGTGACGCCGAGCAGCACCTGCGAGCGGTCGCCGGAATTGAGGCCTTCGACGAGATCGGCAATGGCGGTCGGCTGATCGCCGGATGGCTTGTAGTCCGTCACCATCTCGATGGCGATGCCGCCTTCCGATTTCGGCGGACGGGCCGGCCTGTGGGGTGTCCACAGCTTGCCATCCTTGAAGAGCGGGTTGCCGCTTTCAATCAGTTTGGAAAGCGCGTCCACCGTCGCCGTCACCGCGCCCGGTGCCAGGGACTGGGCATCCTCCAAGGAGACATCGAGCCCTGCCACAGGATTGAGACCCGCGGCGGCGCGCGTTTTCGGATCGCTCGACGCGCCGATCGAAACGCCGCGTGCCGTTTTGGACGCGGTGGTCTTTTTCGCCGGCTTTGTGGCGGCCTTTTCCGCTTCCTTGCGCGCTTCTATTTCGATCTTCTTGCGGTGCTTGCCCGCCTTCGAAGCAATTTCGCGCTGGGTCTCCACGGAGGATGCTTCCGCTTCCGCCTCAAGTTGCTTGACCCAATCGGCAACGCTGCCGCCGAGCGGCGCGCCTTCGAATGACGATTGCGGAGCTTCCTCGAAGCCCGAGGGCGAGGAGGTGGAGTTTTTCGGTGATCTGGCCATGGGCGAAATATGGAGAGAGTCACGCGCAAAGGGAAGGGGAGACAGTGAAAAAATGAGTACAAAAAGGAAACGGAGCATGCGGAACAAAATTCCGCCGGATGCGTTGCGTAGCGGCTGAACACGGCCTTGCCGCGATCCGTAGAAATCGATTCCGGTTTTCGGCCGGATGCGCTAGAGCAAATCCATTACGGCAGGATGAGGGGTCCCCTCAGACTGCTTTCTTCCGCTGCATTTTACGACATCCCTCTTTTTTCCAGGACCCAACATGCCGTTCTCAATCAGCCCTGCCCACATCTGGCCTGTCCTGATGCTCATCGCCTCCAATGTTTTCATGACCTTCGCCTGGTACGGCCACCTCAAGCACAAGGGCAGCGCGCTCTTTCTGGCGATTGTCGCCAGCTGGGGCATTGCCTTTTTCGAGTATGTGCTCGCCGTTCCCGCGAACCGCATCGGTTCGGAGGTTTACTCCACCGCACAGCTCAAGACCATTCAGGAGGTCATCACGCTCGCGGTCTTCGCGCTGTTTTCGATCTTCTGGCTGAAGGAAAGCATCACCATCAACCACGTCATCGGCTTTGCGCTGATCGCTTTCGGTGCTTCCTTCATTTTCCGGTCCTGAATAGGAAGAGACCCGCGCTTTGCCTGCCCAGAACCATCGCAACGGACAAGAGGTGATGTATCGATGAAAATACGGCCTGCAAGACTTGACGATGCAAAGGGAATGGCAGCGGTTCAAAACGAGATATTCGCGGCCGGCCTTCGAAAAGCGCCGACGGACGTCGCGGCGGTGCTGGAGAATTACATCCAGCACGCCGACCGTATCGAGTGTTCGGTCGCGGAGGATGAAGACGGGCATATCCTGGGCTTCCAGTCGCTGCGTTATGCACGGGCGGACAATCCCTATGGCGTGGCGGAAGGGTGGGGCATCATCGGCACCCATGTCAGTCCGCAGGCGGCGCGAAGAGGCGTTGGATCCGCCCTCTTCGCCGCGACGCGCAGGGCGGCGGAGGCGCGGGGCCTCAAGAATATCGACGCCAGCATCGGCGCGGACAATGCGCTCGGGCAGAGTTATTATGATGCCATGGGCTTCATGACCTACCGCCAGCCGGAAGGGTTGGTCTGCAAGGTTTACCGACTGGACTAGATGCGGCGTGCCGCTGCCGGTCAGGTATTGCTCTGATGGTCAGCTGCGATTGTCGTTTTCGGAATATTGCAGGCGGGCCTTGCAGATGCGGACGTGGTTTTCGTCGGCCCATTGGACCAGCAATTGCATCGGTACCAGAAACGAGCGGCCAAGACCTGTCAGCTCATACTCCACGCGCGGCGGCACCTCGGCATAAAGCGTGCGCCGGATGAATCCATCCTCCTCCAGCCGCTTCAGCGTACGGGACAACATCTGCTTGGAAATGTCGTCAATCCTGCGGTTCAACTCGTTGAAGCGCAGCACGCCGCCCTGCAGCGCTTCGAGAACCAGAAGGCTCCATTGGTCTCCGATGCGGTCCAGCACATCCCGAATGGGGCAGGGCTGCTCGAAGTCGAAGATTTCTTTCGTCTGCGTATCCGACATTTCGATTACCCCATATCCTTGCAGGTCATCGCCGTGTGACCAGATCACCGGCTGCTGACTTCTTGCGGCCGAGGACGCGATACCATAGCTCTTTCTTTCGGTCTATTATTTAGACCAACGACAATAGCAACAAAAGGAAGAAGCCATGGCTAAAATCGCGCTCATCGGTGCGTCCGGCAATGCCGGGTCCCGTATTCTCAAGGAACTTTCCGACCGGGGGCATCATGTTACGGCCATTGCCCGCAGCCCCGAAAAGATTGCCACCCTGCCGAACGTCGTTGCAAAGAAAGGCGATGTCTTCGATCAAACCGGACTTTCAAAACTGCTTGCAGGTCACGATGCCGTGATCAGTTCGGTGCATTTCACGGCGAGCGACCCGGTGACGCTGATCGAGGCCGTGCGTGCCTCTGGCGTTCCACGCTACCTCGTGGTCGGTGGCGCCGGCAGTCTTGAAATCGCGCCCGGCCAGCGTGTCGTCGACCTGCCGGATTTTCCTGCCGCTTACAAGGCCGAGGCCACCAAGGGTGCGGAGTTTCTTGATTTGCTGAAACAGGAAAAGCAGCTCGACTGGACCTTCCTTTCGCCTTCCGCCGAGTTCGTGCCGGGTGAAAGAACGGGCAAATTCCGCATCGGCAAGGACAATCTTCTGAGCAATGAAGATGGTAGCCGCATTTCCTTCGAAGACTACGCGATTGCGCTTGTCGATGAAATCGAGAAGCCGCAGCATTCCCGCCAGCGCTTCACCGTCGGTTATTGAGAGGTATCACCCATGAATGTCATGACACGTCGTCTCGCCATCGCCGCTCTCGCTCTTGCGCCCGCATTGACAGCCGTTCCGGTGCTGGCCGAAACCGCCGGGCGGGATTTCGCCCGGGAAGAGGCCAATCGCAAGCTGGTGATCGAGTTTTACGATACCGTCTTCAACAAGCACGAAGTGGAAAAGGGTGCTGCCGTTATTGTCGACAGCTACAAGCAGCACAATCCCATGGTGCCGGATGGCAAGAAACCGTTCGTGGATTACTTCACCGGCCACTTCAAGGAAAACCCGCAGTCCAAGGCGCGGATCGTGAGAAGCGCCGCGGATGGCGACCTTGTCTATCTGCATATTCATTCAACAGAAAAGGACGGAGACCGGGGCAGGGCCATCGTCGATATTTTTCGGGTGACCGATGGCAAGATCACCGAGCATTGGGATGTAATCCAGCCCGTGCCGGAGACGGCGGCGAACAACAATACGATGTTCTGAGGCGACGAACTTTTGAGGCAGGCGGGCACGCCGGGATCGTGCCCGCTTGCCGGAACGGGTAAACTTCAGGCCAGAAGATCGTAAGTACGGAAAATCCAGGCGATCTGGTAAATCAGCGCAAAGATGACGAGAAACCGATGGAAACGGCGGTTCTCGATGAAGATCGCCAGCGTGAACAAAATGACGTAGATGGCGGTGCGTATAAGGTATTCCGGACCAAGTGAGGCGAGATAGTCCTGGCCTTTCAGCAAAGTATCCCCGACATCGGTGACGAAAAGCGCTGCCAGAAAGGCGAAGAACCAGCTTTTGCGGGAAAGGAAATAATCCTCATATCCCTTGTACTCCTTCATCTCCGTGGGAAAGAGCAGAACGCACAGGAAATAAAACAGCGAGCAGAACAGGATCAGGAAAAGGAACGCGCCGAAGCCCAGTACATGGCCTGTGGCAGAAAGCCGGTGCTCCCACCACCAGAAATGCACCAGCATCAGAAACAGGAACGCCACCCAGCCGATGTGCAGGGGATAAATCCGTTCTTTTTTGGGATGCTGCACGAAACCTGCAAGGCCGGTCAGCAATCGGGCGAGGCTGAGGCCGACCACCATGCCCATCACCGCGCGGATGTGCGAATAGGCTTCTGCGGCGTTGACGGCGACCTCCATCGCTCCTACTCCGCCGGAGGAATGGGCGTCGGTTGCCCGTTTTCGTCCATCGCCACCATGATGAAGGTGCCGGCGGTTACCTTTTCCAGCTTGTCGTAACGCGACCGCTGCGCCCAGGCCTCTACCGTCAGCGTGATGGAGGTGCGGCCGACGCGGGCAATATCGGTATAGATGGACAGCGTGTCGCCGATCTTCACCGGCAGTTCAAAGGCCATTTCCTTGACTGCCGCCGTGACCACGCGACAGCGAGAGCGTTCCGCCGCACGAATGCCGCTCGCCAAGTCCATCTGTGACATGACCCAGCCCCCGAAAATATCGCCGGCCGGATTGGCGTCGGCCGGCATGGCGAGCGTTCTGAGCGTCAGCTCGCCGGTCGGTTTGATGGTCTGGTCGGTCATGTTGAGATGTGCTCCGTGCGAATGACAAAGGCGCAGCATGCGATGCGCTTTGTGATTTCGCAAGGAATGGCAAGCGTCAGGACGACGCTTTGCCCAGAAATTGCTGCGTTGCGTAAAGGGCGATGGCCGCCGCGTTCGACACGTTGAGCGATTTGATCGCTCCCGGCATATCGAGACGGGCGAGCGCCGAGACGGTCTCGCGGGTCTTCTGGCGCAGGCCCTTGCCTTCGGCGCCCAGCACCAGTGCGATTTTTTCGCCGCTGAAGGTCCGTTCAATCGGGGCGGGGCCCTCCGAATCGAGGCCGACCGAGAAGAAGCCGAGTTTGTGCAGTTCACCCAGCGCATCGGCGAGATTGGTGATCTGGATATAGGGGATGAGTTCCAGCGCGCCTGAGGCGGATTTCGCCAGCACACCCGACTCGGTCGGGCTATGGCGCATCGTGGTGATGACGGCGCCCGCATTGAAGGCGACTGCCGAGCGCATGATGGCGCCAACATTATGCGGATCGGTGACCTGATCGAGCACGAGAATGAGTGGGCTATCCTTCAGCGCGCCCAGCCGCTTGACCGGCAGCGGCCGGGTCTCCAGCATCACGCCCTGATGGATCGCCTCAGGCCCCAAAACCCTGTCGATATCCTGCGGGGATACTATCTCGACCGGGAAGGGCTGCGCCTCCGCCTCGCCGATATCGAGACGTGCAAAGGCATTCTGGGTAACAGAAAGCTTGACGATCTGCCGCTCCGGATTGGCAAGGGCTGCGCGTACGGTATGCAGGCCGTAAAGGTGCACCTGGTCGGGCGCAAGTTGCGGCGGCTTCCAATCGTCGGCGCCGCGGTTCCGGCGCTTCGACTGCTGCGGGGTCGGAATTTCACCGCGCTCGCGCTTCGCGTCGCGCACGGCACGACGCAGGTTGGCGTAATGTGTGTCGCGGGTGGATTTGTTGTTGGGATCGTCTTTGCTCATGGCGCCTTATATCTCCGGCGCGTGCCGCGCACCAGCCCCCGTGATAATCCACAGGGCTGCAAAGGGGATTGAATTTTTTCCCGAAAATTCGTGAAAGGGCGTGTTGACAGAAACGAACGAGGCCGTCATATACGCGCCACAGACGACGCAACGGCGCTTCGCCGCAGCGAAATCTGAAGAGCTTGGTCGCTTGATCCTCGCAGATAACTGGAGGGATGCCCGAGTGGTTAAAGGGGACGGACTGTAAATCCGTTGGCTACGCCTACGTTGGTTCAAATCCAACTCCCTCCACCATTCTGCACGGATCGAAATCGCCACCGCGGGTATAGCTCAATGGTAGAGCAGCAGCCTTCCAAGCTGAATACGCGGGTTCGATTCCCGCTACCCGCTCCAGCTTCCTCTCAGTAAATCACCTTATCGCTGCGCGACGTGTTTCGCGTCTCCGGGTATTTGTGCCGTGAGCATTCAGCCGATGCGGTGATGGGCTCTAGTTTATCCTATACGCCATGAATGCCGCGCCCCCAGTCGCGCTCAATAAGGCGAACGGCACTGGCTTCTTGTGCCTGCGGGCGCCAGGTAGCTATTGTCAGTAGGATGATAGGAGGCGTAACGCGCCGCGCACCATTTTACGTGATTTATTTCGGCCTGCGACAGGGCGTATCCGTCAGGCGTGGCTTCTTCCCCGGTTCCCGCGGCAAAGGCGGATGCGGGATAACCGCGCTGGCCCGAATTTTGTGCCTGCGTTTCGTAGGCAGGCTGTATGAGGCTCAACGCCTCAGCGGGCATAACAAAAGCGGCAGATAATGCGACGCCAAGAGCGAGCGCGGAGATGGTCTTCGGCATCCTCAACATCGATAAATCCTCATTATTCGTTCGGGATGCTAACGAAAATTTAGGAATTTCGTTCCGATGGAGGCTTGACGCCACACGAAGACGTGATTCTTCGGCTTGATCGGAGAGCGTGGGTTCGGATCGGGCCTCATGGGGAATCCGAGGCGCGGCAGGATGGATTTATGCTCGCTCAACCGGACTTTGTATCCATGCCGCACTGCTCGTTGACAAGCGGAAAATCCGGTCAGATAGTCGACCGGCAATCATGCAAACGGGAGTCTTCGATGTTGAACAGGGTTGTCATTCTCTCATCCTTTGCGCTGCTGGCATCGGCGGCGTTTGTCTCCCCCGCTGCCGCACTCACCATGAAGGAGTGCAGCGTAAAATATCAGGCGGCGAAAGCTGACGGGTCCGCCAAGGACGTCAAGTGGAACGATTATCGCGCCAAGTTCTGCGGCAGCGAGGCGGCGGCTGAAGATGCGGCCGACGACAAGCAGGTCGCGGCCACAACCGAGAAGGAACCCGAGAAAGCGACGATCAAGGCTCCGAAGGGCGTCGCTTTCCCGAGCGCTGTTGACAAGAAATATTCAAGCGAGACGCCGGCAAAGGCCCGCCTGAAAACCTGTGTCGACTCCTATCACAAGAACAAGAATGACGGTACGCTCGGTGACCTGAAATGGATCCAGAAGGGCGGCGGCTACTGGAGCCTGTGCAACACGGCGCTGAAGAGCTGAGGCGGGTAGGGGCGGCGGTCGGTTTCCGCCGCCCTCTCCCAAGCCGATATCGCATGAAGCGTGTAGCGCTGGTGGCGAAGACCCGCGCGCTGGCGGATTTGTGCGTCCTGCTCCGTCCATCGACCCCATTTCGGGCGGGTAAAATATCCGAATAGCCTGTGATTCAGCCTCTTGGTAGACAGGCTGATCCCTGCGGTTTATCCGCATCCAGCAATTCAACGGTTACGGTTGTCGAGCAACGGCCGTCCGGCGATGGGGGCGGATGACCAGACGGTTTCGAAATTATCTCGTAGTTCTGGCCATATCCTTGGCGATGTGGGCCGTGATTCTCGGCATTGTTTACTGGCTGTTTCGATAGCCAGCCCCCGCTTGGGGTGGATTGCAATGATGCACGCGTCCAGCGGCAATGAATCGGGGATATGGCGGCGGTTCCTGGAGCTGCCGCAATTTGGCTTTGCTGGCGTGACCTTATGACGGGGTCAAACCAGGAAGGCCCATCATGAAGAAATCCGTTGCAGCACTCTATCTTGCCGCTCTGTCCTTGCCGGCTGCCTCCAGCGCGCTTGCCGAGGATCTGGTGATTCCGCTTCCCGGGGATACGACGGTTGAAAAAACCGATGCCGTCTATCGGTGCGGCGCCGAGACGGTGGAGGCGGTTTATTACAATGCCGGCGACATCAGTCTTGTTCGGCTGGGCTTGAAGGACGGCGTTATCGTCGCCGCCAATGTCGTTTCAGGCTCCGGAGCAAAATACCAGGGCGGCGCTCGTGTCTGGTGGTCCAAAGGAGACGAAGCCGATCTCTACGATGTGATGACGGATCCGGACATGAAACAACCGGTTCACTGCGTGGAAGAGAAAAAAACCTGATCGCCATGATATTCATGGAGCGGCGGCAGGGCGGTTTTGAAAACCGTGCCATGCCGCCGGTCAGTGTCAGGCTGCATGCTCAGCCAAGAACAAGCGACGCCAGAAGCGCCAGCAGAATGAGAGAACTGGCGACGACGCCAAGCTTCATTCGGCGAAGACGACGGGTACGTCCGCCGCTCCAGTCATAAGCCATTGGGAGCTCTACCTTTCTTTTTATTATTATGACTTATAAGTAGCTCCCTAGGCTTGCCCGTGGCTGACCTCAATTGCCAGAATCTACCGGCGACAAATCACGATTTCCCAATCTTCTCCGGATGTTGCAGCGAAGGCGGCAGCTGATTCCCCGCTCGTTCCACCAACGCAAAGGCCGGGTGGTCGGTGAGCTGGCCCCCGTCATGCAAAAGGCCCGGAAAGCGAGGCTTCCGGGCCTTCTGAAAGTGTGTTTCTGCAGGTGGCTCAGCCGAGATAGGCCTGAATGTAGGGCAGGACTTCGAGCGTGCCGTGATACAGCATGTTGAGCGCCACGTAGATGATGACCATCAGGCCGAGATAGGAAATCCAGCGGTAGCGGTGCAAAAGCTTGGCGACGAAGTTGGCTGCAAGTCCCATCAGCGCGATCGAGACGATGAGCCCGATGACCAGAACAGTCACATGTTCTTGCGCGGCGCCGGCGACGGCGAGCACATTGTCCAGCGACATGGAGACGTCGGCGATGACGATCTGGGTCGCTGCCTGGAAGAACGTCTTGTGGCCCTTGGTCAGGTCGGCCTCTTCATCCGTCACCTCGTCCTCGATGGATCCCGAAGCTTCGCGCAGTTCGCTCCACATCTTCCAGCAGACCCAGGCGAGCAGCAGGCCGCCAAAGAGTTGCAGGCCGACGATGGCAAGAAGCTGTACAGTGACGGCGGCAAACCCGATGCGGAGAACCGTGGCGGCGATGATGCCGACAAGGATCGCCTTGCGGCGGAGATGCGCGGGAAGACCGGCGGCGGCAAGGCCGATGACGATGGCGTTGTCGCCTGCCAGAACGAGATCGATCGCAATGACCTGTAAGAATGCCGTGAAACCGGCGGCTGTGAAGATTTCCATTGGCTGGTCCTGAAACGGATAGAGAGGCGGCGCGGGGAAAAGCGGCGGTCGAGACATGCATGGCAGCGCGGCAGCGCCCGGTTCCGCTCGCCCGTCTCCCCCCGGCGATGAAGTGTCCTTAAGCCATCGAGCCGCCCCAGGTAAAGAAGTTGTGATGGAAATATCTTAATTAGTGATTGGCTGCGACTGAAAGGCGGCTCGTCTGTATCTCTGTGTGATGCCACGGCGCGGGTTTGAATGTCGCAAAACATACACCATATACGCCCCACAAGGCACGCTTAGAGCGCGCGCGAAGGCGCTTTCACAATTAAGTCTTGCGCATTCGCTTACAAAGCCTTAAACGGCGACACCAAACCGGTTCGCCGGGGAAACTACTTCACGTTCACAGGAAGCAATTCACATGGCAAAGAGCAAGTTTGAGCGGACGAAGCCGCACGTCAACATTGGCACGATCGGTCACGTTGACCATGGCAAGACGTCGCTGACGGCAGCAATCACGAAGTTCTTCGGCGAGTTCAAGGCGTATGACCAGATCGACGCGGCTCCTGAAGAGAAGGCCCGTGGTATCACGATCTCGACGGCACACGTTGAGTACGAGACGGCCAACCGTCACTACGCTCACGTTGACTGCCCCGGCCACGCCGACTACGTGAAGAACATGATCACCGGTGCTGCCCAGATGGACGGCGCGATCCTGGTTTGCTCCGCCGCTGACGGCCCGATGCCGCAGACGCGCGAGCACATCCTGCTTGCCCGTCAGGTTGGCGTTCCGGCCATCGTCGTGTTCCTCAACAAGGTCGACCAGGTTGACGACGCCGAGCTTCTCGAGCTCGTCGAGCTTGAAGTTCGCGAACTTCTGTCGTCCTACGACTTCCCGGGCGACGATATTCCGATCATCAAGGGTTCGGCGCTTGCTGCTCTTGAAGATTCCGACAAGAAGATCGGTGAAGACGCGATCCGCGAGCTGATGGCTGCGGTTGACGCCTACATCCCGACGCCTGAGCGTCCGATCGACCAGCCGTTCCTGATGCCGATCGAAGACGTGTTCTCGATCTCGGGCCGTGGTACGGTTGTGACGGGTCGCGTTGAGCGCGGTATCGTCAAGGTTGGTGAAGAAGTCGAAATCGTCGGCATCCGTCCGACCTCGAAGACGACTGTTACCGGCGTTGAAATGTTCCGCAAGCTGCTCGACCAGGGCCAGGCTGGCGACAACATCGGTGCACTGGTTCGCGGTGTTAACCGTGACGGCGTCGAGCGTGGTCAGATCCTGTGCAAGCCGGGTTCGGTAAAGCCGCACAAGAAGTTCAAGGCAGAAGCCTACATCCTGACGAAGGAAGAAGGCGGCCGTCATACGCCGTTCTTCACGAACTACCGTCCGCAGTTCTACTTCCGTACGACTGACGTCACGGGCATCGTTACGCTTCCTGAAGGCACGGAAATGGTTATGCCTGGCGACAACGTCACCGTTGACGTCGAGCTGATCGTTCCGATCGCGATGGAAGAAAAGCTGCGCTTTGCTATCCGCGAAGGCGGCCGTACCGTCGGCGCCGGCATCGTCGCCTCGATCGTCGAGTAATCTTAAGGCCTGAAAAGGCTTGACGAAAACCCCGCTGGAGACAGCGGGGTTTTTTGTTTTGTGTCTCGCGCCTGGAGGATGGGCGCTTTCGTTCCTCGGTCCCGGCTGCTACTTCATTGCTGGGGAGATGATGAGGAGTATCATGAAGAAGCGCATTCTGTTTACCGGTGGTTCCGGCAAGGCCGGACGGCATGTGATCCCGTGGCTCATCGGCAAGGGATATGAGGTCCACAACATCGATCTCGTTCCGCTCGACAGGCCGGGCGTGACCAATCTCATCGTCGATATCACGGACAGCGGGCAGGTTTTTAATGCCCTTTCCATGCATCGGAACTTCGCGGAGTTCGAAACCGGGAAGGGTGTTCTGCCCTTTGATGCGGTGATCCATTTTGCTGCGGTTCCACGCATTTTGATCAAGCCGGACAACGAGACGTTCCGTATCAACGCCATGGGAACCTATAATGTCATCGAGGCCGCGATAAAGCTTGGCATCCGAAAGGTAGTAATAGCATCGAGCGAGACCACATACGGGGTCTGTTTCGCCGAGGGCGAGAAGGATTTTCACCACTTCCCGCTTGAAGAGGACTACGATGTCGACCCGATGGATTCCTACGGACTGTCGAAGGTGGTGAATGAAAGAACCGCGCGGGCATTTGCCGAGCGAAGCGGATACGACATTTACGCGCTGCGAATCGGCAATGTCATCGAACCCCATGAGTATGAGAAGTTTCCCGATTTCTTTGCCCATCCGGAAACACGCAAACGCAACGCCTGGGGCTACATCGACGCACGTGATCTCGGCCAGATCTGCCATCTTTGCATCGAAAAGGATGGCCTCGGTTATCAGGTCTTCAATGCCGTTAATGATACAGCTACGGCAACGGTCCCCACGCGCGAGCTTGCCCGGACATATTTCCCTCAGGTGCAATTCCGCCGCGAGATCGGAGAGCATGAGGGATTGATCTCCAACCGCAAGATTCGCGAGATCCTTGGTTTCAAGGAAGAGCATGACTGGCGGAAATACGTCAAAACCTGACGGGTGCATGATTTTCGGGGGCAGAGTGGAAAAAACAAAAAACACACTTGCCATTCTTTTCCCTGCACCTTAAAGGAGCGCATACCGAATTGGCCAAGCGATTTCGCGGCCGGTTCAGGTGATTAAGGGGTATAGCTCAGTTGGTAGAGCGGCGGTCTCCAAAACCGCAGGTCGGGGGTTCGAGCCCCTCTGCCCCTGCCACTTTCCATTCGCAAGCGCGGTTTTCGCTGCATGGCAGATGGGGCCGGTTTACCGGCGAATTTCGCCGAATGTCGATTTCCTCTTGTTAAAAGTGGAATCGGTGTTTATGTAGGGTCAAAACAGACACGCGGTGCGTGGGGCTGATTAGTTCGGCTTTACGCGCCGTAATTGCGTGGGCAGTCAATGGCATCCAAAACCAATCCGTTTACGTTTCTGCAGCAGGTTCGCGCCGAAGCGTCAAAGATCACTTGGCCGTCGCGCCGCGAGACCATGATTTCGACGGCTATGGTGCTGGTGATGGTCATTTTCGCGGCTCTGTTCTTTTTTGCTGCTGACCAGCTCATTGGCTGGATTCTCAGCCTTGTGCTGAACGTCGGCCGGTAACGGATTGAACGGAGAGTAAAGATGGCAGCGCGCTGGTATATCGTTCACGCATATTCGAATTTCGAAAAGAAGGTCGCCGAGTCGATCGAGGAAAAGGCCCGTCAGAAGGGTCTGGACCATCTTTTCGAGAAAATCCTCGTGCCGACCGAAAAGGTGGTCGAGGTGCGCCGCGGCCGCAAGGTCGATAGCGAGCGCAAGTTCTTTCCGGGTTACGTGCTGGTGCGCGCCAACCTGACGGATGAGGCTTATCACCTCATCAAGAACACGCCGAAGGTTACCGGTTTCCTCGGTTCGGACAGCAAGCCTGTTCCGATTCCGGATTATGAAGCCGAGCGTATCCTTGGTCAGGTTCAGGAAGGTGTCGAGCGTCCGAAGTCTTCGGTTTCGTTCGAGATCGGCGAGCAGGTTCGCGTCTCCGACGGTCCTTTCGCGTCATTCAACGGCGTGGTTCAGGACGTGGACGAGGAGCGTTCGCGCCTGAAGGTGGAAGTTTCGATTTTCGGCCGCGCAACGCCGGTCGAGCTGGAATACAATCAGGTCGAGAAGGTCTGATTGGCGGGGCGATGCCCCAAGCGCGTGGAAGGCTAACTGGCTCTTTAAGCCGGGGCAGGGCGCCGCACCACGCAACCGCAGCCGCCGGAGAAATCCGGCTTAGAGAAGCCGGGCAACCGGTTTGAATTGAAAGGCAGAGAGATATGGCTAAGAAAGTTGCAGGCCAGCTCAAGTTGCAGGTAAAGGCTGGGTCGGCCAATCCGTCCCCGCCGATCGGTCCGGCACTTGGTCAGCGTGGCATTAACATCATGGAATTCTGCAAGGCGTTCAATGCCGCCACGCAGGAAATGGAAAAGGGTATGCCGATCCCGGTCGTCATCACCTATTACCAGGACAAGTCCTTCACCTTCGTCATGAAGCAGCCGCCGATGACGTACTGGCTGAAGAAGGAAGCAAAGATCACCTCCGGTTCCAAGACGCCTGGCAAGGGCGCCAAGGTCGGCTCCATCACCAAGGCTCAGGTCAAGTCGATCGCTGAAGCCAAGATGAAGGATCTGAACGCAGCCGACATCGAAGGCGCAATGGCAATGGTTGAGGGCTCTGCCCGCGCCATGGGCCTGGAAGTGGTAGGTTGATCATGGCCAAGGTAGCAAAGCGCATTCAGAAGATCCGCGAAGGCGTGGATCCGAACAAGCTCTACGTTCTCACCGACGCCATTTCGATGGTCAAGGAACGTGCAGTCGCCAAGTTCGACGAAACCGTTGAAGTTTCGATGAACCTCGGCGTTGACCCGCGCCATGCGGACCAGATGGTTCGTGGCGTTGTCAACCTGCCGAACGGCACCGGCCGTGACGTTCGCGTCGCCGTCTTCGCCCGTGGCGCCAAGGCTGATGAAGCCACGGCTGCCGGCGCTGACGTTGTTGGTGCGGAAGAACTGGTTGAAATCGTTCAGGGCGGCAAGATCGACTTCGATCGCTGCATCGCGACCCCGGACATGATGCCGCTCGTCGGCCGTCTCGGCAAGGTACTCGGCCCGCGTGGCATGATGCCGAACCCGAAGGTCGGAACCGTGACCATGGACGTTGCCGGTGCTGTCAAGGCATCCAAGGGCGGCGCTGTCGAGTTTCGCGTCGAAAAGGCCGGTATCGTACACGCTGGCGTTGGCAAGGCTTCGTTCGACGCCAAGGCTCTTGAGGAAAACATCAAGGCTTTCGCCGATGCGGTCATCAAGGCAAAGCCGGCTGGCGCCAAGGGCAACTATGTCAAGCGCGTCGCCATCTCCTCGACCATGGGTCCGGGCGTCAAGATCGACCCTTCGTCGGTTACGGCTTAATCAATTCTCGCGCTTCCGGAGTGAAGTGTGAATAAAAGAATTTCCGGCTCCCAGGAGCCGGAGATTTCCGGGGAAACCCGGAACTCCTGTCCGAGATTGCGGGTGGCCATGTCCTTCGGGGCCGGGCCTTAATCATTTAGCCTGCATGAGACGGGTGAGGCTGGATTTGAGGCATCTGTCGATGCCTGACTGTCCGGTTCGAACCTGGTGTGCCTGTGCCTGAAGCCGTTTGCGGCGACAGAGCGGGGGACAGGATCCTCGAGCGTCGCTCGGGATCTTTGTAAAAAGGTCCCTTGGGGCAAAGGCAAACCCGACGGGTTCACAATCATGTGGCCCCGTCTACTGGAGACAGACAGTGGAAAGAGCGGAAAAACGCGAATTCGTCACGGAGCTGAACGAAGTCTTCAAGGCTTCCGGTTCGGTTGTCGTGGCCCACTATGCTGGTGTCACCGTTGCGCAGATGAACGACTTCCGTTCGAAGATGCGCGCTGCCGGAGGCACCGTCAAGGTCGCGAAGAACCGCCTGGCCAAGATCGCTCTTCAGGGTACGGAGTCGGAAGGGATGACCAATCTCTTCAAGGGACAGACGCTGATTGCATACAGCACTGACCCGATGATCGCTCCGAAAGTCGTCATGGATTTCGCCAAGACCAACGACAAGGTCGTTGTTTTGGGCGGCGCCATGGGCGCAACCACGCTCAACGCCGAAGCAGTCAAGTCGCTCGCGACCCTGCCTTCGCTGGACGAGCTGCGCGCAAAGCTGCTGGGCCTTCTCAATGCCCCGGCAACTCGCGTCGCTACGGTTGTCGCCGCACCTGCAAGCCAGCTGGCTCGGGTGTTCTCGGCTTACGCCAAGAAGGACGAAGCCGCTTAAGGCGGTTTTTCGCTGTAAATATTCAAACTGGTTCGAACTGAACAAAAGGAACTATCAAAATGGCTGATCTCGCAAAGATCGTAGAAGACCTCTCCTCGCTGACCGTTCTGGAAGCTGCAGAACTGTCCAAGCTTCTCGAAGAAAAGTGGGGCGTTTCCGCTGCTGCTCCGGTAGCCGTTGCTGCTGCTGGCGGCGCTGCTGCTGCTGCTGCTCCGGAAGAAGAAAAGACCGAGTTCGACGTTATCCTGGTTGACGCTGGCGCCAACAAGATCAACGTCATCAAGGAAGTTCGCGGCATCACCGGCCTCGGCCTCAAGGAAGCCAAGGACCTCGTTGAAGGCGCTCCGAAGCCGGTCAAGGAAGCCGTTTCCAAGGCTGAAGCTGCTGATCTCAAGAAGAAGCTTGAAGACGCAGGCGCCAAGGTTGACGTTAAGTAATCTTGCGATTGCTGGTGGGAAGGGGCTTAATGCCCCTTCCCGTCGTCATCGTTTTTAAAACTCATTACCCAAAAGCCGCGTGAAAATGGCTTTTGGGTAATGGGTTCTTCAAGAGAATGGTTCCGAACCGGCTCATCAAGGCAATCCGGCCTGATCGATCCGGGATGTGGAACGAGATTGAGGATACCCATTGATTGACGGGATCGACTGGCCATCGGTTCCCGTCCGTTGCAGGCCCGGATGCAATTTTTAAAGGAGCGACGATGGCTCAGACCCTTTCGTTTAACGGTCGCAGGCGCGTACGCAAGTTTTTCGGCAAAATTCCAGAAGTAGCGGAAATGCCGAACCTCATTGAGGTTCAGAAGGCTTCGTACGACCAGTTTCTCATGGTTGACGAGCCCAAGGGTGGCCGTCCCGACGAGGGATTGAATGCCGTTTTCAAATCCGTATTCCCGATCACCGATTTTTCCGGCGCCTCCATGCTCGAATTCGTATCCTACGAATTCGAAGCGCCGAAGTTCGACGTCGAGGAATGCCGTCAGCGCGATCTGACCTATGCAGCGCCGCTTAAGGTGACGCTGCGCCTCATCGTGTTCGATATCGATGAAGATACGGGCGCGAAGTCCATCAAGGACATCAAGGAACAGTCCGTCTACATGGGCGACATGCCGCTCATGACCAATAACGGCACGTTCATCGTCAACGGCACCGAGCGCGTCATCGTTTCGCAGATGCACCGGTCGCCGGGCGTGTTCTTCGATCACGACAAGGGCAAGAGCCATTCTTCCGGCAAGCTGCTCTTTGCTGCCCGTGTCATTCCGTATCGCGGTTCCTGGCTCGACATCGAGTTCGACGCCAAGGATATCGTCTATGCGCGTATCGACCGTCGCCGCAAGATTCCCGTCACCTCGCTGCTGATGGCGCTTGGCATGGACGGCGAAGACATTCTGTCGACCTTCTACACCAAGGCTTCCTATGAGCGCGACGGCGACGGCTGGCGTATTCCGTTCCAGCCCGAAGCGCTGAAGAACGCCAAGGTCGTCACCGACATGATCGACGCCGATACCGGCGAAGTGGTCGTCGAGGCCGGCAAGAAGCTCACGCCGCGCCTTATCCGCCAGCTCTCCGAAAAGGGCCTCAAGGCGCTGAAGGCGACCGACGAAGACCTTTACGGCAACTACCTGGCCGAAGACATCGTCAACTACGAGACGGGTGAAATCTATCTCGAGGCCGGCGACGAAATCGACGAGAAGACCCTCGGTCTGATCCTGCAGTCCGGTTTTGACGAGATTCCGGTTCTCAACATCGACCACGTCAATGTTGGCGCCTATATCCGCAATACACTGTCTGCCGACAAGAA
This sequence comes from Agrobacterium sp. 5Ca39, assembly GCF_055382365.1. Classification (NCBI taxonomy): domain Bacteria; kingdom Pseudomonadati; phylum Pseudomonadota; class Alphaproteobacteria; order Hyphomicrobiales; family Rhizobiaceae; genus Agrobacterium; species Agrobacterium sp. 5Ca39. The sequence continues at coordinate 1,602,119 of NZ_AP026436.1, read as the reverse complement.
CGAGAACCGCCAGGAAGCCCTGTTCGACATCTACCGCGTCATGCGTCCGGGTGAGCCGCCGACCATGGATTCGGCGGAAGCGATGTTCAACTCGCTGTTCTTCGATGCAGAGCGTTACGATCTTTCGGCCGTTGGTCGCGTGAAGATGAACATGCGCCTCGACCTCGACGCGGAAGACACCGTGCGCACGCTGCGCAAGGAAGACATCCTCGCCGTCGTCAAGATGCTGGTCGAACTGCGCGACGGCAAGGGCGAAATCGACGACATCGACAACCTCGGCAACCGCCGTGTGCGTTCTGTCGGCGAACTGATGGAGAACCAGTATCGTCTGGGCCTTCTGCGCATGGAACGTGCGATCAAGGAACGTATGTCCTCGATCGAAATCGACACCGTGATGCCGCAGGACCTGATCAATGCGAAGCCGGCAGCTGCTGCCGTTCGCGAATTCTTCGGTTCCTCGCAGCTGTCGCAGTTCATGGACCAGGTGAACCCGCTTTCGGAAATCACCCACAAGCGTCGTCTTTCGGCTCTTGGACCGGGTGGTCTGACCCGCGAGCGCGCCGGCTTCGAAGTCCGCGACGTTCACCCGACCCACTACGGCCGTATTTGCCCGATCGAGACGCCGGAAGGCCCGAACATCGGTCTGATCAACTCGCTTGCAACCTTTGCCCGTGTCAACAAGTACGGCTTCATCGAGAGCCCGTACCGCAAGATCACCGACGGCAAGGTCACGAACGACGTTATCTACCTCTCCGCCATGGAAGAGGCGAAGTATTACGTCGCGCAGGCCAACGCGCCGCTCAATGAAGACGGTTCTTTCTCGGAAGAGTTCGTCGTCTGCCGTCACTCGGGCGAAGTTATGCTCGCACCGCGTGACAACATCAACCTGATGGACGTTTCGCCGAAGCAGCTCGTTTCGGTCGCAGCGGCTCTCATTCCGTTCCTGGAAAACGACGACGCCAACCGCGCTCTCATGGGCTCGAACATGCAGCGTCAGGCCGTTCCGCTTCTGCGCGCAGAGGCGCCTTTCGTGGGCACCGGCATGGAACCGATCGTTGCGCGTGACTCCGGCGCTGCCATCGCGGCTCGCCGCGGCGGTGTCGTCGATCAGGTCGACGCGACGCGTATCGTTATCCGCGCTACGGAAGATCTCGATGCAGGCAAGTCCGGCGTTGACATCTACCGTCTGCAGAAGTTCCAGCGTTCGAACCAGAACACCTGCGTCAACCAGCGTCCGCTGGTGTCCGTCGGTGATATCATCTCCAAGGGAGACATCATCGCGGATGGTCCGTCGACCGACCTCGGTGACCTGGCTCTCGGCCGTAACGCGCTCGTCGCGTTCATGCCCTGGAACGGCTACAACTACGAAGACTCGATCCTGATGTCGGAGCGTATCGTTTCCGACGACGTGTTCACCTCCATCCACATCGAAGAATTCGAAGTGATGGCGCGTGACACGAAGCTTGGTCCGGAAGAAATCACGCGCGATATTCCGAACGTTTCGGAAGAAGCGCTGAAGAACCTCGACGAAGCCGGTATCGTCTACATCGGTGCGGAAGTTCAGCCGGGCGACATCCTCGTCGGCAAGATCACGCCGAAGGGCGAAAGCCCGATGACGCCGGAAGAAAAGCTTCTGCGCGCCATCTTCGGTGAAAAGGCTTCCGACGTTCGCGACACCTCCATGCGCATGCCTCCGGGCACGTTCGGTACGGTCGTGGAAGTCCGCGTCTTCAACCGTCACGGTGTGGAGAAGGACGAGCGCGCAATGGCTATCGAGCGCGAAGAGATCGAGCGTCTGGCGAAGGACCGTGACGACGAGCAGGCGATCCTCGACCGTAACGTCTACGGCCGTCTGATCGACATGCTGCGTGGCCAGGTTTCGATTGCCGGTCCGAAGGGCTTCAAGAAGGGCGTCGAGCTCTCCAACGCCGTCGTCTCCGAATATCCCCGCTCGCAGTGGTGGATGTTCGCCGTCGAGGACGAAAAGGCCCAGGCTGAGATCGAAGCACTTCGCGGCCAGTACGACGAATCCAAGTCGCGCCTTGAGCAGCGCTTCATGGACAAGGTCGAAAAGGTCCAGCGCGGCGATGAAATGCCTCCGGGCGTCATGAAGATGGTCAAGGTCTTCGTTGCCGTTAAGCGCAAGATCCAGCCGGGCGACAAGATGGCCGGCCGTCACGGTAACAAGGGCGTCGTCTCGCGTATCGTTCCCGTCGAGGACATGCCGTTCCTCGAAGACGGCACGCATGTCGACATCTGCTTGAACCCGCTCGGCGTGCCTTCGCGAATGAACGTCGGCCAGATCCTCGAAACCCACCTCGCATGGGCATGCGCAGGCATGGGCAAGAAGATCGGCGAGATGCTCGAAGAGTATCGCAAGACGATGGACATCAGCGAGCTTCGCAGCGAGCTGACGGAAATCTACGCGTCTGAAGCCAATGACGAGGTTCAGCGTTTTGATGACGACTCGCTCGTCAAGCTCGCCGAAGAAGCCAAGCGCGGTGTTTCCATCGCGACTCCGGTTTTCGACGGTGCGCATGAGCCTGACGTTGCCGCGATGCTGAAGAAGGCAGGTCTGCATGAATCCGGTCAGTCCGTTCTTTACGACGGCCGTACCGGTGAGCCGTTCGACCGTAAGGTCACCGTCGGCTACATGTACATGATCAAGCTGAACCACCTTGTCGACGACAAGATCCACGCTCGCTCGATCGGTCCTTACTCGCTCGTTACCCAGCAGCCGTTGGGCGGCAAGGCGCAGTTCGGCGGACAGCGCTTCGGGGAAATGGAAGTCTGGGCTCTGGAAGCATACGGCGCGGCTTACACGCTGCAGGAAATGCTCACCGTCAAGTCGGACGACGTGGCTGGCCGTACCAAGGTTTACGAAGCGATCGTCCGTGGCGACGACACCTTCGAAGCCGGTATCCCCGAGAGCTTCAACGTTCTCGTCAAGGAAATGCGGTCGCTCGGCCTGTCCGTCGAGCTGGAAAACTCGAAGATCGAGAACCAGCCCGAAGACCAGCTGCCTGACGCGGCGGAATAAACACGACAGAGGCGGGCGCCTGAGAGGGCGCCTGCCGGTTTCCCGAGCGGTCTTTGCGGTTCGGGATACTTTCGCCGCATTATGCGGTTAATCCGTATTTAAAGCTCTGGACGGCGACCCGGGAAGAAGCCGGTCCAGATGCAAACAGGGGCAGCAGCTAGCCTCTCAAGGAGACAAGGCATGAACCAAGAGGTCATGAATCTTTTCAATCCTCAGGTGCCTGCGCAGCATTTCGATTCCATCCGGATTTCGATCGCTTCGCCGGAAAAAATCCTGTCGTGGTCCTACGGCGAGATCAAGAAGCCGGAAACCATCAACTACCGTACGTTCAAGCCTGAGCGTGACGGTCTTTTCTGCGCTCGCATCTTCGGACCGATCAAGGACTATGAGTGCCTGTGCGGCAAGTACAAGCGCATGAAGTACAAGGGCATCATCTGCGAAAAGTGCGGCGTCGAAGTGACGCTGTCGCGCGTTCGCCGTGAGCGCATGGGCCATATCGAGCTCGCAGCGCCGGTTGCCCACATCTGGTTCCTGAAGTCGCTTCCTTCGCGTATCTCGACCCTGCTCGACATGACGCTGAAGGATGTCGAGCGTGTTCTCTATTTCGAGAACTACATTGTCACGGAACCCGGTCTCACCTCGCTCAAGCAGAACCAGCTTCTGTCTGAAGAAGAGTACATGATCGCCGTTGACGAGTTCGGCGAAGACCAGTTCACCGCCATGATCGGCGCTGAAGCCATCTATGAGATGCTGGCTTCGATGAACCTCGAAAAGATCGCCGGCGACCTGCGTGCCGAACTTGCTGAGACCACGTCGGATCTCAAGCAGAAGAAGCTGATGAAGCGCCTGAAGATCGTCGAGAACTTCATGGAATCGGGCAACCGTCCTGAATGGATGATCATGAAGGTCGTTCCGGTCATTCCGCCGGACCTGCGTCCGCTGGTTCCGCTGGATGGCGGCCGTTTTGCGACGTCCGACCTCAACGATCTCTATCGCCGCGTCATCAACCGTAACAACCGTCTGAAGCGCCTGATCGAGCTTCGTGCGCCTGGCATCATCATCCGCAACGAAAAGCGTATGTTGCAGGAATCCGTCGATGCGCTGTTCGACAACGGTCGTCGCGGCCGCGTCATCACGGGTGCCAACAAGCGTCCGCTGAAGTCGCTCTCCGACATGCTCAAGGGCAAGCAGGGCCGTTTCCGCCAGAACCTTCTCGGCAAGCGCGTCGACTATTCCGGCCGTTCGGTCATCGTGACCGGTCCGGAACTGAAGCTGCACCAGTGCGGCCTGCCGAAGAAGATGGCGCTCGAACTGTTCAAGCCGTTCATCTATGCCCGCCTCGACGCCAAGGGTTACTCCTCGACCGTCAAGCAGGCCAAGAAGCTGGTTGAAAAGGAAAAGCCTGAGGTTTGGGATATCCTCGACGAGGTCATCCGCGAGCATCCGGTTCTCTTGAACCGCGCACCGACGCTGCACCGTCTGGGTATCCAGGCTTTCGAACCCATGCTGGTCGAAGGCAAGGCCATCCAGCTGCACCCGCTCGTCTGCACGGCCTTCAACGCCGACTTCGACGGTGACCAGATGGCTGTTCACGTTCCGCTTTCGCTGGAAGCCCAGCTGGAAGCGCGCGTGCTGATGATGTCGACCAACAACATCCTGCATCCGGCAAACGGCCACCCGATCATCGTTCCTTCGCAGGACATGGTTCTCGGCCTGTATTACCTGTCGATCATGAACCAGAACGAGCCGGGCGAAGGCATGGCCTTCTCCGACATCGGTGAGCTGCATCACGCGCTTGAAAACAAGGTCGTGACGCTGCATGCCAAGATCCGTGGTCGCTTCAAGACCGTGGATGCCGATGGCAAGCCGGTTTCGAAGATCCATGAGACGACCCCCGGCCGTATGCTGATTGGCGAGCTTCTGCCGAAGAACGTCAACGTGCCTTTCGACGTCTGCAACCAGGAAATGACCAAGAAGAACATCTCCAAGATGATCGACACGGTCTACCGTCATTGCGGCCAGAAAGACACGGTCATCTTCTGTGACCGCATCATGCAGCTCGGCTTTGCCCATGCCTGCCGCGCCGGCATTTCGTTCGGCAAGGACGACATGGTCATTCCTGACAGCAAGGTGAAGATCGTTGGCGACACCGAAGCTCTCGTGAAGGAATACGAACAGCAGTACAATGACGGTCTCATCACCCAGGGCGAAAAGTACAACAAGGTTGTCGACGCCTGGGGCAAGGCAACCGAAAAGGTCGCCGAAGAGATGATGGCACGCATCAAGGCTGTCGAGTTCGATCCGGAAACGGGCCGCCAGAAGCCGATGAACTCCATCTACATGATGTCTCACTCGGGTGCTCGTGGTTCTCCGAACCAGATGCGTCAGCTGGGCGGCATGCGCGGCCTGATGGCGAAGCCATCGGGTGAAATCATCGAGACGCCGATCATCTCGAACTTCAAGGAAGGCCTGACCGTTAACGAGTACTTCAACTCGACCCACGGTGCCCGTAAGGGTCTCGCAGACACCGCCCTGAAGACCGCGAACTCGGGTTACCTGACCCGTCGTCTCGTCGACGTCGCGCAGGATTGCATTGTCAACTCCAGGGATTGCGGCACCGACAAGGGCCTCACCATGACTGCCATCGTTGATGCCGGTCAGGTGGTTGCTTCGCTCGGCGCGCGTATCCTCGGTCGTACGGCTCTCGATGACATCGACAACCCGGTCACCGGCGAGAACATCGTCAAGGCTGGCACGCTGATCGACGAAGCCGACGTGGCTGCCATCGAGAAGGCTGGCATCCAGTCCGTTCGCATCCGCTCGGCGCTCACCTGCGAAGTGCAGGTTGGTGTCTGCGGCGTCTGCTACGGTCGTGACCTTGCACGCGGTACGCCTGTCAACATGGGCGAAGCCGTTGGCGTTATCGCCGCTCAGTCGATCGGTGAACCTGGCACGCAGCTCACCATGCGTACGTTCCACCTTGGTGGCACGGCAAACGTGGTCGACCAGTCGTTCCTCGAAGCGTCTTATGAAGGCACGATCCAGATCAAGAACCGCAACATCCTGCGGAACTCCGAAGGCGTTCTCATCGCCATGGGCCGTAACATGTCCGTTACGATCCTTGATGAGCGCGGCGCGGAACGTTCCACACAGCGTGTGGCTTACGGTTCGAAGATCTTCGTTGATGATGGCGACAAGGTAAAGCGTGGCCAGCGTCTTGCAGAGTGGGACCCCTACACCCGTCCGATGATGACGGAAGTGGAAGGTACCGTTCACTTCGAAGACCTCGTCGACGGTCTCTCCGTTCTGGAAGCAACCGACGAATCCACCGGCATCACCAAGCGTCAGGTCATTGACTGGCGTTCGACGCCGCGCGGTTCGGATCTCAAGCCTGCTATCGTCATCAAGGACGCGTCCGGCGCTGTTGCGAAGCTTGCCCGTGGTGGCGAAGCCCGCTTCCAGCTCTCGGTCGACGCCATCCTGTCGGTCGAGCCAGGTGCGAAGGTCTCCCAGGGTGACGTGCTTGCACGTTCGCCGCTGGAAAGCGCCAAGACGAAGGACATTACTGGTGGTCTGCCGCGCGTTGCGGAATTGTTCGAAGCCCGTCGTCCGAAGGATCACGCCATCATCGCAGAGATCGATGGTACGATCCGCCTCGGCCGCGACTACAAGAACAAGCGCCGCGTGATGATCGAGCCTGCGGAAGACGGCGTCGAGCCGGTCGAATACCTGATCCCGAAGGGCAAGCCCTTCCACCTTCAGGAAGGCGACTATATCGAAAAGGGTGAATACATCCTCGACGGTAACCCTGCGCCGCACGACATTCTGGCGATCAAGGGCGTGGAAGCTCTGGCTTCCTACCTCGTGAACGAAATCCAGGAAGTCTACCGTCTGCAGGGCGTTGTGATCAACGACAAGCACATCGAGGTGATCGTTCGCCAGATGCTGCAGAAGGTTGAAATCACCGATGCTGGCGATAGCCAGTACATCGTGGGTGACAACGTTGATCGCATCGAGCTCGATGACAACAACGACCGCCTGATCGAAGAAGGCAAGAAGCCTGCCTATGGCGAGCCGGTTCTGCTCGGCATCACCAAGGCTTCGCTGCAGACGCCGTCCTTCATCTCGGCCGCATCCTTCCAGGAAACCACCAAGGTTCTCACGGAAGCTGCGATTGCCGGCAAGACGGACACGCTGCAGGGTCTCAAGGAAAACGTCATCGTCGGCCGTCTCATCCCGGCCGGTACCGGCGGCACCATGACGCAGATCCGCCGCATCGCCACCTCGCGCGACGACCTCATTCTCGAGGAACGCCGCAAGGGGACCGGTGCAGGTTCTGCAAACCAGATGCTGCAGGACATGACGGACCAGGCTCCGGCTGCCGAGTAAGGTCAGACAGGGCAGGGGCTTTGCGGAGCCCCCCAAAGTTCGAAGCAAAACGCCCGGAGCAATCCGGGCGTTTTTGTTTTTATGGGCAGAGGCCGGGCGCCTCCACCGCCGCCCGGCATTCCTGCATATGCAGCAGGGTTAGTCCTGTTTCCGGATGTTATAGCGGGTCAGGACAGAGAGGCGCCGAACAAGATCGGTCTGGCCTGCGCTGCCGGTCTTGGCATAGATCGACTTTGCGTTGCTGCGCACCGTTTCATGGGAAATCTGCAATTGCTTCGCCACTGCCGGTAGCGAAAGTCCTTTCATGATTTCCAAAGCCACGCGTGCCTCGCCTCTTGTGAGGTCGTATAGCCCCTTCAATAACGCGCTTGCGTCGGCGATGGTGCCGGTGGGCTGCGATATGAGCACGATGGCGTTGCCTTTCGGAGATAAGTCGAGCGCCTTCTTGCGCAGCGGTATGACGTGAAGAATGCAGGGTCTATCTTCACCGGCGGGGAGAGGGAAGGAACCGGCATCGTGCCCGGCCAGCGCTTTGTATAGGAGCCGGTTCACCCTCTCGTCAGCAATGGCAATACTGTCGCGTGTGGGGGCGGCGAAACATTTCTGCAATGACAGGAAGAGATCGTTGGCCGAGAGAATGAGGCCGTTTGCCTGCAGCACGGCTGCCGGAGCGCCAATGGCATTGAGGCCGAAGGTCATCGCGTCGGCTTTCTGCCGTTGCAGCCGCGTTGCGAGCGCAAGGCTACGGGCGATATGTGGCCTCAGTCCGGCGAGCGCAGCCATCGTATCAGGCCGGATTATGCCAGCTTCCAGCCTATGTTCAAACAGCACTGTCATCTCCGGATGGCCGGGCGGCGCGACCTGTGTCGTCGCACCATAGCCCAGGCCGCGGGGCCTGAGGAACTCACGGACGATCGGCAGTTCGGCCCATTCATCAGGGGTGAAGACGTCGAAATCCTGCACGAAGGCGAACCGGCCTTCACGGGCAGTACGCGTAAGGCGATCATTGCGGTGATTCCAGCCTCCCGCCATGTAGTCCTTCATCAGTTCTTGAAAGTTGGGCGTGTGCAGCCAGGCCTGGTCTTCCCCCTTGCCCCAGGTGATGGCGCCGCCCCAGAAACCGAGGCGGCCGCCGGCATTTGCCAGAACCTGCGACCAGCGGTCGGGAAAAAGCGCCGCTTCATAAATGTCATCGATAATGTCTGACGACGATAAAGTATCCAACCCGACCCCGAAATTTTGCGTCGGAACTATTCTAAGCCTATGTTTGTGCGGCATTCAATCTTTTAAGAATCAATACTATTATTCAGACTGTATATTCTATAAGTGACTTAATATATTAACAAGCTTTCCAAAAGGGTCGCGTACGAACAGGCGACGTACGCCCCAGGACTCGACGGTGGGGCCGTATTCTATCGGCAGTCCGGCTGCGACGATCCGGTCGCGGACCTCATCGAAATTGTCGACTTCTATGGAGAAGTCCGGCACATCTGTGCCGGAACCGCCGTCGCGCGCAAAGCTTAGCTGCGCCGGCGCCTTGAGCGGGCTGGCATGGGTGACGATCCAGCCGTGGTCCATGGCGACCGGCATGCCGAGGATATCGCCATAAAAGACCTGCGCCCGCGCGGGGTCGGAGGTAGCGATGTTGGCGACGACACGTCTGACCGCCATGGCCTAGGCTCTTCAGGCGAAGCGGATGATGGCGACTTCGCCTTCGAGCGCGCCCTGATAGGCCGAGGCGTGCGGCTCTTCATCGGGAATTTCGGTCAGCATGCCGATCTGGTCGAGATCGGCTTCGATGAAGCCCTCCTCGGAAAGCGCGTTCAGCGTTTCGCGAACGGCTGTGTCGTCATCCGGCGCCCTGAGGATGACGTGAATGTCGATACCCTCGGAGTTGTCGGTTTCGTAAGCCTTGCCGATGACGATGAAGACCATCGGCTCGTCGCGTCCGTTGTCGTTGTCGGGGAGGGTGCTCATGACGCGGTTCCTTGATCTTTCGTTGCTGTCATCAGGGCAGGGGGAATCGGTTCCGCCCGCGGCGCGGCCATGTCCGGCCAGCCTGAGGGAATCAATAGACGGATTTTATGAAAAGCCAAAGGCCGGAGGTTAAAATCGCTGCCGTTGATGCCGACTTATGGTATAGGGAGGGGGAAATGGCGTTGCGGTGGCGTTCGTGGCCCCGGGCGCGCGCGCAAAATGCGGATTCACCCTTGACGAAAGCTGGCTAAAACAGTAGTACGCCCGCCATCGGAGCCTCTGTGGGTGCTGGCCGTTCGGTAAGCTTTTTCCCGAACATCATCTCAAACGGGTCTCCATTGCACGTAGAAGACACGAATGTTGCACGCAAGACGCCTCATCCGGTGTCCTCTGCTCTTGGTGGTCCATCCGTGAAACCGGATCGGGCCACGTTTTGCGCATGAGGATATATGCGTGCATCGTCGCCGGCAACGGCATAGCCGCCACCCGTGAGGGTGGCTAAAGTAGTTTTTGCAAGGGATGGTTATATGCCTACCGTAAACCAGCTGATCCGCAAGCCTCGCCAGGCACAGGTAAAGCGCAACAAGGTTCCTGCCCTGCAGGAAAACCCGCAGAAGCGTGGTGTTTGCACCCGCGTTTACACGACGACCCCGAAGAAGCCGAACTCGGCTCTGCGTAAGGTTGCCAAGATCCGCCTCACCAACGGCTTCGAAGTCATCGGCTACATTCCTGGCGAAGGTCACAACCTTCAGGAACACTCTGTCGTCATGATCCGCGGCGGCCGCGTGAAGGACTTGCCGGGCGTTCGTTACCACATCATCCGCGGTGTTCTCGATACCCAGGGCGTCAAGAACCGCAAGCAGCGCCGTTCGAAGTACGGTGCGAAGCGTCCGAAGTAATTTCGGCAACAACAATTCGGCGCTGCGCGAGGTTCTCCGCGTGGTATAGCGTCAATAACATTGAGAGACAAAAAGTATGTCCCGTCGCCATAGTGCAGAAAAGCGTGAGATCAACCCGGATCCGAAGTTCGGTGATCTGGTCGTCACCAAGTTCATGAACGCCATCATGCTTCACGGCAAGAAGTCGGTAGCAGAAAGCATCGTTTACGGCGCGTTCGACGTCGTTCAGGGCAAGACGAAGCAGGAGCCGCTCGCCGTGTTCCATTCGGCCCTCGACAATGTTGCGCCGCATGTTGAAGTGCGTTCGCGCCGCGTTGGTGGTGCGACATACCAGGTTCCGGTTGATGTTCGTCCCGAGCGTCGCCAGGCCCTCGCAATCCGCTGGTTGATCACCGCTGCGCGCAAGCGCAACGAAACGACCATGATCGATCGCCTCTCCGGCGAACTCATGGACGCTGCGAACAACCGCGGCTCCGCCGTCAAGAAGCGTGAAGACACGCACAAGATGGCCGACGCTAACCGCGCATTCTCGCATTACCGCTGGTAATCTTAACCGATCGCATATCGAAAGGCAGTCCATTATGGCTCGCGAATATAAAATCGAAGACTACCGCAATTTCGGTATCATGGCGCATATCGACGCCGGCAAGACGACCACCACCGAGCGTATTCTCTATTACACCGGTAAGTCGCACAAGATCGGCGAAGTTCACGATGGCGCAGCCACGATGGACTGGATGGAGCAGGAGCAGGAGCGTGGTATCACCATCACGTCCGCTGCGACCACGACCTTCTGGAAGGGCCGTGACGGCAAGACCCGCCGCTTCAACATCATCGACACCCCCGGCCACGTTGACTTCACCATCGAAGTCGAGCGTTCGCTGCGCGTTCTCGACGGCGCCATCGCGCTGCTCGACGCCAACGCCGGTGTTGAGCCGCAGACGGAAACCGTCTGGCGTCAGGCTGAGAAGTATCATGTTCCGCGCATGATCTTCTGCAACAAGATGGACAAGACCGGTGCTGACTTCTACCGCTCGGTAGAAATGATCAAGACCCGTCTCGGCGCCACTGCCGTTGTCATGCAGCTGCCGATCGGCGCTGAGACCGAGTTCAAGGGCGTTATCGACCTGATCGAGATGAATGCTCTCGTATGGCGCGACGAGTCGCTCGGCGCCCAGTGGGACGTCGTCGAGATCCCCGAGGACATGAAGGCCAAGGCTGAAGAATATCGCGAAAAGCTGATCGAGACGGTTGTCGAGATCGACGAAGAAGCGATGGAAGCCTACCTCGAAGGCAACTACCCGGACAACGACAAGATTCGTGAACTCGTTCGCCGCGGCACCATCGACGTGAAGTTCCACCCGATGTTCTGCGGTACCGCGTTCAAGAACAAGGGCGTTCAGCCGCTCCTCGACGCCGTTGTCGACTATCTGCCTTCTCCGCTGGACATTCCGGCGATCAAGGGCATCGACGCCAAGACGGAAGCCGAAATCGAGCGTCACGCTGACGATTCCGAGCCGCTTTCCATGCTCGCGTTCAAGATCATGAACGACCCCTTCGTTGGTTCGCTCACCTTCGCACGCATCTACTCGGGCAAGCTCGAAAAGGGCACGTCTGTCATGAATACGGTCAAGGACAAGCGCGAGCGCGTCGGCCGTATGCTGCAGATGCACTCCAACAGCCGTGAAGACATCGAAGAAGCCTATGCAGGCGACATCGTTGCTCTGGCTGGCCTCAAGGAAACCACCACCGGCGATACGCTCTGCGATCCGCTGAAGCCGGTTATCCTCGAGCGCATGGAATTCCCCGAGCCGGTCATCCAGATCGCGATCGAGCCAAAGACCAAGGGCGACCAGGAAAAGATGGGCCTCGCGCTCAACCGTCTGGCTGCTGAAGATCCGTCCTTCCGCGTCAAGACCGACGACGAATCCGGCCAGACCATCATTGCCGGCATGGGCGAACTTCACCTGGACATCATCGTTGACCGTATGCGTCGCGAGTTCAAGGTTGAAGCAACCGTCGGTGCTCCGCAGGTTGCCTACCGCGAAACGATCACGCGTCAGCACGAAGAAGACTACACGCACAAGAAGCAGTCCGGTGGTACCGGTCAGTTCGCTCGCGTGAAGATCATCTTCGAACCGAACCCCGAAGGCGAAGACTTCAAGTTCGAGTCGAAGATCGTCGGTGGTGCTGTTCCGAAGGAATACATCCCGGGCGTTCAGAAGGGTATCGAAAGCGTTCTGTCTTCCGGTCCGCTGGCTGGCTTCCCGATGCTCGGCGTCAAGGCGACGCTGGTCGACGGTGCATTCCACGATGTTGACTCGTCGGTTCTCGCCTTCGAAATTGCATCGCGTGCCTGCTTCCGTGAAGCAGCCAAGAAGGCTGGTGCACAGCTTCTCGAGCCGATGATGAAGGTCGAAGTCGTAACGCCGGAAGACTATGTCGGCGACGTTATCGGCGACCTGAACTCCCGTCGTGGTCAGATCCAGGGCCAGGAAAGCCGTGGTATCGCCGTCGTCATCAACGCGCATGTTCCGCTCGCGAACATGTTCAAGTACGTCGATAACCTGCGCTCCATGTCGCAGGGTCGCGCTCAGTACTCGATGACGTTCGATCACTATTCGCCGGTTCCGTCGAACGTGGCGCAGGAAATCCAGGCAAAGTACTCCGGTCAGAAGTGATCGGGGTACGCCCCACCGAATTTTGAAGATTATTCCCGTCACGGGACAAGAATGGAGAGCCACTAATGGCAAAGAGCAAGTTTGAGCGGACGAAGCCGCACGTCAACATTGGCACGATCGGTCACGTTGACCATGGCAAGACGTCGCTGACGGCAGCAATCACGAAGTTCTTCGGCGAGTTCAAGGCGTATGACCAGATCGACGCGGCTCCTGAAGAGAAGGCCCGTGGTATCACGATCTCGACGGCACACGTTGAGTACGAGACGGCCAACCGTCACTACGCTCACGTTGACTGCCCCGGCCACGCCGACTACGTGAAGAACATGATCACCGGTGCTGCCCAGATGGACGGCGCGATCCTGGTTTGCTCCGCCGCTGACGGCCCGATGCCGCAGACGCGCGAGCACATCCTGCTTGCCCGTCAGGTTGGCGTTCCGGCCATCGTCGTGTTCCTCAACAAGGTCGACCAGGTTGACGACGCCGAGCTTCTCGAGCTCGTCGAGCTTGAAGTTCGCGAACTTCTGTCGTCCTACGACTTCCCGGGCGACGATATTCCGATCATCAAGGGTTCGGCGCTTGCTGCTCTTGAAGATTCCGACAAGAAGATCGGTGAAGACGCGATCCGCGAGCTGATGGCTGCGGTTGACGCCTACATCCCGACGCCTGAGCGTCCGATCGACCAGCCGTTCCTGATGCCGATCGAAGACGTGTTCTCGATCTCGGGCCGTGGTACGGTTGTGACGGGTCGCGTTGAGCGCGGTATCGTCAAGGTTGGTGAAGAAGTCGAAATCGTCGGCATCCGTCCGACCTCGAAGACGACTGTTACCGGCGTTGAAATGTTCCGCAAGCTGCTCGACCAGGGCCAGGCTGGCGACAACATCGGTGCACTGGTTCGCGGTGTTAACCGTGACGGCGTCGAGCGTGGTCAGATCCTGTGCAAGCCGGGTTCGGTAAAGCCGCACAAGAAGTTCAAGGCAGAAGCCTACATCCTGACGAAGGAAGAAGGCGGCCGTCATACGCCGTTCTTCACGAACTACCGTCCGCAGTTCTACTTCCGTACGACTGACGTGACCGGCATCGTTACGCTTCCTGAAGGCACGGAAATGGTTATGCCTGGCGACAACGTCACCGTTGACGTCGAGCTGATCGTTCCGATCGCGATGGAAGAAAAGCTGCGCTTTGCTATCCGCGAAGGCGGCCGTACCGTCGGCGCCGGCATCGTTGCCTCGATCGTCGAGTAATCTCGACCGTTGAAATTCAGGCTGGCGGCGGTGTGAACAGCACCGCCGCCGGACTTTTGGTAAAAAGCCTGGCGGCGTTGCATTTTTAGTGCTTGAAAAATTCGGTGAAAGCGCGTAAACGCGCACTCACATTCACCGCTGGATTCGCAAGCGATTGCGGAACGCGGTGTTTTTAGCAATACAGACTACTGAAATGATTGGGGTGCGACGCGCATTCCTCTCGATTTTTGAAAATCTGCGGCGCCACGATCAATAGAAGTTCATGTGTTTCCGCGTGCGGAAACGAATAACAAAGAACAAGGACAAGACGAATGAACGGCCAGAATATCCGTATCCGCCTCAAGGCGTTCGATCACCGGATCCTCGATGCCTCTACCCGTGAAATCGTGTCGACCGCAAAGCGCACCGGCGCCAGCGTTCGCGGCCCGGTTCCGCTCCCCACCCGCATCGAAAAGTTTACTGTCAACCGCTCTCCCCACGTTGACAAGAAGAGCCGTGAACAGTTCGAAATGCGGACGCACAAGCGTCTTCTCGATATCGTTGACCCCACCCCGCAGACTGTCGATGCCCTTATGAAGCTCGACCTCGCTGCTGGCGTTGACGTGGAAATCAAGCTCTAAGACCCGGCCCGAACCATTCAAGGTAAGGGCTGAAATAACAAGGAAGGTACGTGGAGCAATCCAACGACTTCCAAACCGGAGACCGGAAACATCGTGAGATGTCGAAGGGCACTCCTTAACAAAGGCCAGAGAGGGTTTTCCCTTCAAGGCTCGCAAGAGGATGAACCAATGCGTTCAGGTGTGATTGCACAGAAAGTGGGTATGACACGCGTCTATAACGACGCAGGTGAACATATCCCTGTAACAGTATTGCGACTGGATAACGTACAAGTCGTTGCCCAGCGCACGGAAGACAAGAATGGCTACACCGCAGTTCAGCTCGGTGCCGGCCAGTCCAAGGTCAAGAACACGACGAAGGCGCTTCGCGGTCACTTTGCCGCTGCCAATGTCGAACCGAAGGCAAAGCTCGTCGAGTTCCGGGTTTCCCCCGAGAACCTGATCGACATCGGTGCAACACTGACCGCAAATCATTTTCAGACCGGCCAGCTGGTCGATGTCACCGGAACCACGATCGGTAAGGGTTTCGCCGGTGCTATGAAGCGTCACAACTTCGGTGGTGGCCGCGCTTCGCACGGTAACTCGATCTCGCACCGTGCACACGGTTCGACTGGTTCCAACCAGGATCCGGGTCGCGTCTGGAAGGGCAAGCGCATGGCTGGTCATATGGGCCAGACCCGCGTTACGACCCAGAACCTCGAAGTCGTTTCGACTGATGAAGACCGTGGCCTCATCCTCGTGAAGGGTGCAGTTCCCGGCTCGAAGGGTTCCTGGATCATCGTCCGCGACGCCGTCAAGTCGGCTGCGAAGTAAGGGAGCCTTATCATGGAATTGAACGTCAAGACCCTCGAGGGAAAAGACGCCGGCAAGGTTTCTCTGTCGGATGAGATCTTCGGCCTCGACCCCCGCCAGGACATTCTGGCCCGTATGGTTCGCTGGCAGCTTGCAAAGAAGCAGCAGGGAACCCACAAGTCCAAGAACCGGTCGGAAGTTTCCCGCACCGGCGCGAAGATGTACAAGCAGAAGGGTACGGGCCGCGCTCGTCACCATTCGGCTCGCGCACCGCAGTTCCGCGGCGGCGGCAAGGCCCACGGCCCGGTTGTTCGCAGCCACGCCCATGACCTTCCCAAGAAGGTTCGTGCGCTCGCCCTGCGTCACGCCCTGTCTGCAAAGCTGAAGGCTGAAGAACTGATCATCGTCGATCAGCTCGTCGCGTCCGAAGCAAAGACCAAGGCTCTGCTGGGCAGCTTCGCTTCGCTTGGCCTGACCAACGCTCTCGTTATCGGCGGCGCCGAACTTGATGGCAACTTCAAGCTCGCTGCTCAGAACATCCCGAACGTGGACGTTCTGCCGGTACAGGGCATCAATGTTTACGACATCCTGCGCCGTGGCAAGCTGGTGCTTTCCAAGGCTGCTGTAGAGGCTCTGGAGGAGCGGTTCAAATGACGGATCTTCGCCACTACGATGTGATCGTATCTCCTTCGATCACGGAAAAGTCGACGCTGGTATCCGAACAGAACCAGGTCGTATTCAACGTCGCCAAGAATGCTTCCAAGCCTGAAATCAAGGCTGCCGTGGAAGCTCTCTTCGGCGTCAAAGTCACGGCTGTGAACACGCTTATCCGCAAGGGTAAGACCCGTCGTTTCCGTGGGTTCGCCGGTAAGCTGAAGGACGTCAAGAAAGCCGTCGTCACGCTCGCCGAAGGTCAATCCATCGACGTGTCCACCGGACTCTAAAGGTTAGGCCCAAGCGGGCAAAGACCCAAAAGGGAACAATAAAATGGCATTGAAAAGTTTCAATCCGACCACGCCGAGCCAGCGCCAGCTGGTTATCGTGGACCGCGCTTCGCTCTACAAGGGCAAGCCGGTAAAGGCTCTCACCCAGGGCCTCAGCTCCAAGGGTGGCCGTAACAACCAGGGCCGGATCACCGTCCGTTTCCAGGGTGGCGGTCACAAGCGGACCTACCGTCTGGTTGACTTCAAGCGTCGCAAGTTCGACGTTGAAGGCACCGTTGAACGTCTGGAATACGACCCCAACCGCACCGCGTTCATCGCGCTGGTTACGTATACCGACGGCGAACAGGCTTACATTCTCGCGCCACAGCGTCTCGCTGCTGGTGACAAGGTGATCGCCTCCGACAAGGCAGTGGACGTGAAGCCCGGCAACACCATGCCGCTTCAGTACATTCCGGTCGGTTCGATCATCCACAACGTCGAGATGAAGCCGGGCAAGGGCGGTCAGATCGCTCGCTCCGCCGGTACGTATGTCCAGCTCGTCGGCCGCGATGCCGGCATGGCCATCCTGCGTCTCAACTCGGGCGAACAGCGTCTGGTGCACGGCTCCTGCCTCGCATCGATCGGCGCTGTTTCGAACTCTGACCACGCCAACATCAACGACGGCAAGGCCGGTCGTTCCCGTTGGCGCGGCAAGCGTCCGCACGTTCGCGGCGTCGTCATGAACCCGGTCGACCACCCGCACGGTGGTGGTGAAGGTCGCACGTCGGGTGGTCGCCACCCGGTTACTCCGTGGGGCAAGCCCACGAAGGGCAAGCGCACCCGTTCGAACAAGTCGACCGACAAGTTCATCATGCGCTCGCGCCATCAGCGTAAGAAGTAAGAGAGGTAGTCACTAATGGCTCGTTCAGTATGGAAAGGTCCGTTTGTTGACGGCTATCTTCTCACCAAGGCTGAGAAGGTGCGCGAGAGCGGACGTAACGAAGTAATCAAGATCTGGAGCCGTCGCTCCACGATCCTGCCGCAGTTCGTTGGTCTGACCTTCGGCGTCTACAACGGCAGCAAGCATGTGCCCGTCTCGGTTAATGAAGACATGGTCGGACACAAGTTCGGTGAATTCTCTCCGACCCGTACCTATTACGGTCACGGCGCGGACAAGAAGGCAAAGAGGAAGTAATCATGGCGAAGGCTAAGACCGAACGCCGGCTGAAGGACAACGAGGCTCAGGCCGTTGCCCGTACGCTCCGCGTCAGCCCCCAGAAACTGAACCTGGTTGCCGCTCTTATCCGTGGCAAGAAGGTTGATCGCGCTCTCGCCGAGCTCGAATTCTCCCGCAAGCGCATTGCAGGCACCGTCAAGAAGACGCTGGAATCTGCAATTGCCAATGCGGAAAACAACCACGACCTCGACGTCGACGCTCTTGTCGTCGCCGAGGCCTATGTTGGCAAGTCCATCACCATGAAGCGTTTCCACGCTCGTGGCCGTGGTCGTGCTTCCCGCATTGAAAAGCCGTTCGCTCACCTCACGATCGTTGTTCGTGAAGTCGAGGAAAAAGGGGAGGCCGCATAATGGGTCAGAAAATCAATCCGATCGGCTTCCGCCTCGGCATCAACCGTACCTGGGATAGCCGCTGGTACGCTGACACCGCAGAATACGGCAAGCTGCTGCATGAAGACCTGAAGATCCGGGCTTACCTGATCAAGGAACTCAAGCAGGCCGGTATCGCAAAGGTCGTCATCGAGCGTCCGCACAAGAAGTGCCGCGTCACGATCCACTCGGCTCGTCCGGGTCTGATCATCGGCAAGAAGGGTGCAGACATCGAGAAGCTTCGCAAGAAGCTTTCCGAGATGACCAACTCCGAAACGCACCTCAACATCGTTGAAGTGCGCAAGCCGGAAATTGACGCGACGCTGGTTGCCCAGTCGATCGCTCAGCAGCTCGAGCGCCGCGTGGCTTTCCGCCGTGCGATGAAGCGTGCTGTTCAGTCCGCAATGCGTCTTGGCGCCGAAGGCATCAAGATCACCTGCGGCGGCCGTCTTGGCGGTGCTGAAATCGCTCGTACCGAATGGTACCGCGAAGGTCGCGTTCCGTTGCACACGCTGCGTGCGGACATCGACTACGGCACGGCTGAAGCTGAAACCGCATTCGGCATCTGCGGCATCAAGGTCTGGATCTTCAAGGGCGAAATCCTTGAGCACGATCCGATGGCTTCTGAGCGTCGCGGTCTCGAAGGCGACGCACAGGGCCCTGCAAGCCGTGAGCGTGGCGATCGTGGCGATCGTCGTCGCGAAAACGCTTGATTGACGCTGGCGAAAGATAAGCTCGGAGAAGTAAGAAAATGTTGCAGCCAAAGCGTACTAAGTACCGTAAGCAGTTCAAGGGACGCATCAAGGGCGTCGCCAAGGGCGGCTTTGACCTGGCATTCGGTGAATTCGGCTTGAAGTCGCAGGAACCGAACCGCGTGAATGCACGCGAGATCGAAGCGGCCCGCCGCGCGATCACGCGTTACATGAAGCGCGCAGGTCGCGTGTGGATCCGCGTATTCCCCGACGTTCCGGTTACGGCCAAGCCGACCGAAGTTCGTATGGGTAAGGGCAAGGGTTCGGTCGATTACTGGGCATGCAAGGTCAAGCCCGGTCGTATGATGTTCGAGATCGACGGTGTGTCCGAGGAGATCGCCCGTGAGGCGCTTCGTCTCGGCGCTGCCAAGCTCTCGGTCAAGACGCGCTTCGTACAGCGCATCGCAGAGTAAGGAGCAAGGCACATGAAAGCCGATGAAGTTCGCGGCCTCAGCGCCGACCAGCTCAAGGACAAGCTCGCCGATCTGAAGAAGGAGCAGTTCAACCTGCGCTTCCAGAAGGCAACTGGTCAGCTGGAGAAGTCCTCGCGCATCAACGAAGTCCGCAAGGATATCGCCCGCGTTAAAACCATTGCCCGCCAGAAGGCGGCAGAAGCCAAGGCCTAAGGAAGAATAATATGCCGAAACGCATTCTGCAGGGCGTCGTTGTGTCCGACAAGAACGAGAAGACTGTCGTAGTTCGTGTTGAGCGTCGATTCGCTCACCCGCTGCTTCAGAAGACCGTTCGTCGTTCGAAGAAGTACAAGGCACACGACGAAAACAATCAGTATAAGGTCGGCGATGTCGTTTCCATCGAGGAATGCGCACCGATCTCCAAGGACAAGCGCTGGACGGTCGTTTCCGCCCAGGCTTAATTTCATCAGAATCGCGCCAGGTGTCTTGCACTTGGCGCGAATTCCTGTATGAAGCAGCGCAAGGACGCTCGTGACCCGAGCGTCTTTTGCTTTGATGCGCACGGAAGGTCCTTCGGGAAACCACCCTGTCACGATTTTTCCGCGCAAAAAAAGAGATATTCATAAGCTGGAGCAGGGGGCTCGCTCGGGAGAGTTTGCCCAACCGTTCCGGTAACAACAAGAAGGCGACCTGACATGATTCAGATGCAAACAAACCTCGACGTGGCGGATAATTCCGGCGCACGTCGTGTCATGTGCATCAAGGTGCTGGGCGGCTCGAAGCGCAAATATGCTTCTGTTGGCGACATTATTGTCGTTTCCATCAAGGAAGCTATTCCGCGCGGCCGCGTCAAGAAGGGCGACGTGATGAAGGCGGTTGTCGTGCGCACCGCCAAGGACATCCGCCGCGCTGACGGCAGCGTCATCCGTTTCGATAACAACGCAGCCGTTCTTATCGACAACAAGAAAGAGCCCATCGGCACCCGTATCTTCGGACCGGTTCCGCGCGAACTTCGCGCCAAGAACCACATGAAGATCATCTCGCTGGCTCCGGAAGTACTGTAAGGAGCGTATGCGATGCAGAAAATTCGTAAAGGCGACAAGGTTGTCGTATTGACCGGTAAGGACAAGGGCCGTACCGGCGAAGTAATCCAGGTTTTGCCGAAGGAAGACCGGGCCGTTGTGCGTGGCGTAAACATGGTGAAGCGTCACCAGCGCCAGACCCAGGCCCAGGAAGCCGGCATCATCAACAAGGAAGCATCCTTGCACATCTCCAACATCGCCATCGTCGACAAGGATGGCAAGCCGACCCGCGTTGGCTTCTCGGTTGTGGATGGCAAGAAGGTCCGCGTGGCCAAGCGTTCGGGAGAAGTGATCGATGGCTGATAAGTACGAGCCGCGTCTCAAGACGGAATACGTTTCCCGTATCCGTGGCGCCATGCAGGAGAAGTTCTCCTACGCAAACGTCATGATGATCCCGAAGCTTGAAAAGATCGTGATCAACATGGGCGTTGGCGAAGCGACTGCCGACTCCAAGAAGCCCACGATCGCTGCCGGTGACCTGGCTGCGATTGCCGGCCAGAAGCCGGTCGTTACCCGCGCTCGCAACTCGATCGCTGGTTTCAAGGTTCGCGAAGGCATGCCGATCGGTGCGAAGGTTACCCTTCGTGGCGCCCGCATGTACGAATTCCTTGATCGTCTGGTCAACATCGCGCTGCCGCGCGTTCGCGACTTCCGGGGCCTGAACCCGAAGAGCTTTGACGGCCGTGGCAACTTCGCCATGGGCATCAAGGAACACATTGTGTTCCCTGAGATCAACTACGATAAGGTTGATCAGATGTGGGGCATGGACATCATCGTTTGCACGACGGCGACGTCGGACGACGAAGCTCGGGCTCTGCTTACAGAGTTCAACTTCCCGTTCCGTCACTAACCGTAACGACGAGCGTAGAAAAGGAACTCCGATATGGCGAAAACAAGCGCAGTTGAAAAGAACAAGCGCCGCCGCAAGTCGGTCGCCCAGCAGGCCAGCAAGCGCGCGGCCCTCAAGGCGATCGTGATGAACCAGTCCCTTCCGATCGAAGAGCGGTTCAAGGCCACCCTGAAGCTCGCTTCGCTGCCGCGTGACGGCTCGAAGACGCGTATCCGCAACCGCTGCGAAGTAACGGGCCGTCCGCGCGCGTTCTATCGCAAGCTCAAGATGTCGCGTATCGCGCTTCGTGAGCTGGGCAATTCCGGCAAGGTGCCGGGCATTGTCAAGTCGAGCTGGTAAGGAGACGGGCACATGACCATGACTGATCCTTTGGGTGATATGCTCACCCGCATCCGCAATGGTGCTGCTCGCCGTAAGTCTTCGGTAAGCACGCCTGCTTCCAGCCTCCGCGCACGCGTTCTCGACGTGCTGCAGTCTGAAGGCTACATTCGCGGTTATTCCAAGGTCGATTTCGAAAACGGCAAGTCCGAATTCACCATCGAGCTGAAGTACTACGAAGGCGCGTCCGTGATCCGTGAGATCGGCCGCGTTTCCAAGCCGGGCCGCCGGGTTTATGTCTCGGTAAAGTCCATTCCGCAGGTCGCGAACGGCCTCGGCATCACCATCCTTTCGACCCCGAAGGGCGTGATGGCCGATCACCAGGCTCGCGAACAGAACGTTGGTGGCGAGGTTCTTTGCTCGGTCTTCTAAGACCCGAGCAAGGATCTCCATAACGAACAGACAGGATTGAATAATGTCTCGTATCGGTAAAAAGCCCGTTCCGGTTCCCGCAGGTGTGACGGCCAATGTCGACGGCCAGAAGGTTACTGCTAAGGGCCCGAAGGGTGAACTGTTTTTCGTCGCTAACGACGACATTCAGCTGAAGCTCGAAGATAACGGCGTTTCCGTAACGCCGGCTAACGGCACCAAGGAAGCTCGTTCGAAGTGGGGCATGTCCCGCACGATGATCGAGAACATCTTCAAGGGTGTTAAGGACGGCTATGAGCGCAAGCTCGAAATCAACGGCGTTGGTTACCGTGCCGCCATGCAGGGCAAGAACCTGCAGCTGGCTCTCGGTTTCAGCCACGACGTTGTGTACGAGCCTCCGGTCGGCATCACCATTGCCGTTCCGAAGCCGACGGAAATCATCGTTTCCGGCATCAACAAGCAGCAGGTTGGCCAGGTTGCCGCGGAAATCCGCGAATACCGCGGTCCCGAGCCCTACAAGGGCAAGGGCGTAAAGTACGCTGAAGAGCGTATTGTACGCAAAGAAGGCAAGAAGAAGTAAGGATCACGCGAAATGGCTAGCAGGAAAGAAGCACTTGCACGTCGCGCGAGCCGTGTGCGCCGCCAGATCAAGGCGGTTGCCAACGGCCGCCCGCGCCTGTCGGTTCATCGCTCGTCGAAGAACATCTACGCCCAGATCATCGATGACGTTGCTGGCAAGACGCTTGCGTCTGCCTCCACGCTCGAAGCCGATCTGCGCGGCTCGCTCAAGACTGGCGCCGACGTTGCAGCAGCAGCTGTTGTCGGCAAGCTGGTTGCCGAGCGCGGCGTCAAGGCTGGCGTCAAGGATGTTGTATTCGACCGTGGCGCGTTCATCTATCACGGCCGTATCAAGGCTCTGGCAGATGCAGCCCGCGAAAGCGGCCTGAACTTCTGATTTTTTTCCGCCCGGACATCGATCCGGGCGGAATTTCACCGGACCATGCGGATCTCGTCTTCGGGGCCGCTGGTCTTTTCGTTTGCCGTTCCACCCGTAAAAGAAAAAGGACAAGGACAATGGCACAGGATAAAAGAGGTTCCCGCGAAGAGCGTCAGAACCGCGAAGAGCGCGATAGCGAATTCGTCGACAAGCTGGTCGCGATCAACCGCGTTGCAAAGGTTGTTAAGGGTGGCCGTCGTTTCGGTTTCGCCGCTCTCGTCGTCGTTGGCGACCAGAAGGGCCGCGTTGGTTTCGGTCACGGCAAGGCTCGTGAAGTTCCGGAAGCGATCCGCAAGGCAACTGAAAGCGCGAAGCGCGATCTGATCTTCGTTCCGCTGCGCGATGGCCGCACGCTGCATCACGACGTCAATGGCCGTCACGGCGCAGGCAAGGTTCTGCTGCGTTCGGCCAAGGCCGGTACCGGTATCATCGCCGGTGGTCCGATGCGCGCCGTTTTCGAAACGCTCGGCGTTCATGACGTTGTTGCCAAGTCGACCGGTTCTTCGAACCCGTACAACATGGTTCGCGCGACGTTCGACGCTCTGAAGCATCAGGTTCATCCGAAGGACATCGCTGCACAGCGCGGTCTGAAGTATGCGACCCTTCAGGCTCGTCGTGCCGCTTCCGGCAACGCTTCTGAAGAATAAGGAGCTGGATCATGGCCAAGAAAACTACTGAAGCCAAGAAGACTGTTACGGTCGAACAGATCGGCAGCCCTATTCGCCGCCCGGCAATCCAGCGTCAGACGCTGGTGGGTCTGGGTCTCAACAAGATGCATCGTCAGCGCACCCTGGAAGACACTCCGGCGGTTCGCGGCATGATCCGTGCGGTCCAGCATCTCGTTCGCGTCGTTGACGAGAAGTGAGACGGAGTAACCTATCATGAAACTCAATGAAATCAGAGACAACGAAGGCGCCTCCAAGGATCGTATCCGCGTAGGTCGCGGTATCGGTTCCGGCAAGGGCAAGACCGGTGGTCGCGGTGTGAAGGGTCAGAAGGCTCGTTCGGGCGTCGCCATCAACGGCTTCGAAGGCGGTCAGATGCCCATCTACCGTCGTCTGCCGAAGCGCGGTTTCAACAACATCTTCGCTTCCGAATATGTCGTCGTATCGCTCGGCCGCATTCAGACCGCCATCGACGCCAAGAAGCTTGACGCTTCCGCAACGATCGATGCTGCTGCTCTCAAGGCTGCCGGCGTTATTCGCCGCGCCAAGGACGGCGTTCGTATTCTCGCCGACGGCGAGCTGAAGGCTAAGGTCGCTTTCGAAGTGGCCGGTGCTTCCAAGCCCGCAATCGAAAAGATCGAAAAGGCTGGCGGCTCGATCAAGCTTCTCGCAGTTGCAGCAGAAGCCGCCGAGTAATATATAGACTTCAGGCGCCCGGGGCTTGTCGCTCCGGGCGTTTGCGCTCCCTGGCCACTGTTGCTTTCGATCTAAATCGATTTATAGAGCATCAGGGAAATCTCTTCGCGGTGTGCTTCCTTGGCCCCGCTTGCGGCAGAAAGTGCTGCAGGGAGAGCCTCACAGTTCTTGAACTTCCATAGGGGAGGGGATAGGACATAAAAAACAGGGTGAGGCATGATGGCGGCGCAGAGCCGCGTTTGTCCGAAGCCCGGTTTTGACCAGTATCTTTTAGACCTTTCCGCATCGGCCGGTTGCGCTGGCTGGCAAGGGTCATTCGGAGAAATTTATGGCTTCAGCAGCGGAACAACTGGCTTCGAACCTGAATTTTTCGACCTTCGCTAAGGCGGAGGATCTGAAAAAGCGTCTCTGGTTTACTCTTGCCGCACTTCTCGTCTACCGTCTCGGCACCCATATTCCGCTTCCGGGCCTGAACCCTGAAGCCTATGCGCAGGCCTTCCGTGGGCAGGCCAACGGTATTCTCGGTCTTTTCAACATGTTTGCGGGTGGCGCTGTCGAGCGCATGGCGATTTTCGCCCTCGGCATCATGCCTTACATCTCCGCTTCGATCATCGTGCAGCTCATGACCTCGGTCGTGCCTTCGCTCGAAGCGTTGAAGAAGGAAGGCGAAGCCGGCCGCAAGATCATCAACCAGTACACCCGTTACGGCACGGTGCTGCTCGGCACGCTGCAGGCCTATGGCATTGCGGTCGGCCTCGAAAGCGGTAACGGCCTTGTCGTTGATCCGGGCTGGTTCTTCCGCATTTCCACCGTCATCACGCTGCTCGGCGGCACGATGTTCCTGATGTGGCTCGGCGAACAGATCACCTCGCGCGGTATCGGCAACGGTATTTCGCTGATCATCTTCGCGGGCATTGCCGCCGGTCTGCCCAAGGCCCTGGCCGGCACGCTGGAACTCGGCCGCACCGGTGCGCTTTCGACCCCGCTCATCCTGACGGTCGTCGTCGTTGCAATCGGCGTCATTGCCCTCATCGTCTTCGTGGAGCGTGCGCAGCGCCGTCTGTTGATCCAATATCCGAAGCGACAGGTCGGGAACCGCATGTTCCAGGGCGATACCTCGCACCTGCCGCTGAAGCTTAACACGGCCGGCGTCATTCCTGCGATCTTCGCATCGTCGCTGCTGCTTCTGCCGGCAACGGCTGCAGGCTTTGCGGGTAACACTAACCTGCCAACCTGGGCGACCTCTATCATCGCCTCGCTGCAACACGGCCAGCCGCTGTTTATGGCGCTTTATGGCCTGCTGATTGCTTTCTTCGCCTTCTTCTACACGGCGATCGTGTTCAATCCGAAGGATACGGCTGACAATCTCAAGAAGCATGGCGGCTTCATTCCGGGCATCCGTCCGGGCGAGCGCACCGCGGAGTACATCGATTACGTTCTGACCCGCATCACTGTGGTCGGCGCGATTTATCTGGTCTTCGTCTGTATCCTTCCTGAGACACTTATCGCACGTACGGGCATTCCATTAGCCCTTGGTGGTACTTCGCTTTTGATCGTTGTCAGTGTAACTCTGGATACGGTTGCGCAGATTCAGGGTCACCTGATCGCCCAGCAGTATGAAGGTCTGATCAAGAAGTCGAAGTTGCGTGGAGGAAAGAGGGGACGATGAGACTGATATTTTTGGGTCCGCCGGGTGCGGGCAAGGGAACCCAGGCCAAGCGGCTTACTGACAAGTACGGGATCCCCCAGCTTTCAACCGGTGACATGCTGCGCGCTGCGGTCAGCGCGGGCACCGAAATCGGCAAGCGCGCCAAGGCCGTCATGGACGCCGGCGGGCTGGTATCCGACGATATCGTCAATCAGATCGTTTCCGAACGTATCGAAGCTCCTGACTGTGCCAAGGGCTTCATTCTCGACGGTTATCCGCGCACCGTTCCGCAGGCGAAGGCGCTTGCCGACAACATGCGCAAGAAGAACCTGGTGCTCGACGCCGTCATCGAACTCAAGGTGGACGAAGAGGCTTTGATTCGCCGAATCGAAAATCGCGTGGCTGAAACCATTGCCGCTGGCGGTACTGTTCGCTCTGACGATAATCCGGAAGCTTTCCGCAAGCGCCTGACGGAATATCGCGAAAAGACTGCGCCGCTGTCCGCTTATTACAGCGAACAGGGCGAACTGGTGACGCTGGATGGCATGGCAGATGTCGATGCCGTCACCGAGGCCATCGAGCGCGTTCTCGACAAAGCCTCTGCCTGATCGAAGGAATGAATGGGCGAGGACTGCGTTCTTGCCCATCTTCCTTTTCGAAAGGCGGCTGATCCCTTGGATCGCAAAAGAATCTTGGCGGAGCCGGTTGCTTTTTTGCGCTGATTCCGTTAAACACCGCGCCAACTCGCGACATCCCAAGCGACTGGCGCGGATTTCCCTTAGGGAAGGGAGATCCGGGTTCGGTCGTTTTGACTTGTCACGGACATCAATTTGAACTGGCGGTCTTGTCGGCCGCTCGAATGGAATCACCACTTGCCGGATGGCAACTGGAACCAAGGAGAAAAGACGTGGCACGTATCGCTGGCGTCAACATCCCGACTGCGAAGCGCGTTGTTATTGCGCTGACCTACATTCACGGGATTGGTCCGAAATTCGCGCAGGAAATCATGGGCAAGGTCGGTCTTCCGGCTGACAAGCGCGTTCATCAGCTGACGGATGCTGAAGTTCTTCAGATCCGCGAAGCCATCGACCGCGACTACCAGGTCGAAGGCGACCTGCGTCGCGAAACGTCGATGAACATCAAGCGTCTGATGGACCTCGGTTGCTACCGCGGCCTGCGTCACCGTCGTGGCCTTCCGGTCCGCGGTCAGCGCACGCACACTAACGCCCGCACCCGCAAGGGTCCGGCGAAGGCTATCGCTGGTAAGAAGAAGTAATTTTCCGGTTCTCCGGAAAGGGGAGGCTGGTGCAGTCCGCGCCAGCCTTTCTGAGTTTGGCGAAAAGCTCGGTTACGGGCTGATTGCCGGTGTAGCCGCTGGTGTTACGGCGGTGAAGAGATCAATGAAAGGTATAAAATGGCCAAGGAAGCCGCACGCGTCCGTCGTCGCGAACGCAAAAATATCACGTCTGGCGTCGCGCACGTCAATTCGACCTTCAACAACACGATGATCACCATCACCGACGCGCAGGGCAATGCTATTGCCTGGTCGTCCGCTGGTGCCAAGGGCTTCAAGGGTTCGCGTAAGTCGACCCCGTTTGCTGCCCAGATCGCTGCTGAAGATTGCGCGAAGAAGGCTCAGGAACACGGCATGAAGTCGCTTGAAGTTGAAGTTTGCGGTCCGGGTTCCGGCCGTGAATCGGCACTTCGCGCCCTGCAGGCTGCCGGTTTCATGATCACTTCCATTCGCGACGTGACGCCGATCCCGCACAACGGTTGCCGTCCGCGCAAGAAGCGCCGCGTCTGACGCGACCGTGGTTCGGAAATTCCGCCTTACCTCAGGTCTGGCGGAATTTTCGTGTATCTGGCGTGTGCGCGTCGATTTCGATCGGCGGACTTGCGCTCAAGAACCCACCGATGAACCGCTGAATTTGGTTCCTCTCGGTGTTTTCATGCTCGGTCCGTCACGATTGGATGGTGGCGGCGAACGGAAGGTTTAAAGATGATTCAGAAGAACTGGCAGGAACTTATCAAGCCGAACAAGGTCGAGTTCACCTCGTCCAGCCGCACCAAGGCAACGCTCGTTGCCGAGCCGCTGGAGCGTGGTTTCGGTCTTACCCTCGGCAACGCGCTGCGTCGCGTTCTGTTGTCTTCTCTGCGCGGCGCCGCTGTTACGGCCGTGCAGATCGACGGTGTCCTGCACGAATTCTCCTCCATCCCCGGCGTCCGGGAAGATGTGACGGATATCGTGCTCAACATCAAGGAAATCGCCATCAAGATGGATGGCGACGATTCCAAGCGCATGGTCGTGCGCAAGCAGGGCCCGGGTGCCGTAACCGCTGGTGACATCCAGACGGTTGGTGACATCGAGATCCTGAACCCCGACCACGTGATCTGCACGCTCGACGATGGCGCTGAAATCCGCATGGAATTCACCGTCAACAACGGCAAGGGTTACGTACCGGCTGAGCGCAACCGCGCGGAAGATGCCCCGATTGGCCTCATTCCGGTGGACAGCCTCTATTCTCCGGTCAAGAAAGTGTCCTACAAGGTTGAAAACACCCGTGAAGGCCAGGTTCTCGACTATGACAAGCTGATCATGACGATCGAGACCAACGGTTCGGTTTCCGGCGAAGACGCCGTTGCCTTCGCCGCTCGCATTCTTCAGGACCAGCTGGGCGTCTTCGTCAATTTCGACGAGCCGCAGAAGGAAGCAGAAGAAGAATCGGTTACGGAACTCGCGTTCAACCCGGCGCTTCTCAAGAAGGTCGACGAGCTCGAGCTGTCGGTTCGTTCGGCAAACTGCCTGAAGAACGACAACATCGTTTACATCGGCGACCTGATCCAGAAGACCGAAGCCGAAATGCTCCGCACGCCGAACTTTGGTCGCAAGTCGCTGAACGAAATCAAGGAAGTTCTCGCTTCCATGGGTCTGCACCTCGGCATGGAAGTGCCGGCATGGCCGCCTGAGAACATCGAAGATCTCGCAAAGCGTTACGAAGACCAGTACTAACAAACAAGAAGGCAGACCTCAAAGACTGCCTTTCCCCGTCAAACAGCAGGTAAGTCACCTGCATGTGCCAGGAAACGGCAGGCCTTAAAGAAGGAACCTGCGTAGAAGGAGAATAGCAATGCGCCACGGTAATTCAGGCCGCAAGCTCAATAGAACCGCCAGCCACCGCAAGGCAATGTTTGCCAACATGGCTGCTTCGCTCATCACCCATGAGCAGATCGTCACCACGCTTCCGAAGGCGAAGGAAATTCGCCCGATCGTTGAGAAGCTCGTCACTCTCGGCAAGCGCGGCGACCTGCACGCTCGTCGTCAGGCGATTTCGCAGATCAAGGATCAGGACGCTGTTCGCAAGCTGTTCGACGCGATCGCAGCACGTTACGCAAACCGTAACGGCGGCTACCTGCGTATCATGAAGGCCGGCTTCCGCCAGGGCGACAATGCCGCTCTCGCCGTCATCGAATTCGTCGAGCGCGACGTTGACGCCAAGGGCGCAGCCGACAAGGCTCGCGTTGCCGCTGAAGCTGCTGCTGCCGAAGCTGCATAAGGTTTGATGCCTTTCGGGTGTCATGAGTTAAAATGCCGGGCGAGAGATCGCCCGGCTTTTTTGTTTGCGTTGTTTTCTGTGTTTAAGGCTGGCGATCGGGCGAATATTGGCTGATTTGACGAATAAGATCGGCAAGTGGCGCCATCAGGGCGACACGGTCCGAAGCATGATGGGCCAGCCAAAGCTTTTGCAGGTCTTCTTCATTGATCTCGCCATTCTCAATGTGTTCGAGAAGCTTTGATAGTGCGTTCCGATGACCGCTGTTCATCGTCCGGGCAATATCAGTGGGGGCGAGAGCCATCCCCATTGCCATGATGCTGAAAATCTCTGAAACAGCCGCTTGACTGGAGCCGGCAATTTTAGGGCGTTGCGAGGTTTTCGGGTTTTGGTCCGTCGGTTTCATGTTTTTGACGGGCGTTGCTGTGCATTGCCAACGGCGCGTCTTCCCCGCTTCCGCGCCATGATCGTCGGCCGCACCAGCCGATAGCCGAGCAATACCACCATCATGCTGATATAAAACACCGGCTCCAGCGTGATCGATTTTCGCGCCAGCACGAAATGCAGGACGCCGACGATGAGGACGAGATAGACGAGTTTATGCAGCGTGTTCCAGCGGCTGCCGAGTTTGCGGATCGACCAGCGGTTGGAAGTGAGCGCCAGGGGCAGGAGCATGACGAGCCCCGCCATGCCGAACATGATATAGGGCCGTTTCAGGATATCACCGGCAATGGAACTGAAGACGAGGCCACGGTCCAGCACCAGATAGACGGTAAAGTGCGCCAATACGTAATAAAAGGCAATCAGGCCCAGCGCCCGACGATAGGCGATGAGGTTGATGTTGAAGAGATCGCGTAGCGGCGTCACCAGCAGGCCTAGACAGAGGAAGCGAAGCGCCCAGATGCCAAGGAGGTGTTCGAAATCTTTGACCGGGTTGAAGCCGAGGCCTCCGGTTGCGGCGAGGTGGAAATACCAGACGCCGGGAGCAAGGCCGATGACATACAGCGACCAGATGGCCGCCGGTTGGTAACGCTTCGGCAGAGAGGGTAAGGTGAAGGCGAAAGCCATGGTCAATAATTCGCCTTCAGGTCCATGCCGGCGTAGAGGCTCGCTACTTCATCGTAGCCATTGAACATCAGGGTAGGGCGGTTCTGGGTGCCAAAGAAGCCGCCTTCGCCGATGCGCTGCTCCGTCGCCTGGCTCCAGCGGGGATGGTCCACATGTGGATTGACGTTGGAATAGAAGCCGTATTCGCGGGCGTTGGAATTTTTCCAGGTCGTTTCCGGCTGTTTCTCGACAAGCGAAATGCGGACGATGGATTTGATGCCCTTGAAGCCGTACTTCCACGGCACGACAAGCCGGATCGGTGCGCCGTTCTGGTTCGGCAACGTCTCGCCATAAAGGCCGACGGCAAGGATGGTCAGGGGATGGCGGGCTTCATCGAGGCGCAAACCTTCGACATAGGGCCATGACAGGGGCTGGAACAGGCCGCTCTGTCCGGGCATTTCCTCTGGCCGCACCACGGTCTCGAAGGAAACATATTTCGCGCTGCCCAGCGGTTCGACCTTGTCGAGCAGGCTTGCAAGTGGGAAGCCGATCCATGGAATGACCATCGACCAGCCTTCGACGCAGCGCATGCGGTAGGTGCGTTCCTCAAGCTGATATTTCATCAGCTCTTCGATGCCGAATTCCTGTGGCTTGGAAACGAGGCCATCCACTTTCACGGTCCAGGGTGTGGGTTTGAACTTGCCGGAATTTTCCTTGGGGTCGGATTTGCCGACGCCGAACTCGTAGAAGTTGTTGTAGCTGGTGACGGCATCAAGCGGCGTGAGTTTTTCATCCAGCTTGTAAGCGCCGGGTTTCGCCGCGAGCGGAGCAGCAACCGCCTCACGGCCCGCAAGCCCTATTGCCGCAAGGCCCGCCGCTGTGCCGAGGAAGCGGCGTCTGGAAAGGTAGATGTTTTTCGGCGTGATTTCGCTTGCCGAAATATGGGGCGGACGATAGGCGGGCATTGGAACCTCCACAAAAGCCGGGTGCATCGGCGATAAATCGATTATGATAGCCAATACGGCCGCTGCACAGATATGTTTCAGTCTGCTGCGGAAAAACAGCGCCGGGCAGACGGAAATCGCGCATTTGTGATAGGCCGTCGTCCGCTCGCCCGCGTTAAGGGAAAGGCGTACCGTACCGAACCGTACTGTTTTGCCCTAAGGTGACAGTGACAGCGCTTGCGGTTTGCGTTAGAAACACCGCAAAATAGGGCAGAGGCAGCTTCCACCGCGTTGCGGGCAGGCGCGCTTCGCCCCGAGATTGAGGAAAACACCATGCCAGCCTATCGCTCAAGAACGACAACCCACGGCCGCAACATGGCGGGCGCGCGCGGCCTTTGGCGCGCCACCGGCATGAAGGATAGCGATTTCGGCAAGCCGATCATCGCTGTCGTCAATTCCTTCACGCAGTTCGTGCCCGGCCACGTCCACCTCAAGGATCTCGGTCAGCTCGTGGCCCGCGAGATTGAAGCGGCCGGCGGTGTTGCCAAGGAGTTCAACACCATCGCGGTCGATGACGGCATCGCCATGGGCCATGACGGCATGCTTTATTCGCTGCCCTCGCGCGAGATCATCGCTGACTCGGTCGAATACATGGTCAATGCCCATTGCGCCGATGCCATGGTATGCATTTCCAACTGCGACAAGATCACCCCCGGCATGTTGAATGCTGCCATGCGCCTCAACATCCCCGCCGTCTTCGTGTCCGGTGGTCCGATGGAAGCGGGCAAGGTTGTCCTGCATGGCAAAACCGTCGCGCTCGATCTGGTCGACGCCATGGTGGCTGCCGCCGATGACAAGATTTCTGACGAGGACGTCAAGGTTATCGAGCGATCGGCCTGCCCGACCTGCGGTTCCTGTTCCGGCATGTTCACCGCCAATTCAATGAACTGTCTGACCGAGGCGCTGGGCCTGTCTCTGCCCGGTAACGGCTCGACGCTTGCCACCCATTCGGATCGCAAGCGACTTTTCGTCGAGGCCGGTCATCTGATCGTCGATCTGGCCCGCCGTTATTACGAGCAGGAAGACGAAACCGTTCTGCCGCGGACCATCGCCAACAAGGCGGCGTTTGAAAACGCCATGTCGCTGGATATCGCCATGGGCGGCTCCACCAATACGGTGCTGCATATTCTGGCTGCCGCGCACGAGGGCGGGGTGGATTTCACCATGGAAGACATCGACCGTCTTTCCCGCAAGGTTCCGTGCCTTTCGAAAGTCGCGCCCGCCAAGCAGGACGTTCACATGGAAGACGTTCACCGCGCGGGTGGCATCATGCGCATTCTTGGCGAGTTGGAGCGCGGCGGTCTGATCAACCGCGATACCTATACGGTGCATGAAGCGACGCTGGGTGACGCCATCGACCGTTGGGACATCACCCGCACCAACAGCGAGACGGTGCGTGAATTCTTCAAGGCGGCCCCCGGCGGCGTGCCGACGCAGGTTGCCTTCAGCCAGTCCTCGCGCTGGGACGATCTGGATACCGACAGCGACAATGGCGTCATTCGCTCGGTCGAGAAACCATTCTCCAAGGATGGTGGTCTTGCCGTGCTTTACGGCAACATCGCGCTCGACGGCTGTATCGTGAAGACGGCAGGTGTTGATGAGTCCATTCTGAAATTCAACGGCCCGGCGGTCGTTTACGAAAGCCAGGACGCGGCGGTTAAGGGCATTCTCGGCAACGAGGTCAAGGCGGGCGACGTCGTCGTCATCCGTTATGAAGGTCCTAAGGGCGGCCCGGGCATGCAGGAAATGCTCTATCCGACCAGCTACCTGAAATCCAAGGGCCTCGGCAAAGCCTGCGCGCTGATCACCGACGGTCGCTTCTCTGGTGGCACGTCAGGCCTTTCCATCGGCCACGCCTCGCCGGAAGCGGCACAGGGCGGCGCCATCGGCCTCGTGCGTCAGGGTGACCTGATCGAGATCGACATTCCGAACCGCACGATCAACCTGAAGGTTCCCGACGCGGAACTGGCCTCGCGCCGGGCCGAGCAGGAAGAGAAAGGCTGGAAGCCGGAAGCACCGCGCAAGCGCAATGTCACGACGGCGCTGAAGGCCTATGCGGCCTTTGCGTCGAGCGCAGACAAGGGTGCTGTGCGGATATTGCCGGAGTAATCCTATCGCAGAGTGGGTTGGAAGGTTACGCCTGATGCGTCGCTTTCTTCCCGGAGTGCTCGAAGAGCAATACAAGCACGCTTCGTCACCCCGGAACCGATCCGGGGTCCAGCGCGATCAAGTCCTTGATCGCAAGAGACTCTTCTTACGGCGCAGACGCGCCGTGCCTGATGCCGGATCAAGTCCGGCAGGGCGGAGGAGAAAGCTCTCCACCTCCATTTAAATTGAGCCGCTCTCTGAGCGGCTTTTTGCTGTCTGAATTTGGAGTGAATTCGGCTCACAAACAGATTCAATTACTTCGCGGGATGATTCCTGGTATCCCTTCAACGTTTTGTTTTTCCATCGTAAATGTGGAGCTGACTGCAGATTGTTTCTGGCGTGGCAGTCACATTGGAGTGATGTTCGTCCAGCGACCCTTTTCCAGAAAGCAGCGATGCCTAACTTCATCACCATGAAAAGACGAACCGCACTCGCCCTCATGGCATCGCTACCCTTCGCCTCACTTGCCCGTGCCCAGAGCGCCGGGAACAACGTCCGTTTCGATCCGTTGCTGCGGGAGGCGGATGCACTGTCCAGCCTCAAGACCGTCATTGTCAGCATCGATGGCGAGGAGATCGCTAGCCGCGCCTATCATGGTGCCGGTTTGAACGGCTCCACCAAT
This sequence comes from Agrobacterium sp. 5Ca39, assembly GCF_055382365.1. NCBI lineage: Bacteria > Pseudomonadati > Pseudomonadota > Alphaproteobacteria > Hyphomicrobiales > Rhizobiaceae > Agrobacterium > Agrobacterium sp. 5Ca39. Next base: position 1,567,733 of record NZ_AP026436.1, on the reverse strand, counting down.
ATCAAATCGGCCTCAAAATCAATCATCTCCGCGTTGGTCGGCATGGCGATTGATCGCAAGATTCTCCAAGGTGCGGACCAGCCGATCGCGACCATTCTGCGCGGTGAATTTCCGCAAAACCCCGATCCCCGGCTGGAGCGGATCACCGTCGGTAACCTCCTGTCAATGCAATCCGGTCTGGAGCGCATGTCCGGGCCGAATTACGGCCGTTGGGTCGCCAGCCGCAACTGGGTGCGGATGGCCTTGGGGTCGGGTTTCGCCGGAGAGCCGGGTGGCGGCATGCTTTATTCCACGGCGTCGACACATCTGCTGTCGGCGATATTGACGAAGGCATCCGGCCGTTCGACGCTTTCTCTTGCCCGAGACTGGTTTCGGCCCCTGGAAGGGTTTTCCATCGGCGGCTGGGAGCGCGATCCGCAGGGCATCTATCTCGGCGGCAACCAGATGGCGATGACCGCGCGGTCGCTGCTGGCCTTCGGCGAGCTTTACCGCAGAGGCGGCGTGACACCCGGTGGTGAGCGGTTAATTTCGCAGGACTGGATCGAGCAATCATGGCGACAGCGCACCAATTCGGTCTTCAACGGCGACGGTTACGGTTATTGCTGGTTCATCAGGGAGATGGCGAGCGAGACGGTCTATTATGCCTGGGGTTATGGCGGGCAGATGCTGTACATCGCGCCGGCAAAACGACTGTCCGTCGTGATGACCTCCCGTGAAGACGCGCCATCGGCCCGAACCGGTTATCGCGACCAGCTGCATGGCCTCATGGAGAACGTCCTCCGCGCGGTGTGATCGGGTCAGAGCGGCCGGTTGATGCTCTGAAACGCCTCGCCGAGACGTTTCATGCGCTCCTCATAGGCGCCGGCAAGGCAGGCAACGTCGGCTGCACATTCCTGGCGCTTCTTCAGCCACTGGCTCTGCTCGTCGCGCAACGTGTCGCGGGCGCCCATGGCCATCAGCTGGGTTAGGATATCGAAGGTGGTGGCCATCTTCACGTCCTGATCGTTCAGGGCGCGGTTGTCGCAGATGGCCTTTTCATCCGCTGCGAGATCGGATTTCGTGCAGTCGAAACTTGCAGCACCGGCCGTTGAGAGGAGCGAGGAAGCAAAAAGGATGCCGCAGGCGAGGAGGGGCTTTTTCAAATGCATGGCTTGTCTCTGTTGAGGACTGCTGGTGCGGATGAAACCAAAATACGCCTTTGCTGGTTCCATCAGCGGAAGCCGCCGTGCCTGAAACCCACGGTCATCATCTTGCCGCTCTTTGCTTTACAGGCTTTGACGTTATAACTCCATCATACTGATGACGATGAGGAATCACATGCGAAGCGTGTTGAAGTATCTGTCCACCGGCTTTCTCGCCGCGCTCATTCTCCTGCCAGCGGGTGCCCGGGCGCAGGACAACAGGACCGTGCCGTCCAGCCACACGGAAATGCAGCTTTCCTTCGCGCCGCTGGTCAAGCGCACCGCCGGCGCGGTGGTGAATGTCTATGCCGAACGCATCGTGCAGCGGCGGTTGTCGCCCTTCGCCGGTGATCCTTTCTTCGAACAGTTTTTCGGGCAGCAAATGCCGAACCGCACGGAAAAGCAGTCGTCGCTCGGTTCAGGCGTCATCGTCACAGCCGGCGGTCTCGTGGTGACCAACAATCATGTCATTGACGGTGCTGACGACATCAAGGTGGCGCTTGCGGATGGGCGCGAATTTTCCTCCAAGGTTCTCATGAAAGATGACCGGGTGGATCTTGCCGTGCTGCAGATCGATGCCAAGGAGCAGTTCCCGGTGCTGCCGCTCGGCAATTCGGACAAGATCGAAGTCGGCGATCTGGTGCTGGCGATCGGTAACCCCTTCGGCGTCGGTCAGACGGTGACGAGCGGCATCGTCTCGGGCCTTGCCCGCAACCAGGTGACGCAGGGCGATTTCGGCTTCTTCATCCAGACCGACGCCTCCATCAACCCGGGCAACTCCGGCGGCGCGCTGATGAATATGGCTGGCGAGCTGATCGGCATCAACACTGCCATCTTCTCCAAGGGCGGCGGCTCGAACGGCATCGGTTTCGCTATTCCGGCCAATCTGGTCCGGGTTTTTGTGGCTGCTGCTGAACGGGGCGATGCGAACTTCCAGCGGCCCTACATTGGCGCGACCTTCGATCCCGTCACTTCGGATGTCGCGGAGGCGCTTGGCCTGCATCGCGCCCGGGGAGCGCTGGTCGTCAGCGTTGTCAAAGGCAGCCCCGCGGAAAAGGCCGGCATAGAGCCGGGCCAGGTGGTGACTGCGGTCAACGGATTGGAGGTCGAGCATCCCGATGCGCTCGGTTACCGCCTGACCACGGCCGGCATAGGCAAATCTGCTGAACTGACCGTCATGGACAAGGCCAAGGAAAAGAAGCTGACGATTGCACTTGATATTGCGCCCGAGACCGCTCCCCGCGACGAACGGCTGATCGAAGGCCGCAATCCGTTCGCCGGCGCGACCGTCGCCAATCTTTCGCCGAAGCTTGCTGACGAATTGCGCATGCCCTCGCAGGTCACGGGTGTCGTCATCACCGATGTAAAGCGTGGCTCGCCGGCTTATCGTGTCGGTTTTCTGCCGAAAGATGTGATCCTTTCATTGAACGGCGCAGATATCGGCTCCACGGCCGCTGTCGAAAAGGCGCTGGATGACAATCCTGGTTTCTGGCGGGTGGAAATCCTGCGTGACGGGCAGCGTATCCGGCAGTTCCTCCGATGAGTGACGATCTCTTCGCCCCGCAAGTGCCGGTGGAGGTCGCCAACCGGCGGCCTCTCGCCGATCGCCTGCGCCCGAAGACGCTGGCGGAAGTAAGCGGTCAGCCGCATCTGACGGGCGAGGAGGGCGTTCTGCGCCGCATGATCGATAGCGGCTCGCTGGGGTCGATGATCTTCTGGGGGCCGCCCGGCACTGGCAAGACGACGGTCGCCCGCCTGCTTTCCGGCGAGGCGGGGCTGGCTTTCGAACAGATATCAGCGATCTTTTCCGGCGTCGCCGATCTCAAGAAGGTTTTCGAAGCGGCACGTGCAAGGCGCATGAACGGTCGCCAGACCCTGCTTTTCGTCGACGAAATTCACCGTTTCAACCGTGCGCAACAGGACAGTTTTCTGCCTGTCATGGAGGACGGCACCATTATTTTGGTGGGTGCGACCACCGAGAATCCCTCGTTCGAACTGAATGCCGCTCTGTTGTCGCGGGCCCGTGTCCTGACATTTCGGTCGCATGACGAGGACAGTCTCAGCGAGCTTCTGAAGCGCGCGGAGGAGGCGGAGCAGAAGCCCCTGCCACTGACGGAGGATGCACGCGCAAGCCTGATCCGCATGGCCGATGGCGACGGTCGCGCGGTGTTGACGCTTGCCGAAGAAGTCTGGCGCGCGGCGCGGAAAGATGAAACCTTCGACACGGAAGGGCTCACGCGCATCGTGCAACGCCGTGCGCCCGTCTACGACAAGAGCCAGGACGGCCACTACAATCTCATTTCCGCGCTGCATAAGTCGGTGCGTGGATCGGACCCGGATGCCGCACTTTATTATCTCGCCCGCATGTTCGATGCCGGCGAGGATCCGCTCTATATCGGCCGGCGGCTGGTGCGCATGGCGGTGGAAGATATCGGCCTTGCAGATCCGCAGGCGCTCGCCGTCTGCAATGCTGCCAAGGATGCCTATGATTATCTTGGTTCACCGGAGGGTGAACTTGCGCTGGCGCAGGCCTGCGTCTACCTCGCCACCGCTCCGAAATCGAATGCCGTCTACACGGCCTTCAAGGCTGCAATGCGCGCCGCGAAGGAAAATGGCTCGCTTGTTCCGCCCAAACACATCCTGAATGCACCGACCAAGCTGATGAAGGGCGAGGGATATGGTGACGGCTACCGTTACGATCATGACGAGCCGGACGCTTTTTCGGGTCAGGATTACTTCCCGGAAAAAATGGGGCGGACCACCTTTTACGATCCACCGGACAGAGGTTTCGAACGCGAAATCCGCAAACGTCTCGACTGGTGGGCGAAACTGCGTCGCGAGCGGGAATCGCGTTAGCCCTCATCTTCACACAATGATTCAGGCGCTTGCCAAAAAGAGTCGCGAAACTGTGCTATCGCATTGTTTTTTTTAAAATAAGTCAGGATGCCTTGCGCTGAGGCGCGGCCTGCGGCTGCGCCGGCAGCATCTTGACCGATGATTCCGCCAGGCCGTTATGCCCGTCGGCATCGATCACCAGATGCCAGTGCATCGTTTCGGGGATGGCGATCCGGATTGGCGACTTTTTCGCGACGCCGCCAAGATATTTGAAATCGAGCAATTCGGTGAAGCGCTGGAAATTCGCGCCCGTCATCAACCGGACATTGTTGATGGCCGAGAGAGATACTTCAATGATCGTGCCCGCCCGCAATTCCTTCAGGTCATAATGCGTGTAGCGGAAATTCGGCCGTGCCATCGCGCGCCTCCAAGTACCGGTATTGTGGCAAAAGAGGATAGGGAGGCAGGGTTAACGCTGCCTTTAAATTCGAGCGGTTTTCATCGAATTACTGGCTGTCCCGCCGGCGGCCAATGGCGATGGTGAGTATTTCAGGCCGTGTTCGACGCCCGTGAAGATAATACCAACGTATAATGGGCGTATTTAATCATAATAAATTTTTTCCCCTTAGCATCGGCTGGTCGAAGTGCACTCATCGGCGTTGGGGGGAATATGAAAAACGTCACTATATCTATGCGCCTATATGCGCTCGTCGCATTGTTTCTGGCAATCCTGACCGCAGCGCTGACATTCAGCCTGTTCGAAACCTTTGGCGAGATGGAACGCGAGCGCAAAGCCGGGCTTGCGGCGATGAACGAAACGGCCGTCGCTATTCTCGATCAATATTATCGCCTGGAACAAAGCGGCAGCTTGACGCGGGAGGCGGCACAGCAGCAGGCCAAGGTCACAATCGCGGCCATGCGGTATGGCAACGGCAGCGGTTATTTCTGGATCAACGATATGCACCCCAAAATGGTGATGCATCCGATCAAGCCGGAAATGAACGGAACCGATCTTACCGCCAACAAGGACCCGAACGGCAAGGCGCTGTTCGTTGAGTTCGTGAATACGGTCAAGGCGGGCGGTCAGGGTTTTGTCGATTATTACTGGCCGAAACCGGGTGCCCCGGAGCCGGTGGAGAAATTCTCCCATGTCGCCGGTTTCGCACCCTGGGGCTGGATCGTGGGTACGGGCGTTTATGTCGACGACCTCGAAGCGGTGTTCTGGAGCGACGCGTATTTCAACATCGGCCTGTGCATCTTGTCCGGCCTTGTCGTCATTGCCGTGGCCGCCGCCGTCGTGCGTGGCGTCACTCGACCGATCGATCTCATCCGGCAGAGCATGAAGCAGATCGCCGATGGCGACGGCACCGCCGAAATCCGCTTCGCCGATCGCCGGAACGAAATCGGCGCGATTGCCAAGACGTTGCTGGTGCTGCGTGACAGCGTCAATGAGCGCAGCGCCCTGCAGGCGCGTGAGGCCGACCAGCAGCGGGCGCTGGAGGAAGCGCGTCGGGGCAACGAGATGGTCCTTCGTTCCGCATCCGAGCGGCAGGCCCATGCCATGGAGCGTCTGGGGGAGGCGCTCGAGGCGCTTGCCAATGGGGATCTGACTGTTTCGCTGACAGATATCGGCGACGACTACGAAAAGCTGCGCACGGACTTCAATCGGGCCGTGGGTGCGCTCCATGGCGCCATCGAAGCGATTTCCCGGACCGGTCATGTCGTCAATGACAGTGCTGCAGATATCAGCGGCGCGACCGGCAATCTCTCGCGCCGGACCGAACAGCAGGCGGCGGCGCTGGAGGAAACGGCCGCAGCGCTTGACGAGATTACCGCCACGGTGCGCACCGCATCCGAACGGGCCAATGAGGCGCGGCAGATGGTGCAGGACACGAAAAGCAGCGCCGGCCGCTCAGGCGAGATCGTGCGCAACGCGGTCGATGCCATGGGCCGCATCGAGGAATCGTCAAAGCGGATCGGACAGATCATTTCCGTCATCGACGAGATCGCCTTCCAGACCAACCTGCTGGCGCTGAATGCCGGCGTGGAAGCGGCGCGGGCCGGCGAGGCCGGACGTGGTTTCGCCGTGGTGGCGCAGGAGGTGCGCGAACTGGCGCAACGCTCCGCCAATGCCGCCAAGGAGATCAAGACCCTTATCAATCGCTCGGCGGAGGAGGTCGGCGGCGGCGTCGCACTCGTCCGCTCCACGGGCGATGCACTGGAAGAAATCGTGGCGCTCGTAAACCGGGTCGAAGGTCACGTGAATTCCATCGCCACTGCGGCGCGGGAGCAGGCCACCGGCCTCCAGGAGATCAACACCTCCGTTAATCACATGGACCAGATGACGCAGCAAAACGCGGCCATGGTGGAAGAAACGACCGCCGCCAGCCAGACGCTCGCCGAGGAAAGCCGCCAGTTGCGCTCGCTTCTGTCGCGCTTCGAACTTGGACATGATACCGAGCGCGAGGTTTCGCGGGCGGCCTGACTTCAGGCGTCTCGATCTAACGAAGGGCGCGGTTCCGGCTGCGCCCTTTGTTTTGGGCTATCAGAACCAGCCATCCGTTATTTCCCGCAACCAATAAGGTTTCGTTTACCTCATTTCTTTAAAATTTGACCTGTATTGCCGCGGATTGCGGCCGCTGAAGGTACAGGTTCTCGTATGGCGTATGTTTCCCTTCCGCGTCGTCTTGTGACGTTGCTGATGATTTCCACGGTCATGGTGTCGTGTTCGGCGGAGGGCCTCGTGCCACCGGCGGAGGTGGACGGCACCACACGCGTGAGCGCAATCCGTTCGTCGCGGCAACAGGGCTACAGCGCGCCGGCAGGTGCCTTCCATCAGGTTGAGCGGGCCGGACAGAGCAACGATTATCCCACGGCCATATCGCAGCCGATGCCGGAGCCTTATGCTTCGCAGGATCCGCTGCTGCAAATGCGCCAGGCAGGGCAGGGTTATTCCACCCTCGACGCACAGCATCAGGCACGCATGGCGGCTGGCGGTCATGGCAATCTGCCGGTGCAGGCGACGCAAAGCCAGGAGATACCCCCGCAGCAAATGGCCAGCAGCCAGATTGCCGAGGGCGAAGGCGGCGTGAACATGGATTCCATGCTCGGCGTGGAGCCGGTGCGGGGACTGGCGGAGGAGCAGGATGCCGAAATCGCCGAGGGGGCTTCGGCCCAGCCGGTGGTGGACGGTATCGGCACCGACAATCCGGTTGCGGTTTCTCCGGCGCGGCGCCAGTCCGGGCTCATTCCGCCGCCGCCACCCGGATCGTCCTCCCGCCGCCAGCCGGTGGAAGAGGTGGCCATGCTCATGCCGAATGATCCGACCGTTCGCGGCGGACTTCAGAGCGACCGGTCCATGCCGCCCGGCATCATGCCGTCTTCGGAGGTTGCCTGCCGCGCCGAGCTTCGCCGTCTGGGTGTCGCTTTTCGCGACGTCGCCCGTATTGCCGACGGGCCGACCTGCGGCATCGATTACCCGATCGAACTCAGCGGTCTCGCCAGCGGCGTCGCGGTTCGTCCGGCGGTGAAGCTCAATTGCCAGGTTACGCTTGCCTTTGCGAAATGGGTGAAGTTCGAACTCGTACCGTCCTCGCGTTTCCGCTATCTCTCCGGCGTCGGCCGCATAACGCCGATGGGTGGTTATTCCTGCCGCAAGATGAATTCCCGTTCCAGCAATCCGTGGTCGGAACATGCGCGGGGCAACGCCATCGATATCGGCACCATCACGCTGAAGAACGGCAAGGAAATCGATGTCCGCAAGAAGAGTTTCTTCGCTTTCCGCGAAAAGGCACTACTGAAGGCCGTCAGATCGGATAGCTGCAAATATTTCTCCACCGTTCTCGGGCCGGGCAGTGATCCCAACCACTGGAACCATTTTCACTTCGACCTGCGTACCCGCAAGTCAGGTTACAGGCATTGCGATTAAGTCGCGCCGTTGGAGGTTGGCGGCTGAGTTTGAAAGCGTCTCCTCCGTCATGCTCGGGCCTGTCCCGAGCATCTGCAACGCCGCTATTGGCGATACTCGGCACAAGGCCGAGGATGACGTCGAACACGGAGTGCGGCTTGTCATAGGGCTGCCGCCGATGACATAGGCGCCGGATCTTTGGATATGGTCGGAATGACGAAGCTTGAGGATGTTTTGCTGCCGCTAGCTCGATAATCGCCCGCCACATTCCCACAAAAAAAAGACCGGCCCGAAGGCCGGTTGAAGAAGACAGCCTTATCGGGGGGATATCGGCGTCTTTGCAAGGGCATGAAATGGGAAGCGATCCCACAGAACGGTCCATCCGGCGCGGATTTGCGGCAAAAGATGTCGCGCCGTACTGACCTGCGGCCAACATGGCTTGCCGCCCTTTTCTGATACGCTATGAGCGTCACATGTTTGTGACAACGGCCTTCGGGAGCCTGCCTTCATGCCCCCAGTTTCAGAGATAATGATCTTCGCTGCGGCACTTGCTGCTGCGGGTGTGGTTGCAGGCCTTCTGGCTGGCCTGTTCGGTATCGGCGGCGGCGCGGTGCTGGTGCCGGTTTTTTACCAGGTCTTCGGACTTCTGGATGTGCCTGAGGCGGTGCGAATGCATCTTTCGCTCGGAACGTCTCTCGCCATTATCGTGCCGACGTCCATCCGCTCGTTCCTGACGCATCGCCAGAAGGGCGCCGTCGATATCGAGCTTCTGAAAGGCTGGGTCGTCGCCGTGCCGCTTGGCACCGTTCTCGCCTCTATTGTTGCAGCCTATGCCTCGAGTGTGGCGCTGCGCCTGATCTTTGCCTTCATCGCGCTCGCGCTTGCCTTCCGGATGATCTTCAACCGGGCGAGCTGGCATCTCGGTTCCGATCTGCCGCCAAACCCGGCCCGTTTTCTGGTGGGCACCGGCATCGGGCTGTTTTCCGGGCTGATGGGCGTGGGCGGCGGGGTGATGAACAACACCTTCATGACGCTTTACGGACGCAGCATTCATCAGGCGGTTGCCACCTCTTCCGGTGTCGGCGTGTTGATTTCGCTGCCGGGGCTTGCGGGTTACATCTGGGCCGGCTGGGGCGATGCGGGGCTGCCGCCATTTTCCACCGGCTTCATCAACTGGATCGCCGTGGTGCTCCTGATCCCCATTACCCTTGTCGTCGCGCCCTATGGTGCACGGCTGGCGCATGCGCTCAGCAAGAAGCAGCTGGAGCGGGCCTTCGGCGTGTTTCTGGTTTTCGTCGCAGCGCAGTTTTTCTATAGCGTCTACGGCTGATTTTCCGCTCCCGCCGAACGCAGTGTTCAGTCCGCCGGGCTGGCATTTGCAACCTCTGCGGTCTATATGGCGTTCATCTTACTCGGTTTTTCGAAAGAATTCGCCATGAATGCCATTGTTTCGATACGGAATCTGACCAAATCCTACGCAAATGGCTTCCAGGCGCTCAAAGGTGTCAGCCTCGATATCCGGGAGGGGGAGATACTCGCTCTTCTCGGTCCCAATGGCGCCGGCAAGACGACACTGATCTCGATCATCTGCGGTCTCGTCAATCCGGGTGACGGTTCGGTGCTGGTTGGCGGGCACGATGTGGTGAAGGATTTTCGCCAGACCCGCGCCCTCATCGGCCTCGTGCCGCAGGAACTGACGACCGACCAGTTCGAGACGGTTTGGAACACCGTCAGCTTTTCGCGCGGACTACACGGACAGAAGAAGAATTCGGAGCTGATCGAAAGCATCCTCAAATCCCTGTCGCTCTGGAACAAGAAGGACAACATGCTGCGGGAGCTTTCCGGCGGCATGAAGCGGCGTGTGCTGATTGCCAAGGCGCTGGCGCACGAGCCGAAGGTCCTGTTTCTCGATGAGCCGACGGCGGGCGTGGATGTGACCCTGCGCCGCGACATGTGGAATGTGGTCTCCGAGCTGCGCGCCAAGGGCGTCACCATCATTCTCACCACGCATTACATTGAGGAGGCGGAAGAAATCGCCGACCGGGTGGGTGTCATCAATGGTGGCGAATTGCTGCTGGTGGAAGAAAAGACGGCGTTGATGAAGAAACTCGGCCGCAAGCAGCTTTTTCTTGAGCTTTCCCAGCCGGTGGAGACTTTGCCGAAAAGTCTCGCGCCCTTCGGCCTCACGCTTTCCGAAGATGGCTGCACCATTACCTATGAAATCGAGGATAATGGCGAGCAGGGCCGCATTGCCGATGTCCTGAGCGCGCTTTTCGCCGCCAACATCCATTTCAAGGATATTTCCACGCGGCAGAGTTCGCTCGAAGATATCTTCGTTTCGCTGGTGGGAGGCCAGAAATGAATTTCGAAGCCATCAAGTCCATCTACCTGTTCGAAATGGCGCGCACCCGCCGCACCCTGCTGCAAAGCGTGGTCTCTCCGGTCATTTCCACCTCCCTTTATTTTATCGTGTTCGGCACAGCGATCGGTTCGCGGATTCAGGAGGTTGGTGGGGTTTCCTATGGCGCTTTCATAACGCCCGGCCTCATCATGCTGACGCTTCTGACGCAGTGCATCGGCAACGGCTCCTTCGGCATCTACTTCCCGAAATTCACCGGCACGATCTATGAAATCCTCTCCGCACCGGTGGCGATGACGGAAATCCTTGTCGGCTATGTCGGAGCGGCGGCGACAAAGGGGCTGATGATCGGTACGATCATCCTGATAACCGCGTCGTTCTTCGTTGATATCAGCATCGCCCATCCGTTCATGATGATCCTGTTTTTTGTGCTGACGGCTGTGAGTTTCAGCCTGTTCGGCTTCATCATCGGCATCTGGGCAACGAATTTCGAGCAGTTGAACCTCATTCCCATGCTGGTGGTGCCGCCGCTGACCTTCCTCGGCGGCAGCTTTTATTCCATCGACATGCTGCCGCCCTTCTGGCAGACGGTCAGTCACTTCAATCCGGTGCTTTATCTCATCAGCGGCTTCCGCTGGAGTTTCTACGAGATCGCTGACGTCAATCCCGTCATCAGCCTGGCGATGATCACGCTGTTTCTGGCGCTATGCCTAGGCGTTGTCGGCTGGATGTTCAAGACAGGGTATCGGCTGCGCAACTGATCAGAAACGCTTTCCCGAAAATTGGACGCCCGGCTTGCGCCGGGCGTTTTCGTATTCAAAGCACAACGCGAGCGCAGGTCAGGCGACCTGCTTCTGCGCCACTTCCTCGACAACCTCACCCTCGAGATAGGAAACGAGGTCCTTGATCGTCACGACCAGCAGGCCGTGGCGCTCGGCGAAGACTTCGAGCTGGGGCAGGCGGGCCATGGTGCCGTCGTCATTGGCGATTTCGCATATCGTGCCGGAGGGGAACTTCCCGGCGAGACGGCAGAGATCAACGGCGGCTTCGGTATGGCCCGTGCGTCCGAGAACGCCCTGCGGGTTGGCGCGCAGCGGGAAGATATGGCCCGGGCGAGCGAAATCTTCGGGGCGCGAGCCTTCCGATACCAGCGCGCGCACGGTCTTTGCGCGGTCGGCGGCGGAAATGCCCGTCGTGGTGCCGGGAATGTAATCCACCGACACGGTGAAGGCCGTCTTGAGGGATTCGGTATTGCGCGACACCATCAGCGGAATGTCTAGCGCGTCGAGGCGCTCTCCGGGCATGGCCACGCAGATCAGCCCGCGTGCATGGTTCATCATGAAGGCGATCTGCTGGGGAGTGATGCTGTCGGAGGCGGCGATGATATCGCCTTCGTTTTCGCGATCTTCGTCGTCAACCACAATCACCATCTCGCCGCGGGAAATGGCGTTAATGGCGTCTTCAATTCTGGCAACTGTCATTCTATTTCAAGCCTTTCAAGGGTTATGCCGTTTTGCGGCATTTTCGCGCTTCGAGAAGCGCCAAATATCCCTTGGGCGAACAATGCAATACGAAGCCCGCTAACGCGCAGGCGTCCCATGCCTTGTCCTCTTCCATCCGGACTATACCGTCGGCTCCGGCCTCTCACCGGATCTGCTGACCTTCCGGCTTTGGAAACCGGAAGCGCTCGCGGGCTCCGGGAAAGTCCCGATACCGCCGGTGGGGAATTGCGCCCCGCCCTGAGAACAGCAACAACTTAAATTATCAAATGCGAGGGAATCAAGGGGCAATGGCCCGCCGCAGCCCTTGCGCGTGAAAAGAATATCCCGATTGCAGACGCGACGAGGAATTTCCTTTCCGGTACCAAGACGTGAGAAAACTCCCCGAAATGAATCTCGAGGGGGCAGTGCTCACCGATCCCGCAACCGCAATTCGTCGGTCTGCATCTGCAGCGAACCAAGCGTCGACAAAAAGCTCATGCCAAGCAGGCTCTGGCCCAATTGGCCATCCTGGGCGACGAGGGCGGGGATGTTGCGTCGTATGATCGGGCCAATGCTGATTTCCGACAGCGTGACGGGTGCTGCTGCCGTGCGGCCATTGGCGGTCATTACCGGTACGGTATAGCGAAGATTTGTGGTGTCGATGCCGATTGCGGTCGCATCCGCATTTGCGAGCACCACGGAGCTGGCGCCTGTATCGACCAGCATGTGGATCGTCCTGCCCTCAATCCCGACATTCGCTTCGAAGTGGCCGCTCATGGATTTGTGCAGCACGATTTCCTGCTCGCCTGCCGATGTTGTCACCACGACGGCGCGGCCGGGCATCAGACCGCCGAGCAGCCGGTCGCCGAAGGATTGCAGGTCATAGCGATAGAGATAGAGCGAGACGAGGCCGAGGATGATGACGAGCCAGACGGCGAGCTGCCGGATGACGGTGCCGAAGTTGCCGCGTCTTCCCGCCAGAATGCCGGCCGACAGCAGCCCTGCGATGGGCAGAAGATAAAGGACCTGGGCAAACTGATCATTATCGATACCGAGCGTTCGGCCACCATTGTGATTAACGACGAGCAGGCCAAGGCCGACGGCCAGCAGAAGGAGAACGATGGTCAGTCTGTTCATGCGGTATGTGTCTCCTTGGCGGACTCGGACAGATTTGCCAATCTTTGCGGCAGCGCGCGCATGATCAAGCGGCGCGTCTCGTCGCTATAACCCGTCCAGCCGCCGATTTCATCCAGCGTGCGGCCGCAGCCGATGCAGAGAGTGTGGGTCGTGTCGAGGCGACAGATCTGGACGCAGGGTGTTTCCATGGTGATCTATATCAGGCCCTCATGCCGCAAGGGCAAGTGCGACGAGAATCACGATCTCCGTGATCTGCTGGCAAGCCCCAATGGTATCCCCGGTATGGCCGCCAATCTTCCTCTCGCACAGCCTGCCGAACAGCATGGCCGCGATGACCGCCACCGCCAGCACAAGCGCGATCTCAAACAGTGGCAGCGCGTGCAGCGTGAACAATATGAAGAGAAGAAGCCCGGCGGCCAGCGCGATGTTGCGTTCGCTTTCTCCGGGCTGGCCCGCATTGACGGCGATGCCGGAGGTCTTGGCGGCGAGCAGGGACTGCCAGTGCCACACCATCAGCGCGCGGCTCGTGACAAGCGCTGCAATCAGACAGGCGGCAGCGGTTTTGCCCGGTAGGGTTTCGATCAGCGAGGCGAGTGCAGTGGCGCGGAGCGCAAAGGAAAGAACCATGGCAATGGTGCCATAACTGCCGATACGGCTGTCCTTCATGATTTCAAGCATACGCGCCTTGTCCCGGCCGCTGCCGAAACCGTCGGCCATGTCGGCAAGCCCGTCCTCATGCAGCGCGCCTGTCATGAGCGCCGTCAGGCCGATGGCGAGCCACCCGGTGAGCTGCGGAGAGGCATCGAAGCGCGCAAACACGACAACCAGGAAAGCGGCGGGCAGGGCGATCAGCAGTCCCGCGGCGGGGAAGGCACGGGCGGCCCGGCCCATCGACACGCCCGAGTCGCCTTCGAAGAATCGCGAAGGGACGGGCAGGCGGCTCAGAAAGGCGAGGGAATGCATGACATCTGTTATAAAATCCCGGGCCTTCATGCTCTCTCCGTTGCAGTCGCTGCATTTCCGGTTGTTCCGCGGCGCATCCGCTATTATGAGAGGCGCAACAAAGACCGATTTGCCGGAAAACACAAGTTTCCGGACGCATGAGCCGATGCGAAAGCCAGACCGGCTATGAGAGAGACTGATATCATGAGCATGAGCGGATTGCCCTTCGATGATTTCCGCGCGCTGCTGCGCGAGCTTCCCGGCCCGGACACGCACGCGCTTGTTGCGGCGAAGGAGCGCAATGCGCAGCTGACGAAACCTGCCGGTTCGCTCGGCCGTCTCGAAGAAATCGCCATGTGGCTTGCCGCCTGGTCCGGCCGTTCGCCTGCCGTCAACCGTCCGCTGGTGGCAATCTTCGCCGGAAATCACGGCGTGACCCGCCACGGCATCACGCCCTATCCGACGTCTGTGACCCAGCAGATGGTGGAAAATTTTGCCGCCGGTGGCGCGGCGATCAACCAGATCTGCGTGGCCAATGATCTCGGCCTGAAGATTTTCGATCTGGCGCTGGATTACCCGACCGGCGATATCACCTGTGAACCGGCGCTTTCGGAGCGTGACTGCGCCGCCACCATGGCCTTCGGCATGGAGGCGATTGCCGGCGGCACCGATCTTCTCTGCGTCGGTGAAATGGGCATCGGCAATACCACGATAGCGGCTGCGATCAATCTTGCGCTTTATGGCGGCACGGCGGAAGAGTGGACCGGTCCGGGCACCGGTTCGGAAGGTGACGTCATGGCCCGCAAGATTGCGGCGGTGAAGGCGGCGGTAGAGTTCCACAAGGACCACCTGTCCGATCCGCTGGAAATCATGCGTCGTCTCGGCGGACGCGAAATCGCGGCGATTGCAGGTGCCATTCTTGCTGCGCGCGTCCAGCGCATTCCCGTGCTGATAGATGGTTATGTGGCAACGGCCGCCGCGGCGCTGCTGAAGGCTGCCAATTCCTCTGCGCTCGATCATTGCCTTATCGGCCATGTCTCGGGTGAGCCCGGCCATCTGGCAGCCATCGAAAAGCTTGGCAAGACGCCGCTTCTGGCGCTTGGAATGCGTCTTGGCGAAGGCACCGGTGCGGCCCTTGCCGCCGGCATCGTCAAGGCCGCCGCCGCCTGCCATTCCGGCATGGCGACGTTTGAGGCAGCGGGTGTCGACACACGCATCACCGCGCCCACCAATCATTGAGGCTGAAGATGGACGCGACGCCGCACATGCCACCGCCAGAACCGGTCTTTCGTAAAGAAAAGGGCTGGCGGCATCTGTTCGCTGCCGCGCGCTATTCCCTGCAGGGGCTCGGTCGGCTTTGGCAGGAAGCTGCCTTTCGTCACGAAGTTCTTGCCTTCTGCGTCGGGCTTGGCCTGCTTCTGGTCGTGGGCGCGCCGTTTGCGCATCTTCTCGTTTTCACGGTGTTGATGCTGCTTTTATTCTCGGTGGAAGCGCTCAATACCGCCATCGAGGAACTGGTGGACCGCATTTCGCCGGAAATTTCCTCCGTGGGCCGGCACGCCAAGGATCTCGGCTCCTTTGCCGTCTTCTGCCTGCTGATGGCGAACGGATTTTTCGTGCTGTATTCGCTGGTGACGACGCTGTTCTTCTGAGGTTGCCAGCTTCAAGGCATTTCCAGGTGGAAAGCCGGGCGACGCCTTCCTGTGGGCGCCTTAAGCGAAGGACCGTCGGCGTGGCTGGATGGCATGGGTTTCTTCGACCGCCGGCAGGCTCTGGAGCACGCGTTTCGCGGGCAGGATGGCGATGCCTTCCGTGCCCTCACGCAGTTTGGATTTCAGAATGAACTGGCCGTCATGCTTGGCGAGGATGGCCTGAACGATGGGCAGGCCAAGGCCTGTTCCCTGCTCGGCGCTCTTGATCGCGATTGATCCCTGACCGAAGGCTGACAGCACCACCGGAATTTCCTCCTCGGGAATGCCTGGGCCATTGTCCCTGATCGACACATATTGGCCGCCGCCGGCCGTCCAGCCCGCCTTTACGAGAATTTCTCCACCCTGCGGGGTGAACTTGACGGCGTTGGACAGCAGGTTGAGGACGACCTGGCGGATCGATTTTTCGTCCGCCCAGACCTGCGGCAGGCTGTTTTCAAACTGCTGGGAGATCCTGATGTTCTTGGCGCGGGCGCGAAGCTGGATCATGCCGATGCAATCTTCGGCGATTTCCAGCATCGAGATCGCTTCTTCGTTCAGGTCATAACGGCCCGCCTCGATGCGCGACAGGTCGAGGATTTCGTTGATGAGATCGAGCAGATGCTGGCCGGAGCGGTGGATATCGCCGGAATATTCCTTGTAGAGCGGATTGTTGAGCGGCCCCAGCACCTCCGAGGACATGACCTCGGAGAAGCCGAGAATGGCGTTGAGGGGCGTGCGCAGCTCGTGCGACATGGAAGCGAGAAAGCGCGACTTGGCCAGATTGGCCTCTTCCGCGCGTCGCCGCGCCTCGTCGGAAACCGAATTGGCGACTTCGAGCTCGGCGATCAGGTCGTCCTTTTCCGTCTGCGAGGAGAGGAGCTTGATGCTGGTCTGGTAAAGCCGGCTGGTGATGCGGTGGCAGAACAGGATCGCCATGCCGAACATCAGCGCAAGACCGACATCGAATGGATCGCGCGAGAAGACAGAGGTGACGCACAGAGCCGCCAGCACCGGCAGGAAAGTCATGAAGGTTGCCCGCCGCAGCATGAAATTGGCCGTGGCGGTGAGCGAGAGCGCGATCAGCAGCGTCGAGCCCTTGAAGAAAAGCACGAGCGTCGGGTCATTACGCGTTGGCTCCGCCAGCGAGAACATCGCCCAGATGCACCCGATGACGATCTGCATTCCGAGAAAAAGATTTTTCCAGTGCAGGAGGTTTTCGGCGGTGATTTCCTGTTTTGCAGCCCGTTTGGCGAGCATCAGCGAAATGGCGTGGAAACTCAATGCAGCCAGCGACCAGATGATGAGGCTGATATCGCGGGTTATGTAAACGCCAATGATGGAGGCAAGCACGATGAAAAGCGGCATGATCATCGCGCCCTGCAGGGTCTCGGCGATGTGCATGGTCAGCATCTCGCGTTCATAGGCATCGCTTGCGCCTGCACCTTGCTGCAAGCGTTCACGCGTCGTCTTCACCGCGTCGAAAACCGCCTTGTTGCGATGTTTTTTCGAGCGGTCGACGATGATCTTGTCGGTGGACGTGCTGACGCTTTTACTCATTGTTACAACGCAGGGTGACATGAACCCTTGCAGACTACGCCCAAAATCTTAAGAAGATGCTGCCGTGAAAGGATTTGTTTGCCATCTCTGACAAGGGTTTGTTGTTACATGAGACGAAATGGAGGCAGGCGCGGGGGTTTTTCCGCAGTCCGCGACGGCGGCCTGTTCCTTGCTACGGTTTTTCTAGGGGTTCTGATTGCCGCCAAGCTCGATCATATCAACAGCGAAACCTATGGCGGCCGCTTCTTCGTGATTGATGGCGACACGCTCTCCAAGGGCAGGGAACGCTTCCGGCTGCTCGGCATCGATGCGCCGGAGCTTGCGCAGACATGTCTGCGCGGGGGCGAAAGCTGGCCATGCGGCGAGGAGGCGCGCCGTGTTCTGCAACGGCTGGCCGCGCCGGCGGATTTCTCCTGCTCCGGCAGTTCCAGAGATCGATACGGGCGACTGCTCGTCTATTGTTCCGCCGGCGGCAGGGATGTTTCGTCGGACATGGTGTCGGCCGGTTTTGCCGTCGCGTCGGGATATTTCCAGTTTTCGAGCGAGCAGGAAGCCGCGCGCAGGCAGGCGCTTGGCATCTGGGCGGGAGAATTCGAAAAGCCCTCGCAGTGGCGGAGGGATCACCGTGCCGCGGATATGGAAACGCCGGCGGCGGGTTTCCTCACCATCGTCCGCCATCTTCTGGGGTGGGATCATGGCTGAAGGAGAGAGGGTTGGGCCAGTGCATGATGATGGGCTGGACGGGCTGCGCGGTGAGATTGCCCGCTGTCGTCTCTGTCGCGACATGCCGCTCAAGGGAATGGCTGACCGCCTGCCGCATGAACCCCGGCCCGTGGTCGTCATGTCGGCAAGAGCACGCATTCTGATTGCCGGGCAGGCGCCAGGGCTGCGCGTGCATGAAACGGGCCTGCCATTCAACGATGCTTCCGGCGACAGGCTGCGCCAGTGGCTGAATGTCGACCGGGAGACATTTTACGATCCGGATCGTTTCGCCATCGTTCCCATGGGGTTCTGTTTTCCCGGTTATGATGACAAGGGAAGCGACCTGCCGCCACGGCGGGAATGCGCCCCGCACTGGCGCACGCGGGTCATGGCGGCGATGCCGCAGGTGGAGCTGATCCTCGCGATCGGCCAATATGCCCAGGCTTTTCACCTGGGTGAAAGACGATGCAAAACCATGACCGAAACGGTGCAAAACTGGCGCAGCTATCTTCACGCCAATTCCGGCCCCGGCATTCTTCCTTTGCCGCATCCGAGCTGGCGCAACACGGGGTGGCTGAAAAAGAACCCGTGGTTTACGGAGGAACTGTTGCCGGTTCTGCGAGAATATGTGGAAATGCGGCTTTGGTGAAACAATTTTCTGTTTTTCCGCAAAAATTAGTGTATTGAAAGGAAATTAATTCAGGAGGGTAGACGCATTGGATCGCCTAGACCGTAAGATTTTGCGCATTCTGCAAGAGGATTCCACGCTGGCTGTTGCCGATCTGGCGAAGAAGGTCGGCCTTTCCACGACGCCCTGTTGGCGGCGTATCCAGAAGATGGAAGAAGACGGCGTCATCCGCCGGCGCGTGGCCCTGCTCGATCCGGTCAAGGTCAATACCAAGGTCACGGTTTTCGTCTCCATCCGCACCGCCTCCCATTCCATCGAATGGCTGAAGCGCTTCTCCGAAGTGGTTTCCGAATTCCCGGAGGTTGTCGAATTCTACCGTATGAGCGGTGATGTCGACTATCTGCTGCGCGTGGTCGTGCCCGATATCGCCGCCTATGACGCTTTCTACAAGCGGATGATCGCCAAGATCGAAATCCGCGACGTCTCCTCCGCCTTTGCGATGGAGCAGATCAAATATACGACGGAACTGCCGCTCGATTACATGCTGCTGGATAATCCTAAATCCGGCGAAGAGTGATCCGTCGCCGGTCAGTTTTTGATCAACGCCCTTTCCGGCCGCCGGGGAGGGCGTTTTAATTCGTGGGTGGTTTTTTGGGCGTCGGTCGGGCCTGCCAGGGCTGATACTGTCGGAAGGTCCGTCCGGTAGCTGCCGCAGAGGCACGACAATTCTATTTCGCCGGTAACGGCAAATTCGCACATTCAATTCTCTCAACGCCGTCTGCGCGCAAACCAGGATTTTGATAAAATCGCTCGAATATCTACGCTTTTACTGTCGAAGGATGGAATAGCGAGGGATATCCATATGCTGACACGACGCGGAACATTGGGATTGATTGCGGGTGCGACCGGGGCGGTGTTTCTGCCGCATATCCGGCGCGCAAGCGCCGCAACCACGACGTTGCGGATTGGCTGGCAGAAGAATGGCGTGATAGCGCTCGCGAAGAGCCAGGGCGCGCTCGAAGCGCTGCTGAAGGATCGCGGCATCGAGGTCAAGTGGTCTGAATTTTCCTCCGGGCCGCCGCTTCTTGAAGCGCTGGGTGCCGGTGCGCTGGATATAGGCCCGACCGGCGATGTGCCGCCGCTTTTCGCGCAGGCCGCCGGCGGCAATCTGCGTTATGTCGGCACCTACAAGGCGGCGGCAGGCGGATCGGCGATCCTCGTGCAGAAGGATTCGCCGCTGAAGACGCTCCAAGACCTAAAAGGCAAAAAGGTCGCCTTCAAGCGTGGCTCCAGCGCCCATAACGTCACTGTGAAGGCGTTGCGAAAGGCGGGGCTGACCTTGGCAGACATCACGCCCGTCGATCTTGCCCCGCCGGATGCGGCGGCCGCCTTTCGAAGCGGCAGCATCGATGCCTGGTCGATCTGGGATCCCTATTTCGCCGTGGCGGAGAAAGAGCCGACGACGAGGGTTCTCTCGACAGCCGAAGGCATCGTCGATCCGTGGAGCTACTTCCTAGCCAATGGCGATTTTGTTGAAAGTAATCCCGATCTCGTGCCGCTGATTCTGAAGGAACTGGCGAATGTGGGTGCGAAAGCGCAGACCAACATCGACGCGACAGCCAAGTCGCTGTCGGCCATCACCGGTGTCCCCGAGGATGTCACGAAGGTCTCGCTGACGCGCCCCGGTGCCGATCTCGGACGGGTCTCGCTGGTTCCGGATGAAGCCATCGCCTATCAACAGGCGCTTGCGGACGAGTTCTACGATCTGAAGATCGTGCCGAAGAAGCTCAAGGTGGCGGATATCGTCTGGCGCCCGAAGGCGAGTTGATGGGCGGAAAGTGGAGTCTCTTCAACCGGCTGGCGGATCTTGCTCAGAGGTTGATTCAGGCCGTTGGTGTTAAATGTGAGGCGATTGGATGCCGCTTGTTTCTTCTCCCCGTGGGGGAGAGGTTCGCGGCAGCGGGATGAGGGGGCGAGGGTAGAGATAGACCGAGAGCCAGCCCCCTGATCCGACCCTTCGGGCCACCTTCTCCCCGGCGGGGAGAAGAAAATTGCCGCCACGTCGGGCACCAGCCATGACCTTTGTGAAGGACGAGGCTTATCCACTATCGATGTCGCATCAGCCCTTGAGCTTTGCAATCACCAGATGACCGGGCGTCGGATTGCCGTCCTGCATGCGCACATTGATGTCGGTCACTTCAACCACCTCGAAACCGGTCGCCGCCAGTCTTTCGCGGACATAGGTTTCGGCATGGGCGAAACGCTGGTGCGGGCCGACCATGTAGGGGCGCCCGGCCATGATTTCTTCGGGCAGGGTCTCCGAAGAGAAGATCAGCAGGCCGCCGGCATTGAGGTTTTCGGCGGCGCCGAAAAACAGCGGTTCCAGCGCGCCGAGATAGGGCAGCACATCGGTGGCGGTGATGATGTCGAAGGGCTCGTCGTCATTGTCCTCAAGGAAATCCTCAACTTCGGCGACATAGAGCGTCTCGTAGAGGTCCTTTTCATGAGCGATCTCGACCATGTTTTCGGAAATATCGATGCCGGTGATGTCGTCAGCCATATCGCGCAGCGCTTCACCGGTGAGGCCGGTGCCGCAGCCGAGATCGAGCAGGCGTTTGAAAGGGCCGAGATTGAGCGTCTGCAGCCGCTGGCGCACCATCATGGGCACGGCGTAACCCAGTTGCTCGACAAGAATATCCTCGAAGGCTTCGGCATGCTGGTCGAACAGGGTTTCGACATAGGCGTCGGGCGCTTTGGACGGCTGTTCGCCCCGGCCCATGGCGGCGATGCGCACGGCTGCGCCACCGTGATCATCGGGATCGATGGCGAGGACTTCCTCATAGGCCTTCACCGCCGCGTCCACATCACCGGCCTTTTCAAGCGCGAGTGCGCGGTTATAGGCCTCGGCGAGCGCCTCTTCGTCGATCTTCTGGTTCTTGGTCATCGTGCCTTATCCGTCAGCGTCTTCAATTGACGTTTGCTGTAAGCCGCATCGGGGACCGGCGCAATGTTTATGTGGTGTGAGGGCTTAGTGGAGGATGAACTCCCCTTTGAGCGCGCGCCATTCCTGCGCCGAGATAACCTGCCGGTGCACATAGCGGACGGAGTGCAGGGGGCCGTCGAGCTTTTCCTGCCAGAACTTGAGGAAGCCGTGCATTTCAGGAAAATCGGGGGCCAGATCGTAATTCTGCCAGACGTAGGTCTGGAGAACCAGAGGATGGTCCGGCAGGCGGTAGAATATCTGGGCGGTGGTGAGGCCATAGCCTCGCAGCATCATTTCCATGTCCTTGTTCATGAGGGCGGTTCCCATATCGATGATGACCGATCACAGCATTGCCGCTGTATCTGATATGGGAACACGGCATGGTTAACCCAACCTTGCCAAAGGCAGGGTTGCGTCACAAATTTGTTATATTTTTCAAAATGTTGGCAGCCTCTTGTGATGAGTGCTGCCAATCCTGCGGCTCAACGCTTGAGGTGTCGCGTCAGTCGGGCTTCCAGCCAGGCCCAGACATGCCGCAGCGTTTCGACGATCGTGAGATAGAAGATCGCGGCCCAGAGATAGGCCTGATAATCGAAGGTGCGGGAAAAGGCGTAACGGGTCTGGCCCATCAGGTCGAAGACGGTGACGATGGAGACCACCGCCGAACCCTTGATCATCAGGATGATCTCGTTGCCATAGGGGCGCAAAGCGACGATCAGCGCCTGCGGCAGTATGATCTTTCGGAAAGTGATGAACTTGGAAATACCGAGCGACGCCGCCCCTTCGTGCTGGCCGCGCGGCACGCTCTGGATCGCCCCGCGCAGGATCTCCGCCTGATAGGCGGCGGTGTTGAGCGTCAGCGACAGGAGGCCGCAATACCAGGCTTCGCGGAAGAACCACCAGAGATCAACGGCTTCCAGCGCCGGGCGAAAGCTGCCGAGACCGTAATAGATCAGGAAAAGCTGCGCCAGCAGCGGCGTGCTGCGGAAGACATAGACGTAGGCATAAGCGAGCGCGCCAATGACGCGATTTTCAGACATGCGGGCGAAAGCGATCGGCACGGACAGGATGGCGCCGAGAATGATCGAGCTGCCGACCAGCGTGATTGTGGTGATGAGGCCATCGATATAACGGGGCCCATACCGTTCAAATTTGTCCCAATCCCAACCCTCGATCATCGCAAATAACAGCCCGGCGGCGAGAAGCAGCCAGAGCGTAATGACAGCGATGCCGACGACACGGGAGATGTTCAGCGGTTTGTCCGCAACGATGGGCGCTGGGCGTGGCGGAATGAGTTCCTTGATATGGCTCATCGTCTGGCCTCCGACTTGCGCGACCAGCGATCTATGAAACCGATGCCGATGGATGAGAGGAGCGCGAGAATGAGGTAAAGCAGGCAGGCGATGCCGTAGAAAAAGAAGGCTTCCTTGCTGACGCGGGCGGCGATGCCGGTCTGGCGGATGATATCGGCAAGGCCGATGATCGATACGTAGGACGTGTCTTTCAGCAGGATGACCCACAGGTTTGTCATGCCGGGAAGGGCGATCCGCACCAGCTGCGGAATGATGATGAGCACCATGGTGCGGCTGCGGGAAAGTCCGAGTGCGTCACCCGCCTCATATTGCCCTTTCGGTATGGCCTTGAAGGCCGAGAGAAGCACCTCAGACGCATAGGATGAAAACACCACCGAAAGCGCCACCATGCCGGCAACGAAGGCGTTGATTTCGATGGGGCCGGTAATGCCGATGTAACCTGCCACGGATTGCAGCAGCATCTGGATGCCGTAATAGACGATGAAGAGCGTCAGCAGTTCGGGTAGGCCACGAAAGATGGTGGTATAGATTCCGGCGGCCAGCCGAAGCGATTTTTCTTCCGATTGCGCGGCGAGCGCGATCAGGAAGCCGATCAATAGCCCGACTGGCAGGGTGGCAAGCGCCAGCGAGATCGTGACCTTGACGCCGAAAGCGATTTCATCGCCCCAGCCCGCATCGCCGCAGGCGACGAGAGTGCCGTTTCCGAAAAGCGAGAAGAGACCGACCGGCCCGCAGAAGGGATCGAGAAGTGTCGAGACATAGGTCCAGAACGCACCTATGGCGGAAAATGCTCCGCTCATGCCAATTTTCCCCTGCGGTCTTAAGCCGCCGTGATTGTTATGGTGACGTTTTCAAACAAAAATGGCGGAAGGGCAAGCCTTCCGCCACGAGATTTCAACAGATCGAACCGGCTTACTCGCCGTAAACGTCGAAATCGAAGTATTTTTTGTTGATCTCCTGGTACTTGCCGCTGGCGCGGATGCCGGCAATGGCAGCCGTGAACTTGTCGGCCAGCGCCGTGTCGCCCTTGCGAACGGCAATGCCTGCGCCGTTGCCGTTGATGTCGACGTCGACCTTGAGCGGTGTCAGGATCTTGCAGCACTTGCCGGCATCGGTCTTCAGCCATTCCGACAGCACGACGATATCGTCGATGACGGCGTCGATACGGCCATTGGCGATGTCGAGCTTATATTCGTCTGCGGTCGGATACATCTTCACGTCGGAATCCGGGAAGTGTTTTTCAGCGTAGTTGGAGTGGGTGGTGGAGCCCTGTGCGCCGAGCGACTTGCCCTTGAGATCGTCAAGGGACTTGATCGGCGAATCCTTCGGCACGGCGATCGCCGGCGGCGTGTTGTAATATTTCTTGGAGAAGTCGACCTTCTGGAGACGTTCCGGGGTGATCGACATGGACGCGATGATGGCGTCGAACTTCTTGGCCTGAAGGGCGGGGATGATGCCGTCCCAGTCATTGGTCACGAAGGTGCACTCGGCCTTCATTTGTTCGCACAGCGCCTTGGCGATGTCGATATCGAAGCCGGTCAGCGTGCCGTCGGCTTCGAGATTGTTGAAGGGCGGGTAGGCGCCTTCGGTGCCGATGACGATCTTGTCCTGCGCGAGAGCCGCGCCGGAAAAGAGCGAGATGGCGGCAATCGATACGGCTGCGAGCAGACGGGTGGAAATAGGCATTTCGATCCTCTCTTTTGGTCGTTCATCCGCGGTCTGTTGTTGTTTTCAGTGCGGACGCCATGGGCGCCAAGGCGCGGCAGGACGGAGGATACCGCCTGTGGCCTTCAGCGCGGATGTGATTATTCATCCGCTTGGTCAAAAAATGCAACTGCAATATTAGCGACCTTCTTTGTGCCGCAGAGCCTCCACGAAAAGGCCTTGATCTGTTCATTTCCGGTACAGAAGGCTTTGGTCATCATGGGAACCGGAGCGTGTGTAAGGCGTTGAACAGCGCCTGCGTGCCAAGCCGGGCCCACGACGTCGCGTCATTCGCGACCCATAAAATGACGGCAGATGAGGAAGCACTGATGCTGAAAAAGAAAAACACATTGCTGACCGGGGTGGTTTTTCCACTCATGTCTCTCGCGATCGCGGTTGAGCCAGCAGCGGCAGGCTTTGCCGGCGCGGCCCGCGCCCAGGCGCCTGTTTCTCAAACCGCGCCCGGCCAGATAATCCTGGCGCAGGCGGAGCCGGCGCAGGAAAACCCCGAAGAAGAACTCAAGAAGAAGCGTCAGCGCGCCGAAGAGGCGCAACCTGCCGAACCGAAGCGTGAAGAGCGCGCACCGGAGCCCCAGCGCGAGCCGGAGCCCAAGCGCGAAGCGCCGCCGGAACCACAGCAGCGTGAGGCCCGCCCGGAGCCTGCGCCGGCCGAGCAGCCGCAGGAGCGTCCCCGCAAGCCTGAACGGGCGCAGGAGCCGCAGGGCGAGGGTGAACAGCGCCCGGCTCGTCAGCGTGAGGCCGCGCCTGAAGCTGCGCCTGCCGAACAGCAGCCGAAGGAACGTCCGCGCAACCCGGAACGGGCCGAGCAGCCTGCAGGCGAGGGCGAACAGCGTCCCGAGCGTCCCCGTAAGGAGCGCGCGAAAGAGCCTGCGGCCGAACAGGAGCCAGCAGCTCGCCCTGAAAATGCTGAGCAGCCGGCCAAGTCCCGTGAGCCGGCACCCGCCAAAAAACCGGCAGTAGAGGAAAAGGCCCCGGAACAGAAAGCCGAACCGGCCGAAAAAGCCGTTCCCGAGGAAAAGCCTGCCGCTCCCGAGCCCGCCGCGAAGGAAGCACCTGTTCCGACAGAAGCGCCGACCCCCGCGCGCCCGCCTGCACCTGAGACCCAGCCAAACCCTGCACCTGGCCGCCAGCCTTCCGAACAGCCGCCGGTAGAAGGTCAGGGTAGGACGGAACCCGCAGCCCCGCTGCCAGGCGCGCCGACCCCGCCGCCGAGCGGTGCGACGACCGGGCAGGCGCCTGCCGGCGAACCGGTGCCGAACCAGGTTGCCGTTCCGCAGACGGAAGCCCCGCCGATGACGAAGGAGGAGCTGGACAAGGCCAAGGCGATCGCCAAGGACCCGTCCAAGACGGCCGACACCGTCATCCTGCCGGTCGACAAGGGTGCTGCCGTTCTCGACAGCGACAAGGAAGTGGAGCGCTCCGGCAACCGCCAGACCCGCGAGGAACGCCGTCGTGAACGCGAACAGGCCGGCGACTTCAAGGTCCCGACCTCCGACGCCGAGGCGCAGCGCGCCGGTGCTGCTGAAGGCAAGGCTCCGCCGCCACCCGTAAAGCTGGAAGCCATCACTTCCCAGCAGGGCGAGCGCATCGACCGCCGCCCGCAATATGAGCGGCCGGACGGTGTACGCGAATGGCAGCCGCGCGAGGGTCGCCCGCGTGATCGCGATGGCGATGCGCCGATCATCCTGCAATTCGGTGACCGCGTCGTCGTTCGTGGCGATGACAACCAGCGCTTCATCCGCGATGGCGGCGAGCCCTATTACGAGCGCCTGCAGGGCGGCCGTGTCCGCGAAACCGTGGAGCGCCGGGATGGCACGCAGGTCGTGACGATCCGCAACCGTTATGGCGACGTGATCCAGCGTTCGCGCATTGACGATCGCGGCCGCGAATATGTGCTGTTCTACGCACCGGAGCTGATGGAGGATCCGGACCGCGATTACGTTTATCGCGACCCCGGTCTCGATCTTCCGCCCATGCGTCTGCGCATTCCCGTGACGGACTACATCATCGACACGTCGAGCGATCCGGATCGCGATTATTACCGCTTCCTGGAACAGCCGCCTGTCGAGCCGGTGGAACGTGTCTATTCGCTGGATGAAGTGCGCTATTCGGCTCGTATCCGTGACAAGGTGCGCCGTATCGACCTCGATACGATCACCTTCGCGACCGGCAGCGCTGAAATCCCGATGGCGCAGGCTCGCTCCTTGCGCAAGGTGGCCGACGCAATCAACAAGGCGCTGGAAAAGAACCCGGCGGAAACCTTCCTCATCGAAGGCCATACCGATGCCGTCGGTTCGGATGAAAGCAACCTCGTACTGTCTGACGAGCGCGCTGCCTCCGTCGCCAACGTGCTGACCGACGTCTACGGCATCCCGCCGGAAAACCTCGCGACGCAGGGTTATGGCGAGCGTTACCTGAAGGTCCAGACACTCGGCCCGGAACAGCAGAACCGCCGCGTCACCATCCGCCGCGTGACGCCGCTGGTGAAGCCGGTCGCTCAGAACTGATCGGGTTCAAATAGAAAAACAAGGCCCGGAAGCGAAAGCTCTCCGGGCCTTTTTTATTGCTTACGATGTCCCCAGCGCCGAGGCGTTTGGCAGAACTTGATCATCCGCAATCCGTCACCCCGGACCAGATCCGGGGTCCAGCGTGATCAAGTCCTTGATCACGAAAGACTCTTTCACGGCGCAGACGCGCCGTGGCTGGATGCCGGATCTGCTCCGGCATGACGGAGGTGAGGTTTTCGAACCCTGGCGTCACCCGCAAGCTTGAGGATGATCCCAACCCCGACGGTTAGCTCAGCGCCACCGCAATCTCAGCCGCTAACTGCGCGTTGTTGCGAACCAGCGCGATATTGGTTTCGAGGCTGCGACCATCCGTCAGGCGGAAAATGTCACCCAGCAGATACGGCGTGACCGCCTTGCCGGTCACTTCATCACGCTCGGCATGCGAGATGGCGCGATTGATGTAGATTTCCATTTCCTCGCGCGGAATTTCGTCAGCTTCCGGCACGGGATTGGCCACCAGCATGCCGCCATCGATACCGAGCTGTTCGCGGGTTACCTGGAAGTTGGCGATTGCGGCCGGGCTGTTGAGCGAAAGCGGGCTTGGCAGGCCGGAGGAGCGAGACCAGAAGGCCGGGAATTCTTCCGAACCGAAAGTGACGACGGGTACGCCGTTGGTTTCGAGGACTTCGAGCGTCTTCGGAATATCAAGGATCGCCTTGGCGCCGGCGCAGACGACGATCACTCCGGTCTTTGCAAGCTCCGTCAAATCCGCGGAGATGTCGAAGGTTTCTTCCGCACCCTTGTGCACGCCGCCAATGCCGCCGGTCGCGAAAACGCGGATGCCGGCGCGGGCAGCGGCGATCATGGTCGCCGCAACCGTGGTGGCGCCGGTGCGGCGCTCGGCGATCGCAAAGGCGATATCGGCGCGCGAGACCTTCATGGCATCGGTGGTCTGGGCCAGCGCCTCGAGCTGATCCTTCTCGAGGCCGATATGCAATGTGCCGTGAATGACGGCGATGGTGGCCGGAACCGCGCCCTGATCACGGATGATCTGCTCGACGCTTTCCGCCATCTCGATATTGCCCGGATAGGGCATGCCATGGGTGATGATGGTGGATTCAAGCGCGACGATCGGCGCACCGCGCTGCTTGGCGGCGGCGACTTCTTGAGAATAGACGATGGGCAGGAGAGGGGAGATGGGGCGGGTCATTTACATTGTTCCAGTTCTTAAAAGCGGTTCATGCCAGTATTTCAGCCTGGGGAACAAGCCCCAACATGGCCTCGACACTGTCTTTTGATAGGTCGTGGGATGTCGCAAAGGGCGATTGCACGGTGATGGCCGCTGCGGCCGCGCCTCTTCTCAGAGCTTCGGCAATCGTCTTTCCTTCGGCAATCGCAGCGAGGTAGCCAGACGCCATGGCGTCGCCCGCACCGGTTACATCCTTCACTTCGCGGATGAGGGGCGGGTGGAGGATTGCTTTTTCATTTCCGTTGAAGGCCACGACTTCGCTTGCGCCGCGGGTGACGACGCCGCCGGAAAGCCCGGCCTTGCGCAGGATATCCGGCCAGTCACGAACGTCAGCGGCCGTCTCGCCGGTGAGCGCGCGCGCTTCCGCCTCGTTCATGAAGAGGATGTCGATGTCGGCCAGCGCCGCTTTCAGCTTCACGGCCTTGGCCGGCGAAATGGCTATGGCCGCCAGCGGCTTTTCGCAGGCGCGGGCCACGAGGCCAAGTGCAGCCAGCGTGTCCTCGGGCAGGTTGGCGTCGCAGAGCAGGATATCGCTTGCGGTGATGGCCTCCCGGACGGCGCGGACCTTGAGCCGGCGCGGCGTGAAGAGCTTGTAGAGATCCATGTCGGCGAGCGCGATGACGAGGTTGCCGTCACGCTCCAGAATGGCGGTATAGCTCGGTGTGCGCCGGTCGAGGAAGGTGAACGGCGTGTCCTCCACGCCAGCCTGTCGTGCAGCCTCCGCAACGGCTTCTCCCGTCACGTCGCCGCCGCGCGGGGCGATGATCCTGACTTGAAAGCCGAGCCGGGAGAGATTGCGTGCAGCGTTAAAACCGCCGCCGCCCGCCTCTTCCATCCAAGAGCCGGGGTTGCTGGCGCCCGGCGCCGTTTCAGTCTCGATCATGCCGCGCCTGTCGATATGCGCGCCGCCCAGAACGAGTATTTTCTTCACGCTTGCGTTTCCCTCTCTGGCGGATGGTAAGGCCGGACGATTCGGCCTAAACTGACGTCTTCCTGACCTCGCCTCCGGTTTGCGGCAAGGGGCCGCGCACAGAAAAACGAAAGCAGAACAAACGACTTATCACTATTTGTTTTCAATATGCTGGCTCAGCCTTGTTAAATGAGAACAAATAGAGTACATACCGTTCCCATACTGCTACATTGCCTGTGCGGCTTCAATAACCTAAAGGTGGTTCGGATGGCACAAAATTCTTTGCGTCTCGTAGAGGATAAATCGGTGGATAAAAGCAAGGCACTGGAAGCGGCGCTCTCCCAGATCGAACGGTCGTTCGGCAAGGGATCGATCATGAAGCTCGGTTCCAATGAAAATGTGGTTGAGGTGGAGACCGTTTCGACGGGTTCGCTCAGCCTGGATATCGCGCTCGGCATCGGCGGACTGCCGAAGGGGCGCATCATTGAAATTTACGGTCCGGAAAGCTCGGGTAAAACGACGCTGGCGCTGCAGACCATTGCGGAAGCCCAGAAGAAGGGCGGCATCTGCGCCTTCGTTGACGCCGAACATGCGCTTGATCCGGTCTATGCGCGCAAGCTTGGCGTGGATCTGCAGAGCCTGCTGATCTCGCAGCCGGATACGGGCGAGCAGGCGCTTGAGATCACCGATACGCTGGTGCGCTCCGGCGCGGTCGACGTTCTCGTGGTCGACTCCGTTGCGGCGCTGACGCCGCGGGCGGAAATTGAAGGTGAGATGGGCGACAGCCTGCCGGGTCTTCAGGCGCGTCTGATGAGCCAGGCGCTGCGCAAGCTGACCGCTTCGATCTCCAAGTCGAAGTGCATGGTCATCTTCATCAATCAGATCCGCATGAAGATCGGCGTCATGTTCGGTTCGCCGGAAACGACGACCGGCGGTAATGCGCTCAAGTTCTATGCTTCCGTTCGCCTCGACATCCGCCGTATCGGCGCTGTCAAGGAACGCGAAGAGGTTGTCGGCAACCAGACCCGCGTCAAGGTCGTCAAGAACAAGATGGCGCCGCCTTTCAAGCAGGTGGAATTCGACATCATGTATGGCGAAGGCGTTTCCAAGACCGGTGAGCTTGTCGACCTCGGCGTAAAAGCCGGTATCGTTGAAAAGTCGGGTGCCTGGTTCTCCTATAACAGCCAGCGTCTGGGGCAGGGGCGTGAAAACGCCAAGACCTTCCTGCGCGATAACCCCGATACGGCAAACGAGATCGAGCTGGCGCTGCGCCAGAACGCCGGCCTGATTGCGGATCGTTTCCTGCAGAATGGCGGTCCTGATTCCGGCGATGACGGCGACGGTGACGAAGGCTGATCCTGCCGTCGAGCTTCAGGCATCCGTTGCCGGATCGCCTGTCTCGATGTGAATCGAATTGAACGAAACGGGCCGTGCGATTTCTGTCGTGTGGCCCTTTTTCTTTGTCGGTACGCCTTCGCCGGTCTCCATGGCTGGACAGGGCAGGATGCGGACGATAAAAGCCATTGATTTTGCAATATAGCCATCATTTCCGATGGCGGTGATGGACTCCAGCTGTGAGCGGTGTGTGGGCATGAGCGGTGTAAATGAAATTCGGTCGACCTTCCTCGACTACTTCAAGAAGAACGGACACGAGATTGTGCCCTCCAGCCCGCTGGTGCCGCGCAACGATCCGACACTGATGTTCACCAATGCCGGCATGGTGCAGTTCAAGAACGTCTTCACCGGTCTGGAAACCCGTCCTTATTCTACTGCGGCATCCGCGCAGAAATGCGTGCGCGCTGGTGGCAAGCATAATGACCTCGACAATGTCGGTTACACCGCCCGTCACCACACCTTCTTCGAAATGCTCGGCAACTTCTCCTTTGGCGATTATTTCAAGGAAGAGGCGATCACCCACGCCTGGAACCTGATCACCAGGGAATTCGGCATCGACCGCAATCGCCTGCTGGTCACGGTTTATCACACCGACGACGAGGCCTTTAACCTCTGGAAGAAGATCGCCGGTTTCTCCGACGACCGCATCATCCGCATCCCGACCAGCGACAATTTCTGGGCGATGGGCGATACCGGACCCTGCGGCCCCTGTTCCGAAATCTTCTACGACCATGGCGATCATATCTGGGGCGGCCCGCCCGGCTCGCCGGAAGAGGATGGCGATCGCTTCATCGAAATCTGGAACCTCGTCTTCATGCAATATGAGCAGGTGACGAAGGAAGAGCGCATCGACCTGCCGCGCCCGTCGATCGACACCGGCATGGGTCTGGAGCGTATCTCCGCATTGCTGCAGGGCAAGCATGACAATTACGATACGGACCTGTTCCGCGCACTGATCGCCGCTTCCGTCGAAGCGACGGGTGTTCCGGCTGAAGGCGAAAAGCGCGCCAGCCACCGCGTTATCGCCGACCACCTGCGGTCGTCTGCGTTCCTGATCGCCGATGGCGTGCTGCCGTCCAATGAAGGCCGCGGTTATGTTCTGCGCCGCATCATGCGTCGCGCCATGCGCCATGCCGAACTGCTCGGCGCGCGCGAGCCGCTGATCTACAAGCTGCTGCCGTCGCTGGTGCAGCAGATGGGTCGCGCCTATCCGGAACTGGTCCGCGCCGAAGCGCTGATCTCCGAAACCCTGAAGCTTGAGGAAACCCGTTTCCGCAAGACGCTGGAACGCGGCCTGTCGCTGCTGTCGGATGCCACCTCGACCCTGCACAAGGGCGACATGCTGGATGGCGAGACCGCTTTCAAGCTTTACGACACCTATGGTTTCCCGCTTGACCTGACGCAGGACGCACTGCGCGCCCGCGAAATCGGCGTCGATATTTCCGGCTTCACGGATGCCATGGAGCGCCAGAAGGCGGAAGCCCGCTCGCATTGGGCCGGTTCCGGCGACAAGGCCACCGAAACGATCTGGTTCGAACTCAAGGAAAAACTCGGCGCCACCGAGTTCCTCGGTTATGACACGGAAACCGCCGAGGGCGTCGTGCAGGCCATCGTCAAGGATGGTAAGGCCGTCGAAAGCGCTGTGGATGGTGAGACCGTGCAGGTCGTCGTCAACCAGACGCCGTTTTATGGCGAGTCCGGCGGCCAGATGGGCGATACCGGCGTCATCTCCGGCGATAATGGCGCTTTTGCCGTTTCCGACACCCAGAAGCGCGGCGAAGGCCTCTTCGTTCATATGGGCACCGTCTCCAAGGGCGGTCTCAAAGTGGGCGATGCCGTTCAGTTGACGGTCGATCATGACCGCCGCTCGCGCCTTCGCGCCAATCACTCCGCCACCCACCTGCTGCATGAGGCCTTGCGCGAAGTGCTGGGCACCCACGTCGCGCAGAAGGGTTCGCTGGTCGCGCCCGAGCGCCTGCGCTTTGACGTTTCACATCCGAAGCCGATGTCGGCCGAGGAGCTGAAGGTCGTCGAAGAGATGGCCAACGAAATCGTGTTGCAGAACTCGCCGGTCGTCACCCGCCTGATGAGCGTCGATGACGCCATTGCCGAGGGCGCGATGGCGCTGTTCGGCGAAAAATACGGTGACGAGGTTCGTGTCGTCTCCATGGGCACCGGCTTACATGGCTCGAAAGCCAACCGCCCTTATTCCGTCGAGCTTTGCGGCGGCACGCATGTGGACGCCACCGGCCAGATCGGTCTCATCCGCATTCTCGGTGAAAGCGCCGTGGGTGCGGGCGTGCGACGCCTCGAGGCCGTAACCGGCCAGGGCGCGCTTGCCTATCTCGCCGAACAGGACGAGCGGGTGAAGGCGCTCGCCTCGTCGCTGAAGGTTCAGCCGGGCGATGTTCTGTCGCGCGTTGAAGGCCTGCTGGACGAGCGCAAGAAGCTGGAGCGTGAGCTCGCCGATGCCCGCCGGAAGCTCGCCATGGGCGGCGGTTCGACGGATGCCGGGGCAAGCGACGTCAAGCAGGTCGCGGGCGTCAACTTCCTTGCAAAATCCCTTGCTGGTATCGATGCCAAGGATCTGAAGGGGCTCGCCGACGAGGCCAAGGCCAACCTTGGCTCTGGCGTCGTGCTGCTGATCGCCGTTTCCGAGGATGGCAAGGCAAGCGCTGTCGCCGCCGTGACGGAAGATCTGACGTCCCGTTTCAGCGCCGTCGATATCGTCCGCACTGCTTCCGCCGCACTTGGCGGCAAGGGCGGCGGCGGCCGACCGGACATGGCGCAGGCGGGTGGTCCTGATGGCGCCAAGGCGCAGGAGGCCATCGAAGCGGTGGCAGCGGCTCTGGCGGCCTGATCGACAGAAAATGAGAAGGCGGGATTTTGGCCCGCCTTTTTCTTGTGAATTTCCGTTTGTGGATCGTTCAGGGACTATTGTGCGCTCGGCAGCGCCAAGCCTGCTGAAGCATTTCCAGCCGAAGCGTGTTCGCTTCGGCGTCGGACAATGCGGTAAAAACAAACACTAGAGCATTTCCGGTGATCCCGTGATCACCGGAAATGCTCTAGTCCGTCGCTTTCATATCCTTCGCCGCTTCCTCATCGAGCTGCGCGGCTCGCTTGAAGGTCGGGCGCTCGGTCAGATGCGCCAAGTAGTCGATGAAGGCCGGGCGTTTTTCAATCGTGCCGAATTGCAGGCCCCAGCCAACATGGGCGCCGACATAGACATCGGCGGCGGTAAAGAGATCGCCGGCGATGAAGCGGTTTTCGCTGACGGCCCGTTCAAGCGTATTCATCACATCCGCATAGCTGCCGCAGCCGGCCATGCGCAGTTTTTCCTTCGGTACTTCGAAACCCATTGCCTTCATGCTCGCCGCCATTTCCAGCGGGCCTGCGGCAAAGAACATCCAGCGGTAATAGAGCCCGCGTGACTTGGGTGTGGGCGCTAGGTTCGCACCGGGAAAGGC
The DNA here is from genome assembly GCF_055382365.1 of Agrobacterium sp. 5Ca39. NCBI lineage: Bacteria > Pseudomonadati > Pseudomonadota > Alphaproteobacteria > Hyphomicrobiales > Rhizobiaceae > Agrobacterium > Agrobacterium sp. 5Ca39. Next base: position 1,533,764 of record NZ_AP026436.1, on the reverse strand, counting down.
GTCAGCCAGATAGGCGCAGATCGCGGCGGCCTCGGTGACGATAGTATCGCCATGTTTGATGGCGGGCACCTTGGCCATCGGATTGATCAGCCGATAGGCGGGCGATTTCATCGAGGTTTCGAAACGAAGTATCTCGGTTCGATAGGGAACGCCCACTTCCTCGAGCATCCACCGCGCGATACGCCCGCGCGACATGGGGTTGGTGTAAAAGATCAGTTCACTCATGCTCTTTTGCCTCCCCAAGCAAAATCGTCGAAACATCAGGCGAACCCAAAGGGCTTTCGGCCTGCGTTTCATATTTTTTAAGTCCGCAACATCCCTAGCGTCTTTCCAAGATCGCGTGGATGCTACGATGAACGTTTGACTGTGTCGGGCAAGTTGTGTGCAAGTAGATGCTGTTTAATCTTAGTCTTATTGTCCTGCTGGCCCTGGACACGCAGAATCAAATTCTGCGCCTAGTGCAACCGCTAATCAAGATGCCGTGAACAAAAAGAAATCTGCGTTGTGTCAGAGTTTTTTCTCTTGGCTCAACCAGCCGGCACGTAACGATATTTGTTCGCTATCTGGTTGTCCATTTCGGTTCTATTGAACGAATGCCTCGTCTATACCGTGCAAATAAAAAAACCCGGCACTGAGGCCGGGTTTTGACGTCTTGGTAAAGCAGGCTTAGGCAGCCATCGCTTTCTTGAGGTTTTCGTCGATCTTATCGAGGAAGGCGGTGGTGGAGAGCCAGGGCTGATCCGGTCCGATGAGGAGCGCCAGGTCCTTGGTCATGTAGCCGCTTTCGACGGTGTCGACGCAGACGGTCTCGAGCGTTGCCGCGAACTTAGCCAGTTCCGCATTGTCGTCCAGCTTGGCGCGGTGGGCGAGGCCACGGGTCCAGGCGAAGATCGAGGCGATCGAGTTGGTCGAGGTTTCCTGACCCTTCTGATGCTGGCGGTAGTGGCGCGTGACCGTGCCGTGCGCCGCTTCCGCTTCGACCGTGCGGCCATCGGGGGACAGAAGAACCGAGGTCATCAGGCCGAGCGAGCCGAAGCCCTGAGCAACCGTGTCCGACTGAACGTCGCCGTCATAGTTCTTGCAGGCCCAGATGTAGCCGCCAGACCACTTCAGCGCGGAAGCGACCATGTCGTCGATGAGGCGGTGCTCATAGGTGATGCCGATTTCGTCGAACTGCTTCTTGAATTCGGTCTGGTAGACTTCTTCGAAGATATCCTTGAAGCGGCCGTCATAGGCCTTGAGGATGGTGTTCTTCGTGGAGAGGTAAACCGGCCACTTGCGCATCAGGCCATAGTTCATCGAGGCGCGGGCGAATTCGCGGATGGATTCGTCAAGGTTGTACATGGCAAGAGCCACGCCGGCGCTCGGAGCGTCGAAAACGTCCTTTTCGATAACCTGGCCGTCTTCACCGACGAACTTGATCGTCAGCTTGCCCTTGCCGGGGAATTTGAAATCGGTTGCCTTGTACTGGTCACCGAAAGCGTGGCGGCCGACAACGATCGGCTTCGTCCAGCCCGGAACGAGGCGCGGAACGTTCTTGCAGATGATCGGCTCGCGGAAGATGACGCCGCCCAGAATGTTGCGGATGGTGCCGTTCGGGCTCTTCCACATCTGCTTCAGGCCGAATTCCTCGACGCGCTGCTCATCCGGGGTGATGGTGGCGCACTTGATGCCGACGCCGTGCTTCTTGATGGCGTGGGCCGCGTCAACCGTGACCTGGTCGTTGGTGGCGTCGCGGTTTTCAACCGAGAGGTCGTAATATTCGATGTCGAGATCGAGGTATGGCAGGATCAGCTTGTCCTTGATGAGCTGCCAGATGATACGGGTCATTTCGTCGCCGTCGAGATCGACGACTGGATTGGCTACCTTGATCTTTGCCATGAATTCCTCACCTTCGAAGCTGTGGCGCCTGTTGACGCCCATAGTCGGAAAAATATCCGGTGGGGCTATAGCATCGCACGCGCCTGAGGCAAAGCCATGGGGGGCGCTTTTTTGGCGCAGCGCAATAACGCTTTGCGCATTGCCAAACCATAATGCCGGAATACAGTCAGGCGAATCGCTTCGCCCGTCTCTGGGCCTCTACCGGGATCATATCATGCGGAAAATTCTGCTTCTGTCTGCCGCCGCCCTCTTTTCCCACGCCGCCCTCGCCGCCGGTCCCACCGATCCCGTCCAGAAGGTGATGGACATCACCGTCAAGAACTGGTCCGGCGATGCGGAAAACTGGAAATACATATTCGACGAGGACATGCTGACGAGCCTCTTCAGCAAGGAGTTCGTCGCGCAATACCGTGAAGCCTCCAAGAAGCCGGCTTACGAGGCCGAAAGCGGCGAGAAGGGCGATCCATTCGGTTATGACGTTGTGACCAACTCGCAGGATGGCTGCCCGCTGCAGGATGTGTCCGTGATGGCGGGCGCGGTGAAGGATGGCGTGACTGACGTGACGGCCAAATTCAAGCTCTGGGCCTGCATGGATGAGGCGGAGATGAAGGCGACCGTGGACGAGGTGCATTTCGATGTGATCGAGGAGGAGGGGCGGCCTGTCATCAGCGACATTCACCGGGTTGGCGACGAAGGCCGGGACTCGCTGCGTGAGGAGATGGCGAACATCATCAAGGGGGAGTAATGGGTCCCGTTTGAGCCGGTGGAGAGTGATGCGAGGTTTTCGTCACACTCCCCGTCATCCTCGAGCTTGGCCAGAGGATCCATTGATTTCAACGGGTTGTGGATCCTCGGTTCAAGCCCGAGGATGACGGGGGAGCGGTGTTGCTCTCATCTCCAGCAAAGCCGAGCGGGTGTGCGCTCTCTCCGACTTTGATTTTAACGGCAATCTGTGCCAGTGAAGCGCGCTTTACGGTATCGGCGTCAAAGTCTATGCCGCGCTTTTAAAAATAACGGACAAACAACGATGGCAGGCACAAACAGCGAGCTTGAACTTCTGGCGGAAGGCCCGGCGATCATTCTGGTCGAACCGCAGCTTGGCGAAAATATCGGCATGGTGGCGCGGGCGATGGCCAATTTCGGGCTTGCCGAGCTGCGCCTCGTCAACCCGCGTGATGGCTGGCCAAGCGAAAAGGCGCGCTCCGCCGCTTCCAAGGCCGATCACGTCATCGACGCGACGACGGTGTTCGATACGCTGGAAGAGGCGATCAAGGATCTCAATTTCGTTTATGCCACGACCGCGCGCGAGCGTTATGGGTTCAAGCCGGTACGATCGCCAGTCACTGCGGCCGATACGCTCAGGGCAAAATTCAAGGCGGGCGAAAAGACAGGCATCCTGTTTGGTCGTGAACGCTGGGGCCTCACCAATGAGGAAGTGGCGTTGGCCGATGAGATCGTGACATTTCCGGTCAACCCCGCCTTTGCATCGCTCAATATTGCGCAGGCCGTGCTCCTGATGTCCTATGAGTGGATGAAGTCAGGCATGGACGATCTGGGCGAGACGCTTTTCCAGTCCGTCGAGCAGCGGCCTTCGACCAAGGAGCAGGTTTTTGGCCTGTTCGAACATCTCGAGGAAGCGCTGGATGCGCGCGGTTATTTCCATCCCGCTGAAAAAAAGCCGAAAATGGTCGACAATCTGCGTGCCGTGCTGTCGAGACGCGGTTTTTCCGAGCAGGAAATCAGTGTTTTCCGCGGCGTGATCAATTCGCTCGACGGTTTTCCCCGGCAGTGGCCGAAGCAGGCCGGTCGGGCAACGGGGCCATCGGCCGAGGGAGCAGGGGAGAATGCTGAAGACGAGTGAGGCGGCCACCGACGTGCTGAAGCCGGTGCTGGTGTTCGATTCCGGCATTGGCGGGCTGACTGTGCTGCGCGAAGCGCGCGTGCTGATGCCCGAGCGCGGTTTCATCTATGTGGCCGACGACGCCGGTTTTCCCTATGGCGGCTGGGAAGAGGAGGCGCTCAGGGCGCGCATTCTCTCGCTTTTTGAAAAACTGCTGCAGGATTTCAGCCCGGAAGTCTGCGTCATCGCCTGCAATACCGCCTTCACGCTTGCCGGTGCCGATCTGCGTGCCCGGTTTCCGCAGATGACCTTTGTCGGAACAGTACCCGCCATCAAACCGGCGGCGGAGCGCACCCGTTCCGGCCTCGTCTCCGTTCTGGCGACGCCCGGCACCGTCAAGCGTGCCTATACGCGCGATCTCATCCAGTCCTTCGCGACGCAATGCCATGTCCGCCTTGTCGGCTCGGAAAACCTTGCGCGCATGGCCGAAAGCTGGATCAGGGGGGAGCCGGTGTCGGAAGAGGCGGTGCTTGCCGAAATCGAACCCTGTTTTATCGAAAGCGATGGAAAACGCACCGATATCGTCGTTCTCGCCTGCACCCACTATCCTTTCATGGCCAACGTGTTTCGCCGTCTGGCGCCCTGGCCGGTAGACTGGCTCGATCCCGCCGAGGCAATTGCAAGACGTGCCCGTCATCTGGTGCCGATGCCCCAGGATGCCGAACACCCCGATGGATTCGACTTCGCCGTCTTCACATCTGGCAAGCCGGACTTTGCCACGCGGCGGCTGATGCAGGGTTTTGGCCTCAGCGTCTCCGTGTCCTGATTTCCCTTCCATGAGTCTGTTGCATTTTTGCATCTTTTTTGCGACTCTTTACAATTCGAGATTGCGACCTCTTGTCGCGCCGGATTTCCTGTGTAAGGTGTCTCTCGTCTGTAACCGCTATAAATGGAGGCGTGGAATGACCAATGACATGAATATGCGCCTTAACGGCATGTCTGGCCTTTCCGGCATGAATATCGGCGGTTATGGGATGCGAGGCATCTCCCTCCGATAAGGCTTAGGCCTGATTTCCCTGCCGTTTGGCGTTTTCATTTCGTTCGACATGTGACCTGCGCGTTTGTGCGGCATCATTGCTGTGCCCGTCGTTTCGTCCTGTCGTTTTTCACCGATAAAGGACCTGGCCGCTTTGCGGCGCCGGGATGGATTTCCCATGCAAAAAAATCAACCACTGGTAGCATATGCGCTGCCGGATGCGGTGGACCGTCTGTTCGTCACATTCGGCGTCTGGAAAACTCTCAAAGCGGTTCTCATTGCCGCTGTCGTGCCCCGCGCGCCACCAACTGACCCTGCCGATCTGCCAGAGCGCCTTCTGGTCGATATCGGCCTCGACCCTTCGCGCGTGAAGCGGCGGCGAGACTGGGAAACGCCCTACTGGGCGCCGCGGTTTTGACAATGATGGCCGCTTCCGCACGCACATGCGGGAGCGGGGGCCGGTCCCGGTTTGACCGCGGATTACGGAGAAACTCGTACCGGGATGTTTTCCGGGGGCATTAGGAGAGAGCTGCACAGCTCGTACAATCCGGCTTGAAGCAAAACATTTTCCGTGGCTTGCTCAAGACTCGGGATAGAGGAGATTCATCATGCCATTGGAAAACTGGCTGGCCTTCGTGGCCGCGTCCGCCATCATGCTTGCCATTCCAGGACCGACGATCCTGCTGGTCATTTCTTATGCGCTGGGCCATGGCCGCAAGGCGAGCACCGCAACGGTGACAGGCGTGGCGCTCGGCGATTTCACCGCCATGACGGCCTCGATGTTGGGGCTTGGTGCGTTGCTCGCCACATCCGCAGCGCTTTTTACCGGGCTGAAATGGATCGGTGCGGCTTACCTCATCTATCTCGGCATCAAGCTGTGGCGTTCGCCGGTTGGTGGCGATGGTACTGATGGAACCGGCGTGACTGGTCGGGAAAGACCGCTCAAAATCTTCCTGCATGCCTATATCGTTACCGCGCTTAACCCGAAGAGCATCGTGTTCTTCGTGGCCTTTTTGCCGCAGTTTCTGGTGCCGACATTGCCGTTCTGGCCGCAGGTGCTGATTTTCGAGGCGACGTTCCTTGTGCTTGCTACTGTCAACGCGGCGCTTTATGGACTTCTGGCAAGTGCCGCCCGTAATACGATCCGCAAGCCGAAGGTTCAGCGGATTGTCAACCGCACGGGCGGTGGCCTCCTGATCGGCGCTGGTCTCGTTGCCTTTGGCTGGAAGAGGGCGGCCAGCGTATGACGCCCTCCATCGACTGACATTCGGACATAATAAAATGGCATTGCCGCATATACTTCTGGCCCTGGTTACCGTGTTTTTGTGGGGCTTCAACTTCGTTGTCATCAAGATCGGCGTCAACGATATGCCGCCGCTGTTTTTGACGGGGGTTCGTTATCTCTTTGCGGCAGTGCCATTGGTGTTTTTCCTGCCCAGGCCCAATGTGCCCTGGCGGCATATGATCGTTTACGGCATGGCCATGGGTTTTGTGCAGTTCGGCCTGCTTTATCCGGCCATCAAGCTTGGGCTGCCAGCGGGGCTTGCTTCGCTCGTCATGCAGTCGCAGGCCTTTTTCACGCTGGCGCTTGCCGTGGTGTTCCTCGGGGAACGGCCGTTGCCGTCGCAAATCCTCGGTGCAATCATCGCTTTTGGCGGGCTTGCGGTCATCGGCGTCGAGCGCATGACGGCGGCGGCGCTGGTGCCGCTTCTGATGGGCGTCGGTTCCGCCATTGCATGGGCCTGCGGTAACATCGTCAATCGCCGCATCGGCCAGGTCAATGCGGTCTCCTTCGTTGCCTGGACGAGCCTTGTGCCTGTTCTACCGTTGATCCTGCTTTCGCTCGTGGTGGAGGGTCCTCGGGCGATAGTCGATGGGGTGGTCCATGCGACGCCGACCATGGCGTTCGTGGTGATCTATATGGCCTATGGTGCGACAATTGTCGGCGCTGGTATCTGGAGTTATCTGCTTCTGCGGTATCCGGCTGGAACGGTGGCGCCGTTTTCTCTACTGGTGCCCGTCGTTGGCTTCATCAGCGCCTATCTGGCTTTTGCGGAACATATCACAGTCTTCGAAGTGGCCGGCGCAGCGCTCGTGATTCTCGGCCTGGCGCTCAATGTCTTCGGGCGGCGTATTGCCTTTGCCCGCGCCTGGCGCCGTCCTGCTTAGGCCGGAACGCAAATGCCTGTGCATTACCGGCATAGGCGAGACGCAATCGACGATTTTTTGGTAAAGAGCATGTTCGGCCGCCGCGAGGGGAATCGGCCGGATCTGAGGCAGTACGAGGAACGGAACATTGCAGGTCGGCATCGACATGGGAACTCTATCGGGCGGGCAGCAGGCCAAGCTCGATATTGAAGAATTGCTTGCGACGCGTTTGCTGGTGCAGGGCAATTCCGGTTCCGGCAAGTCGCATCTGCTGCGCCGGCTGCTCGAGCAATCGGCGCCATGGGTGCAGCAGGTCATCATCGATCCCGAGGGTGATTTTGTTACGCTGTCCGATAAATTCGGCCATGTGGTCGTGGATGGCGAGCGCACGGAAGCCGAGCTCGCGGGCATCGCCAACCGCATTCGCCAGCATCGTGTTTCCTGCGTGCTGACGCTGGAAGGTCTCGATATCGAACAGCAGATGCGGGCGGCCGCTGCTTTCCTCAACGGCCTGTTCGATGCCGATCGCGAATTCTGGTATCCGGTGCTTGTGGTGGTGGATGAAGCGCAGATGTTTGCGCCGTCGGTTGCCGGTGAAGTCACGGAAGATGCACGCAAGGCTTCGCTTGGCGCGATGACCAATCTGATGTGCCGTGGCCGTAAGCGTGGTCTTGCCGGCGTCATCGCCACGCAGCGACTGGCCAAGCTTGCCAAGAACGTGGCCGCGGAAGCCTCTAACTTCCTGATGGGCCGTACCTTCCTCGATATCGATATGGCGCGCGCTGCCGATCTGCTCGGCATGGACCGGCGGCAGGCGGAAATGTTCCGCGATCTCCAGCGCGGTAATTTCGTGGCGCTCGGCCCGGCGCTTTCGCGCCGTCCGCTGCCAATCGTCATCGGGGCGGTGGAAACCTCGGCGCGCTCTTCTTCACCGAAGCTGATGCCGCTGCCGGATGCGCCGCAGGACGTCGAAGACCTGATCTTTACGCCGGACCCGGAAGAATTCACGCGTCCCGCAGTTCGTCGCACACCGCCGGCTCCGCGTCCAACAACGGATATTCTGGCTGAATTGTCCCGGTCTACTCCCGCGGCCGTCGGCCCAGCACCGGAGCAGTCGCCTCGTGCGGGCCAGCCGGAAATAACGCCCGAGGAGCGCGAGGAAAAGATTTCAGCGGTTCTCGTCGAAATTCTCGATGACCCTCAATCCGCCTATCGTACCGATGCCGTGCTTTATCAGGATTTCCTGGTGCGCGCCCGCATGCGCCGCATTCCCGGCACGCCGATGACGCTGGCTGAATTCCGCCGGCAGGTGGCGATTGCTCGTTCAGGCGTTGATGCGGCAATGGCGGCAAGCGAAGGCTGGGAGAAGGCGCTGGAATTGTCGATGTCGGTTTCCGATGACCTGCAGGGCGTTTTTCTGCTGCTCGTCAAGGCAGCGCTCGGCGAGGAACCTTGCCCGTCCGATGCCCGAATTGCCCGCGCCTACGGCACCCATTCCGCCCGCCGCGCACGGCGTCTCCTTAGTTATTTCGAGGAGAAGGAGCTTGTGGTGGTGCATGCCGATTTCTCCGGCAAGCGTATCGTGGCATTTCCCGATCTCGACGCAAAAACCGCGCCCGGCGATGCGGATGCGGCTGAGGATGATGCAAGGCTGGCGGCGGAGTAATCACCAATCTGCAAAAAGCCGCACTGCGGAGCCGATTGTCGTGTAGAGACCCACAAGGCTGAGGGCCAGGAGGCAAACCAAAGAGACGATCGCCAGTATCGAGGTCATGCGATGCGGCCGTTGACAGGGACGAGCGTCGACATCAGTTTGTATTGGAACGATGTGGGAGAGTTGCGCCGCAGTCCATCCGCTGCGTTCGAATTCCGGCGAAGCGACAAATTCCGCAAGATGCCGTTGCCGTCTCATGGAAGAGGGCAACCGCGCCAGAAAGCGTTGCGGTTCGCGCCTGTCATTTCTTGAGAGGAAGATATCGATCGCTTCCCGGAAGCGCTCGTCCCTTGCGCCCGAGCAGAACAACATACGCCCCGCTTCGATGAGATCGTTCATCTCAAGCAGCACTTCGCCATATTTATGAAAGAGCGCCAGATCGACTTCGGGATGGCTGAGCCTTCCTTGAAGTATTTCCTTCGCTCGCCAAAGCTTCTGCTCAGAAATTGCCTGGTCGATCGATTCAAATCTCATATGTTGCACTTATAAATTTCGAAATAAAGACGTCTATGTCGGCCTAATATGTCTTAGTAAATCGAGTAATCGTCGATTAATTCCCCGAATAAATATCACTAAATCTACGATTCTGGATTCAATTCAGGATGTATTTCAATCAGGGGGAATATAATGTCTCTAGCAATATATCCCATTAAATCATTTGCTGATTTATAGAGTGCGAATTTAATTTTTTCGTCGGATATTTTTTCTATGCATTCGAACATTTGCCCCAGAATCGTGTCAATAGATATAGACAATTCTATTATTGATTTTGCTACATCCTTTTCCATCTTATCCTCTTTCCAAACAATATAGGCTATTTAAAATGCTTCGAGAGATTTTATCGCGTTTCTTCTAAGAATTGCAAAAAAATACGTGAGCGTCGCGGTAATATTTCATCTCGATAAAGTAACCAAACCGGCCAGTTCTTAAAATGTTACGAAGGAGGCAGCTTTTCTGCCTCCTTCGCGCGTGTAATTACTCGATGGCTTTCGCTTCCTTGCGTGTCGCGATCAGCGAACCGACGACGCCGGTGACGAGAATGGCGACGGTGACACCCAGCGAAACGGCCGGCGGAATCTTGGCGATGCCGAGCATGTCGGCCACGAAAATCTTGGAACCGACGAAGACCAGAACCGCAGCCAATGCATATTTCAGGTAGGCGAAGCGATGGATCAGGGCGGCAAGCGCAAAATAGAGGGCGCGCAGGCCGAGGATCGCGAAGATGTTCGAGGTATAGACGATAAACGGATCGGTGGTGATAGCGAAGATCGCCGGGATCGAATCGACGGCAAAGATGAGGTCGGCGATTTCGACCATGATGAGCGCCAGGAAGAGCGGCGTCACGAAGGTCTTCAGTTTTCCGGTTGTCTCATCGGTTTCCTTGACGAAGAACTTTTCGCCATGCAGCCTGTTTGTCACTGGCAGGTGACTGCGCAGGAATTTCAGGATGCGGTTGTTGCCGATGTCGTTCTCGTCATGGTCGGAGGAAAACAGCATCTTGAGGCCTGTGAAGACGAGGAAGGCCGCAAAGAGGTAAAGCACCCAGTGGAAGTTTTCGACGATGGCCGCGCCGCCGGCAATCATGATGCCGCGCAGGACGATAACGCCGAGGATACCCCAGAGCAGCACGCGGTGCTGGTATTGGCGCGGAATGGCAAAATAGGAGAAGATCATGGCGATGATGAAGATATTGTCCATCGCCAGGCTTTTTTCGACCACGAAGCCCGTGACATATTCCATGGCGGACTGCTGGCCGGACTGATACCAAATCCAGCCACCAAAGGCGAGGCCGATGGCAATATAGAAGCCTGACATCAGCAGGCTTTCACGAACGCCGATTTCCTTGGAATTCTTATGAAGTACGCCGAGATCGAGCGCGAGCAGGCCAAGGACAAGAGAAATAAAGACACCCCACATCCAGGTGGGTGTGCCGAGAAAATCCGATAGAAGAAAGTCCATCAGTCAACCTTTAGCCGGACGAGGTTGGCTTTACGGATGGGGAACGCGTGTCAAGAATATACGTGGGCCCCAACCTTAACAAACTCGACATCACGTGTTGTCCGGTAACACGCCAGAGGGGCCCGAGTTCTGATCACGACGAAGAGATGGGTGGGCACTTTTGCTTTTCAAGGGCAGACTTTAGAAAAAAGCGAAAGGCCTTGTTTGACAAAACCGTGAAAGCTCTGTAGAAGCCGCCCCAACGCCGGGCAGTGATGTCCGGTGTGTTTTGTTGACTGCCCTGCAGTTTAAGAACTGACGTTCGGCGGTCAATATCACCGACATGTCCCGTGGTTTCTCCATTCGCATGTGAGAAGCCTGTCAGAGGCCCTGCAACGGGCCTCAGAGGAGGGCGTGTTTCCTTAACCCGGTTTGGCAACAAGCCGGTATAAACCTTTGAGAAGGAAATACGATGAGCAAGCGCGAATCGGCTAAGTACAAAATCGACCGCCGCATGGGCGAAAACATCTGGGGCCGTCCGAAGTCCCCGGTTAACCGCCGCGAATATGGCCCGGGCCAGCACGGCCAGCGCCGCAAGGGCAAGATGAGCGACTTCGGCACGCAGCTGCGCGCCAAGCAGAAGCTCAAGGGCTACTACGGCGAACTGCGCGAAAAGCAGTTCCGCGCTACCTTCGACGAAGCAAACCGTCGCAAGGGCGATACCTCTGAAAACCTGATCGGCCTGCTCGAGTCGCGTCTGGACGCCATCGTCTACCGCGCCAAGTTCGTTCCGACCGTTTTCGCGTCGCGCCAGTTCATCAACCATGGCCACGTCACGGTTAACGGCGTTCGCGTCAACATCGGTTCTTACCGTTGCAAGCCGGGCGACGTTATCGAAGTTCGCCAGAAGTCCAAGCAGCTCGTCACCGTTCTGGAAGCCGTTCAGCTCGCTGAACGCGACGTTCCTGACTACATCGAAGTTGACCACAACAAGATGGTTGCGACCTACGCTCGCGTTCCGTCGCTCTCCGACGTTCCTTACCCGGTCGTCATGGAACCGCATCTGGTCGTCGAATTCTACTCGCGTTAATCGACGCGTTTCAGTATTCAGGAAGCCGCCCTTCGGGGCGGCTTTTTTGTTTGCTGGGGAAGGCTTCATGCAGGACATTCAGGGTATCGTCGATTCCATCCATGACAGCATGCTGCCGAGGCTGGGCGAGGGGAAGGTTGCGGATTACATTCCCGAACTCGCCAAGGTCGATCCCAATCAGTTCGGCATCGCCATCACCACGGTCGATGGAACGACTTATACGGCTGGCAATGCGCTGACGCCGTTTTCGATCCAGAGCATTTCCAAGGTCTTCATGCTGACGCTGGCGCTCGGCAAGGCCGGTGAGACGGTATGGAACCGGGTGGGTCGCGAACCGTCGGGATCGTCCTTCAACTCCATAGTCCAGCTGGAGCACGAGCACGGAATTCCCCGCAACCCCTTCGTGAATGCCGGGGCGATCGTGGTGACCGATATCGTTTTGTCCGGCCATCAGCCGCGCGAGGCGATCGGCGAGCTCCTGCGGTTCGTGCGGTATCTCGCTGATGATGACACGATCAGCATCGACGATACGGTGGCGAAATCCGAGCAGGCGACGGGTTTCCGTAATTTCGCGCTCGCCAATTTCATGCGCTCCTTCGGCAATCTGCATCACCCCGTGGAATATACGCTCGGGGTCTATTTCCATCAGTGCGCGCTTTCCATGACCTGCGCGCAGCTATCCCGCGCCGCCCTGTTTCTGGCCAATCGCGGCCGCAACCCGCTGACGGGGCATACCGTCGTGTCGGACCGCCGCGCAAGGCGCATCAATGCGCTGATGCTGACCTGCGGTCATTATGACGGGTCGGGCGATTTCGCCTATCATGTCGGCCTGCCGGGCAAGAGCGGCGTCGGCGGCGGCATCATGGCGGTGGCACCCGGCAAGGCATCGATCGCGGTCTGGTCGCCGGGCCTCAACAAGGTCGGCAACTCGGCGCTCGGGTCACATGCGCTGGAAATGCTGGCGACGAAAACAGGTTGGTCGGTATTCGGGGCTTGATCTTCCGGGCGGATGGGAGCATTGCCTGCATGGATAACGGCAGTCGTGCCGGAGCGAGCGGATGATGAATATTCTCACCAGGGTCGATGACATCGCGGAAAAGATCGGGGCAGATCAGGAATCGCCGGAAGAAGCTGGCACCTCGCATCCTCTGTTCGATCATGCGCCGCGTTCGGTCTCGTTCAACAAGCTGCGCAAACGGCTGTTGCGCAATGTGCGCCAGGCCTTCGAAGATTTCGGCATGCTGAATGGCCAGAAGCGCTGGCTTGTGGGCCTTTCCGGCGGCAAGGACAGCTATGGGCTGCTCGCGCTGCTGCTTGATCTCAAATGGCGCGGCCTGCTGCCCGTTGAACTGATCGCCTGCAATCTGGATCAGGGCCAGCCTAATTTCCCCAAGCATGTCTTACCGGAGTATCTGGCGAAGATCGGCGTTGCCCATCGCATCGAATATCGCGACACCTATTCGGTGGTGAAGGAGAAGGTGCCCGCCGGCGGCACTTACTGTTCGCTCTGTTCGCGGCTCAGGCGCGGCAATCTTTACCGCATCGCGCGGGAGGAGGGCTGCGACGCGCTGCTGCTCGGCCATCACCGTGAGGATATTCTCGAGACCTTCTTCATGAACTTCTTCCATGGCGGACGTCTGGCCGGCATGCCGGCAAAGCTTTTGAATGACGAGGGTGACCTGATGGTCATGCGCCCGCTTGCCTATTGCGCCGAAGAAGACATGGCGAAATTTGCGGCCGCAATGGAGTTTCCGATCATCCCCTGCGACCTTTGCGGCTCGCAGGACGGACTTCAGCGCAACGCCATGAAGGAAATGCTGGCGGATATCGAGCGGCGTATGCCCGGTCGGAAGGATGTGATGCTGCGGGCGCTGGCGCATGTGAACCCTTCCCATCTCCTCGACCCCAGACTTTTTGATTTTTCGGCGCTTTCTGTCACGGGGGCGTCATCTGAAGAGCCTAGGGAGGCCCACCCTCTCTTATGAAGAAGTGCCCCGCGCGATGACCCTTTCCGATAAAGATATCGATTTCCTCGTTGCCACCGTTGCCGCTGCCGGTACGGATGAGATCATGCCCCGCTTCAGGAACCTGAGCGCTGGCGCCATCTCCGAAAAGACATCCGCCGTCGATCTCGTCACCGAGGCGGATGTTCTGGCCGAAAAGCTGATAACCGCAGCGCTGCTCGAGCGGTTTCCAAAGGCGCATATTGTTGGCGAAGAGGCCTATGACGCGGATCATTCCGTCATTCCCGCCCTTGCCGACGCGCCGCTTGCCTTCGTGATCGATCCCATCGACGGCACCTTCAATTACGCTTCCGGCTTTCCCGCCTTCGGTACGCTGCTCGCGGTCACCGTCAAGGGTGAGACCGTGGCTGGACTTATCCACGATCCCGTCATGGGAGACACCATCATTAGTCTGAAAGGCGAGGGCGCCTATCTCCACCGCAAGAACGGATCGCAGGCAAAGCTGAAGGTTGCCGATCCCGCGCCACTGTCCGACATGGTCGGCCTCTTTTCGTGGGGCCACAGCCATCCGGATCGTCGGCCGGTGATCGCCGCCAATATGGCGAAGATAAAGATGGCATTGTCGCTTAACTGCTCCGCACATGAATATTGGCTCGCTTCCGCCGGCAATCTTCATTTCATCGGCCATGAAAAGCTGATGCCATGGGATCACCTTGCAGGCGTGCTCATCCATCAGGAAGCGGGTGGCTACACGGCGCGTTTCGACAACACGCCCTATCGGCCCGGCCAGACGACCGGGGGCATACTTTCTGCTCCCGACAAGGAAAGCTGGAAGATGCTGCGGCGGGAAATCGTCGCCTTATAAGATTTATGCTCAAATGGAAGGATCTCGCCCATGGCTCTCGAACTCGACATCGCCTCTCTTGCCAATGCGCTTCAGGAGGCTGCTGCGGTTGAAATCCTGCCGAGGTTCCGCAATCTGGGCGATGGCGACGTCAGGATCAAGACCGAAGCGATCGACCTGGTTACCGAGGCTGACGAGGCCGCAGAGCGGTTGATCCGCGCCCGCGTGCAGGAGATCATGCCGAATGCTCTCTTCATCGGCGAGGAGGCGGTGGCGGCCGACGCTTCGCTGCTTGGCAAGCTTGCCGATGCCGATCTGGCTGTCGTGGTCGATCCGATCGATGGCACCTATAATTTTGCGTCCGGCCTGCCGCTTTTCGGCGTGATGATGAGCATCATCTCCAAGGGCGAGACTGTCGCCGGCCTGATCTTCGATCCCATGGGCAATGACTGGGCCATTGCCGAAAAGGGCTCCGGCGCATGGCTGTGCAGCGCCGATGGCGCGCAGACGCAGATGTCGGTCGTGCCGGCGCCGGAACTGTCGCAGATGGTGGGTATCGCCAATACCGGCTATTTCGACGTGGAGACGCGCCGCAAGATTCTGGTGAACCTGGCCGATGTGCGGCTCTTCACCAGCTATCGCTGCGCCGCACATGAATACCGCCTGTTCTGCGGCGGTCACATGCATTTCCTGATGTACAACAAGCTGATGCCCTGGGACCACCTGGCCGGCACATTGATCTCGCAGGAATCGGGCGCCTATGCCGCCCGCCTTGATGGCTCGCCTTATCTGCCCCGCCATGTGGATGGCGGGCTGCTGCTGGCGCCTAATCAGGAGACGTGGGAATTGCTGCGCGAGAAGATTTTCACGGTCTGAGGCTCCGGATCTGTGGGGTGCGCACAACCTTCACCGTCATGCCGGACTTGATCCGGCATCCAGCTGCGGCGCGTCTGCGCGGCGGAAGGACCTTTTTCAGCCCAAGGACTTGGGCTGGCTGAACCCCGGATCAGCTCCGGGGTAACGGCCGTCGGCGAGACCCACCAGCAAACAAAAAAGGGCGCGGAACAGAATTCCGCGCCCTTTTATTTTTCCACGTCCCTTAGCGGATCGGCTTGTTGTGGGCATGAAATAACACACCCTTTTCGCCGATCAGTACAAAGATCAGGCCGATGATGGAGACGACGAAGAAACCTGCCACCATTGGCAGTGCGGTACCATCGAAAGCCTGGCCGATGGCGGCGCCGATCAGCGAACCGCCAATGGTTCCCATGAAGCCGATCACCGAGGAGGCCGTGCCGGCGACGTGGCCAAGCGGTTCCATCGCCAGCGAGTTGAAGTTCGAGCCGATCCAGCCGAACTGGAACATGGCAAGTGCGAAGAACACGATGAAGATGGCGAAAGGCATCGGATCCGGTCCCAGCACCTGCACCACAAGCCAGATGAAGGTGATGGCGATGAAGCCGAGCAGCGACCCGTGCGACAGCTTGCGCATGCCGAACCTTCCGACAAGCCTCGCATTGATGAAGGACGAAAAGGCCATGAACAGGGCGACGCCGGCAAATGCCGCCGCGAACCATGGACCAAGGCCGTAAATGCCCTTGTAGACCTGTTCAGCGGAATTGATAAAGCCGAACAGCGCACCGAAGATGAAGGTGCTGGAGAGCGTGTAGCAAAGCGCAATGCGGTTGGTGAGCACGATCTTGAAACCGCCGAGCACCGAACGGGCGGTGAAAGGACGGACATCGTCCGGATGCAGGGTCTCAGGCAGGCGGAAATACATCCAGGCCGTTACCACGGCAGCTATGCCGGCCATGAAGGCAAAGATAAGGTGCCAGTTTCCGAAGAAGAGCACGATCTGGCCAGTGCCGGGCGCGATGACCGGAACGACCATGAAAACCATCATGATCAGCGACATGACTTCAGCCATCTGGCGGCCGCCATAGATGTCGCGGACGATCGAGATGGTGATGACGCGTGTTGCCGCAGAACCGATGCCCTGAATGAAACGCAGGAGCAGCAGGCCGGAGAAGGACGGCACGAAAACGACCGCAAGCGCTGAAACGATGTAGATCGCAAGACCAAAGAGCATCGGCTTGCGGCGACCGAAACGGTCCGAGATCGGCCCATAGAGAAGCTGGGCGACGCCGAAACCGAGAAGGTAGGCCGAAATGACATATTGGCGATGGTTTTCATTCTCGACGCCCAGCGAGGCGCCGATTTCCTGAAGCCCGGGCAGCATGATATCGATGGCGAGCGCGTTCAACGCCATCAGCATTGCGGCCAGCGCAATGAATTCCGTACGCCCCATCGAGCCTGCGCGCGAAGCGGTGGATTGTGAAAGATTTGTCACAGGATTGCCCCAAAAAGAACGGCAAAGGCGTTGCATGAAGCAACGCCTGGCATAAATTTCTGACAATCAGGGTGGGCCGGACGAACCGGCCGAAATCAGGCCGCGCCGCGGACGCTGATACCCTGTTCTTGGAAGTGGCTCTGCAATTCGCCGGACTGGAACATCTCTCTCACGATGTCGCAGCCGCCAACGAACTCACCCTTGACGTAGAGCTGCGGGATCGTCGGCCAGTTGGAATAGTCCTTGATGCCCTGACGGATGTCGGCATCGGCAAGCACATTGATGCCCTTGTAGTCGACTCCGAGATAATCGAGGATCTGTACCACCTGGCCGGAAAAACCGCATTGCGGGAATTGCGGGGTGCCCTTCATGAAAAGAACGATGTCGTTGCTCTTCACTTCGCTGTCGATCATGTCGTGAATGCCGCTCATAGGCCTATTCCTTTCACATGCGGTTCAAGGCCGCTGCTTTCTGTTAGCCTCTAAATAACATGTCGTGGCGCGATTTCCACCCGTCGGAAGGAAAAAATGCGTGCCTCCTGCAACGCATAACGCGCCAAAAAACGGTCTTCCGACGCCTAGCGATATCTCTGCCGGCTGCGCGCGGCGGCGGTGCGTCTTTTGCTGACCTGTTTTTTGGCCGGCTTCGGTTTGACTGCGGCCTTGATTGCGGCTTCCAGAACGGAGCCGACAATACCGCCGGCGAGAGAACCGGTGCTTTTCGTTCGGCGTGCGCGGCGTGTCTTGCGGATGCCGGTCTTGGTGAGGACTTCCGACAAAGCGCCCTTGACGACGCCGTTTATCAGTTGATCGACGATGCCAGACAAATTTTCTCCGCCTTTAAATAAATCATATTTCCGTCGCGATTTTTACTATACGTGCATCGCCCACTGTATCAAGCGATCCTTTCGGGTGCCTCCAGCCCGAAGGTTTATGCATGCCGACCGTCACGTCACGACTTGTCCTTTATTTCCCGGGTTTCGATCCGCTGGATGCCGCTGCCCATCATCTGCGTTATCAGCGTGCCGCCGCGCTGGCAGGAAAAACATGGGCCGTCGATTATGCAGTGGGGCCGCTGGAGAACAGGCCGGGCGGCGAAACATTCACCGTGGAATCCTCGTCAGGCGATTGGCGGACGCGTTCGGACATCATCGTCTATGATCATAATGCCGTCATCTCACAATTGCGGAATGCGCCGGTCTGGCGGCAGATCTGGCAGGGCTTCAAGGCGGGAGCGGGCATTATCGGTGAGGGGGGCGCGGCGCGCTACTTCCGCCATGCATGGCGTTTTGGGCTGTTCTTTATTTTTCCGTTCCTGCTGATGCTTGCCGGTGGCGTGCTTGCGGCGGTGATTGGCCTGTCGCCTTGGCTTTTCGCTTTACCGCTGTGGCTGCTGGTGGTCAGCCTTCCGGCTGCGGCCCTGTTTTTCACCAAGGCTTTCCTGCCGTTTGCCGAGCGCTTTCACACCCTGCATCTTTATGCGGACTGGCGGTTCGCACTCGCAGTCGGCCGCGACGAGCCGATTGCCCGAATCTGGATCGAAGAGAAGGCAGCGCTTGTCCTGACGGCGCTGGAGCAGTCTTCGGATGAGGTTCTGGTGGTCTCGCACAGCATGGGCGCCAGCTTGGCCCTCGCGGTCATCGGCCGCGTGCTGGAGCTGAAGCCGGAGGCGCTGGATGGACGGAAGTTGTCTTTCGCAACGCTGGGTGGGGCGGCCTTGCAATGCGCGTTTCTGTCGAGCGCCGTGCGGCTTCGTCAGAGCATTGGCGTCATCGCACGTCACCCTGAGGTGACATGGTTCGATATCCAGTGTCTCACAGATCCGATCCATCTATATCGTTGCAACACGGTGGCGCTGACCGGTCATGGCGATGCGCCGCAACCGAAAATCGTGCCGATCCGCTTCAAGCATTCGCTTTCACCGGAGCGTTACAAGAAGAACAAGCGGAATTTCCTCAGAATGCACCGGCAATATGTTCTCGGGCCTGATCGCAGGTCCGGTTACGACTTTACCCTGCTGACGGCCGGGCCTCTGCCAGCCGCCTCATTTGCCGACCTCGAGTCACAAACGCCGCCTGCTCTTTAGAGGTTTCGATAACGTCGAATATGAAAAGGCCCGCGTGGGACTATCACGCGGGCCTTTCTTCAGCCGTCAGGTCTTTCAGCCGATGGGACAGAGACCGGTGATCTCAGTCATCATTCGGGCGCCGAGGTCTGCAGGGCAAGGGCATGCAGGACGCCGCCCATATTGCCCTTCAGCGCGTCATAGACCATCTGGTGCTGCTGCACGCGGGTCTTGCCCTTGAATGCATCTGCCACGACTTCCGCCGCGTAATGATCGCCATCACCGGCCAGATCGCGGATCGTGACCTTTGCCCCGGGAATTCCCGCCTTAATCATGTCTTCAATGTCGCCGGGTTTCATGGGCATGGTGTTTCTCCTTAATTCATTCTGCGGCGACTAGAGTTTCGCCGTCCATGAACTGAGGGAACCACGATTCATAGGCCGAGTGCAATTCTTTAATCTCGACGGCGCGCGCCGTGCCCAGCTTTACGGTGGAACCACCGGTAACGCCGATGTTGGCGCAGGAAACGCCGGCTGCCTTCGCAGCACCCAGTACCTTGTCGAGATCGGTTTTCTTCACGGTGAGCACGTAACGACCCTGATCTTCGCCATAGAAGGTGAGGACCGGGTTGTGGCCTTCGACCGCATCGATGGTCGCGCCGATTCCGGAGGAAATCGCCATTTCGGCAACCGCGAGCGCCAGACCTCCCGAGGAGCAATCGTGAACGGCGGTGGCGAGGCCATCCGTGATGATGCCACGCACGAAATCGCCGTTCTTCTTTTCGGCGGCGAGATCGACATGCGGGGCAGGGCCGTCGATACGGCCATGGATATCACGCATGTACACCGACTGCGCGATGTGGGTGCCGAGGCCGGCAGGTGCGCCGACAAGCAGCACCGCTTCGTCAGCGGCGGCAAAACGGATGCGCGCCATGCGGCCCCAATCCTTCAGCAAGCCGACGCCGCCAATGGTGGGGGTTGGCAGGATCGCCTGGCCATTGGTCTCGTTGTAGAGCGAGACGTTGCCGGAAACGATCGGGAATTCCAGCACGCGGCAGGCTTCGCCGATGCCCTTGATGGCATGAACCAGCTGGCTCATGATTTCGGGCTTTTCCGGGTTGCCGAAATTCAGGTTGTCGGTGGCCGCGAGCGGCAGGGCGCCGGTTGCGGTAATGTTGCGCCAGCATTCGGCCACGGCCTGCTTGCCGCCTTCGAAGGGGTCGGCCTCGACGTAACGCGGGGTGACGTCGGAGGAGAAGGCGAGCGCCTTCTTGTCGTGGCCTTCGACGCGAACGACGCCGGCGTCGCCGCCCGGCAGCTGCAGGGAATTGCCCTGGATCAGCGTGTCATACTGCTCGTAGACCCAGCGGCGCGAGGAATTGTTGGCCGAACCGACGAGCGATACCAGCGCGTCGGCGATATCGGCAGCGGGAACGTCGTTTTCCGCAAGCGGGGTGGGCACCTTCGCGGGTGTCCACGGGCGGTCATATTCGGGAGCCTGATCGCCCAGTTCCTTGATCGGCAGGTTGGCGACTTCCTCACCATTGTGAATGACGCGGAAGCGCAGGTCGTCGGTGGTCTTGCCGACGATCGCGAAGTCCAGACCCCACTTGACGAAGATCGCCTTGGCGACTTCTTCCTTGGAGGGCTCGAGAACCATGAGCATGCGCTCCTGGCTTTCGGACAGCATCATTTCATAGGCCGTCATGCGCTCTTCACGCACCGGCACGGCGTTGAGGTCAAGCTCGATGCCGAGGTCGCCTTTGGCGCCCATTTCGACGGCCGAGCAGGTGAGGCCGGCGGCGCCCATGTCCTGAATGGCGATGACCGCGCCGGTTTTCATCAGTTCGAGGCAGGCTTCCAGCAGGCACTTTTCGGTGAAGGGGTCACCGACCTGAACGGTCGGGCGCTTTTCTTCGATGGACTCATCGAATTCGGCAGAGGCCATGGTCGCGCCGCCAACGCCGTCGCGGCCGGTCTTTGCGCCGAGATAAACCACCGGCAGGCCCACACCCTTGGCTTCCGAGAGGAAGATTGCGTCGGACTTGGCAAGACCGGCGGCAAAGGCGTTGACGAGGATGTTGCCGTTATAGCGCGGATCGAATTCCACTTCGCCGCCAACCGTTGGCACGCCGAAGGAGTTGCCGTAGCCGCCAACACCGGCAACGACACCGGCCACGAGATGGCGGGTCTTGGGGTGGTCGGGCGCGCCGAAACGCAGGGCGTTCATGGCGGCAATCGGGCGTGCGCCCATGGTGAAGACGTCACGCAGGATACCGCCGACGCCGGTCGCCGCACCCTGATAGGGCTCGATATAGGACGGGTGGTTGTGGCTCTCCATCTTGAAGACGACGCAATCGCCATCGTCGATATCCACAACGCCGGCATTTTCACCGGGGCCCTGGATGACGCGTGGTCCCTTGGTGGGCAGGGTCTTCAGCCACTTCTTGGACGACTTGTAGGAGCAGTGCTCGTTCCACATGGCCGAGAAGATGCCGAGCTCGGTAAAGCTGGGCTCCCGTCCGATCAGGTCGAGGATACGCTGGTATTCGTCGGGCTTCAGCCCGTGGGATGCAACGAGTTCCGGGGTGATCTTGATGGAGTTTGGAATCGACATAGGTCTCACGCGGTTCGAGCCGAGGGAAGTTTCCGGTTCTTTAGCGCAAGAGGCTCAAAGGTGCGACAGGAAAATGCGCGGTTTTACCCGCAAAACGCTGCTTTCTTGGCTTCTTCAGAACCTGTAGCCGACCATGAGGCCGACGCGGGTCAGTCCGTCATTGGGCCCATCGCACAGATTGGCATGTGATGCATGCTCGATCTGGGTCGAAATATTCCAGTTATTATCGAAACGATAGCCGATCGCCGCATATTCGTGGAAAAGCACCCGGCAGCCGAATTCCGCACCGGTTTCGCCGGCACTGTTTCTCAGCTTGCCATCGTGCCAGAGGCCGCCAAAACCGAAATCGAGAAAGATCTTCGGGTTGAGATCGAAGGTCCAGTTGACGCCGCCGTAAATGGTATTCGCCGAGCCCTCAGTGCCGATCTCGCCACCGATATGTAGCCGTGGGCGGGAGAGTTTTTGGCCGAGCGTTACCGCAGATGCACTGGCGAAGGGATCAAAATAGGCGGTGAAGGCCGGAAAGACGCCATCCTCACCGCCATTGTCGTGATTGGAGATCGAGGTGGTTGCGCCGAAGCGCAATTCGTCGAAGACGGTGCCTTCCGCAGCAGTGGCGGGCATGATGCCGATCAAGACACATGCCGCAAGAAGGATCGCCAGCGCGAAACACGCCCTCACACCTGTGGAATCGAATGCTGCCATCGAATCATTCCCCACCTCGAATTGCGGAAAGGATGGCAGGTTTGTCGCTTTGGTAAATGATAAGTTACTGAATTAGGCCGGGTGTTGCAGGAAAGACTCTCCGCCCTCTAGGCAACGCTTTCGTAACCGGCCGAGCCGTTGTCGAGCAGGTGGCGCAGGATGCCGAGGGCATGGGTCAACTCTTGCTGGTTCGATGGACCAGAAAGGCTGACACGCACCCGATGGAAAACCTTGTCGGTGCGGCCGGCCTTGAACTCATCCTCGTCATCTATCAGCACGCCTTCTTTCATCGCCGCGTTTCGGAACGTGCCGGAAAGCCAGGGTTCGGGCAGTCTCAGCCACAGGAAGGCGATATCGGGCAGCGAATTGAAATCCAGCCCGGCAAAGGCCCGCCGGGCAATCGCCTCGCGCTGATTGATCTCGGCGATACAATCCTTGCGAATGTCGTCGGCGTCACCGCTGTTGACGAGGCGGGCATTCACTTCGGCCAGCATGAAGGGCAGACCGCCTGTCAGCATCGAGTGGGAAATGCGGATGCGCGACGAATATTGCGCCGGGCAGGCGACCCAGCCGCCACGAACGCCAGCGGCAACGGATTTCGACAGGCCGCCGACGACGAAGGTAATGTCGGGCGCAAATTCTGCGATCAGCGGGATCGCCTCACGCGTCATCGCGCCATAAAGATTGTCCTCTACGACCCAGACACCATACCGGCGGGCAATATCGGCTATCGCACGGCGACGCTCTTCTGGCAGCGTGGCGCAGGTCGGGTTCTGGCCGGCGGACATCAGGAAGATCATCTTGGGATGCTGCTGGGCGCAGACGCGCTCGAAATCGTCAGGGACAATGCCCTTGTCATCCGCTTCAACCAGCGTCACCCGCCGTCCGGCAAGTGTAGCGCTGCGGCTGATATGGGAATAGGTCACGGGTTCGAAGACGATACGGTCTCCCGGGGCGGTCATGGCCGTCACCACACTCATCACCGCCGCATGGGCGCCAAGCGTCGAGACGATGTTTTCCGGTTTTGGCGACCAGCCGTTCTGGGAAAGCCAGCGAGCGCCCGCCATGCACCAGTTGTCAGGAAAGGAACGGGCGTAATTGGTGACGTCGTAAGCATGTTCGCGGGCGACAGCCTCGATATGTCTGGCGATCAGCACGCTCTGGCCGACATCGGGTGCCGCCGTGGTGTTGAGCCGGAATTCGGCGCTGCTATCGACGGCGTGGCGTGTGCTGCCGAACGCTGCCGCCACCGTCTCCATGGGCGCTGAGGGGGCCGGGGTCTTGCGCTCATTGACATAGGTGCCGCGGCCGACCTCACCGCTGACCAGGCCGCGCTCGTGGATAAGCGCGTAGGCCCGGCTGATTGTACCTATTGTCACGCCGAGGTCATAAGCGAGGTTGCGCTGTGGCGGCAATTTCGAGCCCGCCTGCAGGGTGCCATCGGAAATTGCGCCCTCGATACTGTCGGCGAGGCGCAGATATATCGGGCCATCGCCCACAGTGAGATCGGGAAGCCAATTTGTCATGGTGACAATTTATGCATTGTATCTCTTCGCAAGTCAATTGTATTTATTGTCTGCATTCAATGAAGACAAACGCACGGAGACAATAGGTGCAATATGCGCAAGATGGATCAATACCTTTCGACAGCGGATACGCTCTATCCTGATGGCTACGAACGGGAACGCGTGTTCCGCGATGCCGGCGACATGGTCGCACCGGCGCCTTTTCCGGCCAAGATCGCCAGCACGCCAATTGGTCGCCTGATTGCGGGCATGTTCAACTGGCACCGGAAGCGGCAGGGACGGCTCGCTTTGCGGGAACTGTCTGATGATCTTCTGGAAGATATCGGCGTAACGCGCGATGAAGCCCTGAAGGAAGCGGCGAAATCCCAGCTTTTTTCATGGCCGACACGGCCGCTTTAATTTTTTGCCGGAGAGCGGCGCCTTCTTTCCCCGGCGCCATCAAGCCGTGCGGCAGCCCGCCACGCCATTCCCAACCGGCGTTGGCGGGTTTTTTTATTTAGGCCCCTTAGACCAGCTTCGGCAAATTGATAAATGGTACGTGGCAAGAGCTTCTTGTGCCGGCGTCTGCCTTTTGCCGAGCGTTCCCCTTTCCTCATTCCTGTGACAAGCACAGGAATGAGCGACGCGGATACGTCTCGCCCGATACGCAGACCTAGAATACTACGATGAGATCAGCAGCCCTTGCCGCCACTCGCCCAGCGCTTGACGTCGGTTGCGATGCGGCTGGAAATGGCCTCGTTCATCACCGGGCCAAAAGCGTCGAGCTTTGCCGGGTTGCCTTCGGCCTGAACGACCAGCATGGGCCGCGATTCCGGACTGTTGCGCGGCACGAGCAGGATGCGCGGACGGCCTGAGAAGGAATTGAGTTCAGGGGCCAGACGATAGGCCTTGAAAGCCGCATCCCCCGATTTGAACCAGCAGGCATTCGCGCCAAGCGCTATCCGTTCCATTGTGGGGAGAGCGGCGCGGGAGACCGAGGCTGTCGGCTGTGGTTTCGGCTGACAAGCAGCCAGGGTCGCCGCAGCTAGAAACAATCCGGTCGCCTTGAGGGTATTCGATCGACGGGCAAAAGACATCAGGTCATCCAGAAGAGAGGGCCAAAACGACGCCGTCAGCCGGCATCAAAAAAGGCGGGCTCAAAGCCCGCCCGTCTGTCAGGCTGCGATGACGCCAAGCGCCGAAGCGAAGAGGCCGCGGCCGTCATTGCCGCCATGGGCGGCTTCGATCAGGTTTTCCGGATGCGGCATCATGCCGAGAACGTTGCCCTTGGCATTGATGACGCCGGCAATGTCGTTCAGCGAGCCGTTCGGGTTGGTGCCTTCGGCATAACGGAACACGACCTGGCCGTTGCCCTCGACCGATTTCAACTCATCCGCATCGAGGAAGTAGTTGCCATCGTGATGGGCGACGGGGCAACGCAGGATCTGGCCCTTGTCGTAAGCACGGGTGAAATCGGTGTCGTTATTGGCGACTTCGAGCTTCACTTCGCGGCAGACGAATTTCAGCGAGGCGTTGCGCATCAGGGCGCCCGGCAGCATGCCGGCTTCGACCAGAATCTGGAAGCCGTTGCAGACGCCGAGAACCTTCACGCCCTTTTCCGCCTTCTCGCGGATGGCCTGCATGACAGGCATGCGGGCGGCAATCGCGCCGCAGCGCAGATAGTCGCCATAAGAGAAGCCGCCGGGAATGACGATCAGATCGACATCGGGAATATCCGTCTCCGTCTGCCAGATGGTGACAGGCGCCTGACCGGAGATTTTCGTCAGAGCCGCGATCATGTCGCGGTCGCGGTTGAGGCCGGGAAGTTGGACGACAGCGGATTTCATGGACGGCGGCTCCTGGAGCTTAGAGAATGGCGATGGCGTAGTTTTCGATGACCGTGTTGGCCAAGAGCTTTTCGCACATTGCCTTCAGATCGGTTTCGGCCTTCGCCTTGTCGGCGCCTTCCAGTTCCAGATCGAAAACCTTGCCCTGACGGACATGGCCGACGCCACCAAAACCGAGGCTGCCAAGCGCGCCTTCGATTGCCTTGCCCTGCGGATCGAGAACGCCGTTCTTCAGCGTAACAGTCACCCGTGCCTTGATCACCTGATCTTCTCCTGATTTTACCCTACGAGGCCAATATTATTTCACGAGCCGATATTACTTTACCAGAACAGGACCGGTGCCGCGGATCGGTTCGTTTTCATTGATGATGCCGAGACGGCGCGCCACTTCGGAATAAGCTTCCAGAAGACCGCCCAGATCGCGTCGGAAGAGGTCCTTGTCCATCTTCTTCTGGGTCTCGATGTCCCAGAGGCGGCAGCTGTCGGGCGAAATCTCGTCGGCGAGGATGATGCGCATCATATCGCCTTCGAAGAGGCGGCCACATTCGATCTTGAAATCGACGAGCTGAATGCCGACGCCGAGGAACAGGCCGGAGAGGAAGTCGTTGACGCGGATGGCGAGCGCCATGATGTCGTCAAGCTCGGCGGGGTTGGCCCAGCCGAAAGCCGTGATGTGCTCTTCGGAGACCATCGGGTCTTCGAGCTCATCCGACTTGTAATAAAACTCGATGATCGAGCGTGGCAGCACCACGCCTTCCTCGATGCCGAGGCGCTTGGAAAGCGAGCCGGCGGCGACATTGCGCACGACGACCTCGAGCGGGATCATCTCCACTTCCTTGATCAGCTGCTCGCGCATGTTGAGGCGGCGGATGAAGTGGGTGGGAATGCCGATCTTGTTCAGATGCGTGAAGACGTATTCGCAGATACGGTTGTTCAGCACGCCCTTGCCGTCGATGACTTCATGCTTCTTCTTGTTGAAGGCGGTCGCATCGTCCTTGAAGAACTGGATAAGCGTGCCTGGCTCCGGACCCTCGTAAAGGATCTTGGCCTTGCCTTCGTAAATACGGCGGCGACGGTTCATAATTGCAGGTCTCTTGGTTGACGCCGATTCTGGTGGCGTTGCGTTTGGTCTTTGAAGCGGTCCCATAAAGGAAAAGAGTGCATTCTACAATGCGGCTGGCATATTTCCCTTCAATTCTTGTGACAGGGCCGCCGAACTGTTTCATCCGCAAAACCGGGCCGCGGCAGGGGCGGGCGGCGATGCGGATTTCAGTTGGCGGCTCTCGTCATGGCTCGACGCCTTTGAGGCGGCTCAGGAATTGCGCGAAGACCATGCCGCCCTCCGGCCACGGGCCGTGCCCGGACTCGGCATTGATGTGGCCGGACATGCCGGCATCGATCAAAAGCGAACCCCAGGCAGCAGCGATGTCGTCGGCGTGTTCATAAGAGCCGAAGGGATCGTTGCGGCTGGCGATGGTGATCGCCGGAAAGGGCAGCGGATCGCGCGGGTAAGGCCCGAAGGTCATGAGATGCTTCGGCCTGATTTCGGGATTGGCGACATCAGGCGGCGCAACGAGAAGCGCGCCAGATACCTTCTTGCCGATTTCGGGCAGGGCATGGATTACGGTCGGGACGCCGAGCGAATGGGCCACGAGGACGACGGGCCTGGTGGAGGCGTTGACCTCCTCTACCAGCCTGGCGACCCAATCTTCCTTCACCGGTTTCGACCATTCCGCCTGCTCGACACGGCGGGCGGTGGAGAGCTTGCGCTCCCAGCGGCTCTGCCAGTGATCCGGGCCGGAATTGGTATAACCGGGGACGATCAGGATATCTGCTTCTGAAACTTTCATGCGCCATATCTGTGTTGTGATGCCGCCGCGATCAAGGTCGCGGCGGCATTAACGTCAAGGTCTCGGGTTCAGCTCAAGTCTCAGGCGTTGCCGAAGACGCGGGCGAAGATCGTATCGACATGCTTGGTGTGGTAACCGAGGTCGAATTTTTCGCGGATGACCTCTTCGGGGAGCGCAGCGCGCACTTCCTCGTCGCCCAGCAGTTCCTCAAGGAAGTCCGCACCCTGTTCCCAGACCTTCATGGCATTGCGCTGGACCAGACGATAGGCGTCTTCGCGCGATACGCCAGCCTGCGTCAGCGCCAGGAGAACGCGCTGCGAATGCACGAGACCACGGAACTTGTTCATGTTCTTCAGCATGTTGTCCGGGTAGATCACCAGCTTTTCGATGACGCCTGCCAGACGGTTCAATGCGAAGTCCAGAGTGACTGTCGTGTCGGGGCCGATGGCGCGCTCCACGGAGGAGTGGCTGATGTCGCGCTCGTGCCAGAGGGCAACGTTTTCCATGGCCGGGACGACCGACATGCGCACCAGACGGGCGAGGCCGGTGAGGTTTTCAGTGAGAACCGGGTTACGCTTGTGCGGCATGGCCGACGAGCCCTTCTGGCCGGGAGAGAAGAACTCTTCCGCTTCCAGAACTTCGGTGCGCTGCATGTGGCGGATTTCGATGGCGACGTTTTCAATCGACGAGGCGATGACGCCGAGGGTGGCGAAGAACATGGCGTGACGGTCACGCGGGATGACCTGCGTGGAAACCGGCTCGGGGATGAGTCCGAGCTTTTCGCAGACATGTTCCTCGACGCGGGGGTCGATATTGGCGAAGGTGCCGACAGCGCCGGAGATTGCGCCGGTGGCGATTTCCGCACGGGCATTCACAAGGCGCTCACGGTTGCGGTGCATCTCGGCGTAGAAGCGGGCGAAGGTGAGGCCCATCGTCGTCGGTTCGGCATGGATGCCGTGGCTACGGCCGATGCGCACCGTGTTCTTGTGTTCGAAGGCCCGGGTCTTGAGAGCCGCGAGCACCCGGTCCATGTCGGCGAGCAGCAGATCGGCGGCGCGCACAAGCTGGATGTTGAGCGTGGTATCGAGCACGTCCGACGAGGTCATGCCCTGATGCACGAAGCGGCTGTCGGGACCGACGAATTCTGCGAGATGGGTGAGGAAGGCGATGACGTCATGCTTGGTGACGGCCTCGATCTCATCGATGCGGGCGACGTCGAAGGTGGCGCTGCCGCCCTTTTCCCAGATGGTCTGGGCTGCTGACTTCGGGATGACGCCGAGCTCGGCCAGCGCGTCACAGGCATGCGCCTCGATCTCGAACCAGATGCGGAATTTTGTTTCCGGCGACCAGATGGCGACCATTTCCGGCCGGGAGTAACGAGGGATCATGGCAATGACTTTCTTAGTAGAGGAAATTTGCTGCCCGTTTAGCAAAGTGTTCCGCTAATCTCAATCTATCAAGCTGCATGCCTACGCCGCTTGCGGTGCACGCCGGCAGAGCATTGCCCCTGCGGGCACGAGCGGAAGTGCGGCGAAGGGAAAATAAAGACCAAGTCCCAGAACGACGAACTGGTAGACTGCACCGAGCGACGTGAAAAGCTGCTGAAAAAACCAGATGCGGGAAAACGTTGGCGCATGCCATTGCGCATAAAAGATGCGGTACTCGAACGCGAACAATGCTGCCGCCACGGCGAGCGTGAAGAAAGCGATTGCGAGACATGCTGTCGCAAGACGCAATTGTTGGGATTTTAAGGCAGGGAGAACGCGCAATGCTGCCAGCGCCAGCAGCCAGCCGAAAAATCCGCCCGTGAAGAAAAGCGTGATGATATCGGCAACGTGATCGGTTTCCAGCCTGTTACGGGCATAGAGGCCGATGGCGGCCGACGCCGCTGAACAAACGCTCCAGCCAAGCGCGCCAAGCAGAATGAAAAATGCTGGAAGAGCCCTGTCGCGGAAATTCCGCCTGCTGCTTTCCATGACATTCCCCCGACGCCTCGTTGTGCCGCATCCGGCTTTCCGCATTCGGCGGTGACGGATTACGCCCGTCCGGCTTCCGCAGCCGTGCGCAGGAGGGCGATCGTCTTGCGATAATCCTCCACGCCATCGCCTTTGAAGACTGCGGAGCCCGCTACCAGTGCATTGGCGCCGGCGGCGATGATATCGCCTGCGGTCTGCGCCGTCACGCCGCCATCCACTTCCAGTTCGATCGGCCGCTGACCGATCATCGCCTTGGCTGCGCGGATCTTGTCGAGCATGGCGGGAATGAATTTCTGGCCGCCGAAGCCGGGATTGACGCTCATGATCAGCACGAGGTCGACATCATCGAGCACGTTTTCGATAACGGAAAGCGGCGTTGCCGGGTTGAGTGTGACGCCAGCCTTCAGGCCCAGTCCGCGAATGGTCTGGAGAGAGCGGTGCAGGTGGGGGCCGGCCTCCGCATGCACCGTGATGCTGTCACAGCCGGCCTTGGCAAAGGCTTCGAGATAGGGATCGACGGGGGCGATCATCAAATGGCAATCGAAGAAGGCATTGCTGTGCGGCCGAAGCGCCTTGATGACATCAGGCCCGAAGGAAATGTTCGGCACGAAATGCCCGTCCATGACATCGAGATGAATCCAGTCCGCGCCGGCCTCGGTGACATCGGCGACTTCCTGTCCGAGCTTGGCGAAATTGGAAGCCAGGATCGACGGTGCTATCCGGATGGGCAGGGACATGGGCAAACTCCTCTCGACGCGTTGCGTAAGTTTGCCTTTAACACCATGCATCGGGGTTTGAAACGGTCAGCGGCGAGGTTGCTGATGGTTTTCCGCTGCCGCTCCGCGAATTTGTCCCGGTGCCGGCTTTAGTTACTGCCTTTCGGCTTTGTCCGCCGGTTCGAAGCGCTGGCCGTTCCAGCGCTGCAGGCGGTAGGGATTGTCCGAAAGCTCATGCGACGGGTTGAATGCGAGATCGCCAATCACGGTTCTGAAGGCCGTGCCGGACGCCAGTATCTCCGGCGCCGGTTTCGACTGCGCCTGGGCCGCTTCCGCCAGCGCCGCCGTCAGTTCGGTGGCGGCATAGGCTGGAAGGACGTAACCTTCGGGTTCGATGCCTGCGGCGCGCAGTTCGCCGGCTGCCCCCTGCGCCGAAGGCAGTGTGTCATAGGCCGGGCGCGTGATGGCCATCACGTTCGCAGCCAGTGCGAGGGGGGTGTTGGCGGCGTTCAGCGTATCGCCGCCCAGAATGGTGAGCGGAAAATTCTCTGAAGCGGCGTCCCGTGCCACGACGGCGATATCGTTTCGTTCCGCGCCGATGAAGACATGGGTAATGCCGGTGCGCGCCAGCCGGCGCACAAGCGCCACCTGCTGTTCCTGATTGGGTCGCATCGTATCGGCAAAGGTGGGCTTCAGCCCGTTTTCCTCCAGCGTAGAGCGGATACGGTCAACCAATTCGCGGCTGTAGATCGTGCCGTCATCCACGAGCCCGATCGGGTGGCCTTTCCATTCGCGAAGAATGACTTCCGCAGCCCTTGCCGATTCGGCCCGATCCGATGGGGCGAGGCGAAAAAGCGGCCAGCCATATTTCAGCGCGTCCTCCATCAGGATGGGTGCGCGGCTGGAAAGCGTGATGGCCGGAATGGCCGCAGCCTTGAGCGGTGGCAGAACGTCCTGAAGCGTTTCCGTGCACAGGAAGCCGATCGCGGCGCTTACTTTCGCCGCCACGAGGCCATCGGCAATCGCGCCGCCACTGCCGTCTTCGCAGCTCTCGTGAATCTCCACGACATCCAGGCCGAGTTTTGCGGCTGCCGCCTTGGCGCCTTGCCGGACCTGTTGCCCGAGAAGCTCGTAGGGGCCGCTCTGCGGGGCAACGATCCCGATCGATGCCGCGCTTGCTGAACCCGCAAAGGCAAAACCGGCGATGATCGTTAGCAGGCGAAGTGAAAGCATGACGTGGTCGAAATCCTGTTGTCCCGATCTGATGTTTATCGGCACCAATCGGTTTTCCAAAGGAAAAATCGCCGGTCGTCCATCATAATCGCACGCCGGCGCCTGGACTGCGGCAGCTTGGCTTCGATGTCGGGCGATCCGAATGCTGAGATGGGCGCGGCATCTTGTGGTTGTTGCCGTCAGCCGATAATGGTGCCTCGCGGCCATACCGCAGCGCTGCTCTTTTTCGCCCCGATATCTTCTTTCTGTGCCGCTTTACTGAAGAAGTATTTCATAAGTCCGCCACTTGCCGTTTTACTTCATAAAACTATTACAAGTGGCGCGTATAAGCACACTCCAGCGAAGGCCTTGTTGCTGATTATGCCTTTTGCAGTGCACGTTATAAATCTGCACATTTTATTTTCATATCTGTAATTTATTGATATCTAAGTTTAATATAGAAACCTTCTAATTCCCCACCTCTTTTTCGCCATGTTTTTTTCGCATTTGCGAGAAGATTTGCTTGACGGAAAGTAAATGATTAGCTTAGATGGAATTGTTTCAGGGGACGACTGAAATTGGCTGTAAAAAGCCTCGGAAAGTGTTCCGATTATAAGCACTGCCAGACTATATTCGCTTCTATATTATATTTTTTTTATTACGTATAAACCGCTTCAGGAAACTGGGGCGGTTTTTTACATAGCTCTAATTTAAGCAATTTAAAATTGAATTTGGAGAACTTAACGCAAAGCCGTTCTCTCGCGATAAGCGTTCCAGAAATGAAATGGCGTGGATTAAGCGTGCCGTTGTCCGAAATTCTGACTTCGACCCAATCTGATCCGCCGTTTTCGATTTTGAAAATTCCGCATCCGACGTCACTATTCGACGCCCGGGGCTGCCTCAGCATTATTTCAGAGCGGCCAGAGCGTCCTTTGCAAAGGCGGAGATCGGCTCAGGAAGTTTGTCGAGATCGAACCAGTCGATGGCGGAGAGCTTATCCGGCTCCGTAAGCGAAGGCTGACCTGTTGTGTCGCGGGTGACGAAGATCAGGGAGACCCAGTGATGGCGGTCCACTGCGTCGATAAATTCGCTATGGCAGAGAAATTCGACGTGGCCGATCGTCAGCCCGGTCTCTTCTTCGGCTTCGCGCAGCGCCGCGGCTAGCGACATTTCGAGATGATCGACTTTGCCGCCAGGGATGCTCCAATACCCGGCTTCCGGCGCTTTCATGCGCCGGCATAAAAGGAGGCGGCCTTCACGCAATATGACAAGGCCCACGCCGACGCCCGGAAAATCGAGGCCCGGCTTGATGGTCGACGTCATCGTGTCCATTGCTGTGGTCAGGCCTTGGCGTTGGCCACGATCAGCATGAAGGCGGGAATGTCATCGCCGAAGCCAACCGGTGTCGGGCCATCGTCATGGTCGCGATAGTGGCGGCGACGGTCGCGGTTGTCGTCATTGGCGTGCAGCGGATTGCGACTGTTGCGGTCGGAATTGCGCGGGGCCTTTTCCTGCTTGCGTTCTGCTTTCACCTTGTCGTCTCCATGAGCCGCGATATCTGCGTCCGCAGCGGATTGTGCGCCCTGATTGATGTTTTCGACCGGTGCGGCGTCCCGGCGGTTACGGTCGCGGCCTCTGCCGCCCCGTTCCTTGCCCCGACGGCCGGAATTGCTTTCAAAGCTTTCCATCGGCGCGGGGAGGGTGGAGAGATCACCGTTCAGCCACTCGATCTTTTCGCCGATCAGCTTTTCGATGGCGTCGAGATATTTGGTGTCGCTTTTGGTGACGATGGTGAAAGCCTTGCCCGAGCGGCCGGCACGGCCGGTGCGGCCGATGCGGTGAACATAGTCTTCCGAATGAATGGGAATGTCGAAGTTGAAGACGTGGCTGACATCGGGGATATCAAGCCCGCGTGCGGCGACGTCCGAGGCGACGAGCAGCTTCAGATTGCCGTCCTTGAAGTTCTGCAGCATTGTCGTGCGCGAACGCTGGTCCATGTCGCCATGCAGCGCGCCGACGGAAAAGCCGTGGCGGTCGAGCGAACGGAAAAGATCGGCCACATCCTTCTTGCGGTTGCAGAAGATGATGGCGTTCTTGAGTTCAGCCTCTTCGGCACGGACGAGATCGCGCAGGACGGCGCGCTTTTCGTAGTCCTTGTTATGGGCGGCGACGATGCGCTGGGCAACGGTCTTTGCAGTAGAGGAGGGCTTGGCGACCTCGACACGGACGGGGTTCTGCAGGAAGCGATCAGCCAGCTTCTGTATTTCCGGCGGCATGGTGGCCGAGAAAAACAGCGTCTGGCGGGTGAAGGGGATCATCTTGGCGATGCGCTCGATGTCAGGAATGAAGCCCATGTCGAGCATGCGGTCGGCTTCGTCGATGACAAGGATTTCCACGCCGGTCATCAGCAGCTTGCCGCGTTCGCAATGGTCAAGAAGGCGTCCAGGGGTGCAGATCAGCACATCGGCGCCACGTTCCAGCTTGCGGTCCTGGTCTTCGAAGGAAACACCGCCGATCAGGAGGGCGACGTTCAGCTTGTGATTCTTGCCGTATTTCTCGAAATTCTCCGCCACCTGTGCCGCAAGCTCGCGCGTCGGCTCGAGGATCAGCGTGCGCGGCATTCTGGCGCGTGCGCGGCCCTTCTCAAGCAGGGTCAGCATAGGCAGAACGAATGACGCGGTTTTGCCCGTGCCGGTCTGTGCGATACCGCAGATATCACGCTTTTCCAGCGCCGGCGGAATGGCGCCAGCCTGAATGGGTGTCGGCGTCGTGTAGCCGGCATCTGCAATAGCGGAAAGAACTTTTTGGCTCAGGCCAAGATCAGAGAATGTTGTCAAAGGAAGAACTTTTTCCGTTCTGGTTCGGTAAGAACACCTGCGTGCCGCGACGGCACTTGCAAAGACTTGGCGCGGGGATATGCCCAAATTGCCGGAAAGTCAAGGAAACAACGGGAAAAGCGCGTTAAACGTGCCGCTTGCGGCTGGGCTTTTAAGCCTCAGGCGTGGTTTTTCGGGATTTATCGTTAAAAGAGCAAAAAAAGCGTTAAAACCGGGACGCTATTTCAAATAGGTTTTAAGCTCTGCCCCGGCGATCAGAAACCGCATCGGATCCACGGGCGTATCGTTGCGGCGCACTTCATAATGCACGTGCGGACCGGTGGAACGGCCGGTGCTGCCGGCGCGGCCGATTACGTCGCCGGCTTCGACCCGGTCGCCGGCCTTGACCAGAATGGCGGAAAGATGGCCGAATCGGGTGGACACGCCCTGGCCGTGATCGATCTCGACCATATTGCCGTAACCGCCGGAATTTTCCGCTACCGTCACCTTTCCAGCGCCGGTGGATTTGACGTCTGCGCCGGTCTCGGCACGAAAATCGATGCCGGTATGTAGCGCCGGGCGGCCGAGAAACGGATCCATCCGATTGCCGAATCGACTGGTGATCGCCCTGCCGGGTGCAGGGTTGCCGAAGGGCAGGGTCGTCGCCGTTTCCCTGACGACATCCAGCCGGTTGAGAGCGGTGTCGAGATTGGTCAGCGACAGGCTGAAGGGATCGGTTTCGCCGCGCTCTGGCTCCGCATAGGGTCCGCCAATGTCGGCGGTGCCGCTCTCATCGATCTTGAGCCCGGCCTGGCGGATAATGTCCTGCATCGCACTCGCCTTGTCTTCGGCGTCGCTCGTCAGTTGCGCTATCCGCGATATCTGCTGGCGCTCGATGTCCTTCAGCGACAGAGTTACCTTTGAAAATACGCGATCGGCGCGGTCCGAGGGCGTCTCGCCGCCTTCCGGCTGGTAAGCAGCACGTCTGTCGTTAGCGGTGGGTTGTTCCGGCTGTGGTGGGCGCGATGTCATCAGCTTTTCGATCGCCGAGAGACCGCCCGACAGATCGGCGCGTTTTTCCGGCGCCATGGCGTTTGAAAGGGACGAGGGTGCTGTCGGCGACGTCGCGACGCCGGAGTTTTCCGCGCGTTCCAACAGTTCGCTCATGCGGCCGTGCCGCGAGGTCAGCGCCGCCTGCTGTTGCAGAAGCTTTTCCACTTTCTTTTCAACGACCTGCTGATCCAGCAACTGCCTGGAGGTGACGCGGTCCACCTGGGCTCTCAGGGCTGCGATGCGGTCTTCGTAATCGTTCTGAATGCGGGTCTGGCGCGCCATTGTCGCGCCGATCAGGTCGTCCCGCAGGATAAGGTAGCCGGTGGCGCCGAGATAACCGAGCGAAAAAAGGCCGATCGTGCAGCCGGCAAGCGCCGCCATCCAGGGCCGGATGGTCATGTGCCGCACCTTGTCGCCGCGCGCGAGAATGAGCACGTGCGGCTCACGCTTTTTGCCAAATACCCGGTTTTCCGCCGTATCAGTCACAATCTCTCTCCGGACTGGCCGATTTCTTGAAGGAAATCATAATTCGTTAAGGTTAACGAAGTTTTGCCGGAGTGGCGTTTCGGCAGCGTCGGCTACTGGCTGACGGATGTGAGCGAGCGGTAAAAGGATGGCGTCAGGCCGGCCTCGGCGCGGGCAAGGTCATTAAAGGGCGGTTTCAAAGGGCCGCGGAAATTGGCGCGCACCAGTAGCCTGAAGGTCGCGGCCGGATCCTTTTTCTCACGGGCACAGAGGAACCGGAACCATTTTGCACCGATGGCGACGTGGCCCTTTTCGTCATTATAGATGACGTCCAGAACGGCAGCGCTTTCCAGATCGCAGGTTTCGCGCATCTTCGCCTGCAGGGAAGGGGTGACGTCCAGTCCGCGCGCTTCGAGGATGAGCGGCACGACGGCAAGCCGTGCGGTGAGATCGTTGCGGGTGGAATGCGCCGCCTGCCACAGCCCGTCATGGGCGGGCAGATCGCCATAGTCGGCACCGAGGCTTCTCAGCCGGTCGCGCACCAGCCGGAAATGTTTTGCCTCCTCGAAGGCGACCTGCATCCAGCCATCGAAAAAGGAGTGCGGCACCGGCTCGCTGGCATAACGGGCGACAATGTCGAGCGCGAGATCGACGGCGTTGAGTTCGATATGGGCAATGGCGTGCAGCAGCGCGATACGGCCCTTGACGCTGTGAAGCGAGCGGCGTTCCACTGCGGTCGGCGGAACGAGTTCCGGCTTTTCCGGCCTGCCCGGGCGCTCTGGCAGGGGCGGGTCCAGCGGAGAGCGCAGCGACAGGCGGCGCTCGAACCACCGTGTCGCCGTCTCCTGTGCGAGCGCGGTCTTCCTGTCGAGATCGGCGCTTGCGATAGCATCCGTCGCACCACCGCGCAGCGACATGATTTTGAACGGGGGCATCACAACGGGTTGGCCCCTCAGAGTTTCTTCGCTGCGTCGAGAACGGCCTGGGCATGGCCGGCGACCTTCACCTTGTTCCAGATCTCCGCGATCTTGCCGTCCGGTCCAACGAGGAATGTAGTGCGTTCGACACCCATGTATTTTTTCCCATACATGCTTTTTTCCTTCCAGACGCCATAGGCTTCCAGAACCTTCCTCTCCTCGTCAGACGCGAGCATGACGGAAAGCGAATGTTTTGCCGCAAACTTGTCGTGGCTTTTGACGCTGTCGGGCGAAATGCCGATGACAACCGTGTTGGCCGCTTCGAATTCACCGCCCAGCGCGCTGAAATCGATCGCTTCGGCGGTGCAGCCGGACGTGTCGTCCTTGGGGTAGAAATAAAGAACGACGGCCTTGCCTTGGAGTTTGGACAATGTCACCGTCCCTTCACCGTTGCGGGGCAAAGTGAAATCGGGAGCCGGGCCGCCAATCGTCAAGTCTGTCATAATCTACCTTTCTTTCGCCGGGATGTTGAGTGAAAGTTGCCACATTCGATATATAGCGAAACCGCGCGTCGTCCAGATCACGATTGGGATTTCAGATCGTTTCGACCTCAAATCCCAACCGTGATCCGGGTTAAGGAATTTGAGCGGGATTCCAGACGAGGACCGCTTACACTTTTCGCCATCCCGCTCCGGTGTTGCGGCGAAACAAAAGCTATTCAGGGGCAAATACGGGCGTATGGCTGAAGTCAGGGGTGAAAAGGTCAAGTTCGGCAGGCGCGATATCGTTGCGCTGCACGATCTGCCTTCGGCTCAGGCCGAGGATCCCATCATCGTGCATTGCCCGCCGCCGCGTTCCATGGCGCGTGCTTTCCTCAAGGTTTTCGCGGCTCTTTTCGTGCTCGCCTTCCTCTCCATCGGCGGCATCATTCTTTCCGTCGAGACCGGTTCGATTGACAATGCGCTGTCCAGCCAGGCGCAGCAGGCGCTGGAACGGGCGCTCGGACCGCATTACAGCGCGCGAATCGGATCATCGGCGATTAGGTTCTCCACCGGACTGCGCCTTGCGCTGGTGGCGGAGGATGTGGATATCGTCGAGAAGGAATCCGGCCAGCATCTGAGCAGGGCGCGGGCGATCGGCATGGCGCTCGATCCCCTCGCGCTTCTGGCGGGTCGCGTGTCGGTGGAGAGCCTAGAAGCCGACGGGATGGAGCTGGATACGGCGCTT
Organism: Agrobacterium sp. 5Ca39; assembly: GCF_055382365.1. Lineage (NCBI taxonomy): Bacteria > Pseudomonadati > Pseudomonadota > Alphaproteobacteria > Hyphomicrobiales > Rhizobiaceae > Agrobacterium > Agrobacterium sp. 5Ca39. The sequence goes on along the minus strand of NZ_AP026436.1, from coordinate 1,495,990 downwards.
TTGCCCAAGGGCAACGGGTTCGATCTTGCCAGCGTCAAGCTCGACGCCGTGCCGCTGCAATTGCAGGAAGCCTTCGGGCAGCTCGACAAGCTGGCACAGGCTTTCCTGAGCAGCGGAACCGAGGAAATCGATATTTCCAGCGTCTCCGTTCATCTGCCACCGGGCGAACTGGGAAAGCCGCGCACCATCGAGGTGCGGGAACTGTCGCTGACGCCAGACCAGCAGGGCGGCTATTCGCTTGACGGGGAAACGCTGTTCAACGGTGAAATCGCCAGCGTGTCACTCAAGACCTCAGGTGCGGGCGGCGTGATCGACGGTTTCCAGGCCCGTATCGATGGCTTCGACATTGGCCCGTTTCTGGAAAAATACGATCCGGACGGAAACCTCCATGAGGGGCTGAATGTCAAGACGGGCATCAACATCGTTGCCCGCCGGGCCAAGGAGGGGCAGGAGCCGCGTCTCGACATCTCGCTCGGCCTCGGTAACGGCACGCTTCGGATCGGCGGCGAGGCCCAGCCCTTCACGGCCGGCACTGTGAACGCGCGCTACGATTTCGCAAAAAGCACGCTTGTCATCGACAACTCGCGGGTGGAACTCGGACGTACGATCATTCCGGTCGCCGGCGTAATCAGCGATACGGAGGAGGGTTTTGGTCTGTCCCTCCGCGTCGACGATGCGGTTGCTTCGTCCGAAGCCTCGGGCGAGGCCCCGGTTCCTTTCAGCCTGAAGGCGGACGGTCACTTCACGGCTGCGACGAAGCAACTCGACGTTTCATCGCTTTATGTCACGAGCCCACTCGGAGACATGGCGGGATCGCTGAAAATGCGGTTCGGCGAAGGGTCGCCCGAAATCAGCTTCGGCGGACAGATACCGAAGATGGAGGCCACGGCAGTCAAGCAGCTCTGGCCTTTCTGGATGGCGCACAAGCCGCGCGACTGGGTGGTTTCCAATCTTTATGGCGGCACGGTCACCAATGGCTCCATCGCAATCTTCATCCCGCAGGGCCGGATGTGCGGTCCCGGTTGCCCGCTGGTGCTCGGCGAGAGCGAAATGCAGATTCGTTTCGACATTGACGATACGCGCCTCAACACCACCGGCGACATTCCGCCCCTGCGTGATGTCGATGCGCATTTCGATCTCGTAGGCGGGAAGATGGCCGTCGAAATCAAGCGGGCGACGTCCTATTTCCCGTCCAACCGTTCGCTGGCGCTTGAGAACAGCCGGTTCGTGATTTCCTCGGTTTATGACAAGCCTCTGCTTGGAAATCTCGAACTCAGCGTATCGGGCTCCGCAGACGCCGTAGCGGAGCTTGCGACACTGAAGCCGATCAACGCGCTCAAGGACACGCAGTTCAAGCCGGAGGATTTCGCCGGCGATGTGCAAGCCAATGCGAAACTGACCATCGGCCTGCTTTCCAGCCAGAACCCGCCTCCGCCGGTGTGGACGGCCGATCTCGATCTGAAAAACCTGTCGCTGACGAAACCCTTCGCCGGCCACAAGGTGACGGCGCTGGACGGCTTCATGACGTTGAACGACCGTCAGCTCCTGCTTCAGGGCAAAGGCCGCGTCGATGACGTGCCGATGGATATCGAGATGACGGAGCCCGTGCGCAAGAACAGCGGTGTGGCTCCCACCCTGTCCCTGAAGGCCACATTGACCGAGACACAGGTTGCCAAACTCGCGCCGGAGCTGTCCTCGGTTCTCGGTGGCACAACCGTTTTGGAGATCGACGGTGCCGATCCTAAACGCCAGGACCTACGGCTCGATCTGACCAAGGCGTCGATCATTCTTCCGGGGCTTGGCTGGAGCAAGGGCATCGGCATTCCGGCAAAAGCCGCCTTTACCATGGAAGTGGCGGACGGTCGCACCGCAATCACGGATTTTTCCCTCGATGGCGATGGTTTCGGCGCCGCCGGCGACATTGCCTTCAACAAGAGCGGTCTGATCTCGGCCGATCTCAGCCGCGTGCAGCTTTCGCCCTCCGATAATTATGCCGTTTCGTTGGCTGCTTCGAAAAACGGCTATATTATCAATGCTTCCGGAAAATCCGCGGATCTAAGGCCTTTCCTGTCGAAGCTGCGCAGTCCCGCCGGCGGTGGCGATGGTACGTCTCGTTCGCAGCCATCTCTTTCCATCAAGGCGCAGTTTGACAAGGTCTACGGGTTCAACGATGAGATCCTTGCCAATGTCAATTCCGATGTCAGCGTGCGTGACGGCAAGGTGCGCTCGATCGATTTTCGCGGCGTGACCGGCAACGGACAGGCGGTGGTCGCGCAGACCACCAATCGCGGCGCGACGGGGACTGTGACATTGACCAGCAGCGATGCGGGTTCGCTCGCGCGGTTTGCCAATATCTACAGCCGCATTCGTGGCGGCCTTCTCAACCTAGCACTGACGACCGCCAATGGCAGCGACTGGAGCGGCTCGCTGGATCTGCGCAATTTCTCGGTGGTCAACGAGGCCAAGTTGCAGGACATCGTCGCAACGCCCACGGGCGAGGATGGCAGGAGCCTCAACAATGCGGTCCGCCGCAACATCGATGTCAGTTCGGAGAAGTTCCAGCGCGGCTTTGCTCGGGTTGTGTATGTCAACGGTTCGATCGCGGTGGAAAACGGGGTTGTGCGCGGTGAACAGATCGGCGCAACGTTTCAGGGGCTGCTGAAGGATCAGAATGGCCGCATGGACATGACCGGCACCTTCATGCCCGCCTACGGGCTGAACCGGCTGTTCGGCGAGTTGCCCTTTATCGGCATCTTCCTCGGCAACGGGCGCGACCGCGGCCTGCTCGGCATTACCTTCAAGCTTTCCGGCCAGACGGACCAGCCGAAGCTGACGATCAACCCGCTGTCGCTGATTGCGCCCGGTGTTTTCAGGCAGATTTTCGAGTTCCAGTAAAAAGGGCCGCTTTCGCGGCCCTCAATGACAGGTTCGGTGTGGGTGTCAGGCCGGGCGAACCAGCACGTGCTTCTTCTTGCCTACCGACAGCTTGATGACGCCATCACTGGTCACTTCGCCGGTGCCGATCATCTGGCGCTCGTCGGAAACGCCCTGATCATTGATCTTCACCGCACCGCCCTGAACGTGGCGGCGGGCCTCGCCATTCGAACCGGCGAGACCTGCGCGGACGATGAGCGAGAGGACGCCGACGCCAGCTTCAAGTTCGGAGGCCGGAACCTCGATGGAAGGCAGGTTTTCGGCCAGCGCGCCCTCTTCGAAGGTCTTGCGCGCCGTTTCCGCGGCTTCTTCCGCAGCGGCACGGCCGTGCAGGATTGCGGTTACCTCGGTCGCCAGGATTTTCTTCGCCTCGTTGATTTCCGATCCACCGAGCGTAGCCAGACGCGCGATCTCTTCCATAGGCAGGGTCGTGAAGAGCTTGGCGAAGCGAACGACGTCGGCATCTTCGGTGTTGCGCCAGTATTGCCAGAAATCATAGACCGGCAGCAGGTCCTTGTTCAGCCACACGGCGCCCGAGGCCGACTTGCCCATCTTCGCACCCGAGGAGGTGGTCAGAAGCGGCGAGGTCAGCGCGTAAAGCTGGGGCGTCCCCATGCGGTGACCGAGGTCGATGCCGTTGATGATGTTGCCCCACTGGTCAGAGCCGCCCATCTGCAGGCGGCAGCCCGTGCGCTGGTTCAGTTCCACGAAATCGTAGGCCTGCAGGATCATGTAGTTGAATTCGAGGAAGGACAGCGACTGCTCGCGGTCGAGGCGTGTCTTCACGCTGTCGAAGGACAGCATGCGGTTGACCGAGAAGTGGCGGCCGACGTCACGCAGGAATTCGAGATAGTTCAATCCGCGCAGCCAGTCGGCATTGTTGATCATCAGCGCCGGGTTGCCGGGGCGGTCGTAATCGAGGTAGTTGGCGAAGACGTGCTTGAGCGAGGTGATGTTGTCCTCAATCATGTCGATCGTCATCAGCTTGCGGGCTTCTTCCTTGAAGGAGGGGTCGCCTACCATGCCGGTGCCGCCACCCATCAGCGAGATCGGCTGGTGGCCGGTCTGCTGCAGCCAGTGCAGCATCATGATCTGGGTGAGGTGGCCGACATGCAAACTCGAGGCCGTCGGGTCATAGCCGATATAGGCGGTCACGGTTTCCTTGGCGAACAATTCGTCGAGACCTGCCTCATCGGAGATCTGGTGAATGAAGCCGCGCTCATCGAGCGTGCGGAGGAAATCGGACTTGAACCTGGACATAACCTTTTACTTTCTGGTTTGATCTTTACGGCCATCGAAAACCGGTGACCGTCGCGGCTTTATCATTGTTTTTTGAAATGTGCACCCGTTTCGGCCATGAATGTCGGGATTCAAGGTCAGCATGATTCGAGATTGCGGGAGAGCGGCAGGTGGGCGAGGTCAAAACGGCAATCGGACTGATGAGCGGCACATCGATGGACGGCATCGATATCGCGCTTCTGCGCACCGATGGCGAAAGCGTGGTTCGGCATGGGCCGAGCCGTTATTTTCCCTATGATCCCGGCCTGCGGGCCGTCTGGCAGAAGGCGCTGGTCACGGCCAAATCCATCCGTGAACGGCGCGAACGCCCCGGAGATCTTGATGAGGCAGAGCGCAAGCTGACGCTTGCCCATGCGGCGGCGGTGAAATCCTTTCTGCACCGTCACCGGCTTCAGCCCGATGATATCGATGTCATCGGTTTTCATGGCCAGACGGTGCTGCACCGGCCGGATGATGCGCTGACGGTCCAGATCGGTGACGGACCCTTGCTGGCTGAAGAAACCGGTATCGACGTGGTCTACGATATGCGCGCCAATGACATGGTGCATGGCGGGCAGGGCGCGCCGCTCATTCCGGCCTACCACATGGCGCTGTCTGCCAACCTACCTGACGGGTTTGAGACGCCTGCGGTCTTCGTCAATATCGGCGGTATCTCCAACCTCACCTTCATCGGTGAAGCTGGCCAGCTTGCCGCTTTCGATAGCGGCCCCGGCAATATGCTGATCGACCAGTGGATCGAGGCCCATACGGGCAAGGCCTTCGACAAAGGCGGCAGGACGGCGGCGGGCGGCAGCGTCGTCGCGTCGCTGGTGGCGCGCTATATGGAAAGCCCGTTCTTTTCCGGAAATATTCGCCGTTCGCTGGATCGTGGCGATTTTGCGCCCCCGGAAAAGGGTGAGGTCTCGCTGGCCGATGGTGCACGGACTTTGGCGCATCTGACGGGGGCCGCCATTCTGAAGTCGGCAAGCTATCTGCCGGAGGCGGCGAAGACTTATGTGGTCTGTGGTGGCGGTCGGCTCAATCCGGTGATCATGGCGGAGTTTGCAGACCTAGCCGCAAAGGTCGGAGCGCGGGTGATTGCGGCGGAAGACGCGGGGTTCGATGGTGGGGCGATGGAGGCGGAGGCCTGGGCCTATCTGGCCGTTCGGTCGCTGAAGGGGCTGCCGCTGACCTATCCCGGTACGACGGGGGTGAAGGAGCCGGTGACGGGTGGGGTTTTGGTGCGATGCTGATGACGTTGGCGGGTGGGGCTTACCCCCCTCTGCCCTGCCGGGCATCTCCCCCTCAAGGGGGGAGATCAGCAGGAGGCTTACTCTTCGCCTCAGCTGGGACGTTCAAGATGGCCGAAAGGTTGTGCTACGATTCGATCTCCCCCCTTGAGGGGGAGATGCCCGGCAGGGCAGAGGGGGGTAAGCCAAGCCCGCCGGGATCATAATAGGTCGATCAAGGCCTGCTTTAAATACGCCCCAAATCACCGAATACGCTTGGCAGCCGGTTCCGGCACAAGCTCGCCGTTCAGGCGACGGTCGAGATAGTCCTCGCACTCGCCCATCAGCTCATCCACCTTGCCGTTGAAGAAGTGGTTGGCGCCGGGGACGGTGCGGTGGGTGATGAGGATGCCCTTCTGCGTCTTCAGCTTTTCGACCAGGCCGTTGACATCCTTTTCGGGCGCGACCTTGTCGGAATCGCCATTGATGATGAGGCCAGAAGACGGGCAGGGCGCAAGGAAGGAGAAGTCGTAGGTGTTCGGCTGCGGGGCAATCGACATGAAACCTTCGATTTCCGGGCGGCGCATCAGAAGCTGCATGCCGATCCAGGCGCCGAAGGAGTAACCCGCCACCCAACAGCTCTTGGAATCCGGATGCAGGCTCTGCACCCAGTCGAGCGCCGAGGCGGCATCGGAGAGCTCGCCCGCACCGTGGTCGAACTCGCCCTGGCTGCGGCCGATGGAGCGGAAGTTGAACCGGAGCGTCGTGAAGCCGCGCTTCTGGAAAAGATAGAAGAGCTGATAGACGATCTGGTTGTTCATCGTGCCGCCGAACTGCGGGTGCGGATGAAGGATGATCGCGATCGGCGCGCTCTTTTCCTTGGAGGGTTGATAACGGCCTTCGAGGCGACCCGCAGGGCCGTTAAAGATGACTTCGGGCATTGGTACTCCGGTCGTGTTTTTTCATTCTCCAACCGCATTCTTCCGATGAGAAGACTTGACGAACTCTGTCATCTTTTCTAGAACGCAGTTTAGAATAATTCGAAACTTTGCGTGTGCTAAAGCACTCGGGTGGTGTCATAAGGCAAGCGCAACTGTAATTTCAAGAAAAATGCGTTTTCGCGCATTGAAGATTGGATGAAGCCTTTCGGCGATGACGGTTTTGACGCGCACATATATGGACTGGAACGCCACGGCGCCGCTTCTGCCGGCCGTGCGGGAGGTGCTTGTGTCTGCGCTTGATCTTGCCGGCAATCCGTCTTCCGTCCACCGCGAAGGGCGTGCCGCCCGCGCCGCCGTCGAGACGGCTCGCCGGGAGGTTGCGGCGCTTGGCGGCGCTGAGCCGGCGCATGTGACCTTTACCAGCGGTGCAACGGAAGCGGCCAATCTGGTGCTTGTGCCGGAATTCAGGATGGGACGCAGCCCGGTTCGGGTAAGCCGGCTCTATGTTTCCGCCATCGAGCATCCCGCATTCCGCGAAGGTGGCCGTTTCGAAAAGAGTGACGTAACGGAAGTTCCCGTTACGTCAGCGGGTGTCCTTGATCTTGCCGCGCTTGAAGCGTTGCTGTCTTCGCATGACAGGTCGTCCGGGCTGCCGCTGGTCGCCTGCATGCTGGTTAATAATGAAACCGGCGTCCTTCAGCCTGTGGCGGAAGCGGCGCGGCTGGTTCATGCGGCGGGCGGTCTGATGGTTGTCGACGCTGTTCAGGCTGCCGGCCGCGTGCCGCTCGATATCAACGCGCTCGATGCGGATTTCCTTGTGATTTCGTCTCACAAGCTCGGTGGCCCGAAGGGTGCCGGCGCTCTTATCTCGCGCGGCGAGGTGATGATGCCGAAGCCGCTGATCCATGGTGGCGGCCAGGAAAAGGGCCATCGTTCGGGTACGGAAAATACCCTGTCCGTTATCGGTTTTGGTGCTGCCGCCGCTGTTGCTGCTCGGAATGTCGAGGCTGAGGCGGCGCGTCTTTCCGCGCTGCGGGCGCGGCTGGAAAACGGTATGCGCATGAACGCGCCTGATGTGATCATCCACGGTGACGATGTCACGCGCGTCGCCAATACCACGTTTTTCACGCTTCCGGGCCTGAAGGCCGAGACCGGGCAGATCGCCTTCGATATAGAAGGTATCGCACTGTCGGCAGGGTCGGCCTGCTCATCGGGCAAGGTGGGCGAAAGCCATGTCTTGACCGCGATGGGGCGCGATCCCAAGCTCGGCGCGCTCCGGATTTCGATTGGCTACGCGACTGACGAGGCGGACATCGAACGGACGCTCGCTGCGTTTGCGAAAATTGCCGGACGGCGCAAGCTTTCCGGTCAGGCCGCGTAAAATGCGGCAAAGAATTGCGGATTAGCAATTTTCCGCTTGCCGGGATGTGTGAAAAGCGCCATCCCGCACCTACATGGGTATAAGCTCTGCCCCGGCCGACGGCTCGGAGCGATTTGCCCGAAGATGAATAAGGCGGCTTTCCGCCTTGATACGTTGACAAGCCACCGGACCTTGGCTCCGGCGAGATTGGAGAACGACATGGCAGCGGTTCAGGAAACGATCGATCAGGTCCGCCAGATCGATGTGGACCAGTATAAATACGGCTTCGAAACCAATATCGAAGTCGACAAGGCCCCGAAGGGTCTTTCGGAAGAGGTGATCCGTTTCATCTCGGCCAAGAAGCAGGAGCCGGAATGGATGCTAGAATGGCGTCTTGAGGCTTACAAGCGCTGGCTGACGATGGAAGAGCCGACCTGGGCGCGCGTCAGCTACCCCAAGATCGACTTCAACGATCTCTATTATTATGCCGCGCCGAAAAGCACCCCCGGCCCGAAGTCGCTCGATGAAGTCGACCCGGAGCTGCTGAAGGTCTATGAAAAGCTCGGCATTCCGCTGAAAGAACAGGAAATCCTCGCCGGCGTCGAAAAGCGTCAGGTCGCTGTTGATGCCGTGTTCGACAGCGTCTCCGTCGTCACCACCTTCAAGGCGGAACTGGCGAAGGCAGGCGTGATCTTCATGTCGATCTCGGAAGCCGTGCGCGAGCATCCGGAGCTGGTGAAGAAATATCTCGGCTCGGTCGTTCCGACGACGGACAATTTTTATGCGACGCTGAACTCGGCCGTCTTCACCGACGGTTCCTTCGTGTTCGTGCCGAAGGGCGTTCGTTGCCCGATGGAGCTTTCCACATATTTCCGCATCAACGAGAAGAACACCGGCCAGTTCGAGCGCACGCTGATCATCGCCGAAGAGGGTGCCTACGTCTCCTATCTGGAAGGCTGCACCGCTCCCCAGCGCGACGAGAACCAGCTTCACGCCGCCGTTGTTGAACTCGTGGCGCTCGATGATGCCGAAATCAAATATTCCACCGTCCAGAACTGGTATCCGGGCGACAAGGAAGGCAAGGGCGGCATCTACAACTTCGTGACCAAGCGCGGCGATTGCCGTGGCAACCGCTCGAAGATCTCGTGGACGCAGGTGGAGACCGGTTCGGCCATCACCTGGAAATACCCGTCCTGCATCCTGCGCGGCGATGACAGCCGTGGCGAGTTCTATTCGATCGCGGTCTCCAATGGTCACCAGCAGATCGACAGCGGCACCAAGATGATCCATCTCGGCAAGAACACGTCGAGCCGCATCATCGCCAAGGGCATCGCCGCCGGTTTCTCGGAAAACGTCTATCGCGGCCAGGTCTCGGCCCACCGCAAGGCGACCAACACGCGTAACTTCACGCAGTGCGACTCCCTGCTGATCGGCGACAAGTGCGGCGCTCATACCGTGCCTTACATCGAGGCGAAGAACTCCTCCGCGCACTTCGAGCATGAGGCGACGACGTCGAAGATTTCCGAAGACCAGCTGTTCTATTGCCTGCAGCGCGGCATTCCCGAGGAAGCGGCGATCGCGCTGATCGTCAACGGCTTCGTGAAGGAAGTCATTCAGGAACTGCCGATGGAATTTGCCGTGGAAGCGCAGAAGCTGATCGGCATTTCGCTGGAAGGCTCGGTCGGTTAACTCCTTGCTCGACATCATCCTCGGGCCTAACCCGAGGATCTACGGCCCTTGGCCTGAGCAGAGACAACCCACTTCCCGGATCCTCGGGTCAAGCCCGAGGATGACGGATGAGAGATTTGAGACAAGCCCTGATGGGGCGCACGAGGCGGTCCTTGAAACCGCACCATGAACAGGAACAATACCATGCTTGAAATCATCGACCTGCACGCGAAGATCGCCGATACCGAAACCGAGATCATCAAGGGTCTCAACCTGAAGGTTGCCGCTGGTGAAGTTGCGGCCATCATGGGCCCGAACGGTTCCGGCAAGTCGACGCTGTCCTACATCCTGTCGGGCCGTGAGGACTATGAAGTCACCTCCGGTGACATTCTCTATAACGGCGAAAGCATTCTGGAACTGGACGCTGCCGAGCGTGCGGCCAAGGGCATTTTCCTTGCCTTCCAGTATCCGGTCGAAATTCCGGGCGTCGCTACCATGCAATTCCTGAAGGTTGCGATGAACGAGCAGCGCAAGGCGCGCGGCGAGTCCGAGCTGACGACGCCTGATTTCATCCGTCGCGTCAAGGAAGCGGCCGGCGATCTGAAGATCGACATGGAGATGCTGAAGCGTCCGCTCAACGTCGGGTTCTCCGGCGGTGAGAAGAAGCGTGCCGAAATCCTGCAGATGGCGCTTCTGGAGCCGAAGCTCTGCGTTCTCGACGAAACCGATAGCGGTCTCGACATCGACGCGCTGAAGATCGTGGCTGACGGCGTCAACGCGCTGAAGTCGCCGGATCGCGCCACCGTTGTCATCACCCACTATCAGCGCCTGCTCGACTACATCGTGCCTGACAGCGTTCACGTTCTCTACAAGGGCAAGATCATCCGCTCGGGTGACAAGGCTCTCGCGCTGGAACTGGAAAACAACGGTTACGCCGACATCATCGGTGAAGCGGCCTGATCGAAGGCCAGGAGGTGATGTCCATGAACATTCAAGCTACCAACCGGCTGACGCCAGCGGAAACCGCGCTGGTCGATGCCTACACCGCCAAGTTCAGCGAGCTGCCCGGCGACGGCGCCGTGGTTGCCGCGCGTGACGTGCTGTTCGACGATCTGAAGACCGGTGGTCTTCCGACACGCCGCATCGAGGCCTGGCACTATACCGATCTGAAGAGCCTGCTGCGCACGGTTCCGGAAGACCGGCCCGCGCCTGTCATCGAGAAGGCTGCGTCGATTATTGCCGGTTCGCCTGTGGCTTACATGCTGCATGGCACGGCCGATATCGGCAAGGTCGATGGTGTCAGCGTATCGCGCTTTGCCGACAGCCTGCTCGACGGCTCTGCCGCGGCTGGCCTTGCGGAAGCCAGCAAGGATGACACGATTGGCCGCATCAATGGCAGCTTTGTGCGTGACGGCCTCGTGGTCGAAATTCCCGCCGATGCTGAGCTCGACAAGCCGATCGAACTGCAGGCTATCCATGGCGCAGGCCAGGTTCACAGCCGCTTCCCGGTGCGCTTCGGCAAGGGTTCGAAAGCGACCGTCATTGAACGTCACCTTTCGGTGACGCTCGATGCGGCGCTTGTCTCTTCGGTCAGCGATATCGTCGTTGAGGATGGCGCGGAAGCAACCTGGATCCTTTTGCAACAGCAGGGTGCCGCCGATATTCACCTTGGCCAGCTGCGCATCAAGCTTGGCGCGGAAGCGAAGTTACGTCTCTTCCTGATCAATGCCGGCGGCAAGCTGGTGCGTCAGGAACTGCGCATCGATGTGGAAGGCGAGGGCACTGATCTCATCGTTCGCGGCGTCAACCTTCTCGGTGGCGAAACCCATACGGACGTGACGATGGTTCTTGGCCACAACGTGCCGAACACGACCTCGACGGAAGTTTTCCGCAACGTGGTGTTCGACCGCGCGAAGGGCATTTTCCAGGGCATGATCCGGGTCGCACCGGATGCCCAGAAGACCGACGCGAAGATGGCGTGCAACACGCTGCTCATGTCTGACGATGGCGAGTTCTCGGCAAAGCCGGAACTGGAAATCTTCGCCGACGACGTTCAGTGCGGCCATGGCGCGACGGTTGCCGATATCAGCGACAACCATCTCTACTACCTGATGGCACGCGGCGTTCCGCGGGCAAAGGCACGGGCGATGCTCGTCAACGCTTTCGTTGCCGAGATCGTCGAGGAACTGGAAGAAGAAAATCTGGTAGAGGCGCTGGAGACGATCATTTCCGGCTGGCTGGAGCATCACGCTTAGCAACCTCTCCGTCGTCATCCTCGGGACGAGCCCGAGGGTGACGTGAAGCAGCGGTAACGGCTGCAAAACCCGGAGCTCTCCAGAAGAGCACCATGAAAGGGCCCGAGAAATGGACCAGACCGCAATGGCGGCCCCTTATGACATCGAAGCCGTGCGCCGGGATTTCCCGATCCTGTCGCGCGAGGTCTATGGCAAGCCGCTGGTCTATCTCGACAACGGCGCGTCTGCTCAAAAGCCGCAGGTGGTGATCGACGCCGTTTCGCATGCTTATGCAAATGAGTACGCAAACGTGCATCGCGGCCTGCATTTCCTCTCCAATGCCGCAACCGATGCCTATGAGGCGGCGCGCGAAAAAGTGCGCCGGTTCCTCAATGCCGGTTCGGTGGACGAGATCGTCTTTACCAAATCCTCCACCGAGGCGATCAATACGGTCGCTTACGGTTATGGCATGCCCAAGATCGGCGAGGGCGACGAGATCGTCATCTCGATCATGGAGCACCACTCCAATATCGTGCCGTGGCATTTCATCCGCGAGCGGCAGGGCGCCAAGCTGGTCTGGGTGCCTGTTGATGATGACGGCGCGTTTCATATCGAGGCTTTCGAAAAGAGCCTGACGGAGCGCACCAAGCTCGTTGCCATCACCCATATGTCGAATGCGCTCGGCACCATCGTGCCGGTCAAGGAAATCTGCCGTATCGCGCATGAGCGTGGCATTCCGGTGCTGATCGATGGATCACAGGGTGCGGTTCATATGCCGGTGGATGTGCGCGATATCGATTGCGACTGGTATGTGATGACGGGCCACAAGCTTTATGGTCCCTCGGGCATCGGCGTGCTCTATGGCAAGGCGGACCGGCTGCGCGAGATGCGGCCGTTCCAGGGCGGCGGCGAGATGATCCTCGACGTTTCCGAAGACAATGTCACCTATAACGAGCCGCCGCATCGTTTCGAAGCGGGTACGCCGCCCATCGTGCAGGCGATCGGCCTCGGTTATGCGCTCGATTATATGGATAATCTCGGCCGTGCCGCGATTGCTGCACATGAGGCCGATCTTGCCGCTTATGCCGCGGAGCGGCTGCGCGAGATCAATTCGCTGCGCATCATCGGTAATGCACCGGACAAGGGCGGCATTTTCTCCTTCGAGCTTGAGGGTATTCACGCCCATGATGTCTCGATGGTGATCGACCGGCGCGGCGTTGCCGTGCGGGCCGGCACCCATTGCGCCATGCCGCTCTTGAAACGCTTCGGCGTCACCTCCACATGCCGGGCATCGTTCGGCCTTTACAATACCCGCGCCGAAGTAGACTCTCTTGTCGAGGCGCTGGAATATGCGCGCAAATTTTTCGCCTGATATCGCAGCTTGAAATCAGGATTGAGGTTTAAGACCATGACTGCCGATGCCACTGCAAAGACCCAGGATGCGACCGAAGCTCAGGAAAAGGTATCCACCATTCCGCCGGATGAGCTTGCACGCCTCAGCGACGATGTGATCGCGGCGCTGAAGACCGTTTATGACCCGGAAATTCCGGCCGACATCTTCGAACTCGGGCTGGTCTACAAGATCGATATCGAAGATGACCGGATGGTCAAGATCGTCATGACGCTGACTGCCCCCGGTTGCCCCGTCGCTGGCGAAATGCCGGGCTGGGTGGAGAACGCCGTTGGCGCCGTCGAAGGTGTTTCCGGTGTCACCGTCGAAATGACCTTCGATCCGCCGTGGACGCCGGACCGCATGTCGGAAGAAGCGCAGGTTGCCGTCGGCTGGTACTGATTTGATTTTGCCTGGTGTCATCCCTTGATGACATCGTCAGGCGCACTTAAATTGAATTCCATAAGCATCGAGCCTTGAACTCGATTGTCGAAGGAGAATGGGCCCATGGGCTTTGCAATCATGACCATGACCGGGGCTGCTGCCTCGCGCGTTAAAGCGATCGTCGAAAATTCCGGACCGGACGCCAAGGGCGTGCGCGTCGGCATCAAGAAGGGCGGTTGCGCGGGCATGGAATATACCATCGACCTCGTGACCGAGCCGGATGCGAAGGACGATCTGGTGGAATTCGAAGGCGCGAAAGTCTGGGTTCAGCCTTCCGCCGTGCTTTATCTGCTCGGCACGCAGATGGATTTCGAAGTGACCAAGATGCGCTCCGGTTTCACCTTCAACAATCCGAACCAGACCTCTGCCTGCGGCTGCGGTGAATCGGTTGAGTTGAAGCCTGCGGATCTCGCCGCGCTTGCAAAGCAGCGTGAGGCAGAAGCCAGCGTTTGATTGGTTACGCTATCTCTGCGATGGAGAGGTAGACATTCTTATGCACACAGCGCTCCCACAAACGCGACGTCATCCTCGGGCTTGACCCGAGGGTTCCATCCCCGTCAAATCGCTTGAGACGTTTGTAGATCCTCGGGTCAAGCCCGAGGGTAACGGATGACAAGTTTCAGGTTTTTTCCGCAGACTGCGTCTCACGCAAAATCAGCTTTCCAAGGATCATGACTGCTGTTTGAAGGCTTCGATGAAATCGGCCAGCGGATGGATTGATGGCGTGGTCATCAATAGCGGTTCGAGAGCCGCGGCGATCTCCCGACAATCTTCTGCAGAGAGTGGCCGGAGGCTTGACGTGATCCTGTTATAGTGAGGCGTCCCGCGCGATGCGAGCGAGCGATGGATCACAAACACTTCCGTCTGCCCGTCCTGTCGCTCCACAAAAAGGGCAAGCGATCCGCCGTCTGCAGCCGCAGCGCTATCGGATACGGATTTGAACATCGAGACTCCATGCGGTAGATTTCCGGAGAGCCTATCCGATTGACGTCATGAAGCAAGATTGAATGCGGATGGTTTCAGTGAGGGGGTAGCCGGCGTGGGGAATAGCAGCAGCTCGATTGATGTTTGGACACCTGGCCTCGTTGCTGCCGGCATTCTGGTCGGCCTGACGTTGGTTGTCGGTATTCTTTTCCTCTCCTTTTCTTGGGAGGCTAAAGCACGCAGGCGCGTGTCATCAGCCACCACGGAAGGCGTTCAGTTCGAACGAACTGAAGGCGGCGAGTGGCCAACGGTGCGTGGAGACGGGGGCGGAGGGGGCCATCATTGAACGGGCGGTTCACGTGTTGAGACCGGCAGGGGAGATCACGGCCACGGCAAGGGCGGCGGTAAATGCTGCTTTCGCGCACGTCACCCTAGGCGGCGGTGTGGGTCTTCGTGAGGCCGCCGCGATTGATGATTACGCGAGCCATGATGTGCTTGCCGCCCGCCGCGCCGAGGATGAAAAGGACGATTGGTCTGCGATCACGGTGGAGGACGTGGACCTCCACTCCGCCAGTCCTGCGTTTTTTGATGCCGAAGCAATGCGGTTTCATCTACCCGCCTACATGATCGCCGATCTCGACGGTTGTTACCGGCACGAGTTCGTGCCCCATCTGCGCGGCCGCCCGGAGAAATTTGCGCTGTTGAACGACGCTCAAAGGCGGGCCGTTGAATTATATTTGCACGCCCTCCTGCAGCGAAACTACCCGCCGTCTTACCAGACCGATGTAGAACAGGCGCTTGAGGAATGGCGGCAAGCCGCAGATCGTTAGGCCGGATTGATCACTCGTGTCTCAGGGCTTCGATCGGGCTGAGACTCGCCGCACGCCGCGCGGGAAAATAGCCGAAAATCACGCCGATGGCGGCTGAAAAGGCGAAGGCGAGGAAGATGATCGATGGGCTGGTGACGAAAGGCACGTTGAGGAAGCTGACGACCGCGTAGGCGAGGCCGAGGCCGGTGAGGATGCCGACGATGCCGCCGAAGGCCGAGAGCATCACCGCTTCCACCAGAAACTGTGTCAGCACCTGTTTTTCCAATGCGCCGATGGCAAGCCGAATGCCGATCTCACGCGTGCGCTCCGTTACCGAGACGAGCATGATGTTCATGATGCCGATGCCGCCCACGAGAAGGCTGACGGCGGCGACCGCGCCGAGAAGTCCGGTGAGAAGCGTCGTCGTGCCGGTCATGGCGGAAGCGATCTGCGTCATGTCGTTGACAGTAAAATCATCCTCGCGGCCGATGTTGATGCGGCGACGCTCGCGCAGCAGGTTTTGCAGGTCGCTCTGCACCTTGGCGGTGGAAACGCCATCCTGCGCCGAAACCATGATCGAGGAAATGGTGGTGGTGCCGCCAATGCGCCGCTGGTGGATTTTGAGCGGCATGATGATCGTGTCGTCCTGATCGTCGCCGAGGCCGGACTGGCCTTTGCGGGCGAGAACGCCGATGACGGGGCAGGAGATGTTGCTGACGCGGATCGTCTGTCCCACAGGGTTTTCCGCACCGAACAGTTCCTGACGCACGGTTTCGCCGATGATGCAGCCGATCTGACCGCCGCGATCTTCGGCGGGCTGGAAGTCACGACCCAGCGCGATCGTCCAGTCCTGGGCGATCAGGTAATCATTGGTGGTGCCGATGACGCTTGTCTGGTGGTTCTTGCCGCCGAAAATGACGGTTGCGGCGGAACTGCGGTTCTGCGGTGCGACGGCGCGGATGCCCGATATCTGGTTGCGGATCGCCTCGACATCGCGGTCATCGAAGCGCTTGGCTTCGGTGCTGGCGCGGCCGGGGCCAAACTGGCCGGGGCGCACGAACAGCATGTTGGTGCCGAGCCGTGACAGTTCCGATTTTACCTGCTCGGTCGTACCGTTGCCGATGGTGACCATGGCAATGACGGCGGCCACACCAATGACGACGCCGAGCACCGTGAGAAAGGAGCGCAACAGGTTGCGGCTGATGGCGCGCAACGCAAGACGCGATGTTTCAAAGAACATCCAATGTCTCCTTATGATCCGCGGCGCTATCGGAGGCGAGGTGGCCGTCGACAAAACGCAGCAGGCGCCCGGCATAAGCGGCGATATCCTCCTCATGGGTTACCATGACGACGGTGATGCCCTTGTCGCGATTGAGCGAGGTTATCAGTTCCATGATTTCGACGCTCGTCTTCGTATCGAGATTGCCGGTCGGCTCGTCGGCCAGAAGCAGCGCGGGGCGGGTGACGATGGCGCGGGCAATGGCCACACGCTGCTGCTGGCCGCCTGAAAGCTCCTGCGTGGTGTGATCTTCGCGGCCTTTGAGGCCCACCTGCGCCAGCGCCTCCATGGCGCGCTCACGCCGTTCCGAGGCCTTCATGCCCCGATAGATCAGCGGCAGTTCGACATTTTCCACCGCAGAGGTGCGGGAGAGAAGGTTGAAGCCCTGAAACACGAAACCGAGCATGTGCCGGCGCAGCAGCGTCAGATGTTCGTTATCGAAGCCGCTGGTCGGCACGCCCTGGAAGAGATATTCGCCAGCCGATGGGACGTCCAGACAGCCGATGATGTTCATCGAGGTGGATTTGCCCGATCCCGACGGTCCCATGATGGCGACGAATTCCTTCTCGCAGATCGACAGGCTGACGCCGTCGAGCGCGCGGATCGTCGCTTCGCCGCGACCATATTGCTTCACGACATCACGGAACTCGATGAGCGGCGGCTGTTGCATGCGCTTGTCCTCCGTCAGCCGGCGTTACGGGCCGTTGCGTCGGTAATTACCTGGTCATCGGCTTTTAATTCGCCAGATTTCACCACGGTATGCTGGCCGTCGGTGGAGCCAGTTTCGATTGCGACGGAAACCGGATTGTTGTTGCGCAGCACCCAGACCGTCCTTTTACCCTGGGCGGCCTGGCCGGCATCGCGGTTTTGCGAGCGGCCCATGCGGGGCGGTCGGAACAGGCTCATCAACCCGCCCCCACGCGAAGCGGATTCGCGCGGCGGTGTATAACGAAGCGCGGAATTGGGTACCAGCAGGGCATCCTTGATCTCTTCAACGATGATATTGGCCGTTGCCGTCATGCCGGGGCGAAGCAGCAGTTCTGCATTGTCGACCGTCAATATGCCCTTATAGGTCACCACGTTGGATACGGTTTCCGAGGCGAAGCGCACGGTCTCGATCTCGGCCGGGAAGCTGCGGTCGGGATAGGCATCGACGTTGAATGTGGCCTTCTGCCCGGTTTCCACCTTGCCGACATCGGCCTCATCCACCGAGACCTGCAGCTCCATGTGGCGCAGATCGCCGGCGATGGTAAAGAGAACAGGGGCATTGAGCGAGGAGGCGACCGTGGCGCCCGGATCGACGCTGCGGGTGAGGATAACGCCATCGATCGGCGAAACGATCTTGGCCTTGCCCAGATTGACCTCGGCGAGCCGCAGATCCGCTTCCGCCGACAGCACGGTCGCCTCATTGACCTCAAGCGTTGCGGCCGCCGCATCATGGGTGAACTGCGCGGCGTCCAGATCCTGCTGGCTGGAGACGCGGTTCTGAACCAGGGATCGCAGGCGCTCCATGGATGTCTTTGCCGAGCCAAGGTCCGCGCGGGCCTTCAGCACATTGGCCTTGGCGGAAGCGAGCTTGGCGCGGGCGCTCTGCACGTCGGCTTCCAGCTTGTTGGTATCCAGCTCCGCCAGAACGTCTCCGGCCTTGACCGGGGTGTTGTAGGTGACGTTGACCTTGCGCACCGTGCCGGACAGTTCGCTCGATATATCAACCTGATCCGTCGGCTGAACCGAGCCGGTGGAGGTGACGATGACCGAGAGATCGCCCTGACGTGCTGCTTCCGTGGTGTAGCTATAAGCCACACCGACTGCGCGTGACTGGTAATAATAACCAAGACCGCCGCCAATCAGCACAATGGCTGCTGCCACATAGAGGAACCGACGCGACTTTTTCTTGCGGCCGTTTCTGGTCGTCCCCAAAATCTCGCGCAGATCGGGCTGGCTGTTTTTGGTATCGCTGCCACTGGTATTGGCGTCATTCATTCTCGTCACCCGCAAAGTTCAAAATACTACAGAGAGTTGCCGCCGCTCTCCGGTTTGTTCGTCCGTCTGTCGCCGTTATATTCCTCTGATTGTGGGAAGTGACATAGCTTGCCCCAAGGGTGAAGTGAAAACTTGGTAATATTTATGATAGTTCTGGTCTGCTAGAGATAGGTATTCCAAAAGCCGATGCCACAGATGCGGCAGAGGTTTCAGCAGCGACATTCAGGACGATGATGAAATGAACGACAATGTGGTGAAGTTCCGCAAACCGGTGCCGCCGAAGAAGCCGCGCGAACCGCTCGGGCCAAAAGCGAAGAGGGCATTGACGATTGCTGCTGTCATATTGTTTTTCGCCGCCGCATGGGGCTATTTCACGCTGATGGGGCAGGGGTAGAGCAAGTGCTGGCATAGGCGTTCTGCTTGGGAGCAGGATGGAAGTATGCAAATCGGCTAAAGCGGTGGGCCTCCGCCGCTCATTCTAATGACGGGGATTGGCCAAAGCGGTTGTCGGGCGGCTACCGTGTCGCCCGACGAGTTGTCTTTAGCCGACTAGCCGCAAACGGGCATTTTCGAACGGATAACCTTCATCATCAATCGCGCGACGGGAAAGCTCCTGAAAGCCGAGCGATCTATAGAAGCCCATCGCCTGCACGTTTTCAGTATAGGCTTCAAGCGAAAGCTCGCCCTTCAAATTCAGCGCGTGCGAAACGAGTTTACGCCCGATACCGAGGCCTTGATGGCACGGGGAAACAAATAAGCCGCCGATGAAAGTGTCGAGCAGACTGATAAAGCCCGCAGCTTGGCCGTTTAATGTTGCGACCCACGTTTGGGCGCCAGGCAAATATTGTTCCTCAATAAGTGCCTTTTGCTCCATCAAACGACGCTCGCCGATAAACGGATGAGCAAGCAACGAGGCTTCGAGCCAGATGTTGGAGAGATTTACTGTGTCCGAGGCCTCGAAAGGCCGGATGATAACGTCCTCGAATTTCATGAGAAACTCCGCAGAAAAGATATGCAAAAAGGTCCGGCTACCGATACTGGTGCCAGGTGAAGCCGCAAATTGCGGTCGAAATCACAAGCCTCTGGGCATACATCTCCTCTGCTATTGGGCGGATTTTAGGGGACAGCAAACAATTAATCAATGACCGCAATTGGCGCTTCTGCGCGATTATGGCCGTCGGCCCTAAGCGGACGGCAAAATTACGCCGGCGCGCGATTTCCATTCCGAAGCAAGAACCGCGTAAATATACTCGTCTCCCCAGACGTCTCGGAAGCGGTCGTTCTGGATCAAATGCGCTTCTCGACGCAGTCCAAGGCGCTCAACAACGCCGACCGAACCCTCATTCGCAGCGTCCAGCCGCGCGAAGATTCGATGAAATCCGATTGACGAGAAGCCTATGCTGACCATCGCGCCAACAGCCTCCGTTGCATACCCGTTCCCCGCGAATTCTGGATTGAAAATATATCCAACCTCTCCCTGCAGTGCATCAACACTTGCCAGCTTCAACAGGACTTCACCGACCAGTGCGTTGTCAGCCTTTCGCTCGACGGCCAGTCGATAGGTGTCGCCATCCTTCTCAAATGGTGCCGCCAAAATCGCCGAGAACTGCTCTCGCAAAGCATCTCCAGTTGGAGGTGCAGCGTAAAGATATCGATAAACCTCCTGCAGAGAATGGTAGGCTGAATAGCCGGGGAAATCGCCTCTTGTGAATTCGCGCAGGACAAGGCGGTCCGTCGAAAGCGGTGCACCTAATTTTTGAAGTTGCATCAAGTACCTGACTGATATTTGCCCCACTAGCGAGTGCCGGCAATGCGCAAGGATCGGAAGCTTTGTCATTCAATGCGAACTCAATCTCGTTGAGTTCTATAAATTGGATATTGAGGTACATAAATCAGTCCGCCTTCGGTGCACCGGGGCAGACATACAAATGGCGGGCTTCGGGGTTCTGATATGAGATACGCGACATTCAACGAAAGCGGCTTCCCTGTCGGCTTCTATTAGGATGAGTTCCACGGTGGCCAAGACACTGATGGGGCAATCGAGATTTCGGAAGCTGACTGGATAGAGTTCTTGAACTACCTCGGCAAGCGAAAGCGGAAGCATGGCGGAATCGTTCCAGTAGGCCCCCCTATCCCACCTGACATCGGGCCCACCATCAGCGACTACAGGGAGAATGCCATCCAGACCTTGTCGACAGCACAGCGCGTGAGCGTCAGTGCTGCGACGGCGTGACGCTGGCATCCTATATCGGATCAACGAAGCAGAAATGGGCGGAAGAAGCTCAGGCCTTCATCGCGTGGCGGGATAACGTCTGGTTATACGCTTACGGCTAGTCGGCCAAGGTGCAGGCGGACCAGCGCGAGCAGCCGGCCGTTGAGCAGTTCGTTCTTGAGATCGCGCCCATCGCTTGGCCGCTTATCCTAACCAAACGCCATCCTAGTATCGGCGGTCAATCAGCGTTTCGATACAAAATGTGCGGACGTATCACGCGATTATTGCCGCCGGATTCCGGCTGGCGTGGCTGTTCGCCGCGCCAATCTCTACGATCCTCGCGTCGCTCTCTGTGCTCACGGCGATCCCGCCAGTCCTTGCGATCATAGTCGCGGTAATAGCGATCCCTGTAATAGCGATCCCTGTCGTATGAGCGATAGTAAACTCCTGAGGAATAATACCCGCCAGAGCGATACCCGCTGTCGTCAACGCATCCACTGAGAATGCCGACCGATACGAGCGCAACAACCGCGGCCAGAAGCTTCATGATGTCATCTCCCATTGAGGCACTTGAACGTGTGTCGGCGCCTTCGGTTCCATAAACACGAGAATGCTTAGTCAGACCTGAACCGTCAGTGAATGATCCGGCGCCCACGCGAAGAATCAAAAGGCCCGTGCAGCTGGGGACGTTTGCGGGTCTTTGGGCCATAAATCGGGCACATGGCGCGGTCTGAATACCCCGGCCGGCCGAACGTTCCCAACCCTGCCCAACTAAGACAACTTGATTACGCGGTCTTGGTTTGTCCATTTTGCAGAATGAATCGTTGAAAACATTAGGTAATTTTTGGGGCCTCCAAAACATCTTGGGCATCCCGCGGCATTTGATTTGGGCACATTCGGAAGCAAGCCAAAGAAAAACCCGCGGGAGCGGGTTTTATAAGACGGTCTCTACCCGATTTGGGGTCGATCTTACCCAATCCGGGTAATCTCTGATCTCCTGTAGAAGCGGGCGATGAATCCTTCGGGTTCGAAGATCGGCGCGATTCCAGCTTTGTCGAGTTCTGCCTTGATCGCGGCCCTGTATCCCTTGCGGGATTGCGCGATCTCCGTCAGCGACACATAGGTCGCGTGAAACTCACTGAGAGACTGCCGCTCGATGAATTTCACCGTCCGTCCGGTCTCGCGACGAAGGGTTCGCTGACGGAGATAGCCACGCTTGAGCAAGTCCGCGATGGTGCTGGTCGTCGTGCCGAGCGCGAGTTCAGCTTCTTTGAGCCTCATCAGTTCGTCGTCACCTCCCGCCAAGGGGCTGACCAAAGCGCGCGGTGACACCCGTAATCTCTGAAAAACGGGTGCGTTGCCTGGGAGCACAAACCTCTCGAGGCTTCCTTCGAGGATCATGGATACCAGTGTGTGGAACGGACGACGCCATGTTCTGGCGGCGTCGGCCAGCGACAGGTGCCCTGCGTCTCGGGTTACCGTTGTCGTGTTTTCCGTCAGGCGCTGAACCAATTCTTCCACCGCAGACCTGCGAATGCGGGTGTACGCCCGTTCAGCATCAGACCGTGTCTCTACCTGCTCGATAATGCCCGCATCGAGAAGGTCGTGAACTCGCTCATCACGAAGACCAAGTGCCGCGCCTGCTTGCTTGCTCGTCAGGGTACTTCTGGCGGCTTCCAGGATGGGCCGCAAAGCCGCGGCGTCGAAATAAGTGCGGCTGTCAGGCAGGCCATCGCGAAACCCAGGATCATTCGCTTTCATCAATACTCTGACCCGATCCTTCGTGATCCCATAGTCTGCATGAGCGGAGTTGACACAGTAGAGGTGGCGCGCTTGCACGGCATTGAAGATGATATGCCCCTCTCCGAACGGCATGTTGCGCTCGAGGATGTCCTGCATGAGATCGATTACAGGTCGGTACGCTTCCTTTGCCGCGTTGCGTCGGAGCCATTTCACCATCGGCCCAAGTACGAATTCAATGTATTGGGTCGTTGGGCGCTTTCGATCGATAATGTCCGCAACAAGACGCTGGATTTCGACCTCTCCCTTGACGGCGAGGTTGAAACCCCATTCACGAAGGTCTGTCGCGGCGGGCATCCACGCTCTGACGTCGTGGAGGACCAGGAGATCACCGAGATACCGGGAGAACTCGGCAGCGACGTGGGCGTCGAGCCTGTCGAGGAAGCCGTCCCCGCCATTCAGGAACACCCGGTCGCGCAGATATTTATCCAGCCGAGGCTGGCGGCTCGTGACAGGCGCTGCCGCGGCGTACTCGATCAGTCCGAGATTGGCTTTCACGAACTGCGGGAAGTCGTGGACGTCGCTTGCGGCGTCGACAGCCACTTCCGTCAGGGTGCATCCGTGAGCCGGGCATCCTTCAATTCCGCGGATCGACCACCATGCACGGCGATAGGCGCGGGACGCCAAACGTCCCGTCCCGTTTGCCCTGTCCTCTAGGACGCAGTGGGCGCAGAAGCGCTGCAATCGCCCCAGCCGCATCTCCTTGCTGAGGGTTGCACAGCCCATCTGCCAGGTGCCGCCCGCCCCAGACACCCTCACCGCCAGTTTCCCCAGCGTAGCGACTGGCACCGCAGACCACTCGCTGACTAGCGACAGGGCGTCCGTCTCGCCATGAACGATTGCACTGGCCGTGGTCTCCGTATGCGCGAGAAACTCCCGCAGGGATGGGTATCCGTTGACGGTGGCAAGACGAGCGACCAGATCGATCGCCGCCTCGTCGTCATGATGGGGAAGCGTTACGGGCAGAACCATTACTTGCCTCCCTTACCAGCGGTAGCCAAGTCGGCCAGCGCGTTGCCGGGATCGATTTCGCTCCAGCGCGCGGCGGTGAACACGTTATCGGTCGGAAGACAACCACTGTCACGCTGGTAGTTGTGAGCGAAGGCGCGGCGATCCACCGTTCCCTTGCCCTTGTGCATGACGAGGAAGCACGCCGCCTGGACTGCCTCGATGATCTTCCCGTAGCACCCGCTGTTCGCAGCGCACAGGCGGCCGAGGAAGTCGTCGGTGCGGAGCTCATCGGTTAGGTTAAGTCCGCACTTGCCTTCCACGATGTCGGCCAATACCTGCGCGATGCTGGCCTTGTCGCCGGGCAGGCTCAGAGGAATGAAGCGCATGACCATCGAACGGTTGGCCAACTGCTGATCCCCCGTAAGCAGTTCCGCGAGTTCCGGCATTCCGGAATAGATCGTGTGCAACGGCCAGTCCTCGATCTGCATCAGGCTCTTGAGGCGGTCCTGGAGGTCGAGGATCGCGCGGCTGCTGCTGTGGCGCAGCAAATGCTGGGCTTCGTCCACGTGAAGGTAGATGATCCCGCGCTCGCGCAACTGGGCCTTCACGGTCGCGAAGAGCTGGCCCTCCGTCATCTTGGCCTTCGACGGCACTCCGATCGCATCGAGGATCGCCATGGCGAAGTCTTTCGTCGTGCACGGCTTCGGTGCCTCGATGCTCAGCAGCGGCCGGACAGTCTCGCCGAACTCGTTCTTCCACGGTTGGAATTCGGGGATACGGCTGAAGTGATGGCGCAATGCGAAGGACTTACCGCTGCCCGAGGCCCCGATGAGGAACAACGCACGCCGGCGCGATCCCACGCCACGGCGGCAAGCCTCCACGTTCTCGACCAGGTCGCGCAGCATCGTCCCCAACCGCGTGTCGCGTGCGTGTTCGATGTAGCCGCTGTAGACTTCGGCCTTCTTGTCGGCGATTGCGTCGAAAGCGATGACGTTCGTAGCGTTTTCCATACTCAGTACTCCTCGTAGTAGTTGTCAGTGGTTTCGGTGGGCGTGGGCGTCTCGGTCGGCGTCTGGTCAACGGCGGCGGCACGCTTCTTCTTCCGCGCATCGCGTTCGCGTTCGACGTGGAATTCCGGGATCAGACGGGAATCGGATACCGATCCCTCGCGGAGGGGGTCCGCGGGAAGCGCGAAGGCGTACGTCAGGGTCGGCGTGTCCGCCGCCTTCACGGCGACCCACGCGCCGAACAGTTCAGCCTCGAGGGCCTCATAGTGTTCGGCCGTCATGTTGCGCGGGGTAAGGTTCGCACGCAGCGCCGCTGCCCTGCCGCTCTCGGCGAGACGGTTGATGGTACGGTACATCGCCGCGAGACCTGCCTCCGCCTCCGCGGCGTGTTGCGTCCGCAGGTCAGCGCGGGCGACAATCCACTCGGCCAGCGTCAGATTGCGCGCGATACCGACTTTGTTCTCGACGACAAACCAGCCCTTGTCGCCGCGGACCGCGATGTGTTCGAGGTTTTCGGGATCAACTTTGATCTCGAATTCCATCTGTCCGTACTTCTTGCGCTGGCGGTCCAGTTCCTCGTTAGCGTACGGGATGCCCATGAATGGGATGCCGTATTGCCCGATGCGGCGTTTGAACTTCGTACCGAAGACATGCAGCATAAATTCGGGGTCTTGGCTCGGGAACTCGATGTCATGTTCCTGGGTCGCCCTGACCCAGGCGTTATGCGGAGACGCCCCACCAAGGCCACTGTGCGGCTTGTTGTGGTAGATGTCGCAGATCGCCAGGGTGAAGAGCTGGATCATCTCGTCGACCTGCAGGCTGATCTGATGTTCCGGGTTGTAATCACCCTTCTCGGCGATCGACCCGAACGTTCTGCCGTCGAAGAACGACGCGATCAGCGGCCCGATGGAGTGGAACAGGCTCTCGATGAAGGGACGAGCTTTAGGATTGCCCGCCTGGGGCCGGTTAAAGGTGATCTTCGCCGCGCGCATGATGCCTTCGACAAGCGCGTTGGCGAATTCCGTGCCGTTGTCGCTGAAGATGTTGCGCGGCTGGACCATCCCAATCCACGGCGTCTCCGCCCCGACGAATTCGGAAATGTGCCGCTTGTCGGACATGATCATACGGATGGCCGCCGCTGCCGAAACGGCGTTCGGGTTGACGCTCCCCCTGAACGCAAGAATGTAGCGCGTGGCAACATCAATCGCTGCTACGAACCAGATGCGCTTACCGACCACCGCCTCTTTATACGATGGCGGAAGGATGTCCCACATCCCGGTTTCAACGAACAGGGTCATGAGATCGACGTTCCAGAAGTCGATCTCGATGCGCTCGCCGACGAACAACGCGGGGATGCCACCTCTCTTCGACATCCCGAAGCGCTTGAGCGCCGAGGCACGACCGTGGCGGCCGTCCCATTTGTCGAACTCGTCGAATTTCGAGATCATCGTCTCGAACTTGTGACGCGTGACCTTCAGGAGCGGTGTGGCGCGCTCTGCGTTCACCTTCTCCAGTGCGGCCAGATAGTCACGGTAGACCTTAGCCATCGTGGGCTTGCGGTCCGTCATGTAGTTGAGGGCTTGCTTGTGGGCGAATGCCGTTGAATCCGCGTCAACCTTGCGAAGGTGCAGGCCAGGACCATGATGGCGGTGGACGATCCCGAGGACTTCGCCGCCGCAGGCGTGATAACGCTTGTAGTCGCGCCGGAACGTCTTCACCGACGGCGTCGGAAAGGTCTTTACTTCGACCATCGCGTCGGCGCGGACGTCGGCCTCGGCGTCCTCGTCATCGAGACCGAGCATCTCGGCGATGATTTCCCTGCGCCAGGCTCTGAGCTTGGCCTCGAACTTCTCCTTCGACCATCGCGGCTTTTTGCCGAGTGTCAGCCATTCTGCATCGAAGCGCTTGATGAGCTTCTCGCGAAACAGCGCGAGATCACGGCGCTTGCCGACAATGTCCGAGAACGTGTCGTCGCCGAAAATCGCGCGCAGGCGCTGGTTTTCAGGATCATTGTAGCCATAGCGGATTTTGGCAGTTCCGCCGACGAGTTTCGAATAGACCTCACCGTGCAACACGAAGCGTTCGTCGCTGACGTTCGCCTCGTTGCTAAAGGTCCATCCGTCGGCGTCTCGTTTCTTGGGTTTCCAGTTAACGTCGTCATCGGTGAAGCGATCGGCGTGACGCATTCTGACGATGGCGTGGCGGAAGAGGCTCGGTCTCTGGAAGTCGGTCAGCATCGCAGGCTCCTTGTGGGGCGATCAGAAGTCGGGTGATGGGTTGGGGTTATCGGCGGACCATCAGCATGGTCAGATCGTCGATCCGGCCGGGTGTCTCGGTCAGAAGGACACACTCGTCGATCAGCAACAGGAGTGCCGTGCGACGAGCCGCCCGGTTCTCGCACCCGCGGAGAAGTTCGCCGAAGCGGAAAGGTCCGCGAAACTTCTGGACGGCGTCATAAGCGCGGGCGTATTCGCCCTCGTTACGCATGCGGCGGGCACGCATGATACGTTCGGCGTTCTCGTAAGCACCGTATGTCGCCTCCCGCTCGGTCATGAGGCGAATGTCGTTGACCGCACCAGGCGTCGTCGTGCCGTTCTTGTTCTTCCGCAGAAAGCCTTCCGCCTTGATGCGCTTCAGCAGGTCCGCCATCACATCCGACTTACGGGCGTGCTTCACCGCGACGGCTACGATCTCGCCGTCGTCGAAAACCACGCAGAAGTCGCAGACGTGTTCTCGCCATACCCCCTCGGCATCACGGTACAGAAGCACCGGGAATTGGGAGTAAATGGCCTTCACGTCCTTGCGGAGCTGGATGACGATAGATGCCCGGCGCTCGAGATCGCTCTCGTGGTAGACTACCGTTTCCTTGAAGATCGAGAAGCCGCGCAAAGTCTTGGCGTGCGTAGCCGGAGGCTTTCGCACGGCACGTTCGGCTACCGGCTCGTTCCAGAACTTGGTTTCAGTCGTCGTTCCTACGACGATGCCGCGTTATACCAGAGTCCCCGGAATCGGACGTGCCGTTCTCCGCCTTGCGGTTGGCATAACCGAAGGTGCGCGGGTTAATCGGTGGCATGCTCAGGAACCCGAGGCCTGCCTTGTGAAGCGCAATGTGTTTGGAAACCTGACGTGCAAAATGCATGAAGCCCTCCTTAGGCTTGAACACGATGACGGCATACGGTGCTTCCAGACGGGATGATCCGTCTGAATGGTCACTTTGCTCGTACGCCTATCTCGCTCATGCCTGGCTCCTTTGGTCAGCGAATTTCCAATACCGATTTTTCGGCACTGCATAGAGCTTCCCGGCCGGACTGGGGCAATTTGTGCCCCAGATTGGTGCACTTCGTTGATCATGGTTAATAGGGGCCTTCGAAGAAATCATAACTTTTAGCCCCTCAGGTGAGATTGGTTGCCGTCGGCTATTCACCGCGACGGCGACCCGTGTGCCGTCGTTGAGAACGATGAAGTAATCGAAGGTGTGCTCACGAAGAACGCCGTCGGCGTCGATGTAGTGGACCTTCGGGTATTGCGACTGGAGTTCTCGAAGGCCAGCCAGAGTTTGGAGTACAGAGCTGACGCGGTGCTCGAGTTCGCTCTCGTGGTGGACGCCGTTGCCGTTGAAGAACGTGTGACCACGTGGGGTCTTGGCCTGTTTGTCGGCGGGCACGCGCAAGGCCAAGCCAAAGTGCGGCTCGTGCCAATAATCTTTACCCGACGCGGTGCCGGCCGGATTAGCGGACGCCCGGTATTTCCAAGCCCCCGACCAAAGTCGGGCCGACGTTCTCCGTCGACAGGTTCATAGATGCAGACGGAAGGAAGCCGAGTCCCTCGCGTTTCTGGTAGAGGTATTGGGTGACTTTATGGGAGTGACGCATTCCGATCTCCTGCCTCGTATCCTGCGAAATCTCGCTGGCCGAGGTTTCCGGTCGGAATTCCCCTGGCTCAGAAAGAAGCAAAACCTATGGTGCTTGCTATCGTCATCATGCGTCCTCATTGCTGCTCACACTGTCGGCGAGCGAATTCCACGTCGAGGCAGTGCTCATAGGCATGAAATCTTAATGAGATGTAACTTTTTCGGGCGATTTCTTATAATTTTACAGTCGGCCTGACCGAAAACAATCAAGCTGGATGCAATGACGTGACTGGCAGATGGATCGCGAAATCGTGATGCATCTCGGGGTTGAAAAATACTATAAAAGCAAGAACTCTTGGCGAGAGTTCATATGCGCACCGTTAGTTGAAAGCACTGCACTGTGAAAAGGCCTCGAGACGAAGGATACGCGAGGTGAGCGAATTTTCTAGTGTCTCGTCATATCTGAAGCGTCTGGACATTAAATTTGAGGCGATAAACGTATACGAGATTTCGGACTCTGAAGCCCATCGTTGCATCAAGACGATAGCTTTTGAAGTTCGAGGCGGTCCAAAGCGTTTTATTCTCGCGTGTTTACAACGAGATCAGCGTATCAATCTACCGAAGCTCGCGCACGTTGCTGGGTTACCCCGAAGCAGGCTTTTTTGGGCGTCTTCGGAGAGTTTGAAAAATAATCTGGGTGTTGAACCCGGAGCGATCTCACCATTTGTAGAGACGCTCGATGCAGATGTTTTCGTTAATGCTGACATTTTCCAGCACCCTTGGGTGTATGTCGGGTCGGGCGACAAAGATTTTGTTCTTAGGATCGAAACATCAACTCTAAGACGACTAGCGGCCCGCTGCTGTCAGGTAGGTATCAATCAAAGAGAGCAATCGGCCGTTCCGGCACCGCTGGTAAGTGCAAGATGAAACTTTCGGTCAAACGCTCGGAGTTGGCTGAAATCGCTCTCGACGTCCATTTTTTCAAAAAATGTTTCTGCCGCACTAGGCCGTGAACTCATAAATTGAGTGGTATAGGCTATCCAAGTTGGCTAATCGTAATGCATGTTAAAGTTTGTCAAATTGCAACTCGGCGAGGGTTGGGTGGCCGATCCAAATGCCCCAGAGCCGCAGGTTTCAGTTGAGGCCTCCTCTGCCAACGTCCGCTTCCGCTCGTACAGGGTCGTGTACGACAAAAAGCCGCGGGGTATTCTCAGGGCGTTGCGCCTGTTTTCGAAGTCCGGTTCGAGATTTGAAGAGATATGGGGCACTTTGAGATTTGCTGGTTGTAGCCGCTGGCGTTGGGACAGCACCAACGATCATGAATGGTATAAAACAGACGGCCATGGCCGCTACAGCGGTGTTGCTCCTCGTTGGGGCGAGTTCTACGAATTAATCGGTCCTGACCCCCACCGTGACGCCGTGTCATGGGAAAAGATCGGAGCAGACACCGCCAGTACTCGGCATTTTCTATATTATTTCCGCGATGAAACGCTCGAATTCCTGGCCGAGGATTGGTCTTTTTTCCCAAGTTGATGGACTAGATCGGCGATCCCACGTCAGTTTCGTGCCTTTCCTGTAGTCGTATCACCTGATTCAGATTCGGGGCGAGCCGTTATGATCTGACCAACTTTGAATGGCGCATGATTTCGCCACTCCTGCCTAACAAGCCGTATGGCGCGCCTCATGTCGATGACCGGCAGGTGCTCAACGTCACCTTCTGGGTTCCACGATCAGGTACCCCATCGCGTGATTTACCAGAAAGATATGGTCCGTACAAATCGATTATGTCGTTGGACCATTGCTGGAATCTGGGACAGGCTGATGGGCGCAGTCACGCGGCAGCCTGATGACGGCGTGACGATGATTGATGGCACCTCGGTTCGCGTGCATCATTTAGCGGCAACGCTCAAGGCTGACATCAGGATCGCTGCCTTGGCCGAAGTCGCAGTGATCTTATCACTAAAATCCACGCCGCGACTGATGGAAACAGACTGCCGATCAGGATCATCATCACCATCACACTTGGTAATGCCCATGATCTGACCACGCCGGACCAATTACTCGATAGTCTTCCCGTAGGTGCCATGCTTCTGGCAGACAAAGCCTACGACGCCGATTGGCTCCGCGCAAAGGTGAAAACAAAGCGGTCTTGGGCAAACATTCCGCCCAAATCCAACCGGAAGATATCGCTCGTCTTCAGCCCTTGGCTGTAAAAAAGAGGAACCTCATCGAGCGCTTCTTCAGCAAACTGAAATGTTACCGACGGATTGCGACGCGCTATGACAAACTAGGCATGAACTTTCTCGCCATGACCAAGCTGGCGTCTATTCGTCTTACTCTTCGCCATAATGAGTCCACGGCCTAATCTGGCTTTCATCGAGGTTTAGGCATGACAGTCGCATTGGCGGTCTGCGATGGGTGTGTGTGCTGGAAAATCTCCTAGTGGGGATTGTCGGCGGGTCTCAAATTTCGTTTGGTACAGGTTGAAAGCAATCTTGGCGCGCTCTACCTATTCGTTAACAAGATTTTTGCTAACGTTCGATGTTCAGAAGGGGGAGGGCCAAGCAAATGACAAAGAGTATTTGCCTCGAGCTTTTCTCCGGCGTTACTGAATTCGTCACGGACTGCTTTAACCACCGCTCCACTGAGGCTCGACCTTTAGGGATACCCCCCAAAGTGCCGATATCCGGCAGAAGGAGCTATAATGTCTGTGAAATCCTGCAAAACCGCCCGCGCTACTGATAGAGGTATCGACTCGATCGATCCTGAGGATGCGCGCGCCCGCCGAATTCTCGACGCCGTTTCTATGGTCGCTGAATTGATGCTGACGCTTCAAGCCGACAGCCTGGACCGATCGCTTGAGGGTTTTCTGCTTGTCGTCGGTGAGAAGACTGTTTCCCTCGAAAATAATCGCACCGCTACGGAAAGAAATACCGCGAGCATCCCGATGCCACGCGGTACTCGGATTCGTCACTTGTTGGAAGCTTTGAAGGTTGAGGATGGCGACGTCGAGTTGGCCATTAAGCTGCTCTCAGTTCGGTTTGCGGAAGCCAACAACAACGGAAAGGCCCTGAACATGTATCGAGACGAGGAAATTGGCGGCCCCAGCGTTGCCCTGCATCTGGCAATTCGAGCGAACGTGGACGGAAAAGTTTAGAACGCTACGCGTGGAAAAATATCGGCGCAATTGGCAGAGCATTTTTGTGTTAGTCATACCCATTCATGTACAGCCGGGACCGATCGCTAATGCCATCCATGCTGAAAAAGTATCTGACGACGCTCGCAGACCGCTATTTCGAGAAACGCACCGCAGGTCCGGTCCCTGAGAAACGCTGGCACAAACTTTACGACGTCCCTCTCGACGAGCTGAAGCAGCGGGCGATGTCCGGCGATGCCGACGCGGCCTTCGTGTTGGGCGACATTTTCGACCAGGGGTACTGTAACGTCATTCTCGACAGGGTACAGGCGGTCGAATGGTACGAAAGGGCCGCAGCCCTCGGGCATGGTGACGCGATGAACAATATCGCCAGCATGTACCAGCACGGCGACGGCCCTTTCCCAGCCGATATCGTTAAGGCTCGCGATTATTACGAACAAGGCGTCAAAGCCGGCTGTGGCACGGCTATGGGCAATCTCGGCCACTTTTATACAGACGGCAGAGCCGGGTTAAAGCAAGATCATCGCCTGGCGGTCAAGCTGTTCAGGCAAGGGGCCCACCTCGGTGACAGTGATTCCATGGTTAGCCTTGGCCATCGCTATAGCACCGGAACCGGCATTCGGAAGAGCTCGATCCTGTCACTTTACTGGTATCGCCGCGCGCTACAGGCTGGTAATGCCCGCGGTGCGAACAATCTAGGCGTTGCCTATTTTTATGGAACGAGCGTGAAGGAAGATGCCCGGAAAGGCATTGGGTTGCTCATCGCTGCGCTTGAGGGTGGTTTCGAACGAGCTGCCTATACGCTTGGCGTTGCCAAGGAGGAAGGAAAGGGCACGGAACGCGATCTCGAAGAGGCGCTTTACTTGTTCCGCTGTGCTCGGGCCGGTGGTCGAGAGGACGCGGAGGAAGCGATCGAGCGGGTGCTCACGAGGATGGGCGAGGAGTTTTCAGCAGCCATCGATCCCGAACAGCGGCTAGAAGACTTGAGGACTATGATCCGCGATCCGAAAAAACGTTTTAGTGTTGAGGCGTTGCTTCTGGAACTGGCCCGTGTCTGTGAGCAACTGGTCGAGGATGAGGACAATCCCGCCGCTGACCAACCCCATGTGCTTGGCAGATCGAGTCTGATCCGTGGCTTCGTACTCTGGAAACAAGGCAACCCCGCCTATGTCGACCCCGTTGAAACGGCGCTTGTGATCGATAGCAAGCATCCCTTTCTGACACCACCGGAACGCGCCTCTCTGATGACCGCTAGGGCTGTCGCGATTGCCCGTGATCACAAGTGGCAGGAGGCGATCGATCTGCATCGAGGCGCGCTTGCGATCATTGAGGAGGACCCGGAAGCGGAAGAGAGCGTCGTGCTCGCCGCAATGACCGATCTTGCTTTCTGCCTGCACGAAGCCTCCGAATTCGAAGAGGCGCGCAAGCTCAATGCCGAGGCTCTCGCGCGTGCCGAGATAGTCTTTGGCAAGGACGATCCGGCTCTGTTGCGTATAGTCGGCAACCTGGCCCAAAACGAGTTTGCGCTCGGTCATCCCGACAGGTCGGTGGAACTTATGCGCCGACGGTTGGCAATTGCAGAACAGCACGAAATTCTCGACGTGATCGGCGCGACGCTACGCGATCTGGCGATTGCCAGCTTTTCGGCGGGTGATGGTGCTGGCGCTGAGGATTTGTTTCGTCGGCGGTTAGCCTTTGCCGAGCGCAACGGCGACAGTCGCGACACAGCTCAAGCCAGGGCGGACCTCGACGGCCTGCTCGAGCGGTTGGGGAAGATGTCGTAGAGTGCGTCGTCAAAGAGCATGGCCGCGTGATTGATTTTGTCTCATTGGGTGCTCCTTAGGGATAAGTCAGCGATAAGCTTCAATCATCGATTTCGTAACATCCTGTGCGAAACAGATTGGGGCATATCCGCCGGGCTTTGAATACGCACTTCGGCTGCCACATCTTCGGCCTCTGCGATCCGTGCTGTAAGGGCAGGCGCATGTGCCCGGATAGCCGGCGACGGACTCGGCGATGATCCGCTGGATGATGATGGCGGGTGAGAGTATCGGCGGAGGCTTACTCTTCGGCTCCGACGGTTTTGAGATTTCCTCTTGCTTGGGTTTGTCATCCTGCAAAAACCTGGTTGCGACCCATCCTACTTTTTGAGTCAGAACATCTTTGATCTTCGACCATTGTAAATCTGACTGGAGGAGTTCGACTTTCCGTCCTCTATCCAGTCTGTCAATGATTTGAGACTTTGGATTTGCTGCACTACGCAGTGCAACGCCGTTCCCACTGACGAACTTGGTAGTTGTTTCCGCGACAGCCCGCGGGCCGGCCGCCTCGCTCGACCCGGAAGAGGTGTGTGCAGGAGTAGAGGTCGGCCGTTGGTTGCTCATCGCTGATGGCGGAGCTTTCGGGGCACGTGCTTCCTCTGAAAAACTCGACGATGGTGTCGTTCTCCCGTGCTCCGACGGTGTTCCCCAAAATTTCGAAATGCTGAACAGGATAAGCCCGCAAAGTAGCCAGTAGCGTTTTTTCATAAGAGCCCCCGCGGTATATTGCCGAGGGCTAAAATGATCCGCAAGTAGCAATGATTGTCGCTCGCAACTTAATGGTTAATTTCAGCGACCTGTAGCTGGCAGGTGTCGTGTTTGGCCTTCGGCGGGCGCGTGCGTAAGCGGCCCGGGCGCAGCCAGGTGGTTTTTTAAGCTCGGGAAGTTCCTCACTAAACTGAACTCAACGGAGGTTTTCGGCGATCGTCCGATAGCACGCATCGTCTTTACCGACGTCAGTTTTGGTGATCGGTTTCCAAATATCTCGGTCAAAATCGAAGAACTCGACCACACATGTATTGGTGTCGTAGTTCAGCCACTGAGCGGCCACCAGTCGGCTGTCGCGGCGAAAGTCCAAGCTCAAATACATGTGCTCTTCCCCGCCACGGGGGAACGAACCCGGGCGGCCCGTTTGATTGTTGGCGACGATAACGAATGAGCACCCTGTACCACAACCGATCTGGATAAGGGTATATCGGCCAGCGAAGTTTGGCCCTTGACGCATACCGTCTCGAATACGGGTTCTGAAACTGTTGAATTCGCGGTCGCGCCCCTTGAAGTCGGGCATAACGGTGTTTCCGGAAAGACGACCTTGAGCAGGGTAGCTGGAAAGGTCTGGCTTCTTGAACCCCGCGCGGGAAGCAATCCCTCCCGCGCTTTCCTGTTTATAGGATGTCGAGTCACAGGCGTGCCATCGCATCTGATAGCCATATTCTCCCTCACGACCATAACACCATCCTGCAGCCTCCAGCTTGTTGCTGATGACTTCGCGTCGTTCACAGGCCGCGTTTGTTTCCGGCAGGTCTCCGCTGCCGCCACGGCAGGCACCATTCTGTTCCGTCCATTGGGATATCAGACGTATAGGTTGAGAGACGCTCTTGTCGGTCTGGATAACCTTGCTCGTTTCGGAGATGATCACGCCCGCCCTCTGGTCCCAAACCAGAGAGAACTCGGCCGAGCCGGACGAAACACGGTTTCCGACGTCGCGTTTCGTGTACCAGTCAACGATGCCGTCAACCTTGCAGGTTTGCGTGCAAGTCACCTTCGTCGAGCCTGGCTGCACGCTGTAGGCGCGGACTGGCCATCTGGCCGCAAATTTCCGCTTCTCGCCAATCACCACGGATTTAGGTGTGGGTTTGCCGTAGAAGTCGACAGTGTCGCCATACGCCTTTTCCAAAAACGTCAGCGCCTCTACGTTCCCGCGAGACCAAGCGTCATGGTATGACGCTACGAAGGCCAATGCTTTTTCCTCTGTTGTCGGCAAATGGGTTTGAGTGGTTTGTGGAGTTGCAGGCACCACCGTCGGTGCGGCCTTGGATGCAGCAGCGGATTCCGTTAAGTCGGCCAGACTTCCCCACGTCACTCTATAGCTCTGCATCTCACTGGCGGTGAGATAACGCATGTCGTTGCTGGGAACGGACAGGCTGAGTTGGAGCAGTTTCGGGTCGACATCCATCTCCACAAGGTACGTCATTATCTGGGCGGTCAGCGCTTGAACCGCAGCGACTGCAGTGTGCCCCTCGACAATCGTTTCCGGGGAGAAAGAGGATTGGTGCACACCGATCGCGCCGGGCTCTGCCTGCCGGTTCACGCCTCCGACGAAAGCGAGTGCACAGGCTGACGCGCATTCGGCGGACCGGAGCTGCAGCGTCGATAGACCGAGCGATCTGATCATCCTCCCATACGCCATCGCCGTAGCGACGTTGCCGCCATTGCTGTTGAAGGTGATCAGCTTGGCACCGCTTGCGGCGACTTCACGCGCAACTTGGTCAGGATTGTCCGATGTCGTGAACTCACCTTTCAGCAGGAGAACGGGTGAGGAGCCGTCAATTGGAACACGCTCAAGGGTGATGTCCGCATGTGAGACGCTGGCACAAGCGATGCATGCCGTAACCGCTACCAATAGAATACGCTGAAACACGACCTCTGCCCCCGTTCGCTTTCAGATGCATGCTATCGCGTCAAATCCCAGGCGCAATATGGAAAGCCGCCACACCGGGTTTGACAACTGCCTTGAGGAAATGAAGAGAGTGGATGATCGTACGTGGCATGGAATTGGCCATCCCTCGCTGTTGCGGGGATGGCCACAGAACGTCAGCGTAAAATGCGCCTATTGGTAAGGCGCTCTCTCCGGGTTTTGAATATATTTCCGTCAAAAAGACCGAAAGATTTCCAACCGTCTTCCTTGATCTCACCATACAGAATACGGACTATAAGGGTTCCGTCACCAATATCTTCTATGATGGAGACCGTGAATGTCCCGCCGATCCCGGAATTCACGTCGAAGACCTCTTCGCCGAGAGCCGGCGTGGTCGCGATAGCTCGCATAAGTGCTCCAATGCTCGATGAAAGTTCGGGCGTGGCGCACAAGCGAAAGGATGAACTTGCGCTTATGCGCTTAGAGTTCGGTTTGCCTCAGCAAAAGTATCTGCCTCATGATATCCCCCTACGTAGGAATTTCTGGCCGACGGTTCGGCGTAGCTGTCCTGCCATAAGCACGAGATGCCGTCAATCAGCGGGAATGGCGCAACTGAATTCGGATGTTTTTGGCCCATTGCGGACGTTGACAGAGGTGTTTCACCTCACTCTACTGGCCGCAATTGGAGATGACTGCAGCCATAAGGTTAGCCAGATGCAAATTAGGAACGCCTCGAAAGAGGACGCGCTACGGTGCGTGGAGCTTGTCGAAGCAAGACGCAAAGAATACGAGAACTACGAGCCTCGCTTTTGGAAGAAAGCCGCCAACTCAGCCGCTTCGACCCTTTCATGGTTTGAAAAACTGTTCTGTGATGAGGACACTGTGGCTCTTGTCGCGGTTGAGAACACATTGATAGTCGGTTTTCTCATAGCGCGAGAGTTTCCAACTCCGCCAGTGTACGATCCGGGTGGTGCTACCGCTTTGATCGACGACTTCTGCGTTGCTGCTAAAGATCGTTGGCAGGACGCGGGTGCAGCATTGTTACAGCGCGCTAAATCGGAGCTAAATCGGCGAGGGTTCGCACAAGTTGTGGTAGTTGGCGCTCAACGAGATGCCGCCAAAACTGCGTTATTGAGCCACGCCAACCTTTCATTAGCTTCGACATGGTGGACAGCAGAAGTGTAGTATTTGCCGGAATTGCGGCCCCCCTCAACTCTAACGGAACGACTTTGACAAATAACTGTGTCGAGCGTTTTGCCATGTTCGACGAAGCAGCCGTTCCCAAAGTATTCGGTTCGCCGCTCGTGCAATAACCAGGCGGTAAAAACTGCGAAAATCAGCGGCCGTCTTCCTCCTTTATGTAAGCGCTAAGGGTCGAAGCGTTTGAAGCCATCACTCGCGCAGAGGGCCATTGGTAGCGGACGAAAATTACATCCAGATAGCGGCTCATGACGTTCTGCTTCTGCTCAACTACACGGCCATTGAGGCGATCATAAAGTCCGCGCGCTGGGTAGTTCTCACGCATCGTCAGGAGGTGAACTGGCACTTCCCGCCGTTCTGCTTGGAAACGGTTAATGCTTTCGACGAGGAGCCTTGGGCCAAGCCTTTTTCCCTGGAAAGATCGATCGACGTAGAGGTTATGGAGGTAGGTGCCGAAATGCGGCTCCTCATCAAGGTCGAAACATGCAAAACCCGCGAGATCAGAGTTTACCTCCGCTAAAGTGACCACCAGTCTCTCGGAGTCAACAGGAGTAGCAAGGCGTCTCTCCCATAGATTGGCCTTCTCTCCTGGCATCACATTCGCAAGATATTCGGAGGGGAGCATGCCAGCATAAGTCTCTCTACTCACACGAACGTGAAGGTCGGTGATGGGAAGGCGGTCAGATGCTAAGGCCCGCCGAAAATTTATAGAAACCACGATAAATCCTTGTGCGTCGGTCGTTACTACAACAGATC
This sequence comes from Agrobacterium sp. 5Ca39, assembly GCF_055382365.1. Taxonomy (NCBI): domain Bacteria; kingdom Pseudomonadati; phylum Pseudomonadota; class Alphaproteobacteria; order Hyphomicrobiales; family Rhizobiaceae; genus Agrobacterium; species Agrobacterium sp. 5Ca39. The sequence goes on along the minus strand of NZ_AP026436.1, from coordinate 1,458,126 downwards.
ACTGCGTAGGTGGTACATTGTCGATGACAGCTATTGGCGTAATCCCGCCGGGGCGGCTTTCGTGCCTAATGGTCGTCCGATCATGGAGCGCACTTAGCCGAAAAGTAGCGTGTGGATATGGCGAGCTTCCCTGCCGTACTGCTGAATTGTACCGCGATCCCAATACCCTCCGTCTCTGCGAAGCGTGCGTCGATGCTTGATATCAGTGTCGAGCCAATTCGGTACGGATGATCGCTTGACCGAGTGTTGCTTGATCGTAAAGGATTTTGCTACGGGAAAGACGGGCAGACCGCACACCAGATGAAGTGGCACAAGTGCGGTAAGGGTTCCGCCGTAGTTTGAGGTGTGCTGATGTCCCGTTTGTCTCCCTCCACGACTTGGAACATCATCTTGTTTTCGATGGTTATTGGCCCGCTTTTTGGCACGACATTCGCTACAGTTGCATTTGCACTACGGATTGAGTCCGTTTCCGAGGTGCTTTTCTTAGCGCTGTTTGGATGGTTAATGGGCGTGATACCGGCTTTTATAGCAGGGGTATTGTTCGCGAACCTGCGGCGTTGGTTGGGGTCGGGCTACTTGTTTGCAGCGGCTTGTGGAGTAAGCGGAGCGTTCCCGTTTTTCTACTTGTTCGTTGGTCATCAAGAAACAATATCACTTTTGATCTCTTTCTCGATCATAGTCGGCGGTTTTTCCGCGATGGCTACGAGATATCTGGCGACGCACTTCTTACGCGAGCTGGGTGGATAATTTACGGATATCGGTCGGGCCTGTGCGTTAGGCGGGAACTTGAGTCCTCGGGCACAATAACGAGCACGTTGAAACCGTCATCGATACTGAATGCCTGAGGGTTGAGCAGCTCGTTTCCATAGGTTGAACAGAACCATCTCGCGATTTTCTCATCATGAATTGCTGTCACGGTTTCTCGGACGCTTCTATTGATCGCGTCTATGATTTCGATCCCTGTCTTGCCCCGCCTGTTGAGATGCATAAGCTTTTTGCGCGCGGGGCTTTCTGCATCGGAAACTGCGATGGATACCCTGTCCGTTGAATAGCTTTTTACCCGAACCCGCAACCGCTTCGGCCGAGCTGCATCAAATTGGTCGTTAATCTCTTTGATGCGCGCCTTGATATCAGCATCGGCCAGACGCACCTCCGGCAAAATATCATCTGCTGGCGCAAGCTTGTCGCCGAACTGCGCGCGCGCCACTTCCGCGGCGTGATGGCATAGGCGAGATGTGTCACGGGCAACGGCGACCGGTCAACCGGGATCAGAGCTGCCGGAGGTAATGTCCCACCTTCCGCGCAGGACCTGTTCGTCCTGCTCTATTCCGACGCTTTGTTCAAAGTCTCTATCAACTACCCTGTATTCTTCCTTTGCCATTGTCGGATCGGTTTTTGCCTGATCGGCAATCCATCCCAGGCAACGCGTGATGTCATCGCTTTCAAAAACAGGATTTTCACCGTTCGTCGTTCTTAAAATTACGGCGTAACGCAATGGGGTCTCCAATATTTTACAAAAATACAATAATTATAAATCGATATTCGGACATCAAATGATTGCTTTATAATATAATGATTTTAAGCGGTGGGCAATATTTCACACGCAAAAGGCGCGATCTCCGGCCTAGTCAACCATTAGCGGTAGCTGCTCCATCCGGAGTGTTTGAATGCAGCGTAGGTCTGCATCAAGCGCAAAGGCGCGCTTTTCTCAGCCTGCGTTATCGTTCCCATGGTAAGTAGGGAAGACCGAGAAGTAAGGCCTATTATTATCCGGGGAAAGGACCTGCGAGACATGATCGCGGCTGATCGTGGTGGCATGGTCATCGGCAAGATGAAACCACCCCGCATCCCATCCAATGACACCTCCCATCACCACAGTCAGCGCGATGATCATCAAAAAGATCAGGGACAATAGGGCAGGTCGAAGCACTTTTTGCATCTGAAAACAGACTTGGCTGGCGAGTCGCTCTATGCAAAACCGGCCAGCCCGAAGACTGGCCGGCTCCGCAAAAACGTGACTTCTGGACACGTCCTGATCGCACGCAGGATTCGCTGGCGACCTGCAATCCATTTATCTAATTGTGCGTCAGGTTACGTGGCAACGCACAGCCAATGCCTGCGGATATCCATGATTTCCTCAATGATGGTTCCCGCCCGAACTGCCCGTTCGGCTTCCGACGCCATTTTTGGACGTCAGGACTATGAGCGGCAATTCCGACAGCGGTCATTTCAGGGCGGGCGGATAGTTTCCCGCCCCTTGTCATTCATGCTGCCAGCCATTTGAGTGCCAGGCCAGCCACTCGATCCGCGCCTGTCTCAGTTTGCCTTCAGGGTGACGGTGTAACTTGAGGGCGTGTCCGCATAGGTCCGCAACAGGTACGTTCCCGCATCCACTTCGTACTCGATGCTGGCCTCACGCGAGAAGGCGGTACTGATCACAACGCCATCGACGCCGCGACTGCCAGGTAGGCGAAGATCGAATGTGACGTCTGGTTGGTCTACCGCGATCCTGACGCGGCCGGCCCTCGGGAGCGTGAATGAGAACCATGCGTCTCTCATCGGCCCTTCGCCGGTTCGTCCGCTGAATGTCAGGACATCCTTGACCTCACCCAAATCGGTAGGCTGTTCCGCTGTTCCTGCCGCAACGTAACGAGATTCTGCAAAAACGGGCATGCCCGCCGGGCCTAGCAGCGCGGTGACGACCGACAACAGACGCAAAACTGGTAAAAGTCTTTCCGGCATCATTCTCTCTCCAAACAGTCCACTGCTACAAAAGTACTCCGTGAAGCCGTTTGTACGCAAACCAACCCTGCTGGACATGTTTATATCAGCCTTCTAAGGTCCGCTTCCGGTGGCAGGCAGACGTTCACTTACGTTGGACGAAAAGAGGTGAGAGCTGGTGCATTTGAGCAGTGTAACGTCAGCGGAGTGGCAGAAATTTGTAGTACGGAGATCGCAAGAGCTGCCTAATCCTGCCGTGGCCGAGGCCCTTCTGAGGTTTCAGTTGGTTCCCGGAGGTCCCCAAAATGAAACTGCGGACGCATGCATTCATCGCGGCGATCTGAATATTGACGAGGATTTCGCCCCGCCTTCATGGATCACCGTGATTGACGGGGACCTGCATGTCAGTGGCAAAGTCTCAACATGCATTGAAGGGGGCGATGGGCATGTTACCCTCGTTGTCTTTGGCGATTTGAAATGCGACAGCGTCGATAATGACTGGGCTAGCATCATCTTCGTCACTGGAGATGCTATCGCCAGGGAGTGGGTTTTCGCGTCCAGAGAAGACTCGTCGATGGTAGTCGGTGGCGATTTCAGGACGCCGATTTTTATCGGTGCCGATATCTGGATATCTGTCGGCGGCTCGGTTGAGATGGAATACGGATACGGCTACGCAGTCGCGCTCGCGTGGTTTGCTGACGCCTACGGCGCACCCCAGATACAGCCTACATTTGGTTGGCGTGAGTTGGCCATGAAGCTTGGCCTTGGACAGGGGCGTATTCGCGAGGAGCAGCTTATGGAATTGCTGGAGGAGCGTTTGCAAACGACAGGAAGTCTGTTTCGTCTGGTATGAGCGGCCATGATCCTTAACCGGCCGCATTCATCCGCAACATTACGACGCGGTTAGCCTGATCCCATAGAAGATGATGAACCGGAGAAGACATGAGGAAGGAAAAGGGTACAAGCTCCCATCGGTATCTCGATGTATCGACCATTGGCAGCTTTTGCTCCGCATTTCTGGTTTTCGGAGTGGCTACGGCAATGTCGGCGGACGTGACGCCGGAGCGTCTCCTCAATATCTGTGAAGCACCCACCGTACAGGCCGCGATGATCGAGGGGGACGCACTTGGCTGGCCGCGACTGACCGGCGCGGAAACAGAGGAATGGCGTCGTAGTTTCGTTGCCTATGATGGCGGTTCGGTGGACGTTGTGGGCTGGCGGCAAGAAGAGGCTGGGGGAGTCGAGTCGTTGTCTTTTTGGCTTGCTACTGGTCCAAATGGACACAAAGCGTGCGCATATTCCACGTCAAGACCCGCCGGATTTCTGGATGCGTTGTCGGAGAGGCTTGGTGCACCGGATAGTCTTGACAAGAATGACGCGATCGAAAGTACGACAGCCTGGTGGAGGCGAGGTGCGGTCGAGTATTCTTTCGTTCAGGTAGGCTCCTCCGCTGTCGTCAATATCGGCTCAAGTCGTTGACGTCGTGGCGTGTACATCAGGTGATGCCGGCACCAATCAAATCGCGTGATGCCCATATGACAGGGATTTTAATCTTGCTATTTATTATTATGAATCATAACTAATGTATTGCGGAGGGTGGGACGTTCCCCTCGGCGGTGATGATCCCAACTGACCGGTCGCCACTTTCCGCCGTTGCCCTTATAGCAAATGGACTCATCTCCTCGGAAAGGACTTGGGCGTCCGTGCCTTTCTGAAAAAAGCGGCACACCCCACTGAGCCGGCCGCTGTATGGCCTTGGCTGTTGTCTTTAGTAGGCGCGTCTGGGCCGTACTTCCTGCGCTCGGTTGGAAGCAATCGCCGCGAAGAAGCGTAATGGCGGTGCGGATAGCAACTGGCGATCAATGGATCGCAATCGCCAATTCCAAACCACCGACACTTCTACAGCTTTTCCAATAACAATCGTCGACGCAATAAAATCTAAATGGATATCTTGACCTTTGGATATTTGTTCACTAATTGTTCTCGCATGCAAAAGATGACCCACCTCATACGAATAGGTTGATTTCGTTTCGCTGCGCAATCGCGGCGACGATCGGCCATGTTTAGTCTGAGGTTTTCAATATGGGTATCGCAGAGCGCGCGAGATCGGTTCGCGCCAGCCGTCATTCAGCATCCATCCGTACATTTGCTCCCGCCGCCACGATCAAATGCGACGGACCATCCATTTTTCGGTCACAAGTGGCGCGCGACACCGCCTGTCTGCTGGATGTCAATCCAGCCATCGCTTCGTGGAGCTGCATGCCTGTTTCCCTGGATTGTCGCACAGTATCTCACGTGCCCGATTTCGGCATCGTCAACTACGACGGTGGAAGGATGCTTATCGACAGTCCGGACAGAGCGTTGCCTATCGACGCCGACGCAATTGCGGCCGTCGCCATGACAGCGGGCACGCGCTATCGCCGCCTGCTTGCCGATGAAGTCTACGAGGGGCCTCGCCTTCAAAATGCAAAAGACCTGCTCAGGTACGGCGGTGCAGTTCTGGCACTCGGTGATCGGCTGCGGGTGCTGGCTGTCCTCGAAGAGCATGGCAACCTGACGATCGCCGAATGCCTGACAGTTTTCGTCGAAACCAAGCCAGTTGCCGGATTGGCCCAGATGATCTTGCGCGGTTTCGTCGAAGTCGATCTCGATACAGAATTACTCGGCCCTGAGACCATGGTGCGGAGAATACGGACCTGACCGTCCCGCCAGCGTCACCATTATTCTCCATGTTCCGAGGTATCCAATGCAGTCCTATACAGCTAATCTTATGGGCAACCGCGATCCGTACTACAGCTCGAAATACGAGCTGACCCTGCCGACCCATCTTGCGATCATCGCAATGTCGCGATCAATCCGATGCTTCCTGAAAAGGCGTTCGTCGTTCGTGGCAGCTTTCATCATGCCGCCGAAAGTGGACGTTCATGCTTACAAGATGGCCGCAAAGTGGTTGCTTGAGGGGACGGTGCCGGAGAGTGGCGAAAGCGGCAACAACTACGTCCTCGTCGTAGACGAAGAGACTGATCTTGCCGACGATTTCGAGGCCTTCAGGAAACTGCGAGAACTCAAGCGGGCGATCATTCTTCTCCAGGACGACGAACTTATGTCGGACGAGGTCCGCATCGTCGCTGATATCGTGGTCTCTTTGGCCCTGCCGGCACCAACCGATTACCAGATCGCGGGTCGACGGATGGGGTTTGGGAATATTACAGAAGCGGACGCCGAATTTTTGGCGGGCCAATCGCCCAAGCGGGCCGAACTCGGTTTGCGGCGCGGACGATCCCTGACGGCCAGCATCGGGCGTCTCCGTCGACATCCACATATCGAAAATCGAAAGCGGCCCTCCGCTCTCGCGTCGTCTGGACCGACCCTGCATGAACTGTCTGGATACGGCGGTGCCAAAGCCTGGGGCCTTGAACTCGCCGAGGACTTGGCGGCATGGAAGGCTGGGAGGCTTTCTTGGCACGATGCCGATCGAGGCGCCTTGCTTTCGGGTCCTCCGGGATCGGGCAAGACGTCCTATGCGGCGGCTCTGGCAAGAACCTGTAACCTTCCCCTAATCCTCGGGTCGGCGGCTCGATGGCAGGCGGCAGGTCACCTCGGCGATTTGCTGAAGGCAATGCGTAAAGCCTTTTCCGAGGCTGTGCGGCAGGCACCGTCGATCCTCCTGATCGATGAATTCGATAGTTTCACCAGCCGTGACGACAGAACGAGCAGTAGCAACGACAACTACCATCGTCAGGTGGTCAACGCCCTTCTGGAACTTTTGGACGGTGCGCAGTCACACGAAGGCGTCATCGTGATCGGTGCGACGAACTATCCCGATATCATCGACCCCGCGCTTCTTCGAGCAGGACGCCTGGAGCGCCATTTCGTTATTCCGCTTCCAGATGAGGCAGCGCGTCATGACATCTTCCGCTTCTATCTCGGGAGAGACCTTATCGACGACAATCTCGGTGAGATTGTTTCCTTGAGCGGAGGCTGGTCGGGGGCGGACATCGAGCGTTGTGTCCGCGATGCCCGTCGCACAGCGCGACGGGCGGCGCGTCCAGTTGTCCTCGCTGACCTCATTGACGCAATGCCGCCAGTTCTAACGATCCCGATGGCAGTGCAACGTTGCGTAGCCGCGCACGAGCTTGGCCATGCCATCCTCGGTGTGTTGTTGGAGACGGACCAGTTGGTGTCGGTCTCGATCCAGAGAGCTATTCAGGTTGGCAACCGGTCCCAATCTCTGGGTCACACGGAGTTTGAGGAGCGGCTTTTTAGCCGGAAGACATCCACATACTTCAGAGATAAAGTTGCGACGCTGCTTGGGGGCATTGCTGCTGAGGAGATTTTGTTTGGTGAATATGGGAACGGAGCCGGCGGTGATCCGACGGCCGACCTCAACCGCGCGACAGATTTGGCAACGATGATGGAAACCAGGTGGGGGCTTGGAAACAAAATGTCTGTCGAGCCTGGCGATAGCCCGCGAGAACTGTCGGCACACCGTCGTCGCTATAAGGGTCTTCACAAGACCGTTGAAGCAACACTGCAGAGGGAGTTTCGGCGGGCGAAATCCTTGCTTGAGGAACACAGGAGCGCTCTTCTTGATCTCCATGCCCAACTTTTGCGGGAAGGCAGCCTATCGGCTCGAAGAGTCCGATCTGTCGTAGAAAGCAACAGAGGTTTTACTTTATCTCATGAAATCAAAACCACTGGACACGAACTCGGGTAGGAAGATTTGCGGCATTCCGTAAGTATTGCCGGGCGAGCCCGCGTGGTAAGGTACATGCCATTGTGCTTCGAGCGGATGAAAAACGCCAGGCAGTGGAAAGTACCTGTCGATCAGCATGAAGTCCTTCACGTTGAAGGAAGCAATCGGCATCTCGTGGGTGATCGATAGGGCGGCGAAAAGAAGATCATGCCCAAGCTTCTCTTTCTTTTGCTTTGGGTTCGGCATGTACAGATGCCGCAGTGGACCGACGGTCGTCATTTCAGCGTAGAGATCGGCGGCTTCGGGGGTGAGTTCGGCAAATCGGAAGTCGACGGCAAGGATGTCTTCGATCCAGTCGTGGAGGCGCTTCGCTTTTTGTGGATCATCTCGAGCGGCCAGGTGGGCACCCCGCCTTAACTCTGCTACTACGGGAAACGAGAGCGCTTGTGACTTGGCTCCAATGGCTTTCATCCAGGAGCGCAATCCAGGTGGAGGACGTTGCAAGCCGGCATTGCTGAGTATGTTAGTATCCAGCAAAAAAATGGGGTCTGCCATTTTTCGTCCTCGCGGTGTACATAAAGCCGCGCGGAGTCTTAATTAAAGTTTGCCTTGTTTTGGTAAATTTCGGGTTAAGAAATCTCATAGTCGATAATTGGAGGAAGGGACGATGTCGCGGAACTGGACGATTGATGAGGTTTCGGCCGACTTACCTAGCCTATTGGAGGCGGCGCGAAGGTCGTCGCAATATATTGTTGTCCCCGATGGCAGTTTTGAACTGTCCTTCAAGAGGGCTGGGCGCAAATCACTGGACGATATCCTTGATAAGGAAGGGCCGCTGCAGCCGGGAGATATCGGCGAGTTGTAGCTTCGATTATGAAGTTTCTATTTGGAATTCTATTGGAATTACGCCGCAAATTCCTGGACTGGCAGCGTCGGCACGCTTAAGCGTTTGGCTCGATCGTGGTCATGGTTATCGACCGCAATGCGCCTGCAGCGGTTCCGTCGTGGGATCGGCGAGCTTCGTCGCGAACCCGTCATAGACATCCGTGGACGCCTCCAGCGCAGCCGCTAGATTGGTCGCACGCCATTGCCGAAGATGTGTGCCCATCCATTAAGCGAATCGCCTTTCCGTCTGGGCTGTAGTCGGAACAAATAACGTTTTTTTTGGAGACAGAGACCGGCGAAAGCCGATGTTGCAATATGGTCGCAAATTCGGTGTGCCCCTGATTGTTGTCTAAATATTTGAGGTAACGATGGTGTTGAAGGTCGGCCGGAACATCGGCGTCGTTTTGGGTGATCGGTAGACGTGCTTTCCAAAGGTGCGTGCTATCCCAGCCTCATAAAACACATTGAGATTTTTGCCCGAGAAATCGCAGAAAACTACTTCAGACCGATTTCGCCGAGCTACTTGAGCGTTGGTTTTGACGATTTCAATTTACGGACCAATGCCTTCGAACGCAGGGTCGAGCGGTGGCAGTCGCTTTTCTTCAACTGCAATTCTAATGCACTGAATGATCGTCTTTGTTGATACATTCACGACGCCGTTACTGGTTTTGAAAGTTACAAATCCGAGCGACGAGATTTCCGAACTATTCTTCGACAAGGTGGCCACCAACCGTTTGGGCGATCGTAAGCAATCGATCGTTCCTTTGTGCTCGTTCCGGCGAGGTATTCATCAACGCCGCGAAACGTGAATCGTCAAACACTACCTGTTGTTCGAGGATCAATGGTGGTTCTCCTCCCCACGGGGCAGTTCCGAACACGCGCATAGTCAGGGATTCTTCGAGCCTCGCCTCGGGTAGTGGGCGTATGCGATGGCCTATGAATTCGAACGTTACCGAGTAAAAATGGCGACCTTTCACAAGGGTCTGGTTCTCGAAATTTGCATTTGGTTCGTGGTTATCAATCGCAGCCACCAACTCTTCGTTATTGCGGATTCGCCGTCCGAAGAGAGATTGTCGTCGAGAGAAATATGCGAGCATCCATGGAATATTCCGCAGGTGGGCACCCGTATAGAGATACCCCTCTGCAGCTATCCAATCTCGGAGCATCTCTACAGCAAGCGTCGTCGAAACATGGAAGCCGAGCGTTTGGGATAGGACGTATATAACTCGATCGAATTCTTCGATCGCGATCCTGATTATCTTTCGACCGAAATCAGAGATTTCCCTTCGGTCGCCTTTGTTGATGTTTCTTGGACGGTCGTAAGCACAAAAGTCGTTGGAAATCCGATCAAAATACGGAAAGCCATCCTTTGGACGTCCCACGTGGCGTCCATGGGGTGTCACCCCTCCCGTATATAGTCCAATCAAACGAATTGGGTTGTCGCATCGCGCGCAGACAGCAAAGTAGCCGCGGTCGTTGCCTTGGGGTCTGTACCAAGGATAGTTTCTTCCCAGCACTCTCTCGGCGGTGTCCCTATCCACTTCGTAATCTTGCCGATCGTCATGCATTCTCTTGAAATACCCTACCATGGATCGCAGCCGCCTCACTTATCCAATCTAACGATAAGGGCGGGATAGCTCCGGTTTCTGAACAAAAAATCAATGCCTGCAGAATCTCGTGAAGGTTCAATTGGAAGCGTTCGCCACTTCCCATCTCAAACTCAAAAATGAGCGTATCCGCCGTAGGCTCAAAATCGCCGATCAGGACCCCGTCGAGAGTCGCGATCGTATGCGGGTGGAAAGGCAGTGTGATCTTTTCAGACATGTGAAATGCTCCTCCCACTAATCGTGCAGTAGGTTTTCGCAGCAGGCAAACGCCGATTTACACACCTCGTCGAGTGTGTGGGCCATTTCTGGCGATCGGATCACCTCGGCGATATGCTGAAGGCAACGCGCAAGGCGTTTGCCGAGGCTGCGCGGCAGGCACCGTCGATCCTCCTGATTGATGAGTTCGACAGTTTCACTAGCCGCGACGACAGAACGGGCAGTAGCAACGACAACTACCATCGTCAGGTTATCAACGGTCTTCTGGAACTTTTGGACGGGGCACAATCACACGAAGGCGTTATTGTGATCGGTGCGACGAACTACCCGGAGATTATCGATCCGGCGCTTCTTCGAGCAGGACGCCTAGAGCGCCATTTCTGCATTCCTCTCCCGGATGACACAGCGCGCCATGACATCTACCGTTTCTATCTTCGGGGAGACCTTGCAGACGAAGCGCTTGCCGAGGTGGTGCTGGCAAGCGACGGCTGGTCTGGTGCCGACATCGAACGGCGTGTCCGTGATGCCCGACGCTATGCGAGAAATGCAAAACGTTCGATGTTGCTCAGTGATCTCGCCACTGCCATGCCACCAGTCATCCCAGTTCCAATGGCCGTACAGCGCTGTGTCGCTGCCCACGAACTCCGTTGTTCCCAAGGGTAGGTTTGAGGTGTCATTCAGCGAAGCTAGCGGCAGACCACTCAAAGATGTGCTGAATGAGGAAGGCGCACTGAGGCCTGACGATATCGACGATTTGTAATGCGAGACAAGTTCCTTGAATTTTTGGTAGAGAAATGCGTTGGTTCAGGCAGCGCCTTTGTCAGGATGGAGACAAAGACATCTGCGATTAAACTTGTTGATCACTCAAGATTTTGTAGTCGCCTCCGTTGTCGGCTCGCTTGAGGAAAAGTATTCCTACACCTATCAGTTGTTAATGGGCGGGGGTCCGAAGTAGCTATGGGTGTTATACGCAGGTCGATTCTCATAGACGAACCTTCGAACGAGGACCATTTTAACGGAAAAGGTCATGAGCGGACCGCCGTGGCGCTCTCAAAAGCGATTGCGAACTTCTCAGGAAGTGACCGAGCGATAGGGCTCGACGGCCCGTGGGGCAGTGGTAAATCCACAGTCGTGGAGATCGCTCGAAAAATCCTCGACCAACGGAAAACCAAGCAGAACCGGGCATATCATTTTTTCACGTTCGACATCTGGCAATCGCAGGGGTCGTCGTTCCGTAGGTCGCTCTTGGAGCACTTCCTAGATTGGGCGATTGCAACTTTCCCAAAGCATCGCTCACAGTTGCAAGAGGTCGAGCGGAAAGTGAAGGGGAAAGTCCGAGAGGTTCGTTCAACGAACTGACCTTGCCCCGTTGAAATAATCCATTTTGAAGTAAGGTCTGGCCCAATGAGAGGACCAGGGAATGAAGCGCAATCGTTTTACAGAAGAACAGATCATCGGCATTCTGAAGGAGCACGAGGTTGGCACGCCGGTCTCGGAGCTTTGCCGCAAGCACAGCGTCAGCGATGCCAGCATCTATAAGTGGAAAGCCAAGTTCGGCGGCATGGACGTATCCGAAGCCAAGCGCTTGAAGACGCTGGAAGACGAGAACACGAAGCTGAAACGGCTCCTGGCAGATGCGATGCTGGACAATGCGGCTTTGAAAGACCTTTTGGGAAAGAAGTGGTGACGCCCGCAGCAAGGCGAAAAGCTGTCGCTCATCTGATGGATCACCACCAGATGAGCGAACGGCGGGCGTGTAAAGCCATCGGCTTTTGCCGGATGACGATCCGTTACGAAACCAGGCGCAGCGATGACTATGACCTTCGTGAGCGGATGAAGGCGCTGGCGCATGAACGTCGCCGCTTTGGATATCGACGCCTTCACGTGCTGCTCAGGCGTGAGGGTCACCTTGTGAACCACAAGCGGCTCTTCCGGCTCTATCGGGAAGAGAAACTGACGGTGCGCAAGCGCGGCGGTCGGAAACGAGCGATAGGCACACGAGCACCGATGCTGATCCCGCTTGCCGCCAATGATCGCTGGTCACTGGACTTCGTGTCGGATCAGCTCACCGATGGTCGCAGGTTCCGGGTGCTTACGGTGGTCGACGATTGCACCAGGGAGTGCTTGGCTCTCGTCGCCGATACGTCGCTTTCCGGTCTGCGGGTTGCCCGTGAGCTGGACCGGATCATCGAGGGACGAGGCAAGCCGAAGATGATCGTCAGCGACAATGGTAGCGAGTTCACCAGCAACGCGATCTTGCAATGGACGGATCGGACCAAGGTGGAATGGCACTATATCGCACCGGGCAAGCCGATCCAGAACGCCTTCATCGAAAGCTTCAATGGGCGGTTGCGAGACGAGTTCCTGAATGAGACTCTCTTCTCGTCGCTAGCTCATGCTCGATCAGCGCTTTCAAACTGGCGCTACGATTACAACGATCACCGCCCACACTCTGGCCTCGGCTGGCTGACACCCGCCGAGTTCGCTCAGATAATCAACCCGCGACGTGATGCGGTGCTGCGCAGCCGAAATGGCTCCGCACCACACCCCGCCGCTACCGCCCCGAATACAGCAACCCAAAACCGCTGGAGCGAACTCAAAACTGGATAAAACTTGGGGGCAAGGTCAGAACCAGTCGATTTTGGATTGGTGGGGCGTGTTGGTTATCGCAGCTCTCCCGTTCCTTCCTCTCTATTATTTTTGGGCAAAACATCAATTCGATAAATCTGCGGTGAAGGCTGACTTCTTCTGGTCCGGTTCATTCCAGCTGCTAGTGTTGTTCGTTGCCGGAACTTTCCTTTGGGCCCTCCGAAAGACTTTCTGCGAGTGGAGAAAGTCGGGCGCAGGCTTAAAAGGCCTGTTGGGAAAATATCGAACGGCGCTCTCACAAACATTGCTGATCGGCTCGAAGCAGTTTGAAGATCAGAGGGTGACGCAATACATAAGAGAAATCGACCCAAACGATTTCGAATTTCAGACCACGCTTAGGGAAATCCTGTCGATTGTACAGTCCGAAAAGGTCAGAGTAGTTGTCGTCCTCGACAACATAGACCGTCTGCCAAAAAAAGAACTTAATGACTATTGGGCGCAAGTGCGGGCTGTTTTTTCGGGCAGTTCGTCGGTTCAAAAAAATAACCCATCGCAGTCCGTGACCGTTATAGTACCATACCACCGTCACCTGATCGAAGAACAAGAGGCGACCGGTTCGGAAAAAAAAGAACGGTTGACCCTTTCTCCTCTAGGGGCGCGTGAAATTTTCACGAAGACCTTCGATGAAATACTTCAGGTTTCGCCTCCCGTCATGTCGAATTCTCGAGAGTTTTTCATTGAAAAAATGGGGGAGGCCCTGCCCGATGTCTCGGATCGCGACGAACTGTTTCGTGTATATCTGGTATTCGACCGAATTATCAGACATCGAAGTGGTAGCGCGACGCCGAGGCAGATCATCGGTTTTATCAACGAGCTTGCTGGAATGTACGTACTGCACGGTGGGAGGTTCAAGCTGCCAACTGTTGCAGTTTACATAGCCTATCAGGATGCTTTGGAAGAGAATCCAGGGCTTCTGAATAATCCAGATTCAATCGAACCACGAGTTCGTCAAATCGCCGACGACAATGAGCTCGAGCAGAACCTTTCGGCAATGATCTTCAACGTCGAACCGGAGTTAGCACTTCAGCTAATGCTTGATCAGCGGATCAAAGACGCCGCCGTTCACAGCGCTGAAAAACTTATTGAAATTTCGAATTCGGCAGGTTTCGACGTTCGTGTGGACCAAGTTGTCCAAGAGAATGCCGATGAATGGGATGAAAGCGGCGAACTTCCGAACTCCGTTTCAAATTTTGCTAGCCTTTCCAAAGTCTATAACGGAGATGCCAAACCTCATTTCCAGAAGAGTTTGGTCGCATCAGTGATGCGCATGCGTCGTTTCAGCTTCGACCCGCAGGATTACCGTGGACTGCTGGCCGTGACTGAAATTGCACACCCCGATCAACTACCCGTATTGGTGAGATCGCTGATAGCTACAAGCCACGGCTCTCAAAACGACAAAAAAATTCTGCAGATTGAAGATGGAATTCGTTGGGTCTCGTTCCTTGGCGATTTGCATCGGAAGCTCACATCAGAAGCGTCGAACAACCTCTTGCCGAGGGAACTGGGCAAGTTTGCGATATCGAGCGACCCGAGATTTTTGTTTGGGTTTGCAGCCCACGCAGCGAAGGAAGGTGTGCGTTTAAGTTGGCTAAGTCAGGCTAGAATAGATTTCGGTGGTGAGAACTCTCTGTATCCAACCTATGCCGCTGAGCGACCCGCGGAAATGCGTGCCGCTTTCCCCGAGCTTTTATCCCTCAACTTGATCAATGACGAACTAAAAGCGTCCATTTTTTCGTATCTCGTGGAGCAGCTTGAGGCACCCGAGGTAAGCGATATGGTCAAGTTCCGAGAGCAATTAGAGCTTGCTGCCGAGGTTTACTCCGTGGTTCCACATAACATGCGGAAAGACCTCAATGCCGAAAAGATTTTCGCAACATCACAGTTTTTTGAACATTTGACAGAATCGATGGAGTCAGAAAGCGATGCCGTGTTCGGTTCCGCACTCTTCCTGGCTATGCAGTCTCCTGGGCAGATGTCGCTCCCTGTGCCTACAAAGCCAGCCCGCAACGGCGTGTTGGTTCCAGATGAAACCGAGTTTTTTACGGCTTTCTCCAACGCTTTGATAACTGGCGAGGGCGCTTCTTCCGAACAACTTGACAGGATCGCTCACCTTCACAAAAAGGCGACTGTCTTCACCGCCCTCATCAACGCGGGCGCTAGTCGAACCGAGAATCGATTGACTAATGAGGTGATAAGGCGTGGGTTCGAGAACGGTGATCTACCATGGATAAACCTGGAGACGTTGAATAGGCACTATGACTTCTTGCAACGCCTTCTTGGTGCGTCGATGGCTGGAGTACTTGCGCGTTTTGAGGAACGAATTTCAGACAACGACATACCGAAGCTTGAACTTTCTGAGTATTCAGTGGCCCTCATCCGCGACGCAAGGGAGCTAAGAACCAGCCGCTGGACGAAGGTTCGCGAGCATTTGACAAAACAGCTGCAGGCTGTCCCGGTCACGGATTGGCCTGACCATTTATCAGCCGCCGACGGGCTTTCTGATGTTTTCCTAGAAATGATAGAGGGATCGAGTTTTAGGGTTGCCGATCCGAAGTTTCGCGATGTCATGGTTCAAATGTTGCTGGACATCTTGTCAGGACGATTTACACCACCCGGTACACTTCAACTCGATTTGCTAATAAGCGCCATCGATCCTAGCTTTCACAGGGACATGTATCGTCAGATTCGCGAAGCGGCCAAGGACGT
Source organism: Agrobacterium sp. 5Ca39 (assembly GCF_055382365.1). Taxonomy (NCBI): domain Bacteria; kingdom Pseudomonadati; phylum Pseudomonadota; class Alphaproteobacteria; order Hyphomicrobiales; family Rhizobiaceae; genus Agrobacterium; species Agrobacterium sp. 5Ca39. The sequence goes on along the minus strand of NZ_AP026436.1, from coordinate 1,442,646 downwards.
CACCCCAACAAATCTATCGGTCGCCGTGCTACACTTCCCCAATACAATCAGCCACGTTATCCGATCTTGGGAGCAGTTGCGGAAACCCGAAAAAGACGTCCTAGTCCGGTTTTTCCTTTGCTCTGCACTCGAGGGGGGGATCAATCGCGTTTTGAACGATTTTGAGGCCTTGGGGCACACGAAGGTCAAAGAAATGATTGCTTCTTCCCAGGAAAGTACACGTGAAAAGCTTCACGGAGCTATGACTGCCTTCTCGAAACCCTTTGATAGGAGAGATCGAGCCCGGCAACTGGGAGAGCTCTTCTACGGCAAGCGTAAGGTAAAGGGCTTCTTGGACATTTGGTTCGGGACCGGCAGCGGCTGAGGCTGAGGCTGAGGCTGAGGAGGTGGCGCTCCATGGGGGAAAGCGACGTGACCGATGTCGATGTCAGCCGTATTGCTAATTGAGCTGCAGGATGCAGAGCAGTCGTATTGTAACGACCTCAGATTAAGCTGCGTGCCGTTCAGCACCATCCGTGTGGACCGTGCAGATTTTCCTTATTGCTCGGCGTCCGAACTCGAACCCAGCATCAAAAGGGCTTTCCGTCCATCTTCCTGAAACCATAGTTCAACTATCTGTGTGTCAGTGCTCGCGGGCAACGGATCAGCACGACGAACTTTGAACGTCGTGGGAAGATTGACGGAATTGCCAAAGACGAGCGCATGCTGCTTCGGAAGGGACGGGAGTCGTTTCAACACGCTGTCGGAAATGAAGGGCGTCATTTGCCTGATCTGGGACAGGTCGTCGGGGTTTTGAATTCGGTGGACGACGAAATTGGAGCATTGGGAGAGGACTGTCTTGGACAACTCGCTCGGGCGCTGCGAGGAGACCAGGAGAAATAAACCATATTTCCGTCCCTCCTTGGCGATCCGCTCAAAGACTCGTCCAGCATCCATGGCATATCGCGATGGTGTCGATGCTACGTAACGGTGGGCCTCCTCGAGCAATAAATGCACGGGGAACCGATTGCGTGGTTCGGCATGCCGAAGAAGCCGGAACACCATCCGCGCGAGCACAGCGCTGACCAGTTCCACAACCTCGTCCTCCACCTGGTTCATGTCGAGAATGACGATCTGGGCGGATTTAAAGTGTCCGCCCCCATGCCCGACCGTCAGTCCCAGCAATCCCGCAAGAAATTCGGACTGCGACACCTGGTCGGTGGATACATGCCGGAGAAACTCGTAGTCGCCCCGTTTTTCCAGCGCCTTGAAGCGTGTGACCATTTGCGAGCAGTAATCTCGAATTTGGCGGTTGCCGTGAGATTCCTCGTAAAGCAGTGCTAGATCGATCGCGTCTCCAAGCGCTGTGAAATCGAAAGGGATATTCTCGTAGTCAGGGAACTTAATGGTGGGGTCTATGTATCCGCCGGCACCATTGGTGCCGGCCAATAGTTTGTATGCGCTTTCCAAGCCAGGCATCTTGCCGAAGTCTACAGTGATATGGGAGCCAAGGACGTTTGCATTGATCTCGGTCGTGCGAAACCGCTGAAGAATGCCGCGAATCCGTGTCTCTTTCGCCCCCGGCGGGGTCTCATCACCTAGTATCTGTGTGATGCAAGTCGCGAGGATGTGGTTTTTGATCTTGGTGAGTTGCGCTCCTGAGGCCTGACCGAACAACGTGACTAGGCCTAGCGCCATTCGGAGGATCGGGAGTTGTGTGCGTTCGCTGGCCTGGAGCAAAAGCTCCCATTCAGAAAGATCGAGAAACCAATGCGGGAGCCGAAAGGTATGGGAGGCGGAGGTGCCGTCGATGATGAGCCGTTTGACGCCAATCTGGGACTCGTTTCCCAGTTTCTTGAATGCTTCATGGTACTCGCCATTGACGTCGAAGACGACGAATGTTGCGCCCCGGGCACGATGTTCGTCCGTCTTTTCAAAGAGTGACTGCAGTACCGACGCGACGGTGCACGATTTGCCGCTTCCAGTATTGCCGAGAACCGCGATGTGACCGCCGAAGAAATCGTCGATCCTGACTTTGACGTGGTAATCTTCGAAGATGACGGATTTGCCAATCGCGAGATTGCGGTACCGGGTCGCTTCGGGTGGCGTCGGCGTTCCACCGTCCTTATTCCTCGACGGTTCCGTCCCATTTTCAGTGTCAAATATACGATCTAGTTCGGCGTCCAGTGAATACAAGGCGTCGGCGAAAAGCGATGGAAAAACTGAGACGCCGAAACGAAACTTGCCGTCACTCGCCATAGGGAGCATCCCGACAGGGACTAGATCGAGAAATTTGGCTCCACTTGCGTTTTCCATTTCTCCGCCTTCGCGGGATTGACCCTCCCTTTCCCGCAAGCCCACGACCTCGGCGACTACATACTCGGGAGGCGTGGGGATCATAAGAAACGATCCGAGCCGCGCGACGTAGTGAATGTCATCAAATCCGACCACGGTGAAATTGTCAGTGCCAGCGTGAACCTCGACCACAAACCGATCGGCCGAGACGGATATCACCTTTCCGATTGCGCGCTTGCGGTCATCATTGCCCATCTGTCGCGTCCTTCGTCGCTCCCATGGTCTCAATGACTAACCTAACTGCGTTGTCGATCCTATCGCTCTGACGCTGTGGCATAAAATACTCGACAATCGTATTGAAATAGTGAGCAGGGTTTTTCTCGTCGGGACCATCGCCGCCAATAATCCAAATGCGTTCGTCGCTTAGGGCGCGTAGCTTGGCAATCTCTCCCTTGGAGTCGGGGTTTGCGAACACGATCAATCTGAATGACGGGATGGTCAACGCCTGATAGATGATGTTGTTGAGATGCTCGTCTCCGAAGGCAAATCCGGCCGTAATTAGAACGCTCTGCTCTCGTACGACACGGCTCTGGAATTCGCGAAAAAGGTCTGAATAAGGTGAGCCAAGACTTGAATTCTGTTTCGCGGGAGTAGGGTAAATCATGACCTTGGAAACCGCATCCTGTGGCCAGACCTCACGGATTGGAAACAGTCCATGGTCGTCCTCTGTCCAGCTTAACGAGCCGTGCAGTTTGCAGAGATACACAAATCCGTCGACGGCGGACCATTTCCGACTCGTAACGTCGAGCTGTTCGGCGAGAGCGTAGCGGAACGTGGCGGGATTGAATCGACGCTCAACAACTCCCGAAAAGCCGTTGGTATACGGTAGACCCAAGCGGTCCATCGCGCGCTCATTGAAAAGGTCATAATTGGTCGTAAAAATCCACGGACGTGGTAGAGACCGATCCCGCAATACTAGGCGACGGTAGAAGCTTTCATAGACATCCAAGAGTGAATTGTCTCCGGAGGCGAACACCCCCTCAGTGCACCGCTCCCAAAGAAACGTCTTTACCTTGTTGATGATGCCTTCAACGGTTTTTAAGGAGACGCTGTGGCTAGCTTTGTCGCTGCGTCTATAAATGAACGCTAGGCTGAACAGGAGCTCCATTAGCCTTTCGAGATTCCACGTGTACTCCGTTTCGTTGAGAGATGCTCCGTTGGCATTAAGAAACTCGGGGTCATCGGAGGTAAGACCCCACGGGGGCGGGGTGATGAGGTTGAAATCATCATCGAACTCAGGAGGTAGTGGGTGCTTGCAGAACTCGGCAGCTAATGGGGCCATCGTCGGGATGCCTCGCTGCTTACCGTCGATTTCCAGCGACGAGCAACCCGCGCCGAGGAGGAAAGCAACGTTGCGAGCGTTAAGGGCTTGGCCGAGCGCCTTCTGGACGATACTGGGGCCACTCTCCCAGTCCAGCGTCGTGCTCGACTGGTCGCCATGGCGAATAAACTGGAATTGCCTCAGTTGCGCCGTTTCCTGATCCGCCACCAAATCCCCCATCTGAAAAAATCGCGCGAACACCGCCGTGAATCACAAACTCCGGTAGCAAGACACTATCGAAATTCGCAGTGATATCCAATGCGGTGAAAAATTTCCGGCGGGAAGCGATTAGGTGCTGTAGGCAATTGAAGCATCGAACAAGTTTTGGCGGATGACGACGAATGCTGCGATCGTGCGATTGATGATCCGACGCGTGAATTTCTCACTTAGAGATCGCGAGAAACGCTTCAAAAGCAAATATGCCCAAATCAAATGCCTCGAGTTGCCCCGATCAGTCAGCGCAGGGACAAACCAAACCCGCGAAATCACAACTGATTCAGGAAATGCCGCTAAGCGCTTGAAAATATTGGCGACCCCTGCAGGACTCGAACCTGCGACCTACTGCTTAGAAGGCAGTTGCTCTATCCAGTTGAGCTAAGGGGCCGTCATGCCGGGCAATCGATGCTCCGGCAAAAACTTTGGTCGTCGTGTTTCAGTGCGTCCAGGGCTGGGTGCGGTTGAAACGGAAATTGTCGGTGTAGGAAACCACCTTGCGGGTCGCTTCTTTCGGCTGGATCACGCGATATTCGATGCCCTTGCGCTGGGCATAGGCTTCGGCCTGTTCCTGTGTCTCGAATGTCAGCTTGACCTGCTGCTTCATGTCGGAACTGGAGGTGTAGCCCATGATCGGATCGATCTTGCGCGGAACCTCGGCGTCGAATTCCAGAACCCAGACATTGGTCTTCGCCTTGCCGGATTGCATGGCGGTTTTTGCAGGGCGGTAAATCTTCGCAGACATGTCGAAACTGCTCCGGTTGGACAGCGGGGTGAAACCCCGGATTATTCATCACGTACCTGAATAGAATAACCAAATCGTGTCAGGAACGTTGAATTTGAAATGGACCGAGTTCAAGTGAGAGTCAAGACGATTATCCCCTTGCTGTCGGTTCATGCGCTGCCCGTTCGACCTTACGTTTTGCTCAACGGTGTCGCGGCTGAACAAAGATGAATTTCCCTGTTGCGGACTGCGTATGAACCGTGTATTCCCCAGCCATCGCCTCGGCGGAGTGTAGCGCAGTCTGGTAGCGCATCTGGTTTGGGACCAGAGGGTCGGGAGTTCGAATCTCTCCACTCCGACCATTTTAAGGCAAAGCATCAGCTTTCCGGCGTAACCTCTTCCCATAAATTGTCATTATTCCGCTGGCGGGCCGGCCAAAGTGCTTTCCGCCGTACCGATTGTCATGACATTGCCGCGCCATGCCACTGCGCTGCCAATCCAGCTTCTCGTCCAGATGACGGGCATGATGATGTCCCGTGCGATCATGGCCGGCAGGGTATGGAGCGATATTGGCCACCCGTTGAGGGCGGTCAGGGCCAATTCGGGGCCGTATATGAGGACGAGGACGGCGAGGGCGGTCGCTAAGAGGTTCACGTCCATCATGGCCGCCGCGGTGAGTGCGAACAGAAGCGGGGGAAGTGCGCCCGTCAGGATTTCCGGCGCGAAATATTGCGGGAAGGTCACGCGCCTTAGCCGCGCCCAGCGGGCCTGGCGTGACCAGATTTCGCCGGCGTGACGCTGGCCGAGCGGTTGCTCGAAAGGGGCGGAGACAAGATGCACCCTGCGGCCAGCGTTTCGCACCAGCTTCGTCGAGGCGGCGTCTTCGGCGATTTCGGCGGCGAGGGCGCGGATACCCCCATGGTCCTCGAGGAACGGTTTGTTCCACAACATGGATTTGCCCTGCGCGAAACCCATTCCGATGGCTTCTGCCGCATATTGCCAGCGGCCCTGCGCGCCGTTGAGGAAGGCGCATTCCACATGCGCCCAGAAACCCGTCGGCCGCGAGCCCAGCGGCGGGGAGCACACGAGGCCGCTGTCTTTCCGCCAGGCCGACATCATGCGCGTCACGTAGGACTTCGGCATCAATACGTTCGAATCGGCGAGGATGACCCATTCATGCCGGGCGGCCAGCCAGCCCTTGACGCAATTGTTCAGTTTTGGATTGGCACTGATCCGGTCGTCGCCGATGAGCAATTGCGCTGAAACGGAAGGAAAGGCGCTCTGAGCTTTGCGCACTTGCGCAATGACGGGGTCGAATTCATCTGCAACGCAGAAAAGCAGTTCGTAATCCGGCCAATCGAGCTCGAAGGCGCGTGACAGCGTAAGACGGGTGAAACTTTCCACACCGCGCAGTGGCACAACGATCGAGACAGGCGGTTTTTGCCGCGCAAGGGAATTTTCCGGGTCGCGCCGCTTTAGCCGCCACCCGGCAAGGCAGATACCGAGAAGGTTGAAAGCGACGAGCAGAATTGCGCAAAGGGCAAAGACGGTTTCCATGCTGGCCAGGTCCACTCCCGAGCTTCCGGCGGTTTGTCCGCCCGGTGATTCCACGGAATTTGTCTCTGCCGATTATAACGTTTGCGTGACAGTTACATGTCACCGGCGGCAGGCGGGAGTTTTCCGCGCGGAGATTGTGCCTGAAAGAGTGAACGCCAAAAGAAAGCCCTTCACGGAGAAGGGCCAGTCATAAACGCGGATAATGAACGTCAGTGCATGTTGAGAATATGAGCGTGACTGCTTGCGATGAGAAACGACTCCCGCGCTTTTTCGATGTCGCATCGTCCGGCGATGGCATCGAGGCAGTTTCTGCGTGCTTCTTCATATTCCGGGCCGTGTTCTTCCGGCCAGCGGTACATCAGCATGTCCAGCGCTACCAGCGGGCTGTAGATTTCCACTGCTGCGGACAAGGGCAGGTGGATCGCCACCGGCTTCATCCACGAGGCGTGGTGACACGGCTCCGTTCTGTTGATCAGCATGTCATTCTCCTCCTGTTTCACGCGCCTTCATGGCGGTTTTCACTCCCTTTTCACTCCCATGCGCGAAATGCCCGCCTCACGAAATGGTTCCCGATCACCTAAAATGTGATCGATTGGGGGGTTCCAATTTTTCAAGATGAATGGAAGATGAACAAATAGATGAACCGGAGATGAACAAAACCGCCACCAAAGGCGTTGTAATGTCCATAAGAAGGAGAACACATATGTTCAATCTGTCAGGTATTCAGGAAAGCTTCTTTGGTGACCGCATGGCAGGCGTATGCCAGGCCATTACCTCGGCACTGGCCTTTGAATCAGGTCTCGAAAAGTCGCGCATTTCCGCCACTGTCGAAAATGACGTGATCTATCTGGAAGGCACGGCTGATTCGGTCGAGGCGATCGACATCGCCATCAACCTTGCCGCTTCCATTTCCAACTGCAGGATTCTGAGCCATATAGAGCCGGTCTACTGAACATTGCGCCAGCCGGGCGAAACATCGTCCGGCTCATTCAGACGCAATAACGCGGTAACGTCACTTCCGGTTGCCGATTTGCGCGCTGCGCACAATATCGCCAGGCTTGATGCCGTAGCGTTTCGCAGCGCCGCCATTCAGTTCAAGCACGAATTTCACTGGCCCGCGGGAGCTGATGATGGCTTCCGAATGTGGAACCGCGTTTTCGTGGATGTGGGTGATGCGGCCGTCACGGCCAATGAAAAGCATGTCGAGCGGAATAAGCGTGTTCCGCATCCACATGGCGACATCACGCGGTTCACCGAAATTGAACAACATGCCGTTTTCTGGTGGCATGCTCTTGCGGAACATCAGGCCCTGCTCGCGCTGGGCATTGTTCAGCGCCAGTTCCACAGTGAAATCGTGGCTTTTTCCCCCGGCCGTTTCAATCTGCAGCGGTTCGGAGGTGAATGTCTGCTGTTGCTGCGCCTGGGCGGCGCTGGCCAGCGTGAAAAAAAGAAGCGCCATAACGGCGCTCTTCACCATATCGGGCAGGGCGGACATCAATGCGACATCCCGATCGAAACCGGGTTGTCCGGGTGGATTTCCGCGGCCATCAGGCCTTTGTCGCCATCGCCATAACGCACCAGCACAACCTGCCCGGGGCGAAGTTCGGTCAGGCCGAAACGGCGCAGTGTCTCCATATGCACGAAAATATCTTCCGTTCCTTCGCCACGCGTCAGGAAACCGAAACCCTTGGTGCGGTTGAACCACTTGACGATGGCGCGCTCCAGTCCGCTGGACGGCGTCACCTGCACATGGGTGCGCACCGGCGGCAGCTGCGAGGGGTGAACGGCGGTGGACTGATCCATGGAGAGAATTCGAAATGCCTGAAAGCCACGGTCGCGCCGCTGGATGAGGGCGACAATGCGCGTGCCTTCAAGGATCGTCTGGTAACCGTCGCGACGCAGGCAGGAAACATGCAGCAGCACATCCTGTGTGCCGTTGTCGGGCACGATGAAGCCGAAACCCTTGGCGACATCGAACCACTTCACGACGCCGGTGATCTCGGTCAGGTCCACGGCATCGCCCGAAAGGTCCTCGACATCGACTATCGTTTTCGATGACATCCTATCAGCCATATCCTGCCAACCCCTCGATTACGCGCCATACACCGGTCAACTGATTCCTGTGCGCCAGATTAACATCTTGGTAACGGTTTCACGCAAGCCCTAGTTTTTGATTTACGCAGCTGCTTTTATGTCGCCGTCCTTGTCCGGGGCTTGCGATCATGCGTTTAACGGCTTCGGACCCGTGTAATGGAGAGGAATAAAATGCGGTATCTGCACACGATGGTTCGCGTCAAAGACCTTGGCGAATCACTTAAATTCTATGTCGACCTGCTCGGCCTTGCCGAAATACGCCGAATCGAGAACGAAAAAGGCCGCTTCACTCTGGTGTTTCTTGCAGCTCGCGACGACGTTGCTGCGGCGAAGGAAAACAAGGCGCCGTGCCTCGAACTCACCTATAACTGGGATAGTGAAGATTATACCGGTGGCCGCAATTTCGGTCACCTCGCTTATGAGGTCGATAATATCTACGACTTTTGCGCGCATCTGCAGCAGAACGGCATCATCATCAACCGGCCACCGCGAGACGGGCATATGGCCTTCGTACGTTCACCGGATGGTATTTCTTTCGAAATTTTGCAGAAAGGCGAAAGCCTCGCACCAGCCGAACCGTGGATATCTATGCAGAATACCGGTTCCTGGTAGGGATTTTCCGGTGAGCAGCAGCGTTTTCGGGCGCTCTTGCCTTGTCCTGAGGGGATGAGGCATAGTCCGCGAATCGAAACGGCCAGTCCCGTTTTGGGGGAAGCACACGATTCCGTTCCCGTGCTGCTGTTGGAAATAAAAGATACGGAGGCCACCCATGAAAACTGTCGAGGGCGCAAAGGGACGCGTTTCTTGTCGGCGTCTCGTCATCGCGGTTTCGTTGCTGGGGCTTTCCGGATGCGTTTCGGCGGTGACTGACGAGGAGATGGCCGCCACTGCCAAAAAGCCGGAAGTAGCCGGACAGCAGAAGCAGCAGATGGCCGCAACTGCTGCACCCGCGGCCGGTGCGCAGCAGGGGCATTATATGGATCCCGCCGTGGCGTCAGCGGCTGGCGCGACCACGGCTCCGGCGCAGCATCAGGCAGCGGGCGGCCCGGCACAGGGTTACGGCGCTGCCGCCGATATCGCCGGACTGACGACGCAGCCAACGGGAATTTCCGCTGGAACATCAAGCATCTATTCTACCGCATCCGCAGTGCCTTCCCCGGCCGCCACGGCGCCCGGCGCGGCCGCGGCGGGCGTGCCTTCCCAGAAAATCACACCTGCGCTCAGCAGCGTTTACTCCGCCCCTGTGCAGGTGGCGCAACCGCAGCCGGTATCCGCGCCTGTTGCTGTGCCGTCAGCCGCGCAGGTACCGGAGCAGCACAGCGAGAACCGCCAGCCCGCTGCCGTGCCGGTGCCACAAACCGCATCGGAACAGCTTGCTTCGGTGCAGCCCGCGACCAGTGCCGCCATGGGCGACGAGAAGCAGGAAGGCGAAGGCAAGGGCGTCACGCTTGCAGCATTTTTCGCCGGTGCAGCCAAGAAGCGCCTGCCGAAAATGATCGAAAGCGGTTCGGCAGGTGGCACGCAGGTGGCCGCACTTCCGGGAGCGGCGGACAAGACGATGGGCATTGCGCTCTCCGGTCGCTCGATGATGTCCGACGAATTCGACGACGCTCATCTCGATGAAGAGGACGATGAACCCACCGGGCTGATGAAGCTTGCCTCGCTCTCCGGCCTGACCCGCGTCGCGCCGAACGGGCTTTTCCTGCAGACAGATCGCGTTGAAGTCGGTTGTTTCAAGCCGGAGCTCATCAGCATGATCAAGGATGTGGAGCGACATTATAACAGCCCGGCCATTGTCACCTCGGGCTACCGTCCGCCAAAGGGAATAAGGCAGGGTTCAAAACACTATACCTGCGATGCGGCCGACATACAGATCAAGGGTGTATCCAAGTGGGAACTCGCAACCTATCTCCGTTCCCTGCCCAACCGCGGGGGTGTCGGCACCTATTGCCATACCGAATCGGTCCATATGGACACCGGTGAACCGAGAGACTGGAACTGGCGCTGCCGCCGTACCGCCGCGCGGAAGTGATTGCGACCATTCCTTGCCGGCTTACAGCCACGGCACTCCTGACGATGGACAGTGGAGCGTGACCGTGGACGCAACGTTCCCATTGTTGTAGGACGCGGCGGTTCATTGTTTCCCGCTTATGGTGTCTTGCGAAATGCAGCCTGTGTCCAATTTGCCCGTCTACATCATTTCGATTGCCCGTGCGCGGGCGCGACTGGAAAAAATGCTCGAAGGGGCCGCGGGTCTTGATCTTGATTTGCGGCCGGTGGAGGGAATTGATGGAAAGACCGTCCTCCCTGAAAACTGGCGCGATTTCGACCGACGCCGCTTCGAACTGCGCAACGGGCGCCACGCACTGCCGGGAGAATATGGCTGTTATGCCAGCCACATTAAAGCGCTTGAGATCTTTCTTTCAACCAATGCCCCTGTCGCGGTGATTGTTGAAGACGACGTGGCGTTCACGCCGGATTTTTCGGAGCGGGTGAGGGCCATGGTGGCGATCATGCCTGACGATGCAGTCGTGAAATTGACCAATCATCGCCGCAAGGGTTTCAAAGGCCGCAGAACGAGTGCATTTGGGGATACGTTTGGCCGCTGCATCTATGGGCCTCAAGGTTCATCTGCGTGCTACATCGTTTCGCGCAGCGCCGCTGAGCGTTTCCTGAAGACGGCGCGTGTGATGACGCTACCTTTCGACCGCGCCCTGGAGTGCGGTTGGGGATATGGCACCAACGTTTACGTCTCCGACAGGGACTTTCTGCCCTTTGGCGACCCGAATACGCTCGTCGGAACGCGCGAGGAATATAAAGGCAGCAAGTTCACCCGACTGAGGCGACTGCCCGCTTATCTTTCCAGCTTTTATGACAATATAGCACGTTACATCTACGCGTACCGCTAGGCGTCCGTGGTGGCGACGCTTTTGTTTTCTGTGTTGATGTTGGAAACGCTTTGAACACCCGGCGGGATGATTGCCTGCCGGTTGGGTAAGCCCATGGAAATACATACGAAAAATATTATGAGGTGGTGAGAGCGCAGGGATTCGAACCCTGGACCTACTGATTAAAAGTCAGTTGCTCTACCGGCTGAGCTACGCTCTCCCGTGGCGGGCTTGGCTGCCCTTCGGAAGTGCGCGGAACATATGTAGAGCGATCCGTTCGGTCAACCCAAAAAAAGCGCTTTCGGCGATCAATCCGGTTTTTTTTGTCGCACCCCCGAAAAGGTGATTGGAGAGAGGGGGCGGCCGGGGATAAAACCGGCGTCAAGTGTGTCTGCCTGGCGGCTGAAATCGTTTTGCGGCAACGACATGCGTGAAAATGAAGCGTGAAGCGGTAGCGGCTCTCAAGAATCGCGGCGGCTTTGCGGGATGCGGAGTTTCTCTTGTCGATTGCCGATATTTCCCTGTTCAGCGCGCTTTTGGCTGGCGCTCTTTCGTTTCTGTCGCCCTGCGTTCTGCCGCTGGTGCCGCCTTATCTCTGTTATATGGCGGGTGTGTCGGTCGAGCAGTTCAGGACGGAAGACGCGGCACCACGGCCCGAGATTCGCAGGGCCGTTCTGTTTTCGGCCTTCTTTTTCACACTCGGTTTTGCCACCGTCTTCGTGGCGCTGGGCGCGGGCGCCTCAACGATAGGCACGCTTCTGCGCCAGAATCTCGACATTCTCGCCAAGATCGGCGGTTTCATCATCATCCTGATGGGCCTGAATTTCCTGGGCGTGTTCCGTATCGGCCTGTTTTCGCGCGAGGCCCGGTTTCAGGGCGCGGGCAAGCCGGCGACGCTGTCCGGAGCCTATATCATGGGACTCGCCTTCGCCTTTGGCTGGACGCCCTGCATCGGCCCGGTTCTTGGCGCGATTCTCGGCGTTGCTGCTTCACGCGACACGGTCGGCGACGGCGCAATGTTGCTTGCGGTTTATTCCCTTGGCCTTGCGGTACCGTTCTGGATCGCGGCGGCGTTTTCCGGCTCCTTCATGCGTTTCCTCGTCCGCTTCCGTCGCCATCTCGGACTCGTGGAAAAGCTGCTCGGCGTGTTGCTGGTGCTGACCGGCCTCGCTTTCATATCCGGTTTTATCACCAATGTGGCGATCTGGTTCCAGGAGACCTTTCCGATCCTGATGCAAATCGGCTAAGCCTCCCGCTGGAGTTGCTTGCGGGGGAGACATAGTGACTGACATCGTGGGATTGCTGTTGCCGTTTTTCGGCCTCATCTTGATCGGCTACGGCGCTGCGCGCATCACGAAACAGCCGGTCGAGGCGATGGGCTGGCTGAACACCTTCATCATCTACGCGGCGCTGCCGGCGCTGTTTTTCAAGCTGGTGTCGAAAACGCCGGTGGAAGAACTGGCGCGGATGGATTTCGTTGCCGCCAGCCTCGTCTGTACCTATGGCATTTTCTTGGTTGTGTTCCTGATCGGTCGTTTTGTCCGGAAAAACAGCCTCGCTGAAACGACGATCCAGAGTTTCGCGGCAAGTTACGGAAATATCGGCTATATGGGCCCGGGCATTGCGCTTCTGGCGCTCGGCGAAAAGGCGGCGGTGCCTGTGGCGCTCATCGTCTGCCTCGAAAACGCCGCGCATTTCATTGTCGCGCCGGCGATGATGGCCGTTGCAGGCGGCGACAAGCGTTCCCCGGCGAAGCTTGCGCTGGATGTGGCTCGCAAGGTCATCACCCATCCCTTCATCGTATCCGTCATCGCCGGTTTCCTGGCCGCTTCGCTGTCATGGCAACCGCCGGAGGCTGTGCAGCGGCTGGTGGATTATCTGGCGCAATCAGCCGCACCCTGTGCGCTGTTTGCAATGGGCGTGACGCTGGCACTTCGGCCGATGAAGCGGGTGCCGGTGGAGATCAGTTACATCGTGCCGGCAAAACTCATCCTGCATCCGCTCGCCGTTTATCTCGTGCTGTCGTCGCTCGGGCGATTCGAGCCGGTGTGGATCTATTCCGCCGTGCTGCTGGCTGCTTTGCCGACCGCGACGAATGTCTTCGTCATCGGCCAGCAATATCATGTGTGGCAGGAGCGGGCGTCGGCGACGATCCTGATTTCGACGGTGCTGTCGGTTCTCACGCTGACGGGCGTGGTTTATTTCATCCAGCCTTTTTGAAGCTGCCGAACAGCAGTGAGGGCAGGGCCTTCAGGCCCCGGCCGGGTTCGATGCCTTCGCGCATGACAATGCTTCGGAGCGTGCCGATGCCGGAAAGTACGTGCAGGCCGGCTGCGCGCGCCATCTGGATGGGCAGGAAATCCGAAAGCAGCGAGCGGTTCAGGAGATCGACGCTCAGTGTGCGGCTATAGACATCCGCCCGCCGCCTGCGGTCGAAGCTGCTGCCGGCATCGGCCGCAATGGGGCGGTCGGAAACGGCGCTCAGCAATTCCGTCAGTGAGATGATGTCGCGCAGGCTGAGGTTCAGTCCCTGTGCGCCGATGGGCGGAAAACCATGTGCCGCCTCGCCGATCAGGGCGACGCGGCCCTTGCCGAAGCGATGGGCGGTCATGGAAGAGAGCGGCCATGCCTGGACGCTATCCTCGACGGTAACGGCGCCCAGCATGGACTGCATGCGTTCCTCGACCCGAAGGCTCAGCGCTTCCAGTGGCAGGGCAGTCAGTTCTTCCGCCTGCTGCGGGGTGACGACCCAGACGAGGCTGGAGCGGTTGCCGGGAAGGGGAACCTGCGTGAAAGGGCCGGTGGGCGTGTGGAATTCCGTCGAAACATTTCCATGCTGTCGGCTGTGGCCGAAGTTCAAAACGACGGCGGTCTGCGGATAGGACCAGGATTTCACGCCGATGCCGGCTGCATCCCGGACCATCGACTTCCTGCCATCTGCCCCGATGAGGAAATCGGCAGAGAGCGTTTCGCCGTCCGCAAGCGTCACCGTCACGCGGTCGTCGCCGATATCGATCGCCTCGGCGAAGGTGTCGAGGCGGATAATATTGTGTTCCTGCTCCACCGCTTCGCTGAGAACACCGAGCAAGGCCTCGTTGGGGATGTTCCAGCCAAATGCATCCAGGCCGATTTCGGAGGAACGGAACTGCACTGTCGGTGCTCGCAACAGACGGTCGGTTCCGTCTATGATCTGCATGGTGGAAAGGCGGGCGGCCGAAGGCGCGATGCGTGACCACAGGCCGAGACGGTCCAGGAAGCCGATAGACTGGTCCATGAGCGCCGTGGTGCGCCGGTCCTTCCTGTCGGTGGAAGGTGCTACGAGCGCCACGTGGCGACCCGCCCGTGCCAGTGCGATGGCCGCGATCTGACCCGCAAGTCCTGCACCTGTTATGGCGATATCGAAGTGTCTCATGGTCCTGATCCGTTGTTATTTCCAGAGCATCATAAAGGCTTTGCATCGGCAAATCCACTTCCGTCCGGGAACATCCGGTTGTGAAGATTCATTGGGTCTGCCGCCACATTAGTCTTAGGATAAGCCGACTGAGCCGGTTGCAAAGCGTGGTGAATGGCCGCATACCGGAATAAGCAGGGCGGATGAAAAGCGGGGCGCAGACGCTGACCATGAAAATTTTCAACTACAAGCGTGTTCCCTATGCGGAAATCCGCGCCTTTTCCGTTCATATTCTAACGGCGTCCGGTTCCTTTCTTGCCTTCCTTGGCGTCGTCGCTGCTTCCGAGCACCGTTTTGTCGATATGTTCTGGTGGCTTGGTCTTGCGCTGCTGGTGGATGGGATAGACGGCCCTATCGCCCGGAAGGTCCGGGTCAAGGAAGTGCTGCCAAACTGGTCGGGCGATACGCTCGACAACATCATCGATTACGTGACCTATGTGCTTCTGCCTGCCTTCGCGCTCTATCAGAGCGGCATGATTGGAGAGCCATGGTCCTTTGTGGCGGCGGGCATGATCGTGGTGTCCAGTGCTATCTACTATGCCGATATGGGGATGAAGACCGACGAATATTTCTTCTCGGGCTTCCCCGTGGTGTGGAACATGGTGATCTTCACGCTCTTCGTGATGGATGCCAGCGCCACCACCGCCATGACAGTCGTGACTGTTTCGGTGTTCCTGACATTTCTGCCGATCAATTTCCTGCATCCCGTGCGGGTGAAGCGGCTGCGGTCCCTTAATCTTCTTGTCGTGGCCATCTGGTGCGCCCTTGGTGGTTATGCGCTGCTGATGCATTTCCAGACGCCAACATGGGCGGTGGTGGGGTTCGTGGCGAGCGGCATCTACCTGTATTGCATCGGAGGAATTTTACAGTTTTTCCCAACGCTCGGCGCGAAATGATGAAGAGGTAAAGCCGTTTATTGCTTGTGCAAATTGCATTTAAGCAGCTTCTTTTTCAGTTGTGCGCAGCAGCAAAACCGTTATCAATAAGTCCTGATCATGTATCATTGCATACTTTTTGGTGCGGGATTGGGAACAATGACCGCGACCGTCTGAAACGCCTCGAAGAAGGCATGGACGGTTGGTGAGAGAGGGAACTCGTGACTGGAACTTTGGCGCCGGAGGCCGTGCCTCTCCTGTCCGTTCGCAAGCTGACCAAGCTGTTCGGCAATTTCGCCGCCTGCAACGGTATCGATCTCGATATTGCGCCGGGTGAAATCCATGCGCTCCTGGGTGAAAACGGCGCGGGTAAATCCACGCTCGTCAAGATGCTGTTCGGCGTTCTCGCACCGACTGAGGGCGAAATCATCTGGCAGGGTGAGCCGGTTTCGGTGGGTTCGCCAAGCGAAGCCCGCAGGCTCGGCATCGGCATGGTCTTCCAGCATTTTTCGCTGTTCGAGGCGCTGACGGTTGCCGAGAACATTGCCCTGTCGCTCGATCCGAAAATTTCATTGAAGGAAATCGCCAGGGAAGCGGAGACCCTGTCGCGCGCCTATGGCCTGCCGCTCGACCCCAATGCGCATGTGGCCGATCTTTCGGTCGGCGAGCGCCAGCGCATCGAAATTGTCCGTGCTCTGCTGCAGAACCCGCGGCTTATCATTCTTGACGAGCCGACCTCGGTTCTGACGCCGCAGGAGGCCGACAAGCTTTTCGAGACCCTGGAGAAGCTGAAGGCCGAAGGCCGTTCCGTGCTTTATATCAGCCATCGTCTCGAAGAGGTTCAACGCATCTGCGACCGCGCCACGGTTCTGCGCCATGGCAAGGTGACTGGTGCCTGCGATCCGCGTCGGGAGACACCGGCATCGCTGGCGCGCATGATGGTGGGCAGCGATGTCGCCAGTGTGTCGCGCGCGACGGGCGAAGCACTGGGTGCGCCGCAGATCGAAGTCATGGGGCTTTCGGTCGCGCCGCGCACGCCGTTCGCCGTGGCATTGAAATCGATTTCGATGACCGTGCGCGCCGGGGAGGTGCTGGCGATTGCCGGGGTCGCGGGAAACGGGCAGGGTGAGCTGTTCGACGCGCTTTCGGGGGAATACCCGGTTTATAATAACGATGCGATCCATCTCCGCGGCAAGCCGGTCGGCCGGATCGGCATCAACGGTCGCCGGCTGATGGGGGCGGGTTTCGTACCGGAAGAGCGCCATGGCCACGCCGCCGTTCCCGGAATGAGCCTCTCCGACAATCTGTTGCTCGCGCGGGCCCGCTCCGATCGCAAGGCGTTCCTGACCGGCGGTTTCCTGCGTATTGTCAGGGGGTCGGCCATCAGGGCAGCGGCGCGGCGCATATCTGAAACCATGGATGTGCGCAAAAGCGGGGCCGATCCGCTGGCAGGGTCGCTCTCAGGCGGCAATCTGCAGAAGTTCATCGTGGGACGCGAGCTCGACCGCCAGCCGTCCGTGCTTGTCGTCAACCAGCCGACCTGGGGTGTGGACGCGGGTGCCGCAAGTCGTATTCGCCAGGCGCTTGTCGATCTTGCCAAGGCGGGATCGGCCGTTATCGTCATCAGCCAGGATCTCGATGAAATCTTCGAGGTTGCCACCAATATCGCAGTGATTTCCGACGGCAAGCTTTCAGAGGCTCATCCGGTGGAGGAGATGACGCTTGAAAAGATCGGCCTGTTGATGGGCGGCATTCACACACATTCGGGGGCCGCCCAGCATGCGCATTGAGCTTGAAAAACGCGCAGGGGTCTCCCGGCTTTTCACCCTGCTTTCGCCGCTGCTGGCGCTGGTGCTGACGCTGCTCGTCGGCGCCATCATGTTCGCCCTGCTCGGCAAAAATCCAGCGCATGCGCTTTATGCTTTTTTCGTCGAGCCGCTGCTGGAAGTGTGGTCCCTGCATGAGCTGGCGATCAAGGCCGCGCCGCTGATCCTGATCGGCGTCGGCCTGTCGATCTGTTATCGCTCCAACAACTGGAACATTGGCGCGGAGGGGCAATTCACCATTGGCGCGATTACCGGCTCCATTCTGCCTGTGCTTTATCCCGACTGGCATTCGCCGCTCATCCTGCCGCTGATGATGGTGATGGGCGCTGTCGGCGGCGCGCTTTATGCCGGTATTCCGGCGCTGTTGAAGACCAAGTTCAATACCAACGAAATCCTCGTCAGCCTGATGCTGGTCTATGTTGCGCAGCTTTTCCTCGACTGGCTGACGCGCGGCATCTGGCGCGATCCGGGCGGTTATAATTTCCCGCAGACAAAGCCCTTCAATGAGAGTGCTGTGCTGCCGGAAATGCTGGTCTCCGGGCGGGCGCATTGGGGTTTCGTATTCGCCATCGTTGCAGCCATCGCGCTGTGGTTCATGATGCGCTACATGCTGAAGGGCTTCGAGGTCACGGTGCTCGGCCAATCGGCGCGGGCAGGGCGCTTTGCCGGTTTCTCCTCCAGCCGCATGGTGTGGTTTTCGCTGCTGCTATCGGGCGCGCTGGCCGGTCTTGCGGGCATTTCGGAAGCATCCGGCTCCATCGGCCATCTCCAGCCCAGCATTTCGCCGGGTTATGGTTTCACCGCCATCATCGTTGCCTTTCTCGGCCGCCTCAATCCGCTCGGCATCATCGTCTCGGGGCTGGTGCTGGCCCTGACCTATCTCGGCGGCGAGGCGGCGCAGCTTTCCATTGGCGTTTCGGACAAGGTGACGCGGGTGTTTCAGGGGCTGATGCTGTTCTTCGTATTGTCCTGCGATACGCTGATTTTTTATCGCATCAAGGTGGTCTTCAACGGTAAGGCGCATCGCAGAGAAGGAGCGGCGTGATGGATATGCTTCAGGCCATTCTCCTCACCGTCATCACCGCTGCCACGCCGCTGGTCATCGCCGCCTCGGGCGAGCTGGTGGTGGAGCGTTCGGGCGTTCTCAATCTCGGCGTCGAGGGCATGATGATCATGGGTGCAGTCTGCGCTTTCGCGACCGCGCATATGACGGGTTCGCCCTATCTCGGTATTCTGGCCGGCATTGCCTCGGGTGCGGTGTTTTCGCTGCTGTTCGGTTTCCTGACGCTGACGCTGGTGACGAACCAGGTGGCGACGGGCCTTGCCCTTACCATTCTCGGCCTCGGTGTTTCGGGCATGCTGGGCGAAAGTTTCGTTGGTCTGCCAGGCATCAAGCTGCAGCCGATCGTGTTTCCTGTCCTGTCGGAAATACCCTTCATCGGACCGCTCCTGTTCCGGCAGGATTTGATTTTCTACATGTCGATCGCGCTTGTCGCAGGCATAGGCTGGTTCCTGTTCAAGAGCCGTGCTGGCCTGAAAATCCGCGCTATCGGCGACAGCCATGCTTCGGCGCATGCGCTCGGCATCAACGTTATCCGTACCCGCTATCTCACCGTCATGTTCGGCGGTGCGTGCGCGGGCCTTGCCGGTGCGCAGCTATCGCTGGTCTATACGCCGCAATGGGTGGAAAACATGTCCGCCGGGCGCGGCTGGATTGCGCTGGCGCTCGTCGTCTTTGCCTCCTGGCGTCCGTGGCGCCTGCTGGCGGGCGGTTATCTGTTCGGTGCTGTCACCATCGGCCAATTGCACGCGCAGGCCTTCGGCATTGGCGTGCCATCGCAACTGCTTTCGGCGCTGCCCTATATCGCCACTATTGTCGTGCTGGTGCTCATCTCGCATAATCGCCGCACGACCTTGATCAATACGCCGGCATCGCTGGGTAAATCCTTCGTGCCGGACAGGTAAAAACTATCCAGTCTCCAAACCAACAGGGGTAAAAATGAAAAAACTGGTCATCGCACTTGCCGCTTCCATCGCGGCGCTTGGAGGCGTTGTTTCCTCCGCTGAAGCCGCCGACGCCAAGAAGGTCTGCTTCATCTATGTCGGTAGCCGCACCGATGGCGGCTGGACGCAGGCGCATGATATCGGCCGCGAAGAGCTGCAGAAGCACTTCGGCGACAAGATCGAAACGCCGTTCCTCGAAAGCGTTCCGGAAGGCCCGGATGCTGAACGCGCCATCGAGCGCATGGCCCGCTCCGGCTGCGAACTGGTGTTCACCACCTCCTTCGGTTTCATGGATGCGACCGTGAAGGTTGCCCAGAAATTCCCTAAGGTGAAGTTCGAGCACGCAACCGGCTTCAAGACGGCCGAAAACGTCGCGACCTACAATTCGCGTTTCTATGAAGGCCGTTACATTCAGGGCCAGATCGCCGCGAAAATGTCGAAAAAGGGCGTTGCCGGTTACATCGCGTCCTTCCCGATCCCGGAAGTGGTGATGGGCATCGACGCCTTCGTTCTCGGCGCGCAGTCCGTTAATCCCGAATTCAAGGTCAAGGTCGTCTGGGCCAACACCTGGTTCGACCCCGGCAAGGAAGCCGATGCCGCGAAGGCGCTGATCGACCAGGGCGTCGATATCCTGACGCAGCACACCGACACGACGGCACCGATGCAGGTTGCAGCCGAGCGCGGCATCAAGGCATTCGGCCAGGCCTCCGACATGATCAAGGCCGGTCCTGAGACGCAGCTGACCGCGATCAAGGATACCTGGGGCGCTTATTACATCAAGCGCACGCAGGCTCTTCTCGATGGCACCTGGAAGTCGGAATCGGTCTGGGACGGCCTGAAGGACGGTATCCTGACCATGGCGCCCTACACCAACATGCCTGACGACGTGAAGAAGATGGCCGAGGACACCGAAGCCAAGATCAAGTCCGGCGAACTGCACCCCTTCACCGGCCCGGTGAAGAAGCAGGACGGCTCGGAATGGCTGAAGGCTGGTGAAAAGGCTGAGGATAAGGTCCTGCTCGGCCTCAACTTCTACGTTGCCGGCGTGGACGACAAGCTGCCGCAATAATCTGCGTTGTGGGACAGGGTGTCATCCTCGGCCTTGACCCGGATGATACTCGCCATGTCTATGGATCCTCGCCTGAAGGGCGAGGATGACGTGGGAAATTGCGTTCGCAAAGATCGGGGCTGTACATCGACGCATGTGCGGCCTTGCTTATTTTCATGGGTTTTATTGCGTAGATGAAGTTTGCCTTTGCTTTTCCGGCAACTTGATGTCTTTCACTATATTCTGACTGAAGATACACGTCTGGCGCGATTTTTAAAATCGCCAACCGAACGGAAGGACATGGCACTTGCAGCGCGGAATGCTCGATGCGGCGATCGGTCTACGAAAGCTGCGGACAAATCATGCACAGGTCGTTCACAAGCTCGGTCTCGACATCGTGTCCGGCACCTTCAGGACCGGCGACATCCTGCCAGGCGATGCGGAGCTGATGGAGCGGCTTAAAGTTTCGCGCACCGTATTGCGCGAAGCGATGAAGACGCTGACGGCCAAGGGCATGATTTCCCCCAAGGCGCGGATTGGTACGCGGGTGACGGAGCGCGAAAGCTGGAACATGTTCGACAGCGAAGTGCTGCTATGGCACTTCGAGGCCGGCGTCAGCGATGAGTTCCTGCTGCACCTCTACGACATCCGCAAAGCCTTCGAACCCTATGGCGCCGGGCTTGCCGCCATCAGGGCAAAGGATGCGGATATCGCAAAGCTTGCCGCCTATGCCAATGAGATGGGCAATACTGCTTATTCGAAAGAAAAGCGCGCGCTTGCGGACATGAATTTCCATGTCCTCATCACCGAAATGTCGGGCAACCCGTTCATGCGCACCGTTGGTTCGCTGATAAAGGCGGCTCTGGCGGGCATTTTCCGGATGAGCAATCCGGACACCGATCCCAATGAAATTTCCGATGTTTCAGCTTCGCACCTGAAGCTCGTGGAAGCCTTTCGTCTGCATGACGAGGCCGCCGCGCGTCGCGAGATGGAAAGATTGATTGAGAACGGCCGCCAGCAGGTACTGGAATTCACTGCCCGCAACTCCCGGCGATAAATCAGACGGTGGGAGCAGGATGTGATCCCGCTCCAATCACGTTTGATGAAAACCGGTGCGGAAATTTGGTGCAGATTTGCATGGTTTCTTAAGTGGGCCGCCGTTATAGCAATCCGGAATGAAATTACCGATGCGCCCGTCCGTTTTGCCGGACGGCGCAAAGTCAAACATGTGCCGCTGTATCGGCTGCCAGGCAGTCGCCGACGGGGTGTTGGAGGTCTTATGGAGCGCAGCTCTCTAGCCGTTATTCTCGCAGCGGGCGACAGCACGCGCATGAAGTCGTCGAAATCCAAGGTGCTGCATCCGGTCGCCGGCCGTCCGATGATTGCGCATGTGGTCGAGGCGGTGGCTGGATCGGGCGTCGGCACGGTGGCGCTCGTCGTCGGACGTGACGCCGACAATGTTGCCACGGCGGCGAGCCTGCCGGGACTTCAGGTTGAGACTTTTCTTCAGACGGAACGCAAAGGTACCGGCCATGCCGTGCTTGCCGCACGTGCGGCAATCGAACGCGGCTTCGACGATCTCATCATCGCTTATGGCGATGTGCCGCTCATTACCTCCGCCACGCTCGACCGGGCCCGCGAGGCCATTGCTTCCGGCGCCGATGTCGCGGTGATCGGTTTTCATACCGATCGGCCCACGGGTTATGGCCGGTTGCTGGTCGAGAATGGCGAGCTGGTGGCGATCCGCGAGGAAAAGGATGCGACCGACGAAGAGCGCAGGGTGACCTGGTGCAATAGTGGACTGATGGCGATCAATGGCCGCAATGCCCTTGATCTGCTCGACCGGATCGGCAACGGCAATGTGAAGGGCGAATATTATCTGACGGACGTGGTCGAAATCGCCCGGTCGCTCGGCCGCCGCGCCGTCGCCATCGATGCACCGGAAACAGAACTGGTCGGCTGCAACAACCGCGCCGAACTGGCCTTCATCGAAAAGCTCTGGCAGGAGCGCCGCCGCCATGAATTGATGGTCGACGGCGTATCGATGATCGCGCCTGAAACTGTCTTCCTCTCCTTCGATACGACGATCGGTCAGGACGCGCTGATCGAGCCCAATGTCGTTTTTGGTCCCGGCGTGACGGTCGAACCGGGTGCCGTGATCCATGCCTTCTCACACCTCGAAGGCGCGCATGTCGCGGAAGGTGCCACTGTTGGTCCCTATGCCCGGCTGCGACCGGGGGCCAACCTGCACGCCAACTCTAAGGTGGGTAATTTCTGCGAGGTCAAGAAGGCCGAGATCGGCGAGGGGGCCAAGGTCAATCATCTCACCTATATCGGCGACGCCTTCGTTGGCGCGGGCAGCAATATCGGTGCCGGCACCATCACCTGCAATTATGACGGTTACAACAAGGCTGAGACGCGGATCGGCGCGAACAGCTTCGTTGGTTCCAACTCGTCGCTGGTTGCTCCCGTGACGATTGGCAAGGGGGCCTATATCGCCTCCGGCAGCGTCATCACCGATGACGTGCCCGATGATGCGCTGGCTTTTGGGCGTGCGCGCCAGGAGGTAAAGCCGGGCCGCGCAACCGTAGTGCGGGAGCGGGCGAAGGCGCTGAAGGAAGCGAAGAAAAAGTCGTCTTGAAGGACGTTACGAAGCGATACCGAAAGTGACCGGCGCCATAATTGCGGATTGCACGGGAAAGATTAGAAGTTTCGGCGAAAAGATCGCCGTCTGGAGATATATATGTGCGGAATTGTCGGAATTGTCGGAACTGAGCCCGTTGCGGAACGGCTTGTCGATGCACTGAAGCGTCTCGAATATCGTGGCTACGATTCAGCCGGCGTTGCAACGATCGACAATGGCGCGATGGATCGCCGCCGTGCCGAGGGCAAGCTCTTCAATCTGGAAAAGCTGGTGTCCGAAAAGCCGCTTCCGGGCGTGGTCGGCATCGCGCATACACGCTGGGCGACCCACGGCGTGCCGAACGAAACCAACGCTCACCCGCACTTCGTCGATGGCGTGGCCGTCGTCCATAACGGCATCATCGAAAACTTCGCCGAATTGCGCGAAGAACTGACCGCCGAGGGCGCGACCTTCACCACCCAGACCGACACCGAAGTGGTGGCGCAGCTTCTGGCGAAATACACCCGCGAGGGCCTTGGCCATCGCGAAGCGATGCTGAAGATGCTGAACCGCGTGACCGGTGCTTATGCGCTGGTGGTGATGTTCAAGGACGATCCCGGTACGCTGCTTTCGGCGCGCTCCGGCCCGCCGCTTGCCGTCGGTTATGGCTGCGGAGAAATGTTCCTGGGTTCCGACGCCATTGCGCTTTCGCCCTTCACCAACGAGATCACCTATCTGGTGGATGGCGACTGCGCCATCGTGACCCGGCAGGGTGCTGAGATCATCGATTTCTCCGGCAAGCCGGTGAAGCGCGAGCGGCAGATATCGCAGGCGACGGCCTATGTCGTCGACAAGGGCAACCATCGCCACTTCATGGAAAAGGAAATCTACGAGCAGCCGGAAGTCATTTCCCATGCGCTCGGCCATTATGTGGATTTCGCCTCCAAGACCGTGAAAGAAGCCGATAAGGCCATCGATTTCGCCAAGCTTTCCGGACTTGCCATCTCCGCCTGCGGCACGGCTTATCTTTCCGGCCTGATCGGCAAATACTGGTTCGAGCGTTATGCGCGCCTGCCGGTGGAGATCGATGTGGCCTCCGAGTTCCGCTATCGTGAAATGCCACTTCAGCCAACGCAGGCGGCGCTCTTCATCTCGCAATCGGGTGAGACAGCCGATACGCTGGCATCGCTGCGCTATTGCAAGGAAAGCGATCTCAAGATCGGCGCCATCGTCAATGTGCGGGAATCGACCATTGCCCGGGAATCGGACGCCATCTTCCCGATCCTTGCCGGACCGGAAATCGGCGTCGCTTCCACCAAGGCCTTCACCTGCCAGCTTGCGGTGCTTGCTTCGCTCGCCATTGCCGCCGGCAAAGCGCGCGGCACGCTGAAGCCTGGTCAGGAAAAGGAACTTGTGCAACATCTGATCGAGATGCCGCGCATCATGAGCCAGGTGCTCAACATCATCCAGCCGCAGATAGAGGGCCTGTCGCGCGATCTGTCGCGCTTCAAGGATGTGCTTTATCTCGGCCGGGGCACCAGCTTCCCGCTGGCGCTGGAAGGCGCGCTGAAGCTCAAGGAAATTTCCTATATTCACGCCGAAGGTTACGCTGCCGGCGAGCTGAAGCACGGCCCCATCGCGCTGATCGACGAGAACATGCCTGTCATCGTCATCGCCCCGCATGATCGCTTTTTCGAAAAGACCGTTTCGAACATGCAGGAGGTCGCAGCCCGCGGCGGCCGTATCATCTTCATCACGGATGAGAAGGGAGCTGCCGCTTCCAAGCTCGACACCATGGCGACGATCACGCTGCCGACCGTCGACGAACTGATCGCACCGATGGTCTTCTCGCTGCCCATTCAGATGCTGGCCTATCACACCGCCGTTTTCATGGGTACGGATGTCGACCAGCCGCGCAACCTTGCAAAATCGGTCACGGTGGAATGATCATACGGCCGGAGCGCCAGGGTGACGAAGAGCCGATTGCCTGCGTTACAGAAGAAGCCTTCCGTGACGTCGACCAAAGCGACAAGACCGAACATCTGATCGTGGCGCGGCTGCGGGAGGCCGGTGCGCTCACGGTTTCGCTCGTGGCCGAAGACAGCGAAGGGATCGTCGGCCATATCGGCTTTTCGCCCGTGACGCTCTCAAGCGGCGACAGCGGCTGGTTTTGCCTTGCGCCTCTTTCGGTGACGCCGGAACGGCAGGGCGAGGGTATCGGCTCCCGGCTGGTGCGTGAAGGGCTTGGTGCGCTTGATCGGCTGAGCGCATCGGGATGTGTCGTTGCCGGCGATCCCGATTATTATGGACGCTTCGGTTTTCAAGCCGTCGAGGGCCTAAGCGCTGTGGGGATTCCTGACGAATATTTCACAGTTCTTCGCTTGCATGGGGGAACGCCATCCGGCATTGTCAGTTTTCATCCGGGTTTCGATAGCGACAGCGCTTAACGCGAACGGTAAATGACCGACATTCCTCCCAAAATTTCCTTTGCGACACGGTTGCGCAACAGCTTCCTTACGGGCGTTCTGATCCTCGCACCCGTCACCATTACCATGTGGCTGGTGTGGAGCTTCCTGCAATGGGCGGATAGCTGGGTGAAGCCCTATATCCCCGCCCGTTATGATCCCGAGCAATATTTCGATGTGGCCATTCCCGGCTTCGGCCTGCTGATCGCTGTCATCGGCATCACCCTCATCGGCTTTCTCGGCAATAACCTGATCGGGAAATGGATTGTCGGCGTCGGTGAATCCATCCTCAACCGCATGCCGTTGGTGCGGCCGATCTATAAAAGCATCAAACAGCTTTTCGAATCCGTCCTGAAGGAGCACTCGAACTCCTTCAAGAAGGTTGGCCTGATCGAGTTCCCGTCGTCAGGCACATGGGCGATGGTGTTTGTGGCTTCCGAGGCAAAGGGCGAACTCGCCCATCGCTTCAACGAGATGGGCCAGCAGATGGTCGCCGTCTTCCTGCCGCCCACACCGGTGCCGACGGCGGGTTTCCTGCTGTTCGTGCCCAAGGACAAGATCGTGATGCTGGACATGACCCCGGAGGATGCGGCGAAGCTGCTGATCTCGGGTGGTCTTGTGGCGCCGGATTTCAAGCCGCCGAAGATGATCGCGCCGGTCTAATCTAGAGAACGCCCGGGATGTCCGTCTGCGAAAAGTCGTTACCGACATAAAGCAAACGGCAACCCTCTGTTTTCGCCAGCTCGTAGGCAAAGCAGTCGCCGAAATTTAGTCCGGCAGGATGAACGCCCTTGCCCCAAATGCGATAAGCTTCCGAAACGCCATGCGCCGATTTGGGGGTGACGGGTTTGATTTCGGCGCCCAGACCTTCGATCAGCATCTCTAGTTCCCGGCTACGGTCGCGCAGCTGCGCCACGATCATGGCCTCCGCAAGCGTCCCCGCTGAAATGAGCAGAGGTTCATCAGTTTCGAGCGCTGAGGCGCAGGCATCCGCTTTGGGTTCATCGAGCAGGATCGTCATCAGAGCCGACGTATCGATAACGATCATTTCGGAAGGCCGTGCTCGTCATAGAGAAAATCCTGACTATGCGCGGCATCCGGGCCATTATCGCCTTTGTTGGCGACAGTCGCGCGCACTTTTGCGAGCGCGGCGCTACGGGATGTTTTATCCGCCACGACGGTGACCGGAACCAGCCGCACGGCTGCGTGGCCATGACGGGTGAGAATGACCTCATCACCGGCTTCGGCGCGGCGCACCAGTTCGGTAAGCTGACTTTTTGCATCAGTCACGGATATCTGCACGGCTAACCTCGGGCGTTAAAGTTAGCATTATATTAGTCCATTCAATGGACCATATCAATCCTCGTCGTCCAGATCATCGACCTCTGCTCCGGTGGTCGTGGCGTGGAACACCGGCACGAAGAGCCGCATATAGACCAGCCTCACGCTCCAGCCTTCTTCCAGCGCCCGGCTCCATGCCTTTTTGCGGCCGGGCTTCTTGAACGCCTTGCCAATCGCCTTCTTCTCGCTCTTCGCAAATGTTTCGGGCTGGAGGATATTCTGCGGCGAGCAGAGCGCGTAGCCCTTGCGGAAGGCGGGTGGCGGGCGGCGCGGGTCGATCATGTTCATGGGCGTTCTCTTTCAGCCGGCGTGCAGGAAACGAATCGCTTCGTCACGGCGGTGCAGATAGAGCAAGGTGCGTAACGCATCGCCGCGTGGACCTGTCAGTTCTGGGTCGCGCTCGATGACATAGGCGGCGTCCTTGCGGGCGATTTCCAGGAGGTCGGCATGAGCCTCGAGGCTGGCGATGCGGAAGCCAGGCGTGCCTGATTGACGCGTGCCGAGCAACTCGCCTTCGCCGCGCAGCTTCAAATCTTCCTCGGCGATCAGGAATCCGTCCTCGCTGTCGCGCAGGATGGAGAGCCGCGCGCGGCCGTTTTCGCTGAGCGGGCCCTTGTAGAGCAGGATACAGGTGGAGGCCTCGTCGCCGCGTCCGACGCGGCCTCGCAGCTGGTGCAGCTGGGCGAGGCCGAAACGTTCGGCGTGTTCGATCACCATGATGGTGGCATCTGGCACATCGACGCCGACCTCGACTACCGTAGTTGCCACCAGCAGGCGGGTTTCGCCGTTCTTGAAGGCGAGCATGGCGGCGTCCTTCTCCGGGCCGCTCATACGCCCGTGAATGAGGCCGATGTTGGCGCCGAGCATCTGCGAGAGAACCGCGTGGCGCTCTTCTGCCGACATGAGGTCGGACTCCTCCGTCTCCTCCACCAGCGGGCAAATCCAGTAGGCTTTTTTGCCATCCTTCAGCGCTGCGCGCAGCCTCTCGACAATATCGCCGATGCGTTCGGTGGGGATCGTCACCGTCTGGATGGGTTTGCGGCCCGCCGGTTTTTCGGTGAGCTTGGAGACATCCATGTCCCCGAAGGCGGCCAGAACCAGCGTGCGTGGAATGGGCGTGGCGGTCATGACAAGCATATGCGGCGTGATGCCCTTGGCGGTGAGGCGCAGGCGCTGATGCACGCCGAAACGGTGTTGTTCATCCACCACGGCCAGCACAAGGTTCTTATAGGTGACGCTGTCCTGGAAGAGCGCATGGGTGCCGATGACGATCTGCGCTTCGCCCGAGGCCACGCGCTCCTCGATCTCGCGGCGCTCCTTGCCCTTGGTGCGGCCGGTCAGCACTTCCACCGTGAGGCCCACGGCCTGAGCGAGTTTAGAGATGGTGGCGTAATGCTGGCGGGCGAGAATCTCGGTCGGCGCCATCAGCACCGCCTGTCCGCCGGCCTCCACCGCCGTCGCCATGGCCATCAGCGCCACCAGCGTCTTGCCGGCGCCGACATCGCCCTGCAACAGCCGCAACATGCGGTCTTCGCCGGCCATGTCGGTCAGGATATCCTTGACGGCGGCGCTCTGGCTTGCCGTCAGCGAGAAGGGCAGTTGCGCGAGGATTTTGGCGGCGATATCGCCCTTGGCGCGGATTGGCTGGCCCGCCACCTTGCGCAGCCGCTGGCGCACCAGCGCCAGTGAGAGCTGTCCGGCGAGGAATTCGTCGTAGGCGAGCCGTCGGCGCGCCGGGGCTTGCGGTTCGATATCGGCACTGTCGCGCGGGTCGTGGAGCTCGCGGAAGCTTGATGCCACGTCACCGAAGCCCTGCCGGGTCTTGAGCGTCTCATCGATCCATTCCGGGAAAACCGGCAGCTTCGAGAGCCCGCCTTCGATCGCCTTGCGCAACACCTTGGCGGAAAGGCCGGCGGTCATGGGATAAACCGCTTCCACAAGGGGCAGATTTTCCGCTTCGGAAAGCTTCACCATGAAATCCGGATGCACCATGGAGGCGCGGCCGTTAAACCAGTCCACCTTGCCGCTGACCAGAACCTCTTCATCGACAGGCAGGGCCTTGGACAGCCAGTCGCCCTTGGCGCGAAAGAAGGTCAGCGCCAGTTCGCCGGTTTCATCGTGCAGGAAGACGCGATAGGGCGCGGAGCGGTTACCCGGCGGTGGCGGCTGATGGCGGTCGACACGTCCCTGAATGGTGACAATGGCGCCGGGTGCTGCAAGCGCGATGCCGGGACGGTTGCGGCGGTCGATGACGTTTGAGGGCGCATGGAACAAAAGGTCGATAACGCGCGTATCGTCCGCATTCTCTCGTCCCAGAAGTTTTGCCAGGAGATCGGCAAGCTTCGGCCCCACGCCGGCAAGCGTGGAGACGGAGGCAAACAGCGGATCGAGAATGGCCGGGCGCATGGCCAGCAAAATCGGGGAAGGGGACGGCTTATGCAAGACTTCGCAGGTCACAAAGGCGGGTTATCACCGGCAGATTTTCGTGGCGGTGGTATTATTTCGATAAAAACCGGTTCCCAAGCGTTCGCCTCCTGTTCTATAGGAGGTCGCGATCAACATGCTGTTGAATGGTCAACCGAAAGGTGAATGCGATGACTGGACTGGTGCGCACGAGTGCCGACCTCGATCCGAGACGCCGGCGGATACTTTACCGCTGCTGGCACCGCGGCATTCGCGAGATGGACCTCGTTCTCGGGCAATTCGCGGAAGACAATATCGCGCTGCTTTCCGATGACCAGCTCGATGAGCTCGAAGTCATCATGGCGGAAGAGGATAACGACCTCGTCAAGATGGTGACGGGGGCGCTTGCCATCCCGGCAAAATTCCAGACCCCGCTGTTTGAAAAGATCGCATCCTATCGTCCCGATTTCGATCTCGTCACCGCAGACAATGTGAAAGCCTGAAACCATGATAGCCGGATTCGATGCAAAGCTGGTGTCGTCGGCCGATACGCCGCTGAGCATCGGAAACGTGCCTGCCGGCATGGAGGCGCTGCTGCTTGCCGAGATGGCGCGCGCAGGCACCTCGGTTGCCTATGTGATGTCGGATGGCCAGCGCATCGCCGATCTCGAACAAATTCTCGGTTTTGTTGCGCCCGATATTCCGGTCATGACGCTGCCGGCCTGGGACTGCCTTCCCTATGACCGCGTGTCACCAAGCGCCGACACGTCGGCGCGTCGCCTGGCGGCGCTTGCCGGTCTCATCAGCCACGCGAAGAAACCGCATCCGGCCATCGTGCTTGTCACCGTCAACGCCATGCTGCAGAAGATGGCGCCGCGCGACATCATCGAAAGCCTTGGCTTCTCCGCGAGACCCGGCAACCAGATCCGCATGGAGGATATTGCCGCGCGGCTGGAGCGCAACGGTTTCGACCGGGTTGCGACGGTGCGTGAAGTGGGCGAGTTCGCCGTGCGCGGCGGTATTCTCGATGTTTTCGTGCCGGGCACCGAGGAGCCTGTGCGGCTCGATTTCTTCGGCGATACGCTGGAAAGCATCCGTACCTTCGATCCGGCCAGCCAGCGGACCATCGGCCAGGCGCGCTCGCTCGATCTGAACCCGATGAGTGAAGTGACGCTGACGCCCGATACGATCAGCCGGTTTCGTAAGAATTACCTCTCGCTGTTCGGTGCGGCGACGCGTGACGATGCGCTTTATCAGGCCGTTTCCGAGGGCCGCCGTTATGCCGGCATGGAGCACTGGCTGCCGCTGTTTTACGAGAAGCTGGAGACCGCCTTCGATTACCTGAAGGGGTTCCGCATCGTCACCGATCATACAGCACGCGAGGCGGCCAAGGAGCGCTCCAAGCTGGTGCTCGATTATTACGAGGCGCGGCGCGCTTCCGGCGAGACGAAGGGATCGACGCAGGGTGCGCCCTACAAGCCCGTGTCTCCCGGCCAGCTTTATCTCAACGGCAAGGATTTCGACACGGCCCTGTCTGCCGTCAATGCGGTGCGTCTGACACCCTTCAATGAGCAGGATAGCGAGGGGAGACCCGTCGCCACGCTGGACGCGCATGTCGGCCCGCGCTGGGCGCGGCAGCCAACCGAAGGCGAAAGCGAAGAGCGGGTCAATGTCTTTGCCCTGGCTGTGAAGCACATAGCCGAGCGCCGCGCCAAGGGCTGGAAGGTGCTGATAACAGGCTGGTCGGAAGGCTCGCTCGACCGGTTGCTGCAGGTGCTGAACGAACACGGGCTTGAGAAGATCAAGCCGGTTACCTCGCTAAAAGAGGTGGAGAAGCTTGGCAAAGGCGAGGCGGCCTCGGCGGTTCTGAGCCTTGAAGCCGGTTTCGAAACCGGAAATCTTGCCGTTATCGGCGAGCAGGATATTCTCGGCGACCGCATGGTGCGGCGCTCCAAGCGCCGCAAACGCGGTGCGGATTTTATCTCGGAAGTGGCTGGTCTGGACGAGGGCTCGCTCGTCGTTCATGCCGAACACGGCATTGGTCGTTTTGTCGGCCTGCAGACCATCGAGGCGGCGGGCGCACCGCGCGCCTGTCTCGAACTGCATTATGCCGATGACGCCAAGCTGTTTCTGCCGGTTGAAAACATCGATCTCCTCTCGCGTTATGGCTCGGACGCGGCGGAGGCAACGCTCGACAAGCTCGGCGGCGGCGCATGGCAGATGCGCAAGGCCAAGCTCAAGAAGCGCCTGCTCGACATGGCCGATGAGCTTATCCGCATCGCAGCGGCGCGTCTCGTGCGCCATGCGCCGGAGCTTGTCGCGCCCGATGGGCTCTATGATGAGTTTGCTGCCCGTTTCCCCTATGATGAAACTGAGGACCAGCTGAACGCCATCGAGGCGGTGCGGGAGGATCTCGCGGCCGGCCGGCCGATGGACCGTCTCATCTGCGGCGACGTTGGCTTCGGCAAGACCGAAGTGGCCCTGCGCGCCGCCTTCCTTGCCGCCATGAATGGCGTGCAGGTGGCTGTCGTGGTGCCAACAACGCTGCTCGCACGCCAGCATTTCCGGACTTTCTCGGAGCGTTTTCGCGGGTTGCCCATCCGCGTGCAGCAGGCTTCCCGTCTCGTCGGCTCCAAGGAACTGGCGCTGACCAAGAAGGAAGTTGCTGACGGAAAGACCGATATCGTCGTCGGCACGCATGCGCTGCTCGGTGCGGGCATCAGCTTTGCCAATCTCGGCCTACTCATCATCGATGAGGAGCAGCATTTCGGCGTCAAGCACAAGGAGCGGCTGAAGGAGCTGAAAAGCGATGTGCATGTGCTGACGCTTTCTGCGACGCCAATTCCACGTACGCTGCAGCTGGCGATGACCGGTGTTCGCGAACTGTCGCTCATCACCACGCCGCCTGTCGACCGCATGGCGGTGCGCACTTTCATTTCGCCGTTTGACCCGCTCGTCATTCGCGAGACGCTGATGCGCGAGCATTACCGCGGCGGCCAGAGTTTTTACGTTTGCCCGCGGCTTGCCGATCTCGCTGATATCCACGCCTTCCTGCAATCGGATGTGCCGGAACTGAAGGTGGCGGTGGCGCATGGGCAGATGGCGGCGGGCGAGCTGGAAGACATCATGAACGCCTTCTACGACGGCAAATATGATGTTCTGCTATCGACGACCATCGTCGAATCCGGCCTTGACGTGCCGACCGCCAATACGCTGATCGTGCACCGCGCCGATATGTTCGGTCTTGCCCAGCTGTACCAGCTGCGCGGCCGTGTCGGCCGCTCCAAGGTGCGCGCCTTCGCGCTCTTCACCCTGCCGGTCAACAAGGTGCTGACCACGACTGCCGAGCGCCGGCTGAAGGTGCTGCAATCGCTCGATACGCTCGGCGCCGGTTTCCAGCTGGCGAGCCACGATCTTGATATTCGTGGTGCGGGCAATCTGCTCGGGGAAGAACAGTCCGGCCATATCAAGGAAGTCGGTTTCGAGCTTTATCAGCAGATGCTGGAAGAGGCGGTGGCCGAAGTGAAGGGTGACGAGCAGGTGCAGGATAGCGGTTGGTCGCCGCAGATTTCGGTCGGCACATCCGTCATGATCCCGGAAGATTACGTTCCCGATCTGCATCTTCGCATGGGCCTTTACCGCCGGCTTGGCGAGCTTGCCGATATCAGCGAGATCGACGGTTTCGGCGCTGAAATGATCGACCGTTTCGGCCCGCTGCCGAAAGAAGTGCAGCATCTTCTCAAGATCGTCTACATCAAGTCGCTCTGCCGCATTGCCAATGTCGAGAAGCTGGATGCCGGGCCGAAGGGCGTTGTCGTTCAATTCCGCAACAAGGAATTCCCGAACCCGGCGGCGCTTGTCGGTTACATTGGCAAGCAGGGATCGATGGCGAAGATCCGTCCGGATCACAGCCTGTTCCTCAACCGCGATCTGCCGACGCCGGAAAAGCGGCTGACGGGTGCGGCGATGATCATGACGCAGCTGGCGGAGCTGGCTCGGTCGTAGATTTGAGTTTCAGAGGGTGGGCTATTTGGTACCGCAGGTGGGTGGGGTTTACCCCCCTCTGCCCTGCCGGGCATCTCCCCCTCAAGGGGGGAGATCGGCAAGATGCACTGCCACCACTCCATCCTCCCCCCTTGAGGGGGAGATGCCCGGCAGGGCAGAGGGGGGTAAAGCCACACCCACCTTTGGCCACTCACGAATGCCCCCACGCGGCTCAGCGAAAATTACCGCAATGTAACGAAACGGACATCTACCGGTATTCTTCGCAGGCGTAATCTCATCCTCATACCCGGTGCGGCGGATGAGTGGATGCCGCCGGGTGATGAAGGAGCAGGACGATGTGGACCAATATCAACAGGTTTGCCACCGCTGGTCTGGTTGCCTTGACAATTGCGGGCACCACAATTGCCACCACCAGTCAGGCGGAAGCGCGCAATAATTTCGGCCGCGGCCTTGCCGCCGGCATTGCCGGCACGATCATTGGCGGAGCGCTGATTGCGGGTGCAAGGCACCCGGGCTATGCCTACGGCCCCGCCTATTACGCGCCTGCTTATGGTCCGCCCGTCTATGCTGCGCCGGCTTATGGCCCGCCGGTCGTTTATGAACCCGTCTATCCCCGCTGCCATGTAGCCTGGAGGCAGAACGCCTGGGGCGACATGTATCGGGTCAGGGTTTGCGATTGATTGAACGCCGGACCGGCGGTGCCTGAAGCGCCACCGGTTTTTTCGCTCTCTGTGGCTAGTGACTGTCTTCCGGCGTAATACCGACAGCCACGTTCTGGTCTGTCGCGGCGATGGAGGCGGGCAATGGCACCTTTCTCTGTTTCTCGCGGAGCAGTGTCAGCAGGCCGGATCCGACGATGAGGGCGATGCCGATCAACATCCAGCCGTCGATACGATCGCCAAAAATCAGATAACCGAACAGGATGGCCCAGAGCATCTGGCTATATTGCGTCGGGCCGATCATGGCGGCGGGCGCATATTGGGCGGCGTACATGACCAGAATGTTGCCAAGCGCGCCGAGCAGGCCGTATCCTGCCAGCAGCAGCCATTGTTCGCCACCCGGCATGACGAAGCTCGGCACCATGGCAACGCCGCTGATGACGAGACAGCCCAGCACGCCCGCACCATAAAGCGAAACATTCTTTTCCGATGGGCCCATGGCGCGGAAGATCACGATGCTGAGCGCGCCGCTGAAGCCGGCGATGATGGCGCCCAGATGGCCGATGCCCAGTTCACGGAATCCGGGCCGCAGGATGATGAGCACACCCAGAAAACCGATGATGACGGCCGACCAGCGGCGAATGCCCACCTGTTCCTTGAGAAACATCACCGACATGATGGTGACGAAGGACGGAAGCAGGAAGATCAGCGCGAAAGCTTCCGCCATGGAAAGATGGGTAAAGGCAGTCACGCTGCCGACAGCGCCGGTGCCGGCCGAAAAAAAGCGGATGATCCAGAGCGGCCGGTTGGTTGTTTTCACCACATCCAGCCAGCTGTCGTTGCGTTTGCGGATGAAGGGCAGGGCGACGAGGCCGAACAGGGCCCCGAAGAAGGCCGATTCTATGGGAGAAATCTGGCCTTCAATGAGTTTAACGCTGGCATCGCTCCAGGCATAGGCAGCGAAGGCTGCAAAGGCGAGCAGAATGCCTTTCAGGGTCTGGTCGGACACGGAAACACCGGCAAAATGGAGTTGTTGAAAACCGCCGGTGGTTTGACCGTCAGTTCATCGATCTATGCTCGTCCGCCTTGATTTTTGCAATATCCCGCAATGCAGCAATCAGGACATCGGGTGTTTGTGCACCGCTTATGGCGTATTTCTGGTCGATGATGAAAAAGGGCACGCCGGCGACACCCATCTGCTGGGCGGCATCGATTTCAGCGACGACCGTATCCTTGTCCGCGTCCGAAGCCAGCAGCCGCTCGACGACTTTCGCATCCATGCCAGCCTTTGCGGCAACGTCGACCAGCACGGCATGATCACCGATATTGCGGCCTTCCTCGAAATTGGCCTTGAACAGGCCGGTCACGACGCGTTCCTGGACGTCGCGGCCTTCGGAATGGGCCCAGAGCGACAGGCGATGGGCATCGAGCGTGTTCGGCCCGATCTTGATCGCGTCGAAATCGTAGGTAATGCCGACTTCCCTGCCGAGCTGAACCAACGTGGCATGGGCCTGTTCCAGACGCTCCTTGCCGAGCTTTTCCTCGA
Source organism: Agrobacterium sp. 5Ca39 (assembly GCF_055382365.1). Taxonomy (NCBI): domain Bacteria; kingdom Pseudomonadati; phylum Pseudomonadota; class Alphaproteobacteria; order Hyphomicrobiales; family Rhizobiaceae; genus Agrobacterium; species Agrobacterium sp. 5Ca39. The sequence goes on along the minus strand of NZ_AP026436.1, from coordinate 1,407,269 downwards.
GAGCGGCTTTCTGGTCGACTCCTTCCGGCGGATAGTCCGGGTTGAGGCGGTAGGGACGCCAGTTCACGTCGACGCTGATTTCATCCTGCACCTCGGCAATGGCGAGATCGAGCCGGGCCTTGCCGAGATAACACCACGGGCAGACCATGTCCGATACGACGTCAACAACGATGCGTTCCATGGCTGATGTTCCTTATATGATAGACATGACGGTGGCAGGTTATTGCGCCCGCGCGTCCCACCAGGTCTGTTTCTGATTGCCCTGTATTGGAGTGATATCCGGGCGGTCGATATATTTCCAGCGGGCGACCCATTGGGCGCCGATGTAATAGAGCGGAATGATATAATGTCCCGCCACAAGCAGGCGGTCATAAGCGCGCACGGCCGCCTGGAAATCTTCCGTCGAGCGGGCCTGCAACAGCGCCTCTATCATCCGGTCTATATCGGGATTGGCAACACCTGCATAGTTGAAGCTGCCCTGCGCATCACGCGAGAGTGAGTTCCAGCGGTTCAGCTGCTCCATGCCGGGCGAAAGCGACGAGGGCAGGGAGCGGATGATCATGTCGTAATCGAAGCTGTTCGAGCGTGACTGGTATTGCCCGTCATCAACCGAGCGAATGCCCATGGCGACGCCGATCAGGTTCAGCGAACGCTGATAGGCGAGCGCGATACGCTCCTGCGCCGGGTTCTGCGTCATGATTTCGAAAGCGAGCTGGCGGCCATTGGCATCGGACATCCTGCCGTTCTTGATGCTGTAGCCAGCCTCTTTCAGCTTATCGACGGCCATTTTGAGCACCTTGCGGTCGGCGCCCGTGCCGTCCGTGGTCGGCAGCGCATAGGTGCCGGCCAGAAGCTCCGGCGGCATGGACTTTGCCGCGTCACCGAGCAGCGCCAGCTCGCGCGCGTCGGCGGCGTTACCATAGGCGCCGAGCGGCGAGTTCTGCCAGTAGCTCTGGGTGCGCTTGAAGGAGCCGCCGAGGATGTTCCTGTTCATCCACTCGAAATCGAAGGCATAGGTAAGGCCTTCGCGTACCTTTTCGTCAGCGAAGACGGCACGGCGGGTGTTGAAGACGAGACCGAACATGCCGGTCGGCAGGCGCGGCTGGAACACGTCCTTGACGATATCGCCGCGATGCACGGCGGGGAAATTATAGGCCTGCCCCCAGTGGGAGGTATCGGAGGTGCCATTGATGGCATCGCCTTCCGGGTAGATGTCGATATCGCCCTTCTTGAAGGCCTCGAACATGGTCGTGACCTGGAGGAAATAGGTGATGCTGATCTCGTCGTAATTATCGAAACCGACTTTGCCGGGAATGTCCTTGCCCCAGTAGTCGGGGTTTCTCTCCCAGATGATTCGTTCACCCGGGCGCAGCGTCTTGATTCGGTAAGGGCCGGAGCCGACAACCGCACCGAGGCCCGCCTGCTCGAATTTTTCCGGATCGGTCGCGTGTTTCGGCAGGATCGGCGTTGAAGAGGCGAGGATGAGAGGCGTTTCGCGATTCGCCTTTTCGTTGAAGGTGAAGCGCACGCTGTGTTCGCCGGTCTTCTCCATCTTGGCTACGCCGTCGAGACGGCTGTTGAACGGCGGGCGGCCCTTTTCCTTCAGGAGATTGAAGGTGAAGATCACGTCATCAGGCGTTACCGGCTCGCCATCCGACCATTTCGCCTTGGGGTTGATGTTGAACTGAACGAAGCTGCGCTCGTCGTCCCACTCCACGGTTTCGGCGAGCAGCCCGTAGAGGCTGAAGGGCTCGTCGCTGGAGCGAGACATCAGCGGCTCGTAAAGAAGATTGCCGAATTCCGGATCCCAAACACCACGGGCGGTGGTGCGCATTCCCTTGAGAACGAAGGGGTTCAGGCTGTCGAAGGTGCCGACCACGCCATAAGAAATGCGGCCGCCTTTCTTCACGTCCGGATTGACATAAGGAAGGTGTGAAAAATCTGCGGGAAGCGCTGGCGTGCCATGCATCGAGATGGCGTGCAGCGGTTGCGCTACCGCACTCCCGCCGGGGAGCAGGGATGATCCCAAAAGAAACAATGCGGGGATGAGGGCCGCAAGGTTGCGCATGTCACTGTCCTGTCTCAACTGTCCGTCCGATGTGCGTCAGGACCGTTTATCGTCATGATTCTGGCAGATATGTAGCACACGGACATTGCATGACCCATGCAAGCGCGGGAAATCTTGGCTCCGCTCAAGAAAAAGTTAAAGAAGTGCTGGATATCGCCGCGAACGGCATGTAACAGGGGGACCGGAAGAGACGGGTCACGCATTTGCCTCATTTAAACGACAGTTGAACGGGCAGAAGGATACCGCCATCGACGAACAGGACCTTGAGCGGTTCTGTTCTGGCAGACATTCAGGAGACGGAACTCTTATGATGCACAAGGCAAACACATTCACCCGGACGGCTCTGTCCGCTCTGGTCCTCTCTCTCGGCGCTGTGTCCGCTCCGGCCATCTCGCAGGCGCAGGATGCTGCTCCGGCTGCTCAGGGCGCTGGCGCTCCGCCGCTCGGCTGGTTCAAGACCTGCTCCAAGCAGGAAGACAACGATGTCTGCGTCGTGCAGAACGTGGTTCTCGCCCAGAACGGCCAGATGATCACGGCCGTTGGCCTCATCACCGTTGAAGGCAAGGTCAACCGCAAGCTGCTGCAGGTTTCCGTTCCGACCGCGCGCCTCATTCCTCCGGGTGTGATGATGCAGATCGATGGCGGCAAGGGTCAGAAGCTCGATTACGCCGTTTGCCTTCCCGACAAGTGCACGGCTGAAGTGCCGCTGACGGACGCCATGATCGCTTCGCTGAAGAAGGGTAGCGAGGTGGTCTTCACCTCCATCAACTTCCGCCGCGCGCCGAACCCCATCAAGATCGCGCTTTCCGGTTTCACCGGCGCTTATGACGGCCCGGCAATCACCCAGTCGCAGCTGGCCGAAAGCCAGCGCAGCCTGCAGGAAGGCATGCAGAAGAAGGCGGAAGAAGCTCGCAAGAAGCTCGAAGCTGCTCAGGACGCTGCCAAGGGCGCGCCGAAGCCCTGATTGCCGCGCAAGCTTGAAAAAACAGAAAACCGGTCTGGCGACAGACCGGTTTTTTTATGCGTGTTCGATATCCCCGGGAGGAGGGAGATGCTTGGCGGGCGTCAGTGCGCCGTGGACATTTTCGGGCGCCATTCGCCGTTCGGCGCCTTGTCAAAGATGCGGCCGATATTGGGATTTCGGAGCGGCGTCTCGTTTTCGTCGTGGACGAGGTTCTGTTCGGAAACATAGGCGACATATTCCGTCTCCTCGTTTTCGGCGAGAAGATGATAGAAGGGCTGGTCGCGTTCCGGCCTGATTTCCGCGGGAATAGCATTCCACCATTCCTCGGTATTGGCATATTCCGGGTCCACGTCGATTACCACACCGCGGAACGGAAACACCTTGTGGCGAACGATCTCGCCAAGCGTGAATTTTGCGTTTCTTTGTTTCATGGCATGTACTTCCTTTCCCAATACTAGTTGGTATCGGAACGCGAAATATCAAGACCTGGCGCTTTGACGCCGCTCTGCCGTTCGTGTTCAGCGCCCTTTGCCGATCGGCGCGGTGGCGATGATGACGCCGCCGGTGACCAATACGATGCCGATGGCATGATAGGTCTCGAAGGATTCGCCGAGAAACACCGTGGCCATGAGGATCGAGACCGGCGGCATCATGTACAGCGTAATTCCCGCCGTGGCGGGACCGAAAACGCGTACCGTGTGGGTAAAGCAATAAAAGGCCAGAAGTGAGGCGAACAGGATGATGCCGCCGATCTTCGCCCATGCAACAGGCGTGGCAGGCAGCATGCCGCCCTGTGCCAGTTCCAGTGCTGCCGGCGGCAGAAGGACAAGCGCGCCGGAAAATGCAATCAGTCCGAAGAGACTGAAGGACGCCATCTGCCGCGCCGCCGGATCGCGCAGCAGCACGGAATAGATCGCAAAGGCAATGGCCGCGGTCAAAATTGCAAAGTCGCCGATGTTGAAATTCATGTGCCGGAGAGCGGAGATATCGCCCTTGAGCACGATGGCGGCGACGCCGGCGAAGGCGATAATCATGCCCGCCACTTCAAGCTTCCGGATTGGCCGGCCCTGAAAGATGCGCTGGAACAGGATGATGAACAGCGAGGAGGTGGTGTAGATCAGCGTGCCGTTGGCGGCCGTGGTCATGGTGAGGCCCCAATAGACCACGCCGCCGCAGATGCCCATGCCGAGAATGCCGAGGACGAGCCAGAGCAGCGTCTTGTGCCGCACGAAAGCAAGGCAGTTGCGCCAGTCGGCGATCATGAAGGGCGCGATGATGAGCGTCGAGCCCATCCAGCGGATGAAGGCGGCGATGAAAGGCGAGACCTCACCGACGACGCCGCGGCCGAAAATGACGTTGCTGGCGAAAAAGAAGGGAACGGCCAGAAAGATGAGCCAGTCCGTGAGGCGGGTTTGCTGCGTCGCTGGCGTGTTCGGCATTCTTCACGGTCAGGGTTGAACTTCAAAAGAAAACGGCGGCTTTCCGGGGAAAACCGCCGCGATGAATGGAGCGCCCCGGTGGAGCGCCCTCAGGGCCGATCAGGCTGAGTAGTACATGTCGAATTCGACCGGGTGAGGGGTCATTTCGAAACGCATGACTTCCTGCATCTTCAGCTCGATGAACGAGTCGATCTGGTCATCATCGAACACGCCGCCGGCGGTCAGGAACTTGCGATCCTTGTCGAGGCTTTCCAGCGCTTCACGCAGCGAACCGCAGACGGTCGGGATCTTCTTCAGTTCCTTGGCAGGAAGGTCGTAAAGGTCCTTGTCCATCGGCTTGCCGGGATGGATCTTGTTCTTGATGCCGTCGAGGCCGGCCATCAGCATGGCCGCAAAACCGAGATAGGGGTTTTGGGTCGGGTCCGGGAAGCGGACTTCGACGCGCTTTGCCTTCGGGTTGGAGCCGAAGGGGATACGGCAGGAAGCGGAACGGTTGCGCGCGGAGTAAGCGAGCAGAACCGGCGCTTCATAACCCGGCACCAGACGCTTGTAGGAGTTGGTGGTGGGGTTGGTGAAAGCGTTGATGGCCTTTGCATGCTTGATGATGCCGCCGATGTAATAGAGGCAGGTCTCGGAAAGACCGGCATATTCATCGCCTGCGAAGGTCGGCTTGCCGCCCTTCCAGATCGACTGGTGAACGTGCATGCCCGAGCCGTTGTCGCCGAAGATCGGCTTCGGCATGAAGGTTGCCGTCTTGCCATAGGCATTGGCGACCTGGTGCACAACGTACTTGTAGATCTGCATCTTGTCGGCGCTGGAGACCAGCGTGTCGAACTTCACGCCCAGCTCGTGCTGTGCGGCAGCCACTTCGTGGTGATGCTTTTCAACGACGACGCCCATTTCGGCGAGAACCGTCAGCATTTCGGAGCGCATGTCCTGCAGGCTGTCGATCGGCGGAACCGGGAAATAACCGCCCTTGACGCGCGGACGGTGGCCGAGGTTGCCGGTCTCGTAGTCGGTGTCGTCATTGGACGGCAGTTCGGACGAATCGAGCTTGAAGCCGGTGTTGTAGGGGTCTGCCTTGTATTTCACATCGTCGAAGACGAAGAATTCAGGCTCGGGACCGACGAAAACCGTGTCGCCGATACCTGATGCCTTGAGGTAGGCTTCGGCCTTCTTGGCGGTGCCGCGCGGGTCGCGGTTATAGGCTTCGCCCGAGACCGGGTCGAGAATATCGCAAAGGACGACCAGGGTGGACTGGGCGAAGAACGGGTCGACATGGGCGGTGGCCGGATCTGGCATCAGCACCATGTCGGACTCGTTGATGGCCTTCCAGCCGGCGATCGAGGAGCCGTCGAACATGACGCCGTCGGCGAACATGTCTTCGTCGACGCATACCACGTCCATGGTGACGTGCTGCAGCTTGCCCTTGGGGTCGGTAAAGCGCAGGTCCACGAACTTGATGTCGTTATCCTTGATCTGCTTCAAGATATCGTTTGCGGTCGTCATTTAAACTTTTCCTTGAGTGTGATGATGACGAGGTGAAAACCCAAGCCTCCCCGGCTCGGGACTTTTTTAATTATATGGCGTCCACGCCTGTTTCACCGGTACGGATGCGGATGACTTCCTCGACATTGGAAACGAAAATCTTTCCGTCGCCGATGCGTCCGGTCTGCGCCGCATTGCGGATCGCCTCGATGACGGCTTCCGCATTCTCATCCGCCAATACGACTTCGACTTTCACTTTCGGCAAAAAGTCCACGACGTACTCTGCACCGCGGTAGAGTTCCGTGTGGCCTTTCTGACGACCAAAGCCTTTTGCTTCCGTGACCGTGATTCCCTGAAGTCCGACTTCCTGAAGGGCTTCCTTCACTTCGTCGAGCTTGAAAGGCTTAATGATCGCTTCGATCTTTTTCATGAGAAAATATCTCTCCGCTTCTCCCGTTAAAGCAGGTAACTCCCGCTCTGCCACAAGAATGCACGTATTGTGCCAGATCGGAAGCGGGCTTGAAGAAAAAACTTCGCCCCGCGGCGTTTCCCGCACAAAATGCATTCGCTTTTCGCGGTTCTACCGGCAATTCGGCACTAGAATCCGAAAAATCCATCAGCATTTCTGCGGTTTTCTTTAATATTAGAAATTTTTAAAATTCGATTATGCTGTGGTCGCGGGTTGAGCTATTGCACATATTATATGCATTTGAGTATTTTTTGGTCTCCAAATTTTGCTTATTTTTGTATCGATTGCCTTTCCTGCGTTTTGAAGGAATGATGGGGCATGACCTCCATTTCCGAGTTCCTCCTTCTCGACCCGGCTGTGATGGCGCGCATCGATGCGGCAGCCGGCCAATCCGGCATCCCGCTATACGATTTGATGGAGCGTGCGGGGCAGGCGGTGGCTGCTTCGGCGCTTCGGCATTACCCGCAGACGCTGCGCTTCGTCGTCCTGTGCGGCAGCGGGAATAACGGCGGTGACGGTTATGTCGCGGCGCGGGCGCTGGCGCAAAGCGGCGCTAAAGTCGTGGTCCATCATCTCGGCGATATCGGCCTTCTCAAGGGGGATGCACGCGTGGCCTTGGAGCGGAGCGGCGTGACGCCGCTGCCGCTTGATGCCTATACGCCTCTTTCCGGCGACGTGGTGACCGACGCCGTGTTCGGAGCCGGGTTGTCCCGCGATGTTCCGCCGGAGCTAGTCCGGCTGATCGAGGCGGTCATGCAGGCGAAGGTGCCGGTTCTTGCCGTGGATCTGCCCTCGGGGCTTTGCGGCCGGCGTGGCGTGGCGCTTGGCGCATCGTTCAGGGCGGAGCGCACGATCACCTTCATGGCGCGCAAGCCGGGTCATCTGCTGATGCCGGGGCGGGAGCTTTGCGGAGCGCTGGAGGTTTTCGATATCGGCATACCGTTGCGTATCCTGGAGGCTCATAAGGGATCGGTGGCGGAAAACGATCCGTTTGTCTGGCGGGATGCCTTGCCGCGCGCCGGTATGGAGACCCATAAATTCCGCAGGGGGCACCTGACGGTCTTCTCGGGCCCCGCCCATGCAACGGGCGCTAGCCGCATGACTGCGCTTTCAGCGCTGAAGGCGGGGGCGGGGATCGTTACTGTCGCAGCGCCGAAAGCGGCGCTCGACGTGCTGTCTGTCACATTGACGGCCGTGATGAACGTTCCGATGGACAATGCCGACGATCTGCGCGTGTGGCTTGACGATGAGCGTCACGGCGCCTTCGTTCTCGGCCCGGGCTTCGGCGATCTCGAAAAGGCGCGGCACTTCGTGTCGCTGCTTGGCGACAAGTCGGTGGTGCTGGATGCCGATGCGATCACGGCCTTCAGGGATGATACGGATGTCCTGTTCGAGCGTATCACGTCCGGTGCGGGGAAATTCGTGCTGACACCGCATGAGGGCGAGTTCGCCCGGCTGTTTGCCGATCTGGCGGCCGATGGGACGCTGAGCAAGATCGAGAAGGCGCAGGTCGCTGCGGCGCGCAGCGGCGCGGTTCTGGTCTATAAGGGTGCGGACACGGTGATCGCTTCGCCCGATGGCCGGGCGCTGGTCAATACGAACGCCCCGGCGAGCCTTGCGACGGCAGGATCGGGTGACGTTCTGGCCGGTATCATCGGCGCGCTATTGGCGCAGGGCACACCTGCCTTCGAAGCGGCTGCAGCCGGGGTCTGGCTGCATGGCGAGGCGGGCGACAGAGCGGGCGCCGGCATGACGGCGGAGGACCTCGCCCATGCGGTTCGGCCGTTTGGGTGAATTGGTCTGATTTGCTGGCTGCTCCCTGAACCTGCGATCTTACCACAGTTCCATCATCCGCGCTTCGTCACCCCGGACTGGATACGGGGGCCAGCGCGATCAGGTCCTTGATCGCGAAATACTCTTCTCACGGCGCAGACGCGCGGTGGCTGGATGCCGGATCTAGTCCGGCATGACGGAGGACAGGTTTTTGCTCTGAGACAAGTCCTGTCGCGCTCGGGACCTTCAACTCCGCCTTCAATGGGCGGCCTTGCCTGCCTGGCTCGCCATTGCCATGCGCGAAGCACTGATCAGCAGCTTGCGCTCGGCGCGCTCCTGCTGCGGGGTGCGATTGTAGATTTCGCGATAACACTTCGAGAAATGCGACGCTGACACGAACCCGCAGGCGACGGCGACTTCCACCACCGGCATGGCCGATTGCACCAGCAGGTGACGGGCGCGGTCAAGGCGGATTTCAAGGTAATAGCGGGCGGGCGAGCGGCCCATTTCCTGGCGAAAGAGGCGTTCCACCTGCCGGCGCGACAGATCGGCGGCGTCGGCGATATCGAGCAGCGACAGCGGCTCGGCAAGATTGCCTTCCATCAATTCGATGATCGACAGAACCTTGCTGTTCTGCACGCCAAGGCGGGCGCGCAGCGGCAGGCGCTGGCGGTCGTTGGGGCTGCGCACGCGGTCGGTCAATTGCTGTTCGCAGACGCGGTTGACGAGGTTCTCGCCGAAATCCTGGCCGATCAGGCTCAGCATCATGTCGAGCGAGGCCGTGCCGCCGGCGCAGGTATAGATGTTGCTGTCGACTTCGAAGAGATCTGCGTAGACTTCCACCTGCGGGAAGGCTTCGGAAAAGCCGGGCAGGTTTTCCCAGTGGATCGCGCAACGTTTGCCGTTGAGGAGGCCAGCCTGCGCAAGGATATGGGCGGCGGTACAGAGGCTGCCGATGGCGATACCGCGATTATAGGCTTCGCGCAGCCAGGCGTTGACCGATTTGTTGATGTGTTGATCCACATCGATGCCCGAACAGATGATTGCCATTTCCGGGCGGTTTTCGCCGCTGACGTAACGCCGCTCATCTGCAAGACAGGTATCGGCCTCAAGACAGATGCCGCTCGATGACATGACCTTCTGGCCATCGAGCGAGGCGATGCGCCATTCATAGGCCTGGTAGCCCAACATTCGGTTGGCGATGCGAAGCGTTTCAACCGCTGCGGCGAAGGGCAGCATGGTAAATTGCGGAATGAGAAAAAAGACGATTGAGCGCTTCTTCTGGGAGTTTCTGCTCATTTGCCCGTGCTCCGTTGCGAATACGCAATTCCTCCCTTGGAATTGGTCTTCTGGATGTCCTGTATGCGACATCTTTAACGAAAAATACGCCGTGGAATCGGGGCTGTCAAAAAATAGCTTTTGAAATATGCAAATTTTGCGACAAGCCTTTTTAAAGGGCGTCGCGTCGCATGTAAAACAGGCAGGCCAATTTACGCCCGGGGGCCGCCATTTACCTGCAGAGGGCGATGGCTCGCGGGCGTAAGAAAGGCTGCGAGCCATCGGCCGGCGGTCATTTGCGAATGACGCTTCTGCCGTAGTTGTCGGTTGTGGGCCATCCGATATCCTTCAATGTTTCAGGCGGGAGCGCTTCCAGCGCGCGGAGCATCCTCGCACGGCGCCATGACGCATAATGGGAGGCGATATTGCCTGACAGGCGCTGCAGCCAGCCGGCGGATGACGGGCGATGCGGGGAGCGGTTCGCCGCGGGCAGGTAATGTATCATGGTCATGTCTTCATCCTTTCCTGAACCACGATTGATGTGAGGATGGTGCGCCGTTGTTGACATTCAATCAAACGAAATGATATCCATCTATAAATCAAAATATTTGAAGGTGCGTGCCATGACCGTGACTTTCCGCCAACCGCTGCCGTTGCTGGATAACGACATATTGAGGACCTTCGTCGCCATTGCGGAAACGGGAAACTTCTCGACCGCCGCCGAAGTCGTGTTCAGAACACCATCGGCCGTTTCGATGCAGATCAAGAAGCTAGAAGAGCAGCTGAAAACGACGCTGTTCCTGCGCGATGCGCGTTCGGTGACATTGACGGCGCATGGGGAGACGCTTCTGACTTATGCGCGCCGCATGATTGCCTTGTCCAACGAGGCCGTGTCGCGTTTCGTCATGCCCGAATTGTCCGGTGTGGTGCGTCTTGGCGCACCGGAGGATATTGGCGAGCGCGGGCTGCTGCCGGGCATTCTCAAGCGTTTCGCCGAGGCTTTCCCCGGCATCATGATCGACGTCACAATCGATGCCAGCTCCAATCTCTATAAGCGGATGGACGAGCAGCGTCTTGATCTCGCCCTCGTCAACTGTGCTTCACATCCGCTGAGGGATACCGGCGAGGTGCTGATGCGCGAACGGCTCGTCTGGGCGGGTGCGAAATGCGGCACGGCCTATCTGCGCGATCCGCTGCCGATCTCGATATGGGAAGAGGGCTGCATCTGGCGTTCGGAGGCGATTCATTCGCTGGAAAAACGTGGGCGCAATTTCCGCGTGGCCTATCTCAGCGGCCACACGATGGCACAGCGTGCGGCGATTGCCGCGGATCTCGCCATCGCGCCGCTGCCACGATCTTATGTGCTGAACGACATGGTCATTCTGGGTGAGAAGGAAGGCCTGCCGGAACTCGGCTATTTCGATATCCGGCTGATTATGGGCGACAAGGCGTCGCGGCCGGTGCTCGCAGTGGCGGAAAGCATTCGCAATGCATTCGTCGAGGTCGCGAAGGCGGCATGAGGCGAAGGAACGCGTCACGGCCATCATGCGCCGTCGACGCGCCGCTTAGATCGCCACCGAACCCGTGGCTGCGGCGTGATCCGCGTTTTCGGTCCGCCAGCTGCCACGACTGACCAGCCAGTCTGATGACGCCTGCAGCCCGCCGAAGGGAAAGACATGGATCTGCCGGATCGGTCCTTGCGGATTGTCCCGCCAGTGCCGTTCGATCGGCCCGACGATGCTTTCCGGTGAATGGCCCCTGGCAAGCGTGGTCAGGGAAAGCGCGTTTTTCTTGAGATAGGCAATGGAATTGCCGACACCGCAGAGCGCGGCGTATTTCAGGAGCGTGGTGATCTTGGCCGGGCCGGAAACGCCGATATGCACCGGCAGATCGATACCGGATGCGGCAAGCCCTTCTGCCCAGGCGATGAAGCGGGCGGAATCAAAACCGAACTGGGTGACGATGCGCATGGCGGCGTCGGTTCTTTCGCCAAAATCGCGTTTCAGCCGCAGCGCGGCCGTCGCCGTTTCGTCGTTGAAATCGGGGCTGCCTTCCGGATGACCGGCAATTGCGATATGCCTGATGCCGCAACGGTCGAAAATGCCCGTGGAAAGCATGTCGATGGTAGACGTGAACGGGCCCTCTGGCTTCTCGACGCCACCGCCGACCGCCAGCACGTCGGTCACGCCGGCGTCGCCGGCAAGCCGCTTCACCTGTTCCTCGAAATCGATGCGAGAGGCGATACGGCGCGCCGCAAGGTGCGGAACGGGCTCATAACCGAGATCACGCAGATGCTTTGCGGCATCGACCAGCTTCACCTGCGAGGCGGCTCCGGTATCTGTCAGATAAACGCGCACGCCCTGCGGAAAAAGACCGGCAAGACTTGCCGGGCCAAGCACCTGCGCGGGTGAGGCCTCGATGGAGGCAGGGATGACGGAAGTGGCGGAGATATCGGGCAATGTGTGCATGATCCTTTTGATTATCATGCACCGTTTTTGAGGCCAAGTCTGTGCCTGTTGCGGCAAGACAGCCCTGCATCTGCGACGAAGCTTGAGCCGAGCGCGGTGCTGGCGGCGCTACCAGACCCGTTTCGTCAGACCGTTCCAGAGCCATGTCCAGATCGTTGGTGGAAAGCGGAGCACCGACTTTCCGGGCGAGGGCGGCTGCGGCGCAAGGCTGCCGGACAAGGCGTCTTCGATGGCATTGATGGCGATATCGACCGAGGCTGCTGTCAAGAGAAGGGGATAGGTGGCGATGGTGTCGGAAGGTGAGGGTTTCAGCCGTTTTTCGTAAAGTGTGGCGCCGGTATCCACACCCTTGTCAACGAGATGCACGGTTGCGCCGAAATTGCCCCGGTCCTTTTCCACCAGCGCCCAGTATCCACCCATCTGGCCGCGATAGGCCGGGTTGATGCCGGCGTGAAAATTGATGATGGGGCAGTGCAGGTCCCTGAGCGTCTCCGGCGTCAGCAGACGGCAGGAAATGGTGAAGATGACAGCCGGTTTCAGGAGATTGGCGGCCTTGCGACATTCTTCATCGTTCAGCGAAGCGAAATGCGTGACCGGAATGGTGCCGCCCAGATCAGGCAGGAGACCATGCTCCGCAATGATCTCTTTGCTTCTTCGTACCGTGAAGCGTTTGCCGAGCCGCGATGCGACCATCGTCGCCAGCTGGCCCACTGCGACAATCCAGCCGAGGCGTCTTGCCCGGCGCTTGAGGATGGCCGATTTGCTTTCGGGCTGTTCCATGAACACATGGATGTCGGGAAATCGCGCTGCCAGCGCATTGATCATGACGTTAGGGTTCACGCCGCCCGCCGTCATCACCAGAAGCCGATTATTGATGTCAGTCATATCACCCACTGGATTTCTCAAGCCACGATCCACGCGCAGTTTCCCTCGCGAAGCTCAAAACCATGTTAATTTTCATCGACAGGATTTTTTGAAACGCCGCTGGAACCGAATTTTGGGACTCACGTTATTGTGACGCATATCACATCGGCGCTTGCCTCGGACGGCAAGTCATAGGGGAGTAGTTTCAAATGATCACACGCATTCTTTCGACCGTTTTCGTGGCTCTGCTGACCGTCGTGACGCTCAGTTCTTGCGGCAACACCATTCGCGGCATGGGCCGGGATACGGCGAACGCCGTGGATGCGACCCAGGATGCCGGCCGCAGCGTCGACCGCGCTGCCCGTCGCTGACGACATCTCCCCTTCTGAAAGTCCGGCGTCTCCCTGAAGCCAGGGTGACGCCTTTTCTTTGACCGAATTTCCCTGCGAATGTTCCCCTAAAGAGAATCACGGGGTGGGCATGAACAGATCGATGAAAAGACTGGCGAAGCTGCTGTTGCCGTTGCTGCTGACATTTTCGGCCGAAGCGGGCGGGCAGGTGGATTTCTGCAGAATCGTGGATCATGCGGGCGGCCGCTATACCGTCTGCAGTTTCGATCCGGCGAAAAGCACCATCCGGATTTACGACCGCGACCATGTCTCAGGACAGGGATATCGTTCTTTCGCCGATCTATCCTCCGCGCTCTGGCGTCAGCACATGTTCAGTGTCTTCGCCATGAATGGCGGCATGTATCATTCCGATTATTCCCCGGTCGGGCTGTTTATCGAAAACGGCGTGGAACGTTCGCCACTCAGCACCCGCGGTGGGTGGGGCAATTTCCATCTTCTTCCGAATGGCGTGTTTTACCTGAAGGATCACAGGGCGGGCGTGCTGGCGACCGAAGCCTATCTGGCGGCCGACCCGAAGCCCGATTTTGCCACCCAGTCCGGGCCGATGCTTGTTATCGACGGCGGACTGCATCCGCGTTTTCTGCCCGACAGCGACAGCTTGAAGCGCCGCAACGGCGTCGGAGTCTCTCGCGATGGCATGGTACATTTTGCCATTTCGGACAATACCGTGCGCTTTTACGATTTCGCCACGCTGTTCAGAGATGTGCTGGATTCACCGAATGCGCTCTATCTCGACGGCACCATTTCCAGCGTCGATATTCCCGCGATGAAGAGGCGAGATTCATTGTTCCCCATGGGGCCGATCATCGCCGTGGTCGACAGGGTGCCGGATTAGTCGAGCCTGTCAGATCGGCGCCTTGGGATAGGCTTTTTCAAGGCCGGCGGAAGCCGTCAGCCCCTTGCGGAAGGCGAGATAAGCAGGATGCTGGCTTGCCTTCGCAATTTCCGCGAGGCGGATTTGCAGACGGGCAGGGGCGTGGCCACCCAGCCATTCACCGGTGGCTTCAAGCTTCAGGCTATTAAGAAAACGGGCGCCGGCCTGCTGGTCGAGATAAAGGTTAAGGCCTGCCAGCAGGTTCTCGTCCTGCAGCGCGTTCTCCATCAGCAACGACACCCAGGCCTTATCCTCACTCGCAAGCGAGGTCAGTTTCGAAGCAACAGTTTCACGGTCGGGGAAAGAGGATGTCTGCATGTGGGACTCGCATCGTTGCTGTTTGACCATGGTCGATAAAGCAGCGGTCGCAGCCATTCAAGATGGGTTTCAGCGGAAGAATTGCGACCGCAACGTGCCCGCGTCCGCCGTTTTCAACAGGTGTTTGTATGAAACCTTTAAAAAACGGTTACACTTTAGCCTAAATTGCGGCGAGGACAGAAATGGCACTATTTTCAGCGTCGCGCTAACGCTTTGTTTTTTAACATACCTATGCAAAGCGCGAATGGCAGCCCGTCGAAAACGCCTTCATTTAGCCGCTTTTTGCATTTGCCTTCCGCGCCGGATTTTAATAAATGCTTCCTCCACGGGCCGGGTCTTGAAGATCCCCCGGAGAGTGAATAGCTGGAGTAATCATGGAAGAAACCGCTCAGAAATCCTGCTGGGGCGTCACGTTGCGCGCACTCGCAGGCTTTGCCGCTTTTCTCGCATTGACGTACATTTTTGGCAGCCCATAAGCATCTCTCCTGATTGACGGGTTTTGAAACGGCGCGGTTTTCCTCTGGAAACCGTGCTGTTTTCGTTTCCGGGAGGCCCATGTCGCAGCTGCAAAAGCCGGTGCCGCTCTTTTGTGGCGATAAGTTCCAGCTTTGGATATGATGCGACGGAATCCATTACGCAGGAAAAACTCAATGTTTCTTTCGGTCTTTGACGTCTTCAAGATCGGTATCGGCCCTTCCAGTTCGCATACGATGGGACCGATGACGGCGGCCAACCGCTTTCTGGCGCTGATCCTCAGCGACGAGTGGCCGCGCCCCGCCGGTGCCGTCGTTGCGCGCCTGAAGGTCAGCCTGCACGGGTCTCTCGCCTTCACCGGCATTGGTCATGGCACCGGCCGGGCAGTCATTCTCGGCCTGACCGGCGAGCGGCCGGACCTTGTCGATCCCGACGCGATGGACGCCATCATAGAGGCGGTGGAGAAGGCCGGTACGGTTACGCCGCCCGGCCATCCGACCTACGAGTTCAGGACGGCCGAAGATCTCGTCTTCGACAAGAAGAATCCGCTGCCGGGCCATGCGAACGGCATGACCTTCTCCGCTTTCGACAACCAGGGCAGGCTGCTGGTCAAGCGCATCTATTATTCCGTCGGCGGTGGCTTTGTCGTCACCGATACGGAACTGGAGGCGATCAAGCAGCGCGGCAAGACCATCGATAACGGCCCGCGCGTGCCCTATCCTTTCGCCACGGCGAAGGAAATGCTGGAAATGGCCGCGCGGTCCGGCCGCACCATCGCCCAGATGAAACGGGCGAACGAGGAGACGGTTGTTTCGCGCGAAGAGCTGAATGAACGGCTGGACCAGATTTGGGACGCGATGAACGGATGTATCGAGCGCGGGCTGAAGGTGGACGGCATCATGCCCGGCGGCCTCAAGGTGCGTCGCCGCGCCCGTTCGATCTATGAAAAACTGAATGCGGAATGGCGTAGCAACCGGTTGAATCCCGTCATGGCGAATGACTGGTTGAGCGTCTATGCCATGGCCGTGAACGAAGAGAACGCGGCCGGCGGCCGTGTCGTCACCGCGCCCACCAATGGCGCTGCGGGCGTGGTGCCGGCGACAGTGCGGTATTTCCGGCATTTCCATGAGGATGCCACCGTCGACGACGTGCGGGACTTTCTCCTCACGGCGGCAGCGATTGGCGGCATCATCAAGCATAACGCGTCGATTTCCGGCGCGGAGGTGGGCTGTCAGGGGGAAGTGGGATCGGCTGCGGCCATGGCGGCGGCAGGTCTTGCGGCGGTGATGGGCGGATCGCCCGAGCAGATCGAGAATGCGGCGGAAATCGCGCTCGAACATCATCTCGGCATGACCTGCGACCCGATCGCCGGATTGGTGCAGGTGCCCTGCATCGAACGCAACGCACTGGGCGCGGTCAAGGCGGTCACGGCGGCGTCGCTGGCGCTGAAAGGCGACGGCCAGCACTTCGTGCCGCTGGATGCCTGTATCGAAACCATGCGCCAGACCGGCAACGACATGAGCGAGAAATACAAGGAAACCTCAACCGGCGGCCTTGCCGTCAACGTTGTGGAGTGTTGAGCGGGCTGGGCGCCCGGCATGTCCGGCATGCTTGACGCCCGCCGCAAAAAGGCATTGATAGAGACATGCCTCTACATCTCATCAAACTTTGCGTCGGCGCGGATTCACTCCAGGACCTGAGGGATTGGGTCGCGCAGCGCTCGCTCACCGCCATGGCTGCGGGCCTTGAGCCGCACAGCGTCCACACCACCCGCATGATCCCCAAACGGGTAGAGGAACTGCTTGAAGGCGGCTCACTCTACTGGGTCATCAAGGGGCAGGTGCAGGCCCGGCAAAAGCTGCTCGATATCCGTTCTTTCAAGGGAGACGACGGTATTTCACGCTGCGATCTCGTTCTCGGACCCGAGGTGATCGAGACCTCACCTGCGCCGAAGCGGCCGTTTCAGGGCTGGCGCTACCTGAAGGATGACGAGGCGCCGCGCGATCTCGGGGGTGGAGGAGGCGGCGAGGACATGCCTTCCGATCTCAGGCGCGAACTGGCCGAACTTGGTCTGCTCTGACGCATGATGGATGAAAATGAAAAAGCCGGCCCCTTTTGGTGGCCGGCTTTTTTATTTGGGGAGACGGGTTGGTCAGTTGATGCCGCCGACTGCATTGGTGGCGCGGCCATCCTGAATTTTCACCCAGCGACCCGGGTTGGCGGTGTCCTGACGCTTCAGATAGGTATATTCGGTTTCCGACCAGTTCATGACCTTGTTGCGCATATTGTCGAGAACGAAGTCGCCACGGTCGGTGCGAACGGTCAGAACGGCATGGCCTTCGCCATTCGGCTGCAGAACGACGGTGATCAGCAGGTTGGAGGCAGAGAAACCCTTGTTCATCAGCATCTTGCGCTTCAGCAATACGAAATCTTCGCAATCGCCGACGGTGGTAGGATAGGCCCAGCGTTCTTCGACGCCGTAGATTTCCATGTCCGTCATCGGCGTGATCGTGGTGTTGACGGTGTAGTTGACGTCAAGCATCGTCTTCCAGCGCTCTTCCGTCAGCTTCATCGGGCCATTGTCCAGCGAAGTCGGCTGGCACTCGCTCTGATAGGTCTGGCAGAATTCATAGTGGCCGATCGGTGGATTGGCCTTGCCGATGACGCGCATGACCGCTGCCGGCGATGCGCTGGCCTGCTGTGCGAAGGCGCCGACGATGAACGCGATCAGGATGAAAACGATACGGTTGTTGTTCATTGCTTGTCTCCCCGTGTTGAGGAGACATTCGCAGGTATTTTTTGACCCGGCGGAAATTTTCGTGGCGCAATTTGAGCTTAAATTTCAGCAAATTAGCCGATGTTTTGAACTGTATTTGAAGTGATTTTTACACGTGTTTGAAGCAAATTTTATTAGAATTTTACGCATTCCGGCTTTAGGTTTTTGGTAGCCATTTATGCCGCTGTATCGACAGCGATTTTTCGTTCGCAGGTGTTTTCATACCCATGTTCATGGCCGTAGCGGAAGCGGGCGATGTAGGGGATTTCCCGTTTTGGGATAGGTGTTCCTTGCTGGCGTGCGTCGAAAAAGTGCCGAAAAAAACTTCAAAAAAACTGCTTTTTTCTCGAAAAAAGTTCGGACGGCGTGTTGCAGGCTATGTCCGTGCCCCGGTCGTGCCGCAAATTACCAAGGGGAGCGTTCCTGTCGGGACGTTGTTTGGACGACAGGTCGAAAGCGGCGACTTGTTTTTGAACGGGGATGTCCGCGTCGCGAACACACGCCGACCGGATTTTCAGGCAGGGACGAGGAGGCGATGCTGCGGTAAAGGTGCGTTGAAAAAGCCGCCCGGTCCCGACTGCCCATCACGGTGCGATGGACTGACTGCAGCCTTGTCCGCTGCCTGACTTCACGCTTTGCGGGGAATGGCGTCGGGCCGTGCGGGGCCTTTTTAAAGAAACTCGATCAATGCGTCGGGTGACTGGACACGATCGAATTCAACGGCGACGCCTTCCATGAAGTGACGCACGATCTTGCCGCTCATGTTTTTGCCGAGCTGGACGCGGCTTCCGAGCGGCGGCCGGTGTTCGATCTCGATTGCTGCGCCCGAGAGCGACAGGTCGATCAGGCGGCAGGCGACGAGCATGCCGTCTTCGAGAACCAGCTGCGCCCTGGCATTGCGCGGCGTCAGGCGGTCGTGGCGACGGTCTTCCGGCAGGCCCAGCAACTGACGCTTGGCGATCCATGCGAGCTGGGCGGCGAGCTTTTCGCGTTTGCGCTCGGGCGCATTGATGGCGATGAGGAAACCGGATGCCGTCAGCGACGTCACCGTGCCTTCGATCCGGCCGATATGCTGGAGATAGGCGATGACGCGATCGCCATTGCGGGCGATACCCGGGCAGGTGAATTGCGCTCTCTCGGCGGTCATCTCGGTGGCGGTGCAATCATATTCTTCGTGATCGGGCAACATGAGGCGGCCGTTGAAGGACACACGCACGGCGTCGTCGAGGCGAACTTCCTCAACCGGGCGCAGAATTTGGGCGGTGTTGACCGAACGGGACGAAAACATGGGCAGCGCAAATTGTAATGAATGATGATCGTCCGTTTCTACCCTGTGCGAGTTAACAGACTGTATTGCCTAATCTCTACAATTTTTCTAATCGACCAAATCGTTACGTTTCGTTGCCCCGCGCTCGGTGCGGCCATGGGCTTTCAGCATCGCTTCGTCGATCCTGGACGCCTCAGCATCTACCCGTTCGCAACGCGGCTGCGGCATTGGCCGAATATCCGGCCGGGTTGATGTCCATACGCAGCAGCCGGCTGCTTTTCATCGACAGACGGTGTATCGGCACCATCAATGTGTGGTGCCGTGGCTGCTGTGGAAGCAGCGCGCCGAGGAGCCGCGGGGCGACACCTGCTTCCGTGCGCAGTGGCAGCAGCAGCATTTCGAACGCCAGGGGCGCGTCGCCGTAGCCGTCGTCAGCATCGATGTCGAAGACCACGGGCAATTGATGTTGCAGGATGCCGAGCGCCACGCGACAGGGAAAGGACGCGCCGGCCGCCGGCCAGAGTTCTGAAAACGGGCGGTCCCGCAATTCGCGGCCGAACAGGTCGCAAAGACGGGTGCCGGCAAGACGGAAGAAGGGTGTTTCCTCTCCTTTGTCTGTCAGGATGAAAAGGTCGCCGAGATGAGTCTTGAGCTTCGAGGGTTCAATGTCCTCGCGGCGTGGAGCGGCGCTCTTGCCGCGCAATTCATCCCAATAGGCATATATCTCCAGTCCGGCCATGCTCTTCATAGCATCTCTCCATGTTCGTTTTTGGGACATCATGTCCATCCGAACGTCTGTATCTGGAGGTGTAGCGATTTTCGTGCCAACTAGATTTGTTAAGGTTAACAAAGGGTTGATATTGCCTGACGGCATTTGTCGTGGCATCGGTGCGGCCCTGTCGGGGAAAGCTCCTTCAGCACAATTTAATGGCGCTGCCCGTTCTTTTACGGTGGGCCTGCAAGCCGGACCGTTTTTGGCCTGGCGCCTTTACCGGTTACGGTTCCGGCGTCGCGCGCTTCGAAGGCGGGACGGCTTTTTTTTCTTTCAGGCTTCCTATATTGCTCGGGAAACGCAAAATTCGACCAAGACAGGGATGAACCATGTCCTACGAGGACGGCGAACAGCCGCCGGTTTCGGAAACGCCGGAGCCGAAAGACGATGCGAACAATCCCGTCTTCAATCTGCCATCGCTGCTGGTGGGCATCCTGGTCGCGCTGATCGTTGCTTATGTCGTTCCCGCCTATCTTCTGTCGGAGGAAGGCAATGGCTGGTTCATCTTCACCTTCGGCTTCATTCCGCTGCGTTATGCGGTGCCGTTTTCCCAGCAGGGGCTGGAATGGCTGTGGACGCCGGTGACCTATTCTTTCCTGCATGGCGGTATCGAGCATATCCTCTTTAACGGATTGTGGCTGATGGCCTTCGGCGCGCCGGTTCTGCGCCGGATCGGAACAGTGCGTTTCGTGCTGTTATGGTGCATTTCCGCCGCCGTTTCGGCCTTTGGCCACGCGGTTCTGAACTGGGGGGACGTGACGGTGCTGATCGGAGCGTCCGGTGTCGTTTCGGCGCTGATGGGAGCGGCCTGCCGGTTCGCCTTTCCGGCGCGGGGCGGATATAGCGCGTCTTTCGGCCATCTGATGCCGCGGCAGAGCATTCTTGCGGCGCTCTCCAACCGTACGGTGCTGATCTTCACGCTGATGTGGCTGTTCGGCAATGTGCTGATTGCGGTCGGCGTGCCGCTGTTCGGCGATGTCGGCGGTCAGATCGCCTGGGATGCCCATGTTTTCGGGTTTCTGCTCGGCTTCCTGTTCTTCGGCTTTTTCGATCGCCCGTTACGCTAGGCCGATCACGCTCCTTGTCGGGCGTGGCGCAAATTTGCTTTCGGGCGTCCTATCCGGGATTGCATTCACGCGGGCCTCAGCGCACCATACCTCATGATTTGCAACCGCCGGGGGAGACTGCGGCACTGCGGATCGCTGCAAAGAGGAGGAAGGCATGCCAACATTCGTAAAGGATCTTCTCGACCGCAAGGGCCGGGACGTCGTGACTGTCAATCCTGAGGTCAGCATCGGTGAGGCCGCGGCCACGCTGCACGCACATAAGATCGGTTCCGTCGTCGTGACCGATGGCGATGGTGTCGTTCTCGGCATCTTCACGGAACGCGATCTCGTAAAGGCCGTGGCGGGCCAGGGTGCCGCTTCTCTCCAGCAATCCGTTTCAGTGGCCATGACCAAAAATGTCATCCGCTGTCACCACGATTCCACCACCGATGAGTTGATGGAAATCATGACGGGCGGGCGCTTCAGGCATGTGCCGGTCGAAGAGAATGGCCGCCTTGCCGGCATCATCTCCATCGGCGACGTGGTGAAGGCGCGGATCGGTGAAATCGAGGCCGAAGCGGAGCATATCAAGGCTTATATTGCCGGGTGAGTTAGTGTCCTCTCCCTCATTCCTGTGCTCGTCACAGGAATCTAGTCAGCCCAAGTCCTTGGGCTGAAAGGAGTTCCTACCGCCACGCAGACGCGCATCGGCTGGATTCCCGCGACAGGCACAGGAATGAGCGAGCTTCTCGCCTCACCGCCGGAACGCCTGCTGCATGCGCTCCAGTTCCGGAATGCGCGCGCGCGTTTCCTGATATCCCCTATCGATGGCTTCACTGGCGCGATGGAATTCCGACAGTCCGATATCGTTGATGCGGGGATGAAGCATCAGATCGGGCGGATCACCTGCCAGACGCGAGCGCGAAATCCTGTCCTGAATGATGTTGAAGGCCTGCACCATGACGCCCGGCAGGCCGGGGCGCGGCGCGCTGTCGTGCGGTGCGCCGCCGGGCGGTGCAGCGGCGTGCTTGACGACGGCGGAGCGGCCGAAGAGATCGTAATTGAGGTTTACCGCCACGACCAGCGCCTGCTCATAGGCCCGGCAGACCGAAACCGGCACGGGATTGACGAGGGCGCCATCGATGAGGGTGCGGCCGTTGCATTGCACGGGTTCGAAGATGCCGGGCAGCGCATAGGATGAACGCAAGGCGGTCACGAGATCACCCTGATGAATCCAGACTTCATGACCCGTGCGCAACTCCGTCGCGACGGCGATGAAGGGATGATCGAGGCTTTCGACGCGCAGCCCTTCCAGATGCTCCTGCATGCGTTTTGTGAGTCGCATTCCGCCGAAGAGCCCGCCGCCGCCGATCGTGAGATCCAGCAGGCCGGCAATGCGGCGCATCGTCAGCGAACGGGCGAATTCCTCAAGCTCATCGAGCTTGCCGGCGAGATAACATCCGCCAACCAGCGCGCCGATCGAAGTGCCGGCGATCATGCCGATCTTGACGCCCGCTTCATCGAGGGCCCGCAGGACACCGATATGGGCCCAGCCCCGGGCTGCGCCACCGCCAAGCGCGAGCGCTATCCGGTGTTTATCGACGATCTGTGTAACGGGCGGTTCATTGCCGATGACGTCGGTGTTACCCGCCGCAAGGTGGTTCTGACGATTTCCCCATCCCAACATGACCGCACTCCCTGCCAGTTCTTCGGGTTCCGCCCTTGGCCCCGGAACCCGCTATATTGGTAGCAAATTGGTGCGGCCGATGGAAGGCGGCGGTTTATGTGCCTGAATAGGTTGTCGCCGGATCGAAATGGCGCGTATCGTCGGTGATTTTCGTCACCGCCTGGCCATCAGCCAGTTCGACCGTGCGGTAGAAGCAGGAGCGGCGGCCGGTGTGGCAGGTGGCATCGTGGCCGGCGACCGAGACCTTCAGCCACACGGCGTCCTGATCGCAATCGGTGCGGAATTCCTTCACGGTCTGCAGGTTGCCCGACGTTTCGCCCTTCTTCCAGATCTTGTCGCGCGAACGGCTGTAATAGTGGGCGATGCCGGTCTCAAGCGTCAGCGACAGGGCCTGTGCATTCATATGGGCGACCATCAGCAGTTCGCCATCGCGCGCGTCGGTGACTACGGCTGTGACGAGGCCGTGGGCGTCGAATTTCGGCGAAAAGAGACCTGCGTTTTCAAGCGCTTCCTTGTCCACGGGCGCGGACGGAAAGGGAATGGACATGGCAACCTCGGAAAATCATCTGGCGGAACGATGAGAGGGGCGGATGAAACGGACGAGTGCCCGCCACTCTGAATTTTCTTGCGCATCGGATTTTCCGAAAGCCGCATTACGGCTTTCGGGCCGGTGCTTAACGGTTCCGCACCATAGTCATGAAGCGCACCTGTTCGGCCGGGTCGTTCTTGAACGTGCCGGTAAAGGAGGTGGTGAGGGTGGTCGAGCCCTGCTTGTTGACGCCGCGCATGGACATGCACATATGTTCGGCATCGATCATGACGGCCACGCCGCGCGGTTTCAGGGTTTCCTCAATCGATCTTGCGATCTGCGCGGTCATGTTTTCCTGCGTCTGCAGGCGGCGACCGAAGATTTCGACAACGCGGGCGATCTTCGACAGGCCAAGCACGCGACCGGCCGGAAGATAGGCGACATGCGCCTTGCCGACGATCGGCACCATATGGTGTTCGCAATGGGAGAAGAACGGAATGTCGCGCACCAGCACCACATCGTCATAACCGCCGACTTCCTCGAAGGTCGTGCCGAGCACGTCCTGAACATTCAGCTCGTAACCGGCAAAAAGCTCGCGATAGGCCTTGGCGACGCGCTTCGGCGTATCCAGAAGTCCTTCGCGGGCGGGATTTTCTCCAGCCCAGCGCAAGAGAACGCGCACTGCTTCTTCCGCTTCGGCCTGGCTCGGGCGAGCTTCGGCCACGTCGGGTTTTGCGCCAGCGCCGGGGAAATTCTTCACGATCGCATCCATTCCGTCTCTCCCGATGCGGGTAAAGGCCGCACCTGAATTCGTTTTTACATCGCGAACCCATGTTCGCAGTTGCTGCTATCTGGTTGTTTTATAGCATTTTGGCAAGGCCGATGCTGTTTTTTCGGTATCGGAGCCGTTAATTTGATCACGGCTTGATGTCCAGAAAGCTCGTTAGCATATAATGAGAATGAAGGGCAGGAAAGCTTCACTGCGACAAACGCTGTGTTAGAAAAATTTGACCTGTCCTGTTTTGGGCATTCTTGAGCGCGCCGGGCACCAATGATGGACGATATCTACAATAATCGCATTCTGGACTTTGCCGGGAATATCCCGCTCATCGGCGTTCTTGAGGATGCTGACGCCAGCGCCGAGAAACACTCCCGGCTGTGCGGTTCGAAGCTGAAGGTCTATCTGAAAGTCGAAGACGGTATCGTAACGGCGTTTTCGCACGAGGTTCGTGCCTGTGCGCTCGGCCAGGCCTCCGCCTCCATCATGGCGCACCACATCGTCGGGGCCTCCAGCGGCGAAGTCCGGCAGGCGCGGGAAGACATGCTTGCCATGTTGAAACAGGATGGCGATGGCCCGACGGGCCGTTTCGAGGACATGCGCGTTCTGTCACCGGTCAGGGATTTCAAGGCCCGCCACGCCTCCACCATGCTGACCTTCGAAGCCGTGGTCGATGCGCTCGACCAGATCGAAGGGCGGCAGGCTCTCGACGCCGCGGGTTAGGCCATGTGCGGCGAACCGGGCTGCCGGCACCAGCAAACCGAGGTGAAATCCGGGCGATCGCGTAACTGGACGGGCAGCTTTGCCAGGACGCCAGGACGGCTTTTCGGTGTCGGCTTTATCAGGCTTTATCAATTGACGCTTTCCGGCTTCATCGGAAACTCCTGCCGCCATATCCCCACCTGTTCGGAATATGGCTACGAGGCGATTGCCCGCCACGGGCTTTGGGCCGGCGGCTGGATGACGCTGTTTCGTGTGGCGCGCTGCGGACCGGGCGGCACAAGCGGTCTGGATCCGGTGCCGGAAGTACTTGATGGAAGCAGGCGCTGGTGGATGCCGTGGCGCTACTGGAGCCGACATCGATGAATGACTATGTGGCCCTGCTGCACAGCATCGTTCTCGGCGTGGGCAAGCGACTTATCATGGCCGATCTCAGGGCCATGGCGGAAGAGCTGGGATTTACCGACTGCAGGACGCTTGTCGCGACCGGAAATCTTGTTTTTCGCGCTGAAGCGACACCTGTTCGCGAGATTGAGGACAGGCTGGAGCGCGCCTTCGAAGATCGCTTCGGCAAACATGTCGATATTCTCGTTCGTTCCGGCGGCGACTGGCTGAAGCTGGCGGCGGACAATCCCTTCGCCAAGGGCAATCCGCCGGATGTCTGCGTGCGGGTGATGCGTGAACCGCTTGGCGAAGGTATCCTTGGATTTCTCGATAAGTATCGCCGACAGGAGACGATCGCCGTGATCGGCGGTGACTTGTGGATCGATTTCAAGGGCAAACCGAGCGAGAGCAGGCTGCTGTCTGCGCTGACCACAAGAAGGCTCGGTATAGGCACGACCCGCAACGCCAACACGGTCAATGGTCTCGCGGAAATGCTTCGCTGAGCGGCCTTCACCTTTGACAGCAATGGCAAAAGCCTTTATCAGCCTGCGTGCCCGCCTGTCGCGGGCAAATCATTATTCCAACACCACCCGCATTCGTTGGCGGGACTGGACAGGAGCACTAAACGATGTCTGAAGCCGTTTCCCTTACATTTCCCGATGGTTCCGTCCGCAGCTACGCCCCCGGCACGACCGGCCGCGAGGTTGCCGAATCCATCTCCAAATCGCTCGCCAAGAAAGCCGTCGCCATAACGCTTGATGGCACCCTGCGCGATTTGTCCGACACCATCACCGATGGCAAGATCGAGATCGTCACGCGCGAAGACAAGCGTGCACTTGAGCTCATCCGCCACGATGCCGCCCACGTCATGGCCGAGGCCGTGCAGGAACTGTGGCCCGGCACGCAGGTGACGATCGGCCCTGTTATCGAGAACGGCTTTTATTACGACTTCGCCAAGAACGAGCCCTTCACGCCGGAAGATCTGCCGAAGATCGAAAAGCGCATGAAGGAAATCATTCAGCGCAACAAGCCGTTTACCCGTGAAGTCTGGTCGCGTGAAAAGGCCAAGGAAGTCTTCGCCGCCAAGGGCGAGAATTACAAGGTCGAGCTGGTCGATGCGATTCCGGAAGGTCAGGACCTGAAGATCTATTATCAGGGCGACTGGTTCGATCTTTGCCGTGGCCCGCATATGGCTTCCACCGGCCAGATCGGCACTGCCTTCAAACTGATGAAGGTGGCCGGCGCCTATTGGCGCGGCGACAGCAACAATGCAATGCTGTCACGCATCTATGGCACCGCCTGGGCGACGCAGGAGGAGCTCGATAATTACCTTCACGTTCTGGCCGAAGCCGAAAAACGCGACCACCGCCGTCTCGGCCGCGAAATGGACCTGTTCCATTTCCAGGAAGAAGGTCCGGGCGTCGTGTTCTGGCACGGCAAGGGCTGGCGCATGTTCCAGACGCTGACGGCCTATATGCGCCGGCGGCTCGCCAACACCTATCAGGAAGTCAACGCGCCGCAGGTGCTCGACAAGTCGCTGTGGGAAACCTCCGGTCACTGGGGCTGGTATCAGGAAAACATGTTCGCGGTGAAATCCGCCCATGCCTTTACCCATCCCGATGACGAGGAAGCCGATCAGCGCGTCTTTGCGCTCAAGCCGATGAACTGCCCCGGTCACGTGCAGATTTTCAAGCATGGCTTGAAGTCTTACCGCGAAATGCCGGTTCGTCTTGCTGAATTCGGCAATGTGCACCGTTATGAAGCGTCCGGCGCTTTGCACGGCCTGATGCGTGTTCGTGGCTTCACGCAGGATGATGCGCATGTCTTCTGCACGGAAGAGCAGATGGCGGCGGAATGCCTGCGGATCAACGATCTGATCCTTTCCGTCTACGAAGATTTCGGCTTCAGCGAAATTGTCGTCAAGCTCTCCACGCGCCCGGAAAAGCGCGTTGGTTCCGACGATCTGTGGGATCGCGCCGAAAGCGTGATGATGGAGGTTCTGAAGACCATCGAGGAACAGTCGGAGGGACGCATCAAGACCGGCATCCTGCCGGGTGAGGGTGCCTTCTACGGACCGAAGTTCGAATATACCCTGAAGGACGCCATCGGCCGCGAATGGCAGTGCGGCACGACGCAGGTGGACTTCAACCTGCCTGAGCGTTTCGGCGCCTTCTATATCGACCAGAACTCGGAAAAGACGCAGCCGGTGATGATCCATCGCGCCATATGCGGCTCGATGGAGCGCTTCCTGGGTATCCTGATCGAGAACTTCGCCGGTCACATGCCGCTATGGTTCGCACCGCTCCAGGTCGTGGTCGCGACGATCACCTCTGATGCGGATGATTATGGTCGTGAGGTTGCGGAAGCGCTGCGCGAAGCGGGCATGGCGGTCGAGACCGACTTCCGCAACGAAAAGATCAACTACAAGATCCGCGAGCACTCGGTGACCAAGGTTCCTGTCATCATCGTCTGCGGCCGCAAGGAAGCGGAAGAGCGCACCGTCAACATCCGCCGTCTCGGCTCGCAGAACCAGACATCGATGTCGCTTGAGGAGGCAATCACCAGCCTCGTGGACGAAGCGACGCCGCCGGATGTGAAGCGCAAGCTTGCGGCGAAGAAGCAGGTTGCCTAATATCAGTTACGGCCCCTTCGGGGGCCGTTTTGTTTGTGGGGATGTGCGGGTAATTTCACTGCCAAAGGCGACGCATTCACCTCCGCCACCCTGGACTAGATCCGGGGTCCAGCGCGATCAAGTCCTTGATCGCGAAAGACTCTCTTCACGATGACAGACGCGTCGTCGCTGGATACCGGATCAAGTCCGGCATGACGGATGAGATGTGGGTGACGCCTACTCGAAATCCCCGGACATCTCTTCCGGCGCCTGATCCTTCATCAGCACTTCCACATCCGAATCCCGGCCGGCGGTTACCTTGAAATTGCGCTGGTAGACCTTGTCCTTGTTGCGGGCGATGGCGGTATATTCACCTTCGGCCAGCACCATGGTCGAAAAGGCGCTGACGCTTTCATTGACAACGTCACCGCCGCCGTTCAGCACAGACCAGGCTGTATCGGCAATGGCTTCGCCGCCCGCTTCGGATACCAGCTTGAGAGTGATCTGTGCCGCCCGGTGCTGAAGGGTCGCTTCTGTCAGCTTGCCGGCTTCCACCTGGATATCGGCGCGCACGGAGGCGTTGGCATTACCGTATTGGGAAACGACGTGATATGTGCCGGCATTGAGGCGCACGATGGTGTTCGGTTTAATGTCTTCCATAACCAGCCCGCGTTCGCCATCGGGACGGGCGTCAGAGGAATAGATAGAGAATTTCAGCTGGTTGGCGGAAATCTGCTTGTCGGATCCTGCAACGGCGTTCAGCACGAAACCACCGGCATCGAGAATCAGCACCTGTTTCTGGACGCTGCCGGAGGCAGGCACGTTGAGCTTCTTGGTGACACCTGCGCGGCCGAAAGCGACGTTGACGAAATATTCGCCCGGCACCAGATGGAATTCCGCCGAGCCGCCCTCTGAGCTTGCCAGCATCGGCAATTTACCGTCGGTGCCGGGGATGGGGCTGAATACGCGCCAAGACAGGCCTTCCTTCACCGCTTCACCGTCGCCGGTCAGCTTGGCTTCCATGACTATGTCGCGGGCGGTGCTAGTCGGCGCGTTGGGGGCGGAGGGAGCGGTGAAAGCATTGAGTTTCGGCATTTTCGGCGTGCCGCCGAGTTGCTTGAAGTCCTTGAAGGCGTCCTGCGAAAAAGCAGCTTGCGATAACAGGCCAAGCGCGGCACATGCAATGGTCAGACGCGCCGCGATTTTGATTGCCGACATTTTCGATACCGATTGACTTCTTGATTTTCCCGGATCACTTCAAAACCAATGCCGTGGCTATTTCAAGGCCCATGTTTTTGCGATGACAGCAGAATGGAAGATTATTGATCATGACAAGTGATATCAAGCTCCTCGATTACCTCAGGGTTCGCCGTTCCACGCCGGCCCTGCAGCTTGCCGAGCCGGGACCTTCGAAGACGGAAATTGAAGATATCCTGCGGCTCGCCGTGCGCGTGCCTGACCATGGTAAGCTTGCGCCGTGGCGTTTCGTGGTTTTCCGCGGCGAGGAGCGCGTCCGTCTCGGTGAAACGGCGCTTCGGATCGCACTCGAAAAGAACCCGGACCTCGACCTGCAGCAGCAGGAAGCCGAGCGCACCCGCTTCACCCGCGCACCCGTCGTCATTGCTGTCATCAGCACTGCAAAGCCGCATTTCAAGATTCCGGAGTGGGAACAGATCATGTCGGCCGGCGCGGTGTGCCTCAATCTCATCTTCGCAGCCAATGCCAGCGGTTTCGCAGCGAACTGGCTGACGGAATGGCTCGCTTTCGATCCGGCCTTTCTCGCGGAAATCGACGTCGATGCGGCGGAGAAGGTCGCCGGGTTCATTCATGTCGGTTCGACGACATTCCCGCCGGTGGAACGGCCTCGGCCGGAGCTTGCCGATGTCGTCACCTGGGTCGGGGACGTCTGATGTTCTACACCACGGACACCAACCAGCACGGCCTGCCGCATGATCCGTTCAAGGCCATCGTCGCGCCGCGCCCGATCGGCTGGATCGGCTCGAAGGGCAGGAAAGGTTCCCTCAACCTCTCGCCCTATTCCTTCTTCAACGCGATTTCGGACCGGCCGAAGCTCGTGATGTTCTCCTCCAGCGGCAGGAAGGACAGTCTGCGCAATGTCGAGGAGACCGGCGTCTTTACCGCCAATCTCGTCAGCCGCCATCTGGTAGACCGGATGAATGCGTCTTCGGCACCCGTCGCTTATGATGTCGATGAATTCGCCCTTGCCGGTCTTACCGCTGTCGATGGCCGCGTGGTGGATGCGCCTTTTGTGGGTGAGGCACTGGCGGTTCTCGAATGCCGGGTAACCCAGATTCAGCAGCTCAAGGACATTGACGGCGAGCCAGCGGATTCCTGGATGGTCATCGGTCAGGTCATGGCGATCCACATCGATGAAACGATCATTCACGATGGGCGCATCGACATGGGACTTGCCCGTCCCGTGGCGCGCATGGGCTATATGGATTACTGCGATGGCGGCAGCGATGTATTCCAGCTGCAGCGCCCCTCTACTGCGTCGTAAATATAGGCCTTCTTCGGCGAGGGTTAATTTTTATGGTGAACCAAACGTAAACCATTTGCGCCTAGAGTTTTATACATGGTGGCGGCGATGATGCCGCCATCCATTGTATGAATGTGTTTCGAGGCTCAGGTGATCGTACAGGCATTTCTTCGCTGGTCTGAAAAGGCTGGATCGACCGAGCGGGCGAATGCCGCCAATGCTCTCGGCCGTGCCTATCTGCATTCCGGCATGGCGCGCGAAAACCGCGATGCCGCCTATATGGCGATGACCTATCTTCTCGACGATCCTTCGCCGCGCGTGCGGCTGGCGCTTGCCGAAGCGCTTGCGGACGCCCATGATGCGCCGCGCGCCATTATCGTTTCCCTTGCCGAAGACCAGCCGGAAATCGCCTGCACGGTAATCGCCCGTTCGCCGGTTCTGGCCGAGGCCGATCTGGTCGATCTGGCGGGGCGTGGTGAAAGCTTGACCCGCGCGCTCATCGCCGCCAGGCCCGGCCTGCCGCGCGGGGTCTGCGCCGCGCTTGCGGAAGTTGGCGACCTGCCCGAAACCACCATCCTGCTAGAAAATGACGAAGCCTTCATCACACCGTTTTCGCTCCGGCGCATCGCCGAACGTCACGGTTGCGACGCCGATATCCGTGATCTCCTGCTCCGCCGCGAGGCCTTGCCTGCCGATGCGCGTCATCTGCTTGTGGGCCGCGTGAGCGAGGCACTTGCGGATTCCGCGCTGGTTCATGCGCTGATCACGCGCAACCGCGCCGACAGTCTTTTCCGCGAAGCGGAAGATTCCGCCACCATCCTGATCGCATCGAGCGTTTCCTCGCCGGAACTGCCGGCACTGGTGGAGCATCTGCGCCAGAGGCTGGAGCTGACGCCCGCATTGCTCATCCATGCCGTCTGTTCGGGCCGGCTTGAGTTCTTCACGGCGGCCATGGTCAATCTCTCCGGTCTTGATGACCGCAAGGTGCGCGCCATTCTGGCCACGGGCCGGCCGCATGCGCTGAAGGCGCTGTTCCAGTCCATTGGTCTGTCGGGCGACGTCGTTGACGTCTTCAGCGAAGCGACGCTGATGTGGCGCCGTGCCGCCCGCTCGCAGCTTCCTGAGGCGGCCGCCTCCGTCTCTGCCGAACTGCTGTCGCATTTCCGTGACGTGAGCGGTTCCGAAACGCTGTTCGAACTGTTGCACGCGGTGCGCAAGCTGAGCATTGCGGAAGAACGGCAGAAGGCGAGATATTATGCGCAGGCGCTGGCGGTGGAGGCGGCGTGAGGTCGGGTTAATTTTCGGCTGATACAAATCGCATGAGTATCATAATTTTCCCGGAAGGGGCATCCTCTCATCCTCATCCCTGTGCTTGTCACAGGGATCCTTCCAGCCCAAGTCCTTGGGCTGGAAGGACTCTCTCCGCCGCTGAGACGCGCGTCGCTGGATTCCTGTGACAAGCACAGGAATGAGGGAAGATCGGTTGCCCGCAATCACTTATCGAACCGTTTGGCAATCCATGAATAGCTGTTTTCGACCATCCTCACAGGCGTTCCAAGGAAGTGCTTTATGCCTTCGGTGGAAGGAAGGACGCGGCTGACGCGGCCGATCGCCTGTTTGGTGAGACTTTCCTCTTCTTTCGGCGTCACTTCCGCCGTGGCCTGCTGGGCATCGGCCGGTGCTGGAGTACCGGACTGAGTGCCGGCCGTTTGCGGGCTCTGTTCACCCGGTGTCTGGCACACGGCCACGACCACCGGATAGGACGCGTTTGCAAAACGCTCCAGCTCCTTTTCCGACACAGCGTCGCACAGTTCGATGCTCGTCCACCGCTGTTGCGAGGTGGCGAGGTAATGGCAATCGGTGGCGCTGTCGTCGCAACCGAGAAAGGTCATGAGAACGAGGGCTGTTTTCATGGTGTGTGTTGCCTCTGTCGGGAATTATGCTCTAGAAACTCATCTATCCCGATTGCAGTGACATTACGACGAAATACGCATTTTTTTGAGAGAAGGCAGGCATCGCATTGGCCATCGAAATCAAGCTTGAGACACCCCGTCAGGACGCGGTTCTGCGCCTCATCGACCTTTCCAATGCCTATATGGCGTCGCTTTACCCCGCAGAAAGCAATCATCTGGTCGATATCGGCGCGCTTGAGAAGGATAATGTCTCTTTTTTCGTGGTGCGGCAGGGTAGCCGCGTGGTCGGCTGCGGGGCGCTGGTGGAAGCGGGCGATGGCACGGCTGAGGTCAAGCGCATGTTCGTCGATCCGGAGGCGCGGGGTCTGCGCATCGGCAAGCTGATCATGGATACGCTCATCGCGCGTGGTGAGGAGCTTGGCCTTTCTGCCATTCGTCTCGAGACCGGCATCAGCCAGCCGGAGGCGATAGGGCTTTACCGCAAGGCGGGTTTCGTGGAGATCGAGGCTTTTGCGCCCTATAAGCCTGATCCGCTCAGCCTCTTCATGGAGAAGGTGCTTTAAGTCGGCGGTAGAGGTTCGCGGCCGCTTTGCGGTGTCCAAACCGAAGGAATTCACGCGACATGAAACGCAGCGCGAGCGACGGATCGCGCCAAACACCCAACGTCATCCTCGGTGTGTCACGAGGATCTGCATCCGAGTGATTTTATCTGACGTGATTAGAACCTTGGCACAAGGTGAGGATGACGGCGATGGTGCATTTCCCGCTCTCCATCCGTTTCAGACCTGAATGAAAACTTAGAACTAAGAATGATCGCAACGCGCCGAGGATCAGGTCCCGTACCGGAGAAGCGATAGTTGCGGATGCGCAACGAGGCCGAGCATGGGCGGATGCGACGTTCGCGGATATCTGTCGTTACCGGAGCTGCCGCGTCTGGCGCAGGCTTCAATCAGAAAGCGGCCTTTCGAAACGCCGTGGTTTCCTCGCTATTGTCCTCGAGCACGGCGACCTCGTCCAGGGCTTCACCCTGCGCAGGAGGCGGTGTCGGAGCTTCGGCGGCCGCGGAAAGTTCGACCTCACGCACCCATTCGCGCCAGATCGCAACCAGAAGCGCCATCAGCACCGGGCCGATGAAGAGGCCGAGGAAACCCATGGTCTTGACGCCGCCGACGAGGCCGAAAAACGTCGGCAGGAATGGCAGCTTGATGGGCCCGCCGACGAGTTTCGGGCGGATGGTCTTGTCAACGATGAAGAGTTCCACCGAACCCCAGACAAACAGGGCCAACCCGTGGGCGGGCGAGCCGCTGGCGACCAGATAGATCGACACCAGCGTGAAGGACAGAGGCGCACCGCCCGGAATGAGGGCCATGACGCCTGTCAGCACGCCGAGCGTGACGGGCGAGGGGACACCGGCGATCCAGTAGGCGATGCCGAGGATGATGCCTTCGCCGATGGCGATCAGCGTCATGCCGGTGACCGTGGAGCTGATGGTGGCGGGCACGACGCGGGAAATGCGTTCCCACCGCGTCGGCAGGATACGCTCACCGACCAGATCGACCTGACGGGTGAAACCGGCCCCGTTACGATAGACGAAGAACAGCGCGATCAGCATGAACAGCAACGTCAGCACCAGATGGAACGCGCCGTTGCCGGCGGCGAGGATCGCCCTGTAGATATTGCCGATATTGGCGCCGCTGACGAGCTGGATCACTTCACCGATGGCGCCCGGCGTGCCGATATATTTCACCCATTGTTCGCCAAGCCATGGGCCGACGGCGGGAAGGGCGGCGATCCACTCCGGCACGGGGGCGCCGGTCTTGTTGACATGCACTGCCCAGCCGAACCATTCGCGGATTTCGCTGGCCGTGTAGGAAGCGGCGATGAAGATCGGTACGACAAGGAAGGCGAGGATGAGAATGATGGCGATGGTGGCGCCGAGCGTGGTGTTGCCGCCCACCTGCCGAAGAAGCCGTGTATAGACCGGCCAGCTGGCGAAACCGATGACGAGGGCGGCGAGAACCGGAACCAGGAAGCCGTGGAAGAAGTAGATGCCGGCCAGGGCAACGAGAACGAGCAGCCAGCGCGCAGCCGAAATGGGCGGGATCAGGGCGATCCGCGTCGGGCTGGCCGGACCAAGCCATCTCGGTTCGCCACTCTGCTTACGGCTGTCATTCTTACTCACGGCAGGCTCTTTCTCGCATTCTCCCCGAAGGGTGCATTCACTCTGTCACACCGATACATATAAGTGCAATATAATCGGATCACATTACCGTTGTGTGTTTATTGCTGAACCTATTGAACGATTTTGGTAAAAATAGAACATCGGTCTTGGCGCGCGCATTGAAATATGACAATTGAACTCCGTTTTTCTTGCGGCGTAAGGTTGCCGCGCCCGATCTCCAGGTCACGCTATGCTCCGCCGCTTCTTCGCCTATTATCGCCCCTATCGCGGTCTGTTCATTCTCGATTTTTCCTGCGCTGTCTTGTCGGGCGTACTGGAACTCGGCTTTCCGATGGCGGTGAAGGCCTTTGTCGACGTGCTGCTGCCGGGCGGTGAATGGGCTATCATCCTGGCCGCCTCCGTCGGGCTGCTCCTCATCTATGTACTGAATACCGGATTGATGGCGACTGTCACTTACTGGGGACACATGCTTGGCATCAATATCGAAACCGACATGCGCCGTCTGGCCTTCGATCATCTGCAAAAGCTTTCCTTCCGGTATTTCGACAACCAGAAGACCGGCCATCTGGTCGGGCGGCTGACCAAGGATCTGGAAGAGATCGGCGAGGTGGCCCACCATGGGCCCGAAGACCTGTTCATCGCCATCATGACCTTTATCGGCGCGTTCCTGCTGATGCTGTCGGTCAATGTGCCGCTGGCGCTCATCACCGCCGCCGTCGTGCCCGTCACCGCCTGGGTCACCAGCCGGTATGGCGGTCGCATGACGCAGAATTTTCGCGCGCTATACGGCCGTGTGGGGGATTTCAACGCCCGTATCGAGGAAAATGTCGGCGGCATGCGAGTGGTGCAGGCCTTTGCCAATGAGGATCACGAGAGGGCGCTGTTCGAAAAAGACAACCAGAAATACCGCCGCACCAAGCTTGACGCCTACAAGATCATGGCGGCCAGCACCTCGCTGAGCTACATGAGCATGCGGCTGACACAGATGATCGTGATGATCTGCGGCGCCTGGTTCGTTCTGAATGGCGACCTGACAGAAGGTGGCTTCGTCGGCTTCCTGCTGCTGGTCGGCGTGTTTTTCCGCCCGGTGGAAAAAATCAATTCGGTCATCGAGACCTATCCCAAGGGCATTGCCGGTTTCCGCCGGTTCACCGAGCTTCTCGACACCGCGCCCGATATTGTCGATGCGCCCGATGCGGTGGAAGCGCCATTGCTGCGCGGTGATATCGAATATCGCCATGTGGGCTTCGGTTACGCCGAGGGCAAGCAGGTTCTTACCAATATCGATCTGAAGATCAGCGCCGGCGAGACCGTAGCTTTCGTTGGCCCGTCGGGTGCGGGCAAGACGACGCTCTGCTCGCTGCTGCCGCGCTTTTATGACGTCACCAACGGTGCGATCACCATTGACGGCATCGATATCAGAAAGATGAAGCTCGCCTCGCTGCGCAATCAGATCGGCATCGTGCAGCAGGACGTCTTCCTGTTCGGCGGCACGATCCGTGAGAACATCGAATATGGACGGCTTGGCGCTTCGGATGCGGAGATCATGGATGCCGCTAGGCGCGCGCGGCTGGACGGCGTCATTGAGGCCATGCCGCTCGGGCTCGATACCGTCATTGGCGAACGTGGCGTCAAGTTGTCCGGTGGGCAGAAGCAGCGTCTTGCGATTGCCCGCATGTTCCTGAAAAATCCGCCGATCCTCATTCTCGATGAGGCCACCTCGGCGCTCGACACGGAAACCGAGCGGGCCATCCAGCAATCGCTGACCGAGCTTGCCAAAGGCCGCACCACCCTCGTCATCGCCCACCGGCTGGCGACGATCCGCGATGCCTCGCGCATCGTGGTGGTCGACCAGAGCGGCATCGCCGAAACCGGCGCTCATGCCGAACTCCTGGCTGCCAAGGGCCATTACAGCCGTCTGCACGAGGCGCAGTTCAGCGGTCATCTCGCGGGCCTCAGCTGACCGGCCCGCACGTCGCTCAGCCTTCTGCTGCCTGTTCTTCGACAATGCCGGGGTTCGGCTCCGGCTTGCCGGGATGGCTGCTGACGAGGTAACCCATGGCGACGGCGGCCGCGACGACGAAGAGCAGCAGGACACCGCTGATCGTCATCAGCCATTCGCGGGGCTTTCTGTGCCCCATGATATAGTTCGGCCACCGGCCTGGATGGTTCACCACGTCGTTATTCCGGTGCTGTCGCATGAACTTCCCCAGATTTAAGCGTTTTGGTGAAAGATCAACGCCAGCGCTACCGCGACTGTTCCGTTTGGGTGGCGAACAGGTGATGACAAGGACGTGAGTCCGGTCATTCTGTCTTGGGAAGGCCGATCAGGCGGATTGAATGGCGATGCGGTTGCCCTCGCTATCGGAAATCTCCGCGACGAAGAGTGCATCATTCACCGCCGTTTTGGGAAATAGGAGCTCGCTTCCACCGGCAAGGGCTCTGGCAATAACATCATCCACATCAGCGACACTGAAATAGACGATCGCTCCATCTCGCGTCGGTACATAGGCCGGGCCTTCGGCAAGCGCGGCACTGGCGCCATTGCTGTTTTCGTCAAAAGGGAAATAGGCCATTCTGCTATCGTGGATCGCGACGATTTCGGCAAATGGCACATCAAAAACCGCGCGATAGAAGCGGATCGCCCGATCAAGATCGGTCACGGGGATTTCGACATGGGCGACAATATTCATACGCTTCTCCTCAGCTGGACTGACGCACTTTCAAATTTCTGATGGCACCGATCTTTCTAGCGATGGCTGACATGGCGAGGCAATGGCGCGCGGTGTCAGGTAACCACATTGTCAATCGTCCAGCACCCGCGTGACCGGTCGCAGTGCCGGGAGAGGGCTAAGCGCCACATCGCGGCGTCAAAAGTCAGCTTGCGTCCTGCGTCTCTTTATGCGAATGATTTGCAATTGCATTAATCAGATTTCCGTTCAGAAAGCGCATAGTATGGAGAAGCCAGTCTTTGGATGGCGGCGAAACGGCGACGATCTCTCGTTGTCAGACGTTCACAGCTCGATCCGCGTCAAGGCGAATGCCGGCACGTTTCGGCGGGCGATGGCGTTTTTTGGTCCCGGCTATCTCGTTGCCGTCGGTTATATGGATCCCGGAAACTGGGCGACGTCGCTCGCCGGCGGCTCCAGGTTCGGCTATACGCTGCTGACGGTTGCGCTGGTCTCGAACATCATGGCGATCGTGCTGCAATCGCTCTGCGCCCGTCTTGCGATTGCCTCCGGCCGCGATCTCGCCCAGGCCTGCCGTGACGCCTATCCGAAGCCGGTGGCCATACTGCTGTGGTTGCTCGCCGAGATCGCCATCATCGCCACCGATATTGCCGAGGTGATCGGCACGGCCATCGGCCTCAACCTCATCTTCGGCATTCCGCTCGAAATCGGCGTTCTCATCACCGCGCTCGATGTCTTTCTGATCCTTTATCTGCAGAGGCTCGGTTTCCGCTGGGTGGAGGCGCTCGTCATCACGCTGCTTGGCGTCATCGCGGTGTGCTTTGCCATTCAGGTAGCGCTCGCCGATCCTGACTGGGGGCAGGTGATCCTTGGTTTTGCGCCGACGACCGAAATCGTCACCAATCCTGACATGCTCTATCTGGCGCTCGGCATTCTCGGCGCGACCGTCATGCCGCATAATCTCTATCTGCATTCCGGCATCGTGCAGACCCGCGAAATCGGCGAGACAATTGCCGAAAAGCGCGAGGCGCTGAAATTCGCGACGCTCGATTCCACCATCGCCCTGATGTTCGCGCTTCTCATCAACGCCTCGATCCTCATTCTGGCGGCGGCGACCTTCAACAAGGCGGGGCAGACTAATGTCGCCGAACTCGGCGAGGCGCATAATCTGCTGGCGCCGCTGCTCGGCCTTGCGATTGCGCCGACGCTGTTCGGAGTGGCGCTTTTGTGCTGCGGCATCAATTCCACTGTCACGGCAACGCTTGCCGGCCAGATCGTGATGGAAGGGTTCCTCAAGATGCGGCTCGCCCCTTGGCTGCGCCGCCTCATCACCCGTGCCATCGCCATCATCCCCGCCGCGGGCGTGACCATCTTCTATGGCGATAGCGGCACGGGCGAACTGCTGATCCTGACGCAGGTGGTCTTAAGCCTTCAACTCTCCTTCGCCGTCTTCCCGCTGGTGATGTTCACCGGTGACAAGGCCAAGATGGGCGAGCTGCGCTCACCGCTCTGGCTCTCAGGCTTCGCATGGCTGATCGCGGTGGTGATTGCGGCGTTGAATGTGAAGCTGCTGTTGGATTTTATCGGGTGAGGCGGGTCAGGCCGCGCCTTTACGGAGCGCGGCGGCCGTGCCCTGCGGGTCGACGGCGATGACCTTGAGATAAGCGCGGGCCGGCTGGTCCGGCTCGCTACGTCCCTGTTCCCAATCACGCAGGGTGCCGAGCGGAATATGATAACGCGCGGAAAACTCTTCCTGCGTCAGCTTCAGGGCCCGGCGAATGATCTTGATGCGCGGCATTCTGGGAGCCGCAGCAAGTTGCTCGGCAGAAAGCGGCGGATTGTCGGGGTCGGCAAGCGCATTCGCCTCCGCCTCTTCATCGGTCATGGCGTGAAGGCGGGCCCAGTCTGTTTGATCGATTTTACCAGCCATTGTCGTCGTATTCCTTGCGCTCCGCGCGTGTCGCCTTTCGTGCCGAGATGATGCGGATCACTTCGCTGCGTTCGGTATAGATCACAGTCAGAACCAATCCGTTGCCCAACCCCACTATACGTCGTCGGACTTCGCCGTAATTAGCCGAACGATCCTCGATATCCACGGCAAATGGATCCTCAAAAACCTTGCGGGCCGTTTCAAAGCTGACGCCATGTTTGGCGAGATTGGTTAAAGCTTTTCGGTCATTCCACTCGAAAGATAACATTGTGGACTACGGGTTTCCAGTAGTGAAAGGGATAAAATATCAAAAGAAGAAGGGCTCTTTCATATCTGAAAGAGCCCTCAAGACTAGTCGTTTTTTGGTGGTGTCTAAGCTAACGCTCAGCTGCAACCGCTCGTCGCACCACAAGTATCGCACTTCTCGCAAGTGCCGTTCCGCACCATCGTGAAGTTCTGGCATTCCGAGCACATGTTGCCCGTATACCCCTGAGCGATCGAGCGCATGCGGCGTTCGTTTTCGACCTTCTTGGCTTCCGTCTTGGCCGAAGCGGCGTCTGCGGCGGCCTTATCGGAGAAGAGGGCGGTTGCCGTCTGCTGGGCTTCCTGGACGACCTCGTCGATCACTTCTTCGGCGATTTCTTCGGCCAGTTCCTTGGCGCGCTCTTCATAGTCCCGCTTGAAGGAGACGATTTCGGAGGTTGCGATGGCGACTGTCGGTTCCAGCTTGCGGGCGGCAGAGCCTGCAAACGAGGTCACGTTGGCCGAGGCGCGGGCAGGGGCTGCCGTTGCCGAACCCTTGGGCTCGGAAGCGGTGCGTTCGCCGTCATTGCGAGACACGATGGTCGGCTTGTAACCGCGGGTCCAGCCGGTGGAAACGAGGTTGGTCTTGCCTTCCTGGATACCCTTGCCGAGCGCCGTGTTGGAGAAGTCGGACGTATCGACATGGGCGAGATCGTGGCGGCCGAGATAGGAGACGGCGAGTTCGCGGAACACGTAGTCGAGGATCGACGTGGCGTTCTTGATCGCGTCGTTGCCCTGCACCATGCCGGCCGGTTCGAACTTGGTGAAGGTGAAGGCCTCCACATATTCTTCCAGCGGCACGCCATATTGCAGGCCGAGCGAAATGGCGATGGCAAAGTTGTTCATCATTGCGCGGAAGGCAGCGCCTTCCTTGTGCATGTCGATGAAGATTTCGCCGATGCGGCCATCACCGAATTCACCGGTGCGCAGATAGACCTTGTGACCGCCCACAGTTGCCTTCTGGGTGTAACCCTGACGGCGGTTCGGCAGCTTTTCACGCTCGCGTGAGACGCGCTCGATAACGCGCTCGACGATCTTTTCGGTGATCGTCACGGCCTGCTGTGCGGCGGGCTGCTGGATCAGTTCTTCGATCAGGTCTTCTTCGTCCTCATCTTCCACCAGCGACGCGTTGAGCGGCTGGGAAAGCTTGGAACCATCACGGTAAAGGGCGTTGGCCTTCAGCGCCAGCTTCCAGGAGAGCATGTAGGCTGCGCCGCAATCCTCAACCGTCGCATCGTTCGGCATGTTGATCGTCTTGGAGATCGCACCGGAGATGAAGGGCTGAGCCGCCGCCATCATGCGGATATGCGATTCGACGGAGAGGTAACGCTTGCCGATCTTGCCGCAGGGGTTGGCGCAATCGAAGACGGGCAGGTGCTCGTTCTTCAGGAACGGTGCGCCTTCCAGCGTCATCGCGCCGCAGACGTGAACGTTGGCCGCTTCGATGTCCTTCTTGCCGAAGCCGAGGTGCTCGAGCAGGTTGAAGCTCATGTCGGAGAGCTGCTCGTCGGAAACCTTCAGCGTTTCCTTGAGGAAGTCGGCGCCGAGCGTCCACTGGTTGAAGACGAACTTGATGTCGAAGGCGCTCTTCAGCGCGCCGTTGACGGCTTCGATCTTCTCATCGGTGAAGCCCTTGGCCTTCAGCGTCGAGGGGTTGATGCCGGGAGCCTGGTTGAGATTGCCATGGCCGACAGCATAGGCCTCGATCTCGGCGATCTGGCTTTCGGAGTAACCGAGCGAACGCAGCGCATCCGGAACGGCGCGGTTGATGATCTTGAAGTAACCGCCACCGGCGAGCTTCTTGAACTTCACCAGCGCGAAATCGGGTTCGATACCGGTCGTGTCGCAATCCATCACGAGGCCGATCGTGCCTGTGGGTGCGATAACGGTGGTCTGGGCGTTGCGGTAGCCGTGCTTTTCGCCAAGTTCCAGCGCCTTGTCCCAGGCGGCCGTTGCGTGGGCGATCAGGTCCTGATCCGGGCAGTCGCCATGGACGAGTGCGACCGGGTTGACCGACAGGCCCTCATAACCTTCCGACTGGCCAAGGGCGGCGCGGCGGTGGTTGCGGATGACGCGCAGCATGTTTTCGCGGTTCGGCGCAAAGCCCGGGAAGGGGCCGAGCTCGCCGGCCATTTCGGCCGAGGTGGCATAGGACACGCCGGTCATGATGGCGGTGAGCGCACCGGCAATGGCGCGGCCTTCGGCGCTGTCATAGGGAATGCCGGAGGACATCAGGAGGCCGCCGATATTGGCGTAACCGAGGCCCAGCGTGCGGTACTCATAGGAGAGTTCGGCGATCTGGCGCGACGGGAACTGCGCCATCATGACGGACACTTCGAGCACGAC
Organism: Agrobacterium sp. 5Ca39; assembly: GCF_055382365.1. Classification (NCBI taxonomy): domain Bacteria; kingdom Pseudomonadati; phylum Pseudomonadota; class Alphaproteobacteria; order Hyphomicrobiales; family Rhizobiaceae; genus Agrobacterium; species Agrobacterium sp. 5Ca39. The sequence continues at coordinate 1,365,948 of NZ_AP026436.1, read as the reverse complement.
GGTCCAGAGGCGGACGGCGTGTTCATAATCGGCGATATCGATGCGCTTCGTCGCCTGATCCTTGAACTGCAGAAGGTTCAGCGAGGCAAGGTTGCAGGCCGTGTCATCGAGGAACATGTATTCCGAGCACGGGTTGGAAGCGCGGATCGGGCCGGCCGCCGGCGAGGTGTGCCAGTCATTCATCGTCGTGTTGAAGTGCAGACCCGGATCGGCAGACGCCCAGGCGGCGTGGGAAATCTTTTCCCAGAGGTCGCGGGCCTTCAGCGTCTTCATGACCTTGCCGTCCTTGCGGGCGGTCAGGTTCCAGTCACCGTCATTTTCGACAGCGCGCAGGAAATCGTCCTTCAGCGAGACGGAGTTGTTGGAGTTCTGGCCCGACACCGTGAGGTAGGCTTCCGAATCCCAGTCCGTGTCATAGGTCTTGAACTGGATGTCCTTGTAACCCTGCTCGGCGAACTGGATGACGCGCTTGACGTAGTTTTCCGGCACCATGTCCTTCTTGGCGGCGCGGATTTCGCGCTTCAGGGCAGGGTTCTTGGCCGGGTCGAAGCAATCGCCGTTGTCAGCTTCGCAGTTGACGCAGGCCTTCATGATCGCCTTCAGGTGCTTGGCGACGATCTTGGAACCGGTGACGAGAGCGGCAACCTTCTGCTCCTCGTTCACCTTCCAGTCGATATAGGCTTCGATATCCGGGTGGTCGGCATCAACGACGACCATCTTCGCTGCGCGGCGGGTCGTGCCGCCGGACTTGATGGCGCCGGCTGCGCGGTCACCGATCTTGAGGAAGCTCATCAGGCCTGACGATTTGCCGCCGCCGGAGAGTTTTTCGCCTTCGCCACGCAGATAAGAGAAGTTGGAGCCGGTGCCGGAGCCGTATTTGAACAGGCGCGCTTCACGCACCCACAGATCCATGATGCCGCCTTCATTAACGAGGTCGTCCTCAACGGACTGGATGAAGCAGGCATGCGGCTGCGGATGTTCGTAAGCCGACTTGGACTTGGTCAGCTTGCCGGTGAAGGGGTCGACATAAAAGTGGCCCTGGCCGGGACCATCAATGCCATAGGCCCAGTGCAGGCCGGTGTTGAACCATTGCGGGGAGTTGGGGGCAACACGCTGGGTGGCGAGCATATAAGCAAGCTCGTCGCGGAAGGCGAGGGCATCTTCTTCGGACGAGAAATATTTGCCCTTCCAGCCCCAATAGGCCCAGGTGCCTGCCAGGCGATCGAAAACCTGGCGTGCATCGGTCTCGGAGCCGTAGCGCTCGGCTTCCGGAACATCCTTCAGAGCCTTTTCATCGGGCACGGAGCGCCAGAGGAAGGAAGGAACGTCATTTTCCTCAACCTTCTTCAGGAACTTCGGCACGCCGGCCTTGCGGAAATATTTCTGCGCCAGAACGTCGGTGGCAACCTGGCTGAACTGCGCGGGAACGTCGATGTCAGCCAGACGGAACACGATGGATCCATCCGGGTTCTTGATTTCACTGACGGCCTTGCGGAAGTCGATCTCCGCATAAGGCGATTGGCCGGGCTTCGTGAAGCGGCGTTCAATGCGCATGGTTTCTGTCCTCGTCCATTGGGGCGCCCGGTGAAGGGCGCAAAAATTCGTTCCAGCCGTGCGATGCCTTCGCGCAGCCGGTTGTTGCCAATCTGATGGGATGTTCATCCTTGGATGTCATCCCTGTATCTCGTGTTTAAGATGGCTGCAAGCCTACTATATATAGTGTTAACACATTCTTGCTGCCAGTCCCCGCGTAATGTTTTTGGCGGTTCCGAAGGCGCAGAAAAGCCATCGGCGAACCGCCCCCTCATGGCCGGGACGCCGTTTGGACATGCGCGCTAAAGATGGAGAAGAACCGGCCTCGTTACTTTCCGGTTCGTTGCCGCCGCAACATATTTGTCACTTTCCTCTCGCGACACAGATTCGTCAAGCCATAGATTGAAACCCATTTTTAACCACAAGATATTGTGTGGAGTGCCTGTGGAAAACGGGGATAGGAAAAGCTCTCAGAAAAATCAGTGACTTGGCGGAAAAATTTGAAGCTTGCGCGAGGCTGGTTTCCGCAACGGAAAGGCAAAACCCCGCATTTCCGGGGTGAGGCATAATGGCGACACTGCGGTTTTTCCGTGTTTTCCGCTGTCGGCAAAAAGGCCTTTTCACACAAAAAAGCCGCCCCCGGGTGGGACGGCGAAAGAGTGCATATTGCTGGGGGAAGTCTTGCGCGGTTGGTGCATCCTCACTCCGTCACCCCGGACCAGATCCGGGGTCCAGCGCGATCAAGTCCTTGATCGCAAGAGACTCACGGCGCAGACGCGCCGTGGCTGGATTCCGGCTCAAGGCCGCAATGACGGATGAGAAATGGGTCCCTGTGGGCACTCAGCCGCGCGATCCCTTGGCGATCGGCTCCTGATAGGTAAAGCCCATGTCCCAGGGGAAATAGATCCAGGTGTCCTGGCTCACTTCGGTGACGAACGTGTCGATGGTCGGCACGCCCTTCGGCTTGGCGTAAACGCAGGCAAAATGCGCCTTCGGCAGCATCTCGCGCACTTCCAGCGCCGTCTTGCCGGTATCGGTCAGATCGTCGACGACAAGCACGCCTTCGCCGGCATCAACAGTCAGCTCGGGGGCTACGCCTTTCAAGAGGACCGTATCACCCTGGTTGACGTAGTCATGGCGGGTGGCGATGCAGACCGTATCGATCATGCGGATGTTCAGTTCGCGGGAAATGATCGCCGCCGGAACGAGGCCGCCGCGCGTGATGCAGACGATCGCCCGGAACTCTTTGTCGAGACCGGCAAGACGCCAGGCAAGCGCACGGGCGTCGCGGTGAAACTGGTCCCAGGAAACGGGAAAGGCTTTATCGGGAAGGGACATGTCGTCTACCATCTGGTCAAAATTGTCGATGGCTTTGGCTAATAGCCGCAAGACCGGCAAAAAGGCAAGCTTTGCGCTTATCCGGCGTGATTTTGGCTGAGAGAATGCCGCTTGTTTCTTCCCCCCTAGGTGGAGAAGGTGGTCCGAAGGGACGGATGAGGGGGCTGGCTCTCGGTCTATCTTTTCCCTCGCCCCCTCATCCCGCTGCCGCGGACTTCTCCCCCGGGGGGAGAAGAAACCAGTGGCGGACGCTCCTTTCGAGCGAGATGGCGGGGGCTGGCGGCGCCATTTGCGCCGCATCCATATTCAACGCGACAGCAGCGTCATCGCCGTCATGGAATCGAGCAGCGTGCGGGTAACGCCGCCGAACAGCAGTTCCCACCAGCGGGAATGGCCGTAAGCGCCCATGACCAGAAGGTCGATGCTGTTATCGGAAAGGCGATTTTCGATAGCCGCCTGCGGCGAAAGGCCGGCAATCTTCTCCTGTGAGGTCACCGTCACGTTCACGCCGTGGCGGGCGAGCGTGGCGGCCAGTTCCGTACCGGCAAACCCGGAGGACTGCGTTTCGCTTTCTGCCTGGTCGACGGAGAATATCTCGACGCTGTCCGCGGCTTTCAGAAAGGGCAGGGCGTCGAAAGTGGCGCGCGTCGCCTCGCGAGAGCCATTCCAGGCGATCAGGACGCGTTTGATCGGCTTGGCGACGGTGAGCACATGCGGGACGAGGAGAACGGGACGGCCGCTTTCATAGAGAAAGCTGTCAATATCGGTGCGGCTGTCCGACAAAGCCGAGGAACTGCTCTGACGGGCGACGACGAGATCGGCGCAACGGGCGCTGTCGATGGCAGAGGCGGAGGCGTAACCCACCGAGGTAACGAAGCTTCGCCATTCATGCGAGATGCCGTTGGCCGATAGCGTACGCTCGAAAAGCGAGCCGACATCGGTGGTTTCCTTGTGTGCCACATCCTGCAGGGCCTGCACGGTGGCGGGATCGGGAATTTCCATCGGCGCGACGAGGGGAACGGCGGCCAGCGTTTCCATGTGCAGGCCGATGACATGCGAGGAAAACTGGTCTGCAAGGCTCACCACGAATTCGCCGAGCTTCTGTGTGTTCGAAACATTGTCGACCACTGCCAATATCGTTTTGTAACCCATTTATCTCTCCTCGGTGACATCTAATTTCTGTGGGGAGAGTGGCCGCCTTTGCAGGCCGCCACCTTGATTTTGGTCAAAGCCCGTTCGTCAAAGGCCCTTTCTCGCTCAAGCCGTTGCGTCGCCCCTGCCTGCCGCCAGTCTTTTCTCCTGTCCGATGGCTTCGATCATGGCCGCGACCGCATCCGCCGCGGCCTTCAGCACGCCTGCATCCCGGGCGCGCACCACGATTTCCGTCGAAAAGCGTTGCCCGTCATATTTCGGATAGGAACCGATGCTGGTTTCGGGATGGGCTTTCTGGATGGCCGTCAGCGGCGTGCCGATATCGCCTTCGCCATACGGTGAGCGTACGGCCTGCGACATCACCTTGGCGCCGGTGCGGAGCGTCGGCATGACGTTGTCGAGCATCGCCTGGAACACCTGCGGCACGCCGGCCATGACATAGACATTGCCGATGATGAAGCCGGGGGCGACGGAAACGGGGTTGGCGATGTGGACAGCACCTTTCGGCATGCGCGCCATGCGCTTGCGCGCATCGGTGAATTCCATCTCACGGGCACGATACATGTCGCCAAGTATCCGCAAGGCTTCGGCATCGTGCTCGCAGGGAAGGCCAAACGCCACGGACACCGCATCCGCGGTGATGTCGTCATGGGTCGGGCCTATGCCGCCCGAGGTGAAGACATAATCATAGCGGCTGCGTAGCGCATTCAGCGCTTCGACGATCGCGTCCTCCTCATCGGCAACGATACGCACTTCCTTGAGGTCGATGCCGGACATGGTCAGCACGTCCGCGAGGTGGCCGATATTCTTGTCCTTGGTACGGCCCGAAAGCAACTCGTCGCCAATGGCGAGCATGGCGGCGGTCACGACGGATTGAGCGGAAGAGGGATTGGACATGGGTGTACTCGTCATCTGTTTTATCAGACGTTAGCCCCGCGCCCGATGATTGCAAAGCGGTTTTGAAAAAATGTATTTCGGCAAATAGTTGACGTTTCGCTTTTCCGTTCACTTATGGTGAACAGTGCGTATGCCGATAGGCCGCTGGCGTGGAAGGAGCCTGTGAGCTAGATTTTCATCACATGCTTGTAACGGGTCGCCGCTAATGATCATCACGTTTTTGAAAAGGCTTCTGGCCGGGACGCCGGAAACGATAAACCCAAAGGAAACAAAGAAAATGACGAAAGTTCTGGTGCTCTATTACTCTTCCTACGGTCACATCGAAACGATGGCATATGCTGTTGCCGAGGGTGCAAAATCGGCGGGCGCAGACGTCGTCGTCAAGCGCGTTCCGGAACTGGTGCCGGAAGCGGTCGCCAAGTCTTCGCATTTCAAGCTCGACCAGGCGGCGCCGATCGCCACCGTGGACGAACTGGCTGAATACGATGCCATCATCGTCGGCGCCGGCACCCGCTTCGGCACGGTCGCTTCGCAGATGCGCAATTTCTGGGACCAGACGGGCGGCCTGTGGTTCGGCGGCAAGCTCGTCGGCAAGGTAGGTTCCGCCTTCACCTCTTCCGCCACCCAGCATGGCGGCCAGGAATCGACTATTCTCGGTTTCCTGCCGACCTTCCTGCACCACGGCATGGCCGTCGTCGGTCTGCCCTATGCCTTCCAGGGCCAGATGGGTGTCGATGAAATCAAGGGCGGCTCCCCTTACGGCGCCTCCACCATTACCGATGGCGACGGCTCCCGCCAGCCCTCCGAAGTCGAACTTGAAGGCGCGCGCTTCCAGGGCGCGCATGTGGCGAAAATCGCCGCCAAGCTTTCTGCCTGATCCTGAAAGTCCTATGAAAAAGAAATGCGGCCCAAAAGGCCGCATTTTCTGTGCCGGTGGCATCATCACCAGCTTTACCGCAATGCTCTCCTGCGAAGCTCGTTCCCCGATCAGATCGGCAGGTTCACCATGAAGAGGCAGCTTGCAACCACGAAGCCGATCATCGAAATCTCAAGAAAACCGTTCAGTCCGTCACGCATTTCAATCCTCCTTGTTCGATCGAAAAGAGAACGGAAAAAGTTTAACGCGGTTCCATAACAGCAGAATGAAATTTAGGGATTCTTAACGCCTGATTTACGGCGTGTCAGCCGGTGACGACGAACGCCACGACGAGGTGGCCGAGAAGGCCGATCGCCAGGCAGGAGAGAAGAAAGATGAACAGGGCTTTTTTCATATATCCGGACGCTTTCCTCTGTATCGATCGATCGAACCATGAACTTGACGTTAGCGCCCCTGGCGCCTCCGTCGCGACGCGTGACGGGGCCGTTACGCCTTGATGTCGAGCCCCGCTTCGATCGCGGCGGCGATGAAGGCCTTGCGCGCGTCTTCAGGCTTTTTCCTGCCGGCATCCACGGCGGCGCAGACCAGCAGCGCCTTGTCTAGCGCCTCGCCATCCTCCACCGGCCAGTCCTCGATCAGGGCCCAGGAGGCGGCCTGGGTTGTTTCGATGCTCGTATAATCACCCGGCGTTTCGAAGGCGATCAGGACGGGTTTCTGCCAGCGCGTGTTCATCGCTCATCCATGTTGGTTTCGCGCCCGGCTCTAAACGAAGCAGGCGGGATGCGCAATCCGTTTCGGAGCCGACCGGTGCGGTCAGTCGTCGCGTCCGAACAGCCATTCGCGAAGGATGCGCCGGTCAATGAGTTCCAGTGAGCGATCCGGCGCGATGCGATAGGTTTCCACCGCCCTTGTGCTGCTGTCTATGCGGAACTCATGGGTGAAGGTGCTGCCGATCGGTGACTTCGTCAGCTTTGTGCGCGGCTGGCCTTTATAGATGATGCTCCCGGGAATGGGCTCCACATAGGGTGCCGGACCGGCGGTCGTGCATCCCGCAAGCGCGAGCGAAAGGGCTATTGCGGCCGATGATGCGAGCGTTTTCATCCTGTCCTCCGAGGTCCATCTGCAAAAACGATATGGAGGCGCGGAGGTTCCCGGAAGCGGCGGATGCGGCAGTATTATTCCTTCCGACTACTTGCGCTTTGGGTTCTGAATGTCGCGCGCGACCCAGCGAAAGAAAAAATAGACGAGGAAGCCAAAGATGAAAAGCGGGATGAGGTTCGCAAAACCGGACATATGATTCTCGTTTCTCCCTCCCGTCACGGGGGTCTATCCGGAGAGGCTGAGACGAGGCAAGGGGTAGCACGCATGGTCGTCGGTCACATGTACGTGTGCCGACCTGCCTGCGGCAGGAGTGGGACGGAGCGAGGGAGGGGGCGGGAGAGATCCGGCGCACTGCCAGCGAAGCCGGATCTCTCCGTCTCCCGCCGGTTTCAGGGTACGGGGGACTGTCTTCACTATGGCGGACAACCGAAAATAGACATAGAGCGAGAAATTACCTCGAATAAATTGCAGCGATCCAGAACTCGCGATGGATGCGACGCGCGAGACTATGCACAGTTTCTCATCTTCACTGTCCGGGACATTGATCCGCCAGGCGCGGGGGACGGCACGCCCCTTCCGGCCGGACCATCATGTCTGGGCAAAAGCGGTGTAACCTGTTGAAACGGCACGTCTGCCGTCATTCTTTCAGTCTGCTGGAGAGGCCGGAAGAGGGAACTTTTCACGCGCTGCGTCATTGAAGCAGTCGGACACATGCCAATAGTGGAGGGTTAAACATGCTCGGCACCATCCTTGTCATCCTGCTCATTCTGTTCCTCATCGGCGCGCTGCCAAGCTGGGGTTATCATAATTACGGTTACGGCCCTTCGGGCGGTCTCGGACTGGTGCTGGTCATCGTGCTGATCCTGGTTCTGATGGGACGGATTTGATCGACCGTTCCTGAAAATGCACAGGTTGCCCGCAGTCGAAAACGCTTCGGCTGCGGGCAATTTTTCGTCCGGAGCAGCGGGATGACGCGAAAAGCCATGTCATCTTAGTGACTTAGACAAGGTGGGCGGTTGAACTCCACGTACCCGGCTGAAAAAACACGACATTCGGAACGATCCCTCTTGCGCCCCAAATGGATTCGTTCTAAATGCCCGCCATCGCTCCATTGATGAGCGTGTGAGGCCTCGTGGCGGAGTGGTGACGCAGAGGACTGCAAATCCCGACAAAATGTAATGTTTTCAGTAGGCGTTCTGAATAAGGCGGCCAAAAACGATACATTTTCTGCCGAATACGGCCATTGATTTCATTCACAAATTTTGACTATTCAGAACGGCCAAAACGCTTTTTCGTGGCCTCTAGAACGCGCTTCTCTGTCTCTTTCGCATACCCGCGATAAGCCGAAGCCGTCTTGTGCTTTGACAGCACTCTGCCTTGACCTTCGGTTAGGCCTTTCTCCTCAAGCTCCGTCATGCCTCCATGCCTGCACATATCCAGGCTGAATTCTGGCGCTGAGAGTTTTTCATCCTTCCTGAGCTTGTCTGCCATCTCCCTGACTTCATGAGCCAAGAACGTACCGTCGCCAAAAAGCTGACCGTTCTTCTTGCACACGATTGATGTGCCATATCTCGGCGCCTTGCGAAGAACCTCTTCGGCTTGGGAATAGAGCAGGACTTTCGACCCATCCTCGTCCACGAACTCGAGCGGGTGCAGCGCCAGCGCATCGTTCTTGCGATGCTTCAGCCGGATCTTATCGGGATGGTCGGAGGCTCTATAGCCGGTCCACGGGGCGAAGCCTGCGCCGATGGATGATGGTCGCATCAGCCATTCGAAGGCCAGCACAGCCGCCGCAGCCAACTCCCCGCGGCCATTCTCTATTGCCCCATCAGCGAACTCATAGACCGCTTTGCGATCGACATAACCCTTAGTGGCCTTCTGACGTCTCTTGACGGTAACGCCTTCCCACGGGTTCGCAACATCATTTCGGAACTGGTCCGGGTAATGCGGCCGCATGCGCTTCCACATCGCCTTGCAATAGGTGACGACCTTCTCACCCATCCTGTTGGCGCTATCGCCCGAGAAGTGCAGATAGACCTTTTCAGCAGTGCTCACGCCGACGTTGTTGACCTTCGCATCGCCAAACCTGACCTTGTCACCATTTGGTTTCGTTATCTGAACGTCTGTCACGCGTTTGAAGACACGCTTGTAATCGGCGCGGCTAAACTCGCCTACGCGCTCCAGAAACGAATTGTGAGACAGGTAGACGTTCACAAGCCACTCGACAGTGCCGTATCGGCTCGTATCGGGCTCGTGACGAGGGTTTGCCTTTTCCCTGCGCCAACCTTCCAGCCGATCGTTCCAGACCTTTGCTGCGGCCACCAGTTCTGCTTGAGAGAGGTTGACGCCAAGAGCCGCGCTGCGGTAGGGGCAGCCAGCCTTGCGGTATAGGGTAGGACACGTCCAATAGTAGCCGGTCGATCCGTTGGCCAGCGTCTTGAACGAGGTGTATGGAGGCATGGTGACAGGTATCATCACCACACTTCCGGGTCGGCGTTTTCGTCTACGCCAATAGCCTTGTCTAGGTCGATCTTCCGCCACGCTCTGAATCTGCCCTTGCCGGTTCCGGTCTCGATGAACGGCCGAGGCCATACGGTTCCAACACGGCTGATGAAGGCATCGACCGTCTTTTCTCCGGCATAGGCTGCCGCGTGCTCATCTCTAAGGACAGCAGGCCAGCATCCGGCGGGGATGACAGCATGTTTCGTCATTCGTCCCCGCTTTCCCCGTTTTCCACAGACTGGTTATGCACCTGTGCGGAGAGGGCGTCGGCAGCTTCCAGCATTACTCGCGATGGTTCTTCCGCATATGTGATGCTTCCTGCCATCTCGCGAAGCTCCGCGATGAGCTTAGCCTTTACCGCCACGGATGGCGCGGGAGGGGCGGCGTAGAGTGCACGAATGTCAACAGTGATGTCACTCGCCTTCTTGAAGCGATCGGCTTCATCCTTGGAATATAGAACGCGTGATGTTCTCCCATCCGAGAACACGAGTTGATAATCCACCGGCTCCGCAGCGGACAGGGCGGCTTCAATATCGCTGAATTTGATACCCCAGAATGCGTCTCCGCCTTCGGGTGCGTGTTCGATGACCGCTTTTGCCAGTTTGACCAGCGTGTTGCTTTCTTCACTCTGCATGGTGTTCGCCTCCTGTGCTGGCGAGGGCTGTGTGAACATTCTTGATCGGGGTTGCCAGATTTCTCGCAGCCTCCTTGATGTTGGCTGGCGTATGAGCGCCAAGGCAGACATGCTCCGCTTGATCCAGCAATTCGCCCACCGCCTCTCGGATAATCTTCACCTCGTCCTCTGCTGCCTCGGCGCGGTGAAGGAGATGGTCCGCCGCGCTTTCGGCAACGTCGATCGCGTCTTCACCGCATGGTCCGACGTCGAGCCGCTGCCTCAGTTCCTCGTCCTCGCGCTGCAAGCTTTCGAGGGTGGAGAGGAGTTCGGTATTGGCATCGACATATGCGACGTTCGCCTTCTCCAGTTCGCGCAGCGTGGTCAAAGCCATCCGCACCTTGTCCTCGAAATCGCTCACAAGGCGGGTAGCGCTGGATGAAGCGATGTTATTGTAGGTCTCGAAGGCGATATCGTCTTTGTCGCGCACTGCTTGACTGCGGGCGTGCACGGCCTTTGCCAGACGGTCAAACCACTCCAGCGGCCCCCACGCATCCACGTTCTGTCTGTAGAACGACATTGGGTTGTCGGTGCTCATCTGTTCACGATCTCCCCGGTTCTGGTGTCGATCACGTCACCGTTGATCTTGCGTTTGAAATTGCTCTGGAAGCCGGATCGCTTTTGACCCTTGATACCGAGATGCTTTTTGCGCACGCGATTGCACTTCGCCCGAACGGTTGCCTCGGCCTTGGTTTTCTTCTTGTGGGCTTCCGCGGTGACGGCCTGCAGATTGCTCTCGGTGTTGGCTCCGCCAAGCCAGAGCGGCACGATATGGTCGTATTGAACCTTCTCGTCGGAACCAAGCACCACGCCGGTTAAGGCGCACTTGTTGCCCTGGCGCTCACGAATGCGATCCTTCACGCGAGGCGGCGGCATGGTGTCATCGGTGCGGCCGCGCCATTCTTCGACTGTCCGGGCCATCACCTCTGCCCTCCCAGCGCGCGTGTCATCATGTCCCGCTTGCGGCGCTCCAGATCGCGGACGCGTCCTGTCTTGCCGTGGGATTGTTTTGCTCGCTTAATGTCGGCGTCGATCTCGGCTTGCCAGTTGTATTCCCGGGCAAGGTTCCGTCTCGACTTCCAAGCGAGCCAGTGGTGGATGGCGCGGCGGATTAAGCGGTTCATGCTTCACCTCCGATTTGATTTGCTTCGATGCCGGCGTGACGGCAGATGATTTCAAGTGCTTTTTCGCGGCCGATCTCGTGCATCACGACTTGCTTGCAGGTTCGGTAGATCGACCCGGCCTTATCCTTCGCGCCTTGGGTTATCTCGGCGGTCACCAAATCGCCCACAGCGAGCCGCTGAGCGTTAAGGACGCCAAGGTTGGCATCAGTGTTGCCGTAGGTGTTTGTTGCCGCCCACAGCATCCGTGCAGCGGTTTTCAGCCATTCGGCATCTGGATGGGTTGATGAGCCAGAGGCTGGGGGCGGTGCCTCTGGCTCATCCTCTGGTGACCGGGCAGGGGGATTGTCACCAGAATTGTTGGAACCGGCCGTTTCGAGCTGACGAGGATCATTGAAGACCACGCCGCGCTCGGCCGCTTCCTTGAGGATGAATTCGATAAAGTCGGTCATCTCGTCCTTCGACAGGTCGGATGATGAAAGCTCGATCGGCAAAAATGTCTTCTGGTCCAAGCTGGGCAGGAAGCTGACTTCGCGACCGAATGCATGGAGGAATATTGCCTTCCACTGCGCGGGCTCATACTTCTTGCCGCCAAGCTCCAGCTGCTGCGAAACTTCAGTCAGGAGTGCCCACAGAAGATCATTCTGGGGCAGGGTGCGCTTCGACGCCTTGAACTCAACGCGGGTGCCGAAAGGTGCCTTGCCGATCCAGTCAACAGCCTTGCGGCGGTTCTGGTCGCCATCAATAACGAGAAGCGCGCGCCCCATTAGCGCCACTCCGGTGCGAACGGGATATCGTCGTCCATGTCATTCGAGAAGTTTGCGTTCCGGCCTTGCCCCGCATCGCCACGGGATTGCCCGCTGGAACGGTTTTCGTCCTTCTGGCGTGGTGGCATCAGCAAAACAACGAACTCGCCATCTGTGGGCGCTGGGACGGCGTTGAGGCGAACGGTAAATCCGTCCTTGTCGCGCATGGGCCATGCCGTGCCGATTGTCGTGAACTGGCTCTTCTCGTTGCCGTCGCGATCCTTGTAGCGGCGAACTGCAACTGCGTCGTATCTCGTGGTCATGCGGCCTCCTTCTGCACCGCGTTACGGCGCGCCTCAAATTTGTCTGCTGCTGCTTGTTTGTAGTCGCGAGACCAATTGTCTTTCGCTGCCACGTCGCGCCAGTATGCTGCGCACTTGTCGACGGCGACGATGGTGTGGCAGTCGGCCAGGTCCTTATCGATCTCGGAAAGCTCTCGCTTCTGCGCTGCTGCGCTCGGCTTCGGAGCGTTTGGCATGCGGACATGATCCCAAGGGTTCTCTTTCCAAGAGCGCCAGCGCAGCTTTCCGCCCTGCTCGTAGGTATCGCAGGGAACCCATGGCGTCGGCATGGCATAGAGATATCGCCCAATGCCCCATTTCACCGCTGCTCGCTTAAAAGCATCAGAGATGGCGCCTTTTTCTGCCTCGACATCAGTATCGCCAGCGCCATCTGCCTTGGTGATCCATTCATCACCCACTTTGATCGACAGGTAGCAAATGGTGCGTGGGCCGCTAAACTCATAGCGGTCCTGCCAGTTCTCTGAGCCCAACACGCTGTCAAGGCGATCCATGACGTCTCGTGCATCAATGTAGGCAAGAGCCATAGCCTTATCGCCATTCTTGGTGACGGTCTGAGCGCGCCAGCTAATGGCCTCACGTGGGAACTCCGCAAAAAGGAGTTTTATTTCGTCTTGGGTTGCCATCACGCGGCCTCCCCGAGAGCGGCCAGCATCTTCTGGTGAACCCTACGGACGCGCGCCACGTCATCGCGACAATAGGAGCCGATCTCATCATGCTTGCCGTCAGCCCACATCTGAGCGACCATGGAGCCGTCAACATCGCCTTTGCCTTCAAGGCCCAGAGAAAAGCACAGCGCGTCGAGGCTGATGCTTCCCTTAGCGCCGGCCCATGCGACCATTGTGTCAAAAACCTCGTTTGACCACGGCTTAGGATCGCGCGGCCACCAATCAGGGAGACGGACGCCCAGGACGATAGCGCGCTGGGTAAGGAAACGGAGATCGAAACCGGCTATGAAATGGCCGACTATCTGAATGGTTTCCCAGCCATTCTGGCGGCTGATTTCCACCACCTCGATGAAAGCCTCAATGGCCTGCCGTTCCTCCAATAGGGTCTTCACGCTCTCCGAATGGATATGGCCGTCATTGATTGCAAAGCCGATGCAGCAGACATGGCCCATGCCGCCGTCAAAACTGGTCTTAGCAATAGCTTCCTCGACGGCTGCGGGCTTTTGTTCTTTCTCCCACGTCGCGATGGTATCAGCCTTTTTCATCTGAGCAGGAGGCTTAACCGTGGAAGCTACTCGTTCCTTTGCCGCTTCGGTCTGCGCCGGGATGGTTTCGATGTCGAGATAGAGATAGGTCATTGGCGCGATCCTCAATCTACGTATTCGATGTCGAGCTGGCTCATCGCTTCCGGCGATGACGCTGTCTCTTTCAGGATGGACTGGAGGCAACCTGCGCAGGCGGTGAACCCCTGCTTGGTATATTTGAGCAGTCGGCGCATCGTGGCGACCGGATAGCTGATCTTGTGAACGGCGAGTTTGCGTCGGCCGAGATCCCACAGCGCGTAAGGCGTGGTGACCATGTCATCGCCATCGAGGACAAACATTGTGACGGTGTAATCGAAGCTGTCGATTACCTGCTCGGCGTTGTCATAAAATCTGAACCTGATGGCCTGAACATCGATTGGCAAATCGGAGCCGGCAATGGTTCCCCTCCAATGCTTATGATGCTCTGTCTCGCGGACCAGCTTGAGCCCAGATGGCAAGCCCGATTCCCAGTCTGCGAGAGCCTCGGCCGACTTGAAGAAGAAATCAAAGTCGCTGTCGAGAGCCTGGCCGATGAGTGTTCGACGAATAGCGCCGCCGGCCATCCAAGCGCCGCCACCAAGAGCTTCGTAAACCCTCATGACGTCTTCGGTGCTGCATCCTGATCGATCGCAGAAATCTTGAAAGTTGGTGCGGAAATAGGTCACTCTGCGGCCTCCTTGATGATTTCCATGACCTTCTCGCGCCCAAGTTCCTTGATGGCGTCGTTGACGGTCTGGCGAAGTTGAAATTCAACGAACCCCTCAGGGTTGAGGCGATGGACAAGGCGATCGGTGATCGATCCAAGACGTTCGGCCTCAGAATGCAGTTCTGCTACTTTGCCCATGCGAATTGCTCCTGATTGATAAGCGCCATGCGCTGATATTTCGGGTATCCGACGAAGGCCCACGACGTTGAGACGCTGCAAACTGCGATCATCACGGCGATGACGGCGCGGAACTGGCGCTTGAAAGACCTGGTACGCGTGTCGATGCGCCGGATGTGATTGCCGAGCTCGATATAAATCTCGGTCGGATCATCCGCTTCTTGTGTGTTGGTGGTGGAGAAAGCGGAGGGCATCACGCGGCATCCTGTTCTGGGACGTCCAGCGTTTCGAGCATCGCCTGCATGGCGGCGATTTCGCTTTCAGCCGTCTCGCGCAACGAAGCGGCTTGCTTTTCCATGATGTCGGCCATGGTCGCAAAAATCAGCTTCTGGTGCTTGTTGAGTGCCTTGATGAAGGCGTTGCATACCGTGTCGCGGTCTTGAACCGAAAGTTGGCTGTAAACAGACGAACTGCCGTATTGGCCGGCATAGGCGTAGAACCACACCGTAGTTTTGAAAGCGTTGTATTCGCTGCTGTGGTTGATATTGAAACCGAAGTTCTGTTTGTCGTGATGCTGCTTGTCAGCAAATGACTTCGTGAACCATTCGTGGAAGCCGCCGATCTTCGCGGCATCACTCTTCAAGGTTTTGATTTTCTGAATTGCTGCGGTATCGGTGGCCATTTCCTGCCCCTTCATATCTCGGGTTACTCTGACAAAGCCGGTGGGTTGGTTAGGCGAGGCCGAGAATGTTTTCCTCGGCGGCGTAATGATTGTTTCGCCTGTAGGTCGGGTGATAGAGGCTGTAGATTATGAGGGGGTCGCCATCGCCCCACGGAGTCCAAGTCGCCTGGATACTTTGAACGGCACCTGTCTGTGCACGCCCTTGGTGATCGTCATAAATCACCGTTTCACCAATCTTGTATTTTGGAGATGCGGCTACCGCGCTCATCTTCTTCTCCCGCTGTGCTGTGGTTACTTGGTGGGGGATGGGAGAGAGAGCGCATCCCTAGCTATGCCCTTGAGGTAATTCGGGTCATCAGCTAGTTTCAACGCTACTGGCGCAACTAGGTCCGCGCCTTCATCGGATGCCATCTGACGGAAGTGATCCATCGGGTTTTCGATGATGCGTAGAGCGGTTTGCATTCTTTCGAGTGAGTTAGCCGCCATGTCGAAAACAGCGTCATCAGTCTTCGAAGGCATTTGCCGCTCGCCGCTTTGCGGATGAACACACGCCATTTCTCGCAAGTATTCGATCAAAGCCGTAATATCTTCCGGCATGTGATCATCAACTAGCTTCAAGTGAATCTCGCTCATGTTCCCTATCCCTTGTCTGAAGCCCTATGCGGGGCGGGTGGTGCAGTCACGGATCGTGCCGGCCTGCGCCATTGCACTTGAAGCAACTGCTTGTTGATGAGTGGTATGGGCCTTGGCTAACCGTGTATCCGTGGCCGTTGCAGGAACGGCAGGTTATCTTCCTGCGCTCACGTGCAATCTCTTTGCGAAGCTCATCTTCTTGGCGCTTGATGTCCGCCGCTCGGTTTGATGAGGCGACATCCCAGCCGAAGGCCATGGACTGATTCTCAGCGCTCGTGGCCAGAGCTTCGCCAATTTCGTCAAGCTGCTCTTTCCCGAGACCTTCGATCACGTCGAAGCGATCGATGCCTTCGAAAGCGTACATGACGGCTTCTCGCCAGTATTCTGCTTCTGCGCTCATAGTCATCACTCAGCCGCTTCCAGACGACCGATGACGGCGCCGTGGACGATGGGGTTGGAAACCCGAATGGCGCAAGAAGACGGATCAGCGTGGGTGGCATAACGCTCGAACTTGACGACCTCGCCGCCGAACTCATCCGCATCGTCGTTCGCTTCACCTTCGCTGCGATACTCAAACACGTCGCATTCGTCGGTCGTGAACTCGGTGCCGTTGAAAACACGGGCGCCGTCTTCAATCCTGTATCGAGTTACCCATGCCATTTGCTCATCCTCAGTGGTTGAGATCGAATTGGAGATCCGCCCGGAGACGGATGCCGAATGCGATCAGTCGGCGCGAAGAATTTTGGCGGCGCGTGGGTCGTCGGGGTAATGGCCGTATTTTTCCGGCCAATCGCCGCACATGCCGGCCATAATCAGCCGGGCGCTGAGAGACGCTTCATCGCGCGTTGCTGGAGTGCGCTGGAGGCCCATGACATCGCGGGGGATGAGAAATTCCTCGGTGTTGAGGAGCTTGATTGCTGTCTCGCCTACGAGGCCGTTCGCGCCCCAAGCCGTGTCGATCTTCTGCGAGTGGAGTTTATCCACCGCGCGGCGCAATGCAGCTTTCTCCAAATCCAAATGCCTGAGTTCAATCTTGGCCATCCGTCTCATCTCCGGTTCTTGTGATGGCAGCGAGATCGGCGGGTGGTGGTGCTTCTTCGTCGCTGCTGATGGAACCGATATTACCCAAACTGGGTAACATTGCAACCCCAAAATGGGGAATAATTTGTTGACCCCAAAATGGGGCAGGGTTATGAGTATCGGCATGAACCTGAAAAACGACGACGGCCAGTCGGCCGCAGCCTTCTATGACAAGCGGCGAAAGTGGCTCGATTTCATCTGTGAGATGGACGCGCTATCGGATCGCGCCTTCCGCGTCGGCTACTGGCTGGCGAAGCGAATGAACGGCGATGACCAGTCATGCTGGTATGGCATCAAGGAGATAGCCAAACGCCTCCGCATGTCCGAGGACAAGGTTCTGAGGGCTGTTTCCGAGCTCGAAGGTGAGGGGGTTCTGATCGTGGTCAGGGAACACCGGAAATCGAATATCTATTACATCCGACTGCCGTTCGAATAATTCCTTGGGTCGCAAATCTGCGGGTCAATTGGGTCGCAAATCTGCGGGTCCAATCTATAAAGCTGAATTTCTAAAGGGTTATTTGTTTATTTGGTTCTTGCTCTGAGGGTAATTGGTAGAAACGGGAGATAAGGGAAATCTCTTCCTCTTCCAGAGCAAAAAGAAACCTGCCGTAGCGTATCGCGTAGAAACCCCAGAGAAATGCTTAAACCGCATAGCTAAGAGATTGAAATAGAAAAGTATTTCCCTTTTTTCTGTCGATTTTTATCGAAAAATTAACGATCTTTGGTAAAATGGTGACCATCTTCAAGAGGGTTTGCCAATGGCTGAAACTTCAATCGAATGGACTGACGCAACATGGAACCCGGTAGCCGGATGCACCATCATGAGCGCCGGCTGCACGAACTGCTACGCTATGAGAATGGCTGCTCGTCTCGAAGCTATGGGCGTAGAAAAGTACAAAGGCCTCACGCGTAAGAGCGGCGGTCGAGCAAAATGGACCGGTGCAATTTCTCTCGATGAAAAGGCGCTGTCGATACCGGCGACATGGTCGAAACCGCGTAATGTTTTTGTCAACTCGATGTCTGACCTATTCCATCCTGACGTGCCTGTGGATTTCGTTCGCAAAGTTTGGCGAGCGATGAAGGACACACGCCGGCACACGTATCAGATTTTGACAAAACGTCCGGATCGAATGGCTGAAATCCTGAGCGATGGTTTCGACATCCTGCCGAATGTCTGGCTCGGAACCAGTGTCGAAGATGGACGCGTACTTCACCGCCTTGATGATTTGCGCAATGTACCGGCCGCTATTCGCTTCGTTTCCTACGAGCCGCTCATCGGTTCTGTGAAGGGCGGTAAACTCAACGGCATTCATTGGGCTATCGTCGGTGGGGAATCCGGACCTAATGCACGACCAATGGACCCAGCATGGATCGATGAAATATTCGATCAATGCATGGATGATAGCGCGGCGTTCTTCTTCAAACAGTGGGGCGGAAAGAACAAAAAGGCAGCAGGCAGATCTTATCGCGGGAAAACATGGGATGAGATGCCTGCCGCCGCAGCTTAAGAAAAATCAAAGGCGGTCTGCTTATCCGTCTTAGCCGCGACCTTCCAAAATTTGTGGGGAAGGTCGTGGCCAGCCACCAGCAATAACCAATATAGGTGCTGCTCTTGCTCCCCCTTCAAAAGCTTCATTTCTGGAGACGCTTCGAACCCAACACCAGCGATCAAGGACTTCCAGTAATTTATAAGCTCGACGCGAATTCCCTGTTGCCCTTGCGCAGTATCGATGACGGCTTTCCATCCCGGCGCAAAGGCGTCAAAGGCAGAAACGTCAGCCTTCACGTTCCGGCCTAAGTTTCTTTGGAGGTCCATTTTGCTTAGATGGACTAGGATATCCATACGTTTTCGTTTCGCCAGGGTGCTGAATATCGAAAAATCCAACACACCCAGGTTATACGGATCAAGAAAAGTAAAATGTAATCCTCTATGGTCCAATCTATTGAGGATAATTTTCGCTGTATCGATAGCGGCTCCGTGAAAGGAAACGACAGGCGCGCCCGCAGCCTTTAAGCGCACAGTCGCAGCCTCAAGTCTCGCCTCGTCTTTGTCAGCGATAAAGACGGATGTAAATGGGTACCCTCCTTCTACGCTCTTCTTCCAAGCCGCAACGCAACTCCCGTCTATGAATTCACCTTTTCTCACCTGAGCTCTGCCAGGACCGCAGAACAAGTCGATATAGGTGGCTCCGGCCTTTGACGGGCCTATAAACTTTCCGCGCGCTCCACGAGAAATGTCCACATAGCGACAGAGATATTCATGTTTCTCCTTCGCCCAAGGACCAACATCCTCCGCCGGGAGGCCATCGTCACCTTCAACTAATTCGCCCATATGTTTCCCCAATCGCGCGCCGTGCGCGCCCCCTCTTGTTTTGCGCTCCGCTACTGCGTCTTCACTTCGTCCCGCTTTAACCGCTCAAGCTCGACTGCTCCCAGCGCCGCCTCAAGCACTGCATCCACCTCCGGCAAGAAGCTCTCCCACATCGGCTTATGCTCGAAAGGTGTATTCTCTGGCACGTCGCTGAGACGGCACAGGGCGCGGGCAGCTCGTTCGCGGGGAGGCTGGGGTCGTTTCATCACAACCTCTTCATCGCCAAAAGACTCTACTTGCAAATGTTCTCATTTCGTTCACTATTAGAGGATGCTGAAGAAGGCAGTGTTCTGGGAGTATCGGGGTGGCAATCAATCATCAAATACGGGTAATTGATAATTCTCACGAGAGATCTGTTGACGAACTTAAGGATTTCGCCGCCGATGAAACCCTGGAGATCAAGCGTTTGCTTGGCCGCGTGCAGCGGGACGCCGGATCGATCGCAGAGACGATGAAAAAAATCCATGGCGGCGAGTGGACGGTAAGCATCAATCATGAGAACTGCTTTGTGATTGTCGCTCAGGATTTTTCGTAGCCTTCAATCGTTCTTCCACTACAGCTATTATCTGAGCCTGTTGGTTTGCGTTCAAACGCATAACTTTTGCGAACAGGTCAGCGAGTTTCACAGAGAAGTCGGGTCGTGATCGCCCTACCTTCGGACCTTCATCTTGTGATGCAAGTCCATCATCACCGTCCACAATCACGTCAGACGGGCTAACATCGAAAGCTTTTGCCGCTTGATTTATGTACTCAAGCGTTAGTCGGCGCTCCCCGCGCTCGAGCTTGATGTATTGGCCCTTTGAAACACCCATAGCTTCAGCCGCACGGTCATGCGTCATTTTGCAGGCGTTTCTGAGCTTTTTAAGGTTGTTTCCCATATCGGGTAACATCGCAAATTTAAACAATATCTGTCGCGCCCCATTTTGGGGTTGCAAATATTCCCCAATATGGGTAACTTTGCAGCATGAAGCTCACACAGTACCTAACCGACAAGAAGATCAGCCCAGCACAGTTCGGTGAACTGATGGGCAGCGTATCGGAATCCGGCGTCCGTAAGTGGATGTACGGAGAGCGCGTTCCGCGTCCCGACCAGATGAGGAAGATCGCTGATCTCACCGGCGGTCTTGTAGAGCCAAACGATTTTGTTCTCGGCGTGGAGCCAGCAGCATGAGCAACTGGAACCACGATCTCTCCCAGGCACCGCGCGGCAAGATGGTGCCTTACACCCGCAAGGGCAAAGATGGCCCGATAGTCACGGAAAGCTTCCGCAAGGAATACATCCTCGCTGTAGACGAGCACGGAGTTGTCTCGCAGTCCTACTGGATACCGCCGCGTTACACGCAGTCTGGCGGGCTTCTGGAAGGCAACCGATGGTCTGGCTTCAATCCCGGCGTCGATCCGATCGCTTGGGCGCCGTGGCCCGAATACGAATTCGCAGCCGCCACGACGAGCGAAGCTGCGCTGACCAAAGCCCCGACGAACGTAAGTCTCCCGGTTGACGAGAGGAGCGGTGAACGGGCCAACGCAGGAGGCGACGATGTAACCGGCGGCGAGAATGCTCATCAGATATCGGCGGGGGAGCTCGTCAGTAACTCCTCCGCACCAATTCTCGAAGACGTTGGTGGTGGCGCATGACCGCCCCGAAAGCAAAGCTCGCAGAAATCCTATTCGACCTCTCTGTCCAGCATCAGATCGAGGGATACGAGAAATCCGACCCGAAGCGGCCAATCCAAGTTCAGAAGGGGAATTGATCATGAGAATTGCACATTTTGGATATGGTGCCGTTATGGCTGTTGCTGCTGCTATTGGCTTCGGTGGCGCGGCGTCCATTCCGCTCAATCTGGAAAGCCCTCGGCTTGCTGTTCTCCCGAACATGCCAGTGATCTCCAAACCATCGAAGAAGCTGCGCACGTCGACCAAGCACCCGCGCAACGGCAAGCGCGAAGTCGCCCGTCGCCTTCGCCAGATCGCCGCCGGTCAACTGACACGCAGCAACGGTCTGATGACCCGTGACGAACTCTACGGGCGGAGGGCGGCATGATCGCCTCTATGCACCCTGATCAACAGCAACTCCTCATATGGGCATCTGTGGCTTTCTCGGCGTTCATTGCATCGCTCGTTGTGGCGGCCGTTATGGCGCACCTGGCGACGAGGAAGAAGTGATGGCTGCTCTCAAGCAATATCCCCTTCCGGCTTTGGTCACTCATACGACGGACACCCGCGCTGGCTCTGTCTTCAAAGCCTTATGCGCGGTTTATCCGGGTCAAATTTCCGCAGAGCATCTTATGGCAAGAGCGGGTCTGTCTTGGCGGGCCGAACCGATCTGGTCTTTCGTGTCACTCTGCAACGACTTCATCAAAATCAACGAGGCTATCGAACCTTTCGGCTGGCGGGCTGAACGGTCGGGCGGCACGCCTCGCGACAACTACTGGCTTTCGCCTCTGGGCGGCGGCTGAACTCCTTTCGTGTGCGCCTCTCTCGATGGGTTCAACCTATCGAGGACGGCAACCGTGATCAGACAAACTTCGAACCACCACGAGACAATTAGGAAAATCGAAAACAGGGAAATGTCGATGAGTACCCTTGAAATGTTCTCTCCAGATATCGCGCGCGAATACGGGCGCAAGATGCTTGAGATTGAGACCCGCGGTAACGGCGATCAGATGAATGCGCTTGAGCGTGTAGCTCGCGAAGTTGGCATGAAGCCCCGCGCTCTCCGTCGCCTGATCAACGGCGAAACCATGCCGACATTGACGGTCTTCGGGCGCCTTCGGGCTGGCTACCTCAATCTCTGCGAACGACGAATTAAACGCCTTCAGCACGATCTGGAGGTCGAGAAAGGGAGGTTCGGCAGTGATCCTTTTGCGGACATTGATGGAAGAATTTCGGCTCTGGCTGAGGAAGTGCGCAGAGCGAAGGAAGCAACGAAACGAGGATAGGAAAGGGAAGGGCGAATGACAGCAGCGGTCAGGAATACAACTCTCAACGAGGATGAACGAGCGGCGCTCTACGGCTTTCTCTGCCGACAGGAGCGCGACGAACTGGCTGTCATCGCCGGCGCGGAAGCCAAGCGAAAGGAAAACTTCAAGCGGGCCAAGGAATGGGGTTTCGCGAAGGAGGAAATCACCTTCCACGAAAAAGCGCGGAAGGCGGGTGACGGCTCCTCGATCGTGACAAAGCATAGCCTGCACCAGAAAATTCTCGCCAAGCTCGGCCTTATCCCAGACGCCAGCAACGGTGACCTGTTCGCCGACAGAGCCGACCGGCTCCAGATGTATGATGCGAAGGGCGAGGCAGATGGCCTCGTTGGCGAAGGCGGCCCCGGCAGCTCCAAACATCCAGCGAATAGCGATGAAGACGTCGCGTATATGACCGGATGGAAGCGCGGCCAAATGAAATACGCCGACAACTGGAAGGCTGCGATGGAGAAAGCCCAGGCAGCGCGATCCAAGGAGGAACCGGCCGCCGATACGGGCGACGGTGACCCCTTCACCCTCAAGCAAGACGATTGAGTTCCCCCGGCCAGCCGACCTCCCAAGCGCTGGCCCAACTAACCCGGTGCGAGAATGTAAAGCGGACCCCGCACCGGGTTCTTTCTTCCACGAGGTGAACATGATTTTGGTTTCATGCCCCACTTGCGGCAACCACATGGGCGAATTGCCAGAGCCTTCAAAGGTCAAACAGCACCTGTCTCCGCTAGAAGCCAAGGCGTTTGAGACGCTGCTTGCATCCGGCGCCGACGGATTGAACCGGATTGACCTTTCCATAGCCATCCACGGCCAGAAGCAAGGCATAGAAGACAATCGCCTCAAGCAGACCGCAGCTATCATTTCCGACGTCCGCAAGCGCATTGAGCCATACGGATATCACATCCAGCGCTTGCGCACCCATGGCGACAATCAGGCGTATCGGGTTGTTCCGTTGGAGGTGACGCCATGAGAGTTCTCGGTCTCGACGTTTCAAAACACGCTGGCTGGGCTCTCTGGGAAACCAAGAACGCTCTAGCGTCGATCCGCTGCGACGTGATGGAGTTCCCGGCAAAGGCATCCATAGAATACTGCGCCGACCAGATGGGCCTCAAGGTGACGAAGCTCATCAAGGACGAGAAGCCGGATTTTATCGTTCTGGAAACCGCTCTCAAGATGAGCCCAAAAGGTTCGGCCGCAACGGTATCTTCTTGCATGCTGCATGGCGCCGTCTATGCCACGCTCGGCAATTGGGGAAAGCCATGGGGAACCATCAGCGCCGCGACCTGGCGAAAGATGTTCTTCGGCGCTGGATACAAGCCGCCACTCGACAATCACGGCAAGAACGACTGGAAGCGCGCCGCCATTGAGCAGTGCGAGCTTGAAGGGATTATCCTGCCGGCGAAGAAGGCCACCCGAGACAATGCGGCCGAAGCTGCTGCGCTCGCTGTGTGCTGGCGTGGCGTCGAAATCCACGCGGGCCGGTATCGCCCGGCATTCCAAGACTTTCTTCAACAGCGCAACGAGCGCGCGCCGTCTGGCGATCTGTTTGCGGGAGTGGGCGCATGAATGCACCATCCGCACGCGGCTTGTTCCGCGCCACCGGTAAAAAGAGCAAGCCTGTTCCTGTCAAGCTTCTCGACGGCACCTATTCAAAGATCGATGCGCTTGAGCGCGAGGAGAACGAGTTCTACCCGACCCCCATCGAACCCATTCGTGCAGTCATTCACGCCGAGCTGGAGCGCCTGAAGGCCTTTCAGATCATATGGGGACCGGCTTGCGGCACTGGCGTTATCGGAAGCGAACTCCGCGCCCATGGGATCGGCACCTATGACAGCGACCTGATCGACAGAGGGTGCGGTGCCCAGATCAAGGACTTCTACGATTTCAAGGAAGCTCCAGCTCCAGCCATTCTTGAGAACCCGCCATTTGCGGAATGCGGATGGGGCAATGGCAAAGCTCGATGGCTGTATCACGCACTGGAGACACTTGGCGTCGAATACATGGGCCTGCTCATGAATTGGGGCTTCCCGGGAGCCGGAGGCCTTGCGCCTTTCTGGGCGAAATACCCGCCAGCCCGCGTCTACCTCATGCGCTGGAAGATTGATTTCACGGGGCAGGGCGCGCCGCCGATGCTCAATGGCTGGTTCATCTGGGACAAGAAACACGAAGGCGAAACGGTCTTGCGCATGCTCGACCGGAAAGACGCCCGTCAAGGGGAGTTGGAACTATGAACGCCATGAACCAAACGTTCATCCCGGCGAATATCGAGGCTGAGCAAGCACTGCTCGGCGCGTTGCTGATGAACAACGATGCCGTAAGTCGCGTGCCAGTGACATTCGACGTCTCGCACTTCTTCGAGCGCATCCACCGGGACATTTACACGGCTATCCTGAAGCTGCGGGCGATCAACAAGGAAGCGAATGCCGTCACGGTGCGGTCGCACATGTCGCCGGAACTGGTGTCGGTCAAGATCGGTGACATGACAGTGTCGCAGTATGTGGCTCACCTTGCAGCTGAAGCCGTCAACATCGTCAACACGCCCGACTATGCCGATGCTGTGACCGAGTACTATCACCGCCGGGAAGCAATCGCGGTTGGCGACGACGCCAGCACCGCGGCAACCCGGGCAGCTGATGAACTGGAGTTCATCGACCAGATTAAAGACTGCCGTCAGCGACTGTCTGCCATCATCACCGACATAGAGGCCCGTAACGAGCCGCAGGAAAGCTTTCTTGATGCGGTGGACCGAACACTCGGCGTAACGTCTGACGCCATTGCTGGGCGCCGTGTGGCCGGTCTTGACCTCGGCATTCCTGAACTAACCAATCTCATGGGGCCGCTTGGCACCGGTGAACTGCTGGTGATTGGCGGCGACGTGAAGACCGGCAAGTCTGCTGCAGCCTGGCAGTGCTTCTTCAATCTGGCGGAGCGCCACCCGATCGCCGGTCTCAGTGGTGAAATGCCTACCGATCAGATCATTATGCGAGAGAAGGCGAGACGGACCGGGATATCTGCGAAACGCCAGAAGCGTGGCCAAGTCTCACAGGATGAAGTCGACCAGCTGGTAAGGGCAGGGGCCGACATCAAGCGCCTGAAGTTCATCGACATCATTTCCAAGCAGATCACGCTGGAAGAGGTGGACGAGCGCATCAACCGGCTGCAGGGCGAACACGGCATCGAGTGCTTCGTTCTCGACCACATCCTCAAGCTGGCATGGACCGGCAAGATGGAAGACGCCGACGACTTCAAGAAGGCGAACCGGGCGACATCGACGCTCAAGAACATCGCCATGAAGCGGAAGATTCCGATCATCGCGCTCACCCACATCAACAAGAACAGCAATGATGGCACATGGGGCAAGACCTACCGTGACCGCCTCATGGCCGCCAAGCGCCGCCGGCCGACCTACAAGAGCATGCTCGGCAACATCGACAAGGACGTCGACAACATGATCATCGTCCATCAGGCCTACCCGGCAGTCGCCGGCATGGAGCCGGAGGAAGGAACCGAC
Organism: Agrobacterium sp. 5Ca39; assembly: GCF_055382365.1. Taxonomy (NCBI): domain Bacteria; kingdom Pseudomonadati; phylum Pseudomonadota; class Alphaproteobacteria; order Hyphomicrobiales; family Rhizobiaceae; genus Agrobacterium; species Agrobacterium sp. 5Ca39. Next base: position 1,340,328 of record NZ_AP026436.1, on the reverse strand, counting down.
GACTACCGCCTGTGGGAAGACACCTTGGCCGAAGTCAAGGGCAAGGCCGAGTTCATTCTGGCTCTGTCCCGCGAGAACGAGTTCCCCCGGCGACAGGAAATCCAATGGAACGGCTCAAGCACCAGCTTTGGACCGGCATTCGAAGACAGCCGCATGTCGAGGAGGTTGGTGTGATGGCCGCCTATTACAACGAATTCGATCCCTACGCCGCTCAGTGGCTTCGCAATCTCATAGCAAAGAACCTCATCGCGCCTGGCGATGTTGACGAAAGGAGCATCGTTGATGTCCAGCCGGATGACCTCAAGGGCTATACGCAGTGCCACTTCTTCGCAGGCATTGGCGGATGGTCATATGCTCTCCGCCTCGCTGGATGGGAAGACAGGCGGCCAGTGTGGACAGGATCATGCCCCTGTCAGTCGCTTTCGGTCGCGGGGAAGCAGAGAGGCCATGCCGACGAACGACACCTCTGGCCCGCTTTTCACCGCCTTATCTCCGAGTGCAGACCTCCAGTGGTCTTTGGAGAGCAGGTTGCGAGCAAGATTGGCCAAGAATGGTTCGCCGCCGTACGCGCAGACTTGGAAGACGATCGATATGCCTGCGGGGCCGTCATTGTCCCGGCTTTCGGTGTCCGCGCCCCCCATAGACGTGATCGCCACTGGTGGATCGCTGCCAACACCGAGCGGGACGAGCAATCATGGCAAGAACCACGTGTCAGGACGGTTGGACGAGTGGGGAGGGTCATCGAATCCTTTCCGTGGAACGAGCCTTGGCAAAGTGCACTCGCCCGCTTTCGAATTGTGGGTGATGGGCTTCCCAGAAGCGTGGGGGCAACTGATGCCGCTAGAAACGCCATCGTCCCGCAAGTCGCGGCAGAAGTGATCGGCGCCTACATGGAGATCGCAGCATGACGAACCAATACGCGGCATACGTCCAAGAAGTGCCAGGCGGTTACAGAGCCATGATCCGGGTATGCCGGGAAGCCAAACCGAATCCCGTCATGGACAAGGGCGACAAGCCGAAGATCTATCCAACGAGGGCCGCTGCGCTAACAGAACTGCTGGCTCACGTCGTTGGCTTCATGAACGGCCGACCGATCCGCGGTGAGCATTTCAACGATGAGCCTGCCATCAGCGATGCCGACGCCCATTTCAACCTCAAGCCATTCGTCAAAGCCAAAGGCAGCAATAAGCGAACCATTGTCGAGAAGGCACGACGCAAGGGCAAAGAGATCAGCGTGGAAAGGCGGGAAACGGCATGAAGTTCGAAATTCCGGAACCCAAAATGCCAACGCCCGAAGAGCATCGCAAGGTATCTCTTCAGTGGCTTTCTCGTGTCAAGCCGACGCTCATGGACCAGTGGCCAAAGGACGTGATGGCGCTCTCAGTGCCGACAAGACTCATCGACATTGATGTACCGCGCGTCTGGGAATGCCTGTGTGAGCTTTACGACGGCAAAGGGGTGAATACGTTCCTGAAAGGAATGGCGCTTGGACTTGATCATTTTATCGGATGGGATCGCAAGTTCGTGAGACTGAGCAGCCGTTCGCCAAAGGACAACATCTGGCCATTCGCAGTTCCGGCAGTGATCTCGGGCAAGGAAGCGATGATGATGCTGATGGGCTCTATGAGGGTCATGGACGACCTGATGGAGTTCCGGTGGTTGCCAGAGCAGGCGGCCTACATTGCAGTGCGGGACTTCGATCCGCGCATCACCCCCAGCTACGAGTTTCGATGCTTCGTGAAGGAAGGAAAGCTTATCGCGGTTAGTCACTATGACTACATGGCGCCAACACCGGTTCGCATCGTCAAGGCGGCCCGCGATATCCGCAAAAGCATCGACGCGTTCTTTGAAAAGAGGCTGAAGCCAGCGCTCCACATTGAAACGGTCGTGTTTGATCTGGCGATGCTGTCAGACGGCAGTTTCATCCTTATCGAGATTAACCCATACGGCCTTAGCGATCCTTGTCATTTCGGTTCCTATGAGAACGTCGAAAAGGCTTCATCGTCCATTGAAATGAATGAGGCGACAGCATGACCCACCACCGCTCCCTTTACACCAAGGAACAGATAGCCGCTGCTGCTGCCCTCTGGCTTGACGGCTACACGCTGCACGAGATGGCGGAAAAGCTCGGCATAACCTGCAGCGCGGTCAAGAACATGACCAGTACCCGCCGCGGAATATTCCCGTATCGCAAAAGAAACGTTCGACGCTCGGACCCGATCGTCAAGCAGGTGGAAGAAGCACCGGTGCCCGCGCCTCTCAAGGCTGGCTGTGTGGTCAGAACCACATTCACCGGTGCCAAGGTCACTCTGCCGCGTGTCGCATTCATCGACGGCCCAGATCCTGAAAGCGAGGCAGCATGAACCAGATGGTGACAATCTCCTATGAGGAGCAATTGAAAGCTAAGGCCAAGGCTGTCCGCCAGCGATTGATGGGCAAGGGCAAGGTCGTCAACATCGCTGTGCAAGCTAAGGCCACTAGGACAGATGTCGGTGTGGTCCGTTATCTAGCGCCGACCAGGCAGATGAAGAAGCTGGAGCCCAGAGAGCACGTCAATACCTGGAATCGTCACCAGCGAGCGATCAGAGACGCAGAGCGCGACCCGAATAAGGTTCGGAAGTTCATCAAACTCCGCTGTATCGCCCATGGGATTACCTACGAACATTTCCAATCGGAAAAGCGTGATCAGGAAACATCAATGACGCGTCGTCTGATCATTCTGGAGACAGACGCGCAATTCCCCGGTTTGAAGGCAACCTATCTCGGCCAGTTGGCGCACAAGAACCACACCACGATTCTTTACATGCGCGGGACAGTCAAAAAGGGCTTTGTCTCCAAGTGGAGGAAGAAGATGGAGGCGAGGGCAGAATGAAGCACCACGCCCACAGATGCGACATCTACAAGATTGCCCGTCAGTGCGGCGTGAAGCTCTTTGACGGGCATCTGCATAGCCCAACCAGCCGGAAGCCTTTCGAGTGCTACTGCAAGCCCACCGTGAGGGAAATAGGCACGGTCCACGGAGAGGAACACCTGAAGCTCGTCTTCATGCTGATGACAGGGACCAGAAACAATGCGGCCGAACTGTATTCCGACATGATCAAGGCGGTGTCATCGGTCATAATTCGGAACCCTGAACTGCAAAAGCGTTCAACATTGGTGAACGACTTCGATAGAATAGACCTCGGCAGCCTGCGCCGGAAGGCAAGGGCAATGAACTGCGGAATACCGACCACGCATGTGTTGCGCGTCCTGATCGGGATCAAGTTTTTTCAGCCCGTTCAGGGCGACCTTCTGGATATGATTGGAGAGGCGGCATGAAATATCAGGCATGGACATGGAAAGCAGTTGAGGGTCGCGTTCTGGAGATGGCTGACACGCTCCGACTGATGCCAAAGCACAAGGGCCCGAAGGAATACGGCAGCGCCATGCCTGAGGCCGTCAGGAGGCACGAAGAGGCGTATGGGTCCGATACAGCGCACAGCAAGGAAACCGCATCAGCGGCCAGTCTGGCGCGAATGGAGCAGGTATGGACATGGGTGAACAGCTACCTGTCCGAGCCAGAAAGGAAGTTGATTTATGCCTGGTCGTGGGTGAAAGTCAGAAAAGGCATGAAAATCGCGGCCTTCGCGGCAGAAAATGACATGTCAGACCGAATGTTGAGACGCGAGATTGTCAAGCTTTGTTCGATAATTGCGAACAATCTCAACCAGATTGCCCTCGTTCGGTTGAACAGTGAAGATTGCTCATTGTCCGAAAATGAGGGAGAAAGCGATCAATCCGATGTAACGTCGAACAACTGCGGCACGATCAGGCAGAACGGTATCGCATTTGGAATGACCGCGGATGCAAGGCCGATACTGGACTTGAGCAGTCCGGAGTTGGCCGCTCTCAATCAAAGGCTGATGGAGGGCAACCAACGGCGCGAGCGGGAAGCCCGGAGACGCGCCAAGCTGGAGGCGGCATAATGCAGCAGCCCCAAACGAAACGAACCGGCGAAGGCTACATCAAGAAGATTGTGCATGAAGGCATAGACTGCTTCGCACTCTTTGATGAAGACGGAAACGCCATTGTCATCACTGACAACCGGTCGGTGACATTCTTTACAGCAGCGGATCGGGATATCACCGTCCGCATGCTGAACTGACATATGTCGGTGTGGAGCAGCCCGGTAGCTCGTCAGGCTCATAACCTGAAGGCCGCAGGTTCAAATCCTGCCACCGCAACCAGACACCTCATGCATCCCGAACCTCTGGGTTCTACCAGTAGCCGGGCCACGGTTCGGCTAAGGAGCATGAGGGACCAATTCGCCCAACAGGGCAACGGAATGCGAGGCGGCGCTGAAACGCAGAAGCGCAGTGGTCTGGCCAGCCACTTAAAACCGATGACGGCCGGTAGGCATATCTGCCCTAGTGGTAGCCTTGTCCCGTCAGCCACGGTAGCGTGTGGCCCTCGCAGCAAATCAGGAAGGCGGGCATAGCTCGTGAAGGTTGGGATGCCTGGCCGTTCCTTCCTGACCAATTCAGATCGTCAGTGATAGCCGAGAAGGCGAAGCGACGAGATCGGGCGGCGGTCCTCATCCGAGCGGGATGTAATCTTGAGGTAAGTGCAGTCCCGCTAGTCGGTTAAACGGCAGACGAAAGCCCAGGTAGGCTGCCACCCTTCGGGGCCGATTATGGTGCGCCCGTATTTTTCACCAGCCCCGCCCGTAACAAGGTGGGGCTGAATTCGTTTCAGGAGATGAGAGATGCTCAACTGGCAGACCATGGACAAAGCGCCCAAGGATGGCCGGTGGGTTCTCGTACTCACTGCTGACTTCGGTATTGTCCAGGCCAGATGGGATGCGTCAGCCGTCAACTTCTACAAGTCCCAAGAGGGCTGGGCGTCTTACGATCCCGACAACGCTAAGGGCGAATGGATCAGCGATTGGCAGATATCCGGCGATGGTGACAAGCGGCTCTATTGCGGCGCCACCCCTGAGTATTGGGCCGAGATCGGTGAATTGCCCAAGGCTGAACAATTCGGGCCGGAGACGGCAGACTATAACGGCTGGTTCTTCGACTACAGTTCGCCGGCCGTCGCCGCCTAACCCCCTTCACCCGCCCACATGGAGGGAGCGATGACAGAGCTTGCCAACGGCATGGGGTTCAGCATGCCCGATCTCCCCAAACTCTGTGAAGAGGCGGAAGGAAAGGATAAGGCGGTTATTACCGACCCCGGCAAGATCCTTGAGATGATCGATAAAATTGAGGGGCTGGAGCATGAGCTTGAGAGCGCCGTCAAGGTGGCTTTCGCAAGGGGAGCAACCGATTGGGTTCGGCTTAACTACCCCGACATCCACAAGCGGCTCTCCACCCCATGACCACCACCGAGCAAGAGCGGGAGAGGGCGCTTAATTTGCGCCCTCATCCTTTCATCCTTTGATTATCTTCTCGATACTGTCGGCTGGGAGCCCTCGACCACCAAAGCCGAGGTTGCGCATCTCTGCGTCATAGGCTGGGAGCATCTTCCGGTATGAGGGAAGACTTGATTGGGAGTGAGAGTTCAAAGACCGGCCCTTGAATTCGGAAAAGCGGTCCATGTTGTTGATCAGGAATGACGCAACGCTGTGGTGTTTATCGTGGTTGCCATCGAAACCTGAGAACGTCAGATCATATGGATAGACATTAGCTGCGAGCGTGGTTTGCTCGTCTGCCGTGAGCTTTTTCACGCTGCTCTCGATGTAAGACCACATTGAAAGGATGTCGACTGTTTCCTTTGCAATAGCCTCCTCAGTATCTTCGGTCGCTATGCCAGGGTATTCCCACGAAATAGCCCACGACTGACCGTTGAAAATTGCGGAGCGGATAAAGTCGAGGTCAATTTCCTCCTTGCCGTCCTTTTGATCCGCCAGTGCCAGTAGAATTAGTTTCTCGCCGTCTGAAAGTTTCATCGCTTTGCTTTCTCATTGGTGACATCGAATTTGTAGCGAGACAGGGAGATGATCCTGTCGAGCGCGCTATCTACCTTAGGTGGGATACCGTCTTCACCCGCGGCCTCGGCGGCAATGTCGTGGATGAGGTCTAGCACACTGTCTAATTGCTCTGCGGTGGGGCGCTCAATGCCCATGGCTCTCTCCTAGAGTTGTAGAGGAAGCCCGATAAAACCACAGCGGCATAGATTCGCAAATGGTGCGATAGGCAATTCACAAGGCCGGCCGCAACTTTGAATATTAATCAAACCGGAAATCAAACATGCGCGGTGGCAAACGAGAAGGCTCTGGCAGGCCCAAGGGAGCCCGTACAGTGCGATCCACAAAGGCGGCGCAGGAAGCTATAGCCTCGGGCAGAATGACGCCCCTTGAGGTCATGCTGCGGGCTATGGATGAGCACTTCCAGAAACAGGAATGGGACGCGGCTGCGGCGATAGCCAAGGATGCTGCACCCTACATGCATCCGAAACTTCAATCCGTCATGCACACTGGTGACGCCGACAAGCCCGTGGTGACTGAGAACCACTTCGTTGTCGAGTTCGTAGGGGATGATGGCGAAAGTTCAGATACCTAAGGCATTCCGGTTTCTGTTCGATGAGCAGATGCCGGATGGCTCTCCGATACGATATCGCGCTGCCTATGGTGGGCGAGGTTCTGGGAAGTCTCACGCGTTTGCCGCTGCATTGGTCATCAAAGCTCGGCAGAGGCCTATCCGGGTTCTTTGCGCTCGTGAAATCCAGAAGTCCATCAAGGACTCGGTCAAGCGGCTTCTGGATGACAAGATCAGGGAGATGGGCTTCGGCGCATACTTCCGGTCTACCGACACCGAGATAAAGGGAACGAATGGTTCGCATTTCGTGTTCGCTGGTTTGCGTTCGAACGTGGAAAGCATCAAGTCCCTGGAAGGCATCGACATCGCTTGGGTGGAAGAAGCCACGACGGTTTCGCAATCGAGCCTGACGAACCTAGGCCCGACTATTCGTAAGGACGGCTCGGAGATCTGGTTCACCTGGAACCCTCGTCATGAGAGCGATCCGGTGGATTCGATGTTCAGGCTGCCATCAGGGGCGCCGCCGCGGTCTATCGTCCGTAGGGTGAACTGGGACCTCAACCCGTTCTTCCCGGATGTGCTTCGCGAGGACATGGAATGGGACGCCAGCAGAGACCCGGACAAGTACCGGCATATCTGGCTTGGCGAGTATCTGCGGAACAGCGAAGCGAGGGTCTTCCATAACTGGAAGGTCGAGCAGTTCGAAACGCCGGCCGACGCCAGGTTCTACCTTGGCGCTGACTGGGGCTTCTCGATCGACCCGACCGTGCTTATCAGATGTTTCATTATCGGTCGCACGCTCTATGTGGACCGCGAGGTATACAAGGTCGGGTGCGAGATCGACAGGACGCCTGATCTCTTCGACAGGCTGGACCAAGACAACCTCAAGATGGCGCGCAACTGGCCTATCACGGCTGACAGCGCCCGCCCTGAGACGATCGATTACATGAAGCGCCATGGATACACCCGGATCAAGCCAGCCAAAAAAGGCGCGGGCTCGGTCGAGGATGGCATCGAGTTCCTCAAGAGCTATGACATCGTGGTACATCCACGTTGCAAGCACATGATTGATGAACTGACGCTTTACTCGTGGAAAACGGACCCTGTCACCGATGAGGTACTGCCGGTTCTGAACGACAAGAACAACCATGTGATTGACGCCCTGCGATATGCCGTCGAAGGCCTGCGCGGGTCGAATTACACGCTTTCGAACGTCGGATAGCCCATGCCCTGCAGTTCATGTGAAAAGCGCCGGCAGATGCTTGCCGAGGCAAAGAAGCGTGACGGGATTAAGGGCGTGATCAAGGAACTGCCGGCCATCGTTCGGGACACCGTGAAGAACCCGCCAAACATCAGGAAGCGCAAATGGGTGAAGTGATCAAGATGAGGACGAATGACAGCCTCCGGTCTGTCGTCTCCGGCCTTGGCGACCCGATGCGCGACAAGATGGCGCTGACGACCTACGGCTTCCAGATGCTGGATGAAGTCCAGATCGCCAATATCTACCGGTCCAACTGGATGGGGCGTAAGGCAGTCGATATCCCGGCGCTGGACGCTGTTCGCAAGGGCAGGGACTGGCAGGCCGAGCAAAAGCAGATCGAGCTTATCGAGGCAGAGCAGAACCGCCTCGGCTTCTGGAAGAAGCTGCTCGATGTGCTGATCAAGGCACGGCTCTGGGGTGGCGCTGCTCTCTACATCGGGACCGGTGACAATGATCTGGCATCGCCTTTGGCGCCTGAGCGGATCAAGAAGGGTGGCGTTCGGTATCTGACGGTTCTCGGCCGCCGCGATCTGGCCGCCGGTGAGATCGATCAGGACGTCATGTCCGAGTTCTATGGTAAGCCTGCTTATTACGAGGTGACCGGCGCCAACTCTCTGGTCCGCATCCATCCATCGCGCTTTTCCCTCTTCGTGGGCGCCGCACAGGCGGATGCATTCCTGAACGGTGGGATCAATCAGGGGTGGGGCGATAGCGTTCTGGAGGCCATGTATGCGGCTATGAAGAACGCCGATGCCACGGCTGCAAATATCGCGTCTCTGGTCTTTGAGGCCAACGTTGACGTGTTCCGCATTCCCGACTTCATGGCCAGTCTCGCTGACCCGACATATTCGCAGCGCTTGCTTGATCGGTTCATGCTGGCAGCCACGGCAAAGGGTATCAACCGCGCGCTGATCCTCGACAAAGACGAGGAATACGACAGGAAGACGATATCCTTCGCCACGCTGCCAGACGTCATGCAGCAGTTCATCCAGCAGTTCTGCGGGGCTGCCGATATCCCAATGACGCGGTTCCTCGGCACGGCACCCTCTGGCCTCGGATCAAACGGCGATCACAGCATGGCTAACTACCATGACCGGATTGCCTCGACGCAATCTCTGGAGATCACGCCAGCGCTCTATCGGCTGGATGAATGCCTGATCCGCTCTGCTCTGGGCTCTCGCCCGCCGGAAATCTTCTATACCTGGGCTCCGCTTGAGCAGATGAGCGAGAAGGAACAGGCGGAGATCGGCAAGATGAACGCCGAGACGGCCGAAATCCTTGGCCGCACAGGCGTACTAACGCGTGGAGAGCTTCGCACTGTCGTCGGCAACCAGTTGGTGGAGAGCGGCTTCTATCCCGGCCTCGATCAGGCGATGGCTGAAACCGGTACAAACTTCGACCTTGGCGAAGACGACGACAACGAAGACGGCACGCAGCCACCCGCTGAGGAGGAATGATGCTCCGCTATTCCATGTCGAAGCTCGGCAGGCGGGCGGGGCGTCAGGCCGGAACATCAGCAGCGCTGCCAACGATTGAACCGAGACTGTCGACCGAGAAGGAATACTACTCGGCGCTTCGGTCCATGTTGACCCAGATAGCCACAGAGACGCGCGAAAGCATCATCCAGCTGTATCAGGCAGAGCGAGAGCAGAAACGCGCACAGGGAGCCTTGCTTGCCGATGCTGACCAGTCTTGGTTCAGCCGTGTGCAGATGCTTGCTGTGGCGCTGGCCCGCAACGCTTCGAATACCGTGAAGCGCATCCTCGATCTTGAGGCGCAGCGGCACACATCGACCTTTATCGAAACAGCCCGCCGCGCTCTGGGTGTGAACTTGGCTGCGGTGGTGCAGCAGGAAGCCCTGGCCGACTATCTGACCACGGCTGTCGCCCGCAACGTCTCGCTTATCTCTGGGTTGGCAGACGACACGATCAAGCGCATCCAGCAGACGGTCTACCAGAACAGCATCGCAGGCAACTCGGTAACGACGCTGCGCAAGGCGCTGCAGAACGACTTTGGAATTGCGGATCGGCGGGCAAAGAACATTGCCAAAGATCAGACAGCCAAGTTGAACAGCGACCTCAACCGCATCCGGCAGGAGCAGGCAGGGGTAACGGCCTATACGTGGACCACCGCTCACGATGAGCGCGTGAGAGAGCGGCACAGGCAGCTTGACGGCAAAGTCTACAAGTGGGGACAGGCGACGGGTGCGGAGGGTGGATTGCCACCGGGGCAGCCGATCAACTGCCGCTGCATCGCTCGCGGTGTGGTCGAGTTTTAGTCCGGCAGGAACTGCTTGACGTCCTCGGGAACCTCGATGGGCATGGCGTTCATGTCCTCAGGGCTGAGATAGACGACCTCAGTTGTTTCGACAGCAGCACGCAGCGCTCTGACCTCCATGGTCAGCGCTTCAATCTTGACGTTCTGGTCAAGGATCAGCGTTCGCAGTGCTTTGTAGTGTTCGTCGGTCAGGCTGAAACCTCGTCGTAATGATTGAGATACATGTAAGCTAAAAACCCGCCTTCGGTGCTCGCGTCGAACATACAGTGGAACCACCTTTTGCCAGGAGGCTCCTCATACACGGCGCCAAACCGACATCCAGTACCTTTTAGAAGCTTTTGAACCCGAGGCATCTCTGCTGACGGTATCTTAAAGCAGTGTTCTTTTGCCGCCATCATCAACCTCTTTTGAGGAACGAACCATCATGCAATTTACCGACGCTGTAAAGGTGTCCGGCACTCGTCGGACGGCCGACGGATATCTTATTGCCGAAGCCAAGTCGGTTCGCACCGGCATCCAGCTTTATTCCGGCGACGAGGTGGGAAAGCCGTCCATGCCGATCGTGCGGGTATATCGTCCAGCCGATCAGGTATTTGCTGATGCCAGCCTCCAGAGCTTCACCCACGCCCCGGTGACAATGAACCACCCCGACGAGGCGGTGACGGCCGATAACTGGAAAGAGCTTGCAGTAGGCGAGGTCAGCACGGCTGCGAAGAAGGATGGCGAGTGGGTTCATCTCCCGCTGATCCTCAAGGACGCAGCGGCTATTTCCGCAGTCGAGGACGGCAAGCGAGAACTCTCCGCCGGTTACACCTGCGAACTGGTCTGGGGCGACGGCGTAACGCCCGACGGCCAGCAGTTCAACGCCACCCAGACAAACATCAAGATCAATCATCTCGCGATCGTGGATCGGGCGCGGGCTGGTTCTCAAGCTCGCATCGGTGACGGTGCGGTTAACTGGGGCGCAAGCCCTATCCCCCTCGTAGATGAGAAAGGAACTCGGTCGATGACGAACCGAACCCTCATGGTTGACGGCCTCTCGGTCGAGTTGGCTGACAAGGACGCCCAGATCGTGCAGCGCGCGCTCGACGGCTTCAACAAGAAGATTGCGGATATGGAAACGGCTGCGGGCGAAGCCAAGGCCAATCTTGCCGCGAAGGATCAGGAGATCGGCACACTCAAGGCTGAAAACCAGAAGCTGATCGACGCACAGATCAAGCCGGAAGACATCGACCGCCTTGTTGCGGACCGGTCTGCCCTTATCGAGCAGATCAAGGCCATCGACAGCCGTATCGAGATCAAGGGCTCCGACGCCGATCTTCGCCGCGCAGCGGTCAAGTCCAAGCTCGGTGACGAGATGATCAAGGATGCTTCCGACGACATGATCACCGGCATGTTCCGGGCGATTGCCAAGGACGCCAAATCTGCTGACCCCTTTGCCCGCGTCGTTGCTGACGGCGTCCGGCAGACTGGCGATGCACGCACCGAGTCCGAAAAGGCTCGCCAGGATCGCGACCAGTCGCTGCGCGATGCATGGAAAAACACCGGCAACGCGGCTTAACAGGAGAACAGTTCAATGCCTGCTGTCCAGACCACTTATGATGCTGTTCGCCCTGTCGGCTACGCCGGCATGATCGCGAATGGCGAAACCAGCAACCGCATTTCCCGCACCGTCGAGGATGCGACAGCGATCGGCTTCGGTAAGCCGGTCTTCCGTGGCACCGGTGACCATGGCGTCACTGCCACGCCTTCCGCCGCCCTGATGGGTATCACGATCGCCAACTATGCCGCTCCCGCAGTGGCTGCGACCGGCGTACAGGCGGACTCGTACCCTCAGTATTCCACTGCGGGCATCCTCACGCAGGGCGTCATCTGGGTGCAGTCCAGCGTGGCTGTCGCTGACGGCGATCAGGCCTATGTGACGTCTGCTGGCGCCATCACCAACGTATCGACCTCGAATACCATCCTTACCGGCTGGTTCTTCCAGGACACGCTCAGCGCTGCCGGTCTGACCCGGCTGGCGAAGCGCTAAGGAGGCGCGAACATGCAGAAGATTGACTTCACCGACGCACAGGCCGCGCTTGGCTTCGTCACCCCTGCGTTCTACAACATCGAGCGCACGGTTTATCAGCGGAAATACCCGAACTTCGACTATGCCTCTCTGATCCCTGTGGTCACCGAAGGCAGTGAGTGGGCGCGTGGCACGCTGTTCCGCTCCTCGGACGCCGCCGGCAAGGCGGAGTTCCTGAGCGGCAAGGGCTTCGATATGCCCTATGCCGACGTCACCCGGGATCAGTTCCTCAAAGGCTTCGAGCTGGCCGGTATCGGCTACGAGTGGTCGCTTGAAGAGGTGCAGGTCGCCGCGCTCGAAGGACGTCAGCTTGGCCCTGAAAAGGGCGAGGCAGCCCGCGCCATTGCTGAACAGTTCCTCTGGACCACAGCAATGACCGGTCAGGCGGAGAAGGGTTGGACTGGTCTTGTCAATGACCCGACCGTTCCTGCAACCACCGCAGCGGCGACGGGTACGGGCTCCACGACTACCTGGTCGACAAAGACCCCGGAGCAGATCCTTGTGGATATCAACTCCGCAATCGAAGGGATCGTGACCTCCACCCAGGAAGTCGAGATGGCTGATACCATCCTGCTTCCGTTCTCCCGGTTCAACGCCATCGCAACCCGCCCGATCGGCAATGCCGCCGATAAGACGATTGCGACCTTCCTTCGTGAAAACAACACCTACACGTCGGAGACCGGCCGCCCGCTTACGATCCGCACCCTGCGTGCGCTCAACACTGCCGGCTCCGGCGGTACGGCGCGCATGGTGGCTTATCGCCGCGATCCGGAAGTCGTTCGCTTCCACCTGCCGATGCCACACCGGTTCCTGCCTCCTTTCCAGAAGTCCTCCATGACCTGGGAAGTGGCCGGCATCCTGCGCACCGGTGGCACGGAAATTCGCCTGCCGAAGGCTGTTTCCTACATCGACGGCATCTAAGGAGATCGTCACATGACCAAAATCACGAACGTATCTCCCGGCCCGCGCGGTCTGCACACAGCCGAAGGTCTCGTCTTCCTTGACCCTTATCAGGTCTGGGAGGGCGAAATCGAAGCCGGCGCCCTCAAGGCAGCGCTCGACACTGGCTGGTTTGCCAAGGGCGAGAAGAAAGCGCCAGGCGACGAGGGCGACAGCGAAGAGGTTATTGACCTCAAGAAGCAGGTTGCCGATCGCGATCAGCAGATCGCGGAACTGCGTACCAAGCTTGAAGCTGCCGAAAAGGCAGTCTCTGAAGCCGGCAACCAGCCGACCGAAATGGATGACCTCAAGAAGCAGGCTGATGAACTCGGCCTTCAGTACCCGGGCAACATTTCGAAGGTGAAGCTGAAAGAGCTGATCGACGCCAAACTGGCGGAATAACGACACCGCCTCGGCTGGAAACGGCCGGGGCTTTCCTCACCGGAGTTGAGATATGCCTTATGTTCAGCCAACACCGGCGACATTCAAAGCCCGTTACCCCGAGTTTACACCGGTCAGTGACGTGCTCATTCAGCTTATGCTCAACGAGGCATTTGACGAGGTCGGAGACACTTGGCTGGAGCGCGATAGGGCAAGGGCTCAAATGCTCCTTGTCGCTCACAGGCTGACGTTGGAAGGCGAGCCAGACCGCACCACTTCTGGAAGCGGATCGGCCGGTATCGGCGCCATAAAGCGAGACAAGGTGGGCGATAGCGAAACAGAGTTCTTCGGGGTTTCCGGCTCCGATGGCAGCAATTCGGCCGCCGGCTATTCCCTGACAGCCTACGGGCGAGAGTTTCTAGCTTTGCTCAGAAAGAATTTCCCGGCTGTGGCCGTGGTTTGAGGTGTCCCATGAAAATTCGAAACACCAGCGACGAGCGCCAAGCAGTGCACACCACGACCGGCGTTGTCTTCATCCATCCCGGCAAAACGCGTGACGTTGAGTTGAGCGAAGCTGGCGAAAAGCTTGTTCTAGCGTCATCCGACCTGCGGACCTATGCGGCGACATCGCAGAAATCCACAAGGAAGCCTAAGGAAGCGGGCGAGCACCTGGAGAGCGTAGATGTTCACAGTGAAGATCAGGCGCAATCAGCGGGTCAACCTGAAGGCGGTAGCGGCGAAGCTTAAAGGCCCGTCGCAGATCAAGGTTGGTCTCCCAAAGGGCGAGGCCGACCAAGACAATATCATGAAGGGCATCTGGAACCACTTCGGGACGCGCGGCGGTGCCTCAGGAGGTGGATGGGGGGGCCCGATCCCAGAGCGTCCATTCCTGTCGAATGCCATGCGGGCGAACCGAAACGCTTATCGAAGCGCCATGAAGTCGTCGGCATCGAAAATTCTGCGTGGTGAAGTCCCGCTGCGGCAGGTGCTGTCTAAGCTCGGCATCAAGGCGCAAGGCGATGTGCAGGCGGAAATCACCTCTCTCTCCAGCCCGCCGAACAGTCCGGTGACGATCGAGCTAAAGGGCTCCAGCAACCCGCTTATAGACAGCGGCGAAATGCGAGCGGCCATAACCTGGAAGATTGACGAATGACCAGACTGGCAGGCTACGGCATTGATCGGCGTGCTTGGACGGTCAGCCGAACCACTGAAGCGCCAGGTTACTACAATGACAATGGCGAGTGGGTCGACGGAGCGACGACAACAACCGACATCAGGGCCGTTGTGCAGCCGGTCAAAGGCGCACAGCTGATGGATATGCCGGAAGGTATCCGCACCGAGGCTGGCTGGGTCATCTGGAGCCGCGCTCTAATCGCCCTCGATGACAGAATTACGAGCAAAGGCATCAATTACCGTGTGTTGTTCGTCTGGGACCGTGAGCAAGACGGGGAATTTTATCGCGCAGCATTGGGGAGGCTGAAGCCATGAAGAGAAGCCTTTCGCTTGTTCGAGATGCTTTACTGGGGCGAAAGCTGCCTGAGACGCCCGCTGGCCAAATGAATATGGCTTTGGCGCGTCAGTGCCCACCGTCAGACGCTGCTATCCTTATCAGCTTCAATGATCGCGAATGGGATGCGATGCGGGGGTGGTGCAAGTCAAACAGCATGCTTTGGAATGGAGAGGACATCGCTGCACCGGTGGATTTGCTGCCAAGCGTTGCAAAAGCGGTGTCAACATGACCGATGATGAAGTCCACAGCGCGATTGTTCGATGGGTGAAGGCCAAGACAGGCCAGACCACCATCAAATCCCATCAGAGTGGCCCAACGCCGAGCGGCAAATACTGCATGGTCAACATGACCGGCGCAATCGACGTGCGAGAGCATCAGATCACGACGGATTATGCCGAAACTGCTGGCCAAGTATCGGCGGCGCCCGTGATGGAGCGCGAATGGCGTTTTTCAGTCCATGCTTATGGCGCAACGCCTACCGATACGCTTCGACCGATCCTTTCCGCCCTGCAAATCAGCCAGGCGATGGAGCCGGCCTATCCATCGCTGATTATGCATGAATCTTCGCAGATCCGGCATGTGCCAGACTGGATCAACAACGCATGGCAGCCGCGGGCACAGATGGACCTCATAGTTCGAGGCATCACCCGTGACGCCCACAACATCGATGTGATCGAGCAATACAGCTTCGACATCGGCCGAACTGACTAACCCCAAACCAGAAAGGAAAACGGTATGGCCGTCCTTCCGTACAGCAGAGTTGTCGACGTACAGCTCTCGCGCAATGATGCCTTCCCGAGCCGCCGTGGTTTCGGGACGCAGCTGATCATCACCACCGAAACAGTCGCCGGCAAGGTCGATACCACGAAGCGCACCAAGCTTTATGGCTCGATCGAGGAAGTCGCGGAAGATTGGGCGACGACGACCAGCGCGTATAAGGCCGCTCTCTCTGCTTTCTCGCAGAACCCACGCCCGCGTCAGATCAAGATCGGCCACGTTGCCGACGATGGCACGATGACCTCTGCCGAACTGCAGGCGCAGCTTGATCTGCTCTACGCCTATGACAGCGACTGGTATTTCCTGACCATTGCGGCCAATCTGCGCGACGTCGCCGCACTTCCGGGCCTCCTGCCTTGGGTTCAGGCAAAGCCCAAACTCGCCATCATCGACAGCAACGACGTCGATACAGAAAACCCGGCAGACACCACGTCAATTGCTGGCGGCAACAAGGGCGATTTCGATCGCGCCGGTGTTTTCTACCACACCTCGGCAGCAGCATATCCTGCTGCGTCTCTGGCTGCCTACATGCAGACGCGCAGCTTTGATGACGCCAATACCGCATACACGGCGAAGTTCAAGAACCTTCCCGGCGTGCCGGCTGTCAATATCGGCTCCGCAGCGCTCACCGCCGTTACTGGCTTCACCCCTGGTGTTGGTCAGTCCGAATCCGTCGGCAACATGGCGAACACATTTATCGACATCGGAAGCCGAAATTTCGTTGTGGAAGGGTCGACGCTCACCGCGAACGTGTTCCTTGATGAAATTCACACGACAGACTGGATCATCGCGCGCACCGAGGAAGAGACCTTGGGCATCCTCCTCAACAATGCCCGCATCAAGTTCGATGACAGCGGCATGCAGATGCTCGCTGGTGCCGTTCGCACAGTTATGCAGCAGGCAACCAGGGCGGGGCTGATCGCAAGCGACCTTAACCCCGAGACGGGCGAATATGAGGCGGCGGTTCAGATCACTGTCCCGAGCGTCTTTGATGTCCCAGAAAGCCAGCGTAAGGCTCGCATTGCTCCAGCGATCGAATGCCGCTTCCGCTACGCCGGCGCGGTCCACTACGCCGTCGTGCGCTATCAGATGACGTTCTAAGGAGGGCTGAACAATGCCAATCACTTCCGCATATGGCTTCGTCAACACCTCCAACATGGTGGACGGCCAGCTTATCCAGGGCCTCTGGGATGGTGACGACGCTATCGTTGTCGCCCCACTGGCGGACAAAGGCACGATGCTGATCGGCGCCGACGGCTCCGCTCTCTTCTCGGTATCGGCCAACAAGGGCGCGACTATCACGCTGCGCCTGATGCACACCAGCCCGACGCATCGGCTGCTCACACAGAAGCTCAAGCGTCAACAGGCGCTCGCGTCTCCGAACGCAGCTTTCCCGGTTACTGTCTATGACACGTCGAGCGGCGAGGGGGGTACGGCCGACAAGTGCTTCATCCAGACCGCGCCGAATGACCAGAAGGGCACCAACGCCGTCGTGCGTGAATGGGTTCTGGTGACAGGCGAATGGACGCCGGAGGTTCCGAATGGCTGAGCGTAAGATCGGCGCCATGACCGTCAAGGTTGATCGGCCTCTGGCAACAGAGGCCCTTCGCCTACAGGCTCGGCTTATGAAGGCGGCCGGCGGCATCGCTGACCAGTTGCCGGTTATCCTCGGTGACCTCCAGCAGGCGAACACGGAAGAAGGCAAGCGACAGGTTGGCATCAAGGCTATCGGCTTGCTGACGGATGTGTTCGACCGTCTCGACGCTGAAGAATACACCCGACTGGTCGGTGACATCATTGGCCTGGCGAAAATCCAGCGTCCTTCCGGCCACTACGAACAGGCCGATCTCGACGGCGACTTCTCCGAAAACCTTGGCAACATCATCCCGGTGTGCGCTTTCGTCCTGAAAGAGGTATTCGGCAGTTTTTTCTCCGGCGGGCAGGGCAATGGACGCCCAAGAGCGGCGGCGGTGGGTTAACTGCCGCCCAAGCTCAACGCATTGCCCCGAACCTTGATATGTGGCTCTGGCGGCCGATCCTGTCGGACCCGCCAGTTTACACTCAGGCCGATCTGCGTCGATGGGTAACGCTGGAAGACGTGATGGACGCGCACGAGGCCTTAGACCTCAAAGCGGCCATGCAAGAGAAGGCAGTGCCTAGTCGCACCTAGAACCGCGGACAACGCAAGGCATCTGAAACTCACCAGACCAGACGCCGCGCTGGTTGGCCTTTGCCTCGCGTTGTTCGTCGGCATACCGGCCCTTGGAATACTTGATCCAGTCTACGGCATGCCCGCTTCGGACCATCCAGCTATTGACGTCGGCGCCGTCTGCGCGCCGGCAGACAGCCACGACCCGGTCATAACTCTTTCCCTTGGGGATGCAGAATGTCGGGCGGGACTGCGCAAGGAACTTGTCGAGAGCATCAGCGCTCACCCGGCCGCAGCGGTAGGCTTCACCAGATGCGGTGCGGCATACTTGACCAGATTCAGGGGCGTCAATGCCATCAAACCGGATTCGCTGGCCCGCGATCTCGATAGTGTCTCCGTCGACAACGGACGCGCGGCCAGCGATTTCAGTCGCGAAGGCTGGAGCGGCAAAAAAGGAAAGTGCAGCGAGCAGAACGCCAAGCTTACTTGGCATGGTCGACGCGCACCTTGTTGAAGAAAGCGCTTTTGGTTCGGGCCCCGCACGACGGGCAGCGATATGAACTGAGGCCGCTCGAGAACGACACCAGTATCCAGACGATGAGCCAGAGGCCGAACGTCAGGAGCGTCAGGACAAGGTGCAGGAGGTGATTGGGCTTCGTGCGCTCAGCAAGGACGTACTTGTTTTCCTCTGGGCAGTACATCCGCTTCTTTTCGATACCCATTTCATCTCCGGCTTCGGTTCGATGCTGGGCGACTAGCGACTAGTAGGAACCCAACGAATGGTCATTGATGAATTAATTGCCGTACTTGGGTACGATATTCAAGGTGAAGCCGATCTAAAACGCTTCAATTCCGGTCTGGATAACGCTGCAGCTGGTCTGACGCGCTTTGCATCGATCGCAGGAGCAGCCGCAGCCGCGGCTGGTGCAGCGCTAACGGCTGGCCTCGGATTCCTCGGCAAGGCGGTGATCAGCACAAACGCGCAGTTCGAAGCGCTGGAAACTACCCTTGTCACCATTGAGGGATCGACTGAAAAGGCGCGTCAGTCACTGGATTGGGTTGCCGAGTTCGCTCAAAAGACTCCGTATGACCTGAAGCAGGTCGGTGAGGCATTCGTTCGCCTGCGGGCTTATGGTTTGGACCCTACGACCGGCCTGCTCGAAAGTCTTGGTGACGCATCTTCCGCCATGGGCAAGGACCTGATGGCAGCGGTTGAAATGATCGCGGATGCTTCGACGGGCGAGTTTGAGCGACTGAAAGAGTTTGGTCTTCGCGCGTCACAGGCTGGTGACCAGGTGACGTTCTCCTGGACGGAAAACGGCAAAGACCTCACCAAGACCGTGAAAAAAAGCGGCGCCGAGATTACTGGTTTCATCCGCGAGCAGTTCGGCAACCGTTTCAGCGGCGCCATGATCCGGCAGTCGAAGACGTGGAACGGCATGATCTCCAACCTTGGGGATAGCTGGACGCGGTTTCTCTACAAGATCGGGCAGGCTGGTTTCTTCGAAGTCGCGAAAAACAAGCTTGGCGACCTCATGGACGCCGTCAACCGCTTCTCCACCAGCGGAGCGGCCCAGAAGCTGTCAGACGCGCTGAGCAAGACGTTTTCGGCTGCTGTGGACGTGTTCAGTGTCGTGATTGAGCGTGCTGTTCGGCATTTCACGTTCCTCTCGGAAAATATCGAGAAGGTGAGGCCGTATCTGACCGCGCTCGGCGTGGCGATGGGTGCGCTCTTTGCCTGGACGTTTCCGGTTGTCACGGCTTTCGCTCTTGCTGGGCTCGCAGTCGAAGACTTCCTGACTTGGCTTGAGGGCGGCGATAGCATCATCGGCCAGTTCATTGAGTGGGTGAAGAAGCTTCCTGAAGCCTTCGGCTCAATCAATTGGCAGGACATTGGCCGTCTGATGGCGCGGGCTATCATAGATGGCCTGTCAATGGTCTGGGGCATGGTCTCCGATGGCGCGACGACGTTTGACTGGTCGTCAACCGGGCTCACCATAGCAAACGGCATCTGGTCAGGCCTGAAGGCGCTCGGCAACTACCTGCTGGGCTTCTGGTCAGAGATGGGCAACGCAGCTGCGACAGCCATTTCCAGCGCCATATCAGCGGCGGTCCCAGAGTGGGCGAAAAACCTGTTGGCCGGGGGCGGCGAGGGCGTCGTTTCAAGCTACAGCGGCTCCAATGACAACGGCAAGGTCAATCTCGATCTAGATAACGCTCGTCTTGCGCGCCGCGCGGGTCTTGGGCCTTCTCCAGGCAAGGTGGCTGATGACCTCGATATCGGCGTTTCGAATGCTCGTAGCAACATGGCCAAGATGAACGCGGCTAATGCGACTCAGAGCATCGAAAACACGGTCAACGACAGCCGCAACCAGTCGGTGACAGTACAGGTCGGTGGCGTAACGGTTCAAGGTGTTCAGAACGTCACCCCGCAGGTTGGGGCGGCGGTAGGGCAGGCGGTAGGAAACGCATCTGCAAACGCGGCAACACCACCGGCACGATTGGTAGGAGGCGGGCTCTGATGGCATCGATCATCGCATTTTCATCTGCCATTGGTCCTGTTCCTATCAGTTGCGTGCTGTCCGAACGGCACACCTCGGAATTGGATATTACCGAGATACCCATCGAGACCGGCGCCAAGATCACCGATCATGCGGTCGTTATGCCGAAGAGGCTAGGCCTTGAGATAGCGAACGATGCGGCAACCGCATCTTTCAATGCTCTGGTTGCTTTTCAGGAAAGCCGAGTGCCGTTCTCGCTGGTGTCAGGGCTGAAGGTCTACAACAACCTGCTGATCAAGGGCATCTATCCCGATCGAGACGCAACTTTCTCGACGGTTTTGAGAGCGCGGGTCGAGCTTCAGGAAGTGATCATCGTCGGGACGTCTTATGCGGCCGATCCAGATGGTGACAACGCTGAGCGGGGTAAGGCAGGCGGCACCAAAAGCACGAAGGCCGCGGCGCCAAGCCCTAACGCCTCAAAGGGAGCGACCACAGCGGACAGGGCTTCCGGCACAGTTCAGCGCGGCGATGCCGGCGTGACGACAGCGCCGGCGGCAAACAAGTCGATCCTCTCAAACGTCTTTGGTGGGTAATGAACAGGTTTGAGATACTTGATCAGGCCGATCAGCAGTTCGGGACGATAATCGACGGCCGGCGCATTACGCTCCGCGTCCGGTACAATCCATCGTCTGATCGCTGGTCTTTCGACCTTTCGATTGATGACAAGCCCGTCCTTCAGGGGCGGCGTATCGTGACAGGGATTGATCTTCTCGCGCCGTTTGATTTCGGGCTTGGCGTCATCTTCGCCGCGTCCGTCACCGAAGGCGCGGAGCCTGACCGATCGGCATTGCCGGCGGGCACAGTTCGCCTTTTCCATGCAACGGACGAGGAAGTCGCGGAGGTTCAGTAAATGGCTCTGCAATATCTTCGGAAGGTAAGGGCGAAGTTCAATGGTGGGTATGTCGTCAACCCTGGCAACAGCACAGTCGACCAGATCAAGATCGCTTTCCAGATAACGAAGGGCATATCGAGTTCCGCGAACTCGGCAGACATCACCCTCTTTAATCTGGCCGAAAGTACTCGAAATAGCATCGGGAAGGAACTGGACACGATCACCCTTGAGGCCGGTTATATCCCGCCAGGCGAAAGCGGGAACGTCGGCGTGATATTCAAGGGCGCTGTGCGTGACGTAGAGCACCGTAGAGACGGCCCGAATATCATGACCATCATTTCCTGCGGCGATGGTGACAAAGCTCTCAGACGAGCAACCATAAGCAAATCCTTCCCAGCCGGAACACCGGTCAAGGAAGTGGTGGATGAAATCGCCAAGCAGATGGAGAAGCAGGGGGTAAGCCGCGGCGAGTTCAAATATCCAGAGGATCTGGAAAGCAAGACTTTCAAGCGCCCATATGCGGCGTGCGGCTCATGCTCCAGAGAGATGGATACGATCGGCCGAGGGAATGGCTTTTACTGGTCCATCCAGAACGAAACGATCGAGATCATCCCCGGGAATGGGTATGTGGGCAGCGTCACGCTGATCACACCGGAAACCGGCATGATTGGAACTCCGGCAATAACGGATAACGGGGTGCGGGTCTCTGCGCTTCTAAACCCCGAGATCAGGCCGAACCGACGTGTGCAGCTTAAAAGCCAAACGCTCGAAATGAACGCGGATGACGGAATCTATCGGGTGTCGACCGTCACCTATAGCGGCGACAACCACAATGGAGACTTCAAGGTCGACATCACCGCCGAGGCAATCAAAGGCGGGAAGGTTGATGAAGGGGTGAAAAAGTAATGCCAGGCTATATCGGCAAGACCACAAACACCCCTCAGGATTTGATCGGCCAGTTTGCGCAGGCTGAAAAGGACGCAACCTGGGGCCCTATACCCGGCGTGACAACCTCCGCGTGGAATGGGCGCACCGTCAACGTGAAGCCGCTGTACAAGCCGGTAGTGAATGGCGAGCAGCTGGACATGCCGGAACTGTTCGAAGTGCCTCTGGATCAGCCCATGACCGCAAACGGCGGCATGACGTTCCCTATCCCGGTAGGTACGCCGGTAATGCTGACTCCTCAGATGCGGGCGATGGATGGGTGGGAAGAAGGCGGCGATGCCACACCAACCGACGCCAGATCGTTCCACCTGTCGAATATGCGCGCGTCGATCTCAGGCGGGGAGAGCCTTTCGCAGGACATCCCCGGCATTGATCTGGAGAACTTCCACCTCCGGGCAAACGGATCGGGCTCGTTCGGCTTCAAGGCATCACCGGACGGCAAGTTTCAGATGAATGGCGCCGAGGGCGATTTTCTCGATGTCCTCGCGCAGGTCTGTGAGATTCTTGCCGTGTTGACGACAACGGTGTCGTCCGGCTCGTCAACCGGCATCTGGCCAATAACGCAACAGGCGGCTCTTGCCGCGCTTGCCACAAAGCTGAGGGCGATGGTTCTATGACGGAAGTCCGAATTGGCCTTGCGATCGATCAGGCCAGCAATGACCTGTATCTGGCCGCAGACGGCAACCTGGCCGTGGCGACTGATGCCTTGGCTGTAGGTCAGCACGTCCGCCAAAGGCTCCAGACGCACGCGGAAGAGTGGTTTCTGGACACGACATGCGGCGTTCCTTGGCTCGACCAGATACTTGGCCGCCAATATGACCCGGCGTTGGCCGAGAGCGTCGTCAAGGCAGAAATAATGAACACCGATGGGGTTGAGGATATCACCTCGTTCTCGGTTGGCTTCGAACGCAATACGCGAGGCGTGATCATTGATGAGGTCAACGTGCTCACGATGTTTGATGAAGAGGTGCAGATATGACGGATTACGGCGTAGTCAGCACCGGATTTTCGCGCAAACCCCTGACGGTGATCCTTGCTGAGCTGGAAGCGGCGAACAACGTCACCTTCGGCCCCGGTCTTATTCAGACTTCACAGTCTCCGATGGGCCAGCTGAACGGTCTAAGGGCAGATGCGATCACTCAGGCTTGGGAAATAGGGGAGGAGGCTTATCAGTCTCGCGACCCGGAACAGGCGGAAGGCATCAACCTCGATATCCTGGCCCGTCTGCGCCTGATCTCGCGCGTGCTGGGCGAAAGTGACGAGAGTTTGCGCCAGGCAATCACCAACGCCGGCGTAGCCAACACGCGCGATGCTGACTTCTATCGGGCTGTGCTGAACGTCGACGGCGTCATGTGGGCGAAGATTTACAGCAACGACAGCGGAAGCACCGATGCAAACGGCATCGCCGCTCACTCGGTCAGCGTTGCGGCTCTTGGCGGTTCGGATGAAGAAGTGGCCACGGTCGCGCGGCAATACATCGTCCCGGGCATATCGAGCTACGGCAACACGGTGGTTTCGACGGAGATTGACGGCTTCTGCCGGTCTATCAGCATCATGCGGCCGATCGAGACGCCGATAAAGCTGGCCATCACGGTTTCAAAGCAGAACGGCGCCGACGGCTGCCCGCCTCCATCGAACGCAGCAATCGCTCAGACGCTGTTCGCGGGGCTCACCGGTGCCAAACGGCCGGCGAACGGGCAGGACATCACGCTGCACATGATCCGCACGATTATCTCCTGCGTCTATCCGAACGTGGAAGTGACGGCAGGGCAGGGTGCGCTGATTGCCAATGCTCTTGCAGCACTGCCCTTGGCCATTGACTTCGACAAGATCGCAACGATCACGCTTGCCAACATCACAGTGACGGCGGTTTGACATGGAGTGCCCAGATAAGAGTGCCTTTGTCGAGGAGCGGGTCGATAAAATCCTCACCCAATACAGGGAGTCGCCCAATCTTCTCTCCATCATCCGCCAGGACTTGGAGCAAATCGCTGATGCGGTTATCGAGACCTGCGAAATCCCCTCGAAGTTCGATATTCTCGACGCGGCGGGAGATCAATTGACCATCATCGGGCGCCAGCTTGGTTGGCCCCGGTGTCACTGCATATGCGTTCCGGTGCCGGTGTTTGGCTTCTCGTGCGGCGTGACAAATCCAAACCAGCCGATCGTCGGTCTTTGCGAGGGTGGCGTCTGGTCTAACTGCCAAGAAGCTGGCACGGGCGATATCTGCCTTGATGATGATGAGGTCTACCGTCGGTTCCTGCTGGCCCGTCGCTATCAGGTGCGCCAACTCTGGGATATCGACAGCCTATCGGCCGCCGCTCAGCACCTCTGGGGCGACATGGCAACCGTCACCAGCCTCGGCGGCGCGCGCGTTGCTGTTTCGCCGGGTCGGACGCTGACGACGTTGGAACAGATCATGCTCCCGGTGTCGTTCCGGGTTCTTCCGCTGGCTCCTGGCATTACACCATACATGAGTCTCCAGACAGGCAAGGTGTTCGGCTTTGGCGCTGGCTGGGGCGGCCTCTGCGACGGCTCATCATGGCTATGCCCAGAGCCAATCGATCCATATCTCTGCAATTAAAGGAAACTCCCATGGTCTATACAAACGGTGTTGTTCCGTGGAACAGCCTCGATGACAACACTCGCGTGCCTTTGGCATCTGAGTTGCAGAGCGGCTACCCTTGCGGCGAGGCCGATCAGGAACTCTTCAACTGGACGGCGGGTTGGCCAATCGGGCAGATATGGAACGTGCTTTTGTCGGCCGGCATCACGCCTGACGCGACAAAATTACTCCAGCTTTCGCAAGCGATTCAGTCCGGACGGCTGCTGTATGCCGTCGCGGGCGGTACGGCTAATGCTCTGACAGCGACCCTTGCACCGGTGCCCGCATCGTTGGTCGATGGAATGATGATCAACGTCAAGGTCGCGACCACAAACACTGGCGCTGCGACCTTGAACGTCAACGCCCTCGGAGCAAGCCCTATCCTATCTCTGAGAGGCACCCCGGTGGCTGCAGGCGACCTGCTAGCAGGCACGGTTGTGACGCTCATCCGCAACGGCTCCAACTGGTGCATGGTGAACGTCGAGTCATCGGCATATCGCAGGCGGTTGAATGCAGACACCACCTTCTACGTCGCCACCACCGGTAACGATAACAACGATGGTTCGGTCGGATCGCCGTGGAAGACCCTAACCAAGGCTTCCAATTACCTGCAGACGCAGATCGACCTGAACGGGTTTACGGTCACGATTAATGTCGCGAATGGCACCTACACCGATCCGTTCCAACTCGCAGGCTATGTTCCCGGTCAGACCGGCCCAACGAAGATCCAGGTCGTTGGCAACGTAGCAAACCCGACGTTGTGCTTTGTAAATTGCGCTACCGTGTCACCATTTGGTGCGTCCTATGGCGCGGCATTTCAGGTCAAGGGGTTTCAAGTAGCTGCCAGTTCGATTGTCGCTCAGAATGGGTCCGGCTTGTATGCTTCGAATGGTGGAACGCTCAGCTACGAGAGCATGGCATTTAATGCCTGTGTCTATGCTCATGTGTTGGCGGAACTCGGCGGGTACTGTGTTGCGTCAGGTTCGAACACGATCAACGGAAACTGCTCTACGCATTTGTTCGCCAAAGACAGCGGGACGATATCTATAACTAGCAGAGCAACTACTCTCTCTGGCGGTCCCACATTCAACGGCGCGTTCGCATCGGCCGAAAGCGGCACGATAGAAGCTGCAGCAGCAAGTTTCAGCGGAGCGGCAAACGGTCCCCGATATTACGCGAACGCCAATGGGGTGATCAAAACCAATGGTGGAGGCGCTAACTTCTTCCCTGGAACAGCCGCTGGAAGCACGAACGCTGGAGGTCAATATCTATGATATATTCGACAGCGCCATTCATCCATAAATCTCCGCTGGAGATGTGGGAGAAATCTTCCTTTATATATGGTGGCAGCCTCTACCGAGCTGAGTTCCGACGTCAATGGACCGCGTTCGTCGGGGTGTCGATCATCATTGAGAAATATCATGATGCGCTTGACACTTGGCAGACGATCGCGGAAATCCCTTTTTCTGGGTGCTTGGGGTGCGCTTACAGCGAATCCGGCCGAATATTTATATTTGCGGCGACGACACCAGTCTCCGGCTCAAACAGGATTATGAGGTGGGAAATTGATCCCGCCACATGGACCATCCCAAACCCACCTCAGTTCGTCAGGCAATCATCTGGCGGTTACCAGTTCTTCAATTCATCAGTCTGCGCTGGACCTCACGGATATATTCTGGTGTATGAAACGAATGAGGCATCGCCCTTCTCGTTTCGTTTTCTGCAGTCGTCAGATTTGGAAACTTGGCAACCCATCGGAGATCTGTGCAATCGGGATTTCTATGCCGCATGCCCGACGGTCTGTTACGCGGAAAATGGGTGGTATATGGTCACCTATCTTTTCTGCGTCGGTGGCAAATACATCACAGCGATGGCACGCACGAATGACTTCATCCATATCCAGTCATTCGGCGGCAACGCACACCTGACGGCTTTCCAGCAGCTTCTGGCGCCTGACGCCCAAGGTGAAGGAATAAATACATCAGATGTCGATTTCATCGAGTGGAATGGAAAGGTGAAGTTCAATTATCTGATCGGTGACCAATCGACATGGGGCATCAGCAACGAGGCCGAGTACGACGGGAGCCTCATCAATCTATACCATGAGTTCTGGCCAGATTCTTAAGTTGCCAATCCAACCCGAAGCTTCTTGCTCGGGTATCCCTGCCGGATCTTACGGTCGAGCGCGTTGCTAACAAGGCAGAGAGGTGCCGACGCTACTATCGTGATGGTAACGACTAGGAGTGGATATGGGATTCCTGAAAATTGCAGCGCGAACAGCACGGGGATGTGGATCAGGTAAATCATGTACGACATGTCACCGAATCCTTTTTCTATTTTCCCTTTGAATGTCTCCAGCGTCAGCGGCGCTCCCAAAGCGATCGTTGGCAGAAGCAGCCAATTTACTGATGAGGGGAGCAGGTCGAAGATCATGATCCAAATTGCGATAGTGACGACCAGGCTTCTCCCGATGAGTTTGGGGGCCTTTTTCGCTGCCGGCACAAGAAAATAGCAAAGTGATCCTGCAGTAAAATACATCAGGGTAACGGGGAACACTCGAAAATTCCACGGCTCTAAATCTCCAAGAAGCTTGACCAAAATCAACCGAGAGGCGACAGCCAGAAGAAAAATACCGGCCAGCTTGAGGGGTGACCGACATACGAAGGGGGCTAGGAGATAAAACATTAGTTCAATCGACAGCGACCAAGATTGAGGCAGTGCTAGCAACGTCGTTGTTGGTGCCGTCTGGAACTTCAATGGGACCACTTCCAAGCCTGTTGGCGGGCCATCCAAGAAAAGGACTAGGTCCGAACCGAAGATCGTAAAGTTTGCAATATACGCGAGGATCTTCGCCCCGAGCGCCGTTTCCCCCTGCCAAATTCGGTGCAGAAGATTGTCGTTGCAAAAATACATGGCGATCAAAGCGCACAACAAGGCCACCATGTAGCCTGAGTAAATTCGGGAAAATCGGTTCCAGTAAAATCGAGAAGTGGATGTGTACGTCTCGTTGAGAACGAGCGCCATCAGGAAGCCGCTCAAAATGAAAAACGCTTGAACGGAAATTTCTCCTCCGGTCATCAGCCCTACGCCGTATAGCGGGCCAGCATGAGCCAGGACGACGGAGACAGCTAACAAGAAACGAATGTAGCCCACGGATGATACCTTCTGGTTGAAGCTGATGTTTCTCGCAAAAACCGAGGATGGGCAATACCACTGACACCTCTAAATCAAGAGACCCTCAAATGTTTAACCCTCGTGATTGGTATTGGCTGCGCGATAACGGAGCCATCTATTCTTCCGCTCGTCAGACGGTCATTTCTGAAGACGACGCAAATTACAAAGATTGGATAGGTCGCGGTAACGCGGCGACACGTTGGCCGGAGGACGAGAACGGCCAACAGACTGATGACGCTCTCACAGATGTCTTATCTCCGTATGGAATTTCTGTAGCGGCTACGCCAATCGATGCCGTCCGACGGGCAAAAATTATCGAACTGTCAGCCCGGTGCGAATCTGAGATAACGTCTGGCTTTATTTCTGAGGCCCTCGGCGCCGCCCACACATACCCGAGCGGCGTCAAAGATCAGATTAATCTGATGGGTTCTGTGACTGACAGCCTTATCCCAGATCGGCCGGCAGACTGGAAGACACCGTTCTGGGTTTGCGATGAGCGGGGACAATGGTCATTCAAGCCGCACAGCGACAGTCAAATCCAACAGGCTGGCCGAGATGGGAAAGAGCATGTCGTGAAATGTCAAGCGACACTGGAATCCCTGACCAATAAAGTCGCGGCCGCCAAGTCACCGGCGGCGATAAGTTCTATAGACTGGCCGGTCACTTAAACAGCAGTCGCCAAGGCTTTTTGTATTTCAGAAGCTTGGACTCTAGGAAGGTGATACGGTCAGACATCTCCTGCCTCGACCGCTCTAATTCGGCATGAACGGCATCGCGTTCAGCCTTCAGCGCTTCGCGTTCGGCGTCGAAGTCCTTTACCGCCGCAGCAAAACGAGCTTCGCAGTCCTCATAGGCTTCCTTGTAACTGTTTGATGAGCCGGTCTGCCCGGTGGTTGGTATGCGTCCAGTCATCCCATCGCTCCACATAGGCCCGTCATAGTCTCCCTTGAAGCGGAGAGCGACGGCATGGGCTTCATCGAGTTGCTTTTGGTTGGACCCGTGAGAGATGTTGCCATCCATGTATTCGAGAATGATCTCGTCATCGACATGGGCAAGGAAAGCGCCGTCTTTGGCGAGTTCAAGGAGCAGTTCGTAATCCATGCACGTCTTGTTTTCGGGGTTGTGCTGGTATTTTTCAAAAACGCGGCGGCGATAGAAAATAGTCTGCAGGTCGGTGATCGTGCCGTGCTTGAGAAGGTTCTCGACGGAGATCGTATCGACCGGCGGCGGCCGGCGGATCAACTGCCGCTCTTGCACGAAGCACAGGTACTTGTTGAAATACACGCCATCAAAATCAACCAGTTCGGCGTACGTAGCAACCTTGGACAGTGCGCCGGGAAGCAGAACGTCATCTGATCCCATAAAACCTTTGATGTCACCGGACGCGGCTTTGTTTCCGATGTTGACGGCGTCAGAAATTCCCCGATCCGGCTCCTGAACCCAGAGGACATCAGGGCGAGCCGTAAATTCTTTGATGATCTCGTGTGAGCCGTCAGTTGATTTCGCGTCAACGATGACGAGCTGCTTCTCTTCGTGGTCTTGCGAGATGAAAGAGGAAATGGCGCGACGCAGGTACTTTTCGCCGTTGAAGTTCGGCAGAATAACGGAAATCTGCACGGTCATCTCGCGGCTCTGAACTGCTCAGTACCAGGCATATCGTAAGGAATACGATGGTCGTTTTGCACGCGGCGGCGGATCTCCGCCTCATGGGCATCGACCATTTCGTGATCCTTGATGGTCGCGAACAAGTCACGTCGCGCCAATAGTCTTTGAATTTCTTTCACGCCGTCTTTTAACGGCACGCCAAGTTCACGTTTCATTTGGACCCCCAGAGTTTCCGGCACGCTATCCGAATGGCTGGCTTTCCTCAAGTAGCGCTGGCGTAGCCCGGCACCCATAACCCACAATCAGGACATCGCTATGAACTTTGAACAGTGGCTGCAAAGCCGGCTGACGGCACACGGCTATCCTGTTGGCGTCATAGACGGGAAGCTCGGGCCGATCTCTGTGGCGGCCCTAAAGGCCTTCCAGAGCGCGAAGGGCATACCGGCTAGCGGTATTGCCAATGAGGCGACAGTTTCCGCTCTCCGCCTCTCTTCGACCGCTTCTGTGCCTGCGATCCAAGAGCGCGCGCAGGTTCCAGAGAAGGAAACGTTCCAGCCGTCAAAAACGGTGTGGCCCCGTCAAGCGGATGTCCCAGCATTCTTCGGCGCCGTGGGGCAGAACCAGACCAGCATCGAAATACCTTTCGACACGTGGCTGGCGTGGGACAAGGGCACCCGGATCAAGAAGATTACGGTTCACAAGCGGGTAGCCGAGTCCGCAGAGCGCGCGTTCCAGAAGATTGCCGGCACCTATTCCTCTGCCGAGCGCAAGAACATCGGCATCGATCTGTTCGGCGGATCTCTCAACGTTCGCAAGATGCGCGGTGGCTCCAGCTACTCGATGCACAGCTGGGGCATCGCGATCGACTTCGACCCGGAGCGCAACCAGTTGAAATGGGGCCGCGACAAAGCCCGCCTTGCAAAGCCCGACGCTGTTTCCTTCTGGGTGGCGTGGGAAAGCGAGGGATGGCTGTCTCTGGGCCGCGCCAAGAACTACGACTGGATGCACGTCCAGGCCGCCCGCCTTTAACCCCTTCATCAAAGGAACAATCATGTTCAAGTCTCTGCTCATTGTGGCGGTGGCAGCCTTTGGCTTGTCCGCATGCCAGTCCACCGGATCGATTGATACCGGCATTCGCAACAGCCTGCCGCAGGTGTGCTCGGCTGGTGAAACTGCCTATGCCGTGCTTCAGCCATTCATTGTGGCCGACAAGCTCAAGCCGAAGACCGCAGCAGCCGCACAGGCGGCCTACGAGAGCCTTCAGGCACTGTGCGCGAACAAAGACACCGCAACGCTCGGCACCACGCTGGTGGCGGCCTCTGCGGCGTATCTGACGATCACGCACGCAATCAACCAAGCACAGAAGGCGGGAGGCTGATCATGGCACGCATCTGGTATGTCATTGCCGCGGTGATGGCTTTCGCTTGCATCCTGACATTCGTCTTCGCTCCTGCATGGGCGCAAGACGCTGGACCGGTCATAGCACCATCGTCCTGGCTTTATGAGGTGTGGACAATCGTGCAGCCTGTCATTGTGCTGCTGGTGTCTACCGTCGGTCCGGTGCTGGTGACATGGATTAGCGCCCGCCTGATTGCTCTCCTCAAAGTGACGGACGAAAAGCAGCGCGTCGAGATCGAAGCCAAGCTTCGTGAGGCCCTTCACCAGTCGGCCGCTAATGCCATCCGGTTTGCTTTAAGCAAGGCGGGTCTCCCGAATGTCGGTGGCGTCATCAACGACACGATCCTGGCCGAGGCTTCGAAATACGTCATCGAGAAGAACCCGGAAGCGATGCAAAAGCTCGGCGTCGACGCCAAGGGTCTGGAGGAAATCATTCTCTCGAAACTCCCTGACCTGATCAGGCAGACCGAGAAACCATTTTGAGAGGAGGGCGGATATGCCTGATCCTGTTCAGCTGTCCGCCTTCGACAAGCTTCTGGACTATGGCGTCCTCGGGATTGCGATTGTCTTCCTGATCGGCGCAGTGATGTGGCTGACGAAGAAGCTATTCCAAACGCAGGACCAAGTATTGGCAGCCAAGGAAGCCCATAAGGACGACGCGATCAAATTCGCGACCATGACGGAAGTCCTTAAAAACCAGATGCAGACGCAAGCGGAACTCATGAAAATGACGCTTGAGGCCCTGCAGGATAGGGGGCGTACATGAAGCTGAAAACCTTCATCCGCCGCATGAGTGGGAATTACCGGCCAAATCGGCACGCACAACTCGACAGTGAGATCAGCGAGGCTCGGGAGAGCCTGCGGCTTAACTCAATCGCCGTCGAATCGGGGGCGCGAGCCATTGACAGAATGAAGTCCGACGTCCTGGCGAATATGACAGGGATGCTGCGGATGGTGCAGAGGGCTGATCAGAACAATGAATAATCCGCTTCTTTTGTGGACGGTGGCCGCGAACATCCTTTATTGGACCGTTGGCTTTGCGAGCCCGAACCCTTTCATCTCCAGCGCTTCTTCGCTCTTTCTGCTTGTCTCCAGCGCGATTATGTTCCTGCGCTATTTCCCGACCGCCTATGACGTTCTCATCCATCAGCAGAGAGACACAGGGCAGGGCGGGGAAGGTAGCCATGTCGGCGTCTATGGCGCGACACTGATCGCCGCCGGCTCCTGCTATGTGGGTCTGTTCGGATTCCTGTGGGTTCTTGCTGGACAGCCTCAGGAGTGGCTTGGCACAGCCTACTCCGGGTATGGGCGCGCGGTATCTGGCGCCGGGTTCGTGCTGATGGCTTTCAGCCCAACCATCGCGAGCGGCACTTTTCGGCCGGCAAACATTCTGATGATCATCATGCTGATTGTCGGGATTGCGATTGCTTCGTTCTTTGTGGGCCGGATCACCCAGCCAGAGCAGGCGTCTTACTGGCTCAGCATCAAGGGAAGGCTCGTAAATCGGCCAGTCTGCCCTGAGGACGAACCGGTGTTCGGCACGGACCGCAGGATCTACCACACATTGGAAAGCCCGTACCGCGGAATGGTGATTCCGTCGTGGTGCTTTTCCAACCCCGAAGAAGCCGAGACGAAAGGCTTTCGCGCTCCGAAAGGATTGGCCGCCAATTGATGGCGGTCAGTTTGACTTGAATATCTCCCGCTGCGGGTAATGCTCCCAGCAATGCCAGGATGACTTCTCGGCCTTCGACCGGCTGAAGCCGAAACCGCCCCACTGCTTGCAGCCCGGATGCTCGCACCAGTGGTTCTCGTGAATGCCGTCGCCGGCCTTGTTGGTTTGGTCGCTCATGCCTTCACCTTTATACCAACGACAGGAGGCAGCCCAGCCTCTTGTCTCAACAGGTCATAGTGATCTTCCACCTTGCGTGCCGCCTCGTGCACGTCTGGCGCATAGCCGCCCTGTGGAAGCACCTTGACCCTGATGCGCCTTGAATGCCCTCCATCCCATTTGTAGGTACCGCGCATCGGGCCAGTCTCTTGTTCAGAGATTCGGCCGACTATCTCCCCCTCGACAATGCATACGAAGTCGTTGAGCAGTTCGCCGTTCAGGCCACGCTCGCCTTTCCACGTTCTCATCCAGAGATGTCTGCGTTGGTATTTTTCATCATCGCGCACGGGCTTTCCCTCCGGTGACAGAGTTTCGTTTTCCCTTGATGTCTTGATGCGCGCCGCCCAGCGCTGGTGCTGATTATGGGATAGGCAGGGAGGGAGTCAACGCCGCTTTAGGCGAACGTGTGCAGAACGGCTATTCAGAATAAAAAAAGGACGATATTCAGAATGAGCCTCTTGCGCATCGATTAGGATTATTCTAAATCCCCGCCACGACAGCGAAAAAGCTGTCAGTGAGGCCTCGTGGCGGAGTGGTGACGCAGAGGACTGCAAATCCTTGTACCCCGGTTCAATTCCGGGCGAGGCCTCCAAAATTCTCCCACGGTACGATAATTTTTCCTGTTCCGCGTCACGATTGGCGACGTCTCGCCGTTTGTTCCGCGAAGAAAACCACTGCCATCCTGCTTTTTACCCCACATCCGTCTTACCGCGCTTGAAAGCGCGCTCTTGGCCAATTATGAGATTATTCAAAGGCGAGGGGAGGCCCGCGCCGTTTTGAGCTTTTGGAGCCGGGACTTCCCGACCGGCATCCGTGAAATTGAGGCGATAACGACATGATGGATTTCGAAACCGCGCGCGCCAATATGGTCGACAGCCAGCTGCGTACGACCGACGTGACTTCGCATTCGGTGCTGAAGGCGTTTCTGAGTGTGCCGCGCGAGGCGTTCGTGCCGACGGGTGCACGGCAGATTGCCTATGTGGATGAGGATTTGCAGATCTGTCCCGCCCGGGATGGCCGCCCGGCACGTTATGTCATGAAGGCCTCGCCGCTCGCGAAGCTGCTGCAGCTCGCGGCCGTTTCGAGGGAGGACGTGGTCCTGGAAGTCGGCGGTGGTTCCGGTTATGCGGCCGCCATCCTGTCCCAGCTTGCCGGCTCCGTCGTTTCGCTCGAATGCGATGAAGCGCTCGCCGCACAGGCGACCGAAACGCTCGCTTCGCTTGGCTATGACAATGTCGCTGTCGTCACCGGCGATCTCGAAAAAGGTTATGCGAGCGAAGCGCCTTACGATCTGATTTTCGTGAACGGCGCTGTCGAGGAAGTGCCGGCGGCACTTACCGAGCAGTTGCGCGATGGCGGGCGTCTCGTCGTCGTTGTCGGATACGGCAATGCCGCAAAGGCCACCGTCTATCGCCGCGATGGCGCCAGCACGTCGGCCGCGACCTTCTTCAATGCTTCGGTCAAGCCGCTGCCGGGTTTCGCCAAGGCAGCCGAATTCGTTTTCTGATCACCGTACCATCATTCTGTTCTTGACGCCGGGGTGGAATTTCCACCCCGGCGTTTTTGTGAAGATTGGAAATTTATCCCGTGTGCGTCTTCGAGAACATCGCGCCCACAAAGCTGTGTATCATCACGAAACTTGTCGAATCAGTGATTTAGTTCGTGGCTATGCTACCCTAAACTAAGGTGATTCGGGGTGTGCGTATTTCTGCCCCGCATGACCCCTGCAGCGGGTTGCGAAGATGCGGAGCGTCTTTCTCAGGCCTGTTGCAGACTGTCGGCGCGGCGGTTGTTTTCGGCTGCCGCTGCCGTGATGTGCAGATTGAACAGGTGCGAAGTGCCCCTGGCATCCGAAGGGATGCGAGGCCGGGTGCTAGAGAGTGGAAACCGGGGATTGATATGGCTCAGCCAAGCGTAGCGCGTGAACCGTCCATGGAAGAGATTCTGGCGTCGATACGCCGGATCATCGAAAGCAACGAGCCAGGGCCCGCCGGCGCATTTTCCGGCCAGTTACCGCCGGTTTATGACGATGAGGACGAGGCGGCAGGCGACGCAACTTACATGACGGAGCCAGCCAGCCCGCCGGCCCGCGTCCCTCCGCCGGCAAACCAGGCCTTTGGCGCACGGCCTGCACAGGATTTTTCACCGGCTTATGAACAATCCCTGGCCGAGCCCCAGGAAATCCCCGTCGAAAAGACGATGTCGCTCGCCGATGTCGCCGCGCGGGTTCGCGCTGCCGCAGACCGCAACGCCGCCATGGGGCCGCAGGCCTTCGCCTCGCAGGGCCAGCGCGCGGCGATGCAGGCTTCTCCAGCTTCCTCTTCTCCCGCCGTGGCGCAGACCGAACGGGCCGCCCCACAGCGTCCGACGGATGTACGGCCGCTGATGGTGGCGGCTGCGGCAACTGCTGCGGAACAGCAGGCGCCCGCCGCTTCCGAGGACCGGGCCGCTGCCGCTGCCATCGAAAGCGCGCCTGTACCGGAAAACCATTTTGATCATATGGCGCTGCGCGGTGCGATTGAAACCGCCGTCGCCGAGGAGGTTTTCGACATCGACGTGCAGGAACCCATTGCCGAGGCGCCGTCACTCGATCTGGTTGCGCCGCAGCCGGAAGACAAAGCACAGGCCGGCTCCGACCTGTCGCTCAACCTCATCTCGGCCGCCGCGGGCGCGCAGATCGCGCGTTCCTTCAGTGAGCTGGCCGAGGTTTTCGACGGCGTCGAACGTCGTTCGATCGAGGACATGGCGGCCGAGATGCTGCGTCCGATGCTGCAGGAATGGCTGGAAGACAATCTGCCAACCCTGGTGGAGCGTCTCGTGCGCGAAGAAATCGAGCGCGTGGCGCGCGGCTCGCGCCGCTGATTTTACGCTGGCCGCAGGGCCTGGTGCTTCCCGCCCGCCTCGGGAGGCGTGGCATCGGCGTTAAACAGGGGCCGCCCGGCACAGGGGCGGCTTTTTTATTGAAGATGAAAGCGTTATCGGGGCATAGTCGGCCATCGGGTCGCTCACGGAGCGTCCTGAGGGTCGGTTTCTGTTGACTCTCGACTGTCCATCCTTATTTAAAAAATCCACACAAGAACTCTAAAATTCAGGTCAGGAAATGCTCGAAAAGACCTACGATTCCGCCACCGTCGAACCGAAGATCGCCAAAGCCTGGGACGAGGCTAACGCTTTTCGTGCCGGCGCCAACGCCAAGCCGGGCGCGGAAACCTTCACCATCGTCATCCCGCCGCCGAATGTGACGGGGTCCCTGCACATGGGCCATGCGCTCAACAACACGCTGCAGGATATTCTGGTCCGCTTCGAGCGCATGCGCGGCAAGGATGTGCTGTGGCAGCCGGGCATGGACCATGCCGGCATCGCCACGCAGATGGTCGTCGAGCGCAAGCTGATGGAGCAGCAGCTTCCAGGCCGTCGCGACATGGGCCGCGAGGCCTTCGTGGAGAAGGTGTGGGAATGGAAGGCCGAATCCGGCGGCCTGATCTTCAACCAGCTGAAACGTCTCGGCGCGTCCTGCGACTGGTCGCGCGAACGCTTCACCATGGATGAAGGTCTCTCCGAGGCTGTTCTCGAAGTTTTCGTCACGCTCTACAAGCAGGGCCTGATCTACAAGGACAAGCGCCTCGTCAACTGGGATCCCAAGCTGCTGACTGCGATTTCCGACATGGAAGTCGAGCAGATCGAGGTCAAGGGTAATCTCTGGCACCTGCGCTATCCGCTCGAAAAGGGCGTTACCTATCAGTACCCGACCGCATTCGACGAGGAGGGCAAGCCCACCGAGTTCGAGACCCGCGACTATATCGTTGTCGCCACGACGCGTCCGGAAACCATGCTTGGTGATACCGGTATTGCCGTGAACCCGGAAGACGAGCGGTATAAGGGCATCGTCGGCAAACACGTCATCCTGCCCATTGTCGGTCGCAGGATTCCCATCGTCGCCGATGATTACGCCGACCCGACCGCCGGTACGGGTGCGGTCAAGATCACGCCCGCGCATGATTTCAACGACTTCGAAGTCGGCAAACGCTGTGGCCTGCGCGCCATCAATGTCATGAATATCGATGGTACCATCTCCATCAAGGAGAACGAGGATTTCCTCGAAGGCCTCGACCATCCGGCGGCGCTGCATGGCGCATGGGACCGTCTGGAAGGTCAGGACCGTTTTGCCGCCCGCAAGATCATCGTCGAAATTTTTGAGGAAGCCGGCCTGCTCGACAGGATCGAGCCGCACAAGCATGTGGTGCCGCATGGCGACCGCGGCGGCGTGCCGATCGAGCCGCGCCTGACGGACCAGTGGTGGGTCGACAACAAGACGCTGGCGCAGCCGGCGATTGCCTCGGTTCGCGAAGGCCGCACCAATTTCGTGCCGAAGAACTGGGAAAACACCTATTTCCAATGGATGGAGAACATCCAGCCCTGGTGCATCTCGCGGCAATTGTGGTGGGGACACCAGATTCCGGCATGGTACGGCCCAGACGGGCAGGTGTTCGTCGAGAAGACCGAGGAAGAGGCGCTGCAGGCGGCCATCCAGCATTACATCGCCCATGAAGGCCCGTGGAAGGCCTGGGTCGAGGAAAAGCTTGAGAACTTCGCTCCGGGCGAAATCCTGACGCGCGACGAAGATGTGCTCGACACCTGGTTCTCTTCTGCGCTCTGGCCGTTTTCGACGCTCGGCTGGCCGGAACAGACGCCGGAACTGGCGCGCTATTATCCGACAAACGTGCTTGTCACCGGCTTCGACATCATCCCCTTCTGGGTGGTGCGGATGATGCAGATGGGCCTGCATTTCATGAAGGACGACGCCGGTAACCCGGTTGAGCCGTTCAGCACGGTCTATATTCATGCGCTGGTTCGCGACAAGAACGGCCAGAAGATGTCGAAATCCAAGGGCAACGTCATCGACCCGCTGGAACTGATCGATGAATATGGTGCCGATGCGCTGCGTTTCACGCTTGCCATCATGGCGGCGCAGGGTCGCGACGTGAAACTCGATCCGGCACGTATTGCGGGTTACCGCAATTTCGGCACGAAGCTCTGGAATGCGACGCGCTTTGCCGAGATGAATGGCGTGAAGCGTGACCCGCATTTCCTGCCGGAAACCGCCTCGCTGACGATCAACCGCTGGATCCTGACCGAGCTTGCCAACACGGCCCGCGATGTGACGGCGGCACTTGAGAACTTCCGCTTCAACGATGCGTCAGGCATTCTCTACCGTTTCGTCTGGAACCAGTTCTGCGACTGGTATCTGGAACTGCTGAAGCCGGTCTTCGGCGGCGACGATGAAAAGGCCAAGTCGGAATCGCAGGCCTGCGCGGCTTATGTTCTGGATGAGATCTACAAGCTGCTGCATCCTTTCATGCCGTTCATGACGGAAGAGCTTTGGGCGCATACGGCCGGTGAGGGCAAGGAGCGCGATGATCTGCTTTGCCTTACCGACTGGCCGGAGCCGGAGTTCCGCGACGACGCCGCGGCTGCGGAAATCAACTGGCTGATCGATCTCGTGTCCGGCATTCGTTCGACGCGCGCCGAGATGAACGTGCCGCCGGGTGCCACTGCCTCGCTGGTGGTCGTTGGCGCCAATACCTCCACGGAAGCACGGCTCGATCGCCACGCCGCCGCTATCCGGCGTCTGGCGCGGGCCGATGAAATCCGTGCCGCCGATGTCGCGCCGAAGGGATCGGCCCAGATCATCGTCGGTGAGGCGACCATCTGCCTGCCGCTTGGCAATCTGGTCGATCTTGCGGCCGAAAAGGCTCGTCTCGAGAAGGCGATCGGCAAGGTGGACGCGGAAATGGAACGCATCGACAAGAAGTTGTCGAACGAGAAATTCGTGGCCAATGCCGATCCGGAAGTCGTTGCCGCCGAACGCGAGCGCAAGGCTGAGCTGGAAATTCAGCTCGCAAGCCTGAGAACGGCGCTCACGCGGGTAAGCGAAGCGGGGTGACATGCCGCTTGCGGCTTTGCATGAACAAAAACGCCCCGCTAAAAACGGGGCGTTTTTGTTATGGAGCGACAGGGTCGCCGTCTATCGATTGCTGCGTTGCAACGACGAATCATGTTGCTCGCTGGAGGGCGATCATTTCTCGCCATCTCGCGCTCGAAAATCTCCCGATCAGTCAAAAAAGCCAACAAAAACGGCGTGATAAGCGGCTTTCTTCGGGAAACGCGCGTGTGTGGTTATTTGGCGACAATTCCCGTCACGCGTGGGAAATTGTTTCATTTTGTGTCGTGTCGCTTCCGTTTAATTAGAAAAATAACCTAAAATGATTATGCAAGGGGATGGACATGAAATTCTTACGTAAAAAATGGAGAAGTGTCGCAGAACTGTGCCAGTGTGCGGCAGATTGTCATTTTCCGCGAAGCGCTTCACTCTTTTGATGATCACATTGCCTTGATTGGGGAGAGAGATGGCAAAAACTGCAATTTTTCGCGGCGCGGTATGTTTCGCAGTCAGCATCGCGGCGGTAACGCCTTCACTGGCCGGCGGTCTCGAGCGCGGCGGTTATAATATCGATCTGTTGTTCGATCCGTCCGATTACGTTCTCGACAGCTCCGCGACCTTCGTCGCACCGCAGCGCAAGATAGAGAATGCGCGGGACAATCCGCTGAAAAGTGGCCCCTTGCCTGCATCCTGGTCCAGGACGGCAGATGACTCCGAAAACTTCTGGTCGACCCGCATCGGGGCCAAGGCATCGATCGGCGATTTCGGCGACTGCATGTTCGACTATTCGCAGCCCTGGGGCGCGCATCTCAATCCCGGTATCTGGCAGGGATCGAGCTACAATATCGAAACCAAGGTCAAGTCGCACAATTACGCGACCACCTGCCGGGTGAAGTTCGATCTTGGCAAGGGTGACTTCTCGATTATCGGCGGCGGCTTCTATCAGGAATTGAGCGGCTATAAGTATCGTCAGGTTCTCGGGCCGGCCGTTCTGGGCCTCAATCCGGCCTGGTCCGGCTTCAGCGGCGTCGGCAAACTTGAGATGGAAGGTGACGGCTGGGGCTGGCGCGCCGGCATGGCCTACGAGATTCCCGAGATCGCGTTCCGCGCCAGCCTTGTTTATAACAGCGCTGTCGATCACGATTTGACCGGCTTCGCCGATGTTAGAGGGATCCCACAGACACCGCCGTCCATATCTCCGACGCTTGCAAAATACGGCGGCAAGCTCGTGCCGATCTATGGCTCTGTTTCCATGCCAGACAGCATCGAACTAAAAGTTCAATCCGGCATAGCGCCGGACTGGCTTGCTTTCGGTTCCGTGAAGTGGACAGACTGGAGCCAGATTCAGGTCATTCCTTTCTGCGCGGTCGGCACATCTCCCTGCGTCCCAAGTGGCGCAGACACCCTGAACACGCTTGACCTGTTCTATCGCGACGGCTGGACGATCTCCGGCGGCGTTGGTCACAAGTTCAACGAACAGTGGAGCGGAGCCGTCAGCCTGACCTGGGATCGCGGTACGTCCACGGTCATCGGCACCCAGACAGATACGTGGACGCTCGGCACACAGATTGTCTATTCGCCCAACAAGAACATCGAGTTCAAGATTGCCGGCGCTCTCGGCCTCCTGACCTCGGGCAGCTCCTCCATCAATGGCGGACCCTGCGGCGCTGGTTTCACCTGCGGCAACGAGGCAGGCTACGATTTCGGCAACGACCTCGTGGCAGCCATCTCGACGGGTGTGAAGGTCAAGTTCTGATCTGATCCTTTCGCTAATGCTAAAATAAAGGTCCGGTTTACCAACCGGGCCTTTTTTCATGTCCGACTATGATTCCTTCTCGATAAAATTTTCTGACCCGAAAGTTTTGTGACGATTTGGCAACACTTTTCTGCAAGCGTGGGGTCGCGTTGGAATGTGAGCATATCTGTCCATTTCCCGCCACAAACAGGGTGCTTGGCTTATGTTTAGGGCGGCGGGATCGGAAGAACATGCAGGCGTTTGATGTGGGCCCGCGGGGTTGCAGAAAGTGAAAACAGGTTTGGATTCAGGGTTTAAGCAAGTAATACGGGAATTTCGTCCGGATTTCTTGTTTGGCGCTGACCGGTGGATGGCGGAACGCCGTTATATTGCCGGAAATTATGCCTATATCTGTCTAACTGGAAAATTTGGGCAATTGCCGCAGGAGACCACCGGTGGTGCGCTGGAAAGTGCTGCCGGAAAGACGCAGTGTGTTCGAAAAATCGCGACCCGGCGGGGTTCGGCTTTGCAGTATTCCGCAAGTATTGGCTATATGCCGGGAAGAGTGAGAGAAGTTCGCTGAAATGCTGAAATGTGAAGCCAACGTTTTAAAGCCGCTCCTCATGGGCATGTTGCTTGCGTCGCTCGCAATGCCTGCCGCGGCTTTTGACATCAATGCGGGCGTGACCAAGGAATCCGGCCCCTTCGACCTGTTCAAGTTCGGCTTCAAGGCCTACAAGAACGGCAACAAGGGTGAAGCTGTCGAGGCCTATCGCTACGCGGCCGAAAAGGGCCATACAGGCTCGCGCTGGGCGCTTGCCAACATGTATGCCTATGGCGATGGCGTCGCCAAGAACGACTTCGAAGCTTTCAAGATCTACAGCGAAATCGCCAATCAGGGTGTCGAACCGGGATCGGAGGATACGGGCTTTTTCGTCAATGCGCTGCTGTCTCTCGCTGATTATTACCGCCACGGCATTCCCGGAAGCCCCGTCAAAATGGACCTTTCACAGGCCCGACAGCTTTATTTCCAGGTTGCTTCCACCTTCGGTGTGGCTGAGGCCCAGTTCCGTCTGGCAGAGATGATTCTTGCCGGCGAGGGTGGCCGCGCGGATGTGCAGCAGGCAAAGAAATGGCTCAACCAGGCCCGCAAACACGGCCATGCCGGCGCCATGTCGATTTTCGGCAACCTGATCTTCCAGGAAGGCCAGACGACGCAGGGCCTCGCCTTCATGACGGCGGCGCTGGATAAATGCACGGCGGCGGACTGCACCTGGATTCAGAACCTGCAGGAGCAGGCCTTTTCGCTGGCGGGTGAGAACGATCGCCGCGCGGCAATCGCAATGGCGCAGACCATGCGGATTGACGATCCGGATTGAAAATTGCCGCGCCAGAGCTCGGTAAAGATGGCCTGTCAGCCAGCGGGGCTGAAATCGAAGTAACCGCAGACCGGCACGTGGTCGGATGGTTTTTCCCACGCACGCACATGTTTTTCGATGCTGACCGATTCCAGCCTGTCGGCTGCTTCGGCTGACAGCATCAGATGGTCGATGCGGATGCCGTTATTTTTCGGCCATGCGCCGGCCTGATAATCCCAGAAGGAATATAGTCCTGCTTCATCCGTCGTCGCACGTGCGGCATCGGTAAAGCCAAGGTTCTCCAGCTTGCGGAAGGCTGCGCGGGTCTTCGGCAGAAACAGCGCGTCACCTTCCCACACGCGGGGGTCGTGACAATCGAACGGTTCCGGAATGACGTTGTAGTCCCCCGCGAGGATCAGCGGCTCCTCGAACGCGAGGCGATCTTCGGCAAAGCGCCGCAGCCGCTCCATCCAGGCGAGCTTGT
Source organism: Agrobacterium sp. 5Ca39 (assembly GCF_055382365.1). NCBI lineage: Bacteria > Pseudomonadati > Pseudomonadota > Alphaproteobacteria > Hyphomicrobiales > Rhizobiaceae > Agrobacterium > Agrobacterium sp. 5Ca39. The sequence goes on along the minus strand of NZ_AP026436.1, from coordinate 1,297,919 downwards.
AGGGATATTTGACCGGATCGTCAGGCGGATTGCCGTTCGGCAGGTAAAGCGAGCAGACGCGGATGGCGCCACCGTCGACGGAAAACACGCCTTCGATGAAACGCGCCTGCTCGTCGGCATCATCACCCGGCAGGCCACGATTGACCTCATCGGGCTTCACCTTGGAGAGCAGGGCAACGCCGTTGAAGCCCTTCTGGCCGTGGGTCTCGACGTGATAACCAAGCGCCTCAATCTCCAGCCGCGGAAACCCCTCATCGACCGACTTGATCTCCTGAAGGCAGACGATATCAGGCGAAGAATCCTTCAGCCACTGGCAGAGGTTTTCGATGCGCGCCTTGACGCCGTTGATGTTCCAGGTGGCAATCTTCATCGGAGTTTCCCTTTTGTGAGGGTACTTTTACCCGATGCAAAAGCGATTGCCACCGTTTTTGGAAGGTGGTGGCGAGGATGTGGTGGATAGAGGGGAGGTTTGTAGAGTGAATTGGGCCGCGAAGTCAGCGTCATGTCTCTACCCCCTCATTCCTGTGCTTGTTACAGGAATCCAGCCGACGCGCGTCTGCGCGGCGGGGAGACAGGGATGAGGCAGGAGAGGGACGCGGATCACCTCAAAGCTGAGAGCATTGAGGCAGAGCCGCGGACCGTTTCACTCAGATCGAGAAGCTGGTGCCGCAGCCGCAGCTTGCCACGGCATTGGGGTTCTTGATCTGGAAGGACTGGCCGAGCAGATTATCGACGAAGTCGATTTCAGAGCCCGCCATATAGACGACCGAAAGGCTGTCGATCAGCACCTTGGCATCACCGCGCGCAATCACGATGTCGTCATCGGCGGGGTCTTCGGCCAGATCGAACTTGTAGGAGAAGCCCGAGCAGCCGCCGCCTTCGACGGAGACGCGCAGCGCCTGTTTGCCGGCGTCGGCGGCGACGATCTGGGCGATTCGCTTTGCCGCTGCTTCCGAAAGGGTAATGTCGCTGTTTTCCATGTCGTTCCTCCTGCCGGGGTCAAGAACCGGAGAGCAATAATCTCGTTGTCACCATTATAAACCGGTCAAATTAACGGTCTATAGCCTGTGTGAGGGCGTCTGCGCGGCGATGATGCTTTGCGCTGACCTCTGCGATAGGTATGAAGGGTGAATGAAAAGGTCAATGGCCGAGACCAAAAGGAAGTCGCCGCCATAAGAAGTCAACAGGTGGATGCATGATCATAGACCAGCGCGCATTGGGTTTCGGAAGTGGGGAGAGGGCGGTTTTCGCCTCGGATCCATGGACGACGCGCGGGCGTCTGTTTCCGGAAGAAGGAAGCCTGACGCGTTCCGAATTCCAGCGTGACCGGGACCGCATCGTCCACACGACAGCCTTTCGCCGCCTGAAGCACAAGACGCAGGTCTTCATCAGCCCCGACGGAGACCATTACCGCACGCGGCTTACCCACACCATTGAGGTGGCGCAGATTGCCCGGGCGCTCGCCCGCGCGCTGAAGCTGGACGAGGATCTGGCCGAAGGCGTGGCGCTGGTGCATGATTTCGGCCACACGCCTTTCGGCCATACCGGCGAAGACGCGCTCGATGCGGTGCTGTTGCCCTATGGCGGGTTTGACCACAATGCACAGTCCCTGCGTATCGTCACCAAGCTGGAGCGCCGTTATGCCGAATATGACGGCATCAACCTGACCTGGGAAACGCTGGAAGGTCTCGTCAAGCATAATGGCCCGCTGGTGAACGCGAAGGGTGAGGGGATCAAAGGGCCGGTTCCGCTGCCCATCCTCGAATATTGCGAGTTGCAGGATCTCGAGATCGGCAGCTATGCCAGCCTTGAGGCGCAGGTGGCGGCGATTGCCGATGACATCGCCTACAATACCCACGATATCGATGACGGTCTGCGGGCCGGTTATCTCACCTTCGACATGCTGGAGGAGGTACCATTCCTCAGCGGCCTGATGGCGCAGGTGCGGGCGAAATATCCCGTGCTCGACAAGGAACGTTTCGCCAACGAGATCATGCGCCGCCAGATCACTCACATGGTTGAGGATGTGATCGGCGTGGCGCAGCAAAATCTTGCCCGGCTGAAGCCGCAGCGGGCTGCCGACATCAGGGCCGCCGATTTTACCGTCGCCACCTTTTCGCCTGGGATGGCCGAGACTGACAGGCAGATCAAGAAGCTGCTGTTTGCCCATATCTACCGGCACCCGGACATCATGCGCATCCGCGCCGGCGCGACGCAGATCGTCACCGATCTTTTCCACCGATATATGGAAACGCCGGCGGAGATGCAGAGCCACTACTGGGTAGACAGCATTTCCGGCATGAGCGTCGCCGCAAAAGCCCGGCATGTGGGCGACTATCTGGCCGGCATGACCGATAGTTATGCACTGCGCGCCCACCAGCGGCTGTTTGACCACACCCCCGATTTGAGATAGGGCAGCGGGCGATCGCGAAGCCGACCGGCTAAAATACCGGACATGAACAGAAGCCCTTCGCGCAGGTTGGAACGATGAACATTTTTGCCGATTTCGATACCAGGATCAAAAACGCGCTCGAGACCCTCGACCTCGTGAAAGAGAACCGCGAAAAGGTCGATTTCAGTCGAATTACCGTCGAATCCCCGCGTGATCTCAGCCACGGCGATGTCGCAACCAATGCCGCCATGGTGCTGGCGAAACCGCTCGGCACCAATCCGCGCGCCCTGGCCGAACTCATCGTGCCGGCGCTTCAGGCGGATGGCGATGTCGATAGCGTCAATGTCGCGGGTCCCGGCTTTATCAATCTCAAAGTGTCGGTTGGTTACTGGCAGCGTCTGCTGGCAGATATGATCAACCAGGGTATCGATTTCGGCCGCTCCACCATCGGTGCGGGCCAGAAGATCAACGTCGAATATGTCTCGGCCAACCCGACCGGCCCGATGCATGTCGGCCATTGCCGTGGCGCCGTGGTCGGCGACACGTTGGCGAACCTGCTCGCATTTGCTGGTTACGGCGTCACCAAAGAATATTACATCAACGATGCCGGCTCGCAGATCGATGTGCTGGCCCGTTCGGTGTTCCTTCGGTATCGCGAGGCGCTGGGCGAAGATATCGGCACCATCCCGTCCGGTCTCTATCCCGGTGATTACCTCGTTCCCGTCGGCCAGGCGCTGGCCGATGAATATGGCATCAAGCTGCGCGCCATGCCTGAAGAAAAGTGGATGCCTATCGTCAAGGACAAGGCGATCGACGCGATGATGGCGATGATCCGCGAGGATTTGGCGCTTCTCAACGTCCGGCACGACGTGTTCTTTTCGGAGCGCACGCTGCATGAGGGCAATGGCGGGCCGATCCTGTCGGCCATCAACGACCTCACCTTCAAGGGCCATGTCTACAAGGGCACGCTGCCGCCGCCGAAGGGCGAATTGCCTGATGACTGGGAAGACCGCGAACAGACGCTGTTCCGCTCCACCGAAGTGGGCGACGATATGGACCGCGCGCTGATGAAGTCGGACGGTTCCTACACCTATTTCGCCGCCGACGTCGCCTATTTCAAGAACAAGTTCGACCGTGGTTTTTCCGAGATGATCTATGTGCTCGGCGCCGACCATGGCGGTTACGTCAAGCGTCTTGAAGCCGTCGCGCGCGCCGTCTCCGAGGGCAAGTCGAAGCTGACGGTTCTTCTGTGCCAGCTCGTCAAGCTGTTCCGCGATGGTGAGCCGGTGAAGATGTCGAAGCGCTCCGGCGACTTCGTGACCCTGCGCGACGTTGTCGACGAAGTGGGTCGCGATCCGGTGCGATTCATGATGCTTTATCGGAAGAATTCCGAGCCGCTGGACTTCGATTTTGCAAAAGTGACCGAACAATCGAAGGATAATCCGGTCTTTTACGTGCAATATGCGCATGCCCGCTCAATGTCGATCTTCCGGCAGGCGCAGGAAGCGTTTCCGGGGCTTTCTCCTTCGGCTGAGGAGATGGCGGCATCTGTATCTTTGATCAGCGATATCAATGAGTTGCAGCTGGTTGCAAAACTCGCGGAATATCCGCGCCTGATCGAATCCGCGGCCCTTTCGCATGAGCCGCACCGGCTTGCTTTTTACCTCTATGATCTCGCCAGTTCCTTCCATGGACACTGGAACAAGGGTAAAGACCATCAGGAATTACGTTTTATTAACGATAAAAACCGAGAATTGAGCATTGCCAGACTTGGGCTGGTGAATGCTGTCGCGAATGTTCTGAGGTCTGGACTGACGCTTTTAGGAGCGGACGCACCTGACGAAATGCGATAACATCTCACCATTATTTGCTCACAATACGCTGGCAAGAGCTGCAATGCGTAGATGGTGGAACACGTAATGGTCGAAAAAAATGTCGCGTATAACCGGGACGCCCGGTCCGAAGGCTTCGCTGACAACGATCCTCTGGCAGAACTGGCGCGTATCGTCGGCTTCGAAGATCGTCCTTCGCATGCGGGTTCCGAAGCTGCGCCACGCGCTGCCTCACCGGTTGCCCGCCGCGAACCCGAATTTAATCTCGAGGACGAGCTGCTTCGGGAATTCGAGGTTTACGATGCGCCGCATGCTGATCCGATCGTTCTTGATCCGGCAAACGATGTTCGTGCAGGCATCCATCCAAGCGATTTCATGCAGCGGGTCGAATCCGTTTTCGCTCGCCGCGAGCCCGCACTTGCGCCGGCAGCTGAACCGGAACCCGAGGTGACATTCGCTCCCGAAGCAGCGGAAGAGCTGCTTCCAGAGGTCAATGAGGCCTATATCCACAATTACGTCGAAACCCCCACGCAGGATATCCGGGCGGATTTCCGCGATGATGCCGGCGCGGTGGCTGAAGTTTTCGATGTGCATTCGCGCCAGGCGCGTCCTGCCGAGCCGATGGTCTACGAGCAGGCTGCCTCACAGGTGGCATGGGAAGAGCCGCAGGCCGCGGAACCCGTCCAGCCGGAATGGCACGCCATGCCGGAGCTTCCGGCAGATGTCTCCAGCAATATTGCTGCCGCCGCTTATGCTGCTACACCGGAGTCCCAGAGCCTCGATCTCGCCGATGAAGTGGAAATCGCCGTCGCCGAACAGGCGCCTGCTCCGATTTCCGTTCGTCCGCCATCGCATGGCGGCCGGTCTTCGCTGGAATTTTCGAGCCTGCGGTTGCCGCTTGCCAATTTCGGAGCCCGCCGCGATGTTTCGGCTGCCGACCCGAAGCGGGTTGAGCCGCGCTCCGAACGGCAGCCTGCCGCGGCCCGGGTAGAGCCTCAGGTCGAAGTCGCTCCCGTGCCTGCCGTCGTCCAGGCGGAAGAGACCGCGCCATCCTTCACGCCTTCGGTCGCCGAGGTCTTTACGCCTGCCGCAGAGCCTCTGACGGTTGAGGCTGCCGAGAAGCCGGCGGCGAAACATCTCTCGCCGATGGACGAGTTGATTTACGACGTCGCGAAATATTCCATTCCCGGTCGCGGTGAAGCGCCGCTCGTGCAGGCGGTCCCCGCAGCGCAGGCTGCCAAGGTTGAACCGCCCGTGGTTACTGCCGCTCCGGTGAAGGCAGCGCCGGTTGCCGATGCAGCGCCCGCAGCACCCCCGGAGGAGCTTGATTTCGCCGGCTTCAACGATGATGATTTCGAGCTTGCGCTTGACGATCTCGATCTCGATCTGGATCTGTCCGACATCGCTGAAGCGGAGGTCGCGCCAGCGCCTGCACCGCAGCCGGTCCGCCAGCAGCCGGCCGCGCCGGTGGCCGTTCAGGCACCCGCACCGCAGCCGGTGAAGGTGCAGCCCGCACCGCAGCCCCGGCCTGCGCCCGTTGTCGCACCTGTTGCTGCCGTTGCCGCCGCACCTGTTGCTGCCGCTCCGGTTCAGCCGCGCCCGGCCGCTCCCCAGCCTGTCGCGCCACAGACGCTGGAAAGCCTGCCTTTCGATCCCTCGCAGATCGGTGAGACGGAAGAGCATCCGGAAACCATCGTCGAGATGGATGTACCGGAACTGCCGGTTGGCGTTTTTGAGCCGAAGCCGGCTCCCCGCCGCCATGAGGAAGACCTCGACATCGACACCGAGCTTGCGACGCTGTTTGCTCCTGCTGTTGCCGGTGGTCTCGACCGCCACAAGCACGCGGAAAACCGCGGAGCTGCCCAGGCTCGTCCTGTTCAGGCTCCGGAAGAGGCCGACGAGTTCGAACGGGCGCTGGAAGAGGATTTCCGCCGCTCCATGCAGGAGGCTGCCGCTTCCCGTGGTAATGCGCCTCGTGAGCCCGAAAATACGTACGTCGACAATCAGGCTGCTTATCGTGACGAGGATGAACGCGGCGGTCGCCGCTGGATCATGCCGGTTGCGGCTGCCATCGGCGTGGTGCTGATCGGCGGCGGTGTTTACGCGCTGGTCTCCGGTGGTTCGTCGAGCACCGGTTCCAACGGCGCGCCGGTCATCATCTCCGCCGATAACGACCCGATGAAGGTCGTGCCGGAAAATCCGGGCGGTCGTGTCGTGCCCAATCAGGACAAGGCGGTTTATGATCGCGTTGCCGGCGGCAGCGCTGCCGATCCGAAGCAGCCGGCGCTGATTTCCAGCAACGAACAGCCCGTGGATGTGGTTCAGCGGACTCTGATCCCCGAACAATTGCCGCTGGAAGGCGAAAACGACGCCGATATGGAAGCCGCTGGCACGCCGGTTGGCGAGACCGAGGATCCGCGCCTGCTTTCGCCGGAAGAAAAGGCCGCACAGAACGAAGGTTCGGCTGCGACCGGCGTTTCCCCGCGCAAGGTCCGCACCATGATCGTCAAGCCTGACGGCACGCTTGTCGCACAGGAAGTCGAGGTGCCGGCAGCCCAGCCGCCGAAGGCTGACAAGGTCGAGGAACTTGCTGCGCCGCAGACCGCCAAGCCGGGTGAGGGCGCTCCCGCCGTCATCGCCGCATCGCGGGTTCCGGTCGCGCCGGAACAGGCTCAGCCGCAGGCCAACACGCCTGCCGCCACCAAGCCGGCTGCGCAGTCCGCCGCGCCGCTTCCGGCAACACGTCCGTCCTCGCAGCCCGCAAACGTCGTGGCGACGGTGACCAATCAGGGCAATGTTCGTCCGACGACGACTGCGCCTGCTCAGCCGCAGGCCGCGCAGCAGCAGACCGCAGCTGCTACACCGGCTGCGACCAGCACGCCGTCCGCCGGTGGCTACTATATCCAGATCGCGTCGCTGCCGAGCCAGGCGGAAGCGCAGAAGTCCTACCAGAACATGTCGGCCAAGTTCGGCTCGGTCATCGGTGGACGCGGCGTCGACATCAAGGCTGCCGAAATCGCCGGCAAGGGCACCTTCTACCGCGTCCGTATCCCGGCCGGTGACAAGAACGAAGCCGTGGCGCTGTGCGAAAAGTTCCGTTCGGCCGGTGGCAGCTGCCTGGTGGCTCGGTGATAGAGATGCGCCGGGGGTAGTACCCCGGCGCTGATTGTCTAACGACAGTGACGGAGCAGCTAACCTCCGTCATGCCGGACTTGATCCGGCATCCAGCCACGCCGCGTCTGCGCCGTGAAACGAGTCTTACGCGATCAAGGACTTGATCGCGCTGGACCCCGGCTCGGAGGCCGGGGTGACGGACGGTAAACGTCGCTGCCCCGGCATTGGCCGAGGAGCAGGCAAAGTTCTTCCCATCTATTCTGTAACAGGCGTGACACCATGACCGATTGCAAAGCTATGATCCTCGGATGCAGCGGGCTTTCGCTGACTGCCGACGAGATTGCCCTTTACCGCGATGAGCAGCCCTGGGGTTTCATCCTGTTCGGGCGCAATATTGGCGAGCCGCAGCAGATCACCGATCTCGTCGCCGCCATGCGCGATGCCGTCGGGCGGGCAGATGCGCCGGTGCTGATTGATCAGGAGGGCGGACGGGTTCAGCGTATCAAGCCGCCGATCCTGCAGGCTTATCCGAATGCCCGCATTCTCGGTGAAATCTATGAGCGCGACCGGGGTGCCGGTCTGCGTGCCGCCTGGCTGATGTCGCGACTGCACGCGTTTGACCTGATGAAATTCGGCATCAACGTCGATTGCCTGCCGGTGCTCGACGTGCCGGTGGAAGGCGCCAGCAATGTCATCGGCAACCGTGCCTATGGCTATACGCCGACCATGGTGGCCGAGATGGGGCAGGCGGCGGCCGACGGGCTGAAGGCGGGCGGCATGCTGCCTGTCATGAAACATATGCCGGGTCATGGTCGCGGCATGGTGGATTCGCATCATGAACTGCCTGTGGTCGACGTGCCGCTCGATGAGCTGGATGCGCATGACTTCGTGCCCTTCCGGGCACTGAACCGCGAATTGATGGCGATGAGCGCGCATCTGGTGTTCAACGCCGTCGACCGCGAACGGCCGGCGACGACATCACCGAAGGTGATCGAGGAGATTATTCGCGGGCGGATCGGATTTGACGGCCTGCTGATGTCCGACGACAGTTCGATGAACGCGTTGAAGGGCACGCTGGGTGAAAGAGCTGCGAATATTGTTGCTGGCGGCTGCGATATAGTCTTGCATTGCAACGGCGTGATGGGTGAAATGCTCGAGGTTGTGAAAGAGGTTCCCGTTCTTTCCGGCCGGTCGCTGGAGCGGGTGCGGGCAGTTGAAGCGGGTTTCCCGACTGCGGACCCATCCGACGAAGCGGAACTGAGAGCCGAATTCAACGCCATGTGGGCCGTTTCCTGATAGTCGGGCGGCCGCTTACTCGGGATCAAGGCCGGAAGCTCCGGCGGATGGAACGATGGCCGCAGACAAATCTCGCAATTCGACGCCGATGGACAAGCTCTGGCAGGATGTGACGCCGGAGCGGCTGACGGGTGAGGCCGGACTGGTCATCGATGTCGCGGGTTTCGAAGGCCCGCTCGATCTGCTGCTGCATCTTGCCCGCACGCAGAAGGTGGACCTGTCGCGCATTTCAGTGCTGGCGCTTGCCGAGCAATATCTGCAATTCGTGGAAAGCGCGCGGCGCGTGCGTATCGAGTTGGCGGCCGATTATCTGGTCATGGCCGCGTGGCTCGCCTTCCTCAAGTCCAAGCTTCTCATTCCGCAGCAATCCAAGGATGACGGCCCCTCGGGTGAGGAAATGGCCGCAACCCTTGCCTTCCGGCTGAAGCGGCTGGAAGCGATGCGCGAGGCGGCGGAACGCCTCGTCAACCGCGCCCAGCTCGGTCGCGATGTGTTTGCCCGTGGTGCGCCGGAGCATATTCCGCACATCAACCGCTCGGCCTACGAGGCGAGCCTTTATGACCTGCTCAGCGCCTACGCCAATCTGCGGCAGAGACAGGCGATCACCCAGGTCACCATTGAAAAACGGCAGGTCTGGTCGCTGGTCGAGGCGCGGGAGCTTTTAACCGGTCTCCTCGGCGATGTCGGAGAATGGACCGCGCTCGATCAGTATCTGCTGCAATATGTCCCCGATCCCGCGATGCGGGTGACGGCGATCGCCAGCGCCTTTGCCGCGTCACTGGAACTTGTGCGCGAGGGTACGCTGCAAATCCGGCAGGAGGGCGCTTTCCAGCCCATCTATATGCGCCGTGGCACGAGGGATGATCGTGCGGCGGTCGCCGAGAGGACTGACAATGACTGACAATGATGAGACGGCCGAGGCGACGATCGCGACGGATGGGGTGGGACTAGAACCCACGGTATTTTCCGAGCGCCAGTTGAAAGAGGCCGAGCGGATCGCCGAGGCTTTGGTTTTCGCCTCGGCCGAGCCTGTCTCTCCGGGTTTCATTGCGGAGCGCCTGCCGCGCGGCATGGATGTCGACGCCGTTCTTCAGCATCTGAAAGCCGCCTATGCGGGCCGGGGCGTCAATCTCGTGCAGGTGGGCGGGCAATGGGCTTTCCGCACTGCCGGCGATCTTTCTTTCGTCATCCGCGCCGAGGAAAAGGAACCTAAGAAGCTCTCTCGCGCGGCGCTGGAAGTCCTGGCGATTATCGCATATCATCAGCCGGTGACACGCGCTGAAATCGAGGAAATCCGCGGTGTTCAGACCTCGCGCGGCACGCTTGACGTCTTGATGGAGGCGGGCTGGGTCCGGTTCCGTGGCCGCAGGCGCACACCCGGCAGGCCGGTGACGATCGGTACCACGGTTGAGTTTCTCGACCATTTCGGCCTCGAGGAATTGCGCGACCTGCCGGGGCTCGAGGAGCTGAAGGGAGCAGGGCTGCTTTCCGGCCGCATACCTTCCAATTTCGGCGTGCCCCTGCCGATGATGAGCGACGAATTGCGTGAGGATGAAGACCCGATCACGCAACTTGATCTGGAAGAGCTGGGCCTGCTTGCGCCTGGTGGTGGCGACGGCGACGATTGAGATCGTTATCGCGCGGGCGACACGACGCAAAAACTTTATGCTCACACCCTGTTGAAGCGGCAATTTGTTGTTTGAAAAAGCCTTTCAAACGTCTTACATCGTCTGAAAGCGAAATTCAGGAGTTTCAGTTATGGGTTCTTTTAGTGTGTGGCATTGGCTCATCGTGCTGGTGATCGTTCTCGTTCTATTCGGACGCGGCAAGATCCCGGAATTGATGGGCGATGTCGCCAAGGGCATCAAGAGCTTCAAGAAGGGCATGGCTGACGAAGACCAGACGCCGCCGCCGGCCGATGCCAACACGAAGACCGTCGACCACAAGGCTGACGAGATCAAGTAAGCGGCCCTGCCGTTTGGTTTGAGACTGACGCGCGTTAGGGTCTCGGGAGCATATTGATGTTTGATATCGGCTGGAGCGAGCTGCTGGTGATTGCGGTCGTACTGATCGTGGTTGTCGGGCCGAAAGACTTGCCGCCCATGATCCGCGCCTTTGGCAAGACCATGGCTGGCCTTCGCAAGATGGCGGGGGATTTCCGTACCCAGTTCGATGAGGCCCTCAAAGAGGCCGACATGGACGATGTGCGCCAGACCATATCGGATGTCCGCAATCTCAACCCGACCAACTCGCTGCGTGATGCGATGAACCCGCTTCGCCAGCTCGGCAACGAGATCAAGTCCGATCTTCAGAAGGCGACCACGCCGCCTGAGGGCCTGTCATCCTCGCCTGCTACGTCGACCGCAGCACCGGCGACCAGTGAGCCGGTTGCACCGCTCGTCAGCATTCCCGAGCCTGAGATGAAGCTGCCGGATACCCCGCCCGTGACTGCCAGCGCCCCCGTTGCGGCACCGGTCGTACCGGCGGAAAAGCCGAAGCGTGCCCGGGCTAAATCGATTGCGACCGTCGAGGCGGAAGCGGTTGCCGCCAAGCCGAAACGCGCCAGCCGCGCCAAAGCGGTCGCGGCGTCCGAACCCGTTGCTGTCAATTCCACGGAGACTTCAGCTGCAAAGCCGACCGTAAAAGCCGTCGCGAGAAAAGCGGCCGCCAGGAAAGTCGTGGCTGAAAAGCCTGTCGTGGCCGCCGATGCCAAGCCGGTGAAGCCGGCGAGAACAAAGGCTGCAAAGCCCAAAAAGGATGAAGCATGAGCGGGGACATCGAGGACAAGCCGCAGCCGCTTATCGAACATCTGATGGAACTGCGCACACGGCTGATTTGGTCGCTGGGTGCGTTCTTCGTTGCCTTCATCGCCTGTTTTGCCGTTGCCAAGCATCTCTTCAACCTGCTTGTCATTCCCTATAAGTGGGCGGTTCTCTGGGCTGGCCTTGATGTGACGAAGTCGTCGCTGATCTATACCGCGCCGCAGGAATTCTTCTTCACGCAGATCAAGGTCGCCATGTTCGGCGCGATGGTCATCTCCTTTCCGGTGATCGCCTCGCAGCTTTATAAATTCGTGGCGCCCGGCCTCTACAAGAACGAGCGCGCCGCTTTCCTGCCGTTCCTCGTCGCATCGCCGATCCTGTTCCTCATCGGAGCGGCGCTCGTCTATTTCTTCTTCACGCCCATGGTCATGTGGTTCTTCCTCGCCATGCAGCAATTGCCAGAAGATGGCGAGGTTGCGATTTCGCTGATGCCGAAGGTGTCGGAATATCTGAGCCTCATCATGACGCTGGTGCTGTCCTTCGGTCTGGTGTTCCAGCTGCCCGTGGTCACGACGCTTCTGGCGCGCGTGGGCCTTCTGACCAGCGACTGGCTGCGTGAGAAGCGCAAGTTCGCGATTGTCATGGCCTTTGTGGTCGCCGCCGTGCTGACCCCGCCGGATCCGATGTCCCAGATCGGTCTTGCACTGCCTGCGATCATTCTCTACGAGATTTCCATCTACATGGCTCGACTCGTGGAGAGGAAGCGCGCTGCGGAATCCGCAAGCACGGAGCTGGAGGAGACCTGAGTTTTCGAAGGTCTCGCCGCTCAAGACATCTCCTCGCGCCGGGCTTCTGCCCGGCGTTTTGCTGTAAAACATCGGTGATGCAACAACGGTCTGGAACGACGATGCACGACATTAAATGGATACGTGAAAACCCCGAAGCTTTTGACGCGGCGCTCGCACGCCGTGGCGCGGAGCCTGCGGCCGCAGGTCTGATCGCGCTCGATGAAAAGCGCCGTTCCGTCATCCAGTCCCTGCAGGACATGCAGTCCCGCCGCAATGCCGCCTCCAAGGAAATCGGCGCCGCCATGGCGCAGAAGAACATGGAGCTTGCGGAAAAACTTAAAGCCGAGGTCGCCGACCTCAAGGACAAGATGCCGCGCGCCGAGGAGGAGGACCGTCAGGTCACCGCCGAGTTGAACGACGCCCTGTCGCGCCTGCCGAACATGCCCTTCGACGATGTGCCCGATGGCAAGGACGAGCATGACAATGTGGTGACCCGCGTCGTCGGCCAGAAGCCCGGCTGGAACCACGAGGCCAGGGAACATTTCGAAATCGGCGAAGCGCTTGGTTATATGGATTTCGAGCGGGCCGCCAAACTTTCGGGTTCGCGTTTCACCGTTCTCACCAGCCAGCTCGCGCGGCTGGAGCGGGCGCTCGGCCAGTTCATGATCGACCTGCACACCTCGGAACATGGCTATACCGAAGTTTCCTCGCCGCTGATGGTGCGCGACGAGGCGATGTTCGGCACCGGGCAATTGCCGAAATTCTCCGAGGACCTGTTCAAGACCACCGATGGCCGCTGGCTGATCCCGACGGCGGAGGTGACCCTGACCAACCTCGTGGCCGGCGAAATCCTCGAGCAGGAAAAGCTGCCCCTGCGTTTCACCGCACTCACACCGTCCTTCCGCTCGGAAGCGGGTTCGGCAGGCCGTGACACGCGCGGCATGCTGCGCCAGCACCAGTTCTGGAAGTGCGAGCTCGTCTCCATCACGGATGCGGAAAGCGCTGTCGCCGAGCATGAGCGCATGACGGCATGCGCCGAGGAGGTGCTGAAGCGGCTGGGCCTGCATTTCCGCACCATGACGCTCTGCACCGGTGACATGGGCTTTGGCGCGCGCAAGACCTACGATCTGGAAGTGTGGCTGCCCGGTCAGAATACCTATCGCGAAATCTCGTCCTGCTCGGTCTGCGGCGATTTCCAGGCGCGCCGCATGAATGCGCGCTATCGCGGCAAGGACGACAAGGCGACGAAGTTCGTGCATACGCTGAACGGTTCCGGCACGGCTGTCGGCCGCTGCCTGATCGCCGTTCTCGAAAATTACCTGAACGACGATGGCTCTGTCACAATTCCTGATGTGCTGCTGCCCTATATGGGCGGTCTGACGCGGATCGAAAAGGCGGCTTGATTTCAAAGATGGCGACATGCCGGACTTGATCCGGCATCCATCCAGCCCAAGTCGTTGGGCTGAAAAGGACTATTCCCGTGGCGCAGACACGCGTCGACTGGATCCCGGCTCAAGGCCGGGATGACGGTTCGGGGAGTGTTCTGCCTGAGCAAAATGAAGAGCGGGAGGAAAACATGCGGATTTTGCTGACAAACGACGACGGTATCCACGCCGAAGGGCTGGCCGTGCTGGAGCGTATCGCTCGCACGCTCTCCGACGACGTCTGGATCGTTGCGCCGGAGACAGACCAGAGCGGGCTTGCTCACTCCCTGACGCTGTCCGAGCCGTTGCGTCTTCGCAAGGTTTCCGACAAGCATTTCGCTCTGCGCGGCACGCCGACTGATTGCGTTATCATGGGCATTCGCGAGGTTCTGCCGGAAAAGCCAGATCTCGTACTGTCAGGTGTCAATGCCGGCGCCAACATGGCCGATGACGTGACCTATTCCGGCACGATTGCCGGGGCCATTGAAGGTACGCTGCAGGGCGTGCGGTCTTTTGCGCTCAGCCAGGCCTTTAGCCATGCCGAAGGCCGCGTCGTGCCGTGGGAGGTGGCCGAGACCTATGCGCCCGATCTTATTCGCAAGCTCATCGATGTCGATCTGCCTGACGGCACCTTCCTCAATCTCAATTTTCCCAATTGCGCGCCAAAGGATGTGCAGGGCGTGTCCGTCACGGGGCAGGGCAAGCTCGATTTCGGCCTGACGGTGGAAGAACGCCAGGATGGCCGCGGTTTTCCCTATTACTGGCTGCGTTTCGGCGAACGCATGGGCACCTTCCGCGAAGGCACCGATATCCACGCCTTAAAGCATGGCAAGATTTCCGTCACGCCGCTGAAGCTTGACCTGACGGATTACACGGTGAAGGATCGGGTTGCGCAAGCGCTTGGATTCGGAGTCGCCGATTGAAATCTGCCATGGTCGAAAAGGAAGGTTTTGCAGCTCTCGTTCTGCGCTTGCGGGGCGAGGGGATTTCCGATCTCGACCTGCTGACGGCGGTTGAGCAGACGCCACGATCCAAATTCGTGCCGCCGCAATTTGCCGCCGACGCCTATTCCAGCCGCACCATCCCGATCGACTGCGGTTCCTTCATGGAAGGGGCCGACATGGCGGTGAAAATCCTTGCCCGCCTGCAGCTGAAACCCGGCCAGCGCGTGCTGGAAATCGGTACCGGCAGCGGTTTCATGACGGCGATCATTGCCCGCCGGGTTGAGCGCGTCTTTTCGCTGGAACGGTACAAGACGCTGGTGCAGCAGGCGCAGAACTGTCTCGATGATCTTGCAATCCGCAACGTCGTCATCCGCCAGGCGGATGGCAGCAACGGCCTGGTGGGTGAGGGCACTTTTGACCGAATCGTTTCCACGGCGGCCTTCACCACCATGCCCCGTTTCTTTGCCGAGCAGATCGTTTCCGGCGGCATGATGATCGCGCCGATCATCGTTGAAGGTGATCGCTGCGTGATGACGCGCTTTTCCAAGACCGGCAGCCGCTTCGAGAAGGAAGAACTGTTCGAGGCGCCCTACCTGCCGCTCAGCACCCATATTGCGCGTCATTTGTGACAAAATGAAAATTTTCGAGACATTGTATTTTGGTCTCCTAATGTTCTGAATTTTCGCAAACATCTGATTTTAAGAGATTTAATTGTTTCATCATGGCGCATCCTGTCTTCGTCATGGTTATCGAAGTGTCAAAAAAGCGCCAAACGGCTTAACGTTTTAACGGCGTGGTAACACTAACGCGCTTTAATCATAAACATCGACGCATGGTTTTCCCCATCTCGGGAAATGGGCCTTGCAAGAATTGAAATTTGTGCCGGATCGATCTCGATGCGGCGGGTTGGCGTCAGTGTAGATCGAGTCATGCGTATGAGACATTCGTCTAAAATCGGAAAATCAGTCGCAAAAATGTTCGCAGCGGCATTGCTGGCAAGCGTCGCAACGGGCTGTAGCTCGGATGCAACGCGGTTCAGCGGCCTCTTTTCCAGTGGACCGGATCAGATGACCACGGCGTCAATTCCTGCCCGTCAGGGCGGCGGTGCTTACGGGCAGGCCCCGGTTCCGCAGGGCGACATGAATGGCGGTTACGCCTCTGCCGCGCCACAGGGAGGTTATGCCAACCAGAACATGGCCGGCAATTCCTATCCGCAGCAGTCGGGTGGTTACGGTGGCGTTCAGCCGTCCACGGCCCGTGCCTCGGCCTCGCCGGTGCAGCGTTCCGAGCTGTCTGCGCCGACAGCCGTGGCGAGCCGCGATCCGTCGACCCGCAACGAAGCCATGGCCCAGCCTTTCCCGTCCGCCCAGCCCAAGGCCGCGCCGTCTCTGGCAGCGCCCGCACGGCAGGCTGCCGCACCCGCCGCTGACAACCTGACCACCGCGACCGTTCGCTCCGACAAAAACGGCTGGCACACCGATGGCGCCGCCTCCGTGACCCTGCGTCCCGGCGAAAGCATTGCGACCCTCTCCAACCGCTACGGCGTTCCGGAAAAGGAACTGCTGCGGGTCAATGGCCTGAAGACCGCTTCCGCCGCGCAGGCCGGCCAGTCGATCCTCATTCCGAAGTTCGGCCAGGTCCGCAACGCCGCCAAGGATGCCGCCGGCGATATTGCGCTCAACCGCAATGGCGACCAGCCGACACCGCTGCGTGCGCCGGATGGAAACGTGGCCGTGCTGCCGTCGCAGGCCGCCGCCCGTGACAAGGTTTCTGCTGAAGCTGGCAAACTGACGCCTCCGGGCGGCAAGCCGCTGCCGCCTTCTGGTGGCTACAAGGTTCAGCCGGGCGACAGCCTCGCCAAGATCGCCCGTGCAAACGGCGTGTCGGTGGCTGCTCTCAAGGCGGCAAACGGTCTCGGCAACGAAAGCATCCGCGTCGGCCAGACGCTCAACATGCCGGGTGCTTCGACGGATGCCATCAAGACCGCTTCCGTTCCCGCCAAGGAAGCCGCAAAGCCCGTCGAAACCGCATCCGTCAAGCCGGAGCCCTATAAGGCGCCGGCCGCCGCCGCCGCTCCGGCTGCGCCCGCAACTCCGGCCACCGCCAGTGTCAGCGATATCGAGAAAAAGGCCGACATGGCGTCGGTCGCACCGGAATCCACCGGCATCGGCAAATATCGCTGGCCGGTGCGCGGCGCGGTCATCAATAATTTCGGTGACAATGTCGAAGGCAGCCGCAACGACGGCATCAACATTTCGGTTCCCGAGGGCACGCCGATCAAGGCCGCTGAAAACGGTGTCGTCATCTATGCCGGCAATGGCCTGAAGCAGCTCGGCAACACGGTTCTTGTCCGCCATGACGACGGCAAGGTCACGGTATATGGCAACGCTGCCAATCTCGACGTGCAGCGTGGCCAGAAGGTTCAGCGCGGCCAGACCATCGCCACCTCGGGCATGACCGGCAGCGCCAAACGTCCGCAGGTTCACTTCGAAGTTCGCAAGGATGCGACGCCGGTGAACCCATCCACTTTCCTTGAATAGGTATTGCGTCTCAAGGAATGATGAAGCCGGGTGATGAGCCCGGCTTTTTCATTTTATGGGGTGATGCGTGCGGAAAAAGTTCTGGAATGGGTGCCTCGGGCTTAGTGGGCATTGGTTTCTCGCGGTTTTCTCCTCCGTCATGCCGGACCCGATCCGGCATCCAGTCGACGCGCGCCTGCGCGGCGGAATGAGTCTCCTCAGCCCAAGGACTTGGGCTGGCTGGATACCGGCTCAAGGCCGGTATGACGGATTTGGGGATGCAGCCCAAGTCAGGTCGAGCCGCTACGTGTCTAACCCCTGACAAGACCCACCGTCGTCTCGATGAAGTCGGCAATCGCGCCGGTATCGTCGAGATCGAAAACCGGAAGCGCCGTGTCCGTCACCGCGTGATCGGCGGCAATGGCGACGATATGCGGATCGAGCGGCGCCAGCGGTTCCGTTTTCGCCGCCTCAACCCGGCGCGCTTCGATTTTCGGCACCGGCTCGTATTTATAACCTTCGATCAGCACCAGGTCGCACGGCGCGAGGCGGGAGAGGATGTCTTCGAAGGAGGGCTCCGGTTCGCCGCGCAATTCATGCATGATGGCGAAGCGGGTGCCGGAAACGATCGTGACCTCGTGCGCGCCGGCCTGCCGGTGACGCCAGCTATCGGCGCCGACCTTGTCGATATCGAAATCGTGATGGGCGTGCTTGATGGTGGAGACACGGTAGCCGCGCGCCGTCAGTTCGGTGACGATGCGCACGGCAAGACCAGTTTTGCCCGAGTTCTTCCAGCCGGCGATGCCGAAGACCTTTTGTGCCGTCATGCTTCCATGCTCTCCAGATAGCTGCGCGCCAGTGCAAGCTCATCCGGCGTGTTGATGTTGAAGAACGGATCGAGGCTGCCCTTTGCCGTTTCCAGCGGCGCAAATGCAACCCCAATGGTGACATGCCGGGCAAGATAAGCGCGGATGCGCCGGTTGGCATCGTTCTTCAGCCATGCCTCGAGATCATCGGCGAGAGCGACCGGCCACAACGCAAAGACCGGATGAAGCTGGCCGCTGGAGGCGGCAATGACGATTGCATTGTCGGACAGGTGTTCGCAAAGCCGCATCACAAGATCGTCAGGGAAAAACGGGCTGTCGGCGGGCGCTGTCAGAAAGTGGCTGACCGCGTCGCCGCGATGCTGGAAATGGCGCATGCCGGCCAGAACGCCCGCGAGCGGACCGGCGTGGCCGTTCAGCGTATCGGGCAGCAGCGGCAGGCCGAAACTTTCCGCCCAGCCATTGGCCGCATTGATGGTGACGTCGCAGACCTGCGGCGTGATGCGGCTGATGACATGGGACATGAGAGGCGCATCGCCCAATTGCACCATCGCCTTGTTGCTGCCCATACGCCGCGAAAGCCCGCCGGCGAGTACCAGGCCGGGTATTTCAAAAGGGGCCGTCATTCCCGCTTTTCCTGCAGCCTTACGATATAGGTGGTGAGGAGGGCGACAAGGCCGGTCGCCAGCATCACCAGAAGAAGCGGCCAGGTTCCATCCTCTTTTGAAAGAACCGAGGAGGCGAGAACCGAGAGTGCCGCGCCGCCGCCAATGGTCATGGCGCCGCCGAGACCGGAGGCTGAGCCAGCCAGATGCGGCTGGACGCTGACCATGCCGGCATTGGCGCTGGGCAGCGTCACGCCGTTGCCGACGCCGATCAGGGCGAGCGGCACAAAAAACGCATAGGCGCTTTCCGCCCCGACCGAGATCAGCGCGATGGCGGCGATGATGCCGGCAATGCCGATGACATTGCCCGACAGCATCATGCGGGTGATGCCGATTTCGCTGGCATAACGACCGGAGATGAAATTGCCGAGCATGTATCCGCTGGCCATGAAGAAGAATTGCAGGCCGAGCATGGCCGGCGAAAGCCCATAAAGCACGCTGCCGACAAAAGGCGCGCCGCCGAGAAAGGAGAAGAACATGCCCGATGAGAAGGTCGAGGTCAGAGCGTAACCCCAGAACAGCGGCGAGCGCAGAAGTTCCGGCCAGGCATGGAACTGCTGCGAGAAGCTTGCCGATCTGTTGTGGTTGGTTTCGCCGAGATCGAGCCAGGCGAGCGCCAGGATGCCGAGGCCAAGCAGGCAGAGGAGGGCGAAGCTTGATTGCCAGCCCGAGATGTCATTGAGCAGGCCGCCAACCGTTGGCCCGACCATCGGCACCACGGACATGCCCATCGTCACATAGCCGATCATCGAGGCCGCCTGTTCCATGGGCACCATGTCGCGCACGATCGCGCGGGCCAGCACGAAGCCGGAAACGACGGCCGCCTGCGCCACGCGCCCGATCATGAAGACTGTGATATTGGGCGCCAGCATGCACACAAGCGTCGCGACGATCATGACGGCGATGCTGGCGAGCATGACGGGGCGGCGCCCGAAGAGGTCGGAGAGCGGGCCGATGACGAGCTGCAGGCAGGCGGTGGCGGCGAGATAACCCGAGACGGCGAATTGCATCACCGCGTAATCGGTCTCGAAATACACTGCCATCGTCGCAAGCGAGGGCAGGAACACATTCATGCACAGCGCCGCGACACCGGCGATGACGACCAGCGTGATGATGTGGGGTGGGGTGGTTCTGTCCAGAAAACGGCCGCCGTTCATGTCATTCTCCCGCCTCTTCCGTTACGGCAGCTTTCGTTACGGAAGCCGGCCGTACGGTGGTCACGGCAGTGGGGGTGGCGGCCGCGCGCTTGGCCATCTGCGAGCGCTTTCGCAGGCTTTCCCGGTAGAAGGTATAAAGGCCCGAACCGATGATGATCATGGCGCCGATGATGGTGTAATTGTCGATCTTCTCGTTGAAGAAGAATATGCCGATCATGAAACCCCAGAGCAGGCCGGTATACCGGAACGGCGCGACGAAGGAAATTTCGCCCGATCTCATCGACAATATGATCGCCTGGTAGCCGACCAGCACCAGAATGGCCGAGGCGGCCAGATGCGAGACGATCGTGACGTTCATAGGCTGCCAGCCGCCGAAGGGCAGGATCAAGAGGCCGCCCACTGCCATGTTGACGAAGGCGGTGATGACGGTGATCGCAAGCGAAGGCACATCGGCATACATTTTCCGCGTCAGCAGATCACGCGCGGCGGTAACGGCCAGCGATGCGACAACCAGCAGCGCGCCCGGCGTAAAGCCTTCCGGGCCGGGCCGGATGATGACGAGCACGCCGATGAAACCGACGATGATCGCCACCCAGCGCCGCCAGCCCACAGGTTCGCGCAGGAACAACGCCGCACCCAGCGTCACCACCAGCGGCAGGGACTGCAATATGGCCGAGGCATTGGAAAATTCGATGAGGCCGAGCGCCGTCAGATAAAGAACGGCGGCGGTCACCTCGCAGAGACAGCGCAGGATGATGATGGGGCGCAAAAGGGTTTTCAGGGGCCGGAGCGCGCCGAAATGCCGGGCCGCGATATAGATCAGCACCACGGTCATGATGCCGCGGACGAACATGATCTGACCGGTGTTGATGTAGGGGGTGACGGACTTCGTCAGCGCGTCGTTGGCCGTGAAGCTTGCCATTGCGAGCGCCATGAAAAGCGCGCCGCGCGTATTGTCCGTCAATGCCATTCCCAAATATCCCAGACCATGCGCGGTTTACTCCGTCCGCCCCTCCGGGCGATCTGGAGCCGCCGTTACGGCGCAACCACGCATTCCTCCATATAAAGAGACGTGGCACGGCAGAGCTGGCAATTCAACCGTTTATATGGGTGGGTGGATGAGAAAGACGTTCAGCCGGCCTCAGCCGCCTGTCACGCTCATATGGCGGGAGACTGCGGGTCGGTTGTGGGTGCGGTCGATGATGAAATCGTGTCCTTTCGGCTTGCGCAGAAGGGCTTCATCGATGGCGCTGGAAAGATAGGCGTCGCTGTCGGACGCGCGCAGCGCCGTGCGCAGATCGGCAGCGTCGTCCTGGCCGAGACACATATAGAGCGTGCCGGTGCAGGTGAGACGGACACGATTGCAGCTTTCGCAGAAATTATGGGTCATGGGCGTGATGAAGCCCAGCCGGCCGCCGGTTTCCTTCACCGTCACGTAACGGGCCGGGCCGCCGGTCTGGTAATCGCTGTCGATGAGCGTGAAGCTCTGCTCGAGATCGCTGCGCAATTTTGAAAGCGGCAGATAACGGTCGGTGCGGTCTTCCTCGATCTCGCCCATCGGCATGGTCTCGATGACCGTCAGGTCCATGCCGCGGCCGTGGGCGAAGCGCATCAGCTCCGGCATTTCGGCATCGTTGAAGTCCTTCAGCGCAACGGCGTTGAGTTTCACCTTGATGCCTGCCGCCTGTGCGGCATCGAGCCCCTCCATCACCCGGTCGATATCCCCCCAGCGGGTGATATGGCGGAATTTATCGCTGTCGAGCGTATCGAGGGAGACATTGATGCGGCGCACGCCGCAATCGGCGAGTTCGGCTGCGAATTTCGCCAGCTGTGAGCCGTTGGTGGTCAGCGTCAATTCCTCGAGCGCACCGCTCTCGACATGCCGCCCGAGGTTCCTCACCAGGGACATGATGTTCTTGCGCACCAGCGGCTCACCGCCGGTCAGCCTCAGCTTGCGGACGCCGCGCGTTATGAAGACGGAACAGAGCCGGTCGAGTTCTTCGAGCGTCAGAAGGTCCTTCTTCGGCAGGAAGGTCATGTGTTCGGACATGCAATAGGTACAGCGAAAATCGCAGCGGTCGGTCACGGAAACGCGCAGATAGGTGATGGCGCGGCCGAAAGGGTCCACCATCGGTGCGTTGTTTTCCGTCAGGAACTGCGCTTTTCCAAGCGATCCGGGGAAACTGTTCACGTCTCCATCCTCATTGCGCGATGCGCCCCTCAAATGATGTAGTGGCTTGCCTATGCTGAGGCAAGTCCGTAATTCTGACGCATGTGATGAGCTTGCGGAAGTGAAAAATGAGTGATGCCTGGCCGACAGAGCTGCTTGTGTCGAAAGACCGGCGCGAATTGACCGTTTCCTTCGACGATGGAAGCGTTTACCGGCTGAAGGCCGAGATGCTGCGCGTGCTTTCGCCCTCGGCCGAAGTGCAGGGCCACGGGCCGGGACAAAAGGTCACGGTGCCGGGCAAACGCGATGTCGCCATCCGCTCCATGGTCGCGACAGGCAACTATGCGGTGCGCATCGTTTTTGACGATGGCCATGACAGCGGCATCTACACCTGGAAATACCTGAAGGAACTGGGTGAGACCGGGGACAGGCTGTTTGCGGATTATGAACGGGAGCTCGCCGAAAAGGGCTTGAGCAGGGAGCCGCGGTACCGGTAGAGAAAACAGCGAGGGAGACGCCCTCGTGAGAATGATGGCAAAGGGGTCGAAGAACTGCTGCGTTTGGCAACGTTGTTGCATTCGCTCTTCGTCACCCCGGACTTGATCCGGGGTCCAGCGCGATCAAGTCCTTGATCGCGGGAGAGTCCTTTCACGGCGCAGACGCGCCGTGGCTGGATGCCGGATCTAGTCCGGCATGACGGAGAAAATGTTCTCGCGCGTTGCCGATAATCGGACGAGGGCAAAGCTCTTGTCTCACTATTTAAACGGGGTGGCGTGTGGCCGTAGAAGCGAACGGAAATGATCTGGCCCAGGTGGTCGTATTGCTGGCGGCAGGCGTTGTCGCCGCGCCGATCTTCAAGCGCATCGGCCTCGGCTCTGTGCTGGGTTATCTCGCAGCCGGCCTGGTGATCGGGCCTTACGGTCTTGGTTTCTTTTCCGATTCGCAGGCCATTCTGCACATAGCGGAACTCGGCGTGGTGATGTTCCTGTTCATCATCGGCCTTGAAATGCAGCCGTCGCGGCTGTGGTCCATGCGGCAGGATATTTTCGGGCTCGGCGCATTGCAGGTGCTGGTCTGCATGGGCGGCCTGACGTTGATCGGGGTCGGTCTCGGCTTTCCTGTCATCATGTCCTTCGTCGCTGGCACGGGCTTCGTGCTGACGTCGACGGCGATCGTCATGCAGATGCTGCAGGAGCGCAACAGCATGTCCAGCCTGAAAGGGCAGCGCATCATCGCCATCCTGCTGTTCGAGGATCTGGCCATCGTGCCGCTGCTGGCGCTCGTCGCCTTCCTCGGTTCGGGCGGGGAAGATGTCACGGCGTCGGAGCGCTGGGTTTCCGTCGGCATTGCGCTTGCCGCCGTCGGTGCGCTCATCCTTGCCGGACGTTATCTGCTCAACCCGTTCTTCCGCCTGCTGGCGGCCTCCGGTGCGCGCGAGGTGATGACGGCTGCGGCGCTGCTGGTGGTGCTGGGTTCGGCGCTTCTGATGCAGGTCAGCGGCCTTTCCATGGCGATGGGCGCTTTCCTGGCCGGCGTGCTGCTGTCGGAATCCTCCTTCCGCCATCAGCTGGAGGCGGATATCGAGCCGTTTCGCGGCATTCTGCTCGGCCTGTTCTTCCTCGGCGTCGGCATGGCGATCGATCTTGCCGTCATTGCCTCCAACTGGCAATTGGTGCTGGTCAGTGTCGCCGGATACATGCTGCTCAAGGCCTTCCTCATCTATGGCGTGGCGCGGGCGCTCGGCACCACCAGGCGTGAAAGCCTGGAACGGGCGGTGCTGATGGCGCAGGGCGGCGAATTCGCCTTCGTGCTCTATTCTGCCGCTGTCAGCGCCGGCATTCTCGACCGGGAGGCCAATGCCATCCTGACGGCGACGATCATCATCTCCATGGTCCTGACGCCGCTGATGGTCATCCTGCACGACCGGCTGGTGCCGGCGGCGGTGCCCAATACTGACGATCTCGACATGCCTGAAAATGTCGAGGGCAGCATTCTCCTGATTGGTTTCGGACGTTTCGGCCAGATCGTCAGCCAGCCGCTTCTGGCGCGCGGTTACACGCTGTCTTTGATCGACAAGGATGCCGACTTCGTGCGCGATGCGGCGGAATTCGGTTTCAAGGTCTATTATGGCGATGGCTCACGCGCGGAAATCCTCCATGCCGCCGGCGCCAGCACGGCGCGTGCTGTTCTCATCTGCGTCGACGACAAGGAAGCAGCCGTCCGGATCGCGGAGATCGTCAAGCATGAATTCCCGCTGGTTCCGGTTCTCGCTCGCGCCTATGACCGTGGCCATGCCATCGATCTGCTGAAGGCCGGCGTGGATTACCAGATTCGCGAGACGCTGGAATCGGCGCTGAATTTCAGCGAGGAGGTTCTGGGCGCCATGGGCGAGGAGCGGGAAGACGCCGCCCGTCTGGTGGAGGAATTCCGCGACCGCGACGAGGAGCGTTTCGCCATGGAGGTCGTCGGCGGCATTTATGCCGGCCGTTCGCTGATCCGTGGCAACGCCCAGCCAGCCGATCTCGTCGCCGCGCGCACGGCGCGTGAGCGGGCGGAGCGGGAAAAGGCGGAAGCGGCGGAAGAGTAAGGGATTGCGCCCGGCGGTGTCGCAGGGTGATTTCGAGGGATAGGAACTGACATGACGATCATTCGCACGGTCGAGGAATTAAAGGCCATCTATGACGGCACGAGCGAGGCATCCATCGCCAAGGTGACAGCCGCGCTGACGGCCGAATACAGGCTGATGATCGAAACGTCACCGTTTCTCGCTCTGGCGACGGTGGGGCCGGAGGGCATGGACTGTTCACCGCGCGGCGACAAGGGCGGTGTGGTGCGCGTGGACGATGACAAGGTCGTGCTGCTGCCGGACTGGCGCGGCAATAACCGCGTGGATTCGCTTCTCAACATCGTGCGGGATCCGCGCGTGGCGCTGATGTTCCTGATCCCCGGCTCGAATACGACCATGCGCATCAATGGCCGCGCCGTGGTTTCCGTTGACCCCACGTTGTTGCAGAGCTTCGAGATGGATGGCAAACATCCGCGCACCGTCATCGTGGTCACGATCGACGAAGTCTATTTCCAGTGTGCACGGGCGCTGATGCGGTCTGAATTGTGGAATCCCGACAATTTTGTCGACCCGTCGTCGCTTCCGACGCCGGGTCTGCTGCTCAAGGCGGCCAAGGCGGAATTCGATCAGGAGACCTATGATCGCGAATGGGCGGCGCGCGCGGCGAAGACGATGTGGTGAGGCTTCCCCCTCTCGCCCTCATTCCTATGCTTGTCAGGAATGAGGGTGGGGACAGCGCTGTGTTTTTAAAGCGCCCAAATCGGCGCAATTTGCCTCAAGTCCGATAAATCAGCCAGTTTTTGCCGGTATAGTTCTTTTGCATACCGTCCTCGTAGAAGACCGAGCGGTTCCGGCCGGTTTCCTTGGCGTGGTAGAGCGCCGTATCCGCATGGGCGTAAAGTTCGGTCGGATTGGTGGCCTGCGCGGCAGCGGCAAAACCGATCGAGATCGTTACCGTGCCGTAATCCGCGCCTGATCTCGAATTGCGGAAGGGTGTGCTCTCCAGCGACAGGCGGATGCGCTCGCACATCACCATGACTTCCTCCGGCGTATTGCCGTCGAGAATGATGGCGAATTCCTCGCCGCCGCTTCTGGCGACGAAGCCGTCCTTGCGGACATTGGCGCGAATGACCGAAGCGACGGTGGCCAGAATCTTGTCGCCGACCGGATGGCCGAACGTGTCGTTGATCCGCTTGAAGTGATCGATATCGAGCAGGACGAGCGACGTATATTGCAGGCCGATGGAGGTATCATAAACGGTTGCCAGCCGGTCGTCGAAAGCCCGCCGGTTGGAAAGGCGGGTCAGCGAATCGGTATTGGCGATGCGCTTGTATTCATCCAGCTCCAGGCGCACCTGGTGCATTTCCTCGGCATGGCGGTTGACGTCGTTGAACGCCTTTTCGCCGTCGATGATCTTCGAGCCGGTGGCCTCGGCCAGCAACGCAATTGCGTTTCTCAGAATATTGCTGCTGGCGGCATTCTTGTCATCGATACGCTGCCGCGTCTCGCCGAGAATCCTGTTGTAGTTCTCGATGGAGGATTGTTCCCGCCGTAAGGTCCCCAGAAGGGCTTCCAGTTCGCGTCGCAGCTTTTCATGCGCATCGTCGATGAAGCGCGCGGGACCGCCATCACCGTAACGCGCGGATAGCTCGTCCAGATCGTCCTGTGTCGCCCGGTTTCCCAGCGCCGCCAGATCCTTGGTCAGCGCAGGGTTCGAACCGATATAGGCTTCGTAGAAAAGGCTGTAGTTGCGCGGGATCGGCGAAACACCCATGCTCCGCATGGCGTGGGCAATCTGCCCGGCAATGTCGGGTCCCGTGGTCTTGGGCGTGGATGCCGTGTTCATCAAGAAACTCCAGTGAGTCTGCTTATAGACTATGATTATTATTATGGAGGCTGTTTTGGAAAGCTTAATTTATGGAGAACTAATTTTTATTGCAGGAAATTCTGTTTTGTACGATTTTTATCTTATTTAATTGATAATTATAAGTAATTTTCATTTTTTGGAATTTCCGGAATTTTTGACCTCTACTATCCGCCTTGGTGACAGTTTCGCATTTATTCTGTCAATCCCGATAACGCTTTGCAGCTGATTTATTTTGGCACAGCAACGTGATTCGTGGAGAGGAAAAAAGCTCAAGGGGCGGGGAATTTCCATTCGCCAAGACATGGTTTTGGGGAAGCCGATATTTGTCGGCCGTCTCCAAAGGCGCAACGTTACAGTTTGTCTGGCGGGCCTGAGGGCATTGAACGCGGCGCCGTTCCGGGCGATGTCAGCAGGCGGGTGTACAAATGCCTCATCGAGTGCCGTGAAAGCGTGTTGTCTACGTTTGGCTGCGGGTTCAGGCCCTGAGTTTGATGACCGGGCATTCGGCCCCGGCGTCAGCCTGCGGCGCATGGGGAGGGCGTATGATCAGGACGTCGGAATGGGCGAGGATGTTCATCATGGATGAATCCTGTCTGGCGTAAGGCTCCGCCACGACCACGCCGCCTTGACCGGTAACCAGGCGGGCGCGAAGATAATCCTGGCGGTGGTCGTTGGCCTTCAGCGCCGTCGCGGTTCTTGCGGTCGCGATGCGTTGCGGGGGCAGGTGCCGGCCAATCCGGCTGACCAAGGGTTCAAGGAAAAGCAGACCGCAAACGAGACTGGCCACGGGGTTTCCGGGCAGGCCGAGAACCTGCATGCTGCCGATGGAGCCCACCATCAGCGGTTTTCCCGGGCGCATGGCGATGCGCCAGAAATCGAGCTGCATGCCCTCCGCCTTCAATGCAGCCTGCACCAGATCGTGGTCTCCGACGGAGGCGCCGCCGAGTGTCACCAGCACATCAACCTTCGCCGCAACGGCCTCGCCGATGGCGGCGCGGATCAGCGCGTCATCATCGGGGATAATGCCGAGATCCAGTACCTCTGCACCGGCCTTGCGGGCCAGCGCGGCGACGCCGAAGGTGTTGGACGCGATGATCTGCGCCGGCTGCGGAACGCTTCCAGGCGGCAGCAACTCGTCGCCGGTGGCAAGGATGGCGATGCGTGGCCTGCGATAGACGGTAAGCGTGGCGTGGTTCGTCGCCGCCGCCAGCGTGAGATCGGCAAAGCCGAGTTCCCTTCCAGCCTCCAGCACCGTTTCGCCTTTGGTAAAATCCTGCCCGCGCGGTCGGATATGTCGCCCAGCGGTGACATCGAAGGCCGTGCGGATTTTTCCGCCTTCCAGGACTTCGGCATCCTCCTGAATGAGGATCGTATCCGCACCCTGCGGCACGGGCGCGCCGGTGAAGATGCGCACGGCCTGTCCTTCATCCACCGTGCCGGCAAAAGCATGACCGGCGGCGGCCTGGCCGATGACGGTGAGGACCGAGCCGATGGCCGGTGCATCGGCGCTGCGCAATGCATAACCGTCCATGGCTGAGGCATCGAAGGGGGGCTGGGTGAGGCTTGCGATGAGATCAACCGAGAGAACGCGGCCGTCGCATTCGGCGAGCGGCAGCGTTTCGGTGTCGGTGACCGGAACCGCTGCGTCCAGAAGGCGCGCGATGGCCTCATCCACGGGCAGCAGCGGCTTCATTCAGTTCTCCTGTCGCCCGAAATCGCTGGCTTTGAAATCACCGGATTTGCCGCCGCTCTTTTCAAGCAGGCGGATATTGATGATCTCCATCGCCTTGTCGGCGGCCTTTGCCATGTCATAGATCGTCAGGCAGGCGATGGAGACGGCGGTCAGCGCTTCCATTTCCACGCCGGTCTTGCCCGACAGTTTCACCCTGGCCTCAACGCGGAGGCCGGGCAGGGTGGCATCTTCGGTGATGTCCACCGCCACCTTGGTCAGCATCAGCGGGTGGCAGAGCGGAATGAGATTGGCGGTCTGCTTCGCGGCCATGATGCCGGCCAGCCGTGCAGTGCCGATGACATCGCCCTTCTTGGCGTTGCCGTCGTGGATAAGCGCCAGCGTTTCCGGCTTCATTTTCACGAAGCCTTCGGCCACCGCAACACGCACGGTTTCCGCCTTGTCGCCAACATCGACCATATGCGCTTCACCGGCCGCATCGATATGGGTGAGCTTCGGGGCGTCGCTCATCCGGGTTTATTCCGCTGCCAGAATGCCGGACTGGCCCGTCAGCAGCGCCTTGGTGGCCGCCGTCACATCGTCCTTGCGCATCAGGCTTTCACCGACGAGGAAGGTGCTGATGCCGCTTTTTTTCAGGCGCTGGCAATCCTCGAAGGTGAAGATGCCGCTTTCGCCCACCAGCAGCCTGCCGGCGGGCACCAGTCCCGCCAGCCTTTCGCTGGTTTCGAGGCCAACCTCGAAAGTGCGGAGATTACGATTGTTGATGCCGAAAAGCGGCGAGTCGAGCTTCAGCGCCCGTTCCGTTTCTTCTTCGTCGTGCACTTCGATCAGCACATCCATGCCAAGCGCGAAAGCCTCGTCTTCCAGCCGTTTCGCGTCGTCATCCGACAGCGAGGCCATGATGAGGAGAATGCAGTCCGCGCCCCAGGCGCGGGCTTCGTGCACCTGATAGGTGTCGAACATGAAATCCTTGCGCAGCGCGGGCAGGGCGCAGGCGTTGCGGGCGGCGGTCAGGAACTCCGGAGCGCCTTGAAAGCTCGGCCTGTCTGTCAGGACAGAAAGACATGCAGCGCCGCCAGCCTCATAGGCCGCAGCCAGCGCCGGCGGATCGAAATCGGGGCGGATGAGGCCCTTGGAGGGGCTGGCCTTCTTGATTTCGGCGATAAGGCCGAACTTGCCCTCGGCCTGCTTTGTTTTCAGCGCCCTGTAAAAACCGCGGGGCGCGCTCTGGTCGGCAGCCATGGCCTTCAGATCGGCCAGTGAAACCTTCGCCTTGGCGGCGGCGATTTCTTCGAGCTTGTAAGTCTCGATCTTCTTGAGAATGTCGCTCATGATCTCGCTCTCATTCCTCGTTTGATACGGCGACCAGACGCTCCAGCGCGGCGGCGGCCTTGCCGCTGTCGAGGGCATCGCTGGCAATCGTCATGGCCTGGCCAAGCGTTTCCGCCTTGCCGGCGATGACAAGCGCTGCGGCTGCGTTGCAAAGCGATACGTCGCGATAGGCATTGCGCTTGCCTGAAAGAACCTCGCGCAGCGCCGCCGCATTGGCAATGCCGTCGCCGC
The DNA here is from genome assembly GCF_055382365.1 of Agrobacterium sp. 5Ca39. Classification (NCBI taxonomy): domain Bacteria; kingdom Pseudomonadati; phylum Pseudomonadota; class Alphaproteobacteria; order Hyphomicrobiales; family Rhizobiaceae; genus Agrobacterium; species Agrobacterium sp. 5Ca39. The sequence continues at coordinate 1,268,346 of NZ_AP026436.1, read as the reverse complement.
CCTTGAGGTCGTCCATCCGCGCCGGCTCAACGCCGAAATCTTTCGGGGTCAGCTCGAAGGTGCGGATATTGCCGCCTTCGAGCGCCGCCACATGGGTGACGCCCGTGGTGGTGACTTCATCCATGCCGTCGCCATGCACGACCCAGATGCTTTCCGAACCCAGATCACGCAGCACTTCGGCAAGCGGCACCAGCCAGCGTGGCGAAAACACGCCGAGCAATTGCCGTTTTGCGCCGGCCGGGTTGGAGAGGGGGCCGAGCAGGTTGAAGATCGTGCGCGTGCCGAGTTCAACGCGGCTCGGGCCAACGTGGCGCATGGCGGAATGGTGCATCTGCGCGAACATGAAGCCGAGACCCGCCTCGCTGATGCAGCGGGCGATGAGATCGGGACCTATATCGAGCTTCACGCCGAGTGCGGAAAGCGCGTCTGCCGTGCCGGATTTGGAACTCAATGCCCGGTTGCCGTGCTTGGCGACCGGCAGGCCCGTGCCGGCGACGATGATCGAGGCGAGTGTCGAGATGTTGTAGGTGCCGATGCCGTCACCGCCGGTGCCGACGATATCGATGGCATTGGCGGGGGCGGAAACCGGCAACATCCGGGAACGCATGGAGGAGACGGCGCCGACGATTTCGTCGACCGTTTCACCGCGCACGCGCAGCGCCATCAGGAAACCGCCGATCTGCGACGGCGTGGCTTCGCCCGACATCAGAATGTCGAAAGCCGTGCGCGCATCCTCGCGGTTCAGGCTTTCTCCATTCGCGACCCTGGCGATCAGCGGCTTCAGTTCGGCCATCTCGTCGCCTCCCGGGTTAGAAGCCGACCATCGCCTGATCGGCGAGGGCCTGGTTGATCGTCACACCATAGTCATTCTGCAGGCGGTTGACCATCTGGTCCAGCATGTCGTCGCCGGCCGCGCGGGCAATGGCGGCAAACTGCTGGTCGTCATTGGCGATCGCGTCCGGCGTCGCGTTGGTGTCGACAGAGGTGACCTTGAAGAGGATGCGGCTGGAACCATCGGCATCGGCCGCGGTGCCGACCACGCCTTCGGCGCCCGAGAAGACGGCGGCGATGGTCTGGCGACCGAAAATCGCATCTTCGCTGGTGCGGCGCAGGCCGGATTTCTGTTCGACTGCAAGGCTCAGCTCACCCGCAACAGCCTCCAGCGTCTCGCCCTTTTCAACGCGGGCCTTCAGCTCGTCGGCCTTGGCGGCAAGTGCGGTGCGCTGCTGCTCGGCCGTCCAGTCGGCCACGACATCGTCGCGGACTTCGGCAAGCGTGCGGTCGCGGGCAGGGATGATCTGCTCGACGTCGAACCAGATGTAACCTTCGCGGCCGAGATTGATCGGCAGGGCCTCGGTTCCGGGTTCGGTCTTGAACACGTCCTGGGCGAGCTGCGGGGAGGGCAGGCCTTCGACCGCATCGCCCTTTTCGTCGAGACCGGCTGCGTCGATGGCGGCAATGGTGACCGGTTTCAGGTTCAGCTGCTGTGCGGCGTCCGCAAGCGAAGAACCGCCGGCGCGCAGATCCTCGTAACGGTCGTGCACATTGGTGATTTCTTCCGCGGCGGCAGCGGTGGCGAGATCCTTGCGGATGTCTTCCTTTGCCTCTTCCAGCGTGCGGGTGGTTTCCGGCTTGATGCCCGTGACGCGCAGAAGTACCGGGCCGAACGAACCTTCAACCACTGGCGAAACGCCCCCATCCTTCTGGATGGCAAAAGCGGCATCGGCAATCGACTGGTCGGGGATGGTATCCTTTGTGAATTCGCCAAGCGTGACGTCGGACGGCGTCTTGCCCTGATCCTTCACCACCTGGTCATAGGTGGTGTTGCCGAGCCTGATCTGCTCGGCGGCGGCGGCGGCCATTTCCTTGTCCGGGAAGGTCAGCTGCTCGACCGTGCGGCGGCCGGCGGTGCGGAAGCTGTCCTTGTGGCTGTTATAATAATCGGCGATCTGGGCGTCCGTTACCGAGGCTGGCTCCGCGATGTCGGAAGGTTCCAGCTTCACATAGGTGAATTTGCGGAATTCCGGCGCGCGATATTTCGTCTTGTTCGTCTCGAACCAAGGGGCGAGCACGTCGTCGCCGGGGGCCTTGACCGGCGGGATGACGGCGTTTGAAAGAATGACATAATCAACGGCGCGCTGCTCGTTGCGATATTGCTTCAGGGCATCCACGAGAACCTGCGGTGCGGCAAAACCGTCCGAGACGGCTTCAACGATCTGGCTGCGCACGGCGACCTTGCTGCGTTCCTTGATGTAGTCGTCCTCGCGGAAACCGGAATTGCGCAGGCGCTCCGTAAAGAGGTTGCGGTCGAACTGGCCATTGACCGATTTGAAGGCGGGGTCTTCGGCAATGAGTTTGGCAAGACGGTCTTCCGAAAGACCGAGGTTCATCTTCGAAGCGAGTTCGTCAAGCGATGCCCCGGCTGCAAGCTGGCTGAAGACCTGGCGGTCGATGCCGAAGGCCTTGGCCTGTTCGGTCGTCAGCCTTGTGCCGAACTGGCGGCTGAGATCGGAAATCTGCCGCTGATAGGCGAGGCGGAATTCCTCCGGGCTGACCGTCTGGTCACCTACCGTCATGACGGCGTGGGAATTGGCGGTGACAAGCGATGCGGAAACGCCCCAGATGCCAAAAGAAACAACAAGCAGGAGAAGCAGCAGCTTGGCTGCCATGGTTCGAGAAGCATTTCTCAGGGAATCGAGCATCGTTATGCAAACCTCACAGGAACGTCATCGCGGTCGCCGGCTGTCCGGCCCGCAACGTATCGGCGTTCCTTAAATCAATCCATTCGGAAATTGAAGGGAATTTCCCTTGGAAAAACGGGGTTTTGAAAACGGTTGTGTGATTGGAGGCGCCGAAATGGAGGCAACAGATGGATATCAGCGGCGTCCACACCTTCATTCCTGTGCTTGTGACAGGAATCGAGCCCGCCCAAGTCCTTGGGCTGAAAAGAGTCTTCCCGTCGCACAGACATTTGCTGACTGGATTCCCGTGACGAGCACAGGAACGAGGGCGGCTATCGCAGGCCTTTCAAAACAAAACCGCCCGGAGGCTCCAGGGCGGCTGAGAACAATCATTTTTAAAGCGGATTTATGCCAGCCTGCCGCTCTCAGAAAGCGCGGTCGCGCCGGATCATCGCCTTGAACTCCTCGTCCTCGCGTCGCATCTCGGCGACGACAGAGATCATTGACATCACGAACATTACGCTGATCAGGGCAAGAAGCATCGTCAGAAATGTGAACATGATGTCGTCTCCGGAGTTTCGAGAGTTTCTCCCCGTTATCAGTAATAATTCATATACTGGTAGCGGGCGGTCAGTTGCGGATAGTCAGGTCCAAGCTTTTCAGGCTTCTGTTCATAAAGGCTAAACGTCGTTGCTACCATTGCGATAACCAGAACTGTCCAGGCGGTGCTGATGACGCTGATTTTCGCCGAAGTAGACTGTTTTTCTCTTACAAACATTTGTCTGTTCCTTTGGTTTCTTGTTAACGCACCATGTCCGATCATGTTCCGCGTCAATCATAAAAATCGATTAGCATCGCCCCGGTGAAACTTCCTTGAATGGCTCGTTCATCTGGCGTTCAGGAAACTGGCTGAGGCCGTCATTCGAGGAAAAGATACTCGGCTGCGAATGACGAGATGACCGAAACGACGATCATGAAGGCCAGCATTTTCGATTCTCCGGTTGCTTAACGGGCGAAAGGCGTTTCGGTTTCCCGATGCTGTGCATTTAAACAAAATGGCTCTGAAACCGCACTGAACGGCCCGTTCATCGGGGGTTCACGGCACGGCCGCGCTTGTGAGGGGTGGTTATAAAGTCTTGCGCCGCGTGCTTCTCCATGACAAAAGGCGGCACATATGCTGAAGCGTCGAGACGCGCCCACCATCTGAGAGCGATATGACGATTGCCTTTTATCCAGGATCCTTCGATCCGATGACCAACGGACATCTGGATGTGCTTCTCCAGGCGCTGAACGTGGCGTCAAAGGTCATTGTCGCGGTTGGCATTCATCCCGGAAAAGCGCCGATGTTCAGTTTCGAGGAACGGGCAGGGCTGATAAAGCAGGCGCTTGCGGAGCAGCTGCCGGGCGAAGCGGCGCGCATGGACGTCGTTTCCTTCGATAATCTGGTTGTCGATGCGGCCCGTCAGCATGGCGCGCGACTTCTGCTGCGCGGCCTGCGTGACGGCACCGATCTCGATTATGAAATGCAGATGGCGGGCATGAACCGCCAGATGGCGCCCGATATCCAGACCGTGTTCCTGCCCGCCGGCACCTCGTCGCGACCCATTACAGCCACATTGGTTCGGCAGATCGCCGCCATGGGCGGCAATGTCGAAGCCTTTGTGCCGAAAGCCGTGCTTGAAGCCCTTAACGCCAAGCTGAAGCGCTGACTTCAGCCTTACATTTGGAGCCAATCCGATGAAACTCGTTCGATTTGCCTTTGCCGGCGCCATGTTTGCGGGCGCGCTTGCCGCCAGCACCTTTGCGTCTGCCGCCGAACTTCTCACCGTCCAGCTTAAGGACGGCCCCGTTGTCATCGAGCTTATGCCCGACGTCGCGCCGAAGCACGTGGCGCAGATCGAGGCGCTGGCCAAGAAGGGCGCTTACGACAACGTCGCCTTCCACCGCGTCATCGACGGCTTCATGGCGCAGACCGGCGACGTGCAGTATGGCAACATGGAGAAGGGCTTCAGCGCCCAGCGCGCAGGTACTGGCGGCTCCGACCTGCCGGATATTCCGGCCGAATTCTCCAAGGTTCCGTTCACGCGCGGCGTGGTCGGCATGGCCCGTTCGCAGGATCCGAATTCCGCCAATTCGCAGTTCTTCATCATGTTTGCCGACGGTCCGTTCCTGAACGGCCAGTACACCGTGGTCGGCAAGGTCGTGTCCGGCATGGAAGCCGTGGACAAGATCAAGCGCGGGCAGGGCAGCAACGGCGAAGTTTCCAACCCCGACCGGATGATCAAGGTCACTGTCGGCAAGAAGTAAGACAGGGCAATAGAGCCCGAACAGAGGAGAATAATCATGGCCGAGATCAAGGATCCGGAAAACACCATCATCATGGAAACGACGACCGGCAAGGTCTTGATCCAGCTGCTTCCGGAAGTTGCTCCGGGCCACGTTGCCCGCATCAAGGAACTGGTATCGGAAGGTGCTTATGACGGCGTCGTTTTCCACCGCGTCATCGAAGACTTCATGGCCCAGACCGGCGACGTGAAATTCGGCAAGAAGGGTTCCGAAAGCTTCAACCCGGCCCGCGCCGGCATGGGCGGCTCCGAAAAGCCGGACCTGAAGGCAGAATTCTCCGCCATCCCGCATGTGCGCGGCACCTGCTCCATGGCCCGTTCGCAGAACCCGAACTCCGCCAACTCGCAGTTCTTCATCTGCTTCACGGATTCCCCGTGGCTCAACAAGCAGTACACCGTCTGGGGCCAGGTCATCGAGGGCATGGAAGCCATCGACAAGGTCAAGCGCGGCGAGCCGGTGAAGGACCCCGATTCGATCGTGTCCATGAAGCTCGCTTCGGCGGCTTGAGAATAGCTTATAAAGTGTTTACCCGCTCCGCAGGAAACTGCGGGGCGTTTCACATTGATGACAAGGGTGCCAACCTCTCAGCCGTCATCCTCGGTCCCCGGATCAAGCCCGAGGATGACGTCTCGTTAGACGAAGCCTTGTCACTCCCACCACCCGCCCGATTGAGGGCGGGTTTTGATATTTTCGAGAGCCCTTGCAATGCGTGTAGACCTGTTCGATTTCGACCTGCCCGAGGAGAATATCGCCCTACGCCCGGCGAACCCGCGCGACAGCGCGCGCCTGCTGGTGGTCGATCCGAATGAAAATCGCATGGAAGACCATCGCGTTTTCGACCTGCCGTCCTTCCTGCGGGCCGGCGATGCGCTTGTTTTCAACGACACCCGCGTCATTCCCGCCCAGCTTGAAGGTGTCAGGCTGCGCGAAGGCGCGCCGGAGACGGCCGTTTCGGCCACGCTGCACATGCGCGCCGATCAGTCCCGCTGGAAGGCTTTCGCGCGTCCCGGCAAGCGCATCAAGCAGGGCGACCGCATCCGTTTCGGTTATGAGCGCGACAATGCCTGCGGCCTTGCCCATCTGGAGGCCACCGTCGAGCAGAAGGGCGAGGAGGGCGAGATCACGCTGCTGTTCGACGTCTCCGGTCCCGTTCTGGACGAGGCCATTGCCTCCGTCGGCCATATTCCCCTGCCGCCCTATATCGCGGCCAAACGGCCGGAAGATGCGCAGGACCAGACCGACTACCAGACCATCTACGCCCGCGAGAAGGGCGCCGTTGCCGCGCCTACCGCCGGGCTGCATTTCACGCCCGACCTGTTTGCCGCGCTCGACAAGGCCGGTATCGAGCGGCATTTCGTGACGCTTCACGTTGGGGCAGGCACCTTCCTTCCGGTCAAGGCTGATGATACCGACGATCACAAGATGCATTTCGAAATCGGCCACGTCTCGCAGGAAACAGCCGACAGGCTGAATGCGGTCAAGGCGCGGGGCGGGCGCATTGTCTGCGTGGGCACGACGTCGCTGCGCCTGATTGAAAGCGCGGCTGCGGAGGATGGCATCATTCACCCGTGGTCCGATGCGACCGGCATTTTCATCACGCCCGGTTATCGTTTCCGCGCGGTCGATATGCTGATGACCAATTTCCACCTGCCGAAATCGACGCTGTTCATGCTGGTTTCGGCTTTCTGCGGTCTCGAAACGATGCGTGACGCATATAAGCACGCCATCGAAACCGGATACCGTTTCTATTCCTATGGCGATTCCAGCCTGTTGTTCCGGAAAAACTGATGCACGACAAATTCACCTTCACCCTGAAAGCCACGAGCGGCGGCGCGCGCCTCGGCGAAGTCGCCATGCCGCGTGGCGTCATCCGCACGCCCGCCTTCATGCCCGTCGGCACTGTCGGCACCGTCAAGGCCATGTATCTTGATCAGGTGCGCGAGCTGGGGGCGGACATCATTCTCGGCAATACCTATCACCTGATGCTCCGGCCCGGCCCCGAGCGTGTCGCCCGCCTTGGCGGCCTGCATGAGCTGATCCGCTGGCCACACCCGATCCTCACCGATAGCGGCGGTTTTCAGGTGATGTCGCTTTCCGGTCTGCGCAAGCTGGATGAGAAGGGCGTGACCTTCAAGAGCCATGTGGACGGTTCGCTGCATCACATGTCACCGGAACGCTCGATCGAAATTCAGGGCCTGCTCGATTCGGACATCCAGATGCAGCTCGATGAGTGCATCGCGCTGCCGGCCGAGCGCAAGGAAATCGAGCGCGCCATGGAAATGTCGCTGCGCTGGGCCGAGCGCTGCCGCGTCGCCTTTGGCGACCAGCCCGGCAAGGCCATGTTCGGCATCGTGCAGGGGGGCGACCAGCCGGACCTGCGCATTCGCTCCGCCGAAGGGCTGAAGCAGCTCGATCTCAAGGGTTATGCGGTCGGCGGCCTTGCCGTCGGTGAGCCGCAGGATGTGATGCTGGGCATGCTCGATATTACCCTGCCGGTGCTGCCCACTGAAAAGCCGCGTTACCTGATGGGCGTCGGCACGCCTGACGATATCCTGAAATCGGTGGCGCGCGGCATCGACATGTTCGACTGCGTGATGCCGACGCGTTCCGGCCGTCATGGTCTGGCCTTTACGCGCCGCGGCAAGGTCAATATCCGCAATGCCCGCCATGCCGAGGATATGCGCCCGCTCGACGAACAATCCAACTGCCCGGCCTCGCGCGATTACTCCCGCGCCTATCTGCATCACCTCGTACGCGCCAACGAGGCGCTGGGCGGCATGCTGCTCTCCTGGCACAATCTTGCCTATTATCAGGAGCTGATGCAGGGTATCCGCAAGTCGATCGAGGAAGGCCGTTTCGCCGATTTTTATGCGGAAACCATCGAAATGTGGGCGCGGGGCGATATAGACCCGGTTTAATGCCTCGTGACCTGTCTCCACACTCGACGTCATCCTCGGTCTCGTGCCGAGGATCTGCCGAGATCGCTAAAGTCAACGGGTGGTAGATCCTCGGGACATCCTCGGATTTGATCCGGGAACCGGGGATGACGATGGAAAGGTATCTTTCCGACGCCCTGCAGTCTCTAGATTTACCTTCTACGGATTTTTCCTTGGCACATGCGCCTTACGTTCTTTTCCGGGATGACACGACCGGCACGGTGACAGCCTTCACCGAGCCGGAGGAAATCATCGTCGCGGATGAGCGAGAAGCATTTTTTGCAGCGCTGAAGCGCATGGAAGAACTGCGCCGTGCCGGAAAATATTTAGCTGGCTATATGTCTTATGAGGCCGGTTTCCTGTTCGAGCCGAAGCTTGCGCCTTTTGCGGAAGAACCGCGCAACGTGCCGTTCCTGAATTTCGGGGTCTTTTCCGGCCCGCAGCCGGATGACGGCCGCTTTGCGCGGCCTGACGAAGTTCCGGGCGCGGATGCGTTTCTTGCCGATCCGGTTCCGGCATGGACACTTCCCGAGTATCGGCGGCGTTTCGAACTGTTGCACGACCATATACGCCGGGGCGACTGTTATCAGGGCAATCTGACCATGCCCGTCCATGCCCGCTGGAGCGGCGATCCGCTGACGGCATTCTGGTCATTGATCGAGCGCCAGCCGGTGAAATATGGCGCGCTGGTCGATCTCGGCGGCCCGGTCATCCTGTCACGCTCGCCGGAACTGTTTTTCTCGGTTGACGGGCAGGGGTTCATCGAAACCCATCCCATGAAGGGAACGACGCCGCGCGGAGCGGATGCGGAGGAGGACAGGGCGATCATCGCGGCGATGCTTGCGGATGAAAAGACGCTCGCCGAAAACCGGATGATCGTTGATCTCTTGCGCAACGATATTTCCCGCATCACCGAGGTCGGCAGCCTCGATGTGCCACGGCTTTTCGATATCGAGACCTATCCTACCGTGCACCAGATGGTCAGCCATATCAGGGCGAAACTTTTGCCTGGCATGACGGTGGAAGACATTTTCGCCGCGCTGTTTCCCTGCGGATCGGTTACCGGTGCGCCAAAAATGTGGGCGATGAAAATCCTGCGCGAACTGGAAGCGACGCCCCGCGACGCCTATTGCGGCGCCATCGGCCTCATGTCTCCTGGTGGTGAAATGCGCTTTTCGGTGGCGATCCGTACCATGACACTGTTCGATGACGGTCGCGCCGTCTTTAATGTCGGCGGCGGCATCGTCTTCGATTCCGTGGCTGAGGCGGAATATGACGAGTGCCTGCTGAAATCGAAATTCGCTGTGGGGGACAGGCTGCTGCGAGGGTGATTATCGCCCGATCATCTCAAACGCCCCGTTTTCCGCCAGCACTTCCTTCGCCGCCGCGTGGCTTAGAAAACCCCCGGGACTGGCGCTTGCGCCATAGGCGCCTGACTGCAGGATGGCGATGAGGTCACCGGCCTGGAGCCTCGGCAATGCCGCGTTGCGAGCCAGCGTATCGAGTGGCGTGCAGAGCGGGCCGACGACAGTTGCAGTCTCCGCGTGGTCGGCCTGCATCATGGCGGGCGCAACGATGGGGTAGTTGCGCTTGACGATCTGACCGAGATTGCCCGAAGCGGCCAGATGGTGGTGCATGCCGCCATCCGTCACAACGAAGGTGGTTCCGCGCGAGGTCTTCACGGAATTGACTTCGGCCGTATAGATGCCGCCCGGACCGGCGAGGAAGCGGCCGGGCTCGACGATGACATGGGCGTCGGCGATCAGCGGATGCGCTTTCAGCAGTGCCTTCAGATCGGGGACGGCGGCTTTTACCTTCGCGAGATCGAGCGGTGCTTCGCCGGCGAAGTAGGGGATGCCGAGGCCGCCGCCGAGGTCGATGGTTTCAAGCGGCTTGCCGAGCATTTCCGCCATGCGGGCGGCAATTGTGATGGCATGTCGCCATTGCGAGACAAGCATGTCCGCATCGAGGATCTGCGTGCCGCCATAGATATGGATGCCGACGAGATCGATAACGCCCGCATGCCGGAAAAGCGGCAGGATATTTTCCAGTTCTTCCTCATCGAAACCAAAAGCGGTGGCCTTGCCGCCCATGCGCATGGCACCGGCTTGCGCATCCGGCACCGGATTGATGCGGACAGAGGCCTTGACGGGTTTGCCGATTGCCTCGATGCGGGCAATTTCCTCGGCGCTTTCGATATGGATTTCGCCGATGCCGCCCGTGATCACTTCGTGCAATTCGGCTCTGCTTTTGCCGGGCCCGGCAAAGATGATGTTTTCGGGCGCGACACCAGCCTTTATAGCGGCGCGATATTCGCCAGCGGAAGCGATTTCCGCGCCGGCGCCTTCCTGCCGGAAGAGCGCGATGATGGCGGGCAGGGGATTGGCCTTCACCGAATAATAGATATCGGCAAAACCGGAGAGCGTCGCCTGGAGATCGCGGTAGGCGCGGCGCATCGCGCCAGCATCATAGAGAAAGCATGGGGTTCCGGTTTCGGCGACGATATCGCGCACGGCAAGCCCGCCGATCACAAGATCGTTTTCACTGATATCGAATGACGCGGCCGCAAGGGCGGGACCGTGGCTCTGGGGTTTATCTGTGGGCGCCATTGTCCGTCCGTTCGCGCACAAGCGCGCGGTAGTCCACCTTGCCATTGGCGGTGACCGGCAACCGGTCGACCAGCTCGATGGCGCGCGGGATCATGAAGGGGGCGAGCATTTCAGCGGCCTTCTTCAGTGCCGCGGAAACATCGATGTTTTCATTGGCGGCAGTCGCCACGGCATGCACCTTTTCTCCAGCAAAGGGGTCCGGAAGGCCGATGACGGCGACCTGCTGGAACAAGCCTGTCGACATCAGGCTTTCTTCGACTTCGGTCGGGCTGATGCGATAACCCGAAGACTTGATCATCGCATCGTTACGGGCAACGAAGCTGAAGAACCCGTCTTCGTCTTCCACCGCCAGATCGCCGGAGTAACATACGGTTTCTCCGCCCAGTGCCGCCGGAATGAAGGGATGCGGGCGCAGGACTTTCGCCGTGTCTTCCGGCCGGTTCCAGTAGCCCAGCGAAACGGTCGGGCCTCGATGCACGAGAATGCCGGGTTCGCCGGGCTTTGCCCGCTGTCCCTCGGCGGTGACGATGAATATCTCACATTCGGGAATGGCTTTGCCGATCGAGGTCGGGCGGCGATCGATTTCATCCGGCGGCAGGAAGGTGGAGCGGAAGGCTTCGGTCAGGCCGTACATCAGGTAGATTTTCGTGTCCGGCAGCTTTTCGCGCAGCGCCTTCACAGTTTCCTGCGGCACGCGCCCGCCAGAATTGGTGATGTAACGCAGATGCGGAAGCGGCGTCCTGGCAAGCGACGGCGCCGCCCTCGTCAGGATCGCCCAGACTGTCGGCACCCCGGCAAGCCCGGTCACGGCATGGTCGCGCAGGTCGCGGACGATATCGTCACCGAGCCTAAAGGTGGAGATGATTGTTGTCGCGCCCTGTTCCACTGCCGTCAGCAGCTGGTTGAGGCCATAATCAAAGCTGAAGGGCAGGAGGGAAAGAATGCGATCCTTGCCGGTAATCTCCAGATAGGTGCGCACGATGCGCGCGCCGGCCAGGAGATTGCGATGCGACAGCATCACGCCCTTGGGTGAGCCGGTAGAACCGGATGTATAGAGGATCGCCGCGAGGTCTTCGCCGATTGCCGCCGGGCTTTTGACTGACGTCTTGCTGCCTTCGGCGATATCGTTCGCCAGTAGCACGCGGACACCGGCCAGACCTTCCAGCGCCGCGCTCAGCTCGTCGCGCATGGTCGCATTGCTGATGACAAGTTCGGCGCCGCAATCCACGATGATATGGCGTATCTGCTGCGCCTTCAGCAGCGCATTGACCGGCACGAAGACGCATCCGGCCATGCTGACGCCGAAGATCGACCAGCATTCTTCCGTGCCTCGCGGCAGAAAAATGACGACCCGGTCGCCGCGTTGCGCCCCAGCCTGCTGCAAGGCAGCCGCGCATCGTTCCGCCGCTTCGGCAAATTGCCGGTAGCTCAGGGATGTGTCTTTATAAACGATCGCCTGCCCGTCGCTTGCCGCGCGCGCGCCCAGCAGGTGGTGCAGCAGGTAAGGAGGTGTCATCTCCTCCGTTCCCTGAGGACGAAGGCGACGAGATCGGCGGGCGTGCCAAGGTTGTCGGGGGTGAAATGTTCGTCGTCGAGAATGATGCCGAAGCCTTCACCAAGAAAGATCATCAGCTCCAGAAAGCCGAGCGAATCGATGACGCCTCCCTCGAGAAGTGGCGTGTCCGCCGAAAAAGGTGCATAGGCAGGGAAACGGTCCGAAAGATAGGAGTGAATGGTATCAGCAATCTCTATTTCGCTCGTTTTTGCTGCAAGCATGTTCATTCCCCGATCTCCCCGTATATTTTCCATGGCTGCCGCCCCGGAACCCCGTTTATCTGTAAAGGCCAGGTTTCGGTCAGGACAACCCCAGCACCACTAAAATACCTAGGGTGGCAATAACACCAACTCTGAGTATGTTTCGTTAATAAATTGTGGGTTCCATGCGCCTTTTACTTGTATCGGCGCAGATTTATGTGCAGCGAAGCCGCCCGCGTTTCGTTCACCCTCGAGTGCAGCCATCGTCATGGCAAATCTGCCGTGGCGAAGGAGATGGCGGGCGATCGCGGAAATGTGTCTTTGTACGACTGCGCGGTCCTCGCAATAGATGAGGCGCGCGGAGGGCGCCCTTTTGGTCGCCGTTTTCAGAAAGACCAGCGGGTAATGACGGCCATCCGCCTGCATGATGGCGACGATGCAGCCGAGGCGCGCGTGATCTTCAAGCATCTCACGCGTCTCGCTGGTCAGCGTACCGGGTTGAGCGGAGGCAAGCGTTATGAGGCGGGCGCTCGAGGGGCGCAACGCCTTCAACGGCAGGGGATAAAAAAGCGTGCAATCCGTCACCGTGTGAAAGCCCAGCCTCTCATTCAGCCTGCAGGCTTCGGCCGAGGGGGTGAGGTCGGTGAAGACCTCATCCTTTGAAGACGACGCCATTTGCAGCATGCGCGGCGCGAACCATCTGCAAGCCGGCTCGACATACCAGCTGGACAGATTGACGACGACAGTGCCGGTATCCGGCAGGCGGCTTTTGATTGTCAGCAATACACCGGCGGTGGCGTCACCTTTCATCAGCAATTGCCCGACGGGACCGAGTTGCCGGCGTTCGTGATGTTCGGCGATCAGCGCAAGCCCGCGGGACCAGAAGGCCTCGCTCTTTTCAGGGAAACCTTTCGTCAGAAGACTGATGGCGGCGGCGCGGTTTCCGTTATCGATCGATACGATTTTCAGGGGCGCTCTCCGCTGTCTGGCGTCACTCGGCCTGAGGAAGAGATTTTTCAACCCCACCGCGCGTTATGGGATTACAACGATAGATTTACCGTCCCGTTAATCGCGCTGGCTGTAAGGCCGAAGGAGCGATCACATTTGCATGAATGGGCAGGCGCGCGTGCTGCGCGCCTGCTGATGTTGCCGGCCGATCAGTACACGACGACGCCGCGGATGCTTTCGCCCCTGTGCATCAGGTCGAAGCCCTTGTTGATGTCTTCGAGCGGCATGGTGTGGGTGATCATCGGGTCGATCTGGATCTTGCCTTCCATGTACCAGTCGACGATCTTCGGCACATCCGTGCGGCCGCGCGCGCCGCCGAATGCGGTGCCCATCCAGTTGCGGCCGGTGACGAGCTGGAACGGACGGGTGGAGATTTCCTGGCCAGCACCCGCAACGCCGATGATGACCGACTTGCCCCAGCCGCGATGGGAGGCTTCCAGCGCCTGGCGCATGACCCTGGTATTGCCGGTGCAGTCGAAGGTGTAATCCGCGCCGCCGATCAGGTCGCCGTTGCGCTTGGTCATGTTGACAAGATAGGGGACGATATCGTCGCCGACTTCCTTCGGGTTGACGAAGTGGGTCATGCCGAATTTTTCGCCCCAGGCCTTGCGGTCCGGGTTGATGTCGACACCGATGATCATGTCCGCGCCGGCAAGACGCAGGCCCTGCAGCACGTTGAGGCCGATGCCGCCGAGACCGAAGACGATGGCCGTGGAGCCGATTTCGACCTTGGCGGTGTTGATGACCGCACCGATGCCCGTGGTGACACCGCAGCCGATGTAGCAGACCTTGTCGAAGGGCGCGTCGGGATTGATCTTGGCGAGCGCGATTTCCGGCAGAACCGTGTAGTTCGAGAAGGTCGAGCAGCCCATGTAGTGATGGATCTTGTCCTTGCCGATCGAGAATCGCGAGGTGCCGTCCGGCATCACGCCCTGGCCCTGCGTGGCGCGGATGGAGGTGCAGAGATTGGTCTTGCGCGAGGTGCACGAATAACACTCGCGGCATTCCGGCGTGTAGAGCGGAATAACATGATCGCCCTTCTTGACCGAGGTAACGCCCGGTCCGACATCCACGACGATGCCGGCGCCTTCATGGCCGAGAATGGCCGGAAACAGGCCTTCCGGATCGGCGCCGGAAAGGGTGAAGTCATCGGTGTGGCAGATGCCGGTCGCCTTGACCTCGATCAGCACTTCGCCGGCCCGGGGACCTTCGAGCTGAACGGTCATGACCTCGAGCGGTTTTCCTGCCTGAATGGCAACGGCGGCGCGGACGTCCATATCTTATCTCCTGGCATTGTCTCGTGATTGGATGGGGCTGTTTTGCCCGAGCTTGGCTGGAGGGACAAGGGGCAAGCCCAAGTTTGTGTTTTCGGAAGAAACCGTGAATGCAAACCCCACACTGCCGTTACGCGGTCATACGATTTTATTGGCGAGCTCTAATTTACTAATAAATAAACTAAGCATATGAATTTGCTTCATATTTTTAAGTTCCGATTGAGCTTTGATTTACGGTTTGCGTGTTAATTGCCCCCTGTATTTCAGTGGTCGGGCGAAGTTGCTGGAAAAGCAGCGCCGCCGGCGACCAACAAGCAATTTTCGAGCGACCGGCGTGAGCCGGACATTTTTTAGCGTCGCAGAAAGCAAGGCCTGTCGCTTTTCACAGCGCGCCTTTCCCATGGCGATGAGCGACATGAAACGGTGTTTTGATGACGAGCAGGCGGATTAAAAAAGCGGCATGGAAATGGAGCCTGTTTTCATCGCTCCTTGGGGACCACGCGGGTACCTTCGCCATTATGACAGCGCTGCTGCTGCCGGTCTTTATCATTTTGCTGGGGCTGCTTTTTGAGGGTGGCAGGGCGCTGGCCTATTACAACCAGTCAAAGCGGGTCATGGCGATGGCGTGTGAAAGAGCCACCAAGCCGACTCGCACCTACACATTGTCCGACGAAGTCCGGCGCGACAATGTGGCCGCAGCCTTCGATGCCATGATTCAATCCACCAAGCAGAAGGTCCTCTCGCGCGAGGTGAAGGTGGACTGGACCACGACGAATATCAAGGCCGAGTTCAGTTACAGTTTGATTTTCTCGGAGATGTTCAATCTCGATAAGCTGAAATATCGCCTCAATGAGTCCTGCGAAGGTATCCCGCCTTACCCCGAGGACGATGCGGTCATCATTGACAATATGTTCGAGAGCAACGCTCTCGGCGTCGAGCGGATCTTGAAAAACGGCGTCACCAAGGAAACACCCGGCGGTTGCTGGGGTGTCTATCCCTATTCTGAAATTGGATGGGATGGCGGCACCGGGCCCGGTGTCGAGTTGCAGGACTGGAGCAGCCCCTGCTGCCGCCGTAACCACAATTGGCAGGGTTATCCGGCCGGAATGCAGAGCAAGAAACTCAACGAGGCCCCTACCGCCAACGACAAAGCCTGCACTCTGAAGGAAGTCGATAAGTCAAAGACCACCGACAAGATCGAAATCGAAAAGAAGGTGGGCACCGAGCTCTCATTGCCAACCCGTTATGTCATGGAACTCGACAGCGACTGGGGGCCGCCTGCGCCCGGCAAGAAAAAAAATAATGAAGCCAATAGCTCGATCTACAAGGATGTCGAGCTTCACCCCGGAATATATAAGATCATGGTTTGGTATAATGGGCGCCGGGCCGTCGAGGACGTGGAAAAAACCAACGGCATCAAGATTTCGCTACAGCAGCGGCTCCCCACCCTGAGACCTCAGCAGAAGGTGTGGGAGTTGACTCAAGATAAAAACAGCATTGCCTGGACACCGAGGGATTACAGTTTCAGGGTCAAAGCCTACTCCATCTATCGGGTGACTATCGAGGCTACCGGACTGAGCGACAGTTTCGGCGGCATCATCACGGGCTTCCAGCTCATCTATGTGGATCGAGTGGAAGAAGACTGAGATGAAGTCTTTTCTTTCCCTGCTTCAGGATAAAAGCTGCGGCGGCCCGCGCGGATGCCGGTTCACGCATGCGGCATGTTACCGGTTGTTTGGCGACCGAAAGGCGGCAACGGCGGTGGAGACGGCGCTGCTGTTGCCGCTGTTTTTTGCGCTGATTTTCGGGACGCTCGAAATCGGCCTGCTGATGCTCTATTACCTCTATCTCTCTTTTGCGTCCAATGCGGGCATCGAGTATCTCCGCAAGGCGGCGGCGGACGGTCGGCCGGCGACCGAGATTGCGTTGCGCAAGGCAATTGCCTCTCATTTCATTGGCGGGACGGACGAAACCAACCTCAAGATCGCTCTCTTGCCGATCCCGGACGACGATATTGCCGAAGCCAAAGTGCCCACACCAATCGTGAACGATTTTCGCCCGCCCGCCGATACCGCCGGGCAGTACATTCTGGCAATCGGTTACAAGTGGAATTTTTTGATGCCGACGACGCGGCTCCTCGTGCCGGACACGGGTGGCATTCATCAGTTGCGCAACATTTCCCTGGCCATCACTGCCGTACGGGTAACCGAATGAAAAAGACGAGATGGTTTTTTCGTCTTGGCAGTTTCGGTCGTTGCCGTTCTGGCGCTGCGGCGGTGGAAATGGGGCTTCTGGCACCGCTGCTCGTCCTTATGCTTGCCGTGGTCATTGAGGTAGGGCGAGGGTGGCTGAGTTATGACCGGTTCATGACGGTCGTTGATAATTCGGCACGCTGGGCGGCAAGATTTCCCGAATTCGAGAAACGGGTGCGCACGGGGGTTCCGAGTTTCGTCGTCCTTTCCGGCAGCGGCATTCTCCAGACGGGCAAACTTGACCTGACGCTGAGAAGCGTCAAACTGGTGGACAAGGTCGCCCGGCTGCAATTTCCCGCCCACAATTTTATGGGTTCTGCCGAAGATGTGCCATGGGAGAAAACCGTGATTGCCAACGGTTTCGTTGCCCAGGAAGCTATCATCGTCGTCTCCGGGCGGTACAGCTATAAGCCGCTGATCGCGGTCCTCGCCGATATCACGCTCAAATTCGAATATGTTGCGGCTGTTAACCCGTTCTTTTCCCAGCGATATCCATACCAGAGCGGCAAATCGGATTTCGCAAAATGGAACCTCACGCGCACGCCCAAACCCAAATCTGTACCCAAACCGGACTGAGCAGCCTCATTGCGCTTATGTGGCGGTCTGGCCTTCGCCGAGCCACGCTGCACAATCCTTCAACGCCCGCGCCGCGATCAGCTGACGTTTCATGATCGTCTTGTCCTTGCCGCGAAAACGCTTGACGCCTTCTGGCTTGACGATCGAGCCCGGCTCCAGTTCGGGGAAGAGGCCGAAATTGATGTTCATCGGCTGGAAGGAGCGTTTGCCCGGTTCATCATCGGAAGACAGGTGGCCGCGGGTGATGTGGTTGAGCAGCGAACCTAGCGCGGTGGTGGCCGGCGGCAGGCTCGGGGTTTCGCCCTTTTGCTCGGCGGCGGCGAAGCGGCCGGCGAGGAGGCCGACGGAGGCGCTTTCCACATAACCCTCACAACCGGTGATCTGGCCGGCGAAACGCAGGTCCGGCCGGGATTTCAGCTTCAGCGAGCGGTCAAGCAGGGTGGGGGAATCGATATAGGTGTTGCGGTGCAGGCCGCCGAGGCGCGCGAATTCCGCATTTTCGAGGCCGGGTATCATGCGGAACACATCCGCCTGAACGCCGTATTTCAGCTTCGTCTGGAAACCGACCATGTTGTAGAGCGTGCCGAGCGCATTGTCCTGGCGCAGCTGGACGACGGCATAGGCCTTGACGGTAGGGTTATGCGCGTTAGTCAGGCCCATCGGCTTCATGGGGCCATGGCGCAGCGTTTCGCGTCCGCGCTCGGCCATGATTTCGATCGGCAGGCAGCCATCGAAATAGGGCGTGCCTTCCCATTCCTTGAAACCGACCGTGTCTCCCGCGATCAGCGCGTCGATGAAGGCGTTATATTGCTGCTCATCCAGGGGGCAGTTGATGTAGTCCTTGCCCGTGCCGCCAGGGCCGACCTTGTCGTAACGCGACTGGTACCAGCAGATATCCATGTTGATGCTGTCGCGGTGGACGATCGGGGCGATGGCGTCGAAAAAGGCGAGCGCATCCTCACCCGTCTCGGCCTGGATGGCGGCGGCGAGATCCGGCGAGGTGAGAGGCCCGGTCGCGATGATCGTGTTGCCCCATTCCTTCGGCGGCAGGCCGTTCACCTCTTCGCGGACGATCGTCACCAGTGGGTGACCCTCCAGCGTTTTCGTCACGGCCTCGGAAAATCCGTCGCGGTCAACGGCAAGCGCGCCGCCGGCCGGCACCTGGTGTTTATCGGCGCAGGCCATGATCAGCGAGCCGGCAAGCCGCATTTCCGCATGGATGACACCAACCGCATTGGCTGTCGCATCGTCGGAGCGGAAGGAGTTGGAACAGACCAGTTCCGCCAGCGTATCGCCCTTATGCGCATCTGTGCCGCGCACACCGCGCATTTCGTGCAGGATGACGGGAACGCCGCTCTGCGCAATCTGCCATGCGGCTTCCGAGCCGGCCAGCCCGCCGCCGACGACGTGAATGGGAGAGATGGTCTTGTCTTGCATTTCGGTGTCCATGGGCGGCCGCGGGGCCAAGGCTCCCGTCCGGCGGCCGTCATTCGAGTGAGTGTTCCGCGCGGGTCCTAAAAGGACGCGGCATTGTTTGCCGATGCACTAGCATGCATGGCGGGGGCAGCCAAATGGTTTTGGCGGATGGAGGCTAGTGGGCTACGAAGCTCCCGCCGGGATCGAGGAGCAGGCGCGCATTTGAAGCAGGCAGCGGGATGAGGGGGCGAGGTTGGAGATATCAGGGGAGCTAGCTCGCTCATCCCACCCTTCGGGCCACCTTCTCCCCGGCGGGGAGAAGAAACAAGCGGCGAACTCGAACCCGATGTCTTTGGCGTAGCGCCCGTATCCGAAATGCCGGCCGGCCCTGTAAAGCCGAATGGTGGCGGAAGCCAGGAGTGCATCTTCGAAAAATAGCTGCTTGCAGCGGAAACTCCAGAATCAAAAACGGCGCCAGAGGCGCCGCTTTCTTAACCTGTCGCTCAATCGTCGCGCCCTGGAGGTCGGGCAGCGGGACGATCGTTTACGCCTTAGCGGAACGAACGGGCTGCTACGTTACGGATGTCGTAACGGGTCAGGCCGATGTCGCTCAGAGCCTGGTTGGAGAGGCTGCCGAGTTCGTTGATCGTGCGGCGGTAGGAGATCCAGTTCTTTGCGATGCGGATAGGGTTCATGGTCGTTTCCTCAATCTATCTCTGTTGATTTCGTCTGCCGGCTCAGCGGTTTCTCTGTGCTCTCGGCTGTTGAGGTTTATATATAGACATGAAGCCATGTTGTGCAGTGCAGAATTTAGGCTACTGCCATGCATTTGTGCAGTATGTCGTCTAAATTTGCGGCTTTGGGTATCATATGGGCAAAATATGAGCGGAAATGCCTGCCTCTGAGGCGGCTTCGAGGGGTATGGCGGCCTTAGACGGCTTTCGAAGGGGCTCTGCGGCGTGAGAGGGCAATCGGAGCAGGCTCGGACATCATCCTCGCGTACGCCAACACTCGGCATCAATGCATTTATCCGTCGGCGCAGCAGGCGGTACAGAAGAATTGCTTCGAGGTGGGGCGCCGCCCAAAACGAAAAAAGGCCAGAGGCGGAAGCCTCAGGCCTTTTTGGTAGGTCGTCTCGCATCCGCCGCAGAGCGGCGGGGCGTCCAATTAGAAGCCGACGGCGGTCTTGGCGACGCGGCGGATGTCCTGACGGCCAATGCCGAGGTCATTCAGTTCGCGGTCGGTCATGCGGCCGAGTTCGGTTACGGTCTGACGATACTTGCGCCAGTTGGTGAGCGAGCGTGCAATGTTCATTTTCATCTTCCTCTTCGTGCTGTTCAGTCGCCGCGGCCAGTCTTGGGAGGCTTTGGTCCGGGGCTGAACTCGATGTCTGTATGACCACGAATATAATCGGTTTAATCAAAACAAAAACAGACAAAGCAAGATGCCACCTATGCATTAAACGCAATGCAATCCGGTAAAATGCCCCGATTGCGGCGATTCATGCATAATTTGTGACCAATTTGTGTGCTTTTGATGGAGTTATCCGCTGCAGCCTTGCGGCGGTGCGTCATGCGGCGGCTGCGTGCGGCGGTACCGGCGCCATCATGTGCCCGCAATGCCATATTATATATAATGTCAATGCGGCCGCGTGTTAGCGTGAAGCGGCCATATGATAGGGGGGTCGGTAATCGGGGAGGACGATGGCGCGCTACGCCGCTTTCGTCCCTGTATCCTGAAGGCTTGCCGGTCTTTCGTGTTCCGAAAATCCGTTGGCCGGTCGCGAAAGCGGGCCGGGCCTCCTTCTGCCCAGCCCGGCTGGCAAGAAAAGTCCGGGCGAAACGAAAGGCAGGGGAACGGCGTGCTTGACCCTTTCTGAACATTGTGACATACCGCCGCCCAACGTGCGGGTATGGCGGAATTGGTAGACGCATTGGTTTTAGGTACCAACGCTTCGGCGTGGGAGTTCGAGTCTCTCTACCCGCACCACAAGCAAGGCATGGCTGTGCCACGCTTGCGCCAGAGTGCATCCTTACAGGATGCGGGGAGCTTCGGGGTTCATTTCTCCCCTTTGGTCTTCATTCTCCGGTGCAGGCGTAACGGTGTCCGGCAGGCGCTTGTGTAAGAAATAACGGAAGCCACGGCCGGGGAACGATGTTTCCGGCGCAGTGCTCGAAAGTAAACCAACGGCTGTCTGAGCACCGCCGCCATGATGTGAAGGTTAGGAAAATGCAGGTTATCGAAACGCTCGCTGAAGGGCTGAAGCGCGAACTCAAGGTCGTTATTCCGGCTGCCGACATGAAGGCCCGTCTGGACGAGCGCCTGGTCGACGCCAAGGACAAGGTTCGCATCAACGGTTTCCGTCCCGGCAAGGTGCCGGTTGGCCACCTGAAGAAGATGTACGGCAAGTCCATCATGGCCGACCTCGTCAACGAGCTGGTTCGTGAAAAGCCGTCCGAAATCCTCTCCAGCCGCGGCGAGAAGTCTGCAACGCAGCCTGCGATCTCCATGACCGAAGACGAGCAGGAAGCTGAAAAGATCTTGTCGGCCGAATCCGACTTCGAATTCACCGTTGCCTACGAAATCATTCCGGCCATCGAACTGAAGGCCAATGACGGCATCAAGGTTACCCGCGAAGTTGTGGAAGTGACCGAAGACGAAATCAACGAGCAGATCCTCAAGATCGCCGAAAGCGCCCGCACCTACGAGACCAAGAAGGGCAAGGCCGCTGAAGGCGACCGCGTCACCATGAACTACCTCGGCAAGGTTGACGGCGTTGCCTTCGACGGCGGCGCTGCTGAAGACGCTGAACTGGTTCTCGGTTCGGGCCGCTTCATCCCCGGCTTCGAAGACCAGCTGGTTGGCGTCAAGGCCGGCGACGAAAAGACCATCACCGTGACGTTCCCGGCCGATTACCCGGCGGCGAACCTTGCCGGCAAGGAAGCCAACTTCGACATCACCGTCAAGGAAGTTGCTGCTGCCGCTCCGGTTGAAATCAACGACGAACTGGCCGAAAAGCTTGGCCTCGAATCGGCTGAAAAGCTGAAGGAAATCGTCAAGGGTCAGATCGAAAGCCAGTACGGCAACGTCACCCGCCAGAAGGTCAAGCGCCAGATCCTCGACCAACTGGACGAGATGTACAAGTTCGACACGCCGGCTGGCCTGGTTGACGCCGAGTTCGACAACATCTGGCGCCAGATCAACACCGATCTCGCTCAGTCCGGCAAGACCTTCGCTGACGAAGACACGACCGAAGAAGAAGCCCGCGAAGAATATCGCAAGCTGGCTGAACGCCGCGTCCGTCTTGGCCTCGTTCTCTCCGAAATCGGCGAAAAGGCCGGCGTCGAAGTGACCGAAGAGGAAATGCAGCGCGCGCTGTTCCAGCAGCTGCAGCAGTTCCCGGGCCAGCAGAAGGAAATCCTCGATTTCTTCCGCAACACCCCCGGCGCTTCCGCTTCGCTGCGCGCTCCGATCTTCGAAGAAAAGGTCATCGACAAGCTGCTCACCGAAATCTCGGTAACGGACAAGACCGTTTCCAAGGAAGAGCTGCTGGCTGACGACGGCGAAGAAGCCACGGAAACCAAGAAGAAGGCGCCTGCCAAGAAAAAGGCTGCTGCCAAGGCTGACGACGCCGCTGAAGGCGAAGAAGCCGCTCCGAAGAAGAAGGCTCCGGCCAAGAAGAAGGCCGCTGAAGGCGACGCCGAATAATCTTCTTCAGTGCAAGCTGATTTGAATGGAAGGGCCGTGGCGAAAGCTGCGGCCTTTTTGTTTGGCCGTCTTTTTTGGTGGGGTGCGACAGTCACCCGATCCACAGTCTTCCGACATGGTTATGTCATCCCTGGTTATTATGTTTCCAATCCATGGCCACCAGTTCATGCGTCACCGGCCAAAGCGGGGGAGTCAATGGAAGCGCCATGGGTGTCAGAAACTACCTGATCGAGGGTGTCTCCGGTGTCGGCAAGACATCGGTTGCAACAGAACTTCAGCGACGCGGCCATCATGTGATCCATGGCGACCGCGAACTTGCATATAAGGGCGACCCTGAAACGGGCGCGGCCCTTGATCCAGCTCTGGAGGGCGATGCGGCGGATATGCGTTTCCGTCACCGGCATCATATATGGGATGTCGAAAAGGTTCGGGGGATTGCCGCCGATCACAGCCAGACGCTCACATTCTTCTGCGGTGGCTCAAGGAATTTTCAGCGTTTTATCGATGTGTTCGCTGAGGTCTTCGTTCTCGATCTCGATAGCGAGACCCTGCGAAGACGGTTGATCGAGAGACCCCGGGACGAGTTTGGCGGAGAGCCGGAGGAGCGGGAATTTGTTCTGCAGCTCCATGCGACGAAAGAAGACATTCCCGCTTACGCCACGGTCATCGATTCATCCCGATCTCTAAATGCTGTCGTGGATGATATTCTCGCGCGTTGCGCCAACGATTGAAAAAGAGTAGCGACCGGGCGTCCCGCATCCTTGTTCCGATCACAATGCAGTGCAGCATGATTTTTTGCTGCATATGCTCTTGTTCATCTCCCGTTCATCTGGCACCCTGCGCAGCATGATTTGCCTGGTCGTATCAAGCGGCCGTTCGGGCATTGCGCCGCTTGAATGTGGCTTCATCGCAGCCAAACCATTGGCCTTAGCTTTTACCGTGCTTGCCGGGTTCTCCCGGTGCGCCCTTAATTTGCCAGGGGACAAGTATGTCGCTTCGAACGGGTTCTGCCCTTGTATTATTGTTTTTCACCGCAGCCGCGGCCGCCCATGCCGATGAGGCGGGGCTGATCTGGAAGCCGGTCAAGAATTCCGATCGGTCCTATACGGCGCGCATCGGCGCGAAACTGCCGGTCGATACCCCGATCCGGGCCGGGCTGGAAATGGGCATGAATGCCTCAAAGACGGGGCAGGTGGTGGATACGCCGGTGCGGCTGTGGGGTAATGTCACGTTGCTGGCCGAACAGCTGCCGGGCGTCTCGCTTGCGCGGGATGTCGGCGTCATGTTCAACGCCCTGACAGGGTCGAGCAGCGTTTCCATGACCTCGCAGCAGAAGCGCATCGTTACGCCGGAGCTGGATATCGAGGCGAACCGCAATTTCACCGTGCGGTATGACGGCACGGCGCAGCAATGGAACGGGCTTGATGTCTCACAATCGCTGCGCCTGTCCCGCTCGGAAACCGGCACGGCCTTCGTGCTGACGGGGGCGAGCCGCAACAGTTTCAACGAGTTCAGCAGCGGTGTCGCGGTGGAACAGAAGCTGGGCGATCACCTGACGGTGCGCGGGACGCTGGATCAGGGTTATGCGGATCATTTCCGGCCGGGGGTAAGTGCGCGGTACAGTATTCGGTGGTGAGGGGGCGGGCTGGCTGTATACGGTTAGTTCGCAGGTGAGAAAGTCTCTTTAGGGGCGAAAACCTTTCCTCCGTCATGCCGGGCTTGACCCGGCATCCAGTGACGGCGAGTCGGCGCTGTGAAAGAGCCTTTCGCTATCAAAGACTTGATCGCGCTGGATCCCGGCTCAAGGCCGGGATGACGGGATGGGGATGCTGTGCTTTCTCAGAAGGCCGATTACGGCAACTCCGCCGTCTCAAAAGCCGCCCCCGCGCAACCTCAATCCTTCTTGATCTCACCCATGCGGTTCCACGCATCAAGCCCGGCAATCTTGTAGGCTTCCGCCAGTGTCGGGTAGTTGAACGTATTCTCGACGAAATATTCCACCGTGCCTTTGAGGTTCAGCACCGCCTGGCCGATATGCACCAGTTCGGTGGCGCCTTCGCCGACGATATGGACGCCGAGCAGGCGGCGGGTTTTCAGCGAGAAGATCATCTTCAGGAGGCCGCTGTCGAGACCCATGATGTGGCCGCGGGAGGTCTCGCGAAAATGGGCGATACCGCATTCATAGGGAATGTTGCGTTCGATGACTTCTTCTTCCGTCAGGCCGCAGGTGGAGATCTCTGGCACGGCATAGATGCCGTAAGGGAAGAACTGCGGCGGTTCGCCGGCCGGTGCGCCAACGGCATGGCGGGCGGCGATGCGGCCCTGTTCCATGGACGTGGAGGCAAGGCTCGGGAAACCGATGATATCGCCGGCGGCATAGATGTTCGGCACGGACGTCTGGAAGGTTTCAGGATCGACTTTCAGGCGACCGCGGCTGTCGGCTTCCAGCCCGCAGGCCGAAAGGTTGAGCGTATCGGTGGCGCCGACACGGCCGGCGGCGAAGAGGACGGTCTCGGCCTTCAGAACGCGGCCATTGCCGAGCGAGACGAGGCACTTTCCGCTCTCGTCGCGCTCCACCTTTTCCGCCTTTTGGCCGAAGATCAGCTTCATGTTGCGGTCGCGCAGCTGATAGGCGAAATCCTCGACGATTTCCTTGTCGATGAATTCGAGCATGGTTTCGCGCGGTTCCACCACCGTCACCTGCGTGTCGAGCGCGCTGAAGATGGTGGCATATTCGATGCCGATGACGCCGGCGCCAACCACGATCATGGAGCGCGGCAGTTCCTTGATTTCGAGAATCTCGTCCGAATCGAGCACCGCTTCGCCATCGAAGGGAATATGCGGCGGCCGGTAGGGGCGGGTGCCGATGGTCAACAGAATGGAAGTGCCGGTGACATTCATGATCTCACCGTCGTTCTTCACCACCTTCATGGTGTTGGCGTCAACGAAGCTTGCCGTGCCGCGAATGTGCTGCACGCGGTTGCGGGCGAACTGGTGTTCCAGCACTTCCACTTCGTGATCCAGGGTGATGAGCAGGCGGCGGCGCAGGTCCTCGGCGTCGATCTCCTGCTTGACGCGGTAGGAGCGACCGTAAAAACCGCGCTCGCGCCAGCCGGTGAGGTTGAGCGCCGTTTCGCGCAGGGTCTTGGAAGGGATGGTGCCGGTATGCACCGAAACGCCGCCGACGCGGCTGCCTTTCTCGATGACCAGAACCTTCTTTTCGAGCTTGGCGGCCTGAATGGCGGCCCGTCTTCCCGCCGGACCGCTGCCGACAACAATCAGATCGAACTGGTGCATGAAAAACCCCGGAATAGAATGCATTTCGATACCGGATGTCGCATCCGGCATGGCGTCGCCGCGAAATGGTCGTGATGCCATTTTGACGATGGGGAGTGATTCCCCCGTTTGCCTTGCCCGCTAGAGTGCAATGCAACAAACGCCTGCGTCAATCTGTAGCGCAAGAATCTGACGGATTCGTAACTGGGTGGGGATTTTCCGGAGGTTGATTCACAACGGGGCGAAGTGCGTGGGGCGTTACCCCCCTCTGCCCTGCCGGGCATCTCCCCCTCAAGGGGGGAGATCGGCAAGAGGCTCTCCCACGGCTCATTCTCAAACTTCGAGATAGTCGAAACCTAGCCGCATATCGATCTCCCCCCTTGAGGGGGAGATGCCCGGCAGGGCAGAGGGGGGTGAAGTCCCACGCTCATCTGTCCACTTTTCCTGAACATGCCCCTAAAACCCCAACAGCTTCATCCCGCACGGCACTGCCGAACGGGTGATCGCTAGAGAGGTCGGGCGATTGCCCGGCTGCGCCTTGATTTGGTTTGGTGTGGGTCGGATGCGTTGCGCAGCCGGGTCTTTCACCATGCCGTATCTCGCAAGGACCGTGCACTGCACCCTGCGACATGGTCCTTTCCACGAACGTTGCCAGCGTTCCACCACCAGGACCGTCCTTTGGTTTCCGCCACGTCTGGCGTCCACCCGGCAGGACTGCGACCAATATAACAGCCTGTCGCGGAGCGGGGAAAAGCGAGGGTGAATTTTTCCGGTGTCAGTCTTCCTTGCGGGTGACGTGGCGGTGAAGTGCTGCAAGGTCCTGCCGCAGCGCAGCCAGTTCGGCCAGCACTTTCACATCGATCTTTTCATGCAGTGAAAGCACTTCCAGTTCTGCCTTCAGATTCACCTCATAATCCTTGGCGGCCTCGAAGCGGTCGCGGGCGGCCTGACGATTCTGCGACATCATGATGATCGGCGCCTGAATGGCCGCCAGCATGGAAAGAAGCAGATTGAGGAAGATGAAGGGGTAGGGATCGAAAGCGCGGGTGGTCAGTACGATGGTGTTGATGATAGCCCAGAAAATCAGGAAAAAGCAGAAGCCGAGAATGAAACTCCAGGAACCGCCGACCCTGGCAATCTTGTCTGCCAGTCTGTCGCCGAAACTGGCGCCGGCGGAAAATTCCGCATTAATATCGCTCGAAACCAGCTTTTTCTGGTGCGCCAGCTCGAGAATGCGCCGTTCCACCTCGCCGATTTCACGAGAGGAGCGCTTGAAATGAGAGACGATATAGTCGGAGATATCTGACACGGGCGTGTCTCCGGTTCTGATTGGCGGTGCGGAGCTTTCCCGAGATAAACCCGCATGATGGCGGAATTCAAACGTTTTCCGCCACCATGCGTTCAGGCGTCCCTCGCCGAAATTCATTACACCGACGGCGCGCCCTCGTGCAGCCAATTGAAGCCAGGGAAAAAGCGCTCTTTTCCATATTGCTTGCCGAACATCATGTCGAATTGCAGCAGGCGATAATTGCGCACCACGTCAGGGACCGCGTTCGGCGCGATCGACCAGTCGGGCAGGGCATCGCCACCGGCCGTCACCAGCATGTGCCGGTCGATGACGGAAAAGGCCTGCTGAACTTCACCCAGCGTGCCGGTATAGAAAGGATCGGAAAAGCCTGCGGTCTTCAGCACGTGATAGGGCAAAAGCGCCGGGCTGATGGTGCCGATATTCTTACGCACGCCCTTCTTCGAAGACCACACGACGAGCGGCGTCTCGTGCTCCTTCTTCATTACCTCAAGCGGTGCGCGGCGGCTTGCCACCATGCCCGGCATATAGCCGCTTTCCACGAAGGTCTGGCCGAGCGGCGGCAGATGATCGCCGAAGAGGACGATGATGGTCTCACGATCGCGCTTCTTTGCCCAGCGCATCAGCTTCAGCAGCGCTTCGTCCGCTTCCACCACCCCTTGAGAATAGGTGGCGAGCGCCTGCGAGGCCGAAGCCGAGAGTTCGCCCTCAATGCCGATGGTGTTTTCGGCGTAACGGTTTGTCTCATAGGGGCCGTGTCCCTGCAGGGTGACGGCAAAGAGGAAGAGCGGGTTCTGCGTCCGGTCCGCCGTCGCCATGATCTCTTCCATCAGCGCGTCGTCGGAGGCAAAATTGCCGCGTTTTTCCATGGCCGGTAGCGTCTCTTCGGAGCGGAATTCCTCGAAGCCGAAATTTTTATAGACCTGCTTGCGGTTCCAGAACCATTCCTGGAACGGATGAACTGCGATGGCGGAATAACCTTCGCCGCGGAAGAAGCTGGCGAGCGAGGGCACCGGGCGGCGGATATATTGCTGGTAGGGAATGCTGCCATAGGGCAGGAAGGCGTTCGAGAAGCCGGTCAATGCCTCGAATTCCACATTTGCCGTCATGCCGCCGAACTCGGGCGAAAACACGTTGCCGGACTGTTTGGCGCGGATGGTCGGCATGGGATCGGCCGAGAGATTCACGTTTTCAAGCCGGGTCGGATCCCACAGGGATTCGCTCATCAGCATGATGACGTCAGGGTAATCACCCTTGTTGGCGGCGAAAGATGCCGGTTCCGAGGTGAGATCGGCGATGCTGTTTTCGCCGTAACCCTCCGGCGCCGAGACATTGGCCATGGGAATATTGAAGGCGAAGGCCATCAGGAAGCCGTTGTGGCGGTAGTTTTCCTGCTGATCCCACATCATGGGGATGATGTTGAGGCGATCGCGCACCCAGGAATAATGCGAATAGTCCATCAGCGAGGCGAGGCTGGCGAGAAGCGGCAGCGCCAGCGCAAGGCCGGCGGCGCGCTCACGCCAGCGCAATACCGGCGAATGACGGTGCGCCAGCAGCCAGAGAGCCGCGAGGGAGGCAATTGCGGCGCTGAGGCCGACACCCACCAGCATCGCCGTAAAAGGCTGCGCCTTCAGCATGGTTGGCAAAAGTTCGAGAATCTGCCGCCCGAACAACAGGTCTGAGGGATAAAGCGGATCGGAAAGATAGGTCTGTTTCTGCGCTGAGATCAGCCCCACCAGTGCGCAGAGCGGCGCGACCGCTATCAGCGAAAGATAACGCCGGCCGAGGATCGCATCCAGCGCGACGAGAAGGGCGAGCACGGCGGCAATGGTTGTCATGCCCGGACGCGCGGAGGAGGTGATGAAAGTGCCGACATCCTGAAGCGAGCCGCGGACGACCCATTCCAGCGCCACGACGAGCACGACGGACGCGACCGTCAGGTTGGCAAGCGTGTAGGCCGTGCCTGAAAACTTCGAAAGGCTCCTTGTCCATGCAGGCGAAAAGACAAAACCAGCCTTTTCGGAAGCCGTTGTTTTTGGCGCCGAATCTCTCAAACCCATACTCCGGTATTTCAGGCGCCAGCACCGATCCGGGGAGGTGAATCGGGTGTCGCAAAAGTGTCATGTAACTGTCACATAAGCGCGATGAACGCGACATGAACTTTATGGGATGTGCATATAAGCGCGATAACCTTCGCGTGAGGGCGGCTGTGTCGAGAAGCGCACGAATGAATGCAAGTGGGAATTGCTGCGTTGCGGAGCGATCACGGGCGCGGTATTGAAGGGTTATGAGCGACAGACACGATATAGAGAACCATCTCCGGATTGCCGTCGGGCAGTTCAATCCCACCGTTGGCGACGTGGCGGGCAATCTCGCCAAGGCGCGTGAGGCAAGGGCCGATGCGGCAACGCAGGGCGCCGATCTTCTGCTTCTCACCGAACTCTTCATTTCAGGCTATCCGCCCGAGGATCTGGTGCTGAAACCTGCTTTTTTGAAAGCATGTCTGAAAGCGGTGGAAGAACTGGCTGCGGAAACCGCCGATGGCGGGCCGGGTATCGTTATCGGTTTTCCGCGACAGGGCGAGACGGGTCGGCACAATTCCGTGGCGCTTCTCGATGGCGGCAAGATCATTGCGCTGCGCGACAAGATCGACCTGCCGAATTACGGCGAATTCGATGAGAAGCGTGTTTTCTCCGAAGGGTCGATTTCCGGGCCCTATAACTTCCGCGGCGTGAGGATCGGCATTCCGATCTGCGAGGAAATCTGGAACGACATGGGCGTCTGCGAGACGCTGGCCGAAAGCGGCGCCGAAATCCTGCTGGTGCCGAACGGCTCGCCCTATTACCGCGGCAAGCTGGACGTGCGCCATCAGGTGGCACTCCGGCAGGTGATCGAAAGCGGCCTGCCGCTGGTTTTCGCCAACCAGCTGGGCGGGCAGGACGAGCTGGTGTTCGACGGTGCGAGCTTTGGCTTCAATGCCGACAAGACGCTCGCCTTCCAGATGAGCCAGTTCGAAGCCACGCTTGCTGTAACCGACTGGAAACGCACAGCGGATGGCTGGCGCTGCGAAAGCGGGCCATTTTCCAAGATTCCCGAGGGTGAGGAGGCGGATTACCGCGCCTGCATGCTGGGCTTTCGCGATTACGTCAACAAGAACGGTTTCAAGAGCGTGGTTCTCGGCCTTTCCGGCGGCATCGATTCGGCGATCTGCGCCGCCCTTGCCGTCGATGCGCTGGGCGAGGAGCGGGTACGCTGCATCATGCTGCCTTACCGCTATACCTCGGAAGAATCGCTGAAGGACGCCGCCGATTGTGCGAAAGCGCTCGGCTGCCGTTACGATATCGTGCCGATCGTGGAGCCGGTGGAAGGTTTCCTGTCTGCGCTGTCAGAACTTTTCGAGGGCACGGAAGAGGGCATTACCGAAGAAAACCTGCAGAGCCGCACGCGCGGCACCATCCTGATGGCCGTTTCCAACAAGTTCGGATCCATGGTGGTGACGACGGGCAACAAGTCGGAGATGTCGGTGGGTTACGCGACGCTTTATGGCGACATGAATGGTGGTTTCAACCCCATCAAGGACCTCTACAAGATGCAGGTCTATGCCATTTCCGCCTGGCGCAACGCCCATGTGCCGCCGGGCGCGCTTGGCCCTTCCGGCGAAGTGATCCCCGCCAACATTATCGCCAAGGCTCCATCGGCCGAATTGCGCCCCAACCAGACCGACCAGGATTCGCTGCCGCCTTATCCCGTGCTGGACGATATTCTTGAGTGCCTTGTCGAGAAGGAAATGTCGGTCGAGGAAATTCTGGCGCGCGGCCATGATGTGGCGACCGTGCACCGGGTGGAGCATCTGCTTTACCTCGCCGAGTACAAGCGCCGGCAATCGGCTCCGGGGGTTAAGATCACCAAGAAGAACTTTGGGCGCGACCGGCGTTATCCGATCACCAACCGGTTTCGTGATCGGTAGGGCGTTTTGGAAAGGCGCGTTTAACGCCGTCCCTGCTTAATGAATTGGGCAAGCGCATTGTGAGGCGGTGCGGCATATTTCTTCTCCCCACCGGGGAGAAGGTGGCCCGAAGGGTCGGATGAGGGGGCAACCCCTCCGTATATCACGAAGCTTGCTTGCCCCCTCATCCCGCTGCCGCGGACTTCTCCCCCTCGGGGAGAAGAAACAAGTGTCATGGGCTCGATCCACAGCGGAGCGTCTTGATTGGCGCGGAAAACTCCGCGCCGCTCACCTCAAATAACCTGCCCCACATCGATACGATTGCCGTCAGGGTCTTCAAACACAAAGGCCCTCAGACCATAATCCTTGTCCTGCAGGCCCTTGATGATGCGCAAGCCCTGGCTCTTGCAGAGCGCATGCAGCGCGTCCACATCGCTCACCATCATATGCGCCACATTGAAGGGCGCTGCCTTGTGGCTGGGCTGCAATGTCAGGTGCAGCTCGGCATTGCCCTGTTTGAGGATCATGAAGCCCACAGGGTTGCCGTTTGCGAAGGTCTTTTCGAAGCCGAGCACGCCGACATAAAAATCATGGGCCTTTTCGATATTCTTGACAGGAAGCATGGCGGCAATCCGCCCGAAGCGGATGCCGTGATCGGCGATGGTATTCATCGCGGAACCTCTGATCTGGGAGAAACGGGGCGGGCCGCGGACGGTGCCGGGGCGCTGGCGTTTTTTCCGGTTTGAATTTGCAGGACGGTGCCTGCCGCCCTAGGATCATAATCGAGGCAATGGTGGATGCAAACGGAATGTCTGCGTCACCAAGCGCTATGAATGAGAACACGGACCCGCCCGGGAGGCAGAATGCGCAGCTCCATCGAAATCTTCAACATCCGCACCCGGCAGATGCGGGTGGTGTGGCAGACGCCCGATCTTTTCGAAGCGCCGAACTGGTCGCCGGATGGACAATATCTGCTGTTGAACAGCGATGGGCTGCTTTATCGCCTGTCCCTTTCCGGTGATGCGTCGCCACAAAAGGTCGATACGGGTTTCGCAATCCAGTGCAACAATGACCACGGCATTTCGCCTGACGGTTCGCTTTATGCCATTTCAGACAAGGTGGAGTTCGGCAAAAGCGCCATCTATCTCCTGTCATCGGCGGGCGGCGCGCCGCGGCTAATGACAAGGAACCTTCCTTCCTACTGGCACGGCTGGTCACCGGATGGGAAAAGCTTCGCCTATTGCGGCATTCGCGATCAGATTTTCGATATCTATTCCATGGACATAGACAGCGGCGTTGAGACACGCCTTACCCATGGTGAGGGCCGCAATGACGGGCCGGATTATTCGCCTGACGGCGCGTGGATCTATTTCAATTCCAGCCGCACCGGACGGATGCAAATCTGGCGGGTGCGGGTGGATGGCTCAGCCGTGGAGCGCATCACCGACAGCTCCTATGGCGACTGGTTTCCGCACCCGTCACCAAGAGGGGACAAGGTTGTCTTCATTTCCTATGACGGCGACGTATTCGATCATCCCCGCGATCTCGACGTGCGGGTGCGGCTGATGGATATGGATGGCGGCAATGTCGAAACGCTTTTCGAGCTGTTTGGCGGGCAGGGCACGATGAACTCTCCCAACTGGTCACCTGATGGCGACGAGTTCGCTTATATCAGATATTTTCCGGTGGAATGATGAAGGTAAGGTGCGGCAGGCCACATTGCCGCACCACCTGCACGGCACTTGTGTTCGCAAGCTTTTTTGCCCATAGCTTCACCCGTCAGGTGCCCGCCCTTCGGCGGGAGAATCGGGAATCCGGTGAAAAACCGGAACGTGCCCAACGCTGTGAGGCGGATGCTCTTTTTCTCATGCCACTGGAGCAATTCGGGAAGGCGAAACGGGGCGGATGAAGCTTAGTCAGAAGACCGGCCTGGCAGGATGGACCGAACCGCGCGGACGGCGGCAGGTTGCTGGAAAGCGAGTTGTCGCTGCAAACCTCCCATGGTTTCGGCACCGGCCCGCCCCGCATTGTTAGGGATAAACGATGCAGACCGAACCGCCCGTCGCCATGCCGCCCGACTCCAACCCGTTCGATCACGCGCTTTCACCCGCCCGCCCGTTTTCCGGCGAGGAGCGTGAGGCCGTCTATCGTGCCATCGAAACCCGCCGCGATGTGCGCGACCAGTTCCTGCCGGACCCGCTGCCGGATGATCTCATCGAGCGCCTTTTGAGGGCGGCGCATTCGGCGCCCTCGGTCGGTTTCATGCAGCCGTGGAACTTCACCCTCGTCACCGATGGCGCCGTGCGCCAGGCGGCATGGGTGGCCTTCAGCCGCGCCAATGAAGAGGCGGCGGCGATGTTTACGGGTGAAAAGCAGGCGCTTTATCGCAGCCTGAAGCTCGAAGGCATCCGCAAGGCGCCGCTCAGCATCTGCGTCACCTGCGATCCGACACGGGGTGGCAAGGTGGTGCTGGGTCGCACCCATAATGCACGCACGGATGTCTATTCCACCGTCTGCGCCATCCAGAACCTCTGGCTCGCGGCCCGCGCCGAAGGCGTCGGCGTCGGCTGGGTCAGTATTTTCCATGACAGCGATATCAGGGCCATTCTGGATATCCCCGATCATATCGAGATTGTCGCCTGGCTGTGCCTCGGTCGTGTCGATACGCTTTATACCGAACCGGAACTGGCGGTGAAGGGCTGGCGGCAGCGCGTGCCGCTGGAAGAGCTTGTGTTTCGTAACCGCTGGGGTGGGGTGTAGACCCGGAGGCCTGCGAACAGGGCGGGACGTTGCCGCGCATTTCTTCTCCCCGCCGGGGAGAAGGTGGCCCGAAGGGTCGGATGAGGGGGCAACGGTAGAGATTTACGGAGAGCTTGCCCCCTCATCCCGCTGCCGCGGACTTCTCCCCGCCGGGGAGAAGAAACAAGGGGCACGCGCTCGCACCATTCCGCGTGCAGAAGAGATTTCACTGCTGTGGCTGGATACCCTTCAGCGCCGGGTTCTTCAGGTCGATCTTGCCGGTCTGGTCCGGCAGGAATTTGGGCCCGATGACGCGCACTTTTGTGTCGTTCGGGTCATAGTCGCGCTCAGGAACAGGTTGTTCCGGCGGCTTTGCGGCCTGCTGCTCGGCGGGCTTTGGGGCCTTGTCACCTTGCGGCGATGGAATGGTGGTGATGCTGGAATAGGGCTTTTCGGCTTCCGGCCGCGACGCCTGTTCCTGCTTTTGCATCTCCTCGTGATAGGCGGCCATGTTGCAGGCGCAGCCGGGCGCTTTCGTTGAGGCATTGCGATAGGCGAAGGCGGTCGGCAGATCCTTGTAGGGTTTGCCGGTTTCAGCGGACACCATGTCTGCTGTTTCCTGATCCGTCATGGAGTGGAAATAGAGCTCCGTCTCGGTTCCCGGGCACATTTTCTGGCACTGCTCGGCCTGGGCGCGAAAATCGAGTGGCGAGGCGTTGGAGGCGATCGGGAAGAATGAGCCGTCGCAGGTGCGCACGCAGAGTGTGCGAAGCCCGCCCTCCGCGGCGGCGTTGGGGTAAGGGGAAAGGCCCGCCTGTCCCGGCTCACCGCCATTCTGCCTGAAGGCATCGGGATAACGCGTCACATCGGGTGCAGGCGATGCTTGACGGTTCATCTCCTCAGCGGGGGTGCAGCCATTGGCATCGAGGGCGGCAAGAATGCGCTCGCGCCTGGTATCGCCGTCGTCGCTCCTCGCCGCCGCCATGGCGTCGTCGCGATCGCGGATGATCGCGTCGCGTTCGGCCTCGGCATCCACAAGCGCATCGCCGATCTCGGCGCAGAGCCCGGCATTAGGATTGCCATAAACGATGACGCTGCCGGACGAGCAGCCATAGCTGCGCATGTCGTTCCTGATCTTGCGGATGACGATGTTCTGGTGGGCAAGCGCATTGGCGTAACGCCGCACCTCGGCCGTGTTGCCGATGACACGGGGTGGTTCTCGCAACTGTTGATAAAGCGTATCGCACACCTGATCCGCAAGAGCGGCGGCAGGAGCGATGAAAACAAGGGGAAGCAGAAGGCCGATGATGCGGCTGCGCCGGGTCAATTGTGCGATCCGTTTGATGTCCCCGGCCGGTGGCAGGGGTGTTATGCTTCAGGAAATCCGTGTTTCAGGAAGATAACATAAGCTGTTGCCGCATTGCGGCAACAGCATGTTCAAAACTGCGTTAATGCGCCTTCATTACACCGAAGGGTGAGAGGCCTGCACCACGGCAAAGGCCGCCATGTTGACGACGCCACGCGAGGTGACGCTGGGCGACAGGATATGGGCGGGCAGGGCCGTGCCGAGCAGGATCGGGCCGACATGCAGGCCTTCCGTCAAGGTGCGGGTGACGCCCAGCGTGATGTTGGCCGCATCGAGGTTCGGGAAGACCAGCAGGTTTGCTTCGCCGGTCAGCACGCTGTTGGGCATGGCGCGTTTGCGCAGCGCTTCCGACAGGGCCGAGCCACCCTGCATTTCGCCGTCCACTTCCAGTTCGGGTGCAGCCTCCTGCACGATCTTCAGCGCGCGGCGCATCTTGCGGGCGCTTTCGGAATCGCGCGAGCCGAAATTGGAATGGCTGGCGAGCGCGATTTTCGGCGTGATGCCGAAGCGGCGGATTTCCTTCGCGGCAAGAATGGCCATTTCGGCCACTTCTTCCGATGTAGGGTCGTTGTTGACGAAGGTATCGGTGAGGAACAGCGCACCCTGCTGGGTGATGAGCAGGCTGAGGCCGGCAAAGGAGCGGACGCCGTCCTGCTTGCCGATGATCTGGTTCACGTCGCGCAGATGGCGGTCGTAACGGCCTTCGAGGCCGCAGATCAGCGCATCGGCTTCGCCACGCTTGACCGACAGCGCACCGATGACAGTCGTGTTGGTGCGCACGATGGTACGTGCCGCTTCCGGGTTGATGCCGGCGCGGCCGACCAGGGCGAAATAATCATCCACATAGTCGCGGTAGCGCGGATCGTCTTCCGGGTTCACCACGGCGAAATCCGTATGCGGGCGGATGCGCAGACCGAAACGCTTGAGGCGCGTTTCGATGATCTGCGGACGGCCGATGAGGATTGGGATGCCGGTGCCTTCTTCCAAGAGCACCTGGGCGGCGCGCAGCACGCGCTCGTCTTCGCCTTCGGCAAAGATGATGCGCTTCTTTTCGGCGGCCTTTGCGGCGTTGAAGACAGGCTTCATGATGAAACCCGAGCGCCAGACGAAGCGGTTCAGCTGGTCGAGATAGGCTTCGAAATCGGTGATCGGCCGGGCGGCAACGCCGCTTGCGGCGGCAGCACGGGCAACGGCCGGGGCAATGCGCAGGATAAGGCGCGGATCGAAGGGCGAGGGGATGAGGTAGGTCGGGCCGAAGATCGGCGTTTCGCCGCTGTAAGCCTTGGCGGCCACTTCGGAGACTTCCTCACGCGCGAGTTCCGCGATGGCCTGCACGGCGGCCATCTTCATTTCCTCGTTGATCGTCGTCGCGCCGCAATCGAGCGCGCCGCGGAAGATATAGGGGAAGCAGAGCACGTTGTTGACCTGGTTCGGGAAATCCGAACGGCCGGTGCAGATCATCGCGTCCGGGCGGGCGGCACGCGCCTCTTCCGGCATGATTTCTGGCTTGGGGTTGGCAAGCGCGAGGATCAGCGGGTTCTCCGCCATGCGCTCCAGCAGTTCCGGCTTCAGAACGCCTGCCGCCGACAGGCCGAGGAAGACATCGGCGCCGTCGATCGTTTCGGCCAGCACGCGCTTGTCGGTCTTCTGGGCGTAAACTTCCTTCCACTCGTCCATCAGCGTATTGCGGCCGTCATAAACGAGGCCCTCGATGTCGTGGACCCAGATGTTTTCTTTCTTCGCGCCCATCGCAACGAGGAGATTGAGGCAGGCAAGGGCTGCCGCACCGGCGCCCGAGGCAACGATCTTGACGCTGGACAGGGACTTTCCGGCCAGTTCCAGAGCGTTGGTGACAGCGGCGGCGACGATGATCGCGGTGCCGTGCTGGTCGTCGTGGAAGACGGGGATGTTCATCTTCTCGCGCAGCTGGCGCTCCACCTCGAAACACTCCGGCGCCTTGATGTCTTCAAGGTTGATGCCGCCGAAGGTGGGTTCCAGCGCTGCGATGGTGGAAACCATGTCGTTAATGCCGGGCGCGTCGATCTCGATATCGAAAACGTCGATACCGGCGAATTTCTTGAAAAGGACGGCCTTGCCTTCCATCACGGGCTTGGAGGCGAGCGGGCCGATATTGCCGAGGCCAAGCACGGCCGTGCCATTGGAGATGACGGCGACGAGATTGGCGCGGGCGGTGTAGTCCGCCGCCATTTCCGGATTTTCATGGATGGCGAGGCAGGGTGCGGCGACACCCGGCGAATAGGCGAGCGCCAGATCGCGCTGGTTGCCGAGCGGCTTGGTGGCCTGGATCTCCAGCTTGCCGGGGCGCGGATAGCGGTGGAAAAAGAGCGCCTGTTCTTCGATGTCGGCCTTTGCCGTGTTGGCGGGCGTGTTGTTCTTATCGTGAGAGGTCATGTCTTCCACCGTCGTATCTGGTTTTATTTCGGACCCCTGAATACAACAAACTTCCCCGTGGTACAGCCGTTATTTACGGGCGTCTTATGCAAATGCGGCCACGGCTTATTCGCGTTTTCGTGAAGCGTTTCGTCATATTCCCTGCAAAAAACGGCCGCTGTCATGTTGCTGAAACACGAGTCTGGTTCTGAGAGGGAAGAAAGCCGCAGGGACGCAACCGAACAGGGGGATGAAATCCGTGGCCGGTCAAATCGAAACCAGACAGTTCAGAACGCTTTTCATTTCGGATGTTCATCTTGGTTCCAAGGCGGCCAAGACTGACTATCTGCTGGACTTCCTCAGACATCACGAGGCCGAAACGATCATTCTCGTCGGTGACATCGTCGACGGCTGGCGCCTGCGCCGCAGCTGGTACTGGCCGCAGGGCTGCAACGACGTGGTGCAGAAACTGCTGCGCAAGGCCCGCAAGGGAACCCGCATCGTGTATATTCCCGGCAATCACGATGAATTCCTGCGGGAGTTCCCCGGCATGCATTTCGGCGGCATCGAAGTGGCCGAACGCATGATCCATGAGGCGGCCGACGGCAGGAAATATCTCATCATCCATGGCGACGAGTTCGACGTGGTGGTGCGCAACGCCCGCCTGCTCGCCTATCTCGGCGACTGGGCCTATGACGCAGCAATCGCCATCAATATCGCCATCGCCGCCGTACGCCGCCGCATCGGCCTGCCTTACTGGTCGTTTTCGGCCTGGGCCAAGCTGCAGGTGAAACACGCCGTCAACTTCATCGGTGAATTCCAGCGTGTGGTGGCGGATGAAGCCCGGCGCAACAATGTCGACGGCGTGATCTGTGGCCATATTCACCACGCCGTCATGGAAGACATGGACGGCATACGTTACATCAACACCGGCGACTGGGTGGAAAGCTGCACGGCGATTGCCGAGAACGCCGATGGCAGCTTCGAGCTGATCACCTGGATGCAGACGAGCGAAGTGGTTGCCGAGCAGACATCGGACGAAATGGAGCCGGTGAATATTCCGGGGCTGATTGGCAAGCACGCGGCCTGATTGGAGCGTTTGACGGGCGCTGATGGTAGGCTCACCTGTAAACGAGTGTTGGTTGAAATTGTAGCATCCGCATACCGTCATCCCGGCCCTGAGCCGGGATCCAGTGCGATCAAGTCTTTGATCGCGTAAGACTTATTTCTCACGGCGCAGACGCGCCGTGGCTGGATGCCGGATCAGGTCCGGCATGACGGAGGTGAGGCTTTAGAGGCTTCTCAGTAACCTTCCGGTGACGCACCGGAGAGAGGGTGCGAATGCAGCCTCTAGGCACCAACCCAGTCCGGATCCTTAGCGAGAGCTCTACCCCCACAATTCCGGCCGCGCCGGATAAACAAGCGACCCTTCATAAACCAGCCCAGGCTCCCGATCCTCGGCCAAAAGCAGCGGGCCGTCGAGATCGGCAAAGGCCGTGCCCTGCGCGGCAAGCACGGCGGGCGCCATGCCCAGCGAGGTGCCGAGCATGCAGCCGACCATGATGGTGAAACCGAGCCTTTCGGCCTCCACCTTCATGACAAGCGCCTCCGTCAGGCCGCCGGTCTTGTCGAGCTTGATGTTGATCGCGTCGTAGCGGTCGCGCAGGCCGGTGAGGTCCTTTGTGGAATGCACGCTTTCATCGGCGCAGATCAGCACCGGATGGTCGATACGGGAGAGAATGGCGTCCTTGCCGGCGGGCAGGGGCTGTTCGATCAGCGATATCTTCAGTTCTGCCGCAAGCCTCAGATAATATTCGATATTGTCGTCGTTCCAGCCTTCGTTGGCATCGATGATGATGCGCGCCTCGGGTGCGGCTGCGCGGACGGCCCGCAGGCGGGCTTCATCGTCGGCTGTGCCGGTCTTGATCTTCAGAAGCGGACGTCCGGCGTTCTCCGCGGTCTTTGCGGCCATGGTCTCAGGGTCTGCAAGCGAAATCGTATAGGCTGTGACGAGCGGCTCTGCCTCCTGTCCGAGGACCTGCTCGGCGACGCTCTGGCCGCTCATCTTCGCCTCGAGATCCCAAAGCGCGCAATCCACCGCATTACGGGCCGCACCCGGTTTCATCGCCTGCTGCAACTCCTGCCGCGTGAGGCCTGCGGCGATCCGCTCCGCCATCGCCTCGATATCGGCAATGACGCCTTCGATGCTTTCGCCATATCGCGGATAGGGCACACATTCACCTCTGCCGGTGAAGGAACCATCGCGGATGGTGCACGTTACGACATCCGCATGCGTCCGGGTGCCGCGTGAAATGGTGAAGCTGCCAGCAACGGCGAAACGTTCTGTTGTGGCTTGAAGGTAACGGGGCATGTTTTTTCACTTCCGATTGGGCGTCAAATGACACATGACGCCAAATTTATCACGAATTGTCGGCTGCCACTGTGGCTTGCCGGAGGCCGAAACGTTATGAAACCTTTAAGAATCTCGTGACGGCTGCATTCGCTCGGAGCATTATGCAAGAACAGGACACACGGCAACAGGCGACCCCGGCCGCAATCACCGAAGACGGCGCCGTCTCCGGCGGCGGCCTGCGCTATGTCATGAGCGGCTCCTGGCGCAACAGTAATCTCTCCGCCGTTTTACCTGATCTCGATAAGATCGAAAAAAGCAGACCCACCGGCCCGGTGGAGATCGAGCTTTCCTCCGTCGAGTCCATCGATACGACCGGCGCCTGGATCATCCAGCGCCTGCGCAAGGACCTCGAGGCGAATGGTGCGACTGTCACGATCAGCGGCAACGACCGTATCGAGCAGGTGATCGGGCAGCTGCCCGACAAGGCGGAGATGGAGGCGGAGCCGGTCGCGCGCGAGGGACTGGTGGAGCGCATCTTTTCTCCGATCGGCAAGGCCGTGGTCCAGAATGGCGCGGATTTCCTGGCGGGCATGTATATTCTGGGCTCGGCAGTGCGCGGTGCGCAGATGAAACTCGGACGCGGGCGCGGCGTCTCGCCGGCGGCGATCGTCAACCAGATCGACCATATGGGCGTGCGCGCCGTGCCGATCATCATGCTGATGTCGTTCCTGATCGGTGCCATCATCGCCCAGCAAGGCGCGTTCCAGCTCAGATATTTCGGGGCTGAGGTCTTCGTCGTCGATCTGGTCGGCATTCTCCAGCTGCGTGAAATCGGTGTGCTGCTGACTGCGATCATGATCGCCGGCCGCTCCGGCAGCGCCATCACCGCCGAAATCGGCTCCATGAAGATGCGCGAGGAAATCGACGCGCTGAAGGTGATTGGCCTCAATCCCGTGGGCGTGCTGGTGTTCCCGCGGCTGGTGGCGCTCACTATTGCGCTGCCGCTTCTGACCATTCTCGCCAATTTTGCCGCGCTTTTTGGTGCTGCCATCGTGGCGCTGCTTTATTCCGGCATCACTTTTGAGGTGTTCCTCTCACGTCTGCATGGCGCGGTGGAGGAATCGACCATCGCAGCGGGTATGATCAAGGCGCCGTTCATGGCGCTCATCATCGGCATCGTCGCGGCGGTGGAGGGGATGAAAGTGGGCGGCTCGGCGGAATCGCTCGGCCAGCACGTCACCTCCTCGGTGGTGAAGTCGATCTTCGTCGTCATTCTGGTGGATGGTCTTTTTGCCATCTTCTACGCAGCCATCGATTTCTAGGGAGGGCGCGTTGGAAACACTGGACCAGAAACCGCAGCAGCAGACAAAGACCGGAAAAGACGGCCGCGAGGTGGTGCTTTCCGTCGAGGGCGTGACAGTCGGCTTTAATGGCCGGAACGTGCTGGAAGATCTCAATCTCGATGTCTATCGCGGCGAAATCCTGGGTTTCATCGGTCCCTCCGGGGCGGGAAAATCCGTGTTGATGCGCACGGTCCTGCGGCTTTTGCCACGGCAGGCGGGCACGATCAGCATTCTCGGCTCTGATTATGACAAGGCGGGCGAGGACGAGCGCATGAGGCTCGACCAGCGGCTTGGGGTGCTGTTCCAGCAGGGCGCGCTGTTTTCCGGCCTGACGGTGAAGGAAAACATCCAGCTGCCGATGCGCGAATATCTCGATCTGCCGAAGAAACTGATGGACGAGCTTGCCTATCTCAAGATCGAGATGGTGGGTCTGAAGCCCGATGCGGGCGACAAATACCCGTCCGAACTGTCAGGCGGCATGATCAAGCGCGCAGCGCTTGCCCGGGCGCTGTCGCTCGATCCCGACCTCGTCTTCCTCGATGAGCCGACATCCGGCCTCGATCCCATCGGGGCGGCGGAATTTGATATGCTGATCGCGCGGCTGCGCGATTCGCTCGGCCTGACCGTTTATATGGTGACGCACGATCTCGACAGCCTGTTCTCCGTCTGTGACCGCATTGCGGTTCTCGGCCAGAAGAAGGTGCTGGTGGAAGGGACGCTGCAGGACATGTTTGCCTGCGACGACCCGTGGGTGCAGTCCTATTTCCGCGGTAAACGGGCGCGCTCTGTCGTTCTTCCGGACGACAGGCAGGAACATCCGGTGGAGTAACGAGAAGCATGGAAACCAAGGCGAACTACACCATAGTCGGAATTTTCACGCTGATCGTGATCGCCGCTGCATTCGGCTTCGTTTACTGGATGGCGGAATTCGGCCGCGGTGGCCCGACAGCACAGCTTGTGGTGCGTATTCCGGGCTCCGCCAATGGCCTTTCGGTAGGCTCTCCGGTGCGCTTCAACGGTATTCCCGTCGGCACGGTGCGCGGGCTTGCAATCGACCGCGACGACCCGGCCTATTCCATCGCCTTTACAGAGGTACAGGCGGATGCGCCGGTTTTCCCTTCCACACGCGCCGTGCTTGAAATTCAGGGCCTGACCGGAGCGGCGTATATCGAGCTTTCCGGCGGCAACAAGGATGGCGAGCGCATTCTGCAGAA
Organism: Agrobacterium sp. 5Ca39; assembly: GCF_055382365.1. Taxonomy (NCBI): domain Bacteria; kingdom Pseudomonadati; phylum Pseudomonadota; class Alphaproteobacteria; order Hyphomicrobiales; family Rhizobiaceae; genus Agrobacterium; species Agrobacterium sp. 5Ca39. The sequence goes on along the minus strand of NZ_AP026436.1, from coordinate 1,225,851 downwards.
AGCCGTCGAAAGCGGTGTTCCGGCCGAGCTGACGGCCGATCTTTCCAGCGTCACCAACCTGCTTGCCACCGCCGACAAGATACTGAAGCGCGCCGATGGCGCCATCGGCGAATTGCAGGGCTTCGTGCAGGATGCGCGCGGCCCGCTGACGCAGACGGTTCGCAATGCCGAAAAATTCTCCGATGCGCTGGCGGCAAACTCCGATGGCATCAAGAATTTCATTGCCAGCCTCAGCTCGCTTTCCACCACCGTACAGTCGGTGTCGGTGCGCCTCGACGGCACGCTGAGCGCCATCGAAGATCTGGTGAAGGCAGTGGATGCCGGCAAGATCGATTCCATCCTGTCCAACGTCGACAAGGTGACGAAGGATGTCGCGTCGGCTTCGAGCGATATTCAGGGCATCATGGAAACGGTGCAGAGCACGGCGCGCAATTTCGAGGCGGCAAGCACGGAAGTGCAGACGGTCGTCAAGCGCGCGGATGAGCTTCTCGCCTCCGTCGATCCCGCCAAGGTGGGCACCGTGGTTGACGACGTTTCCTCTGCGACCGCCGATGCGCGCGATGCTGTCGCGAACTTCAAGCGGATCGCCGATGATGTGGGCGCACGGCGCGCCGATATCGATCAGGCAGTGTCCGATTTCACCGAGATGGGCCGCAAGCTGAACCTGGCCTCCAGCCGCGTTGATGGGATTCTCGCCAAGGTGGACGGCATGCTCGGCACTGACGACGCCAATTCGCTGTTTGCCAAGGCGCGTGAGACGCTCACCTCCTTCAAGGCGGTGGCCGACAATCTCAATGCCCGCATCGGGCCGATCGCCGACAATCTGACCCGCTTCTCAAGCTCGGGCCTGAAAGATTTCCAGGCATTGATCGGCAGCACGCGACAGACGGTGGACAATCTCAACAATGCCATCACCAATATCGACCGCGATCCGCAACGGTTGATTTTCGGCGGCGAAACCGTGAAACAATATGACGGCAGAACAAGGCGCTAAGAGGGGTATGGGCCAATGAGACTATCGATGAACGGCCAACGCCGCGCCCTCGTTCTGGCTCCGCTGCTTGCTGCAATGATGGCGGGCTGCGCGGGCGCGCCGAAGAACGATACGTTCGATCTCTCCGTCTCTCCGGCGGCGGTGACGCAGGGGCCGTCGCTGAAAAGCCGTCAGCTGCTGATTGCCGATCCGACCGCCCTGAAGGCGCTGGACAGCGAAAACATCGTGGTGCGGCTTTCGGGCTCGGAAGTGCAATATCTCGGTAACTCGCAATGGAGCGACCGCCTGCCGCGTATGGTGCAATCCAAGCTCGTGGAAGCGTTCGAGGATACCGGCAAACTCGGCGGCGTCGGCCGGCCGGGGCAGGGGCTGGCGATCGATTATCAGGTCGTGAGCGATATCCGTGCCTTCGAGATCGATACGGCGAAGAACCTCGCCAATATCGAAATCTCGGTGAAGCTCCTCAACGACCGAAACGGCACGGTGAAGGCGCAGGAGGTGTTCCGTTCCAGCGCCCGCGTCAGCGGCTCAGGCAACGCCAATTTCGTGAAAGCACTCGACCAGGCCTTTGCCGCCGCGACGCGCGAGATTGTGGCCTGGACGCTGAAGTCTCTCTGACGGTTGGTCCGTGCAGGCGCGGTGCCGGCACGGACGCTATCGGTATTTTCCCGATCGTTTCAGGCGGCGTCCTGCTGCGACTTCCATTCCGGCAGGGGGAAGACGCGGTCGTAGCTCCAGTTGAAGACAAAAGCATAGACCACGTAAAAAAGCGCGAAGGAGATATCCATCACCAGCGCGTGGGCAAGGCTGATATTCAGATACCAGGCGATGAAGGGCATCAGGACGATCAGCAGGCCGAGTTCGAACAGCACCGCGTGCCCGACCCGAATGGCGGGTGTCTTGAGCGTCGTGCCCTTCAGGCGCTGCATGGCGTGGTCGAAGCCGAGATTATAGACGTAATTCCAGATGGTCGCGAGCGTGGCGCTGACGAGGCCCACGACGCCGATATCCTCCATGGGCATGCCAAACAGCAATGCGCCGAGTGGAATGACCAGCAGAAGCCCGATGATCTCGAAACTGAGGGCGTGGCGGATACGATCTTGCAGGGAGCGCATTCTATTCTCCGGTTTGTGACCGGGCCGTCCCGCATGCTGTCGCCGATGTGGCCGAGGTCGTCCTCGCGCCTGGTCATATATAGCTTTCGGGCGGATTTTTCAAGCATGGGGGACTTGGGAGTGTTCCGCCTGCTTCGTCTCGCCGCCGCGGAAGAAAAAACAGGCGGCGACGCGTTCATTCTTTCGACTGCGCCAACGAAACCGTGATCGGAACAAGACCAGTGCATTTTCGTTATCGCTTACGGAAGGAGTCGTGCAATGCAGCAGAATTCCCTCGAAGGAAGAACGATCAAGGCCGCCAACCAGGCGAAGGTTTCGACTTACACGCCAAGCCTGATTTCCCTCAAGGGAAGTTACGTGGCGATGATATTTCGCAGACCGCTTTGCGGAAATCCGCTGGATCTGCGGAAGAAATAACAAAGCATGGCCAGTTCTGGCGCACCATTCGCATATCGAAACGACGACTGCCGACCTGAAGTTTATAAGGTGTCTCTAAAGTGTGATTTTCAATCCGGTTCGTCTCCACCTAGACTGGAGATTGCCATAAAAGCGAAGGGAGAATGACATGAAATCAGTTCTCATTATCGCCGCTGTCTTTGGTTTTTCCGCCAGCGCAGCGCTTGCGGAATGCGCGGGTCATGAAAAGATCAACGCTTCCGTCCCTGCCGTCGACCGTGAATTCAAAACCGCAAGCATCGTTCCGCCGACGGAACCGGCTGACAAGCCCATCGTCATCCTGAAAAAGACCGATCGCCTTCCCGCCGCGGCGGTTGCCACGACCGGCGAGCCTGAAGCCGCAATGCAACGCATGCAATAAGACAGGACCATGATCTCTTCATTCTGAAAATCCCGTGCGCGATGTGATCCGCACGGGATTTTTCATTGTCTGCTGCGTCGCGCCGCCGCCGTTTTGCAGCGTTTGAACGGCACCAGAAAGGCAGACAGCCTCAGCTGTCGAGCTTCAGCGACAATTGCCGCGGTCCTTCGCTCTTCTTCAGCACGTAAAGCGGCCGGGTGATGATGACCTCGGTGCGCCGCTGCAATTCGCGCCGGCGTTCCAGCGCGCGCTCGCGCATGTCACGGGAACGGGCCACGACGGTGAGGGCATTTTCTATGGTTGCGTCTGCTGTGTTCATCGCTGACCTCCATAATGTTCACTATATGTTCTCATTATTTTCCGCTTGTGTCAACACTAAGGCAGGCTGTCAGCGCCATTCCGACATTGCTGGGTAAACAGGGGCGTATCACGTGGCAGCGGGCGTGGGGCCCGGCACGGCTCCGCAAGGCGCATCATGCGCCTGCGGTGGAGGCGTTTAGCCTACGCCAGCCTGGGGATCGGTGTGTGGGGATGGATATCAGGAGTGCCCGGGCGCTGATCCGCCCCGGCGGCAGGGTGCATTCAGGAGTGGGGGCGTTGATCCGGCGCTGCGAGCGTCGATAACATATCGGTGAGATGTTCGCTGGCGAGCGCCACGATGGCGAGTGCGGCCTGCTGGCGGTTCCAGCCGGCATGTTCGGCTCTTTCTATGAGCCCCTGAATGGAGGGTTCCAGTGCGAACTGGCACTCGGCCTGATAGTCCATGGTGTCGATCGAAAGCGACGGGGAATTGATTGCGGCCCGCATCGTTTGGTCTCCCTGTTTTCCGTCATGTCCTTCAAACGCGAAACGCAAATTGGAACATGCACATTCAGAGGCCGGTGATACCGCATATGCCCCGCAGGGCCCGATATCACTGGCAGCGAATCCCCCAGCAGGCGGGAGTTAACGGCAAGTGCCCGTCGCTGTCAACGAATGCCCGGTAGCGATGAGGCGGGGATGCGCTTTTTCAGAGGCTTCGGTTGCGGAAGGGTTTTCGTCTCCAGATCAGCAGAGCCATGACATAAAGCGCGAAAAGGACGAACCATGTGACCGGAAGCACCATGAAAAGCGCCGCGAAAGCACAGCTTCCCTCGAAACAGGAGCCGAGGAGCCCGGAATCGGCAAGGGCTGCCGATAATAAAAACGCACATACCCCGCTCCCGACCGCGCCGAGGACGAACAACAATATGGTGATGAGTAATCTCATAATCTCGATCATAGGGATGATTGAGACAGCTTTGCGGAAGTAACGTCACCGCAACGCCGAGAATCGCGCTTTCGTCCGCTTCATCGCAAGAATTTGAAGAGGCATCCCGGGATCGTTGGGTGCCTCGACGCAGCATGACTGAAAAACCGCCCGGGGGTTATGTCAATTTCCTTTCCGGGGCGCTGTTTTAATGTATATCTTGATTAAGAGCGGTATATTGTGTAATATATTGTGCAATATAAATATTATTTTGATAGATTTTAGAAAGTTAATGAGTATTTTTGATTCATAATTTTGTATCTAGGTTAGGCGATATATCCGATTTTTATTTCATTGATATTTTAGACATCACTTACTGACAAGCGGCACGGGCTCACCATCCTGCGGCTGTGTCGCGAGGAAAGGATAGCAAATTTGTTCATTCTTTCATTCCCGGCTTGCCCGACCGGCAAGCTCTCGGGCCTTGTGGCCTGCGCCATCGTGCTGACAGGTTTCCTGACGCAGGCTTCCGCTCAGTCGCGCGCCTGCAACGACCCTACACCTGTCGGCAATCTCAACGAAATGTTCGATGCCATCTTCGCCTGCTGGGTGCCGCCGGAGGACACGGAGGGACTGGTGGTGACGCTGCAGTTCATTTTGCACAAGGACGGAAGGATAAGGGACAAGGTGGTGGTGATTGCCGCGCGCCCGCAGGAGGATAGTCCAAGACGCAGGGCCTTCATCGAATCCGCCATCGAGGCGGTAAGGCGGGCGGCACCTGTTCCCTTTACCGAGCAGTTTGGAAGCCGTATCGCCGGCCGGCCGCTGGCGCCGCGTTTTGTCGGTGTAAAAGAGCCTGTGCCGACGCTGGAACTTTAGAGGAGGCCAGGCGAAAACACGCGACGCTTCGAGCGCTGGCGTCGTGACTGCCGCAGCAATTTTACTGCAATGCCCGACCTAAGACGAGGCTTCCGAAGCTCACGCGATGCTTCAATCCGGCATCGCAACGTCTTGTCATTATGGAGAAATTTGGTGGGTGATGTAGGGCTCGAACCTACGACCCGCTGATTAAGAGTCAGCTGCTCTACCAACTGAGCTAATCACCCGACCGGCACCGTGTGGTGGTGTGAGGGGGCGTATAAAGGGGAAGTTTGGGCTTGTCCAGCGCGTAAATGAAATTTCTTCGATTTTTGTGACGAAAAAATTTCGGCCGCGCTGGAAAAGCCTGGAAATCCGGGGTTTTACGGATTTTTTCTTTTCGTCATCCGCGCCTGAACGCCCGCCCGATAAAGATGAGGATGCAAGCGCCGATGAAGCCGGCGATCAAATATCCCAGCCAGCCGGTCAAAACGATTCCGAAGACCGAAAGGATGGCGTTGGCGATGATGGCGCCGACGATTCCGAGAAGGATGTTCATGAAAACACCCATATTGCTTTTCATGAATTGTTCGGCGAGCCACCCCGCGACGCCACCGATGATGATGGCTGCAATCCAGCCAATGCCAGCAGATTCCATGATTTCCTCCCATGTTTGCTGCACGATCAAAGGTGATGATTCGCGCGGGGAAAAGCAAGGTAAACTCCTGAAAACCTCGCTTCATGCGGGTGGTTTTCCGCGCTGCAGGCGCTAAATAGCCTGATGCGGTGCAAGAGATGAAAGGCGTGGATGTGCGGTTGATGTTTGGCGGATGGATGAGCGGCAGGCGGGTGCTTCACAAGCGGGCGGGCCGTGGCCGGCGGAGCGGCGGACTTGCCGCCTTTCTGGTCGCGATTTTTGCGCTTTTCAGCGTCTTGAGCGTTGCGCCTGTCTCGGCGCAGGAGGCGACGACGCCAACGGCGCCGGGCGCCATCCAGCCCTCGACCATCGAGCAGGCAAAAGCCGATCTGGAAAAATGGAAATCGGATCTGGCGTTTATTTCGGGACAGGTGGAGGCAGGCGGACGCGATGACGCCCAGCTTGTCGATCTCAAGGGGCGGGCGGACGGTATCGCCGCCGATGCTGCCGCAACCAACACCAAGCTTCGCGCGCGACTGGACCAGATCAAGACCCGGCTGGATGCACTGGGTGCCGCGCCCGGCGAAGGGCAGCCTCCGGAAGCCGACATGGTGACGGACGAGCGTAACCGGCTGACGGCGGAACGCGGCGAAGTGAATGCCATGGCCGGCGAGGTGGAGGCCACGGCCAATAATGCCGCACAAATTTCCAACAATATAACAGCCGTCCGCCGGGCGCTGTTTGCCGCAACGCTGTTCAAGCGAACGGAAGTCTCCGCCGAGACGCTCGGTGATGCCTCGTCCGCCTTCCTGACGGAACTCACCAACCTCAACAATGCGTTCAGCAGCTGGGCAGCCTATGTATGGAATTACAAGCGGCTGCCGATGTTCGGGGCGGTGACGCTGTCGATCATGGCCGCATTGCTGTTTCTGGTTGGCGGCTACCGTCTTTTCGGCAGTCGTATGGAGCGGCGCGCCTTTACGGGGGCACCATCCTATTTGAGACGGCTATCGGTGGCCTTCTGGTCCACCATGGTGCAGTCGCTGTCGCTGTTCCTGTTTCTGCTCACGTCGGCGTTTTTCCTTGATAATTTCAACGTGTTGCGGTCCGACATCGCGCCGATCCTGTTCGGCGCCATGGCGGTCACGGGCTTCGTTTATTTCGTGTCGCGGCTGAGCTATGCGATCTTTGCGCCGACGCAGCCGGAATGGCGCCTGCTGAAGGTTTCCAATCGCGGCGCACATCAGCTGTCCTCGGCTGTGCTTTTGATGGCGCTGGTGAATGGTCTCGATTATCTGTTCGGCACCATCAGCGAAACGCTTTATTCGCCGCTTATCGTCACCGTTGCCAAGAGTTTCGTCGCCTCGATCATCATCGGTCTCATTCTGCTCGCCGTATCGTTCCTGAGGCCGGTGATCGGCGAGGGGCAGGATTATGAGACCGGCAACCAGCGCCTGCCGCGCTGGCTCGTCATTCTGCTGCGCATCGGCGGCCTCGTTCTCATCGGCGCGTGCCTGACGGGTTATGTCGGTCTTGCGCGCTTCCTCGCCACGCAGATCGTTGCGACAGGCGCGGTGCTGGCCACCATGTATATCGGCATTCTCTCAGGCAAGGCCATTTCCCGGCAGGGCGCCTTCGCCGAATCGCTCGTCGGCCGTTACCTTGCCCGCCGTTATGGCCTTGGACCCGTGCCGCTCGATCAGGCCGGGCTCGTGGCGGGGCTTGGCATCTATGCCGTGGCCTTGACCTTCGGTGTGCCGCTCATCCTGTTTTCCTGGGGCTTCCAGCCCGGCGATATAGAAAGCTGGGCCTATCGCCTGCTGACGGGCATCACCGTCGGCAATGCCTCGATCTCGCTGATCGGCATTTTCGGCGGCATTCTCGTCTTCGCCATCGGTTACATCATCACCCGCTGGTTCCAGAAGTGGCTGGACAGCAACGTCATGGCACGCGGCCAGGTGGATGCCGGCGTGCGCAACTCCGTCAAGACAGGCATTGGATATCTCGGCATTGCGGTTGCGGCCATTTTCGGCGTGTCTTCCGCCGGCCTCAACCTCTCCAGCCTGGCGCTGGTCGCTTCCGCCCTTTCGGTCGGTATCGGTTTCGGCTTGCAGAATATCGTATCGAACTTCGTCTCCGGCCTCATCCTGCTGGTGGAGCGCCCCTTCAAGGTGGGCGACTGGGTGGTGACGGGAACGACCGAAGGCACGGTCAAGCGGCTTTCGGTGCGCGCCACGGAAATCGAGACCTTCCGCGGCCAATCGATCATCGTGCCGAATTCCGAATTCATCAATTCCTCCGTTGGTAACTGGACGCACCGCAACCGCATCATGCGCGCTGAAATCCCGGTCTCCGTTGCCTATGATTCCGATCCGCAGCGGGTCATGGACATTCTGCTTGAGCTGGTGCGCGCCCAGCCGCCGGTATTGCGCAATCCCGAGCCGCATGTGGAATTCCTCCGTTTCGGCGACTTTTCGCTGGATTTCGAACTGCGCTTCCATCTCGCAGACCTCTCGAATGGGCTTGCCGTGAAGAACTCCCTGAGGATCGCCATTCTCCAGCGCTTCCGCGAGGAGGGCATCGCCATCCCGTTCCCGCAACGCAACCTCAACATCCACGTGGAAGGCGACGCCAATCCGCAGATGCTGGCAGCCCTGCTTTCGGAGGAGGGCGACAAGGCGGTGGTGGCCCATACGGGGGCAGCTGCGCCGGAGAAAGAGGTCTTGAAGAGTGAGAAGTCGACGGAGCCGAAGGATCAACCCGGCGCGAAAGCGTAGATCGCTGTTGCTTGTGAACGTTGAGGTCCGGGCAGGGGCTTAACGCTTGTCGCCTTCTCCCCGCCGGGGAGAAGGTCGCGGCAGCGGGATGAGGGGGCAAGCTCTCCGCATATCTCCGCGCCTGGCCCCTCATCCGATCCTTCGGGCCAACTTCTCTCCGGCGGGAGAAGAAAAGAGCGGCAAAGCTGTGCAACGTTCGTCCGGCACGCTCCGCAATTTCTTCCCTGTCGCAGCACCCTATGGCCATGTCGCAATCAGGCGGCTGAACAACCCGCAAGCGCTTCATATTCCTCCCATCCAAAGCTGGCGGAATAAGGCAAGGCCGGCGCTTTTCAGGGGTTCTGTAAATGAAGACACATGCACGGGCGGTGGTGATCGGTGGCGGCGTCGTCGGCGTCTCGACGCTTTATCATCTGGCCAAGAAGGGCTGGAGCGACAGCGTGCTCATCGAGCGCAAGGAGCTGACCTCCGGTTCCACCTGGCACGCGGCCGGGCTTCTGCCGCTGTTCAACATGAGCTACTCGGTTGGCCAGATCCACAAATATTCCGTGAAGTTCTACGAGGAACTGCAGGAAGAGACCGGCATGAATGTCGGTTTCTCCAAGGTCTCCAACATCCGTCTCGCCCGCACCAAGGATCGCTGGGACGAATATATGTATTATGCCGGCATTGCCGAGACCATTGGCGTGCGCGTCAACATGCTGACGCCGGAGCAGGTGAAGGAGATCTGGCCGCTCTGCGAGACGGACGGCCTGCTCGGCGCCATCCAGCATCCTGACGATGGTTATATCCAGCCCGCCGATCTGACGCAGGCGCTGGCCAAGGGCGCGCGTGACCGCGGGGCGACCATCTATCGCAACACGACAGTCACCGCCATCGAGCAGCTTGAAGACGGTCACTGGAAGGTGACGACCGACAAGGGCGAGATCATCGCCGAACACATCATCTCCTGCACGGGCTCGTTCGCGCGCAAGACCGGCGAGATGGTCGGCATCAACATTCCGGTCATTCCGGTCGAGCATCAGTATATCGTCACCGAGCCGCATCCGGCCATTCAGGAACGCCGCCGCCAGGGCTTGCCGGAAATGGGCGTGCTGCGCGAATCCGACTCGGCCTGGTACATGCGTGAAGAGGCGGGCGGGCTGATCCTCGGTCCTTACGAAGTCGGCGCGCCGGTCTGTTATGTCGACGGTCCTTCCGATGACAGCGAATATGAGCTGTTTCAGGAAGAACTCGATCGACTGATGCCGCATATCGAAACCGCCATGGTGCGCGTTCCGGCCTTCGGCGAAGTCGGCATTAAGAAGGTCTACAATGGCGCGATCGCCTATACGCCTGATGGCAATCCGATTGTCGGTCCTGCGCCGGGCCTGAAGAATTTCTGGCTGAACGAAGGCCATTCCTTCGGCATCACCGCCGCTGGTGGTGCTGGCTGGCAGCTGGCCGAATGGATCGTCGATGGCGAGCCGACGCTCGACCTGATGGGTGTCGATCCGCGCCGCTTCGGCCCTTACGCAACGGAAGGTTACCTCATCGCCAAGAACGAGGAAGCCTATGCCAACGTCTTCACCATGCATTACCCGGATGAAGAGCGCTCTGCCGCCCGTCCGCTGAAGACGACGCCGGTTTATGACCGTCTGAAGAAGCTCGGCGGCGTGTTCGGCTCCGTCTATGGCTGGGAGCGCGCCAACTGGTATGCGCCCGAAGGTTACGCGCTGCGTGAGGAAGACCTCGGCGTTGGCGCCGATGTCATCACCAGTCATAACCATGCACCGGCTCTGGATGATGGCCGTATCGTTGAGAAGTGGTCGTTCCGCCGCTCGAACTACTTCGAGCATGTCGGCAACGAAGTGAAGAACGTGCATCAGAATGTCGGCGTGCTCGATATGTCGGCCTTCGCGAAGATGGAGGTTTCCGGCCCCGGCGCGCGTGCCTGGCTCGACAGCATTCTCGCCAATGCGGTGCCGAAGAAGCGCGGCCGCATCGCGCTCACCCATCTTCTGACGCCGAATGGCGGCGTGAAGGCGGAGTTCACGGTTTATGAATGGGCGCCGGGCCGCTTCTACATGGTTTCGGCCGGTGGTCTCGAAGCGCATGACCACGACGTGCTATTCCGCCTGGCGCCGACCGATGGCTCGGTCGTGCTGCAGCCGATCACCCAGAAATACGGCGTGCTGGTTCTGGCCGGTCCGAAATCGCGTGATCTCCTGAAGAAGCTGACCCGCACCAGCCTTGAGAACAAGGACTTCCCCTGGCTCACCGGCAAGCAGATTTCCGTCGGCGTTGCGACGGCGCATGCGCTGCGCGTCAACTTCGTGGGTGAACTTGGCTGGGAGTTGCATCACCCGATCGAGATGCAGAACTACATCTTCGACCGGTTGATGGAAGCCGGTGCCGAATTCGGCATCAAGCCTTTCGGTATCCGCGCCATGGTTTCCATGTCGCTCGAAAAGTCCTATCGCAATATGGGCCGCGAGCTTTCGGTGGAATACAATGCCTATGAATCGGGTCTCGACCGTTTCCTGCGCCCGGAGAAGAGCTTCATCGGCCGCGACGCACTGGTGGCCTACAAGGAGGCGGGCCTGAAGTCGGTCTTCTCGACGCTCACCGTGTCGGGCAATACGGATGTCGATGCGCGCGGTTCGGAAGCGATCTTCGATGAAAACGGCGCACTTGCAGGGCGCGCGACGAGCGGCGGTTTCGGCTGGCGTCTCGGCAAGTCGATCGCGCTCGCCATGCTCAAGCCGGAATATGCCGCAGTCGGCACCAAGCTCAAGATCCGCATTCTCGGCACCTCCTATGACGCCGAGGTGGTGGAAGAAAGCCCGTTCGACACCGACAACGCGCTTCTGCGCGCATAAGACCAAAATCCCCTCCCAAAGTCGGAATACGGCCCCTCGCGGGCCGTATTTCCGTTTAAGTAAGCATGTGCTCAACTGATGCTTCAGGAAAAGTGCTATTAATCATTCTGAAAAATGAGCCTGCTATCTTCCGCTGACATACGATGGGGGATCGGGGCAGAATGAATTTCCTGGGCATCACGGGCATGCAATATTCGGGCGTGCCTTTTACCAATAACCGCATTTTACTGGCGGAAGACAGCAACGTGTTTACCCAGATGGTGAGCAGGCGGCTCAACGAGATGCTGGGCGTTACCGTGGAAGTATGCCGCTCCTTCGAGGAATTGCAGGCCTGCTACGAACATTCTTCCGAGCCGGTGACGCTCGCCATTTCCAACATCAACCTGCCGGGCGCGGAAAAGGGCGAAGCGCTGGAATATCTGATCGATCTATCGATCCCGACCATCGTTTTCACCAGCACCTTTCACGAGGCGACGCGTGAAACGCTGATCGCCAAGGACGTGGTGGATTATATTCTGAAAGACAATATCTTCGCCGTGGATATGCTGACGGAATCCGTCTGCCGCTTCCTCACCAACCACCGCCATCATGTGCTGATCGTTGACGACAGCCCGACGGCGCGGGCGCTGCTTTCGAGCCGTCTCAAGCGTTATAATTTCCGCGTCAGCCTGGCAGACAGCGGTGCGAAGGCGCTCGATATTCTAAGGGCCAATCCCGATATCGGCCTCGTCGTCACCGACTATAACATGCCCGACATTGACGGTTTCGAGCTGACGCGGCGCATCCGCACCGTGCGCGGCTCCCATGAACTGCGCATCATCGGTGTTTCCTCCTCCACCAACCGGCTGCTGTCGGCGCGTTTCCTGAAGGCTGGCGGCAATGATTTCATGCTGCGGCCCTTCATTGATGAAGAGTTCTATTGCCGCGTCAACCAGAACCTCGATACGCTGGTGCAGATACAGCTGGCGAAGTCCGGGGTGCGGCCGGCTGCGTAAGCCGGACGCTCGTCTTCAAAGCTGAGATTCAAGCGGCAGGAAACGCATGATGCCGGCGATGAGGCGGCGGCCGATAGCGGCGTCTGGCTCGCGCCGGTAGGTCTTGGTACGGCCCTGTTCCTCCGTCGTCCAGACGATGCGGTTGCTGCTGTCGATCTCCAGTTCAAAGCTCATCGTGCGGCGGATTTCCTCGGCGAATATTTCGTCCATGCAAGCGACCAGCGGCGGCGATGTGAAGACCACGCCCATCTCCGTGTTGAGGGAGGCCGAGCGCGGATCGAAATTCAGCGAGCCGATATAACCTGTCATGCCGTCACGCGTGAATGCCTTGGTGTGCAGGCTCGCCTGTCCGGAACCGCGCAGGGTGAAGTTCGGCTGGTCCACCTGCGAACGCAGCTCGTGCAGGCGCACGCCGCCCGAGAGAAGCGGCTTGCGATAACGGGCATACCCGGCGTGAACGGCGGCCACATCCGTTGCCGCCAGCGAATTGGTGAGGATGGCCAGCGATACGCCCCGTTCGGCAATATCAAGGAAAATCTCAACGCCCTGTTTGCCGGGAATGAAATAGGGGGATGTGACGTGCAGGCTGTCGCTTGCCGCCTGCAGCAGGGGCAGCAGGCTTTCCATCAGGAAGTTGTGGCCCTTCCGCCGTTTGCCTGCCGCTTTTTCCGGAGGATCGGCAAGCACATCCACGGAATCCACCCAGTGCATGCGGTCCGACATCAGGAAATGATCTCGGTCATACTGGCTTTCAACGCGCTCCAGATAAGGTTTGGCGGCTTCGCTTTTTGGCAGGGCGTCCAGCTCGCGCCGTAATCTTGCGAGTTTGCTCGGCCTGCGCGCCAGAAGCGAGCGAACGGGGACGGAAACGGCGCTGTTCCAGTAATCATCGAAGATTTCCGTTGCGTCGGCCACGACGTCACCGAAGCCGAGAATATCGAAATCGTGGAAATTCGCCCGTTCGGCCGCATCGAAATAGGCGTCGCCGATATTTCGACCGCCAACGATCACCGCGCGGCCATCGGCAATCCAGGCCTTGTTATGCATGCGGCGATTGACACTGCGAAAGCGCAGCAAAAGTTCCATGCCGCGATGGAGCATGTTCTCCCGCGCCCGGGTGGGGTTGAACAGGCGAAGTTCGATGTTGGGATGGCTGTCGATGGCGTGGAAAATTCGGTCTGACATGGAGACGCCGAGATCATCGAGCAGCAGCCGTACCCGCACGCCGCGATCGGCCGCCGCGATGACCTCGCGCATCATCAGCCGTCCCGTCAGGTCCGCATTCCACATGTAATACATGAGATCGAGGCTACGCCCGGCCGCGCGCGCCGCCGCGACGCGTACCGCAAATGCATCGAGATTGGAATGTAGCAGGCACAGCGCATTCTTTTCGCTCCAGCCGTTCTTTATGGTCTGCCAGTGCCGATCAAGCACGGTTTCGTCCTCAGTGACGGGCAGGGCGGCGGATGGGCGTTTGGGAATGGATTTTTCCCGCTGTTTACCGATGACGACAAACAGGCTCGGCCCGACGAGCAGCAGAAGAATGATGATGAAGACCGTAAATGCAGTCACTTTTTTTGATCGCTCCCGGCCTGGAGAGTATCAGGCGGGATGGAAACGCGCGAGGGAATAAAGCGTTCATTTCGGTTCGGCGGCAGTATGAAAAACCGGTACAGGCGCGACAACGGGCTTGTCAAACACATAAGTGCGTGCTTATGTGTGTTTATGACAGAGAACGATATATTCCGGGCACTGGCCGATCCCACGCGCCGTGCCATTTTCGAAAAGCTGGCGGATGGTGCCATGAATGCCTCTGCCCTGCGCGAAGGGATCGAGATCAGTCAGCCGGCCATGTCGCAGCATCTTTCGGTTCTTCGCGGCGCCGGGCTAGTGGTTGAAAGACGGCAGGGCCGTTTCGTCAATTACGAGGTCGATCCGGAGGGGCTGACACGCATTGCTGCGTGGCTCGGCAAATATCGCGCCTACTGGCCACAGCGCATTGAGGCTCTCAAACTCCTGCTGAAGGATATGGACCAATGAACAGGGATGCAGCGGAAGCGCCGAAAAACGGCATTGAACTTGAATATGATCTGGACGAGCCGCCGCAAAAGGTCTGGCGCGCCATCAGCATTGCAGCGTTCCGTGAAAACTGGCTGCCGAACGAGGCTCTGGCGGAACCTGACGCGATCGACATCAAACCTGGCGAGGAAGTGCGCTACCGGCTGCGTGAAGACATTCCACCATTTCTGGAAAGCACCGTAACCTTCAGGATCGCGGCCAATGCCGAGGGCGGCACCAGCCTTCGCATCATTCATGAACTGCCCACGAATACGGGCCGGACGATGAAGGCCGCCGCAAACCACAACGGCCCGCCGATCAAGCTCGCCGCCTGATCCCACTCGTTTCCCGACATTTTCAAACACAGGAGTTCGCCGATGCGCGAAGTGATGCAACTCGTCCCTATGGTCGTCGAACAATCATCAAGGGGAGAAAGATCTTTCGACATTTATTCGCGCCTGCTGCGGGAAAGGATCATCTTTCTCAATGGCGAGGTCAACGATGCAGTTTCAGCGCTCGTCTGCGCGCAATTGCTGTTTCTCGAAGCGGAGAACCCGAAGAAGCCGATCCATCTTTATATCAATTCTCCGGGTGGCGTCGTGACGAGCGGTCTGGCGATGTATGATACGATGCATTACATCCGCGCCCCGGTTCACACACTCTGTATGGGCACGGCCCGTTCCATGGGATCGTTCCTGCTAATGGCAGGCGAACCGGGCGAGCGCACAGCACTTCCCAATGCCAGCATCCACATTCATCAACCGCTGGGCGGTTTCCAGGGACAGGCATCGGACATGCTGATCCACGCCGAGGAGATGCAGCAGACCAAGCACCGCATGACGCGGCTTTACGCCGAACATTGCAAACAGAGTTATGAGAAATTCGAAGCGGCCATGGATAGGGATTTTTTCATGACGGCGGAGCAAGCGTTGGAATGGGGTCTGATCGACCGCGTTCTGGGCGTTCGTGAGGATATCGCGGCGTAGTGCCGGGTACTATCCGCAAGATGTTGTTTCCATATCAACACAAAAGGCAGCGCCAATGCGCTGCCTTTCAAAGGTCCATCCGGATGATTAAATATCCAGATTATCTGCAAAAGCCGCCCGCTCCTGAATGAAGCGGAAACGGGCATCGGCCTTGGTGCCCATCAGATTGTCGACAGCCTCGCGCGTGCCCTCGAAGTCCACGTCATCGATCTCGACGCGCAGCAGGGTGCGCTTTTCGGGGTCCATGGTGGTTTCCTTGAGCTGGGCGGCCATCATTTCGCCGAGGCCTTTAAAGCGGCCCACTTCGACCTTTTTGCCCTTGAAGACGGTTTCCATCAGCTCGGCGCGGTGGGCGTCGTCGCGGGCATAGGCGGATTTCGCGCCCTGACGGATGACGTAGAGCGGCGGCACTGCCAGATAGAGGTGGTTGCCGCGAATGAGTTCCGGCATTTCCTGATAGAAGAAGGTGATGAGCAACGAGGCGATATGGGCGCCGTCGACGTCGGCATCGGTCATGATGATGATGCGCTCATAACGCAAATCTTCTTCGCGGTACTTGGTACGGGTGCCGCAGCCGAGCGCCTGGATGAGATCGGCGATCTGCTGGTTGGCGGAAAGCTTTTCGCGGCTGGCACTGCCGACGTTGAGGATTTTACCACGCAGCGGCAGAATGGCCTGATTGGCGCGGTTGCGCGCCTGTTTGGCCGAGCCGCCAGCCGAGTCACCCTCGACAATGAAAAGTTCGGCGCCTTCGGCCGTGTTCTGGGAGCAATCCGCGAGCTTGCCGGGCAGGCGCAGCTTGCGCACGGCGGTCTTGCGGTTGACTTCCTTTTCCTTGCGGCGGCGCATACGCTCTTCCGAGCGCTCGATGACCCAGTCGAGCAGCTTTGCCGCCTCGGCCGGATTGCCGGTCAGATAATGGTCAAATGGATCGCGCAGCGCGTTTTCGACGATGCGCTGGGCTTCGACGGTGGCGAGCTTGTCCTTGGTCTGGCCGACGAATTCCGGCTCGCGGATGAAGACGGAGAGCATGCCGGCCGCCGAAATCATCACGTCATCGGTGGTGATGTCCTTGGCGCGCTTGTTCTGCGTCAAGTCGGCATAGTTCTTCAGGCCCTTGGTGAGCGCGATGCGCAGGCCCGCTTCGTGCGTGCCGCCTTCGGGGGTTGGGATGGTGTTGCAATAGGAATGTATCTGCGTGTCGCCGCCATACCAGGTGACTGCCCATTCCAGCGCGCCGTGGCCGCCGGTCTTTTCGGTGCGGCCAGAAAAAATCTCGCGCGTGACGGTGAATTCCTTGCCGAGCGTGGCGGCCAGATAATCCTTCAGGCCGCCCGGGAAATGGAACACCGCCTTTTCGGGGATTTCTCCATCGGCCGGCACCATGCCGGGATCGCAGCTCCAGCGGATTTCGACGCCGCCGAAGAGATAGGCTTTGGAGCGGGCCATGCGGAAGATGCGAGCCGGTTCGAATTTCGCGTGATCGCCGAAGATTTGCGGATCGGGATGGAAACGCACGCGGGTACCGCGGCGATTATGCACGTCGCCAAGCTCCTCCAGCGGACCGATCGGCAGGCCACGCGAAAAACGCTGGCGGTAAAGCTTGCGGTTTCGCGCCACTTCCACTTCGAGAAGATCGGAGAGCGCATTCACCACGGAGACGCCGACGCCGTGCAGGCCGCCAGAGGTCTCGTAGGCCTTACCGTCGAACTTGCCGCCGGCATGCAGCTTGGTCATGATGACTTCGAGCGTCGATTTGCCCGGAACCTGCGGGTGGTTCTCCACGGGAATGCCGCGGCCGTTATCGGTGACCGTCAGGAAGCCTTCGGCATCGAGATGAACCTCGATGAAATTGGCGTGACCGGCGACGGCCTCGTCCATGGAGTTGTCGATGACTTCGGCGAAGAGGTGGTGCAGCGCCTTCTCGTCCGTGCCGCCAATATACATGCCCGGGCGCATGCGCACCGGCTCAAGGCCCTCAAGCACGCGTATCGATGATGCGCCGTAGTCGTCACCTGTAGGAGACGCGGGCGGCGGAGGGGCAGACGACGCGACGGGGGCAGCGGCTGCAACGGCTGCGGGTTTCTGCTGCACGTTCACATTGGCAGCAGCGGTCGCCGGGGCCTTCGCGGGCTTCGCCGCGTCCTCGTTCGTGTCCGTGTCGCTGTTTCGTGCCGCCGGAAGACCGGAGAAGAGATCGTTGCTGTCGTCCATCATGTCCAAAGTTCAAAAGCGTGTGTCAGAATTTCGCCATGCGAATCATTTTGCCATCAGCGTCAATATACCGCCAAATGTGGTTCCCGTCCGATTGAACCGGGGTCCGCCTGGGCGAGCGCGGCGCATCCTATGCCACGATTGTGTCAGGGTTTCGCAACAGGAGGATTGCGCTGCCGGCCTTGCGATGGCAAGTCTCGCAGCCACGAATGAACGGTTAGCCAAGGCATGTCCACAGCTCATTTCACGTTTTGTACTCTTTTCAGC
Source organism: Agrobacterium sp. 5Ca39 (assembly GCF_055382365.1). Classification (NCBI taxonomy): domain Bacteria; kingdom Pseudomonadati; phylum Pseudomonadota; class Alphaproteobacteria; order Hyphomicrobiales; family Rhizobiaceae; genus Agrobacterium; species Agrobacterium sp. 5Ca39. The sequence goes on along the minus strand of NZ_AP026436.1, from coordinate 1,208,044 downwards.
CTGACTGTGGCGGCAATGCCGGTTACGGCCTTTGCGTCTGACGGGCCGGTGCGGCCTTTCAAGGACGAGTTGTTTTCCGCGCAGACGGTGCTTTCCACGGGCGATGGCGGCGCATCCGAAGTCATCGACTACAAGGAGATGCGCGACATCAACGGCCGCGACGAGGTGCCGGAGCGGCGGGTGAAGCGGCAATATGTGGATATGGCGCCGAAGAAGGTGCAGGTGCTGGAGACCGTGACGTTAGCGGGCAGGGCTCTTGAGGTCGGTCGCGTCGGCCCGGCCAGCGGGCAGGCGTTCACCATCATCTTCATCCATGGGCGCGGCGGTGACCGGCGGCTTGGCATGAACGACTATACGTTCGGCGGTAATTTCAACCGTCTGAAGAATCTGACCGTCGCCAATGGCGGCACCTACTATGTGCCGAGCGTTCGTTCCTTCGATGAGAACGGTGTTGCCGACATTGCGGCGCTGATTGCGGATGCGGCCAGAAAATCCGGCGGCAAGCCTGTCATATTGACCTGCGCCTCAATGGGCAGTTTCATCTGCTATGGCATTAGCCGCGACAAGGCAGCCGTTGCCAATCTCAAGGGAATGGCGATCCTGGGTGGCGCGGTCGATCCTGACTTTCCCAAAAGCGCTTTCGCGAAGGCGAAGAAGCCGGTCTGGTTTACCCATGGCAGCGCCGACAAGGTTTATTCGGCCGATCAGCAGGCGACGATCTTCCGCACGTTGTTGAAGGCTGGGGAGCCCGCGCGGTTCACGCGTTACGAGACCGGAAGCCACGGCACGCCGGTGCGAATGACCGACTGGCGGGCGGTTCTGAACTGGATTTTGAGCTGATAAGGGATCGCGGCGGGCTCGGTCACGACAAATTTTGCCAGATTTGCCGCTGGTTTTAACCCTTGGGCCGCTTTTTTGTACCAATTGCTGCCCGCTGCGGTTAAAGGAATATCCGGGAAATTGCGGCAGAGCTTCTGTCGTGATCAAGGGCCGTCAGCGGCTGAGGGATAGGGCGCCGCTAGGGCTGCGCCCCGAGACAAAGGGAATGGGATACGCATGACGCCGAATGTTCGACCGCTTGTTGCCGGAAACTGGAAGATGAACGGCACGCGTGCCTCGCTCGACCAGATCAAGGCCATGGCAGAGGGTGTCAAGGGCGCGCTGTCCGAGAAGGTGGATGCGCTGATCTGCCCGCCTTCGACCTTGCTTTACGTCGCGACTGCGCTCTGCGATGACAGCCCGCTGATGATCGGCGCTCAGGATTGCCACCAGAACGCCTCCGGCGCGCATACTGGCGATATTTCCGCCGAGATGATTGCCGACTGCTTCGGCACCCACGTCATCGTTGGTCATTCCGAGCGCCGCACCGACCATGCCGAGACCGACCATCTGGTTCGCGCCAAGGCATCTGCCGCCCATGCGGCCGATCTCATCGCCATCGTCTGCATTGGCGAAACGGCCGATGAGCGCAAGGCGGGCCAGACGCTCGATATTTTGAAACGCCAGCTTGCCGGCTCGCTGCCGGATGAGGCAACGGCGGAAAATACCGTTATCGCTTATGAACCCGTCTGGGCGATTGGCACCGGCCTTACGCCGACGGTGGACGATGTGCGCGAGGCTCATGCCTTCATGCGCGACGAGCTCGTCAAGCGCTTCGGCGATGCCGGAAAGACCATGCGCATCCTTTATGGTGGATCGGTAAAGCCGGCCAATGCGCTGGAACTGATGGGCGTTGAAAACGTCGATGGCGCGCTGATTGGTGGCGCGAGCTTGAAAGCGTCGGACTTCCTGTCCATCTATGCGGCATATGAGCGACTGACGGCCTGAATGAGGCTTTCCTGAAAGAGTATCGGGAAAGGGGCTTGGAATAAGCCTTCGCCTCATGTAAAGAGCCGCAAAACCTTCTTTATGGTGCTCCGCGCGGGGCATGGAATGGATTGTCATGCAGACCGTTTTGATTGTTATTCACCTCATGATCGTGCTGGCGCTTGTCGGCGTGGTCCTGATCCAGCGTTCCGAAGGCGGCGGCCTCGGTATCGGCGGCGGTTCGGGCTTCATGTCCGCGCGCGGAACGGCCAATGCCCTGACGCGCACCACCGCGATCCTTGCGGCGCTGTTCTTCGCAACGTCGCTCGGCCTTGGTCTTCTGACCCGTTACGAATCGCGTCCGACCGATATCCTGAACCGTATTCCGGCCACGCAGGGCCAGGGTAACGGCATTCTCGACACGCTCGGCCCGTCGACGACGCCTTCGACGCCGGCTCCGGCTGAAAATGGTGTTCCGACCAATAACGGCGCTGCTGCTCCCGCACAGACCACACCGGCTCCGGCTGCTTCCGGCACGGCCGCTCCGGCCCCGGCGCAGCCCGCCGATCCGAACGCAGTTCCGACCGGTCAATAAGCCCGGTTCTGATTTAACGCTCCGGCAGGCCAAAAGCCTGCCGGTTTTCTTTTGTTCGCATTCCGGCCAGTTGAATTGTGAATTCGTCAACAGCGAATTTGCAACAGCATGAAATTTGGGCTGGCGGAATCAGAGGTAAAAAGGTATCCGGTGAATCCCATGGCGCGATATGTATTCATCACAGGCGGCGTGGTCTCCTCTCTCGGTAAGGGCATCGCAGCTGCTGCACTCGGAGCTTTGCTGCAATCCCGTGGTTATCGGGTGCGGCTTCGCAAACTCGACCCCTATCTGAACGTCGATCCCGGCACCATGAGCCCGACACAGCACGGCGAAGTGTTCGTGACTGACGACGGTGCCGAGACGGACCTCGACCTTGGCCACTATGAACGCTTTACCGGGCGTTCGGCCACCAAGACCGACAACATCACCACCGGTCGCATTTACAAGAACATCATCGACAAGGAACGGCGCGGCGATTATCTCGGCGCAACGGTTCAGGTCATTCCGCATGTCACCAACGAGATCAAGGATTTCGTGATCGAAGGCAATGACGATTACGACTTCGTCATCTGCGAGATCGGCGGCACGGTGGGTGACATCGAGGCGATGCCGTTCATGGAAGCGATCCGTCAGCTCGGCAACGACCTGCCGCGCGGCACGGCGATCTATCTTCACCTGACGCTGATGCCCTATATTCCGGCGGCAGGCGAATTGAAGACCAAGCCGACCCAGCATTCCGTGAAGGAGTTGCAGGCTCTCGGCATTCACCCCGACATCCTTTTGGTGCGCGCCGACCGGGAAATCCCGGAAGCGGAACGCCGCAAGCTTTCGCTGTTCTGCAACGTGCGTCCCTCCGCCGTCATCCAGGCGCTGGATGTGGCGAATATCTACGACGTTCCGATCGCCTACCACAAGGAAGGCCTCGATTCGGAAGTGCTGGCCGCGTTCGGCATCGAGCCGGCGCCTAAGCCGCGTCTGGAGCAGTGGGAAGAGGTCTGCAACCGTATCCGCACGCCGGAAGGCGAAGTGACGATTGCGATCGTCGGCAAATATACCGGCCTCAAGGACGCGTATAAGTCGCTGATCGAGGCGCTGCATCACGGCGGCTTCGCCAACCGCGTCAAGGTCAAGCTCGAGTGGATCGAGTCGGAAGTCTTCGAAAAGGAAGATCCGACGCCATACCTTGAAAAGGTCAACGGCATTCTGGTGCCGGGCGGCTTTGGCGAGCGCGGTTCGGAAGGCAAGATCATGGCGGCGCAGTTTGCGCGTGAGCGCAACGTGCCCTATTTCGGCATCTGCTTCGGCATGCAGATGGCGGTCGTGGAAGCGGCCCGTCATCTGGCCGGCATCGAAAATGCCTCTTCGACCGAATTCGGTCCGACGTCCGAGCCGGTTGTCGGCCTCATGACCGAATGGGTGAAGGGCAATGAGCTGGAGAAGCGCTCCTCCAAGGGTGATCTCGGCGGCACGATGCGCCTCGGCGCCTATAAGGCGGCGCTGAAGAAGGATACCAAGATCGCCGAGATTTACGGCTCCACGGATATTTCCGAGCGCCACCGTCACCGCTACGAGGTGAACGTGGACTACAAGGACCGGCTGGAAGAATGCGGCCTCGTCTTCTCCGGCATGTCTCCGGATGGTGTGCTGCCGGAAACGGTGGAATATCCTGATCATCCGTGGTTCATCGGCGTTCAGTACCATCCGGAATTGAAGAGCCGCCCGCTCGACCCGCATCCGCTTTTCGCCAGCTTCATCGAAGCGGCGGTGGAACAGAGCCGGCTGGTTTGACGGTTTGAAGGATTGTGAAGAGGGCCGCGAAAGCGGCCCTTTTTTGTTTGCGGGAAGTCTAGACATCTCCTCCGTCACCCCGGACTTGATCCGGGGTCAGACGTGCCGTGGCTGGATGCCGGATCTAGTCCGGCATGACGGAGAACTCTTCCCCGACTGATCATCCTGAGATTCGTTCTGAATGGGCTTGTCTTTAGTTGAGCAAACAAAAAAACGGGCCCGAAGGCCCGTTTTGCATTCCACCAAAATTCAAACAGGCTTACTTCGGCCCGATCATGTTCTCCGGACGCACATACTGGTCGAATTCTTCGTTGGTGAGGTATCCGCCACCAACGGCTTCTTCGCGCAGGGTCGTGCCGTTCTTGTGGGCGGTCTTGGCGATCTTGGCGCAGATGTCGTAGCCGAGCTTGCCGTTCAGTGCCGTCACCAGCATGAGCGAGTTTTCGACGCCCTTCTTGATGTTGTCTTCGCGGGCCTCGATGCCGACGACGCAATTGTCGGTGAAGGAGACGGCCGCGTCGCCCAGAAGCTGGACGGACTGCAGGAAGTTATAGGCCATCATCGGATTATAGACGTTGAGCTCGAAGTGGCCCTGCGAACCGGCGAAGGAGAGCGCTGCATTGTTGCCGAAGATGTGGGCGCAAACCTGCGTCAGTGCTTCCGACTGGGTAGGGTTGACCTTGCCCGGCATGATGGACGAGCCGGGCTCGTTTTCCGGCAGCGAGAGTTCGCCGAGACCGGCGCGGGGGCCGGAGCCGAGGAAGCGGATGTCGTTGGCGATCTTGAAGAGTGCCGCTGCTGCCGCGTTGATCGCGCCATGCGAGAAGACCATGGAATCATGCGAGGCAAGCGCTTCGAACTTGTTCGGCGCGGTGACGAAGGAAAGGCCGGTGATTTTGGAGATTTCCTCGGCCACCTTTTCGGCAAAACCGATGGGGGCATTAAGGCCCGTGCCGACGGCCGTGCCGCCCTGGGCGAGCTTGGAAAGCGCGGGCAGGGTGGTTTCGATGTTGGCGATGGCGGAGGCGACCTGCGCGGCGTAACCGGAGAATTCCTGGCCGAGCGTCAGCGGCGTTGCATCCTGCGTGTGGGTGCGGCCGATCTTGATGATCTTTTCGAACTGCTTGACCTTGGCTTCCAGCGCCTTGTGCAGGTGCTTCAGGCTCGGCAGCAGGTGGTGAACGATCTGCTCGACGCAGGCGATGTGCATCGCCGTCGGATAGGTGTCGTTCGAAGACTGGCTCATGTTGACGTGGTCGTTGGGATGAACCGGCTTCTTGCTGCCCATTTCGCCGCCGAGCATCTCGATTGCGCGGTTGGAAATCACCTCATTGGCGTTCATGTTGGACTGGGTGCCGGAGCCGGTCTGCCAGACGACGAGCGGGAAATGTTCGGTCAGCTTGCCGTCGATGACTTCCTGTGCGGCGGCGATGATGGCTTCACCGATCTTCGGGTCGAGGCCGGCAAGCGCCATGTTGGCACGGGCGGCGGCCTGCTTGACGATGCCGAGCGCGCGAACGACAGAGGCGGGCTGCTTTTCCCAGCCGATCTTGAAGTTGCCGAGCGAGCGCTGCGCCTGCGCGCCCCAGTAGCGATCGGCCTGAACTTCAATAGGGCCAAATGTATCGGTTTCCGTCCGTGTGGCTGTCATCAATCTTGCCTTTTTACTCGTGTTCCTCCGCCAAAACGGCGCCTTCGCCCGCCTTGCGCGGCCGATATATAGAATCATCGCGGCGGCAAAGAAAGCCGCTGCAATGCGGCGCGGGAAGATATTTCCCGTCGTTCCGCGGCGATTTGCCTGCAGCGAATGCAGCAAGGCGAAAAACCCGGCCGCGTGGCATTTTTACTACGTCATGAGAAGGCAGGGAAACCGGGCTTGTACCGGGGCGGGCGCTCAAAGCAAAGTGAATGAAATAAATAGAAATTTAACCATTCTCGCCAATTCTGGAAATTACGTTTTTACGGCTTTGGCTGTATTATGAGGTTCATTTCGGCACGATTTTGAGCTTTGGGCGTTTTCTTTTCAACAGGCCGTTGATCGGCTAGACAGGCATGAAACTAATGCCCGCCGTTTTCCCCGGTGGTGCTGGGTGCTACGAGGATCAAATTGCAAGTCACATCTGGAAAATCATCGGCAGCACTGGTGCTGGCTCTCGGTCTTTCCGTTTCCACCGCTCTTCCCGGCAGCGCCGGTGCGGTGACCCTGATGGACCTCCTGCGCGGCGGGCCCGGCAAGATCGCGCGGGATCGCGGCGAGTTGCCGCCGGCCGGCATCGTCACCTCGCCATCCGGCTCCGGATCGGGTGCCGGTCAGAGTGCTGATGCTTCCGATCCCGAGCCTTTGCCCCGCGTTTCCGGCCCACGCTATTATGATTACAAGGCGGATACAGCCCGGGCGGTGAACACCGCGAATTTCGGCGAAGGCCTTGCCAATCTCAAGTTCAGCGCCACGCCCGAGATCGCCAAGGCGCTTGAGGCTTATTACGGCGCTGGCGGCAAGACGTTGTGGGTATCCGGTGGCGAACTGACCGAGCGCGCCAACGCCGCCATCGCTTTCCTGGAGACGGTTGGCGAAAGCGGTCTCGATCCCGCCGACTACAGCATTTCCGCACCGGCCAAGGATGTGACTGCGAGTATCAGCAGCAATGTTGCCGGCACCACATCGAACGGCACACCGGTCGAGACGGCTTCGGCGCCTGTTTCCGATGCCTATCAGCGGGCGCAGATGCAGTTCGAGCTGGCGCTGTCCGCCAAGGTTCTCGCCTATGTGCAGGATACGACCCGTGGCCGCGTCGATCCGAACCGGCTGTCCGGTTACCATGATTTCAAGCGCAAGACGGTGAACCTCGCTCCCGTGCTGAAGCTTGCTGGCCTTAGCTCCGATGTGGCCGCTTATCTGCGCAGCCGCGAGCCCTCCAGCGCCGAGTATCAGGCGCTGAAGGCAGAGCTTGCCCGCCTGCGTGGCGAGGGCGATGCCGCCCATGTCGTTCGTGTTCCCGCCGATCTGGTGCTGAAGCCCGGCAACAGCAGCGCTGACATGGCGAGTGTCGTCAAGGCTATCGAACATCGGGCTTCTCCCGCCTTCAAGGCGGAACATGCCGCAACGATCTCCGCTTACCAGCAGACGCCGGATTACACGCCCGATCTCGTCGATCTCGTGAAGGCGTTCCAGAGCGAAAATGGCCTGAAGGCGGATGGCGTCATCGGTCGTGCGACCGTGCGCGCCATGGTCGGCGAAAGCAACGACGCGAAGATCGCCAAGGTGCAGGTGGCCATGGAGCAGATCCGCTGGCTGCCGGCCGATCTCGGCCAGCGTTACGTCTTCATCAACCAGCCCGCCTTCATGGCCTATTACCACAATGATGGCGTCGAACAGTTCGGCATGAAGGTCGTGGTCGGCTCCAAGGCCAATCAGACTTATTTCTTCCAGGACGAGATTCAGACCGTCGAGTTCAATCCCTATTGGGGCGTACCGCAGTCGATCATCATCAACGAAATGCTGCCGAAGCTGCGCCGTGACCCATCATACCTCGATCGCCTGGGTTACGAAGTGCAGGTGAACGGGCGCGCCGTGTCGTCCTCCAGCGTCAACTGGTATGGCTCGACCAACGCCGTTTCCGTGCGCCAGCCGCCGAGCAGCGACAATGCGCTGGGCGACCTGAAAATCCTCTTCCCCAACGCACATGCCATCTACATGCATGACACGCCGGCCAAAAGCTTCTTCAACCGCGACATGCGGGCGCTGAGCCACGGCTGTATCCGCCTGGTCGACCCGCGCCGCATGGCGGCTGCCGTTCTCGGCACCAGCGTTGACAAGGTTGGCGAGCAGATCGCGTCAGGCAAGAACCGCGCCGTGCAGGTGCCGGAAAAGATTCCGGTTTATGTGGCCTATTTCACTGCCTGGCCGGATAAGGACGGCAAGGTCCAGTTCTTCGATGATGTCTATGATCGCGACAGCTACGTGCAGAAGGCCTTTGCGGTGACGACGAAGGCAAGGGCCAGCTCGATCTGATTGGGGCCTATTCAAAAGAAAAGCGCCGGAGACGGCGCTTTTCTTTGTTTTATGGATCGGTTCTGGAATAGTTCGGCTGCAGATCCTGTCAGGGATGTTGGGCGTAAACGGGCACACCGTACTCCGTCACCCCGGACCTGATCCGGGGTCCAGCGCGATCAAGTCCTTGATTGCAAAGGCTCCTTCACGGCGCAGACGCGCCGTGGCTGGATGCCGGATCAAGTCCGGCATGACGGACGGCAGGGAAGTCGTTTAGCTCTCATTGATGTCGAAAGTGCCGTTTCCTTGCGTTTGTCGCTCAGTCTCTCAAGCCGCGGCCGCACCCCTTGCAATCAGCTTCTCGAACAATGTCGGTGTCAGCGCATCAAAATTATCGATTACTACATCCGGCTTCAGCTCGGCCATCGGTACATCCGTGTAACCGAAAGTGACGCCGATGGAGGGCACGTTGGCGTTTTTCGCGGCGAGGATATCGTTGATGCTGTCGCCGACCATGACCGTGCGCCTGATATCGCCGCCAGCCCTTTCGATGGTCCCCAAGATATGGCGCGCGTCCGGCTTGCGGAATTCGAACGTGTCGCCACAGGTTATGGCCGCGAAATACGGCGTAAGGCCGAGTTTATCGAGCAGCGGTACAGCGAGGACTGCGGTCTTGTTGGTGCAGACGGCAAGCGTGATGCCGGATTGCGAAAGCGCATCCAGCGTTTTGACGATGCCGGGGTAGGGGCGGCTTTCGCCGGGCATTTCAGCGCGGTAATGGGTGATGAAGCGTTCGTAGAGCGGATCGATTTCGGCTTCCGGCAGTTCCGTTTCGCGCAGTGCAAAGGCGCGCTTGATCATGACCCGTGCGCCCTGGCCGACGAGATGCGTCAGGTCGTCATAGGTGACGGGCGCAAGCCCGGCTGCGGCAATGGTATGGTTGAGGCTCGAGACGAGATCAGCGGCGGTATCGACCAGAGTACCGTCGAGATCGAAAATGGCGAGCGGGGCGAGCGGGCGGGATGTCACGGAAACGGCCTCTTGTAGAATGCGGGGCTGAGCTATTCATGCTTTCATTCGCGCCAAGCCTAGGCAAAGCCTCCTGTCTTTGCAACCGCATCACAACGTTCTGTTCGTTGCCTTGAAAAAGGCTTTCGTTTGGCTTTCGACCCGTGTAAACAGCACGGCGACGACAAAGCTACCGGAGTTTCAGGCACATGGATGCCCGCCAGATGAAGATCAAGGCCGCCGAGGCCGCATTGTCCCATGTACAGGATGGGATGCGGCTCGGTATCGGCACGGGTTCGACGGCCGAGGAATTCGTCCGGCTTCTGGCCGAGAAGGTCGCCGCCGGCCTCAAGGTCGAGGGCGTGCCGACATCCGAGCGCACCGCGCGTCTGTGCGTCGAGCTTGGCGTGCCACTGAAATCTCTCGATGAATTGCCGGAACTGGATCTGACCATTGACGGTGCGGATGAGGTTGACCACGCGTTGCGGCTCGTTAAGGGCGGCGGCGGTGCACTGCTGCGCGAGAAGATCGTCGCGGCGGCATCCGCACGCGTGATCGTCATCGCCGACCAGAGCAAGGTTGTGGAGACGCTGGGCGCCTTTCCTCTGCCCATCGAGATCAATCCGTTTGGCCAGGTTGCGACCCGCATCGCCATCGAAAAGCTGGCATCGCGGTCCGGCCTGTCAGGTGAGTTGAAGCTTCGCTCTTCCGGTGACGGCGTCTTCATGACGGATGGCGGACACCTTATTCTCGACGCATCTTTTGGCCGTATTCCTGATGCAGAAGCGCTAGCACGCGAGCTGAACACGATTCCCGGTGTCGTCGAGCACGGACTTTTCATAAATTTGGCATCGCTTGCCATCATCGCTGGCCCTGAAGGCGCCCGTGTGATGCAGGCAGTATAACAGGAGCGAGATTTTCATGATCAAACTAGCGGGACTGGGCAAAGCTGCCGCTGCTTCGATCCTCATTTCCGGCATCGTGTTCGGTACTGCCGCACGCGCCCAGGAAATTTCCGAAGCGCATGTTGCTGCCGCGCGGCAGGCGATCGCCTCTCTTGGCGTTACCGACCGTTTCGACGACATTCTGCCGGGACTGGCCGAGCGTCTGAAGGCAGAACTTATTCAGGCTTCGCCGAATGTTCAGGATGCGATCACCGCGACGGTTGACGCCAAGGCGCTTGAGCTTGCACCGCGCCGCGCCGATCTCGAGCGTGAGGCCGCGCTGACCTATGCACGTGCTTTTTCGGTCGAGGAACTGAACGCCATCTCCACCTTCTACAGCAGCGAAGCTGGCAAGAAGCTGTTGAAGGACGGCCCGATTGCGACCCGCGAACTGATGAAGGCTGCCGATATCTGGGCCGCCGGTATCAACCGCGATCTCAACGCTGCCAGCATGACCGAACTGCAGAAGGTCGCAGGCGCTGATCTGAAGCCGCTTCCGGCGGATCACAATGCCACGGGTGGCGCTCCGGCTGCCAAGCCATAAGGCGCTTTCCCAGGTTCAGAAATATTCAAAGCCCGGCCGCAAGACCGGGCTTTTCATTTGTGCGCCGCAGCACCTATATGTGGCGTGAATGCACCGCTGCCCGTTTGCGGCTGATGGCGGTTTTGATCAGGGGTTTTGACTATGACAGCTTATGACTACGATCTCTTCGTCATCGGTGGCGGTTCCGGCGGCGTGCGCAGCGGCCGTGTGGCTGCCTCGCTCGGCAAGCGCGTGGCGATCGCCGAGGAATACCGCTATGGCGGCACCTGCGTCATCCGCGGCTGCGTGCCGAAGAAGCTGTTCGTCTACGCCTCGCAGTTCCCCGAGCATTTCGAGGATTCCGAAGGTTTCGGCTGGAGCGTCGGCGAGCGCAGCTTCGACTGGAAAAAGCTGATCGCGGCGAAGGACAAGGAAATCACCCGTCTCGAAGGGCTCTACCGTAAGGGTCTGGAAAACGCCAAGGCCGATATTTTCGACAGCCGGGCGGAACTCGTGGATGCCCATACCGTCAAGCTGACGAAAACCGGCGAAACCTTCACCGCCGAGCGCATCGTCATCGCTGTCGGCGGCACGCCGAACGAACACAAGGCGCTGCCCGGCCACGAGTTGACGATTTCGTCCAACGAGGCTTTCGATCTCGAGGAGCTGCCGAAATCGATCCTGATTGCCGGCGGCGGTTACATCGCGGTGGAATTCGCCAATATCTTCCACGGGCTCGGCGTTGAAACGACATTGATCTATCGCGGCAAGGAAATTCTGTCGCGCTTCGATCAGGATATGCGCAAGGGCCTGCATGAGGCGATGGAGGCCAAGGGCATCCGCATCATTCTGGAAGACATCATCGAGGAAGTCAGCAAGGATGGCGCCGGCGGTTTCGTGGCCCGCACCAAGCAGGGCGCTTCGCTGCATGTGGGCCTGGTGATGCTGGCGCTTGGCCGCGATCCGAATACCAAGGGGCTCGGTCTCGAGAATGCCGGTGTGGAGGTGGACGCCCGCGGCGCGATCGTCGTTGACGATTATTCGCGCACGAACGTGCCCAGCATCTTCGCACTTGGCGACGTCACCGACCGGGTACAACTGACGCCGGTGGCGATCCACGAGGCGATGTGCTTCATCGAGACGGAATACAAGAACAACCCGACCAAGCCGGATCACGAGCTGATTGCGACGGCGGTATTCTCGCAGCCGGAAATCGGCACTGTCGGCCTTTCGGAAGAGGAAGCCGGCAAGAAATATCCGGAACTGGAAGTCTATCGCGCCCAGTTCCGTCCGATGAAGGCGACGCTATCTGGCCGTCAGGAGAAAACGATCATGAAGCTGATCGTCAATGCCGCTGACCGCAAGGTCGTCGGCGTGCATATCCTCGGCCATGAGGCCGGCGAGATGGCGCAGCTTCTCGGCATCACGCTGAAAGCCGGCTGCACGAAGGATGACTTCGACCGCACCATGGCCGTTCACCCAACGGCGGCAGAGGAACTGGTGACAATGTATTCGCCGAGCTATCGCGTCGTAAACGGCGAGCGGGTCTAGCTCATCTTCCGCTCCGGCTTCCAGCTCGTCTCTGCCTGATAATGGCGGCTGCCATCGAATAACGCCTCGTTGCCCTTCAGGAGAGCGACGAGGCGATCTATGGCGAGCCGCATTTCCGGGGCGTGCCGGTCGTCGTCGTTGACGATGATCCAGAGCGGATGGGACAGTTCGTCGATGATCTCGCCGTCGCGGACGAGGCCGGGGACGTTATCACCAATAAAGCAGGGCAGGACGCCTTTTCCGGCCCCGCTCTGGATGAGGCTCGGCAAAAGGGCAGGGGCATTCGTCCAGGTGTGGATCAGCGGTTCCCGATGCCGGAACACCCATTTTTCGGCGTCGGATTTCGCGACCTCGGTGCCGATCGAAATCCATTGCTCAACATTCTTGCCTGAGCCGTCGCGCGCGCGATAGGCGCAATAGGCAACGTCGACCGATTTCCGGACGGCGAAATTCCCGGCGGCTGGCCTGACGTGCCTGATCGCGATCATGCCGCGCCTGTAGGTCAACTCGTCGTCATTCTCACATTGCTTGCAGCACAGGCGGAAAGCGTCCGACGGGCCGCGAATGGCCGCCGCATTGGTGGCTATGAATCCGGCAATCCAGATGTCACTCGACAGAGAAACGATCGGTAGCGAAAAAGCGTCGCTATGCCATTGAGTGATTTCCGCCGCGCTGTTGCGCATGGACCTTACCTTCTCGAACAGGACCTGGCCGTCCGGTGCGAGCCGGTATCCGTTCTGACTCCGAATAAAGAGCGTTCGCCCCATTTTGCGTTCAAGAAGCATCATCTTTCGGCCAATCGTCGGCGCACTGAGCCCGGCTTTACCCGCCGCGCCGGCGAGACCGCCCTCTGTGGCGACAATGTCGAAAAGCCTCAACTCGTCCCAGTCCACTTCTGTCACGGCATCCTCTCCACATCATGGCAGCATCTTAGCCGCATCAGGGCCTGTCTTCTCCGTTCAGATATGAAACGGGTCTTTCAGTCCTGCCTCTACGCTTGCTGCAGGGCGCAACCTAACTCGTCTCCAACAAAGGAGACAGACATGTTACCCGAAACCATGTTCCTTATGGAGAAGATTAGACACATGGAAATCCGCCACGGAAGAGGCGGGTGTGTTTCCGAATGGGAGAACTGGCCTTGCTCGCCACTGGACCGGCTTGTGGTGTTTCTCTTGCATCTGCCCCATTCCCTGCGCCGATATCTCTGCATCAAGCCCGGAAGTCGGTGACTTCGGAGGGATGGGCAACCATCCACGGAAACTATTTAAATCGTTTGAAATCATTTTTCTCCTTCATGGCGGATCAAAACGGTCCGAAAGAGGGCGGGCGGCGCGCGGATGTCTATGCAAAGCCTGTGCTTGGAGCTATAAGCCGCTCAAATTTCCGAGGCGGTCGCGCGGCGCTTGCGCGGTCGAAAGAAGGGTAAGAACATGGCACAGAATTGGACCCCCGGCAGCTGGCGGCAGAAACCGATCCAGCAGGTTCCCGAATATCCTGATGCGGCAGCGCTTGCGGCAACGGAAGCCACGCTTGCAACCTATCCGCCGCTGGTATTTGCCGGTGAGGCCCGCCGCCTGAAGAAGCAGCTTGCCAATGTGGCGGAAGGCAACGCCTTCCTGCTGCAGGGCGGCGATTGCGCCGAAAGCTTCCTCGAGCACGGCGCGGACAATATCCGTGACTTCTTCCGTGCCTTCCTGCAGATGGCCGTGGTGCTGACCTATGGCGCACAGCTGCCAGTCGTAAAGGTGGGACGCATTGCCGGCCAGTTCGCCAAGCCGCGCTCTTCCAACGTGGAAGTGCAGGATGGTGTTTCCCTGCCGTCCTACCGCGGTGACATCATCAACGGCATCGAATTCAACGAAGCCTCGCGCATTCCGAACCCGGAGCGTCAGCTCGACGCCTATCGCCAGTCGGCGGCGACGCTGAACCTGCTGCGCGCTTTCGCAATGGGCGGTTATGCCAACCTCGAAAACGTTCACCAGTGGATGCTCGGCTTCATCAAGGACAGCCCGCAGGCCGACCGTTACCGCAAGCTGGCCGACCGAATCTCCGAAACCATGGACTTCATGAAGGCCATCGGCATCAGCGCGGACAGCAATCCGAGCCTGCGCGAGACCGACTTCTTCACCAGCCATGAGGCATTGCTGCTTGGTTACGAAGAAGCCTTGACCCGTATCGATTCCACCTCTGGTGACTGGTACGCCACGTCGGGCCACATGATCTGGATCGGTGACCGCACGCGTCAGCTCGACCATGCGCATGTGGAATATTTCCGCGGCATCAAGAACCCGATCGGCCTGAAATGTGGTCCGTCGCTGACGCCCGACAATCTGATCGAGCTGATCGACGCGCTGAACCCGGCAAACGAGGCCGGCCGTCTGACGCTGATTTGCCGTTTCGGCCATGACAAGGTGGCGGACAGCCTGCCGAAGCTCATCCGTGCTGTCGAGAAGGAAGGCCGCAAGGTCGTCTGGTCCTGCGATCCGATGCATGGCAACACGATCACGCTCAACCACTACAAGACGCGCCCGTTCGAGCGTATCCTGTCGGAGGTCGAAAGCTTCTTCCAGATCCACCGCGCCGAAGGCACGCATCCGGGCGGCATCCATATCGAGATGACCGGCAAGGACGTGACGGAGTGCACGGGTGGCGCGCGCGCCGTGACGGCGGATTCGCTGTCCGACCGTTACCACACCCATTGCGACCCGCGCCTCAATGCCGATCAGGCACTGGAACTGGCGTTCCTGCTGTCAGAGCGCATGAAAAGCGGGCGCGACGAGAAGCGCCTGGCAATCGCCAGCGCTTGATGGAAGAGCTGAAAGTCTCTCTGCGCTTGCGCGAGGTCTGATCGTGCCGGACTGAAGATCTGGTCCGGCTTCGGCAGTGTGAGGCTCCCGCTCGCGGACGCTTCAGCCTCTGGTAATGATAAAGCCGCCGGATTTCCGGCGGCTATTTTTATCTGTGGCTATAGGCTTACTGTACCAGAGCCGGCTGCTGGCAGCGGACATCGGTAACACGAACATCGGCTTCGCCGATCTTGACGCCGAGAACCAGAAGCGTGTTGTAAAGCAGCGTATCAACCGGTGCGGTGACGAGGGACAGCGTGTTGGCGAGCGCCGTCTGGATGACGCCGAGGCCGCCAAGGTTGAGGAAGAGAATCCTGATGTCGAGATCAAGGTTCTTCAGCAACGAGCTGACGAGCGTCGTGACGGTATCCTTCGTGGAGACGCTCTTGATCTTGCCCTGGGCAATATCCAGCTGCGTGAAGGTCAGCTTGGTCTTCGTCATGTTGGTGGCGTTGATGAGGGCGCTGCCGTTGACGGCAAGCAGGGCAGAATCCACGATTGCCGCCTTTGTCACGCGCGGGTCCCGTCCGAAATTGGCGAAGGCCGTGGTATCGACATTGCCAAGTGCAATTTCTGCAACGCCGGGAACAACTTCGACATCAACGGTTCCCTGTCCGCCGCCCGTGCAGCGAATGTCCGCAAGCCGGGCTTCCGCGTGGGCGACTTCCACATAAAGCGGGACATTGACCTTGAGGCCGGCGATTGCCTGGAGCCCATCCACCACGACATTGACCGCAAGGCGGGTCTGGGCGGTACGGACCACGGTGCCCTGGCCGCCAACGGCGAGCGAAGGCGTTTCGACCGGCGGCTGACCGATGGCGAGTGTCACCTTGGCCGAGGCGAGGCCGAGAACATTAGCGCCGAGATCAAGCGCCAGCTGGTTGCCGCCATTACCGGCAACGGCTGCGGCATTGAGAAGGTCGAAGACGCTGGCATTGACCTTGAGATTTTCCCCGCTGCCAATGAGCTTTTCGGTGAAGGGGCCGAGATTGACGATTTCTTCTAGCTTGAGCTTGATGTTGCTCTTGCCGGCGGTTTTTTCCAATGTCTTCAGAACGGTGACGACGGCTGGCTGCAGGCCCGTCGTTTTCGTCAGCGCGTTCAGGAACTTGCCGTAGGTAATCTCAGTCTGCAGCACGTCCTTGTAGGTGCCGGCGGTGAGGCCAAGATCGATCGCGAGAGCTTCGACGACATGCAGCGCGTTGACATCGGCATCGACGAGGGCCTGATAGTCCATGAGCTTGAGCGAGACCGTGGTGCCGAGCAGACCGCCGAGCAGGCTGTTCAGGAGCCCGTCATTGAGGCTGGCAAGCCGCGATCCCACCGAAAACGCGGCGACTTTCTGAGACGAGGCGGTTCCGGCGGCCGAAATCCTTGGCGGCGTTGTAAAGGCCGAAGCGAAGAATATCTGGCCCTTTTCGAAGATGTTTACTTTCACCGCATTGGTCGGCTGGGCATTTTCGACGAACCGCTGTCCGACCGGGAGGCTGGCATCCGGTTCGTAATGGCCTTTGACAACCTCGGCGTAGCCGTGGGTTTTGGCAAACTCATTCCGGGGATCGAAAGGCTGCAGCCCGGTTGGCGTTAGCAGCCCCTGCGCCGTCCTGACGCCGAGGTCCAGGCCGTTGAGGGCAAAATATTGCTGCACCGTCTTTTCGGCGTCGGTGACGTTGGCTGCTGCCGAAATGGCCGCGAGATCGGCGGTCTGCTGCAGTTGCCGCTTCTGCAGGGTCAGATAACCGTAATCGACGCCAATCGCCAGGATGCCGATAAAAAGCGGCGCCGTCAGGCCGGCGGAGATGGCGATGTTGCCGGCGCGATCCCTCAGGAAACCGGAGAGCAGGGAATGGATGGTCCTCATGTCATGCTCCTCCGATCCGGATGGTGGAAAAACGCCGGATGACCGGCTCGGGCAGGGTGTAGCTGTAGAGGCTCCAGATCGGCAGATCACGGGCGTCATATTCGACTTTCACCGTGAACTGGTTGGCATTGGCGGGATCAGTGGCGACGTCGACCGTGAAGTGTCTTTTATCCAGGAAGGCGTAGCCGAGATCGCTCTTGGCGACGAAATCTCGGGCGAGCTGCTGGCGCTCGGTTGTGTTAAGGCCGGCGACCGCCGTTCTTGCCGCGTCGGCGGCGATCTGCTGCACCGAATAGGCCGCCATCAGATAAATGCCGTAGGCAATCATGGTCAGGAGGACGAGAAAGAAGATTGGCGCGACAATGGCGAACTCGACAGCGTTCGAGCCGGACCGATCGCGAAGGAAACGCACTGCATTACGCATAAAGCACCCCCGTTCCTTAAGGCACCAAGGTTCGATGCCTTGATTTATTATTTTCGGAAATGCTAATTTATAGGTGTTAATTTTGTGTTGACGTGCGCTTATGGGTTGCAGGCCTGTGTAAACCTTCGCGTCTGCTTCAGATCAGGCGCAGGCCCTTGAAGCTGGCGTGGCCATCCTTGCCGATGATGATATGGTCGTGGACGGCGATACCGAGCGGCTTTGCCGTATCGATGATGGTCTTGGTCATCTCGATATCAGCACGCGAAGGTGTCGGGTCGCCGCTCGGGTGATTATGGATCAAAATCAAGGCTGTAGCGGATAGTTCGAGAGCGCGGCGCACCACTTCGCGGGGATAGACCGGTGTATGGTCCACGGTCCCGTGCCCCTGCACTTCGTCGGCGATGAGGACATTGCGCTTATCGAGGAACAGGATGCGGAACTGTTCGCGCGTTTCATGGGCCATGGCGGCGTGGCAATAATCGATGACCGAGGACCAGGAACTCAGAACCTGCTTGTTGCGGATTTCGCTTTTCAGCATGCGCTGGGAAACGGAGGCGACGAGTTTCAGGTCGAACGCCACGGCTTCGCCCACGCCCTTCACCTCCTGCAACAGCGGCAGAGGTGCGCCGAGTACACCGCCCAGCGTGCCGAAACGGGCAAGGAGCGCCTTGGCGATAGGCTTTGTGTCGCGCCGCGGTATCAGCCGGAACAGTAAAAGCTCCAGCAACTCATAATCGGCAAGCGCCGCGTCGCCGCCATCGCGATACCGCGCCCGCAGCCGGTCCCGGTGACCATGATAATGGGCGGCATCCACCGGCGGCTCGATGACAGGCACCGGCTTCTTCACCGCATTTCGCGGCTCGGCGAAAAAACCGCGCTCGTCCGCCCCTTCGAAGAGATCGCCTTCGCCCGCCTGAAAGCCGGACGTCGTGGAAAGCTCGGCGGGAGGCGGGGCGGGGCGTCTTGCCATGGGCGGTCTGGCCTTATGAAGGGGTAAGCGGCGGCAGGCCCGGACGGTCGAAGCCGCCGGGCGACAGCGTGAAGATTTCGCAGCCGGTGGCCGTGACGCCAACGGCGTGTTCATATTGGGCGGACAGCGAACGGTCGCGCGTCACCGCCGTCCAGCCGTCGGAAAGCACTTTCACATGCGGTTTGCCTAGATTGATCATGGGCTCGATGGTGAAGATCATGCCTTCCCGGATTTCCGGACCTTCGTCCGGACGGCCGTAATGCAGGATGTTTGGCGTATCGTGGAACAGCCGCCCAACGCCGTGCCCGCAGAAATCGCGCACCACCGAGCAACGTTCGGCTTCCGCATAGGTCTGGATCGCCGCGCCGATCGCGCCGGTGCGCACACCGGGCTTTACAGCCGCGATACCACGCAGCAGGCATTCATAGGTCACTTCCATCAGCCGCTCGGCAGCGCGCTTGATCTGGCCGACCGGATACATGCGGCTTGAATCGCCATGCCAGCCATCGAGCACATAGGTAACATCGATGTTGACGATATCGCCTTCCCGCAGCGGCTTCTCATCGGGAATGCCGTGGCAGACCACATGGTTGATCGAAGTGCAGACGGATTTGGTATAACCACGATAATTGAGCGTTGCCGGCAGCGCGCCGTGATCGGCGCCGAATTCGAAGACGAAACGGTCAATGGCGTCCGTTGTCACACCCGGCTTGACGATTGCGGCGAGTTCATCGAGACAACGCGCCGTCAGCTGGCACGCCTTGCGCATGCCGTCGAAATCCTCAGGGGTGTAGAGGCGGATGACGCCTGTATTCTTGAGGGGGGCGGAGGCGGCGTCGATATAGGTGACCATCATAGTGCTTTCTGTCTCTTTACGTCCCTGTTCATAAAACAGCCGGACGCCACTCGTCCATCTTAACCGTTCCGTTGACTGAAATTTGTGCCGGGGTGACCGCGCATTTCACGGCATAGGCCTCCACGCCCCGCGCCATTGCCCGTTGGAAAGCCAGCGCATATACCGGATCGAGATCGTCGCAGATGCGCATCCGATCGCAATCGCCGCGCTGGATGAGATAAAGCATCACCGCCCGGTGACCGGCTTCCGCTGCATCGCCCAGTTCCTCGAGATGCTTTGCGCCGCGTTTGGTGGCGGTATCGGGGAATTCTGCAAGGCCCTTCTCGCGCATGAAATGCACGTTCTTGACTTCCAAATAGGCGTCCGGCCGACCGGGTTCGGATAGCAGGAAATCGATGCGGGAATTGCGCCCGTATTTCTGTTCTCGGCGTATTATCGAATAGCCGGCGAGTTCCGGGATACGGCCGTTCAGGATCGCCTTTTCCGCCAGCCGGTTCGGCATGCCGGTATTGATGCCGACGACGGTGCCATCGGCCTCGACCATTTCCAGCATATGACGGTATTTACGGGTGGGGCTGTCATGCTGCGACAGCCAGATGCGGGAACCCGGCGTCGTGAGCCCACGCATGGAGCCGGTGTTGGGGCAGGACCCGGTGATCGCCGTGCCGTCTTCCAGAACTGCGTCGAAGAGGAAACGTTTATATCGGGAGATCAGCGTTGCGGGAACGAGCGGGGGCGTGAAGAACATGATGCCTTGAGGTAAGCTTGTGTGTTTGCAGGGTCTTTTTATCTCTCATCCCTGTGCTTGTCACAGAGAACCAGCCAGCCCAAGTCCTTGGGCTGAAGCAAGTCTTTCGCCGCGTAGACCGGCGCCTACTGGATTCCTGTGACAAGCACAGGGATGAGGGTGACGGGGAACGCCTGTGGAAGAGGCCTTTCTGCCGTGTACTGGTCATCTTTTTCACAGATATTCTACAAAAGAACATAGGTTCCCGGCGCATCGCCGAGCACCGGGCGCTTGCCGTCTTCCGGTTTCCGCGCCTTTACCTTCTCGGCGTTCTGGCTTTCGATCCAGTTCTGCCAGTGCACCCACCACGAACCCTTGTGAGGTGTGGCGGCGGCCTGCCAGGTGTCGAAGTCTCCGGCTGGTGATGGCCCCGTCCAATACTGATACTTCTCGAGCTGCGGCGGGTTCACGACGCCGGCAATGTGGCCGGAAGCGCCGAGCACGAATTCCACCGGCCCGCCAAACAGGGCAGCACCCGTGAACACCGATTTCGCGGGTGCGATATGGTCATCGCGGGTGGCGAGATCGTAGACGGGTATGTTGATATCGCCGAGATTGATGCGCTTGCCGGCAACGCGCATCAGACCGCGGGCGAGATTGTTCTCGAGGTAACAGTTGCGCAGATAGAACGAGTGGCTGGCGGCCGTCACCCGGGTGGAATCGGAGTTCCAGTAGAGCAGGTCGAATGGCAGGGGTTCGGTGCCGCGCAGGTAATTATCGACCACATAGGGCCAGATAAGATCGGAGGCGCGCAGCATGTTGAAGACGGTGGCCATGATCGAACCGTCAAGATAACCGACGGCCTGCATGTGTCTGTCGAGCGCGGCCAGCTGACCTTCGTCCACGAAGACCTTGAGCTCTCCGGCATGGATGAAATCGGTCTGGGCGGCGAGCAGCGTGGCGCTGCGGATGCGCTCATTGTCCTGCTGCGCATGCAGCGCCAGCGCCGAGGCCAAAAGCGTGCCGCCGACACAATAACCGACGGCGTTGATCTCCTTTTCGCCAGTCCGTTCCTCGATGGTATCAAGCGCAAAGTCGATGCCTTCGCTGATGTAATCGTCCCAGCCTTTTTCGGCCAGACCGGCATCCGGGTTGATCCAGGATACCATGAAGACGCTGTGGCCCTGTTCGAGGCACCAGCCGACGAAGGATTTCTGCGGGTTGAGATCGAGAATGTAGAATTTGTTGATCCAGGGCGGCACGATCAGCAGCGGCCGTTTGAAGACCTTTTCCGTCGTCGGCTCGTAATGGATGATTTCGCAAAGCGCGCTTTTCGCAACGACCTTGCCTGGCGTGACGGCAATGTTCTGACCAATGACGAATTTGCTGTAATCGGTCTGGCGAAGCTTCAGATGGCCGTTTCCGGCCGCGACATCCTCCGCCAGCTGCGCCATGCCCTTGACGAGATTGGCGCCGCTGGAGGCTACCGTCTCGCGGAAGACCTGCGGATTGGTGAAGACGAAATTGGCCGGAGAAAGCGCCTCTGTCACCTGCCGCATGTAAAACAGCGCCTTGGTGCGGGTGTGCTCATCCAGCCCCTCCGCCTCCGTCACCATCCTGTCTGCAAAACCGACGGTCGTCTGATAGGCCTTGAGAAGAAAATCGAAGAACGGGTTGGCCTGCCAGTCGGCATCGGCAAAACGTTTGCTTCTGCGCTGTGCGGGGCCGCTTTCGGCCGTTTTCTCCGAGGTCGAATCGGAGGCTCCGGAAAATTGCGCCACCGATTTCGACCACAGATCGTAATAGCTCGACAGCAGATGGGTCTGCGCTTCCAGTGACCGCTTCGGCTCGGCCATCCAATATTCGGCGACATCGGAGAGCGTCTTGACCAGATCGGTCACGGGATCGGCGCTCGTCTGCGGAATTTCGCCGCGTTCGCGTGGCGCCAGCCATTCACCGGCAGCCTTGCCGAGGTTTTCGAGTGCGCGTGCGATGTTGATCGCGAAGGTTTCGGGGTCGCGGATCAGGTAGGCCTCGGCGGAACTGGCGTCGAAGCCGGGCGTTTTGTCACCCTTTTTCGTGCCCCCGCCGTCAACACCTGCCATGCACCATCCTCCACCAAATTTGTGTTTGCACATTCTGCATGAAAACGAATACAAGTTCCACCAGCAAGGGGAGGCCGCAAAGGGCCGAACCGCGGTCGAATTCGATATCGGCAGATATCCTTACAGGCGGAACATGACGATGGGCAAGCACATGGGCAAATGCGGCACATGGGGAACATATGCGGGAAGCGCCGCAAGAATAGCGTTCCTCTCGCTCTCCGGCGCCATGCTCGTCACCACGCTTGCCGCCTGCAAGGCCCCCGAGCCGATTGTCGCGCCCGCCCATATGCGCCGTCCGACGGCTGAAATCGTCGGACCCCGTCCGGTCAGCGACACCGCGGTAAGCCAGAAGCGCGACACCGGGACCTATCCGACGTTCTCGCAGCCGCTGACGGCCGCTGGCACGCAGATGGGCGACGACGAAGCCTCAACCATGGAATCGAGCCTGTCTCGCCTCGGCGCGGCACGGCGCAACGGCCAGATATCGGAAGCCGAATACAAGCGCCGGGTGGCCGAGCTGCGGGCGCTGGCAGAAAATCAGAAGCCGGTTGCGACGCCTGCATCGCAGTGACGAGCTGGGCGAGTGCATGTCACTTGTTTCTTCTCACATAGGGGGAAGTCCGCGGCAGCGGGATGAGGGGCAAGCTCTCCGCATATCTCCGCGTTTGCCCCTTCATCCGGCCCGTCGGGCCACCTTCTCCCCGCCGGGGAGAAGAAACAAGCGGGGATGCCGAACATCCTACAGCGACAATCACGGCTGAAGGTCCTGTCGGCCCGGCAATCATAACTCCTTCTTTACCCTGCATTTGAACCTTCCGCTTACCGAAGATGTTAAGCGGATGGATGCGGTTTGCAGCTTATGGTGCAGCCATAACAAACAGGCCGCTGAAAAAGCGGCGCACAGGGTGAAATATCATGAAATGCATCGCCGCTTTGCTGGTCCTTGCCGGTTTTGCGCTCGCACCAGCTCAGGCGCGGGCGCCGCACATCAATTTCGGAACGTCCGCACTTCAGGGGCGATGATCGAGGGGGGGGCGGCTGTCAGTCGTTGCCTGCCGCTTCACTCAGCGCATCGAGATCGGGCACGGTGATGTGACGGTTGTTCTCGATGCGGATAATGCCTTCCTTTCGCAGCTTTGTCATTTGCCGGCTAACGGTCTCGATGGTGAGACCGAGGAAATCGGCAATGTCGGCACGCGAGAGCGGCAGGTCGAAGCATGACTTGTCGTCGTTTTCCGGATCGATATGGGTGGCGATCATATAAAGGAAGCTGGCAACCTTTTCCTGCGCCGATTTGCGCCCCAGTGTCAGCATCCAGTCACGTGCCTCGTCCAGTTCCTTGAGTGACTGGCTGTGCAGCTTGCGTTCCATATCAGGCACTTCGGAGACCATGCGGTCGACGACGCGGCGCGGAAAGAGGCATATTTCCACATCGGTTGCAGCTTCCGCCGTCATCTTGCTTTCCGCCATGAACGGACGGCCGAGAAAATCCGGTGCGAATTGCAGGCCGACGATCTGCTGGCGGCCATCCGACATCATTTTCGACAGCTTTACCACGCCATTCAGGATATTGCCGTAGGAGGTGACGAGCTCGCCCTGGCCGAGAAGCTCATTGCCCGCCTCCAGCTTTTTGCGGCTGGAATGGCGGTTCAGATCGCAAAGCTGCTGCGGTGTCAGCGTGCTGCAAAGACCGCCGTGACGCGCCTCGCAGGAGCGGCAAACAACCGGCTCTTCCGAATTGTGGATGGTCTTCTGCAGCGTGTCCATAAGCCTTTTCCAATGCTGGCTTTGCGGGACGATTGCGACCCTGGATATCAAATCCGGTCTCTTTAAAGGCGTGTGCGCTGTAGCCGTCGTCCCCGCGTCTACTTTAGCAAGAACTTATGGCTCAATTTGATTGAAGTCAAAGTTGCAAACTGTCGCAGCCGCTACTGAAAGAGGGGAAATCGACATTTTCTTGATAAAAGGCAAATCGGGTGATGAATATCGACCTTCTTCACAAATATTCCGGGGCAGTGCCGCGTTACACGAGCTATCCGACCGCGCCGCATTTCCACGAGGGAATCGATAATACGACCTATCGCGGCTGGCTCGGCGCACTCGGTCACAGGAATCGCCTGTCGCTTTACGTGCATATTCCCTATTGCGACCGGCTTTGCTGGTTCTGTGCCTGCCATACCAAGCACACGCTGAAATACGAGCCGATTGCTATTTATCTTGAAGCACTTAAGCAGGAAATTGCTGCGGTCGGCGCACTTGTTTCGCCTGACGCCGTGGTGAGTGCCGTGCATTTCGGCGGCGGCTCGCCGACCATGCTTGACCCGCAGGACATGCAGGACCTGATGGACTGTCTGCGGCGTCACTTCACTTTCGGGCTGGCACCAGAAATCAGCGTTGAGATGGATCCCAACGATCTGGACGACAGCCGCTATGACGCGCTTGCCGCCATCGGCATGTCGCGGGCGAGCCTCGGGGTGCAGGATTTTGATGACAAAGTGCAAAAAACCATCAACCGCATCCAGTCTTTCGAGCAGACGAAATCCGTGGTGGACGCCGTGCGGGCGAGGGGCGTTCACTCAGTCAATTGCGACATTCTTTATGGGCTGCCGTTCCAGACATGCGAGACACTGAAAACAACGGTCGATCAGATCGTATCGCTTGACCCTGATCGCATCGCGCTTTTTGGCTATGCCCATGTTCCCTGGATGAAAAAACACCAGTCGCTGATCCCCGAACATGCGCTGCCCGATGTTACCGAACGCTACCGCCAGATGACGATGGCGGGGGAGATGCTGAGGCAGGCCGGATACAGCCAGATCGGGATCGATCATTTTGCCCGGGCGACCGACACATTATCCCAGGCCGCCCAGGCGGGTGCCCTGCGCCGCAATTTTCAGGGCTACACGACCGATACTGCCGATGCGCTGATCGGGCTTGGCGCATCATCCATCGGCCGGCTGCCGCAGGGCTATGTGCAGAACATTGTGGCAACCGGTGAATATCAGCGCATGGTGCGTGAGGGCGGTCTTGCCGCTGTGAAGGGCATTGAGTTGTCGCAGGACGATCATCTGCGCTCGCATGTGATCGAAAGGTTGATGTGCGATTTCTCTATCGATCTTTCGGACTTGCAGCACCGTTTCGGTAAGGTGAGCCATTCCGTGAGGGACCAGGCGCAGCAGTTTGCCGCAGGCGACATGGACGGTCTGGTGCGGCTGGATGCCGATATTTTTGCCGTGACGGAGGTGGGAAGGCCGTTTGTACGTAATATCGCGGCAATCTTCGATACCTATCTCGGCAATGGGCGCGGCCGTCATTCGGTTGCTGTTTAGGCAACAGTTTTGGGGCAAATTTCAAAGTTACGTCACGAAACCATTGGCTTTTTTGTGCGACTTGCCTATGTGGTGCGTCAGAAAGAATAATTCATACGAACGACAATAAGGATTATGGGCGTGACAGCTACATTCGACAAGGTTGCCGACATTATCGCCGAAACCAGCGAAATCGACCGCGAAACCATTACGCCGGAGAGCCACACGATCGACGATCTGGGCATCGACAGCCTCGACTTTCTTGATATCGTTTTCGCGATCGACAAGGAATTCGGCATCAAGATTCCGCTCGAGCAGTGGACGCAGGAAGTCAATGAAGGCAAGGTTTCCACGGAAGAATACTTCGTGCTGAAGAACCTTTGCGCCAAGATTGACGAATTGCGCGCGGCCAAGGGCTGACATGACGGTGCCCGCTTCCGGCGGGCATTTTCTTTTGATGCCGCCTGCGGGCAAACCATGACTAACCGACCAGAGACGGGCCGGACGGATGCTGCTTGAATATTTCCAGATGATCGACAAGGTCGAGGCCGTGGACATGACGGCGCGCACGTTGAAGGCGCGGTCCGTTGTTCCCGATAAAAGCCCTGTTTTCGAAGGCCATTTCCCCGGCATGCCGCTGGTTCCGGGTGTGCTTCTGATCGAGACAATGGCGCAGGCCTCCGGCATGCTGGTTCTCGCATTTTCCGATTTCGCGTCCATGCCGTTCCTGATGTCGGTCGATGGCGCCAAGATGCGGACTTTCGTGGAGCCGGGTGCTGTTCTCGACATCGAGGCAGTGCTTGAGCATGACGGTTCGGGCTTTGCGGTTACCAAGGCAAAGATCACCTCCGATGGCAAGAAGGTCTGCGACGCGCAGCTGAAACTGCGCACCATGCCCTTCAGCGAGATCCCGCTTGGGCCTATCGTCAAGAAGCGGGCGGAAGAAGTCGGCCTGATGGCGGCGATTGCCGCCGATGCACGGAAATAAGCTTTTTCATTCGTTTCGGAGAAGACAGTTTTTCCTGTCGGCCCGGTTTTGATGCACGAAAATCGTGGGCTCGCGACGGTGGATCGGGTCTTCGCCATTGCCAATCCGCACCGCGCGCTTTATTCCGCAACGCATGAAGTGGTTGTTCGCAACCGCTGTTGGATAGCCGTGACCGTTTCGGCGGGGCCGGCTGCAAAGGATGACAGACGATGAAATCTGACAATGATGTGGTGATAACAGGGGTCGGCATCGTGACCTGTCACGGCGTCGGCAGCCAGGCGCATGTGGCGCTTCTTTCGGGAACCGTCGCGCCGGCGACGATTGTCGAGACGGAAAAATTCAAGCCATATCCGGTTCATCCCATGCCCGAGATCGACTGGTCGGCACAGATCGCCAAGCGCGGCGACCAGCGCCAGATGGAAAACTGGCAGCGTCTCGGCGTTTTTGCCGCCGGTCTTGCACTTGATGATGCCGGCTTGAAGGAAAATGTCGAAGCCTGCGCCACCATGGATATGATCGTTGCTGCCGGCGGCGGCGAGCGCGACATCAATGTCGATACGCTGATCGTTGACGAGGCTTTGAAGCGCAACGACCGCGAAAAGCTGCTGAACGAAAAGCTGACGACGGAACTGCGCCCGACGCTGTTTCTCGCCCAGCTTTCCAACCTGATGGCCGGCAATATCTCCATCGTGCACAAGGTCACCGGCTCTTCCCGGACCTTCATGGGCGAAGAAGCGGCCGGCATTTCCGCCGTCGAAACCGCGTTCCATCGCATTCGTTCGGGCGAATCGAGCCACGCTCTCGTGGGCGGCGCCTTCTCTGCCGAACGTCCAGACATGATCCTGCTGTTCGAAGCCATCGGGGCGCATGCGCAGGGCGAATGGCAGCCCCTGTGGTCGCGCGAAGGCCAGGAAGGCGGCGGCATGGTTTCCGGCTCGCTCGGAGCCTTCCTCGTGCTGGAATCACGCAAGCATGCCAGCGAGCGCGGTGCGCGCATCTATGCCCGCATCGACGCCATCGAAGGTGATCGCGGCAGCCGCGACGACGGCAAAATGGAAAAGCGCATGGAGCGTCTGCTGGCCCCGGCAACGGACAGCGCCGCGACCGTCGTCTTCTCCGGCGCCAGCGGTTATGACGGCGTTACGGCCCGTGAGAAGCACATTCTCGAAAAGACCTTGCCGAAGGCTGCCATCCGCGGTTTCGGCGGTGTCACGGGCCATGGACTTGAGGCGCAGTTTCCGCTCGGCCTCGCTCTGGCGGCGCTGACGCTTGAAAGCGGTGCCAAGGTTCCTACCTTCGACGCGAATGCGGAAAAGCCAATGGGCGAGGCGGCGACCGAGGCTGTCGTCACCACTGTTGGCCATGTCCGCGGCGAAGGTGTCGCCGTTCTGTCCCGTGACGTGTGAGGAGAAAGACCATGACCAATTTTAAGGATCATCTCGGTCGCCCGATCGTCGCCGTCACCGGCATGGGCATCATTA
This sequence comes from Agrobacterium sp. 5Ca39, assembly GCF_055382365.1. Taxonomy (NCBI): domain Bacteria; kingdom Pseudomonadati; phylum Pseudomonadota; class Alphaproteobacteria; order Hyphomicrobiales; family Rhizobiaceae; genus Agrobacterium; species Agrobacterium sp. 5Ca39. The sequence continues at coordinate 1,180,272 of NZ_AP026436.1, read as the reverse complement.
CCTCGCTCGGTCAGGGGCTTGCCGATAACTGGGCGGCGCTGACCTCGGGTAAGTCAGGCATTCACAAAATCACCCGTTTCCCGACTGAAGGGCTTTCGACCCGGATCAGCGGCACGGTGGATTTCATCGATATTCCGGTTCCGAATTCCGTCGAACGTTCCTATGCCTTCGCGCGCGAAACCACCATCGAGGCGCTGGCGCAGGCCGGCATTTCCGGTGACTTTGACGGCCCGCTGTTTCTCGCAGCGCCGCCGATCGAACCGGAATGGAGTGCCCGTTTCGAGCTTGCCGACCGCTCTCCGCCAGCCGCCCAGCCGGGTGATGCCTATGAGCGGTTCCTGACGGCCTTCCGTCAGCGTCCCGATCCGGCATTCCAGGAAGCAGCGCTGTTTGGTGCCATCTCCGAGCGTCTGTCTGACCGTTTCGGTACGCGCGGTCTGCCGGTTACCCTGTCGACCGCCTGTGCATCCGGCGCGACCGCGATCCAGCTGGGCGTCGAGGCCATCCGACAGGGCCGCGCCGAACGGGCGTTGACGGTTGCGACCGACGGTTCTGTCAGCGCCGAAGCGCTGATCCGCTTCTCGCTTCTCTCGGCGCTCTCGACCCAGAACGACCCGCCGGAAAAGGCTTCCAAGCCGTTCAGCAAGGACCGCGATGGTTTCGTGATCGCTGAAGGTGCGGCAACGCTGGTGCTGGAATCGCTCGAAGCCGCCGTCGCACGCGGCGCGAAGGTTCTCGGCATCATCAAGGGCGCCGGTGAAAAGGCTGACAGCTTCCACCGCACGCGCTCTTCGCCCGATGGCGGCCCCGCGATTGCGACGATCCGTGCGGCACTGGCCGATGCGGGCGTGGCCGAAACCGATATCGGTTATATCAACGCCCACGGCACCTCGACGCCTGAGAACGACAAGATGGAATATGGCTCTATGCTGGCCGTCTTCGGCGAAGGCCTGAAGAACATTCCGCTGTCGTCCAACAAGTCGATGATTGGTCATACGCTGACCGCCGCAGGTGCAGTGGAAGCGGTGTTCTCGCTGCAGACCATGCTGACTGGCACGCTGCCACCAACAATCAACTATAACAATCCCGATCCGACCATCACGCTCGACGTGGTGCCGAACGTGAAGCGGGACGCCGAGGTGGGTGCGGTTCTGTCGAATTCCTTCGGGTTCGGCGGGCAGAATGCAAGCCTTGTCATGACGCGGGAACCGGCTTAACCGGTTCGTTACAACAGGGGCGTTTCCGAATGACTTGCGGAAACGCGCCCGTTTCTTTGATTTCGCATTCCAGCCGCAAAACCGTTACAGAGTTTTGCTGGAATGATTTTAGATAACGCCTTCGGGCGAAGGACTGATATATGCGCGCTCTTCAACTCGTCGACGACCGGAAGCTCGAAAAAGTGGATCTGCCCGAACCGGATGCGCCGGCGCCGGGCGAGGTAACGCTGCGCGTCAAGGCCGTGGCGCTCAACCACATCGATGTTTGGGGCTGGCGCGGCATGGCTTTCGCCAAGCGCAAGATGCCGCTCACAATCGGTGCGGAAGCCTCGGGTGTGGTGGAAGCCATCGGTCCGGGCGTATCCAACGTGCTGCCCGGCCAGCTGGTCGCGATCTATGGCGCGCGCACCTGCGGGCTGTGCAAACCCTGCCGCGAAGGCCGTGACAATCTGTGCGAACATGTCCAGGGCGTGCACGGTTTCCATCTCGACGGTTTCGCGCAGGAAAAGATCAACATTCCCGCCCGCCAGCTCGTGCCTGCGCCGCATGGCGTCGACGCCGTCGGTGCCGCTCTCGCGCCGGTGACCTTCGGCACGGTCGAGCACATGCTGTTCGACAATGCCAAGCTGGAGTCCGGCGAAACCATCCTCATTCACGCCGGCGGTTCGGGCATCGGCACGGCGGCGATCCAGCTTGCCAAGAAGATGGGTTGCACCGTCATCACGACAGTCGGTTCCGACGACAAGATCGAACGGGCGAAGGCGCTCGGGGCCGATCATGTGATCAACTATCGCACCGACCGTTTCGAAGGCGTCGTGCGCAAGCTGACGAAAAAGAAGGGCGTCGACGTCGTGTTCGAGCATGTCGGCAAGGATACCTGGGCGGGTTCGATGTTCTCGCTGAAGCGCGGCGGTCGTCTCGTCACCTGCGGTTCCACATCCGGTGTTTCCACCGACATCAACCTGATGATGCTGTTCCAGCAGCAGCTGAAACTGCTCGGCTCCTTCGGCTGCCGTATGGAGAACATGGCCAACGCCATGCAGAAGATGGCACGTGGCATCGTGCATCCGGTCATCGACACCGAAGTGACCTTTGACGATATCGACCGGGCGCTGGAGCGCATGGAGACGCGTCAGGTGTTCGGCAAGATCGTGCTGCGGATGGACTGAGCATCTTGAAGCTGTTCCTGACACGGATCGTCCTGAAACTGGACCACTTCCGGCAGTGGCTGATTGCGACATTCGCCTTCGGCCTTCTCAACCTGCTGAAGCTCTTTCCCGCCGATGCCGGCATTCGCGCCGCCGACCGGCTGGCGCGCTGGGTGGGGCCGAAAACCGGCCGCCACAAGCTGATGCTTTACAATCTGGCCCGCGCCTTTCCGGAGAAATCCGAAGAGGAACGGCTCGAGATCGCCATGGACAGCTGGGCCAATATGGGCCGGCTCGCGGCGGAATATGTGTTTCTCGACCGGCTGTTCGATTTCGATCCGGAAAAAAATGAGCCGGGCCGCATCGAGGTCGAGGGAATCCCGACCTTCCTCGAGCTGCGCGACAACCCGCGGCCGTTCATCGTCTTTACCGCCCATAGCGGCAATTTCGAACTCTTGCCGGTAGCCGGGTCGGCTTTTGGTCTCGATGTGACGGTGCTGTTCCGGCCACCGAACAATCCCTTTGTGGCCGAGAAAGTGTTTAGTTTCCGCAAGGAGCGCATGGGCAATCTCGTGCCCTCGCATGCCGGCTCCTCCTTCGCGCTGGCGCGGCAGCTGGAAAAGGGCGGTGGTGTGGGTGTGCTCGTCGACCAGAAATTCGGCAAGGGACTGACGACGAAATTCTTCGGACTTGAGGTTCGCACCAATCCGCTTCTCGCCAAGCTGGTGCGGCAGTTCAATTGCGATGTCTATCCTGCCCGTTGCGTGCGCCTGCCCGATAATCGCTACCGGCTGGAAATCGAACCAAAGGTTGAGATACCGCGCGATGAAAAGGGCAATGTCGACATTCAGGCGACGGCGCAGCTTCTGAACGACAAGGTGGAGAGCTGGGTGCGCGAATATCCCGGCCAATGGCTGTGGTATCACGACCGGTGGGACGTTAAGCACCAGATTTGAGGATGCCGGCTGGCTCGTGCTTTCAGAGCAATTTTCACAAAATCAGGCGCAGAAACTGTGCTTTTCGAAATTTTTCCATAGTAGTGGAACCTCATTTTTCGTTCATGGATTATCGAAATTGAAAAAATAGCAGCGGCTGTGATATTTTGAACAACAATCCCCGCCGTGTTTTCGTGCTTCGTTACGTCATTTTTAAGCGCGGAGACGCTATTATCAGGGATAATTGGTCTATCCTTTCGGATTAGGATCGGGATGTTTGCCCGTTCAGGGAGAGTTGGGTTGAAAGATTTGATTGAGCTGTTCTGGCTGCGTTATACGGAACTGCAATCTGCTGTTGGTAAAAACGAGGCCGACAAGATCGCAGTGCTGGAGCGTGAACTGGAGCAGCTTCTCGAGCGCGTCGTCGGACGCAAGACCGAAAGCTCCGAAGACATTCGCGAGCAGTTCCGTTTTGCTATCGATCTCCTCAACCACGAGGCGGAAGACCTTGGCTGCGTGCAGCGCAATTCCGAACTTCTGCGAACGCTCGTCGACCGTTACGTCGGCATGCCGCTCAAGGCGAAAGTGATCGGTGACGAAGATGCAGACAGCCTCGAATGGCACCACCGCCATCTGATCCTCGATGAAGATATGCTCAACGATCTCGATGAGCCTGTCGTCATCGTGTCCCCCGGTTACCGCGTGTCCTTTGCCAATGCGCTCGACGCCTTCCAGCGTAATGCGCCGGAAGGGCTCGTCGGCTGCCACATCGCCGAACTCGTCGGTGTCCACCGTTTCCAGAACGCACTCAGGGAAAAGCTCGATAATTGCTTCAAGGGCGATACGTCGAAATATACCTATGCGGAAGACCAGAACGGTCGCACAATCGTCAAGTCGCTCGAAATGTCGCCTTGTTATTCTTCCGCCTACAAGCTCGTGGGTGCCATGGTGGTCATCCGCGAAATTGCCGATCGCAGGCGCCGCGCTGCGGGTTGACCCCAAGCTCCCCTGATATCCGAAGGACGGGCTGAACGCGCCCTATCAGTCCCTTATTTCGGGAAGACGGTTTCCCAGATCGTGGCGATGGACCAGGCGGACGAGGCGTCAATCAGAAGCTTCGTCGCCATGGCCAGACACGACAGAACCAGAAGCGGGCGGATGATCTTCGCGCCGTTTTTCATGGCGAAACGCGACCCGATCTGCGCCCCGATGAATTGGCCGAACCCCATTGCCAGTCCAAGCTTCCACAAAACCGCGCCGCCCATCGCGAAGACGACGAACCCGCCGAAATTGGAGCCCAGATTGAGAAGCTTGGTATGGGCTGTCGCCTTCAGCATGCCAAAACCGGCAAGTGCCACGAAGGCGAGCATGTAAAAGGAACCGGCGCCCGGACCGAAGACGCCGTCATAAAAGCCGATCAGCGGCGCGGCGGTAAATCCGAACACCAGCGGTGTGATGCGGCGATGGCTGTCTACATCGCTGAGCTGTGGCTTGAAGGCGAAATAGATCGCTATGGCGATCAGCAGGAAGGGCATGATGGTGCGCAGAAGATCGGCAGGCACGAAGGCGGCCGTCAGCGCCCCCAGCATTCCGCCGGCCATCGCCATCAACCCCATCGGCAATTGCTCTTTCAGATTGACATGGCCACGTCTTGCGTAAGCGAGAGTGGCGGAGGCCGAACCGAACTGTGCCTGCAGCTTGTTCGTGCCAAGCGTATCGAGTGGCGGTATTCCCATGATCATCATTGCCGGAATGGTGATGAGACCACCGCCGCCGGCAATGGAATCGATAAAGCCGGCGAAAATGGCGACGCAGAAGAGGACGAGGAAAACGTTGAGGGCGATGTCTTGCACTTGGCATGTCCGGGCAGGCGGAAGGAGAGGCCCCTTCTTTCACCGAAAACGCGGTCGCGCAATATTTTTCTGTATGGTCTGAGGGGCGCCGGGGGATTGCGGTGCTGCCGCTTATCGTTATGTTTCCGTGGCGCGTCGCCGGAACGACGGATGGCGCCTGACACATGTGGATGAGGACATTATGCATAAAGTGATATTCGATACGGACCCCGGTGTGGATGATGCCATGGCGCTTCTGTTCCTGCACCGCCACCCCGATATCGATCTGATCGGCGTCACCACCGTTTTCGGCAATGCGCCCATCGACATCACCACCCGCAATGCGCTTTTCCTCAAGCGGGAATGGCAGATGACCGCGCCGGTCGCGAAAGGGGCGGGCGTAACCTTCGATCCGGCCCGCAAGGAAGGCCACTGGCCGACCTTCATCCATGGTGAAAACGGCCTCGGTGACATCGATATCCCCGACACCATCGACCTGCCGCTAGACCCGCGGCCCGCGCATCGCTTCATCATCGAGACGGTCAAAGCCAATCCGGGTGAAGTGACGCTTATTGCCGTTGGCCGCATGACCAATCTGGCGCTGGCTTTGCGCGAAGAACCTGATTTCGCGGCGCTGGTGAAGGACGTCATCGTCATGGGCGGCGCCTTCGACATCAACGGCAATGTCTCGCCGGCGGCCGAGGCCAATATTCATGGCGATCCGGAAGCGGCCGATCTTGTCTTCACCGCGCCGTGGCGCGTGGTTGTTGTCGGTCTCGATGTCACGACAAAAACCGTGATGACCAGCGCCTTCATGGCTGAGATGGCAGAGGCGGGCGGCAAGCCGGTGCAGCTGCTTTCGGACCTGTCGCAATTCTACATCGATTTCTACAAGACCCGCACCGGTGACGGCATGGTGGTGCACGACAGCTGCGCCTGTGTTTATCTCGTCGCGCCGGAACTGTTTACCACCCGCAGCGGCCCGGTGCGCGTCGTCTGCGGCGGCCTTGCCGACGGCCAGACCATCCAGAAGCCGGACGGACGCGCCTTTCCGCCGGGCGACTGGGACGGGCATCCGAGCCAGCTGGTCTGCACGGATATCAAGCCGGAGCGCGTGCTTTCGGTCATCCGCGCGGCAATTGTGAAGGGCGAGCGCGGCTGAACGACAGGAATGGCCGTTCTTGAGCATGGCTTGCCTTGCATTTTCCCAGAATCTGGCGTTATGCAAGTTCCCTGATCATAGTGCGCGATCCGCCTTGCCGGAGGGCTTGAAAAGGCGGTGCCGGTAGGAAGGGCGGATCACCGCTAGGCGGCGTTGGCCCGAGAAAACCCTTGTGGGTTTTCCCGTGCTTTGCGCTACAATGAATAACGCCTGCCGGGTCGGTTCGTGTCGGCGGCGTTTAACAACAAAAACGAACCTTCGTTATGGACCGGAAGAACCGGTCCATTCCCATGAGGAAAGAGATGGAAGAGTTTCACAAGGTCCGGCGTCTGCCGCAATACGTCTTCGAACAGGTCAACCGTTTGAAAGCGAGCGCGCGAGCGGCCGGGGCCGATATCATCGATCTCGGCATGGGCAATCCCGACCTTCCGACCCCGAAGGCCATCGTCGACAAACTTTGCGAGGTCGTTCAGGACCCGCGTACCCATCGCTATTCCTCGTCCAAGGGCATTCCCGGTCTTCGCCGCGCGCAGGCGGCCTATTATGCCCGCCGCTTCGGCGTTAAACTGAACCCCGACACGCAGGTTGTCGCCACGCTCGGCTCCAAGGAAGGTTTCGCCAATATGGCGCAGGCCATCACCGCGCCGGGTGACGTGATCCTGTGTCCGAACCCGACCTATCCGATCCATGCCTTCGGCTTCCTGATGGCGGGCGGCGTTATCCGCTCGATGAATGTCGAGCCTGACGACAGCTTCTTCGGGCCGCTGGAGCGCGCCGTGCGCCACTCCATTCCGAAGCCGCTGGCGCTGATCGTCAATTATCCTTCGAACCCGACGGCGCATGTCGCGTCGCTCGATTTCTACAAGGACGTCATCGCCTTTGCGAAGAAGCACGAGATCATCGTGCTTTCCGACCTTGCCTATTCGGAAATCTATTTCGACGAAAGCAATCCGCCGCCCTCCGTTCTCGAGGTTCCCGGTGCGATCGACGTTGCGGTGGAATTCACTTCCATGTCGAAGACGTTTTCCATGCCCGGCTGGCGCATGGGCTTTGCCGTTGGCAACGAGCGGCTGATCGCGGCGCTGACCCGCGTGAAGTCTTATCTCGATTACGGCGCCTTCACACCGATCCAGGTTGCTGCGACCCATGCACTGAACGGTGACGGCTCCGATATCGCCGAAGTGCGCAATGTCTATCGCCGCCGTCGCGATGTCATGGTCGACACCTTCGGCAAGGCGGGCTTCGAAGTACCGCCGCCGGCGGCCACCATGTTCGCCTGGGCGAAGATCCCGGAAAAATTCCGCCATCTCGGCAGCCTGGAATTCTCCAAGCTCCTGGTCGAGAAGGCCGATATCGCCGTTGCTCCCGGCATCGGCTTCGGCGAGATGGGCGATGATTACGTCCGTCTCGCGCTCGTGGAAAACGAGCATCGAATTCGTCAGGCAGCGCGCAATCTGAAGCGTTTCCTGTCGACCGCAGACGAAACGATGCACAACGTCGTTTCGCTCAACGCCCACAGATAAGGGCAACCCAGGGCGGCCGGGTCTCGGCCGCCACCATCACCAGCAATCAGGAACATACCCATGGCAGATTCATTGAGAATCGGCATAGCGGGGCTCGGCACTGTCGGCGCTTCGCTCGTGCGCATCCTCCAGCAGAGAAGCAACGAACTTGCGATTACCTGCGGACGCGCAATTGAGATTATTGCGGTAAGCGCGCGTGATCGTTCGCGTGACCGCGGCATTGATCTCACGGGTATTACCTGGTTCGACACGCCGGAACAGATGGCGAGCGAAGCCGACATCGATGTGTTTGTCGAACTGGTTGGCGGTGCTTCCGGACAGGCCGAAAATGCGGTGCGGGCAGCGCTGTCGCGCGGTCTCCATGTGGTGACAGCCAACAAGGCGCTGCTGGCCAAGCATGGTGTCGAACTGGCGACCATTGCCGAAGACAAGGGCGCGCTTCTGAACTTCGAGGCGGCGGTCGCTGGCGGCATTCCCGTCATCAAGGCCCTGCGTGAATCGCTGACCGGCAATCACGTGACGCGCATCTACGGCATCATGAACGGCACCTGCAACTACATCCTCACAAAGATGGAGAAAGAAGGCCTGTCCTTCGAGGCCTGTCTGAAGGAAGCGCAGCGGCTGGGATATGCAGAGGCTGATCCCGCCTTCGATATCGAAGGTAACGACACCGCGCACAAGCTTTCCATTCTGACCACGCTTGCCTTCGGCAACAAGATCGCTGCCGACGACATTTATCTCGAAGGCATCACCAATATTTCGATCGAGGACATCCAGGCGGCTGCCGATCTAGGCTATCGCATCAAGCTTCTCGGCGTGGCGCAGGTCACCGAATCCGGTATCGAGCAGCGCGTCCATCCCACCATGGTGCCGCTCGATTCCGTCATCGCGCAGGTCGATGGCGTTACCAACGCCGTGGCGATCGAATCCGACATTCTCGGTGAATTGCTGATGGTCGGACCAGGCGCCGGCGGCAACGCCACGGCATCCGCGGTGCTCGGCGATATCGCCGATATCGCCAAGAGCCGTCCCGGTGCACAGCGTGTGCCGGTACTCGGCCGTCCGGCGAAATCGCTGACGGACTATCGCCGCGCCAAGATGAAGAGCCACGAGGGCGGTTATTTCATCCGCCTCACGGTGAAGGATCAGGCCGGCGTGTTCGCGTCCATCGCCAGCCGCATGGCTGACAATAACATCTCGCTGGAATCCATCGTGCAGCGCCAGCGCGTGCACGTGGAAGGCGCGCCGCAGACAATCATCCTTGTTACGCACGCGACAATGGAAGATGCGATCCGCAAGGCGGTAAAAGCGATCAAGAACGAGAAATATCTCGTCAGCGAGCCCCAGGTCATCCGCATCGAGCGGACCTGAAGCGCGACGCTACTGTCGTGAGATCAAAAACCGCGTTTCCATCCGGAAACGCGGTTTTTTGTTGCTTGGGGGACCGGCGCCTTCCTGCGGTCTGGCGGCCGCAAAATTTGAGGGGACGGTGCGTGAAGCGCTGGAAAGCAGGGCGATTCGGCCTTATGGTTAATCGTGTTCACCAAGCGAGGGAGGCGTGGCCGTGACATCGATCATCCTGTTCAAGGACAACAAGCGCCAGGGCGCTCCGGCGAGCCATCACCGGGCGCGGCCGCACAATGCCAATGACAATATTCGCAGCATGGAATTCGATATGGCCGAATATGAGCGTAACTGGTGTTCGCTCGCGGTATTTTCGCTGCTGCTGCTTGTCGCGGCCGTCTCGATTGTCAGCCCTTTTTTCTCGATTTTCTCGACGTGATTTCGTCAAGGCGCGTTTTTGCTTGAAAAACGCAGCATCGCCATTTAGCCCGTTCTAACCATTAGAGCGCCTGTTGGCGCGAATGACAGGACGAATGGACAGGATGGTAATGATGGAGCCGGCCGATACCGTGGCCCGCGCATTTTTAAGCGTGGAGCGGTCGGCAACAGAACAGCGGTGGGTGTCTCGGCTGGATCAGGCCGGGCAGAACCGTGCGCTGGCCATGTCCCAGGTCCACGGTATTCCGGAACTGATCGCCCGGGTGCTCGCCGGGCGCGGTGTGGGGGTGGATGATGCCCTGGCGTTCCTTGATCCCACCATTCGCTCCCTGATGCCCGACCCGCATGTGCTGACCGATTGCGAGAAGGCCGCCGAGCGGCTTGTGCGCGCCATTGAAGCGGGTGAAGAGGTGGCGATCTTCGGTGATTACGATGTCGACGGCGCTGCTTCCTCCGCGTTGATGTACCGGTTTCTTGCACATTTCGGGCTGACGCCCGAGATCTACATTCCCGACCGAATTTTCGAGGGTTACGGGCCTAACCCGGCGGCGATGCAGCAGCTGGCCGCCAATGGCGCGACGCTGATCGTGACGGTGGACTGCGGATCCACCAGCCATGAATCGCTCGAGGCGGCAAAAGAGGCAGGAACGGACGTTGTGGTCATCGACCACCATCAGGTGGGTACGGAACTGCCGCCGGCGGTGGCGCTGGTCAATCCCAATCGGGAGGACGATCTGTCGGGGCAGGGGCATCTCTGTGCCGCCGGCGTGGTGTTCCTCGTGCTCGTCGCCACGCTTCGCGTTCTCAAGGACAGGCGGCACCGCCAGGCCTTCACGCTCGATCTGCTGTCATTGCTCGACATCGTTGCGCTTGCAACGGTCTGCGATGTGGTTCCACTGAAAGGGCTGAACCGCGCCTATGTGGTGAAGGGCCTGATTGCCGCACGCCACATGAAAAACGCCGGCCTTGCCGCGCTGTTCAAGAAGGCGGGGCTGGGCGGACCTGTGACACCCTATCATTTCGGTTTCCTGATCGGGCCCCGCATCAACGCCGGGGGGCGTATTGGCGACGCTGCGCTCGGCAGCCGATTGTTGACGATCGATGATTCCTCGCAGGCCGAGGTGATTGCCGAGCGGCTGGACGAGCTGAACCGCGAGCGACAGGCGATGGAAGCGGCGATGCTGGCGGAGGCCGAAGCGGAGGCCCTGTTCGAATATGGCGACGGCTCGGGTGCCGGTGTTATCGTCACCGCGCGTGAAAACTGGCACCCCGGCATTGTCGGCTTGTTGGCCTCGCGCCTGAAGGATCGCTTCCGCCGCCCGGCTTTTGCCATTGCCTTCGATCCCTCCGGCAAGGGCACCGGCTCCGGCCGTTCGATCGCCGGCTTCGACATGGGGCGGATGGTGCGCGCTGCCGTGGAGGCCGGCCTGCTGGTCAAGGGCGGCGGTCACGCCATGGCGGCAGGCCTCACGGTTGAGCGCGCCAATCTCGGCAAGCTCAGGACCTTTTTCGAAGAAGCCGCGGCAAAGACCGTAAACGAGCTGGTAGAGAGCAGCGTATTGAAGATTGATGGCGCCATCGGCGCTTCGGGGGCTACGTTGCAGCTTGTCGACCAGCTGGAACAGGCCGGTCCCTATGGTTCCGGTCATTCTCAGCCGATCTTTGCCGTTCCGGCGCATCGCCTGCGTGATGTGCGGCTGGTGGGCACATCCCACGTCAAGATCACGCTGGAGGCCATGGATGGCTCACGGCTGGACGGAATCGCGTTCCGCGCCGCCGAGGCGCCCCTGGGACAGATGCTCATGAATGCCCGCGGACGGAATATTCACGTCGCGGGTACTGTTGGCGCCGATCTCTGGCAGGGGCAAAGGCGGGTTCAACTGCGTGTTCTGGACGCCGCTTTCGCGCCCTGAGAGGGGTCACCAATCTATCTCGACTGTCACCGGCCAACGGTTGTCGCTGACCTAGCACTACAACAGAATATCTTTACGCGATGCGTGAAGATTTTTGTTTATGCTGCTGATTTTAAGGAATAAGCAAGTGGCACGCCCTAGGGGAGTCGAACCCCTCTTTTCAGAATGAAAATCTGACGTCCTAACCGATAGACGAAGGGCGCGTGCGCTTGTGGTGTGGCGCCCTTATAGTCAGGCTCCCGTTGCTCCGCAAGCGGAAAAACTGATTTTTTTCGCTTTGCGGCGAGTTTTTTTGGCAGGGCGGAACGGGCTGTGGAAAACTCGGTCGGACCGGCCCAAATCCTTGAATTATCGCTCCAATCTCGCGCAGCACGGGACGCGACGATGCGGTGCAAGTGGGCGAAGCCCAGCATCTTGGATGTTGAGCTGGCAACGCTCTGCCGAAGCTCGGGACTTCCTGATGATCTGGGAGAGGGGAAAGGCAAGCCGGGTGAGTTGCGCGGCGGCATTTCGTCCGGCTTGCCTTCCATCGGGGGGACAGGCATCTAACGTGCCGACGGCAAATCGGTTCCGCAGCAATGATGAGATGCTGGAATTATTGCGATTTTATCGAATGATTTTGCCGTGTGGGAGGTAACCAGGGAAGCAAGTGGCACGCCCTAGGGGAGTCGAACCCCTCTTTTCAGAATGAAAATCTGACGTCCTAACCGATAGACGAAGGGCGCGTGCGCTTGTGGTGTGGCGCCCTTATAGTCAGGCTCCGGTTGCTCCGCAAGCGGAAAAACGCATGATTTGACAAAAAAATGACATGGGTGGCCAGAAGCCCTGAAAAACAAGGATTCTTGTTTCGTAACAAAAGGTTAAAGCGTGCTGGGTCCCGCGGTTTTGCGCTTCTAACGGAAGAGAATGATGTGGGGGAACGCGTTGGTGGGCAGTGATTCACTCAAGTGGCTCCGGGACGTGAGAAGCGCAGCGTCATGAGAAGCCCAAAGATCACGCCAGATCTGGAGCTGGGTTGTCGTCATAAAAAAACGGGGCCTAAAGGCCCCGTCCGATGATGCTTGGTCTCAATGCAGTATCTGGCTGAGGAACAGGCGGGTACGCTCGTGCTGCGGATTGTCGAAGAATTCGGCGGGCGAGTTCTGTTCGACGATCTGGCCCTGGTCCATGAAGATAACGCGGTTTGCGACCTGACGCGCAAAGCCCATTTCGTGGGTCACGCACAGCATGGTCATGCCGTCTTCTGCGAGGCTGACCATGGTATCAAGCACTTCCTTGACCATTTCCGGGTCGAGCGCCGAGGTCGGCTCATCGAAGAGCATGATCTTCGGCTTCATGCAGAGCGAGCGGGCAATCGCCACACGCTGCTGCTGACCGCCGGAAAGCTGGCCCGGATATTTATGCGCCTGCTCCGGAATCTTCACGCGCTTCAGATAGTGCATCGCCACTTCTTCGGCTTCCTTCTTGGGCATCTTGCGAACCCAGATCGGCGCCAGCGTGCAGTTTTCGAGGATCGTCAGATGCGGGAAGAGGTTGAAGTGCTGGAACACCATGCCAACTTCGCGGCGCACCTCGTCGATCTTCTTGAGGTCGTTGGTAAGCTCGATGCCATCAACGACGATGCTGCCCGACTGGTGCTCTTCCAGACGGTTGATGCAGCGGATCATGGTCGATTTGCCCGACCCGGAAGGACCGGCGATGACAATGCGCTCGCCCTTCATGACCTTCAGGTTGATATCACGCAGCACATGGAAATCGCCGTACCATTTGTTCATGCCGGTGATTTCGATTGCGACGTCCGTCGCCGAGACGGTCAGTTTTTTTGCCTGGGTTTCTGCCATTTTGAGCGTCCCTTATCGTTTATGCCCGGTGTCGAGGTGCCGTTCCATGAACAGCGAATATCGCGACATGCCGAAGCAGAATATCCAGAATACGAAGCCTGCGAAAATATAGCCAGTCATGGCGGTGACGGGCGTGGCCCAGTTCGCATCCGATTGGTTGAGTGTGACAATACCGAGCAGGTCGAACATGCCGATGATCGAGACCAGCGACGTGTCCTTGAAAAGCCCGATGAAGGTGTTGACGATGCCCGGAATGACGAGCTTCAGCGCCTGCGGCAGCACGATCAGCCTCGTCTTCTGCCAGTAATTCAGGCCGAGCGAGTCCGCACCTTCATATTGTCCCTTCGGAATGGCCTGCAGGCCGCCGCGGATCACTTCCGCCATATAGGCGGAGGAGAACAGCGACACGCCGACCAGCGCACGCAGGAACTTGTCGAAAGTCCAGCCGTCGGGCAGGAACAGCGGCAGCATGATGCTGGCGAAGAACAGGACGGTGATCAGCGGGATGCCCCTGATGACCTCGATGAAGAGGACGCAGAGCATCTTGATGACCGGCAGGTTCGAGCGTCTGCCGAGAGCCAGAAGAATGCCGAAGGGCAGCGACACCGTTATCCCGAAGAAGGACAGGATGAGCGTGACCATCAGGCCGCCCCAGAGCTGCGTTTCCACCTTTGGCAGGCCGAAGACGCCGCCGATGAGCAGGAAGAACGCAATGAAGGGCAGGATGATAAAGAGCGCCAGTGCATTGAGACGCTTGAACGGCGCCTTCGGTATGAGCATCGGGACCAACAGGATCGCGAACGTCACCATCACGAGGATGGGACGCCAGCGCTCGTCAATGGGGTAACGGCCGAAGACGAATTGTCCGAGCTTGGCCGAGACAAAGGCCCAGCAGGCGCCGGACTGTCCGTCCGGAAGCGCGCCGCCCTGTGAAGCGGTGAGACACGCAATACGGTCGCTGCCGGTCCAAACCGCGTCGATAAACAGCCACTCGATGATCGGCGGCACGATATAGACGAGGAGGGCAATAGCAAGGACGGTGAGCACCGTATCCTTGGGCGTGGCGAAGAGCTTGGTGCGCAGCCAGTGCGTTACGCCCACCGCGCTCGATGGCGCGGGTCGGGCTTCCTCAATGGTCTGGCGCACGAAGGCGTGGTTGCTGATCGTCATCGTCATCTCTCCACCAGAGCCATTTTCGCGTTGAACCAGTTCATGACCACGGCCGTGAGCAGGGACAGCGAGAGGTAAATGACCAGCCAGATGGCAACGACTTCAACCGCCTGACCCGTCTGGTTCAGGATCGTACCGCCAACGGAGACGATGTCGGCAAAGCCGACGGCGACCGCAAGCGACGAGTTCTTGGTGAGGTTGAGGAACTGACTTGTCAGCGGCGGAATGATGATGCGCATGGCCTGCGGCACGACGATGAGACGTGTCGTGGTGCTGGAGCGAAGCCCAAGCGCGTCGGCAGCTTCCGTCTGCCCCTTCGCCACGGCCTTGATGCCGCCGCGAACGATCTCGGCGATGAAGGAGGCAGTGTAGAAGGACAGCGCCAGGAACAGCGACATGAATTCAGGCGCGACGACGGCGCCGCCCGAAAGGTTGAAGCGTCCGGCGATGGGGTAATCGAATGTCAGCGGCGCGCCGATTGCGAGGAACGTGGCGAGCGGCAATCCGATGACGAGCAGCGTTATCGTTATTCCGGTGCGGAATTGCTGTCCGGTTTTTTCCTGTCTGGCTTTCGCCCAGCGGTAAACAAGCACGCTGACGACGACGGCGACAAGAAAGGCCAGCGGCACGAGCCAGATTCCGTCCCCCCAGAGCGGTTTCGGAAAGAAGAAGCCACGATTGTTGAGGTAGGTGCCGAGCGGCAGCTCGAGCGATTCGCGTGCCTGCGGCAGGACCGAGATGACGCCCTTGTACCAGAAGAAGATCACGAGCAGCGGCGGGATGTTGCGGAAGATTTCCACATAGGCCTGCGCGAGCTTCGAGATCAGCCAGTTGTTGGACAACCGGGCGATACCGACGATGAAGCCGATGATCGAGGCGGCGATGATGCCAAAAAACGCAACCTGGATCGTGTTGAGAATGCCGACGAGCAGCGCCCGGCCATAGGTCGCATCGCTGGTATAAGCGATCAGCGACTGGCCGATGTCGAAGCCGGCGCGTCCGTTGAGGAACCCGAAGCCGGATGAAATGTTTGAACGTTGAAGATTGGTGATCGTATTCGTCACGATGACCCAGACGAAGGCGGCCAGGATGACGACCGTCAGGACCTGGTAAAAAATGCCGCGTATGCGTGGATCGTAGATAAGTGACGACGCGCTTTGCGCGCGCGATCGTTGCGAACTGACCGCGTTGCCTGCCATAGGCACCTTTCCCTTTTATATGCTCTTTGCGAGCTTATTTATATAATTTGAAGCGGAGGCCGGGTGTTGCCCAGCCTCCTTATGATCTAGCCGATGATGGGGCCGATCAACGGACCGGCGGTGCGTATTGCAGGCCGCCCTTGGTCCAGAGCGCGTTCTGGCCGCGCTCGATCTTCAGCGGCGAGCCGGCGCCGACGTTGCGGTCGAAGACTTCGCCGTAGTTGCCCACCAGCTTGATGATGTTGTAGGCCCAGTCATTGGTCACGCCGAGATCGGTACCGATCTTGGTGCCTTCTTCCGTGCCGAGCAGGCGCTTCACGTCCGGATTTGCGCTGTTCTTCTGCTCGTCGACGTTCTTGGAGGTGATGCCAAGTTCTTCGGCATTGACCATGGCGTAATGAACCCAGCTGACGATGTCGAACCACTGGTCGTCACCCTGGCGAACGGCCGGACCAAGCGGCTCCTTGGAGATGACTTCAGGCAGAACGATGTTTTCTTCCGGGTTCTTCAGCTTCAGGCGGATCGCGTAAAGGCCCGACTGGTCAGTGGTGTAGACGTCGCAACGGCCGGCATCATAAGCAGAGGTCGCGTCGGCTTCCTTTTCGAAAACCACCGGGTTGTACTGCAGATTGTTGGTCTTGAAGTAGTCGGCGAGGTTGAGCTCCGTGGTCGTGCCGGTCTGTACGCAGACGGCGGCGCCGGAAAGCTCGAGAGCGGACTTCACGTTGAGGCTCTTCTTGGCGATGAAGCCCTGGCCGTCGTAGTAGTTGACGGTACGGAAGTTGAAGCCCAGCGACGTGTCGCGGCTGATCGTCCAGGTGGTGTTACGGGTCAGAACGTCGACTTCACCGGACTGGAGAGCCGGGAATCGGTCCTTGCTCGAAAGTGCGACGAACTTGGCCTTCGAAGGATCGCCGAAAACCGCTGTGGCAATACCACGGCAATAGTCCACGTCGATACCGGACCACTCGCCCTTGTCATCGGGATTGGAGAATCCCGGAATGCCGGCGCTGACGCCGCAGGTGACGAAACCCTTGCCCTTCACATCCTGAAGCGTCGCAGCCGAAGCGACCGAGGCTCCTCCCAAAACTGCTGCGCCGATGGCGGCCGACAGAATTGCCTTTTTCATTTTTCCCAACCTTTGTTTGTTATCGTCACTTGGAAGAGGACCGGCATGTTTGTTCTGCCCCAGCTCCCCCTTCAGCGAGATCTTTTCGATCCGCTTTTTCTATCACAATCGCAATTGGCAGCGGGGTCAAGACGTGCGGGCAATAATTGTGCCTATAAAACGGAATTTTCCAAAATTTGGTCGTGAAGTGTGCAAAGGGTGAAAATATAAGCATATTTTTGCGGAAATTTGCACTTGCACAGTATTTGTATACTTGTTGTATTCTGGCTGGCGATGGATCAATCCCGGCGGTTGTTGCGTCCCAGCGGGACTTGACCTTGCGGTTCGCTCTCAGCATTGTCGCACGCGTCAATGTTCCTTCGAAAGCTGATCTGAAATGACCAAGACAAATGACCTGCTTTCCGCCGCAGGTGTGAATACGCGCCTCACCCATGGCGGCAATGATCCCGCGGACTGTTTCGGTTTCGTCAATCCGCCAATCGTGCGCGGCTCGACGGTGCTTTTTCCCGATGCGGAGACGCTTTCGACCGAAAACCAGAAATATACCTATGGCACCCACGGCACGCCGACGACCGATGCGCTCTGCAATCTTGTCAATGAGCTGGAAGGGTCTGCCGGAACCATTCTCGTGCCTTCGGGCCTTGCGGCTATCACGGTCCCGTTCCTTGCCTATCTCGGCGCTGGCGACCACGCGCTGATCGTCGATTCCGTTTATTTTCCGACACGTCGCTTCTGCAATACGATGCTGAAGAAGCTGGGTGTCGAAGTGGAATATTACGATCCGGCCATCGGGGAGGGCATAGAGGCTCTCATCCGGCCGAACACGAAGCTGGTGCATCTGGAAGCGCCGGGTTCCAACACCTTCGAAATTCAGGATGTCAGGCTGATCACCGATATCGCTCATCGGCATGATTGCGTTGTGACGATGGACAATACCTGGGCGACGCCGCTTTATTTCAAACCTTTGGATTTTGGCGTCGATGTTTCCATCCACGCTGCCACCAAATACCCCTCGGGCCATTCGGATGTGCTGATGGGCTTCGTCTCGGCCAATGAAAAGCACTGGAAGGCGCTTTATCAGGCCAATACCAATCTCGGCATCTGCGTCACTTCGGACGATGCCTATCAGATCCTGCGCGGCATGCGCACGATGGGGATCAGGCTGGCGCACCATCAGAAAAGCGCGCTCGACATCGCCACATGGCTGGAGAGCCGGGACGACGTCGTGCGCGTGCTGCATCCGGCGCTGCCGAGCTTTGCAGGGCACGATCTCTGGAAGCGCGATTTCAAGGGTGCAAGCGGCGTCTTCTCCTTCGTGCTGAAGGCTGAAGAAGGCAGATACAAGCAGACGGCGGCCGCGTTCCTGAATGCGCTGACCTTTTTCGGGCTCGGTTACTCCTGGGGCGGCTACGAATCGCTTGCCGTTTCGGTCTCGCTTGTCGACAGGACCATCGCCAAAGGTCCCTCGGAGGGACCGGTCATCCGCCTGCAGATCGGGCTTGAGGATGTCGCCGATCTCAAGAAGGACCTCGAGGCCGGCTTTGCAGCCGCGGCCGCGGTTTGATCTCAGCCCTTGGCGCGATAGCCGTAGAGCCAGTCGAAGTCCTTCAGGAAGGCGTCGGTGGGACGCGTGGAAAACACGAAGTCCCGCGCGATACGCACCGGGCCTGTGGCGTGATAGGCAAAACGATTGAGAGAGGCCCGCTTGCGGGCCTTTTCTATGCGCGGCAGGCGCAGGGCCTCGAAGGCGGCAAGAGCCTGCGGCGCGGGCAGGGTGGCTGAAGCATCGCTGCCCACCATGGTTCCCGCGAGTTCAAACGCATCCTCGATCGCCATGGCTGCCCCCTGGGCGGCGAACGGCATCATGGCATGCGCTGCGTCGCCGATCAGCACCGTGTCCCGGCCATTGTGCCAGCGGCCGGGGCCGGCCTGATAAAGCGGCCAGAAGGTCGGGTTTTCGGACGAATCGAGCAACCGGACGATGTCAGGGCTGAAGCCGCGAAACTGTTCAAGAAGCAGGGCTTTCTGCCGCCCGCTCGATTCCGCCCGCCACGTCGCGCCGGGATCGGCGCCCAGCGCGATGGCGACGATGTTGAAACCGCCGACTTCTTTCAGCGGATAGGCGACGATATGGCCACCCGAGCCGAGATAGGCCGTGACGGCGCTTTTGTTGATGGCCGACGGCACGGCATTGGCGGCAACGGTGAAGCGCCAGGCGACATTGCCGGAGAAGGTGGCGGTGGGAGCGGCAGGAACGGCAAAGCGGGCTGCCGACCAGACACCGTCCGCGCCGACAATCAGATCATGGTCGCGGAATGTGGTTGCGGCAATCACATCGGCCGTCGCGTTCTCGATGCGTTTGCCGAGATGCAACCGGCATAGCGGATTGTCTGTCACCGCGTGGAGAAGTGCGCTTTGCAGGGTGGAGCGGTGCAGCACGCCATAGGGTGCGCCCCAGCGCGTACGCGCCACCGCGCCCACAGGCAGGGAGAGCAGCGTTGCGAGCGATTTTCCGGAGGCGAGTTCGACACTGACGGGCTCGGTCCAGCGCGCCTCGATGGCAGGCAGCACGCCAAGCGTGGCGAGAATGCGGGCGGCATTGGGCGAAATCTGCAGGCCGGCGCCCACTTCCGTCAGTTCGCCGGCCTGTTCGATGATGTCGCAGTCTATACCGTGCCGGGCAAAAGAAAGGGCAGCGGTGAGACCGGCAATGCCGGCACCGATAATGGCTACGGATTTTATGGGCATGATGCGCCCCGATCAGGAAAAGTGGAGGTCAGGCAGCCTTCACGTGGAAAACGCAGCCCGGAGGATTGGTCTGCTCGGCCTTCAGCGACGGGTTGTAGCGATAAAGGGTGGAGCAGTAGGAACAGACCTTCTCATTGTCGTCGCCCATATCGATGAAGATATGCGGATGATCGTAAGGAACGGAAGCGCCGGTGCACATGAATTCCTTGACGCCGATCTCGATCATGCGGTGTCCGCCATCGTTCTGGAAGTGGGGAATGGTATGCCCGGCCATGTTCGTCTCCAAATGCAATATCGTTGTAGAGCCGCAATCCGTCTTCGCATGCCGGCTCGTCGTTGCGGATATGTAGCCTCAAACGCATTGCATCTCCATAAAAATCGTCAGCAAAACATGTTCAACATTGCTAATTCCTGCCATATGGTCCGGCAAAAAGGATGTCCTTGATGAATCTCAACACGCCGCAGTTTTCCGATTTTTTCCATGACGGCCTTCGCCTCGCTTATTTTGACGAAGGCGATCCGGCGGGCGACCCGGTTTTGCTGATCCATGGCTTTGCATCCAGCGCCAACGTCAACTGGGTCCATCCCGGCTGGCTGAAGACGCTGGGAGATGCCGGCTACCGGGTGATCGCCATCGATAATCGCGGCCATGGCGCAAGCGACAAGCCGCATGATACGGAGGCCTATTATCCGTCCGTCATGGCCGAAGATGCGGTGGCGCTGCTCAACCATCTCGGCATCGCAGAGACGCATGTGATGGGTTACTCCATGGGTGCGCGCATTTCCGCCTTCCTGGCCATGGCGCATCCCGAGCGCGTGCGTTCTCTGGTCTTCGGCGGGCTCGGTATCGGCATGGTCGAAGGTGTGGGCGACTGGGACCCGATCGCAGAGGCGCTTCTCGCGCCTTCGCTCGATGTCGTGACCCATGAGCGCGGCCGCATGTTCCGAGCCTTTGCCGATCAGACGAAAAGCGACCGCCTGGCGCTTGCCGCCTGCATCGAGACATCGCGGGTTCTCGTCACACGCGACCAGGCGGCAAAGATAGATGCGCCGACGCTGATCGCGGTCGGAACGAAGGACGATATTGCCGGCTCCGGTGAAGAGCTCGCTGCCATCATGCCGCACGCGCGGGCGATCGACATTCCCGGCCGCGACCACATGCTGGCCGTCGGCGACCGCGTGTTCAAGGCGGCGGTGCTGGATTTCTACCGTTCGTTCTGAGTTGACGCATTTTCGAGGAAAAACGGTGCAGGCTTTCCGCGCAGAAGCGCGGCAAAGCGCAGTTCGGCAAGAAACGGTTTTTCAAGCTGCATGAAGAAAAACTGAAGCCGTGCCGCCTTTAAAGTCGTCATTCGAATCCCATTTCTAATGCACGTCTTTTTCTGTATAAAGAACGACCACTGCAAACGAGGAGACCGTTCATGGTCGCACGTACCGAGGCCCGTCAGCCTGAACAGCTGGCGATCGTCGACCCGATCTGGGGCAGCCTGCTGCATGAAGCGCGCAGCGCCGCTGCACAGGATCCGCTGCTTTCAGCCTTTCTTTATTCGACGATCCTCAACCACCGGTCTCTCGAAGAATGTGTGATCTACCGTATCTGCGAACTTCTCGACCATCCGGACATACAGGCCGTGCTGTTGCGTCAGACCTTCCAGGACATGCTGGATGACTGGCCGGAATGGGGAAGCGTTCTCCGTGTCGACATCCAGGCCGTTTACGATCGCGATCCGGCCTGCACGCGCTTCATGGAACCGCTGCTTTATTTCAAGGGTTTCCAGGCCATCCAGACCCATAGGCTTGCCCACTGGCTGCTGCAGAAAGGCCGCAAGGATTTCGCGCTTTATCTGCAGAGCCGGTCTTCGAGCATTTTCCAGACCGATATCAACCCCGCAGCACGCATCGGCAAGGGCATCTTCCTCGACCACGCCACCGGGCTGGTGGTCGGCGAAACGGCAGTCATCGGCGATAACGTCTCCATCCTGCATGGCGTCACCCTCGGCGGCACCGGCAAGGAAGGGGCGGACCGTCACCCGAAGATCGCCAACGGTGTGATGATCGGCGCGGGGGCGAAAATCCTCGGCAATATCGAAATCGGCAGCTGCTCGCGCATCGCCGCAGGATCTGTAGTGCTGAAGCCGGTTCCGCCGAAGACCACGGTTGCCGGCGTGCCGGCGCGGGTGGTGGGAGAAGCAGGGTGTTCTGAACCCTCGCGCCTGATGGACCAGCTCATCGGAGCCGATATCTGAGCGGCACTGTCGCGTTGACAGGTGGCCGGGTTTTTGCCGTCGTCCGTGTGGAAGACACGGATGACCTGCCGCTTTCACTTTACTTTGGCCTTTGTCCCATGCCAAAAGCGGGCCAACGCGAACCGCACAGGAGAATAGTGGTGAAAGCCGACGAAATCAAAAAACTCGACGCCTACTTCAAGCGTACCTTCAACCCGACGATGGTGGTCAAGGCGCGTCCGCGCAAGGACGATTCCGCCGAAGTGTATCTTGGCGAAGAGTTTCTCGGCGTCGTTTACATCGATGACGAAGACGGCGACCGTTCCTACAATTTCTCGATGGCGATCCTCGACGTCGACCTGTGATCGTCACCGTTCGGTGACCCAGGGGGCCTCCATTCATCGCCCGCGGTGGTTCACGCCGCGGGCGATTTGTTTTTCCGTTGCACGATCCGCATCGTCAGGCGACTTTCCGGCCGCAATGTTACCCGCATCAGCGGTGCCGCAGTTGCCGTTGACCTGTTTTCCAGATGAAGGCCTTGCAGAAGAACGGCCAGAATCGCGACGGCTTCCATCATCGCAAAAGCATTGCCGATGCAGATGCGGGGTCCCGCCCCGAATGGTATATAGGCATAGCGGTGGCGCGCCTTCGCCTTTTCCGGTTCGAAGCGCGACGGATCGAAGCGCTCGGGCTCGTCCCACAAGGCGGAGTGGCGGTGCACGGCATAGATGGGCACGTAAAGAACGGTGCCCGCCGGAATATCATGCCCGCCGAGCCTGAAGTCTTCAAGCGCCGTGCGTGTAATGACCGGAGCTGGCGGGTAAAGCCGCATCGCTTCCGAGAACACCTGTCGGGTGTAGGTCAGGCCGGCGATATGTTCCGCCGCGACCGGTTCACCGGCGGTGACGGTGTCGATTTCCTCGAGAATTTTTCTCTCCGTCTCCCGGTTCTTCGACAGAAGGTGAAACGTCCATGCGAGACCGAGCGCCGTCGTTTCGTGGCCGGCGGTGATGAATGTCAGGAGATTGTCGACGATTTCCGTGTCGGTCATCATGCGTCCGGTTTCAGGATCCCTGGCCTCCAGCAGCATCGAGACGAGGTCGTTCCTTTCGGATGCATTTTTCCGCCGTCCGGCAATCACCTTCGCAAGGCTTTCGCGCAGATAACCGACGGCGATCCGGGCCTTGCGCCGGCCGGGATGAGGTAGCCATTCCGGCGCCCCCAGCATGGTGAGCGCAAAGGTCCAGCCTGTCGGTTTCAGATAATCGGTAATGCTCTGTTCGACCCGCGCAACATCAATTCCGTATCCACCGGACATCATCGTTTCGACGATGATGTCGAACGTGGTTCGCATCATTTCGTGGCCCACGTCGATGTCACCAATGGAAGGAGAGCGCCAGCGCGCTTCCGTGCGTCGTGCCGTCTCGATCATGACCGGAAGCAGATCCAACAGCTTTTCGTGGCGGAAAGCGCCCGCGACGGATTGCCGTTGCCATTTCCAATGGTCTCCGTCGGCGGTCAGAAGTCCCTGACCGAGGGCCGGGCCGAGGACGCGCCGCACATCTTCACCCTTGCCGAGCAGATGGGCGTTCTTGACCAGAGCCTCGTGGATCAAAACGGGATCGGCGAGATGCACGCGCATCGTATCGCCGAGGCGAGTGAAAACCGCCGGTTCATGAAAGATTTCCGGCGGCAACGCCTTCAACGGATTGCGGATAATGGAGAGAGCGAGACGCGCGGTGGCGAGCTTCGATACGGTTTGTGTCCCGATCGCCTCGGGCGAGGGGTTGCGAAGGCCGGTGTCGGTCATCTGCGGGTCCTTTATGCGCGTTGAACAATGGCAACATGCTGTTAAGGTTTTTACCTTATACCGGTAATTTAAGGTGTACGCCTTAATTTTCAATGGTGGGGTGAAATTTCTATGATGAACGGCGCGAAACGGCCGGGGCGATCCCTGACACGTGAAAAAATTCTAGATGTTACGCTCGGTCTCTTCAACGAACGTGGCCCGGACCGTGTGACAACGGCCGAAATCGCCGGCGATGTGAAAATCAACGAGGGCAATCTCTATTATCATTTCCGCACCAAGGAATCGCTGGTCCTTGCCCTGTTCGCCCGCTTCGAAAACGATGCGCTGGCGCTCGTCGCGACTGTTGACGGAGCGGACGAGGCGGCTGCGGCGACTTATGCCGGCTTTTTGCGGCAGTGGTTCTCTCTCGTCTGGAACTACCGCTTCCTTTTTCGCGATCTTGTCGGTCTGGTGGCGTTGGCACCGGGGCTGGTGGAGCCCGTCCGAACCATAAGCGCCGCCATGCGTCTGGCGGTCGGCCACATCGTCACGCGGATGCAGAATGCGGAGCTGGTGGACATTCCCGAAGCGGAGCGCGAGGCGGTTTTGACGAATTTGTGGATCGTCTCGACCTATTGGGCGTCCTATCTTAATCTGCAGGAAGGTGTCAGCGAATTCGGGTCGCAGCAACTGGAGTGGGGGCTGCGGCAGGTATCCAGTCTGTTCAGGCCTTATCTTTCTTCCGAGGCAATGGCCGAGCTGGAGTCACTGGGAGAAGGCGAGAAATAGTGTCTCCGACAGGGGACATTTGCGCCAATGGAAAACCGCCCGTTTATAGCGGGCGGTTTCATTACACCGGTTTTCCGGTGCAGGCGTCAGGCCGCCTTGAGCAGGTCGCCATGCGGATCGAGCACGAACTTGGTGGCTGCGCCCTGATCGAAGCTCTCATAGCCCTGTACGGCATCGTCGAGCGCAATGATTCTGGCGTTGACGATGTCGGCAATGGGCAGGCGGTCGTGCAGGATCGCCTGCATGAGCTGGCGGTTATATTTCAGCACCGGTGTCTGGCCGGTGTGGAAGGATTGCGCCTTCGCCCAACCGAGGCCGAAACGCAGTGACAGGCTGCCCTGTTTGGCAGCATCATCCACCGCGCCCGGATCTTCGGTGACATAAAGGCCTGGAATGCCGATCGAGCCGGCGGCGCGGGTGATTTCCATCATCTGGTTGAGAACGATCGCCGGCTGTTCGCCACCTGCGTGGCCGCGCGCTTCAAAGCCGACCGCATCGATGGCGCTGTCCACCTCGTTGGTGCCGACAATCTCGGCGATCATGTCGCCCAGCCGGTCGCCCTTCGAGAGATCGACGGGTTCGAAGCCGACTTTCGCAGCGTGGGCAAGACGATCCTTGTTGAAATCGCCGATCATGACGACCGCAGCACCCAGAATGCGGGCGGAGGCGGCAGCCGCGAGGCCGACCGGGCCGGCACCGGCGACATAAACAGTGGAGCCGACGCCGACACCGGCCTTCACTGCGCCGTGGAAGCCGGTTGGCAGAATATCGGAGAGCATGGTGAGGTCGCGGATCTTCGACATCGCCTTGTCACGATCCGGGAATTTCAGCAGGTTGAAATCGGCATAGGGGATGGTGACATATTTCGCCTGACCACCGATCCAGCCGCCCATGTCAACGTAGCCATAAGCGCCGCCGGCGCGGGACGGGTTCACCGTGAGGCACACGCCGGTATCCTGCGACTTGCAGCAGCGGCAGCGGCCGCAGGCGACGTTGAACGGCACGGAAACGATGTCGCCAACCTGCAGCATCTCAACGTCGATGCCCTTCTCGATGACTTCGCCGGTGATTTCATGACCGAGAACGAGGCCCGGCATCGCCGTGGTGCGGCCGCGCACCATGTGCTGGTCGGAGCCGCAGATATTGGTGGAAATCACCTTGAGAATGACACCGTGCTCGATGCGGCGGCCATCCGGCGCCTCAAGCTTCGGGTCGTCGATGTCGCGGACTTCGACCTGACCCGGCCGCATGTAGACGACGCCTCTGTTCCTGCTCATATCCATCTCCTCCATGGTTGAATACCGTACCTGTCCGCTCCTCCGCGGGCAGATGACTTCATGGGTGCAGCAAACCATGAGAGGGGAGATGTGGCGTTCGGGAATACGACACGCGGTGTGGTCGTAACGACACCGCGTTTCGCCCGATGTCACGGTGGTGTTATCTGTCGAGCGGTTTCCTGAGGCGGCCGGCGGCGTCCTGAATATATTGCCAGGCGACACGGCCTGAGCGGCCGCCGCGGGTGGTTGCCCATTCCAACGCCTCGTGATGCAGTGTGTCGCGGTCGAGACCCAGATCGAAATGCGTGGCATAGCTGTCGATCATCGTCAGATAATCTTCCTGACCGCATTTGTGGAAACCGAGCCAGAGGCCGAAGCGATCGGAGAGCGACACCTTTTCCTCAACCGCTTCGGATGGGTTGATGGCGGTGGACTGCTCGTTTTCCATCATGTGACGCGGCAGAAGATGGCGACGGTTGGAGGTCGCATAAAACAGCACATTGTCAGGACGTCCCTCGATGCCGCCGTCTAGCGCTGCCTTCAGCGATTTATAGGCGGTGTCGTCATGGTCGAAGGAGAGGTCGTCGCAGAAAACGATGACGCGCTGGCCGGAGGCCTTGAGGATGTCGAGCAGGGCGGGCAGGGTGTGGATGTCCTCGCGGTGCACTTCCACCAGCTTGAGCGAAACACCGCTTGCCGCACGCACATCTTCGTGAACGGCCTTCACCAGCGAAGACTTGCCCATGCCGCGCGCACCCCACAGCAGCACGTTGTTGGCGGCGAAACCTTCCGCGAAACGCAGCGTGTTTTCGTGGAGAATGTCGCGGACATGATCGACGCCGCGGATGAGTTTCAACGCGATGCGGTTGGGGCGGGCAACAGGCTGCAGGAAAGAGTTCAGCGGCGCCCAGACAAAACAATCCGCCGCATTCCAGTCGTTTACGGCGGGCGCCGGGCCCGCCAGCCGTTCGACGGCATCGGTGAGCCGGCGCAGTTCTGAAAGAAGCAGGGAGGCCGTTTCTTCTCGAATCATGGTGTTTCTTCCGCTTGTCTGATGTTCAAAACTCTGTTTTGCGCCCGGCCTAGCATGGTGTTTGGCGCCCATAAAGGTTAAGAGGTCCGGAATCGGTACGGCGAGGGCCCTGCATCTGTTGCAATCCCGGCGTTCCCCACTATATTCCGGCGGCTTGAAAGCTGGGGCGGCATACGAGGTCGTGCCGTAATCGTTGAGGAGTTTTATATGTTCATTAGTCAAGCTTTTGCCCAGGACGCAGCGGGCGGCACGTCGGCGCTGGGTTCCGGCCTTGAAATGCTTTTCCTGTTTGCGCCGCTCATGGTGGTCTGGTATTTTTTCCTCATCCGTCCGCAGCGCGCACAGATGAAGAAGCGCCAGGAAACGCTGACCAATATTCGCCGCGGTGATCAGGTCGTTCTCGGCGGCGGCATCGTCGGCAAGGTGACCAAGGTCATCGATGACAGTGAACTCGAAGTCGAAATCGCCGAAGGCGTGAAAATCCGCGCTGCCCGTGCTTACATTGCCGAAGTGCGCGTGAAGGGCGAAGTGGTCAAGACGGAAGCCGCTTCCTGATCCTGCCGGACAACCGAATGCCCGATTGCGAATTTTGACGGGTTGCGCAGAGCGCGACCCCAACCCTGACCGAGATCGAAATGCTTCATTTTTCCCGTTGGAAAACAGTCTTCATCTGGCTGCTTGTGCTGGCAAGCGTCGTCATCGCCTCTCCCAATCTGTTTACGGACAAACAGCTGGAGGGCATGCCTGCCTGGTACAAGGACAACAAGGTAACGCTCGGTCTCGACCTTCAGGGCGGTTCCCACATCATGCTCAAGATCGAGCGTTCCGACATCGTCAAGGAACGGCTCGAAACCATCGTGGGCGATGTGCGAACGCAGCTTCGCGATGCCAACATCCGTTATTCGGGCTTGACCGGCAACGGCCAGCAGATTCAGGTCCGCATCAGCGATCCGGCGCAGCTGGAAGCCGCCAAGAACGCACTTCGCGACCTGACGCAGCCGGTATCCGCCGGTACGCTGGTCGGCGGCTCCATTACCGAAGTGACGATGAATGATGGTGGCGACAATCTGCTGCGTCTCAATCTCACGGATGAGGGCATCGATTACCGCCTGTCATCAGCCGTTTCGCAGTCCATCGAAGTCGTGCGCCGCCGCGTTGACGAAGTCGGCACGACCGAGCCGCTCATCCAGCGTCAGGGTTCCGACCGCATCATCGTGCAGGTGCCTGGTCTTCAGGATCCGCAGCGCCTGAAGTCACTTCTCAACCAGACGGCAAAGCTCTCCTTCCGCATGGTTGACACCACCATGCCGGTGCAGGAAGCCATGAACGGCCGTCCGCCAGCAACGTCCGAGGTTCTCTATTCGCAGGACGATCCGCCGGTTCCCTATCTTGTGGAGCGCCGTGCGCTCGTTTCCGGCGACAATCTCGTCGACGCGCAGGCAAGCTTCAACCAGCAGACCAATGAACCCGTCGTCACCTTCCGCTTCGACAGCCGCGGCGCGCAGCGGTTTGCGCAGGCGACGCAGCAGAATGTCGGCAAGCCTTTCGCCATCGTCCTCGATAACCAGGTCATTTCCGCGCCTGTCATCCGTGAACCGATCATTGGCGGTTCGGGCCAGATTTCAGGTAATTTCTCGGTGCAGGGCGCGAACGACCTTGCTGTGCTGCTGCGCGCCGGTGCGCTGCCAGCGACGCTGACGGTGGTTGAAGAGCGTACCGTCGGTCCGAGCCTCGGTAACGACTCCATTACCGCGGGTCTGACGGCAAGCGCCATTGGCGCGGTGGGCGTCCTCATCTTCATGTTCGTGTTCTATGGCTTCTTCGGCCTGCTGGCGAATATCGCTCTTGTGGTCAACGTCATCATGCTGCTGGCCGTCCTCAGCGTGATCGGATCGACGCTGACGCTACCGGGTATCGCCGGTATCGTCCTGACCATCGGCATGGCTGTCGATTCCAACGTTCTGATCTATGAGCGAATACGCGAAGAGGTGAAAAGCGGCAAACCACTGATCCAGTCACTGGATAATGGCTTTACCCGCGCCTTTGCGACCATCATTGACGCCAACCTGACGACGCTGATCGTGGCGAGCGTGCTTTTCTACATGGGCACGGGCCCGGTCAAGGGCTTTGCGGTTACGCTGGCCGTCGGTATCATCACGACCGTCTTCACGGCCTATACGCTGACAGCGTGGATGTTCGGTTACTGGGTTCGCCGCAGCCGTCCGAAGCATCTGCCGAAGGGCGTTCGTACCGCCATGTTCGATGGTCGCGACATCCCGTTCATGCGCTACCGTCGCGTGGTGTTCATGATCACCGGCGTCATCATGCTTGCCTGCGTTGGCGGTTTCATCGCCAAGGGCCTGAACCTCGGTATCGACTTCCAGGGCGGCTCCGTCATCGAAGTCCGTGCCAAGCAGGGTGAGGCCGATCTGGCCGATATCCGAGATCGTCTGAACCAGCTCAACCTGGGTGAAATCCAGGCTCAGAATTTCGGTACGCCGCAGGATGTTCTCATCCGCATTCAGGCGCAGGAAGGCGGCGAAAATGCCGAGCAATCCGCCATCACCATGGTGCGCGGCGAGCTTGAGGACAAATATGACTTCCGCCGCGTTGAAGTTGTCGGCCCCGCCGTTTCCGGTGACCTCACCTTCACCTCCACGATCGGCATCCTCCTCGCCATGACGGCGATCATGATCTACATCTGGGTTCGCTTCGAATGGCAGTTTGCGCTCGGCGCCGTCATTTCGATGGTGCACGACGTGGTCTTCACAATCGGCCTCTTCGTGTTCCTGGGGATAGAGTTCAACCTCACCAGTATCGCGGCGATCCTGACGATTATCGGTTATTCGCTGAATGACACCGTCGTCATCTATGACCGTATCCGCGAAAACCTGAGGCGCTATAAGAAGATGCCGCTGTCGATGATTATCGACGTGTCGCTGAACCAGACGCTGTCGCGCACCATCCTCACCGGCTTGACCGTGCTTCTGGCGCTGCTCGCGCTCTACCTCTTCGGTGGCGAGGTCATCCGCTCCTTCACCTTCGCCATGCTCTTCGGTGTCGGTATCGGCGTGTTCTCGTCGCTCTACATTGCCGCTCCGGTGCTGATCGCCTTCAAGCTTCGTCCTGATAGCAAGGATGCGGAAGACGAGAAGGATGAAAAGTCCGGCAACGCCATCGGCGGCAAGCCTGCCGTCTGATGGCCGGCGGGATCGAAATACGCCCGGCCCATTTTCCCGGCCGGGCGCCCATAGATGCTTATGGCAATGGCGGCTTCCGCTTTGCCGACATGTCGCATCGAGGCTCGCTTCTGCTCCTGCCTTCGGGCATTTACGGGTGGGAGCCCGTTGACGCCAAACAACTGAGCGTCGGGCATTTCGAAAAGGTTCTGGCGGAAGCGCAGGATATCGAAGTGCTGCTGATCGGCACGGGAGATGGTATGCGGGTTCTGCCGAAGGAGCTGCGCGCGGCTTTCAAGGAAGCGGGCATTTCCATTGATCCGATGAGCACGGGTGCCGCCGTACGCACCTACAATATCATGCTTTCGGAATCGCGCGCCGTGGCTGCGGCGTTGATTGCCGTCGAAGGCTGACGTAACGCTCCGCGCGGGGAACCATGGCACCCACAGAAAATCTCGACGTCTGCCTTGCGACGCTGCGCGATACGGATCGTGACCGCTATCTCGCCTGTCTTCTGTCTCCCGCGGACAGGCGCAACGCTCTTGCAGCGCTTTATGCCTTTAACGCCGAGATTGCGCGTATTCGCGATTCCGTGCGTGAAGCGCTGCCAGGTGAGGTGCGCATGCAATGGTGGCGCGATCTGCTCGAGGGAAGTCCCCATGGGGACAGCCAGTCGCACCCCGTCGCGTCGGCGCTTCTGGAAACGATCGAGCGTTACAGGCTGCCACGATCGGTGCTTTCCAACATGATCGAGGCGCGCATCTTCGATCTCTATGATGATCCTTTCGAGGATCGCAACGCGCTTGAAGGCTATGCAGGGGAAACGGCTTCGGCGCTGATCCAGCTTGCCAGCCTCGTTCTGTCTCCGGAAGAGGCCGCGGCAAGCGCGGAAGCGGCCGGACATGCGGGTGTGGCGCAGGCCATGGCCGGCATGATGCTGCTCATGCCACTGCACCGTCGCCGTGGTCAGGTGTATATTCCAGCCGACATGCTCTCGGCCGCCGGGCTTGACCGGGAGACGTTCCTGGAAGGCACGGACCGACAGCGGATCGGCATTGCTATCGAACTGTTCGCGGCCCATGCGCTGGATCATATCGAGAAGGCAAGACGCGCTCGCATTTCGGGCAACGTCTTTGCGGCCTATTTGCCCGTCGCCATTTCCGGACCGGTCATAACGGCCGCGAGAAAGGCTGGCGCGGGCGTGTTTGAAGGCGAAGTGCAATTATCGCAGCTTCGTCGGCAATGGCTGTTGGCAAAAGCCTCTTTCCTCAAGCGCTTCTGATCGTCACTCCTGGCGCCGATGCGGGAGCCATACTTCGCGCAAGCCTCGTTTCCTATCAAAGCGAACCGGGTTCGCTTCGTTTCGATTCGCGACCCATGATGTTTGGTTGCTGAGGGAGCGTTCCGGATGAATATGGCGATCTGGATTATCGTTTTCGTGCTGCTTTTGGTCTTTGCCGTTTATGCCTGGCGCATGTCGCGGGCGACGGATGAGGACAACAGCCATGATGTCGGGCAGGCGATCATGGATTTCGCCCGCGCCTTTCCCAATGAGGCGATCAGAAGCCTGCACATGACGGCAGATGGAGGCGCTGCCTTCGTGCGGCTGCACGACAACAAGGCCGGTTTCATGCGCAACATGGGTTCTCATTACGTTTGCGTGATGATCGATCCCGAGCGGATCCGGGTGGAGAGCCTGGAAAGCGGAGACGGTTTCGTCGTTACCTTCTTCGACATGCCGAAATATAGCGGTTCATACCGCTTCAAATCGGCAGGAGAGGCGGCCGAAGTCTCTCTCTGGCTGCTCGGCAGTCTCGTCGAGGCGCAGGATCATCACGATGAAGGGCCGCTGCCTTCCGGCACCTGATGGCTATCGCATGGCCCGTCACTGCCCGTCGAGCGGCGGCCGATTGGCCCCCGCCTGCTGGCGTTCGCGCCAGATGATGAACAGGCCGGATGCGACGATGATGAAAATACCGAGCCATTTCGACGGCGTCGGAAAATCCGAGAACAGCGCATAACCGAGGATCGTCGCGGAGATGATCTCGAAATACTGGAACGGCGCCAGCAGCGAGAGCGGGGCCAGCCTGAAAGCCCTGACGATCAGCAGATGCATGTAGCCGGATATCGATCCTAGCAGCACGAGCAGAGCCAGGGCCAATCCCGATTGCGGCAGCGAGACGGCGAAATCCTTGTCGCCGAGCGCATCGCCGGCAAGAAGGGCCGCTCCCATGAATACCGTGCCGGCAATGCCCGACATGGTCTGCATCACAAGCGGGCTGTCGGCGTCGCCGATGGCTCGGTTCAGGAAGAGGTAGAGCGTGTAGAGGAATGCGCAGGCCACCGGCAGCAGCGACGTCCAGCCGAAGATTTCGAAGCTCGGCTGAATGACGATCATCGCGCCGCCGAAGCCTACCACGATCGCCGTCCACCGCTTCCAGCCGACCCTGTCGCCGAGAAACAGAGCCGACATCATCGTCAGCATGAACGGTTCTACGAAATAGATCGCGAACACATCGGCAAGCGGCATGTATTTGACTGCGGCGAAGAACATCAGGCTGGCGGAAGCGTGCAATACGCCGCGCAGGCAGTTCATCCACGGACGCTTCGCGCTGAAAAGCGCGCTGGGTGAGACCATGAGCAGCAGCGGCAGGGTGCAGACCACCTGGAAGAAGAAGCGATAGAAGGTTACCTGCGCCGGTGACATGCCGCCGACCACGGCCATGTATTTGGCTATTGCGTCCATGACGGGCAGCACGAACATGCAGGTCGCCATGATCGTCATGCCCTTGGCGACATCGCTGAAACCGGTCTGGCTGGTCATGGTTCGAATAGCGCTTTCGACCGGAAGGTCCATTGAGAGAAGGGGGCGCTAAAGGCTGCCCCCCCTTCGCAGGTCAGGCGGCCTTCTGGCGCGGCAGGCTCTTCATATCAATGACGAAACGATAACGCACATCGCTTTTTATCATGCGTTCATAAGCATCGTTGATCTGATCGATATCGATCATCTCGATTTCGGCGGCGATGCCTTTTTCGGCGCAGAAATCCAGCATTTCCTGGGTCTCGGGAATGCCGCCGATCATCGAGCCGGCAAAGGTCTTGCGGCCCGGAATGAGACTGAACGCCATTACCGACAGCGGCTTTTCCGGCGCACCCACCTGTACCAGCGCGCCGTCTCGCTTCAGCAGGGCAAGATAAGCGTTGATGTCATGGTCGGCGGCGACGGCATCGATGATGAGGTCGAGGCTCGAAGCGGCCTTTTTCATCTGATCCGCATCGCGGGAGACGATCACCTCATGGGCGCCGAGTTTTTTTGCATCTTCAGCCTTGCCGGGCGACGTCGTGATCATCACCACCGTCGCGCCCATGGCATTGGCGAGCTTCACCGCCATATGACCAAGGCCACCGAGACCGACAACGCCGACCCGCTTGCCGGGGCCTGCATTCCAGTGGCGCAGCGGGGAGTAGGTTGTAATGCCCGCGCAGAGCAGGGGTGCGGCGGCGGCCGGATCGAGACCTTCGGGTATGCTGAGAACGTAACGGTCATCGACCACCACATGAGCGGAGTAACCGCCAAGCGTATGGGCGCCGCCGCCCATCGCCTTGTCAGGCGAATTATAGGTGCCGGTCATGCCGTTTTCGCAATATTGCTCCAGCCCCTCGGCGCAGCTTGCGCATTGCCGGCAGCTATCCACGATGCAGCCGACGCCGACGCGGTCACCCGTCTTGAACCTGGTGACATCCGAACCCACGCGGCCGACACGGCCGATGATTTCGTGGCCGGGAACGCAGGGGTAAAGAGAGCCCGGCCATTCGCTGCGGGCCGTGTGGATATCGGAGTGGCAGACGCCACAGAATTCTATTTCGATTTCGACATCGCGCGG
This sequence comes from Agrobacterium sp. 5Ca39, assembly GCF_055382365.1. Classification (NCBI taxonomy): domain Bacteria; kingdom Pseudomonadati; phylum Pseudomonadota; class Alphaproteobacteria; order Hyphomicrobiales; family Rhizobiaceae; genus Agrobacterium; species Agrobacterium sp. 5Ca39. The sequence continues at coordinate 1,146,497 of NZ_AP026436.1, read as the reverse complement.
GCCGGGATCGCGACGCTTGATGGTCGCGAACTTCATCGGTGAAGAACCGTCGTCGCAGGCGTAAGCGGATGTTGTGAACATGGTCGTTCCTCCTCTTGTGGTGATCGATGCATCAAACACCGGCCTGCGGCAAGGGTTGCGGCGGTCAGCCGCCAGCGCCGGTTTCGGGGACTGCCGGGCCAAAAACCTCCTCGAAGGCCTCGCGCAGCAGGACGTCGACATCACCGATCATAACCGGCAATCCAAGATCGACAAGGCTGGTAACGCCATAGGCGCTGATGCCGCAGGGAACGATGCCGGTGAAGTGCGAGAGATCGGGATCGACATTGATCGCGAGCCCGTGAAAACTCACCCATTTGCGCAGACGGATACCCAGTGCGGCAATCTTGTCTTCTGCCATGCCGCCATCCGGCAGGAGAGGTTTTTCGGGGCGCCTGACCCAGACGCCGACGCGATCTTCCCGCCGCTCGCCACGCACGTTCATCTTATCAAGCGTGCGGATGATGACATCCTCGAGTGCCGCCACATAGGCGCGGACATCCTGGCGGCGGCGTTTGAGATCAAGCATGACGTAAGCGACCCGCTGGCCGGGGCCGTGATAGGTATATTCGCCGCCGCGCCCCGTGGCGAAGACCGGGAAACGATCCGGTTCGATCAGATCGGCCACATCGGCGCTGGTGCCGGCCGTATAAAGCGGCGGATGCTCCAGAAGCCAGACGAGTTCGTCCGCCTCGCCAGATGCGATGGCGCTAACCTCGCGCTCCATTTCCTCTACCGCCTGCTCGTAAGGCACGAGGCCATCGGAGATTCGCCAGCGAACGGGCGGCGAACCGGCGGCGGGGAGCATTTTTGTCTCGATATCCGTGCGTGTGAGCATGAAAAAGTCCTTTCCACAGCCTTCTCGCAAAATGGCGTCACGGCCGCAACCCCAGCATTTCCGGGCTTCCTGCATATAGGATGGTGCAGTGCGATTTTTAATTTCAAAAAACTGTCACGACGCTCTTGTGCACCCAAAATCCTTTTGCTACATGCACCCCCGTCGGCGCAAGTCGACGCCTACCACGATGCGGTCGTGGCGGAATTGGTAGACGCGCAGCGTTGAGGTCGCTGTGGGGCAACCCGTGGAAGTTCGAGTCTTCTCGACCGCACCAAAGAAACCCGCTTCGGCGGGTTTTTTCTTTTTTAGCCAATCGGTTAGCCCTGACCCCACAAGACGCCGGGCTGCCTCTGAGCCAATTCGGCTACTGTGTTTTATCTTGCCGTCAGCATTATAAAAATTACGGGCGGCAAATCATTGACCCGACGCCGCCCGAATTGAATGGCCGGACTGAACTAGCGTCGGTAACGCTGTCCGTCCCCGACACGGTAGGGGTCCCCATCCATTACCTGATCCATTCGCCACTCGTTTCCACGATATGGGCTATGCCACGTCTGGCATCCGGCCAGAAAGACGGTTGCGGTCAGCAATCCGAAAGTAAGGGCGGCTCGCATCATCTTGAACTCCTCGAAATGTCATCCCAGCCATGTAGGCGCACGCCCGCATTTTTGCGATACCTCGTCGGAATTTGTCGTCCGTTTTAGAACGGCGCAACAATTTGGATTGCCGGAAAATTCCGGTGGATATTGATGCACGCTTTGGTAGCTCGTTTGCTCCCCCCACAAAACGAGGGGTGGAATATGAGAGGTCTGATGTTAGCTTTTGTCAGGAAATAATATCCGGGGGTTTTCGTGCAGGGGGACAAGACGGATTCAGACAATGCGCTCGGTTATTACATGTGGAGCATTTCCGACAACAGGCTGATCATGGATGCGATTACCGCGGAATGCCATGGATTTTCCGAACCGGTTGCATCACGCGGGGTAACGATCGAGGAGATTCTGGAAAGGATCGATATTGAGATGCGCGATCGGGTGGCACAGGCCATTTTCGACAGCATCACCACGGGCGTCTTTTTCGATCAGCGTTACAAGGTCAACCTGCCTGACGGCTCTAGCCGATGGATCGCGGCAAAGGGCAGGGCGATCTTCGATCCGGAGGGCACGCCTTTTCTCGGTATAGGCAGCGTCCGGGATATCACGCTGAAAAAACCTTACCAGTTTGAACCACGCCAGTAACGACAACAAAAAAGAGGCGGCTTTCGCCGCCTTTTTTCGTCTGCGCCTTGCCGGGACATCAGAACACGGCGAGATATTTCAACAGCGAAATAATGCCGATAATAATGACGATCACCTGTGCGATCTGTTTGGCGCCGCCGCCGACCGGCAGTCGCGCGATGAGCCACAAGACAAGCACAATCACCAGGAAGGTGATCAGAATGCTGACGAGCGTAGATGTAACCATATGTCCCAGCTCCCTATTGAAATTCGATATTCAACGATGGTTCACCGTTGCGTGAGTAAAAAGGCGCCAGCCGGTATTTTGTTCCATGTGGTCGATTGCGCGCGATTAAATTAGGATTTTCTGAATGACCGAGAGCGTGAGGATGAAATCGAGGCCGGTCGGCGCTTCCGTCAGCGTGGGGCGGCTTGGCCGTCCTCATGTGTCGTCGGTCACCGGTGGCGCTCTGGACATCGTCACGGGGATTTCGGAGCCAGGGTTTAACCCAATCGATCTTTTATACTCCTCGCTGGCCGCCTGCCTGGCGCTCAGCGTCCGCATCGCAGCCAGCAGCTTGGGACTGCTCGATCTGTTCGAGGGTGTTCGTGTTGATGTCTCCGGCGAGAAATCGGCCGATGAGCCCTATCGCATCATCCGCTTCGACATTCGGATGGAGATCGCCGGAAACTTCAACGCGGCGGAGCGACTGGCGCTTGCGCACAGGGCGGAGGATATCTGCACCGTCAGCAACACGCTGAAAGGCGATGCGGAATTTGTGCTGTCGATTACCAGCTGACGGTTACGGCTTCCTCGACTTTTCCCATTTCTTCACCAGCCGGTCGCGTTTCAGCTTCGAAAGCCGCTTCACCCAGAAAATGCCGTCAAGCTGGTCAATCTCGTGCTGGATGCAAATGGCGTGAAATCCCTCGACGGCCTGACGGTGCTCCGTGCCGTCGATGTCCTGAAACCTCACTTCGATCTTGGATGGCCGCTCCACTTCGTCCGTGAAGCCCGGCATCGAGACGCTGCCCTCCACATGTCGCATGGTCTGCGTGGCGCGGCCGATGATTTCGGGATTAACGTAGGTAAGGACGGTCCCCGGCGTCAGTTCCAGCACAAAAACACGCTGCTTCACGCCGATATGGGCGGCGGTGATGCCGACACCCGGGGCGGCGCGCATCGTGTCGATCAAGTCGCCGACAAGATCCTGCAATTGCCCGTCAAACCCCGTGACCGGCTCGCAGATTTCCGACAAGCCGGGATGCGGATAGGGCAGGATAGGCCTGATTGGCAAGGAAATGCTCCGTTCGTTTCAAATCCGGGCGGCGGCAGCGAGCGCCTTTCCCTCCGCTGTCGCTTCCAGGAAGCTGCGCTGGGTGCGGGCATCGCGTCTCGTTACCTGCACGAAGCGCGGTGACAGACCGGCGATTTCGCGCAGAATGAGGGCATGTGCAAGACCCAGCCTGTTGGCAATGCCGCGGCTGTCTGTGGCTATATTGAAGTCGACCGCAATCAGTATCGCCGCGCCGGTGGATGTCAGCAAGGGCTGCGATCGCTCTTGAACCCGTGCCACCGCAGCCATGAAGGCATCAGCGGACTGTTCCTCATTCATCAGGAGGCATCCGGGCGCAGGCGGACGGACACGAGCACGGATTTAGACGTCGGTGTAAAACTGTCTTTGCCATAGCTCGACAGCGGCACCAGCACATTCAGTTCCGGATAATAACCGCCGATGCTGCCCCGCGGAATATTGTAGGGCACCAGCCGGAAATTCTGTGCGATGCGTTCGATCCCATCGCCATATTCGCCAACGACATCGACACGCTGGCGGGAATGGGCGCCGAGCGCTTGCATATCCGCCGGGTTCATGAAGATGACGTGGCGTTCGCCATAAACGCCACGATAGCGGTCGTCCATGCCGTAGATCGTGGTGTTGTATTGATCGTGGCTGCGGAAGGTCTGCAGGACGAAAAGGTTCTCGCGCGTGAGCGCCTGCTGGTGTTCGGTCTGTTCGGGCAGGGGGCCGCTGAAAAAGATCGCCTTTTTCGCCGGTGTGTTCCATTGCCGTTCCGCAGCCCTATTTGGCAGACGGAAGCCGCGCGGCACGCGAACGCGTTCGTTGAAATTCTCGAATCCGGGTATGACCCGCTCGATCATGTCGCGGATAAGATCGTAATCATCAGCGAGCGCTTTCCAGTTCACAGGCCCGCTGCCCAGCGTCGCTTCTGCGATGCCGGCGATGATGGCGACTTCCGAGCGCAGCTCGTCCGACGCCGGTGGATTGATGCCGCCGGAGCCGTGCACCATGCTCATGGAATCCTCGACCGTGACGATCTGCGCCCGGCCTGCCGAATTGCGGTCGATCTCGGTTCGCCCCAGGCAAGGCAGCACGAACGAGGTTTCGCCCGGCACGAGATGCGAATGATTGAGCTTGGTGGCGATGTTGACGGTGAGCTTCTGATTTTCGAATGCCTTGATAATAAGCGGGCTATCGGGCGTGGCGCGCAGGAAATTACCCCCGAGCGCAATGAAGGCTTGCGCCTTGCCCTCAAGCATGGCCGCCAAAGCCTCCACCGTATTGTGGCCGGGCTTGCGCGGCATGGTAACGCCGAGTTCCTTTTCCAGCGCATCGAGAAGTGCGGGCGGTGCTTTTTCATCGATGCCGACGGTGCGGTCGCCCTGAACGTTGGAATGACCGCGCACGGGGCAAAGGCCCGCACCGGGACGACCGACATTGCCGCGCAGCAACATGAAATTCGTGATCTCGCGCACGATGACGACCGAGTGACGATGCTGAGTGACGCCCATGGCCCATGTCGCGATGACGGAGCCGGCCTTCATGTAGATGTGGGCGGCTTCTTCGATCTCCTCGCGGGTGAGGCCGGACTGGTCGAGAATGGTCTCCCAGCTCGTCGCTTCGACGGCGGCACGGTAGGCCTCGAACTCCGCTGCATGTTCGGCGATGAAGTCGTAGTCGATGATGGCGGGTTCGCCCGCCGCCCTTGCGGCGTCGTCAGCGGCGAAGACCGCCTTGCTCATGCCGCGCACCGCCGCCATGTCGCCGCCCTGGCGCGGCTGGTAATAATTGGTGGCAATCTTCGTGCTGCCGCCACTGATCATCTCGATCTTGTCCTGCGGGTCTGCAAAGCGCTCCAGCCCCTTTTCGCGAATGGGATTGAAGACGGCGATCCGGGCGCCGCGCAGGGCGGCGCGGCGCAGGTCGCCCAGCATGCGCGGATGATTGGTGCCAGGGTTTTGCCCGATCACGAAAATCGCGTCGGCCTTTTCAAAGTCCTCGAGCAGCACCGTTCCTTTGCCGACACCGATCGATGCGTTCAATCCGACACCGCTTGCCTCGTGGCACATATTGGAGCAGTCGGGGAAATTATTGGTGCCGTAAAGCCGCACCATCAGCTGATAAAGGAAAGCCGCCTCGTTGGAAGCGCGGCCGGACGTATAGAATTCAGCCCGGTTCGGGTTGTCGAGACCGTTGAGGATGCTGCCGATTTCGGTAAAGGCCTCGTCCCACGATACGGGCAGGTATTTGTCGCTCATCCGGTCATAGCGCATGGGATGGGTGAGACGCCCCTGTTTTTCCAACTCGTAATCGGACCAGCCGCGCAGTTCGGAGACGGTGTGGCTGGCGAAGAACTCCTGCGGCACGCGGGCTTCGGTCGCTTCCCAGGATACCGCCTTGACGCCGTTTTCACAGAACTCGAAAGAGGAGCCGTGTTCCGGATCGCCCCAGGCGCAACCGGGACAGTCAAAACCATCCGGCTGATTGGTCTTCAACAGGGTGCGGACGCCCGAGATCGGTGCCCCGGATTCCAGAAGGCGCTTGCCGACGCTTTTAAGTGCGCCCCAACCGCCTGCGGCGGACGATGCCTTGCCGATGAAACCCGTCTTGCTCATGGTTTGCCACCCCGAAACTGACTTTCCGCGTCCGGTCGGCGCGGCTTGTCCTTTGTCAATAACATCTTCAGAAGCGCCCATCCGCATCGGCTGTCAACGCCTTTGTTGTGCGTTGCGGTAAAACCAGCGTCATGGCTATCAACCTTGGCTGCGGAACGGCGTAAAGGGTGCGGGCGTTGTCGTAAAACAAGCGGCACGGATCGGCTATTCATGCTTATAAGCCGCACTCCGCCCGGTCCTGCCGGAGAGGCGAAGAGGAATGACGAATGGAATTTTCGCGACACGCGCGAAGCTTAGGTATTTGCAGCTATCCGGTTGTTGACAATATGCTTTTTAACGCCATTCTGCCTTCGAATCCGAGCATTGCGGCATTTGAATACAGGGGGACGCCAGATGACAGACCGTGACGACGACGCTGTCGCGCCCGATGAATTGAAGCCGTTGGATGCCCCGTCGGATATTTATGCCGAAGATGGCTCGGTGCGTTCCGATTTTCTGACGATGGTGGGTGCGGCAATCGCCGATCGCGACCTCTTGTTCCTGCGCAAGAATGTGGCGCGACTGCATGAATCCGAACTCGGAGACCTGCTTGAATCCATTCTCCCGGAACAGCGCCACGCGCTTGTGCGGCTGCTCGGTTCCGATTTTGATATGACGGCGCTGACCGAGGTGGATGAAGGTATCCGCCTCGATATCGTCGATCAGATGTCGAACGAGCAGATCGCTGCCGGTATCGGCGAGCTCGATTCCGACGACGCCGTCTACATTCTTGAAGACCTCGACGACGAGGATCGTAAGGACATTCTCTCGCAGCTGCCCTTCACCGAACGCGTGCGGTTGATGCGGGCGCTGGACTATCCTGAGAGCTCGGCCGGTCGGCGCATGCAGACGGAATTCGTCGCCGTGCCGCCATTCTGGACTGTCGGGCAGACTATTGATTATCTGCGAGAGGAGGAGGAACTCCCGGATTCCTTCACCCAGATTTTTGTCATCGATCCCACTTTCAAGCTGGTCGGCGCGCTCGATCTCGACAAGGTGCTGCGGGCCAAGCGCCAGGTGAAGATCGAAACGATCATGCATGAGACAAACCATTCCATTCCAGCCGAAATGGATCAGGAAGAGGCAGCGCAGCTCTTCGAGCAATACGACCTTCTGTCCGCCGCCGTGGTGGACAATAACGGCCGGCTGGTCGGCGTGCTGACCATCGATGACGTGGTCGACGTCATCCAGGAAGAGGCCGAGGAAGACCTTCTGCGTCTTGGCGGTGTGGGTGACGAAGAGCTGTCGGACTCCATAGCCAGCACGTCGCGTTCCCGCGTTCCGTGGCTCGCCGTTAATCTCATCACCGCCTTTCTGTCCGCTTCCGTCATCAGCCTGTTCGATGCGACAATCCAGCAGATCGTCGCGCTGGCGATCCTGATGCCTGCGGTTGCCGGCATGGGCGGCAACGCCGGATCGCAGACCATGACGGTATCGGTGCGCGCGCTCGCCACCAAAAGCCTCGATATCAACAATGCCGCCCGCATCATCCGGCGCGAGGCGGGGGTGGGCATTCTGAACGGCATGCTGTTCGGCTGCGCCATCGGTGTTGTCGCGGCGCTATGGTTTCAGGACATCCATATTGGCGGCATCATCGCCACGGCCATGTGTCTCAACATGCTCGCGGCGGCCCTGGCGGGAATTCTCATTCCGCTCGTCCTTGACAAGTTCGGAGCTGACCCTGCCGTCTCATCCGCCGTCTTCGTAACGGCGGTAACGGACATTGTCGGGTTTTTTGCCTTCCTGGGAATAGCGACCTGGTGGTACGGAATTTCGGGATAGGCGAGGGCGGCCATAAAATTGACTTTTACGTGAAGGTCAAATAATAATGATCCGGTTAGGAATCGGATAGGCCCGTGAACAAATATTATAGCATAACCGAACTGACCCGAGAATTCGGTGTTTCCACCCGCACACTCAGATTTTATGAGGATGAAGGGTTGATCCATCCTGAGCGGCGCGGGCGCACCAGGCTTTTCCGTGCAGCGGACCGCCGCCTCATTCAGGAAATCCTGCGCGGTCGCCGTATCGGTTTCACGATAGCCGAAATCCGCGAGATCATTCAGGTCTACAAGGAGCCGCCGGGGGAATCGGGCCAGCTTGTGCTCCTGATGAAGAAGGTCGATGAAAAGCGCGCCGATCTTCGGCAGAAGCGCAAGGATATCGAGGAGACGCTGGCGGAGCTCGACAATGTCGAAGAAGCCTGTCTGACGCGTCTTGCCGAAATCGGCGTTGGGACCTGAGCACTGCTTTTTAGTGGTATCGGATATTCCGTTGACGTAACTGTCGTGAACGGCTCCAAGACTCTCCGCTTTACTTCATATGAAACGAGCGGGTTCGGCTTGCCCCGCCGACGAGAATGTCGCGGCAGCGGGATGTGGGACATGATCTCGATTTATCACCGACGTTCGCCCCCTGATCCGACCCTTCGGGCCACCTTCTTCCCGGAAAGGGAGAGGAAAGACGGCGACCGCTGACGCTCTGGCTGCCTGCGCTACTGCGCCTCAACAGTGCACTGCTGTGCCACTTCGCTGACCTTCGTCTGCTGATCCGCGGTCAGCTTGCCTTCCATCATGATGTCAAAAAGGCTTTCCGCCTGGAGCTTCTCCAGCGTGCAGCCGCAGAAGCGCTGGCACAGCTCCAGCCCGTTCGCCTGTTCGACGCAGCTTTTTTCGCAGCTTGATTTGTATAGTTCGACCTGATCGACAGGCGGGGGTGGGGCGACGAGCGACAGGGTGTAAACAAGCCCGATTAATACTGGCTGGTGGATGAGATAGAAGGCAAGGCTGTGACGGCCGGCGCTTGCAAGAAGGTTGCGAGGTGAACTCGGGCTTCGAAAGCGGTCGAGCCAGCCGCGCGGCGTGACGAATTGCGAGACCGCAAGCCCGGCGAGGAACGGCGCAAGCCAGGGCAGCAGCGGGACATAATCATTCGAACGGGGTGGCTGGGTGGAAAAGCCGATCCAGGCCAGCCATTTTGCATTGAACAGTTCGGATTGCAGATATTGCGGCAGTATAAAAGCAATCACAGCGAAAAGCAGTGTCACGGCTGCGGGTGCCCTGAGGAACAACAGTCCCACGAGGCTTGCGGCGGCAATATTATGCAGTATGCCGAAGAAGATGAAGCTGTCCGGAAAGGCAAAATAGGTGGCGATGGTGATGAGCAGCGCCGAACCGGCCACCATGGCGAAACGCTTGCCGAAGGATGGCCAGTTCACGCCCTTGCCGTGGGCGAGAAACAGGCTGAAACCCGCAAGGAACAGAAATGACGTGGCGATGCCGCGTGCGTAAAGCTTCCAGAGGCCCGTGGTTGCCGTGCCTGGTTCGAGATAACCGAAATATTCCAGATTCCACGTGAAGTGGTAGGACGCCATGGCGATGAGGGCCAGCCCGCGGAGCGTGTCGAGGACGCCTATGCGGCCTTTACGGCGGTTTTCGTTGGCGACTGTGTTTGTGTCCATGGTTTCCGTGTTTCAGCTTTCGGTAAGGCCGGTGCCTGGCTCGGCTTGGCCCTTGAAGTGCGGCTATTTCAAGGCCTGTTTTCTTCCATGATGGCGCGTCGCGCCTCGGAAAAGAACTGGCGGCGCAAGAGCGCGACAATGATGATGACCGTGCTGGCGATGAAGACATAGGGGCTGATGAACCAGCCGAGATAACCGATGGACAGAAAGATGGTCCGCAGGCCGTCATTGAAGTTCTTGGCGGCGATGATGTTCATCTTGATGACGTTCTCGGCCGCGCGTTCCGCCGCCTCGCGGTCGGCGCCGACGTCGTGCACCATGGGAATGGCGCCGAAGAGGATGGTGCAGTAGTTGAACAGCCGGTAGGACCAGCCGAATTTGAAGAAGGAGTAACCGAAGAGACAGGTGAGCCCGATGACCTTCAGTTCAAAAGCCGTGCGACCGGCATAATGCACGAAAGGCATGTCGCGAAACACCGACTCGACCTGCTCGGTCGCCCCCAGAAGGGCAAAACATCCGCCGATGGCGAAGATGGAGGTGGAAGCGAAAAAGGCGGTTCCGTTCTGCAGGCCGGCCATGATCTGCGTGTCGATCATCTTCAGGTCGCGCTTCAGCGAATTCATGATCCAGTCGCGACGGCGCTCGGCCATGGCCTGGTTGAGGCTGGCGCGCGAAAACAGCCTCGTTCCCGTCGTCACATGGGTGTAGGCGGCCCATAGAAGGATGAAAACGACAATCGCGATATAGTCGATGACGGTCATTACGGGCAGGCCACCTTGCTGTTTGCGAATCTTCGAAACCATATTGATTTGAAGGCCATGGCAAGGCAATGGCGGCGGCTGACGTCACTCCCATATTCTCTTTTGGCGTTGCGGTTTCATCATTCGGTTTAACGCTAACTTTCCGGTAACCAAGTCGCTTTATCAGTCCTGTCGCGGACGACAGGTCTGCCGGTTCCGGGTTAAGGTTTTGCGTACCGGTTCCGCCTGGTTTTTCACCAACGGCAGGGACGGATTGACAGGATGGACGTTCGCACCTAGCTTTTCTTCCGGACCGGTGTTTCCGGTATCCGGAGCATCAAGACTGATATGCCCCGCATCCTGCAGGCAGGTCTTGTTTTTTCCGGCCCGGTATCAGCGGCAGTCCGGCGTGAGCAACCGGGGGACGCCTTTTCTACGAATCGTTCCCTTCATGTCCGCCTGTCACTGGCTCGCGACCCGGCGAAGATGCCGGTCCGTTTATTCTCTTCCTTCAGGTTTCCCATGACAGATAATAACCGCTCCGTTTTCATTCTTGGCGGCGCGCGCTCCGGCAAATCGCGTTTTGCGGAAGAACTTGCCATAAAGGCGGGCGGAAACCTGCATTATCTGGCCACCGGCCGGGCTTGGGATGACGAGATGCGTGACCGGATCGCCCATCATCAGGCGCGGCGTGGCGGCGAATGGACCACCCATGAAGCGCCCGTCGATATCGCCGCCATGCTGGAGCGGCTGGACCGGCCGGACAATGTCGTTCTCGTCGATTGCCTCACTTTGTGGCTTACCAATCTGATGATGGAAAATGCGGATTTCGATGCTGCCTTCGCGGCACTTGAGGCGGCGATCCTGTCGGCTCGGGCGAAGCTGATTTTCGTTTCCAATGAAGTCGGTCTCGGCATCGTGCCGGAAAATCGCATGGCGCGGGAATTCCGGGATCATGCGGGGCGGCTGCATCAGCGAATCGCCGCCATTGCCGGTGAGGTCTTTTTCGTCGCCGCCGGGTTGCCCCTGAAAATGAAGGGCTGAAGCGGCACCCGCGAAAGCGCGGTCGACATCGCCGCACTCCAGCTTAGAGGCAAATTTCCCTTGTAAATGCGAGCCGCATTTTGGCGAGGCTGCGGCAGCTTTGCTTTCTTGATCTGGATCAAGGTCGCTTCCCATTCCCGGTGGCAATGCTCCAACCGACGCAAAGGCGCACGTCCGCTCTCCCAGGCGCATGCAGTGCCTTTCGTCGGTCGGCTTGCACGTTGGGGGAAACCAACAATGAACTACACACTGGAAACCGCGATCGTGGCCCTTGGGGCCTTTCTCGCGTTGCTCGGGGCGGCATTCGCCCATGACAGTCTTTTCGCCGCCCATATGTGGGTGCTGTTCTTTACGCTGCTGGTCAGCACGGTGCTTCTGTTGCGCCGTGTCTCCTTTGCGCCCGTCGATCCGGCCGCGCGGGCCCGGCGCAAGTCGGAATATTTCGACGGAGTCGTACGATACGGTGTCATCGCCACCGTCTTCTGGGGCGTCGTCGGCTTCCTGGTCGGCGTCGTGGTGGCGCTGCAGCTTGCTTTTCCGGATCTCAACATCGCACCCTATTTCAATTTCGGCCGTGTAAGGCCGCTGCACACGTCGGCGGTGATCTTCGCTTTCGGGGGAAATGCGCTGATCGCCACCTCATTCTACGTGGTGCAGAGAACCTGTCGGGCACGCCTGTTCGGCGGCGATCTCGGCTGGTTCGTGTTCTGGGGCTACAACCTCTTCATCGTCATGGCCGCCACCGGCTATCTGCTCGGCATAACGCAGGGACGCGAATATGCGGAGCCGGAATGGTATGTCGATATCTGGCTGACGATCGTCTGGGTTGCCTATCTCATCACGTTCCTCGGCACGATCCTGACACGCAAGGAGCCGCATATCTATGTGGCGAACTGGTTCTACCTGAGCTTCATCGTGACGATTGCCATGCTGCACATCGTCAACAACCTCGCCATTCCCGTCTCTTTTCTCGGCGTCAAGAGCTACTCCGCCTTTTCGGGCGTGCAGGATGCGCTGACGCAATGGTGGTATGGCCATAACGCCGTCGGCTTCTTCCTGACGGCCGGCTTCCTCGGCATGATGTATTACTTCATTCCGAAGCAGGTGAACCGCCCGGTTTATTCCTACCGCCTGTCGATCATCCACTTCTGGGCGCTGATCTTCATGTATATCTGGGCAGGCCCGCACCACCTGCATTACACGGCACTTCCGGACTGGGCGCAGACGCTTGGCATGGTGTTCTCGATCATGCTGTGGATGCCATCGTGGGGCGGCATGATCAACGGCCTGATGACGCTTTCGGGCGCCTGGGACAAGATCCGTACCGATCCCATCGTGCGCATGATGGTGATGGCGGTTGCCTTCTATGGCATGGCCACCTTCGAGGGCCCGATGATGTCGATCAAGGCCGTCAACTCGCTCAGCCACTATACCGACTGGACCATCGGCCATGTGCATTCGGGCGCGCTCGGCTGGAACGGCATGATCACCTTCGGCGCGATCTATTATCTGACGCCCAAGCTGTGGGGCAGGGACCGTCTTTACAGCCTGCAACTCGTGAACTGGCACTTCTGGCTCGCCACGCTCGGCATCGTCATCTACGCCGCCGTCATGTGGGTGGCCGGCATCCAGCAGGCGCTGATGTGGCGCGAATATGATAGCCAGGGCTTCCTTGTCTATTCCTTCGCGGAATCGGTGGCAGCGCTGTTCCCCTATTATGTGATGCGTGCACTGGGCGGCCTGATGTTCCTCAGCGGCGCGCTGATCATGGCCTACAACGTCACCATGACCATCCTCGGTCATCAACGCGAGGAGGGCGCCAGCAAAGGCGCGGCTCCTTCGCTGCAGCCCGCTGAATAGGAGGGGCCGATGTCCATACTCGACAAACACGGCGTCATCGAACGTAACGCCACCCTGCTTCTGGTCGGCTCGCTGCTGGTGGTCTCGATCGGCGGTATCGTTGAAATCGCACCGCTCTTCTACCTCGAAAACACCATCGAGAAGGTGGAAGGCATGCGGCCCTACACGCCGCTGGAACTGGCCGGGCGCAACATCTACATTCGCGAGGGATGTTATGTCTGCCACAGCCAGATGATCCGTCCGTTCCGCGACGAGGTGGAACGTTACGGGCATTACAGCCTGGCGGCGGAATCCATGTACGACCATCCGTTCCAGTGGGGTTCGAAGCGCACCGGGCCTGACCTGGCGCGCGTGGGTGACCGTTATTCGAACGAGTGGCACGTGCAGCATCTGGCTGATCCACGCTCGGTGGTGCCGGAATCGATCATGCCGTCCTATGCCTTCCTCAAGACAACGCCGCTCAAGATCACTGACATCTCCATGGAGCTGAAGGCCAACCGTGCTGTCGGTGTGCCCTATAGCGACGAGATGATCGAGAAATCCGCGGCCGATCTCGCCGCCCAGGCGGACCCGAATGCGGATTCGTCGGAACTGCTGGCGCGCTATCCCAAGGCCAAGGTCGGCGATTTCGACGGCGATCCGGCAAAGCTCACGGAAATGGATGCGCTGGTCGCTTATCTCCAGATGCTCGGCACGCTGGTCGATTTCTCGACCTATGACGATGCCGCCGGTTACCGGTGAGGAGGCGGAACGATGGAAACCTACACGGCCATGCGCCACTTCGCCGATAGCTGGGGCCTGCTTGCCATGACCCTGTTCTTCGCCGGCGTCGTCATCTTCACGCTTCGCCCAGGCTCGAAAAGGGCCGCGGACGATGCGGCCAGCATTCCGCTCAGGGAGGACTGAACATGTCCGAAAAACACATCGATAAAATCAGTGGCGTCGAAACCACCGGCCACGAGTGGGACGGTATTCGCGAATTGAACAACCCCATGCCTCGCTGGTGGGTGTGGACATTCTACGCCACGATTGTCTGGGCCATCGGCTACACCATCGCTTTTCCGGCATGGCCGCTGATTTCAGGTGCAACCCAGGGCGTCCTCGGCTGGAACAGCCGTGCCGAAATCGCCGCGGACCTGGCGGATGCCAGACAGTCTCAGAGCATCTATGTCGACAAGATCGCCAATTCGTCGCTTGCCGACATCCAGGCGGACCCGACGCTGATGCAATTTGCCCTTTCGGGCGGTGCTGCCGCTTTCAAGGTCAATTGCATTCAGTGTCACGGTTCTGGCGCGGAGGGCGGGCAGGGTTATCCCAACCTCAATGACGACGACTGGATGTGGGGCGGCAGCGTCGATGACATCTATACGACGGTGAAGCACGGCATCCGCTTTCAGGATGATCCAGACACACGTGCTTCGGAAATGCCGGCCTTTGGCGATATACTGCAGCCGGATGAAATTCGTCAGGTTGCCGCTTATGTGTTCAGCCTCACGGGAACGCCTTCCAACCCGGTGCTGGTGGAACCCGGAAGGCAGCTGTTTGCCGACAATTGTGCGTCTTGCCATGGGGAAGATGCCAAGGGCAACCGCGAATTCGGTGCACCCAATCTTGCCGACGCCATCTGGCTGAAATCTCATGGCGAAGAGGGGATCGTTTCGCAGATACGCTCTCCCAAGCATGGCGTCATGCCCGCCTGGGGTGAGCGCCTCGGTGACACGACGGTCAAGCAGCTTGCGATCTTCGTGCACTCGCTGGGCGGCGGCGAATAAGAGCGTCTGAGCAAAAGCAGGGGCCGCATCATGCGGCCCTCGACTGTTTCCATTCTTCTTCGATGATGCAGCTCGGCTGCGGGCGGAGAAAACCGGCGCTCGAGCCGCGAGGCGTCCTGCCGCTCAGGACGTGACCTTATCGAGCGAGCGTTCGATGCGCTTTGCCGCTTGCCAGAGGTCTTCCATCCTCTCGAGGCTTGCTTCCTCCAGCGTCTCGCCATTTTCGCCGAGCGACTTTTCGATGTGGTTGAAGCGCCTGCGAAATTTCGTGTTGGTGCCGCGCAGCGCGTTTTCCGGATCGGCCTTGACGTGACGGCCGATATTGACGAGGGCGAAGATCAGGTCGCCCAGTTCGTCTGAGACCTTTTCAGGCCTTCCTTCCTCCAGCGCTTCGCGCAGTTCGGCGATTTCTTCTTCGATCTTGTCGAGAATGGGGGCGGGGTCCGACCAGTCGAAACCGACGCGCGCCGCCTGTTCCTGCAGTTTGAGCGCTTCGGTCAGCGCCGGCTGGCTGCGTTGCACTCCGCCGAGAAAGCCGGCCTTGAAATCCTCCGTGATGCCCCGGCGCGCACGGCGCGCTGCGCGCTCGCGTTTTTCCTCGGCCTTGATCCGGTCCCACTGCAGCTTGACGCTGTCGGGCGTATCGGCCTCGGAGGCGGCAAAGACATGCGGGTGTCGGCGGATCATTTTCGAGGTGACGGCATGCACCACATCGCCGAAGGCAAACTCACCGCGCTCCTCGGCGATACGTGAATGAAAGACGACCTGCAACAGAAGATCGCCCAGTTCTTCGCAAAGATCGTCCATGTCCCTGCGCTCGATGGCGTCGGCGACTTCATAAGCCTCTTCAATCGTATAGGGCTTGATCGTCTCGAAGGTCTGGACGACATCCCACGGGCAACCGGTTTCCGGCTGGCGCAGGGCTTCCATGATCTCGATCAGGCGGGAAATGTCCTTCGAGGCTTCCATATGCTCAAACCTTCGCTTGTGTTTATGCCGGTCCGGCCGTCCAGTTCCGCGCTTAATTCAGAGGAATATCGTTGCCGCCCTTCGACGACTGATAGCTGGTGGACAGATCGTCATAGGCCGCCTTGATGCGGGCGGTCTGCGCCTTCAACGTGCTCTTCAGCGGATCCTCCTCGGCTTCCACCAGATCGGTGATGAAATACGAGTTCCAGAAAGCGTTGTTGCGGCGATAGCCGCCCGGCTCCAACCCGAAGACTTCCTTCAGAATTTTCAGATCATGCGGGATCGCGAAAGCGTCGCGCGAATCCTCGTGGCTGAAGAAGGAGTAGAAATTGTCGAAACCGGCCCAGGTGATGGCGGACATGCACATGGTGCAGGGTTCGTGGGTGGAGAGGAAAATCAGGTCCTTCGTATTCGGCTTTTCGCCCAGTTCGTAAAACCGCTTCAGCGTATGCACCTCGCCGTGCCAGAGCGGATTTTCCAGCTCGTTGTTGGTTTCCGCAACCACCAGCGACAGGTCGGACTTACGCAGGATTGCCGCGCCAAAAACCTTGTTGCCAAGGCTGACACCGCGCGCCGTCAATGGCAGGATATCGTGTTCGATGACATCAAGAAGGCGGGCGGAAAGTGGCTGGCTGGTCAAGGGGGCGGTCCTTCTTGTCGCTTGTATAAAGCGGTCTTCGCATGGAAAACAGATGGCAAATTGTCTTCCCTTGTTCGGCGCGGGGGCCGGGTTTGTCAAGGGATTCGCGCTGCGCTTGGAAGCCTCCAGGCGTGCGGGAAACAGAGGCCGGTTTGTTTTCCTCCAAAACCGGGGTGTTCGAGAAATAAAAATCCAGGTGCCGGAAAGGCTTGAATTTCTGTTTCTTCAATCTTGCGCCGCGATGCGGGATATATGTCCAATGCACAACGAACATGATTTTTCCGCTGCCGGCGATCGCCTTTCAACCTTCCCCGCATTCTTCCGGGTCGAGGGCAGGCAGGTTGCCGTCTTCGGAAATGGCGATGAGGCCTTCGCAAAGGTCAGGCTTCTTGCCAATACCAATGCGCATATCGTTGCCTATGCCGACGAGCCGGAGGCTGATTACGC
The DNA here is from genome assembly GCF_055382365.1 of Agrobacterium sp. 5Ca39. Taxonomy (NCBI): domain Bacteria; kingdom Pseudomonadati; phylum Pseudomonadota; class Alphaproteobacteria; order Hyphomicrobiales; family Rhizobiaceae; genus Agrobacterium; species Agrobacterium sp. 5Ca39. Next base: position 1,129,516 of record NZ_AP026436.1, on the reverse strand, counting down.
AGTTTATCTCCGCGAACACGGCATCGATCATCGGCCTCTTGCTTTTGCCAGCCATCTGATCGACGGTGCGACCCTGGTTTTTGCTGCAACTGGCGAGGCTGTTCTGGACAGGGACATCGTTGCTGCCGCGCGTTCCCGGAAAATCCCCGCCAATGCGGTGGACCAGCCGGAATTCTGCGATTTCTTCACGCCGGCGCTTGTGTCCCGGGCACCCGTCGCGGTGGCTATCGGCACCGAAGGGGCAGGGCCGGTGCTCGCGCAGATGATCCGCGCGCGCATAGACCAGATGCTGCCGCCTTCACTTGGCAAGCTCGCACATCTCGCCGTGCAGTATCGCGGTGCAGCGGAACAAACCGTACCGAAGGGCGCGTTGCGGCGCAATTTCTGGCGGCGATTTTTCTCCGGGGCAGTTGCGGATGCCGTCGCCGTCGGCGACGCCCCGGCCGCCCATGAGGCTGTCGACCGTCTTCTGCGGTCGCCCGAACGCAGCGAAGGCCGCGTATGGCTTGTCGGCGCAGGGCCCGGTGCGGAAGATCTTCTGACACTGCGCGCGCAGCGCGTTCTGATGGAAGCCGACGTCATCGTTTACGATGCGCTGGTGCCGCAGGCTATCATCGATATGGGTCGTCGCGACGCCGAGAGGCTCTCGGTCGGCAAGCGCAAGGGCTGCCATAGCAAGTCGCAGGACGAGATCAACCGCCTGCTGGTGCGTCTCGGCAAGGACGGCAAGCGCGTCGTACGCCTCAAATCCGGCGATCCCCTGGTTTATGGCCGTGCGGGCGAGGAGATGTCAGCGCTGCGCGATGCCGGCATCGCTTACGAGATCGTGCCTGGCATCACGTCGGCCTTCGCCGCCGCTGCGGATTTCGAACTGCCGCTGACGCTGCGTGGTGTCGCCTCGTCGCTGATTTTCACCACCGGTCACGATCTGACAGGCGATGTTCTGCCCGACTGGGCCCGGCTTGCCGTTTCCGGTGCGACCATTGCCGTCTATATGGGCCGCAGCGTCGCTGCCTCGGTGGCCACAAGGCTTGTCGAAGCGGGGCTCGGTGTGGAAACCACCGTTGCCGTTATCGAAAACGCCAGCCGCGCGGATCGCCGCCTGCTGCACGGAACATTAAACGATCTGCCCGACCTTGAACATCGCGATGAACTGACCGGTCCTGTCATGGTCATCATCGGCGATGCGGTGGCGGGCGCCAATTTCGACAGGTCCGAGGCGCTTGCGCTTGCCGGAAGGCCGGCGGACCTCAAACGGGAGTATGTAAATGGCTGACAAGGTTTTGACCGCCAACCGCCTGAGCGATGGCATTGCCGTCTGGCTCGACGCCAACGGCGAATGGACGGAAAACCTGCAGGGCGCAATCGTCGCCCGCCATGCGGAAGCGGTCGCCTCGTTCGAGGAGATCGGCAAGCGGGATTTTTCCGCCAACAAGGTCGTTGACGTTAATATCGTCGACGTTGTGGAAGAGAACGGCAAGCTCTGGCCGACGCGCCTGCGCGAGCGCATTCGCGCCGCCGGCCCGACCGTGCACTATGCGACCGGCTACAAGCCGGCCGATGCAGCATTTATCGCAGTCTGAGGAAGAATATGTACCGTTACGACGAGTTCGATCACGCATTTGTTGAAGGCCGCGTGGCGCAGTTTCGCGATCAGGTTGAGCGCCGGCTATCCGGTGAGCTGGCCGAGGACGCATTCAAGCCATTGCGCCTGATGAATGGTGTCTATCTTCAGCTGCACGCCTATATGCTGCGCGTCGCCATCCCCTACGGTACGCTGAATTCCAAGCAGATGCGGATGCTGGCGCATATTGCCCGTAAATACGACCGGGGTTACGGCCATTTCACCACCCGTCAGAACATCCAGTATAACTGGCCGCGCCTCTCTGATACCCCGGATATCCTCTCCGAACTGGCAAGCGTGGAAATGCACGCGCTGCAGACCTCTGGCAACTGCATTCGCAACGTCACGGCGGATCATTTCGCTGGCGCTGCGGCCGACGAGGTTGCTGATCCGCGTCCTTATGCCGAGATCCTGCGCCAATGGTCTTCCGTGCATCCGGAATTCTCGTTCCTGCCGCGCAAGTTCAAGATTGCAGTGACGGGTGCCGAACGCGATCGTGCGGCCATTCAGGTTCACGATATCGGCCTGCATCTGAAAAAGAACGACAAGGGCGAGATCGGCTTTGCCGTTTATGTCGGTGGTGGACAGGGGCGCACGCCGATGATCGCCAAGAAGATCCGCGACTTCCTGCCGGAAGAAGATCTCCTGTCCTATACCACGGCCGTGATGCGGGTTTATAACCTTCATGGTCGTCGTGACAACAAATACAAGGCGCGCATCAAGATCCTCGTGCATGAGACGGGTGCGGAAGAACTGGCCCGTCAGGTCGAGGTCGAATTTGCGGAACTCAAGAACTCCGAATTGAAGCTGCCGGATGCCGATATCGCCGCCATCACCGCCTATTTCGCGCCGCCGGCGCTGAAGGACCGGCCGGAAGGCTGGGAAAGCCTGGCGCGCTGGAAGCGGGCCGACGAGGGCTTTGCCCGTTTTGTCGAGCAGAACGTCGCCCCGCACAAGCATCCGGACTACGGCATGGTAACGATCTCGCTGAAGCCGATCGGTGGCATTCCGGGCGACGCGACGGATGAGCAGATGGAGCTGGTCGCCGATATTGCCGCGGAATATGCCTTCGACGAAATCCGCATCAGCCACGAGCAGAACATCATCCTGCCGCATGTGGCGCTGGCTGACCTCGAGCCGGTCTATCGTGCACTTGCAGGCGCGGGTCTTGCGACCGCCAATGCCGGGCTCATCACCGATATCATTGCCTGTCCCGGGCTGGATTATTGCGCGCTTGCCAATGCGCGCTCCATTCCGGTGGCGCAGGAAATTTCCACCCGCTTCGGTTCGCCGGAGCGTCAGGCGGAAATTGGTGAGCTGAAGATCAAGATTTCCGGCTGTATCAATGCCTGCGGCCACCACCATGTCGGTCATATCGGGCTGCTGGGCGTGGAAAAGAAGGGTGCGGAACTCTACCAGATCACGCTTGGCGGATCGGGTGACGAAAACACCTCGATCGGTGAGATCATCGGTCGCGGCTTCGAACCGGAAAAGGTGACCGACGCGGTTGAGACCATCGTCGACACCTATCTCGGGCTTCGTCTTTCAAAGGAAGAGAATTTCCTTGAAGCCTATCGCCGCGTCGGGCCGCAACCGTTCAAGGATGCGCTCTACGGTTCCGCCGCCGAAGCCGCCTGAGGAGAATGTCATGACGAAAATCTGGACCCGCGACGGCTTCGTGGAGAACGATCCCTGGGTGATCGAAACGGAAGAATTAAAAGCGGTGGCCGAGCAGAAGCCCGTGCTGCCGCTTGCCGATTTTCTGGTTCGTGCGGCCGAAAGCAACGATATCGGTCTCGGGGTGCTGATTGCGCCTGCCGATGATGTGACCCGGCTGGAACCTTATCTCGACCGTATCGAGCTTGTCGCGGTGAGTTTCCCGGCTTTCAATGACGGCCGTGGTTTTAGCCACGCGTCGCTGCTGCGCAGCCGCCTCGGTTTCACAGGCGAGGTGAGGGCGATTGGCGACGTGCTGATCGATCAGGTGCCGCTCATGCTGCGTACCGGCTTCACAAGCTTTGCGGTGACGAATGGTACGGCGATCCGCCGCCTGTCCGAAAATCGCCTGCCGGAAATTCCGGTCTATTACCAGCCGACGGCCAGGCCTGCGAGCGACGGCGAGGCTTATAGCTGGCGTCGGCGTGCGTCTCTGTGCACGGAAATATGAGTTTCTGATACATATTTCCTACGCAAATGGCAGTATTGACATTCTCATGCCTTCAAACCGGAGCAGAAATGGTATAATTGCCCGGTCGGAGAATGTCGCTCATCGAATAGAATGGACGGAACCTAAATGAACGCGCCAGCCAAGACGGAAGATTTCGCGATCAAGATACCCGATGGTGTTTATGCCGAGACGGTTTTGTCGGTGGAACATTATACGGATCATCTGTTCCGTTTCCGCATGACGCGTCCGGCCGGCTTCCGTTTTCGTTCCGGCGAATTCGCCATGATCGGCCTGATGGTCGGCGACAAGCCGATCTATCGCGCCTATTCCATCGCCAGCCCCGCCTGGGACGAGGAGTTGGAATTTTTCTCGATCAAGGTCCCGGATGGCCCGCTGACCTCCCATCTTCAGGCGATAAAGCCTGGCGATACCGTTTTGATGCGCAAGAAGCCGACAGGCACGCTGGTTCTCGATGCGCTAACGCCCGGCAGACGGCTTTACATGTTCTCCACCGGCACCGGCATTGCGCCTTTCGCGAGCCTGATCCGCGATCCCGAGACCTATGAGAAGTTCGAAGAGGTCATCCTCACCCATACCTGCCGCGATGTGGCCGAACTGAAATACGGTTTCGATCTGGTCGAGGAAATCAAGAACCACGAGTTCCTCAGCGAGATTGTCGGCGACAAGCTCAAGCATTATGCCACGGTGACCCGCGAAGATTATCCCTTCAAGGGCCGCATCACCACGCTGATCGAAAACGGCAAGCTGTTTTCCGATCTCGGCGTACCCGCGCTCGATCCGGCCATTGACCGCGGCATGATCTGCGGTTCCTCGGCGATGCTCAAGGATACCAAGGAACTGCTTGAGAATGCCGGTCTTACCGAAGGCGCCAACAACAAGCCTGCCGAATTCGTGATCGAACGCGCTTTCGTCGGCTGACGGAACACGGTCTACGACATATAAGGAGGCCAGATGGCCTCCTTTTCTGTTTGCGCCGTTACTGCCTTCCTTGAGACAGGCCATCATTATTCTGTTTAGGCGCTATCTCGTTGCGATAGAGCAGGAAAAGCCCGATGGCGATTGCCGCAATGCCGCCGCCGACAAGGTGCGACAGTGAATAACCGCCCTTCGTCACCAGCCAACCTGCGACGACATTGCTGAATGACGCGCCGATGCCTTGAACCATCATGACGCTGGCAAGACCGACATTAAAGCGGCCCGTGCCCTTCAAAATTCTCTCCACCGCAACCGGCGTGACTATGCCGAGCAGACCCGCTCCGACACCGTCCAGAAACTGGACGGGGAAAATGACCCAGAAGTCCGTAAAGGCGGAAGCGAGAACGCCGCGGATCGGCAGTGCGACGAGCGCGATGATAAAGACGGTTGAGAGACCGAAACGTCGTATCAGCCAAGGCGCCATGGCGGCGACGAAAATCATCGCAAATTGCGCGACGCCGGTAATGATCGCAGTGGTGCGGAAGGGTGTCTGAAGTTCGATGGCGAAATCCTGCGCGATCAACCGGCCCATCGGCGCGTTGCCGAAGTGGAAGACGAGCAGGATGATGGCCAGAAAGATAAGTCCGCGTTCCTGCAGCAAGACCGCGATGCCGGATGGACCGGGTTCGCCCCTGTCTTCGCCAAGGCCGCGCGCCACCTTGTGGTCGATGCGTTCGGGGTCGATGGCCGCCGTCGCGACCAGAGCACCCGCAGCGGTCAGCAGCATCAGGCCGATGATGCCGTCCATGCCGAAGAAAGTGACGACGACATAAGTCGCGAAGAGCGATGCGAAATTGCCGCCGTGGTTCCAGAACTCGTTGCGCGAAATCTGATGGGAAAACAGGCGCTCGCCGACAAGGCCGAGCGTGAGGCCGGCAAGCGCCGGGCCGACCACGGCGCCGACGACGGCCGTCATGATCTGGCCGGTCCAGACGATCCAAACATCGGGAAAGATCAAGGTGATCAGCGCGCCGATGGTCACGAGGACGACGGGTATGGCAATCAGCGTCCTTTTCCACGTCGTTCCATCTACCAGGGCGCCACAAAGCGGCGTGGCGAGCAGACCCACAAGGCCGCCGACCGTGGCGATCATGCCCAGCGAGAGCGAAGACCAGCCCCGTGTCGCCAGAAATGCATCCAGAAACGGCCCGAGACCGTCGCGGGCGTCGGCGAGAAAGAAATTCAGTGCAGCAAGGGCAAAAAGCGTGCGATCCGAGATGCCACCGCTATGCGGCAGGCCGCCGGAAGGAAGGCGGCCGTGTGGTGCCGCAACGCCTACAGTCGTCATGAAAATACTCCGATAAATATGCAGGGAATCGAAAAATTGATCGAGGCTGGCGGAAACATCTGTGCCCGCATTTGATTGCATTGGCACGACATCAGCAGGGATGTTCCGATATTTTTGCCCGTTGCGGGATTAGCTGGAGGAACGTTTAACGGCATTTGTGAGTTAGGCTTCGTGGAAAAACGGATAATCGCCATGAAGATCAAGGCTCTTGCAGTTTTATTTTCGGTCGGATTGCTCGCAACCCAGCCTGCTTACGCGGACGAGGGCGCATTTCTCTCCTCGCTGAAGGGCACGTGGGCGGGAAAGGGAACCGTAATTACCCGGATCGGCACACCGCCCATTAACGTCAGCTGCACGCTGAATTCCAACGCGGGATCATCGTCACTCAACATGTCCGGCACTTGCCGCGGTCTTCTGGTGGTAAGGCGCGCGATCGCAGCCGATCTCTCGGAGAAGGGCGGGCGCTATAGCGGCGCCTATACGGGCCCTTCCGGTCGGCCGTCCGCACTATCGGGCACAAGAAAAGGAAACGCCATCAATCTGACGGTGCGATGGAACCGCGATATCAACGGCGACCGCGTTGCCGCCATGACCATCGAAAAGGTCGGAGCCAACGGCTTGCGGCTGCGCACAACCGATAAGGACGGCAGGACCGGCAAGACAGTGGTGACGAGCGACATCCAGCTGGTGCGTTGAAGAGCTTAGGCATAGCATCTCCACTTCTTCAGCTGAATTCAAGCAGCAACGGGCAATGATCCGAGACTTCGGGCTGCCTAACGACGTCGAAATGATCAACTTTCACAGCCGGATTGACCAGCAGGTAGTCGGCATATCTGTTCTGCTTGGCGTAATGTGAGGTTCTGGTATCTGTGAAACCGCGGGTCGTGACGAGCTCGACAAGATTGAGTTCATTCAACACGGTAAAGGTTTCGCTGTCGGGCAGGACATTAAAATCGCCGCAAACGATCACCCGGTCGCCATTCTCGGCAATGTTCTTGACGAGGTTCACAAGTCGTTTTGCCTGCGCCAGGCGGGCGTCGGTATCGTGTTTGCCGTCGAGGTCGCGTAACCCGTGCATATGGGCAATGACAGCCGGCTTTCCGGTGGCAAAGTCGAAAACCCTGATGGCGTGACCGGTGCGTGACCGTGGATGATCGCCATATCCGTCCGCAGAAAAGGTCCCATGGACGAAGCCCTGTGCCTGGGCAACGATGGCGATGGACTTGCGAACGAATGTGGCCAGTCCCCATTGGGAAAAATATCTAGTCGTACCGTGCCAGAGATCACCCTGCGCCGCGGGGCAGAATATCGCGACATGATCTGGCAGGGCATCGGCGACATCGCGGAGGAAATTCGCTCTCTGCGGAAGCTCGATGCCGTGATCACGATAGGTCAACCAATCCTCTAGGGCAGCGGGCGTATGCACCACTTCCTGCAGGCACAAGATATCCGGGTCGGACAGGGAGATATAAGGGACGAGTTCGTCGTGGAGCTTTCCGCCCCAACCGTTCAGGCAGATAAGGCGCATGCACACTCCATCGCTTGATTGTGTGATCCGATTTAGCATGGAAGCGATGAAGATCAATCACACCCCGTTCTTTTTCACGGTCGGGATTACGCCCACCTGAATGAGGAAGGCCCGAATTGCTTCGGGCCTTAGTCGTTCGAGCCCACATTGGCGCTGCGGCGCTGCCTTACATTTTCGGCAGCAGCACCTTGTCTATGACATGTATGACGCCGTTGGATTGTTTAACATCAGCGATGGTGACATGGGCGACCGTGCCATTCTCATCGGTGAGTGTGATTTTTCCCATGCTTTCTTTTGCCTTGAGTACGCAGCCGCCGACCGTCTTCACGTCGTGCTCGCCCTTGTCATCCTTGATCATTTTTTCGATGGCGGATGACAGTGCATTGGCTGCAACGACGTGGCAGGTGAGAACCTTGACCAGCTTCTGCTTGTTCTCTGGCTTCAGAAGATCGTCGACCGCGCCTTTCGGAAGGGCCGCGAAAGCCTCGTTGGTGGGTGCAAAAACCGTAAACGGTCCTTTGCCCTGAAGTGTTTCCACAAGTCCGGCGGCCTTTACCGCGGCGACGAGGGTCGTGTGGTCTTTTGAGTTCACCGCATTTTCAACGATGTTCTTGTCCTCGAACATCGCCGCGCCGCCCACCTTGGGGTTCGCGGCATAGGCCGAAACCGTGCCGATGGAAAGAGCTGCAGCCAGCGTCAGGGCGCGAACGGAAAGCTTGTACATCATTATTCCTCCTTGTGAAATCCAAGGCCCCGAAAGGTGGCTCTTCCAGCGGCCGCTATCGGTTATCCGTAGCGACACAAGAGACGGAAGCCGGTCTCGCAAAGTTTCAGGCGAGCCGGAAAAAAAGATAAATGACTGATTTAAAACAAGGTCCCGGCGCGCAAACGCCGAGGGTTCGTCCTGCGACGGGACGGAAAACGAAAAAGCCCGGATCGCTCCGGGCTTTCTGTCTCGAACGAAGGACAGCTTATTCGGCCGCCTCGGCATAGGCCTCCATCGGCGGGCAGGTGCAGATGAGGTTGCGGTCGCCATAGACATTGTCGATGCGGTTGACCGGCGACCAGTATTTGTCGATGCGGAATGCGCCGGGCGGGAAGCATCCCTTTTCGCGGCTATAAGGACGGTCCCATTCGCCGACGAGGTCCTCGACCGTATGGGGCGCGTTCTTGAGCGGATTGTTCGTCTTGTCCGCGCGGCCTTCCTCGATGTCGCGGGCTTCCTCGCGGATGGCCAGCATGGCATCGCAGAACCGGTCGAGTTCCGCCTTGGTCTCGGATTCCGTCGGCTCGATCATCAGCGTGCCGGCAACCGGCCAGCTCATGGTCGGCGCGTGGAAACCGCAGTCGATCAGGCGCTTGGCCACGTCATCGACAGTCACGCCGCAGCTGTCTGCCAGCGGGCGGGTGTCGATAATGCATTCATGTGCCACGCGTCCCGTTTCGGATTTGTAGAGCACGTCATAAGCACCCTTCAGCCGCTCGGCGATGTAGTTGGCGTTGAGGATCGCAACCTTGGTTGCCTGCGTCAGCCCTTCGCCGCCCATCATCAGGCAGTAGCTCCAGGAAATCGGCAGGATGGACGGCGAACCGAACGGGGCGGCAGACACCGCACCCTCGCGGCCGTCGGTCGCCGGATGGCCGGGCAGGTAAGGAGCAAGATGCGCCTTGACGCCGATCGGCCCCATGCCCGGACCACCGCCACCGTGCGGAATGCAGAAGGTCTTGTGCAGGTTAAGGTGCGAAACGTCGGAGCCGATATCGCCGGGACGGGCAAGGCCCACCATGGCGTTCATGTTCGCGCCATCAAGATACACCTGACCGCCATGCTTGTGGGTGATCTCACAGATCTCGCGAACCGTCTCCTCGAACACGCCGTGAGTGGACGGATAGGTGATCATGCAGCATGAGAGGTTTTCGGCGTACTGTTCTGCTTTTGCACGGAAATCATCAATGTCGATGTCACCGTTATCACGCACTTTCACCGGCACCACCTTCATGCCCACCATCTGCGCCGAGGCAGGATTGGTGCCATGCGCCGAGGTCGGAATGAGGCAGACATCACGGTGTGTCCCGCCATTGGCGAGGTGATAATTGCGGATGGTCAAAAGCCCGGCATACTCGCCTTGCGCACCGGAATTCGGCTGCATGGAGAAGGCGTCGTAACCTGTGACCGAGCACAGCTTTTCGGAGAGATCGTCGATCATCTCCTTGTAACCGAGTGCCTGATTGGCCGGTACGAAGGGATGGATGTCGGAAAATTCCGGCCAGGTGATCGGCAGCATTTCAGCTGTGGCGTTCAGCTTCATGGTGCAGGAGCCGAGCGGGATCATCGAGCGGTCGAGCGCCAGATCGCGGTCCGAAAGACGGCGGATGTAGCGCGTCATCTCGCTTTCGGCACGGTTCATGTGGAAGATCGGATGCGTCATGTACTGGCTGGTACGCAGCAGCTCCTTCGGCAGGCGATAGTCCGGCGTGAAATCCGAGACCGAGAAATTGCCGCCGAAAGCGCGCCAGACGGCTTCCAGCGTTGCCGGGCGCGTACGCTCGTCAAGGCTCATGCCGATTTTGGTGGCGCCGACCTTGCGCAGGTTCACCCCTTCCGCGACGGCCGAACGCAGGATAACGCCCTGCATATGGCCGACTTCGACCGTGATCGTGTCGAAGAAGGTCTCCGGCTCGATGGTGTAACCGAGCTTTTCCAGTCCCTTGGCCATCAGCACGGCCTTCTGGTGGGTCTGCTGGGCAATCGCCTTGATGCCCTGCGGGCCATGGAAGACGCCGTACATCGAAGCCATGACTGCCAGCAGTACCTGCGCCGTGCAGATGTTGGAGGTGGCCTTCTCACGGCGAATATGCTGCTCGCGGGTCTGCAGCGACAGGCGATAGGCGCGGTTGCCGCGCGCATCGACCGAGACGCCGACGAGACGGCCCGGCATGGAGCGCTTATGCGCATCCTTGACGGCCATGTAAGCGGCATGCGGACCGCCGTAGCCGACCGGAACGCCAAAGCGCTGCGAGGTGCCGATGGCGATGTCAGCGCCCATTTCGCCGGGAGATTTCAGCAGCGTCAGGGCCAGAAGATCGGCGGCGACGGCGGCAATCGCGCCCGTCTGATGCAGGCGGGAAATCAGGCCGGAGAAATCGCTGACATGTCCGTGCGTGCCGGGATACTGGAAGATCGCGCCAAACACGTCGACCGGATCGAGATCGGTGAAGGGGTTGCCGACAATCACCTTCCAGCCGAGCGGGGCCGCACGGGTCTCGATCAGCGCGATGGTCTGCGGATGGCAATTGGCATCCACGAAGAAGGCGGTCGCCTTGGATTTCGCGACGCGCTGGCACATGGCCATGGCTTCGGCGGCCGCAGTCGCTTCATCGAGCAGCGAGGCGTTGGCGACGTCAAGGCCGGTCAGATCGCAGACCATGGTCTGGTAGTTCAGCAGCGCCTCAAGTCGGCCCTGGCTGATTTCCGGCTGGTATGGCGTATAGGCCGTGTACCAGGCCGGGTTTTCCAGAATGTTGCGCTGGATGACCGGCGGCGTGATGGTGCCGTAATAGCCCTGACCTATCAGCGAGGTCAGGACCTGGTTCTTGTTTGCCGTCTCGCGAAGACGATCCAGCGCCTCACGTTCGGTCAAGGCCGCACCCCAGGTGAGAGGCACTTTTTGACGGATGGAGGAGGGAACGGTGGCGTCGATTAGCGCGTCGAGGCTCTTATAGCCGACGACCTTCAGCATCTCGGCCATTTCCGACGGCGACGGCCCGATGTGACGCCGGTTGGCGAAGTCATAGGGCTGATAGTCGGTGAAATGGAATTCGGTGGGCGTCGTCATTACGCGATCAGCTCCTTGTAGGCTGCCTCGTCGAGCAGCGTATCGGCATCTGCAACGTTGGAAAGCTTGAGCTTGAAGAACCAGCCGGCGCCTTGAGGATCGGAATTGACCAGCGAGGGGTCGTCGACGATGGCCTGGTTGATCTCGACCACTTCGCCATCCAGCGGACAATAGACATCGGAAGCCGCCTTGACGGATTCAACGGTTGCGGCTTCTCCATCCTTGGAGAAGGTGGCACCCACTTCCGGCAATTCGACGAAAACGAGATCGCCGAGCTGTTCAGCGGCGTGGCTGGTAATGCCAACGGTGGCGACATCGCCTTCGAACTTCAGCCATTCGTGTTCTGCAGTAAATTTCAGCATCGTGTTCTCTCCGGAGATGGGATGAAATTATCGTTTGTAGGTGGGCTTGATGAAGGGCAGGGCGGCGACGGTGACGGGCAGATATTTGCCGCGCACTTCCGCGAAGATCGCAGTGCCGGGAGCGGCGTAAGAAACAGGCACGTAACCCATGGCGACGGGGCCTTCGACCGAAGGACCGAAACCGCCCGAGGTCACTTCGCCGATTTCCGTCTTGCCTTCAGCATCCGCAAAAAGCTTCGAATGGCCACGCACCGGTGCCTTGCCCTCGGGCTTCAGGCCGACGCGGCGGCGCGATGTGCCGTCCTTCAGTTCACCAAGAATGCGTTCCGCGCCCGGGAAACCGCCTTCGCGATCACCGCCGGCGCGGCGCGCCTTCTGGATCGCCCATTCCAGCGAGGCTTCGATGGGGGAGGTCGTGGTGTCGATGTCATTACCGTAAAGGCAAAGGCCTGCTTCCAGCCGCAGGCTGTCACGCGCGCCAAGTCCGATGGCTTCGCAATCGGGATGTTCGAGCAAGGCCCTGGCGATCTCTTCTGCCTTGTCTGCCGGCACGGAAATTTCAAAGCCGTCTTCACCGGAGTAACCGGAGCGGGAGACGATGCAGGCAACATCGTGCAGCGGCACCTCCTGCACGTCCATGAATTTCATCTCGGAAACGCCCGTCCAGAGTTCGGCCAGTACCTCCTCGGCGCGGGGGCCCTGCAGCGCGATCAAGGCGCGGTCCTCGAGAAGGGTGATTTCGCAGCTGTCTGAAAGATGCGCCTTCATATGGGCGACGTCGGCATCCTTGCAGGCCGCGTTGACGACGACGAAAAGGTGATCGCCGCGATTGGTGATCATCAGATCATCAAGAATGCAGCCCTTGTCGTCGGTGAAGAAACCGTAGCGCTGGCGGCCTTCCTTGAGGCCGAGAATATCCACCGGCACCAGCTTTTCCAGTGCCTGTGCGGCATCGGCGTTGTTGCCGGACTTTGCCTTCACAATCACCTGGCCCATATGGGAGACGTCAAAGAGACCGGCTGAGGTGCGGGTTTGGAGATGCTCCTTCAAAACGCCGGCCGGATATTGCACGGGCATGTCGTAACCGGCGAATGGCACCATGCGGGCGCCCAGCGACAGGTGCAGGGAATGAAGCGGCGTGGTTTTCAGCGCGGCGGTATCGTCCAAGGACGCCTCCAGGGTTGCGCGAGCAATCGCGCGGGCTCAGGTCGTGGCGCAGATGCGCCGGTTCAAGAGCCCCCTCTGTCCTTGTCGCCTGAGATTGTTATCCCTTCGGCGAGCCGTCCTTATGAAAGGTGGCTTCTCTCCAGAGTTCCGTCGTCATCGCTGGTCCTTTTGCCTGAGAGTTTCCGGGGCGGTTGCTCCTTCGGCACCGCATTGAAGCGGTTTCTCCCAACGATGATGCGACGCTCATTATCTTCGAAGACCCGCTATTGGCAAGGACCAAATGACGCATCTGAACAGATTCTTGCTCCATCTGCGCCATCATCCCTCATCTCGTTCGCAACGACGTTTTGATATTGTCGTTCCGTCATCATTCCAACGAATGGGAATGGCGGTGGAAAGACGCCGTCATTCCGATTTTTTTGCCGGCAGACCCTTGCGTTTCGTTGAGGCAAAATCCTCAAGTTCCTTTTCCGTCATGGACTTCTCCATGCTTTTTGAAGCACCTTTTAAACTGGATTTCTTCGTTTCGCCCCTTTTGGCGGCGAGTGCTGCACCCGCAGCTTTCTGCTGGGCTTTCGATTTGGCAGGCATGTCATGTCTCCCTTAAACGATCCGTGTTGCAGGAAAATGCCGCCTTGCGGCGATTGTTCCTCATACACGTCAAGCCTGCGGCAAAATTCCCCTTTGAAATCGAAGGGAAGCGCGATATCGCATGAGATCATGGGCGCACATCGAAAAAGACGGCTGACAGGGATCGAGAAAATGCTTCGCATTTTCTGTGCAATCCTGATGCTGTCGCTCGGTTTTGCCCATAGGCCGGCGCTTGCCGCAGCCCCCGCAGTCGCGCTCGATGAGAGCTACCGGCTGCCTGATGGCACCTTTGCGGAGATCTGCCTCGGCCATGGCGGCGGGGTGAATGCCTCGCATGCCAAGGAGGGGCCCGCCCATTCGGGCGACGCGATCCTGTTTTGCGAGGCCTGCCTGCTGGCCTCGTCCATTCTTCTTCCGGTCCCCGACAAGGAAAGCTGGCTGAAGACCGAATTTGCCTGGCTTGAGAACCGCCCGTCCACCGATTGGCGTTTCCACCCGGTCCCGACGATCCGCAAACCGGTCGCACGCGGCCCGCCAGCCTTGTCCGCCTGATTTTTCATCTTACAGGATCATCGCCGCCGAACCGGTGGCAAGAAACGGCTGCTTGAACCCGAAGGGCTGGCAGTCGCAGGGACAGACAAATGAAAACCACCAAGATCATCACATCGACCCTTTTTATCGCCGCGGTTTCCACCGCGCAGGCTTCTGCCCACGCCACCTTCGTTGACGGCTCGGCCGAACAGGAAAGCACTGTCGTCGCCGCTCTTCAGGTGCCGCACGGTTGCGAAGGCGGGCTTGCCACGACGGAAGTGCAGATCAAGCTGCCGGAGGGCTTCATTTCCGCCAAGCCGCAGCCGAAGGCCGGCTGGGAGCTGGAGGTCATCAAGGGCGATTACCGGAAGGCCTATAAAAATCACGGCAAGGAGATCAAAAGCGGGCCCGTCGAAATTCGCTGGAAGGGCGGCAATCTGCCGGACGAATTCTACGATACCTTTGCCGTGCAGGGGAAGGTTTCGAGCGTCGAGGTGGGGCAGGAACTACCCTTCAAGGTGACACAGCTTTGCGGCGACGAGGGCAAGGTTTCCTGGGATGAAGTGGCTGCAGCCGGTGTCGATCCCCACTCGCTGAAAAATCCCGCGCCGACCATCAAGGTCACCGCCAAAGCCCATGCGGGCGGCCATGATCACGCAGGCATGAGCATGGATATGGATGTCGTGAAGGCTGGCAATCTCGAAGTGTCTGGCGGCGCGACGAAGGCCATGTTGCCGGGCCAGCCCGTCGGTGGCGGTTATGTGACGATCAAGAATGGCGGCGATAGCGACGACAAGCTGATCGGTGTCGAATCGTCTGCCGCCGGACGCGCTGAAATCCATGAAATGGCCATGGTCAATGAAGTGATGAAGATGCGCAAGCTGGACGAGGGCATCGTCATCCCCGCCGGTCAGACCGTGGAATTGAAACCCGGCGGCCTGCACATGATGTTCTTCGACGTGAAGAAGCCCTTTGCCGAAGGAGACAAAGTGCCGGTAACGCTGATCTTCGAAAAAGCCGGGAAGGTCGACGTCATACTGTCTGCGGGAGCTGCCAAGGGCGGCGGCGACCATCAACATAATTGACCAATGAAAAGCGGCTACCGGAACGCGTGACAGGTCCGGTAGCCGCAAGATTTCTCATTTGTCCGGTCTATTGTTTCGGCGCCGCGGCGGAAAACGGATGACGCTCGCTTTTGGTGATTTCCGGAAGCCAGGTGTAGATATCTAGAAACTCAACCTGACACCAAGCTGAATGCCACTCCCGCAACGACAGGATTGACCTCTAACAACCGACATCAGGATGTCTGCCTATCATCCTGATTCAAAAGAATATCATCTGCTTTTTGGGGGAGGTTGTTTTCCTCGTATGCCTCCACGGCCTGCTCAAGCGTCGCCTGCGGTTCCTGATGCTGGCTGGCGACGGTCAGGAAATAGAGGGTGAGGGCCGGTGGCTTGATCACAGTCATCATGCCGCGAAGCTGGAAGTCGTCGCTGTTCTCGGCCTTGCGCGCGAGTTCGTGAATGGCCTCTTCGACCTCGCTCCGGCGCGGCACGCGCTGTGACGGTTTTACAGCCTCCAGCGCATAGGCTGCCGTGTTCGCAGAAACGGAAAGAACCTGTGTCATCCAACCTCCGGCCATCGTTGCCGACCTTCAAAAACCGCAGGTTAGCATCTGCGTGTTGTTGGAAGGCTAAATCGCGGAGGCGCAATTTAATCGTATTTTAACAGCTGGCAGTGCCCGGCCAAGGGTTTCGCAGGCGGTTTACGTGGTCTAGAAATCCAAGCGGACCGTGAGGTCCGGCCGTTCCCTCCGGAGATAAATGCATGATCAATATAGTCCTCGTCGCAGCGGGCGGCGCAATCGGTTCCGTCTTCCGTTATCTGGTCGGCGTCTGGAGCGTCCGGCTGGCGGGGGTGAATTTCCCCTGGGGAACGCTTACGGTCAACGTGGTGGGTTCTTTCCTGATCGGTCTCCTGGTGGAGCTCGTGGCACGACGGCTGAATGCCTCGATGGAAATGCGGCTTTTTCTCGTGACCGGCGTGCTCGGCGGGTTCACGACGTTTTCATCTTTTTCGCTCGATGCTGTCTCGCTTTTTGAACGCGGCGCGCTCGGCCTTTCTGCCGTTTACGTTCTTGCGAGCCTTTCGGTTTCCATCGCTGCGGTTTTCGCCGGGCTGGCCTTGGGCCGCAACTTGTTCTAAAGGCTTGATCCAAACGGCGCGCCGAAGAAACGGCTGCGCGATCAGGACAGAGAGACTGGAAAATTTATGGCAGGTATCGAGCATATCAAGGTCGAGGCCGACGAGGCCGGTATGCGCCTCGATCGCTGGTTCAAGATTCACTATCCGGGGCTTGGGTTCGGGCAGTTGCAGAAGCTGCTGCGATCCGGCCAGGTGCGTGTGGATGGCGGCCGGGTGAAGACGGACGCGCGGGTGCAGCCGGGACAGATGGTGCGCGTGCCGCCGGTCGATTCCGATATGAAGACCAAGAGCGGTCCGATCGGCTCGAAGGACCTCAAACATTCCGCCGATGGCGAGCTGTTGGCACGAATGCTGCTGCATGAAGACGACAAGGTGTTCGTTTTCAACAAGCCTGCTGGCATCGCCGTTCAGGGCGGCTCGGGGGTGACCCGGCACATTGACGGCTTGCTGGAAGCCTGGACCAACCAGAAGGGCGAAAAGCCGCGTCTCGTGCACCGGCTGGATCGTGATACGTCGGGTGTGCTGGTGGTTGCCCGTACCAGAGGTGCCGCGCAAAAACTGACCGCCGCCTTCCGCGAACGCGACACCAAGAAAACCTATTGGGCGCTCGTCAAAGGCGTGCCGCGCAAGCACCAGGACAAGATTTCCACCTGGCTGGTCAAGGAACAGACGATCGACGGAGACCGCATGCGCATCGCCAAGCATGGCGAGGAGGGCGCCGATCACGCCGTGTCCTATTACCGCGTCATCGATACCGCCGCGCAGAACCTCGCCTGGCTGGAAATGGAGCCCTATACCGGCCGCACCCATCAGCTTCGCGTGCACGCGCTGCATATGGGGCACCCGATCATCGGCGATCCCAAATATTACATCGACGATCCAAACTGGGATTTTCCGGGCGGCATCCAGAAGCGCCTGCATCTGCATGCGCGCCATATCGACATTCCGCATCCGAATGGCGGCCGGCTTCGGGTCAGCGCACCCTTGCCGCCGCATATGGTACAGACCTGGAACCTGCTCGGTCTCGACGTGGCCGATGGCGATAGGGAAGACTGACGGCAGATGAAACTGGTTCTTTTCGATTGCGACGGAACGCTGGTGGACAGCGCGGGCCTCATCCATGCCGTCATGGCCGATACGTTCGCCGATTTTGGCAAGCCGCGCCCCGATATCTCCGAAACCAAGGCGATCATCGGTCTGACGCTGGATATCGCCATCGCCCGCATGCTCGGCAAGGCGCATGTGGATGACGAGGTTCAGGCGATGACCCAGCGTTATAAGGAAATCTACCATCCAATCCGTGCACGTCCGGGCATGATCGAGCCGCTTTTCGAGGGCATCGCCCCGCTGATCGACACCCTTTCAAGGCGGGATGACGTGCTGATCGGTGCGGTGACGGGCAAGGGGAGGCGCGGGCTGACCCACATTCTCGAAACCCATGGATTTGCCAGGCACTTCATTGTCTCGCGCACGGCGGATGATTGCCCTTCCAAGCCGCATCCGGCCATGGTGATGGAATGCTGCCATGAAACTGGCATGGTTCCGACCGATACTGTCGTTATCGGCGACGCGGTCTATGATATGCAGATGGCAAAAGCTGCGGGCGCAAAAGCGATCGGCGTCGCCTGGGGTTATGCGTCCATCGACGAACTCTGGACGGCGGGCGCCGATGCGGTCGTCAGCCACCCGCGTGAAATCCCGGTCTATGTTCCGACCGATAATCCCTAATTATCCTTTCTACCGACCGATGAGGATGTGCCATGCGTGATCTCCTGAACGACCTTTCGGAAGGCCTGAGCCACCCCGATCCGATCTTGCGCGCGCAGATCCAGATGCAGAAACCGCTGCCCAAGCGGTTCTACAAAGATGTGACGGTCGGCGAGGCGGCGGAGGAAGGCTTCACCATCCTTCTCGACGGTAAGCCGTTGCGCACCCCCGCCAAGAAGCCGTTGGTCGTGCCGTCGAGGTCGCTCGCGGAATTGCTTCGCGATGAATGGGACGCCCAGACCGAGGTCGTCAATCCGGTTGTCATGCCGGTGTCGCGCCACGTGAACACGGCCATCGACGGCGTCGCCAATGATACCCAGGCGGTTTTCGAGGATATATTGCGGTTTTCCTCCTCCGATCTCCTCTGCTACCGCGCTGGTGAACCGGAAGCGTTAGTCGCGCGCCAGACGGACCATTGGGATCCCGTGCTCGACTGGGCGGCCAATGTACTTGGCGCGCGCTTCATTCTGGTGGAGGGAGTCATGCATCGCGACCAGCCGCGGGAGGCTATCGCCGCCTTTGCAGTGACGCTAAAAAAATACGATACACCGATCGCGCTCGCGGCACTCCATACCATGACGTCGCTGACAGGGTCTGCCATTCTGGCGCTGGCGCTGGCGGAAGGAGAGCTGACGCTTGAGGAAGCCTGGGCGCTTGCCCATCTGGATGAAGACTGGACTGCGGAACAATGGGGTGAGGATGAGGAGGCGCTGGAGCGCCGGGCCGTCCGTCTCATCGACATGCGTGCCGCGGTCAATGTTCTGGAGTCTCTGACGAGCGCATCTTAACGCTTTTCTAACCCTGATCGACGATCATCAGGCTACCTCACGTAAGGGGAGCCACAGATCATGACAACCATGCTGAAACGCCTTGGCATCATTGTGCTGGCGTGTTTCATGCTCATGTCTTTCAGGCTTGAACCGGAAGCGACCAGTGCCGATCGGCTGCTTTACGACGTGCGCGGCGCGTTTGTTGCAGCACGACCGGATGTGGCGCCGGCGCTGATGCAGTCCATTCATGCGCAGGTTCAGAATGCGATCAAGACCACAGCACGGGGAGAGACCCGACCGCGCGTGGTGCTGACCATCCGCCTTGCATCCGTCACACGCGGTCCCTTCCTTTTCGGTGAAAAGGCCTCCGCCAAGGTCATCGTGCGGGCCGCCGCCGTGGCCACGGGCGAGGTGATCGCCGAAGCCAAATTCACCGCCACCGTCGTCAGCTTCGATGACGAGGCTTTAGAACAGGAGCTTGCTTATGGCGTTGCCGAGCGGGTGATCCGCGAATTCAGATTGAACCGGCCGGGTCCGACCACGCTGGCGACGGCGCTGTTTCCATAGATTGGACCAAAGGCGTGAGCGGGACTGCGGCAGTCATCCGCGCGCCAGCGCCGGAAACCATCTTCTGCTTTGACAAAGTGCGTCTCGATATTCACATACGTCACGTATCTCAATTGACATACGTCGTGTAGGTTACTATCTCACATACGCAACGTATGTGAATTGGGCGTCCGGAGTTTTTCTTCCGACGCCACTCAGCCAAAAAGAGAGATGCAAGATGAGCAAACGCGAGGCAATTTTTCCCGCAGACCGGCACGCGCTTTACGAACAGCACGGTTACTCCGCGGCAATTCGGTCGGGTGACCTTCTTTTCGTTTCCGGTCAGGTCGGCAGCCGTGCCGACGGAACGCCCGAACCCGACTTTGAGCGTCAGGTTCGGCTTGCTTTCGAAAATCTCGCGGCCACGCTCAAGGCCGCGGGATGCACGTTCGACGATATTGTCGACGTGACGACGTTCCATACCGACCCGCAGAACCAGTTCGGGACGATCATGGCCGTTAAGCAGGAGATTTTCAGCAAACAGCCTTATCCGAACTGGACCGCCGTCGGCGTCAACTGGCTTGCGGGCTTCGATTTCGAGATCAAGGTGATCGCCCGCATCCCGTGAGATGCGGTCGGCCTAAAGGGGCGGCGTTCGCAGGCGCCGCCCGCTTTGTGTTTGCGGCTTATCCGAGCCGTTCGGCATGCCACTTCAGATGATCGTCCATGAAGGTGGAGATGAAATAATAGGAGTGATCGTAGCGGTCGTGCAGGCGCAGCGTCAGGCCGATATCCGTGTCTTTGATCGCCTCTTCGAACAGCCATGGCCGCAGGCCCTTTTCCAGGAAACTATCGGCCTTGCCCTGATCGATCAGGAATTCGGGAAAACGCGCACCGTCCTCCACCAGTGAGCAGGCGTCGTATTGACGCCATGCCGCCCGGTCCGGTCCCAGATATTTTTCCAGCGCCGGTTCCGACCAGTCAGCGGAGGAGGGAGCCACGATCGGCGCGAAAGCGGAGCAGCTTTTGAACCGTTCGGGGTTTTTCAGGGCGATGGTCATCGCGCCGTGGCCGCCCATGGAGTGGCCGAAAATGCCCTGACGGCTCATATCGGCGCGGAAATGCTGGCCTACCAGTGCAGGCAATTCCTCCGTCACGTAGCTGTACATCCGGTAGTGCTCCGACCAGGGTTCCTCGGTCGCGTCGAGATAAAATCCCGCGCCTTTGCCCATCTGCCAGTTGGTCAGTTCATCTGGTACGTCATTGCCGCGCGGACTGGTGTCGGGGCACACGATGATGAGACCAAGTTCGGAAGCCATGCGGCGATACTCCCCCTTCTCCATGACATTGGCGTGGGTGCAGGTGAGGCCGGAGAGATACCACAGGACGGGGCATGGCTCGTGGATTGCCTTCGGCGGTACGTAAACCGCAAAGGTCATCTCGCATTTCAGGGTCTCGGATACATGGGAAAATACGCCCTGCATGCCACCAAAGGCCGTATTTTGCGAAATAATGTTCATGAAGCCATTCCTTTGAAAAAATCCCGGTTCAACCGGCAAGCGAGACTGCGGCATTGACGGCTGCCGCTACCAGAACCGTGTTGAAGAAGAAAGAGACGATGGAGTGCAGCAACGTGACCTTGCGCATGGCGGTCGTGGTCACACCCACGTCCGAGGTCTGCGCCGTCATGCCGATCACCACGGCGAAATAGAGAAAGTCGTAACCGCACGGCTCTTTGGTCGCGGGGAAGTCCATGCCGCCGCGATGCTGGCGCTTGCCGTCGACCGTGTGCGGACGCCAGTAAAGATGCGCGTAGTGCAGGGCCGTCATGGTGTGGATGGTCAACCAGCCGAAAATCACCGAGGCGAAAGCGATAACCAGCGTCCAGACGGTTTCACCGGTATGGTTTAGCGCCTGAAAAAGGGACACCACGGCGACGGTCACTGCCAGCAGCGTCACGGCGATGATGGCAATTGCGGGGAGATCGTCGCTGTCGGCATGGGCTTTCAGATGCTGCGCCGTCAATTTGGAAAGACGAAAGGCAACCAGCATCAGATAGGTCAGGAAGAAAGAAACTGCCGCGATTTCTATTGCCACGGAAGGCGCGAGAGCCAATGCAATACCGAGGCCGGAAGCCCCGACAAGAACGGCGATGAAAAAAGGTTGATGGCGGCGATAGGTATTGCTGTTGGAGCTGGCCGGGGTCATGGGTTGGGCCTTTCTGCTTGCGGCATCACTTTTTGACACGGCGGCAGAAACGGTCAAGCGTCTCCAGAAAAGCGGATCGATCGCGTGGCGAAAAAGCGGCATTATAGCCCTTGCTTTCACCGGTTTCGCGCAGATGTGCACCAAGGTCTCGCATCGCCGTTGCCATGCCGATATTCGACTGGTCGAAAACGCGGCCAGTCGGACCCGTCACCAGTGCGCCTTTGGCAACACAGCGTCCGGCCAGCGGCACATCGGCGGTAACGACGATATCGTTCTCGCCGGCATGATCGGCAATCCAGTCGTCCGCCGCGTCGAAACCGGCGGAAACAATGACATTTCTGACCATGGGGTCGCGGGACGGGCGCAGACCCGAATTGGCAACAAAGGTTACCTCCAGCCCATGCCGCTCCGCGACCCTGAGGATTTCCGGCTTCACTGGACAGGCATCGGCATCGACGTAGATTTGCGGATTTTGCTGCATGGACACTCTTTTGGATCGTTCTGCCACGCTTCTAAGCGCAAATGCTGCGATTACCAAGCCCGCGATTGGTAAATTGCGGGCGAGGCAAGGGCAGGGCATGGCGCTTGCGAAGGATCCGGAAATGAATTATGTTCCCTTTATGTTCTTTCCCAAGAGGGTTCCATGCTGGAAGAGTTCATAGTGAGGGCCAAGTCCGCCACATATGTTGGCGGGGGCAACAAATCCGCCACGCCCACTCGCACGGGATCGCATGATCTCGGCTATCGCGACGGAGACTGGCACTATATCGACAGCTATTTCGGCGGAACCGATTTCATCGGTCAAGAGGTCGTCTGGCACCGGGGGACAGCCATGTGGGCGATGAACTATCACGGCCGCATCCTCCGGCCCGATATGATCGACGCCACAACGGCCGGCATGGTCATTCAACGTTCCCTTTCCACGCTCTATCGGGAAGGGCGGTTTCTGGGCGGCTTCACGCACCCGGTGGAGAATTTGGTCTATGTCGACACGAATGCAGGCGAATTCCAGTCGTTCACCGGCGTCGAGCGCATTTATCTCGGACATTTCGAGACGTACCGGCTCGACTATCATGGCGGGATCATAAAGCCATGAAAATTGCGATGATGGGGCGATGATGTTTCGCCGCCCCATCAGGCTTCAAATCAGCCCGGCTGCTTCGTCTTGCGCAGATAGGGAAGAACCGTGTCATAGGAACCAAAACGCGCAATTGCATCCTCATTGGAGACGGCGGCGGTAATGATGACGTCTTCGCCTTGCTTCCAGTTGGCTGGCGTCGCCACCTGGTGTTTCGAGGTCAGCTGGATGGAATCGATGGCGCGGAGAATTTCCTCGAAGTTGCGGCCGGTGGTCATGGGGTAGGTGAGGACCAGCTTGATCTTCTTGTCAGGACCGATGACGAAGACCGAGCGTACGGTGGCGTTATCGGCCGGCGTGCGGCCTTCCGAGCTGTCGCCGGCGCCGGCCGGCAGCATGTCGTAAAGCTTCGCGACCTTCAGGTCCTTGTCGCCGATCAGTGGATAATCGACATTGAAGCCAGTGGCGGTGCGGATGTCGTTCTTCCATTTTTCATGGCTTTCGACGGGATCGACCGAGATACCGATGATCTTCACACCGCGCTTTTCGAATTCCGGCTGCAGGCCGCCCATGGCGCCGAGTTCGGTGGTGCACACCGGCGTAAAATTCTTCGGATGCGAAAACAGGACCGCCCAGCCATCGCCAATCCAGTCGTGAAAGCTTATCGGACCATGGGTGGTCTCGGCGGTGAAGTCGGGCGCTATATCGTTGATACGCAGGCTCATCTGGTGCTTTCTCCCTAATCATTTGAACTGAAAACTGATGGTGCGGCAATCCGTCTCCAGCGCAGGAGCTTAGAGTTTTTGCGTGAAATGGCCAGCCCTTTAGCGTGTGCCGACAACACGATGCGTTGTTTTCGCTCATTCCGGCGCCTATTGTGACACCACGCCGGGCGACAGAATTGCGGGGGCAATTTTGCATGGGGGAGTGATGGAGAACCGCAATGACAATCACCATTACCGCCTTTGAACGCTCGCCCGATGGCGGCAAGGGTCTTGCCCGCGACATGCGTGTCCGCTGGGCACTGGAGGAAGTGGGGCAACCGTATGAGGTTCGCCTTCTTTCCTTCAAGGCGATGCGGGAGCAAGGGCATCTTGCACTTCAGCCCTTCGGGCAGATCCCGACCTATGAGGAGGGCGATCTCGTCCTGTTCGAATCCGGTGCGATAATATTCCACATAGCCGAGCGCCACGCCGGCCTGTTGCCGCGGGGAGCGAACGCGCGGGCGCGCGCGATCATGTGGATGTTTGCGGCGCTCAGCACCGTGGAACCGCCGATAGTCGAGCATTTTGTCGCCGGTTTTGTCGAAAGGGACAAGAGCTGGCATTGCGAACGCCTGGAGATCGTCGATGAACGTATTCGCAAGCGACTTAGCGAACTGTCCCAGCGACTGGGTGAGGGCGAGTGGCTCGACGGCGCGTTCAGCGCGGGCGACCTGTTGATGATATCGGTGCTGCAACGGATAAAAAGCTCGGGCATTCTCGATGAATATGCGAACCTTGCAGCTTATGTGGCGAGAGGCGAGGCGCGTCCCGCCTACCGACGCGCATTTGCCGATCAGCTGGCGGTTTTCAAAGCCGCATCGAACTGATTGATACGCATCGCGAGGGCCCGAACTTCAGGCCCTCGCAGTGCGCTAGCACCCCGCCGTGACAGATTTCCACAAACATACCGGATCGAAGCCATCGCACCGCTCGATCACGATCCGCGTGCCGTTTTTCACCTGGCGTCGCCATGGATTGGAGGCGGCGCCGTGCGTGCGAATCCGGCCGCCGCGCTGAAGCCTTTGTAGAAGCGACCGCGAGAGCCCGAGCTCAGACGCCAGCAGGCGGTCGAGGCGTATACCGGTCTGGAACGGAACGATGAGATCAATTTCCGCCACGGCCCAATCCGGAGATTCATCCCGTATCTGTTTCACGATATCGAATTCGGGAAACTCGTCGACGCGCGGCGATCTGCGTCTCAACGCCTCGAGATTGAACGTTTCCAACCTTATCCATTGCGGGTCATTGTTCTGCAGCGCCTCGAGAACAGAAGGGCTGATGTCGCGAATAGTCCGCCGCTCAAAGATCGGCCGGTTCCAGCTCCTGTCGCATATCCGGCATCTGTATATGAGCCAGGCATCCAGCTTGCGGCCATTGGCATTGAGGCGGGTCTTGCCGCTCGGCTGAAATGGCCTCGCTTCTCCGCATCCGCTGCAGGCAATCCAGGGCTGCGGCGCGGTTCTGGGTGTAACGGTCCACTGGACCCGAAATATATTGCACATAGTCGGTTGGTCTTCCATTCGGAAGTCCACCAAGATGGTGCAGGAGAAAACCCATGCGGGAACGGCGTGGCGGTGTTCTGGAGTGGTGAAGAGCTGAAACAGCATAGCTGCGCAGGGCACATTGTAACGATGCCAGACCGGTCTCTTGCCACCACCCGATGAACATGATCATGCGGCGACAGCCGGTGGCTATCCGCACAGGGTGAAACTGGATTGAGACCGGTATTTACTTAGGCAAAGTCTACCTCGATGCGCCAATGCTCTTCGCTAGGAGCAATAACAGATAAACGGCGGCAGATGGAGTCCCTCATAGAAAAGACGACCAAGTTCTTATCTTTGGAATATTTATAATAAATACAATGGTTTGTATGCTAATATTAAACTCATATAAGAATTGCATTTTACGGGAAGAGGGAAGGTCTGGCTCAAGCCCAATCTGGACATCGACAGAGAGCTGTGCGCATCGTGAATCATGTCGCTGATGCAAGACCTCGAGAAAATTCTGGACACTGTCCTGCCAATCGATCCCAGCTTTCGGCGCATCGAACCGGCGATGATAGACCGCTGCATTTATGATACCCGACGATACGCTTTGGAGGGCTCCAAAGAGGCCTTTCTGTTTTCCGCGATGCGCCTGCTTGCGCTTCCCGACAACGGACACACACGGTTGATCCCGAACGATTCCATTTCGGTGCTCCCGCTGAGGTTTGTAAGCGTTGGAACGGGGGTGCAGTTAACTGACACGGCACTGGAAACAACTGTGCCAAGAGGGGAGCTGATAGCAGTCAACGGCATACCCCTTGGTCAGATTGAAGCCGCCGCAGGGAAATTTCTGGCGGGAACGCGCCAGCGGAAACGGGTGATCGGACCGATTCTCCTCGCATGGCCATATGCATTGGCCCATCTCGGGTTTTCTTCAAAAGAGAGTAGCACTGAATATCGCCTGAAAGGCGAGAATGGGCAGATCACCGACGTGAAAGTGGAGAACCGGTTTACCGTTCCGGCATCGATGCTCTACCCGAGAAACGAGCATGGCAAGGCTGACCCGGCCTGGAAACCTCGGACATTTGTGGAGATTGAGGACCGGCAGGAGTTTGGGCTTTCAATATTATTGCCGAGTTTCTTCGACCCAAGCGAAAGTGCGCTGCCGAAAGCCATCTCCGCTGCAGCGGAGCGCGTGAGAACCTGCGGGAACAACAAACTCTTGATTGATGTTCGCGGAAACACCGGTGGCGATTTTCTTCAAACTATGCCCTTGATCGACGCCATCTCTGAAAACGCAGGCAGGCAGGTTGTTGTGCTTGTCGATAAGTGCACGTTTTCTGCAGCGATAGTATTTGTGGCCATTCTCAAACATCGTCTGGGACTCAGGCTCAAGCTCGTCGGGGAAGAAATGGGCGACGGCTTGACGTTTTTTGCCGAGGGAGGGTTGCTCGATTTGCCGACCAGTGGAGCGGTCGTTCGATACTCATCAGCCTTTCACGACTGGGAGAACGGAACCAGCGACGAAACCACACCGGCTGAGATCGCACAGCAAATTGTTCCTGCAGGAAAACTGCATCTCGATTTGGAATGGATCGAAGGGCCTGCCGCTGAGGTTTCACAAGAAGCGTTCCATCAGCGAGTTTTAAAGGTTCTGTGTGATTAGACGAGGGGCCATTTATGCCAGCGAGCGATCTGGCTTCTCTCATCCATGCCGGTATTGGGACAGGCGTGTTTCACTGACTGTGCCTTGCAGGAGACAACCCATAGGAACATTTGCAGGTTGACGTCATTCCCGAACCCGCCAGCACGCATACAATAATCGCATAAGATAGATTATGGAACTTTTTGTGCTTGATTACCGGGAATGCCGTAAGCTGTCAGATCGCAGCGCCGTTGCCCTCATCATTGAAAAGCGCCGCTTGTCGCATTGATAGCCATATCCAGGTCGATCATAACTCTCCTGATGCCTCTCGGCGTCGCAGATCGAGCTCTTCACTGTAGCGTCTCAGCGTGTGACTTTCGGTAAGCAGGCCAACGGGACGATTTTCGATCTTGTCGTTGACGACGACGAGTGCTTCGCTTTCTGCCGCGTCAAAGGCTGCCGCCGCCTGCCGTGCATTCATGGTCGGCAGCAATACGTCGTTCTTGTAGTGCAGATAGGTCTCGAGGCTGATCTTGCTTGGGTCGCGATCCATCGGATCGGCATAGATTTCCGGCACGAGAACGATCCCGGCATAACGCCCGTCATCGTGGGTCATGATGACCCGCTGCGTCGAACCGAGCGGGAACTTCTCCTTGAAGGCCGGAAGCCCCATGCTGACATTGGCCTTGCGGATGTCAGCGCGCATCATCTTGCCCACCGTCAGGTCGCGGATCCAGCCGATGTCATGGGCGCTGCGAATGCTCTCACCGCGCAGGTGAAAACGCCAGGTGGCGAAGGAGTAGCCGAAGGTGGTGCGCACCACCAGCGATGTGGTGATGACGGCGGCAAGCACCAGCGCCGTAATCTGGAAGTCGCCGGTCAGTTCCAGCGCCAGAAATGTCATTGTCAGCGGACCACCGATGATGGCGGCGGCAAAGGCGCTCATGCCGATCACGGCGTAGACGATCGGGGCCGTCGAGCCATAGCCGATATAGGGCGCGCAGAGTGCGAAAATCTTGCCGAGCAGCGATCCCATGAACAGCGAGGCGAAAAACAGGCCGCCGCGGAAATTCGAACCTATCGAGATCGCGCTGGCCGCCGCCTTCAACAGGAACAATCCTGCAAGCCCGTAGATCGTCAGGTCGGCATCGATGTTGAGATGCAAGGCTCCATGGCCGCTCGAGAGAACCTGCGGTGAAATCAACGCCAGCCCACCGACAACGATGCCGCCAAGCGTAGGACGCAGCCAGCCAGGAATAGCGCTTTTGCGCGCTGTCTCCTCAATGAAGGACACCGCCTGCATGAGCACGATACCGATTGCCGCGCACACAACCCCAAGGAAAATAGCCGGCACGTAATCGGCGGGCGTCACGCGGCTGGCATCGACGATATCGATGGAAAGGCCATGGCCGCCAATCAGGCCGATAACGGTTGTCGCCACCAGCGCCGAAACGATCAGCGGGGCGAGCGTGACGACTGTATAGGTGCCGATGATGAGTTCGATGGCGTAAAATGCGCCAGTCAGAGGCGCGTTGAAGGCGGCCGCGATGGCGCCCGCGGCGCCGCAGCCAACGAGGATGCGCATGTCCCCTCGCCTCAGTTTCAGCTTGATGCCGATCTTCGATGCGACGCCGCTGGCAATCTGCGTGTAGCCCGCCTCAAGCCCGACAGATGCGCCAAAACCGTTGGAAACGATGTTCTGCACGCAGACAATGATGCTGTCCGTGAGCGACAGGCGGCCACCATGCAGCGCATTTGCCTCGATGGGGTCGACCATCGGCTTTTTGCGGGTTTTGGAGAGGATGAAGATGATCAGCCCAAGCAGGACACCGCCCATGATCGGCCCCACCAGCACGATCTGTCCGGAAAGATCGCTGCTGCTCAGACGTTCGACGCCAAAGACGAGCACATGCAATGCCGTGCTCAAAGCGCCGATCAACGCCACCAGCAGGCCGGCTGCGATGCCGATGAGCACGGCAAGCGCGACGAGGCCGAGTTCGCCGCGTCGGAACATGGCGCGCAGGCGGCTGGCGCGCAGATTGTCGAAGAAGCTCGCCATACTCGGTGCACGGAAAGGCTTAGTCGACATGCTGTTCCTTTTCAGGCGGCGTCAGGCGGCTTCGAGATCGATCTCAATTTCGAAACGCATCTGATCATAAGCCGGTTCAACATGATCAGGCGTTTCCTGCATCACCGTCTCATAATCGAGCGGAATATGCATGTGGGTCAAGATCGCCCTTTTGGGTGCCAGTGTTTCGATCCAGCCGAGCGCCTGTTCGAGTGATAGATGGCTGGGGTGGTAGCGATATTGCAGGGCGTCGATGATGAGCACCTCAAGTCCGGCGAGTTTCGGCAGGCTTTCGGCCGGAAAATCGCTGACGTCGGTGCAATAGGCCACATCACCAATGCGAAAACCCAGAGAATGGACGTCGCCATGCTGTTGCATATGCACCCCAAAGGCGATTGGTCCTCCTGCTCCATCAATAACAACCGGCTCGTTGATATCGGCAATCAGATAGGGTCGGACAATCGGTGGATAATTGCTGCCCGCCGGCGTCTCGAGACAATAGGCAAAACCATCGCGGATGCGCGCCATGGTAATGGGATCGGCATAGATCGGGACGCGGCTTTTCTGGAGTGCAAAATAGATGCGCAGATCGTCAATGCCATGCAGATGGTCGGCATGAGCATGGGTGTAGAGAACGGCATCGATAGCCTCCACCTTCGCGGCGATCATCTGCTCGCGAAAATCAGGACCAGTATCGATCACAACGGTCGTTTTGCCGCCATCAGGACCGATCTGTTCCACCATGAAGGCCGCACGCGTGCGCCGGTTCTTCGGATTATCGGGGTCGCAGGCGCCCCAGTCGCCGTTAATGCGCGGCACGCCGGGTGACGAGGCGCATCCGAGAACCGTGAAGCGGCGACGGTAGATTGCCACGCCTACACCCTTGTCATCTTGGAAAAGCAGCGGAAGGCGTTTTCGGTGGTGATCTCGGCCATCCGCTCGAAGGAGATGCCATGCACCTCGGCCAGAACCTCCGCGGTATTGACGACGTAGGAAGGCTCGTTGCGTTTGCCACGCCAGCGCTTCGGCGCAAGATAGGGTGCGTCCGTTTCTACAAGCAGCCGGTCAAGAGGCACGGTTGCAGCGATATCGCGAATATCCTGCGACTTTGGGAAGGTCAGAATGCCCGAGAAAGACACATATCCGCCAAGCTCGACACCCGTTTTTGCGAGCTCGGGACCAGCGGAAAAGCAGTGCAGAATGAACGGAAATGCGCCCTTCCCGCTTTCGGAGCGCAGGATGGCGGCCATGTCGTCATCGGCACTGCGGCTGTGAATGACAAGCGGCAGCTTCGTTCGTCTCGCCGCCTCGATATGGCGAAGAAGGCCGGTCTTCTGGTCTTCGGGCTTCTGCGTGTCGTAGAAGTAATCCAGACCCGCTTCTCCGATCGCCACGATCTTCTCATGACTCTCGGCAAGCTGCACCAGCTCATCGGCGGAGATATCCAGTTCCTCATCGGCATTGTTCGGATGGGTGCCGACCGAGCAAAAGACTGAGGGATATTTTTCCGTGATCTTCAACAGCTCCGGCAGACGACGCACCCGGGTCGAGATCGTCACCATCTGGCTCACGCCGGAGGCATGAGCACGAGCGATAATGTCGTCGCGCTCTGCCTCAAAATCAGGAAAATCCAGATGGCAATGGGTATCGATCAGCATCGTGGTCGCCTTCACGCTTCCGGCGCGACGTAACGCGGAAAGACTGGCTTCGGAGCTTCCAGTGGTGTCCCCGGCACCAGACGACCGGCTTCGCCCAACGCCGCGAAGTCGCGCTTGTCGGCTGGCGCCGCAACGAGATCGAGCAGCTTTTCGCAGGAACCCGGCATGATGGGCTGCAGGAGAATGCCGATCTGGCGCACAACTTCCGCCGTGACGTAAAGCACGGTGCCCATCCGCTCAGGGTCGGTCTTTTTCAGCGCCCAAGGCTCCTGAGAGGCGAAATAGCGGTCGGTCTCGGAAACGACGGCAATGATGGCGGCTACCGCGCGGTGGATGAGCTGCTTGCCCATCTCCTCACGGCAAATGGCAAGCAGACCGTCTGCAGACGCCAGCATCGCCTTGTCTTCGTCGGTGAACGGACCGGGTGTGGGGATATTGCCGTCGCAATTCTTGACGATCATCGACAGCGAACGGCTGGCGAGATTGCCGATGCCATTGGCAAGATCGGCATTGATGCGGGTGGCAATGCCCTCTTCGCTATAGCTGCCGTCCTGGCCGAAGGAGACTTCGCGCATGAAGAAATAGCGGACCTGATCAAGGCCGAAATGGTTCACCAGATTGGCGGGATCAACGACATTTCCGAGCGACTTCGACATCTTCTCGCCCTTGTTGAGCAGGAAGCCATGTGCATAAACGCGCTTGGGCAGCGGCAGCTTCGCGCTCATCAGGAAGGCTGGCCAGTAGACGGCGTGAAAACGAATGATGTCCTTGCCGATGATATGCACGTCGGCCGGCCAATACTTCGCCCGCGGTCCGTTCCTGTCTTCGAGGTAACCCGTTGCGGTGATGTAGTTGGTCAGTGCATCGACCCAGACATACATCACGTGCTTCGGATCATTGGGAACCTTGATGCCCCAGTCGAAGGTGGTGCGGGAAATCGACAGGTCCTTCAGACCGGATTTCACGAAGGAGATGATTTCGTTACGGCGTTCCGCCGGACCGATGAAGTCGGGGTTTTCCTCATAGAGCTTCAGCAGCTTGTCCTGGTACTCGGAGAGCTTGAAGAAATAGCTTTCCTCCTCCACCCATTCCACCGGCGTGCCCTGCGGGCCGTAACGGACGCCATCGGCGCGCACTTCCGTCTCGTCCTCGGCGTAATAGGCCTCGTCACGAACGGAATACCAGCCGGCATAGCTATCCTTGTAGATGTCGCCGCTCTCGGCCATCAGGTTCCAGATATTGCGCGAGGTCTCGTGATGTCGTTCTTCCGTCGTGCGGATGAAATCGTCGTTCGAGGCGTTGAGCAGCTTGCCCATCTCGAGAAACTGATTGGAATTTCGTTCCGCGAGTTCTTCCGGCGAAACGCCTTCCGCACGTGCCGTCTGCTGCATCTTCTGGCCGTGTTCGTCGGTGCCCGTCAGGAAGAACACATCCATTCCGTCCAGGCGCTGAAAGCGTGCCATGGCGTCCGTTGCGATCAGTTCATAGGCATGGCCGATATGCGGCTTGCCGTTGGGATAGGAGATCGCGGTGGTGATGTAGAATGGTGTCTTGTCTGTCATGACGGTCTATCGACTTTACGCGCTGTTTTTTGGATAGACCGCTCTTAAACCATTGTTCGCAGCAGCGAAAGAAAAAGCTACCGAATTGGTACACTGATATCAATATTGCCGACTATTCGTCATCCTCGGGCTCGAGCCGAGTATCCATTAATTTCAGCGGGTTGTGGATTCCCGTGTCAATCCCGGGGGTAATGCGGCTTAGAGTGGGCCAATCCGAAAAGGCAACTTCGGTCCTCACGATTTTCCGGCCTTAGACGCCCCGGATATCCTCAAGAATGGAAATCACCATCTGTTTCTTGTCAAGATTATAGGCCTGCGCCACGGTGATGCGTTCCGAGAGCGCCGAAGAAAGCCGTGCCAGCCTTTCCGCAGCCGTGATATCGCCCGTCATGGCCGCCGCGCGCGCGCGCGCCATCAGATCTTCCGTTACATGTTCCATGAAAAAACCGAGGACGATGTCGCCATCCTTCTGGGCCAGGATCTCGGCGAGCTTGTGCATCTGTTTGCGGGCGCCCGGCCCGTCGGCATTCATGACTGCGGCAAGGGCCTCGACAATATCGGAGCCGCCGTAGTTCAGCAGCTTCAGCGCCTGCGCAACGCTACCCTTGGAGGCGGCAAGCAGGGCATCGCGCTTTTCCTCCGAGAGATTTATGCCGAGATGATCGAGCGCCTGCACCATGGCCGAATCCGAAAGCGGCAGCAGCCTGAGCGGCATGCAGCGTGAGCGGATTGTCGGCAGCAATTTTCCCGGTGCGTGGGAGAGCACGAGAAACATCGCCCTTTTGGGCGGCTCTTCCAGTATTTTCAGGATCGCGTTCGCGGCATTGCGGTTGAGATCATCGGCGGGATCGATGATGACGATGCGCCAGTTGCCGGTGCCCGAGGTCTGCGAGAAAAAATGCCCTGCCCGTCGCACCTCGTCCACCGTGATGGCGGATTTCACGCGGCCGGTCTTTTCATCCACGGGCCGGGTGAGATGCAGCAGGTTATGCGAGGCGCCGGCGGTGATCTGCCGGCTGACCAGCGACTGCGGATCGGGGTCTGGCAGAAACTCCGGCGCCGACAAAGGATCGGGATGGTTCAATACATGATTGGCGAAACGGAAAGCGAGCGTCGCCTTGCCGATGCCCTCCGGCCCTTCGATGAGAATGGCATGATGGCCTTTGCCAGAGCGATAGGACTGCGCGAGAAACGCCTCCGCCTCCTCATGGCCAAAAAGCGTCGTGTTCTGCTGCGGCGCGATTGCACCGTCGAGAACGCCCTGGACCTCACTCATGCGCCCTGCCCGCCTCGGTCCCCAGCTGTTCGAGCAAGGGCTCGACGAAGGACATGACATCCTCCGCAACTTTTTCTTCCGGCTGATCGGCATTGACGATGCGGCAGCGACGCGGCTCGGCAAGCGCGATATCGAGATAGGCTTCCCGCCGCTTCTCGTGGGTTTCGATTTCCTCTTTCTCGAAGCGATCGGGCTTCGCGCCTTCTTCCGCACGCTTTCTGGCGCGGGCAAGGCCTTTTTCGGCAGCGATATCGAAAATCAGTGTCAGCTCCGGAACGACGCCATCAATCGCGATGCGCTGCAGCGTCTCGATGAAATCCGGCTCCAGATTGCCGGTCGTGCCCTGATAGACGCGGGATGAATCGAGAAACCGGTCGCAGAGCACGATCTCGCCGCGCTCCAGCGCAGGGCGAATGACCTCTTCGACGTGATCGTTGCGCGCGGCGGCGAACAGGATAGCTTCCATCCGGACGCCAAAGGGCTCCGCCGCACCGGATAGGAGAACATGTCTTACGGCCTCCGCACCCGGCGAACCGCCGGGCTCACGCGTTACGACCACCTTGAAGCCACGATCGCGAAGCGCCTCGGCAAGCGTGCGAATCTGCGTCGATTTGCCGGCGCCTTCGCCGCCTTCGAAGCTGATGAACAATCCGGTCTTTTCGGCCAATGTCACGTCCTGCAAGGAATTCACGTCAATGTTGAAATGCCTGTTTACAGCATCGGACCGAAATGTGTGAAGCGCTTTTCAGAAAAACCGGTGCCTGAACAAAAGCATAGGAGAAATGGCGCGTGCTGAACCGCACTTCACAGCCAGAACAGCAGAAGTTCTTTCAATGCTCCTGCGGCATTCTGGGTGAGCGAACCCTTGTTCACCCGGCTCTTCGTATAGAGCGGCACTTCGCGCATTAGACGCTCGCCCGAGAATATCTTCAGCGTTCCGGCATTCGCCCCGACATCGAGCGGCGCGTTCAGCGGCCAGCGATAGACGATACGTCCGGAGAGGCGTTCCGGATTGTTGACGGGCACCAGGACGCTGACATCGTCCTTCGGAGAAAGGTCGACATAGGAGGCATCGCCGCCATACACGCTGACGGAGCCAACCACTTCATCCTTGCTGAACAGGCGGCGTTTTTCGAAGGCGGTCAGGCCCCAGTCCACCACTCTGCGCGCTTCCTCCTGCCGCGTCTTGTCGTCTGCGATGCCGGCAAGCGCCAGATAGATGCGGCGCCCTTCCCGCTCCGCCGAAACCACGGCGGCGAAACCGCTGCCTTCTGCAAAACCGAGGCCAAGACCGTCTATACCGCTTCCCGGCATCAGCAACGTGTTCTTGTTGCGCTGGAAAATCCGGTTCCATTCGAAGTCCGGCTTCGTAAACAACGAGTAGCGGTCGGGATAGGTGTCATGCAGATGCTGGGCAAGGCGCACCATGTCCCTGGCAGTCGTCTGGTTTCCGGTATCGGGAAGTCCGGTGGAATTGGCAAACGTGCTGCGGTTCATGCCAAGTTCGCCTGCCCGTGCCGTCATGCGCTTGGCAAAGGCAGCGTCCGATCCCGCCATACCTTCGGCGATGATGATGCAGCCGTCATTGGCGTTCTGCACGATGATTCCGGTCAGAAGGTCATTGATGCCAACGGAGGATTTCAGGGCGGCGAACATGGTTGACGTTCGCGATGGGGCCCCGCCCGTGCGCCAGGCATATTCCGAAACGGGATAGGCCGTTTCCGACGCCAGCTGTCCTTTCGACAGCGCATCCAGCACCACCTCCACCGTCATCAGCTTGGCAAGCGATGCGGGCGGAAAGGACTGATCCTCATTTTGGGCAAGTAGCACCGTACCGGTCTCGGCATCGATCATATAGGCCTGCTCGGCCTTGGCGATGAAGGGCGCAGTCTGCGATTGCGCCGCGCCGGCGCTCAAAAATGCAAAAGCGACCGCCGCGACGGCCGACAGATAGGAGCGATGAAAGGTCTTGCGCATGAAACCGCCCAGTGCTGTCTGCCACAACCGGCCGCCCGCCATGAGAACGGTGTGCCGGTGTCCTTAATCCGTCAGCGTGACTTCGCCTGCTGACGCTTCACATGGGCGAGGATCGACTCTTCGCTCAAGCCGTCACGATTGACGAGCACGGTGTCGAACACCTTTGCGGTTTTGGATACGGCGGCGGATTCTTCGGAATAGGCCGCTGCATATTTGGAAGACGGCGTGGGCACACGCAGATAATTGCCGCCTGGAGCCGCTGGTTCCCGCAGGAAGTTACCTTCGGGGCGCTCCGCCAGGATCGGGCCGATTTCCGGCAGGATCGCGAATTGTTCGAATGCGGGCTGTACACCGTTGACGAGTGGCATGGCCTGAAGCGCCGCATTCTTCTTGGAACCAACGAGCGCGGTCTGAGCCGAGCCGGCATAATTCGGGTTCGATGTCGGCGCCGGCACGAAATTCGGCGAGGCCGAAGCAACCATCACGCCGGTCGCGATCTGCCCTTCAGGCGCGACGCCCGGCGAACGCGAACCCTTCGGAATATAGGAAGCCATCAGGTAAGGCATGTCATGGCCGTCGAGCGGCGCACGGCCCGCATATTGAACCCGTACATTTGCTGTCCCCGTCGCCTTCATGTCCAGAAGATCCGCCGTCTTGCTGGAAACGTCGATCAGACGGCCCTCGTGGAACGGACCACGGTCGTTGACACGGACGAGCACCGACGCGCCATTATCCATATTGGTGATGCGCGCGTAGCTCGGCAGCGGAAATGTCGGATGTGCGGCAGAAAGATGTTCCTTGTCGTAAACCTCGCCATTCGCCGTGAGGCGTCCATGGAAGGCAGAGCCATACCAGGAAGCAAGGCCAACCTTGTTGTAGCCCGGCTCTTCTTTCGGGAAGTAACGGCGGCCCTTGACGGTATAGGCGTTACCCAGCAGCTCGCGTCCGCCACCCTTCGGGATGTTCTTTCCATCGGCAACGCGCGGGCTGGCCTTCACGCCATATTCGGATTCTGAGAAATATTCCTTGCTGCGCTTGGGCTTAGGCTTTGTCTCGGAGGTGGTGGAACACGACGCCGTTGCAGCGCAAAGCACGGAAATTGCAAGCCACTTCACGCCCGACCTGGCGCTGATGCCTGTTTTCTTGACCGTAGAATTCAAATCGTCTGCCCCACGCTGCTATTGGCTCGGAGAACCGCACCCTCACTTGCCTCGATATTGCCCCTGCCATCGAAGCACCTAACAGTCGCTTAATCTTGTGCATAACGTGGCGAAAATGCGAACGACTTTTGCAAATTCGATAAAATTGTAACGAACGTGGTTAATGATTTCTATCTTTTCGGCATGCCCCTCCACGGCGGAATCCGCCCGCCGTCAGTCCTCCCCTCGCAGCCTCGCAAGGAACAAAGCAGCGGTAACCGCGTTTTCTCCGCGCAAACAAACGAGCTTCCGCCGGTTTCGGCTGAGGGAGGAAACATGATAAATTTTATGAAAACCACAGGTCTGGCGATTGGCATCGCCCTGGTATCCTTCGCCGCACCTATGCCTGCCGGTGCCCAGGATATGGAGCTCAGAATCGGCCCGGATGGCGTCCGTCCCGTCATCCGCGACCGTGATCGGGACATGGACCGCCGGGGTCCTCCACGCATGCGTGGCTGCAGCGAACGCGAAGCCCGCGCCGCGGCCCGTGAAGCAGGCCTTCGTGATCCCGAAGTCGTGCGCGTCACGCCGGGCCGCGTTGTTGTCGAAGGCTTCACGCGCCGGGGACCGGACCGGATCACCTTCGCAAATGAACGAGGCTGTCCGGAAATCTGATCCACTACCGCTGCCTGGAACCCGCCGAAAGGCGGGTTTCTTATTCGTACGGAATGTACGCGATGCCCAAACGCTGCGGGAACACGCCTCGTCGCGACATTGTAGGAATGATGTTGCGCTTGATGGCAGATGGGGTGGGATTCGAACCCACGGTACGCTCTCACGCACGCCGGTTTTCAAGACCGGTTCCTTAAACCACTCGGACACCCATCCACGGTGGTGAGGCTTTATAGCGGTTTGAAAAAGGGCGTCAATCCCGCTCCGACGAGCATCGTCGTCCTTCTCTCACAGTTGGCGGATCATTGCCCCGGGGTCGCTGCGGGCGGCAGCAGGGAGCCGTCACCTGAAGGTATCGAAGGGACCTGCTGCGCTGTATCGAACAGCGTAAGGCTCAAAACGATTGCAACAAGCACCAACAAAAGCGCCACAAAGAGGATTCCGGATTTATCCATGCGTCTGCTCATGTCACGTTACGTTAAAGGAGAATATGTGCAATTCGAGGCAAGCAAAGAATAAAGCGAAAGCCTGTCAAGTTGTCTTACAGATCCGTCAAATTCATCGTTCAAAAATCTGCGGATTAAGTGAAATTTGTGCATGGGCGTACTGTTTGGGACGGAAGTGGCCTATCGCGTCCGCACCATTGTCTCTTATATCCCACTCATCGCTCCCGGGCATTGCCCAACTTTCCCCGAGCGATCAACCTGCCCCGCCTCTTTGCGGGGCTTTTTTCTTTTATGGTCATGACATGATGTGCGGCCGGAGGATGGGCGACCCTTTACGGCGGGCGTCTCACTCAAACGCCGATGCTGGGCCCGCCATGGCCGTGCCGGCCTTCCCCCCGGAGAAGGTCCTCGAAGAGGTTCAGCAGCGCCGGCGGCAAGGTATCGGACAACTCAGCGATGATTTCGTTGGCGCGGTTATAGGAATAGATCGCGCATAGCGTGAGCACCAGCAGAACGATCCAGGGCCAGATTGGTTTGCGCCTTTGCGGCGCTCCGTTGGGCTGTTGCGGTAAAGTCATGCCGGCACCCTCCGTTCAGGCCTTGACGCGCGGCTCGCCTCCCGGCGCATAGGCGGTTTTCTGCAGGAAGCGGAATATGTTGCCGCATTGGGCGCAGCGGATCATGAAGTCAGTGGGGTCGCCCGACGGGCGTTCTGCGCGAAATCCCCGGGGCATTTCGTCAATGCGGAAATCGACGTCCCGGCGGGTTTTGTCATCCGACTCGGACGCCTCGGCAAAACCCTGATGGCCACATTTGGAACATTCGAGTTTCCGGGAATATCTGTCACGCGCTGCCATATGCCGTCCTTTGCTTGCGCTTATCAGGTAGCAGCGGCAAAACATCATTTCAATGGCGATCGCCGCGGGTTAAAGCTTTGCCTGTTATTTCCGCGCCGAAAACCCGGCGGACAGAACGAGTTTGAAAGCTCATGCATAGCGACACAGGCTTCCTTTCCTCTTCTCTCATAAGACGCGTCATCGTCATATGCGGAGCCCTTGCCGCCCTTCTCACTGCGCTCAATTTCGGCATGAAATGGTATGGCGACAGAATTATTCAGGCGGGACACACCACGTCAACCGACGAAGTGGAGATGACCATCGGCAACGACCGGCTGAAACTGGCAAAAAACACCCTTCGGAATCCGTCTGATCGTGACAGTGGTGCACATGAGCGCGCCGACCTCTACCTCACCTGGCCCGACCTTGCGGGGTATCGAGATTCGAATCGTGCCCTTTTCGACGATCCGAAAAATGCAGTCGGGCTGATTTTCGTTCAGCTGTCGCAGAGCACCATGTCGCAGGACATGTCAGGACGTTTCGAGCCGATTTATACCAGACTTATAGAAGGTGAGCCGACGCCCCTGAAGCACGGTCTGCTGCTCCATCGGCTGCGCGCTGATTCCGGTTGTGGCAAGGAAGTCATATTGACCGGCCGACGCGACGGCGAAAGCGTCTATGTGGTGCGCTGCCTGCTGCCGCAGACGCCTCAGGAAACAACGGGTAGCGATTGTCAGAGAGATATCCACGTCGGCCAGGACCTGAGCCTGTTCTACCGATTCTCGGCCAACCTGCTGCCGCAATGGCAGGCGCTAGACGCAGCCGTGACAGCCTATGTCGAGAAACGCCTCGTAAAAGACGAAAACCCGTGACACGGCACGAGACAGATCGCGTGTGAAAAGTCGCATTTTATGGAAGGCGGATACCTTTCATAAACCACTTGGTAACGCCATCCCGATAAAG
Organism: Agrobacterium sp. 5Ca39; assembly: GCF_055382365.1. Classification (NCBI taxonomy): domain Bacteria; kingdom Pseudomonadati; phylum Pseudomonadota; class Alphaproteobacteria; order Hyphomicrobiales; family Rhizobiaceae; genus Agrobacterium; species Agrobacterium sp. 5Ca39. Next base: position 1,090,362 of record NZ_AP026436.1, on the reverse strand, counting down.
TTTCTACCCGGAGCATTCGGGCGGGGCGTGTCCGAGCGGAACATAAATATGCGATTGAAGAGTTCAGCAGTGTTGAAAAGTCTATCTTGGGCACATTCGCGCAAAGCGGGTACAGGGTCTTTTGTAAGGTTTGTGGCGTTGACACTTGCGGCGGCGTTCATAACCGCAACATCCGTCCAGACCGCAAAGGCCGATCCGAAATATGCGGGCATCGTCATCGATGCGAAGACGGGCAAGGTGCTTTACGGCGAGGATCCCGACGGGCTGCGTTACCCGGCTTCGCTCACAAAGATGATGACGCTTTATCTGACGTTCGAAGCCCTCAGTGCCGGACGTATCTCTCTTGATTCCAAGGTGCCGGTTTCGGCGAATGCAGCCAAGGAGCCGCCGTCCAAACTCGGTGTGCGCGCTGGCGGCAGCATTACGGTCGAGCAGGCGATCCTTGCTCTCGTTACCCGGTCGGCCAACGACATGGCGACGGCGCTCGGTGAATATCTCGGCGGCTCAGAAGACCGTTTCGCCAGAATGATGACCGCAAAGGCCCGTGCCCTGGGCATGACGCGCACGACCTACCGCAATGCCAACGGGTTGCCCAATACAGCCCAGATGACCACGGCGCGCGACCAAGCCCGCCTCGGCATCGCGCTTCGCCAGCATTTTCCGCAATATTACGGTTACTTCTCCACCCGCACTTTTAATTTCGGCAAGCAGGTAATCGGCAATCACAATCGCCTCGTCGGAACCGTGAAGGGCGTCGACGGTATCAAGACGGGTTACACGCGTGCAGCCGGCAGCAATCTTGCCACCTCCGCGCAGCTCGACGGGCGCTCCATTGTCGCCGTCGTTCTCGGCGGTCGCTCCAGCGCCGCCCGTGACGCCACCATGCGCAAACTGGTTGCAACCTATCTGCCGCAGGCGTCGCGTGGCGGCAACAGCAACCTGATTGCACAGACGCGTTCCGCCCCGGTCGAAGAGCCGGTCGCTGTGGCCGCCGCCGTTCCCTCTGTCGCCGTCGCCGCGACGGATGCCGGCCTGCCCAATGCCGGACCCGTTCCGCAGACGCGTTACGAGGAAGCGCCGGTTACCGCCTTTGCTGGCTCCTCTTCCAATGCAGCCGTCAAGGCAATGGAGGCGGCTACCTGGCAGAAGGGTAAAGACCCCATCCGTCAGGCGCCCTCCGCGCCCGATCGCAAGCTGATAACCAATTCCACCAAGGTCGATAATATCGTCACGGCTTCCACCTCGGCTTCCGCAGCCTCCGCACCTTCCGTTGCGGCAAGGTCTGACGCGCCGCAGGGCGGCTGGGTCATCCAGATTGGCGCATCGCCGGACGAAAATTCCGCGCGCGGCCTGCTGCAGAGCGCCCAGGAAAAAGGCGGTGCGGCACTGCGTTCCGCCAAGCCCTTCACGGTGGCCTACAGTAAGGACGGCTCCCAGATATACCGCGCCCGTTTCGGCGGCTTCGATGGCCAGAACGCCGCGGTGAATGCGTGCAATGCATTGAAAAAGAAAGGCGTCAGCTGCTGGGCATCCCTTCAGTGAAGACGTTCCCGCAGGCGGTGCTCTCTGTTTCGAACATCGCCTGTCTCCTCGAATTGTGTAATGAGTAGCGAGGCTTTCCAAGATGGCAGTCAACGAGAATTATTCGGACATTGCGTCTGGCAACGGGCATGGCAGCCTGTCGGTTCTGCATCCCATTCATGAGGCGGCGATGCGTATCGCCGATCTCGGTCTCAACCGTTCCAAGGCAAAAACGCGTGATCTCGTCGCGTTGCTGCTCTCGCATGGCGCCCGTGCCTGGCGCGCCAACCAGCCGGAAGCCAGCATTCACCTGCACGTCGCCCGTCGGGCGGGGCGCTCACCGGTTCATATACGTATTCGCTAACAGACCGCACCAGACGGAAACCCAAAGAAAAACCCCGCGGCGCACAGGCACCGCGGGGTTTTTGTTGATCCTGATGTGAAAAACGAGGCGGCTTACGCCTCGCTTTCCGGTGCCTCCGGCGTGGTTGGCAGATTGTCATCCGCCTCCTCGCCATTGCCATTTTCAGTCTCGTCGTCGCCTTCAGGCTCGTTGATGCGCTCCACGGAAACCACCTTCTCATCCTTCGCAGTCGAGAAGATTGTCACACCCTTGGTCGCGCGGCTGGCGATGCGGATGCCGTTGACAGGCACGCGGATGAGCTGTCCGCCATCGGAAACCAGCATGATCTGGTCGCCTTCTTCCACCGGAAAGGCCGCGACAAGTTCACCGATCTCCGACGTCTTCGCGGTATCGGTGGCGCGGATGCCCTTGCCGCCGCGGCCTGAAGTGCGGAAATCGTAAGACGATGAACGCTTGCCGAAGCCCTTCACGGAAACCGTCAGCACGAATTCTTCGCGCGCCTTCAGTTCCTGGTAGCGCTCCTCACTGAGTTCGCCCTCTTCCGTTACTTCCTCACCGACGAGCGCGATATCGTCCTCATCCACGCCTGCGGCACGCCGTTCGGCAGCCGAGCGCTTGAGGTAAGCCGCACGCTCCCACGGCTCCGCTTCCACATGGCCCACAATGGTCATGGAGATGATGCGGTCGCCTTCGGCCAGGTTGATGCCGCGCACGCCGACGGAATTGCGGCCGGCAAAGACGCGTACATCGTCCACGGGGAAGCGGATGCACTGGCCGAGCGCGGTCGTCAGCAGCACATCGTCGCGGTCCGTACAGGTTTCGACGGAGAGGATTTCATCGCCCTCCTCGTCCAGCTTCATGGCGATCTTGCCGTTGCGGTTGACCTGTACGAAATCGCCGAGCTTGTTGCGGCGAACCGTGCCGCGCGTCGTCGAGAACATCACGTCAAGCGTTTCCCAGGTCGTTTCGTCCTCGGGCAACGGCATGATGGTGGTGATGCGCTCGCCGGGTTCCAGCGGCAACATGTTGATAAGGGCCTTGCCCTTGGACTGCGGCGTGCCGATCGGCAGACGCCAGACCTTTTCCTTGTAGACGATGCCACGCGAGGAGAAGAACAGGACCGGCGTGTGGGTGTTGGCGACGAACAGACGGTTGACGAAATCCTCATCGCGCGTTGCCATGCCGGAGCGACCCTTGCCGCCGCGACGCTGTGCACGATACGTCGTCAGCGGCACGCGCTTGATGTAACCGAGATGCGAAACGGTCACGACCATATCTTCGCGGGCGATGAGGTCTTCATCGTCCATATCGGGACCGCCCTCGACGATCTCGGAGCGACGCGGCGTGCCGAATTCGTCGCGGACGGCGGAAAGCTCGTCCTTGACGATCTGCATGATGCGCAGGCGCGATGACAGGATTTCCAGATACTCGCTGATCTCAGCGCCGATCTTGTTCAGCTCGTCGCCAATTTCATCGCGGCCGAGCGCTGTAAGACGTGCGAGGCGCAATTCGAGAATGGCGCGCGCCTGTTCCTCGGAAAGGTTGTAAGTCCCGTCTTCGTTGATGCGGTGGCGCGGATCATCGATGAGGCGGATCAGGCTTTCCACATCCTGTGCAGGCCAGCGACGCGTCATCAGTTCTTCTCGGGCCGAAGCCGGATCGGGAGCATGCCGGATGACGCGGATGACCTCATCGATATTGGCGACGGAAATCGCCAGACCGACCAACACATGCGCCCGCTCGCGCGCCTTGCGCAGCAGGTATTTCGTGCGACGGCTGACGACATCTTCGCGGAAGGACACGAAAGCACGCAACATGTCGAGCAGCGTCATCTGCTCGGGCTTGCCGCCGTTCAGCGCCACCATGTTGCAGCCAAACGAGGTCTGCAACGGTGTGTAGCGGTAAAGCTGGTTCAGGATAACGTCTGCATTGGCGTCGCGCTTCAATTCGATGACGACGCGATAACCCTGGCGGTCGGATTCGTCGCGCAGGTCGGAAATGCCCTCGATGCGCTTTTCCTTGACCAGCTCAGCCATTTTTTCGATCATAGACGCCTTGTTCACCTGATAGGGAACTTCGGTGATGATGATCTGCTCGCGGTCGCCACGCATCGGCTCGATAGTGGCTCGGCCACGCATGATGACCGATCCGCGGCCCGTTTCGTAAGCCGAGCGGATGCCGGAACGGCCCATGATCAGCGCACCGGTCGGGAAATCAGGGCCCGGAATGATCTGCATCAGTTCCGGCAGCTCGATCGCGGGATTATCGATCAGGGCGATACAGCCATCGATAACCTCTGACAGGTTATGCGGCGGGATGTTCGTGGCCATGCCGACCGCGATGCCGCCTGCCCCGTTGACCAGCAGGTTCGGGAACTTGGCCGGAATGACGACCGGCTCCTGCAAGGTGCCGTCATAGTTGTCGCGGAAGTCGACCGTTTCCTTGTCGAGATCGTCAAGCAGCGAATGCGCGGCCTTATCCAGACGGCATTCGGTATAACGTTCAGCGGCCGGCGGATCACCGTCGATGGAGCCGAAGTTGCCCTGGCCGTCGATCAGCGGCAGGCGGAGCGACCAGTCCTGCGCCATACGCGCCAGCGCGTCATAGATTGCCGAGTTGCCGTGCGGATGGAATTTACCCATCACGTCCCCGGTTACGCGGGCGCATTTGACGTATTTCTTGTTCCAGTCGATGCCGAGTTCGGACATGCCGTACAGAATACGGCGATGAACCGGCTTCAGGCCGTCTCGCACATCGGGAAGCGCGCGGGACACGATAACGCTCATGGCGTAATCGAGATACGACCGCTGCATTTCCTCCATGATGGAAATCGGTTCAATGCCTGGCGGAAGCTTTCCGCCGCCGGGGGGGCTCTGGTCAGTCAAAACGGATCACATTCTCTGTTAAGAATCGGATGGATTTTTATAGCGGAAACAGCCACGTTAAGCCAATTTCCCGGCGAGTTTTGAACAGGCTTTTGCGTCATTTGCAAGACGAACGCCGCTTTTCATGATTTAGCCGCCCAAATGCGTAGCGCTCTCTTTCAAAGTGCCCGCGACTTGCGTAGGCTCCGGCCTAAAAACAAAACCAACGGGGAAAGAATGGCCAGCAGCGAAACGCTCATCAATGCGCTTACCACACTTCTGGTCACACTCGATCCGCCTGGGCTTGCGCCCGTCTTTCTGGCGCTGACTGCCGGGATGACCCGTGACCAGCGCAGCCAGGTGGCGTTGCGCGGCTCCATCATCGCTTTCGGTATCCTTGCCGTCTTTGCCCTCTTCGGCCTCGCAATCCTCAATCTGCTCGGTATTTCGCTGGGCGCCTTCCGCATCGCCGGCGGCCTCCTCCTGTTCTGGATCGCCTTTGAAATGATTTTCGAAAAGCGCCAGGAGCGCAAGGAAAAGACCTCGGAAATCGCCATTACCAAGGACCATCTCCACAATCTCGCGGTCTTCCCGCTGGCCCTGCCATTGATTGCCGGGCCAGGTGCTATTTCCGCCACCGTTTTGCTTGCCGGCTCAATGAAGACCACGGTCGAGATGGTGGTGCTCATCCTTATCCTTGCTTTCGCGATGGCTCTCGTTTACGCGGCCTTGATCGTCTCGGAACGGATGGACCGCTTTCTCGGCAATACCGGCCGCGCCATCCTTACCCGGCTTCTCGGCGTACTGCTGGCTGCACTGTCGGTGCAATTCGTGGTCGACGGGATCAAATCCGCATTCGCTTTCTGAGCCGTCCCTGCGCGACACCAACGCAATAAATTCCTGCCACCGCTGAAATGCCGGAAAATCCTCCCTTAAATTCAGCTGGCGCTTCGGCTAAAAGACGCGTGTCATTTCGGATTCGAAAGTTATCTCCATGCGTTCCACGCTGCGCCGCATCATTCCCGATGCCGCACCCGTCAGCAACAGGGAAAGGCTCCGCTCCGCCACAGGCGCCTTCGTCGGCATACTGCTGACTGGCATTCTCGCCAGTTTCGCTCTTCGTTTCGATCCCACGCTGCCCGCCATGATCGCGCCGATGGGGGCTTCGGCCGTCCTGTTGTTCGCCGTACCCTCCAGCCCGCTGGCGCAGCCCTGGTCGATCCTGTGCGGGAATTTCGTCTCGGCTTTTGTCGGGGTGACGGTGGCGCTGCTGGTTCCGGATCCGTTTCTCGCAAGCGCGCTCGCCATCAGCCTGGCCATCGCCGCCATGATGGCGCTGCGCTGCCTGCATCCGCCGAGCGGTGCGGTGGCGCTGACGGCGGTTCTGGGCGGCCCTGCCATACATGGCCTCGGCTATGGTTTCCTGTTGTGGCCGGTCGCCGGAAATTCGCTGATCCTTCTTGCCCTGGCCTTCGCTTACAACAATGCCACTGGCCGCGCCTATCCACACGGTCTGAAGCTTGGCAAGGCCACGCACGGGACAGCCGATCCGACACCCATTCAGAAAATCGGCTTTTCCTCCACCGATCTCGACGACGTGCTGAAGGAATATGACGAGTTCATCGATATCGACCGCGACGCGCTGGAAACCATCCTGCGGAAGACAGAGTTGCGCTCCTACCGGCGTCGCGCGCTGCATCTCGATTGCGAAAGTGTCATGTCGCGGGATGTGGTCGGCGTCGCCCCTGATGACAGCCTGCGCCACGCGCATGCCCTGATGCAAAGCCATCATTTCAAGGCGTTGCCCGTCACCAATGACAGCGCCGAAATCGTCGGCATCGTCACCCAGACAGACTTTCTGGAAAAGGCGAGCTGGAGAAACGGTCGTCCCTCTATCGGTTTCCTGCAGCGGCTTCGCCTCATCCTGTCAGGCGCAAGTGCCCCCAACGATACGGTCAAGGACATCATGACATCGCCAGTTAAAACCGTGCGGCCGGAAACCCCAATCGAGGAAGCAATCATCCGCTTTGCGGAGGAAGGATTGCATTATCTGCCTGTCATCGACGCCAGGGGTAAGATGGTCGGCATCGTCTCGCAATCCGATGTCATGGTGGCGATGCTGGCCGACAAGGTCGCGGCATAGATTGCCCCGGGCGTCGAAGTGTTCTTCTCTTAAAAAAAACGGCAAAGCCCGATGTCAGCGTCTCGCCTTCAAAAGGCGCTGCCACAGTGTGCCACCGAAGAACCGCCCGAGCACCACAAAATAGGCAATGATCAGCGCAAAGGCGATAAAGGCGGGCGCACCGTTGAGGGCAAAACCTTCGGGCGTTCGCCCTCCCGCTACCGTCGCGACCAGAAATCCGGCGGCGAAAAACGCCGTCCAGAAGTCGAGAAAAAAAGCGAGGATGATGCGCCAGGTGGCGGGCTGTTTTGGCTGCAGGGTTTCGTCAGTCAAGCTCACCTCCTGTCACACGTTTCTTCGTCCCCGGTTCGATCAGAACGGGATATCGTCATCCATGTCGTTGGAGAATCCGCCCGAAGGCTGGTTGCCACCACGGGAAGAACCGCCGCGCGAGGAGGACTGCTGGTCGTAACCGCCGCCATAGCTGGAGCCGCCGCCGCTGCCATAATCATTACCGCCGCCGAAGTCGCCGCCGCCGCTGCGGCCGCCGCCCTCACCGCGACCATCGAGCATGGTCAGCGTGGAGTTGAAGCCCTGCAGCACGATTTCGGTGGAGTAACGGTCGTTACCGGTCTGGTCCTGCCATTTGCGGGTCTGCAACTGGCCTTCGATATAGAGCTTGGCGCCCTTCTTCACATATTGCTCGACGACCTTGCACAGGCCTTCGTTAAAGACGACGACCGTGTGCCACTCGGTCTTTTCCTTGCGCTCGCCGCTGTTGCGGTCCCGCCAGGTCTCCGAGGTGGCGATGCGCAGGTTGGCGATGGGTCGGCCATCCTGCGTCCGGCGGATTTCGGGATCAGCGCCCACGTTTCCGATCAGAATTACCTTGTTTACGCTACCAGCCATCTCGTCATCCTGTCCGCCGGCCATCATGACCGGCAATTGCATTTCAAAAAATTCGGCACACAATAGCTGCCGCCGCCCGCAAAGGGCACCGCAAGCATGGAACTATCCACAAAGAATAATCTTAAGCTGTGGGGGGCAGACATTCGCGCTTGCAATTCGTTCCTTTTTTGTTCTATTGAATTGCAGATTTCGAGTCAAGCATCGTGAAAAGCTGCGACCGATAGGGAATAGACCTCGACACGTCCGGCTGCGTCACTACATAAGGACGCGCCGCCATCCAGCCTGTTATTTTTGTCCGAGCCTTGTCATGAGTGAACTGAAGACGATTTCCATCCGTGGTGCCCGTGAACACAATCTCAAGGGTATCGATCTCGATCTGCCACGCAACAAGCTGATCGTCATGACCGGGCTTTCCGGCTCAGGCAAGTCGTCGCTCGCCTTCGATACGATCTACGCCGAAGGCCAGCGCCGTTATGTCGAAAGCCTCTCGGCCTATGCGCGCCAGTTCCTGGAAATGATGCAGAAGCCGGATGTCGACCAGATCGAGGGCCTGTCGCCGGCAATCTCCATCGAACAGAAGACCACCTCGCGCAACCCGCGCTCCACGGTCGGCACGGTCACCGAGATTTACGACTATATGCGCCTTCTCTTCGCGCGTGTCGGCGTCCCCTATTCGCCGGCCACTGGCCTGCCGATTGAAAGCCAGACGGTCAGCCAGATGGTCGACCGCATCCTCGCTTTCGAGGAGGGCACGCGTCTTTACATCCTCGCGCCGATCGTGCGCGGCCGCAAAGGCGAGTACAAGAAAGAACTTGCCGAGCTGATGAAGAAGGGCTTCCAGCGTGTAAAAGTGGACGGCCAGTTCTACGAGATCGCCGACGTTCCGGCCCTCGACAAGAAGTACAAACACGACATTGACGTGGTGGTTGACCGCGCCGTCGTGCGCCCGGATATGGCCGCGCGTCTTGCCGACAGTCTTGAGACCTGCCTCAAGCTTGCCGACGGGCTGGCAATTGCCGAATTTGCCGACAGGCCCCTGCCGCCCGAAGAGACAGCCGCCGGTGGTTCCGCCAACAAGTCTCTCAACGAGACCCATGAGCGGGTGCTGTTTTCGGAAAAATTCGCCTGCCCCGTTTCCGGCTTCACCATTCCGGAAATCGAACCGCGTCTGTTCTCCTTCAACAACCCCTTCGGCGCCTGCCCCAGCTGCGATGGCCTTGGCTCGCAGCAGAAGGTGGATGAGAACCTGATCGTGCCGGAGCCGGCCCGCACCCTGCGTGACGGGGCCATTGCTCCCTGGGCAAAATCATCGTCGCCCTATTACAACCAGACGCTGGAAGCGCTCGGCAAAGCCTTCGGATTCAAGCTTTCGAGCAAGTGGTCCGATCTTTCGAAGGAGGCGCAGCACGCCATTCTTCAGGGCACTGACGACAAGATCGAGTTCAACTACCAGGACGGTGCCCGCTCCTACAAGACAGTCAAGAACTTCGAAGGCATCGTGCCCAATCTGGAGCGGCGCTGGAAAGAGACAGACAGCGCCTGGGCGCGCGAGGAAATCGAGCGCTACATGTCGGCAGCCCCCTGCCCGGCCTGCGCCGGTTACCGCCTGAAGCCGGAGGCGCTAGCGGTCAAGATCAACAAGCTGCATATCGGTGAAGTCACCGAAATGTCGATCCGGACGGCGCGCGACTGGTTCGAGGTGCTGCCGGAAAGCCTGAACGCGAAGCAGAATGAAATTGCCGTCCGTATTCTCAAGGAAATCCGCGAACGCCTGCGATTCCTCAACGATGTAGGGCTGGATTATCTCAGCCTGTCGCGCAATTCGGGCACGCTGTCGGGCGGGGAGAGCCAGCGTATCCGTCTGGCCTCGCAGATCGGCTCTGGCCTCACCGGCGTTCTCTACGTTCTCGATGAGCCCTCGATCGGCCTGCACCAGCGCGACAATGCGCGCCTGCTGGATACGCTGAAACATCTGCGCGATATCGGCAACACCGTCATCGTGGTCGAACATGATGAGGACGCCATTCTGACGGCGGATTATGTGGTCGATATCGGCCCGGCGGCCGGTATTCACGGCGGCCAGGTGATTGCCGAAGGATCCCCGCAGGAAGTGATGGCCAATCCGAAATCGCTGACCGGCAAATATCTCTCCGGTGAACTCGGCGTTGCCGTGCCAGCTGAGCGCCGCAAACCGAAGAAGGGCCGCGAGATCAAGGTTTTCGGCGCACGCGGCAACAACCTGAAGAATGTCACGGCCGCTGTGCCGCTCGGTGTTTTCACGGCCGTAACCGGGGTTTCGGGTGGCGGCAAATCCACCTTCCTGATCGAGACGCTCTATAAATCGGCGGCGCGCAGGGTCATGGGCGCGCGTGAAATCCCGGCCGAGCACGACCGCATCGATGGTTTCGAATTCATCGACAAGGTGATCGATATCGACCAGTCGCCGATCGGACGCACGCCGCGTTCCAACCCGGCCACCTATACCGGCGCCTTTACGCCGATCCGTGACTGGTTCGCCGGCCTGCCGGAAGCCAAGGCTCGTGGTTACGCGCCCGGCCGCTTCTCCTTCAACGTCAAGGGTGGCCGCTGCGAGGCCTGCCAGGGCGACGGGGTGATCAAGATCGAGATGCACTTCCTGCCTGACGTCTACGTCACCTGCGACGTCTGCCACGGCAAGCGTTATAACCGCGAGACGCTGGACGTCACCTTTAAGGGCAAATCCATCGCCGACGTGCTGGATATGACGGTTGAGGAAGGCGTCGAATTTTTCGCCGCCGTTCCCGCCGTGCGCGACAAGCTGCAATCGCTCTTCGATGTCGGCCTCGGTTACATCAAGGTCGGACAGCAGGCCAATACGCTTTCAGGCGGCGAGGCGCAGCGCGTCAAGCTCGCCAAGGAACTGTCGAAGCGCTCGACGGGCCGCACGCTCTATATTCTCGACGAGCCGACGACGGGCCTGCATTTCCACGACGTCAACAAGCTGCTCGAAATGCTGCATGCGCTGGTGGAACAGGGCAATTCCGTGGTGGTGATCGAGCATAATCTCGAAGTCATCAAGACGGCGGACTGGATCATCGATATCGGGCCTGAAGGCGGCACGGGCGGCGGCGAAGTGGTGGCCACGGGCACGCCGGAAGACATCGTCAAGGTGGAGCGTTCCTATACCGGCCACTTCCTGAAGGAGCTTCTGGAGCGCCGGCCGGCCGGAAAACGGGAGGCTGCGGAGTAAGCCGCAGCTTTCGTCGCAAAGGTTCGAAAGGCCGAAGGCCGGAGGAGGAACTAGATATGTCGACATCAGGCACGATCCGCACCGGTATCGGCGGCTGGACCTTCGAGCCCTGGGAAGGCACTTTTTATCCCGAAAAACTGCCGAAAAAACGCCAGCTGGAACACGCCAGCCGGCAGCTCACGGCAATCGAGGTGAACGGCACCTATTACAGCAGCCAGAAACCGGAGACCTTTGCGAAATGGGCATCCGAAGTGCCCGAGGATTTCGTGTTTTCGCTAAAGGCAAGCCGCTTTGTCACCAACCGCAGGGTTCTGGCCGAGGCAGGTGAGTCGATGACGAAGTTCCTGACGCAGGGGTTGACGGAACTCGGGTCCCATCTCGGTCCCATCCTCTGGCAGTTTGCGCCCACGAAAAAATTCGACGCAGAGGATTTCGGTGCATTTCTGGCGCTGCTGCCCGAAAAGCAGGACGGGCTCACTCTTCGCCATGTCGTGGAGGTGCGCAACCCGACATTTCAGGTTCCGGAATTCATCGAACTTCTTGCCAGGCACAAGGTCGCCGTCGTCTGCGCTGACCATCACGATTATCCGATGCTGCCTGACGTAACGGCCGATTTCGTTTATTGCCGCCTGCAGAAGGGCGAGGACGACATCGAGACCTGTTATCCGAAAAAAGAGATCGCGCACTGGGCTGAGCGGGTAAAGACCTATGCCAGTGGCGGTGTGCCGGACGATCTGCCGCTGATCGCGCCGGATCGGAAGGTTGAGAAGACCCCACGCGACGTTTTCGCTTTCTTCATTACCGGCGGCAAGGTCAACGCGCCTAATGGTGCGCAGGAACTGCAAAAGGCGGTCTGAGCGCTTTCAGCCCGCCATGTCTTTCGTGGTGCTGACATCGATGCTGGCGAAAGCGGCCTCGATGACCTCCGGCCCTGCCCCGGGCCTCGTGGCATCGCTGGAGAGGATTTGCCGGAAACGGCGCGCGCCGGGCATGCCCTGAAACAGTCCGACCATATGGCGGGTGACGTGGTTGAGACGTCCGCCCGCGGCGATATAATCGGCGGCATAGGCCATCATCGCGTCACGCAGCGCCATCCAGTCCGGGTGGCGGGCCTCCTCGCCATAGATGCGATGGTCGACGTCGGCAAGGATGGAAGTGTTGTGATAGGCGGCGCGGCCGAGCATCACGCCATCCATATGCTGGAGATGTCCGCTCGCCTGATCGAGATCGGCGATGCCGCCGTTGATGCCGATAAAGACGTCAGGATTTTCCCGCTTCATGCGATAGACGAGGTCATAATCGAGCGGCGGCACTTCGCGGTTTTCCTTTGGCGAAAGCCCCTGCAGCCAGGCTTTGCGCGCGTGAACCCAGACCGCGTCCGCGCCCGCCGCAACAACCCTCTTCAGAAAATCAGGCAGAACCGCTTCCGGCTCCTGCTCATCCACCCCGATCCGGCATTTCACGGTAACCGGCACACTGGCGGCAGCCTTCATTGCGGCCACACATTGCGCCACCACATCAGGCTCGCGCATCAGGCAAGCGCCGAAGGTGCCGGATTGCACCCGATCCGAGGGACAGCCAACATTCAGATTGATTTCATCATAACCGTAGTCCCCGGCGATCCGCACCGCTTCGGCAAGCTTGGCCGGATCAGACCCGCCGAGCTGCAACGCGACGGGGTGTTCCTGAGGGTGATAACCGAGCAGCCTGTCGCGCTGGCCATGGATGATGGCGTCGGCAACGATCATTTCGGTGTAAAGCAGCGCACGCTTCGACAATTGCCGGTGCAGAAACCTGCACCTCGTATCGGTCCAGTCGATCATGGGGGCCACGGCGAAGATTTTTTCGCCGCTTGCAAGCGCTTGTCTGTACATGGATTAACCTCTTTGCGCCGGCTTCTACAGCAAAGGACCGTAAAAAGCCAGTTTTGCAGGCGAGGCAATTTTGAACTGGAAATCGCGCCGGAATCGCGGGACAAGAATTGCACCCTAAAAGACGACAGGAAATCCACATGGCCGCTACCGTCATCCCTGCCCCGAAGCCCGTTCTCCTGCCCGTCGAAGGCACGAGCGATCTGTTCCCTGTACGGCGGGTCTATTGTGTCGGCCGCAATTATGCCGATCACGCCATTGAGATGGGCCACGACCCCTCGCGCGAGCCGCCCTTCTATTTTCAGAAGAACCCGGACAACCTGCTGCCCGCAGGACAGGATTTTCCCTATCCGTCGCTCTCATCGAATGTGCATTACGAAGTTGAGTGCGTCGTGGTGCTGAAAAGCGGCCGAGCGGATATTCCGGCGTCGGAAGCGCTGAACCATGTCTGGGGTTACGCCGTCGGTATCGACATGACGCGCCGCGACCTGCAGGACGGGCTGAAGAAGATGGGACGTTCCTGGGAGGGCGCGAAGGCCTTCGAATATTCCGCGCCGGTGTCCCCCGTCGTCCCAGCGGACAGGATCGGGCATCCCGCAACCGGCGCGATCTGGCTCGACGTCAATGGCGAGCGCAAGCAGACGGGCGATCTCGCCCAGATGATCTGGAAGGTGCCGGAAGTGATTGCCGAGCTTTCCAAGCTGTTCACCCTTGCCGCTGGCGACGTCATCATGACCGGCACGCCCGCTGGCGTTGGTCCAATCGTTCGCGGTGACCGCATAGAATGCGGCGTCGAGGGTGTCGGCACACTGTCGGTGACGGTCGTCTGACGCACGAACATAAGGGAGGACATCGACATGCCGCTTTACCGCCTTGCCGACCGTGTGCCGCAAACGCCTGCAGCGGATCGCTACTGGATCGCTCCCGACGCCAATGTCATTGGCTCAGTCACGCTCGGCGAAGACGTCGGCATCTGGTTCGGTGCAACGCTGCGTGGAGACAATGAGCCGATCATCGTCGGGCGCGGCACCAATATTCAGGAAGGCGTGATGGTTCACAGCGATCCCGGCTTTGCCGCAACGATCGGCGAAATGTGCACCATTGGCCACCACGCTATCGTGCATGGCTGTACCATCGGCGACAATTCGTTGATCGGCATGGGCGCGACGATCCTGAACGGCGCAAAGATCGGCCGAAACTGCCTCGTCGGCGCCAATGCTCTGGTGACGGAGGGGAAGGAATTTCCGGATAATTCCCTGATCGTCGGCTCGCCCGCGCGCGCTATCCGCACGCTTGATGACGACGCCGTTGCGGGGATTCGCCGCTCAGCGGAAAAATACGTCGAAAACTGGAAGCGTTTCTCGAAGGATCTGGCGATCATCGAAAGGTGATCGGGAGCGGGCAACAATACCCGTTCCATCTATCGTCCGTCAGGCCGAGCAGGCGGCGCAAAGACCGCGGATTTCGATGGTGGTCTTTTCCGCTTTGAACTTGCTGTCCTTCACCCAGCGCTCCAGCCGGTGATCGATCTCGTGATCGTGGAATTCCGTGACCTGCCCGCAGGACTCGCAGATGGCGAAGGCGACGGTGCCATGGTGACTGGAGCAGCACTCCGCCTGGGTATGGGTGCAGGCGACGAAGGCGTTAAGGCTCTCCAGCCGGTGCACAAGGCCATATTCCACCAGTTTTTCCAGCGCCCGATAGACCTGCAGCGGCGCGCGGAAACCATCATCGCGCAACTTGTCGAGGATCATATAGGCGCTGAGCGGCTGATGCGCGTTTGAAAGGGCGTTCATGACCAGCGACTGGTTCTTGGTGAGGTTCTGCTGGGTCTGCGCATTCATGACTTGCCTCCTTCATCCGCGGAGCGGGACAAACCCGGCGCCGGCAACAGGCTTATAACGAAGAGGATCACCGCGGCAACCACGATGGATGGACCGGACGGTGTATCATAGGTGAGCGATCCGAAGAGGCCGCCAACAACGGCAACCGCACCGATCAGCGAAGCCACCACCGCCATTACCTCCGGTGTAGCGGAGAAACGTCTGGCGGTCGCAGCCGGTATGATGAGCAGCGATGTGATGAGCATGATACCGACCACCTTCATCGCGATGGCGATCACCAGCGCCATCAGCAACGTGAAGATCAATTTCGCCCGTTCCGGTTTCAGCCCCTCGGCTTCCGCCAGCTCCGTATTGACGGTGGAGGCAAGCAGCGATCGCCACAGGAACACCATGGAGACGATGACAACCAGTCCGCCGCCCCAGATCAGTGCAATATCGCTGCGGGTGACGGCGAGAATGTCGCCGAACAGGAACGAGACGAGATCGATGCGGACCCAGCTCATGAAGGCAACGATGACAAGGCCGATCGCCAATGCGGAGTGGGACAGGATGCCCAGCAGCGCATCGGCGGACAGCGCCTGCCGCCGTTGCAGGAAAATCAAAAGGAGCGACACGGCCGACGCGACCAGAAACACGCTGACAATGAGGTTCAGTTGCAGCAGCAGAGACAGGGCAACACCCAGAAGCGCCGAATGGGCCATGGTATCGCCAAAATAGGCCATGCGCCGCCAGACGACAAAGCAGCCAAGCGGACCGGCTGTCAATGCAACCCCAATGCCGGCGACCATGGCGCGGACGAAGAAATCGTCAAACATGGCGTTCTCCCTGCCGCTGGTTAAGGTGGGCGTCGTCGTCATGTTCATGGCCGCAGCCGCATTCTCCATGATCATCGTGGCGGTGGCCGTGGTCATGATGGTCATGCCCTTGGTCATGATGGTCATGCCCGTGGTCATGATGAAGATCATGTCCGTGATGGTGACCATCCTCGGGGTGGCAATGGTCCGTCACCGTACCATCCGCATGTTGCACCCGGCCATCCGGCAAATGGGTGTGATCATGATGGTGACTGTAGACGGCCAGCCCCTTCGCCGCCGCGCCGCCAAACAAGCGCATGTATTCCGGACTCTGGCTCACCGCCTGCGGTGTGCCGCGGCAGCAGACATGGCCGTTGAGGCATATCACCGTATCGGTTTCCGCCATCACTACATGCAGATCATGCGAGATTAACAGAATTCCGCAATTATTTGAATTCCTGATATTTTTTATCAGATCATAAAGCGCGATCTCGCCGGAGAAGTCCACCCCCTGCACGGGTTCGTCAAGAACCAGAAGGTCGGGCTTGCGGGCAATGGCGCGGGCAAGAAGCGCGCGTTGGAACTCGCCACCGGACAGATGCTGCACCTCGGCATTGGCAAGATGCGCGATACCGGTCGCATTCAGCGCGGCGTCGATTTCGCGGGCGGCGAGCGGTCCTGTCAGTGTCATCAGTCGGCGCACCGAAAGCGGCATTGTCCAGTCGACCGAAAGCTTCTGCGGCACATAACCCACTTTCAGACCAGCCTTGCGGGTAACCACCCCCTCGGTTGGTTTGACGACACCAATCGCCATTTTCGCGCTCGTGGACTTGCCTGATCCGTTCGGCCCGATCAGTGTGACGATCTCGCCCTTGCTGACGGAAAACTCCACGCCGCGCACCAGCCAGCGGCCGTTGCGCTGGACGCCGGCATTGGCAAGGGAGACCAGTATCTCGTTACCCGGATGGGCGGAATGAAGCATGGGATTGTCCGTTTGGCGATGTTGCTTACCGCTATCGCATACGTTATAGAGTTACGCAATAAATGTAATAACATAACTAACGTTCTTCAAGTGGAGTGCATTTCATGAAATCGATCCTGATCCCGCTCGCGGCCTCCATGGCAATCGCGGTCGCCGCTTCCGGCGCCACCGCTGCACCCGAGGTCGTGGTGTCGATCAAGCCCGTCCACTCCCTCGTTGCGGCCATCATGCAAGGTGTCGGGGAACCGCAGCTCATCGTCGATGGCGCGGCCTCGCCGCATACCTATAATCTCCGTCCGTCGAATGCACGCAAGCTCGAAACGGCGGATGTGGTTTTCTGGGTGGGTCCCGGACTGGAAGCATTTCTGGAGAAGCCGCTGGAAGCGCTGGCCGCCAAGGCGACTGTTGTGGAACTGGAAGATGCCAAGGGGCTGGAAAAGCTGCCCTTCCGTGAAGGGGGGCCCTTTGAAGCGCATGATCATGGCGAAGAAGGCCATGAGGCGAATGACGGTCATGCCGAAAAGCCGGACGCGCACGAGCATGGTCACGAGCATGACGGAGGCGGTCACGCCGGTCACGACGGTGAGAGCCACGATGACCATGAGCATGGCACCTATGACACACATCTCTGGCTTGACCCCGCCAATGCCAAGGCCATGGCCCAGGCAATCGAAACCGCGCTGATCGCGGCTGATCCCGGCAATGCCGCGATCTATCAGTCCAACACAAAGAAGCTGATCGATGATCTCGATACACTTGACGCCGAACTGGCCAAAACGGTTCAGCCGGTGAAGGACAAGCCGTTCATTGTCTTCCACGACGCCTACCAATATTTCGAACATCGCTATGGCGTGAAGACGGCGGGGTCGATCACCGTCAGCCCCGAAACCCTGCCGGGCGCGGATCGCGTCAAACAGATGCAAGAAAAGGTTCGCCAGCTCGGCGCGACCTGCGTTTTTGCCGAACCGCAATTCGAGCCTAAGCTGGTCTCGGTCATCACCGAAGGCACGGCAGCGAAATCGGCTACGCTTGATCCGGAAGCGGCAACGCTGGAGCCAGGCCCGGAGCTTTACTTCAAGCTGATGCGCGGTATCGCCGGGTCGCTGGAGAATTGTTTGTCCTGATGGGCACTTATCAAGCCCGGCATGGCCAATGCGCCATGCCGGCTCGGTCTTGCGTGCGCCTTAAGGCTTCGGCGCCATGGAGGACCAGACCGGGCGGCTGATACTCTGCAGAGTTTCCGCGGGCGCGCCGTTGATGCGGGCCAAAAGGGCTTTCGCAAGCTCCCTGCCCGCCAGTTTGATATCTTCATTGACGGTATGGATCTGCGGCTTGATCCAGTTCAGGAATTCGGCGGACTGTTTCGAGACGATGTCGATGTCCTTTCCGATTTTCACGCCCGCGGCCTCGAACCCGGCCACCAGCGCTATGGTGCTGCTGCCACTGATCGAAACGATGCCATCGGGACGATCGTCGGACTGCATGAGCCTCTGACCGAAATCGCGGATTTTTTCCAGCGGCGTTTCGATTGTAACGGTGTCCAACGGAAATTCGGTAAGGCCGAAATCCCTGATTGCCCGATTAAACCCCTTGCGAGCGTGGTCGTGAAACGAAAAACGTGACGGCGGCACGATGACGGCGATCTTCCTGCGTCCGCATTGAGCCAGTCGCTCGACCGCTTCGTAGGCATAGGCTTCATTGTCAAAATCATGAAAGGCATGGTCGATGCCCATGTCCGAACGTCCATGGGTGACGAAGGGCATCTTGCGCTCCGTCATGAAACGGACTCGCGGATCGTTGGGTTCGATCTTAGAAATGATGACGCCATCCGCCGACCCCGTTTCGAGAATGTAGCGGATCGGCACCATGGAATCCTTGGCGTGGATATGGGGCGTTACGACCAGATGATATTGGGTCGAGGACAGAACCTCGGTGATGCCGAACACCATCTGGCTGGTAAAACCCATCAGCTCTTCATCGACGCTGAGAACGAGGGCAATCACATTGGTCTTGCCGGTGCGAAGACGCACGCCGGCGCGGTTTGGCTGATAGCCGATCTGGCGGGCAATCAGCCGCACGCGCTCCTTGGTCTCCGCGCCGATATCAGGCGCATCCTTGAGCGCGCGCGAAACGGTGGTGATGCCGAGGCCCGTCATGTAAGCGATGGTCTTCAGGGTCGGGCGCTCGCCCGTCGTCACGGGCGCTTCGCTCCCGCCGGATTTACCAGTATCGTTCATGTCATTTCGCCATGCTTGACCGAACGGTGATCATAGATAGCTTTTACCTCGTTGCAAAGGCAAAGGTCCTCAACCGGGATCCGCTTTCCGCGCCGGAGCCCTCGTTTGGGCTATAACGATGTAGCTCGAAAAAATGTCCGGTTCTTACTGCGCTTTTCTATGGCCCGCCCGTGATGGCGGCGTAGCCAACATATGATTTAATCATAAACATTGAAAAATTATAATAAATTATTGATATAAAATAAAAAAATAAAATAACACTTAGAACGATCCATCCGGCCGCAATTGATGCGCCGTTCCAGAAATTTTTCCTGACATATTGTTGTACCTGAAAGACATGACGGAATGGAGGTTTTACGGTAACGTTGCCGAAGGGAGGGTATCATGAGACCGAGCAAGCGGGCGTTTAGCCACTTGCGGCGTCCATCCTCCCCAGATTCTGACACAAGCCTGCATCACAATGCCGGCTTCCTTATTTGAATTCATAAATGCAGGGTCCCGTCATGATTTCTTCCTCCACGCCCGAAACCGTCATCGATCTGGCAGGGCTCTGGCGCCTGACATCAGTGGACAGAGATCATACGACCGAGCTTACCGTCCCTGGGGATATCCATACGGCACTCAAAGATGCGGGCATCATTCCAGATCCCTACCACGGAGCCAATGAAAAGGCTGTGCAATGGGTGGCCCAACAGGACTGGGTTCTTGAGCGAACGTTCATCCTCGATGAGGCGGACGCAAGCTGGTATCTCGACATCGACTATCTCGACACCGTCGCGATTGTCTTCGTGAACGACGTTCCGGTGCTCAGCGCGGACAATTGCTTCCGTCGCTACCGCCCTGACATTTCCCGTGCAGTGCGCCCCGGTGAAAACACCATTCGCATCCATTTTCACTCCAATATAACCGCCGGGGCGGAGCGCCAGGCGCGCCAGCCGTTTTATATACCCTATCACCCGGGGAATTCGCCTATCGCCAATGGCAATATGCTGCGCAAGCCGCAATGCCATTTCGGCTGGGACTGGAACATCGCGATTGCGCCGCTCGGGCTTTACGGCAAAATCCTGCTGAAACGGCTCGATACGGCCCGGATCGAGCATGTCGTTACCTCACAGCGCCATATCGACGGCGGCGTCGAGCTGCATGTGGCCGTCACCCTCTTTGCCGAGGGACCGGCAAGCCTGCCGGTTTATCTGTCTCTCAACGATGAAAGGCTGAGGCTCGATTGCGGCGTCGGCGCAGGCGAAACCGTGGTGCGTCACGTCTTCTTCGTGGAAAATCCGGA
The DNA here is from genome assembly GCF_055382365.1 of Agrobacterium sp. 5Ca39. Taxonomy (NCBI): domain Bacteria; kingdom Pseudomonadati; phylum Pseudomonadota; class Alphaproteobacteria; order Hyphomicrobiales; family Rhizobiaceae; genus Agrobacterium; species Agrobacterium sp. 5Ca39. Next base: position 1,070,340 of record NZ_AP026436.1, on the reverse strand, counting down.
GCTCTGGTGGCCTGCCGGCAGTGGCGAGCAGACGCTCTACACGCTGATGGTGGAGCTGCCCGATGAGACTGTGACCCGGCAGATCGGCTTCAGGACCATCGAGCTTCTGACCGATAAGGATGAGGCTGGCAGCCGCTTCGCGTTCCGCATCAACGGCCGGGAAATCTTCTGCCGCGGTGCCAACTGGATTCCCGCAGATGCGCTCCATTCGCTCACCAGCCGGGAAAAAACCGAAGACCTCCTCTGCTCCGCGGTCGAGGCTAACATGAACATGATCCGGGTCTGGGGCGGCGGATTTTATGAGGAAGACTGGTTCTACGATCTCTGCGACCGTCTTGGCCTGCTGGTGTGGCAGGACTTCATGTTCGCCTGCAATCTTTATCCCTGCAGCGAGGATTTTCTCGATAATGTCGAACATGAGGTTGATTATCAGGTGAAACGCCTCTCCTCGCATCCTTCCATCGCGCTCTGGTGCGGCGATAACGAGCTGGTGGGTGCACTGACCTGGTTCGATGAGTCCCGCAACAATCGCGACCGATACCTTGTGGCTTATGACCGACTGAACCGCACCATTGAAAAGGCCCTGAAAAAGGCCGCTCCCGAAGCGCTGTGGTGGCCATCAAGCCCCGCCTCCGGTTATCTCGATTATGGCGATGCCTGGCACGCGGATGGTTCCGGCGACATGCATTACTGGTCCGTGTGGCACGAGAACAAGTCATTCGACAATTACCGTTCGGTGAAGCCGCGTTTCTGCTCGGAATTCGGTTTCCAGTCCTACACCTCCATGCCGGTCATCCGCACCTATGCGGAAGACAAGGACATGAACATCGCCTCCCCCGTCATCGAACTGCACCAGAAAAATGCCGGCGGCAACGAGCGGATCGCCGGTACGATGTTCCGCTACTTCCGCTTCCCAAAGGACTTCGAGAATTTCGTTTATCTGAGCCAAGTCCAGCAGGCATTGGCTATCCGCACGGCCGTCGATTACTGGCGCTCGCTGAAGCCGCATTGCATGGGAACGCTATACTGGCAGCTGAACGACACCTGGCCGGTCGCCTCGTGGTCAAGCCTCGATTATGGCGGCGGCTGGAAGGCGCTGCATTATGCCGCCCGCCGCTTCTTCCAGCCTGTCACGGTTTCGGCTATCCCTGCGGAGGATGGACGCCGAATAAACTTCTCCATGGTGAATGACACGGCGGAAGACGTCGAGATCGACATGAATATCGTTGCCCTGACCATGGACGGCAACCGAGTGCCGTTGAAATCCGCCAACGGCACCTGCACGACCGACAAGGCCGCTACGCTGACCGACATCGACATGAGCAGCCTGCCTGACGGCACCATCCTTGCCTGGAGCTTCATCGCCTCGAACGGCATGACCGGGGAAGGCCACCATGTGCGCGACACCTATAAAGCGCTGGAACTTCTGCCCGCCGGTCTGAGATTCACCGCCAGCTCACTGAAAAACGAGCAGTTCGAAATAGATGTCACCGCAAGCGGGCTTGCGCTCTTCGTCATGCTGGAGGCAGATCAGCCTGGGCGTTATTCCGACAACCTTTTCGATCTCGCCGCCGGCGAAACGCGGCGTATCATCTTCACCCCGAAAGCGGGCGGCGGACAGCCGCACTTCCGTGTCTTCGATCTTCATGGCTGTCAGTCCCCGCATTGAAACGACGCGGAGAAAGGCATAACCATCCTGTTCGGGAAGACAGGCGTCGCGGCCTGCCCTCATCAGTTCAAATGGTTGCCGGGTTCTTCGGCAGCCGATCATCAGCAAGTGGAGGAAGACCCATGGTTTGGCAACCGGCCGAAAACCGTTACACGTCCATGAAATACAATCATTGCGGCAAAACCGGACTGAAACTACCGGCGATCTCGCTGGGACTCTGGCATAATTTCGGCAACGATACGCCGCATCAGACGAAACAGGCCATCTGCCGCCGTGCATTTGATCTCGGCATTACCCATTTCGACCTCGCCAACAATTATGGCCCGCCGCCCGGCAGCGCCGAGACCGCCTTCGGCGAAATCCTGAGGGCGGATTTCCGGGGTTATCGTGACGAGATGATCATCTCCTCCAAGGCAGGTTACAACATGTGGCCTGGTCCTTACGGCGAATGGGGCAGCCGCAAATATCTTATCGCCTCCTGCGACCAGAGCCTGAAACGCATGGGGCTGGATTACGTCGATATCTTCTATTCTCACCGTTTCGATCCCAACACGCCGCTTGAGGAAACCTGTGGTGCGCTTGACCAGATCGTCCGCTCGGGCAAGGCGCTTTATGTCGGCATTTCCTCCTATAACTCTAAGCGCACCCGTGAGGCCGCCGCGATCCTGAAGGACCTCGGCACGCCCTGCATCATCCACCAGCCGAGCTATTCGATGATCAATCGCTGGATTGAAGAAGATGGTCTCGTTGATACGCTGGAGGAACTAGGCATCGGCTCCATCGTCTTCTCGCCGCTGGCGCAGGGCATGCTGACGACGAAGTATCTCGGCGGCGTGCCGGATGGCAGCCGCGCATCGCAGAGCAAGTCGCTGAACCCGGCCTTCCTCAACGAGCGCAATGTTGAAAACATTCGCGCGCTCAACGGCATCGCCGAACGCCGTGGTCAGACACTGGCGCAGATGGCCATCGCCTGGGTGCTGCGCGGCGGTCGCATCACCTCGGCGCTGATCGGCGCCAGCCGCGTCGAGCAGGTTGAAGACTGTGTGAAAGCGCTGGACAAACCGGATTTCACGACCGAAGAACTCGCTGAAATCGACCGCTATGCCAAGGACGCGGATATCAACCTCTGGGCAAAATCTGCCGAACGCGTCTGACCGAGGAGAGACCGCCCGGTTATTCCGGGCGGTCCGACCGCGTCAAGAAACTTCAAAACAAAAGATTAACTCCTGCCTCTAAGCCTTAACAACCATTACATAATTGTAATTTTAAATTCAGTTTCCGTTCATTCGTTTATTCGTAAGTTCTCCTCATTGAAACACAAGAGGAAACTTCCATGAAAAAGTTCGTCACCATTCTTCTGGCCGCAACCGTTCTCGCGGCCCCGATGGCTCAGGCGCAGGGCCGTCACGATGATCGCCACCGCGGCGTCACCGTCGAGCGTCATGTCACGAAAAAGGTCATCGTCAAGAAGCACCGTTGGGATCGTGGTCAGCGCCTCTCGCCAGCAGAGCGTCGTCATTTCGTCGATCGTCGCGATTATCGCCGTTACCGCCTGGCCGAACCGCGCCGCGACCAGCGCTGGGTGCGCGTCGACAACCAGTTCCTGCTCATCAACGCCGTCAGCGGCCTAATCGTCGGCCTTGCCGCCGCTCGCTAATTCCAAGCACCGGTGAAATGAAAAAGGCCCGCTTGCGCGGGCCTTTATCTTTATCCAATGGCCGATCAGAAAATATCGGCGCCGCTGCCCCACGGGCCATGCGGCTTGTCCACGCCGTCGGTGCGTTCGAAACCATGCGCGCCGAAGAAGTCGCGCTGCGCCTGGATGAGGTTGGCGCTGCCGCGGCCGCGACGATAGGCGTCGAAATAGCCGAGGGCGGAAGCCAGCGCCGAAACCGGCAGGCCCGACAGGGCAGCGTAAGAAACGACGCGGCGCAGCGGCGCATCGGTTTCCTTGACGATGGCGGAGAAAGCCGGCGTCACGATGAGGTTGGCCACATGCGGATCCTTGGTAAAGGCCGAGGTGATTTCATCGAGGAACTCCGAGCGGATGATGCAGCCGGCGCGCCAGATGCGGGCAATCGTCGGCATCGGCAGGTTCCAGTTGAACTCCTTCGAAGCGGCCGACATGATGGCGAAGCCCTGCGCATAGGCACCGACCTTGGCGGCCAGAAGCGCGCTTTCCAGATCGGCGATGAAGGCCTTCCTGTCGGCCGGTGCGGCTGCAAGGGCCGGAAGGCCGAAGATCTTCTCGGCAGCTTCGCGCTCATCCTTCTGCGAGGAGAGAATACGGGCAGCCACGGCCGCTTCGATGGCGGTTGCGGCGACGCCCATGTTCTGCGCCTCGATGACGGACCACTTGCCCGTGCCCTTCTGGCCGGCCTTGTCGAGGATCAGATCGACCATCGGTTTGCCGGTGATCGGATCGGCGGCGCGCAGAACCTTTTCGGTGATTTCGATCAGGTAGGAATTAAGACGGCCCTTGTTCCATTCACCGAACACATCGGCGATTTCGGCAGCGCTCATCTTCAGACCGTCACGCAGGATGCCGTAGATTTCCGCGATCATCTGCATGTCGGCATATTCGATACCATTATGGATGGTCTTGACGAAGTGGCCAGCACCATCATTGCCGAGCCATGCCACGCACGGATCGTCATTATATTTGGCGGAGATGGAGGTGAGCACTTTCTCGACGCGCTTCCAGCTGTCCTCGGTGCCGCCAACCATGATGGACGGTCCATGACGCGCACCTTCTTCGCCACCCGAAACGCCCATGCCGATAAACGTGAGGCCGCTGTCCTTCAGATTGTCGAAACGGCGGATCGTGTCGCGGAAATTAGCATTGCCGGCGTCGATCATGATGTCGCCGTTCGAAAGATGCGGCTTCAGGATTTCCATCTGCTGGTCGACCGGATCGCCAGCCTTGATCATGATGATGATCGGGCGCGGAGGACGAATGGCGGCAACGAATTCCTCGATGGTTTCGCAAGGGATCAATTGTCCCTGCAACTCACCGGCTTCAGCGTAGAATTTTCTCGTCGCTTCAGGGGTTCGGTTGAATACGGCGATCTTGTTGCCCTTTTCGGCGATGTTGAGCGCCAGGTTAGAGCCCATGACGCCGAGACCGATCAAACCGATTTCTGCCTGTTCCACGGATGTGCCTCCATCTTGCTTTTTGGTGGTCGTGTTGTGGCACTGTAATCACCAAACGGCAAGGCTGGGCGTGACTGAAACGATTAAATTTTGATGACGCAAATCAGCTTTGCATATTTGCGGCAGGTCACGGCCCATTCGAAATCGAGGTTCGCGGCCGGTTATCACCATCGTCCAGCGCCCGCCAGGCGGCCCCTTCCATGTCCTCATACTGGCCCGAACGCACCGACCAGAGGAAGGCAAAAAGTCCGAGTGCGCCTAATAGCAGCGCAACGGGAATGAGATAGATCAGCATGTTCATGCCAGTTGCGCCCCCTCGCCCGCAAACCCGGTCTCTGCTTCATTCCGACGACCGGCGGATTCAACCGATCCGGCGAGGCGCAATGCGTTGGCGACGACGATCAGCGAGGATGTCGACATGGCGATGGCCGCGATCATCGGCGTCGCATAACCAGCAATCGCGATCGGCACGGCAATGATATTATAGCCGATGGCAAGCGCGAAGTTCTGCCGGATGAGCTTTCCGGCCTGCTGCGATGTCTCGATCGCGAAAGGCACGGCATCGAGGTCCTCCTGCATGAAAACAAAATCGGCGGCCTGCCGGCCGATATCGGCCGCGGTGGCGGGCGCCATCGAAACATGTGCGGCGGCGAGCGCCGGCGCATCGTTGATACCGTCTCCCACCATCAGGACTTTGTGCCCTTCCCCGGTAAGCGAGGCGCAACGCGCCGCCTTGTCCTTCGGCGACAGGTCCGCGCTCCAGTTGGCGATCCCCAGCCGGTCGGCCATGGCGCTGACAGCTGCTGCCCGGTCACCCGAAACGATTTCCTGAGCCAAACCCCGCACCGACAGGCTACGCAATGCCGCAGCCGCACCTGTGCGCGGATTGTCATCGAAACCGAAGCTCGCCAGAAGGCGGCCATCGAGTGACAACACCACCTCCGACCGCGCATTGCCGTTGTCGGCACCCTTATCATCCGGGCACGCGAAACGGCTGTTACCGAGCCGATAGGTTCCCACATCAGTCTTCGCCTCGACGCCCGAACCCGGGATTTCATGCACCGTCTCATACGCCGGCAAAGGGCCGCTGTAGGCGGCATGCAGAGCTTTTGAGAGGGGGTGGCGGGAATGGGCAGCAAGTCCTGCCGCAATTGCCATGGTGGCGGGCTTTACCTCGCCCGTCTCGACCAGTCGCGGCCTGCCGATGGTCAATGTGCCGGTCTTGTCGAACAGTACGGTATCGATCTCCGCCAGTCGCTCCATGGCCGACCCTTCCTTGACCATGATCCCATGCCGGAAAAGCCTTCCCGCGGCCACCACCTGCACGACGGGAACGGCAAGGCCGAGCGCGCAGGGGCAGGTGATGATGAGAACTGCGATGGCGATCAGCATCGCCTGCTTCCAGTCGCCACCGAAGAAACCCCATCCGAGAAACGACACAAGCGCCAGAAGGTGGACGACGGGCGAATAATAGCTTGCGGCCCGGTCAGCAATACGGCGGTAACGCGCTCGCCCACCTTCGGCCGCCTCCATCAGACTGATGACCTCCGACAGGAATGAATCCTTGGCCGAGGCGGTCACCCGGGCCACCAGCGAACCGGTAAGGTTCAGCGTACCCGCCTGCAGGCTGTCACCCACCGCAACACGCCTTGGCGCGCTTTCACCATTGACGATCGACATGTCGAGATCGCTGCTGCCACTCTCGACCACCGCGTCGACCGCCACACGGTCTCCTGCCGCTATCGCAATCGACATTCCCGGCTCGATATCAGCAAGCGGGCGGTATTCGCGTGTTCCGTTCTCACCGAGGACGGTCGCGCCCCGTGGCGAGAGCCGGGCGAGCCCGGCAATCGCCGAACGAGCCTTGTCGCGCATGATATGATCGAGCGTGCGGCCGATCAGCAGGAAGAACAGCAGCGACACCGTCGCATCGAACCAGGCATGTTCACCGTGGTGGATCGTCTCCCACAGCGAAACGGCATAGGACAGCGTGATGGCCAGTGCGATCGGCACGTCCATGTTTGTGCGGCCGTGTTTCAGCGCGCTCCAGGCCGACTGATAAAAGAAACGCCCACCGTAGATCAGCGCCGGGGCGGCGATCATCGCCGAAATCCAGTGAAACATGTCGCGCGTCGCCGCATCCGCGCCGGACCAGACGGAAACGGACAAAAGCATGATATTGGCCGAGGCAAAGCCGCATAGCGCAACCGCCCTGATCAGCTGCGAACGCAACGCGTCGGAAGCGTCCTGACCACTGGCGAAAAGATGCGTGCGGTATCCCGTCGCCAGAATGGCGCGGGCAAGGTCGGCGGGATCGGTCCTGACACCCTCGACCTCTTGTCTCCAGACAATCGCAACACGCTTGGACGAAAGGTTCAACCGCGCCCGCTCCACCTGCGGCAAGCGGCCGAGCGCGCTCTCCACGGTGGTAATGCAGGCGCCGCAATAAACATCCGGCACGCTGAGATCGGTCTGGCGGAGACCCTGCCCGAGATCACGGCTTGCCAGCATCAGCTCCTCTGACGACGGTGGATTGACCGGATCGGCAAGCTGCAGCGATCCTTCCGTCCCCGGTGCACAACAGCTCATTGGCGCCCCCTGACAACGGCGATCCGCGTACCCTCGTGCACGATGATCCGCCCGTTCTTGACGGCTGTAATTTCTACGATCCACTGACCCGGCAGCATGTCATGCGGGCCGGTAAAGACCCCTTTGGCAACCGGGGTCAGCTCCATGTCGAAATTCTGGCGCTCCCCGACGGGCCGGCGAAAATGCGCGATCACCTGATCGGTATCGACCGGGCCGGTATCGGGATGAAAGACCTCGTAGCGGACCGTCCTTTCGTCCACCGCAAGTTTACCCTTGATGCCGGTCGCCGCCCTCGCCTTGGCTGCTTCCGCCTTCGCGTTGAACTGCTGGCTGGCCACATAGGTATTCGGCACGACAAGCCCGCTCCAGCTGTTGACCGCGTTCCAGGCCATCACCATGTTGACGGTGATGACGGTGCCGAAAAACAGCAGCATGACGCCCAGCATATGCCAGCCGGTAAAAGTGAAACCGGACGTGCGACGATTGTTCACGGTCATTTTGTCGCTCCCGGAGCGTTGAAAACAGCGTCATAGCGGGCCGTCTCATGGCCGCCCGTATCGCTGACGATAAACTCGAAATTTTCCGCGGCCCGAGCGACGCGCCCGCCCGTCCGGGTGACGAAGACCTTCAGCGTCGTCGCTTCATCCGGCTCCACCGTCACCTCAAAGGCACGCGCGGCCGCATCGGGCATACCGTTTATCTTCATCACAGCATCAGGAAGGCCCTTGATGGTCAGGCTCACCGTGCGCGGCTGCGGCACCATGTTGAGGATGCGCACGGTGTAGCCGTTGCGGATGGATCCGTTCGATTCCAGCACATATTGCGGATTGCGGTCGTGCAGAACATTGAGCGCCAGCCGCTCGCGCGTCACCAGCGCAAACAGCATGCCGATGCCGACAGCCGCCCAGATGGCAGTATAAAGTAGCGTCCGCGGACGGAAGATGATGCGCCAGTTGAAGTGGCGCACGCGCTTGCTGAATTTGCCGTCTTCCTCACGCACGTTGGCTGGGCGGATTGCGTGCTGACCGTTGCCGGTCGCGAGCGCCATGTTGGATTGATACTCGGCAAGCGTGGCATAGGCGATCAGGCCACGCGGCTTGCCGATCTTGTCCATCACCCCGTCGCAGGCATCGATGCAGAGCGCGCAGGTGATGCATTCCAGCTGCTGCCCGTCCCTGATGTCGATGCCCATGGGACAGACCGCCACGCAAGCGTTGCAATCGACGCAATCGCCGACGCTCTCCCCCGCTGCGGCGGCCTTTTTGGCGTGCCGTGAGCGTGGCTCGCCGCGCCAGTCGTTATAGGTGACGACAAGCGAATTCTCATCCAGCATCGCCGCCTGAATGCGTGGCCAAGGGCACATGTAGGTGCAGACCTGTTCCCGCATCAACCCGCCAAAGACATAGGTCGTGGCGGTGAGGATGGCGACGGTCGAATAGGCAATCATGGGCGCCTGGCCGGTGACGAATTCCCGCGCCAGCGTCGGCGCATCGGCGAAGTAGAAAATCCAGGCGCCGCCGGTCAGGGCGCCAATCACCAGCCAGATCGCGTGCTTCAACACTCGCTTGCGGAATTTGCCGACTGTAAGGGGCGCGGCGTCCAGCTTCATGCGTGCATTTCGGTCACCCTCGATCGCCCGTTCGACGACGAGAAACAGGTCCACCCACACTGTCTGGGGACAGGTGTAACCGCACCATGCACGTCCCACGGCGGAGGTAACGAGAAACAGCCCCAACCCCGCCATGACCAGCAATCCCGCGACGAAGAAAAATTCCTGCGGCCAGATTTCGATGAAAAAGAAATAAAAGCGTCGATTGGCGATATCGATCAATACTGCCTGATCTGGCGCATAGGGGCCACGGTCCCAACGCAGGAACGGCGTGAGATAATAAATGCCGAGCGTGACGAGCATGACAAGCCATTTGAACCGCCGGAACCGACCTTCCGCGCGCTTGGGAAAAATTTTCCTGCGTGCTTCGTAAAGCGGTTTGCGCGTTTTTGCGGAATTGACGGCCTCCGCGTCCAGCCTTTCAACGGGCTGCTGCGGGCGTTCCTGTCCGGCGCGATAGATGTTCATGATAGGAGTCCGGTTTTTATCTCCTTGCTTTCTCCCATCTCTGCGGTGAAACATCCTTGACTTGCATCAAGTGACGACAAAGTGGCGCAGCAAGAGGAGCGTGCCGCACGAGGAGGATGAAATGTCTGTCATGCAGTCGAGAATCATTCATCTGTCTATCGAGAAGCCGTGGAGTCACGTCTATGACTTCGTTTCCGATCCGAACAACATGGCTCGCTGGGCTGCCGGACTGGCAGGTGGCCTCAGGCCGGATGGCCAAGACTGGATCGCCGAAGGCGGACCACTCGGCGAGGTCAGGGTGAATTTTGCGCCAGCAAACGAATTCGGGGTCGTGGATCACGTCGTCACCTTGCCCGATGGCCTGAAGGTCTATAACGCGCTCAGGGTGACCCCGAACGGCAGTGGCGCCGAGGTCAGTTTCACGCTGCTTCGTCTTGAGGGGATGACGGACGAGGATTTCAACGGGGATGCGAGGGCTGTCACAGCCGATCTCGAAGCCTTGAAGGCGCTGCTCGAAGAGACGTGATGGAGTAAATGATGACGGAAAATGGCAACGACCGGCGAATCGACTATGTCGAATTCAACGTGAGCGATATTGAGCGCAGCAAAGCCTTTTACGGCGGCGCTTTCGGCTGGTCTTTCAAGGATTACGGTCCGCAATATTGCGAATTTTCCGACGGCCGCCTGACCGGCGGTTTTACCACCACGGCGCCGGTTTCCGCGAAGGGTGGACCGCTGGTTATTCTCTATGCGGCTGATATCGACGATGCCCAGCGGCAGGTGGCGGCGGCGGGTGGCGAGATAACCGTCGCAATCTTCGCCTTTCCCGGCGGACGCCGGTTCCATTTTACCGATCCCGATGGATATGAACTGGCGGTCTGGTCTGCGGCGTAAGACGTTTCGGCAAACGTCAACTCTCGGCTTTGCGCGGAAGAATGACTTGGAATAAGGGGCGGCCGAGAGCGCTCAGCGTTCCCAGTCCTCCCGCTCGCGTGTGGTCGTCTTCCCGAGCTTGCGTTCCAGCTCTGCGGCCTGCGCTTCGGACAGGCGAACATCGAGGGCAACCGAACCATCCTCGTGATCTTCCCGCCCGTCGACGATGGAATTGCTGTAGACCCAGGAAATGAGCGGCAATTGTTCAACGGACAGGACCACGGTCGTCTCCGTCAGAACACCGGAGAGGCGTTTCGAAATCTCGTCCATCAGGGCATCGACGCCCTCGCCGGTGATCGCAGAGACAGCACGAATATTGGCGCTGCCTTCGGCTCTTTGCATGATGGCGTCGTGGGCTTCCGGATCGAGGCGGTCAACCTTGTTCCAGACCTCGATGATACGGTGCTCGGCTTCCTTTTCGTCAATGCCGAGATCGCCGAGAATGCGCAGCACATCCGCCGACTGCGCGGCATTGTCCGGATCGGACATATCGCGGACATGCAGGATGAGATCGGCTTCCAGCACTTCTTCCAGCGTCGCACGGAAAGCCGCGACCAGATGTGTCGGCAGATCCGAAATGAAACCGACCGTATCGGACAGGATGACCGTGCGGCCGTGCGGCAGTTTCATGCGCCGCAATGTCGGGTCGAGCGTGGCGAACAGCATATCCTCGGCCAGAACGCCCGCACCGGTAATGCGGTTGAACAGCGTCGACTTGCCGGCATTGGTATACCCGACCAGCGCCACGATCGGATGCGGCACCTTGCGGCGCTTGGCGCGATGAAGCTGGCGGGTTCGCACCACCTGCTCCAGTTCCCGCTCGAGCTTGACGATGCGTTCCTGAAGCAGGCGCCGGTCAGCCTCGATCTGCGTTTCACCGGGGCCGCCCATGAAGCCCGCGCCACCGCGCTGGCGTTCAAGGTGGGTCCAGCTTCGAACGAGGCGACCCTTCTGATAGTTCAGATGCGCAAGATCGACCTGCAGCGTACCCTCCTTGGTGGAGGCTCGGCGCCCGAAGATTTCCAGGATCAGGCCCGTTCGGTCGATAACCTTGGCATTCCAATGCTTTTCGAGATTGCGCTGCTGCACCGGCGTCAGCGGATGGTCGACAATGACCAGGCCGGAATTGGTTTCATCCAGAAGATGACCGATTTCCTCGATCTTGCCGGTGCCGAACAATGTCGCCGGGCGTGGCTGGTTGACCGCGACGATGAGCCCCTGGGTCACCTCGAGATCGATGGCGAGCGCCAGCCCCTTCGCTTCCTCAAGCTTCGCCTCGACCGAGCGGCCAGCAGCGGCAGGTAATGCAGCCGCGTCGCGGGTGTCGCGCTGCTTCAGGACCGGCACAAGAACCACGGCGCGCATGTCGTCGCGGTGTTTTTCCTGCTCGGGAATGATCGATTCGTTCGAGGTGTCGCGGGTCGAAATGGCAGTCCTCATCGGGAAAGGCGGTTGGAATTCGTCCGCGCTAGCGCGGACGTCAATAGGAGGCAACCGCCCAGCGGCAAATAAGTTCCCGGTGCGGTTGGTTCCATTAAGAAGAGAAGGTCAGGACGCCTCGCGTGCAGCGCCTTCTTCGTTTTCGAACATCTGCATCGGCTGACCCGGCATGATGGTCGAAATAGCGTGCTTGTAGACAAGCTGTGCGTGATCGTCGCGACGCAGAAGCTCGCAGAAATTGTCGAAAGCCGTGACCACGCCCGTGAGCTTGACACCGTTGATCAGGAAGATCGTCAGCGCAATGTTCTTCTTGCGAACCGTGCTGAGGAACAGGTCCTGAAGGTTCTGCGAGCGGTCCGGACCTTCTTCGATTTCGAGTTCCAGCGGCTGTCCGGGCATGATGGTCGAGATCGCATGCTTGTAAACCAGCTGCGAATGACCGTCCCGGCGCAGCAGAACGCAGAAATTATCGAAGGACGTTATCACGCCCGTCAGCTTGACACCGTTGATCAGGAAGATCGTCAGTGAAATCTTTTTCTTGCGTACGGTGTTGAGGAAAAGATCTTGAAGGTTTTGAGAACGTTCCGCCATGGCGCCGCTTCTTTCTTTTTTGCCGGCAGGGATACCGGAAAATAATCAATCAATAATAAGCCGGCCAAATCTCGTCCCCCGTTTGGCCGACCTCAAACTCTGGTATCAAATCGTGTCTTGTTCGGCAACGGCGAAAACAGTCGAATGGGTACGAGTATTGACCCGTTTTCTGCCGTCGAAACAGTCAGAAATATTGTATCGAAACGCGGAAAAGCTGTTCCACGTCCCGCACCGCGTCGGCGGAGGCGAACAGTACGACGCGGTCTTTCGCCTTGATCTTGGTGCTCCCGTCCGGCCGGATGACCACGCCATCGCGATATATCGCGCCGATACGGACGCCTTCGGGCATTTCAACGTCACGAAAGGACTGACCGACGAGCGGTGACGTTTCCAGCGCCTCCGCCTCGATCACCTCTGCCGAACCGCGCTGCACGGCATAGACGGAGCGAATACGACCCTTGCGCACATGCTGGAGAACGCGGGAAATGGTGACCGCCCTCGGATTGATATAGGCGTCAAGTCCGAGCGAGTCGGCAACCTCGTGAAAGGAGGAACTGTTCAAAAGCGCGAGGTTCGACTTGCAGCCGAGTTGCTTGGCCATGACCGCAGCCAGGATATTGGTCTGGTCGTTATTGGTCAGTGTGACGATCAGGTCCGCGTCCTGAATGTCGGCCTGCATGAGAATTTTCTGGTCCAGCGCTGAACCATGCATGACGATGGTGTGGCTGAGCTGTTCCGATGCGGCAACTGCCCTGTCGCGATCCGCTTCGATAATTTTCACCCGCGTCTTTGGCTGCAACTCCTCGATCTTGCTGGCAACGAAGTGGCCGATATTGCCCGCGCCCGCAATAACGATGCGCTGCGCCTCCTGCTCTTCGTGACCGAACAGGCTGAGCGTGCGGCGGGCGTGTTGCCGCTGGCAGATGACGTAGGCAAGGTCGCCGACCCGCAATTGTTCGGAAGAATGCGCGACCTTGAGGAAACCATCCCGGTAGACACCCACAACCGTCGCGATGAGGTCTGGAAAGAGGCTGGAGAGTTGCTGCAACGGCGTATTGATGACCGGGCAATCCTCCATACATTCGATGGCCAGCATGTAGACCGTGTCGTCCGCGAAACGCACCACGTCGGTCGCGCCCGGAAAGGCGATGCGCCGCAGCACCATCTTGCCGACTTCAACTTCCGGCGAGATCGTCACGTCGATGGACATGTTTTCGCGGCTGAAGAGATCGGCATATTCAGGCTTAAGATAGCTCTGGTCGCGGATGCGGGCGATCTTGGTCGGCACGCTGAACAAGGCATGCGCAACCTCGCAGGCGACGATGTTGATTTCGTCATGCAGCGTCACGGCGATGATCATGTCCGCCTGGTCCGCTCCGGCCTTAGCCAGCATGTCCGGATGCGCGCCATGGCCGACGTAACCGCGGACATCAAGCGTCTCTGTGATGGCGGTGATCAAAGACGCGGCGGTATCGATGACGGATACTTCGTTGTCCTCGCGCGACAACTGTTCGGCGATGCCGTAACCCACCTGCCCTGCGCCGCAAATGATGACTCTCATGCTGTCTCTCTGACGGATAATCGGTTACGGCGACCTGGCCCCGGCCCCCTTATACGCCGAGAGATTTCAGTTTGCGATGCAGTGCAGAGCGTTCCATGCCGACAAATTCCGCCGTTCGCGAAATATTGCCCCCGAATCGGTTGATCTGCGCCACCAGATAGTCTCGCTCGAACATTTCGCGAGCTTCGCGCAAAGGCAGCGTCATGATGTGCTGATCGCCCTGAGCCGATATCTTCGGCAACATGTCGCCGATATCGGACGGCAGCATGTCAGCAGAGATCGGGGCTTCGCCGCCTTCGGGACGCGCCAGTATCATCAACCGCTCGATATTGTTGCGAAGCTGTCGGATGTTGCCCGGCCAGTCATGGGTCTGAAGAACGGCCATTGCGTCGTCGCCGATCTTGCGCGGGCGGATGCCAGCCTGTTCGGAAATCTGCCGCATGAACATGTCGACGAGGAAGGGAATATCCTCGCGTCGCTCGGACAGCGCCGGTACCTTCACCGGCACGACGGCGAGACGGTGGTAGAGGTCCTCACGGAACTGGCCCTCGGCGATCAGGCTTTCGAGGTGATGGGCCGTCGACGAAATGATGCGCACATCCACCTTCACCCGCTTGCCGCCGCCCACACGCTCGAATTGCTGGTCGACAAGCACGCGCAGGATCTTGTTCTGGGTCTCGCGGGGCATCTCGCCCACCTCGTCGAGATAAAGAACGCCACGATGGGCTTCTTCCAGTGCGCCCACCTTCCGGGGCTGTCCAGGCAGGCCTTCGGTGCCGAAGAGTGCAATCTCCATGCGATCCGGCGTGATCGTCGCGGCGTTAAGGGCAACAAAGGGACCTGTCGCCCGAGACGACTTTTTGTGGATCATCCGCGCCACCAGTTCCTTGCCGGAACCTGACGGGCCGAGAATCATGATTCGGCTGTTGGTGGGCGCGACCCGGTCGATGGTCTGGCGCAGCTGCGATACTGCAAGTGACGCACCGACAAGTTCAACCGCATCCCCCGTGCGCTTCTTGAGCTCCTGAACCTCGCGCTTCAGCTTGGAGTTTTCCAGCGCGCGTTCGGCAATGAGAATAAGGCGGTCAGCCTTGAACGGCTTTTCGATGAAGTCGAAGGCGCCGCGCTTGATGGCGTTGACGGCGGTTTCGATATTACCGTGCCCCGAGATCATCACGACCGGAATTTCGGGATGGCGGCTCTTGATCTCATCGAGCAGCGCCAGACCATCGAGCTTCGAACCCTGCATCCAGATGTCGAGAAAGATCAGGCGCGGCACGCGTTCCGAAATGGCGGCCAGCGCGCTGTCGCTGTCGAACGCCATACGCGTTTCATGCCCCTCATCGGAGAGAATGCCCGCCACGATTTCGCGAATGTCCGCCTCGTCATCCACGACCAGAATATCAGACGCCATATGCTGCTTCCTTGTTATTTTCGCCGCCGACCGCCTCGATATAGGGCAGCAGCACTCTGATCATGGCGCCGTGGCCATGATCGAACTCCGGCGGGGCATCATGGAGTTCCAGATACCCGCCATGCTCTTCGATGATCTTCTTGACGATGGCGAGACCAAGGCCTGTGCCCTTGTCCCGCATCGTCATATAGGGTTCGAGAATGCGGTGGCGATTTTCCACCGGCAGACCGCGGCCATTGTCGATGATGTCGGCCACAAAACGCGAGTTGGTCTCGTCGAAGGACGCGCGAACGAGGATCTTGCCCGGCCGCTTTTCGCCTTCCACCGCTTCGATGGCTTCCGTCGCATTCTTGATGAGGTTGCCAAAGGCCTGCCCCAGCATGCGGGCATCGAACATGCCCTCCAGCGGGGTGTCACCCAGCTCCGTCGTAAACTTGGTGTCCGCGGCGCTGATTTCCCGGAGAAACGCTGCGTCCTTCAGGATCGCCCGCAGGTCCGACTTTTCCTTCGTTGGCTTCGGCATACGCGCAAAAGCGGAGAATTCATCCACCATGCGGCCGATATCGCCGACCTGCCGGACGATGGTGTCCGTACACTGGTCGAAGACGGCGCGGTCGCTTTCGTCGATCTGCTTGCCGAAACGGCGCTTGATGCGCTCGGCGGAAAGCTGGATCGGCGTCAGCGGGTTCTTGATTTCGTGCGCGATACGCCGCGCGACATCCGACCACGCCGTCGAGCGTTGCGCGATGACGAGATCGGTGATGTCGTCGAGCGTGATGACGTAGCTGTCACGGCTGTCGCGGGCGTCTTCGCGCGTTACCTGTACATTCAGCGTTCGTTCCTTGCCACGCCGCATAATGTTGATCTGCTTGCGGAAGTTGCCGCGCGACCAGCTGTTGGCCTCGTTGACGACCTGTTCGATCTCAGGCGCGATCTCGGAGAGTTGTGCGCCAATGAGCTGTTCCGACGTTTGTGCGAGGAACTCTTCGCCCGACGGATTGACGATGGTTATCCTGCGGTTTTCGTCAACGCCGATAACCGCGGCGGTCACGCCTGACAGCACGGCCTCGATGAAACGGCGGCGATCATCGATGTCGTCCTTGGCCTCGATGATCTGCTCCTGCTGGCTGCGCAGTTCCGACACCATCTTGTTGAAGGTGCGGGACAAGCGACCGACGTCGCCATCGACAGCGCGAACTGGAACGAGGACATGCATGTTGCCGGTGGCAACGCTGTCTGCGGCGCTGATGAGAAGGCGGATCGGCCGCACGATACGGTCGGCCACCGCAATGGCCGTCCAGATTGCCGCGAGCAGCACTATCAGTGCAAAACCGAGATAGAGAATTGCGAAGGCGATCTGCAGCGGGGCGCGGCCTGCCTCCATAGCCTTGTATTCGGCGCGGTTCTCTTCCATCAGCCGCATCGCGCCCATCACCTTGGGATCGACCGCACGCACCGTATAAAGGAATGTGCCGCTGATGCCTTCGAGCTTGATGATGGCGCCTACGAGGTTGGTAATACCGGGCGGGATCAGCGTCGGCTGGCCGGCGGCCGCCTTTTCGAGCGCGTCATGCGGTATCGCGGGAAGCGGCTTTTCCGTCTTGATGTCGGCCTGGGCGACGGCGTCGCCATCCTCCTGCACGAGAAACGCACCAAGAAGGCCGCGCCCTTTCGCCTGGCGGGTCATAAGATCAACGAATCCGGTGCGGTCGAGATAAAAAAGAGCGCGGTTGCGGTCGAGGTCGGTCGCCATCGACAGGGTCTGCCCCTGGAGGTAACCGGCATTCTCCATCATGTATGCCTGGGCGATATTACTTGATGAATCGACGATCGACTGGGTGCGCAGCGAAAACCAGCGATCGAGACCGACGTTCAGCGTCAGGCTGGCGAAGATGGCGACAAGCACTGCGGGCGTGATCGCCACGATGGAGAAAAGCACGACAATGCGCACGTGCAGACGCGCTGCCGCCCTGCCCTTTTTGCGCGCTTTCAGCAGCCGGTTGATTTCGCGACCGATCAGGAAGATCAGGCCGATCACGAAGATCGAGTTGATGACGACGGAAGCGATGACCACATTCGATGTCGGCGCGATTGGCGTGACGCCCAGCAGCACGAAAAGCGTGATGATGGCGCACACGAGGGCCACGCCGGCGAGCACCAGCCCCGGCAGAGCGAAAGACATCCTGCGATCGGCGACCACCATGCCCGCTGCTTCGTCGGCAACGGCGTTTTCGGCGGCGGGTTTCCGCATGCACTACTCCCAATCGCTGGCCAGCCAGCGCCACAGTCATGAAGTCAGGCGAGGTTCGCACATGTGGGGCGAATCTCTGTCCTTCCTAGTGTTTTCCAAGCAACACAATGTGGCGAAAATGCAACGACAAATGCGGCCTTGTCAACATTCTCAGCTGGGGCGGGAGCTGCGATAGACGGAAACACCCAGCTCGCGGATTTTCTTGCGCAGGGTATTTCGGTTCAGACCGAGAAGATCGGCAGCCTTGATCTGGTTGCCGCGCGTGGCAGTCAACGCAGCCAGAATCAGCGGATACTCCAGTTCGCGCAGCACGCGGTCATAAAGGCCGGGCGGCGGAAGGCCATCGCCGAAGCTGGCGAAATAGTCCCGCATGTTTTCCTCGACCGCCTGCGAGATGGTGAGTGAACCGGTGCGCACGGCCATCTTGTCGAGCGGGCTGTCGGGAACATCCGATTGCAGTTCCTGCTCGATGATTTCGCGGGTGATGACTTCCTGCGGATAAAGCGCCATCAGTCGGCGGATCAGGTTTTCCAGCTCGCGCACGTTGCCCGGCCAGGCATAGGCCTTCATGACTTCAAGAGCTTCGGTCTCGAAACGCTTGCCTTCCAGGCCTTCCTTCTCGCCCGTCTGGATGAAATGGCGGACCAGATCGGGAATATCCTCGGCGCGGTCCCGCAGCGGTGGCAGGCGCAACGGCACCACGTTCAGGCGGTAATAGAGGTCCTCGCGGAACAGGCCCTGATTGATCGACTGCTTCAGATCCTTGTTGGTTGCCGCGACGATACGGACATCGGTGCGGATCGGCGTGCGTCCGCCAACCGTCGTATATTCACCCTGCTGCAATACGCGCAGCAGGCGCGTCTGGGCGTCCATCGGCATGTCGCCGATTTCATCGAGGAAGAGCGTGCCGCCCTCAGCTTGTTCGAAACGGCCGGTCGAGCGGTTCTGGGCCCCCGTGAAGGCGCCCTTTTCATGGCCGAAGAGTTCGGATTCAATGAGGTCACGCGGGATTGCCGCCATGTTGATGGCGACGAACGGACCGTTGCGGCGTTTGCCGTAATCATGCAGCGCGCGGGCCACCAGTTCCTTACCCGTGCCGGATTCGCCCGTTATCATCAGCGTCAGGTCGGTCTGCATCAGGCGGGCGAGAACCCGGTAGATTTCCTGCATTGCGGCGGAGCGACCGACGAGCGGCATGCCGTCCTGCATGTCGTCGTCCAGCTTGGCCGGCTTGCGCTTCGGCTCGGAGAGTGCGCGGCCGATGAAGGCGATCAGTTCTGTCAGGTCGAAGGGCTTGGGCAGGTAATCGTAGGCACCCTTTTCCGAGGCCTTGATGGCGGTCATGAAGGTGTTCTGAGCGCTCATGACGAGAACGGGAAGGTCCGGACGGGCTTTCTTGATGCGCGGCAGAAGGTCGAAGGCGTTCTCATCGGGCATGACGACATCGGTGACGACAAGATCGCCCTCACCTGCCGAAACCCAGCGCCAGAGCGTTGCAGCATTGGAGGTGATGCGCACGTCATAACCGGCGCGGCTCAGCGCCTGGTTGAGCACCGTGCGGATTGCGGCATCATCATCGGCGACGAGGATCGTAGCTGTCATTGGTCATTCCCTGTCGTGTTCGGCAAAGTGCTGTCGTCGAGCGCCACTTCCGGCGAGACGGGCATCAATACGCGGAAAGTCGTGCGGTGGTTCTGGCTGTCGCATTCGACAATGCCGCCATGGGCGCCAATCAGCTTGGCGACAAGCGCCAGACCGAGGCCCGAACCATTCGTCTTGGTGGTGATGAACGGATCGAAAAGATGCGGCAAGAGATCGGCGGGTACGCCCGGGCCATTGTCATGCACGCAGAATTCCAGCGGAAGCGAGATGCGCTCCCGGCTGCCGGCAACAGATAGTCGGATCCCGGGACGATAGGCGGTCGTCAGCACGATCTCGCCATCCGACTGATTGGCCACCGCTTCGGCCGCATTCTTGACCAGGTTGAGGAAGACCTGCACCAGCTGGTCGCGGTTGGCGTAGACCGGCGGCAGCGACGGGTCGTAATTTTCCGATATCTTGATGTTGCGGGCGAAACCGGCCTTGGCGATCGCCTTTACATGATCGAGAACCGAATGGATGTTGACCGGCACGCGATCCACCGGCCGCTCGTCGGAAAACACCTCCATGCGGTCGACCAGCGAAACGATGCGATCCGTCTCGTCACAGATCAGCCGGGTCAGCGCCCGGTCCTCATCCGCAACCGAGGTCTCCAGAAGCTGGGCCGCGCCGCGAATGCCCGACAGAGGGTTCTTGATCTCATGCGCGAGCATCGAGGCAAGGCCGGTGACGGAGCGGGCAGCAGCGCGATGGGTCAGCTGCCGGTCGATCTTGTCGGCCATAGACCGTTCCTGAAAGACGACGACGACCGATCCAGGCTCGCTGACGACGGGCGCGACATAAAGATCAACCAGCTTGTCCTGGCCGAGACGCGGCGAGCTCAGATCAACGCGATACTCATTGACCGGCGCGCGGCGCTCCCGCACCTGATCGATCAGGGCAAGCAGCGGGCTGCCGAAGGGGATGAAAGTGGAAACCCTATAGCGCGCGAGGTGGGAGGCGCTGGCGCCGAAAAAGGCTTCGGCTTCCCAGTTGGCGAAGGCGATAAAACCTTCGGCATCCACCAGAATGACGGGATTCTGCACCGCGTTCAGAACCGCCATGGCGAGCGGGTTCGCATCTGCAGGGCTGTGTTTATCAGCGCTCATGCGGCCTTCCTTGCGGCATCTTCGCCCGCATTTTCGCAAAGGGCGGAACGCAGCAGGTCTGCCACCTCCCCCGTCTCGCGCGATGTCATGATTTTTGCCTTGTCGGTCGTGGCGATACCTGGCGCGAAACGGTCGAGATACCAGCCGAGATGTTTGCGGGCATGCCGGAGGCCGGCTTCCCTTCCGTAAAATTCCAGCATCATCTCATAATGTTCGACGGCGATGGCGGGGATATCCTCTCGATGCGGCGCTGCATGCCCCGCGAGCACCGCCGGCAACCACGGCTGCCCCTGCGCGCCGCGACCGACCATGACGGCGTCCGCACCCGACCGCCGCAGGATTTCGCGAGCATCTTCCGCCGTCTCGACGTCACCATTGGCGATCAGCGGCACGGAGATCACCTCACGCACGGCGCGGATGGCATCCCAATCCGCCCGACCCTCGTAAAACTGCATGCGGGTGCGACCGTGAATGGTAATAAGGCGAACGCCTGCTGCTTCGGCGCGCCGAGCTATATCAGGTGCGTTAATGCTGTTTTCATCCCAGCCGAGCCGCATCTTCAAGGTCACCGGCACATCGACCGCATTGACAGTCGCCTCGATCAGCGAAAGCGCGTGATCGGGATCGCGCATCAGCGCCGAGCCGGAATAACCGCCCGTCACCTTCTTGGCAGGACAGCCCATATTGATATCGATGATACCGGCGCCATTGCCAGCGGCGATCTTCGCCGCCTCGGCCATGAAATGCGCCTCGCGTCCCGCAAGCTGCACCATGTGCGGAACCATGCCTGCATTTTTCAGCCGCGCCCAGGATTCCCCGCGATTGGCAACAAGCTCCCGGCTTGCCACCATTTCCGTCACCACGAGGCCCGCTCCATAACGCCAGGCGAGCTGTCGGAAAGGCAGATCCGTCACGCCCGACATGGGCGCCAGCACAGCCCGATTACGGATCGTGACTGAGCCGATGCTGAACGGTTCTGACAACTCCGGAAGGGCCAAATGATGATCTTTCATGCAGAAGGGTTATTTGCATTATTTTTAGACAGTGTTTGCGCAGTTGCCAAGCACTTTTAGAAGGTTGCACCTTTTATTTGCTGAGCGGCTGCCTGCCTGTTTTGCTGTCGGCGGCAAATTGTGCAGCTTCGAAGGCGCAGCAACGTCATCTCCTGCGCTTTGCGGGGCTGATGCCCGCCTTATCGGGCTGGCCATCGGGGTTTTGAAACGCTAGAGCATGACTGTCAACCACGAAGGGTTGCACGCAAAGCATACGACCAATGCAGGAACGTACTATGAAACTCGGCATCGTCATCGTGGCCGCGGGACGCGGGGAAAGAGCCGGCTCTCCCGAGGAGGGTCCGAAACAATATCGTCCGATCGGCGGCAAGGCTGTGATCGAGCACACTCTGTCGACGTTCCTCCAGTGGAAGAACGCTTCCCATATCGTCGTCGTGCGCCATGCGGACGATACGGCGCTGCTCACTCCGGTTCTCCAGCGACTTGATGCCGGGGAGCGCGTCACCACGGTTATTGGCGGCGTGACGCGGCAGCAGTCTGTTCTGGCCGGACTGGAGGCGCTTTCCCGCCACGGCCTGAGCCACGTGATGATCCACGACGCGGTGCGGCCTTTCGTTTCCGTCGATATGCTTGAACGTATTGTCGCCCTGCACCGGGAGGGCGCGGGCGGTGTTCTACCCGCCCTGCCCGTCACTGACACGCTGAAACGCGGCGCGGGCAATCGTGTCACCGACACGGTTTCGAGACAGGGCCTTTATGCCGCACAGACCCCACAGAGTTTCGACTATGCCGACATCCTCGCCGCGCATCGCGCTGCTGCCGCCTCGGGAAAATCGGATTTTACCGATGACGCGTCGATTGCCGAATGGGCGGGTCTGGCAGTAACATTGACCGAAGGTTCGGTCGATAATGTGAAACTCACTCTCAAGCGGGATATCGCCATGGCCGATGAAAAGCTCTCTCATGCAATGCCGGACGTGCGCACCGGGAACGGCTACGACGTACACCAGCTGGAGCCCGGCGAAGGCGTGACGCTGTGCGGCATATTCATCGAGCATGATCAGAAGCTCAAGGGTCATTCGGATGCGGATGTTGCGCTGCATGCGCTGACGGATGCCTTGCTGGCGACCTGCGGCGCCGGCGACATCGGTGACCATTTCCCTCCTTCCGATCCGCAATGGAAAGGAGCTCCTTCCCGCATATTTCTGGAGCACGCGGCGAAAGTGGTGCGCGACAATGGCGGCACGATCATGAATGCCGATGTCTCGCTGATCGCCGAAGCGCCGCGCATCGGGCCGCATCGGCAGGCCATGCGGGAAGCGCTCTCCGACATGCTCGGCATCTCGCTGGAGCGTTGCTCGGTGAAGGCGACGACCAATGAAACCATCGGCTTCGTTGGTCGCAGGGAGGGGATCGCAGCAATCGCCACCGCCACGGTCGTTTACAAGGGCAGACCGCTATGAGCCTGTTTCCAGCGGATATTGAAGGGCTCGCACGGCAGATCATTGCTGATTTTGCAGCAGACGGTCTCATGGTCTCGACCGCGGAAAGCTGCACGGGCGGCCTGATCGCGGGTGCGTTGACGGAGATTTCGGGCTCCTCGGCGGTGGTCGACCGCGGTTTTGTCACCTATACGAACGAGGCCAAGATGGACATGCTTGGCGTTGGCGCTGAAACGCTGACGGGCTTTGGCGCGGTCTCGCGGCAAACCGCACTGCAGATGGCGCACGGCGCCCTGTTCCGGTCACGCGCCGATTTCGCGGTTGCCGTTACCGGCATTGCTGGTCCGGGGGGTGGATCCGCCGAAAAGCCGGTGGGTCTCGTTCATCTGGCCGCCAAGGCCCGTCACGGCCGGAGCCTGCATCAGGAAATGCATTATGGCGAGATCGGCCGTACGGACATCCGTCTTGCAACGGTCAGGACGGCGCTCGAGATGCTGATCGCCCTCCGTCAGGCGGGATTGGTGTAGATCTTATCGGCGCGGGTCTCGAAAGCTTCTGCGAACATGCGGAAGGCACGGTCGAACATGGACCCCATGACTGCGCCCAAGAGGCGGTTCTTGAACTCGTATTCGATGAAGAAATGCACGTTGGAGCCGCCCTCGGCAGCATCGAAACGCCAGCGATTGTCGAGATATTTGAATGGCCCGTCGATATATTTGACGTCGATGGCCCGTTCCGCGGGATTGAGCAGAACCTGCGTGGTGAAGGTCTCGCGAATGGCCTTGTAACCCACGGTCATATCCGCCACCAGCAGCGTCTTGCCATCGCGCTCCTTGCGGGAGCGCACGGTAAGTGCTTCGCATAAGGGCAGGAACTGCGGATACTTCTCCACATCGGCGACGAGGTCGTACATGCGGTCCGGCGAGTGTTTTACAAAACGATGCGTTTCGAACTTGGGCATGAGCGGCAGTTAATCCTCGATGTGCAGAAGATCAAGAAGGCGGCGGAGTTGTTTTCGGCTTTTCAGCTGCCATACCGGCACGTCCGGCCCATAGAGATCGAAATTCTGCTCGAAAAGTGGTGCGTGTCGCCGCTCGAAATTCCAGATATAGCGCAGGAATTCGCGGTCCAGTCGCTCAGGGCAGCCCTGCGCCATTTCCGGTCGCGCCTTGCCGTAGCCTTTCACGATTCGGCTGATGGCACCCCAGAGACAGAGCCAGCGCGGCATGCGAACCCAGATCACGATATCGGTTCTCGGCAGACGCAGATCAAACGACGAGGGATTGCTGCCATCCATCAACCACCGCTCGCCGGCAACGAAGTCCGCGATCCTTTCACGCTGTTCCGCACGCGGGCGCAGTTGCCAGCCCGGCAGCCAGAAAATCTCCCGGTCCATCGAGATATATTCCAGTCCAAAGCGCCGCACGAGCTTGCGCGAGAGCGTGGACTTGCCACCGCCGGAACAGCCGACGATCATGATGCGGCGCGCGCCAGCGATGATGGCGGCCGCATCATCCGTCTTTTCGAGGTAGTTCGGCATATTCTGAGCCCCATTCGAGCGCTACGCGTCCCTCTGCCGTCTGGCGATCGCTTTCAATCGATATCCGGGTGGCGCATGGCAGTTACGGAAAATTGACTATTGCAACCCCTTGCGGGGGATTGCTATTTATTTGCGACTAATATTACACCCATTGGATGCAACGGCGCTGGAAGCTCCCTATTTCGCCCAGCCTATTCATCCTTGGGTTCAGACCCGATACATAACCGCTTTGAGCCACTGAGTGAGCCGATGGACGATTTTTCCAACATCATCAACCTTCTCGAATCCGCCAAACAGCTTGCATCGATGAACGGCATGCCTGTGCTCGCCTATCTGATCGACGTCGCCAAATGCGAGGCGAGAGAAAACAAGCCGGTTCTGCGCAAGCGCAAGCGCGGCGAATCGACCGCCAAGGAAGACTGTTAATTGCCGGCGCCTGGCCGACCGATAAAGCCGGCTGGCCCAATCTTCAAGACAATGTCATAATCACCCAATGAAACCGGCCGCTTTTCCAGGCGGCCGTTTCTTTGCCCAATGGAAACGACAGCGTCATGACAGCCGCATCAGCCGACATCAGAACCTACAGACAGGAAAGACCGAAGGAGCGACACGCATTCGTTCAAATCGTTCTGCCGGTCTCCGGCTGCCTGCGTATCGATGTGGCAGGACGGCAAGATGAGTTGTCCATCGGGCGCGGCGTCTTTATCCACCGCGATCTTCCACATACCCAGGAAGCCACGGCCATCAATCATTCGCTGGTGGTGGATATCGATGAATGCGTGATTCCCGAACAGACGCTTGAAAAATTCGCTCACGCGCCCTTCCTCTATATTGCGCCTGAGACACGTCAATTAATCGCCTATATGCGCAGCCTGGTTGGAACGGATGGACGCCGTGACGATATTGCCGCCATTTGGGCGCCGCTGCTGGTTGACAGCCTTGCCAACAAGAAGGGCGATGTGCGCCAGCGCCTGCGAAAGCTGAGCGGGGTCGTGAGGGCCGAGCCCTTCTTTCCCTGGACGATCGAGATGCTGGCCTCTTGCATGACGCTCAGCGACAGCCGCCTGCATGCGCTGTTTCTCGAAGAATTCGGTGTTCCGCCGCATCGGTGGCTTTCCGGGTTGCGCATGGAGAAGGTGTGCGCCCTGCTCAGCAACTCCGTCATGCCGATTTCCGAAATCGCCCTCAGGGCCGGTTTTTCCGACCAGACGGCGCTGACACGAGCCATGCGCCTTGCGGTGGGAGAGACCCCCGCCGCGTATCGCCGCCGCCACGGCATTCATTAGAACGCTCACATTCGTCAGGAGTTTTTGTCAAGACAGCCGCAACCGCCTGTGGCACATCGCTGACAAATGTGAATGCGGATGTGATGGACATGAACAGGACTGGTCTCGGTGTTTTTTACGGCATAATGGCGGGTGCGCTCTGGGGCGGGATATTTCTCGCTCCGAAACTCGTGCCGGATTTTTCCGCCCTGCAGCTTTCCACGGCGCGCTACCTGACCTATGGGCTGATTTCGCTGGTCATCATCGGGCCACGCCTCAAACAAGTGTCGGCGCGGTTTGGCGCGCGCGAATGGTTGGCGCTCGGCTGGCTGAGCTTGATCGGCAACATCGCCTACTATGTTTTCATCTCGACCGCGGTGAAATTGAGCGGCGTCGCCTTCACCTCAATCATCATCGGCTTCCTGCCTGTTGCCGTTACCATCATCGGCAGCCGCGACCACGGCGCCGTATCGCTGAAGCGGCTGTGGCCGTCGCTTGCCTTCGGCGCGATAGGCATTCTCGGCATCTCATGGCAGTCGCTGACGGAAAACGATGCGGGTCTGGATATTTCTCGTGTCATCGGCCTTGCCTGCGCGCTCGGGGCGCTGGCTTCATGGACGGCTTTCGCCGTAGGCAATGCCCGCTGGCTGTCGCGCCTTCACGATGTGAGCGCCGATGACTGGAACATGATGACGGGTTTAGTGACCGGCGGGCTTGCGCTGGCGCTCGCCATCCCCGCCTTCGCACTGGGTGGAGAAAGCCACAGCACGGGCGACTGGCTGTATTTCGCCGCCATCGCCGCCGGGCTCGGCTTCACCGCGTCCATCCTCGGCAATGCCTTCTGGAACCGTATGAGCCGCATGCTGCCGCTTACCATGGTTGGGCAGATGATCCTGTTTGAAACGCTGTTTGCGCTGCTTTACGGCTTTCTCTGGGAAGGGCGTGGCCCGACGCTGGTCGAGGTCCTGGCGATCTGCTCGGTCGTGCTGAGCGTCGTGCTCTGCATGCGGGCGCACAGGCCTGAAAAGGTTGCGGCGTGATCGGCCTGAAGGCCAAAAACAGACGATTGCATTGATCCACGGCGCCGCGTCTCACGCACCGTCATCCTCGGGAATATCCCAAGGATCTAGTCACCCATTGTCATTTCCATAGGTTGCAGATGCTCGGGGCAGGCCCGAGCATGACGATGGTGATAACATGAAGACTTCAAATCTCAATGCCGTATTGACGAACCTTTGCGTCGCTTACTCCGCAGCCGCCAGCAACTTCTTTTCGCGTGCCGCACGCAGGCGTTCGAAATCGTCACCGGCATGGTGGGAAGAACGGGTCAGCGGGCTCGACGAAACCATCAGGAAGCCCTTGGTGTAAGCCACCGTCTCGTAGGACTTGAATTCCTCCGGCGTCACGAAAGCCTCGACCTTGTGGTGCTTGCGGGTGGGCTGCAGGTACTGGCCGATGGTCAGGAAGTCGACGTCAGCGCTGCGCAGATCGTCCATCAGCTGCAGCACTTCATTGCGCTCTTCACCGAGGCCAACCATGATGCCCGACTTGGTGAACATGGTCGGATCGAGTTCCTTCACCCGTTGCAGAAGGCGCACCGAGTGGAAATAGCGCGCACCCGGGCGGACCGTGAGGTAGTTGCCCGGAACCGTTTCCAGATTATGGTTGAAGACGTCGGGCTTTGCGGCAACGACACGTTCCAGCGCGCCGGGCTTCTTCAGGAAGTCGGGCGTGAGGATTTCGATTGTGGTCGTGGGAGAGGCTGCGCGGATCGCCCAGATCACCTTTTCGAAATGTTCAGCACCGCCATCGGCGAGATCGTCACGGTCGACGGAGGTGATGACGACGTGGGAAAGTCCCATCTGCTTGACGGCCTTGGCGACATTTTCCGGCTCATTCATGTCGAGCGGATTGGGCTTGCCGGTCGCGACGTTGCAGAAGGCGCAGGCACGGGTGCATATTTCACCCATGATCATGAAGGTCGCGTGCTTCTTGTCCCAGCACTCGCCGATATTCGGACAGCCGGCTTCCTCGCACACGGTCACCAGCTTGTGGCTGCGCACCAGTTCTCGCGTCTCGTGGTAACCCTTGGAGGTCGGCGCCTTGACGCGGATCCATTCGGGCTTGCGCATCACCTCGGTATCAGGCTTGTGCGCCTTTTCCGGGTGGCGGATACGCTTTTCGTCAGACGACGTCCTGTCGAGAATAGTGACCATAAAAACCTGCTTCCATCGCCCTTGGCGATCCAGACATCTTTGGTGCGATGCTTTAGAACAATTCCAGAAAAAGCGTAAGCCCCTTCCGGTCACGACGCGTTGTCAGCGCCGCACGAGCTTAGCCACGAACAGCAACAGGCTTGCGCCGATGAAGGCGGTAACGAAATAACCGAGCCTGCTATCCTGCACGAAAACATCGAAGGTTCGCAGCACCGCAACAGCGACCACCGAACCGACAATGCCAAGGACAATGTTCATGAAAATGCCGAAACGCATGTCCATGAGCTTGCCGGCAAGCCAGCCGGCGAGACCGCCGATGATGATTGCTGCAATCCAGCCTACACTTTCCATTCCCACGCTCCCTGAAATAACAGCCCGCCTTAAGGCTGTATCGAGACATATGGGACACCCGGCATGGTTAGACAATGCCGGGCATCACGCGGCACTTATGCGTTCAGCACACGTCCATAGGCATCGAGCACGCTTTCCTTCATCGATTCCGAAATGGTCGGATGCGGGAAGATCGTGTGCATCAAATCTTCTTCTGTCGTCTCCAGATTCATAGCGACGACAAAGCCCTGAATGAGTTCGGTCACTTCCGCCCCGACCATATGCGCGCCGAGCAGCTCGCCGGTCTTCTTGTCGAAGATGGTCTTGACCATGCCCTGATCTTCACCCAGCGCGACAGCCTTGCCGTTCGCCGCAAAGGAGAAGCGGCCGACGCGGATATCGCGGCCCTGTTCCTTGGCCTTGGCTTCGGTGAGACCGACAGAAGCGACCTGCGGGTTGCAATAGGTGCAGCCGGGAATCTTCAGTTTGTCCATCGGGTGAACATTCGGCAGACCGGCGATCTTTTCGACGCAGATGACAGCCTCGTGCTCCGCCTTGTGGGCAAGCAGCGGCGGACCTGCGACATCGCCGATGGCGTAGATGCCGGGAACGTTGGTCTTGCCGTAACCGTCGATGACGATGAAGCCGCGATCGGTCTTCACGCCGGCAGCTTCGAGGCCGATGCCTTCGATATTGGCAACGACCCCAACGGCAGAGATCATGCGATCAGCCGTGATCTCTTCGGAAGAACCGTCCTTCTTCTCCAGCGTCGCGGTGACGGAGTTTGCGCCCTTTTCCACCTTGGAAACCTTGGTTTCCAGATGGATCTTCATGCCCTGCTTTTCGAGTTGCTTCTTGGCGAAGGTGGAGATTTCCGCATCTTCGACAGGCATGACCTGGCTCATGATTTCGACAACGGTCACGTCCACGCCCATGGTGCGGTAGAAGCTGGCGAATTCGATGCCAATCGCGCCGGAGCCCATGACGAGCAGCGACTTCGGCATTTCTTCCGGCTTCATTGCCTCGAAATAGGTCCAGATCAGCTTGCCATCGGGCTCAATGCCGGGCAGCGCGCGCGGGCGGGCGCCCGTGGCGACGATGATGTGCTTGGCTGTATAAGTACCCTCGCCCAGCGTGTTCTTCGGAACCGGACCCTGCGGCTGCACCACCGGCTTGGTGGACTTGCCGACCACGATTTCGCCCGGCTTGGTGATCTTGGCTTCACCCCAGATGATATCGACCTTGTTCTTCTTGAACAGGAAACCGACGCCATTGTTCATGCGGGCTGCAATGCCGCGCGAGCGCGCCACGATTGCCTTGACGTCAGGCTTGATCGAGCCTTCCAGCGTCAGGCCGTACTCCTTGGCGTGGGTGGCGGTGTGCATGACATCGGCTGTGCGCAGCAGCGCCTTGGTGGGAATGCAGCCCCAGTTGGAGCAGATGCCGGCCAGATGCTCACGCTCCACGACGGCAACCTTCATGCCGAGCTGGGCTGCGCGGATCGCGGCAATGTAACCGCCCGGTCCCGAACCGATGATGATGACGTCATATGATTGAGCCATTGGAAATCCTGCCTTGTCCTATCGGGTCGCGAGCAGCGCCACGACCGGGAATTGTTCTTAAAGTCCGAGCATCATGCGGACGACGGGCTCCAGCCCCCGCCCGATGGCCCGCGTATTTTCAGCATCGAGATGAACGCCATCCACCGGCGTCGTTCGGGCGACGGAACCCGCATCGAAAAAGCCGCAATCAAGCTCGTCGGCCAGATCCCGGTAAACGGACGCCAGCATCGCCGATTCATCGATCGCATCGCGAAAGATCGCGCCCATGAACGGATTGGCCGTCTCACACAGCTGCGGCGGTGCGACGATCAGCACGTCAGGCGCCTCCCAGTCCGGCACCTGCCAGATGTGGTTGCGCGTGAGCTTCACCAGCCTTTCGACACCCTTCATGGCAACGATCGCCGATCCGTGGATTGACGGCTTCAGGTCGTTGGTGCCGAGCATTATAATCACCAGATCCAGCGGCGCATGGCTGTGCAACAACGTCGGAAGAACCCGCGCGCCGTTGCGGTCGCAATCGGCGGTGTTGTCGTCATAGGCGGTGGTGCGACCACCCAGACCTTCGTGAATCACATGCACGTCAGGACCGAGCGCCTTCTGCAAGACGCTCGGCCAAAGATCGTCATGGCTGTGCCGGCCACCCGTTTCCGCATTTGATCCCCAGGTGAGAGAATCGCCAAAGCAGAGGACCGACTTCACCATCTTACTCTCCGATCAAACCAGCATGCCCATCGGGTTCTCGATGTAGCGCTTGAAGGCGCCGATCAGTTCGGCTCCGAGCGCGCCATCGACGCAACGGTGGTCGGTGGAGAGCGTGACCGTCATGACGTTGGCGATCTTGATCTCGCCATTCTTGACGACAGCGCGTTCTTCACCCGCGCCGACCGCCAGGATGGTGGCATGTGGCGGGTTGATGACGGCGGAGAAGCTTTTCACGCCCATCATACCCATGTTGGACACGGCGGTCGTGCCACCCTGATATTCCTCGGGCTTCAGCTTGCGCTCTTTCGCGCGCTTGCCGTAGTCCTTCATCTCGTTGGAGATGGTGGAGAGCGACTTCTGTTCGGCCTTGCGGATGATCGGCGTGATCAGGCCACCCGGAATGGAAACGGCGACGCCGACATCCGAATGCTTGTGCTTGACCATGGCGCTCTCCGTCCAGGAAACGTTGGCGTCAGGCACGTCACGAAGGGCCAGCGCCAGCGCCTTGATGACCATGTCGTTGACCGACAGCTTGTAGGCCGGCTTGCCGTCCTTTTCAGGGGCTGCGGCGTTGAGCTGGGCGCGCAGCGCCAGAAGCGTATCCAGTTCGCAATCGACCGAAACGTAGAAATGCGGAACGGTCTGCTTGGATTCGACCAGACGCTTGGCAATGACCTTGCGCATGCCGTCATGCGGCACGAGCTCGTAGGAGCCCTCTTCGAACAGCTTGAGAACGGCTTCGTCCGACTGGCCCTTGGCAAGCGCCGGAGCCGGTGTGCCTGCGGATGCAGCAGCGGCGGGAGCAGCCTTTGCACCGCCGGAAGCCGCAGCTTTTTCGACGTCGGTCTTGACGATACGGCCATGCGGGCCGGAACCGGAAACGGCCGAAAGGTCGAGACCGGCTTCCTTGGCGAGACGACGTGCCAACGGCGAAGCGAAGATGCGCTCGCCGGACTTGGAAACCGGCGCTGGCGTGGACGAGGCAGCGGGCTGGTCGGCAACCGGCTTTTCAGCCTTCGCCGGGGCAGCCTCTTCCTTCGGCGCTTCCGCCTTGACGGCGTCCTGCTTGGGGGCCTCCGTCTTTGCCTCAGCCTTGGCGGGAGCGGCATCGCCGCCCTTTGCCGCCTCGGCCACATCTTCGCCATCGGCGGCGAGGATTGCGATGAGGGCGTTGACCTTTACGGCTTCCGTGCCGGCCGGAACGACAAGCTTGGCGACGGTGCCCTCGTCGACGGCTTCCACTTCCATGGTCGCCTTATCGGTCTCGATCTCGGCGATCACGTCACCGGGTGCGACCTTGTCGCCTTCCTTGACCAGCCACTTGGCCAGATTGCCCTCTTCCATCGTCGGAGAAAGGGCAGGCATGGTGATGTTGATAGGCATCGAAACGCCTCCCCTTACTTGTAGCAGACGGTTTTGACGGTCTGGACGACTTCATCGACATTCGGAAGCGCCAGCTTCTCCAGATTGGCCGCATAAGGCATCGGAACGTCCTTGCCGGCAATCGTCAGGATCGGCGCGTCGAGATAATCGAAAGCAGCGCGCTGGACCTGGTTGGAGATGAAGTCACCGACCGATGACTGCGGGAAGCCTTCTTCGACAGTGACGAGACGGCCTGTCTTTTTCACCGATTCGATAACGGTCGGCAGGTCCATCGGGCGGATGGTCCGCAGGTCGATCAGTTCGACGTCGATGCCGAGCTTTTCGAGTTCCGCAACAGCCTTCACCGCATAGGTCATGCCGATGCCGAAGGAAACGATGGTTGCGTCCTTGCCCTTGCGATGAATGCGCGCCTTGCCGATCGGCAGCACGAAATCATCGAGCTTCGGCACTTCGAAGCTCTGGCCGTAGAGAATTTCGTTCTCGAGGAAGATGACCGGGTTCGGATCGCGGATGGCGGCCTTCAAAAGACCCTTCGCATCGGCAGCCGTATAGGGCATGACGACCTTGAGGCCCGGAATATGGCTGTACCATGCGGCGTAACATTGCGAGTGCTGGGCCGCAACGCGGGCAGCAGCACCCGAAGGACCACGGAACACCATCGGCGCGCCCATCTGGCCGCCCGACATGTACAGGGTCTTCGCTGCCGAGTTGACGATCTGGTCGATCGCCTGCATGGCGAAGTTGAAGGTCATGAATTCGACGATCGGCTTCAGGCCGGTCATGGCTGCGCCGACGCCGATGCCGGCAAAGCCGTGTTCGGTGATCGGGGTGTCGATGACGCGGCGCTCGCCGAATTCCTGCAGCAGGCCCTGGGTAATCTTGTAGGCGCCCTGATATTCGGCGACTTCTTCACCCATGATGAAGACTTTTTCATCGGCGCGCATTTCTTCGGCCATGGCGTCACGCAGCGCTTCACGCACCGTCGTCATCACCATTTCGGTGCCTTCCGGAATGTCCGGGTCAGCGGCAACGTCGATCTTGGGCGCTGCCGGAACCTTCGCGGCTTCCTTGGAAGCGCTCGGCTCTTCGGTCGCTTCGCGGGTCTTGCCGCCAGCGGCATCAGAACCGGAATTGGCAGCTTCGGCCTTCGGCTCTTCCTTCTTGGCAGAGGAAGAGATGTCGTCGGCGCTTTCGCCTTCCTGGATGAGCACGGCGATCGGGGTGTTGACCTTGACGCCTTCGGTGCCTGCATCGATCAGCAGCTTGCCGATGACGCCTTCATCCACGGCTTCCACTTCCATGGTCGCCTTGTCGGTTTCGATTTCCGCGATGACGTCGCCGGAGGTGACCTTGTCGCCTTCCTTTTTAAGCCATTTGGAAAGCGTGCCTTCCTCCATGGTCGGGGAAAGGGCGGGCATAAGAATTTCTACAGGCATGGGTTTCCCTTTCCCGATCAGAGCAGAATGTCGGTGTAGAGCTCGGACGCATCCGGCTCGGGGTCGTTCTGGGCGAAGTCGGCGCTGTCGGCAACGATATCACGGACATCCTTGTCGATGGCCTTGAGTTCGTCTTCGCTGGCCCAGCCCTGCTCCAGAAGGCGTGCTTTCACCTGCTCGATCGGATCGTGTTCCGAACGCATCTTCTGCACTTCGTCCTTGGAACGGTATTTCGCCGGGTCGGACATGGAGTGACCGCGGTAACGGTAGGTCAGCATTTCCAGAATGATCGGACCCTTGCCGGAACGGCAATGTTCAAGCGCCTGATCGGCCGCCGCCTTGACGGCGCGCACATCCATGCCATCCACCTGAATGCCTGGAATGCCGAAGGACTGGCCACGCAGCGAATAGTTCGACTGGGCGGTGGCGCGGGCGGTCGAGGTGCCCATGGCATAACGGTTGTTTTCGACGATATAGATGATCGGCAACTTCCAGAGAGCGGCCATGTTGAAGCTCTCATAGACCTGGCCCTGGTTCGCCGCGCCGTCACCGAAGTAGGTCACGGAGACGTTGTCGTTACCGCGATAGCGGTTGGCGAATGCGAGGCCGGTGCCGAGCGACACCTGGGCGCCGACGATGCCGTGACCGCCATAAAAATGCTTCTCTTTCGAGAACATGTGCATGGAGCCGCCCTTGCCTTTCGACAGACCGCCCTTGCGGCCGGTCAGTTCGGCCATGACGCCACGGGCGCTCATGCCGCAGGCGAGCATGTGACCATGGTCGCGATAGGCGGTGATGACCTGGTCGCCCTCTTTCTGAGCCATCTGCATGCCAACGACGACAGCTTCCTGGCCGATATAGAGGTGACAGAAACCACCGATGAAGCCCATGCCATAGAGCTGGCCGGCCTTTTCTTCAAAACGGCGGATCAAAAGCATTTCACGATAGGCGTGAAGCTCTTCTTCCTTCGAGAAGTCGGGGCTGTTCTTGCCGGTGAATTCGGTTGCGGACTTTGCCGTTGTCTTGCGGCCGGATACGGTCGCTGATTTTCGCGGCGCCATTCATCCCTCCCTGAGTTGCCGTTTGAATGGATAGAGTGGCGCGTACCATATGCAAGAAAGCGCCATGCAGCAATGCTTTAAACGCATGGCACATATTCACGCTAAGATGCTGTGAATAAATCAAAAATGTTGAATTAACCTAATCTCGGTTAATCAGAAATATGTGTTCATGATGACGATTTCGTCCGTTCGGGACATGTTCAGCTGGTACCGGGAAATCTCGTCGATCATGTCCCGTTCAAGCGAACCGTCACTCAACAGTTCCACCTGACGCTCCAGCGCCACGCGCGCCTGTGTCAGCTTTGCAAGCTCCGCCGTCCGGGTAATACGCTGCCGTTCCAGCCGCTCCGTTGCCTGAAGGCCGAAATCGCCATGGATCGAATGATAACCGAAGTAGGAAAGAAAAGCGATGGTAATGGCTGGAACGATCAGCCGACCGAATCGTCTCTTTTTATGATGCCTGGTCCACATGCCGGAGAGATGCCTCAAAACGCGTAACGTGAGTCTGAGACTAGAGCGGATTGTTTAACTATCCGTTGACCTTAAATTCCAATCGGCAATTGGGCATGAAAAAGCCCGCCGGAGGGCGGGCTGGATTGGCGGGGGACCTGCCCTCCCCACCGTCATCCTCGCCCTTGAGGCGAGGATCCAAAAACGTACCGTGGTGGATCCTCGGGTCAAGCCCGAGGATGACATCTCATATGTAGATGCGTTTTTCACCACCTATGCCCGCAAGACAGCGGGCCCAGAAACCCGAACGCAAATTAACCGCGCAGGATTGAACGGCCGGCGTAAGCAGCCTGGGGGCCGAGCATTTCCTCGATACGGATCAGCTGGTTATACTTTGCGAGCCGGTCGGAACGGGCAAGCGAGCCGGTCTTGATCTGACCGCAGTTCGTGGCAACTGCGAGATCGGCGATGGTCGAATCTTCGGTCTCGCCCGAACGGTGCGACATGACGGCGGTGTAGCCGGCCTTGTGGGCGGTTTCGACCGCGTCCAGCGTCTCGGAAAGCGAACCGATCTGGTTGACCTTGACGAGGATGGAGTTGGCGACGCCCATCTTGATGCCGTCGCGAAGACGCGCGGAGTTGGTGACGAAGAGATCGTCGCCGACCAGCTGGCACTTATTGCCGATGAGATCGGTCAATGTCTTCCAGCCGTCCCAGTCGTCTTCAGCCATCCCGTCTTCGATGGAAATGATCGGGTACTTGGCAACGAGGTCAGCAAGGTATTCAGCCATGGCGCCCGATTCCAGCGTGCGGCCTTCACCCTCGAGAACGTATTTGCCGTTTTTGAAGAATTCGGTCGATGCACAGTCGAGGCCGACATACATGTCTTCGCCCGGACGGTAACCGGCCTTTTCGATCGACTTCATGATGAAATCGAGCGCGGCAGGCGCGCTTTCGAGACCGGGAGCGAAACCGCCTTCATCGCCGACATTGGTGTTGTGGCCCTGCGCGGACAGTTCTTTCTTCAGCGTGTGGAACACTTCCGAACCCATGCGCACGGCTTCGCGGATGTTTTCTGCGCCAACCGGCAGGATCATGAATTCCTGGAAGTCGATCGGGTTGTCGGCGTGGGCCCCGCCGTTGATGATGTTCATCATCGGAACCGGCAGCAGATGCGCGTTCGGGCCGCCGACATAACGGTAGAGCGGCAGGCCGGAGGCTTCGGCAGCAGCCTTGGCGATGGCGAGCGACACGCCGAGAATGGCGTTGGCGCCAATGCGCGACTTGTTCGGCGTGCCGTCCAGCGCGATCATCATCTGGTCGATCTGGATCTGGTTTTCAGCATCGAAGCCGCCGATGGCGTCGAAGATTTCGGTGTTGACGGCTTCAACGGCCTTTTCCACGCCCTTGCCGAGATAACGCTTGCCGCCATCACGCAGCTCAACCGCCTCATGCGCGCCGGTGGAGGCGCCCGAAGGAACGGCGGCACGGCCCATGGAGCCGTCTTCGAGGTACACATCGACTTCAACGGTCGGGTTGCCGCGGCTGTCGAGGATTTCGCGCGCGATGATATCGGTAATGGCAGTCATGGTCTCTCCCTTGGGAATGGAACAGATATTTTCCGTCGCCTGTCTTAGACGATGGCGAAGAAATTACAATGACGGCAGGCCGTAGAAAGGGAACCACCGCCATTTAAAATCGATTGGCACGGCACCGCGCCCGCCGCTCAGGCTTTCGCGATGGCGTCGAAGGCCAGCAGCTTTTCGAGCAGTTTCGGCATATCCTTCAGGTGAACCATGTTCGGGCCGTCAGAAGGCGCATTGTCCGGGTCCTCATGGGTCTCGATGAAGAGGCCTGCGACACCAACGGCGACAGCTGCGCGAGACAGCGTTTCGACAAATTCCCGCTGACCGCCGGTGGAACCGCCCTGCCCGCCCGGCTGCTGCACCGAGTGGGTGGCGTCGAAGACAACAGGTGCGCCGAGGGATGCCATGATCGGCAGAGAACGCATGTCGGAGACCAGCGTATTGTAGCCGAAGGACGCGCCGCGTTCGCACAGCAGCACATTGGGGTTGCCGCTTTCATTCAGTTTGGCGAGCACGTTCTTCATGTCCCATGGCGCCAGGAACTGGCCTTTCTTGACATTGATGACTCGGCCGGTTTTTGCGGCGGCAACGAGAAGATCGGTCTGACGGCTGAGGAAGGCCGGGATCTGCAGCACATCCACCACTTCGGAAACGATGGCGCACTGTTCTTCGGTGTGAATGTCGGTCAGGACCGGAAAGCCGAATTCCTTCTTGAGATCGGCAAAGACCTGCATGGCACTGTCCAGACCGATGCCACGCTTGCCGGAAAGCGAGGTGCGGTTCGCCTTGTCGAAGGATGACTTGTAAACGAGGCCGATTCCGAGCCCGTCACAAAGCTCCTTCAAGACACCCGCAATCATGAAGGCGTGCTCCCGGCTTTCCATCTGGCAGGGGCCGGCGATCAGTGAAAAACGCTCGCTATTGCAAAAGGAAACCTTGCTGGCGCCCTGGCCGGCGGTGACTTTGAGATTGTTCGTGACGCTCATCTTTTTTCCTCGAAGGCGAAATCGACGCCCTGTCCGGGTGCTGCGGGCACCACCAGACGGCCGCCCGCTTCTGCGCTGGACACGCCATTAGCAGCAAGTACCGTCGCTGTCACGGCAAGATCGTCAACGGAAAAGACGACGCCCATGCCGCGCAGGCCCTCACCGTTTTTTCCCGCAGCCTTCGGGTCGACGCCAGAAAGGGCGGGTCTTTCACTCAGCCTCACCCTTGCATTGCCGGTTTCGAAAACGACATCACCATCCGGAGACACAACGCCGTTGCAGCCGAAAACCGTTTCTATCAAGTGGGTGTCACTCCGCGTACCGGAACACAGCACGATCTCGCGAAGGCCCAGAACTCCGTTCTGGTGACGTTCCAGTGCAGCACGGTCCCCCGGCAGTGCCTGCAGGCGTTGACAACTGAAGAGGAAGAAATCCGCAGCCGATCCGCTTGCCGCGAAAGCAAGCCGGAACGCCGCCTCGCCTGACGATCCGTCCGGCATTTGCATGGGCCGCGAAAATTCGAAGACCTCGCCGGCCGATACGCCGGACGCCACGAATCTCCGGTGATCGGCACGAGCGTCAGCAGTGGAGGCCACAAGGGCAGAAAAACCTTCCTGTCCGTACGATCGCCGGAATGCCTGATCCCTGCCGGTGAAAACATCGCCTCTCTCGACCGACGCGATATAGCTGACCCGGTCAGCAATTGTCAGAGGCTCCAGATAGGTGCCATCCCTGAAGAACACACAGGCATTCTCCGTGCCGAACGGATGGAGAGCCTGTGGCGCGACCGTAAAGCCAAGGACCTTGAGCCGCGCGGCCGCTACCGCAAGGTCCCGAGCGGGCAGAACGAGATGATCGACGCGATGCCTGTCAGCCATAAATCTTGCCTTTTTGACGCGCCCGGCGCAGATGCCGGGTATTGAAGCTGACAAAAGCACGAAGAGCGCCGGGAATGCAAATGACCGGCCTGCGCGTCGATTCCGGTATCGGCAAAGGCTGGAGTTCAAGAAAGCGACGGCATCCCGCCCGTCAGTCATCGTTTCCCGCTTCGGCGTTGTCCCTAAGATCAAATCACGATCAGAGACGCATCCTTCACGAAATTTTAGGGGATTGCGGAACACATATGGAACATATAGTGTTCGTTCTGTATTTGTTTCGCGACTTCAACGACGATTCTCAAGGGTGTTTTCCTCATGCTCACGCGCAAACAGCAGGAATTGCTTCTCTTCATTCATGAAAGAATGAAAGAGTCCGGCGTGCCGCCCTCCTTCGATGAAATGAAGGACGCACTCGATCTTGCCTCCAAATCCGGCATCCACCGGCTGATCACCGCTCTGGAAGAGCGAGGGTTCATTCGCCGGCTACCTAACAGGGCGCGAGCGCTTGAAGTGATCAAGCTGCCGGAGGCCTATGTGCCCGGTGCGAGGCCGCAACGGGGCTTCTCGCCGAGCGTTATTGAAGGCAGCCTCGGCAAGCCCAAGATGCCAGAGCCCGCCCCTGCCCCAAAGGCGCCTGCGAACGATATAGCAGGCGTGGCAACCGTGCCCGTCATGGGCCGGATCGCTGCCGGTGTGCCGATCTCAGCCATTCAGAACAATACGCATGACGTGGCGGTTCCGGTGGACATGCTTGGCTCGGGCGAACATTACGCGCTCGAGGTCAAGGGCGATTCGATGATCGAGGCCGGCATCTTCGATGGCGATACCGTCATCATTCGCAACGGTAACACCGCCAATCCCGGCGATATCATCGTGGCGCTGGTGGATGACGAGGAAGCGACGCTGAAGCGCTTCCGTCGCAAAGGCGCTTCGATCGCACTTGAAGCAGCAAACCCTGCCTATGAGACCCGCATTTTCGGACCTGATCGGGTTAAAATCCAGGGCAAGCTGGTAGGGCTGATCCGCCGGTATCATTGATGCTGCTGCCGGTCCGGATAAGGCCGGAGCGGTCGATGAGCGATAAATCAGGCCTTCAAGATGAACGGCGCGTCATTCCACTCGAGTGATGCGCCTTTTCTTTTTAATGGCGGCGAAGGCGGCTTTGCCAGAGGACGTCGGCAGGGATGGCGCCCCACCCATCAATTGGCGTTATGGGAGCGATGGATTCTTTGCGATATTCCGGGCCGGGCCGCTGGTATAAAAACCCGCTTCACAATCAGGAGACCCGCAATGTACGATCTTTATATCGCCAACAAGAATTACTCCTCCTGGTCGCTGAGGCCATGGGTCCTGATGCGCACGCTCGGTATCGCCTTCGAGGAGAAACTCGTCCCGTTTGGTGAAGGCGTGTCATTCTCCACCTTTTCCCCAACTGGCAAGGTGCCTTGCCTCGTCGATGATGGCGTGACGATTTGGGAGTCACTCTCGATCGCCGAATATCTTGCCGAACGTCATCAAGGGGTATGGGCAAGCGACAAGCATGCGAGAGCCTGGTCGCGGTCGGCAGCAAGCGAAATGCATGCGGGATTTTCGTCCCTTCGCAATCTCTACCCCATGTCCGTTGGCGTTCGTGTCAGACCGAACGTCAGCGATGCCGGGCTTGCGGCGGATATAAAGCGTGTCGATGCGTTGTGGAGCGAGGGCCTGTCGAATTTCGGCGGTCCCTATCTCGCCGGTCAGAAGTTCACGGCGGTGGATGCCTTCTACTGCCCTGTGGCACTCCGTTTCCAGACGTATGGCGCAGACCTTTCTCCTGCGGCAAAAGCCTATTGTGAGCGACTGCTCGCTCTGCCTTCCATGCGCGAATGGTATGAGGCGGGACTGAAGGAGACCTGGCGTGACGCGGCACATGAAGAGGAGATCGCCGGAATCGGCGAATTGACGATGGATCTACGCGCAAAGGCCTGACGATCCTTGCCGGTGGCGATCATTGCGACGCCGCCAGCAGACGGGTGATCGTTTCAGGCAATTCACGGTCGAAACGCCCGGTTTTCCAGTCATAATATCGATGTTCACTCCACGGGCGGTTTGCGCCCGCGGTTGACGCCCGTAGCCGACCGACAACGCCGGGCTGATCGCTCCTCGCGAAGTCTATCTCCACGGAACCGATGCGCCGCAATATGTCGCGGTTGAGGAGTAACGCGCCCGAGCGACACTGTGCAAACGACGTTCTGCGGGAAACAATGACGATGTCGGCAATGTCACATGCCTTTCCGGCGAGGCGGCCGTCTTCCAGTACGATGATCCATTCGCCGCTTTCCGCACGCGCCACGCACCAGCGACCTGACTTGCATGTAAAAATTCCAGGCGCTGCATCCTTCAACGCAGCCGCCATGTCTCGTCCCACAGCCTTTATTTCGTCCCGCGTGAGCTTTGATTTCTTGGTGAGTGCGATGCCGGACGCGGTTGGAACGTCTTTTCTGAGGATAACGGGCGCGAGCGGTTTCTCCGGAAGCAGCAGCGCCCTTTGCCACTGGTCATAGATGAAGCCATGCGGCCGGGTTTTTGTGGCATAAACCTTGTTCTCGTCCAGAAGCGCGACCAGAGAACCGTCTTCGTAAACGAGGAGATCGGGCAGATCGCGCTGAGATGTCGCTGCCGAGAGGCCGAAGGCAAGCAGCAGAGGCGGAATGCCCAAAAGCGCAAGGCGGCTGCGCAGCAGGGTCAGCAGCAGGAAGCCAGCCGAGGCGATGCCGATGAACCAGCCATGCGGACGTCCGGTCGCGGCGCTGCCACCCCAGGAGGCGACTTCGTCCGCGACCTCTATGACCAGCGCCATGCCATGGCCCATGACCTTCAGGAATGGCGCGTCGAGCCCGAACGGCATCAGCAGCATGGCAATCAGACCGAAGGGCATGACGATCAGCGACATGAGCGGCGTGGCGGCGAGATTGGCAAAAAGTCCGTAGGTGGTGACACGCTGGAAATGTTCGGCAGAATAGATTGCTGTCGAAAGCCCACCGATCAGCGACGTTGTGATAACGCCGCCGATCACGGCACCTGCCGTTTGCGCTACCGTCACCCAA
This sequence comes from Agrobacterium sp. 5Ca39, assembly GCF_055382365.1. NCBI lineage: Bacteria > Pseudomonadati > Pseudomonadota > Alphaproteobacteria > Hyphomicrobiales > Rhizobiaceae > Agrobacterium > Agrobacterium sp. 5Ca39. Next base: position 1,028,979 of record NZ_AP026436.1, on the reverse strand, counting down.
GCCGGTTTTCGCCCGGTAAAAAGACGCTCGCGGTCAATGCGCCAGCGGCTCCAGGCTGCATAGGCAGAAACGAGCGCGATCGTTGCGGCAAATGACATCTGAAAGCTTGGACCCATCACTTCGGACGGGGACAGCGCCAGTATCACGAGGGCGGAGAGCGCAACATTTCTCAGGCTGAGCGAGGGCTGATCGAAGAGCACCGCAATCAGCATCACGGACATCATCAGCCAGGCCCGCTCGGCGGAAACTGCGAAACCGGAAATCAGATAGTAGCAAAGTGTCATCAGGAGCGCTGCGAAGGCGGATATCTTCTTGACCGGCCATCGCTGGGCAAAGGCTGGGAAAAGGCTGAATGCGAGCCTCATGCCGACAAAGAAGATGCCTGATGCCAAGGCCATGTTGAGCCCGGATATGGCAACGATATGAGCCAGCCCCGAGACCCGCAGCGCCTCCATGGTTTCCGGCGATATGGCTTGTCTCTCATCGGTGACGATGGATGCAGCGAAGGCACCCGCATCGCCGCCGATCGTCGTGCGAATGCGCTCGGCGACGGCGGCACGCAGGCGATAAAGCCACATGTCGGCCATCTCCAGCCAACCCTCGGCCCCAAGGTCCGCCGTCGCCACCGCCTGGGGCGGCTGATAAAAAAAGCCTGTCGCGCCGATGCCCCGGAAATAGGATGAAAAGGCAAAGTCGTTCAATCCCGGCAAAGCCGGTCCGGACGGTGGAGAGAGCCGTGCCTTGCCGCGTATGGTCGCGCCGATGGGCATGGCGTCGCCGCCACCGCGCGCAAGGAGCGACACCCTCCCCGGCAGACGCGTTAGTGACGGCGCTTCAGTGGAGTGGAGCTGCACCAGATACCGCCAGTCGCCCCGCGCATCCACCTCCCGGCGCACCACCTTGCCGGTGAGGGTGGTGGTGACCGGCGTGTCCAGAAGGATGGTCGCCGCACGGCGGGTTTCCAGTTCGGCAAAAAGCATGCCGAGCAACAAGAGGGCGACAAGGCTGCACGCCCTTCCCACCGTATCAAGGCGGTATCGGTTGAGAAGCGCCAGTGGGGCCGCGACTAAAAATGCGACGATCAGAAGGGGCAAGGAAGGCGCGGTGTCGAGAGAAAACCAGAGGATCGCTCCGCAACCGATGACAACGGGTACGAAAAGAAAATCGTGCCCGAATGCGCGTTCTTCCGTCAGCCAGACGGCAACTTTTCGAGAAACGGAAACGCCGGGTTCGGGCCTGTCGACCAGAGGCGGCAGAACAGGGATCGCGACGGCGCCGGTCCGCTGCAGCGGAAACAGGATATCCACCGTGCCGGGGGCGTTTCCCTGCATCGTTTCGGCATATCCGAAATGCTGTTTTTCCCCTTGACCAAGCATTCTGCGCCGCGCCCCTGCCGCACTGTAAACAGGTTTGCAGAGGGACGCCCGAGATTGCAATGCTTTCCTTTAACCGCGCGTTGACTGAGATTGAATTGCTTCGATCGACGAGGCCAAAAGCAACGCATTTGCGTTTGCCGCAATGCACAATTTGACCTTTGGATAGCTTGGCATCTGCGACAGGATCATATAGCTAATCGGTAGACGCTTAACCGCGGGGCGTGTCTCAACGCCCCCACCCGCATGTTTTCGGAGGATCAGTATGACGGAAAAAAGCGCTACAGTGACACTTGGCGACAAACAGGTCGAACTCCCTGTCAGGGAAGGCACGATCGGGCCGAGCGTCGTCGATATCGGCACGCTGTACAAACACACGGGCTCCTTCACTTACGACCCGGGTTTCACGTCGACGGCCTCCTGCGAATCCAAGATCACCTATATCGACGGTGACGAAGGTGTTCTCCTGCACCGTGGCTTCCCCATCGAACAGCTCGCCGAACAGGGCGACTTTTTGGAAACCTGCTATCTGCTGCTTTACGGCGAACTGCCGACGGCGGCACAGAAGAAAGATTTCGATACCCGCGTCACGCGCCACACCATGGTGCACGAGCAGATGAGCCGCTTCTTCACCGGTTACCGTCGCGACGCACATCCGATGGCCGTCATGTGCGGCACGGTCGGCGCTCTCTCGGCCTTTTACCACGACTCGACCGACATCACCGATCCGCATCAGCGCATGGTCGCATCGCTTCGCATGATCGCCAAGATGCCGACGATCGCCGCGATGGCCTACAAGTACCATATCGGCCAGCCCTTCGTTTACCCGAAGAACGATCTGGATTACGCCTCCAACTTCCTGCACATGTGCTTTGCCGTGCCGTGCGAGGAATACAAGGTCGATCCGGTTCTGGCCCGCGCCATGGACCGCATCTTCATTCTGCATGCCGATCACGAACAGAATGCCTCCACCTCCACGGTGCGTCTTGCCGGTTCGTCGGGCGCCAACCCGTTCGCCTGTATTGCGGCCGGCATTGCCTGCCTCTGGGGTCCGGCACACGGCGGCGCCAACGAAGCGGCGCTCAACATGCTCAATGAAATCGGCTCGGTTGACCGCATTCCGGAATATATCGCCCGCGCCAAGGACAAGAACGACCCGTTCCGCCTGATGGGCTTTGGTCACCGCGTCTACAAGAACTACGACCCGCGCGCCAAGATCATGCAGAAGACGATGTATGAAGTGCTGGAAGCCACTGGCAATTCCGACGATCCGATCATGCAGGTCGCGCTGGAACTGGAAAAGATCGCCCTTTCCGACCCGTATTTTGTCGAAAAGAAGCTTTACCCGAATGTCGACTTCTATTCGGGCATCACGCTGAAGGCGCTCGGCTTCCCCACGACCATGTTTACCGTTCTCTTCGCTCTCGCCCGCACCGTTGGCTGGATCGCACAGTGGAACGAAATGATCGAAGATCCGCAACAGCGCATCGGCCGTCCGCGCCAGCTTTACACGGGTGCCGGCAAACGCGACTACGTTCCGGTTTCCAAGCGTTAATCGGCAAACCACGTCACATCAAAGGCCGGCGAGTTTTACTCGCCGGCCTTTTTGCTTGCCATTGTGGATTGGGATACACGCGGTGGGACCGGCGGCAACACAGGCCCTGACACAGCCGTGGCTTCAACCTCACTGTCTGCGGGCGTTCACGACCTCGAGGAGAATAGCCGCGCCGGTTTCGCCGGGCGGGACATCCGTGCGCAGACGTTGCTGCACCAGAGCATAACCTTCGAGCATGGCCTTCCGCTCAATTGTATCGGATGACAGGCGTTCCGCCCAACGCAGCATCGATCCGGCCCTGACCACCTCGTTGAAATACTCCGGGACGACAGCATAATCGGCAATGAGATTGGGTAGCGCACCCGTCCAGGTCTTCACCCGCTTGCTCAGCATGGTGAAAATCCAGTCGGTCTTGTAGACAGATATGGTCGGCACGCCGGCAAGAGCCAACTCAAGAATGACGGTGCCTGACGCTGCGATAGCCGCATCGGCTTCAGCAAAGGAGTTCCACTTGAAAGCAGGATCGATGCCGATTTCGGGTCTGATTTCCTGCGGCCAAGACGCCGCCAGTTCGCGGATGCGATGTTCCTGACGTGGAACGGTGGGCAGCAGAAACCGAGTCGGACCATTCCGTTCCACAAAAGCCTTCGCCGCGTGCTGGAACGGCTCCATCAGCCTGGTGGTCTCGGTGGAACGCGACCCGGGCAGAAGAAGAATCGTCTTCGGCCGCCCCTCCGCTGGAAGCGGCCGTTCTGCCCGCTTCCGACGCACCGCGAGGACGTCCGGATCGACGCTGAGGCGATGGCCGACGAATGTGGTCGGTGGGCCTCCGAGGCGGCGCATCGCCTCCGGCTCAAATGGCAGGAGAGCCAGGACATGGTCCACATAGGATAACATCGCCGTTGCGCGATGTTCTTTCCAGGCCCAGACGCTCGGGCACACATAATTGACGACCGGGAGATGCGGCAGTTCCTTGCGGACTTTTTTCGCCACTCGATGGGTGAAATCCGGGCTGTCGATGATCAAAAGGACATCCGGTTTTTCCCGTATCACCGCCTCAGCCGCCCGGTTGATCAGGCCGATCAGTTTGGGCAGTTTCTTGAGGACCTGCGTGAACCCCATGATCGAGAGTTCGGAATAATCGAAAAGAGAAGTGAGCCCCTGCCCCTCGAGCGCCTCGCCGCCGACGCCGACAAGTTCGATCGAACCGGGATATCGGGCCTTGAGGGCCCGGATCAGATCCGCGCCGAGAAGATCGCCCGACACTTCGCCGGCGATGACCGCCACCTTCAATCTCTCCGTCATTCCATCATGTCTCCGCGAAGTGACGTATCGATGCCACAGACGAATATGCCCGCCTGATCGGCAGCTTTCAACATCGCGTCACGATCAAGCACCAGTGCGCGTCCGGCTTCGACGGCAATGCCCGCAAGCCCGGCCTTTTGGGCATTTTCGACAGTTTCGATCCCGATTGTCGGCAGATCGGCGCGTACATCCTGCTGCGGTTTGCAGAGCTTGACCAGCACGCCCCGGCGGCGGGGCGAGATGCGTCCCTCCGCGCGCAATGCCGCGACGCGCAGTAACATTGCGTCCGTGCCTTCAACGCCCTCGAGCGCCACGATGCGGCCGCCGACGGAGACCGCACCCTGCCCGACATCAAGTTTGCCGAGCGCAAGCGCCGCCTCAGCTGCCCTGCTTATGTCCTTCAAGTCGTCTTCGGCCGGTTTTTGCGTGCCGAAAGCGCCTGTCGTGGCCAAGAGGCCTGGAGCGATCTCATGCGCGCCGATGACTTTCGCACCGAGCGTGCCGATGATCTTTATGACCATCTGCAGAACGGCGTCATCGCCGCCCGACAATAGCGTTTTGACGATGGATGGAAGTTTTAGCAGGATAGCGACGGTGGGGCGGATTTCACGCCATTCCGGCCGCCGCGCCACGGCCCCGGAAAGCACGACACGATCCACCCGGTTGTCACGCAGCAGCCGGCCAAGCCCGGCGACGTCACCAACCGAGATGACGGCGTTGTCGAAACCGCTCCAGTCGAAGCGGGAATCATCGCGCAGCCGCACGATGAAAGGATCTTCTCCCATCTCACGGGCGGCGTTCGCCACGTAAAGTGGCAACTGGCCGCTGCCGGCCACAATGGCGAGACGCCCGCCGCCTGTCACGGCTCACTTGCCCCGGTTGGGCGAAGAGATCGCGCGGTCGCTGTCCACTCCAATGAAATCGATGATTTCTAGCGCCTGCGGGCAATCCAGATATTCGCTGCGGTCGATCGCTGCCGCATTGCCGCGGATAGTGCCTTCCGCCTCGAAGATCTGCTTGAAGACGCGCCGGACCTTGTGGATATCTGCGCGCTCAATGCCGGCACGCGTCATGCCAACGACATTAAGGCCGCCGAGAATGCCGGGATTGCCATTCAGCATTCCATAGGGAATGACATCGTAATTGACCGCGGACAGTCCGCCGATGAAGGCCTGACGGCCAATGCGGGTGAACTGGTGAACAGCACAGCCGCCGCCGAGAATGGCGCGGTCCTCGATCGTCACATGGCCGGCCAGCATCACATTGTTGGACAGGATGATGTGGTCGCCAAGGCGGCAATCATGCGCCACATGTGAGTTGGCAAGGAACAGATTGTCGTTACCGACGATCGTCTTGCCGCTGCCATCAGAGCTGCCGGCGTTCATGGTGACGCCTTCGCGCATGGTGCAGCGCTCGCCAATTTCAAGCGTGGTTTCAGAACCGTCGTGGCGAACCGCCTGCGGTGTGCCGCCGATGACCGCCATGGGGTGGACGACCGATCCACGGCCGATGACCGTCAGGCCGGATACAACGGCATGATTGTGCAGCCGGACATCATCATGCAGCGTGACTTTCCCGCCGACGTAGCTCAGCGCACCGATGACGACGTTTTCACCGATCACCGCACCGTCTTCGATCACGGCGGTGGGGTGAATTCTGGCCGAGGCGGCAATCGTGCTCATTGCTGGTCCTCGGGGATCATCATGGCGCCGACATCAGCCTCCGCCACCAGCGCACCATCCACCTTCGCCTCGCAATGGAATTTGAAGACATTACCGCGTTGGCGCTGCTTGACGACGTGAATTTCCAAACGATCGCCGGGGATCACGGGTTTGCGGAAACGGGCGTTGTCGATTGTCATGAAGTAGACCAGATGGCCGCCCTCACCTTGGCTGCGGGCGCATATTGCACCTGCCGTCTGGGCCATGGCTTCGACGATCAGAACACCCGGCATGATCGGCCGGTCCGGGAAGTGGCCGGTGAAATGCGGTTCGTTGACCGTCACGTTCTTGATGCCGGTCGCCGAATTGTTACCGTCAATATCGATGATCTTGTCGATCAGCAAGAATGGGTAACGATGCGGCAGAAGCTTCATGACTTCCAGAATGTCAGCCGCGCCGAGCGTCGTCTTCGTTTCTTCAGTCATTGTTTTTCTCTCCTGTTTTTTTATCACGCCCTTCAGCGCGTGCCAGAATTTCGGCCATGTCGCGCAGGAAATATTTCATCGGTCGCGCAGGCGTTCCGCCATAACGGGCGCCTGCCGGCACGTCCGCCACAACACCGCTCATGGCAGCGATCTGCACGCCGTCGCCAATGTTGATATGGCCATTGATGCCTGCCGCACCACCAATCATCACAGCGTCGCCGATACGGGTGCTGCCCGCAATGCCGACCTTGCTGACGATGCCGCAATGGCGGCCGATGCGAACGTTGTGGCCAATCTGGACCTGATTGTCGATCTTGGTGCCTTCGCCGATCACCGTGTCATCCATGGTGCCGCGATCGATCGTGGTGTTCGCGCCGATCTCGACATTGTCCTGGATGATGACACGGCCAATCTGGACGATCTTCAGCATGCCGCGTGGACCGGGGGCATAACCGAAACCGTCTTGCCCGATGCGCGCACCATTGTGGATAATCACATTATTACCGATGAGCGCGGCAAGAACGCTTGCGCCGCCTGCAATGGTGCAATCGCGTCCGATCTGTACATCCTGCCCGATGATGACACCGGGCCCGATCCGCGTACCAGCACCGATATGGGCGCCGGCGCCGATCACTGCGAGCGCCTCGACAATGACGCCCGCTTCCAGCTTCGCGGAAGGATCGACATGCGCAGCATGAGAAATTTCGCTTTCCATCCGCGCGATCGGACCGGGACGCATCGCCGAGGGGTGCAGCAAGGCACCAACCTGGGCAAACAGCGTGTGTGGATTTTTCGATATCAGCGCGGGGATGTCGGACGGAAGCATGTCCACAAGAGCAGCGTCACAAATGACCGCGGCGGCTTCGCAGGTCTGCAGCTCATCGCGGTTCTTGCGCGAAAGGATATAGCAGAGCTGATCGGGTTTTGCCCGATAGACCGGAGAAACGGACCTGACAATCCGCTCTCCCGCCGCCTCATCAGACAGTTCCGCCCCAAAGCGGTCTGCGATGTCTTTCAATCGCAGTCCCTCGTGGGGCGGAAAAAACGCGTTGTATTCCATTAGCCGGAAACTCCAGAACGTTCAAAGTTGCAGTTCTGGACTGCCGATATCAGAAAGTGTTGGACATGCCAAACCGGAAACGCTGTTCCTCGTCGTAGTCTTCCTTGGCGATCGGAACCGCGTAGTCTACACGGATCGGACCGAAGGGCGACGCCCACATCACGCCAATACCGGCGGATGCGCGGATGGAATTGTCATCCTTGACGGTCTGAGACGTGGAAACCTTGTTACCATACATCGTGCCAGCATCGACGAAACCAGCAAGACGCAGACCGAAATCCTCGGGAACGCCAGGCATCGGAGCCGTGACTTCAGCAGACGCGGCAAAATAGGTCGTGCCGCCGATGGAGTCGGAACCGATGCGCGGACCGATACCATCGTTCTTAAAGCCGCGAACCTGACGTCCGCCGAACTTGAACTGATCGAATACCAGCAGATTGTCGCCCGTCGGCATCACGTGACCGGCCTGACCGGTGAGCGAGCCGATGACGTCGTACTCATCCGACAGGGTGTAGTAGAAACGCGCCTTGGCATAGATCTTGTAATATTCGGAATCGCCACCCAGACCGGCAAATTCGTTTGTCAAAGCAGCCTGCCAGCCTTCACGCGGCATGTTGCGGTCGTCGAGCGTATTGTAGTTCAGCGTGTTGGAGATGATGGACTGCGTCCAATCGCCACCGCGGATCAAATCCTGATAAGGTTCGGCGAGATTGTTGAGGTTAGTCCAGTCACCCTCACCGTCGTAGTTGATCTGCTTGTAGGTATACTTGAACGTCGTCGAGAGATCCTCGGTGATAGGCGCGGTCACGCGCAGCGAGAAGCCCTGCTCGTCGTAGTCGTAATAATCTTCGCTGCGGCTCTGGCTCTTGAACAGGTCGAAACCTGCAGCAAGGCGGTAGCCGAGGAAATAAGGCTCGGTAAAGGACAGCGTGTAGCTACGCGCATCGTCTTCACCCGCACCGGCAGCGAGACGGATATACTGACCGCGGCCGAGGAAGTTCTTTTCTTCGATGGAGGCTTCGAGCAGAACACCGTCGTTCTGCGAATAACCGGCGCCGATACCGAATGAACCGGTCGACTGATCTTCAACGTCAACCACGATCACGACGCGGTCAGGCGCGCTGCCGCCGGCGGTCGAGATATTGACCTTCGAGAAGTAACCCAGCGCTTCCAGACGACGCTTGGCAGCGGTGATAACCGTCTGGTTGAACGCATCGCCTTCGGAAATATCGAATTCGCGACGAATGACATAGTCACGCGTGCGGGTGTTGCCACGGATTTCGATACGCTCGACGTAAGCGCGCTCGCCCTGATCAACGATGTACGTCACGCCAATGGTGTTGCCGGACATGTCGCGGTCGCCGCGCGGCGTTACACGGGCGAAAGGATAACCTTCACCGGCGACGCGCTTGGAAATCGCCTCCATGCTCTGCTGAACTTCCTTGGCGCTGTAGCTTGCGCCCTGGCGGGTCTCAACGAGGCCCTGAAGCTCCGAACCCTCAACACCCGGAACGGTCGATTCGACCGCGACGTTGCCGAAGTTGTAACGCTGACCTTCATCGACCGTGATGGTGATGTTGTATTCGTTTTTGGACTCATCAAGCACAGCCTCGGAACCAACGACCCGGAAGTCGGCGTAACCGCGGTTGTAATAGAACTGGCGCAGCGCCTCTTCGTCGGCGCGCAGCTTGTCCTCGTTGTAGACGTCCTTACGCGTCAGGAATGACAGCATGTTGGACTTCTTGGTATTGATGACAGCAGCCAGACGACCATCGCTGTAGGCATTGTTGCCCACGAAGTCGATGCGGCCGATCTTGGTACGCTCACCTTCATTGATGACGAAAGCGATGTTCACGCGACCCTGACCGACGGAAACCGTCTGGGTGGTGACTTCGACATCGCTGCGGCCGATAGCGGCATAGGCTTCCTTGATGCGGGCAATATCCGCCGTCACGATGGCCTGATTGAACGGGCCGAGCGACTGCGTCTGCACGATGCCGGCGAGCTTGTCGTCCTTGATCTTGCGGTTGCCGTTGAAGACTACCTGGTTAACGAGCTGGTTCTCGTTGACGGTCACGACAAGCGTGCTGCCCGAAACGCGCATGGAAACATTCGAGAAATAACCGGTGGCGTAAAGACGCTTCACCGATTCATCGATGTCCGAATTGGAAAAGTTCTTGCCGGGCGCAATGGTGATGTTGGAACGAACCGAATCCGCACCCGATCTTTCGGCGCCGCGAACGTCGATTCTGCTGATGACGGCTGCGTGTGCAACGCCAGCAGAGGCAAGCACACCAAGGCCCGCAACCGAAGAAACACCGGCAGACAGAGCAACCGCCGACACAGCGTTCAAAAATCTTGAACCAGCCTTCATTTCAATTCTTACCTTTTTACGTTGTCCCTCAGCGGGCGGAACCCGACTCCGGCCATGTGCGTCGTTTTACCTGCTTTTCCCCTACAAGCAAGCGCGAACGTTAAATTCTGTTTACTTCGTGCTCCAGAGTGGCTCATTCGCCACTTTGGCATAAAAACAAGGTAAACAACCGACTAACAAAACCGTTAAAACACAATCCTCAGCCAATCAAGCTGCTGATATCATTCCATGTTGCAAAAACCATAAGACCCAAAATCATCGCCATGCCGATGCGGAAGGCAACCTCCTGCGCGCCCGCTCCCAGCGGCCTGCCGCGGATGGCCTCGATGGCGTAGAACACGAGATGTCCGCCGTCCAGAACCGGGACGGGCATCAGATTGAGGAGCCCGATCGATACCGACAAAACGGCTGCAAGTTGAATCACGGCGGAAATGCCAAGCGTCGCCATCTGGCCAGAAGCCTGCGCGACCCGCACCGGGCCGCCGAACTGATCGGCATTCATGCGGCCGGTAACGAGATTGCCGATATAATTGAATGTGCCGGTGATGACGTGGCCTGTCTCGCGCACACCTTCCAGAAGAGCCTGCGACGGTGAATATTCGATGTGACGGAAATTACCGCTGGTCTGGTCGGTGACAATGCCGATGATACCCATTTCCAGCTTGTTGCCGAACTGGTCGGTGGTTTCGGTCCGGGTCGGCACCATCGGCAGCTTGAGCTCCTCGCCTGCCCGCTCGACGGTGACCGTGATAGGCGTGCCTGGCCGGATGCCGACATAACGGCGGACATCTTCGAAGGTCACCACTTTTTCGCCATCAATCGCCACCAGACGGTCGCCGGGGCGCACGCCCGCAGCGGCGGCGGCACTGTTTTCACGCACCTCTGCAACAACGGGATCGGCGATCATCCGGCCGTAAATGCCGAAGAGTACTGCGAAGATGAGAATCGCGAGGATGAAGTTTGCGATCGGGCCCGCAGCGACGGTCGCCGCCCTTTTCCACAGTTTTGCACCGGAAAGCGTCTGCGCCCTCTCCTCCAGCGTCATATGGGACAGGCCCGAGCTGTCTGGCTTGCTCGCTGCGTCTTCATCGCCGAAGAATTTCACGTAGCCGCCCAGTGGTATGGCTGAGATCTTCCATCTCGTCCCGCGCTTGTCGGTGAAACCGAGCAGCTCGGGGCCGAAGCCGACGGAGAATGCCGTGGAACGGATGCCGCACCAGCGACCGACGAGATAATGCCCCATCTCGTGGACAAAAACGAGAAGGGAAAGCACCAGGATGAAGGGCACGATATAGCCGGTCAAAAAGCCGGTCGCCGCCATTACTGTGTTCATGACAATCTGCCCTTCATGTCGTGACCTTTCGTGCCGCTTAGAAACCCGGCAGCAGACCGCCGCCCGACCCGGGCACATCGCCGGTTGCCGCCGCGTGCACGAAAGCTATGAGGAATACCGTAAAGCAGGCGAAAACAAGACCGTCAACACGGTCCATGAAGCCACCATGGCCAGGAATGAGATGGCTTGAATCCTTGACCTGGAAACGCCGTTTCACGAAGGATTCGAAGAGATCGCCGATCTGGCTGAACACGGAAAGAAGGAGTGCAAGCCCCAGCACCAGAAAGCTGATGCGTCCGTGATAGGCCATGGAGACTGCCGCGCCGCCGATCACTGCCGCCGCCGCCCCGCCAATCGCGCCGGACCACGTCTTGCCGGGCGAAATAGAAGGCGCCAGCTTCGGCCCGCCGATGGCGCGACCGACGAAATAGGCAAGAATATCCGTTGACCAGACAACGGCGAAAATGAACAGGATGGATACAAAGCCCGTCAGTTCGTCACCGCGGATGGCCGCCAGTGATATACCGCTCAGACCCGCATAAAAAATACCGCCCACCAGCCACCAGTTTTTGCCGCGCAATACCGGAAACAGCGCCGCTGTCAGCGTGAAGCCTGACAAAAGCGGCAGGTCGAGCGAGGATTCGCCGAAAATCGTGTTGCCGGCAATGACGGCGACGGAAAACCAGCCCCAGGCGTTGCCGGTCGGATTGCTCTCCGACATCCGGGTAATCGTCGACCACTCATAATAGATGAGAATCGCCAGAAGGCCCGCAACGATGCGGAACAGAATGCCGCCATACCAGGTTGCGGCCAGAATGACCGCGGCCATGACGATCGCGGAAACAATCCGCAGTCTGAGTTCTCGGCTCATCAGGCGCCTGCCACGGCAACCTGCTCGGTGAGTGCACCGAAGCGGCGGTCACGCGTTGCATATTGCTCGATTGCGGAGAAGAAGAGCTGCCGGTCGAAGTCCGGCCAATATTCCGGAATGAACAGGAACTCGGAATAGGCCGCCTGCCAGAGCAGGAAGTTAGACAGGCGTTCCTCGCCGCTGGTGCGGATGATCAGGTCAGGATCAGGAATCCCCGAGGTGTCGAGCCGGGCCGAAATCATCTCGGGGGTGATGGAAGCGGCGTCTAGCCTGCCTGCGGCAACATCAAGGGCGATTGACGCCGTCGCGCGAGCGATCTCGTCACGGCTGCCGTAGTTGAAGGCGATCACCAGCGTCAGCTTGGTGTTGTCGGCCGTCATCTGCTCAGCCTCTTCCAGAAGCGAGCGAATATCGTTCTTCAGCCCCTGCCGGTCACCGATGATCCGCACGCGGACGTTCTCGCGGTGCAGTTCGGCAAGGTCGCGGCGGATGAAAGCCTTCAAAAGCCCCATCAGGTCGCTTACCTCGGATTCGGGCCTGCGCCAGTTTTCCGACGAGAAGGCAAAGAGGGTGAGATAGCGTATGCCGCAGTCACCGGCCGCGCGCACGGTCTCGCGCACGGCCTCCACACCGCGGCGATGCCCCATCACGCGCGGGAGGCCGCGCTGCTTTGCCCAGCGGCCGTTGCCATCCATGATGATGGCGACGTGCTCGGGTATGGAGGAACGTGTCGTCGTCGGCATATCGATCCAGTAACAGGGCAGCGCGGAATTAAACGGAAAGGACAGGTCTATCGCAGGCGATATCAGACCTGCATGATTTCCTTTTCCTTCTCGGCAAGCAAGCGGTCAATTTCCGAAATCGTGTCGTCGGTCATTTTCTGCACCTTTTCCGACTGGCCACGGCTTTCGTCCTGACCGATGTCGCCATCCTTTTCGGCTTTTTTCAGACCGTCCATGCCATCACGACGGACATGGCGAATCGCCACCTTGGATTTTTCGGCATAGTCATGGGCGACCTTGACGAGCGACTTGCGGCGCTCTTCATTGAGTTCAGGTAGCGGAATTCTGAGGTTCTGGCCGTCAACGATCGGGTTGAGGCCAAGGTTGGATTCGCGGATGGCGCGGTCAACAGCGTTGACCATCGACTTGTCCCAGATGTTGACGCCGAGCATGCGCGGCTCGGGAACGGTGATGTTGGCCACCTGGTTGAGCGGCACACGCGAACCGTAGGCGTCGACGGTCACTGGGTCCAGAATGTTGGCCGACGCGCGGCCGGTGCGCAGCGACGCGATATCGCTCTTGAACGCATTGATGGCGCCATCCATACGGCGCTTGATATCGTTGAGGTCAACACCACTCATCTTGATACTCCATCTTGTCGGCCAGCGGCCGTATTCGCCCCAGGGGCGGCATCGTTTTGGATTATTTGTCGTGCACGATGGTCTTGCGGCCGCCGCCGGTCAATATCTGTGCAAAACCACCCTTCTCATGGATCGAGAAAACAATGATCGGGATGTGGTTTTCGCGGGCAAGGGCGACAGCGGCGATATCCATGACCGCGAGCCCCTTGCCGAGCACTTCGCTATGGGTCAGCTCGTCAAAGCGGGTTGCCGTCGGGTCCTTCTTTGGGTCAGCGGAATAGATGCCGTCCACCTGGGTTCCCTTGAAGATCGCCTCTGCGCCCATTTCGGCGGCGCGCAGTGCAGCAGCGGAATCGGTGGTAAAGAACGGGTTGCCCGTACCGCCGGCGAAAATCACCACGCGGCCCTGGGCCAGATGATGAAGGGCGGCACGCTGGGAGAAGCTCTCACAGATCTCGGGCATGGCGATTGCCGAAAGAACGACAGTGTCGATGCTGAGCTTGCGGAGCGAGGTGGCAAGGGCCAGCGCGTTGATGACGGTTGCCAGCATGCCCATATGGTCGCCGGTGACGCGGTCGCCGCCCTTGGATGCCACGGCCACGCCGCGAAAGATATTGCCGCCGCCGACGACAACGCCGACTTCAACGCCCATCGCCCTTGCCTCGGCGATATCGGAGGCAATGCGGTCGGCCACCGCCACATCGATACCGAAACCCTGATCACCCATGAGGGCTTCGCCGGAAGCCTTGAGAAGAACGCGTTTGTAGATCGGCTTGGAAGACATCATGACTCCTCGGAAATGTAACCGAAACGCGGATACACGAAGGGCACCGCGTTGTCACGCGATGCCCTCCCGTTTTCCCAAGATTGGGTAAATATAATCAGCCCTTGGCGACGGCTGCGACTTCAGCTGCGAAATCGCTTTCTTCCTTTTCGACGCCTTCGCCGAGCAGCAGGCGAACCATGCCGGTAACTTCGATGGAAGCGCCAGCTTCCTTCTCGGCTTCCTTGACGGCAGCGCCGACGGTCAGGTCGGGGTTGATGACGAAAGCCTGCGACAGAAGGGCGACTTCTTCGAAGAACTTGCGCATGCGGCCATCAACCATCTTTTCGATGATGGCTTCCGGCTTGCCGGATTCGCGGGCCTGTTCGATAAAGACGTTGCGCTCGCGCTCAGCAACGGCAGCGTCGACTTCTTCAGCACGGATGGCGAGCGGGTTGGTTGCAGCGATGTGCATGGCAACCTGGCGGCCGATGGAGTTGAGAACTGCCTTGTCGCCTTCCGACTTCAGCGCAACGAGAACGCCGAGCTTGCCGATGCCGTCGCCGGCAGCGTTGTGGATGTAGGTCGCGACAACGCCGTGCGGCACTTCCAGCGCAGCGGAACGACGCAGCGTCATGTTCTCGCCGATCGTTGCGATAGCGTCCTTGATGCTGTCCGAAACGGACTTGCCGGTTGCCGGATAGGTGGCAGCGGAAACAGCGTCAACGGTGCCATCGGTGGAGAGCGCAACCTGGGCGATGCCGCGGATGAGATCCTGGAAAGCGTCGTTACGGGCAACGAAGTCGGTTTCCGAGTTGAGCTCGACAACGACAGCCTTGTGACCCATTGTGGCAACGCCGACCAGACCTTCGGCAGCCGTGCGGCCGGACTTCTTGTCGGCCTTCGCGATGCCCTTGGCGCGCAGCCAGTCGATCGCCGCTTCCATGTCGCCATTGGTTTCAGCAAGAGCCTTCTTGCAGTCCATCATGCCTGCGCCAGACTTTTCGCGCAGTTCCTTCACCATTGCGGCTGTGATTTCGGTCATTGTGTGCCTCTTATCGGTTCGATCGGTCAGCCGGCGGAATTTGCCGTGCCGAAGTTCTGGGTGATGACTGTACCCGGCCGCACACCCTTTGAAACCCTGAGGTTCCGACAAGGGGCATGCGCATTCCCAAGTGCTGCGGCGTCGCCAAACATCGAAATGATGGGTGCCGCTCTAGTGTGACAGCGTTATGAAGACTGCCTGCCGTTCCAACCACCTCGGACGCCTGTGGTTTCCAGAAACCGTGGCGGAGCGGTTAGAAACGAACAAGGCCGTCAACCCATTGAAGGTCTTTGACGGCCTTGTCATATCCTGGTCGAGGAGACGGCGATACGGGATCGCCGCCAGACAGGGCCTATATCAGGCGCCAGCCTCGTCTTCGAGAGCGGGCTCGATCGGAGCTTCTTCAGAAGCGCCGATGTCGCGGCCGGAAGCGCCCTGCTGACGGGCAATACCGTCGATGGCAGCGCGTGCGATCAGGTCGCAGTAAAGCGAGATGGCGCGCGACGCGTCGTCGTTACCCGGGATCGGGTAGTCGATGTGATCCGGATCGCAGTTGCTGTCGATGATCGCAACGACCGGAATGCCAAGACGCTTGGCTTCTTCGATCGCGATCTTTTCCTTGTTGGTGTCGATGATGAACATCAGGTCCGGAACGCCGCCCATATCGCGGATACCGCCGAGAGCCTTTTCAAGCTTTTCGCGTTCGCGCTCAAGGTTCAGACGTTCCTTCTTGGAGTAGCCGGAGCCTTCCGAGTTCAGGATCTCGTCAACCTTGCGCAGGCGCTGGATCGAGTTCGAGATGGTCTTCCAGTTGGTCATCATGCCGCCGAGCCAGCGGGAGTTGACGTAGTACTGGGCCGAACGCTTTGCGCTGTCTGCGATGATTTCGGACGCCTGGCGCTTGGTGCCAACGAACAGAACGCGGCCGCCACGGGCAACGGTGTCGGACACGACCTGAAGGGCGCGCGACAGCATCGGAACGGTCTGAGCCAGGTCGATGATGTGGATGTTGTTACGGTCGCCGAAGATGTACGGCTTCATCTTCGGGTTCCAGCGGTGCGTCTGGTGGCCGAAGTGAACACCAGCTTCCAGAAGCTGGCGCATAGAAAAATCGGGCAATGCCATGCCTTGTTACTCCTTTTCCGGTTTAACCCCCGCGAAGCGAACAGCGCCGATTATCATCGACACCACCGGGCGGAACGGACCGGATTTCTCCCGGAACATCCCAAGCTTCGCGTGTGGAATGGTGAGCCGCATACAGTCGCCCGCTTAAAAATGCAAGCGATTATGCGAAAAAACCGCGCAAATGGCCCCGTTTCAGCGCACGGGCTTGTTTTCGCAGGTTTCCGGCTTGAGAATATCAAGCTTCGCAAGCTTTCCCGTCAGAACGAAATCACCGTAATCCATGGTGAGATCGCGGGTGATTCCGTTTTCATAAAGCTTGAACGACATGCGGTAGATCGGCAAAGCGTCGGTGCCGGTCTTGTCGTTGTAATAGGCGATGGTCACCGGCCAGAAGGCGGCCTTGGCGAAATCGCCCGCCTTGCCGGCATCCGCGTCCCCGTCCTTCGGTGTCTGCGCCTTGCCGACCAGCGTCGAGGTGATCAGGCTTTCATCACCATCATCCGACCCATCGAAAATACGGGATTCGAAAATGCGCTTTCCCTGCTTCGCGTGCTCGATGACCTGAAACATGTGTTGTGTCGGGAATTCACTTGCGACCAGACTGACCTGGCGGGCATCCGGACGCGTCAGGTCGACCTTCACGCCATCGCTGCTATCGGTTGCCGCCCCCTGCACTTCCTTGTCCAGCTTGTCATCGGTGTAGGACTTGGTCTCGAAGGTGAATTTCTTGGCGGCAATGTCTTCGAACGTCGTCGTCTGCTGATCCGTCATCCGCACGGCATCGCCCGTGTTGATCTGCGTTACGAAACGGAAATCCGTCTTGTAACCCTGGCAGGCGGAGCCGGTGAACTCATAGACCATGCGACCAGTCATGCCTTCGATGCCGGAGCGATCGGACGCATCCTTGAGTTCGAGGTCGTAGACGGCGCGATGTGCAATGAGATCGGGAACCGCGACGGGCAAGGCGCTGGCGGCGTTCGACAGGCCGGTCATAAGCCCTGTTGCGGCAATGAAACCAAGCGTCCTGACAAACATGCAATATCTCCTGTTGGACTCGCCGCTCATATTGTACAAGCAACCGCCCGGCTTTTGGATCAACATCTTCTGAATGCCGGATTCTTGAAGGATTTACAACAAAACCGGAGACGAAAATGTCGGACGTCATCGAAGGCCGCCTCAAGGAACTAGGCTTTACGCTTCCTGTTGCGGCAGCACCAGCCGCAAACTACGTTCCGTTCACCATCAGCGGCAATCTGCTTTATGTATCGGGTCAACTGCCGATGGAATCGGGCAAGATTGCGGTGACGGGCCTCGTTGGCCGCGATGTCGACGTGGCAGGCGCCCAGCGCGCAGCCGAACTTTGCGCCGTGAACATTCTTGCACAGGTCAAGGCCGCCTTGAATGGCGATCTGTCGAAAGTCCGCCGCGTCATCAAGCTGAACGGCTTTGTGGCTTCCGTTCCCGAGTTCGTTGAGCAACATCTCGTCATCAACGGTGCATCGAACCTCATCGCCAATGTTCTGGGCGAAGCCGGCAAACATGCCCGCGCCGCCGTCGGCATGGCCGCCCTGCCCTTCAATGCATCGGTCGAAATCGACGCCATCGTGGAAATCGACGTATGACACTGAAACTCTCCTGGCTGACGGCCCAGCCCGTCGCCCATCGCGGTTATCATGATCTCAACAAGGCGGTCTGGGAAAACACGCTCTCCGCCTTTTCCCGCGCCGTCGAGGCCGGTTTTTCGATCGAATGCGACGTTCAGCTGGCGGCCGACAGTGTGCCGGTGGTTTTCCATGATCACGACCTGGAAAGGCTGACCGGCATCAAGGGCGATGTGCGTGAACGCACATCGGCGGAGCTGGCAATGCTTTCCGTCGGCCAAACCAAGGATCGCGTTCCGAGCCTCAAGCAGCTTCTGGCTCTCGTGGCCGGCAAGGTGCCGCTGGTTATTGAGCTGAAGGGCCGCGAGGGCGAAGGCGTCGATGACGGCTTTGCCGAAGCGGTGCTGGAAGACCTCGAGGGCTATAACGGCCACGTGGCGCTGATGAGCTTCGACCACCATCTGCTGAAGGACCTGAAGGCTGCGGGCTCGCCCTGGCCTCTTGGGCTGACGGCCGAAGGCGACAAGCCGGAGGACTTCTTCAGACATGATGACGCCATGCAGCTGGGGCTCGATTTCATCTCCTATCATTGGGGTCACCTGCCCAACAGCTTCATCGAAGCGCAAAGAAAACTCGGGCTTCCGGTGATTACCTGGACGGTCAGGGATGAAAATGCGCGCGAGACGACCTATAAATATGCGGACCAGATGACATTCGAAGGTTTCGACCCGAGAGAGAACCCGTCCACCACGGCATGACAGAAGATTATTCCATCAGCATTGCGCAGTCCTTCGCGGACATCGATCCGGAAAGCTGGAAACGGCTTTCCGGAACATCGCGCGATGCATCAGGAAAATCTTACAACCCGTTCATATCGCATGAATTCCTGTCTTCTATGGAAGACTCCGGCTCGGCGACCGCCAAGACTGGCTGGCTGGGGCACCACCTGCTGCTGGAAAACGCTGCGGGCAGCCTCATTGGCGCCGTTCCTGCCTACCTGAAAAACCATAGCAAGGGCGAATACGTTTTCGATCACGGCTGGGCAGATGCCTTCGAGCGGGCTGGCGGGCATTATTATCCGAAATTGCAATGCTCGGTGCCCTTTACCCCGGCGACGGGCCCGCGGCTGCTGGTTGCCAACGGCGAAGATGTCGGACGATTCAAGCCGCTGCTTGCTTCCGGTCTCGCACAAGTGACCGAGAAGATCGGCGTTTCCTCGGCTCACGTCACGTTTCTGGAAGAGGATGACCTATCCGCTCTTCTGCCAGGCGATTTCCTGCATCGTACGGACCAGCAATTCCATTTCATCAATGACGGTTATCGCGATCACAACGATTTCCTCGATGCGCTGTCATCACGCAAGCGCAAGGGGCTCAAGAAGGAGCGCCGATCAGCGCTGGAACACGGCATCGAGATCGACTGGCTGACGGGGTCCGACCTGACGGAGGACATCTGGGACCAGTTTTTCGCCTTCTACATGGATACCGGCAGCCGTAAATGGGGCCGGCCCTATCTGACCCGGGAATTTTATTCGCTGATCGGCGAGCGAATGGCCGATGACGTGCTGCTGGTCATGGCGAAACGCGAGGGGCGCTATATTGCCGGTGCGATCAACTTTATCGGCTCGGACGCGCTTTACGGCCGGCACTGGGGCTGCATCGAGGATCATCCTTTTCTGCATTTCGAGGTCTGCTACCATCAGGCGATCGATTTCGCGCTGTCCAAGGGTTTGAAACGAGTGGAAGCCGGTGCGCAGGGCGAACACAAGCTGGCGCGCGGCTACGTGCCGGTCACCACCCATTCGGCGCATTTCATCGTCCACCCGGGCCTGCGCCGCGCCATTGCCGATTATCTTCAGCGGGAGCGCGAAGAGGTCGAGCATATCGGCGATTACCTTGATGAACACACGCCTTTCCGCAAGGGCGAAAGACAGGAACCGGACGCATAGTCCGACATACGGAGAGAGCAGAATGACGGCCAGCGCCTATGACGACAACAATATCTTCGCAAAAATCCTGCGCGGCGAAATTCCGAGCCATAAGCTTTACGAGGACGAGCATACCCTGGCGTTCATGGATGTGATGCCGCAGGCCCCGGGCCATCTGCTCGTCGTTCCCAAGACCGGCTCCCGCAACCTGCTCGACGCCGATCCCGAAGTGCTGGCGAAAACCATTCCGGTGGTGCAAAAACTCGCAGTCGCGGCAAAGGAAGCCTTCGATGCGGACGGCGTTTTCATCGCCCAGTTCAACGAACCGGCCGCTGGCCAGACCGTTTTCCACCTGCACTTCCACGTCATTCCACGCAAGGAAGGCGAGCCGCTGAAGTCGCACTCGGGCGTGATGGCCGATGGTGACGTGCTGAAGGCTCACGCAGAGAAGATAAAGGCGGCGCTCGCCTCGTGACGGGCGCCAAGACATCTGCGCGTTTGTCGCGGCCTCCGCACGCCGTTGTGACAGACCCGATCCCTCGGCTGGCGCGATCAAGTTCTCGATCGCGCTAGCTTTAAGGCGCAGAAGCGCCCTGGCTGCACGCGGCATCATCCTCTGGCCTGTTCGGGAACGCACACGGCGGCAATATTGTTTGCAGTCACGCCGGAGGGCGATAGGCATTCCTCTCCGGCCATGGCCAGCCTTCAAGCATCGTCGGATCCGGCCGGTAAATCTCTACCTGCAGCGGATAACAGGCCGCCGTATCGCTGGAATGCGTGGCGCTGCAATCGCCTCCCGGGCAGGCGGACAGCGCGCCGATGAGATCAATTTCCGCAAAGAACTCGAGATAGTCGCCCGGGCGCACCGGACTTGCCTTCATGAAATACTGGTGGGTGTCGCGGGTGAACCCCGTGCACATGAAGACGTTCAACACATCATGAACATGCGGCTCCGCCTGCCGGAACGAAAGGCCCTTGGCGGAAGCAAGCGCGTTCGTGAGGTTGGAGTGGCAACAATGATGATAATCGCCGCCGCTGAGCAGCTTGTTCGTGTAGGGATCGCAGCGCGTGCCGATCACGTCATGCACACCGCCGCCGTCCTCGTCCCAGCCATACCATGACAGCGTGTCATGGGTGATGGTCGCCATCGGCCGAAGGGATGGCAGGTTGCTCCACAACCGGTTGCCGACAGAAACATGGGTGGCATGCAGCGCGCGGGTCTTGCCGCTAAAAAACCGTTCATTCAGATCATGCGCATTCCAGAGGTTCAAATCCCCCACCTGCGGGCCTTCGATACTGACGATGCGGAAAAAATGGCCCTTCGGAACGTTGAAGGTTCGGCCGTCACGCGGCGGCACGATAACCTCATCGATCTTTTCCATGCTCCCGCGTGCTTTTTCCAAAAGCGCAAGGTCGGGAGTCTCAAGTGTGCCGTTCGGGTAAACGACGACAGGCGAAATGGCGCGGCGCGCGGCGGCGTCTTCGGGTTCGGCAACAGGCGTTAGGGGCATGAAATCCTCTGAGCGATGAAATGTAAGGGCGAAATTGCGGTATGAACGCCCGGCTGACAAGATGGCTTCTTCTTGCGCTCAGACCAAGTTTTACTTACCCTTGTTTCTCATGATGTTGCCTCCGCTCGCCACTCTCCGCGCCTTCGAGGCGGCCGCCAGGAAAGGCAGTTTTGCCCTGGCCGCCCTTGAACTCGGCATGACGGCGACCGCCGTCAGCCAGCATATACGCAATCTCGAGGCATGGCTTGGTGTTGCACTCTTCGAACGGCATGCCAGGGGCGTAACGCTGACGCCAGCCGGGAAGGATTTCGGCGGCACGGTTTCCTCAAGCCTCAGGCAGATCGCTTCCGGCGCAGAACGCATACGCGGCCGTCGCGATCGCATCACGGTCCGTCTCGCCAGCCTGCCTTCAGTCATTGCGCATTTTCTGACGCCGCGGCTTCCGCGTTTCCGGGCGATGCATCCCGATATTCAAGTGTCCATCAGCTATCTCGGCGCCAGGCAGGCCGTGCCGGCCGATCTCATCATAGAGCATGGCGTGTCTGCCGGGCCAAATGCCGTGGCGCTTTTCAGCGCCGAGACACGCCCCACCTGCGCTCCCGGTTACGCCGCCCAATTCGGTCCATTCAGCGCGGTTGCCAGCCTGTTGCAGGCGGAATTGCTGCATGACGATAGCGAAATGGCCTGGCGGGCCTGGTTTGCCGCCGCCGGCACGGTCCCGCCGCATAGCACCGGCCCGATTTTCGCGGATTTCAATCTTCTCGTAACAGCGCTGAAGGCCGGCCAGGGCGTCGGTCTCTGTCCGACAGAACTTCTGCGCGACGAGATTGCGAAAGGCGAACTGACCGTTCTCTTCGAGCGCGCCGCCGACAAGGACAAATATTACTGGCTGGTGGAAACGGCGGAAATGAGTACATCGGCGAGGCTTCTGGCGAACTGGCTGTTGGCAGAAGCACGCGAAGCCGGGGCGACTATTTCGCCACCATGACCTGACCGGCCGCCTCGGCCGTCCTTTCCATGCGCTCTTTTGCCGACAACCATTGGAGCAACCGGCCCGAGAAGGCGCAGATGATGGCAAAAGCGACGAGACCGCCAAAAACATCCGAGAGGTGATGCCCGCCCTGCACGAGGACGGCCGGCAGCATCAACAGGTTAAGCGGCAGTATGACGAGCATCGCCCACCAGTGCCTTGGTGCGAACCAGACAGACATTGCCGCCATGAAGATGTGGAACGACGGAAAACCGATAAGTCCCAAGACGCTTTTAGGGGAAAGGTAGCCAACTCCCTGCGTCGCAAGACGGTTCAGTTCCTGCCCATACTCATTGCCCACCGCCAGAGGAATTGCCTGGGAGACCCATTGGGGCAGCTCCATATAGGCAGATGGTCCGAATGTCGGGAAAAATATCCAGAAAACAATGCTCGCAAAAGCGCCCAGCACCCCGGTAACGAGGAAATGATGCAGCACCCGGTTCTTGCCCGTAAAGCCCAGAGTGAGGACAATCAATAGAAGCTGGGGAAGTGATGTCGCATAAACGAAGAACAGGATTGTCCCGATCCACGGATGCGTTGCCGCCCAGATGACAATGTCCTTCCAACTATAGCCAAATGCCGCGTCCACAGCGAAGAGCACATGATCGATCGTCGGGAACGCAATTGGCAGGAACATATAGTTGAAGATGGAGGCCGCGAGCGTGAAGAGGATAAAAAGCCCTCCCGACATGAGGGCGGCAGCTATACGGTCATCGCGCCCGCTTCTGCGATAGAATTGACCGAGAAGAAAGACGCCGGCACCCGCGAATACACACAGGAAGTACCCGGCATAATCCACGCTGATGCCCCTTGCTGCAATCAAGGCTGCATCAACGACAAATAATAAAGCGATAAAGCCAACGACGAAACGTTCCGCTGCAAATAATCGCATGGTGCTGTATCCCTGTTTTGATCGCGCAGTCTAAACAGGGAGTTTTAATACCAGGTTAGAAACCCAGCGCGAAAAGTCCGCCTGCCATGAGCACGATCGGCACCGCGACGCCGACGATGACGCGTTGGCCGGCGGCCAGAAAGGCAATAAAGCCGAGTACTGCCGCACCGATACGCAGCCACACCGGCGAGGACTCAAGCGATCCGGTCGGAAACACGATCAGCTTGGCGGTGACCGCCATGACGAGCGACGTGGCAACCGCCCTCACCCAATAAAGGGCCTCGGAATCCTCTTTCAACCGGTTACCGGCGAGAACACCGAGCCAGCGCCAGAGATCGGTCGCCAGCCAGCCTGCGATTGCGATGAAGAGATAGGGTGCCCACCAATGGTCGTTCATCATGGTTCACTCTCCGGTGAGGCCGGTTTCACCCTGCGGCGGAATATGAGGCGATCGATTGCATAAGCCACCGTGCCTCCACCGATACCGGCATAAAGGATGTCGAATTCGGGTGCGAGGACCGCAAAGGCCGGACCGGCGATGACGCCGATGACAAAGGCGACCTTGACGACGGAGTGGCGCGCCGAAGCCCAGATGGACGCGATGAAATAAACCGGCGTCAGGAAGAACAGGACACCAGCAACCAGCGGCGGAAACGCGGCGACGACACCGTAACACAGGCCAACGATGATGGCATTGACGACGGTGAGCGTGATGCCAAACCCGGCAAACCAGGCGGCGCGGGCCTCCCGCGGCACCTTTGAAAGGTTCTGCGTTGCAAAGACCCACGCCGTAATCGCAACGAAATGCGAAAGGAACAGTAAAATCCAGGTCGGGGTCTTCGCGCCGCGCATTTCGGGAACGATGGAGGCCACCATCGGCATCATACGGACCGATGACAATGTCACCGCCAGAAAACAGGCGGCAAGATTGGCGCCGCCGACCATGGAGCCGATCAGGATCATCTTGGCGGGCAACGCCCAGATGAACAGCGTCATGAACACGGCTTCGCCGCGGGCTACGCCCGATTCCAGCGCAAAAGCGCTGAAACCGACGAAGGACGTCATGAGAATAAGGGAGGGCAACGAGAAAATGCCCTGCATCCCCCTGAAAAACCAGCCGCGCAATGGGATGGTGTCGCTATCGGCATTTTGCATTGCGAACCCACTCGTGCATGTCGTCTGAAATGCCGTGGCATCGCGGCAACGTCATACAGACGGAGAAATGAAGACTTGCCGCCGATTCCATTAAAGAGCGGCACCCTTCATGCATAAAAATGCCGGGCTTTCGCCCGGCATCTGTTTATCGATCAAAGACCGCGGTCACTTCTTCTTCGGTACCTTCGGTACGGCGTTGGCCTTGCGCCGCGGCTTTTCGGCATCGTCGGACTTGTCAGCTTCGGCGACGAGGACATCCGCCTCTTCCTTCGCTTTAGCAGCCTTGGAAGATGTTTTCGCCTTTGCCTTGCCCGGGGACTTCGCCGCCTTGAGTTCGGCTTCCGGCTGCGGCTTGACGGGTGCGGTCTCCGGCAGAACCTCGAGTATGAGGCCATCGGCACCGTCATCCTTCTTGCCGACGGTGACGCTGACGACGCCGCCCTTCTTCAGCTTGCCAAAGAGAATTTCATTGGCGAGCGGCTTCTTGATGTTCTCCTGGATCACACGAGATAGAGGACGGGCGCCCATCTTCTCGTCGTAACCCTTCTCCGCCAGCCAGGAGATCGCATCTTCATGCAGATCGAAGGTGACGTTGCGCTCGGAGAGCTGGGTTTCCAGCTGCATGACGAACTTCTGCACGACCTTGTGGATGACGGCAGTCGGCAGCGGCGAGAACGGAATGATCGCATCCAGACGGTTGCGGAATTCCGGGGTGAACAGGCGGTTGATCGCCTCTTCATCTTCACCCGTGCGGCGCGAAGAACCGAAACCGATGGCGGATTTCGCCATTTCGGAAGCGCCCGCATTCGTCGTCATGATAAGGATGACGTTGCGGAAGTCGATTTTCTTGCCGTTATGGTCGGTCAGCGAGCCGTGGTCCATCACCTGCAACAGGATGTTGTAGATGTCAGGATGCGCCTTTTCGATTTCGTCCAGCAGCACCACGGAATGCGGATGCTGATCGACGCCATCGGTGAGGAGACCGCCCTGGTCGAAGCCGACATAGCCGGGAGGCGCACCAAGCAGGCGCGACACGGTATGACGTTCCATGTACTCCGACATATCGAAGCGCAGCATCTCGACGCCGAGCGAGGCGGCAAGCTGCTTGGCCACTTCCGTCTTGCCCACGCCTGTCGGGCCGGAGAAGACATAGGAGCCAATCGGCTTGTTCGGTTCGCGCAGACCGGCACGGGCCAGCTTGATGGCCGTGGCAAGCGCCTCGATGGCGATGTCCTGACCATAAACGACGGAGCGCAGTTCCTTTTCGAGGTTGGCGAGAACCATCTCGTCATCCTTGGAAACCGTCTTCGCGGGAATGCGAGCCATCGTCGCGATGGTCGCCTCGATTTCCCGCTCCGTGATCAGCTTGCGACGCTTGGAAACGGGCAGCAGCATCTGCGCTGCACCGGTTTCGTCAATCACGTCGATCGCCTTGTCCGGCAACTTGCGGTCCGAGATATAGCGGGCCGACAGTTCAACGGCAGCCTTGATCGCCTCATTGGAATATCTGAGGTGATGGTAATCCTCGAAATAGGGCTTCAGGCCCTTCATGATCGCGATGGCGTCATCAATCGACGGCTCGTTGACATCGATTTTCTGGAAACGACGCACGAGCGCACGATCCTTCTCGAAGAACTGGCGATATTCCTTGTAGGTGGTCGAACCGATGCAGCGGATTGCACCCGACGAAAGCGCAGGCTTCAGCAGGTTAGACGCATCCATCGCGCCGCCGGAGGTCGCGCCCGCACCGATGACGGTGTGGATTTCATCGATGAACAGGACCGCGCCCGGGTACTCTTCGAGTTCCTTGACGACCTGCTTCAGACGCTCTTCGAAATCACCGCGATAACGGGTGCCCGCCAGCAGCGTGCCCATGTCGAGCGAAAAGATCGTGTCATTGGCGAGCGCCTCCGGCACCTTGCCTTCCACGATCCGCTTGGCAAGCCCTTCAGCGATCGCCGTCTTGCCGACGCCCGGATCACCCACATAAAGCGGGTTGTTCTTGGAGCGGCGGCAGAGGATCTGGATGGTGCGGTTGACCTCGTCGTGACGGCCGATCAACGGGTCGATCTTACCGTTTTTCGCCTTTTCATTGAGGTTGACGCAGTAGGCCTTCAACGCATCCTGCTGCTTCTTGGCGGACGATCCGTCCTCCTCGGGATTGCTGCGGTTCGGCTTGTTTTCGCTTTCCGGTTCGTCAGCGCCACGCGGCGTGCGCGTCTGGGACGTGCCGGGGCGCTTGCCGATACCGTGAGAGATGTAGTTGACCGCATCGTAACGGGTCATTTCCTGTTCCTGCAGGAAATAGGCAGCATGGCTCTCGCGCTCGGCGAAAATCGCCACAAGCACGTTTGCGCCGGTCACTTCCTCGCGGCCGGATGACTGAACATGGATCACGGCGCGCTGAATGACGCGCTGGAAGCCAGATGTGGGTTTGGAATCCTCGTCGTAACCGGTGACGAGGTTGGTCAGTTCATTGTCGACGTAATCGCTGACAGTCTTGCGAAGGGCATCGAGATCGACGTTGCAGGCGCCCATGACGGCTGCGGCATCCGCGTCGTCGATCAGCGCCAGAAGGAGATGTTCGAGCGTCGCGTATTCGTGGTGACGCTCATTTGCAAAGGTCAGTGCCTGGTGCAGCGCCTTCTCGAGACTCGGGGAAAAAGTTGGCACGTTGCGATCCTCATTTCTTTTCCATGACGCACTGCAGCGGATGCTGGTGCTGTCGGGCGAAATCCATGACCTGGCTTACTTTCGTCTCTGCGACCTCATATGTAAACACCCCGCATTCGCCCACGCCGTGCTGGTGCACGTGCAGCATGATGCGGGTTGCCGCTTCACGATCTTTCTGGAAAAACCGTTCCAGAATGTGAATGACGAATTCCATGGGAGTGTAGTCGTCATTCAGTAAAAGAACACGGTACAAATTCGGTCTTTTCGTCTTCGGCTTAACGCGGGTGATAACAGACGTTCCACGGTTGGTACCGCCCCCGTCTTCCCCTTCGCCCTCGCCCTGCATGTAGATCGGCTTAGCGATCATCTTTCATCATTCTCCAAACTGTTCTCAAACCGACAGCTGATTGCCAGGAGGGAGAACTTCGCCTCTCCATATTTAGGTCGTTAAGAAGCGATTTTAAGCCCCTTGCGCGACGGTGCAATCACTATTGCGTTTGCGAAGAGGCAAACCTCGCGAAAAGTGCGGGATATGAGAGGTAACCGAAGTCCGAGAAGACATACCCCGTCCGCATGGGCGCGCCTTCGCGCCAAATGCGGACGGCTGCGACAGGCGGCCGCTCTGCCGAATTCGGTTCGACGGCGCCGGTCTCACTCCTTGTCGTCGAGCATTTCGCGCACGGCGATGGCAAGCTGCTTCAATGAGAAGGGTTTGGGCAGGAAACCGAACTTGGCATCAGCCGGCAAGTTTTTCGCGAAGGCGTCCTCGGCATAACCTGAAACGAAGATGAATTTCAGGTCTGGATAGGACTTCCGCAGCTCTCTCAGCAGCGACGGGCCATCCATCTCAGGCATCACGACGTCGGAAACGACGATATCCACTTTGCCTTCCAGTTCCTCCATCACCTCCAGCGCCTCTGTGCCGGAGCCTGCCTCGTGCACGGTGTAGCCGCGCGTTTCCAGCATGCGCTTGCCGCCACGCCGCACCGCCTCTTCGTCTTCCACCAGCAGCACGACGGCGGATTTGCCTGTGAGGTCCAGCGGCTCCTCCTTCACCGGCTCGGCCGCGGCGACCGGCGCAAGCGCCGCCTCGCCTGGCTGCTGTCCAGTGCCGGGAACCGCCTCCACCACGTGGCGCGGCAGGTAGATGCGGAAGGCCGTTCCCCTGCCCACTTCCGATTCGGGATAAATATAGCCGCCGGACTGCTTGACGATGCCGTAGACCATCGACAGCCCGAGGCCCGTGCCCTTGCCCACTTCCTTGGTGGTGAAGAACGGTTCGAAAATCTTGTCCATGATCTCCGGCGGGATGCCCGTGCCGTTATCGGCAACTTCCACCATCACCATGTCTTCGGCCGGGAATTCGGGACGGCCGAGCGCGGCGATCTCTTCTGCGTCGACGTTGCGTGTCCTGATGGTGATCTTGCCGCCATCGGGCATGGCGTCGCGTGCATTGACGCAGAGATTGATGAGCACCTGCTCGAACTGCGACAGGTCTGTTTTCACCGGCCACAGATCCCGGCCGTAATCGACCTCCAGCTTGACATTGGTGCCCGAAATCAGCCTGTCCACCAGCATCCGCAAATCGCCGATGACGTCGGTCAGGTTGAGGATTGCCGGGCGCATGGTCTGCTTGCGCGAGAATGCCAGAAGCTGGCGCACCAGTACGGCGGCGCGGTTGGCGTTTCGCTTGATCTCCATCAGATCGGCGAAGCTCGGATCGGCCGGACGCGCCTGCAAGAGCAGATGGTCGGACGACAGCAGGATGGCGGTCAACACGTTGTTGAAATCGTGGGCGATGCCGCCGGCGAGCGTGCCCACCGCGTTCATCTTCTGCGTCTGCGCCATCTGGGTTTCGAGCGCCTTCTGCTCGGTCACCTCTATGGCATAGACGATTGCCACCTCTTCCGGCGCCTCGTCGTCCTGGTCGATGACGGCATTAACGTAGAAACGGAAATGCCTGGTCTCGTCGCTCGGATGGCGGGAATCGAAGGGCGCTATATCGCCCTGACGGTCCTTGGCCTCGGCGAGCGCCTGTTCGAGGCGCGGCTTTTCATTGTCGTGAAGGACTGTCTCGAGTGCCACGCCGCGATCAATATCGTCGCGCCCGACAACGCCGGAGAACAGCTTGAGGAAAGGCGCATTGATGCGCAGGATGCGTCCATCGCCGTCAAGCGAGGCAATCGCCATCGGCGTATTGTTGAAAAAGCGCGTGAAGCGCATGGCGGAGGACGATTCGGTATCCTCCTGCCCCTTGGGCCGCATCAGGACGATGGTACGGCTCTCACCCGGCGCGCCGTCCTTTGCGGTGACCTGGTGGACGAGGCGGGCCGGCATGCTCTGGCCGTTCACCCGGCGCATGTCGAGATCGAGGATTTCGGTGCGCTTTGCTGAACCCTGGGGCTGGACGGATTCGATCAGCGCCATGCCCTCGCCGGCGACGATGTCCGAGACCGTCATCGAGCCTGGCGAAAACTGTGCGAGATCGATGCCGAGCCATTCCGACAGAGTGGCGTTCAGATAAACGATCTCACCCTTGCGACCGGCGGAAAAGAAACCGGCCGGCGCGTGGTCGAGGTAATCGATGGCATTCTGCAATTCGCGGAAAAAGCGCTCCTGATCTTCGCGCTCTGGCGTGATATCGGCAATCTGGAAGACATGCAGCCCCTCGCCGCCCGAATCCTTCAGCACCCTGCCCTTCAGCCTGTACCAGTGTGGCCCCGCATTGGAATCCTCGCCCAGCGGTTTCAGCAGGCGAAATTCTTCGTAGCCGTCGCGGCCTTCGCGCAGCATGTTGATGAGACGGTAAAGAGCCTCCGTCGCTTCCCGGCTGCGCGACAGCAATGTTTCAAGACTCTGGATATCGCTCGCCTTGGTGGTGCCGCTCATCCTGCAATAGGTGGCGTTGGCATAAACCATATGCCCCTTGGCATCTGTTATCAGCGTACCATCGGGGTGGGCAGAGAGAAACCGGCGTGCAAGCCCATCCGATTGCGATTGCGGCATGACCTCAATGAAACCGATGATCGACGACACCAGAAAGAAAATGCCCATCATGGCCAGCACACCAAGAATGCCGAGCACGATTTCGTTTTCGAGAGAATCCTTGAAATAGACAAAGGCGGCGGCAGCGGCGATCAGCACCAGCGCCAGCAGCAGAATGCGCAACACCGTGCCGGAACGGGCACGCCTGTCCACCAGCGGAAGGTCGTTGTCGCTTGTCTCGCGCACCCGTGTCATCTTGGCCTCGCAGTCGTGCAGGTCGTCATTCGAACAGTCCCGCACTCCAGACGGAATCGGGCAGCAGAATTTCTTGTAGCAACTCGCTCGACCCTCAAAAAGCTCCGCAGCGACACAAAGGCTTAAAACGCACAGCGAAAACGGCTTCAAAGCCGCATATCAGCCTCAAAAGACTAATGGCGCGTGCAGGTGAGTTCCCTCACCTGGCACTGGATCCGCGGCGCGGAGCACTCAATCCTGCCGTCACTGACGGTGCAGACCGAACATCCATCGGTAAAGTCCACACACGATGGGTTGTCCCGAACGAACTCATCCATCGTGAAAACCTTGCCTGGCGCCTTATCATCCGCCGCTGCCGAACAGGAAATCAACAGGGCGGCAGTGCAGCGCCTCAGTACGGGTCCGACGAGACGGGATCGAAACATGGCAAGCGCTCCCTTCTATTGGAAGAATTGCAACTTTCGCTCTCGCCCAGCATTGAAGGACGAGATGTGGCGCTTTGGTGGCGCCGTTGCCATCGATAAGGCGATGCCCTTGCTGAAATGAATAAACCTTGTGTTGCGCCTAAAAAAATCGTCTTTTCGTGCTTGATGTTCACATTATAAGAACCACGGCAATATTAATTGCCCAAGAAATTAAAAAGCCAAAAATCTGAAGGGATGATCTCCATGATGGAAGATTTTATCGGCACCTATGGAAACCGTCTCATCGTCGCCGTCGTCGGTGTGGGTGTGGCCCTCCTCGTTCTGGCGATTGCTCTGTGGATCCTGCGCAGACGAAGCGGTTCGGCGCCCTTTATCCGCGGCGGCCGCAACCGGCAGCCACGTTTGCAGGTGCTTGACGCCACAGCCGTCGATGCGCGTCGTCGGCTCGTGCTGGTGCGGCGCGACAATGTCGAGCATCTGGTCATGATCGGCGGCCCAACCGATATCGTCATCGAGAGCGGCATAGGCGCGATCCCGATCGTCAGGGACGTGCAGGAGCCGGAACTTAAGGCGCTCCCGCGTCAGGAAAGCGAGCCGAAAAGGACCGAGCCTTCCATCTCGCAGGAACGCCGCGCCGTGCTGCCGCAGCAGCAACCGTCTCAAGCCCCTGCGCCCGCTTCGATAGCGGAGGAGCCGGTGAAGCAGCCGCAACGGCCGGAACAGCCCGCTCAAGCCCAACGTCCCGCGCCGACAGCAGCGGCAGCACCACCGTCGCCGCGCCCGGCAACGCCACCGCCGCCTGCGTCCCCGCCTCTGACGGCGCGTGAATCCGCCGCGCCGGCAAGACCTGCACCTTCCGAGCGCGAGGCGGCCCGTCCTGCCCCGCCGCCAATACCGGTGACCGTAGCCGCCGCGGGCGCGACCGTTCTGCCCGTCGCCGCCGCGTCACTCCCCATCGCCCCGGAGCGGCCGGAGTTTAAGCGGGCCGAACCCTCGGCACCCGCCCCCGCACCGGTTGCGCCGCCGATCCCGGCCCAGGGACCTATAGAGGCAAAGACGGCAGAGGACGGGCCTGCGGACGTTGCGCCGCCCGTTTTCGCTGCGCGCGAGCCGGTGATCAATCAATCCATCGCAGCCGATTTTCTCGACGCTGCGCGGGAGCGGGTTCTTCCCGGTATGAGCCCGGCGGCGAGCGCACCGTCTGTCCCGTTCCCACCCAAGCCTGAGAATCCGGCTGTCGCCGCCAATGATACCGAGCCGAAATTCTCAGACGAGCTGGCCAGCGATTTCGAGAGCTTCCTCGAAGCTGAGATCGCCAAAAGCAAGGAAGGCGATAGTGACCCGGACGCTCTCCCCGTAGCGGAAAAGCAGGCAAAACCGCAGCCGGCCACGCCACCAGTCACCGGCGCATCGCCGGATGGTGACGTCCAGAAGGAGATGGCACGCATCTTCGGTGAGCTTTCGGTGACCCGCGACCGCTGAAGGGACGAATTTACCCGGCCGAGGTCATTGCATAAAAAAGGGCACGGAAGCGTTTCCGTGCCCTTGTTCTTTTATAGTGTCACCGGTCTGACGCGGCTTAGCCTTATTCGTCGCGGTAGACTTTTTCGCGACGCTCGTGGCGCTCCTGCGCTTCGATGGAGAGGGTCGCAATCGGGCGCGCGTCCAGACGCTTGAGGCCGATGGGCTCGCCTGTTTCCTCGCAATAACCGTAAGTGCCGTCTTCGATCCTCTGAAGGGCTGCATCGATCTTCGATATCAGCTTGCGCTGACGGTCGCGGGCGCGAAGCTCGATCGCCCGGTCTGTTTCGGAAGAGGCCCGATCCGCAAGATCGGGGTGGTTGGCGCTTTCTTCGGCGAGATGTCCGAGCGTCTCGCGCGCTTCTCTCAGGATATCGTTTTTCCAGGCTATGAGCTTCGCGCGAAAGTAGGCGCGCTGGCTGGCATTCATGAACTCATCGTCTTCCGAGAGCACATATTTGCTAAGATCGATCTTCTCACTCAACGCGATTCTCCTCGAAGAACATCTCAATGCGGCGGTGTATACTCCAATGATAGTGGCCGGTTCAAGTCTACAGATCAGTTTTCGGGCATTTTTAAAACTGACACAAAAATCATCTAAATGACTAATTTTTATTCTTTATTCGTATTGAAGCGATCTCTTCTTCAATCACTTCAATGCGACTTACCAACAGGAAAGAGGACTTGCGGTCCTGCAACCCAATCCTGTAGCATTCCGCCCGTGCCCTGACATTCGAACGCCGGTCCCCGCCCTTGACAGCATCTTCCCCGAGCCGAGTTTATCTTCTGCGCCACGCCAAGGCCGCCTGGGCGGCGCCGGGAGAACGGGATTTCGACCGGGGATTGAACGAGGCCGGCTTTGCCGAGGCGGAGGTCATTGCCGACCTCGCCGCCGACCGCCGCTACCGACCCGAAGTCCTCCTGTCTTCCACGGCCGTTCGCTGCCGGCAGACAACGGAGGCCTGGCAACGGGCCTTCAATGAAGGCATAGACATCTTCTATGTCGATGAGATGTATAATGCGCGCAGCGAAACCTATCTCTCCCTTGTCGCCGCTCAGACGGAGGCGCAGTCAGTGATGCTGGTGGGACATAACCCCACCATGGAGGCAACGCTGGAAGCGATGATAGGCGAGGACCTGCTACATGCCGCCCTGCCCTCAGGTTTTCCGACATCGGGCCTCGCGGTTCTGGATCACGACGGCGCTGCTGCCAACGGCAGAGACCGCTGGCGGCTGGTCGATTTCCTCGCACCGGGCAAATAATCGCTTCGGCGCGCGATGAATTCTGGAAAGAAGGCGCGCTGAAAATCCGCTGGCGCGCTTCTTTTTTGGGCAACCGTATCTTCCTATATTGCAGCCGTGACCGTTTAACGCAGCCGGGAAATTGCCATTGCCGCCTTCTCTTACGTCCCTGACAGACAGTGCGCTCATTGCGTTCGATAATCTGGCCGACCGCGCGAGTAACCTCACTCACCCCACATTGCGGCTTGGTGTCACCGGCCTTTCGCGGGCGGGCAAGACGGTTTTCATCTCTTCGCTGGTCCACAATCTTCTCAACGGCGGGCGGCTGCCGCTGTTTGAGGCCATGCGCTCCGGACGCGTTTCTAACGTGCGGCTGGAGCCGCAGCCGGACGACGCCATTCCCCGTTTCCAATATGAAGATCACATCCAGGCACTGGTGCGCGACCGGCTTTGGCCGGATTCGACGCGGGCGATCTCGGAACTCAGGATCACGCTGGATTACCAGAGCGCCAGCGGCTGGGGTCGCTGGTTCTCGGCCGGCAAGCTCTCTATCGATATCGTCGATTACCCCGGCGAATGGCTGCTCGACCTGCCGCTTCTGTCGCAGGACTACAGGCAATTCAGCGATACCACAGTCTCGCTGGCCGGAAGCGGGGTCCGCGCCGAGCTGGCACAGGAATGGCTGGCCATCGCCTCTTCGCTCGATATCAACGCGCCCGCCGACGAAATGACGGCCCGACGCTTGGCTGAAAGCTTCGCGGCCTATCTCAAGGCCTGCAAGTCCGACGAGAGATCGCTGTCCACCCTGCCGCCCGGCCGCTTCCTGATGCCCGGCGATCTGGAAGGGTCGCCCGCGCTGACCTTTGCGCCGCTTCCCGGCCTGACGGACGAAAAAGCGCCGAAAGGCTCCCTGCGCGCCATGATGGAGCGGCGCTACGACGCCTACAAGTCGATTGTCGTCAAACCCTTCTTCCGCGAGCATTTCGCCCGCCTCGACCGGCAGATCGTCCTGATCGACACGCTGCAGGCCGTCAATCGCGGTCCGGAAGCCGTTCAGGATCTGGAGCGGGCGCTGGGCGATGTTCTCGCCTGTTTCCGCCCCGGCACCAACAGCCTGCTGTCGTCGCTGATCGGCCGTCGCATCGACAAGGTGCTGATTGCGGCTACGAAGGCCGATCATCTGCATCACGAAAGCCATGACCGGCTGGAGCGCCTGACCCGGCGTCTGGTCGACCGCGCCATCACCACCATCGGCATGAATGGCGCCGGTATCGAAGTCATGGCGCTGGCTTCGGTTCGCGCCACGAGAGAGGCAAGCGTTCGACAGGATGGCCACGAACTGCCCGTCATCGTGGGCACGCCAATGGCCGGCGAAACCATCAATGGCGAGACATTTGACGGCAATCGCAAGACAGCGATCTTTCCGGGCGACCTGCCTGACGATCCGGAGCCATTGTTCCGCAGCATAGACCGGGATGGCGACAAGGCGACACTACCTGATGTCAATGTCGTGCGTTTTCGACCGCCCAACATTGACGAGCCGGGCAGCGGCGGCATTCGGCTTTCCGTTCCACATATCAGGCTCGACCGCGCCATGCAGTTCCTGTTCGGAGACAAGCTCGCATGAAAGCTCCCACACAAAACG
This sequence comes from Agrobacterium sp. 5Ca39, assembly GCF_055382365.1. Lineage (NCBI taxonomy): Bacteria > Pseudomonadati > Pseudomonadota > Alphaproteobacteria > Hyphomicrobiales > Rhizobiaceae > Agrobacterium > Agrobacterium sp. 5Ca39. The sequence goes on along the minus strand of NZ_AP026436.1, from coordinate 993,804 downwards.
ATCCGCAGACGCGCCGCCCCGCCGCTTTCACGCTCGAAACGGAAGAGACGGAACGACCGTCCGCCACGCAGAAGCGAGCGCCGCGCAGTTTCGATGCGGAGATATCTTTGACGCCAGATGAAGACGATCCGTTTCTGGCACCTGAGGACATAGACACTGCCGCTCTGCCCGTGGCGATACCGAAGAAAAGCCGCTTCTCCTTCGGCAAGCTGGCGCTTGGTGCCTTGGGTGTGCTGTTCTCGCTTGCCTTCGGGCTCTGGGCGGATCAGCTCATCCGCAATCTGTTTTCCCGCTCCGACTGGCTGGGCTACACGGCAACGATCGCCCTCATCGTGGCGCTTTTTGCGGTTCTCGCCCTCGTCGGCCGCGAAGTCTTCGGCATCATGCGGCTGAATGCCGTACAATCTCTCAAGGCGGATGCCGAGACGGCAAGCCTTCACAAGAGCCCGAAACCCGCCCGCGCCATCGTCACCCGCCTGAATGCCGTCCTTTCCCATCGGGCGGAAACGGCCAAGGGGCGCGCGGCGCTGAAGGAAACGGAAAGCGATGTCATCGACGGGCCGCATCTGATCGAGCTTGCCGAACGTGAACTGCTGGTGCCGCTCGACCGACAGGCGCGGGCGCTGATTCTCAATTCATCAAAACGGGTCTCGGTTGTCACCGCCGTCAGTCCACGCGCCGTCGTCGATCTCGCTTATGTGCTGTTCGAAGTGACGCGGCTGGTGCGCGCCATGGCAGAGCTTTACGGCGGCCGTCCCGGCACGCTCGGCATGCTGAAACTCCTGCGCGATGTCGTCGCCCATCTCGCCGTCACGGGCTCGATCGCCGTCGGTGACGGGCTCGCTCAACAGGTTCTCGGACACGGCCTTGCTTCGAAACTCTCCGCACGTCTCGGCGAAGGCGTCATCAACGGCCTGATGACGGCGCGAATCGGCATTGCCGCAATGGATCTTTGCCGCCCGCTGCCGTTCAGGGCTGTGAAACGGCCGGGAATCGGCGATTTCATGTCCGACCTCACGCCCGATTAAGCAGTGGAAAAAGCGGCGAGAAAGCCTGATTGCTCGGCTTTGAGCGGTTCAAAAGGTTACGGATGACGCCGCAAATGAGAGTGAAATAAACCAAGCATTAACCATTCCGCCGGTAGATTGCAGCCTATCGAACAGGCTTCTTCGCCGGGGAAAGTATCATGTATTCGCGCTTCTTTTCGCTTGTGGGCGGACTTGCCGCCATATTGTCCGTCAGCGGCGGTTTCGGCATGTCTGACGTGCATGCCGCATCACGCGATCGCGACGACGTGTTTTTCCGCTCCGTTGCCGGCGTCTGGAAGGGTCCGGGCGAAATCGTCGCCGGCAAATACAAGGGCACGAAATTCACCTGCGACCTGACGGGCGAACCGCTTGACGACAAGCAGACCGGCATAAAGCTCGGCGGCACCTGCCGCGTCGGCGTCTTCAGCCAGCCCATGTCCGCCGTCATCAGCCAGAAGGGCAACAGCTACGAAGGCAGGTTCCTTGATGGCGCGGCCGGCAAGGGTCTGGACATCACCTCCGGACAGGTCAGCGGCGACAAGGTCGTCGTCGGCATCAACCGCGCCAAACTCAACGGTGCAATGGTTGCCCGCGTCTCCAACGACAATTCGATGAACATCACCATCTCGGTGAAGGTCGCCGATCAGATGATACCGGTCATCGGCGTCACGCTGGCGCGCGATATCGACCAGCTGGCTGTCGGCTCGATCAAGCCGTAAAGACTACAGTTTTTCAGCCATTGCCAGGCGGGAGTGTCCACCACTCCCGCTTTTCGTTTGCGCTGACAATGCCGCTCTTGTTCGCCTGCTGAAGCCATTCCCGGACGGACTTTTCCCTGACCTGGAGATCAGGCGCTATATCAGCAAGCGGCATCAGCACGAAAGCGCGCTCCGTCATGCGCGGATGCGGCACTTCAATGCTTTCCGTGACGATAGACTGGTTCCCGAAGGTCAGCACATCGATATCGATGGTGCGCGGGCCCCAGCGTTCCATCCGCACCCGTTTCATGCCTTTTTCGATATTGAGGCACAGTTCCAGCAGCGCGGGCGCCGAAAGCGCGGTCTCGACCAAAGCGCAGCAATTGAAAAAATCGGCCTGATCCGTCTTGCCCCAGGGAGGTGTGCGGTAAAGGTTGGAAACGGCCAGCAGGCGGCAATCGCCATGCGCATCGAGTTCGCGCAGTGCCCTCGCCATGGCGGCGGCCGCATCGCCGATATTGCCGCCGAGACCCAAGGCAGCGACGGTCATCGTTTCAGGCTCGGTGTTCAACGCTCACCTGTGCATAATCCAAAATACCGGGAACCGGCGCCGAGGGCTTGCGCACCGTGATGCGCAGCCAGACGATTTGCGGATAACGGGCACGCAGCGCCTTGGCGATGTCGTTCGCAAGCGCCTCTATGAGATACCGGCGCTGGCCGACGACGATCTTTTCGATGACCGCGAAAGCCACGCCATAATCGACGGTGTTCTCAATATCGTCGGTTTCCAGCGCGTCGCCCGCCTCGACCTCCATCTCGGCATCGACGAAAAAGCGCTGCCCCAACACCTCTTCCTGTTCAAGAAGACCATGACGGGCAAAGAAGGAACAGTTTTTCAGGATGATGGTATAGCGGCTCATCGCATCGCCTCCATGGCAGGACTGTTTCGCCGGAAAGCCGCACCCTCCTCGGGACATGACATTCCGGCACTCATTGATCTAGGCATCGGCCTTTGCCGACGCTTTGGCAAGAACCGCATCGGCGATTGCCAACGCATCACGCGTCGCGGCGACATTGTGCACACGAAAAATCGAAGCGCCGGCAAGCCTCAGGATCGCCGTCGTCGCAGCCGTTCCGATATCGCGTTCATCGGCCGCATCCCGGCCCGTCAGCGACCCGATAAAACGCTTGCGCGACGTGCCGGCAAGAACCGGCAGGCCAAAGGCGGCAAGCTCGCTGAAACGGGCCATCAGCTCAACATTTTCCCGTTCATCCTTGGCAAAACCAAAACCGGGATCCAGCACGACGGCATCGCGGGCAACACCCGCGTCCTCGGCGATCTCGAGCGAATGATTGAGGAATTCGAACTGGTCGGCGATGACATCGGCGAGCTTCTGCCGGTCGCGGCCGGTATGCATGATGCAGACGCCCGCGCGGGTAGCGGCGACCACGCCCGCCATTTCGGCGTCTTTCTGCAAACCGAAAACGTCATTGACGATATGCGCCCCTGCCGCGATAGCGAGCCGAGCCGTCGAAGCGCGGTAGGTATCGACGGAAATCAATACATCCGTCTCGCGGCGCAATTTCTCGATGACGGGCAGCACCCGATCCTGCTCCTCGGTTTCCGTTACCGCGGCAGCCCCGGGCCTAGTGGACTCGCCGCCGATATCGATGATGTCGGCTCCTTCTTCCACGCAGGTCAGCGCCTGGGAAAAAGCCGCATCGACGGCGAGATAACGACCGCCATCCGAAAAGGAATCGGGCGTTGCGTTGACGATGGCCATAATACGGCCACGCCCATCAAGTTTCAGGGAGCGGCCATGGGCCGCTTGCCACGCGTTGCTGCCGGCTGTTATCACGTAACACGTGCCTTTCGGAATAACGGAGTGTTATGCCAATTCTTATAAGTTCCGCTCCGCCTATGCAGCAAACGTTTTTCAAGTTCAACCGGAAGGCCGGGTCATGACCAAATCATCACGTGCTCTTTGCGCCGCTTTGGCGGTCGCAGTCGCACTTTCCATCCCCGGACCGGCTTTTTCCGAAACCATCGTCCGCAAGACCTATTCCTATTTTTCGATCAGCGGCAAAACCGCCGCCGACCTCGACCAGCAGCTTTCCAGGCACGGCCCGCTGACCCGCAATACCGGCGCGCGCCATCCGGGCGCGACCGAAATCAAATTCGGTGGCGAACTCACCTATGTTGAGAAAAACGGCCTTTGCAGCGTCGGAACCGCCAAAGTGGTGCTGAATACCCGGATTCTCCTGCCGCAATGGAAAAACCGCCGCCGCACCACGGCGGAACTGGCCTTCATCTGGGATACGCTGCTTGCCGATATCAAGCGCCACGAGGAACGGCACGCCGAAATCGCCCGCACTCACGCCCGTTCGCTCGAAAGGCAGCTGACCGCGCTTCGCCCCCAGAAAAACTGTGAAACACTGCAGGAAATGGTTGGCAAGATCACCCAGACGGTGATGGACGAGCACGACAGGGACCAGATGCGGTTCGACGTGGTGGAATCGCGAAATTTCGATGCCCGCATGACACGGCTCCTGAAAAACCGGCTCGAACAGGGACAGAGCCGCCGCTGAGAGATCCGCGCCTTTCTTCCGACAAAGCTGAATGATTGGCCGACATGACGTAACGTGATGTCCGATCTCACCCGTGACTTCTGGTGATGGTGCGTCCGGTGAGACTCATTGTACGTTCTACGTACGGTTTCGGACCATACTGTCTCAAAAGCTTTGATGGTCGCAGCCGCCTCCGGTTCTCCCGGTGCGCACTTGAGGGCTCGCAGGTGTTTCCTCCCTCGCCTGCATGCTGCGTACCCGCCTCGCCCCGCTCCCCGCTACCTTGGTGAGCGGGGCTTTTTCTGCCGCAAAGCCGTTTCGTCTCAGCCCTGGCGCTCAGGAACGTGAACGACGAGACCGTCAAGGTCGTCGCTCATCTTGATCTGACAGGAAAGACGCGAAGTCGGCCGCACATCGAAAGCGAAATCCAGCATGTCTTCTTCCATCGGCTCCGGCCCGCCAACGCGCTCCGACCAGGCGTCGTCGACATAGACATGACAGGTGGCGCAGGCGCAGGCACCGCCACATTCCGCGTCGATGCCGGGGATGGAGTTGCGCACGGCATTCTCCATCACGGTGGAACCGTTGCTCACGTCGAGTTCATGGGGCGTGCCGTCAAAGGCAACGATTGTCAGTTTTGTCATGCCGAAATCCAGAATGTGATCTAAGAACTGTTCTAAACACATAGAAAGGCCGGTTCGCCTTGGCAACCCGCTTGGAGGGCGCCCAAGGCCTCAACCGGCCTTGCGAAACCGCAATTTTGATGAGTTACGCCTCAGCGGCAAAGTTTCAGGATGAAATTTTCCGCCTCGACAATGGCGGCCGCAAGCTTTGCAATCGCGACGCTTTCATTGCCACCAGCCTCCACGGCGGCGGCAGCCACAGAAACATCAAAGGCGCCGACAGCCTGTGCTGCGCCCTTCAAACGGTGCGCTGTCGCCTTCACGCCCGTGTCGCCGGCGCCCGCCATTTCGTGCAGCGCGGCGCGCGCATTGCGGCTGAACAGTTGCAGCACCTCGATCTCAAGATCCTTGTCGCCCATCGTCTGACGGGCCAGATGATCGAAATCGATAGGCTTTTTTCCAGTGACCGGCGCGCCGCCGCAATTATCGGGCGCTTCGAAAGCGATACTGACTGCTGCCATGTCTCAAATTCCTGTCTTGCCGTTTCCTGTTTCGTGTCACATCTGTGTCGTATTCAGGCATCCTAACCGGTGCTATCGGCTTAAATTACGGCGTGACGCGGCTGAAAATCTTCTGCTATGGTTAATTTATGTTAAACTTATGCGAAACAAGGCGTTCAGCGTGAAACTCAGGTTTAAAAACTGTTAAAAAGCCGACACTTCGCCACCACCGCAAATCCGCATTAATTGTTTCGAACACCTAAATGTGTCACTACGGTACTGCTGTTGCTGCGAGGCCTAAGCACAAGCTTTGTTATTGCGGCACAGTGTTGTAATTTCGCCCGAAAGCTGGATCACCAGCATTCGGGATTTGGTAAGTGGCGGGATTGTTCTCTCATGGAGGGATATGTTCCGCTGGCATGATGGCGGCAGTCCGCCTGCATAGGCAGGCGGTCCAACGGCATGAAGCCGGGCGTATGTGTAACGAGGCGTAACCGCATGGCGAATAACAAGATCAGCGACTCTGTCGACGAGACTGCTTTCCAGGCATTGGAAGATGCCCTGCAGCTTGGCGCTTTCGAAGAAAAGCCGGAGACGCGGAAGACTGCAGCGCCGAAGCAGCCGGAGGCCAGAGTGAAGGAAGCCAGCAGACCGAACCCTGCTCCCGAAGTCGCGCGCACGCCTGTCGAACCGGCGCCGAAATCGCCCAATCTCGAAGCGGCCAATGACGGGTCCAAGCGCAGCCCGGCCATGATCCTCAAATCGCTGGAAGGCGGGTCCATCGGCGGCGCGCTTCGCAACGCCACGATCATGTCGGTCATATGGGCGCTCGGCGGCCTTGGCATCGCGCATCTTCTTTACGGCAATGCGCTCTGGAATATCGGTTCGCTTTCCGACCTTGCCGCGATCCCCGGCCTGATGGCGATCGTCGTCGGCATTCTGGTGCCGGTCATGTTGTTTTTCGCCTTCGCCATCATGATGGCGCGTGCCCGCGATCTGCGCAACGCCGCCCGCTCCATGGCGGAAGTCGCGCTTCGGCTTGCCGAACCCGAAACCGTTGCCTCTGACCGCATCATGTCCGTTGGCCAGGCGGTTCGCCGTGAAGTCTCGGCCATGAATGACGGTATCGAGCGCACCATTGCGCGTGCGACGGAACTCGAAACACTCGTCCATTCCGAAGTCAATGCGCTTGAGCGCAGCTATGCGGACAATGAGCTGCGCGTGCGCAGCCTCGTGCAGGAACTGACCGCCGAACGCGACGCCATCGTCAACCATGCCGAGCGCATCCGCTCCTCCATCGTCGGCGCGCAGGAACAGATCAAGGAAGAACTCTCCATCGTCGGCGAAGAGCTTTCGATGCGGATCGCCACGACCGGCGAGGCCTTCGCGTCGATGATCGACACACGTTCGGCGGCTCTCCTGGAAAAATCGCGCGCTTCGACGGAAGCGATGGGCAGCCTGATCGCTGCCAAGACCGAGAACCTGCTTCAGGCGCTGAACTCCTCCGGCACGACGATTTCCAACGAATTCGACATGCGGCTGCATAATCTCACCTCGACGCTGGACGAACGCGGTGAAGTGCTGCTCGAACGCTTCGCGATCCATGCCTCGACGCTCGACAGCGGCGTGGAAAGCCTCAACAGCGCGCTTGAAGAACGCACCCGCCAGCTCAACGAGACGCTTTCCAGCCGCACGCTCGAGCTCAACCGCAATATCGAACGCGGCCAGCAGATCATCGGCGGTTCGCTGGATACCGTGCTCGACAAGCTCTCCACGACGCTCGAGGAAAAAGGCCTCTCCTTCCGCCAGAGCCTGCAGAGCACGGCCGACGACGCCATCATGGATCTCGATCTCCGCTCCGGCCTCTATGAGGAACGGATGCAGGCGACGGTGGGTCAGGTCAACTCGGCCTTCGATGAACACGTGGCGCAATTCGCCAGCGCCTTCGACCAGCGCGCCGGCAGCCTCGATAGCAAGCTGATGGAAAGCCTTGCCCGGATCAACGAAACCGTGGCGGGCGGTTCTGAAGCGCTAGACACCATGTTGAGCGCCGGTCTGGAACGCATCGGCACCACCATGACCGATCAGTCGCTGGCGCTCGCCACCGCGCTCGGCACGGGTCAGGAAATGCTGGAAAGCGCGCTTGAGGCCCGGACTCAGGCCTTCAGCGACGCGATCGGCCAGCGCACCGCCGAAATCACAGACGTCTTCGCCAATTCGCACGAGAAGATCGACGCCGTACTGTCGGAACGCAGCAACGCCCTGTTCGGCGCGCTTTCGGCCAGCCAGAACCGTTTCGACGAAGCGCTCGCCAGCCGTTCCATGGCTATTACCGGCTCCGTCTCCGGCACGGCAGAACGCCTCGCTGCCATGCTCGACGAACGTGCAGCTGCGATCAACAACGTCGTCGCCGACGTGGAACGTCGCCTTGCCGAAACGCTCGAAACGCGGGCCGCAGCCATTACCGGCGCAGTCTCCGGCATCGAGGACCGCATCTCCGACACGCTGGAAAGCCGCACGGCTGCCCTGCACGACGTCGTCTCCGGAGCCGAGAGCCGTATCGCCGAAACGCTTGATGGCCGCACGGCTGCGCTTTCCAGCACCATTTCCGGCGTCGAGGAACGTATCGCCGACACCATGGACAGCCGCACGCTGTCTCTCGACATGACCTTCGCTAATGTGGAGGAACGGCTTTCCGAGACGCTCGACAACCGCACCTCCGCCCTCACCGGCATCGTGGCGAGCGCCGAAGAGAAAATTGCCGGCGCGCTGGACAGCCGTACAGCCGCGCTCGGCGATGTGGTGGCGGGCGCCGAAACCCGGATTGCAGAAACGCTGGACGGCCGCACCGCAGCCCTCAACGCCGTGGTTTCGGGTGCGGAAGAACGCATCACGGATGCACTCGACAGCCGCGCGATGGCGCTGGATATGGCCTTCTCCGGAGTCGAGGAAAAAATCACCGAAACGCTCGATTCACGCACCGCAGTTCTCGGCGAGTTGGTGGCCAGCGCCGAAACCCGCATCGCCGGCGCGCTCGACAGCCGCACGGATTCGCTGAAGTCAGTCGTCTCCGGCGCGGAAGAGCGCATCACCGACGTCCTCGACAGCCGCACGATGGCGCTCGACATGAGCTTCTCGGGCGTGGAGGAAAAGATCGCGGATATTCTCGACGGCCGCACCGCCGCCCTGCACAGCGCCGTTTCCGGCGTGGAAGACCGCATTGCCAGCGCGCTGGACACCCGCACGGCGGCTCTTTCCGGTATCGTATCGGGTGCGGAAGAACGCATCGCCGATGCGCTCGACAGCCGCACCATGGCGCTCGACATGACCATTTCGGGTGTCGAAGAACGGATCGCCGAAGCCATGGACGCCAGGGCGTCATCGCTTTCGCTTGCGGCGGCCGGCGTCGGCCAACGCCTGGAAGCCACTGCTTTCACGCTTGAAAATGCGCTTGCCAGCGGCCATGAGCGGCTCGAAACCATGCTTGGCTCGCAGGCCGAGCGTATTGCCGGATCGCTGGAACGCAACAGCGGTCTGATCGAGCAGAGCGTTTCGGGCGCAGCCAACCGCATTGAAAGCGTCGTTGAAGACGGCAGCACCCGGTTTGCGCAGACCGTGGAAGAAGGCGTCTCGCGCCTCGAAAGCAATCTTTCGCAATCGCACGAGGACATCCGCAGCACGCTTGAGCAGCGTCAGGCAGAAATTGCAGCCACGCTCAGCTCCGCCACGACCCAGATGGGCGACATGCTCTCCGAGCAGGCGATGATGATCGGCACCACTGTCGCCTCCAGCGCCAGCATGCTTGAACTGTCGCTCGAAACCCAGCAGGAAACGCTGCAGAAGGCGATTGACGGTAGTGCGGCAACGCTGGAAGAGCGTCTTCGCAACAGCGCCGGCGATATCGCCGTCAAGATCGGCGAAGCCGCACGCGAAATCGGCGGCGCGACGGACGCCCTATCCTCGAAAATCGAGACCTCTATCGGCAACGTCACCACCCGTCTCGACGAAACCGGCACCCGCATCGAGACCTCTCTCGATACGCTTCAGGCACGCGTCGGCGGCGATCTCGCCAATGTGAACACGTCGATCGAGGATGCCGGCCGCCGCTTCGCCGAGGCGCTGGAAGACAAGACAGCCGTCTTTGCGCGCACCAGCGATGAGGCCGCCGAGCGGATCACCGGCATCCTGGACGAGCAGACGACCCGCGTTGCCGACACCTTCGAAAGCCGCACCAGCCGCCTGGCCGAAACCTTCGATACCGGCACGGCCCGCATCGATGAGCGCCTCGGCACGATGGACCGCGCACTGACGATCGGTCTCGAAAACGTCAATCGCACCATCGAAGGCAAGGCCACCGATCTTGCTGTCAGCCTGCGTGGGGCGGTTACCTCTGCCACGCAAAGCATCGGCGACGAAGCTGCCCGTTCCTCCGCCCTGCTCGCGAAGTCCGGCGCGGAGTTCGCCGAACAGGTGCAGGCACAGAACGAGGCCTTTACCAAGGCCATCGAGGAACGCTCGGGTGAAATCGTCAATCGTATTTCGGATGCACAAACGCGCCTCTCCGGCCAGGCTGCCGCCGTGGCGCAGACCTTCTCGGAGGCGGGCAACATCATCGTCAACAAGGTTGCCGAGGCTGAAGCCGTTGTCCGCTCACAGGTTGGTGTCATTTCCGAGACTTTGACGGGTGTTGAATCCGCCCTCGACGCGCGCGGCGAATCGATCCGTTCGGCACTGGACAACCGCACCCGCGAACTCAACTCGATGCTGGCCAGCCGCTCCGCGGAGCTGTCGCGTCTTATCGAGGAAAAGGCAAAGCCTGTCGTCGACGAATATGCCACCATCGGCCGCGAAGCCGCCGAAAAGATCGTGTCCGCCGCCCAGCAGAGCGCCGAGCTTCTGTCGCAGAGCAATAGCGGCATGGTCGGCATGGTAGAGCAGGCAATCAGCGATTATGCCGCCGCCGGAACGGATGCGGCAAGCAAGCTGGTCGCAGCCACCCGCCAGAGCACCGACATGTTGTCGGAAACCCATACTGCAATGGCGGACGCCGTCGAACAGGGTATCGACAAATATGCCCGCGCCGGCAGCGAAGCAGCCAACAAGCTGGTTGCCGCCACTCGTCAGAGCACGGATATGCTGTCGCAGACCCATAACAGCATGGCCGAAATCGTCGAACAGTCGGCAACCAACTTCAATTCGGCCGTTGAGCGCGCCGCTCAGGGCTTCGGTGCAGCGGATGAAGCGCTGAATGCGTCTGCAGCCCGTTTCTCGGAGTCCGCGTCGCAGGCCGCCGACATGGTGTCCAGTTCCAGCCGTCTGCTGGAAGGAAAGATCGACCGTCTGTCGAATATTTCCGGCCAGACGCTGGCGCAGGTCGCTGGCATCGTCAGCCGCTTCGAAGAACATTCGAAGGTGCTGAGCCAGGCATCCGAGCTGCTGAATGCCGCCCAGTCGAGCCTCGTCGGCACGCTGGAAGAACGCCAGGATGCGTTGCGCAGCCTGTCTGTCGGCCTTGTCAAGCGTTCCGAGGAAATCGAAAGCGCCATGCGCAATGTCATTGGCGTGGTGGAAACCACACTTAACGAGGCTGAAGAGCGTTCGCAAAACGTCGCCGGCAACCTGCGTGAAAATCTGCAGGCTTCCTTCTCCGATATCGGCCGCTCGCTTGATGAAACCGAACAGCGCGCCCGTTCGGCGGCACAGACCATGCGGGGCGCCCTGCTTGCCGCCGGTCAGGATGCGAGCCGCTCGATCGAGAGCACGCTTTCCGACGCGCAGAAATATTCCGACGAGCTGGTGAACCGCCTGCGCGGCGGTGTCGAATCCTCTCTTTCGGAAGTCGACAACCTTCTCGGCAGTGCTTCCGAAAAATCCAATGCGGCCGCAGCCAACCTCAAGGAAACGCTGCGCCAGGCTGTCGAGGAAGCGGTGAGCCGCTTCGCCGGCGCGACCGATGAAATCCGTCGCTCAAGCCACGATATCCGCCGCGAACTTGACGCGACCCGCGCCGAACTGAAGCGTGGTGCCTTCGACCTGCCGGAAGAAGCCAAGGAAAGTGCGGCCGCAATGCGCCGCGCCGTATCCGAGCAGATCAAGGCGCTGCAGGATATTTCCCAGCTCGTCGGCCGCTCGACGCAGCAGATGGAAGTGTCCGAGCCGGTTGCCCGCGCCATCGCCGCAACCCAGCCGGCCGTCGAGCGCCGCGTAGAGCCGCGCCCGCAGCCCGCAGCCCCGGCGCCGGTTCAACAGCAGCGCCCGGCGCAGCAGCAGCCAGCACCTGCCGTGCGCGGCACGTTGCCGCTGGAAAATCGCCAGGTCGAAAACCGGCAAGTCGAGAATCGTCAGGCACCCGCTCCGGCGCAGCCGGTCGCACCAAGCCAGGCGGGACGTCGCGAAGAAGGCGGCGGCTGGATCAGCGATCTGCTGCGCGGCGCCTCCCAGGAGACGCCCGCAGCCTCCGCACCGCGCGCCAGCACCGAGCAACAGCCGACCCGCGCAGCCGACACCCGTAATCCCCGTCACATGGTGGAATCGCTGAACTCGCTCTCCGTCGACATCGCCCGCGCCATCGATCACGATGCGTCGGTGGAACTGTGGCGCCGTTACCAGCGTGGCGAACGCGACGTCTTTACCCGTCGTCTCTACACGCTGAAAGGCCAGACGACCTTCGACGAGATCAAGCGCAAATATGAGCGTGAAGCGGAGTTCCGCACCGCCGTTGACCGCTATATCAACGATTTCGAGAAGCTGCTTGCCGATGTGGCCCGGACCGACCGCGACCGGACCGTGACGCAATCCTACCTCACCTCAGATACCGGCAAGGTCTATACGATGCTTGCCCATGCGGCGGGTCGGTTTAATTGATCTGAACGACACTGAAAGAAAAACCCCGGTGAAGACCGGGGTTTTTCTTTTGTGCGAGCCAGTTGCTTCGCCATCCTTTCACGCTGGGCATTTGACCAGTATGGCCTGCATCAAATTTCGAACGTGCCTGATGCAACCCGCACCGCGTGGCCGCCGATGCGGGCGCGGCCGATTTCGCCGTCCTTGATGTCCATGCGCAGGTGGATGTGAGACGGTCTTTCCATCTCCACCCCCTGCTCGATCAGAAGCGGATAATGTCCGTCAGTCAGCCCGTCGAAATGGTGGATGGCGCCGGAAAGCGCGGCGGCGGCCGAGCCGGTTGCGGGGTCTTCGGCAATGCCCATATCCGGGGAGAACATACGGGCATGGAACTTTGCGGCGTGATTGACACCGCCGCGACAGTAAATATAGGCCGCCGTCAGCAGCCCCTCAACCAGCGGTGCGGTGCGCAGCCACAGACCGGAGTCGAAATCCATATCACGCACTGCGGCGATATTATGCATCGGCACCAGCAGGAAAGGCACGCCGGCCGTCCAGATCGATGGCACATGATTTTCAAAACCGAGATGGCCTTCGCTGACACCCAGCGCATCGGCCAGGGCGGCATGATCGAGGGGCAGGTCCACCCTTGAAGATCTGCGCGGCAGATCGAACTCCGCAAAGCTGACGGCGCCGGCGCGCATTTTCACCGCGCAGCGCACGGGCCCCACCTTCTCCTCGAGTACGCAGACCATATCGATGTCGTCATCGCCATCCCCTCGATTGCGCTCGGCAATCGCTACTGCGGCGCCGACGGTCGGATGTCCGGCGAAAGGCAATTCACCCGAGGGTGTGAATATGCGCAGGGAAGCCGCGTGCGCAGGGTTGCTGGAGCGATTGATGAAAACGGTCTCGGAGAGATTCATCTCCCGGGCGATGGCCTGCATCGTCCCCTGATCGAGGTCATCGGCGTCATACATTACCGCCAGCGGGTTTCCCGCCATTTTCGTCTCGGTAAACACATCATAGATATTGTAGTGCAGCGCCACACCCGTCTCCTGCCATTCGAAACCTCGTCTGCCTTGCGCAAACTGCATCAGGCCGCCTTACACCGCAACCCTTGTTGCGACAGGAAATCAAGAAGCTGTGGAACGGCGCGATTCAATGGCATGGCCGGGAGAACGTCTCCCCGCCCGAAAGGCCTTGTCGCCAGCGGTCGTCTTCATGTACCAAGGGTGCGTCTTGCGGCTTGCGACCGGAGGTCTTGAACGACTTTCGAAGATTGCGAACCGCTTCAACAGGTTACATTGCAGTCGCAGGCCGGATCCCGGTCTTCGCCGTTGTCGAGGGAAGCGGATGTCGCATTCTACCTATTCACTATCCTTCGTAGCCTCCGCGACTGCGGAGGCGCAGGCGGCGCTGGAAGAGCTGAAAAGCGCTTATGGCAATACTCCGTTTGACGAAGCGGACGTCATCGTGGCTCTCGGCGGTGACGGATTCATGCTGCAGATTCTCAACGAGACGATGAATTCCGGCAAGCGTGTCTACGGCATGAACCGGGGCTCGGTCGGCTTCCTGATGAACGATTACCGGGTGGAAGGCCTCATCGAACGCATTGCGGTGGCAAGCGGCAACGATTTCCACCCCCTGCGCATGACGACGACGGATTCCGACGGCGACGAGTTTACGGCGCTCGCCATGAACGAAGTCAGCCTGTTCCGCCAATCGCATCAGGCTGCCAAGCTTCGGGTCGAGGTGGACGGCAAGGTTCGACTGGAAGAGCTGATCTGCGACGGCATGATGGTGGCGACGCCAGCAGGGTCTACGGCGTATAATTTTTCCGCCCATGGACCGATTCTGCCGCTGGAATCGCCGCTGCTTGCGCTGACGCCGGTCAGCGCTTTCCGTCCGCGGCGCTGGCGCGGCGCGCTTTTGCCGAATAAGGTCACGGTCGACATTCATGTTCTCGAACGCGACAAGCGCCCGGTGAACGCGGTGGCCGACCACACCGAGGTGAAATCCGTTCGTCATGTACGGATCGCACAATCGCAGGACAGGACGGCCAGAATTCTCTCGGATCCGGACCGTTCGTGGTCGGACCGGGTCCTCGCCGAACAGTTCAACAACTGAAGCCAACGATCGACAATGCCATGCAACTGACAAGAACCCTCATCGCAGCCTGCCTTTTCGCCGCCGCCGCGCTTCCGGCGCGGGCGCAGACGGAAGCGATTTACGCGCTGCCGGTTTCGGCGATCTTTGTCACCAGCAGCGGCATGTGGGAAGATCGCAATCTTGAGCCGGTGAAGGGGCCTGACGGGCAGCTGCGGCCCCCACCTGCCTCACCAACGCGCGGCTATTACAAGGTCATCGCCATACGCCAGGGCGATGGTACGGCGAAAATTTATCTGCAGCGCATCGCCTTTACCGCCGAGGGGCCGAATCTTCTCGAAAATATCGAGCTCGAGGAATTCAGTCAGATGAAGTCCTATGTCACGGATATTCGTCCCGAAAGCTCGAACGGAGCGCCCGCCTCGCCTGGCCTTTTCGTGACGGTTTATCTCAAGACCGATCCGATGAGCAAGGAAGCGGAAAGCTGGACGATCCTGATCGACGAGCTGGGTGAGATGAAGGTCGAGAAGGCTTCGAACTAGCCCGTGATTGGCCGGTGGGCATTCGTCATGCAATAGTCTGGGTGTTCAACTCATGAGGGCCATGCAGAACTGCACCGAAATGATGCTTCCACAAGCGCGCGCCCAGTTCGCCGCTGCGGTCGAGACTCGAGCCGACCGTCAGCCACGGCAGAAGCGTGGGATGAAGTCCCGCATCGAAGAGCGCAAAACCGGCAGCCAGAACACAGGTATCGGCCTGGATGCCGCAGACCAGCACGCGGTCGAGCTTCAGCGACAAAAGATAGTCGATGGCCTCCCGTGGCGGCGCATAGCCATGTTTGATGAAGACGCGATCGGCAACCACCAGCGACTCATCGTCCCTGCCCGGCTTCCAGCCCAGTTGCCGTTCAAATGGCGTCACGCTTTCGTCATGGCGTTCGACAGTGGCGAGGCTGGGCATGGTCTGCGCGAGACTGGATATCTCGGCAACCAGCGTTGCCGGAGGATTGAAGCTCGGCTGGACGTCGACGATATAGAGCGCCTGTTTCATGCATCTCCTCCAATGAAAAACCCCTCGCAATGGGTTCGCGAGGGGTGATCTTTTTCAATCGACGCGCCTGGGGCCTCAGTCGATATCCGCCACGTCCACATCCGCACCGCCGCTGATGCGGTGGGCAAGAGCGGCTTCCATGAATTCGTTCAGGTCGCCATCCAGCACGTTGCCGGGCGCCGTGCTTTCCACGCCCGTACGCAGATCCTTCACCAGCTGGTAAGGCTGCAGGACGTAGGAGCGAATCTGGTGGCCCCAGCCGATATCGGTCTTGGATGCCGCCTGCGCATTGGCCGCTTCTTCCCGCTTCTGCAGCTCCACCTCATAAAGGCGGGCACGCAGCATGTCCCACGCCTTGGCGCGGTTCTTGTGCTGGGAGCGCTCCTGCTGGCAGGCGACGGCAATACCGGTCGGAATGTGCGTGATGCGCACGGCCGAGTCCGTGGTGTTGACGTGCTGACCGCCCGCACCGGACGAACGATAGGTATCGATGCGGCAATCGCTTTCATTGATATCGATCTGGATCGAATCGTCGACGACGGGGTAAACCCAGACGGAAGAGAACGACGTGTGGCGACGCGCGTTGCTGTCATACGGCGAAATGCGGACGAGGCGATGCACGCCCGATTCCGTCTTCAGCCAGCCAAAGGCATTATGGCCCTTGACGAGGATCGTCGCGGACTTGATGCCGGCTTCTTCGCCATCGTGAACTTCCAGAACCTCGACCTTGAAACCTTCACGGTCGGCCCAGCGGGTATACATGCGCAGCAGCATGTTCGCCCAGTCCTGGCTTTCGGTGCCGCCAGCGCCGGAGTGCACTTCGAGATAGGTATCATTGCCGTCGGCCTCGCCTGAGAGCATGGCTTCCACCTGACGGCGGTTTGCCTCGCTCTTCAACGCCTTCAGCGCGTCTTCGGCGTCCTTGACGATTTCATCATCGCCCTCCATCTCGCCGAGTTCGATCAGCTCGATATTGTCCCGGAGCTGCTGCTCCAGCGCCTTTACGCCATTGATGCTGTCATCGAGCTGCTGGCGCTCGCGCATCAACTTCTGCGCCTCTGCTGCATCGTTCCAGAGGGTCGGATCCTCTGCCTTGTTGTTCAACCAGTCCAGTCGTCTTATCGCCTGGTCCCAGTCAAAGATGCCTCCTCAGCAGGCTTATGGCCTGCTTGATTTCGTCGACTACGTTCACGATTTCATTGCGCATTTCGCTGGTTCTTCACCTTCATTGAAACTCGTTGCTCAAATAAATGCGGGGGGCGCGGATGTAAAGACCCGCGCCCCCGCCAAACGTCATGGCTGATGTCAATAAAGGCCGCCGCCACCGCCGGTGATGGCCTGCTGCGCCTGTGGCGAGGTCTTCAGAATATCTTCCTGCGACATGTAGCCTTCAGCACCGATGACCGAGAAGCTATCGGCCGGGCCTGTGCCGGGCTTAAAGGCTTCCATGATCGTGTCCGGTTCGCCTTCCGCTGCCGCCATACCGGTCTTGCGGTTGACGGCAACGAAGTTCATGCCTGCAGGCACGATGAACTTGCTCGGCTGGAGATGCTTGGCCGCATCGGCGATGAATTCACCGAAAATCGGCGCAGACAGCGAGCCGCCGGTACCACCGCGACCGAGCGGTGCGGGCGAGTCGAAACCAATGTACAGGCCGGCGACCATGTCCGGAGTGTAACCGACGAACCAGGCATCCTTTTCATCATTGGTGGTGCCCGTCTTGCCGGCAACCGGCAGATCGACCTTGATCTTGCCTGCGGCCGTACCGCGCTGCACGACACCTTCTAGCATGGAGGTGGTCTGATAAGCGGTCATCGGGTCCAGAACCTGTTCGCGGTTGTCGACGATCACAGGCTCATCCTGGTTCTGCCAGCTGGTAGCGTTGCAACCTTCGCAGGCGCGCTCCTCATGACGGAATATCGTCTTGCCGTAACGGTCCTGAATGCGGTCAATCAGCGTCGGCTTGATCTGCTTGCCACCATTGGCGATGACCGAATAGGCCGAAACCATACGCATCACGGTGGTTTCACCAGAACCGAGCGACATGGAGAGAAGCGGCGGCATCTTGTCGTAGATACCGAAGCGTTCGGCATATTCCGCCACCAGATTCATGCCCATGTCCTGCGCCAGACGCACGGTCATGAGGTTACGGGACTTTTCGATGCCGAGGCGCAGGGTCGAGGGACCTGCAGAACCGCCGCCGTAATTCTGCGGTTTCCAGACCTGGCCGCCCGACACCACCTCAATGGGCGCATCGAGAATAACCGATGCCGGCGTATAGCCATTGTCGAGCGCCGCTGCATAGATGAACGGCTTGAACGAGGAACCGGGCTGACGCATTGCCTGCGTCGAGCGGTTGAACTCCGATTGCGCATAGGAGAAACCGCCGACCATGGCCAGAACGCGGCCGGTATGCGGGTCCATCACCACCATGCCACCCTGCACCTTGGGCGGCTGCCGCAGGCGATATTCATTTCCGGAGCTGGAAAGCGGTTGTGCATAGATGACGTCACCGACTGTCAGGACGCCAACCGGAGACTTGGCGGTGGCTTTCTTGCCTGCCGCGTCACGATAGGCCCAGCGCATGTTCTCCGCAGAGATGTGACCGCGCGTGCGCTTGTCGCCATCTTCCGCGTCGGGGTCGGCCTGGATGCCGATATCGACACCATCTGCGGCAACCGCAAGCACGACCGCGACCTTCCATTCCGGAACGTCTCTCAAGCCCTTGACCTTGGCAAGCGCAGCCGTCCAGTCGCCGGCCGTCTCGATCTTTTCGATGGGCCCACGGAAACCGCGACGCTCATCATACTGCACCAGACCATCCTGAAGCGCCTTGCGGGCCTCCATCTGAATCTGGGGATCGAAGGAAGTGCGAACGGAAAGGCCGCCTTCGAGAAGTGCTTCCTCGCCGTATTTCTCGACGATCTGGCGGCGGACTTCTTCGGCAAAGTAGTCGGACGCGAAGATATGCGCGCCACCGCGGCGCAGGTTCACTCCAAGCGGCTGTTTCTTGGCGTCTGCAGCATCGGAGGCCGTGATATAGCCGTTTTCGGCCATGCGGTCGATCACCCAGTCGCGACGCTCGAGAGCCGCCTTTTCGCGGCGGATCGGGTGGTAATTGGCCGGACCTTTCGGCAGCGATGCCAGATAGGCGGTTTCCGCAATGGTCAGTTCCGTCACCGACTTGTTGAAATAGGTGAGCGCCGCGCCGGCGATGCCGTAGGAATTCAGGCCGAAGAAGATCTCATTGAGATAAAGCTCAAGAATCTTGTCCTTGGAATAGGTCTGCTCGATGCGGAAGGAAAGAATGGCTTCCTTGAGCTTGCGGTCGATGGTCTGGTCGTTTGTCAGCAGGAAGTTCTTCGCGACCTGCTGGGTGATGGTGGATGCGCCCACCGGACGGCGGCCGGAGCCAAAATTCTGGATATTGACGAGAATGGCACGGCCGAGGCCCCATACATCGACGCCGGGGTGATTGTAAAAATTCTTGTCTTCCGCGGACAGGAAGGCCGCCTTCACCCGGTCGGGAATGGCCTGGATCGGCAGGAACAGGCGCTTCTCATGGGCATATTCCGCCATAAGCGCCCCGTTGCCCGCATGCACGCGGGTCGTGACCGGCGGTTCATAGGTGCTCAGAACTGCGTAATCCGGCAGGTCCTTCGTCACGCCGTGCAAATAAATCGCACCGGCGGCGGCGGCGCACAGGAAGAGCACGCTGGCCAAGCCGAAAAAATATCCAATCAGTCTGATCATACCAAGCTACCGATAATTCGAATCGTAACCATCCACGCCCGAGGAAACGGGCGCATCTTTGCATATCGCGTGCCGTTTTGCACACCATACCTTCGATGACAAGCCGGATACGGCAGCATTCGCTGATATGTTACCGGGCCACCAGCCCGCAACTCCGCGCCAACGCTTTGCGGACCGCCACCGAATCCGAGTTCCGAGTAACGCGGCGAATGTGAGTAAAATAGGGCTCGGCCCCGTTATTCATCCGCAAGGTCCCGAATTGAACAGCATTTTTAGCGATCAATGGCAACGCGGCAACAGCTCGGCCGACGCGGCGCATTTCCCTTCAGCCACCGTTCGCCAGAGCCTTGGAACGGTACCGCCCGACGGCTGTTGCCAGCGTATCGGCCACCTTCTTGCGCCATTCCGCATCGAGAAGCAGCTTCTCGTCTTCAGGATTGGAAAGGAAACCAAGCTCGAGGAGCACCGATGGCACGTCATGGGCGCGCAACACCATGAAACCGGCGTAACGATGTGGATTGTTGATGAGGCCAACCTGCCCCTCGAAGGAAGAAACGATGTTTTCGGCGAGTGTCACCGAGAATGCCTGGGTTTCCCGGCGCGTGAAATCGAGGAGAATATCGGCGACTTCCGGCGGCTCGCTGGAAACGGCGACACCGGCGATCTGGTCGGACTTGTTTTCACGCTCCGCCAGTTCCTGCGCCATACGGTCCGACGCGCGATCGGACAATGTATAGACGGTCGCGCCGCGTATGCCCTTCTGTTTCAGTGTATCGGCATGCAGGGAGATGAAAAGATTGGCGTTGTTCTGCCGCGCGATCGTCACGCGTTCGGACAAGGCAAGAAATGTATCGGAATCACGCGTCAGGAAGGCCTTTATGCCGGGC
Source organism: Agrobacterium sp. 5Ca39 (assembly GCF_055382365.1). Taxonomy (NCBI): domain Bacteria; kingdom Pseudomonadati; phylum Pseudomonadota; class Alphaproteobacteria; order Hyphomicrobiales; family Rhizobiaceae; genus Agrobacterium; species Agrobacterium sp. 5Ca39. The sequence continues at coordinate 973,745 of NZ_AP026436.1, read as the reverse complement.
TCGCGGTTCAGGCGCTCCGCGAGCTCCTTCGCGAACATCAAGGTGATGACCTTTTCCTCGGTGCCTGTCGTGCCACCTGAGGCGCCGGCATCGATGCCTCCATGACCGGCGTCGACCGCGATGACGAATTCCGCCGGGCGGGAAGTCTTGTCCGCGGGAGAAATCGCGGCGGTGGTAACGGGCGCAGGCGCCTGCCACTGCTGCTCCTTCACAAGTTCGGCGAACTTGCCTTTGGTGGTGATCTCCGTATCGAGGACGAAACGGAAGGATTGCCCGTCATCGGCCTTTTTCGTTTCAGCGACCGCCACCCGCACCGGCTTCTTCGCCGTCAGCACGATACGGGCGCTGTTTTCCCCCATTCCGCCGAAGCGAATATCGGAAAAAAGGCCGGTCGGCCTGAGATCGGATGCGGGAAAGCTGAAATTCACCGCCGGGAAGTCCACGACGATGCGGGCGGGCGAATCGAGATAGTGAACGTCGAACTCCGGCTCCTCGGCAAAATCGAGAACGATGCGCGTGCGCGCCTCATCACCGATGATGCGGGCCTGATGCGCGACAAGCGGCTCCGTGGCCTGGACGGCCGGCACGACGGAAACCGAGGCGACGGCAGACACTGTCACGACAGCCGCAAGCCGCGCGATTCGCGCGCCAATCCACCCTGCCCCACCTGATTCCGTTGCGCTGCGCGTGAAATTCATGGTCTTCAAGAAATTCCGTATTTCAGTCATTTTCGATAACCGGCGCGGTAAAACACCCGGAACGGTGCCGTTTCAACCACGCCGGACGACAATTTGCGCGTTTGCGCCTCACCATCGCAGGCCTTGGTGAACCAATTGTTAACCCGGAAATTCCACCAACAATATGGCATATTTAGCCAGCCTATTGCTATTATGACAGAGAAAACATACAACATGGATGAGGGTTAAAAGTGTTGACGGGATAGATGCCCGCCGGCTGCCAATCGAAAAAGACGCTGGCGCTGCAAATCGGGCAATCATCTGCCGTCGTTACATTTATCCTGAAACTCGATCAATTCCGGCCGTGGCCGGAGACCTACCCGGTGGCGCTGCCACCGCCGCTCTGAGGAGAGCAAATTCATCGGACCCCAAGGGGTCTATATATTATTGTCGTTCCGCCTGGCCAATGATGTCGCAGCAGTTTTCACATGAACCGGATACCAGGAGCAGGCCAAGCGCCTCGCCGTCGGTCCGGATGCTGCCAGTTTACAGACGCCCGGCAGGAGACTTCATTTCCGGCACATCCTTGCACTCATATGAAAGGCTCGTCCGTGTGGCGGGCCTGTTCTCGTATAAAACAAGGCTGCGCCGAGGAGCACAGCTTACATGGCAGACAAAATGCTTATCGACGCCTCCCACGAAGAGGAGACACGCGTAGTCGTTGTCCGTGGGAACCGGATCGAAGAATTCGATTTTGAATCGGAACACAAGAAACAGATCCGCGGCAATATCTACCTTGCCAAGGTCACCCGCGTTGAGCCCTCCCTCCAGGCGGCCTTCGTGGATTACGGTGGAAACCGTCACGGCTTTCTCGCTTTCGCGGAAATCCATCCGGATTATTACCAGATCCCGCTCGCTGATCGTCAGGCCCTGCTGAAAGCGGAAGCCGAGGATCATCGCCGCAGCGACGATTTCGAATCGGCCGATGCGCCTGAGCCCGCCGCCCCGATGATCGACCTTTCGCAGGTGGATCAGCCGGATGTCGGCATTGTTTCCGCAAGCGAAACCACCGAGACCGTTGGGACGGAAGAAGCTGCACCCGTCGTGGAAGCGGCTTCCGAAGAAGCGGCCGTCGAGGTCGTCGCGGAAGAAGCGCCGGCTGAGGAAGAGAAGCCGAAGAAGCGCGTTCGCCGCCCCCGCGCCAAGAAGAAGACAGCCGAAGAAATCGCAGCCGAGGCGGCAGACGCGTCTTCCGAAGACGATGGCAGCACCGGCGGTGAAATGGCCGCGATGGTCGATACCGACACGATTTCCGAGGAAGTCGAAGGTCTTCGCCGCGGCAATGACGATGATGACGACGACGATGACGATCATCACGAAAAGGAAGTGATCGAATCCGTCGGCGCCGAAGACGCCATGGAAGAAGTTCCGGATCGCGTTGCCCGCAAGCCGCGCAAACAATACCGCATCCAGGAAGTCATCAAGCGCCGCCAGATCCTTCTCGTGCAGGTGGCAAAGGAAGAGCGCGGCAACAAGGGTGCTGCACTCACCACCTATCTGTCGCTGGCCGGCCGTTACTCCGTGCTGATGCCGAATACGGCGCGTGGCGGCGGTATTTCCCGCAAGATCACCCAGCCGACCGACCGCAAGCGTCTGAAAGAAATCGCGCGCGATCTGGAAGTGCCGCAGGGTATGGGCGTCATTCTGCGCACCGCAGGCGCCAACCGCACCCGCGTCGAAATCAAGCGCGACTTCGAATATCTGATGCGCCTGTGGGAAAACGTCCGCACGCTGACGCTGAATTCCACGGCTCCCTGCCTCGTTTACGAGGAAGGCTCGCTGATCAAGCGTTCGATCCGCGATCTCTATAACAAGGATATCAGCGAGATCATCGTTTCCGGCGAAGAAGGCTATCGTGAAGCGAAAGACTTCATGAAGATGCTGATGCCGAGCCACGCCAAGGTTGTTCAGCCTTACCGCGACATTCACCCGATCTTCTCGCGCTCCGGCATCGAAGCGCAGCTCGACCGCATGCTGCAGCCCCAGGTGACGCTGAAGTCCGGTGGCTACCTCATCATCAACCAGACCGAAGCGCTGGTTTCCATCGACGTCAACTCCGGCCGTTCGACACGCGAGCATTCCATCGAGGAAACCGCGCTGACGACCAACCTGGAAGCTGCGGAAGAAGTGGCACGCCAGCTGCGTCTGCGCGACCTTGCCGGTCTTGTCGTCATCGACTTCATCGACATGGAAGAAAAGCGCAACAACCGCGCCGTCGAGAAGAAGCTCAAGGACTGCCTTAAGAACGACCGTGCGCGCATCCAGGTCGGCCGCATCTCGCATTTCGGTCTTCTGGAAATGTCGCGCCAGCGCATTCGCGCTTCGGTGCTGGAATCGACCACGCAGGTCTGCCAGCATTGCGGCGGCACGGGTCATGTGCGGTCGGAATCCTCCATCGCGCTGCATGTGCTGCGTGGCGTCGAGGAATATCTGCTGCGCAACACCACCCACAACATCACCGTGCGTTGCACGCCGGAAACGGCGCTCTATCTGCTCAACCACAAGCGCGGCACGATTGTCGATTATGAAGGCCGCTTCGGCGTGTCGATCATCATTGCCGCCGACTCCGGCGTCGGCGCCCAGCATTTCGCCATCGATCGCGGTGAAGCCGTCGAAAATCCCGTGAAAATCGAAAGCCTCATCCAGATGCTGCCGAACTTCGTGGAAGAAGAAGACGATTTTGTCGCCGAGGTGGAAGAGGACGAAGACGAGGAAGAAATCGTCAAGACCGAAAGCGCCCAACCCCGCCAGCAGCAGCAGGGCGACAATGGCGAAGAAGGCAAGCGCAAGCGCAAGCGCCGTCGCCGCCGTCGTGGCAAGGGCGGTCAGAACGACCAGAACGGCTCGCTTGAGGCCGGTTCCGGCAACGACGCTGACGGCGACGATGCCGAGGGTGATGACGACGGGATCGACACCGATGACAATGGGGTTGAGACCGAAAACGGCACTGCGGAAGCTGTAACCTCCGAAGAGGAAAGCAAGCGCAAGCGCCGCCGCCGCGGGAAGCGAGGCGGTCGCCGCAATCGTGCAGAGGACGAAGCTCTCGACGCTTCCGGCGCTGAGGACGAAGGCGAAAGCGAAAGCGACGAAGCGCCTGTAACTGAGGCACCGGTAACCGAAGAGGCGACCGCAGCCGAAGTGGTGGAAGGTGTCGTTGCCGACGTCGTGGAAGAGGAAGCACCGAAGAAGCCGCGCCGTACCCGCAAGGCGAAGGCCAAGACGGAAACCGAAGAAGCGCCGAAGGCCGAAGCCGTTGAAACGGTGGAGCCGGTGATCGTTGAGGAAACTGTCGTGGATGTCGCTGTTGAAGAAGCAGGCGAAGCGTCGGCCGATGTCGCTCCGCAGGCGGAAGCACCGGCGAGCGAAGAAAAGGTCCGCGCGAACAGGGGCAGCAATGTTTCGACTTCGGAGCCGGTGGTTACGTCGTCGTCTCCCAATCCCGATGGCGATGAGCCGAAGCCGCGCAAGGGCGGCTGGTGGCAGCGCCGCGGCTTCTTCTGAGAGAAGCTACATTTTGGATAAAAGACGCCCGCAACGATGTTGCGGGCGTTTTCTTTTATGGATGCAAAGAACGGGCCCTTTTTAGGGCCACTGACATTTTCTCATCCCATGCTTGTCACAGGAACGCAGTCAACGCATGCTCGCGGCGGGAGCGCCCTTTCAGCCCAAGGACCTGGGCTGGCTGGATCCCTTTAACAGGCACGGGATGAGGAGTGGGAGAGGCCAACCATCAGACAGACCGCGTGAGACCACCATCCACGCGGATATTCTGGCCGGTAATATACCCTGCCCCCTCAGATGCGAGAAATGCCACTGTGGCGGCGATCTCTTCGCTCTTGCCGTAACGCTGCATCGGAACGCTTTCACGGCGTTCTTCCGTCGCCGGCAGGCTGTCGATCCAGCCAGGAAGGACATTGTTCATGCGGACATTATCGGCGGCATAGGTATCGGCGAAAATCTTGGTGTAGGAGGCAAGGCCGGCGCGGAACACGGCGGATGTCGGGAACATACTGCTCGGTTCGAAAGCCCAGGCAGTCGAGATGTTGACGATCGCGCCCGCCCTCTGCCTTACCATGACCGGGGCGATGATGCGCGTCGGGCGAATGACGTTCATGAGGTAGACATCGAGCCCGGTATGCCATTGTTCGTCGGTAATATCGAGGATGGCGGCGCGCGGGCCATGGCCGGCGCTGTTCACCAGCACGTCGATACGGCCGAATCTCTCAAGCGCCAGATCCGTCAGCCGTTGCAGGTCTTCATTGGACTGGTTGGAACCGGTAACGCCGATGCCGCCCAACTCTTTCGCCAGCGCCTCTCCCTTGCCAGAAGACGACAGGATAGCGAGCTTGTAACCATCCGCGGCCAGGCGTTTCGCAACGGCAGCTCCCATGCCGCTGCCGCCTGCCGTCACCACCGCCACTTTTTCTGCCGACATCGCTTTTCTCCCATTCCAGGTCTGACGGACAGCCCGTATGGCGGTCCTTCTTCAGCTTAAACTGTCTCATCTTTAACGGGTTTCCAAGACGAGTTCGAACCAGAAAGGCTTGTCGAGGCATGCAGAAAAATTGATGCTGATGCGTCAGCCCGGGCCGACACCCGTTGGGTGAGCAGACCGGCTATCCGCCGGTGCTTCCTCCCTCTCCTGCAAACCATAGTCACGCATCACATGCGCGATACGCAACCTGTAATCGGAGAAAACGCCAGTCCGGCCGCGCGACTGGGCGGCGCGATGAGGTAGGGTGTTGCGCCACGCTTTCACCGCCTCCTCATCACGGAAGAACGACAAGGAGAGCATCTTGTCCGGATTGCCGATGCTCTGAAACCGCTCGATGGAGAGGAAACCGTCGATGGTTTCAAGTTCTGCCCGCAGGCCGGCGGCTATATCCAGATAATGTTGCTTCTCGCCTGCGGCTGGCCAGACCTCAAAAATAACGGCAATCATCGTCCGGCTCCCGCGTGGGGGGCGGACGCGAGGCGCAGAAACAGCCGGTCCTCGCGACGGATGAATTGTTCGCGGCGCGCGAATTCATAATTTTCCTGCCCGGCCGGATCGGCGGCGAGCCGCGCCCTATAGGCTTCGTAAGCGGCGAGGTTTTCGATGTTGTAGACACCGTAGGCAATGGTGCTCGATCCCTCTTTCGGCGCGTAATAACCGATCAGATCAGCCCCGCAACGCGGGATCGCCTCTCCCCAGTTGCGGGCATAGCGCTCGAAGGCATCGACCTTGAAAGGATCGATCTCGTAGCGGATGAAACAGGTTAGCATCGTTTGTCTCCTCATGTTCTGCCTCTCCCTTCTACGCCATTGCTATGCCTTGATGCTTCGGTTACCATCGAAGCATGAAAGACGGACCCGTGATTGCCAACGTTGCCGCCCTTATCGGCGATCCTGCCCGCGCCAACATCTTGACGGCGCTGATGGACGGGCGCGCGCTGACCGCGAGCGAGCTCGCGGAAGCCGCGGGTGTGACCCTGCAAACTGCCAGCGGGCACCTGTCAAAGCTCTCGGACGCACAATTGCTGAAAGCGGAAAAACAGGGGCGACATCGATATTTCCGCCTCTCCGATGAGGATGTGGCGCAGGTTCTGGAAGCGTTGATGGGGCTTGCCCAACGCACTGGCGCGGTACGTGTGCGCACCGGGCCGAAGGACAAGGCGCTGCGTGAGGCGCGCATCTGCTACGATCATCTGGCCGGGGAAAGCGGCGTGGCACTGCTTGCCGCCATTACCGCAAAGGGTCTCGTGACGTTAGGTGATGATCCTGCCCTAACGGAGAGCGGACGCGACTTCTTCTCGAACTTCGGCATAGACCTTTCGCCGCTCGAAAAGGCCCGCCGCCCGGTCTGCCTGCATTGCCTGGACTGGAGCGAACGCCGGCATCACCTCGGCGGCGGGCTTGGCGCATCGCTTCTTGAAGCGATGCAGCAGCGCGACTGGTTGCGGCGCGGAAACGGCCGTGTGCTGACATTTACTGCCAAGGGTGAAAAGGCGTTCAACAGCACCTTTGGCTGCACGCCCGCCTGATCTCTCCACCGTATGATACCCGATTATTTCAGCCAGCCGGCTATACGCCCAACGGCCTCGGCAATGTCAGACACGGAACCCGCATAAGAAATGCGCAGCGCCCTATGGCCTTCCTCCGGGTCGAAATCCATGCCGGGTGTCGCTGCCACGTCGATTTCTGCCAGCATACGCTTTGCGAAATCCATGCTGTCATTGGAAAAACGGCTGGTATCGACATAGGCATAAAACGCGCCGTCCATGGGGGATGCCAGCGGCAGGCCTATTTCCGGCAGTCGCGCCATCAGGAAATCGCGATTGGTGCGATAGCTCTCCCGATAGACATCCAGTTCCTCCGCCGCCGAAAAGGCTGCGGTCGCCGCAAGCTGCGACAATTCAGGCGGGGAAATATAAAGGCTCTGGGCCAGACACTCGACCGGACGGACGAGGTTTTCCGGCAAGACCATCCAACCGATGCGCCAGCCCGTCATGCAATAATATTTGGAGAAGGAATTGATGACCACCGCATTGTCGGTGATTTCGAGTGCGCTCGTCTCTTCGCCGACGAAGGTAAGGCCGTGGTAAATCTCATCGGAAATGAAGGCCATGTCGCGGCTTTCGCAATAAGTCGCAAGCCGCTTCAGCGCCTCGCGGCCTGTGACGGTGCCGGTCGGATTGGCCGGGCTTGCCAGCAGAACGCCCTTCAGCTTGCAGCCCGCTTTCGTTTCCGCACGCTCCAGGCTTGCCGGCGTCAGCGTGTAGCCGGTTTCAGCCGTGACCGGCACTTCCACGACGTTGAGGCCGAGAGCCTTCAGGATATTGCGATAGGCCGGATAACCGGGCCTCGCGATCGCGACATGATCGCCTGCGTCGAAAAGGCTGAGAAAGGCAAGATTGAAGGCCGCTGACGAGCCCGTTGTGACGGCGATGCGAGCCGGATCGATCGCGACCTGGTGACGCAACCGGTAATGGCCGGCAATCGCCTCCCGCAGTTCGCGCAGGCCGAGCGCATCGGTATAACCGATCCGCCCATGTTTCAGCGCCTCTTGAGCCGCTGCCAGCGACGCCTTCGGTGCGGGATGGGAGGGCTGGCCGACCGCCATGGAAATGACGGGGCGGCCCGCCTGCCTGCGCCTGTTTGCCTCCGCCAGAATATCCATGGCGTGAAAGGGTTCGACTGCGCTCCGCTTCGACATCGTAATCAAGGGCATGCTCTTTCCTGAACCGTATTTCAGAGACTTGCCGCAGAATCACAATCTTCACAATCATGCGACCATAATGCGGACAAGTATTTTTGCCGTATGGCATTTGGCTTAAAGTAAGGTAATTGCCTTCATAAGATTTCAAGAGGCTCCGGCCGCACAGAATGAGGACCGATATGGCGCATTTTCTCCGTTCCACCCTTCTTGCCAGCGTGACGGCCCTTTCAGCGGTATTCGCCTCCCTGCCCGCGCATGCGCTCGATGAGCAGCAGAAGAAGGAAATGGGCGAGTTCATCAAGCAGTATCTGATCGAGAACCCGGAGATCATGCTTGAGGTTCAGGATGCGCTTGAGCGCAAGCAATATGCGGCGCGCAACGCCAAGGCGGCAGAGGCGGTCGCCGACAACAAAAAGGCGATCTTCGAATCGAAATTCGATCTGGCACTCGGCAATCCCGATGGCGACGTCACACTCGTTGAGTTCTTCGATTACAACTGCGGTTATTGCAAACGCGCCATGGGAGACATGGACAACATCCTGAAGAGCGACAAGAAAATACGCGTCGTGCTCAAGGAATTCCCGATCCTCGGACCGGAATCGGTCGCCGCACATCGGGTCTCCAATGCCGTGAAGCTGCTGGCGCCGGCCAAATATCCGGAGTTCCAGCGCACGCTCCTCGGCGGCCGCGGACGGGCGAATGAGGACAGCGCCCTGGAAGTCGCGACCTCGCTCGGCCTCAAGGAAGCCGATATCCGCAAGTCGATGGCGGAAAACCCCAATGATGCGCAGGTGCAGGAAACCTACAAGCTGGCAAACAGCCTCGGCATCACGGGAACGCCGTCTTATATCGTCGGCGACGAGGCGGTTTTCGGCGCCGTCGGTGCCGACCCGTTGAAGGAGAAAATCGCCAATATGCGCAGCTGCGGTAAAGCTACCTGCTCCTGATTGCTAAAAAAGCAAGTGCATTCCCTGTGAGATGCCGGCCTGACGGCCGGTTTACGGCTTGCAGGGGCTTTTCCTTGGCGGCTGCGCAGTCTATAGGTGTCGCTGATTTTCGTATGGAAACGTGAATGAGCAACATCATCATCGTCATCAACGGCCCCAATCTCAACATGCTGGGAAAAAGGGAACCGGGTATCTATGGTGGCAAGACGCTGAAGGACATCGAGAATGATTGTCTTCAAGCCGGTGCCGATCTCGGTTTCGCAGTGGAATTCCGCCAGTCCAACCACGAAGGCGTGCTCGTGGACTGGTTGCATGAGGCGGGAGAAAGGGCGGCGGGTGTCGTCATCAATCCCGGCGCTTACAGCCACACCTCTATCGCGTTGCACGACGCCATTCGCGCGATTTCCACGCCCGTCGTGGAAGTGCACATTTCCAACATCCACGCCCGGGAAGAGTTCCGCCACAAATCGATGGTCTCACCGGCAGCGAAGGGCATGGTCTGTGGTTTCGGACCATATGGATACGTCATGGCGCTTCACGCGCTGAAAAACATCACGGCATAAAAAGAAACAAAGAATAGGGTTTGTCATGTCTGAAAAGAAACAGGGTATCGACAAGGAACTGATCCGCGAACTCGCGAATATCCTCAACGATACCGACCTTTCGGAAATCGAAGTGGAGCAGGATGACCTGCGCATCCGCGTTTCGCGCGCCGCTCCCGCAGCCACGGTTTATGCCGCAGCACCGCCCGCTTATGCACCGGCTCCCGCAGCAGCGCCCGCCGCGCCGGCAATCGCGGCCCCTGCTGCACCGGCAGCAGCCGCTGCACCGGCACGCAACCCGGCAAACACCGTGTCTTCGCCCATGGTTGGCACAGTCTATCTCTCGCCAGCCCCTGGCGCCCGCCCCTTCATCGAAGTCGGCGCAACCGTCAAGGAAGGCCAGACACTTCTCATCGTCGAGGCCATGAAGACCATGAACCAGATCCCGGCTCCGAAGTCCGGCAAGGTCGTGGAAATCATCGTCAACGACGCACAGCCCGTGGAGTATGGCGAAGCCCTCGTGGTCATCGAATAAAGGCGGTTCAGCATGGTTTCGAAGATCCTCATAGCCAACCGCGGCGAAATTGCGCTGCGCGTCCTGCGCGCCGCCAAGGAGCTTGGCATTCCCACCGTCGCCGTGCATTCCACGGCGGACGCGGACGCCATGCATGTGCGCCTCGCCGACGAAAGCGTATGCATCGGCCCACCACCTTCGCGTGACAGCTACCTCAACATCCACCAGATCGTTGCGGCCTGCGAAATAACAGGTGCGGACGCCGTTCACCCCGGCTACGGCTTCCTGTCGGAAAACGCCAAGTTTGCCGATATCCTTGACGCGCACGGTATCACCTTCATCGGGCCGACCGCCGAGCATATCCGCATCATGGGCGACAAGATCACCGCCAAGCAGACGGCGCAGGAACTTGGCATTCCCGTGGTTCCCGGCTCCGATGGCGAAGTGAAGCCTGAGAACGCGCTGGAAATCGCACGCACGATCGGCTTTCCGGTCCTCATCAAGGCAACCGCCGGCGGCGGTGGTCGCGGCATGAAGGTGGCGAAGACCGAGGCCGATCTGGAAGAGGCGGTTGCGACTGCCCGCTCCGAAGCGGCAGCAGCATTCGGCAACGACGCCGTCTACATGGAAAAGTACCTCGGCAAGCCACGCCATATCGAAGTGCAGGTGTTCGGCGACGGTGAAGGCAATGCCATTCATCTCGGAGAGCGCGATTGCTCGTTGCAGCGTCGCCACCAGAAGGTGCTGGAAGAAGCCAACTCTCCGGCTCTGACGGTTGAACAGCGCATGAAGATCGGCGAGATTTGCGCGAGCGCCATGCGCAAGCTGAAATATCGCGGTGCCGGCACCATCGAGTTCCTTTATGAAAACGGCGAGTTCTATTTCATCGAAATGAACACGCGTCTGCAGGTGGAGCATCCGGTCACGGAAGCGATTACCGGCATGGATCTCGTGCAGGAACAGATCCGCGTCGCGTCGGGTCAGGGCCTCTCGGTCACGCAGGCCGATATCGAATTCCATGGCCACGCCATCGAATGCCGTATCAATGCCGAAGACCCGCGCACCTTCGTTCCCTCGCCTGGCACGCTGACCTATTTCCACACGCCGGGCGGCCTTGGTGTGCGCGTCGATTCGGGCGCCTATCAGGGCTACAAGATCCCGCCCTATTACGACAGCATGATCGGCAAGCTCATCGTTCACGGACGCGACCGTGACGAATGCATTCGCCGCCTGCGTCGGGCGCTCGACGAATTCGTCGTCGACGGCATCAAGACCACGCTGCCGCTTTTCCAGGATCTTCTTCAGAACGAGGATATCCTGAGGGGCGATTATGATATTCACTGGCTGGAAAAATATCTGGCCGGTGACGCGTCTCACTAAGACGATATGGCTGGGCGGCGCAGCAGAAATAACGACATAACGGTCGATATCCTGCTGCGCGCCTATTCCGCCGGCCTGTTTCCGATGGCCGATTCGGCTGACGATCCCGAGCTTTTCTGGGTCGAGCCGGAGGTGCGCGGTATCATCCCGCTCAATTCCTTCCACATTTCCAAAAGCCTCGCTAAAGCGATGCGCAAGAAGCCATTCGACATACGCTTCAACACCGCTTTCGAGGCTGTCATGTCGGGCTGCGCCGCAGAGGCACCGGACAGGCCAAGTACCTGGATCAACGCCACCATTCGCAGGCTTTATAGCGAACTGCATCAGATCGGCCATGCCCATAGCGTCGAGGCCTGGGAAGGCAAGGAGCTTGTCGGCGGACTCTACGGCGTTTCGCTGGGAGCGGCATTCTTCGGTGAAAGCATGTTCTCCCGTCGCACCAATGCATCGAAGATTTGCCTCGTGCATCTGGTGGAGAGATTAAAAGCAAGCGGCTTCGTGCTGCTCGATACTCAATTCACCACGGAGCATTTGAAAACGTTCGGCGCCATCGATGTGCCGAAGCTTGAATATGCGAAAATGCTCGACGTCGCCGTCAATCGGCCGAGTCTGCAATTCTAGTCGTTACCTTGGGTTATTTGCTTGCCGTAGAGGGAGCAGGCACTTCCGAGTCCTGTTTGCAACCCGTCAGCCATACGTCATAGATCGGGTGTTCCACGGCGTTGAGGCCGGGGCTGTCGGCGAACATCCAGCCGGTGAAGATGCGACGGATTTTACGGTCGAGGGTGATTTCATCCACTTCGACAAATGCATCGATCTTCTGCGCTTCCGTCTGGTCGCGCGAGTAACAGACCTTCGGCGTGACCTGAAGCGCGCCGAACTGCACCGTCTCATCGATATAGACATCGAAGGACGTGATGCGGCCCGTGATCTTGTCGATGCCGGAAAAGACCGCTACGCGGTTTTCAAGCCGGGCGGCGGAGACGGGCGAGATGAGGAAGGCAGCAGAAACCGCCGCGAACAGCGTCACCGTCAGCGCACGCAAAGAACGGTCCCGCGTGATTTTCCTCATACGATGTGTCTCCAAAATTTGCCTGTGTCGGGACGCCGACCGGATCAACGCCTAAGGGCGGAATGTGGCAAAAACCGGTGAGGCCGGATGCATGCGCGGCGTTTTGCACAACACCGCGCATCGCGATAGCTCAGTTGCCGGGTGTCCAGGCGTCGTAGTCGCCGGTCACACGCGGGCGCTCCCCGGCCACAGCCAGCGAGCCCTGAGGGCGATAGGCCTTGTACGAGCCTGTGAGGTTTGGCTGATGCGGCTTCTGCCACTCGCGCGCAACGTAGCTTTCCTGGCTCGGCGGAACGTCGGTGCGATAGTGCATCCAGCCATGCCAGCCGGGCGGAATGGCAGAGGCCTCAGCGTAGCCGTTATAGATCACCCAGCGGCGCGGCATGCCCCAGGAGGTGGTGCCGCCTTCGTAATAGGTGTTGCCCAGCTCGTCCTGTCCTACCTTCTTGCCGAAACGCCAGGTGTGAAACCGCGTTCCGATCGTCTGGCCATTCCACCAGGTGAAGATTTGCGTCAGGAGAGTCTTCATTCTACGTTCCTCGGGCTTGAATGCGCCGCAGCGATTTTCCGTGCACGGCACAAGACATGCTTATGCCGCCCCTCACGCCAATTGTCCAGCATTTCAAGATATATCCGTGCTATTTCAGCTTCATCCTGAAGCCTAGATGCCGCTTCTCGAAACCCAGCCGCTCGTAGAAGCGGTGCGCGTCCAGCCGGGCCATGTTGGAGGTGAGCTGCGCGGCTTTCAGGCCCTGACGGCGGGCTTCATCAAGACAATAGTTGATCATCACCGCGCCGATGCCGCGACCGCGCATGTCGGCCCTTGTCTGCACCGCTTCGATGACCATAGACTTGGCCCCTCGCCCGACGAGCTTGGTGAGGATCGCCGTCTGAAAGGTGCCGACCACCTCGCCATCCAGTTCGGCGACGTAAAGCGTTTCGCTCGGCGACGCCTCGATCGCCCGGAAGGCGGCAAGATAATCGGGCTGTGCCGATTCGTCCGCCGTATCGCCGTGGCCGCCGATCTCGTCAGCGGCAAAAATGGCGGCGAGCGCCGGCAGATCGTCTTCACGGGCCGTTCGAATTATCAGATTTTCCAGGGTCGCGTTCATCGGGTCAGGCTCTTTTCCATCACGATGCCGGGCAGCCCCTCGATACCCGCCATGCGCTCGATTCGATCCACCTCGACAAATCCGACGCCTTCATAGAAGTTGATTGCGACAGTATTTTTGGGCTCAACCTCAAGCCGCATGATTTCCGCGTCGGGAAAACAGGTTTCTAGCTCCGCGAAGAGATCGCGGCCGACACCCTGCCGCTGTAAATCGGGCGCCACGTAAAGCTGGTGCAGCAGCGCCGTCTTCGCCATCTTGGTCGACATGGAGCCGTAAGCCATGCCGCCGATCCGCTTGCCGTCATCGGCGACAAGGAACTCGCCGCCTTTCTTTTCGACGCGGTCTTTCATAGCCTGCGGCGAATGCCAGGCTGCGATCAGCTGGTTGACCTTATCCGCGCCGTAGATTGCGTCATAGGTCGCGTGCCATGTCGTCGCGAGCAGCGCCCGGACTGGCTCGATGTCACGCAGGCTGGCTGTGCGGATGAAAAACATGATCTGGCTCCGTCTTGAAACAGAAATGCCGGGCGTTGATCCCGGCAGAAGTGATGTCAGTCGCCCTTGCTGGACGTCATCCTCTGGTTTGCCCCACCGTGTGGCTTAATCGGGAATAATCCGGACTAAAACCATTACTTCCGTCATGCCGGTCCCCGGACCAAGCCCGAGGATGATCCGGCATCCAGCCGACTCGCGTCTGCGCGGTGAAAAGAGTCTTTTCAGCCCAAGGACTTGGGCTGGCTGGATCCCGGCTCAAGGCCGGGATGACGGAGACCCTCTGCCGTTACTCGAGCGGGAGGCAGCCGTCGCTTACTCTTCCTCGATTCCGAGCTTCGCTTTCACCAGCGCCTGCACCGCCTGCGGGTTGGCCTTGCCGCCCGTCGCCTTCATGACCTGGCCGACGAACCAGCCGGCGAGCGTCGGCTTCGCCTTGACCTTCTCGACCTGATCCGGGTTGGCGGCGATGATCTCGTCAACGGCCTTTTCGATGGCGCCGGTGTCGGTCACCTGCTTCATGCCGCGGGCTTCAACGATCTCGGCCGGATTACCGCCCTCGTTCCAGACGATTTCAAACAGATCCTTGGCGATCTTGCCGGAGATGGTCTCGGCCTTGATGAGATCGATGATGCCGCCGAGCTGTTCTGGCGACACCGGCGTCGTCTCGATGTCCTTGCCGGACTTGTTCAGCGCGCCGAGCAGGTCGTTGATGACCCAGTTGGCGGCAGCCTTTGGATCGCGTCCGGCGGCGACGGCTTCGTAATAATCGGCAATCGCCTTTTCTGAGACCAGAATCGAGGCGTCATAGACCGACAGGCCGAGATCGGCGACGAAACGGGCCTTTTTGTCATCAGGCAGTTCCGGCAGATCGACCTTCAGCGCCTCGACGAAGGCATCATCGAATTCGAGCGGCAGCAGGTCCGGATCGGGGAAATAGCGATAATCATGCGCATCTTCCTTGGAGCGCATGGAGCGCGTCTCGCCCTTGCCGGGATCGAACAGGCGGGTTTCCTGATCGATGACGCCGCCATCTTCCAGAATGGCGATCTGGCGACGCGCCTCATATTCGATGGCCTGACCGACGAAGCGGATGGAGTTGACGTTCTTGATCTCGCAGCGCGTGCCGAAGCCTTCGCCCGGACGGCGCACGGAGACGTTGACGTCGGCGCGCATGGAGCCTTCGTCCATGTTGCCGTCGCAGGTGCCAAGGTAACGCACGATGGAGCGCAGCTTGGTGAGATAGGCCTTCGCCTCATCCGACGAACGCATGTCCGGCTTGGAGACGATTTCCATCAGCGCCACGCCAGAACGGTTGAGGTCCACGAAGGACATGGTCGGGTGCTGGTCATGCATCGACTTGCCGGCGTCCTGCTCCAGATGCAGGCGCTCGATGCCAATCTCGATATCCTCGAAATTGCCCTGGCGGTCGGGACCAAGCGAAATGGTGATGGTGCCTTCACCGACGATCGGATCCTTGAACTGCGAAATCTGATAGCCCTGCGGCAAATCGGGATAGAAGTAGTTCTTGCGGTCGAAAATCGAGCGATTGTTGATCTTGGCCTTGAGGCCGAGACCGGTGCGCACCGCCTGCTTCACGCACTCCTCGTTGATAACAGGCAGCATGCCGGGCATGGCGGCATCCACCAGCGACACGTTGGAATTCGGCGCATTGCCGAAAGTGGTGGAGGCGCCGGAGAACAGCTTGGAATTGGAGAGAACCTGCGCATGCACCTCCATGCCGATCACGATTTCCCAATCGCCGGTGGCGCCGGGAATGAAGCGTTTCGGGTCGGGGGTGCGCACGTCTACAAGGGTCATCTCAAGCTCACGATATACGGGTTCTTTGGCCTTGGTGGGTAGAACAAATGAAGCGCTGGCGCAAGACATCTTGCACCCCGTCGCGCGACGGCCGGAATTTTCGAAGACATCGGATACGCGTTTTTTACCCTTACAGGTTTCAATTCACGCCATGCAAACGATCGCTCTCTGCTTTCTGGCTTATATCGCCTTCAATCTCTTCGTCTTTTTTGTCTATTGGTGGGACAAGGAAGCGGCGAGGAATGGCGGATGGCGTATCCGGGAAAGCACGCTGCTTTTGCTCGCGCTCGTGGGTGGCAGTGCGGGCGCTATCTCGGCGCAAAGGTTGCTGCGGCACAAAACCCGCAAGGAACCGTTTCGCAGCAAGCTGATATCGATCGTCATCTTGCAGGCGGGCCTCGTCGCATCGCTCCTCATCACGCCGGACTGGCCAATGCGGCTGATGGCCACTCTACAAACCCTGTTTCAGAACGCCGGCCCGTAAAGACCATTCTCGACCTCAGCCAGTTGCTTCTGCAGGCCCACCGATTGCACCTCGCGGTCCAGCTTCGGCGCATAGGAAACCGAGAGCCAGCGAATGCTATAGCCATGGTAGCGGAAGAAGGCGACGGCCGGTTCATTCTGGGCATGGGTTTCAAGCCGTATGGTCTCGAAGCCCTTTTCCTCTATCAGTCGTTCGATGTCGCCCAGCAGGCGGCTACCGACGCCCCTCCGCTGAAACTCCGGATCGATCCAGAAGTCGGAAATCGCCTCGTTAAAATGCTCCCGCGCGGCCCAACCCGCAACCGAGCCGCCCAGTTCCGCGACGCGGATGGCAAGCCACGATGAGCGGGTGAAATTGGAAAAGGCGCTCGCCGCATTGTCGTAAAGCGTCGGTGTGATGCCGAGAGCCGCGGTTGCCTGCCGCCACGCCCTGAGGCCGATGGCCGCCAGAACCTCCGCTTCCTGCTCATACGCGTTGCGAATGACGATCAAGCCGCGCCCTCCTTGGCCGTTTGAAGTAAACCATTGCGGGTGCGATTCGACCAGCGTGGTTTTCCCGCTCCCTGCGGACTTGACCGCGCCGGTTTGACCCATTACCCAAAAGGAGCAAGAACGGAGTTTTTATGTTCGCTCAATCGGAGTCCTGGTAAAGGCCCTGCCCGCAATTTTCTTGCGCGCCGGGCCAAATGAAACCGAGCCGGATGCCCTAACGGCACCCGGGTTTGCTTTCACGCGTCTAGAAGACGCCGACCGGACTTCAAACAATGGACATTTCCCGCGCCGAACAGCGCATTCTTCACCTGCTCGCCCAGGGCGGCAGAATTGAACTCGTTCGAGACGACGCCCGCAAAATTGAAAAACTTTCGCTCTTCACGCGCGAAGGATGGATTTTCAGCGGCCTCGATCTCCTCACCTTCCGCAAGCTGAAACGGAAGCGAGCCATCGCCTCCTCCGGTGGCAAGCCCTACCGCATTACCACGCGCGGGCTGGAACTTGTGAGGGGTGAGCTGGACAACCGATAAACTGACCGGGCGGCGGCAATGCCGTCGCCCGGCAGTTCGCGACGCGGCATCGACGGTCACAAATTATAAGAGAGCATTTGCTCCAGCTTCACCTTCTCAAGTTCGACTTTCATGATGTCGGACCATTCCATGCCGCGCCAGACGATCTGAAAGCCGCAACGCTGGTAAAGGCCTATGGCGGCGCGATTTCTCGCATGGGTGTCGATGGTGGCAAGCGGCAGGCCCGCAGCCCGCATCCTGTCGAGAAAGTGGAGGATCAGCGCTTTGCCAATCCCCTTACCCTGCCAGGTAGGGTCCACCCACAGATCGGAAATATGATGAGGCTTGGCATCGCAAGCGCCCCAACCGACGACAACACCGTCGATTTCGGCCACGACGACATCACCGGTCGGAGACTTGGCGAAGCTTTCGAATTCGTCCCTCACCCGCTCGATGACATGGGAATCGAGATAGGCGGCGTCGAAGGCTTCACCGGCACGCCATGCGGCAAAACCGACAAAGCCGACCGCATCGCGATCGGCTTCGTTCATCTGTCTAAGCTTGAAACTGCTTACCACCACTTGGCAGGCGTGAACTTGCCGGCTGCCTGCTCGATGGCGTGGGCCGTCTTGAACAGCGTTTCTTCTTCGAACGGCTTGCCGATGAGCTGCAGGCCAAGCGGCAGGCCCTTGCCATCAAGACCGGCAGGCACCGAAAGGCCGGGAAGACCGGCCATGTTGACGGTGATGGTGAAGACGTCCTGCAGGTACATCTTGACCGGATCGGAAGCGAGTTCCTCATCACCGACAGCGAAGGCGGAAGACGGCGTGATCGGCGCCAGAATGGCGTCCACACCCTCGTGGAAGACGTTTTCGAAGTCGCGCTTGATGAGCGTGCGGACCTTCTGCGCCTTGAGATAATAGGCGTCGTAATAACCGGCCGAAAGCACATAGGTGCCGACCATGATGCGACGCTGCACTTCCTTGCCGAAACCGGCGGCGCGGCTCTTTTCGTACATGTCGGCAATGTCCTTGCCGTCGACGCGCAGGCCGTAGCGGACGCCGTCATAACGGGCAAGGTTGGACGAGGCCTCTGCCGGTGCGACGATGTAATAAGCGGGAAGCGCGTATTTGGTGTGCGGCAGCGAGATGTCGACCACCTCTGCACCGGCGTCACGCAGCCATTCGACGCCCTTGGCCCAGAGCTTTTCGATTTCGTCAGGCATACCGTCAACGCGGTATTCCCGGGGGATACCGATCTTCAGGCCCTTGAGCGATTGACCGATGGCCTTTTCGTAATCCGGCACAGGAAGGTCAACCGAGGTCGTGTCCTTGGCGTCGACGCTTGCCATGGTCTTCAGCAGGATGGCCGCGTCGCGCACGTCGCGGGCAATCGGGCCAGCCTGATCGAGCGACGAGGCGTAAGCGACGATGCCGAAGCGCGAGCAGCGGCCGTAAGTGGGCTTGATGCCGACGGTGCCGGTGAAAGCCGCCGGCTGGCGGATGGAACCGCCGGTATCGGTTGCGGTGGCGCCGGCGCAAAGATGCGCGGCAACGGCTGCGGCCGAACCGCCCGAGGAGCCGCCAGGCACCAGCTTCTGCTCGGAACCATTGGCGCGCCACGGGTTGATGGCCGGGCCGTACCAGGAGCTCTCATTGGACGAGCCCATGGCGAATTCGTCCATGTTGAGCTTGCCGAGCATGACGGCGCCCTGATCCCAGAGGTTCTGGGTGACGGTGGATTCGTATTTCGGCTTGAAGCCATCGAGGATGTGCGAGCAGGCCTGGGTATGAATGTCACGCGTTGCGAAAAGGTCCTTCACGCCGAGCGGAATACCTTCCAGCTCACCCGCGGAACCGGCAGCAATACGGCCGTCGGAGGCTTTCGCCATCTCACGCGCCTTTTCGGGCGTCGTCGCCACATAGGCGTTCAGCGCACCGTTGGCGGTGTCGATGGCGGAGAGATAGGCGTCGGTGAGCTCAAGGGCGGAAAATTCTTTCGCCTTCAGCTTCTCGCGGGCTTCGGCAATGGTCAGGCTCGTCAGGTCGGTCATGGTCGGCAACGGCTTTCGAAAATCTCGGAAAAATCGGGCGGCAAGATGGATCGATTACTCGACCACTTTCGGCACCATGAAGAAATTGCGATCGGTCGCGGGCGCGTTGGCGACGATGTCGTCCGCCTTGTCGCCATCGGTCACCTCGTCGGCGCGCTTCTTCATCGCCACCGGCGTCACCGACGTCATCGGCTCGACGCCATCCACATTCACTTCCGAAAGCTGCTCCACGAAACCGAGTATGCCATTCAGCTGGCCGAGCATGTTCTGTGCTTCGTCTTCAGTGACAGCGATACGGGCAAGGCGCGCAACACGCTTTACGGTGGCGAGATCGACGGACATGGTTTTACTCCGATGGGATATTTCCCATTCGCTATAATGACCATGTCCGTCCTTCGCAACGGTAGAAAGCATGTCGCGGCTAACTCGGCGGCGGTTTTGCGCTCACGACATGCGGCGTTGACGCTTAGAAGGACAGCACGTCGCCCGCCCTGGGTGTGTGGACGCGCGCTTCGGCGCCTTCCATGCCGGCCACGAATTTCTCCGGCGTCTGGTCGATTATCGGGAAGGAGCCGTAATGGCAGGGAAGCACGTGCTGGAACTTGAAGAAGCGCTGGCAAGCAAGCGCCGCCACAGCTCCGCCCATGGTAAAGCGGTCACCGATCGGCACGAGACCGATATCAGGCTGATGCAGTTCATTGATGAGCTTCATGTCGGAGAAGATATCCGTATCGCCCATATGGTAGACGGCTGGACCGTCCTCGAAATGCAGCATCAGGCCGTTGGCATTGCCGAGCGAATGGGAAACGCCATCCTCGGTGATCTGGGCGGAGGAATGCAGCGCATTGGTGAAGGTAACCGAGAAACCGTCAAAATGAACGGTGCCGCCGGTATTGCCCATATCGACCTTCGCAACACCCTTGGCAGAAAGCCACGCGGCTAGATCGGCATTCGCCAGCACGGTCGCACCCGCCTCGCGGGCAAGCTGCACGGTATCTCCGACATGGTCGCCATGGCCGTGGGTCAGCAGAATATGGGTGACGCCTTCGGCCGCCGTCTTGCCATCCTGCCCGGCGAAACCGGGATTGCCGGTGAAGAAGGGATCGATGAGGATCTTCGCGCTGCCGTTTTCAAGGCGAAAGGCGGAATGGCCTAGCCAGGTGATTTTCATGGGAAGTTCTCCTTTGTATTGCCGGTATAATATGACATAGGACGGCCTGAACAACCGCACTACCTGTATTTAAGAGGGGCGACAATGGCCGCTGACAATGACGATTATGTGTACGACGAAGCGACCGGCGAATGGCGCCCTGCTTCCGAACTGGCCGCAGAAGCGGCACGCGCGCAGGAAGTGCGCGATGCAGCAGGCAATGTGCTCGCGGATGGCGATTCAGTGACCTTGATCAAGGATCTGAAGGTCAAGGGCACCAGCACCGTCATCAAGCAGGGCACGGTCATCAAATCGATCCGACTGACCGATAATCCGGAAGAAATCGATTGCAGGCATGATGCGGTGAAGGGTCTGGTGCTGCGCACCGAATTCGTCCGCAAGCGATAAGGACAGCACGCGACATGGCAACACTCACCATCGAGGAACTGGCGGCAACGCTTCAGCCCGCGCAGGCAATTGCCGGCCTCGACCTTGGTACGAAAACCATCGGGCTCGCCATGTCGGATCTGTCGCGGCGTTTTGCGACACCGCGCCCCGTTATCAAGCGCGTGAAATTCACGCTGGATGCGGAAGTGCTGCTGGCCTTCGCTGAAAAGGAAAAGGTCGCCGCCTTCATTATTGGCCTTCCGATGAACATGGACGGCTCCGCCGGGCCCCGCGTGCAGGCGACCCGCGCCTTCGTGCGCACCATGGGCGAAAAAACCCCCCTGCCCTTTGTTTACTGGGATGAGCGGCTTTCGACCGTTGCGGCAGAGCGCGCGCTTCTCGAAATGGATGTGTCTCGCGCCAAGCGGGCCGAACGCATCGATTCGGCAGCGGCTAGCTTCATTCTTCAGGGTGCGCTGGACAGGCTTTCTGCACTGACCCGCGCGGCCGACTGACGGCCCTGCCACCAGGCGTAAATCTGCCTGCGCTTGCGGAAACCGAGAATCGCAAAGACGATCAGGCTGTCGACCGCAATGGCACGCGCCACCAGCGGCGGCAGGCTTTCCGGCGGAAGGCCGAGAATATTCCCGTATATCTCGAAGACGAGATCGTGGGTCTGACGTGTGAGCATGTAGAAGCCGAAGCTCATGTCGTAATAGGAAAGCCAGTACCAGCTGCCCAGCAGCGCGACAGGACCGGCCCACAGGATCAGAAACCACTTCATGTCGCCTGCCCTCGCACAAACAATGTATCGGGGATGCCAGCAAGCACCGCCCAGCGCGCCACGGCCATCAGGCAGAGGTTCAGCGCCGGCACGTCGATATCCAACGGCAGCATAGCAAAAAACGTCATCATGACGCCCAAAGCTGTCCAGCGGCTCACTTGCGGCTCCCTTATGCGCAGTCATTGCGCATGGTTAACATTTCGTTAATCCACACTGGACCGGCTGGGATGGAGAGGCAAATGAAAGCTGTGATTATGGTTAACGACGGGCGGCCGGCATGTGGAAAACAACGTGACCGGCTGAACGGACGGACGCGCCGAGCGGTTGCCGGCCCGGTAAGAACATGGCTGATTTTTCTTTAATGCCCAGCGTCCAGCGCGGCTGCCTGGGCCCGTGTCTGAGACCGGTTCAGCCGTAAACGCCCCGCACCAGCCTTTTTACGGCAGTGGCGATCTTGTCCCAGTCCCGATCCGATTTGAGCGCAACACCGGCAAACTGGCCGCTGGTGGCGGCGGAAATCACGAGGTGCTGGATGGCGGCGAACAGCACGGCATTGACGGCGGCGGTATCAACACCCTTCGGCGCTGCCAGCGAACCGCGCATGCGCTCCAGCCATTTGCCAAGCGACTTGGCACGGGCTTCCGCCAGCTGGCGCACCTGCGGCGAGCCGTCGGAAACTTCCCAGGCGATGATCTTGCAGACAAGAGGATCGCTGCGCAGCGCATCCATGAAGTAGAGCGCCAGCTTTTCCATCAGATCACCATAGGTCAAAAGGAACATGCCGCCGGTATCTTCCGGAATGCGATCCTTAACCCAGGATCCGAGATCCTCACCGATCGCCTCAATCAGACCATCGAGGCCGCCGAAATAACGGTAGATCAGCTGCTTGTCGCAGCCGGCACGGCGAGCAACGGCATTGATCCCGAAGCCCTGAAATCCCTCTTCGGCAAGCAGCGACCGCGCCGCATTAAAAATCGCCTTCTCGGTCTGAGCGCGATCCTTGATGCGCTTTTCCGGTCTGTCGGCTGAAATCGCCTCTGCGGTCGCCAGCATGATTCCCTACCCGTTTTCTGAAAGGCCTGACTACAGGGGTTAACAAAGCATGAAGGCAAGGACAATGTGATGGGAAGATTGGACGGAAGGTTCCTGTGGATGACGTGGCGGGGCCAACAATATCGCCCCGCATCCTCAGCGTGAGCCGCTCACTCCAACCCCATGCCAAACCACACGCTGCCGGGCGTTTCGTGGCTGTCCAGACGCTTGAAACCTCGGGTTTCCCAGAAACGCATTCCGGCCAGGTTGCGTTCGCTGGCGCCGAGATGGATGCCGTAGACGTTGTTCTGTCGGGCCATATCCAGCCAGCGCGACAGGAGCCGGGTGCCGCCGCCCTTACCCTGCGTGCGTGGCAAAAGGTTCATGTGTATGTGGGCGGGGAACGGATCTGTGAGCCAGGCCGGGGTGCGGCGTGGGTGGTGAATGAAATGGGCTCGGCGCTGGTCGGCGTCCCATGTCTGCTGGTCGCCCCCAGGATCGGCATAGATGGCGCGCAGATGCGGCCACCATTCCCGCTCCAGTCGCTCTTCATGCAGGGCCGTATCGAGCGCGCCGACGATGTAACCGCAGACGCCTTCCTCATCCTCGGCAACGAATACAGCATCCGGCCACAGATGCAGATAGGGCACGGAATAGATATGCCCCACCATGCGGCCATCGTTGTAAAGTGGCGTGGCATCCTGCCCGGCGTCGCCGGTGGCGAGGCTTATGGCATAGAGCGCGTCTTCATCCTCGGAACGAGCGGAGCGAAAAGTCAGCATCGGCCGCCATCCTCCATTGCCGCGCCTCGATGTGCGAAGCTATCGTGACAGACAAGAATACGTCCTAGGCCATTGCTGTTTTTCAAATCCGAGACCCCTCCCGCCGGAACTGTAAAAACTTCATCCGCATCCATCGCTCAAGCTGCAGGCGGATAAAGAAGATCGATTATATAAGTCGGATCGAAGCGGGAATCGAGCATGCCGTAAGTATGCCGCCAGCCACCGGCAAGCCGGGTTTCGAGGAAGGCATCGGCAATCTTGCCGGCGCCGAGGCGGCAAAGCTCGGCGGCAGCGGCCGCAAGCGCGAACTGCTCCACCAAAAGGCGAGCCGCACCCTCGTCGCGCTCGGCAAGTGCGATTGCCGCGCGCAGCACGTCCGTTGTCTTCTTGCCAGCAGGTCCGAGATCACGCTCCAGCGTCTGGAAGACGAGATCGAACAGGTCCTTGCCGCGCTGGAGAACCCGCAGGACATCCAGCGCCATGACGTTGCCGGACCCTTCCCAGATGGCATTGACGGGCGCTTCGCGATAGTGGCGGGCAATCGGCCGCTCTTCCACGTAACCATTGCCGCCAAGGCATTCCATGGCTTCGTAGATGAGCGCCGGCGCAATCTTGCAGCACCAGTATTTCACGATCGGCGTCATCACCCGCGCATAGGCGGCCTCGGCCGGATTGTTGCGGGCGGCATCAAAAGCACTCGCCAGCCGGAAGGAAAGCGCGGTTGCGGCCGCTACATCGAGCGCCATGTCGGCAAGCACGCGCGTCATGATCGGCTGGGTGACCAGCATCTTGCCGAAAACGGAGCGACCGCGGGCGTAGTGCACGGCTTCGGCAAGCGAGGCGCGCATCATGCCGGCCGACGCCAGCGCGCAATCGAGCCGCGTCAGCGTCACCATGTCGAGAATGGTGCGGATGCCGCTACCGGGATCGCCAAGCAGATAACCGAAGGCATCGGTGAATTCGACTTCGGCGGATGCATTGGATCGATTGCCCAGCTTGTCCTTCAAACGCTGGAAGTGCAGACCATTTTTCGAACCGTCCTCGAGATAACGCGGCACGAGGAAACAGCCCATGCCGTCACCCATCTGGGCCAGCATGACAAAACCGTCGCTCATCGGCGCAGACAGGAACCACTTGTGGCCTGAGAGACGGTAGATGCCCTCGCCCACCCGCTCTGCCGTGGTGCGGTTGGCGCGCACATCCGTGCCGCCCTGCTTTTCTGTCATGCCCATGCCGATGGTGACGGCAGTTTTCTGCAAGGCCGGCTTCTGTGCGGAATCATATTTGCGCGAGAGGATCTTCGGCGCCCATTCCTTCTGCACACGCGGAGACGCCATGATGGCGGCAACGGAAGCGCTGGTCATGGTCAGCGGGCAGAGATGACCGGCTTCCAGCTGCGAGGTCAGGTAGAACTTCGTCGCGCGGGCCTTGTGCTCGTTACCGCGCGTGTCGGGCGAGTTTTCCCACACGCTGGAATGCAGGCCCGAGGACATGGAACGGCGCATCAGCGCGTGCCATGCCGGGTGGAATTCCACCTGGTCCAGACGCTCGCCCCGCGGGCCGTGGGTGTGCAGCTGCGGCACGCCCTGGTTCGCCATACGCGCCAGTTCCTGCGCCTCATGCGAGGTGACATAGCGGCCGATCTGATCGAACTCGTCCCTCAGATTGCGTGACAGGCCGGAGGTCAGATCGACGATCAGCGGATCGGAACGATAGGCGTTGATACCGGACCAGAGGCTGGGCTGGTTCAGTTCGGCGAGCTGTTCTTCTGTCCGGTTCATGCCTGTCATTCGCATCCTTCTATCGGGATTCGTGCTTTATTGCGTGTATATGCCAAAACCCGGCTTATCGCATGCTTGCCCGCAACGCCACCTGTCTTTATAGACCCGTTGACTATTGCGACCCGGAGGACAATTTCCATGGTCTTTTTTCCCCATCGCCATCTCCTCGGCATCAAGGGGCTTTCCCATCAGGATATTACCCTGCTTCTCGACAAGGCCGATGAGGCGGTGAAAATCAGCCGCCAGCGCGAGAAAAAGACCTCGACGCTTCGGGGCCTGACACAGATCAATCTCTTCTTCGAGGCTTCGACGCGGACGCAATCCTCCTTCGAACTGGCCGGAAAGAGGCTTGGCGCAGATGTGATGAACATGTCGGTCGGCAATTCCTCGGTGAAGAAAGGCGAAACGCTGATTGACACGGCGATGACGCTGAATGCCATGCGCCCGGATGTGCTTGTCGTGCGCCACTCCTCGGCCGGTGCCGCAGCGCTTCTCGCCCAAAAGGTCGCCTGCTCCGTGGTCAATGCCGGCGACGGCCAGCACGAGCACCCGACGCAGGCGCTGCTCGACGCGCTGACCATCCGCCGCGCCAAGGGCGAGCTTTCAGGTATCACCGTAGCGATCTGCGGCGACGTACTGCACTCGCGCGTTGCCCGCTCCAATATCATCCTTCTCAACCAGATGGGCGCGCGGGTTCGTGTCGTCGCCCCGGCCACGCTTCTTCCTTCGGGCATTCGCGACATGAGCGTGGAAGTCTTTCACGACATGAAGGAAGGGTTGAAGAATGCCGATGTGGTGATGATGCTGCGCCTCCAGCGTGAGCGCATGTCCGGCTCCTTCGTGCCTTCAGTGCGTGAATATTTCCATTATTACGGTCTGGATGCCGAAAAGCTGAAGGCGGCCAAGGAAGATGCGCTTGTCATGCATCCTGGCCCGATGAACCGCGGCGTGGAAATCGCCTCCGAAGTGGCCGATGGCCCGCAGAGCGTCATCGAAAGCCAGGTTGAAATGGGGGTCGCCGTGCGCATGGCCGTCATGGAAACCCTGCTTGTCTCGCAAAATCAGGGTGAGCGCGTATGAGTGCCGTTACCGTTCTCAAGAACCTCCGCATCGTCGATCCCTCCCGTAATCTCGACGAGAACGGCAGCATCGTCATTGGCGCCGATGGTACCATTCTTGCTTCAGGAAAAGACGCTCACAATCAGGGGGCGCCCGATGCTGCGACGGTGCGCGACTGCAAGGGTGTCGTGGCCGTTCCCGGTCTGGTGGATGCCCGCGTCTTCGTTGGTGAACCCGGTGCCGAACACCGCGAAACCATCGAATCCGCATCGCGTGCGGCAGCGGCCGGCGGCGTCACCAGCATCATCATGATGCCTGATACGGATCCCGTGATCGATGACATCGCCCTTGTCGAATATGTGAAAAAGACGGCGCGTGACAAGGCAATCGTCAATGTGCATCCGGCAGCCGCCCTGACCAAGGGTCTGCGGGGCGAGGAAATGACCGAATTCGGCATGCTGAAGGAAGCCGGTGCGGTGGCCTTCACCAACGGCCGCAAGGCGCTGTCCGATACGTTGGTGCTGCGCCGCGCCATGACCTATGCCCGTGAACTCGGCGCTGTCATCGCGCTCGAAACCCGCGACAAATACATCGGCGGCGGCGACATGAACGAGGGGCTTTTCGCGAGCTGGCTCGGCCTGTCAGGCGTTCCCAAGGAAGCCGAGATCATTCCGCTGGAGCGTGACCTGCGCATTGCTGGCCTGACGCAGGCGATCTACCACGCCGCCAAGATTTCCGTGCCGGAATCGGCAGAGGCGATCCGGGCTGCGCGGCAGCGGGGCGTGAAGGCCACCTGCGGCATCTCGATCAATCACCTGACGCTCAATGAAAACGATATCGGCGAATATCGCACTTTCTTCAAGCTCTCCCCGCCGCTGCGCGCCGAAGACGACCGCAAGGCAATGGTGGAAGCGCTGAAGGACGGCACGATCGATATCATCGTCTCTTCGCACGACCCGCAGGATGTCGATACCAAGCGCCTGCCGTTTTCGGATGCTGCGAGCGGTGCGGTCGGGCTCGAAACCATGCTGGCGGCGGCGCTGCGCCTCCACCACAGTGGTGAAGTTCCGCTGATGCGGCTTATCGATGCGCTCTCCACTCGCCCGGCCAAGATTTTCGGTCTCGATGCAGGAACGCTGAAAGCGGGTGCCCAGGCCGATATCACCCTGATCGACCTCGACGAACCGTGGCTCGTGGCCAAGGAACAGCTGGTCTCGAAATCCAAGAACACGCCGTTCGAGGATGCCCGGTTCAGCGGTCGCGCCATCGCCACTTATGTGGCTGGCAAAGCCGTTCATTCCTTGGCATAAGATCATCAACAGATCACGCGGCAGGCGGGACAGAGGGGATATTGAATGAGTGCTTTGACTGACTGGCAGACCGCGCCTGCCCTTCTCGCGCTTTCGGCGCTGATCGGCTATCTGTTGGGCTCCATTCCCTTCGGCCTCCTCCTGACCCGCATGGCCGGGCTGGGCGACGTGCGCAAGATCGGCTCCGGCAATATCGGCGCGACCAACGTGCTGCGCACCGGCAACAAGAAGCTCGCCGCCGCGACCCTGTTGCTGGACGCACTCAAGGGCACGGCGGCAGTTCTGGTCGCCAATGCGCTCTGGGGTTATGAGGCCTCCCTCGTAGCCGGTTTCTTCGCCTTTCTCGGCCATCTCTTTCCAGTCTGGCTGGGCTTCAAGGGCGGCAAGGGCGTGGCGACTTATATCGGGGTGCTGCTGGGCGCCGCTCCGCTAATGATGCTGGCCTTCGCGCTGATCTGGCTCGCGACCGCCTTCATCACCCGCTATTCGTCGCTCTCTGCGCTCGTGGCAATGCTGGTCATCCCCGTTGCCCTCTGGGTCCTCGGACCAGAAAAAACAGCGCTGCTCGTGACGCTGCTCAGCGTGATTTCCTGGTGGAAACATCGCGAGAACATTGCCCGGCTGCTGGCGGGCACCGAAAGCAGGATCGGTCAAAAGGGCTGAGGCCGTCTCGGGGATATGCCATGCCGCATGAGGAAACGACACGGCAGGGCATAGAGCTTTCCGCGCGGCAGCGGGTGGCGTGGCTACGGTTGATCCGCAGCGATAATATCGGTCCCGTCACCTTTCGCGAACTTATCAATCATTTCGGCAGCGCTGAAAAAGCGCTGGATACGCTGCCCGAACTGTCGCGCCGTGGCGGTTCGTCGCGCAGTCCGCGCATCACCACACAGGCAGAGGCGGAACGGGAGCTTGAGGCGGCCGAGAATTTCGGCGCGCGTTTCGTCGGCATCGGCGAACCGGATTATCCGCCGGCTCTGCGGCATGTGGACGGCGCGCCGCCGCTGGTCGCCATGAAAGGATCGGCGGATACGGCGACGAGAGCCTGCGTCGGCATCGTCGGTTCGCGCAACGCTTCGATCAACGGCGCAAAATTCGCCGCCATGCTTGCGCGCGACTGTGGCCGCGCCGGTTATACGATCGCCTCGGGGCTGGCGCGCGGCATCGATGCGGCGGCCCACAGGGCGAGCCTTTCAACGGGCACGGTGGCAATGCTGGCAGGCGGTCTCGACCGGCCCTACCCGCAGGAAAATTTCGGACTTTTGCAGGAGATATACGATCAGGGCGGCGCGACGATCAGCGAAATGCCTTTCGGCTGGGAGCCGCGCGCCCGGGATTTCCCGCGGCGCAACCGGTTGATCGCGGGCGTGTCACTCGGCGTCGTCATCGTCGAGGCGGCGGAGCGTTCGGGCTCGCTGATCACGGCGCGGCTTGCCGGTGAAGCGGGACGACTGGTGTTCGCCGTGCCCGGCTCGCCGCTCGACTTGCGCTGCGAAGGCACGAACCGGCTGATCAAGGAAGGTGCCATGCTGACTACGGGAGCGGCCGATATTCTTGATGCACTGCGACCATTGATGGAGCCGCAATTGCCCAATGACCGGAAGATCGAGGAACCGCAGCAGGACGCTGAAATGTCACCACCGGGAGACGACGAGCGCAGCATCATCGCCGCTGCTCTCGGTCCCTCGCCTGTGGAGATCGACGACATCATCAGACACACGGGTTTCTCCGCCGCCACCGTTCATCTGGTGCTGCTGGAGCTCGATATTGCCGGGCGTCTAAACCGGCATGCCGGGGGGCGCGTGTCGCTCTTCATCGCGGATTGAGAGTTTGCGCCTTCCGCTCTGGATATCACCGACTTCGACATAGGCCATCTCGATGAGATAGCACAGCATATCGGCACCTTCCCGGTGGGCCACCTGCCGCAGTTCCGCCAGCATCTGGCGGATGTATGCCAAGCTCTCTCTGGTCCCTTCATTATCGGCATTATTGTTTGTTGCGTTCGGGACCATATATTTATCCTGAAAATTCACCCTGAAACGGGAAGCATTAAGTCTGTTCAAATGATGTTGCCCATCATAACCAATTTACCAAAGATTGCAATACAACGATAGATTATCCATAGGTTGTAGTCACCTGGAAGCGAGAAAATCGGGCTTGCCTCTTGACCAGCGGGCATTACCTGTCCATGTCGAATTATAAAGAAGGCCAATTGCGGCAATAGGCTGCAACCGGGGCCACGTTAACGGACCAGTTCCAGAGAAGAACAATATGAATGTCGTCGTCGTAGAATCTCCTGCCAAAGCCAAGACGATCAATAAGTATCTTGGCTCGGGCTATAAGGTTCTTGCATCCTTTGGCCACGTCAGAGACCTTCCTGCCAAGGACGGATCGGTGCTGCCCGACCAGGATTTCGAAATGTCCTGGGAGGTCGATAGCGCGTCCGCCAAGCGCATGAAGGATATTGCCGATGCGGTAAAATCCTCCGACGGCCTCTTTCTGGCAACCGACCCGGATCGCGAAGGGGAAGCCATTTCCTGGCATGTTCTCGATCTTTTGAAGAAGAAGCGGGTTCTCGGCGACAAGCCGGTGAAGCGCGTCGTCTTCAACGCCATCACCAAGAAAGCGGTGCTGGACGCGATGGCGAACCCACGCGACATCGATGTGCCGCTGGTGGACGCCTATCTCGCCCGCCGAGCGCTCGACTATCTCGTCGGCTTCAACCTCTCTCCGGTTCTGTGGCGCAAGCTGCCGGGTGCACGTTCGGCCGGCCGGGTGCAGTCCGTGGCGCTGCGTCTCGTCTGCGATCGCGAATCCGAAATCGAGCGTTTCGTTTCCGAAGAATACTGGAACATCAGTGCACTTTTGAAGACACCGCGCGGTGACGAGTTCGAGGCCAGGCTGGTTTCGGCCGATGGCAAGCGATTGCAGAACCGCGCCATCAAGACCGGCGACGATGCGAACCGGCTGAAAGCGCTGCTCGAAGGCGCGACCTATGTGGTGGATAGCGTTGAGGCGAAACCCGTCAAACGCAATCCCAGCCCTCCCTTTACGACCTCGACGCTGCAGCAGGCGGCTTCTTCGCGGATGGGCTTCGGCGCCTCGCGCACCATGCAGGTGGCGCAGAAGCTTTATGAAGGCATCGATATCGGCGGCGAGACCGTCGGTCTGATCACCTATATGCGTACCGACGGCGTGCAGATGGCCCCTGAAGCCATAGATGCCGCCCGCAAGGCCATTGGCGAGCAGTTCGGTGACCGTTACGTGCCGGAAAAAGCGCGTTTCTACTCTACCAAGGCCAAAAATGCGCAGGAAGCGCACGAGGCGATCCGCCCGACCGATTTCAACCGCACACCGGATCAGGTGAAGCGTTACCTCGATGCCGACCAGCTGCGCCTTTACGAGCTGATCTGGAAACGCGGTATTGCGAGCCAGATGGCGTCAGCCGAAATCGAGCGCACGACGGTTGAAATTCTCGCCAGCAACGGCGGCGAGAAGGCTGGCCTGCGCGCCGTTGGCTCCGTCATCCGCTTCGACGGCTTTATCGCCGCTTATACCGACCAGAAGGAAGATGGCGAGCAGAGCGACGATGGTGACGACGAAGGCCGTCTGCCGCCGATCAATGAGCGCGACAACCTCGCCAAGCAGAAGATCAATGCCAGCCAGCACTTCACCGAGCCGCCGCCGCGTTACTCGGAAGCGTCTCTGATCAAGAAGATGGAAGAACTCGGCATCGGCCGCCCTTCCACCTATGCGGCAACGCTGAAGACGCTGAGCGACCGCGAATATATCGTCATCGACAAGCGCAAGCTGGTGCCGCATTCGCGTGGCCGGCTGGTGACGGCTTTCCTCGAAAGCTTCTTCACCAAATACGTCGAGTATGATTTCACCGCCGCCCTTGAAGAAAAGCTCGACCGCATTTCCGCCGGCGAACTGGACTGGAAGCAGGTTCTTCGCGATTTCTGGAAGGATTTCTTTGCGCAGATCGAAGATACCAAGGAACTGCGCGTCACCAACGTGCTGGATGCGCTGAACGAGGTTCTGGCGCCGCTGGTGTTCCCGAAGCGCGAGGATGGTTCCGATCCGCGCATCTGTCAGGTTTGCGGCACCGGCAATCTGTCGCTGAAGCTCGGCAAATACGGTGCCTTTGTGGGTTGCTCGAACTACCCTGAGTGCAACTATACCCGCCAGCTGACCTCCGATGGCGCGGAAGCCGAAGCCGCTGCTCTCAACGAGCCGAAGGCGCTGGGCGCTGATCCCATGACCGGCGAGGAGCTGACGCTGCGCTCCGGCCGTTTCGGGCCCTATATCCAGCGCGGTGACGGCAAGGAAGCCAAGCGCTCCTCGCTGCCGAAGGGCTGGAAGCCTGAGGATATCGATCACGAAAAGGCGTTGGCGCTCATCAACCTGCCGCGCGATATAGGCAAGCATCCGGAAACCGGCAAGATGATCTCGGCTGGTCTCGGCCGTTACGGACCTTTCCTGCTGCATGATGGTTCCTATGCGAACTTGGAGAGTATCGAGGACGTCTTCTCGATCGGCCTCAACCGCGCCGTGACCGTGATTGCTGAAAAGCAGAGCAAGGGTCCGGGACGCGGCCGTAGCGGCACGCCCGCTGCTCTCAAGGAGTTGGGCGACCACCCTGATGGCGGCCCGATCACCGTTCGTGACGGGCGCTACGGCGCCTATGTGAACTGGGGCAAGGTCAACGCCACCATTCCCAAGGGGCAGGATCCGGCATCCGTGACGCTGGACGAGGCGCTCGTGTTGATCGCCGAGCGCATTGCCAAGACCGGCACCGGCGGCAAGTCCGCCAAGGCCAAGAAAACAACCGCCAAGAAGGCCGATGGTGACGCCGCTGCAAAGCCGAAGGCGACCAAGGCCAAGGCGGCAACAAAGAGCAAGACGGCCGCCAAGCCGAAGGCAGCGGCCAAACCCAAGAAGGCAGCAGAGTGAGCAAAGCGCCGCGTCAGAGACAGGGTTCCGCCAGCGACGGTTTCGGACGCACCGGGCGCGGCAAGCGGGTGAGCGAAGGTGAAGGCATCATCCACGGCGAGGTGCCTTCGCGCGAAGTGCTGCTGAAATTCATCGCAGATCATCCGCAACAGGCTTCCAAACGCGAAATTGCCAAGGCTTTCGGGCTGAAGGGTGAGAACCGCGTTGTCCTCAAGGCGCTGCTGAAGGAACTTGAAGTCGACGGCATGGTGCACAAGAGCCGCAAGTCGCTTACGCGACCGGGCGGCCTGCCGCCCGTAACGGTTCTCGACATCACGACCCGCGACAAGGACGGCGAGCTGATCGGCCGCCCGGCGGAATGGCCTGAGGATTTGGGCGCAGCGCCGGCTGTGCTGATCCGCCAGTCCTCGCAGGACCGTGGCAAGAAGGCCCCGGCCGCCGGTCTCGGCGACCGTATTCTCGCGAAAATCTTCCCCTCGAAGGAAAGCACCGGTCCCGCCTACACCGCCCGCGTCGTCAAGCTGATCGACCGCCGCCAGAATGCACTGCTCGGCGTGTTCAAGGAGACGCCCGGCGGCGGCGGACGGCTGATGCCAATCGATCGCCGCGGCGAGGAAATGGTCATCGATCCTGATGGCGTCGGCGATGCCAAGGATGGCGATCTGATCGAGGTCGAAACCTCGCGCAACAGCGGTCGTTACGGCCTGACGCGTGCCAAGGTTCTCTCGGTCATCGGCTCCGTCGCCTCGGAAAAGGCGATCTCGATGATCGCAATCCACGCCCACGGCATCCCGCATATATTCCCGCAGAATGTTCTTGCCGAAGCGGATGCGGCCAAGGCAGCGACGATGTCCCACCGCGAGGACTGGCGCGACCTGCCGCTCATCACGATCGATCCGGCCGATGCCAAGGATCACGACGATGCGGTCTATGCCGAACCGGACACATCGCCCGACAATCCCGATGGTGTCATCGTCACCGTCGCCATTGCAGATGTCTCCTGGTATGTTCGGTCGGGTTCGCCACTGGACCGCGAGGCGCTGAAACGCGGCAACTCCGTTTATTTCCCGGATCGCGTCGTACCGATGCTGCCGGAGCGTATTTCCAACGATCTCTGCTCGCTGAAGGAAGGGGTCGACCGCCCTGCCCTTGCGGTGCGGATGACCTTCTCGAAGGAAGGCCGCAAGGCCGGCCATACCTTCCATCGGATCATGATGAAGAGCGCCGCCAAGCTCTCCTACCAGCAGGCACAGGCAGCGATCGACGGCAAGCCCGACGACAAGACCGGACCGCTGCTGGAGCCGATCCTGAAGCCCCTGTGGCACGCTTATGAGGTGATGAAGCGAGGCCGTGACCGGCGCCAGCCGCTGGAACTCGACATGCCCGAGCGGAAGATCAAGCTTCGCCCTGACGGCACGGTCGACTCCGTGGTCATTCCCGAACGTCTCGATGCGCATAAGCTGATCGAAGAAATGATGATCCAGGCAAATGTCGCCGCCGCCGAGACGCTGGAAAAAAAGAAACAGCCGCTGGTTTACCGTGTCCACGATGCGCCCACGCTTTCCAAGCAGGAGGTGCTGCGCGAATTTCTCGGCACGATCGGCATCTCCATGGCCAAGGGTGCGGCCATGCGCGCCAATTCCTTCAACGGCATTCTGGCACGCGCTCTCGACACGCCGCACCAGATCATGGTCAACGAGATGGTGCTGCGCAGCCAGAGCCAGGCTATTTACAGCCCCGAAAATATCGGCCATTTCGGCCTGAACCTCATGAAATATGCCCATTTCACCTCGCCGATCCGCCGGTATGCCGACCTCATCGTGCATCGCGCGCTGGTGGGCTCTCTGGGGCTCGGTGAAGGCGGCATCACGCCACAGGAAGAAGCGACACTCGACGATATCGCCGCTGAAATCTCGACCTTCGAGCGCCGCGCCATGGCAGCAGAGCGCGACACCGTCAACCGCCTGATCGCGCATCATCTTTCCGAGCGGGTCGGCGAGGAATTCGAGGGCCGGGTCGGCGGTGTCACCAAGGCGGGACTATTTGTCGCGCTTCCGCAGTTTGGCGCTGATGGTTTCGTTCCTATATCTACACTCGGAACGGATTATTTCCTGTATGACGAAGCCCATCAGGCTCTCACGGGGGAAAAGACCGGTCTTGGTTATCAGCTTGGCGACACGGTGCAGGTAAGGCTCGCGGAAGCGGTGCCGCTGGCGGGTGCGCTCAGATTCGATATGCTGAGTCCCGGGCGGAAGATGCCGGTGGGCGTGCGCTCGTTCCACAAGGCCGGACGGCGGACAGCACGGGCTGCCGCCAAGCCCGGAACACGGCCGCCGAGAAGGCGACGATAACAAAGCCGCCTCAGCGGTTGAACGGACGGGAAGGACTTAAGGATGAGTGCACATCAGGGCTCGGAGACAGTTACCTTCGGAGACGATAGCGCCGAGCGGCCGCTTGGCCGGTCCATCATGCGCGGCATGGCCAATCGCTGCCCGGCCTGTGGCAGCGGCCGCCTCTTCCGCGCCTGGCTGAAGCCGGTGGACGCCTGCGCGGCCTGCGGCGAGGAAATGCACCATCATCGGTCGGACGACCTGCCACCCTATATCTCCATCGTCATCATCGGCCACATCGCGGTCGGCGGCTTCATGATGACGGACATGGTTCTAAACATTCCCATGTGGGCTCATTTCGCCATCTGGGTACCGATCACAATTCTGGCCGCGCTTCTGACGCTGCAGCCCATCAAGGGCGGCGTCATCGGTCTGCAATGGGCGCTGCGCATGCATGGCTTCGACGGGAAAAAACCGCAGATACAGATAGACGGCTCCTCGCACTGACGCGCGCGGGTCTTGTACATGCCCCGGCATTCCACCAAGGCGGAAGCGGCAAGCGCGCCATTGCGGCCGCGCGATGCCGCCTCCCTCATTCTGTTCGACCGATCCGGCCCGACGACACGGGTGCTGATGGGCCAGCGCAGCAGCGCCCACGTCTTCATGCCCGGCACTTATGTCTTTCCAGGCGGCAAACGCGACCCGCGCGACCATGCGCTGCCCTTTTCCGGCGATCTGCATCCCGCTGTCCTTGACAGCCTGACGGCGTCGGCTTCGCGGCGCCTGAGCGTCGCCGGGGCAAGGGCGCTGGCGCTTGCCGCCGCGCGCGAACTTGTGGAGGAAACCGGGGTCGAGCTTGGGCCGGCCACTGAAGGTCCGGACCTCTCCTGTTTTCGCTATGTGGCGCGCGCCATCACACCGCCCGGCAATGTCAGGCGTTACGACACGCGATTCTTTTGCTGTTATGCCGACGAATTGCGGCTGGATATCCGGCTAACCCGGGATTCCGAAGAGCTTCACAACGTGCAATGGCTTGACATGACAGACCTTTCCGGTCTGAACATGCCGAAAATCACGCGTACGGTTCTCGAAGATGTCACAAATTTCATGATAGGTGATCCCTCACTGCCCTATGAAAGCCCCGCGCGGCTTTATGTCACGCGCCACGGCCGGTTCATTCGAGACTTTGTATAAAGGCCGTCATGTCACAAATGAAATGCGAAGAAGCGGATGCCATTCACTGGCCCTCACTGATCGCCGCCATTTCCGCCATCAGTGCGGTCGGCGTCGCCATCGGCCTTGGCCTGCCGCTCCTGTCGATCATCCTTGAGAAACGTGGCATATCCTCCACCATGATCGGGGTGAACTCGGCCATGGCCGGCGTCGCGGCCATGATGGCGGCCCCGGTGACCACCAAGATCGCCCATGATTTTGGCGTGGCCCGTACCATGTTGTTTGCGGTTTTCATCTCCGCGCTGAGCGCGCTCGGCTTTTATTTCGCCGATGCTTTCTGGATGTGGTTTCCGCTGCGAATCGTCTTCCATGGCGCAACCACCACGCTGTTCATCCTCTCCGAATACTGGATCAACATGACGGCGCCGCCGAAGAAGCGCGGTATGGTTCTCGGCATCTACGCCACCGGACTTGCGGTCGGTTTTGCCGTTGGTCCGCTTCTGTTTTCGGCGGTTGGCAGCGAAGGCATCCTGCCTTTCCTCGTCGGGGCGGCAATCATATTGCTTGCGGCAATTCCCATCTTCATGGCGCGTGGTGAGAGCCCGGAACTGGACGAGCGGCCCAACCACCATTTCGTCCGTTATGTCTGGCTGGTGCCGATGGCATCAGCCGCCGCTTTCGTCTTCGGCTCGGTACAGGCAGGCGGCCTTTCGCTGTTTCCGATCTATGCCACCAGAGAAGGCTTCAACGAATCGCAGGCGGCCCTTCTCCTTACCGTGATGGGCATTGGCAACATGGTCTTCCAGATACCGATCGGCCTGCTTTCTGACAGGATGAAAGACCGGCGGACGATGCTGGGCCTGATGGCCCTTGCCGGCGTCTGCGGCACGCTGGCCCTGCCTTTCCTGGTGGAAAGCTGGATCCTGGTGGCGGCACTGCTGCTGTTCTGGGGCGGCCTCGTTTCCGGCATGTATACGGTCGGCCTCACCCATCTCGGGTCGCGTCTGAAGGGTGCCGACCTGGTGGCCGCAAATGCCGCCTTCATCTTCTGTTACGCCATTGGTACGATCGCGGGGCCGCAGGCCGTGGGCATTTCCATGGATGTCGCCGGAACCGACGGCTTCGCCTGGTCGCTGGCGGTATTTTTCGGGCTCTACGTGGTCCTTTATGCCGTCCGTTTTGTTTTCCGGGCAAAACAGGCTTGACTTTTCAGGCGCGATACGTAGTTTCGCGCCAGATTTAGCCGAGGTGAGAAGCGCCTGCGGCTTCTCTTTTGTTTAAAGGCAGGACGACCATGGCGAAAGCTACAACAATCAAGATCAAGCTGCTGTCGACAGCCGACACCGGTACCTTCTACGTCACCACCAAGAACAGCCGTACGTTCACGGACAAGATGACGAAGACGAAGTACGACCCGGTTGTACGCAAGCACGTCGAATTCAAGGAAACCAAGATCAAGTAATTTCTTGATCGGTGTTCCGGCAAAAGCGCGCCCCCACGGGCGCGTTTTTTGTTTATGCGGATACAGGCCATTCGCTCAGCAGAATGCCCTGTCGACACGGCTTCACGCCTGGCCGGCTGCCCCACCTGATTCTCTCCGGCGCGCCGGCGACAACATATGTTGCAGGTTTGATACCACTGCGCCCGTCAGCGGCCACAGGCCGTCCGATTGCACGGCGGGGCAACGGAAATCGCCGACGGCTACCCCTACGATGCGGAACGTGATTGTAAGAGAAAGCGACGGCGTGTCGACTTCACGGCGTTGGGAATGCCGCCGATCTTTTCAAAGCGAGCGATGCTCCAACGCATCAAGCAGGGAATAAGGCGGCCGGCCAACGATGCGTTACGGCACGAGGAACCGAATCGAACATCGTCAGCCGACCGACCCCACGATTCAGGAGATGCGGCGGACCTGAGCATCATGGGGCATTCAAACTACGCAAAACCAGCCCCTGACAAGCGAAACCGCAGCGGCACACGCCGCTCTCATTCCATCATCAAAAGACGGAAGAACCGCCGGAAGAACTGTTACTCTCAATAAGGAGTGTGCGCAGAAGTAAAATAAAAATCAACAAATTCTTAAGCCAGCGACAAGTCACCTGAAAAACATGGTTAAATATACAACGCTGGCACACTATAGTTTTTCACGGGATTGAATTCAATATATTTTTCAACTTGAAATCTAGTTGCCTCGCGCGATTTCGCCTTTTCATTGCATGAAGTTAAAATACAGGCGAAGTCAGGGACTTGGCTCCGAAAGACCGGACTTTCCTTTGCCGTTTTCTTGAGACGTCCGAAATTATTTTGGACGGCGGTGCAATTCTCCCGCACCGCTACTTCGTAAAGCCGTTCAGGCGGCCGCCGATACGACGCGGTTTCGGCCGGCGTGTTTAGCCTCGTAAAGCGCCCTGTCAGCCTGCCTCAGCAGTTCGTCCGGCGTTCCAAAGGCGCCGCTGCCGGATGCTATGCCGAGCGATGCCGTGATGCTCAGTTCACGATCGATGGAACGGACGTAGAAAGGCTTGTCTTCCACGATCGTCCGCAGGCGTTCGGCAACGCTCGCAGCAAGCTCTATCGGCGTGTCCGGCATGACGACGACAAATTCCTCGCCGCCGTAGCGGCAGGCGAGATCGGCGCCGCGGACCGTGCTGCGGATGCGTGCCGCAAATTCCCGCAGGACTTCGTCACCCACATCATGACCATAGGTATCATTGACCAGCTTGAAGCGGTCTATATCGGTCATGCAGATGGAGATCGGGCGGCCGCGGACAGCGGCGCGGTCGAAGAGTATCTTGAGATGATTGTCGAGATAACGACGATTGTTGAGGCCGGTCAGGCCGTCAACGATGGCGAGCTCCATGGTGTGCTGGAGATTGAGCCGCAGATGTTCATTGTAGCGTTTGCGCCTGATCTGCGTCAGCGATCGGGCAACGAGTTCGTTGGGATCGATCGGACGAAGGATGTAATCGTTGACGCCGAGATCCAGCGCGCGCGCCACCATGTCGTCGGCCCCCTGCTCCGCCACGAGGAGCAACGGAAGGAAACGGGTCCGCTCCAGCGAGCGAAGCTGCGAGCACAGTCTCAGCGGATCGTAATCTTCGAAATTCGAATTGACGATGACAAGCTCGAAGGGATTGCCTGTCGCCTTGAGCAGGGCCGCCTGCGGCTCCGTGACGGCATCCACCTCTGCCACCGGCTTCAGCGCCCGAACGATGCGCTCCTGCGAGCTGGCGCGGCCATCCGCAACCAGAATCCGGCCCGGCGTCTGCATCAGCCCATCGCTGCGCAGCATCTCTTCGATGCCAATCTGACGGGCCGCTTCAGCGCGCACGCGCAATTCGTCGCTAACGGCCTTCAGGCGCACCAGGCTTTTGACGCGGGCGATCAACTGCAGGTCATTGACCGGCTTGGTCAGGAAATCATCGGCTCCAGCCTTCAGACCCCGCACGCGGTCCGAGGGCTGATCCAGCGCCGTGACCATCACAACGGGGATATGCGCCGTATCCGGATCGGCTTTCAGTCTTTCGCAGACTTCGAAACC
This sequence comes from Agrobacterium sp. 5Ca39, assembly GCF_055382365.1. Taxonomy (NCBI): domain Bacteria; kingdom Pseudomonadati; phylum Pseudomonadota; class Alphaproteobacteria; order Hyphomicrobiales; family Rhizobiaceae; genus Agrobacterium; species Agrobacterium sp. 5Ca39. Next base: position 934,109 of record NZ_AP026436.1, on the reverse strand, counting down.
ATCCATGCCCGGCATCATGATATCGAGGAGGATGATATCGACCTGCTCTTTATCGCAGATGGCAAGCGCCTTGAAGCCATCCTCGGCGGTAACGACATCGAAATACTCCGCCACCAGCCGGGCTTCGAGAAGCTTCACATTGGCCGGAATATCGTCAACAACCAGAACTCTCGCCGTCATAACCGTTCCCCAGTCGCCTCACGCATCGCCCAGATAAGTCTTGATGACTTCAATGAACTTCGGGACGGAAATCGGCTTCGACACATAGGCCTCGCATCCACCCTGGCGAATGCGCTCCTCGTCTCCCTTCATGGCGAAAGCGGTGACCGCGATGACCGGAATGACATGCAGCTCGTCATCTTCCTTCAGCCACTTCGTCACCTCCAGCCCCGAAACCTCCGGCAGCTGGATATCCATGAGGATCAGATCCGGCCGGTGCTTGCGGGCGAGATCGAGCGCTTCCATGCCGTTGCGTGTCTGGATCGTCGTATAACCAGACGCCTCGATCAGGTCGCGAAAGAGCTTCATGTTCAGCTCATTGTCTTCGACTATCATGACCTGCTTGGGCATGGTGAGCAGTCCCCGTTTCGCTTTGAAACCTTCACCCAGACATATAAGTTGGCTGAGAACCGATTCCATCGTCCATTTGTTGCGCAAGGCTAGAGGGATTTGGTTTCAAAATAGGTAACTTCAGGTGAGAAATGCTGCGCGATACAAAAAACAAAGGCAATGCCAGCCAGGATCCGCAAGAAACGGCGGCCGCCATACTTGGCTGGCTGGCAGACGAGCCGGAAATGTTGGGACGCTTTCTGGCGTTGAGCGGATTACAGGCCAATATGCTGCGCCAGGCCGTCAGCGATCCAGGTTTTCTGGCGGGACTCACCGATTTCCTGATGAGCCACGAACCCGATCTCATGGCGTTCTGCGCCGCGACTGACACTTCGCCCGAAACGGTGGCTGCGGCCTGGCACCACTTTTCCGGACCCGGGCTGGATTCGGGTGTGTATTAAGGGAAGAGCCCTTGAGCCGTTGTTACAACCGGAGTATGGTCGGCGACGTTCTGGTTTTGTTTTCGGCCCATGTCCACGTCGCATCCTTATGATCCCGGTTTTTGCCGCGACTGTCTGGTCGGCCAGCCAGAGGGGCTGAGACGTTGCCGTGCCTGCGGGAGCCCGCGGCTTGTCTATCACGCCGAACTCTACGGTCTGAGCATCGCCCATATCGATTGCGATGCCTTTTATGCCTCCGTTGAAAAGCGGGATAATCCGGAACTGGCCGATAAACCTGTCATCATTGGCGGCGGCAAGCGCGGGGTGGTTTCCACGGCCTGTTATATTGCCCGTATTCAGGGCGTGCGCTCCGCCATGCCCATGTTCAAGGCGCTTGAAGCCTGTCCCGACGCCGTGGTCATCAAACCTGACATGGAGAAATACAGTCGTGTCGGGCGCGAAATCAGGGCGATGATGCAGGAGTTGACGCCGCTGGTGCAGCCGCTTTCCATAGACGAGGCGTTTCTCGATCTTTCAGGCACCGAGAAGTTGCATCACGATCCACCGGCGCGCGTGCTGGCGAAATTTGTCCGGCGCGTGGAAAAGGAAGTGGGGGTGACGGTTTCAGCCGGGCTTTCCTACTGTAAATTTCTCGCCAAGGTCGCGTCCGACCTGCAAAAGCCCCGCGGCTTTTCCGTGATTGGCGAAGCGGAAGCGCTGTCGTTTCTTGCGGCGCGGCCGGTCACGACCATATGGGGCGTGGGCAAGGCCTTCGCGGCGACGCTGGAGGCCGACGGCATCCGCATGATCGCACAGCTGCAGGAGATGCAGGAAAGCGAGCTGATGCGCCGTTATGGCGTGATGGGCCAGCGGCTCTTCCGGCTGTCGCGCGGCATTGACGAGCGGCATGTGCACAATAACGACCCTGCCAAAAGCGTCTCCTCCGAAACCACCTTCTTCAACGATATTTCCCGCCATGAGGACCTTGTGCCGATCCTGCGGTCGCTCTCGGAAAAAGTCGCCTGGAGGCTCAAGAAAAATGGCATTGCCGGCCATACGGTTGTCTTGAAAATGAAGACGGCCGACTTCAGGATTCGCACCCGTAATCGCAAGCTGGACGACCCCACGCAGCTTGCCGACCGAATTTTCCGCACCGGCCTCTCATTGCTCGAAAAGGAAACCGACGGCACGAAATTTCGCCTCCTTGGCATCGGCGTCAGCGATCTGCGCGATGCCGGCCTTGCCGATCCTCCCGATCTCGTCGACAGACAGGCGGGGCGCCGGGCCGCGGCGGAAGCGGCAATGGACAAGCTGCGCGACAGGTTCGGCAAGGGCAGCGTCGAGACCGGCTATACGTTTGGCTCGCGGAAATAACCGAACCCGTTAAGCCCTTCGGCCGACATATCGGCGCATCGATCTCCCGAACTATTTATTTTAGATTTTACACAAATTAGTGATAGCGCGGCAGCGCCGCCCTTAAACTTCATTAAACTTAGCGTGGTTGAGTGAGGGAAGTTTTGTGCATGTGGTGTATTGCGTCATGTCCCTTCGCCTCCGTCTTATGGCCGGCATGCTGTCGGCCAGCATTCTCGCCTTTCCGGCGCTCGCCGCTGACAGCAGGTCCCTCCAGATACTTGTATCGAAAAGTGACCAGTCGCTCGCGCTTTATGAAAATGGTGAAATCATCGCCACCTCCAAAGTCTCGACCGGCAAGGCCGGGCATGAGACACCGAGCGGCATATTCTCCATTCTAGAGAAGCGGAAATACCACGAGTCGAATATCTATTCGGCCGCCCCCATGCCGTTCATGCAGCGACTGACCTGGTCCGGCATCGCGCTGCACGAGGGCAAGGTGCCGAACTATCCGGCTTCCCACGGCTGTGTGCGCCTGCCTTCCAAATTCGCGAAGTCACTCTTCGGTGATACGCGTACAGGGGTGCATGTCATCATCACCGACCGCCCGGTCTCGCTGCGCTTTGTGCAACATCCGGCGCTGTTTTCGCCGCGTGACGACGCAGATGACGGCAAGCTGCTTCTGTCGGATGTAGAGTTGCGGCCCGCGAGCTTCGATGCGGCTCTGGGCGCGGTCGAAGTCGCCGTCAATGAAAAAACCCAGGCGATCAAATCGACGGCGAAGGCGAGAGAGCCTTCACCGCTGCGCATTCTCATCACAAGGCGTGGCGAGCGGGAAAGGGTAATGGATATTCAGACCGTGCTTACCCGTCTCGGCTTCGATGCCGGTTCGGCCGACGGTTATGCCGGGGAGATGACAATCAGCGCCATCAACGGTTTCAAGCGGTGGAAGGGGCTGAAAACGTCAGGGCCCCTTCTGACCGACGCTTTCGTGGCGGCGCTTTATGCCTCCGCCGGTGAAGACCACCCGCCAACCGGGCAGATCATGGTGCGGCAGGACTTCAAGCCGCTTTTTGAGGCCGCCATCGACATCAAGGACCCGGAAGTCGCGCTCGGAACCCATTTTTTCGAGGCGGTGTCCGTGGATCGCGCTGCCGGAACCGCGGAATGGAACGGCGTAACGCTCGACAATCATCTGCCAGCCGCTGCCCGCAAGCGGCTCGGCATCACCGTTACCGAAGCGCCCGGCGGTTTCGACCAGTTGAGTGCCGTGCTCAGCCGTCTCGACATTCCGCAGGACATACGCTCCCGGATTGAGCAGGAACTTTCAAGCGGAAGCTCCATCACCGTTTCCGACCTCAGTCACCAGATGGAGACAGGAACGGGAACGGACTTCATCACCGTGACGAAGGAAGGGCCGGTCTGAGCGAGGCGCGAAGGCGCTGCGCCTCACACCAGCTCCACATCAACGACACCGGGGGCTGACCGAAGAGCAGCGGCTATTTCAGGCGAAATACGGTATTTCTCCGTCAGTTCGACCTCGATCTCGCGGCTGCCCTCATCCTTGATAACGATGAAATAGACCGAGCCGTCACCCCTGGTGTTGAGGTGGCGGGCAACCGTTTTCAGCGGGCCGGAATCACGCACATAAACACGCAGTGCCTTCTGCATCTGCACGGATTTTTCTTCCAGCGACTGCGCCGTCTGGATGCGCAGACCGATACCTTCAGGGCGCTCTTCCGCCTGCACCGTGATCACCAACGACTTGCCGACCTCAAGCAGGTCGCGGTACTGGCCGAGACCTTCGGAAAACAATACCGCCTCATATTGCCCTGAAGCATCCGAGAAGGTGACGATACCCATCTTGTTGCCGGTGCGCGTCTTTCGCTCCTGTTTGCCGGTAACGGTGCCGGCAAGACGCCCGGCAGTCGCTCCCTGTTTCACAGCAGCGGAAAAATCGGCGAAATTCTGCACGCGCAATTTTTCCAGTACGGGGCGATAGGTATCCAGCGGGTGGGCCGTGAGGTAGAAACCGAGAACCTGATATTCGCGCAGCAGCTTTTCCGAGGCAAGCCAGGGCTGGAAGGCAGGAAGCACCAGCTTTTCCGGGCCATTGCCGCCGCCCGAGCCGAACATGTCCGACTGGCCGATGGTTCGGTTGTTCTGCGCCATCTGGGCATAACCGATGATACGGTCCAGCCCGCCGATCAGCTCTGCGCGGTCGCGGCCGAAACAATCGAAAGCACCGGCATTGATGAGACTTTCGAGCACACGCCGGTTGATCTGTTTGGGGTCGATGCGCAGGCAGAAATCCTCGAGGCTCGTGAACGGCTTGTCGCCGCGGATCGCGACGATATGTTCGACCGCTCCTTCGCCAACACCCTTGATGGCAGCCAACGAATAATAAATGCGGTTCTCGCCCGTTTCGAACTGGCGGAACGAGGTCTGGACGGACGGCGCGACGATTTCAATGCCGAGACGACCGGCGTCCTGACGGAAATCGTTGAGCTTTTCCGTATTGGCCATATCGAGCGTCATGGAGGCCGCCAGGAACTCCACCGGATAATGCGCCTTCATATAGGCCGTCTGGTAGGAGACGATCGCGTAGGCCGCGGCATGGCTCTTGTTGAAGCCGTAATTGGCAAATTTTGCGAGAAGATCGAAGATGGTGTCGGCCTGCGGTTTCGAGACACCGTTCTTGATGGCGCCATCAACGAAGCGCTCGCGCTGCTTGTCCATTTCCTCCTTGATCTTCTTACCCATGGCGCGGCGCAGAAGATCGGCTTCGCCAAGCGAATAACCCGACAGAACCTGGGCGATCTGCATCACCTGTTCCTGATAAACGATAACGCCCTGTGTTTCCTTCAGCAGATGGTCGATGGTCGGGTGGATCGATTCCAGCTCTTCTTCGCCATGTTTGCGGGCGTTATAAACGGGGATGTTTTCCATCGGGCCGGGACGATATAGTGCCACCAGAGCAATGATATCCTCGATGCAGTCCGGCCGCATGCCGATCAGCGCCTTGCGCATGCCGGCACTTTCCACCTGGAACACGCCGATGGTCTCACCGCGCGACAGCATTTCATACGTCTTGGCGTCATCGAGCGGGATGGCGGCGAGATCCACCTTGATGCCGCGCTTGGCGACAAAATCGACGGCTACCTTCAGCACCGTCAGCGTTTTCAGGCCAAGAAAGTCGAATTTGACGAGGCCGGCGCTTTCAACCCATTTCATGTTGAACTGGGTGACCGGCATATCGGACCGCGGATCGCGATACATCGGCACCAGCTTCGACAGCGGGCGGTCGCCGATGACGATACCGGCAGCATGGGTTGAGGCGTGGCGATAAAGCCCCTCGATCTTCTGGGCGATATCCAGCAGGCGGGCGACAACAGGCTCCCTGTCCGCTTCTTCCTGCAGGCGCGGCTCCTCCTCGATCGCCTTCGAAAGCGGCGTCGGGTTGGCCGGGTTGTTGGGCACCAGCTTGCAGATCTTGTCCACCTGCCCGTAGGGCATTTCCAGCACGCGGCCGACGTCGCGCAGGGCCGCGCGCGCCTGGAGCGAACCGAAGGTGATGATCTGCGCCACCTGCTCGCGGCCGTATTTGGCCTGAACGTAGCGGATCACTTCTTCGCGACGATCCTGGCAGAAATCGATGTCGAAGTCGGGCATCGACACGCGTTCAGGATTAAGGAAGCGTTCGAACAGCAGTGAGAAACGCAGCGGATCGACATCGGTAATCGTCAGCGCATAAGCGACGAGCGAACCCGCGCCCGAACCACGGCCCGGTCCGACCGGGATATCGTGCTGCTTGGCCCATTTGATGAAGTCGGCAACGATCAGGAAATAACCGGGGAACTTCATGCGCGAGATGACGCCGAGTTCGAAATCGAGCCGCTCGCGATAATCCTGTTCCGTATAACCGGGCGCCATACCGAGCGCGGCAAGGCGCTGATCCAGCCCCTCCACCGCCTGACGCCGAAGCTCTTCCGCTTCGGCGCGTTCCGCCGCCTCAGGATCATCGCTGGCGCCGGTGAAACGTGGCAGGATAGGCCCGCGCTTCTTCAGCACATAAGAACAGCGCAACGCAATCTCGACGGTATTGTCCAGCGCCTCCGGCAGGTCTGCAAACAACGCCGTCATTTCCTCCCGACTTTTGAGGTAATGGTCGGGCGTCAGGCGAAAGCGGCTGTCGTCCGAAACAATGGCATTATGCGCCACCGCCATCAACGCGTCATGCGCTTCGTAGTCGGCCTTTGACGGGAAGAACGCCTCGTTTGTGGCAACCAGCGGAATATCATGGTCATAAGCGAGGCCGATCATACGCCGCTCATGCGAACGGTCATACCCGGACTGACGCTGCAATTCGATATAAAGCCGGTCACCGAAGAGTGACTTCAGTGTCAGCAGCCGTTCCTTCGCCTGGGCGGCATGACCCTCCTTCAAGGCCATATCCACCGGGCCGCCGGAAGCGCCGGTCAGCGCGATTAGGCCCGCATTTGAGTCCTCTTCCAGCCATGCGCGGGTAATGTGCACGGAATGGCCACTCCCCTCGCCCTCAAGATAGGCACGGCTCACAAGATCCACCAGCCGCTCATACCCTTCGGCATTGGCGGCGAGAAGAACGATAGCGGGAAGTTTCTGAAGGTGGCTGTTGTGGTTGCGGCGATCCTCCGCCGCATCCTGCATGTCGATCGACAGCTGGCAGCCGATGATGGGCTGCAAACCCTCATCCCGCGCCTTTTCGGAAAACTCCAGCGCGACGAAGAGGTTGTTGGTATCTGTAATGGCAATGGCCGGCTGGCCGTCTGAAACGGCCTTGGACATGATTTTCTTGAGGGGCAGAGCCCCTTCAAGCAGGGAGTAAGCGGAATGAACCCGAAGATGAACGAAACCCGGGGTGTTCAGGTTTTCGTCAGAGGTTTCTGCCCGCACAACCGTATCGCCCATATCATCATCCTGTCATTCTGAATCACGGGGGCGATTTTCCGATTTCCGGCGCTTGATGTCCACCGCTTTGCGATGTCCATACAGGCTTCTGCGCCGGTATCTTCTTCACAGCGCGGTGAGGATTACCGAAAAGCTGGCAACGAAGACAGCAATGGAGGTGAAAGCGGCAACGTCACGGATGAAATCAGTCATTGGTCTCTCCTTACTCGTTATGTTCCAATTTTGTTCTCATTTCGTTCGATTGTCAACAGGGTTCTGCTGATGTTCTCCTTGCCAACGTGGCAGAATCGCTTTCGGTTCCCGCTTCCAAAACCGCAAGCCGCTGACTCCAAAGCGAAAAACCCGGAAGAAAAATCCTCCGGGTTCAAAAAATGAAACTTGGAAAAATCCCTGCTCGCGGCAGCCAAGCGGCTAGCCTCCGTCAAGAGCGCATCCGATCCCCCGCCTTGCTCGCCGTTCGGGGTCGGTGGATGGCGGGACAGGCTCGGTCAGGTCATAAATCGACGATCTTGCCCTCGGCGAGCGTTACGCGGCGATCCATCCGGCCGGCGAGCTCGTGGTTATGCGTCGCGATCAGCGCTGCGAGGCCGGACTGGCGAACCAGCGCCTCCAGTGCGTCGAAGACATAAGAGGCGGTCTCTGGATCGAGATTGCCAGTCGGCTCGTCCGCCAGCAGCAGGAGCGGTGCATTGGCGACGGCGCGGGCAATGGCAACGCGCTGCTGTTCACCCCCGGAGAGCTCGGCCGGACGGTGTTCGCCACGATGCCCCACCCGCATGTAATCCAGAAGCGCGCTCGCGCGTTTACGCGCCTCCGCCTGTGACAGGCCGGCGATGAGCTGCGGCATCATCACGTTCTCAACTGCCGAAAACTCGGGTAGCAGATGGTGGAACTGATAAACGAAGCCGATGTCGCTGCGGCGGATCGCCGTGCGCGTCTCATCCGGCAGGCCGTTGCAGGGCGCGTCGTTGATATAGACTTCGCCGGCGTCTGGATGTTCGAGAAGCCCGGCGAGATGCAACAGGGTGGATTTGCCGGTACCGGAGGGGGCGACCAGCGCCACCATCTCACCGCTCTTCAACTGAAAATCCGCCTTGCGCAGAATGGAAAGCGACGTCTCGCCCTGACCATAGGTTCTCTCGACGCCGGTAAGCCGCAGCACTGTTTTTTTTGCCATATTGCGAAGCGGTCCTTATTCGTAACGCAGGGCCTGCACCGGATCGAGCTTGGAAGCACGCCAGGCCGGGAAGATCGTTGCCAGGAAAGAGAGCGTCAGGGCCATGATGACGACGGTGATGGTTTCACCAACATCCATTTCGGCCGGAAGCTGGCTGAGGAAATAGAGCTGCGGATCAAACAGCACCGTTCCTGATATCCAGGAGAAGAACTGGCGGATGGATTCGACATTGAGGCAGACGATGACGCCAAGCGCCACGCCAGCGAAGGTGCCGACCGTGCCGATCGCCGCGCCGGTCATGAAAAAGATGCGCATGACGGCACCTGAGCTTGCGCCCATGGTGCGCAGAATGGCGATATCGCTGCCCTTGTCCTTTACCAGCATGATCAGGCCGGAAATGATGTTGAGCGCCGCCACAAGAACGATGAGGGTCAGGATCATGAACATCACGTTCCGCTCCACCTGCAGGGCGGAAAAGAAGGTCTGGTTCCGCTGCCGCCAGTCGACGATGTAGATCTGCCGTTCCGCCGCCTGCTCCACCAGCGGGCGGATGCCATCGACGTCGTCCGGGCGGCTGACATAAAGCTCAATGGATCCGACACGCCCTTCCGTATTGAAATAGAGCTGCGCCTCGGAGAGCGGCATGTAGATCATAGAGGCGTCATATTCGGACATGCCGATCTCAAAGACACCGGAAATCTTGTAGGATTTCACGCGGGGATTGACACCCATCGGCGTCACATCACCTTCCGGTGATATGAGAGTGATATCGTCACCAGCCGTTACACCCAGTTGCGATGCGAGCCTGGAACCGACGAGGACGCCGTCTCCGGCCATAAAGCCAACGAGATCGCCGGTCTTGATGTTGGTCGCTACTTCCTTGACCTTGTCGATGTCTTCCTGGCGCACGCCGCGCACCAGCGCGCCGGAGCCCGCGCCACCGCGGCCGGAGGCAAGCGTCTGGCCTTCCACCAGCGGCAAGGCCATGGTAACGCCGGGGACGGCGGCGAACTTCTTCGCCAGTTCATCGTAATTATTCAAGGGCTGGTCGATCGCATTAACGATCATGTGGCCGTTGATGCCAAGAATGCGGGAGATCAGTTCCGTGCGGAAACCGTTCATGACGGCCATGACGATGATGAGCGTCGCTACGCCCAGCATAATGCCGACAAAGGAAAAACCGGCAATGACGGAAATGAAGGCTTCCTTGCGCCGCGAGCGCAGGTAACGCCAGGCCACCATACGTTCAAAAGCGGAAAACGGCCGGGCGGTCTTTGCCCCGGCGGAAACAGCCGCACCCTTTTCAGCTTCGGCTTGTGCCATGTCGTCTCCCTGATCTCAAACTGCAAGGCCGGTCTTTTCCTAAAACCGGCCCCTCTTTCTGCGGCTGTGCGACGAAACCGGAGCGGACTTCTGGTGAAGCCGCTCCGATTTCCGCTCGCTTAGCCGAGCACCCTGTTCATCGCCGCCTCGATCGTCACGGTTTCCCGTTCGCCGGTCTTGCGATCCTTGACTTCGACTTCGCCATTCGCGACCGAACGTGGGCCGACGATGATCTGCAGCGGCACGCCAATTAGATCGGCAGTGGCGAATTTCTGGCCTGCACGGTCGTCCGTATCGTCGTAGAGAACATCCTTGCCGGCGTTGGAGAGCGAATAATACAGCTTTTCGCAAGCAGCATCGCAGGCCGCGTCTCCAGCCTTCATGTTGATGATCACGACGTCGAAAGGAGCGACCGAAGCCGGCCAGATGATTCCGTTCTCGTCATGCGATGCTTCAATGATGGCGGGAACAAGGCGTGTCGGGCCGATGCCATAGGAACCCATGTGGACAGGATGTTCCTTGCCATCCTTGCCCTGCACTTTCGCGCCCATCGGTTCGGAATATTTGGTGCCGAAATAGAAGATGTGGCCGACTTCGATGCCGCGTGCCGAAAGGCGCTCGCCCTCGGGAATGGCGTCATAGGCGGCCTCGTCATGCATCTCGGAGGTGGCGGCGTAATCGGCTGTCCATTCGTCAAACACGCCCTGCAACGCTGCAACATCATCGAAATCGGTGTTTTCGGCGGGAATGGCGCGGTCCAGGAAGCTCTTGTGGCAGAAGACTTCGGATTCGCCGGTATCAGCGAGAATGATGAATTCATGGCTGTGGTTGCCGCCGATCGGACCTGTATCGGCACGCATGGGAATAGCGCGCAGGCCGAGACGTTCGAACGTGCGCAGGTAAGCCACAAACATCTTGTTATAGGAATGGATCGCGTCTTCCTTGGTCAGGTCAAAGGAATAGGCGTCCTTCATCAGGAATTCGCGCGAGCGCATCGTGCCGAAGCGGGGACGCACCTCGTCGCGGAACTTCAACTGAATATGATAGAGGTTCAGCGGCAGGTTCTTGTAGGACTTCACATAGGAACGGAAGATGTCGGTGATCATCTCCTCATTGGTGGGGCCGTAGAGCATCTGACGATCCTGGCGGTCCTTGATGCGCAGCATCTCCTTGCCGTAGTCGTCGTAACGGCCGCTTTCCTGCCAGAGTTCCGCGGATTGCAGGGTCGGCATCAGAAGCTCGATGGCGCCTGCGCGGTTCTGCTCCTCGCGGATAATCTTGTTGACCTTGTCCAGCACACGCTTGCCCAGCGGCAGCCAGGAATAAATGCCAGCCGACTGCTGCCGGATCATGCCGGCGCGCAGCATGAGACGGTGAGAAACGATTTCCGCTTCCTTGGGGTTTTCCTTCAGGATGGGCATGAAATAACGGCTGAGACGCATGACGGCTTCCATTGATGCGGACGATAGCGCGCGAAGCTGCGGGAATCGCCCCGAATAGAGGGATATTGGCGCCGGATATAGCCGTTTCCGGGGCGGATGAAAACCCGCCATGAAAAGAGCGTTTAATGGGCATTTCGTTGTATTTTCGCGATAGCTAATTCGCGCCAAAACGCTTTGGCCGAAATATTATTCTTGATCGGGTGCGACAAAATGCATCACAGGGAATTTTTTGCCGACTGTAACAAATATGCAAAAAATGAGATGACAAGGCTGGGGGTTTGAGCTAGCTTTAGCTTACAAAAGAGGCAGGAAGTTTAAATTCTTGTCATTTTCGCGGTCAGTCTTGGGAGGATCAGATCTTAGGCGCGCTCGTTCGCAGCCCCGGTAACGGTTACAGATCACGCGAAAACTGGAAAACAAGGCTGAAAGGCCTTGTTTTTTTTTGCCCTGGCAAATTGCCCCGCTCGCTTCGTCATTCCGCAGAGCTCCGCGATGAATCGAGATCAGCAAGCTCCTGCTGTGTGCACGATAGATATGACATCCATATGACAGTGTTTGGCCGGATTGATGGCAGACTGCCCGATGCTTAGGCAGTTCCGGGGTTCGTTCTCGGGCCGACCCGTCAAGACGCGACTGGGGCGGATACCGCCCCGCTGTCTTTAGTCGAAAACGGGAATAATTCTCGGCAGATCATCAAGGCTGACACCGAACCACCAGGTTCCGCCATACCATAGGCCACAGATCAAAGCCGAGATCAGGGTCGTCCACAGAACGATCCGCCCGCCCTTGAAGCGGGAGGGTGCGCTGGCGACCGTGCCCAGTGCGACATCTCCGTCTTCATCCTGGGTGCGCAGGCCAATCGGCAACACGATGAAAAGCACCGTCCACCAGACGATGAAATAAACGGCGAAGGCCGAAAGAAGCGGCATGTGATCCTCCTGCGCAATGGGCTTCTTGTAACGCATTCATCTGCAGATCGGAATCACTTCTCCGCAAGAAATCCTAAAAGAAAAAGAGAAGAGCCGCGCTTTGCGGCGCGGCTCAGAAATCAGCGAGGAAGAGACAGGCGGAAGGCCAATCGGCCGGACGGCCGGCTCAGACCTTGGTTACGAAAACCGTCACGATCGGCTTCTTGCCCCAGCTCTGGTTGGCGGCGGCGCGTACGGCGCGACGCACGGCTTCACGCAGCAGTTCCAGATCCTTGCGGCGGGCGCGCGGAATGCTCTCGACGGCGCCGAGCACTGCGTCATAAAGCGTGTCCTCCATCGCCTCATCTTCATCATCGAATTCCGGCAGGCCGAAAGGCACGACATCGGGATCGCCGAGGAAGTCGTAACGGCTGTCCAGCACAACATTGACGGCGACGTGGCCGGCGAAGGAGAGCTTGCGGCGATTGCTGATGCCCATCTCGTCCATGTCACCGACGAGATTGCCGTCCTTGAAGACGCGGCCATGCGGCACGTCATCGATTACTTCCGCCGGGCCGGGTGCGAGGCGCAGAACGTTGCCGTTGCGCACCTTCGGCACCTGCGAAATGCCGGCCTGTTCGGCCAGTTCCTTCTGCGCCACCAGATGCGCCGCTTCGCCGTGCACAGGCACGACGATCTGCGGCTTCGTCCATTCATACATCTTCAGAAGCTCGTTACGGCGCGGATGGCCGGAGACGTGAACGAGCGCCTCATTGTCGGTGACGATGTGGACGCCCTGTTCGATCAAGCCGTTCTTGATATCGATGATCGCCTTTTCGTTGCCTGGGATTGCGCGTGACGAAAAGACGACCGTATCGCCGGAGGCGAGCGCCACATTACGCATCTCATCACGGGAAAGCTTGGCGAGTGCTGCGCGCGGTTCCCCCTGCGAACCCGTCAGGATCAGCACCACACGATCACGCGGAATATAACCGAATTCATCTTCAGCGAGGAACGGCTTGATGCCTTCCATAATGCCGAGGTCCTGCGACACGTTGACGACACGCTTCAGCGACGAGCCGAGCAGCAGCACTTCACGACCGGCAGCCTCAGCCGCCTGCGCGATCGAGCGGATGCGCCCGACATTGGAGGAGAAGGTGGTAACGGCCACGCGGCCTTCGGCATTTTCGATGATCTGGCGCAGACCTTCCGAAACCTCATGCTCGGAAGGCGATACACCATCACGCACGGAGTTCGTGCTGTCGCACATCAGCGCCAGCACGCCCTCTTTACCGATGGCGCGGAAGCGGGCTTCATCCGTCAACGGCCCAAGTGAAGGCGCCTCATCGATTTTCCAGTCACCGGTATGGATGACATTACCGAGCGGTGTGCGGATGACCAGCGACATCGGTTCGGGGATGGAGTGATTGACGCCAACCGCTTCGATTTCGAAGGGGCCAACATTGATGCGGTCACCCGCCTTGAACGGCGTGATCGGAATTTCCGCGCGGCTGCCCTCATAAGCGCGCTTCGCCTCCAGCATGCCGGCGGTGAAGGCAGACGCATAGACCGGCACGTTGAGGCCGGGCCAGAGATCGTTCAGCGCACCATAGTGGTCTTCATGCGCGTGGGTGATGATGATGCCCTTGAGGTTCTTTTTCTGCGCCTCGATATAGCTGATATCGGGCAGCACGAGATCGACACCAGGCAGATCGAGACCGGCAAAGGTCACGCCGCAATCCACCATGATCCACTGGCGCTTGCTCGCCGGCCCGTAGCCGTAAAGCGCCAGATTCATGCCGATTTCACCCACGCCGCCAAGCGGCACAAAAACCAGTTCGTCCTGTTGAGCCATTGTTTTTCTTATCCATTCAAAAAAGCGCGCAGGACGGCATCACGCCGCGCCATGCCGCTGCTATCAGCATCGGACCTGTTGAACCATCTGATCGACCGGGCCGATGCGGAGCCGGTTTGTCACCCTGCATTTCATGAGCTGCAGGAAAGCTCCAACCTATGGGATCCGGTTCGGCGCGAGTTTTTTACCCGCACCGTGCACCTCATCCGAAAAACACATCGCCAGCGGCAATGGAGCGTCTTGCGCCCTCGTCCTCATCCAGCAGCAGATAACCATTATCATCAATTCCGACAAAACGCCCGCCGATCGAACGATCCGGGAAATTGACGGTGATATGTTCGCCAACGCCGCAGGCCGCTGCCCGCCAGCTGGCGATGATGGCGGATACGCCCCTGCCCTCATCCCATTCGCGCAGAACCTCGGCCGTTTCACGGAAGAGATGGGCAAACAGTTCCTCGGGCGAGCAAGACGCACCATGTTCCGACAGCATCGTAACGGGATAAAGCGGATTATCAGGTTTATGGGCGATATTGATACCAATGCCGATGACGATGGCGCGCCGGCCGTCAGGCAAAAGCTCGGTTTCCATCAGAATGCCGCAGGTCTTGCGGCGGCCGATCAGCACGTCATTTGGCCATTTGATTTCAAGCGCCTCACCGCCCGGCGGCAAAACCGCGCGAATGGCGCGATAGACCGCGAGCGCAAAAGCGAGCGGCAGGGAGCCGATGCGCTCCATCGGCGCAGGATCGATCAGAAGAAGGGAAGCGTAGAGATTGCCGGGCTCCGACACCCAGGGCCGCCCACGGCGGCCCCGGCCGCCGGTCTGGCGGACGGCGGTAACCCACAGGTTGCCGCCATCGCCCGCCCGCGCCCGCGCGAAACATTCCAGATTGGTCGATGGCGTTTCCGCCATCGCCTCGTGCCTGATATCGTCGATGGACATCCGGCCCGTATTCCTTCGTATACTGCTCAAAAGAAGGTCTTCGCCGCAGCAGTGACCGCGTTGCCAAGTGCACCGCCGAAGACGATGAAGGCGACGGTGAAGAAGGCCGACAGCGCATAAACCACTTTGAGTTCGCCCGACGGACGCTCGAACTTGTCCTTGGCTTCATCAAACCACATGACCTTGACGACGCGAATGTAATAATAGGCGCCGACAACCGAGCCGATCACACCGATAATGGCGAGCGGATAAAGCTTCGCTTCGATGGCGGCCAGGAACACGTAGTACTTGCCGAAGAAGCCGGCGAGCGGCGGAATGCCGGCAAGCGAGAACATCAGGATCGTCAGCACAACCGCCATGAAGGGATTGGAAGACGAAAGACCGGCGAGATCTTCGACATTCTCGACATTGCCGATTTCCTTGCGGCGCATGGCGAGGATGCAGGCGAAGGTGCCAAGCGTCATGACCATGTAGACGGCCATGTAAAGGATAACGCCAGCAACACCAGCCTGCGTGCCAGCAGCAAGGCCGACCAGCGCATAACCCATGTGACCGATGGAGGAATAGGCCATCAGGCGCTTGATGTTCTTCTGGCCGATTGCGGCGAAGGAACCGAGCAGCATGGACGCGATGGAGATGAAGACGACGATCTGCTGCCAGTCGGCAAAGACCGGCTGGAAGGCCTCGATGACGATGCGGACGAGGATCGCCATCGCGCCGATCTTCGGTGCGGCCGAGAGGAAGGCCGTAACCGGGGTCGGCGCGCCTTCATAAACGTCCGGCGTCCACATGTGGAACGGAACGGCGGAAATCTTGAATGCCAGACCGGCCAGCACGAAGACCAGACCGAAAACGAGACCGAGCGAACGGGTTTCCGAGGCCAGAACCTGGGCGATTTCGGTAAAGCCGGTATTGCCGGTGAAGCCGTAGACCAGCGACATGCCGTAAAGCAGCATGCCGGAAGAGAGCGCACCGAGAACGAAGTATTTCAGGCCCGCTTCCGTGGAACGCAGGCTCTCGCGGTTGATGGCGCAGACGACATAAAGCGCCAGCGACTGCAGTTCCAGTGCCATGTAGAGCGAGATCAGGTTATTGGCCGAGATCATCAGCAGGATGCCGAGCGTCGCGAGAACCAGCAGCACCGGATATTCGAAACGGCCGATCGGTTCGAAGCGTCCCTGGCCAACGGCCAGGATCATGGCGGTGATGGAGCCGATCAGCGCCAGCACCTTCATGAAGTTACCGAAGGCATCGGCGATGTAGACACCGCCGAAAGCCACACCCGATGCAGGGGCAAAGATGATCCAGAGACCGACGACGAGCAGGAGGGCAACGGCAAGGCCGGTGACCGTCGTTGTCGACTTGTCGCCCGAGAAGACGCCAATCATGAGCAGCGCCAGCGCGCCGATCGCGAGGATCAGCTCGGGCGTCGCAATGTGCAGACTGGCAAAAAGGATTTCAGCGGTCATGTCCAACGGGTCCTGTCGTCAATTCATAGTGAGCGCAACATTTTGCGCCGCCTGCAATGCAGCCGTATAGTTGTTTACCAGAAGATCGACCGATGCGGCTGTCGCATCGAACACCGGAGCCGGATAGACGCCGAAGAAGATGGTCAGCACAACCAGCGGATAAAGGATGACCTTTTCGCGGGTCGAGAGATCGAGCAGGCTCTTCAGGCTTTCCTTCTCCAGCGCACCGAAGATCACGCGGCGATAAAGCCACAGCGCATAAGCGGCCGAGAGAATGACACCGGTTGCGGCAAACAGCGCAACCAGCGTGTTGGCGCGGAAGACACCGACCAGCGTCAGGAATTCACCGATGAAGCCGGATGTGCCGGGCAGACCTACATTGGCCATGGTGAAGATCATGAAGGCGACCGCATATTTCGGCATGTTGTTGACGAGACCGCCATAGGCCGCGATTTCGCGGGTATGCAGACGGTCGTAAACAACGCCGACGCAGAGGAAGAGCGCGCCCGAGACGATACCGTGCGACAGCATCTGGAAGATCGCGCCCTGCACGCCCTGAACGTTGGCGGCGAAGATACCCATCGTGACGTAACCCATGTGGGCAACAGACGAGTAGGCAATCAGCTTCTTGATGTCGTCCTGCATCATCGCCACCAGCGAGGTGTAGATGATGGCGAGAACCGACAGCGTAAAGACGAAAGGTGCGAAATAGTCCGACGCCAGCGGGAACATCGACAGCGAGAAGCGGATGAAACCGTAACCGCCGAGCTTCAGCATGACGCCAGCCAGAATGACCGAACCTGCGGTCGGGGCCTGAACGTGGGCATCCGGCAGCCAGGTGTGCACCGGCCACATCGGCATCTTGACCGAGAAGGCGGCAAAACAGGCGAGCCACAGCCAGGTCTGCATGCCGGCCGGGAAGCCGTACTTCAGCAGTTCCGTCATATCGGTCGTGCCGGCCTGCCAGTACATGGCCATGATCGCGAGCATGGTCAGAACCGAGCCAAGCAGCGTGTAGAGGAAGAACTTGTAGGAGGCGTAAACGCGATCCTTGCCGCCCCACACGCCGATGATGATGAACATCGGGATCAGCGTCGCTTCGAAGAAGACGTAGAAGAGAACGGTATCCAGCGCCACGAAGACGCCGATCATGACAACTTCCAGCAGCAGGAAGGCGATCATGTATTCCTTGATGCGCTTCTCGACCGAATCCCAGCTTGCCAGCACGCAGAAAGGCATGAGGAAAGTGGTGAGGATAACGAAGAGCATGGAGATACCATCGACGCCGAGATGATAGGCGGCGATGTTGCCGAACCATTTATGCTTCTCGACCATCTGGAAGCCAGGGTTCGAATTGTCGAAACCGATCCAGATGAACAGCGACACGATGAAAGTGAAAACGGTCGTCAGCAGCGAGACATTGAGAATGTTGCGGCGACCATAGGGGCCGTTCTCATTCGTCAGAAGCAGGAGCACCACGCCGACGAGCGGCAGAAAGGTGACCGTTGAAAGAATGGGCCAATCGGTCATCAGAGGGCACTCCCGAGCATCATCCAGGTGACAAGCGCCGCGATGCCGATCAGCATCGCAAAGGCATAATGATAGAGGTAACCGGATTGCAGGCGGACCATGCGGTTGGTCACGTCAACCACACGCGCTGCAATGCCGTTGGGTCCATAGTGGTCGATGACGGCGACGTCGCCCTTCTTCCACAGGAAGCGGCCGAGCGCCTTTGCGGAACGAACGAAGAGGAAGTCATAGAGTTCGTCGAAATACCACTTGTTGAGAAGGAACTGGTAGAGGCCACGATGGGTCTCGGCCAGACGCTTCGGCGTCTCCGGCGACTTGATGTACATGTACCAGGCGGTCACGAAACCAAGCGCCATTGCGAAGAACGGGCTCCACTTCACCCACAGCGGAACATGGTGGAACTCTTCGAGGATCTCGTTTTCCGGGAGCGTGAAGAGAGCGCCCTTCCAGAATTCGGCATATTCGTGGCCGAAGAAGTAACCTTCGAAGGCAACGCCGGCGAAGATCGCGCCAACGGTGAGGATGAAGAGCGGGATCAGCATGACCATCGGCGATTCATGCACATGGTGCATGACGTCGGCAGATGCACGCGGCTTGCCGAAGAAGGTCATGAAGGCGAGACGCCAAGAGTAGAAGCTGGTGAACAGCGCGGCGATGACCAGCAGCGTGAAGGCGAAACCAGACAGAACCGAATGCGAGGCATAAGCGGATTCGATGATGACGTCCTTCGAGAAGAAGCCGGCAAAACCGATCATCGTTCCCGGGATACCAACGCCGGTCAGCGCCAGCGTGCCGACAGTCATGGTCCAGAAGGTGATGGGGATGTGCTTGCGCAGACCGCCCATGTAACGCATGTCCTGCTCGCCATCGACGGCGTGGATCACAGAGCCGGCGCACAAGAACAGCAGGGCCTTGAAGAAGGCGTGCGTGAAGAGGTGGAACACGGCAGCGCCGTAAGCACCGACGCCAAGCGCCACGAACATGTAACCGAGCTGCGAGCAGGTCGAATAGGCGATAACGCGCTTGATGTCGTTCTGCACCAGACCGACGGTCGCCGCGAAGAAGGCGGTGATCGCGCCGATCAGCGTCACGACGGTCAAGGCATCATGCGAGAGTTCAAACAGCGGCGACATGCGGGCGACGAGGAAGACACCGGCGGTGACCATGGTTGCGGCATGAATAAGCGCCGAAACCGGGGTTGGGCCTTCCATCGCGTCCGGCAGCCAGGTGTGCAGCAGGAACTGCGCCGACTTACCCATGGCGCCCATGAAGAGCAGCAGGCAGACGCCCGTCATCGCATTGGCTTTGTCCAGCTGCATGCCGAACAGGTTGATGACGGTTTCGGTCGAGGCAGCGCCCTCAGCCGGCAGATAAGTGCCGGCGGCAGCAAAGATGGTTTCGAAGTTGATCGAGCCGAACAGCACGAAGACGCCGGAGATGCCGAGGATGAAGCCGAAGTCACCGACGCGGTTGACGATGAAGGCCTTCATCGCGGCAGCCGATGCGGACGGCTTCTTGAACCAGAAGCCGATCAGCAGATAGGACGCCAGACCCACGCCTTCCCAGCCGAAGAACATCTGCAGCAGGTTGTCGGAAGTCACCAGCATCAGCATTGCGAAGGTGAAAAGCGAGAGATAGGCGAAGAAGCGCGGACGATGCGGATCGTGGTGCATGTATCCGATCGAATAGAGGTGCACCAGCGTCGAGACGGTGTTGACCACGACGAACATGACGGCCGTCAGCGTGTCGATGCGGAACGCCCACTCGACGTCGATACCGCCCGACTGGATCCAGCGCAGCACGGTGACCTTGATCACCTCGCCCGGCTCGCCATGGGCGAGTGCGACATTGAAGAACACGATCCAGGACAGGATGGCAACCACGATCATCAGACCGGTGGTGACATATTCCGATGCCTTGGCGCCGATGGAGCGGCCGAAGAGGCCCGCAATCAGGAAGCCGATCAGTGGAAGAAAGACGATAGCCTTGTAGATCATAGCTTTATCAGCCCTTCATCATATTGACGTCTTCCACGGCGATCGATCCGCGGTTGCGGTAGAAGACAACGAGTATTGCAAGACCGATCGCCGCTTCAGCGGCTGCAACGGTCAGAATGAACAGGGCGAAGACCTGGCCGACGATATCGTTCAGGAATGCCGAGAAGGCCACCATGTTGATGTTGACCGCGAGCAAAATGAGTTCGATCGACATCAGGATGACGATGACGTTCTTCCGGTTGAGGAAGATGCCGAAGACGCCGATCGTGAAGAGGATCGCGCTGACCGTCAGGTAGTGGGAAAGACCAATTTCCATATTCTGTTTCCTTGGATCCGTTCGCGCCTCAGATGCCCTGGCCCGGCTTGACCTTGACCGTGGTAACCGCGGTCTTGGGGTCACGGCCGACCTGCGTGGCAATGTCCTGCCGCTTGATGTCGGTGCGATGACGCAGCGTCAGCACGATGGCGCCGATCATGGCCACCAGCAGCACGAGGCCGGCGAGCTGGAAGAAGTAGACGTAATTGGTATAGAGCACGTCACCGAGCGCGGCCGTATTGGTGCGTTCGGCAACCGGCGGGATCGGCATGGTGATGGACTTGGCCGCCTGCGGGTTGAGCACGCTGCCGCCCACGACGGCGATCAGCTCAGCCGCAAGAATGACGCCGATCAGTGCGCCAACAGGCGCATATTGCAGCACGCCGGAGCGAAGCTCGGCGAAATCCACATCCAGCATCATGACGACGAAGAGGAAGAGCACCGCCACGGCGCCGACATAAACCACCAGCAGGATCATGCCGAGGAATTCGGCTCCCGTCAGCAGGAACAGCGCAGCTGCGTTGAAGAAGGTCAGGATCAGAAACAGCACCGAATGAACAGGGTTCTTCGATGCGATGACCATGAACGCAGACGCCACGGCGACGAAAGCGAATATATAAAAGAATACAGCGTGCAGACCCATTTTGGTGCCTTCTTGTCCTCATCGGGAGAAATGGCCGGAAGCCCCCTCGCCCGTTTCGTCCCCGCCGGCGAAAACCGCGCAGGCATTTTACTTTTCATCGCTCTCCGGGGTTGCTCCCCGGAAAGACGGTTGCACCTTAACGGTAAGGTGCATCCAGTGCGAGGTTGCGCGCGATTTCACGCTCCCAGCGGTCGCCATTGTCGAGAAGCTTCTGCTTGTCGAAATAAAGCTCTTCGCGGGTTTCCGTCGCGAATTCGAAGTTCGGGCCCTCGACGATGGCGTCCACCGGGCAGGCTTCCTGGCAGAAGCCGCAATAGATGCACTTCACCATGTCGATATCGTAACGCACCGTGCGGCGGGTGCCGTCGTTGCGACGCGGGCCGGCTTCGATGGTGATCGCCTGAGCAGGACAGATCGCCTCACACAGCTTGCAGGCGATGCAGCGTTCTTCACCGTTCGGATAACGGCGCAGCGCGTGTTCACCACGGAAGCGCGGCGAGACCGGACCCTTCTCGAACGGATAGTTGATCGTCGCCTTCTGCTTGAAGAAGTGACGCATGGTCAGGAAGATCGCGCCGACGAATTCCTTGAGGAACAGCGAGTTGACGGCTTGGGAGAGGCTTGCCATCTCAGTCTCCAGATCTTTGAGCGAGGAGTTCAGACATCAACCGGCCCACCCCGTCAGCTTCAATACGAATGCAACAATAACGACCATGGCGAGCGACAGCGGCAGGAACACCTTCCAGCCAAGGCGCATGAGCTGGTCATAGCGGTAACGCGGAACGAAGGCCTTCACCAGAGCGAACATGAAGAAGACCATGCAGCCCTTGATGGCGAACCAGACGATGCCCGGCACCCAGTTCAGGAACCATACATCGACGATCGGCAGCCAGCCGCCAAGGAACAGGATGGTCGTCAGGCAGCAGATCAGAACGATCGCAGCATATTCACCGAGCATGAACATCATGTACGGCGTGGAGCCATATTCCACCATGTGACCGGCAACCAGTTCCGATTCCGCTTCCGGAAGGTCGAAGGGCGGACGGTTGGTTTCGGCGAGACCCGAAATGAAGAACACGATGAACATCGGGAACAGCGACAGCCAGTGCCAGTCAAGGAACGATGCCGGCAGGCCGAGCATGGTGCCGAGGCCGGTACGCTGCGCCAGAACGATATCCGTGAGGTTCAGCGAACCAACGCAAAGCAGAACGGTGACGATGACGAGACCGATCGAGACTTCGTAGGAAACCATCTGTGCCGCCGAACGCAGCGCGCCGAGGAACGGATATTTCGAGTTCGAAGCCCAGCCGCCCATGATGATGCCGTACACTTCAAGCGACGAGATCGCGAAGATGTAGAGAATGCCGACATTGATATTCGCGACGACCCAGCCTTCATTGAAGGGAATGACGGCATAGGTGGCGAGCGCCAGCGTCACGGCAACCAGCGGCGCCAGCAGGAAGACCGCCTTGTTGGCGCCGGCCGGGATAACGGGCTCCTTCAGGATGAACTTCAAGAGGTCAGCGAAGGACTGGAAAAGACCGAAGGGACCAACGACGTTCGGACCACGGCGCAGCTGTACGGCCGCCCAGACCTTGCGGTCTGCAAGCAGCAGGAAGGCGATGGCCACCAGAAGGCAAACGAGAAGCAGCAGGGACTGGCCGACCATGATCAGCGCGGGCCAGACGTAGCTCCAGAAAAACGATTCCATAATCCCCTACCCTTACTCTGCCGCAGCCTGGAAATTGTTGCGGGCCAATGCGGAGCACTCGGCCATGACGGCAGAGGCGCGCGCAATCGGGTTCGTCAAATAAAAGTCTTTTACCGGCGAAGCAAACGCCGACTTCACGAGAGAGCCGGTTTTAGCAGCCAGAGCCTCGATATCCGAAGCCTTGCCGGCAACGATCTCGTCGGTTTCCGCCAGATGCGGATGCGCGACGTAGAGCTGGCCGCGCAGGGCAGACAGCGAATCGAACGGCAGCTTCTTGCCGAGGACGTCGGACAGCGCACGCAGGATCGCCCAGTCTTCGCGGGCCTCGCCCGGTGCGAAACCGGCACGGTTGCCGACCTGAACGCGACCTTCGGTGTTGACCCAGATACCGGACTTCTCCGTATAGGCCGCACCCGGAAGGATGACGTCGGCGTTCATTGCACCCTGATCGCCATGGCTGCCGATATAGACGGTGAACTTCGCACCCTTATTCGACAGGTCGAGTTCATCGGCGCCGAGCAGGAAGAGAACATCCATCGAGGCGACCATGTCTGCTGCAGCAACACCGCCCTCACCCGGCACGAAGCCGATATCGAGACCACCAACGCGGGCAGCGGCAGTGTGCAGGACCGAGAAGCCATTCCACTCTTCGGTGACAGCGCCGACGGAGGTGGCGAGCTTGGCAGCGGCGGCAAGAACGGCAGCGCCATCAGCACGGGACAATGCGCCCTGACCAATGATGATCAGCGGATTCTTGGCGGACTTCAGCTTGTCAACGAAGCTGTGCGAACCATTGGCGAGATCGGACAGTGTTTCAGCGCCCGAGCCGAGATATTCGTAATTGTAACGCAGCTCACCGGCTTCACCGATCACACCGATCGGGAAACCGCCGCGACGCCAGCGCTTGCGGATGCGGGCGTTGAGGACAGCTGCTTCGTAACGCGGGTTGGAGCCAACGATCAGCAGGGCGTCCGCCTGTTCGATACCTTCGATGGTGGAATTGAACAGGTAGCTGGCGCGGCCGAGCGACGGGTCAAGCACTGCGCCATCCTGGCGGCAATCAACATTGGCCGAGCCGAGCGACGCGAGAAGCGACTTCAGCGCGAACATTTCTTCGACGGACGACAGATCGCCGGCAATCGCGCCGATCTTGTTGCCTGAGGTCGCAGCCACAGCCTGCTTGATCGCACCGAAGGCTTCGCCCCAGGTTGCGGGCTGCAGGCGGCCATCCTTGCGGACGTAAGGCCGGTCGAGGCGCTGAGTCTTCAGGCCGTCCCAGATGAAGCGGCTCTTGTCGGAAATCCACTCTTCGTTGATGGCCTCGTTGACACGCGGCATGACACGCATGACTTCGCGGCCGCGGGTATCGACGCGGATGGCCGAACCGAGCGCATCCATCACGTCGATGGTTTCGGTCTTGTTCAGTTCCCACGGACGGGCCGTGAAGGCGAAAGGCTTGGAGGTGAGCGCGCCGACGGGGCAAAGGTCAACGACGTTGCCCTGCAGCTCCGAGGTCATCGCCTGCTCGAGATAGGTGGTGATTTCGGCATCTTCGCCACGGCCGATGAGGCCGAGTTCGGCAATGCCAGCCACTTCCGTGGTGAAACGGACGCAGCGCGTGCAGTGAATGCAGCGGTTCATGACCGTCTTGACGAGCGGTCCGATATATTTGTCTTCAACCGCGCGCTTGTTTTCCGCATAACGCGAACCGGCGATACCGAAGGCCATGGCCTGGTCCTGCAGGTCGCATTCGCCGCCCTGGTCGCAGATCGGGCAATCCAGCGGATGGTTGATGAGCAGGAATTCCATCACGCCTTCGCGGGCCTTCTTGACCATCGGCGTGTTGGTGAAAACCTCAGGCAATTCGCCGTTCGGGCCGCCGCGAACGTCGCGCACGCCCATGGCGCAGGAAGCGGCCGGCTTCGGCGGTCCGCCCTTTACCTCGATGAGACACATGCGGCAGTTACCCGCGACCGACAAGCGCTCATGAAAACAAAAGCGCGGAACTTCGGCGCCAGCCTCCTCGCACGCCTGCAACAGCGTGAAATGATCCGGAACCTCGATCTCTTTACCGTCAACCTTGAGCTTTGCCATGGTTCTACTTACGTCCTGTTGCCTGTTCGTCCCATGTCTCACACGGTCCGCAACAAATCCTTAATCACGCCCGGCACTGATGATGTCTGCCAGGCGCTTCATGGTGTCGCGAGGCCGGAAATCTCCGGCTCCGCCCGAAGCCTTGGTGCTTATTCAGCGGCTTCCAGAACAGCGCCATCATCCATGGCCCTGTAGGTATATTGGTCGATGCGCTTTTCGATTTCCGGACGGAAATTGCGGATCAGCGCCTGTACCGGCCATGCGGCGGCGTCGCCGAGCGCACAGATGGTGTGGCCTTCGATCTGCTTCGTCACTTCGAACAGCATGTCGATTTCGCGCTTCTGCGCATTGCCCTTGACCATGCGCTCCAGCACGCGCCACATCCAGCCCGTGCCTTCACGGCATGGCGTGCACTGGCCGCAGCTTTCATGCTTGAAGAAGGCCGCGATGCGAGCGATCGCCTTGATGACGTCGGTGGACTTGTCCATGACGATCATGCCGCCGGTGCCGAAGGAGGATTTCACTTCGCGCATGCCGTCGAAATCCATGATGGCGTCCTTCATGTCCTCACCGCGAACGATGGGGCAGGAAGCGCCGCCGGGGATGACGCCGAGCAGATTGTCCCAGCCGCCACGAATGCCACCGCAATGGTGCTCGATCAGCTCGCGGAAGGACAGGCCGAGCGCGTCTTCGAATGTGCAGGGACGCTCGACATGGCCGGAGACCATGAACAGCTTGGTGCCGACGTTGTTGGGACGGCCGATGGACGAGAACCAGGCAGCGCCGCGGCGCAGAATGGTCGGGGCAACCGCGATCGATTCAACGTTGTTGACGGTCGTCGGGCAGCCGTAAAGACCCATATTGGCCGGGAACGGCGGCTTCAGACGCGGCTGGCCCTTTTTGCCTTCAAGGCTTTCGAGCAGTGCCGTCTCTTCGCCGCAGATATAGGCGCCCGCGCCGTGATGCACGTAGATGTCGAAATCCCAGCCATTCTTGTTGTTACCGCCGAGCAGACCGGCATCGTAACATTCGTCGATGGCCGCCTGAAGAGCCTCACGTTCGCGCATATATTCGCCGCGAACATAGATGTAAGCGGTGTGCGCACCCATGGCGAAACCGGCGATCACGCAGCCTTCGATCAGCGTGTGCGGATCGTTGCGCAGGATTTCGCGGTCCTTGCAGGTGCCGGGCTCGGATTCATCGGCGTTAACGACGAGATAATGAGGACGGCCGTCATTTTCCTTCGGCATGAAGGACCACTTGAGACCCGTCGGGAAGCCAGCGCCGCCGCGACCGCGAAGGCCCGAAGCCTTCATCTCGTTGATGATCCAGTCACGGCCCTTTTCGATGATCTGCTTGGTGCCGTCCCAGTGGCCGCGCGCCAGCACGCCTTTCAGGGATTTGTCCTTGAGGCCGTAGAGATTGGTAAAGATGCGATCCTGATCTTTTAACATGCTTCACCTCTTACCGCGGCTTCTTGCCGAAGACCCTGATATACTCGGCTTCGCCACCCTTGGCGAGCGCCTCGGCCTGCTTGACCCAGTCATCACGGCCGATACGGCCCTTGAAATTCAGATATCCATCGACCCAGTCGCATTCGGCCTGCTTCCAGCCGGCGATCTGCGCATAGGTGAAGATGCCGAGCTCGTTCAGCGTACCCTCAATCTTGGGGCCGACGCCGGAAATGAGCTTCAGGTCATCAGGGGCAGCTGGCTTTTCGATGCCTGCCGGACGATCCGCGGAATCCAGCGACGGCTTTGATGCTGCCGCTTCCTTGCCGACCGATTCCTTTTCGCCAGCCTTTGCGTTTTCAGCAGCAGCCTTGGGCTCGTTGGCCGGCGTCTTCAGCTTCGGATCGGTTTCCGGCGCATCCGTCTTCGGCTTGGCGGCGTTGGACGGCGGAACCTGTGCGGCATCCGCTGGCACTTCAGCCGGCTTGTCGAGATTGGAACGGTCAGGCTTGATCTCTTCCGTCAGGGTCGTCAGGCCGCCAACGGGCACGGACTGGTGACGGTCGATCTGGGGGCCTGTCTTGACGGTGTCGCCCTTGCCTGCCTCGAAAGCATCGATGATCTCTTCCAGACGCTCGGGCGTCAGGTCTTCATAGGCATCCTTGAAGATGATGACCATCGGCGCGTTGACGCAGGCGCCCTGACATTCCACCTCTTCCCAGGAAAGCGTGCCGCTCTCATTGGTGTGCAGCGGATCGTGATGGATCTTCTTGCGGCAGACATCCATCAGCGCTTCGGAGCCGCGCAGCATGCAGGGCGTGGTGCCGCAGACCTGAACGTGGGCACGCGTGCCGACCGGCTTCAGCTGGAACTGCGTATAGAAGGTCGCGACCTCAAGAACACGGATATAGGCCATGTCCAGCATGTCTGCGACTTTTTCAATGGCGGCGCGGGTAACCCAGCCATCCTGCTCCTGGGCACGCATGAGCAGCGGGATGACCGCTGATTGCTGACGTCCCTCGGGGTATTTTTTGATCGTCTTTTCAGCCCATGCGGTGTTTTCCGCGTTGAAGGCAAATGCCACGGGCTGGAACTGATCTTCGGCTAGTCGACGAATGGACATACTTCCTCACGCCTTTTCAGTTTAACGTCTCACACCGCGATCTCGCCACCGTGACGAATTCGCAGGCATAAGCCGCCTTGTCTTTTTGCATGAACACAATGAACTTGCTGCCGTTGGGAACCGAGGCCTTGATCTCGTATCCCGACGACAGAAGCTGCTTGATGGTCGAAGAGCCGCCGCTCGACAGCGCAACAGCACCCTCGCCCGTTGCCGTCTGGGCAAGAACGGGTGCCGTCATCGCTGCGAGAAAAGCCGGAATGGCCAGCGGCAGACGCATCAGCGGTCGACCTCCCCGAACACGATGTCGAGAGAGCCGAGCACGGCTGTAACGTCGGCAAGCTGATGGCCCTTGCACAGAAAATCCATCGCCTGCAGATGGGCATAGCCCGGAGCGCGGATCTTGCAGCGGTAAGGCTTGTTGGAACCATCGGCAACCACATACACGCCGAACTCGCCCTTTGGCGCTTCGACGGCGGCGTAAACTTCGCCAGCGGGAACGTGGTAACCTTCGGTGTAGAGCTTGAAGTGGTGGATCAGCGCTTCCATCGAACGCTTCATCTCACCGCGCTTGGGCGGAACCACCTTGCCATCCAGCGAGGAGACCGGGCCGATGCGGTGCTTGCCGGACAAAAGCTCGACGCACTGCTTCATGATCTTCACGGATTCGCGCATTTCCTGCATGCGGATCAGGTAACGATCATA
The DNA here is from genome assembly GCF_055382365.1 of Agrobacterium sp. 5Ca39. NCBI lineage: Bacteria > Pseudomonadati > Pseudomonadota > Alphaproteobacteria > Hyphomicrobiales > Rhizobiaceae > Agrobacterium > Agrobacterium sp. 5Ca39. The sequence continues at coordinate 906,133 of NZ_AP026436.1, read as the reverse complement.
GCAGTCGCCGTTCTTGCCAACAGGGATGTCGAATTCCAGATCGGAATAGCACTCATAAGGCTGCGAACGACGCAAATCCCAGGCAGCGCCGGAACCGCGAACCATCACGCCCGTAAAGCCCCAGGCAAAGGCATCTTCCAGCGAGACGACGCCGATATCGACGTTACGCTGCTTATAGATGCGGTTATCCGTCAGTAGGCCCTCGATATTGTCGAGGACGGTGATAAAGGGATCGCACCACTTGCCGATATCGTCAACCAGTTCCGGCGGCAGGTCCTGGTGGACGCCGCCCGGGCGGAAATAGGCCGAGTGCATGCGCGCGCCACAGGCGCGCTCATAAAACACCATCAGCTTTTCGCGCTCTTCGAAGCCCCAGACCGGCGGCGTCATCGCGCCCACGTCCATGGCCTGCGTGGTCACGTTCATGATGTGCGAGAGGATGCGGCCGATTTCCGAATAGAGAACGCGGATCAGCTGGCCGCGCATCGGGATTTCGAGGCCGAGCAGCTTTTCGACGGCGAGCGCGAAAGCGTGCTCCTGGTTCATCGGCGCGACGTAGTCGAGACGATCGAAGTAAGGAACGGCCTGCAGATAGGTCTTCGTCTCGATCAGCTTTTCGGTTCCGCGATGCAGAAGACCGATATGCGGATCAACGCGCTCGACGATTTCGCCGTCCAGTTCCAGAACCAGACGCAGCACGCCGTGCGCGGAGGGATGTTCCGGACCGAAGTTGATCGTGAAGTTGCGGACGTTATGCTCAGTCATTCTAGTGCTCCGCCGAGGTGATCATGGCGATGAATTCGGGGCCGGTCATGTTCTGCGTGATCTCAGCGAAGGAATAGCTCGAAGGCTTTTCATCCGTAAAAATCTGCGACGCGAACCTGAAACTGGAAGGGTTGTCAAAAGCCTGCAGCGACACGGCAAAATGCTTGCCATCCTTGGAACGCCACATCAGCGTGCTGCCGCAATTCTTGCAGAAGCAGCGCTCGCCCCACTCCGACGAGGAATAGACGCCAAGGCTCTCTTCGTTTTCGACGGAGATATCAGCGCATTCGACGGCCAGAAACGCGCCGCCGGACCAGCGGCGGCACATGGAGCAATGGCAAACGCCGAATTCGCGGGCGCCGATGACGGCCTCAAGGCCGACGGCGCCGCAAAGACATTGCCCATGCTCTGTCGCGGAGACCTGGCTCATTGCTTGGCCTTTTCGTCGCCAGGAAGAACGTAATCGGTCCCTTCCCAAGGGGAAAGGAAGTCGAAGTTACGGAATTCCTGCTTCAGCTCGACCGGCTCATAAAGCACGCGCTTCAGAACGTCATCGTAACGCACTTCAACAAACCCGGTAACCGGGAAATCCTTGCGCAGCGGGTGGCCTTCGAAACCGTAATCGGTGAGGATGCGGCGAAGGTCCGCATGGCCCTCAAACGGAATGCCATACATGTCCCAGGCTTCACGCTCGAACCACTCCGCGCCCATGTAGACGGAGGTCGCAGAAGGAACGCCCTCGTCCTCCTCCACCTGCAGCTTGACGCGGACGCGCAAATTCTGGCGCGGCGACAGCAGATGATAGACGACATCGAAACGCTTTTCGCGCTGCGGCCAGTCAACGCCGCAGATATCGATGATATTGACGAATCCGCACTGCACATCGTCGCGCAGGAAGGTCAGAAGCGCGATTACGCTTTCAGGCGTCGTGTTCAGCGTCAGCTCGCCATAGGCGATATCGGCCGACACCACGAGTGAACCGCGCGCTTCCTTAACGTAAGCAGCAAGATCGTTGAGAGCTTCGCTCATTCTAAATCCGTCCTTTGCCCTTAACGCTCGATCGTACCGGTACGCCGGATCTTTTTCTGCAGCAGAAGCACGCCGTAAAGCAGCGCTTCAGCCGTGGGGGGACAGCCCGGAACGTAGATATCCACCGGCACGACGCGATCGCAGCCGCGCACGACGGCGTAGGAATAATGGTAATAACCGCCGCCATTGGCGCAGGAACCCATGGAGATGACGTAACGCGGTTCCGGCATCTGGTCATAGACCTTGCGCAGAGCCGGAGCCATCTTGTTGGTCAGCGTGCCGGCGACGATCATCACGTCCGACTGGCGCGGCGAGGCGCGCGGGGCGACACCGAAGCGCTCCATGTCGTAACGCGGACCGGAAGCCTGCATCAGGCCTTCGACGGCGCAGCAGGCAAGACCGAACTGCATCCACATCAGCGAGCCGGTACGGGCCCAGGTGATGAGTTCGTCTGTCGAGGTGACGAGAAAGCCCTTGTCGGCCAGCTCGTCATTGATCTCAGTGAAGTAGGCATCGTTGCTGCCAACCGGCTTGCCGGTTGAGGGATCGATGATCCCCTTCGGCTGCGGCGCGACGAGCGTGCTGTTGTTCTGGCTCATGCCCATTCCAGCGCTCCCTTCTTCCACTCATAGATAAAGCCGATGGTGAGAACGAGGAGGAACACCATCATCGACCAGAAACCGAACCAGCCCATCTCACCGAAAGACACCGCCCATGGGAACAGGAACGCGACTTCAAGGTCAAAGATGATGAACAGAATCGACACCAGATAAAAGCGGATATCGAACTTCATGCGGGCATCGTCGAAGGCGTTGAAACCGCACTCGAAAGCGGAGAGCTTTTCCGGGTCCGGCGCCTTGTAAGCGACAGCGAAAGGCGCGATCAGAAGCGCCAGGCCGATGACAAGAGCGATACCGATGAATATTGCGATCGGAATGTAGGAACTGAGGAGTTCAGTCATGGTCTCTTCCCTGCCCGGCCGGGTGCCGGGCCTGCCTTTGTGACCTTAGTCTCAAAGAGCGGACAAATATGTTGCAACGCCAAAGTGGTTAGCGCAGCCGCGCCCTCTCTGCAAGAGTTTAGGCACCATTTCAAGACACCTGCCGCATTGATTGGCAACAATATTGCCGGAATTGACGCAAATTTGGGCCACATTTCCGACCTAAGCCCCTCAAATACAATAATAATCGATTGAAGGACGCAACCGCAAAAAAGTCACACGATTTTTACGCCCAAACGTTGGCGAAGTGACGATATCGGGAAATCGAAACTTGACTGATAAAAGCAGGAAAAATCCCGCGGGAAACGGCCGGAATCAGAGACCTGAATCGCTGAAGACAAAGCCGCGCAGACCGCGCATCGATTGTTCAGATGGAGACATTTCAAGAAAGAGAAATGGCGCGAGTGACGGGGCTCGAACCCGCGACCTCCGGCGTGACAGGCCGGCACTCTAACCGACTGAGCTACACCCGCGCTCCACAGACATTCATCTGCGTTTTTTCCGAGGAACAGGATGGCGCGAGTGACGGGGCTCGAACCCGCGACCTCCGGCGTGACAGGCCGGCACTCTAACCAACTGAGCTACACCCGCTTATCCTGACGGACAGAACCTTGGTTCCGCCGTACGAACCAGCCTCGGCTGTTCGTTGAGCGGCTAACTACGGCGTTCGTGCGGGGGTGTCAAGCAGGTTTCACGACAAAAGAATAAGCTTTTTCATTTTGATCAGGAAAAACCCTGGGGCCTTTTATCGACGCTCCAGCAAATGCCCTGTTTTGCGGGCTTTTCCCAACGAAAACAAAAAACTTGTCCACAGCCAGCCGCTTTATCAACGTCATTTCTACGGGGCCGTCATGACGTCATTGGTTTCTGAATTTACCAAAAAGCCCGCAGTTCCCGGCTTTTTGGCCCTCCCCTTCGGTGGAGGGAAAAACCTCCCCGAAAAAAAACAAAAAAACTTCACAAAAGCCCTTGCGGTTTTTTTCCGATCCGAATACATCACGGCCACCGACGCGGCGGACATGATCCGCAAGACGCGAAGGGCGATTAGCTCAGTTGGTAGAGCGCCTCGTTTACACCGAGGATGTCGGGAGTTCGAGTCTCTCATCGCCCACCATTCCTTCTCACAGTGATTTAAAGCAGCCTCGCCGATCGCGGTTTGAACCGTACGCGGTTGCGCTTCACCATGTATGCTTGGCTTCGATGCGCAGCCCCTGCCCTCGGTGGCATGGAAGGGCCATGGTCGCGCGTTACTGCGGTGTAGAATCACATTTCCCAGTTGCCGCGCCGTGCCAAACCGGGACTTTCGTTTCAGATTCGCACAGCCGCAGCCATCCCTGTTTCACCCCGCAACATACCGAAAAATAAGCAGATTTAGAATTTTTAAAGAGATTTCGGGCATTGTTTTCAGGCCGTTTCATGATGAGCGGTGGAACTGATGGATGAAACCATGTCACTCGACGCGTTTGTTACACTCGCGCTTATTGCGCTGCCTGTTTACATTTTTTTCCGCTGGGTCCAGCAGGATTCGGAGAAACCAGATATTTCCAAAAACAAGAATTCCATGGGGCGGTGATCCGGGCGCTGGGATCGCACCATTATCCCGGACGACCTCCGGAGAGAACTTTCGATCACCGATGCGAAGCGGCAATGCCTTTTGAGGGCTTGCATATGACGTATCGTATAAACGCCCGGCATTCAGACCCATACCGCATTAAAAAAGCCGGGCTATGCCCGGCTTTTTCCGTTGCGGCGCTGTCGTGTGCAATCAGTTGACCGCCTTCATCTCGACCTTGAAGAACAGCGTCTCGCCGGAAGAATCATCGACGCCGTCATTATCTGTCACGGCATAGGCCGTTCCCGCCTTGTCGAAGGTGAAGCCTTCCAGCTTGTCGACGACATAGCCGTTGGTCTGGGCCTTGAGGTCGGGCAGGAAGTCATGGGCCTCCTGCTTGGTGACCAGCGGCAATTCGCCACCGATCTTGCCCGGCTTCAGGTCGGCAATCGCCACGCGGTAGAGCTTCTTGATCTTGGCCTTGTCACCGATCTGGTTGTCGCGCTCGACGATATAGACATTGTCGCCCTGTGCGGTGATTTCTGACAGGCCGACCCAACCGGCTTCGGTCTTATCGAGCGGGTAGCGCACGGCGCCCCATTCCTTGGACTTCGGATTATAGGAGACGAGCTTGACGAAGCCCTTCTCGTCGGTGCCCCATTCGCGCTGCACGGCCATCCACAGCGTCGCGTCATCGCCCTTGCCGATCATGGTAACGCCTTCGAAACCGAAGCGGGTATCGCCGGCGAGCAGTTCCTTTGGCAAGGCGATTTCGGCCTTGATTTCACCCTTGGCATTGACGTTGTAGAGCGCATGCGGAACAAGCTTGGCGCTGTCGCCTTCGGAGGCCAGCCAGAACCCTCCCTTGCCATCCAGCGTGATGCCTTCGATGTCAAGCTTCTGCGCCGCAATGCCGTCGCGCTTGACACGCAGCACGTTGGTGATGGTGGCGGGCTTCTTGGTCGCGTCGATGGTGTAGATCGACGGCTGGTTACCATAGACCGAGTCGGACACGGCATAGAGGATGCCAGGCTTCTCGGCATCGCCTACCAGACCCGAAAGAGCGCCCCAGCCGATAGGCGCACCATCGACAGTGGCGGATACCAGCTGCGGATAGGCCAGCTCGCCCTCGGCGCGTTCATAGATCATGACATGCGAGCGGGCGCCGCCGTCTTCCACCAGATCAGCCTCATTGGCCGTGACGAGGAGGTTGCGCGCGGGGATGGCGACAGCGCCTTCCGGCGAAATGCCTGAAGGCAGGAGCTGCGTGAGCTGCGGCTCTGCGCCGGTATCCTTGTAAACAGCGGCAATGGAAGCGCGCTCGGCAAGCACGAAGAAGTACTTTTGACCATCGAAGGTCGCCGTTTCCAGACCCTCCGGCTCGATGCCCTTGGCCTTAGAGCGTTTTTCCGGATAGTGGCCAATGGCCGCTACCGCGTGCTCGAGCGAAGCGCCGGCTTCATAAAGGAGCTTGCCGGTCTTGTCGAAAATGGTGAAGCCGCGTGCACCGCCCTGCCAGTCGCCCTCGTTGGCGATGACGATACGGTCATTGTCCAGCCACTTGACGGCGTCAGGTTCGCGCTTGCGGCCTTCCTGCTTGTCGGTGAATTTCAGCTGGCCATCGGTCTTGGTGTCGATGCCTTCCAGATTGACGGTGCCGGCAGAGAAATGCGTCTTCACCGTGCCGGTCTTGCCGTCGATGATGACGATATGGTTGTTTTCCTGCAGCGTCAGCGCGATCTCGCCATTGGCATTGATCGAGACGAATTCCGGTTCCGGATCTTCAGGGGAAATCTCGGCGAGACCGGTAACGTCGATCTTCTTCAGCGTCGCGCAGTCGGCAACGCCGTCCTTCAGGCCGACAGTGACTAAATAACCGGCTGGCATCTGCGGCAGAGCGCCTTCGTTCACCTCTTCATCACGTTCGTTTTCGATAGCGATGGCGGCAAAGGTTTTATCCGGAGACACCGCGACTGAATCCGGTTGACCGCCGAGATCACAGCTCGCTTCGATCTTCTTGGCAGCGATATCGACAGTCACGAGCTTGCCGGAGGGCTTGGCGCGGTTTTCCGAGGTATTGACGCCGGCGAGAACCTTGAGACCGGCAACGGCAACGGAGGTCGGCTCACCTTCCAGCAGCAATGCGCCGCCGGCCTTGGGAGCCTTGGCATCGGTGATGTCGATGAAGCCGATGCCGCCGAGCGGGCTGTCCGAATAGATCAGCGTCTTGCCGTCTTCGCTGGCGGTGATGATTTCAGCCGAGGTCACGGACTTGGCGTCCTTGTCCGCGGGCAGGTTCTTCGCTACCGGGAAAGAAGCAATGCGGTTAAAAACCGGCTCTGCGGCCGCCGGAAAGGCTGCAGATGTAAGCAGAGCCGCGGTCAAGGCCATCTGAGAAAATCGGAACGCCATTTTATCCCCCTTGGGTTCAGAAATATCCCAAGGCTTCTGCGTCACGGACATGACAGTGGCATGACACTTCATGGCCCGGAATCAAAAAGCCCGGCCGCAAAGGCCGGGCTTTCGTGTTTATGCGCATATTCCGTATATCGAAACGCCGTGTGTCCGGATGGAGGCTACACAGGCACGCCCGACTTTCATTCCATACCATTCGGCATAAACGGCGCCGCTCGAAAGAACTTTCGAAAGGCACGCTCCTTAGACCGGTTGATGGCGTGAGCGCGTCAAAACATGCTTCCTCGTGAACCTGAAAAGCCGCCGCCCGCCGCGGGCGTTACGGCTTTCCGGAAACCTTACGAGTTGACGGCGTCCTTCAGGCCCTTGCCTGCGGAGAACTTCGGAACGTTGCGAGCCGGGATATCGACTTCAGCACCCGTGGAAGGGTTACGGCCCTTGGAGGCTTCACGACGGCTGACGGAGAAGCTGCCAAAGCCGGCGAGGCGGATATCGCCACCGTTCTTCAGTTCGCTCTGTACGGTTTCGAATACGGCATCAACAGCGGAAGCAGCATCTGCCTTCGTGAGACCAGCCTTTTCGGCAACAGCAGAGACGAGCTCGTTCTTGTTCATGTTTCCACCCCTTTCAATGGTTTGAAACGACTCAAATTAAGCCGGCGCAGAATACGTTCGTATCCGCGCGCAGCAACTCAAAAGCGCTGGAATCGCCTGAAAAACAAGGGGTCTGCGGTTTTTTTCACAAAAAAGGCCGACATTTCTGCCGGCCTTCCCCATAATCGTGCCAATTTCGCATCACTTGCGCCGACCTGAAGCCGTACCTTCGTCGTGAAGCCTAACGCATTGAATCTACGCAGGACCTGTCGCGAGCACCGATTCCGGCCCTCGCGACGACGCGTCTCAATGCGCGATGGTCTGGCTGCCGTCATCAACGCCTTCGACCGTTGCGATCACCGGCGTCTCGATGCTGCCATCCCACTCGATGGGCTCCGGCTGGCGAATGAGGGCGTGCTTGATAACCTCGCCCATGCGCGACACCGGAATGATTTCCATCTCGTTCTTCACATTATCCGGAATCTCCGCCAGATCCTTGGCGTTTTCTTCCGGGATCAGCACCTTCTTGATGCCGCCGCGAAGCGCTGCAAGCAGCTTTTCCTTCAGGCCACCGATCGGCAGAACGCGACCACGAAGCGTGATCTCGCCCGTCATCGCCACATCCTTCGAGACCGGAATACCGGTCATGATGGAGACGATCGCGGTTGCCATGGCGACACCGGCGGAGGGACCGTCCTTCGGGGTTGCCCCTTCCGGAACGTGCACGTGGATGTCGCTCTTGTCGAAGCGCGGCGGCTCGATGCCGAAGTCCACGGCGCGCGAACGGACATAGGATGCCGCCGCCGAAATGGATTCCTTCATCACTTCCTTGAGGTTGCCGGTAACCGTCATGCGGCCCTTGCCCGGCATCATCACGCCTTCGATGGTGAGCAGCTCACCGCCGACTTCCGTCCAGGCCAGACCCGTGACGACACCGACCTGATCCTCGCGCTCAGCCTCGCCGTGGCGGAACCGCGGAACGCCCAGATAATCCGGAACGTTTGCTGCGGTAACCTCAACGGACTTGACCTTGCCCTTGATGATCTCGGTGACAGCCTTCCGCGCCAGCTTCATCAGCTCGCGTTCGAAGCTGCGCACGCCCGCCTCGCGGGTGTACTGCTGGATGACAACCATCAGGGCATCATCGGTGACCGAGAATTCTTCCGGACGCAGGGCATGTTCCTTGATCGCCTTGGGCAGCAGGTGACGCTTTGCGATTTCGCGCTTTTCGTCTTCCGTGTAACCGGCGATGCGGATCACTTCCATACGGTCCATCAGCGGGCCGGGAATGTTCAGCGTGTTGGCCGTGGTCACGAACATCACGTCGGACAGGTCGTATTCCACTTCCAGGTAGTGATCCATGAAGGTGGAGTTCTGTTCCGGATCGAGAACCTCGAGCAGCGCCGACGACGGATCGCCACGGAAATCCATGCCCATCTTGTCGATTTCGTCGAGCAGGAAGAGCGGGTTTGCCTTCTTGGCCTTCTTCATCGACTGGACGATCTTGCCCGGCATGGAGCCGATATAGGTGCGGCGGTGACCGCGGATTTCCGCTTCGTCACGAACGCCACCCAGCGCCATGCGCACATACTCGCGGCCGGTTGCCTTGGCGATCGACTTGGCGAGCGAGGTCTTGCCGACGCCGGGCGGGCCGACGAGGCACAGGATCGGGCCACGGATCTTCGTCGCACGGGCCTGCACGGCCAGATACTCGACGATACGCTCCTTGACCTTGTCCAGACCGAAATGGTCCTGATCCAGGATCTTCTCGGCATTGTTGAGGTCCGCCTTGATCTTGGACTTCTTGCCCCAGGGCAGACCAAGCAGCCAGTCCAGATAGTTGCGCACGACAGTCGCTTCCGCGGACATCGGGCTCATCTGGCGCAGCTTCTTCATTTCCGCTTCGGCCTTTTCCTTGGCCTCCTTGGAAAGCTTTGTCTTGGCGATGCGCTCTTCCAGCTCGGCCATCTCGTCACGGCCGTCCTCGCCGTCGCCGAGCTCCTTCTGGATCGCCTTCATCTGCTCGTTCAGGTAATATTCGCGCTGGGTCTTCTCCATCTGGCGCTTGACGCGCGAGCGGATGCGCTTTTCGACCTGAAGAACGGAAATCTCGCCTTCCATGAAGCCAAGCGCTTTTTCAAGCCGCTGCTTCACGCTGACGGTTTCCAGCATTTCCTGCTTTTCGGTGATCTTGATCGACAGGTGCGAAGCGACCGTGTCGGCGAGCTTCGAGTAATCATCGATCTGACCGGCAGCGCCGACAACCTCGGGCGAAATCTTCTTGTTGAGCTTCACATAGCTCTCGAATTCCGAAACGACCGAACGCGAGAGCGCCTCGATCTCGACCGGATCTTCGGCAGGCTCCTGCAAAGGCGTGGCCGAGGCTTCGTAGAAATCCTCGCGACCGGTGTAGCTGTCGATCTGGGCGCGGCCCTTGCCTTCCACCAGCACCTTCACGGTGCCATCGGGAAGCTTCAGAAGCTGCAGGACATTGGCGACCGTGCCGACCTTGTGGATGGCTTCAGGCGCCGGATCGTCGTCGCTGGCGTTGATCTGGGTAACAAGCATAATCTGCTTGTCGGAGCCCATGACTTCCTCGAGCGCACGGATGGATTTTTCCCGCCCGACGAACAGGGGAACGATCATATGCGGGAAAACGACAATGTCGCGCAGGGGAAGTACCGGATAGGTACCGCCAGATGCCGCAGACGTGATGTTCGTCATATCATTTCCTTTCCATGGTCCCTTTCGGGACACTTTGCCGAACGTCTTGGGGGCGTCCGGCATATTCATTTCTCGAGACTGAAAGTGGAGTTTCGAAACACCGATTTCAAGTCGTCGGAGCAGACGGCCTTACGCGACGGCAGGACCGTGAAATTCAACAAAACTCAGCGCTGGCTAATACTACCGACATTTCCGGTTATCCTCGAGGGCTCAGGAACCGGGTCGCCGACGAAATTCACATTTCCGTCATATCGCGCTGCAAATCAGTTGTAAGACTTTATCAGCAAAGCGCAATCCGCTCCAAACGCAAAATCGGGCTTCGTCAAGTTAGCCGCAAGTTTCGTAAGGCCCATCTAATAGAAAAGGCCCGCACGGATGCGGGCCTCTGATTTCATCAAACATCACAGCAGCCGATTACGCCGAGACGTTGGTCTTTTCTTCCTGACGGTCCGCATAGATGTAGAGCGGACGCGCAACGCCGCTGACGACGTCGTTGGAAATGACCACTTCGCGCACGCCCTCCAGCGTCGGCAGTTCGAACATGGTATCCAGCAGGATCTTTTCCATGATCGAGCGCAGGCCACGGGCACCGGTCTTGCGGGTGATCGCCTTGCGGGCGATTTCGCGCAGCGCGTCCTCGTGGAAGGTCAGCTCGACGTCTTCCATCTCGAACAGGCGCTGGTACTGCTTGACCAGAGCGTTCTTCGGCTCGGACAGGATCTGGATCAGCGCATCTTCATCCAGGTCTTCCAGCGTCGCCAGAACGGGCAGACGGCCGATGAATTCCGGAATGAGGCCGAACTTCACCAGATCTTCCGGCTCCAGCTCGCGGAGCACTTCGCCCACACGACGGTCGTCTTCCGCCTTAACGGTCGCACCGAAGCCGATCGAGGTCTTTTCGCCCCGGGCCGAGATGATCTTGTCGAGGCCGGCAAAAGCGCCGCCGCAGATGAACAGGATGTTGGTCGTATCCACCTGCAGGAACTCCTGCTGCGGATGCTTGCGGCCACCCTGCGGCGGAACGGAAGCGACCGTGCCTTCCATGATCTTCAGAAGCGCCTGCTGAACGCCCTCGCCCGATACGTCGCGCGTGATGGACGGGTTGTCCGACTTGCGGGAAATCTTGTCGACTTCGTCGATATAGACGATGCCGCGCTGGGCGCGCTCGACATTGTAATCCGCCGCCTGCAACAGCTTCAGGATGATGTTTTCCACGTCCTCGCCGACATAACCGGCTTCGGTCAGCGTCGTTGCGTCCGCCATGGTGAAGGGAACGTCGATGATGCGGGCGAGCGTCTGAGCAAGATAGGTCTTGCCGCAGCCCGTCGGGCCGACGAGCATGATGTTCGACTTCGCCAGCTCGACATCGCCATTCTTGGAGGCGTGCGCGAGGCGCTTGTAGTGGTTGTGAACGGCCACGGACAGGATTTTCTTCGCCTGCTTCTGGCCGATGACGTATTCGTCGAGGATCTTGATGATGTCCTGCGGGGTGGGCACACCCTCGCGCGACTTCACCATAGACGTCTTGTTCTCCTCGCGGATGATGTCCATGCACAATTCGACGCATTCATCGCAGATGAATACCGTCGGTCCGGCAATGAGTTTCCGGACTTCGTGCTGGCTCTTGCCGCAGAATGAACAATAGAGTGTATTCTTAGAGTCGCCGCCGTTGCTGCCGCTGACTTTGCTCATATCTCTTTCCTTCCAGCACGCCGCAGGTCCGTCAAACGGATCGCGGTCAACTTACCGCCCGCAGATACGGCCGCCCTTGGGGTGCATCGCCGTATCCGCCTCGTTTCCCGGGGTACTAACCGTATCAGATACAGGAGCTGATAACCGGCGGCAACGAATTCCCCATTAAACCAAAGGCCGCGTCATAAAAAATCAACATAGCCTTTATATATACTAATATCGCTTTCTGTTCCGGTTGAAAGCCCCGAAATTACTTTTGCGGGGTCAAACAAACGTCAAAAAGCGTCGCGCCTCAATTCGCGACGGCGCCTTCGATTTCCTGGCGCGAGGTCAGGATCTTGTCGATCACGCCCCAGTCCTTCGCCTCGTCTGCATCCATGAAATGGTCGCGATCGAGGGTTTTTTCAACCTCTTCGAGCGTGCGGCCGGTATGCTTCACGTAGACTTCATTGAGGCGGCGCTTCATCTTAATGATGTCGCGGGCGTGGCGTTCGATATCCGAAGCCTGGCCCTGGAAGCCGCCCGATGGCTGGTGCACCATGATGCGTGCGTTGGGGGTGGCGAAACGCATTCCCTTTTCACCGGCAGCGAGAAGCAGCGAACCCATGGAGGCAGCCTGGCCGACGCAGAGCGTGGAGACCGCAGGGCGTATAAACTGCATCGTATCGTAGATCGCCATGCCGGCGGTCACGACGCCACCTGGCGAATTGATGTAGAGCGCAATTTCCTTCTTCGGGTTCTCGGCCTCGAGGAACAGCAGCTGCGCGCAGACGAGCGACGCCATCTGGTCTTCCACCGGGCCGGTGAGGAAAATGATGCGTTCCTTGAGAAGACGGGAAAATATGTCGTAGGAGCGTTCGCCGCGATTGGTCTGCTCAACGACCATCGGCACCAGAGCCATGGCGGTATCAACTGGATTTTTCATGTCCGTCCTTTGTCAACTCTGCCCGTTGCGGAAACCGCCCCGGAATCACTTCTAACCTTCATACTCCCTACATAGAGTGTCCCTGCCCCGTACTTCAAGACACGAAGCCGCATATCCTTAACGGCTCAACAGCGTTTGCAGGGCTTCGGAGGCCGGCCGCGGCGGGCTTTTGCACCCGTTCGTCCCGGCCGCAGCCATTTGTCTCCCCGCCATCAATTTTTTACCAAGACTGGCGAGGACCAAAAAAATGTACTTCATGCACAGATATAACTTCTAACCGGCAAGAACTCGTTAGTATTTGCTGCTGATACTGAAAAACGAATTTCGGTTCCCATCGGCGAACAGCCCTATCCGGGCGAAATGGCAGCTCAACAATTCAGCGGGAATAACGCACGTCGTGCGAGCTTCTCCGCTTTTGCCGCATGATGGCGCAGATAGGATTTTGCAATGCTGGATGCAAAGACGAGCACGCTACTATGGGCGGCGGAGACGTTCACCCTTGCCGTGCTTCTGGGAACGCTGTGGCTGCACCGCCCTTCCCGCCGGCACAATCTCTATTTCGCCGCCGGCTTTCTCGCCACCGGCTTCGGCACCGTCATGGTGGCGTTTCGCGGAGATATTTCCAGTTTCCTGTCCATTCAGGTCGGCAACGCGCTGGCGCTTTCCGCCTTCGGCTTTTGGCTCGCGGGCCTCTTGTCCCTGGAGAAGCGCAAGCTCGCTGGCTGGATTGCCATTCCGGCCCTCCTGTGGATCGCCGGAATGTTCGTCCCACCCGTGCGAGAAAACATGGTGGCCCGGATCCTGCTTTATCACGCCAGTGCGGCCACGGGCTATTTCATGCTCGCCGGTGTGCTTCTGGCAAATGGCGAGCGCAGGTCGCGCAGCAGAAAAGTTCTGGCGACGATTCTGATCCTGCAGGCTTTTGCCGGCGCCGTCGTTGCCTCCATTGTCATCCCGGCCAATGCGGCCGCGCCCAACGCCATTCCGCTGACATCGGCGCTCGCTTTTTCCGGCATGCTCGGCTTCACGGCCATCATCATGATCAGCGCCAAGATCATCATGGAGGATACGGAGCTTCGTCTCCACCGGCTCGCCATGACCGATCACCTGACCGGTGTCCTTAACCGGCGTGGTCTGCTGGAGGAGTTCGACCGCATCAAGAAGCGCTCACACGGCTCCAGCCGATATGTGGCGCTTGTTCTCTTCGACATCGACCATTTCAAGAAGATCAATGACAGATACGGCCACCAGTCCGGCGACGCCGTACTCGTGCATTTCTGTCAAATCGCGCAACGCGCGATCGGCGACCGCGGCCTTTTCGTGAGGATGGGCGGCGAGGAGTTCGCGCTGGTGGCGGAGGTCGAAAGCCCCTCCAGCACCGTCACGCTTGCCGAATCCATCCGTAACAATCTGCTTCTTTCGAAAATCACCTCACGCGGCGAACCCATCAAGGTGACGACCAGCGTCGGCATATCCGAAGCGATGATCAAGGACGCCGAGCTGAATGTGATGATGACCGAGGCCGACCGAGCGCTTTATGCCGCAAAGAAAGCCGGGCGCAATCGGACCGTAATCCACGTAAATTCGGCCAATGTCGTCGTGCCCGCCTCGGACCGTGACGAAAACCCTATGGATAACAATGCCGACCGGCAGGTCGCGGCGCTGAACCGGATATCCGCAATTGCCAGCCGGTGAAGGTGTAACCATTTGGTGACATATGAAGGAACGCCTGCCGCCCTTCCCAAAGCGCCAAGCGCGGAATAAACCATCAGCATGACAGCGACGTTTCCCTTTCTCAAAATCGATTCCGCCACCCGCCACGTTTCACTCGATGCGCGCGACCCAGCTTTTTACAACGATCCGAACCCCGTCTACGCCGCCCTGCACGCGCAATGTCCCACTTTCTACTGGGAAGAGCAGCGGCAATGGTTTTTCACCTCTTATGACCATGTCAGCTCGCTACTGCGCGACCGCCGGTTTGGACGACAGATCCTGCATGTGGCAACTCGTGAAGAGATCGGCCTGCCAGAGCCGCTTGAGCATGTGAAGCATTTCGACCTGGCCGAGCAGCATTCGCTTCTGGAACTGGAGCCGCCGGAGCATACGCGGCTGCGCACGCTGATCAACCGCGCCTTCGTGTCACGGCATGTCGACAAGATGAAGCCGGAGATCGAGGAACTCGCCAACCGGCTGATTGACGCTTTCGAAGAGAAGGGCGAGACGGAACTGCTTTCCTCCTACGCCGATATCATCCCGGTAACGATGATCGCCCGGATGATCGGCATTCCCGAGGAAATGGGGCCGCAGCTGCTGAAGTGGTCGCATGCCTATGTCGGCATGTACATGTTCAAGCGCACACCGGAAGACGAGCTTCTGGCCGACAGGGCTGCGAAGGAATTTTCGGATTATGTTCGCAGCGTGATCGCCGAGCGGCGGGCCAAGCCTGAGGACGACCTGCTGAGCCACATGATCCATACCGAGCACAAGGGTCAATATCTGACCGACGACGAGCTGGTGTCCACCACCATCGTCCTGCTCAACGCGGGCCATGAAGCGACCGTTCATCAGATCGGCAATTCCGTGCGTATCATTCTGGAGAGCGGGATATCGCCGCAGACCTTGTTTAGCGACGAGGCCGCCACGGAACGCACGGTGGAGGAAACCCTGCGGATCTGCGCGCCGGTGCACATCTTCCAGCGATGGGTTCTGGAGCCGGTCGAGATTGACGGCGTGCAGTTCAAGCGTGGCGACAAGGTGAGCCTGATCCTGGCTGCGGCCAACCTCGATCCGTCAAAATTCCCTGATCCACTGACCTTCCGGCCGGAGCGCAACGAAGGCGCCAATGTCTCCTTCGGCGCCGGCATCCATTTCTGTATCGGCGCGCCATTGGCAAGACTGGAACTGAACCTTGCCCTGCCACTGCTTTTCAAACGCCTGCCGCGCCTGAAAATTGCCGAGCCGCCCAAGGTCAAGGATGTCTATCATTTCCATGGGCTGGAGCGGCTCGATCTCAGCTGGTAGCGTGCGCAGGCCTTAAATCTGGGCCAGACCGCCATCGACCGAAAGCTCGACGCCGGTGATGTAACTGGCCTTTGAAGAGGCCAGAAACAGAACGGCCTCAGCGATCTCGTCGGGGTCGGCCATCCGGCCGATCGGCGCGGCATCCTTCAGATAGGCCTCGAAACCGGCGATCTTTTCTTCATCGAGCTTCAGGCCGTTTTCCATGATCGGCGTGCGGGTCACGCCCGGGCTAACCGTATTGACGCGGATGCCCCGCGCCTTGAGGTCGTTGGCAAAACTGCGGGCGAATGAGCGAACGGCCGCCTTGGAAGCATTATAGGCGCTCAACCTCTCCAGGCCCTTGTTGCCGACGATCGACCCGGTGAGCACGATCGAGCCGCCATCGCGCAGGACCGGCAGCAATGTCTGCACGGTGTAGAAAACGCCCTTGACGTTGATGTCGAAAATCCGGTCGTACAGCGCCTCGTGGGTATCGCCGAGGTCATTGTTCTCGGCGATGCCGGCATTGGCGACCAGCACGTCCACCTTCCGGCCATCTGCTTCAATGCGCGCCTTGAGCCGTTCCAGATCGGAGAGCTTGGCAACATCGGACGCGAAGCCGATCGCCCCCTGCCCGAGCCTGGCGACCGCTGCCTCGAGATTGGCGGTATTGCGGCCTGTCACGTAAACGGCGGAGGCTCCGCCTTCCAGAGCCAATCTCGCGACGGAAAAGCCGATGCCAGTCGATCCACCGGTGACAACCACGACCTGCCCACTGAACAATCCAGACATTGCAAACTCCATGAATGTCGTAATTTCCGAATAACCATAATTCGGTATTTCGGTTTTATTGAAATATTGAAGCTTGTCAATCCATGTGCTAGAGGCGGTCCATGGCTCAGTTTTTTCATCCCGCACGCGAAGACATTTCGCTCACGGCCGTGCTCGCCGCTCTTGGCGAACCGGCACGCATGGGCATCATCCGAAAATTATGGGGCTCCGAGACCGGACAGAATTGTGGTGCCGCAGCACCCTGTCAGGACATGCCGCGTTCAACCCTGTCCAGCCATATGCGGATCCTGCGGGAGGCAGGGTTGATTCGAACCCACAAACAGGGTGTCGAGAATATCAGCGTCGTCCGTGTCGACGATTTGGAAGCCCGCTTTCCCGGGCTCCTTCAATCCATCATCTCGTTCGACCAGCTATAGCGTGACCGAGCGGATTTCCGCCGTCACAGCCTGATGACATAGTCTTTTCGTGTTGTCTCCACGACTTCCCAGGTGCCGGTAAAGCCGGGCCGCAGCACAAGCCTGTCGCCCGGTCTGAGGTCACGCGGGGCCCCGCCATCCTCGGTCAGGATGGAATGGCCCTCGAGGATGCTGAAATATTCCCATTCGTCATAGACGACACGCCATTTTCCGGGTGTGGATTGCCAGATGCCGGCATAAATACCGCCCGGCGCTTCCTCCAGATTCCATGTGGTGAATTTGGGGTCGCCGGAGATCAATCGCTCCGGCGCTGGCGCACCATGCTCTGCTTCGAGGGAAGCATCTTCGAATGTCAGTAGGTTGCTCATCGCGACGCCGACCTCTCAGACTTTTGCAAGCGATTGTTCAAGATCGGCAATGATGTCGTTGACATCCTCGATTCCGACGGACAGACGCACCACATCCGGACCGGCGCCGGCCGCCGTCTGCTGCTCCGGCGTCAGCTGGGCATGGGTGGTGGAAGCCGGGTGGATGACAAGCGAGCGCGTGTCACCGATATTAGCGAGATGGGAGAATAGCTGCAGCCCTTCGACCAGTGCCTTGCCGGCCGCATAACCGCCCTTGACGCCAAATGTAAAGACCGAACCCGCGCCCTTCGGCGAGTAACGCTGCTGGAGGGCGTGATTGTCGCTTTCCTCCAGGCCGGCATAATTCACCCAGCCGACCTTGGGATGTGCCTTAAGCCATTTGGCGACGGCAAGCGCATTGTCTGAATGGCGTTGAACGCGCAGCGGCAGGGTCTCAATTCCCGTGAGAATGAGGAAGGCGTTGAAGGGCGAAATCGCCGGGCCGAGATCGCGCAGGCCAAGCACGCGGCAGGCGATGGCAAAGGCGAAATTACCGAAAGTCTGGTGGAGCACGACGCCGGAATATTCGGGCCGGGGCTGTGACAGGGCCGGAAACCGGTCTGTTGCCGACCAGTCGAAGGTTCCGCCGTCAACGATGATGCCGCCCATGGAATTACCGTGGCCACCGAGGAATTTCGTCAGCGAATGCAGTACGATGTCTGCACCGTGTTCCAGCGGTCGCAGCAGATATGGGCTTGCCATCGTGTTGTCGACGATCAGCGGCAGGCCGTGCCGATGGGCAACTTCGGCAATTGCGGCGATATCCACAAAGGTGCCGCCTGGATTTGCAAGGCTTTCTATGAAGACGGCGCGTGTGCGCTCATCGATCTGCTGTTCGAAACTGGCGGGATCGGTGGCGTCGGCCCAGCGAACCTGCCAGTCGAAACCTTTGAAGGCGTGGCCGAACTGGTTGATCGATCCGCCGTAAAGCTGACGGGCGGCGATGAAATTGTCGCCGGACTGCAGCAGCGTATGAAAAACCAGCAATTGTGCGGCGTGGCCGGAGGCGACGGCAAGCGCTGCGGTACCACCCTCAAGCGCGGCCACACGCTCTTCCAGAACCGCCTGAGTGGGGTTCATGATGCGGGTGTAGATATTGCCGAACTCTTTCAGCCCAAACAGGGCGGCGGCATGATCCGCATCACGGAAAGCGTAGGCCGTCGTCTGATAGATGGGTGTCGCCCGTGCGCCGGTCGTAGGATCAGGCTGTGCGCCCGCATGGATGGCCAGCGTTGAAAAACCGGGATTGCTGCTCGGCATGATGTTTCCTCCAATGGAATTCTGGAGGGATCATAATGCCTTGGCGCCAAATGATAAGCCCAATCCGTACCAACTATCATGCGATATTGAGACGCGGATACTCAATTGCCGGGCAACGGTTCATCACCACGTCAATGCCATAAGCCTCGGCCTTGGCGGCGGCATTATCGTCCCGCACGGATAGCTGACCCCAGATCACCTTTGGGCGTTGCGGCAGCAAGATCGCCTCGTCGACAATCGCGGAAAGATATTCCGGCGCACGAAACACATCGATCATATCAACAGCCTCGGGAATATCGGCCAGCCGGGCATAGACCGCCTGTCCCAGTATCTCCTTGCCCGCCTGACCCGGATTGACCGGAAACACGCGATAGCCCTTGGACAGCAGGAAGCGCATGACGCCATGGCTCGGCCGATCCGGATTGGGCGAAGCTCCCAGCAGGGCGATGGTTTTGACATTCGTCAGGATTTTCCTGGGGTAATCCGCTTCGTAAGTATCATGCTGCATGTCAACTTATTCCTTTGGCATACCACCTGATCCAGAGAGGCGCAGGCGTCTGGAGCGTTGCTTTAATGCCCACCAGCCTCTCCTCTCCCGCATGGTTCCAGCGCCGGCAACCTTCACGCCGTTTCATGCGATGCCATTCTCATCTAGGACGCTCCGGTCGTCTCCGGAACCCCGAAAGCGCAAAAATTAATATCTCCGCCGGATCGGCACTCTGCAACCCCGTTTTCATCGACGCAAAATGATTTCACAAAATCGCGCACACACCGGATGTATTGAGTATTTTCATCCACTTTTCAAAAATTGCGCCGAACGGCCATCGAAACAGGCGGAAACAACATTAGCGTGCATTCCATGCGCTCTTCGTCTCCTGTTTGTTTTCATTCCGTTCACCGGTTATTTAGCCGCGACTAATTTTCAAAAAGTTATTTCGTAAACCAACCATTCTATAAGTCTGCAACGTTATAGTGGAGTTTCGATGGGAATTCTGAAATTTATTTTCATTGGTCATCATACGATTTTAGTCGCCCGCACGCTCATTTGAAACGCCAGGCGCAATACCAACAACTGGAATAAATGATGTGCTCGGTCATTTTTCAAGGAAATCCGCAGCGCGAGGCTGATCCGCAAGCCGTGCATCAGGCGTTATTTTCCGGATTAAATCAGAAGCAGGAAAGCGTGTCTCATGCGCGATATTGGATCTCGTTTTTTCATGACGCATAGAAATCAAAAATTTGACGCGTGTCATAATCCATAAAAACAAAGCCCGTAGGCACCGGATTGGGGACGGCCTCGGCGAGGCGATTGAAAGCGTACACCTGCCCGTCCGGAAAATGACTTCCAGTTTCTGAGGCCAATGCTGTAGATTGCCCGAAAAGCCCGTGAGCGAGTCTCTGACTGTGACATTCGACATTCTTATTCTGGTGCTTCTGGGCGCAATGCTGCATGCCGGATGGAATGCGCTGGTCAAATCCGGTTCCGATAAATCGCTGGACGCCTCGTTGATTGCGGCGGGAGCTGCAGCCTGTTCGCTGCCGTTTCTGCCTTTCCTGCCGTTTCCCTCGCCAGTCGCCATTCCCTTCCTGATCGCCTCAGCCGTCCTGCAATTCGCTTATTTCCGCCTTGTCGCCGCCGCCTATACGATCGGCGACATCGGCCTTGTCTATCCCGTCATGCGCGGCGTGGCACCCTTGATCGTGGCGGCGACGAGCAGCCTGTTCCTGAGCGAGATTTTGAGCCCGCTGGCGATTGCGGGCATCGGCGTCATCTCCGCGGGGATCCTGACGCTTGCTTTCGAGGCAAGGCGCGGGGGCGGAAAGGCGATCATGGTCGCCCTGCTCAACGCTTTCGTGATTGCATCCTACACCTTCGTCGACGGTGTCGGCGCAAGGCTTTCCGGCAACGCCATCTCATACACGCTCTGGATGTCTCTGCTGCCACCCGTGCTGCTGTTCGGTTTCGCGTTTTACCAGCGGGGCGCCGGCCCCGTCGTCCAGCATGTCCGGCGCAACTGGTGGCGTGGCCTTATCGGTGGCGGCGGCTCCATACTCTCCTATGGGCTGGCGCTTTACGCCATGACCAAAGCGCCTGTCGCCGTCGTCGCAGCACTCCGGGAAACCTCCATTCTTTTCGCGCTGGTGATATCAGTGGTGATCCTGAAAGAACGCGCCAGCATCTGGCGCTACCTTGCCGGAGGCATCATTGCAGCGGGCGTTCTGGTGATGCGGCTGGGGTAAAACGAGGTCAGATGATGGGGTAAAATAATACCCCACAACCAACCGTTTGTTTTTACTTGATTATTTTTGAGACCTCCAAAATCAATCATATTGACGCTTTCGTTCGCGCACCGTATAAGCGCGCCAGATCGGATTCCAGCCGGAATAGGGTCATTTGCGGTAGCCCTTATCGGCAACCAAACCAAGCAACAAGAAACGCCCGTATGCTCTTCATGAAGAGGATGACGGGTCCACGTTAGAAAGTGAAATTCATGTCTACTTTCGTTCAGAAGCCCGCTGAGGTGGAGAAGAAGTGGGTCATCATCGACGCCGAAGGCCTCGTTGTTGGTCGCCTCGCCACCATCGTTGCAACCCGCCTGCGCGGCAAGCACAAGGCTACCTACACCCCCCACGTTGATGATGGCGACAACGTCATCGTTATCAATGCGGAAAAGGTTGCCCTCACCGGCAAGAAGTATTCCGACAAGAAGTACTACTGGCACACCGGTCACCCGGGTGGCATCAAGGAGCGTACGGCTCGCCAGATCATCGAAGGCCGCTTCCCGGAGCGCGTCGTTGAAAAGGCCGTCGAGCGCATGATCCCGCGCGGTCCGCTCGGCCGTCGTCAGATGAAGAACCTGCGCGTTTACGCCGGTTCCAACCACCCGCACGAAGCACAGCAGCCGGTCGTTCTCGACGTTGCCGCGCTCAACAAGAAGAACGTAAGGAGCGCCTGATAATGGCCGATCTTTCCTCTCTGAAAGACCTCGCCCCGGCTTCGGAAGCTTCGGCTCCCGTGCATGTCCGCAAGGTTGATACCCTCGGCCGCTCCTACGCGACCGGCAAGCGCAAGAACGCCGTAGCCCGCGTATGGGTCAAGGCCGGTTCTGGCAAGATCATCATCAACGGCCGCGATTTCACCACGTATTTCGCACGTCCGGTTCTGCAGATGATCCTCCAGCAGCCGATCGTTGCCGCTGCCCGCACGGGTCAGTTCGACATCATCGCCACCGTTGCCGGTGGTGGTCTGTCCGGTCAGGCCGGCGCCGTTCGTCACGGTCTGTCCAAGGCCCTCACCTACTTCGAACCGGGCCTGCGCTCCGTTCTGAAGAAGGGTGGCTTCCTGACCCGCGACAGCCGCGTTGTCGAGCGTAAGAAGTACGGTAAGGCCAAGGCCCGCCGTTCGTTCCAGTTCTCGAAGCGCTAATCGCTTCCAGGAACGGTTCGTTCAGAACTTCGAAAGGCGGGGCTTCGGCTCCGCCTTTTTTCATGGCCTCCTCCCTTGTTTTTTCATCAGGAAGACAGCAACCTCGGCGCAAATCGCAATGGGGTGATCAATGCCGGCCAAAACCATCGACCATGCCTTCACCGCAATGTCCCTGACATCGGCTGCCACGGACCCGACCCATGCCGGTGTCCTCTCCTTCATGCGGCGCAAATATACCAAGAACCTCAAAGGCGTTTCGACTGCCGTGTGGGGTATTCCCTTCGACGCGGCGACCTCCAACCGTCCCGGCGCACGTTTCGGGCCCCAGGCGATCCGCCGCGCTTCGGCGATTTTCGATAATGATCCGCAATATCCTTTCACGCGCGATCTCTTCGTCCATATGCCGACCATTGATTATGGCGACTGCCTGCTTGACTACGGCAACCACTGGAAAACGCCTGACACGATCGAAAAGGAAGCGCGCAGGATCATCTCCAAGACGGATTACCTGCTGACGCTCGGCGGCGATCATTTCATCACCTGGCCATTGCTGAAAGCGCATGTGGCCAAGCACGGCCCACTCGCGCTGGTGCAGTTCGACGCGCATCAGGATACATGGTTCGACGATGGCAAGCGCATCGACCACGGCTCCTTCGTGGCCCGCGCCGTGCGCGACGGGCTGATCGATGCCGACCGCTCGATCCAGATCGGCATCCGCACCCACGCGCCTGACGATTTCGGCATCCGCATTCTTCACGGTTACGAGGTGGAGGACATGCGGGCCAGCGATATCGCGTCGCTGATCGTCAAGCACACGGGCGGTATGCCCACCTATCTCACCTTCGATATCGATTGCCTCGATCCCGCCTTCGCGCCGGGAACCGGCACACCCGTCGCCGGCGGGCCGACCAGCGCTAAAATTCTCTCCGTTTTGCGTGGGCTTGGCCAGCTCGATATTCGCGGCTCCGACGTCGTGGAGGTGGCACCCGCCTACGACCATGCGGATATTACCGCCATTGCCGGAGCGACCGTTGCAATGTATATGCTTGGCCTGCGTGCCGAACGGCTGGCCAAGGCTGGCTGACAAAGACGACGGCGCTTGCCAAACTGATTCCGACTACCCTCGCAACCCTCTGAAAAGTCAGGACAAGGACATGACAGCGAAGATCTTCATCGATGGCGAACACGGCACCACGGGTCTGCAGATCCGCACGCGCCTTGCCGGTCGCCGCGATATCGAGCTGCTGTCCATTCCGGAAGCCGAGCGCCGCAATGCCGCGATGCGCGAGGATATGCTCAATAGCGCCGACATTTCGATCCTCTGCCTGCCGGACGACGCGTCCCGGGAAGCGGTTTCCATGGTGGCTGGCAACAATAATGTCCGCATCATAGATACCTCCACCGCTTATCGCGTTCATCAGGACTGGGCTTACGGTTTTGCCGAAATGGATAAGGACCAGGGCGAGAAGGTTCGCTCTGCCCGCCTCGTCGCCAATCCCGGCTGCTATCCGACCGGTGCGATCGCCCTTATTCGCCCGCTGCGGGCCGCTGGCCTCCTGCCGGACGGTTATCCTGTCAGCGTCAATGCGGTCTCCGGCTATACTGGCGGCGGCAAGCAGATGATTGCGCAAATGGAAGACGAGAGCCGCGACGATGCCATCAGCGCCAATAATTTCCTTTATGGCCTGACGCTCAAGCACAAGCATGTGCCTGAAATGACCATTCACGGCCAGCTTGACCGCGCGCCGCTGTTTTCGCCCTCCGTAGGTCGCTTCCCGCAGGGCATGATCGTCCAGGTGCCGCTGTTCGCCGCCGACCTTAAGGAAGGCACTGATATCGAAACGATCCATGCGGCACTCACCGCCCATTACGCTGGACAGGATATCGTCAGCGTCGTGCCTCTGGCCGAGAGCAAGGGGTTGGCGCGTATCGATGCCGAGGAATTGGCTGGCAAGGATACGATGAAGATCTTCGTCTTCGGCACCGAGGGCGGCGAGCATATCAACCTCGTCGCGTTGCTCGACAATCTCGGCAAGGGTGCCTCCGGTGCTGCCGTGCAGAACATGGAACTGATGCTTTCCGCATGAGACGTTGCTCATGACCATGACCACGCCCTCTTTTCCGGCCTCGTGGAATATCGAGGCCGTAAAGCAGATTGCGGATACGCCTGCGGGGGTGGTCTACGAGCTTGTGCGCGATGACGGTTCCCTTGCGGTCGCCAAGGTTCTGAAGAAGAAAGTATTGACGGACAGCCTTCGCGGCGCGGATTTCATCGAATGGCGCGCCGGGATCGGCTGCGTGGAGTTGCTTGACCGCTCCGATGATATTCTTCTGATGGAACATGCCGGCACGGAGACCCTGCGCGACGTGCTGTTCCGCGACGGTGACGACGATTCCACCACGGAAATCGCAGCGGAGGTCCTGCTTCGATATCACCAGCCGTCCGAGCAGCCGCCGCCCTCAAGTCTGCTGACGCTGCCTCTCTATTTCGAAAGTCTGTTCCGCAAGGCCGAACAGGATCGTTCCGACGGCATCGACAGCGCCTATATCGAGGCCGCCGCGCTTGCGCAGGAACTGATCGGCCAGCAGCGCGATATCAAGCCGCTGCATGGCGATCTGCACCATGAGAATATCATGCGCAGCGATCGCGGCTGGATCATCATCGATCCGGCTGGCCTGATCGGCGATGCGGCGCTCGATGTCGCCAACATGTTCTCCAATCCGCTCGACCGTTTTGACCTCACCCGCAGCGAAGCGCGCATCGCCTCCATGGCGGCGATTTTTGCGAAGGCTCTCCAACGGGACGAACGGCTATTGCTGCAATATGCCTTTGCCTATGGCTGCCTTTCTGCCGCGTGGCATGAAGAGGACGAAAATGCGGAAGAACGCGACAACGAACTCGCTGTCGCGGCAACCATTAAGGCCGTCCTGAAACAGTTCTGAGCGAGTTCAGTCCCTGACTTCAACCGCAACTGGCGGCGGATATTCTCCAATGAATCCGCGCCAGTGGGCAACCGCAAAACCGAGCACGACCAGCGCCATGCCCTGATGGGCGAGCGCGACATGAATATCCACATGCATGAGCAGCGTGGTTACTCCCAGCGCCGCCTGAATGCAGACGAGCACGAAGAACAGCACCGAGCGGCGGGCGTGCGGCGTACCGGGCAAGGCGCGCGCCATCGATGCCATATGCCACAGCGTGGCGGCAAACAGCGTATAGGCGCCCAGGCGGTGAATGAACTGCACCGTCTTGGGGTTTTCGAAGAGGTTGATCCACCAGGGCTGCTGCAGGAAGAGATCGCCCGGCACCAGCGAACCATCCATCAGCGGCCACGTATTATAGGACAGGCCGGCATTCAACCCCGCCACCAACGCGCCGAGATAGATCTGGAAGAGACAGAGCACCGTCAACAGCGCGGCAAAGCCCCTGCCCGTCTTTTCGTCGGTGGCCTCGGGGGAATGATGGGACAGGCCGCGCAAAATCCACATGCAGCCCGCAAAGATGAGGCAGGCGATGGTCAGATGTGTGGCAAGACGATATTGCGAGACATCCGTGCGGTTGACGAGGCCCGAAGAGACCATCCACCAGCCGATGAAGCCCTGGAAGCCGCCAAGCGCCAGTAGACCGACCAGTGGTAGCCGGAGGCGCTTTTCGACGCGGCCTGTCAGCCAGAAGAAGGCGAGCGGCAAAGCGAAGATGAGGCCGATGGCGCGGGCAAGCAGGCGATGCGCCCATTCCCACCAGAAGATCGTCTTGAACTCGTCGAGCGACATGCCCTTGTTGATTTCCTGATATTGCGGAATGCGCTTGTAGAGCTGGAACTCCTCTTCCCATTCCGCAACGGAGAGCGGCGGTATCGCGCCATGGATCGGTTTCCATTCGGTAATCGACAGGCCGGATTCGGTCAGGCGGGTTGCGCCACCAACGAGCACCAGACAGAAGAGTGTGAAAAGCACGAGGCGCAGCCAGACGCGCAGCAGGCGGCGGTCCTTCTCCTGCTTCTGCAGGGCAGCCTGCACCACCATTTCCGCGGAACCATTGGCCATCGTCATGCCGCTCGAACTCATCTTTCAGTCTCCTTCATAAAGCCATGTTGATTAGCCCCAACCGGCACCACAAAACAAGGCCTCAGGGTTTGCGGCATCCGGTCGCGGCGCTATAGTCATGCACCTGTTTAATCACGGAAGATTTCATGCACCCTCGCCTCAGATCGCTTATCGGCACCATCGTCATCATCTGCCTCGTCGTCGTTTACGCCGTGGTGGCGACGGCCATTGCATCGGCGGCGCTGGCGCAATCGCCCTGGTGGGTGCATCTCGCTTATTTCGTGCTGACAGGAATTTTGTGGATTTTGCCGGCGATGCTGATCATCAAATGGATGGCCGGGCCAAAAAGACAGGGCTAATGCGGGACCACCGCGTGACACCTTAAGGTCGCAATTTTATAAACCGATTGTTTGCCGCTCAAAGATATAGTCCGACCGAAACAACCGGAGAGAGTGGATGGCGGCTGAGGGGCCGGTCTTTACCAGCGACGAGCAAGCGCTGACCGCCGTGCAAAACGAGCGGCGGGGCGCTGACCGTCTGTCGGTCGATCTCGTCGATGACGCTTCCACCATCCATGTCGATTGGAAGCGGCTGGAAAACGATCCGCTCAACTCCCTGCATCAGGGTTTTGGGTGGTGCTCCATCTGGGCACAAACGCAGGACAGCGCGCTCCTGACGCTTCGCGGCCGGCAGGGCGGCAAGACGATTTTCCTGCTTCCGCTTGAAATCGTGCTGGAGGGCGGCATTCGCAAGGCGCGTTTCCCCGGCGGCCGTTTCAACAATATCAATACCGGGCTTTTCGACCCCTCCTTTGCCGAACACGCCGGAGAGGAAATCGCGGCGGCGATTGCCCGCGAGGCGCGGAAGCTGCTGCATGGCCGGGCCGACATTCTGGCTTTGCAGAACATACCGCTGACGTGGCGCGGCAGGACCAACCCCCTGTCGCATCTAGCTTCGGTCGAAAACCAGAATCCGGCCTTCCAGCTTCCGTTGCTCGAAAGTTTCGAGGCCACGCTCCGGCAGGTCAATGCCAAGAGACGTCGGAAGAAATTCCGGATCCAGAGCCGGAGAGCCGAGGAAATGGGCGGCTACAGCCATGTGATCGCGCATTCTCCACAGGAAAGATGTGAATTATTGCAGGCCTTCTTCCGGCAGAAAGCCGCCCGTTTTGCATCGCAGGGCATTCCGGATGTCTTTCGCGACCAATCGGTAAAGGATTTCTTTTACGACCTGGCCAATTTTCCCGAGACGGGCACAGACAGTCTGCTGGAGTTGCATGCCATTCGCCTGCACGGCGCGAACGAGGGCGTCATCGCCGCAATAGCCGGTCTTTCGCGCAAGCAGGACCACATCATCTGCCAGTTCGGTTCGATCGATGAATCCGTTTCGGAACTCAGCCCCGGAGAATTGCTGTTCTGGCTGATGATTGAAAGGGCGTGCCACCAAAGGGCTGCGATCTTCGATTTCGGGGTCGGCGACCAGCTCTACAAGCGCAGCTGGTGCCCGCTTTTCACCGTTCAGCACGATATATTCCTGCCGGTAACGGTGAAAGGTCGCGTCGCCGCAGCAGCCTATGTCGCGATCGCCCGAACGAAAAGCCTGATCAAATCCAATCCGGCTCTCTATGCGCTCATTCAGCGTTTCCGCGCCGGCCGGCCGACAGCAGCTTCGACAAGGGGTCTCGACTGAACAGCCGGTCAGGCCGCGCTCAGGTGGTCCGGCTTTCGCATGCCGGTCATCGGCAGAGCCTGCTCGTAGCCATGAGCAACCAGTTCTCCGAGCGTTTTCTCCAGCATCTCCCCGTCCTTGCCTGGAACCGAGACGATGATTTCTGCCGGCAGATTGCGCAGCATTTTTTCGAGGCTCGAAATCTGCACCGCTCCACACTCCACAAGCACCGTGTCGTAAGCGTCGGAAAGCGCACCGAGGATCATCGTCAGGCGGTCCAGAGCACGCATCGCCTCGCGGGGCTGCGCATTGCCGCGTGGAACGATATGCGCATCTGACAGACGGTCGCCGTGAATGGTTTCACCGAAGGCGGCCGCTCCTGCCAGAAGGTCCATGACACCGGGAAGTCCGGCTTCGGGCGACATCAGCCGCGTCGGGCAGGCGGATGCCGTCATGTCGACGAGAACGACCGAACGCCCCATTTCAGACAATGCGCGCGCCAGCATGACGCTCGTGGTCGAACCGCTGTCACCGGCCGGAGATACAATGGCGGCGACGGGTTTGGCGAGCCGTGTGGACAGAAAGCCCGCCACGGCGTCGATCGAAAAGTCACTGGCGGCATCGGCATCCTCATCCACCACCGCCTCTTTCGCAGCCGCGACATCTTCTGCCGCCAATGCCGGCGGCATGGCAGTGGCTGCGGGCGGGTCACGCCGTTTCTCTTCTACGGCGACGGGCTGTTGTGCCGCAACCGGCATGGCGCGGACGCCCGGCGCCACATTTTCAGCAGGTGCCGACGCCGGCTGCTCAGGCGCATCCGTCGTCTCATCCGCTTCAACCGGCCCGCGTGCAGGTGGTGGCGGATCGGAAAGCGGTGGAACCTGACTTCTTCCGACCGGTTTCAGCGCCCTACCCGTAAAGAGTTCCACCAGCATGACGACAATGCAGGACAGCAGAAATGCTGCGAGCGTGACAACGATGGTGATGGCACCGGTTTTCGGGAAATAGGGTTCGCGTGGCTCAACTGCCGTCGAAATCACACGCGCATCGGCCGGCGTGGAATCCGCAGAGCCAGCCCTCGACGTCGCCTCGCGATAGCGGGCGAGATAGGTTTCCAGAAGCTGCCTCTGCGCGGATGCTTCCCGCTCCAGGTCGTTAAGGCCCACCTGCTGCTCACCGGCACGCACGCTTTCCGATTTCAGCACGTTCAGTTGCTGCACCAGTTGCCGCTCCCGAAGGCGTGAGACATTGGCCTCGTTTTCGAGACTTGCCAGCACCTTGCGGGTTTCTTCCTGAATTTGCCTTTCGATGCCATCGAGCTGGTTGCGCAGCGCCCTTATGCGGGGGTGGCCTTCCAGCAGCGAAGACGAAAGATCGGAAATCTGGCTGCGGATGTTGGTTTCGTTTTCCTTCAGCCTCTGGATGGTGGGAGAAGCGACGACATCGGGAAAGGTATCGAGAGGACGACCGCTGGCAAGCGCGTTGCGCACGCCTTCTGCGCGCGCCTCCGCATTGGCGCGCTCGCCGCGGATACGGCCGAGTTCCGTGGAGATGTCGCTCAGCTGACGTGTGGCGAGCGTTTCGCCCTGCCCGGCCGACAAAAGATCGGAGGAGGCACGATAATCCGCGACCTTTTTGTCCGCCTCCCGCACCTTTTCGCGCAGCGTGGCTATTTCCGGCTCAAGCCAGCGCGCTGCTTCCGTGCTGGTATCGAGCTTCGCGCCGCTTTGCAGCGCGAGATAGGCCTTCATCATCTCGTTCGGGATGGCCGCAGCGAGCTTCGGGTCCTCTGAAGAAAACTCGACCGTGATGACACGAGAACTTTCCACCTGATAGACCTGCAATTTCTCGCGGAACGCCTTCAGCACCCGCTCTTCAGGCAGAACCTGGAGTGGATCCTTCTTGACGCCGACGGCAACCAGCAGGCTCGAAACCAGCGAAGGATGCGCCTCCGGATCGAATTCCTCGAGTTCATAGAGCTTCATGTCCCTGGCGACCTGCTTGATGAGGTCGACGGACTGCAGGATCTGCACCTGGCTGGATACTGTCAGTTCGTCCAGCACTGGCTCGGCCGGCGCGTTGGACTGCTGGGAAGCGCCAAAGGAAGCAGCACGGGATTCAATGAGCACGCGCGCCTCGCCCTTATAGGCGGGCGACATCATGCTGGAAACAACAAAGGCGGCGCCGCCGGCCAGCAGCGTTATGGCCGCGATTCTTCCCCGACGCCGCCATATGGCCGCGACGAGTTGCGCAAGATCAATATCCACATCCCTGTCGTCAATGCGATCGCCGTTCATACGGGCTCCGTAACCGAGATAAACCTCGGGCGCTCAAATAAAGATGGTCAATTTTCGCGAAGTTTAAGTCTTGCGGGTAACACAACCGTTAATCACCGAGACTCCGACGAAATAAAGCCGATATTACCGGGCCTGACGCTGCGCGTTTACCGTGCATTAACCCTAACAGAACGATAAGAATGATCAAAGTTCGACTCGGAGCCAGATGAGATGCCGCTCGCCGGATCACGACATGTCACCGCACTGACGTTTGCCGTTCTGACGGCCCTTTCCGGCTGTTCGGCCTATCAGCCTGCGCCGCGGTCATTCAATGAGGCCGCACTGCAACCCTATCACGTCGACAGCGGCGACAGACTGCGTATCAACGTGTTCGAACAGGCCGGGCTGACAAATACCTATACGGTCGATCAGGCGGGCTATGTCGCCTTCCCTCTCGTCGGTCAGGTGCCCGCGCGGGGCAAGACGCTGCCGCAGCTGGAAGCCGCGATTGCGGCCAAGCTTCGGCAGGGATATCTGCGCGATCCCGATGTCACGATCGAGATAGATCGTTATCGCCCCGTCTTCATCATGGGGGAAGTGGGCCGTCCTGGCCAATATTCCTATGTGCCGGGCATGACGGTGCAGAACGCCATCGCCATTGCCGGCGGCTTCAGCCCGCGCGCGAATCAGGCAGATGTTGACGTCACCCGCAAGATAAACGCGGAAGTGATGACGGGCCGGATCGGTATAACCGCACCCATTCTTGCGGGTGATACCGTCTATGTGCGTGAACGATTCTTCTGAAAGGGGCGCGGCGAACGTGTCGGACGACGGCCCTCCCCTGCGCATCATTCACTGTTTTCGCTCGCCGGTGGGCGGCGTTTTCCGCCATGTGCGTGATCTTATCGAAGAACATGTCAGGCAGGGCCACAAGGTTGGCATCGTCTGCGACAGTTCCACCGGCGGTGCGCATGAGGAGAGGCTTTTCGCGCAGATTGCGCCGATGCTGGAGCTCGGCCTGACGCGCCTGCCCATCCGGCGCTCCATTACCCCGGGCGATCTGCTGGCGCTTTGGAAATCCTACAAACACATCAAAAGTTTGCGGCCGGACATTCTGCACGGGCACAGCGCCAAGGGTGGCGCTTTGGCCCGGCTGATCGGCTCATTGCTGCGGGCGAACAGGTATCGCGTAGCCCGCCTCTATTCACCGCACGGCGGAAGCCTGCATTATGCCCGCAACACCCTGAAGGGACAGCTCTTCCTGCGGCTGGAGCGGTTTCA
Source organism: Agrobacterium sp. 5Ca39 (assembly GCF_055382365.1). Classification (NCBI taxonomy): domain Bacteria; kingdom Pseudomonadati; phylum Pseudomonadota; class Alphaproteobacteria; order Hyphomicrobiales; family Rhizobiaceae; genus Agrobacterium; species Agrobacterium sp. 5Ca39. The sequence continues at coordinate 874,864 of NZ_AP026436.1, read as the reverse complement.
GGAACGGTTCACCGATGCGCTCTGTTTCGTCTGCAAGTTCGAGCAGGCGGCCTATGAAGCCAAGGTTGGCAAACCGCGCACCCGTACCGCGATGATCTATAACGGCGTACAGGAAAACGAGTTCGAACCCGTCCCCGCGAAAGAAGGCGCGGCGCATTTTCTCTATATCGGCATGCTCCGCGACCTTAAGGGGCCTGACCTCTTCATCAAGGCCTTCGCGGAAATGGAGCGCGGCATCGGCCGGCCGATGTCCGGTGTCATCGTCGGCGATGGGCCGGACAGGGACAAATACGCGGCGATGATCGACAAGGCCGGTCTTTCCCGGCGCATTTCCATGCATGCCGCCATGCCCGCCAGACAGGCCTTCGCCCTGGCCACGACGGTGGTAGTCCCCTCGCGCGCGGAGGCCATGCCCTATATCGTGCTGGAAGCACTTGCGGCGGGGAAAACGGTCATCGCCTCCCATGTCGGCGGGATTCCCGAAGTCTTGGGAGAAGAAAGCGACGCGCTCGTCCCGGCCGGCGACGTCGAGGCGCTGGCGAGGGCCATGGCCAAGGATGCCGAAGATGCCGGTTGGGCGAAACGGATCATGCCCCACCCCGACAGCTTCAGGGCGAAGTTTTCGACGCCGGTCATGGCGGATGACATGATGAAGCTCTATCGCGATCTGCTGTTGCTCTAAAATCATTTCAAAAACACGATTTTTGATTGTATATTCCGCCATCCTCAAGAAACCCATCATAAACGTTTCTTAGCATGTTTCGGCTAGTTTCCAGATCGTGGAGCGCCGTGCGTCCGTCCGGATGCATCAGGCCCGCTCCACCACTTTGAAGTTGCGTATCGTCCGGTCGGAAATCGATGCCGATTTTCGCGCCGATGCGCTGGAGGGTGCGGACCAGGCAATGACCAAGGCTGACAAGGATAGACTGCAATTCGATCTGGCGTCGTTGCGCAAACAGATTTCCGAGCAAGAGGCCAACGGGCCTTCGACATCGGAAGCCGTCGTTCTCAACCCTCTCGCACGGCAGATTGCCAACCAGCTTCGCGGCGGCAATCACTCCCCGAACATGGTGATAGGCCAGTTGCGGCTTCTGGAATTCACCATGCTCGTGGTGATCGCCGCCATCATCAACGGCGTCGCCGCCAATCGGGGTATTGAGACCTTCTTGGCGGTTTTTGGCGGCGGCGTACTGGGGGCCGCGCTCTGCGTCTTTCTTCTTCAGGCCGGCGACTGTTATCAGTTGCCGACGCTACGCACGCCACTGTCGATGTTCGCTCGCATTCAGGGCGCGGTCTGCCTGTCTTTCGTTGGCACAGCCTGTTTCCTTCTGCTCTTTTTTCCCGATGCGCTGCATTCCTGGCAAGCCTTCGGCATCTGGTATGCAATTGCCGCGATCGCCATTTTCACCGGAAGACTGATCCTTGGCTTCGCCATCCGCCACTGGGGCCGCAATGGCGTCATGGAACGCCGGGCGGTCATCGTCGGCGGTGGTGATGCTGCCAAGGATCTCATTCGCTCGCTCGAGCAGCAATCCGACAACGACATCCGCATCTGCGGCATCTTCGATGACCGGCAAAGCGCGCGCTCTCCCGACGTCGTCGCGGGTTATCCCAAGCTCGGCACTTTCGCCGAACTGGTGGAATTCGCCCGCCTGACCAAACTGGATATGCTGATCATTGCCCTGCCGTTAAGCGCCGAGGCACGCATTCTCCAGCTTTTGCGCAAGCTTTGGGTGCTCCCGGTCGATATCCGCATTGCGGCGCATGCCAACAAGCTGCGCTTTCGCCCGCGTGCCTATTCCCACGTCGGCAAGGTGCCGATGCTTGACGTTTTCGACAAACCGATCCGGGACTGGGATTCCGTCGCGAAGCGGCTGTTCGACATCACCTTCAGCCTCATCGGCATCGCCCTTCTGTGGCCGGTCATGGTGGGCGCGGCAATCGCCGTCAAAACGACGTCCAAGGGGCCTATCCTCTTCAAGCAGAAGCGCCATGGCTTCAACAATGAAACCATCAACGTCTGGAAGTTCCGGTCCATGTATACGGAACTCAGCGACCCGACCGCAAAAAAGGCCGTCACCAAGAACGATCCGCGCGTAACGCCCGTTGGCCGCTTTCTGCGCAAGTCCTCGATGGACGAGCTGCCGCAGCTTTTCAACGTTCTTCATGGCGACCTGTCGCTGGTCGGGCCCCGCCCGCACGCGGTTCATGCCCAGACCGGCGACCTGAAATATACCGAAGTGGTGGAGCATTATTTCGCAAGACACAAGGTCAAGCCCGGCGTAACCGGTTGGGCCCAGATCAATGGCTGGCGCGGAGAAATCGACCATGGCGACAAGATCAAGTTCCGCACCGAATATGATCTCTATTACATCGAGAACTGGTCGCTGTTTCTCGATCTCAAGATTCTGTTCCTGACGCCGATCCGGCTGCTCAAATCGGAAAACGCCTATTGACCCACACCGGTTATCAGCACGCCCCGGATTTCGATGCGCCTTTAGCCGCTATGCGGCTCATCGGTTCGTTCTTCATTGCCTTCGGCGTGTTTCTTTCCGGCTTCGTTATCTCCGAGCCAGCGCCCTATGAGCTGATGATGGTTGGGCAAGTGGCCCTGTGGTTTCTGCTTGGCCTGCGACTTTCACGCACCGTCGTCCTGCTGCTGTGCCTGTTGCTCGCCTTCAATATCGGCGGATATCTCTCGCTCACCACCATGGCCGACCTGGATGAGGGTCCGCTTTATCTCGCCGTTTCGACATTTCTGGCGCTGACTTCGGTGTTTTACGCGGCGATCATCGAGGACCGATACCAGCGGCTGCTTTTGATTTTCCGGGCGTGGCTGGCGGCGGCGGTGATCACCTCCCTGCTCGGCATCATCGGCTATTTTCATGCCATTCCGGGCTTCGAAGTCTTCACCCTTTACGATCGCGCCAAGGGCGCCTTTCAGGATCCGAACGTCTTCGGTCCCTTTCTGGTGACACCATCGCTTTATCTCATCTACGGCCTGCTGACCGGCAAGACGATGCACGCACCCTGGCGAATCCTCGGCCTGCTGATCCTGTCGCTTGGCGTGTTCCTGTCGTTTTCGCGTGCGGCCTGGGGGCTGTTTCTGTTTGCCACCGTACTGCTCGTCTTCGTCATGATGCTGAAGAAACGTACGGCGGCGTTTCGCCTGAAAATCCTCGTGCTGTTTCTCATCGCCGCCGGACTGATGGTAGCGGCTGTCCTCATCGCGCTGCAGTTCAAACAGGTGGCCGATTTGTTCTCCAGCCGCGCCTCGGCCGTGCAATCTTATGATGGCGGCCATCTGGGACGGTTCGCCCGCCATTATCTCGGTTTCCTGCTGGCGATGGAACATCCGCTCGGTATCGGCCCGATGGTGTTCGACAATATCTTTCCAGCAGCCGAGCACAATATCTGGCTGAAAAGCCTGACGACACATGGCTGGTTCGGCTTCGTCATCTATCTCGTCCTGATCTGCTGGACCATCGCCGCTGGTTTCAGACATCTCTTGCGCCCGCGCCCATGGCAGGCCTTCCTGATCATTTCGTGGGTGGCTTTTGTCGGGCATGTAATGATTGGTGCTGTCATCGATACCGACCACTGGCGACACTTCTTCCTGCTGCTCGGCATATTGTGGGGTTGCATGGCACTGGAAAAACGCGAAGGCCTGCGCCGGCGCGCGGTTGGCGCATAAACAGCTGACCTTACGGAACCTTCCACGATTTCATGCGTTTAGCCCGCGATTCTGATTGTCAAACGGGGAGACATCTTATGACGCAGACCAATAATCTCTATCTCATCATCGGCGCGCTGATTGTCGTCATCGCAGGCCTTGGCATTTACGTCTGGCATGAAGAAAGCAAGCCCAAGGGAATCGAGATGAATATCGGCCCGAATGGTGTTTCCGTTCAGGAAAACTGAGCCGCAAGCGTCGCGCAAAGTCCGACCATTAAACCGGGTGCGTTCCAGCCAAAAAACGGCCGGAACGCACCCGGTCTTCTTATGAAAGAGGACAAATGGCGGGAATCGCAGATTCACGCCGCGCCGGCCCGGTACGGATGATGCGTATCTGGTCCGATCATGGACATCCCGCGCAATGGTCTCCTCCATCGACCTTTCCACACGTCTCACCGCCACCAAACTGGCCCTCAAGGCCATCAGGGAACAGGAAGACAACTCCGCTGCGACTTCCACATCATCACGGACGACGCTGCTCAATTCCTATGGCATCGACACCACCACCTCCACCTCTTCCAGCAATACGCGGCTGACGCAGCTTCTGGCGCAATATGCACGAACCTCGGGCAATGAGGCGGAGAGCGGTGATACGGACAAGACGGCCGCTTCCGGGGACATCACCCGGGCGGACTTCATGAAGGATCTGAAAGCGACGCTCGAAGAACTGTCCGGGGATCCCGCCAAGGCAGCGCAGGCCAAGGCGATGCTGGAAGCATTGGCTGCCGGCACGCTGACGGTGTCCAACCCGGCGGACGGCGTAAAGATCAAAGCGTGGGATGTGACAGACGACCCCAAGACCGCCTCGAAACCCGCCACAGCGATCGCAACGGCGGGCTGGAGCGACTTCCTGAAGGATCATCTGAAACGCGATGGAGCGGCCTATGCAAAGGGCGCCAACGGGGCTTATATCGATGGCATTTCCGGCGACAACGCGTTTTTTGGCAGTGTCGGCAGCCGTTATTATTATCTCACCTGGCCGCAGGCTAAGGACGGCACACTCACCGTTTGACAGCAACGGCTGACGCAGAAGCGCTGCGACATCGATGATGCCGCAGCGTTGCTTTTATCCGTTTCAGGCAACCGGTGTAGCAGGCTGATGGCTCCCGCCCGAAAGTGCTTTCTGTAGTTCGGCTTCCTGCTCCGGCGAGAGCGATGTTTTGATAACCCTGCCGCGCAGCCCTTCCAGTTCCGCCAGAACCTTTTCCGGCTGCACCTTTCGGATCAATACGAAAAGAGCCGACGACCCGTTTGGAATGGTCTCGCCCAGGGATTTGATGAAATCGTCATCGATGCCGTAATCCGTGAGCGAGCCCGCAAGCGCGCCCGTTCCCGCGCCGATGGCACCGCCGATCGCAAATCCCGCCAGCGGGTTGAGGAACAGCAGGCCGACGAGTCCGCCCCACAGGCCACCGGACAGAAATCCGGAACTTGCACCGATCGCTGTCAGGTTGACGCTCTGCTTCAGATGAACCTTGCCATTTTCATCGCGAACCACGACAACGGCATCTTCCAGATCGACCAGATACTCCTTCTTCAGGCTCGCAAGCTTCAGAAGGACCCGGTCGGCCTCTTCCGTTCCGTCAAAACCGACAACGACAAGTTCGGACATTGTTTGTCTCCCTGAGTTTCAATTCCGCTGCGAATGAACGTTAAAGATCGCGGCAGGTTCCGGCCATGATGAAAAGATGATGTGTCAGGTGTTTGACAGCCACGCAGCCGGCAAAACGCGGTGCTCCATTGATCCCATTCCCGCAGTCCACATCCTTTGTTCGTTTTTTTTAGAAAAGGCCATTTTCCGCTTGCGCCCTAACAGGCTTCTATATAAACGGCTTTCAGGTTCGGAGCGTAGCGCAGCCCGGTAGCGCACTTGACTGGGGGTCAAGGGGTCGTGGGTTCGAATCCCGCCGCTCCGACCATTAAATCAGATAGATAGCCAGTTCCCCCAGAGCTGGCTATATTTGTTTTAGCGCTCCAGTAGCGAGCGTTATGCGCAAGTTTCAAACATCCCGTTCGGGTGTGCATTTATTCAAGCCTTGAGAACGAAGTGTGCTGAGATGGCAAAAAAAACGAAAATAGAACACTCGGAATTTTCAGGCGAGTTTGAAGACGAGGGTATCACTGTCCTTGTTGACATCTACCGGCCCGCGGGCACCCAGCAAGACTGGACCCTGGAAGTTATCAGCGAGCACGACGATGTCACCACCTGGGACGAACCTTTCGCAACCGACAAAGACGCATGGGAAGAATTCCTGGCTACCTGCGAAAAAGACGGGATTCGCAGCTTTCTGGATAGCGAGGATCCTTCGGTCCATTAACCCATCGGGCGACGCCGCGCTTGGGTTGGGTTAAAGCTCCTGTAGGACCCCAGGCTCACCGGCCCATTTTGCTTAGGTGCTCACCGGCAAATTCTACAAAAAAAAGCGGGCGCGATATGCCGTCGCCCTCCGTCAAACGACGATGTGCATTGCCGTGTTGACTCTCTGCTAAAATTAGAACATTTAGTGAACAAAAGAGAGGTCACCTACCATGTCCGACGCTAAAAAGATCACTCCCATACGGCCTGACGACATAGCGGGATACGTCATCCAGTGTCATGACGGTGATGCAAGGGCGGCCGTCGAGGCGCTACTCGGCGAAATCGAGCATTTGCAGGAGCAGCTGTCCCTTGCTGTCGCCATCATGGGAAAAGGATATACGCGCGGGTGGACGCCGGACATGGAGCGCGATTAGAAATCGCCTTATCCACAGCTGGTCTCCGATACCCATGACGCGGTCAAGTCGCACAGATTCCACGCTCCGATAAAAGCTTCCCCTGCCGACAGAGAGCCGAAGCGCGGGTGGACAATTCACAGAAGCATTACAGCCAATGGCGCTTCAGAAACGGGGCGTTATCAGTTACTTCCCGACCGGTCGAAGCCTTGCTCAATATTCATTGGAAGCGATGGCAAAGTCGTCAGTGATCGGCATATCCTCCACATTTTCCCAGGTCCGGTCCATGGCATAGGTTTGCGAGAGATAGGGAATGCCGATGTGGCCATAGCGAACCGAGAGCTGACTTTCTGCTTCCTTTTCTCCAAGACGCGCGACGCGACTGAGATAAAGCGCGGTCGCGAGGCCCGTCCTGTCCGCACCCGCCTTGCAATGAATGAGAATCGGTTTCGGCGCGTCGCGCATGATCGCGACCAGCTCGTTTACCTGGCTCATGTTGAGCTCCTGGCTCGCGGACATGCCAAAATCAATATGATTCAATCCGAGTTTGCGCGAGGTCTCGACCTCATCCCGGTACCACGCCTGGGATTCATTTGACCCGCGCAGATTGATCACAGTCCTTATTCCGTGATCCTTGGTGTAGCGAACAAGTTGCTCGCTGCTCGGCTGGTTGGAGCGATAAAGCTGCCCGGCCATCACCTCGTGGAAGTTGCCGAGGAGTTGAATGGCATAGAGATATCCGCCTGCCGCAAGCACGACGAGGCCCATGCCCCCAAAGGAGCACTTCCAAAATCTTCGCATAATAAAACGGTTCCCTGATTGGACACGGGAACCGATACAGGTGGATTCTGACAGTAGGCTGAAAGTTATGCGACAGTATTGTGAGAGTAGAAAAATTGCTTTCGATCAACGCACGAAAACGTAAACCGCATAGATGGCGATAAGTGCCGCCGCCGCCGCGGCCGTGATGGCGCCGAGGCGTTTTTCGATGAAATGGCGGACCGATTCACCGTATCTTTGCAGCAAACCGGCAAGGATGAAAAAGCGCGCGCCGCGCGTGACGACCGCCGACAGAATGAACAGGCCAAGGCTGATATTGGCCGCGCCCGACAGAATGGTAACCACCTTGATTGGCGGCAGGTGCGCAAGGCCCGATGTCACCAGCAGAAGAACGATGGTTTCATAATCCACCGAGTTCTTCAGATGCTCGAAGCTGTCGAGCTTGCCGTAAAATTCAAGAATGGGCCGGGCAATGCTCTCAAACGCATAATGACCGAGGAACCAGCCCGCTATACCGCCCAGAACCGAGGCGACCGTGGCCACGAGCGCGTAAAACATCGCTTTTTTCGGCTTCGCCAATACCATGGGCAAAAAAAGCACATCGGCGGGAACAACGAAAACGGAGCTTTCCACGAAAGCCACGATTGCCAGCCACCACACGGCGGTTTTGCGCGCGGCGAGCGCCATCGTCCAGGCATAGATGTTTTTCAGCATTTTCATGTCCCCGGGGAAGAATGGTCAGGAGGCAAGACACAGGCGGAATTTCACCCGGTCAATCAACGGCAGGCGGCGGGTCTGGAAACCCGTCACGAATCAGGATTAGAGACAACTCAAGAGAATGGCAAATGTTGGAAGATTTATTTTTGCATTGCGGAAAATGAAAAAGTCCCACGATTCCAATCCATACCGGAGACTGGTTGCTGCGATGCGAAATTTCATCTCTAGGTAGATGAACTCGCCTTTTTGCTGTAGAATAAGAGGTGGCGGGAAGAGGAGGAAGTTATCATGGACTATGTCAACTTCGTTACATCAATCAATCCGGTCATACTTGTCATTCTGCTGGTGGTTCTTCTTGCAGGTGCCTATAGCAACTGGGTTTCGCATTAGATCTTTCGGACGGCATGACCAAATGTGAAGAGGCCCGTTTCCATCTGTGATAGGCATCGGGCCGGAGGAATGGTATCAATCCCGGAGTTGAACAACTTCCGGGAAGCGGCATGTCGAACGAATTCGCATTCACTGATACGTCTGAAAAGCTCAGCACCACGCTTGAAAAGCTGATAGGAAAACTGCAGGGCCAGACGATCACATTGCGCGAATTGATGGAAGCGATCGGTGAACAGGGCCTGCTGCTCATCTGCGCCATAGCCTCCCTGCCCTTTCTGATCCCGGTTTCCATTCCCGGAGTCAGCACCGTTTTCGGCGCCGCAATCATTCTCGTCAGTCTCGCGATCACGATGAATCGCCTGCCATGGCTGCCGGCGAAAATTCTCGACCGGCAGATGGAAACGGCAAAGCTGGTCCCGGCGCTGCAGAAGGGGGTGGCGATCGTATCGAGACTGGACCGCTTTATCCGTCCACGCATTCCGGCACTGACGACGGGCGTCATCGCCAACAGGATAAATGGCCTCGCCCTGATGACGGCGGGCGTGCTTCTGATGATGCCGCTCGGCTTCATTCCCTTTTCCAACACCCTGCCGGGCATTGCGATCCTGCTTTTCTCAGCGGGCATGATCCAGCGGGACGGCGTCACGGTGCTGGGCGGTTACCTCTTTCTGGGGCTGACGACCATTTATTTCGCTGCACTCGCCTATGCCGCGTTCTGGGCAGGCCAGGGCATCAGCAGCTCCATCGGGGCGTAGCAGGATTACTGTCGGTCCGGGTCGCGGGGCTCCCGCCGGTTCCGCCGCGATGCCCACCAGATCACCAGCCTTCGCCGCTGGCGACGAACAGCCGGCAGGTCGTGGGAAAGCACGACAAGGCCGACGGGAACCATCCAGAAACCCAGAATGGGCAAAAAGCCCAGCGTACCGCCCACGACCAGCGCCGAACCCGTTGCGATCCTGCCGACGCGCGAACGCGGCATGGCAAGGCTCCATTTTCCGAGATTGAGACGACCCGTTCTGTGGTCGATTCCGAATTTCATTCCAATCCGCCCTTCAGCATCTGGCCTGTGGATAATTTTTTCAGCGTCGATAAGCCCGGAAAATCGGGACTCCGGAGGGATAAAACAAGAGGAATGCGTTTTTTTTGAAAAAAGCGCTTGGCAAATCGGAAAAGCATTTGTATTACCCCGCTCACACCGCGCCAAGCAGCGCACGTTCCCTGGTAGCTCAGCGGTAGAGCATTCGACTGTTAATCGACAGGTCGCCGGTTCGAATCCGGCCCGGGGAGCCACTTTTCTCTCAGAGAGAAAAGTAACATACCGCAAAACAACCAAGCAAAAACAACCACTTATCATTTGCCGCAGCTCTCAGTGCCGCGCGTAGCAACTCCTATTCTTGCTATTTCGGATACTTTTTGGCTACATTTCCGTCTACAGGCGGGTGAACGAATGAAGTCAGAAGATGTTTCAAAATATGTGCTGAGAGATTCCTCGAGCGGCATCTATCGGTATTATCGGCGCGTCCCTACCGAGGTCTCGCACCTGGATAAGCGCGCCCATGTAAAAAAAAGTCTCAAAACTAAAAGTCATAAAGAGGCGCTTGAGCGAGCAGAGTCCATTCATAGCGCTTCCGAAGCCTATTGGCGCGCTCTGGTTCAGGGAAAAGGTGCGATCGGAGCGATTGAAGAATACGAGGCAGCCGTGCGAGCTGCGCAATCCCTTGGCTTCACCTACAAGCCTGCCGGCGACGTATCTCAGATCGATATCGTCGAGCTGGACCGCCGCTTCAGAATAGCTGAACAAAACTTCGACATTTCAACAACCATCGCAGACGGCGTGCTCGGGACGGCACCAGAGCCAAATCCGCGCATCAGCGACGTCTGGAAGCTCTATACTCAGCACAATGAAGCAGGCCTGACCGGCATGTCGCCAAACCAGCTGCGCAAGCACAAGGTGTCGCGCGAACGCGCACTGCGCTACGCGAAAGACGTATTCGGCGACATTGAGCTCTCAGCGATCCGCCGCGGCGACACGATCCGCTTTAGGGACTGGTGGGTGCAAAAAATCAAAGCTGAAAAGTTAAAGGCTTACAGCGCCAACCGCAGCATTACCGATATTGCCGGTATGCTGACGGTCATCGACGACGCGCTGCAGACCGAGTTCCACAAGCCGTGGGAGAAACTCCGGATCAAGGAGACAAACGCGACGAAGCTGGGCAAACGACCACCCTTCCCTGTTGCATGGATTAAAGAGAAGATCCTGGCAGAAGGTGCGTTAGATGGATTGAACGATGAGGGCCAAGCAATCATCCACGTCATGATTGAGACTGGCATGCGTCTCACAGAGGTATGCAATCTGCGGCCGGAGGATATTCACCTTCATGGAGAAGTTCCACATGTTGAGGTCGCAGAGCGTGAGGATCGTCGAAACAAGACCGACTATTCCGTTCGCCGCGTCCCGCTCGTAGGCGTCGCGCTGAAGGCAATGAAGCGGCATCCACACGGCTTCCCCCTTTATCAGGACAAATCCGATTCCGCTTCAGCGAACATCAACAAGTTTCTTTGGAATGCGGGGCTACGCCCTACTAAGGGCCACACCGTCTATTCGCTACGCCACACGTTTCAAGATCGCATCGAAAATGCTGGCGCATCAGATAGAATGCAAGCTGATTTGATGGGGCATGAATTCGGTCGACCGACCTATGGCGATGGTGCGGAGATGAAGCGACGTCAGGAATTCCTTACCACCATCAGTATTTCTAAATAAATACTGTTTAATCCATCGGCATACGAGTAATAGGTGCAATCGCTCGCAAATGGTGGGATGGGAGGGTCATGTGAATAAAAAACAGGAAGTGTCCGAGGTTGCGACGAGCCAAATGCCAAGCGAACCGGATCTCGCTTTCCTTCTTGAGGATACGTACCCCAATGCAGCTACCCTTTTCTCTTCTCATGATTTGCCGATCGCGCGAGATGGCGACTTCGTAGTCGCAATAGATACGAATGTGCTCATACTTCCATACAAGATTGACGCAAACGATTTGTCAGCTCTCTCCTCGACATACAGGGCGCTTGCGAAAAGCAACCGCCTGTATCTACCCGCACGAGTCTCCAGAGAGTTTATCCGACTGCGGGACAAGAAACTTGCGGAAGTGGTTACCGGTCTCAATGACAGGTTGTCTAAGCTTGAACCGCCAAAGGCAAAGCTGTCTCCTATTCTTGAAGGCGTAGAAGGCTACGACAAGCTGCCAAACTTGGCCGAATCGGCCGAGAAAGCGGTCAGGGAATACCGGTCGGCCCTAAAAAATCTCATCGGGAAGATAAAACAATGGCGCGGCAACGACCCGGTCTCAATGCTTTACGCCGAAGTCTTCAATGAAAAAAATATCATCGAAGCGCCTGGAGACCGAAGGTCGTTAAAGGCTGAGTGGTCACGCCGTAGCGAACATAAGCTCCCCCCTGGGTACAAAGATAGCGACAAGGACGATAGCGGTATCGGGGACTTCTTGATCTGGAAGAGCATTCTTGAAATTGGTCGTTTGCTAGAAAAAGATTTAATTTTTTTAACTTTGGATGACAAAGGCGACTGGGCTGTTAGAGCCGGCAATGAGGCTGTTTATCCGAGACCAGAACTTGTGGACGAGTATCGGCGCTCGTCAAATGGACGGAGTTTGAAGATATCGCATCTCGCTGACTTTCTACGACAAATGGATGTGTCTGAGGCAGTAGTTGCGAAAGTCAAGGAAGCCGAGACAGTCGAGATCAGTCGGGAAAGCATCCAACTGTCCGAGCGAGATCCGCTGTACCAATGGTGGACTAAAAATTTAACGACTGAAGATACTCCAAGGGTAAGGCCGCGCAATAAAGCCCTGCCACGCCCACCAATATCCCGCATCGAGCTTGACGCCAGAAGGATCCGCGCAGCAATATATCGTGAAGGTGGCCCGGTAGTATTTAAAGATGTTGAGTTTGACCCTGCCATCATTGGGTTTGTGGTCGGCCGATCGGTATTGCTGCAAACCGAGGATGGAGAAGAACGGATAGCACCGTTCGGCGTTTCTGCGGGTGAAGCAAAGTTTTTTATCGACGATCTGATGTACGCTCATGCAGTTGAAGTGAGCGAGGGTGATGCGTTCGTTGTACGTGATAACCAAGGACAGTGGCAGTCCTTTCGCATCGTAGAGATCCTAGATAAGGGAGGAGACTTGATCCTCATGAGGCTAGACACTTGCTTTGGAACAGCCAACACCCCCGTTTTAGTACCTTGAGCAACCATTAACGAGGTTTCGAAGATCCCTTCACCGGATGCCACAGGCATCTTTTCGGTAGTGTCGGTGACCGCTCTGCGCTCGCGCCAGCTTGTATGGAGAGTGCGAAGACTTTCTGATTACAAATCCCATCGCACTTCTAATGATTTCAGGTGCGTCGTCGGGCTCTATCTGTAAAATGAAGCTCGAAACATCCAACATTTCCAGTTCTGTCAACATCAAACTGTAAAATGAAATCCACAAAAATCCCCGTCTGTGGACAAGCCTAATTATAGCGCAAGTTTCCCGACAAGCTCAGAAGTGACTTGCGTCAGCGGACCGGTTCTCGATCGGAGAATCTGATTGGCTTTGGTGCCGATCTGGGCGACTTTCAGTAATGAGAGATCGAGACTTCGCCTTTTTGTTCATTTATACGGGCGGAGAGAGTATTTACTCGCCAAAAAGTTTAGTAAGAATTCCCGACTTACAGGAGGGAATCATGAAAATCGATATTGCCGCCATTTCGCTGGATGTCGAAAATTTTCGTCACGGGAACGTTTCAAGTCAACATGACGCCATAAGTAAATTGCTTTCGGACGAAAGCACGCACGGCGTCGCAGATCTGGCGGAAGACATTGTCGAAAGAAAGGGACTAGATCCCTCTTCCTTGCTGATCGTAACCGGAGATGCAGCAAACCCCGGGCAGTACATCGCACTTGAAGGCAACAGGCGAATGACTGCGCTCAAGACGCTCACTAACCCTAGTCTCGCAGCGAATTTGCCGACGTACGAACGGTTTAAAAAGCTTAGTGCTGATTTTCTAGCACTTGGGCTAAATCAGGCCGAATGTGTCGTTCTTGATCGCAGCGAAGCCCAACACTGGATCAAGCGAAAACACTATAATGCGATGGGAGGGAGAGGAGCGCTTAAGTGGGATGCCGTCGCGACGGCAAGGAGCGAGAAAGCTGAAGGTCGCCCTCCTAAGTGGATGATAGCTCTCGACTTCATAAATGCACACCTGGGCGAAATCCCTGGAATATTCGAAGGGATTGAGTCGAAAACAACAACTGTTGAACGAGTATTGGGCTCGTCTCACATGAGCGGCGTACTGGGGCTCGCCTTTGATGTCCGAACCAATTCCGTTGTCGTCGAAAATGGAGATGCGAAGGCAGGTGCTGAGTTACTTAAAGACATACTGAGCGCGATGGCTAGCAAAACTTTCACTGAGACGCTTGTTACTTCGGCGAAACTCCAGCAGGATTATCTTCAAAATTTCGCCCATAAGAACGTTAAGAACAAGGCGCCCGCTACCCCAAGGCCTTCTCCCGCGGCCAATCCTCCTAGCACCACCACGACCACTCTGAATCCGCCCGGACCCCATCCCACCGGACCTGCAACACCAGCGCAGACGCCTCCAGGCAGCACAAGCGGTCCTGCTTCACCCCCAACCACCCCGCCTGCACCGAAGTCGAAGCCAGCAAAGTTCCGTAGACACTTGGCTGACACTGGGCTTCGCATCAACAACCAAGCTTTGAACAAATTTTATGCTGAGCTGAAGAAGCTAAACGTGGAAACCAATCCGCACATAAGCGCTGCCATGGTCCGGATTTTCCTCGAAAAATGTACGCTGGTTTTTCTCGAGGACCTCGGTGTCCCATGCAGGAACACTAATGGATGGCGCGATCACGGTGTGAAGCTGAAAGACAAGGTTTCGGCTGCGCTCCACAAAATTGACCCTCAAAAGAAAAACGTTCAGCTCGTTTACGTTTGGGAGGTCGCTAACGGAGTCCAAGGGAAACTACATACCCTCGATAGCCTTAATCAAGCGATCCACGATCACATTTCACTCCCGTCAGCCCGAGACATAATAACCGTTTGGGACAGGTATCACCCGTACCTATTGGAGATATTCAGTGCCCTTGAAAAAGCTGGGAAATAATTCTGGCCGAGCAAGAAAAATTTTGTTACCAGTCGATCAGAAATTGGGAGCTCGGCATGACAAATTATTCCCCGCTTCGATATCCAGGCGGAAAAGGTAAGCTTGCTGGTTATGTAGCAAGCGTTTTGAGCTTGAATGATCTAGAGGGCGGTCATTATGCAGAGCCGTTCGCAGGTGGCGCTGCGGTGGCGCTCGAGCTCCTGATGACCGAACGAGTCAAACATATACACATCAATGACATTGACTGGTGTGTCTATTCTTTTTGGAAATCGGCAGTACATCACACAGATGATCTGATTGCGCTCATTGAGTCCACTCCCGTGACGATGGAATCATGGATGATGGCGCGCGAAGTGAAGCGCCGTGGGGCGACAGATAACATTGTTGCCTCCGGATTTTCTACTTTCTTCCTGAACCGCACAAACCGATCCGGAATTCTGAATGGCGGCGTAATCGGCGGTTTGGAACAGGCCGGGGAGTGGAAGATCGGATGCAGATACAATAAAGACGACCTGATTAACAAGATCCGGCGGATTGGAATGTATCGCTCTCGGATCAGTGTAACGCAGCTAGATGCATCACACTTCCTTGGAAAGCATATGGAAGATGTCGATGCAAAGTGCTTGATCTATATAGACCCACCTTATTACGTAAAGGGCGCATCCCTTTACCAAAACCACTTTGTTCATAAAGATCATGTTGCATTAGCAGAGATCGTGGGCCGCATAAAAAAGCACAGCTGGTTCGTTTCATACGACAACGTTGCACAAATTCGGCTGATTTACTCGGCCTTCGATCAAGAGCAGTTTAGCATCGGTTACAGCGCTAGAAACCATGGGCACGGATCTGAGGTGATGATATTCGGCCCTGGTGTAGATAGACCTGAAAGAATCTATTCGAGTAAAACTCAACTCAAATCTTTCAAACGTCTCAATGTGAGTGCGGCTTGAGAGATCAAGCTCTCGCGCCCAGCCGACAGTCGCGGGGCCCCACGTCCCGAACGGCGATCGCTTCCTGAGAGCCCACCTCTCACGGGCCAGCATACGACACTTGTTCCAATTTCGTTCCAGCAAATCCAGGCGAAACGGTCCGCAATCGGTCCGACCGTGAAGCCGAGAAAAACCTTATTGACTCTTTTCTAAAATGAGAACATTTGTAGAACAAACGAGAGATCAATAGAATGTCGGACGCTGAAAAAATCATTGTCGTACAGTTCAAAAACGGCCGCGGCGGCGTCGTTCCTGGCGAGATGCGGCAAGCATCTAATCAAGCCTCCGCCGAAAAAATCGCGAGCGCGATGGCCCCTCGTCATGTCGGCGCTGCGGCTTATGCCGTTACCGTGGACGAAGAAAGCGGCACCATGGGAAACCCACGTTTGCTGGTTTCGCACGGGCAAATTGCCGACCTGATGCCAGACTGATTTAACGGCGCGAGGGCGCGCGCCTTTTCTAAGCAGGGAATGATTTTGGAGCTCTGAAACGGGAGAATGAGAACGTGCGCCCACTACCAATAGAACCGGAAGCCGATCCGGTTGACCACATTATCGCATGGCACGATGGCGACAGTCGCGCGGCGATAGAGACGCTGATGGAAGACATTCAGCATTTGCGGCTGCAGCTTGCACTCGCGACCGTCGCGATGGGTAAAGGATTTACGAGGGGATGGAAGCCGGACGCTGATCGAGATGCCACCTAGAGAAGCATATATTCTATCGGATCACGGCGGGGAGCCATTTTTCTCAAAACGGTGTCAGCCGAGCGAAGTGCAGCTGCAATTCGCCCGACGTGACCTGGAAGTTTTCGTGACTTCCTGCTGTGCGACCGTCAGGCCATCAGCTTTTCTTGACCGCCCGTTTTGTTGCCTTCGTGGCGTTGGTCAATGCCGGTGGATCGCTGGCCGGAAAACTCTCCTCAAGGCTTTCGGTCAAATCGTCTTCCTTGTTCTTGTCCGTGGATTTCTGCTCTTTCTCCAGCGATTTTACCGCAAGAGATTTCACCTTTGTCGAATTGGCTTTTTTCGTGGGCGACTTTTTTGCAGGTCCCTTCTCCCCTGACGCGGTGGCGGAAGCGGACTTCTTCACGCCATTTCCGCTTTTGGGTTTTGCCGGTTCCGCCTCCGCGGAGATTTCCCGTTCCGCCTCGATCCAGTGTCTTTCATGATGCCCGTCGGGTCTTCCTTCCCTCTCCCATATTGCGCGCGCTTTTTCACGGATTGCGGCTTCGCGGTCGTGGCTCATAACGGACCTCCCTCTTTGCGTTGCACCAGCTTCAATTGTGCCATTGAAAAAACAAAAAAAGCCAGAGTTAGTTCCGCATCGACCTGCGACGAATGAGCATTTTGGCGAGAAAGGGAACCGGCATCGGCTGCCGAGCGTTTGGCCTGCAGAAACCAGCAGGAGATCGCTTCATGAACACCCCGCAGAAGCCGAAAACCGAACCGCTTGATATTGAAGACGACGACGTTGCGCGTTTCGAGACAGACAGCGAGTTGAAAGACAAGGAAGACGAGATTTATCCGGACGAGAGCATGAACCTGCGTGCACGCCGGCAGGCTGCAAGGCAGCACGAGGATGCTTTCATTGTCGCCACCGATCTGGAGGACGACGACCAGCGCGAGGCGGCGCCAGGCACGAGAGAACAGCCTTAAAAGGAAAAGGCGGGTCGAGGCCCGCCTTTATCGAGGGAATGCAGGGGATTTATCGCCGAACCGAAACGATGGCCTTGCGGTTGAAATTCGAGACCTGCACCCTGCCCGATTGGTTGCCGCCCAGAATTTGTGCGGTCTTGCCGCTCATGCTCTTTAGAATACCAGCATGATATCCCCGGCCGTTGCGGATGACGACGACATCACCGGGCTTTGCCTGGCCGACCGGGACGGCATAACCGAAGGAACTCCAGGATTTCGCAAATCCGTAGGATTTGGGTGATTGCCGGCCGGCCTTGCTGGCTACGGCATGCAGGAAAAGGCCGCACCACGGCGTACTTCTCGGATTTGCCCCAAGAATGTTCTTGAGGCTCTTGTTGTTCTTGGACTCATGCAGCCCGGTGTATTTCTCAGCCTGGTTCAGCATGCCAGCCGAGGCCGGTGCCACGACTGTAAAAGACAAGGCAACGGATAGAATTAACGCGGATACTCTCAAACGTCTCGCCCTTATGTTAGCGGGCGTTCGTGTATTGTGACAATTTAGCGACAATTTGACGAGAAATGGGCAGAAATCAGACGCCTATTCATGCGGGCTGATCTGTCATTGCTTCAGAACAGGCTGCCCTGCGCATCATCCGCACGGCTACGGCCGGCATTTTCAAGGTCCAGCATCCGCAATTTGGTAGTGGTTCCGCCCGGTGCGGAGAAGCCGCCAAGCCTGCCACCTGCGGCAAGGACCCGGTGACACGGAATGATCAGCGGCACCGGATTTTTCGCCATTGCCTGGCCGACGTCACGTGCTCTCTCCATGCCAAGACCGAGTGTCTTCACGATGCCGCCATACGTCGTCGTGTTGCCCCAACCGATCTGTCGCGCGACGGCATAGACGTCGAGAAAAAATCGTTCCTGCCCGGCGAGATCAAGGTCCACGGCCTTAAAATCGATTGCCTCACCGCCGAAATAACGGGTGATCATCGCAATCACCTCACGTGTCCGCGTCTCGGGAACGGCGATGGAGGCGGACGGCAGGCGCTTCTGAAGGAGCTTTTCCGTTTCGCCGGCGTCCGCTCCCGGCAATTGCAGACGCACGATACCTCGCCCCGCCCATGCGAGGCCGCAATGGCCAAGCGCCGTTGGAAAAACAATATAGCCGTAGTGGCTGCCCATCACCGTCACTCATTCGCCTTTTCGCCTGCACGATGCCATATCCCGCATTCGAAACAACCCGTTTCCTGCCGCACAACAAAAAAGCCACCCGTTTTGGGCGGGTGGCCTTTCACACGTCAGTTCCAAAATCGGCTCAGGATGCGATTTTTTCCGGCTCCTCAACGAGGCAGCGCGCCTGCCGGCTGGCGGCGACGAAGGCCGTGCGGGCTATCTCTCCCGCCACATCGCCCATGAGCGAGGCGCGGCACAGGCGAAGCGCCTGTTCGTGCGCCTTGTCTCCCCGCTCGGGCCACTCATGCTGGAGAAAATCGAAGGCTTCGTAAACGCCTGTGAAAATTCGAGGGGCACCGTTTTCAAGGGAGATGGTAACGGGCTTTTCCCACTTAACGTCATTCAGCAACATTGATTGCACTTCCATGCTCTATTAACCCGCGACAAACGCCGGCTCCTCCAGTTGGTTCCCTTCACCTGCGGTTTCAAGAGCGAAAAAATAACCCTCGAGAAACCATGTGCCCCATCTTTCCATTCTAGCCGATTTGCGGAACAAAGCGTTTCAACACTCGTTCAAACGGAAGTGAACCGGGCCCTCCCATGCAGAAAAAAGCCTCTCCCGTCATCGTGTGGTTCCGCAAGGACCTGCGCTTTTCGGACAACCTCGCTTTGCTTGCGGCGGCCGACCACAAAGGTCCCGTCATCCCCGTCTATATCAGGGAAAAATGTTGCGGCGCGCTGGGGCGTGCGCAGGAATGGTGGCTTCACCACTCGCTCACTGCGCTTCATGCCGCGCTCAAGAAAACAGGCAGCCGCCTCGTGCTCGCCAGCGGCGACGCCGAGGAGGTTTTGCGCAGGCTGATCGCGGAAACCGGCGCAGACACCGTATTCTGGAACCGCCGCTATGATCCTGAAGGTATTTCGACCGACAAGACCTTAAAACGCGCGCTCCGGGATGAAGGCCTGACGGTACGGAGCTTTTCCGGGCATCTGCTGCATGAGCCATCGAAGCTGCAGACCAAATCCGGTGGTCCCTACCGGGTCTATACACCGTTCTGGCGCGCACTGGAGGGCGGCGAGGAGCCTCACGCGCCTGCGGATACGCCAGACAGACTCAACGCGCCCAGGAACTGGCCAAGATCGGAAACGCTCGACGAATGGCAGCTGCTGCCCAAAGGGCCTGACTGGGCAAGGGAGTTTAGCGATATCTGGACGCCTGGCGAAGACGGGGCCCGGGAGAAGCTCTCCGATTTCATTGACGGCGCACTGAAAGGTTATGAAGAGGGCCGCGACCTGCCGGCGAAGGACGCGACTTCCCGGCTTTCACCGCACCTCGCATTAGGAGAAATCTCACCCGCCACCGTCTGGCATGCGACGAAGGGACTTTCCCGCCACATCGCCTCAAACGATATCAGCCGTTTTCGCAAGGAAATCGTCTGGCGGGAATTCTGCTATCACCTCCTGTTTCATTTTCCCGAGCTGGACGAAAAGAACTGGAACGACAGTTTCGACGCCTTCAACTGGCGGGACGATGACAAATCCTTCACGGCCTGGACGCGCGGCATGACCGGCTATCCGATCGTGGATGCCGGGATGCGGCAACTATGGCGCCACGGCACGATGCATAACCGCGTCCGCATGATCGTGGCGTCCTTCCTCATCAAGCATCTGCTGATCGATTGGCGCAAGGGTGAGAAATGGTTCCGCGATACGCTCGTGGACGCCGATCCGGCCTCCAATGCCGCCAACTGGCAGTGGGTGGCGGGTTCGGGGGCGGATGCCTCGCCATTTTTCCGCATCTTCAACCCTATCCTGCAAGGCGAAAAATTCGATGGGGACGGTGATTATGTCCGCCGTTTCGTACCGGAGCTTGCAAGGCTAGAGCGCAAATATATTCACAAACCATTCGAGGCCCCGAAAGAGGTGCTGACCAAAGCGGGCATCACGCTCGGGAAAACCTACCCGAACCCCATTGTCGACCATGGCAGGGCGCGGGAGAGAGCACTTGCTGCCTATGCCAGAGTGAAGAAGAAGACATAAAACTGGGTATCGGCAAAATTTTGCGTGGCGAAGCCGAAGCCGGGAAGATAATTTCTTGCCTTGAAGCGGTTGTAACGGGACATAACGGCACCTAATTTCCGCTCAGACAAGAAGGCTCAATCATGACCATTCACCCCTCTGCGCTCAGTGCCATCGGCAATACGCCGCTCATCCGTCTGAAAGCTGCTTCTGAAGCGACGGGGTGCGAAATCCTCGGCAAGGCGGAATTCCTCAATCCTGGCCAGTCCGTAAAGGATCGCGCCGCGCTCTACATCATCCGCGACGCCGAAAGGCGCGGACAATTGCGCCGGGGCGGCACCATCGTGGAAGGCACGGCGGGCAATACCGGCATCGGCCTTTCGCTGGTCGCCAATGCGCTCGGTTACAGGACGGTCATCGTCATTCCCGAAACGCAGAGCCAGGAAAAGAAGGACGCGCTGAAGCTTCTCGGCGCAAAGCTGGTCGAAGTCCCGGCAGCTCCCTACTCCAACCCGAACAATTACGTGAAAGTCTCCGGCCGGCTGGCGAGACAGCTTGCGGCGACGGATGAGAACGGCGCGATCTGGGCTAACCAGTTCGACAATATCGCCAACAGACAGGCTCATATCGAGACCACTGCTCCAGAAATATGGGACCAGACGGATGGCAAGGTCGACGGTTTCATCTGCGCGGTCGGCTCCGGCGGAACGCTGGCGGGTGTGGCGGACGGCCTTCGCGATTTCAACCCCGACATCAAGATCGGCCTTGCCGATCCCGAGGGAGCGGCCCTCTACGAATTCTATAAGAATGGCGTCCTGAAATCGGAAGGCACCTCCATCACGGAAGGCATCGGGCAAGGGCGCATCACCGCCAATCTCGAGGGTTTCACACCGGATTTCTCCTATCGCATTCCGGATGCGGAAGCGTTGCCCATCCTTTTCGATCTGGTAACGAAGGAAGGCCTGTGCCTCGGCGGCTCCACCGGCATCAATATCGCCGGCGCAATCCGGCTTGCCCGTGAGCTTGGTCCGGGGCATACAATCGTGACGATACTTTGCGACTACGGCAATCGTTATCAGTCGAAGCTCTTCAATCCAGAGTTCCTGCGGTCCAAGGGCCTTCCCGTTCCGCAGTGGCTGGCGACGAAAACCGATATTTCGGTTCCGTACGAAACCGTTTGAGGACATGCCGAAATGCCTGTGAATGCCCTGTTCCGTGACGATTTTTATCTTTCCACCGCAGAAGCGATCGTCACGGCGGTGCATGAGGACGGCGGCATCGAGTTCGACCAGACCTGTTTTTATGCCACCTCGGGCGGCCAGCCTGGCGATACCGGCTTTCTCGAGCGCGCTGATGGTTCGCGCATCGCGCTCGGAATTACAAAGCATGGCGCCGACAAGAGCGTCATCATCCATGTCCCGCTTGAGGATCAGCCGTCTCCTGAAGTCGGGGAAAAGCTGACGCTGCACGTGGACTGGCCGCGTCGTTACAAGTTGATGCGCATGCACACGGCCTGCCATCTGCTCTCCGTCGTCTGCCAATGGCCGATCACGGGAGCAGCCGTTGGTGAGGACGAGTCGCGTGTCGATTTCGACATGTCGGAGACTATTGACAAAGACGACGTAACCGCCAGGCTGATGGAACTGGTGAGAGCCAATCATCCCGTTTTCCTGCAATGGATCACGGACGAGGAGCTTCAGGCCAATCCCGGCATTGTCAAATCCAAGAATGTGCGTCCGCCAATGGGCCTCGGTCGGGTCAGCCTCGTCTGCATCGGCGAAAATTCCAGCATAGACAGCCAGCCCTGTGGCGGCACCCATGTATCCGAAACGCAGGAAGTGGGCGATATTCACATTGCCAAGATAGAAAAGAAGGGCAAGGAGAACAGGCGGTTCCGCATTCGTTTCGGCGCGCCTGAAGCTGTTGCCTGAGATCGGGAGAGACATCGTGAGCACGGATAAGAGCCGTTTCGTCGTTTCGGCGGACTGGGTTGAGAAACAGCTCGGCACGCCCGGGTTTCGCATCGTCGATGCCTCCTGGTATCTGCCGGCGCATAAGCGCAACGGCGCAGAAGAATATGCGGCGGGTCACCTTCCTGGCGCCGTGTTCTTCGATCAGGATAAAATCGCCGATCACACGACCGGCCTGCCGCACTCCCTGCCCTCGCCTGAATTTTTCGCGGAACAGGCCGGCGCGCTCGGCCTCAGCGAGACCGATACGATCGTGGTCTATGATGGTCCGGGCTTCTTTTCCGCACCCCGCGTCTGGTGGATGCTGCGGGTAATGGGCGTGCGCAAGGCCTATGTGCTGGATGGCGGCCTGGACGGCTGGAAGCGCGAAGGCCGGCCGCTGGAAACCGGCGCGCCGGAAATTGAGCCCACAACCTTCACACCCGATTTCAACGAAAAACGTGTGACCTCGCTTGGCACCATGCGCGGTATTGTCGACAGCGGCGAAAAGCAGATTGCAGATGCTCGCGGTGCCGGCCGCTTTACCGGCGAGGAAGCCGAGCCGCGTGCGGGCATGCGTTCGGGCCATATGCCCGGTGCACGCAGCCTGCCGGCGACAGCCTTTTCCGAAAACGGCCACTTCAAGGACCTTACGGCAATCCGCAAAATGGTGACCGATGCCGGCATCGATCTTACGAAGCCCGTCGTGACGAGCTGCGGTTCGGGTGTGACGGCAGCCGTCATTACCCTGGCGCTGGAATCGCTCGGTCATCAGGACAATTCTCTCTATGACGGCTCATGGTCGGAATGGGGCGGATTACAGGACACGCCGGTGGTTACCGGTCCGGCGGATGCGATCCCCACGCTGTCGCACGGCCCATTGAAGGCGCACGTGACGCAGCTCGAAATGACGGCACCGCCGAAGGTCAGCCTGCCGATCCCCGTCAACATCCAGACGGCGCTGATGCGGGTCAACAATATTCCCCTGCACTTTTACCGCTATCTGTACTGGCGGGTTGGAAAGCGATGGCATTGGCAAAAGCGCATGCGCATGAGCGATGCTGAACTTTCCGCCATCCTACGCGATCCGAAAAACAGCGTTACGGTTCTTTATATGAACGGTGCGCCCGCCGGTTTCTTCGAGCTGAACAAGACAAGCGACGAGGTGACAGAGCTTTCTTATTTCGGGCTGCTCGAAGAAGCGATCGGCGCTGGTGTCGGCAAGTGGTTCCTGTTGCAGGCGCTTTACGCCGCCTGGCAGGACAATCCGCAGCGGGTGACGGTGACGACCAACACGCTCGACCATCCGCGCGCCTTGCAGCTCTACCAGATGATGGGCTTTTCGCCCGTGGGCACCTATGAGGCCTGGGTGGAGCCGTTGGCCGATACGGAGCTCCTGGAGATATCGCTACGCAATTGAGGGGTAGCGGTTTACGCGCCTTATCATCCCGTGTCGTTCACGGGAGGGATGGTAAAAAGGGACGCGGCCCTCACGCTTTGTCGATAATGAGATGTGTTGCGCCCTCGCCCGCCACCGCTCCCGTGCAGCGGTAACCGAGGGCGGGCAAATCCATGCCTTCGAATAATTGCTCGCCGCGCCCGAGAAAAACCGGCGCCAGCGCCAGATGCATCTCATCTATCAGGCGCGCCGTCACATATTGCCGGATAGTGGAAACCCCGCCGCCGATGCGGACATCCCTGCCATTTGCCGCCGCCAGCGCCATGTCGAGCGCCGCCTCGATGCCGTCGGTCACGAAATGGAAGACAGTACCGCCCTGCATCGTGAAGGACGGTCGCGCGTGATGCGTCAGGACGAAGACTGGAACATGATAAGGCGGCTCGTCGCCCCACCAACCTTTCCAGTTTTCATCCGGCCACGCGCCGCGCACCGGCCCGAACATGTTGCGGCCTAAAATCCATGCTCCGATATTTTCAAAGCTCTTTTCGGAAAATTCCTCGTCGGTGCCGGTCGAGCCGCCGTCTTTACCGAACATGCGGTGAAAGGTGCGGGTCTTGAAGGCCCATTGGTGCAACTCTTCACCCTTCACACCCAGCGGGTTCTGCAGACTTTGATCTGGTCCTGCCCCATATCCGTCAAGCGAGATGGCGAAATTGCGAACGACAACCTTCGGCACGGCACTCTCCTCCATCATGAAGAGGCCAGGCTATCGGCGACTGCAACCCTGGCCTCAGATTTCCCGTTCCAGATTAACCGCGGCAGTCGGGATCTGCCCGCCGGCTGCGCCCTTGTCTTCGGTGACCGTGTTCAATAGATGATCGGCAATGAGTTCCGCCTGGAACTTGCCGAGTTCATAACAATAGGTGATCTCGCGCTTTTCCGCCGACCAGTAGACATCGGGGCGACCGCAGGACTTGGCCGTCAGCTTCACGTCCCCTTTCAGGCCATAACCACCAAAGCTGCGGCTGATGAGATCGAGGACCTTCGATTCCTTGATCATGATGGCATAGGGTTCAAGTTCCGGATCGCGCGGCGGCATGTAGCTGACGGAGAATCTGGAAGGCGTCTGACTGCGGTGGGGCGCGAGAAAATTCTCCCAGGCCGAAGCGACCGCCGGATAGGCCGCGGCGCATTTGTCAAATTCGGCATTGGGAAGCCCCATCATGGCGGCGAGGTCGCCATAACCGTCCTTGTCGCGGCCCACCATCAGGCAGGCCATGTTGCGGTCGCGGCTCCTGTCGGGCACCAGCGCGGAGAAGACAGGGGCTTCGTGCTCAGGAAGCGTCTCCGCCTCACGTGCGAGATACCAGCTGTCGGTGGCGTTCACGAGCGCGGTGTCAAGCCATTCTTCATTGGCCTGCAGGATCAGCGTTCCTGCCAGTTGGTCGGCCGGGGCCTGTACACTTCCCGTGTCCGCCGTGCCGAAATCCGAGATCAGCATGCGCGCGCCCTCATGGTAGAGCGAAAAAATCGCGTTGCCGATGACGAAATTGACCGCCTGCTGGAGCTGATCGTCGGACAGGCCGTCGAGACCGGAGGCGACCTGCGCCTCGGCATCAATCGGAGCCGTCAACGATACGAAAGCCAGCGGAACGGCGGCCAGAAAACGACGGAACATAAAATCAGACCTTCCGGGAACGAGGAGCGTCACTGATTCCCGAACCTAACGAGTCACGCAATGGGCTGGTTGCATCAGCTGTCAAGAATCGGGTGGATAGCAGCGCGTTTCGGGACCATAGCTGCAAAGAAGCAACGCCGATCCCAGCCAGAAGAGGCCGCCATGACCAGTATCGTTTTCACCGCAATGCCGGCTAAGGACGCCGAGGATTTCCGCGCGGGCGCCGCCGATGCCTATGGCAATCGACCGGAAACAGCCGTTTCTCCCGGCGGCATGCCGTGTCGCCACTGCCTCGACCAGATCGGCGCGGGTGAAGCCATGCTCGTACTCGCCTACCGGCCGTTTCCCTCGCTGCAGCCCTACGCCGAGACTGGGCCGGTCTTCCTGCATGCCGAAGCCTGCGATCGTTATCCACTGACAGATCTCCTTCCGCCGATGCTGGACAGCCCCGACTATATCGTGCGCGGATATGGCGACGATGACCGTATTGTCTATGGCACGGGTGCGGTAACGGCCACCGGCGAGATCGTCTCGCGGGCGCGGGCACTTCTGGGGCGCGAAGACGTCGCCTATGTCCACGTCCGTTCCGCACGAAACAATTGTTACCAATGCCGTATCGCCAAAGCATAATCACAGCATTGTCTAGAATTTTAACCGAACGGCTAAACGGGTTTCAAACTTTTACAGGTTAATCTGCACGCATCGGAAACAATTGATTTGAGTAGCAAAATGACAAACAACCTCAATATGGCGACCCGGACCGCGCCTCGCAGCAAGACAAGGATCTTTGCGACTGTGCATTATTTCAGCCAGTCGACCAGAGGACGTGTCGTCGATCTGTCGGCAACCGGAATGGCGCTCGAGCTGGACGGGCCTTTCGCTGCCGCCAAGGGTAGCCGGGTCAAGGTGCAGAGTGAGGATCTGGGCTTCATCGAGGGCGTCGTGCAGTGGCAGCACATGAACCGTCTTGGTCTGCAGCTCAAGCTTTCCACCAACACGCTGGCGCAGCTCTCTTCCTACTTCCGTTTCTTCCACGAAGACGTGAAACCGACACTGGCCCGCTGATCCGGAGCATTACAATGCGCGGAACAAATGACGCGCATTTTCCAGTGCGGCGGGACCTGCGCCGCACGTCACTGACAAAAAATTTATCAAACGGTTGAAAACCGGCCCATCTGTCATGGGCCTGTCATTTTGGTGATGGACTCCTCTGCGATTGCTTCTACCCTGTCGTTTTTAAAGACAGAGCAAGCTTCATCCGAAGGAGTTCCCATGTCGTCGCTTCTCGCCCTACACCCCATTACCCGGCGCTCGCTTCTGGGTGGCATTGCAGCCACTTCGGCGCTCGTGATGTTGCACCCTTTTGCTGCGCGTGCGGCGGCCAACCAGGCGCATCTGCGCATCATGGAAACGACCGACATCCATGTTCACGTCTTTCCCTATGATTATTACGCCGACAAGCCGAACGACACGATGGGTCTGGCGCGCACCGCCTCGATCATAGACACCATCCGCGCCGAAGCCGGGAACTCGATGCTGGTGGATAACGGCGACTTCCTGCAGGGCAACCCGCTCGGCGACTATATCGCCTATGAGCGCGGCATGAAGGCCGGCGACAAGCACCCTGTCATCAATGCCATGAACGTGTTGGGTTACGATTGCGGCACGCTCGGCAACCATGAATTCAACTATGGCCTCGACTATATGTCGAACACGCTTGCGGGCGCCGGTTTCCCCTATGTGTGCGCCAACCTCACCAAGGGGCAGCTGGCTTCCGATCCGAAGAACGACGAGCTGTTCTTCAAGCCCTATGTCATTCTGGAAAAACAGATCCGCGATGGCGGCGGCGTCACCAGCCCGGTCAAGGTCGGCATCATCGGTTTCGTGCCGCCTCAGATCATGATGTGGGACTCCAAGAATCTCGAGGGCAAGGCGCAGACGCGTGACATCGTCGAGGCGGCGAAAGCCTGGGTGCCTGTCATGAAGGAGGAAGGCGCGGATATCATCATCGCCCTTTCCCATTCCGGCATTGACGGCAAGGGCCAGACCGAGCGCATGGAAAACGCATCGCTATATCTCGCAGCTGTTGAAGGCATTGATGCGATCTTCACCGGCCACCAGCACCTTGTTTTCCCCGGTCCGAAGACCTGGGACGGCATCGAGGGTGCGGATGCGGTCAAGGGTACGCTGATGGGCAAGCCGGCGGTCATGGCCGGCTTCTGGGGCTCCCATATGGGCCTTATCGACCTGCTGCTTGAAAAGGATGGCAAGAGCTGGAAGATCGTCGACTTCACCTCAGAAGCCCGCCCGATCTACCATCGCGATGAAAATCGCAAGGTCGTTGCTGACTATACCGACAAGCCGGAGGTTCTCGCCGCAGCCAAGGTGGATCATGAAGCGGCCCTTGCCTATGTGCGCCGCCCGGTCGGCAAGACATCCGCGCCGCTCTATTCCTATTTCGCGCTGGTGGCAGACGATCCGTCCGTGCAGATCGTCTCCAACGCCCAGACCTGGTACATCAAGGACATGCTGAAGGAAGGGCAGTATAAGGATCTGCCCGTGCTTTCGGCAGCAGCACCGTTCAAATCGGGCGGTCGTGGCGGCGCGGATTATTACACCGATGTCCCCGCCGGTGACATCGCCATCAAGAACGTCGCCGATCTCTATCTTTATCCCAACACGGTGCAGGCAGTGTTGATCAACGGGGCGCAGGTGAAGAACTGGCTGGAAATGTCCGCCGGCATGTTCAATACGGTTGAGGCCGGTGCCAAGGATGCGCCACTGCTCAACCCAGACTTCCCGTCCTATAATTTCGACGTGATCGATGGCGTGACTTATCAGATCGACATTTCCAAACCGGCGAAATTTGACAAGGACGGCAAGGCGGTCAACCCGGACAGCAACCGCATCGTCAACCTGCAGTTCAATGGCAAGCCGATCGATCCCCAACAGAAATTCGTGGTTGCCACCAATAATTACCGTGCAAGCGGCGGCGGCAAATTCCCCGATATCGCCGGCGACAAGGTGATCTTCGTCGCGCCCGATACAAACCGCGACGTGATCGTGCGCTATATCATCGATCAGGGCACCATCAACCCGTCCGCGGATGCCAACTGGTCCTTTGCACCGGTGGAAAACACCACCGCCGTCTTCGAGACCGGGCCCAAGGGACGCCATTACGCAGCCGACATCAAGGGCGCCAGGATCGAGGATGCCGGCGACGGCGCGGAAGGTTTCGCGAAGTTCCGCCTGATTCTTTAACGACCGTGCCCTCCCGGCGACCTGTCGCCGGGAGGTATTTTCCTAGTCGCGCCCAGCCAACGCGCGTAACAGCATCGGCAGTTCCTGCGGCGGCTTCTGTTCGATACGCCGATAGTCGCTGCCGTCACGGTTACGGCGGATGAGTCTCAGGCCAACCATGTCGCGCCTGAGCATGGCCGCATCCCCGAACAGGTGCAGGCTATCCAGAAAGCTGCTGAATTCTCGCTCGGAAAAACTCTGCCCGGCGGGAATTTTTGCCCAGAGATACCAGAGGCACAGTTCCTGATGCGACCGGCGGGCCGGCCATTGCATCAGCCGGCCGGCGGCATCAAAGACACGAACGGTCTTCAGCACCCTGCCCTCATTGACGGCTGGCAGCAGCTCAGGCTGAGCGGTTGCGCTTTCGGCGGAAGAGATGCGGTCAGCGCGCAGATGCTGGAAATTTCGAAAACCGGCGGCCCGGCTCAGAAGATTGAGCATCTCCACATGGCTCGGCTGGCGGTCCAGCCTGCCGATCTGCTCGCGCACGGATTTGGCAAAGGTCGAGAGATCGGCGATATCAATGGAAAGGATCGAACGTGGCATGACTTACCCTCAAGTGCCATTCCGAAAAGGTGTCGCTGATCGCCGGCTTCCGACGAGGCACGGGATAAGTGCTGTCAAACCATATATATGCAGGTTTAGCTTCCCATGCGGGACGGCGATGCCTCGGTGAACTGCAGACCGTGATTAGCTATAGGCAGGCGATCCGCCCACGTCAATCGGCCTCTGCGGCATAGCGCCTAGGTTGCCGCGCGTTTCCTCTCCCAGCCGGGGCGAAGAAGCAGGCCCGGCCGGTCCACATATAATTAGCCAATATCACTCAGCGGCGACAGCAATGGACCTCTGTTTGCTGGCAGCAAGCATACCATTGAAATCCTTATGATTCGGGCAGGCGGACAGGCGCTGCTGAAAAGCCTCGGCGAGCCATTGCCCCGCCGGACCCGCAGGCGAATCGACCCGTCGCAGTGCAAACAGCGGATATTCCCCCTGCTCATAGGCCTCGAGTTCGAGCGCCTTGAGGCTGCCATTGGTAAGATCGTTGCGGACGATCGATGCGGGCAGACCGCCCCAGCCGAGACCGCCCTTGATGAGCTGGTATTTGGTGGCGATGTCGCTGACCCGCCATGTCTTGTAGGAGAGAACATTGAAATCGCGGCCCTTGGTCAGGCCGGAGGCATCGGTGACGACAAGCTGAACCTCCTCGCGCACGTCGGCGAGAACCAGCGGGCGTTCGATCTGCGCCAGCGGGTGATCCGACGCGACGACCGGCAGCATGAAGGAATGGCCCACCTTTTCGACGACGAGCTCATCATCCTGGCGCAGCATCGCCCCACCAATGCCGATGCCTGCCTTGCGGGAGAGCACCATGTCCATGACCATGCCCAGCTCGCCAACATTGAGGCTGAGGGCTACGGTTGGGAATTGCGTGCGAAAATCCCGCAGCACAGCCACCACGGCCTCCGCCGGCACCATGGTGCTGATAGCTACGGAAAGTTCCGCTTCCAGCCCCTGTTTCAGCCCCTTGGCGCGGGCACGCATTTCCTGCAGGCCAGCGACGATGCGCCTTGCATCCTCCAGCATGGCGCGCCCTTCGTCCGTCAGCTTCGGCTGGCGCACCCCGTTGCGCTCGAAAAGCGTAACCTCAAGCTGCGCTTCGAGATTGGCGATGGTGTAACTGACCACCGACTGGGCACGATTGAGCGCCCGCGATGCGGCGGAGAAACTGCCGGTCTCGGCAACCGTCAAGAATACCTGCAATTGATCGAGCGTTGGGTTCGCGTCCATGTCCCATCCATTTCATCGATAGATTGCTTCCACATTATCACAGTTTTCTTGATGGCAGTAATTTTTCATATAGAGCGCAAAGGCAGGGCATCGTGCTCTCCCGCCCTCCCAAGGCGCCCGTCAATTCATCGCATATGCAAGGAAAAGACCATGTCCAACATTCTTCTCATCACCTCCAGCCCGCGCGGCGAGGAATCGGTTTCGAACAAGTTCGCCGGTGAGCTCGCCAGCAAGCTGAAGGCCAAGTCGGCTTCCAACACCCTTGTCCACCGCGATCTCGCAGCTGACCCGATCCCGCATCTCGACACCGTCAAGACAGCCGCAATCCGCAAGGCACCCGATCAGCGCACGGCTGAAGAAGCGGTTGCAGCCGATTATTCCGACAAGCTCGTTGCAGAGCTTCTGGCCGCCGACACCGTCGTCATCGGCACCGGCCTCATCAACTTCAACATCTATTCCGGCCTGAAGTCGTGGATCGACAACGTCGCCCGCGCTGGCCAGACCTTCAAATACACCGAAACCGGCCCGGTCGGTCTCGCCACTGGCAAGAAGGTGTACATCGTCCTGGCGGCTGCCGGCGTTTACTCCGAAGGCCCGGCCGTTTCGATGAACCATGCCGTTCCCTATCTGAAGACCGTTCTCGGCTTCATGGGCATGACCGATGTGGAAGTGATCTACGTCGAGGGTCTGGCTTTCGGCCCCGAAGCCGTCGAGAAGGCTGTAGCGGCTGCCGAAGCCAAGGTGGAAGAACTGGCACAGGCCGCCTGAGGCATTCATTCAAAGGCAATCCCGGCATGACCGCCGGGTATTGACCGAGCTCCGTTCCGTAACGGCCGTGGACCCTGTCCCGGCCGTTATTCTTTGCCACGTAGGCCACGCACCTGATTCAGATAACAAAGCACAGAAATACTGCCCGTCCCTGAAGGCCGTAGCGTTCAGGCACTCAATGCAGCCGTCATCATTCTCCTGGGAAGAGAGATGAGCCGTTCTGATCGATAATCAGCTTCGCCTTGCGGATGGTGAACTCCACCGCATCATCGAGGCTGGTGAAGACGTCGGCCCGCACGAATTCATGCACCAGCACCTCGTCACCGGCCTTTTTTTCAATACGGCCAGCCAGGCGGAACTGGCCACCTTCCTTTATCGGGGTCGCATAGATCAGATAGTCGCCATGCACATGCGGTTCTGCCTGCGCCGTCTTCTGCGGGGCGTCGGAAGACGGCTGGCCGGAGCCGAAGGCCGAGAGGATTTTGGAAAAAAACGATGCCATGGCTTGCACTCCCTCAATTCGTGTCACGTTTGAAGGG
This sequence comes from Agrobacterium sp. 5Ca39, assembly GCF_055382365.1. Classification (NCBI taxonomy): domain Bacteria; kingdom Pseudomonadati; phylum Pseudomonadota; class Alphaproteobacteria; order Hyphomicrobiales; family Rhizobiaceae; genus Agrobacterium; species Agrobacterium sp. 5Ca39. The sequence continues at coordinate 843,106 of NZ_AP026436.1, read as the reverse complement.
CGGATGACACCCGCCCTTCCCTGCCTCTTCCGATCAGATGATCAGGTTTGACAGGATGTCATTTTCGGTGATGTCCTCATAACCGAGACCGGCCGCTTCGAAGCGCTCCAGCAGGCCGGCGAAGTTCTCCTTCGCGCTGGTTTCGATGCCGATAAGGATCGAGCCGAAGTTGCGAGCCGATTTCTTCAGATATTCGAAACGGGCGATATCATCATCGGGCCCGAGCAGGTTGAGGAAATCGCGAAGCGCACCGGGACGCTGCGGCAGGCGCAGGATGAAGTATTTCTTCACGCCCGTGTAACGCATGGCGCGCTCCTTCACATCCGGCAGGCGCTCGAAATCGAAATTGCCGCCGGAAACCACGGCGACGACCGTTTTGCCTTCCAGCTTTTCACGGCCGAGCTTTTCCAGCGCGGCGATCGAGAGCGCGCCTGCGGGCTCCAGCACCACGCCTTCGAGATTCAGCATCTCGATGATCGTCACGCAGATGGCATTTTCCGGGATGAGCTGGACCTGATCGGCCGGGAAATCCTTCAGCGCCTTGAAGTTGAGGTCGCCGATGCGGGCGACGGCGGCGCCATCGACAAAATTATCGATCTTGTTCAGCGTCACCGGTTCGCCACGTTCGAGGCTTTTCTTCAGGCTCGGTGCGCCTTCCGGCTCGCAGAACACGAAGTTTTCCTTGCGGACCGTCCCGGCCAAAAATCCGGACAGGCCAGCCGAAAGACCGCCACCGCCGACAGGCATCACGACGATGTCAGGCTTAGTGCCATCCGGGAGCTGGTCCATGATCTCGGCGGCAACCGTCGCCTGGCCCTCGATGATATCCTCATGGTCGAACGGCGGCACCATGTAGCCGTCATTGTCCTGCACGTGCTGGCGGGCAGCAGCGTAACACTGGTCGAATATATCGCCCACCAGACGGATGGAGATGAACTCGCCGCCGAAGATGCGGGTCTTTTCGATCTTCTGCTGCGGTGTGGTCACCGGCATGAAAACAACGCCATGAACGCCGAAATGGCGGCAGGCGAAAGCAAAACCCTGGGCGTGGTTTCCAGCCGAAGCACAGACGAAAATCTTGCCCTTGCCGGCCTTGGCCACCGCCTTGCGAAGAAAATTGAATGCGCCTCTAATCTTGTAGGAACGAACCGGGGACAGATCCTCACGCTTCAGCCAAATCGACGCGCCATACCGACGGCTGAGATGTTCATTCAACTGCAGCGGCGTTTCCGGGAATATTTCCCGCACTTCCCGCCGCGCTGCTTCCACAAGCTGCTTGTCCACGATAGTCAATCCATTGAAATTCATAATGGCACCCGCTATGCCATAGGAAGGCGTCCGAGACAAAGACTCATTTCAGCGCGGCCACGAACTCCGGGTTTCATTTCTTGAACAGTAACCTTCTGCGCTCGGTCATATATGTAGCGTCCATCTTCGGGCTCTATCTCGCCACGGCCATGTTCCTGCCCGCACTGACGGATCTTTATTACGGCAATGACGACTGGATGGTGTTCGCGCTTTCCGGCTTCATGTGTGGCGGGTTCGCGCTTGCCTGCGCGCTCGCCACGCGCGGGCCGATCGCTTCGTTCAACAAGCGTTTCGGCTTTTTGCTCGTCAACCTGCTCTGGCTGGTGTTTTCCATCGTCGGTGCAGTGCCGCTTTATCTGTCCGAACTCGGCCTGACGCCCGGCCAGGCGCTTTTCGAGTCCGTCTCCGCCATCACGACGACCGGATCCACAGCCATTTCGGGTCTCGACAATGCGCCGCAGGGTATTCTCCTGTGGCGGTCGCTGCTGTGCTGGCTCGGCGGCATCGGTATTGTCGCACTCGGCCTCTTCATCCTGCCGCTGCTGCGCGTCGGCGGCATGACCTTCTTCCGCATGGAATCCTCCGACACCGGCAACGACCGCCCCTTCGCCCGGCTGGCAAGCTTCACCCGGGCTTTCGTGGCGATCTACATCGTCATGACGCTCGCCTGTACCATCGCTTATGATTTTGCCGGCATGTCGCATTTCGATGCGCTGAACCATGCCATGTCGACGGTTGCGACGGGCGGCTTCTCCACCCATGACGCGTCCTTCGCCTATTTCAACAATACGGCCCTGCTGTGGATCGCCACCATCTTCCTCATCTTCGGCAGCCTGCCGTTCTCGGTGATGATCCTGCTCGCCGTGCGGCGCCGGCTGGAGACGCTGCGCGACCCGCAGATCGCCGTCTTCCTCGGCTACCTCTGCGCGATCTCGGTTGCCGTTGGTGTCTACCACCATTTCAGGAACGGCGTGCCGCTGGATGATGCGCTCAGCCATTCCTTCTTCAACATGACTTCCATCCTGTCGACCGGCGGCTTTGCCAGCGATGACTACACGCTGTGGGGGCCCTTCGTCGTCGTCGTTGCCTTTTTCGCCACTTTCATGGGCGGCTGCTCGGGCTCGACGGCCGGCGGCATCAAGGCCTATCGTTTTCTCATCATCTTCAACGTGGCGCGGGCCGGGCTCAAGAAGCTGATCTATCCGAACGCCGTCTATTCCGTGCGCTACGGCCAGCAGGTGGTCGATCCGGAAACCATCCGCACCATCTTTCTCTTCATCAGCTGTTTCATCGCACTTTGGATTGCCGGCAGTCTGGCCATGAGCCTGATGGGCTATGATTTCCTCACCGCCACCTCGGCTGTGGCGACCTCGCTTGCCAATGTCGGCCCCGGCATCGGCCCGATCATCGGCCCGGCAGGCAATTTCTCCACGATAAGCGAACCGGCGCTCTATCTCCTGTCGATCCTGATGCTGCTGGGGCGTCTGGAAATCCTGACGGTTCTGGTGCTGCTGATGCCGATTTTCTGGAAGAGCTGAAATCACGGGCTTCGGGCGAATAAAGCGCTTGACCTTCCCACGTTGGAATAGTCCAGGCTCTCCCTGTTACGAATTCCCAATCACGGAGAACCGCCTATGTGCACCGCTCACCAGCATCACCCGGAAACCACTGCCGCACCTGTCAATGCCGACCTTTCTTTCCACGTTGAAGACATGACCTGCGGGCACTGCGCCGGTGTTATCAAGGGTGCGATCGAGAAGACCGTTCCCGGCGCTGCCGTACATGCCGATCCGGCAAGCCGCACAGTGGTGGTTGGCGGCATCTCCGATGCGGCACGTATCGCAGAAATCATCACCGCGGCTGGATACACGCCGGAAGCACGCGCCTGATCAGACGAGATACCGGCGGCGCTTTCATACAGCCGCCGCCGGATCGCACTGCCTGCCCCGCTTCGCGCTGAATTGTGTGACGGGTTTGGACGGCATCCATCCCTCTCTCCTCCCGGACGGCAAACGCCCTCTCCCTTTCAATCAAGGGTGACGGAGGAGGTTTCCCCAGCTTAATGAATCGAATCCGCCCTCCTCCGTCGTTCCGGCCCTGAGCCGGAATCCAGCTGACGTGCGTCTGCACGGCGGGAAGACTCCTTTAAGTCCAAGGACCTGGGCTGGCTGGATTCCGGCACAGGGCCGGAATGACGGCGGAGAGGTTCAGGGGCCTTCTTATAAAAGAGACCCGGCTCTTGCGAACCGGGCCACACCTCGTCAGCAATGTCACGTTGGCTTATTTCACCGCCAGATCCTTGGTCATGATGAAGTAGTTGATCGGATGCGGCTTGAAGTTCTCGACCTTGTCCGAATAGGCGTCGAAAGCCGTCTCGTGGATGAGGTAGACGGTGACCGCTTCATCGTAAACCCTCTTCGCCGCCTCGGCATAGATGGCGTAACGCTTGGCCGGCTCGGCCACCGCATAGGCCGATTTGATCAGCTTGTCCGTCTCTTCGCTGCAATAATGCGAGATGTTGTAACCACCTGTGCAGGTGTAGTCGGCGTTCAGGAAACCGATCGGCTCTGCAACGTCAGTGGCGTAACCGCGCGACAGAAGAACCATGTCGAAGTTGCCGGACAGGAGATCGGGCTCGATCGCTGTGTAATCGGCAACGCGAACATCGACCTTGATGTCGATTTCCTGCAATTGGGCCTGGATAACGGCGGCAACATCCTTGAGTTCGGTTCTTTCCGTGTAGGCGAGAAGCGTCAACTTCAGGCTGCCGGGAGCAACTCCGGCCTCTTTCAGCAGAGCCTTTGCCTTCTCCAGGTCATAAGCGGGTGTGACGTCTTGCGGCGCCCACGGCTCACCCGGTGCGAAGGGCATCGTTGCGGGCTTCACCACGCCTTCATAGATGCTGTCCGCAATACCGGCGGTATCGATGGCAGCCCGGATCGCCTGCCGAACCTTGATATCCTTGAAAGGCGCCTTTGAATTATTGAGCAGCATTTCGGTGATCCGCGGCACGGTGATCGGCGCAACCTTGACGCCCTTGGCCGCTTCAACGGTCTTCACTGTCCAAGGCGGGATCATGCGCGAAATCTGCACTTCACCGCTTCTTATCTGGGTGGCGCGCGTATCGGCGTCCGGAATAAAGTTCACGCGGCCGCCCGAAAGCTTCGGCATACCGGCCCAATAGTCATGGTTTGCGGTCAGCTCCATATATTGGTTGGCATCGACCTTGGTAATCTTGAAGGGTCCGGTGCAGGTTCCGATCGGATCGACCTTGCCCTCCTTATAGGCTGAAGGCGCGAGGATCGACGTTGCCGGACTTCCCATTTGCGCCGGCAGCAGCACCGATGGCTCGATGGTCGTGATCTTCACGATATCGTCACCATCGGCATCAACAGCGGCGATCAGCTTGGGCGAGAAGGCGCGCGCCGGAACAGGGGCTTTCAGAAGATTGGTGAGTGCATTGACCGCGGCTGCGGCATTGAGCGGCTCACCATTCTGGAATTTCACACCCTTGCGCAGCTTGAATTCCCAGACCTTCGGCGCGGTCTGCGTCCAGGATTCGGCAAGGCCAGGCTCCAGTGTCGCGTCATAACCGACACGAACCAGACTTTCGAAACATCCCGCCCGCGAGCCGAGATAGGCATCGTCGGAAGCCATCTGCCAGCCGGTCTTGACGCCGGTATAATCGTCATAGGTGATCGTTCCGGCTGTCGCCGCATGTGCCCCGAATGAGACAACAACGGCGCACGTCGCCAAAAGTGCGTGCTTCATCATAGAAGATTCCCCTTTTATTTTTGATGACAACGCTCACATCTCTTACATTTTCTCGAAAATTCGCTTATTCCATAAAACTACAACAATAATACCCTATGGATATCTTTCGATTATCCATTCGAATATCATCTATTTTACGTTTTATACTCGGAATTTTATTCCGATATTAAGCTTCAAACACACAATTCATCTGTTTTTACAGCACCAGAGAACTGTAGCTGCGTCGTCCTTCAACCCAGTTCCTGCCAGCGGTGGCAACGCGCGAAATGCTCGCCGGAAACGCCTTCCAGAACGGGTTCTACCTCTCCGCATATTGCGGTCGCGTATTTGCAGCGCGTGTGGAATTTGCATCCGTCGGGGGGATTGAGAGGGCTCGGCAGATCACCGTCCAGGAGCATTTCAGGTGCATATAACCCCGTCTCGTCCAGCATCGACGATGCAATGAGGGCCTTGGTGTAGGGATGCTTCGGCGCCCGGAAAAGCTCTTCACGGTCGGCGATTTCAACGACGCGCCCGAGATACATTACCGCTATGCGATCGCACAGATAACGCACCACACGCAGGTCATGAGAAATCATCAGAACCGTCAGACCGTGGCGACGCTTCATGTCCATCAGGAGGTTCAGTATCTGCGTGCGCATGGAGGCGTCGAGCGCCGATGTCGGCTCATCGCAAACGAGGAAACTCGGATTGAGAAGAAGTGCGCGCCCTATGACGACGCGCTGCAATTGCCCGCCGGAACACTGGCTGGGATAACGATCGTAAAATGAGGCATCAAGGCCGACCTCCTCCAGCATCCGGAAAACCCGCGTCGCGCGTTCCTCGCGAGAGCCGATGCCGTGCTGGGCAAGCGGTGCTTCCATGCTTTGCCCGATGCGCATACGGGGATCGAGTGCCGAATAGGGATCCTGGAACACCAGTTGCACGACCCGACGCATCCGCCGAAGCTCTTCGCCCTGGATTTGCAGTATATTATGATTACCGATGCTGACCTCGCCTTTCGTCGCGTTCGTCAGCCGCGTTATCAATCCGGCGACGGTGCTTTTGCCGCAGCCGGATTCGCCGACGAGGCCCAGAACCTCGCCTTCGCCGATCGTCAGCGACACGTCGTCAACGGATTTCACCACCCGGTGACCAAAGCCCGATATGGGGTAATATTTGCAAAGATTTTTGGCAATCACATAGGGTCGGCTGTCGCTGCCGGCCGATGGCGTGGCCTGTTTCATCGTTGGCGATAACATCGTCACCTCCTTCAGCACATTGCGTGGCCAGCATGATCATGGTTGACCTGCTCGTCACCGACTGCCCAGCACCGGGCCTTGCGTCCTTCCGGCAGGGCATTCAGATTCGGTTCGGCTGCCATGCAGCGGCTGCCCATGCCGGCGGATTTGGCGAGCGCGCAGCGCGGGTGAAACCGGCAGCCGCAGGACATGTCGTGGGCCTGCGAACTGGAGCCGGGGATTGTCAGCAACTGCCCCTCGCCGTCAGTGGTCAGAAGCGAGCAGCTGATGAGCGCCTTGGTATAGGGATGCTGCGGCGCCTTGAGGATCGCCTGGGTGGGCCCTTCCTCCACGATGCGGCCGGCATACATGACCGCGATCCGGTCCGCGAATGCGGCGACAACCGATAGATCATGGGTGATGAGCAGCGTGGCCAGCCGGCGCTTGCGGCGCTCGTCATCAAGCAGGCGCAATATCTGTGCCTGAACGGTGACATCGAGCGCTGTCGTCGGCTCGTCGGCGATCAGCAGTTGCGGATTGCCCGAGAGTGCCGCGGCGATCATGACACGTTGCGCCATGCCGCCGGAAAGTTCGTGCGCGAAGCATTGCGCCCGTGCAGACGGGTCGGGAATGCCGACATCGGACAGAAGGCCGACGACCCGATTGAGAGCGGCGTGCCGGCTCATCTTGCGATGGACCCATAGCGGTTCGGCAACCTGCGTCCTCACCCGGCTGGTGGGATCCAGCATGGCCTGTGGCTGCTGAAACAGCATACCGATATCTGCGCCGCGCAACGCGTCGAGTTCGGCGGATGACAGGGCGAGAATATCACGCCCGGCAAAGGAAATTCGGCCGGAGTCGATTTCCGCACCCTGTGGCAGGAGCCGCATCAGCGATAGCGCCGTCATGCTCTTGCCGGATCCGGACTCGCCGACGAGAGCGACAACTTCCCCGGCATTGACGGAAAGCGTCAGCCCGGAGATGACGAATTTCCGGCCATGTTGCGCCGGCACCGAAACGTGCAGGTCCTCAATTTCCAGAAGCGGTGCGCATTCGGAAGACATGGCCGTGCTGGCATGCGTGTGTCCTTCGATATTCATAAGAGTTCCCCTTATTTTTATTGAATCGGAGGCATTTACGGATTTTCATGCGGCTTCAGACGATATTACTCTCCTTCATTGTCCGTGGCGTCATCTATGTTTGACGGCAGTCAAATCGACCATTGCCCCTTGGCGGGCGTCAATGACCGCTCGTTTTCTTGGTTTCAAGGTTGAGGCCATGGCCGATCCAGGTCACGCTGAGCGCCGCCAGGAAAATCGCCAGGCCCGGTGCGATAACCAGAACGGGCATGCGTTCCGCGTAGGCCTGCGCATCGGACAGCATCAGCGCCCAGTCGGCGGCCGGCGGCTGTACGCCGAGCCCCAGAAATGACAGTCCGCCCACCGTGATCAGCTTGTGGCCGAACCGCAGGAACGCGACAGCGGCAATGGGCCAGATCGTGTTGGGAATAATATGCCGGAAGATGATGAAGCTCCGCGTACATCCAAGCACCTCTGCCGCGCGGATATATTCACGGGAATTGATCGAAAGCGTCAGTCCCCGTGCCAGCCGTGCGAAAGGCGTCCAGCCAACGATGGTCAGCGAGGCGATCAGCGTGCCGTATCCGGGCCCGAAGATGGCGACGAGGAAAATTGCGATCACGACATCGGGTATGGCTATGAGCAGGTCCACGATGCGCATCAAAATCTGATCGACTATGCCGCGGCTGCGGCCGCTGACGATGCCGATCAAGGCCCCTATCACGACCGAGAGAATGACGGTGATCGCGGCGATGGTGACCGTGAAACGGCCGCCTATGAGCAGACGGCTGAGCACATCACGCCCAAGATGGTCCGTTCCGAGCCAATGGGCGGCGCTCGGCGCGTTCAGCCGCAGGCGAAGGTTCTGCTGCGCCGGATTATAAGGCGAAATCCACGGCGCAATGATGAGCAGCAGGATGATGGCGAGAAAGATCGCCGATCCCGCATAGAAGGTCCAGTGCCGCCGGCGAATGAAATCCATGAACCGGTTGAGTGTCGAGGGAGGACGTCTGGGCGCGGTCATCGTCATGGCGGCAGCCTGTGGAAAGGGACTAATGGTCATGGCGACCTCGCATTGCCGGATTGATCAGGACATAGAAGCTGTCGGCCAGGGTATTGATCAGGATGGAAAGAGCGACGATGCAGATGAAGCCGCCCTGCAGCATCGGGATGTCGCGGTTGACCACCGCATCGTAGAGAAGCCGACCCATTCCGGGGATGGCGAAGATCACCTCCACCACCACCGATCCGCCCAGCAGGCCCGCAAGCCACAGGGCAAAAAACGTGACTACCGGAAGCGAGCCGTTGCGGATGCCGTGCCGCATGACCGTGCCATGCATGCCCAGCCCGCGGCTGCGCGCCGCCGTGATATAAGGGGCGCGTAAAACTTCGGCCATCGCCGCGCGCGTCACCTGCGTGAAATAGGCGAGCGGTCGCAGGGTCAGCGTCAGCGCAGGAAGGACCAGCGAACGCCAGCTGTCCCATCCCGCGGATGGCAGCCAGCCAAGATAGAGGGCAAAGACGAGCGCAGACATGGGCGCGAACCAGTATTCGGGCGTGGCGACGAACGTCTGGATCATCAACGTCGCGAAATTGTCCAGCCTTCCGCCGGGACGCATTGCGGCAAGCGTGCCGAGCGGCAGCGCAACGGCCACCGCTATTGCCAGCGCCGTCAGCGCCAGTGTCACCGACACGCCGAGGGAACGCAAAAGCTCACCGGCGACGGGTTGGCTGCTGGTGAAGGAGAAGCCAAGGTCACCGCGTAACGCGTTCGACAGCCAGGCGAAATATTGCACATAGAGCGGACGGTCGAGCCCGAGGCTGGTTCTCAGCGCTTCAACGGCGTGTGGATCAAGCGCCGTATCACGCATGCGCGAAAACAGGATGGTACGGGCCGGATCGCCACCGGCCATATAGGGCAAAAGAAACGCGATGACGGAAACGATCGCCAACATCAGGCACAGGATAAGGAAGCGCTGTAATATCTGTATCTACATGGCTGGTCTCCTTCACCGCATTGGCATTTTTACCGCAATCGACGACGTCCGCGATTGGAACGGCCGCTCATTTCGCAAGGCGCTGTAGTTCCGCTACCGCGCCGGACGTGCCCTTCAACATGCCCGACCGTTTCGGCACCACCGCCGCCGGGATGAAATCGGGATCTTCCGATTGCGCCAGATCCTGAATGATCGGACACTCCGGCTCGCCATTATCCGGGCAATAGGTCGCCAGATGGCGGAGCGTATCGGCCATGTCGCGAAGCGTTTGCATCTTGGCTTCGAGATCGACGACGTGTTCCATGACGATGCGTTTGACGTCGCAGGAGGCGCCGCCGGGATCACGCCACAAGGTCATGAGCTGCCTTATCTTTTCGATTGAAAAACCGAGGTCGCGGCCGCGCCTTATAAAGCGCAGTGTTTCGAGATCATTGGCCGTATAGACCCGGTAGCCGGAATCGGTGCGGCTCGCCGATTTGATCAGGCCGATCGTCTCGTAATGTCTGATCATCTTTGCAGAAACGCCGGATGCGGTGGCGGCTGTGCCGATGTTCATGGATCCTGCTCCTATCTTTCCGGGGTGGACAACAGATCTGCATCACTGTCGGAGAGCGCGTCAGCGCCATTCAGCCAGCCGATCACCACGTCGCTTAATGGTATGGCTCGGCATGCAAGCGTCAGGCCATCTGCTTTCTCTTCCTCAGTCAGCGAAAAAGGCGTGTGCTTGAGAAGGTCGACCTCACCGGAGACCAGCCTCGACTTGCAGGCCCCACAGCGGCCCATGCGACAGCCGTGCGGGTAAGCGATGCCTGCTGCCAGGGCGGCCTGAAGGACAGTCTCGCCCTCCGCCACCGCGATGCTGCGATCAATCTGCGGCAAGTGGATGGTCCGGGGGAGTGCCATTGTGTCCCCTCCTATTCCGCTGCTGCGAGCTGCAAGCCCGCGGGTCTGTCCGTGAGCGGCGCACGGAAATTTTTCAGGCGCAGCGCGTTCGTCAGGACGAAGACGCTGGAAAGTGCCATTGCGCCGGCAGCAAGGACGGGTGACAGCAACACGCCGTTGACAGGATACAATATTCCGGCCGCCACGGGAACGAGCGCGGCGTTGTAAGCGAAGGCCCAGAACAGGTTCTGGCCGATATTGCGGATCGTGGCCTTGGACAGGGCGATGGCATTGGCCACACCGCGCAGATCGCCCGACATCAGCACCACATCGGCGCTCTCAATCGCGACATCCGTGCCCGTTCCGATGGCGAGGCCGACATCGGCTGCCGCAAGCGCCGGTGCATCGTTGATGCCATCGCCTACGAAGGCGACCCGGCGCCCACCGGCGGCAAGCCTTTTGACGGCTTCCACCTTGCCGTCCGGCAGCACTTCCGCCACCACCTCGTCAATGCCGAGGCGACGGGCGATGGCCTCTGCGGTGCGGCGATTGTCACCCGTGATCATCGTGACCTTGAGGCCGAGCGCATGCAGCGCCGCGATCGCCTCCGGGGTCGTCTGCTTCACCGGATCGGCCACTGCGATAATCGCGGCCAGCCTGCCGTCGACTGCAGCATAAAGCGGCGACTGCCCTTCCCTGCCCAGCCGGTCTGCTTCATGCGCAAACATCGCGGTATCGTAACCGAGCTTCGCCATGAACCGGTCCGCGCCCGCTTCAACCCTGCGCCCTTCAACCACCGCCCCCACGCCAAAACCCGGCGTTGCCTCGAAACCTTCCGCATCGGCAAGCGCCAGGCCGCCATGTTTCGCGGCTTCGACGATCGCCTCCGCAATCGGGTGTTCGGATCGGGTTTCGAGGGATGCGACAAGGCGCAGCACCTCATCGGCACCGAAGCCCTCGGTCGTTGTAAAATGCACCAGTTTCGGCCTGCCGAGCGTCAACGTGCCGGTCTTGTCGACGGCGATCACCTCGGCATCACGGAGCGTCTGGAGCGCATCGCCGCGCCGGAACAGCACGCCCATCTCGGCGGCGCGGCCAGTGCCGACCATGATCGAGGTAGGCGTGGCAAGGCCCATGGCACAGGGACAGGCGATGATGAGAACCGCAACCGCATTGACGAGCGCGAAGGTCAGAGCCGGATCCGGCCCGAAGAAGAACCACACGAGGAAAGTGGCGGCTGCGGCCAGCATCACCGCCGGCACGAACCAGTTGGTGACCTTGTCGACCAGCGCCTGAATGGGCAGCTTGTCGGCCTGTGCTTCCTCGACCATGCGGATGATCTGGGCGATCAGCGTATCGGCGCCCACCTTGGTGGCGCGGAAGGTGAAAGAGCCGTTGCGATTCACCGTACCGCCCACGACCTCGGAACCCGCCGTTTTCGTAACCGGCACGGGTTCGCCGGTTATCATCGATTCATCGACATAGGACGAGCCACTGAGGATCACGCCATCGACCGGCACTTTCTCGCCAGGACGGACAATGATCACATCACCGGCGTGCACATCCTGCAACGGCACATCCACGGTTTCGCCGTCGCGCAACACCCGCGCCGACTTGGCCTGCAACCCGAGCAATCGTTTTATCGCCTCGCTGGTGCGGCCTTTGGCGCGCGCTTCAAGGAACCGGCCAAGGAGGATGAGCGTGACGATGACAGCAGCGGCCTCGTAATAGACATTCGCCGTGCCGCGCGGCAATATTTCGGGCAGGAAGGTTGCCACAACCGAAAATCCCCAGGCGGCGGCGGTGCCCAACACGACAAGCGAATTCATATCCGGCGCGAGCCGCAGAAGTGCGGGTATGCCTTTTTTGAAGAAACGCAGACCCGGTCCAAAGAGTACCAGCGTCGTCAGAACGAATTGCAGATACCAGCTTTCCCGCATGCCGACCGTTTCCATCACGATGTCGTGGATCGCGGGGACAAGATGCGAGCCCATTTCCAGAACGAAGACTGGCAGGGTCAAAGCAGCGGCCACGGCCAGGTTGATTTTCAGGCTGCGCAACTCCACGGCGCGCCGGTCCTGCTCCACTTCGCCGGCCTTGTCGGCGACGATTTCCTTCGCCGTGTAACCCGCCCGTCTGATCGCCTCCCCCAAGGTGGCGGTAGAGGCGGCATTGCCGGCGACGCGGATGGTGGCGCGCTCGGTCGCCAGGTTGACGCTCGCTTCCGAAACACCGGAAACAGCCTTCAGGGCCTTTTCAACACGGCCCACACAGGAGGCGCATGTCATACCCTCAATATCAAGCTCTATGGTTTTTTCTTCGACGCCATAGCCGGCATTCCGCACCGCCGCGATCACGGCCAGCACGTCAGGTGATCCGGAAAAAGAGATGTCAGCGCGTTCCGTCGCAAGATTGACCGAAGCCTTGAGAACCCCGGGCACCCTGGCGATCGCCTTTTCAACGCGGCCGACGCAGGAGGCGCATGTCATGCCATCGATCGCAATCTGATGGCTCGCCCGGATCTCCATTTGTGACATGCGTAGGACCCCTCTTTTCTCATTTAAAAAAAAGATAGGGCTTCCCATCGTGGCAAGGTCAATAGGTTCTTTCGGGTGATTTCAACGGAAAAATGCCGCCTGCGTGATCAAGCACACTTTTAAGGCAATCCTGCGGATCTCAGCGCCAACCATGCCGAAAACCTGGAAAATTCGGCATAAAATCCTCCCAGACGCCGGGAAACCGCAGGGAAGCAAAAAAGAAAATTTAATCGGGGTTATGGTGCGGACGGCGGGACTTGAACCCGCAAGACCAATGGTCGGCAGATTTTAAGTCTGCTGCGTCTACCGATTTCGCCACGTCCGCATTGCGGCGCCATGAACCGTTTGGGGTCAAGTCGCTGCAAAAATGCTGTCATCGTTCAGGTGGCCGGCGCAAAGGCCGACCTTAAACACGACCGCGCCTCATCTACACAGTCCGGGCCGTTTCGGTCAACGGGGCCTCAGCCACACCAGGACTGATTTTTTCCCGAGAGCGGATGGGCCAGACCTTCGCGCACGAGTTGATCGGCGAAGGAGACGCCTGAACGCGAAAGGCGTGTCCGTTCCGTAGCTTGCCCGCCCGCAGCACCGGTAGATGCGACATCGAAGGCGCCGGCGTTCAGCATTTCGCGAAGCCTGACTTTCGCAATGAAACCGCGCTGGCGTTCTTCCATGCAGCGCGCCCGGTCGATCTGCGGAACCTCAATGCCGGCGAGCTGCATTTTGACGCCCTTCATCCAGAAGGTGTTGCCATCGGCCACACAATTGTTCAGGCCGGAGCGGCCGCAAAAGGCAAAAGTGCCGCTTTTTTCGCCGAGCGAGACCTTTTCGACTGACGGGCGGGTTTCCGGCAGGATAGCTGCGACCTTGTTCTGAGAGGCCGTAGGCGGCATGGCGATGGGGCGTGGCGGAACCGGTGCGTTGCCGGGCAGGACGGGGGCAGCAGGGCGCATGGCCGCGACTTTCTCGGAGGTAACCGCCTCGCGCTTGGCCGCCGTCGTGACTTTAGGAGCGTTGGCTGCCGAAGACGTCGCCTTAGCAACAGCCCGCTGCGGCAAAAGACTATCGCGATGTTCGTAGGCCTGAATGCCGCCGGCAACCACACCCAGCATCAGCACCCAGGGCCAAACGCTACCGCCACTCGATTTCTTCGCCGTGCGGCGTCGCGCTGTCGATTTTCGGTTGCTCACGGTCGGACTCCTTTTTACGGAGCCGCATTATCGGCCAAAGGGGTTTCTGAAAGGTTGGCGTCCCGAAACAGCTGTGGAAAAGGTTTAGCGAACCTGATCCAGCAGGCGCTTGCATTCGAGCAGATCAAACAGGGCCTCCTGCAAAAGCGCCTGGTCATCCTTGCCAATGCCGGACTTGCCCACCGATATTTCAGCGTCGCTGCCGCCACCGCCAAAACCGAAAAACCGGCCGCTTGGCTTCGCCTTCGGACGGCCGACGACCTCATCGCCATCGGTATCGATAACCCGCGGCTCGTTGACTTCCTTTTCGCCGCTCGCCGCCATGATGGCTTCCATGGTCGCGAGATCACCGGAGGCAATGGCAGCCACGAAGCGGTTGCCATTGGCTTTCAGCAGCTTCTGCACGCCCTTGATAGTGTAGCCATGGTCATAAAGAAGATGACGTATGCCTTTCAGCAGGTCGATATCATCAGGGCGGTAATAACGGCGGCCCCCGCCCCGTTTCATCGGCTTGATCTGCGGAAAGCGCGTTTCCCAGAAACGCAGCACATGCTGCGGCAGGTTCAGCTCATCCGCCACTTCACTGATCGTCCGAAACGCGTCGGGGCTTTTATCCAAATTTCCACTCCCATCCGAACCGGAGCGCCATGCATCCGGCCGGACACTGAACGAGAACGCTTTTCCCCCGCCGGCCCGCATATCACGCAAGGTCAGGTCCGACCTTCGCGCCAACACCGGTTGCGGCAGGATACAAATCACTAAAATTGATTATGATGTGAGTCGACCGGATTTCAACGGCTTGCGCGTTGAAATTCAAGCATGTTCACAGGAAGAATGGGAAAAAGGGCTTACGGAGGCGCAAAACCGCGCCATGGCGCCGCTTCGCGCGCAGGCTTACGTACCGGACTTCTGGCCCTTCTGCTTGGCTTTACGAGCGGTATGCGCTTTCAGAATGCGCTGCTTCAATACATTCGAAGCCTTGAAGGTCATGACGCGACGTGGGGAAATCGGAACTTCCTCCCCCGTCTTCGGGTTGCGGCCAATGCGCTCGTTCTTTTCCCTGATCTGAAACGTCGCGAAAGAGGAGAGCTTGACGACTTCACCGCGGGTGATCGCGTTGCATATTTCGTCGATAATCGTTTCGACCAGCTCAGCGGATTCGGTGCGGGACAGCCCGACTTTACGAAACACAGATTCTGCAAGATCTGCGCGTGTCACTGTCTTCCCGGCCATTTTTCCCCACAAACCGTGTCTGAATTCTTCTCTAGGAGACGCCGAGATTATTTCCCTTGTGGCGGCCGGTCAAGGGACTGTTCCAGATTCATTTGCGGCTTTCGGCAATCGCTGCAAGGGCTTAGAGCAACTGATACGGTTTTGACACAGGCCGAGCCGTCAAGACGCGCCTTATCGGGGCGTGAGCGCGAAAATCACAGCGGATTTCGCTTCACCGCCCCGGCAAACGCTGAAATCGCGCCTTTACCAGCGCAGCAACACCGCACCCCAGGTGAAACCGCCGCCCATGGCCTCCAGCATGACAAGATCGCCCTTCTTGATGCGGCCATCGCCTGCGGCAACGGCAAGCGCCAGCGGAATGGAGGCCGCGGAGGTATTGCCATGCTGATCGACGGTAATGACGACCTTTTCCGGGTCGATGTTGAGCTTTTTCGCCGATCCGTCGATGATACGCTTGTTGGCCTGATGCGGAACGAGCCAGTCCAGATCGTCTGCCGTGGTGCCCGTGGCTTCGAATGCCTGTTCAATCACGTCGGTGATCATGCCGACGGCGTGTTTGAACACTTCGCGGCCTTCCATGCGCAGATGACCGACCGTGCCCGTCGTTGAGGGCCCGCCATCGACATAGAGCTTTTCCTTGTGCGAACCGTCGGAACGCAGCTGCGCCGTCAGGATACCGCGATCGGCAGAGGTACCCTCGCCTTCCCCAGCTTCCAGAACAAGCGCGCCGGCGCCATCGCCGAAGAGAACGCAGGTGGTGCGGTCCTTCCAGTCAAGAATGCGCGAAAAGGTCTCGGAGCCGATTACAAGAACGCGCTTGGCCATGCCGCCTCGAATATAGAGGTCGGCGGTCGAAACGGCATAGACAAAGCCCGAGCAGACAGCCTGCATGTCGAAGGCGAAGCCGTGGGTCATGCCGAGGCGGTTCTGGATGTTCACTGCCGTCGCGGGGAAGGTGTTATCCGGCGTCGAGGTGGCGAGGATGATGAGATCGATATCGTCGGGCGTCAGACCGGCATTGTCGAGAGCCGCACGCGCCGCCGCTTCGCCGAGAGACGCGGTGGTTTCACCTTCGCCGGCGATGTAGCGCTGCTTGATGCCGGTTCGCTGCACGATCCATTCGTCGGACGTCTCCACGACGCCTTCGATTTCACTGTTGGTCATCACACGCTTCGGCAGCGCTGCCCCGAAACCACGAACTATAGAGCGGATCATTCCGTTATTCCTCGTCAGCCACGAGTGCTTCGGGCGCCGGGGGCGGAAGCCGTCTTGCGTGGTAAATCTTGAGATCGTTTTCTATCTTGGCCGTCAGGCCGTTATGAACCATGTCGTAGCCGACATCGACGGCGGAAGCAAAACCGATGGCATCCGTACCGCCATGGCTCTTGATGACAATGCCGTTCAGGCCGAGAAACACGCCGCCATTGACCTTGCGCGGATCCATCTTTTCACGCAGCACGTCGAAGGCGCTTTTTGCGAGAACATAACCGATCTTGGCGAAGAAGCTGCGGGAGATCGCCTCACGCAGCAACGTGCTGATCTGGCGGGCGGTGCCTTCGGCCGCCTTCAGCGCGATATTGCCGGTGAAACCTTCGGTCACCACGACATCAACCGTGCCCTTGCCGATATCGTCACCTTCAACGAAACCGCGATAATCGATGGTGCCGAGATCTGCCTCGCGGATCAGCCGTCCGGCCTCGCGAACCTCTTCCTGACCCTTCACCTCCTCGACGCCGACATTGAGCAGGCCGACCGTCGGACGGTCGATATCGAAGAGCGCGCGCGCCATGGCGCCGCCCATCAGGGCGAAATCCAGAAGCTGCTGGGAGTCGGCGCCGATCGTCGCGCCTATGTCGAGCACGATGCTTTCGCCCTTCAGTGTCGGCCAGATACCGGCGATTGCCGGGCGCTCCACCCGCGCCATGGTGCGCAGACAGAATTTCGCCATGGCCATCAGCGCACCGGTATTGCCCGCGGAAACGGCGACGTCAGCCTCGCCGAGTTTCACGGCCTCGATGGCGCGCCACATGCTGGAGACGTAGCGGCCGCGGCGCAGCGCCTGGCTGGGTTTCTCGTCCATGCTGACAGAGACTTCACAATCGTGAAAGACCGACTTTTCCCGAAGTGCGGGATATTGTGCCAGAATGGGGTCGCATTTGCTCTTCTGCCCGTAGAGCAGAAAAGTTACATCGTTGTGCCGTTCGAGCGCCTTGGCGGCACCCGGGATGGCAACATCTGGGCCGAAATCGCCGCCCATGACGTCAATTGCAATTCTGATCACTCGTCCCTTATCCTTACTTGCCGCCAATCAAGCGGATTTTGCGCGAAAATACCTTTTCCGGCCTTCGTTACAATAAAATTATTTCAGCCCGGCTGGGCCATTCAGTCTTTTTTCCAATCTTTCAGCACGGCAAAGGGCGATGGCCGCTTCTCTTCTTCAGGTTCTTTTTCGGCCGTTTCGGGGAACGCCGCATCCGGTTTGCGCGGATAGGGATCGATGGCAAGGGCGGCAAATTCGGCAACGACAGCGCCGACATCGATGCTGTCGCCAGTGAACTGATCGGGAATGTCGGGACCATCGGGATCGAGCACGATCTCGCCGTCTTCGTTCGTGACCATCCGCGCCAGTTTCGAACCTTCCGGCACGAAAATCTGCTCGACAGTCTCGTCGATCTTGCTCGACACCGGCTCCAGCGTCACGACGCAGGACTGGGTCACGGCCGCATGCACCTCGCCTTTTACCTTCACGCCATCCTTCTTCCAGCGGGATACCTGCAGCTCTGCCTTCAGATATTCGACGGAAACCACGTCCCAGAATTTCGCCAGCGCCTTGAGTTCTTCGGCATCGGCTTCGAGACCAATCCTGACGGGATTGGCGGAAATATGGCCTACCTTCACGGGATAGGAGAAAGGCAGGTCGTCATTTGCGGCGTGTCGCGCGTTCATGTGAACCTCATCGTCCAGGCAAGGGCAGCGTCAGGCTTCCGGTTGCGATTGTTTCTTCGGAACAGGCGGCAAGGACGGAAGAAGCCTCCATCATCCAGCCCGCCAGCCCATCCAGCGCCGGCGCGTTCTCGTCTGCCTGCGGATATATATTGCGCCGGAGCGCTGCGGCAAGGGCCGCAAGGTCGGACGTATCCAGCGCCGCCGCGTAGGATTCGAGACGGCCATAAAACATGCCGGCGAATTTCTTCATGCGTTTTGGCACGCCCTGATCGCCAATGCCAAGCTCACGGATGGAGTGATCAAGGTCCTGAAAGAAGGCGTCGACAATCTCCTGGGCAATCTCCTGCCCGCTGACACCGGAGGATTTGGTGCGGCGGAAATAGAGAATCATCATGACCGACAGCATCTCGAAACGGCCCATTACAGTGTCGGGGACCCCGAGATCGAGATAAAATTCGGGTGTGCGGGCTGCTGCCGTCAAGGTCGCATATTGCCTGTCAACTATGGCGCGATTGTTGTTTTTCTTCTTGAACAGCCCGAATATCATCGTTTTTTTTCCGAACGGGACGGGTGAATGCGCTTACCGCCCATCGCACTTGTTGCATGATCGTCAAAGCTGGTTTACCGAAGCATCCACGAATTGCAATGCTGTCGCGGTCACGTTCGTCTTTGCGCTGAAACAGTCGAAGAGAACCGGAGGAGTTCCAAAAGGCCGGGAAAGCATTGAATTTGGGGGGTGATCGGGATTTTCCGTCCCCGGATTGACACAATCATGTGCACAGACACTGTGCACCACGCAATGCCGGAAGGTGCCATTCATGATCGCAGTCGGGGAAAAGCAGTTGAGCAAGCAGAAATCCGCAAGTCACGGCAAAATTCTGAGCAAGACCGCCATCGCAATCGTGCTCGCATCCAGCCTGCTTTCCGCCTGCACCAGCACGACAGATGTATTCCATAACGGCTATGTCATGGACGAGCAGTCGCTCCAGCTGATCCCGGAAGGCTCGAGCCGTGAGCAGGTTCTGCTGACCATGGGCACGCCCTCCACGACCGCGACCTTTGGCAATGAAGTGTTCTATTACATCTCGCAGAAGCGTGTGCGCCGCGCCGCCTTCATGAAGCCGTCGCTGGTCGAACAGAACATTCTCGCCATTTATTTCAACAAGGACGGCGTCATCGAGCGCAAGGCCAACTACACGCTGCAGGACGGCAAGGTCTTCGACACGATTTCGCGCACCACGCCGACAGGCGGCAAGGACCTCACCTTCCTGCAGCAGCTGCTTTCCGGCGGCACCTCGGGCGCCAATATCGCCAAGAGCATTCTCGGCCAGGGCGGCAATACGCCCTGACCTCAGCAGGAACGGAAAATTCAAAGGCCCGGGGATCGCTCCCCGGGCCTTTTCAATTTGTCGAAACGGTAGCCTTCAGTGGGCGAGAACCGCCAGCAGCAGCAGCGCCACGATATTGGTAATCTTGATGGCCGGGTTGACCGCCGGACCCGCGGTATCCTTATAGGGATCGCCAACGGTATCACCCGTCACCGACGCCTTGTGCGCCTCCGAACCCTTGACGTGGCGCACGCCGTCCTTGTCGACGAAACCGTCTTCGAAGCTCTTCTTGGCGTTATCCCACGCACCACCACCAGACGTCATGGAAATCGCCACGAAGAGGCCGTTGATGATGACACCGAGCAGCGATGCGCCAAGTGCGGCAAAGGCCGAGGCCTTGGAACCGGAAATCAGCAGCACACCGAAATAGACGACGAGAGGCGCCAGAACCGGCAGAAGCGACGGGATGACCATTTCCCTGATCGCCGCCCTGGTGAGCAGGTCCACGGCCTTGCCGTAGTCAGGCTTTTCCGTGCCGGCCATGATGCCGGGTTTTTCGCGGAACTGGCGGCGGACTTCCTCAACGATGGCGCCTGCCGCCTTGCCCACCGCCGTCATGGCAATGCCGCCGAAGAGATAAGGAATGAGGCCGCCGAACAACAGGCCGGCAACCACGTAAGGGTTGGCAAGGCTGAAGGAAATCTCGCCTATATCCTTGAAGTAGGGATAGGTGTCGCCGTTGGCCGCGAAATAGGAAAGGTCGTTGGCATAGGCGGCAAACAGAACCAGCGCGCCGAGACCGGCTGAGCCGATGGCATAACCCTTGGTCACGGCTTTCGTGGTATTGCCGACGGCATCCAGCGCGTCTGTCGCCTTGCGAACGTCTGGATCAAGACCAGCCATTTCAGCAATGCCGCCGGCATTGTCCGTGACCGGCCCGAAGGCATCGAGCGCGACGATCATGCCGGCGAGACCAAGCATGGCGGTAACGGCAATACCGGTGCCGAACAGGCCACCGAGCTGGTAGGTGCCGATGATGCCGCCGACGATGACGATGGCCGGCAACGCGGTCGATTCGAGCGAAACGGCAAGCCCCTGGATGACGTTGGTGCCGTGGCCCGTCACCGAGGCCTGGGCAATGGAATTGACCGGGCGCTTGTTGGTGCCGGTATAATATTCGGTAATGACAACGATCAGCGCCGTCACGACGAGACCGACAAGGCCGCACAGGAAAAGATTGGTGCCGGTGATTTCCGTGCCGGCCACCGTGCCCACCGTCCCCCAGCCGATCGTCGCATAAGTGGCGACGGCAAGACCCGCGACGGAGAAGATGCCGGTGGCGATCAGGCCCTTGTAGAGCGCGCCCATGATGGAATTGTTGGTGCCGAGCTTCACGAAGAAGGTGCCGGCAATCGAGGTCAGGATGCAGGCGCCGCAGATCGCCAGCGGATAGACCATTGCGCTTTCGAGTATCGGCGTTCCCGCAAAGAAGATCGCGGCGAGAACCATGGTGGCCACCACCGAAACGGCATAGGTCTCGAAAAGATCGGCCGCCATGCCGGCGCAGTCACCGACGTTGTCGCCGACATTGTCGGCGATGGTTGCGGGGTTGCGCGGGTCATCCTCAGGAATGCCCGCCTCGACCTTGCCGACGAGATCGCCGCCGACATCGGCGCCCTTTGTGAAGATGCCGCCGCCGAGACGCGCGAAGATGGAGATCAGCGAAGCGCCGAATCCGAGCGACACCAGCGCATCGATCACTTCCCGCGAGCCGGGCGCATGGCCCATCACCGAGGTGAGGATGAAATAATAGATGGATACGCCGAGCAGCGCGAGGCCCGCCACCAGCATGCCGGTAATGGCGCCTGATTTGAACGCGATGTCGAGTCCGGCGGACAGGCTGTGCGACGCGGCCTGCGCCGTACGCAGATTGGCCCTGACGGACACATGCATGCCGACGAACCCGGCAACACCTGAAAGGACAGCGCCGATGATGAAACCGATCGCGGCCATGGATGACAGGAGATACCAGGCCAGAACGGCGACGATCAGGCCGACGATGGCGATGGTGAGATATTGGCGGGTGAGATAAGCTTGCGCACCTTCACGGATATAACCTGCTATTTCACGCATGCGCTCGTTGCCCTGATCGGCATCGAGGACGCTCTTGGTTGCCCATACCGCGTAAACCACGGACAGGACACCGCATAAAATGACTATGGGTATTACGGTCATGCGCACTTACCTCCCAAAAGGCCGGGCCTCACTCCCACCCCGGCGTGGCGAAACCATGTGCAGCGGGACGCGGACGGCCTGTCCGAAGTCCCCTATTGGGCATTTGTTCCCCTCCCAAGGAAAAATGTCCTCGACGGGAGATTGCGTTGGCGCGACGTCTCGCGTCAAGCCCACAAATTTGCCTGAAACTTGAAAGGCGTAGCGCCGGCTATGCGACTGAGGCCGCTTTTCTGCGTGCCGTGAAGATGAGCGACAGCACCAGCAGGAGGCAAAGCCCTGAAACGGGCCAGATGACGAGGTTCATGACCGACCAGCCCCATGCCGTGAAGACCTTGCCGGAGGAGAAGGATGACAGGGCAACCGTGCCGAACAGCACGATATCGTGAAATCCCTGCACCTTGTCCGCTTCATGCGGGCGGTAACTTGACGTGATGATGGCGGTCGCGCCGATGAAACCGAAATTCCAGCCAAGCCCGAGCAGAATCAGCGCCGTCCAGAAATTCCACAATTCGATGCCCATGTGGGCGACGATGGCACAGGCCATCAGCACGATGAGGCCGGAAGCGACAATCTTTTCCGCGCCGAACCGGGAAATCAGCATCCCGGTGAAGAAACTCGGGCCGAACATGGCAAGGACGTGCCACTGGATGCCGAGCGTGGCGAGTTCGGTCGGGAAACCGCAGCCAACCACCATGGCAAGCGGTGCGCCGGTCATCATGAAGGTCATCAGCGCATAAGAGCCGATGCCGCAGATCATGCCGGTGACGAAACGCTGCGTGCGGACGATTTCAGAAAGCGGCCTTGCCGATTCGACATGGGTGGCGGCCTTGGGATCGGGCAACTTCAAAAACGCCAGAATGGCGATCGAAACGAGCCCCAATGGCACGAGCGCCATGAAAGCGCCGGCAAAGGTGACCGGCGCCAGCAGGTCCTTGCCGAAGATGGCGAGCTGCGGTCCGACAATGGCGGAGATGATACCGCCCGCAAGTATCCAGGAGATAGCCTTGGGTTTGTAGAAGGACGGCGATGCGTCGGCTGCGGCAAATCGGATCTTCTGCGTAAAGCCGCCGGAAATGCCGATCAGCAGCAGGCCGACAGCAAAAAGCCAGAAATCCGACCGGAAGAGCGCGACCGCAGCAACTCCGCCGCCGATCGAGCACATCAGTGCGCCGACCATGAAGCCAGCCTTGCGGCCGAGGAAACGGGATGCGGCCGCCACGCAGATCGCGCCAAGCGCCACACCGATATTAAACCCGGTAAGCGGTGCGGTCGCCAGCGACTTGTCGGCGCCAAGCAGTTGGTACCCTGCGAGCGCGCCGACGGAAAAGCTCATGGGCGCGGCCGATCCCATGATCGCCTGCGCCATGGTGAGGAGGAAGACGTTGCGCTTCGCCTCGTCCAGTTGACCTTCAAGTCCGGGGACGGAAACGGCGCTCATCTCTTCCTCATCTGCTTTTAGTTCAGCGTTTTGCCTCGCCGCGCACCTGCTTGGCAATGCGGTCAAGTACCGCATTCACCAGCTTCGGCTCGTCATGCTCGAAGAAAGCGCGGGCGATTTCAACATATTCCGTGACAATGACGGCGACCGGCACGTCCTTGCGCTCGAGAATCTCGAAAGTTCCTGCACGCAGGATAGCGCGGACGGTGGCATCGAGTCGCGACAGCGGCCAGTCTTCGAGAAGGGCGGAGCGCACCAGCGGGTCGATCTTCGTCTGGTCACGCACGACGCCCGAGACGATCGAACGGAACCACGACGGGTCGGCCTTGAGATAGGTATCGCCATCGACTTCCTGGCCGAGACGATGCGCTTCATATTCAGCGACGACTTCCATAACGCCGGTTCCGCCGACATCCATCTGGTAAAGCGCCTGCACGGCCGCAAGGCGGGCTGCGCCGCGCTGATTGGCGGGCTTTACCGAAGGCTGGCGCGGTTCACCGCCATTTTCCACATTAGACATGCGTTCAGCCACCCAGTTTTTTCTTCAACTCGATCATCGTGAGCGCCGCACGGGCAGCGAAACCACCCTTGTCCTTGTCGGAGCGGCGCACGCGCGCCCAGGCCTGCTCGTCGTTCTCGACGGTGAGGATGCCGTTGCCGATCGGCAGCGATTCGCTGACGGCCAGATCCATCAGGGCGCGGGAAGATTCGTTGGCGACGATATCGAAGTGATAGGTCTCACCACGAATGACCATGCCGAGTGCGACAAAACCGTCATATTCGGTGCCGTCATTGTCGGCGCCATCCAGCGCCATGGCGATGGCGGCGGGGATTTCGAGCGCGCCGGGAACGGTGATGACGTCATAGGTGGCGCCGGCTTCATCAAGCGCGAACTTCGCGCCTTCGAGAAGAGCGTCGGCCATATCATCGTAAAAACGTGCTTCCACGATAAGAAGATGGGGTTTGGACATGTGAGGGTTCCTGGGGATTTTCCCGAAAAGCTTGACGCCGGATCACACCGGCATTTGCGGCGGTCAAACCACGGCTGGCCGTTTTTGGCAAGTAATTTCATGTGTCGGCGGCGCAAGCGGCCGCGTTTGCAGGGCATTTGGCCGGGTTTTGCGCTCCCGGCGCGGCTCCCCGTGAATCAGGTTTTCTGGAAAGCGAGATGGACGCCGAGCCCCACCAGCACCGTTCCGGCAGCGCGGCGGGCAAACACCTGCACCGCGCTGGAACGCTTCAAGCGCCCGATCATCGCGCCCGCAAGAAGCACGCCGACGAGATCGGCGGAGGAGAAAATGAAATTGACGGCGATGCCAAGGATCAGGAACTGCAGCCAGACGGGAAAGGCGGCGGCCGGATCGACGAATTGCGGCAGGAAAGCCAGAAAGAACAGCGCTGTCTTCGGGTTGAGTACATCAACGATGATGCTGTCGATGAAGGCGCGGCGTGCCGATTTCGGCTCGATGGTCAGATTGACCGCCTCGCCTTCCATCTTGCTGCGCAGCATCGAAAAACCGAGCCAGACCAGATAAAGCGCGCCGCAGAGCTTCACGGCGAGATAGAGCCACGGAACCGCCTGAAACAACACCGAGAGACCGGCCGCAGAGGCGAAGATGTGGACATAGCAGCCGACATGGATGCCGAGCACTGCCATCAACCCGGCAAACCGGCCGCGCGCCATGGTCTGCGCCGCCGCGTAAAGCATGGCCGGACCGGGGATATAGGCGAACAGGGCGGCGGTTATGAAAAAGGCGGTCAGCAGTTCGAAGGAAGGCATGATGTATTTCCCCTGCCCCGTTTGGCTCGCGGTCGATATCAAACGGCCTAAAAAGTCCTATAGCGTTTCCAGCTTCATCGGAAGCGGTGCTTGAGAACAATCGCAATATGCCGCGATTTCAGGTGTTGGCCACTCCCATTTCCGTCATTCCGGCCTTGAGCCGGAATCCAGTCGACGCGCGTCTGCGCGGCGGGAAAAGTTCTTTCAGCCCAAAGACTTGAGCTGACTGGATTCCGGCTCGAGGCCGGAATGACGGAGGAGGCGTCGGTGCGTCCTCCTCTCCAAAGCATCGTCACATTACGCCGAGGGGAATTCCGCAAGCCGCGCGGCGTAACGCGCCATGGTGTCGACCTCGAAATTGACGAAATCGCCCGGCTGGCGCTCACCCCAGGTGGTGACGGAAAGCGTGTGGCGGATCAACAGCACGTCGAAATCGGTGCCATCAACGGCGTTCACGGTGAGCGATGTGCCGTCGAGCGCCACGGAGCCCTTGGGGGCAACGAATTTCGCCAGATGTTCCGGCGCGCGCAGGCGGATACGCACCGCCTCGCCTTCCGGCTCAACCGACAGGATTTCCGCCTTGCCGTCCACATGGCCGGAGACGATATGACCGCCAAGCTCATCGCCGATCTTGAGCGCCCGCTCCAGATTGACGTGGGCGCCCTTCTGCCAGCTGGCGATCGTCGTCAGGCGCAAGGCCTCTTCCCATGCTTCGACCTCGTACCAGCGCTCATTGCTGCCATCATCAGGCAGCTTCGTCACTGTCAGACACACGCCGCCATGGGAAATCGACGCGCCCATATCGATGGTCTTGGGATCGTAATTGGTCGCCACGCGCAGGCGCACACCCTCGGCCAAGGCCTCCAGTTCGGACACGGTTCCGACGTCGGTGACAATTCCGGTAAACATCAAATCGGCCTTTCATAATTGAAGCAGCGATCCGGCCCGTAGGTGGTTTCACTGATCAGAGCATAGTCGCCCTCGATGTCGGCACGGCTGAGCGGCGTTTCAATGCCGCCCTTGCCAATCACGACGGGGCTTTCAAACAGCATGATACGATCCACCAATCCAGCTTCAAGGAATGATTTTGCGGCAAAGGCGCCGCCTTCAACCAGAAGTTCCGACATGCCGCTATCGGCAAGGATGTGGAGGAGGTTTTCGAGCGTGGGGGCTTCGAGGATTTCGACGCCGGCGTCGGTCAGGAGTTGGCGGCGGAGGTCGAGGCTACCCCCCTCTGCCCTGCCGGGCATCTCCCCCACAAGGGGGGAGACTGGCAAGGGGCTGTCCGCTCGTTCAAATTGTGCCCGAGACGCACCCTCTCCAGCCGTCGATGCAGGGCGGAGCAGCGCTCCATCGATCTCCCCCCTTGAGGTGGAGATGCCCGGCAGGGCAGAGGGGGGTAAAGCGGCAACCACCACCGGAACTTCCCGCGCACTCCGCACCAGTTTCGAGTTCAACGGCAACTCAAACTGCCGATCCAGCACGATCCGCACAGGCGAGCGGCTTTCCAGACCCGCAATGCGCACAGTCAGCTCAGGATCATCCGCGATAGCGGTCCTGATACCAACGAGAATGCAGTCGCAGCGCGCCCGAAGTTGGTGCACTGCATGGCGTGACTCAGGGCCGGTAATGGCAATCTGCCCCTCACCGTGCCTGCCGATCATTCCGTCAGCAGAAACCGCAAGCTTCAGAATCACATGCGGGCGTTTTTTCACCTGTCTTGTGAGGTAACCCGCGAGCGCCCGTTGGGCTTCGGCACGCAGCAGACCGGTTTCCACCACGATACCAGCATCGCGCAATATCTGATAACCACGGCCGGAGACGCGCTCATCCGGATCGTCCACCGCGACCACGACACGTGCAACGCCATATTCCACCAGCGCGTTCGCGCAGGGCGGGGTTTTACCCCAGTGTGAACAGGGTTCGAGCGTCACGTAGGCGGTCGCGCCGCGTGCCGCCTCGCCGGCCAGTTCCAGCGCCTGGCGTTCGGCATGGGGGCGTCCGCCGATGGCGGTCACGGCCTCGGCGATGATTTGTCCGTCCTTGACGAGAACACAGCCGACCGAGGGGTTGGTCAGCGTCTGGCCCTGGTGGCGAAGCGAAACCTCGATGGCCCGCGCCATGAACCTTTCGTCATCGGCACGGCTCATCACGTCTATGCTCCAGCGTCGGTATCGCGCGCGATCTTGGCGTTGATTTCGGCAATCACGTTCTCGAAATCCTCGGCATGGCTGAAATCGCGATAGACCGAAGCATAACGAACGAAGGCGACGTCATCGAGGCTTTTCAGTGCTTCCAAAACCTGAAGGCCGATTTCTTCCGAGGGGATTTCCGTCTCGCCGGAGCTTTCGAGGCGACGGGCGATACCCGACACGGCGCGTTCGATCCGGTCACGATCGACCGGTCGCTTGCGCAGCGCGATCTCGAACGAGCGCACCAGCTTTTCGCGGTCGAAAGGAAGCTTGCGGCCGCTTTTCTTGATGACCATCAGCTCGCGCAGTTGCACGCGCTCATAGGTCGTAAAGCGGCCGCCGCAATCCGGGCAGATGCGCCGCCGGCGGATGGAGGTGTTGTCCTCCGCCGGACGCGAGTCCTTGACCTGTGTGTCTTCGGAACCGCAGAATGGGCAGCGCATCGTCTTCTTTCCTTACATGTACGGATACATCGGGAAACGGTCCGTCAGGCCGACGACCTTTTCACGCACAGCAGCCTCGACGGAGGCATTGCCTTCATCCGAATTGGCGACCTTAAGACCATCGAGAACCTCAACGATCAGCTTGCCGATTTCGCGGAATTCCGCTTCCTTGAAACCGCGCGTCGTGCCGGCCGGCGTGCCGAGACGGACACCAGAGGTAACGAAGGGCTTCTCCGGGTCGAAGGGAATGCCGTTCTTGTTGCAGGTGATGTAGGCGCGACCAAGGGCTGCCTCCGCACGCTTGCCGGTGGCGTTCTTCTTGCGAAGGTCGACCAGCATCAGGTGGTTGTCGGTGCCGCCGGAAACGACATCAAGACCGCCTTCAACCAGGGTTTCGGCCAGCGCCTTGGCGTTCTTCACGACCTGTGCGGCATAGTCCTTGAACTCGGGCTTCAGCGCTTCACCGAAGGCAACAGCCTTGGCGGCGATGACGTGCATCAGCGGGCCGCCCTGCAGGCCGGGGAAGACGGCGGAGTTGAACTTCTTCGCCAGATCCTCGTCGTTGGTGAGGATCATGCCGCCACGCGGGCCGCGCAGGGACTTGTGCGTCGTCGTGGTCGCGACGTGGCAGTGCGGGAACGGCGACGGGTGCTGGTCACCAGCCACGAGACCGGCGATGTGGGCCATGTCGACCATGAGGTAAGCGCCGACTTCGTCAGCGATTTCGCGGAAGCGCTTCCAGTCCCAGACGCGCGAATAGGCGGTGCCGCCGGCAAGAATGAGCTTCGGCTTATGTTCCTTGGCCTTGCGCTCCACTTCGTCCATATCGAGCAGGTTATCGCCTTCGCGCACGCCGTAGGACACGACATTGAACCACTTGCCGGACATGTTGACCGGGGAACCATGCGTCAGGTGACCTCCCGAATTCAGATCGAGACCCATGAAGGTGTCGCCCGGCTGCAGCAGCGCGAGGAACACGGCCTGGTTCATCTGCGAGCCGGAATTCGGCTGAACGTTGGCGAAGTTGACGCCGAACAGCTTCTTGGCGCGTTCGATGGCGAGTTCTTCAGCAATGTCGACGAACTGGCAGCCGCCGTAATAACGCTTGCCCGGATAACCTTCCGCATATTTGTTCGTCATGATCGAACCCTGTGCTTCGAGCACGGCACGGGAAACGATGTTTTCCGAGGCAATCAGTTCGATCTCGTGGCGCTGGCGGCCCAGTTCCTTCTCGATCGCGCCGAAAATTTCCGGATCGACATCGGCAAGCGGACTGGAGAAGAAAGCATCTGTGTTCGACATGGTGAAGGCTCCTGAAACAGTAATGCGATGGCGTCTTAGCGCCCTGCCCGAACAAGAGCAATACGGAGAGCGAGATTTGCCCGTCAAACTGCGACGTCGCGACGAAAAGTGGCAGTTGTTTTCAGGAAAAGCAGAGCGCGACGGAAAATTAAAGGCGGCGCTGCGATGATGCGCGGCCAAGCCGCGCACTTGCGTCATCCTCGGGCTGGCCCCGAGGATCTGCAATGCTCTATTTTACGATAGGTGATTAGGTCCTCGGGACAAGCCCGAGGATGACGGCGGAGGGACTGGCCGGTTTCCGGCGATCACCTCTCCCCTCGCTCACAATTCAAAGCTTATGGCAAAAGCCCGATCAGTTGCGCGGCAGCAGATCGTCGTCCACGGCACCGGCCGGCTGTTCCATGCCCGCCGTCGTGTTCAGCGCCAGTTCGGCATTGCCGTCCTTGCCGTAGATATCGTCGCGGAACTGAACCACGCCGTCCTTCGCCGACCATGCGGTGATGTAGACGAAGTAGACGGGCACTTCCTGTGCGAGCTTGATCGGCGTGTTGACGCGCGAGGCAATGACACGTTCCATTTCCTGGCGCGACCAGCCGGGCGTATCGCGCAGCAGCCACGACGTCAGGTCGCGCACGTTCTGCACGCGGACGCAACCGGAGGACTCGAAGCGCATCAGCTTGTTGAACAGGCCCTGCTGCGGCGTGTCGTGCATGTATTCGTTGTTCGGATTGTGGAAGTTAATCTTCGTCGAGGACATGGCGTTGATCTTGCCGGGGTCCTGGCGGAACATCAGGTTCGGCGCTTTCGGCGCGAACCAGTCGACCGTGGTCGGCGAGACTTCCTGTCCCTTGCCGTCGATAAGGCGGATATTGTTCCGCTCCAGATAGGTCGGGTCCTTCTGCATCAGCGGCACGATGTCCTTTTCGACGATCGAGCGCGGTGCGGTCCAATAGGGGTTGAGGATGACCTCGTAAATCTTCGAATTGATAACGTGCGTCGGACGGCTGGCGCGGCCGACAACGGCAGTGTTGCGCAGCACGACGCGTTCGTTTTCAACGGCTTCAATGGCGGCGGCCGGAATATTCACCATCAGGTGACGCTGACCCAGATCGCCGGACATGGACTGGATGCGCACGAGGTTGGTCTGCAGCTGCGCGAGACGGATCTGCGCGGACACATTGAGAGCCTTGGTGGTGTATTCGCCGCTGACGCCATCAGCCGGAAGGCCATGACGGGCCTGGAAACGCTTCAACGCGCCATCGACATAGGAGTCGAAGGCGCTGGAAATGCCGGCTTCACGCGGCAGGTCGCCCGATACCATCAGTCGCTGGCGCAGTGCCTGAACGGAGGGATCGGAGACGCCGATCTGCAGACGCTGCTGCGACGCCGGAACTTCCGGCCAGCCGCCATTCTGCACGATCTGCTGATATTGCATGATCGCCTGCTGCATATAGACGGGGGCTTCGCGGCCGAGGACCGGATTGTTGGAAACGACGCCCACAGCCGAACGCGACGTATTGGCGTCGAACTGGTCATCCCAGTTGCCGCGGCGCGAGGAACCCATGAGATCGTTAAACGCGTCCTGCGCCAAGGCCGGCGCAGCGAGCGCGGCGACACCAGCGGAAACGGCCGAGCGCAGAAGCGTGCGGCGCGATACGGAATTGGAAACGGATGTCTTTGTCATTCTACCTACCAGCCACTCTATTCGGCATTCTCTATAATGCCTAAATCAATATGATTAACAAACACGTACAACGTGCCTGCCGGCCTGGAATACTCGACACCCATCGCCTGGGCGCTATTGTCTGGCAGAACGGTCGGGACTTGCCGCGACAGCAGGAGAAACAGCCGGCTCCTCAAGCTTTGCGGGTCCCATATCAATATGGCCAATTCGTGTCACGGGCCATTTCTCACGAAGCTGTGTATGCCCCACAAAACAGGGTTCCTACGAGCTTTGCAGGTTGGGCTTGACATGAAAAAACGGCAGAGATGTAGCCGCCGAATCCGCAGGCCGGGAGCAAGAATGTCCCCGGCCTAAACAGTGAAACCGTCGCGGTATTACAGGCGGTAAGCGATCGAGTCGTTCCAGAAGCGATCGAGGCGCTGCAGCAGCTTGTTCATTTCGGAGAACTCGCCGGTGCCGATGCCGCCGACCTTTTCGATCGAGCCGACGTGGCGTTCATAAAGGCGGGCAACCGTTTCGGCGATTTCCTGACCCTTTTCGGTCAGGCTGATGCGAACCGAGCGGCGGTCGACGCGAGAGCGCTGGTGGTTGATGAGGCCAAGGTCGACCAGCTTCTTGACGTTGTAGGAAACGTTCGAGCCGAGATAATAACCACGCGAACGAAGCTCGCCGGCGGTCAGTTCGGAATTGCCGATGTTGAACAGCAGCAGGGCCTGAACGGCGTTGACGTCATCGCGACCCTGACGGTCGAACTCATCCTTGATGACATCGAGGAGACGGCGGTGGAGACGTTCCACCAGATGCAGCGACTCCATGTAGAGCGAGCGGATGGTATCTTCATGTGCATCGGCAACAACGGCCTGTGGCTTAACTTTGCTATTGATCATGACTGCCTCACTGTTTTGTTTGGCGGTGTGTTTGTTTGTCTCCCGCCTTGAGTGAGAACCTAATCAATGCGCATAAAATTCTACTTAAAAGCTACGATTAACAAATGGTTACCTGCATTTTGCCTGGAGGCCCCAACTTGTGGCGAAGCGGGAATGCCTGACAGGCGATCGTTATAAATCAATGGGTTAAATATGAAATTCGGCCGCAAATCAGGCCGAATTGCTTTATTCTTATGGTAAATCAATTCTTGCCCGTTCTTCATTCTGCCGCTGATCCAGCCAGAAAGCGACCAAGAATAGTATATAAATGGTTGCCACGAGACCGTGCATGACGGGCACCAGCGTGTTGGCGCCGAAGATGTGGGGCCACACCTTGTACATCGCGATCTGCGTGCCCGCGCCCATCACCCACATGACAGCGCCCCAGGAGGCGCCGAGCCAAAGGCCGAGGGCCGCGACCGGGAAAATGACGGCAAGCGCGCTGCCCGCCACCCGCCAGGGTAGGTTCAGCATATCGAACCTTCCGTGCCCTCCCAGCGAATATCCCGTCAGCATCGCCCAATATTGCAGTCCGAACCAGAAACAGGAGACCGCGACCAGTCTCATGAAGACTAGGAAGAGGATTTCCGTCAGCGGACGCTTTGGCAGAGGTTGAGAATCAGGTTCCATGGCCGGAAGATACGGTCTCGACGGGCGGGCGACCAGCCCATATTGAATCCGGCACCTCGTCTTGTCAAAGCAGCATCGCCCGTTCGCGACAGTTGTGGAACCGCAGGACTTTCGAGGAGCGGTGCCTTCTTTCCTTAGAAGGCCAGCGCAATGCGCACCAGCAGACGATAGGAAAGACTGCGCGGCACCATTTGGTTGACAGTCCTGGCGATATAGAGATCGCGGTCCGGCACATAAAACAGCATGGCCCCGAAGACGCCGGAATGGCCGATCATGGCGGGAACGGGAAAGAAAGGCGACTGCCAGCGCGGAATGCTAAACCGCATGACACCGACACCATAAGAAAGAGGCACCAATGGCGAGAAGATCGAGCGCCATTGTGCCGTCATGCGTTCCAAGCTGGCTTTGGAAAACAGCTCACCCCCGACGAAAGCGCGCAGAAACCGGATCTGGTCCCGCATGGTCGAGACGATGGCGCCTTCGGCGGCAAACGAAGCGAGAGCTTTGGGGCTATGCAGAGGCGTGTTTCGATACATAACCGCCGTGACATCGCTATAGCGATCAAGCCTCGACGGCGTAAAGAGCCATGTGTCTTCCAGCGCCAACGGCTGAAGGATGCGGCTACGGAGCGCATTTTCATAAGAGCAACCGGCCAGAGTTTCGACGATGCGACCGAGCAACATATAGTTGGTGTCGCTGTAGAACGCCTTTCCCGGCGTGGAAGGTGCAAAGCGGCCCTTCATGGAGCGGGAAATGGACAGGAGTTCCTCGAAGCTCCAGCCCCTGTCTTCCTTGAGCAGATCGGCAAGGACCGTCTCCCCGTCCGGCCGCTTCTGCTCGAAATAGTCCGGAATGCCGGAGGTGTGGGCCAGGAGTTCACCGATTGTGACCTGCGATCCGAAATCACGTCCATCGTAAATATTGAGGCCAGCCATCGTGTCGCATCCGAGCAGGTCCGAGGCGCGGGTATCCAGCGCGAGCTTATGCTCCTCGCTCAGCTGGACGATCAAAGCTGTCGTGAACAACTTGGTGATGCTGGCGATGAAATAGGGCCGTTGCGTTTCGCCGTTCCGCCAGGAAAAACCGGTGGACGGTTGCTCGACAGTCATGGCAAGTCCAGCGGCACCGGGCGGAAAGACATATCCGGCCGCGACCCGCTCAAGCTTCGGCGTTTGCATCTATCACCCCCAACTGGCCTGTTTTCGCGCAGGATTGCACAATCCACCGTGTCAACTCCTGATAACGCCGCATTATTCCCCAATACCATTGCAGGAAAATTGTCGCATTCGCATCGTGCGCCCTCCGTGTTATGGAGCTTTCCATAATGGGCGGGATACGAAGGATATTCTTACATGCAGGACAAAACGCATCTGGTCGACGAGATCACCGGCCATCGCCGCATGCGGCGCAATCGCAAGGCGGATTGGACGCGCCGTCTGGTGCAGGAAAGCCGCCTCACTGTGGACGACCTGATCTGGCCGGTCTTCATCGTGCCGGGCAGCAATATTCTGGAGCCCATTCCGGCGATGCCTGGCGTCAACCGTATGAGCATCGACAGACTGGTCGAAGCGGCGAAGGAAGCCGCCGATCTCGGCATTCCGGCAATCGCCACCTTCCCGAATGTCGAGATGGAATTGCGGGACGAGACCGGCTCGAACGCGCTTGAGGCCAATAACCTCATCAATCAGGCGACTGCCGCCGTCAAGAAAGCCGTTCCCAATATTGGCATGATCACCGACGTGGCGCTCGACCCATTCACCAGCCACGGGCATGACGGCATTCTGCGCGGCAACGAGATCGTCAACGATGAGACCGTGGAACAGGTCGTCAAGGCGGCGATCCTGCAGGCGGAAGCCGGGTCGGACATTATTTCTCCTTCTGAGATGATGGACGGCCGTATCGGCGCCATCCGCCGCGGCCTTGATGCGGCCGGGCACCAGAATGTCGGGATCATGGCCTATGCGACAAAGTTCTCATCCGGCTATTACGGCCCCTATCGCGAGGCGATTTCCACAGCCGGCCTGCTGAAGGGCGACAAGGCAAGCTATTACATCAGCCCTGCCAACGGCATGGAGGCCATCCGCGACGCGGCGCTCGATGTGGAAGAAGGCGCGGACATGCTGATGGTCAAGCCCGGCCTGCCCTATCTCGACATCTGCTGGCGGCTGAAGGAGAATTTCGGCCTGCCAACCTTTGCCTATCAGGTCTCCGGCGAATATACCCAGATCAAGGCTGCGGCGATGAACGGCTGGATCGACGGCGAGCGGGTGATGATGGAAACGCTTCTCTGTTTCAAGCGTGCAGGTTGCGACGGCATTCTGACTTATTTCGCCATCGAAGCCGCACGCAAACTCAACAGGGGCTAAGGCCAGCGCTTATTGTATTCGGTGGTTCCTTACCCATATTGTTGCTGACACGGCACTCATGCCGAGCTGTCAGTTCTTTCAGGAGAAAACGACCGATGAGCCTCGACCAGAACCCCACCTATGCCGCACCGGATGACTGGCGCGCCTATAGCGGCGTCCTGAGCCGGCGGGTCTTCGCGTTCCTGATCGATTACGCAATCGTTCTCCTCCTGTGCATCCCGGCCGCCGTGATTGTCTTCTTTCTTGGCGTGATCACGCTGGGTCTCGGCTTCTTCCTCTACCCGGCGCTGTTCGTCATTGTGGCGGTACTCTATTTCGGCATGACGCTCGGAGGCCCGTCGCAGGCCACCCCCGGTATGCGGGCGATGGGTATTGCGATGGCGCGCATGGACGGGCGGCGAATCGATTTCCTGCTGTCCACCGTTCACATCGTGCTTTTCTGGATCATCAACTCGGTTTTGACGCCGCTGATCCTGCTTGCCGGCCTGTTTACGGAGCGCTCGCGCCTCGTTCACGACTTCCTGCTCGGCACCGTCATCGTCAGAACGCGCTAATATTACGGAAAGCCACGGAAACGTGGCTTTCACCCCGCCAAATACCTCATCCCGCAGTTGACGTTTTCCGTCATTTTGCCATTCTGTGACATTATGCATGTCGCTTGAAGCGCCGCCGTCAGCCCCGTGAAATCGCGGCGCGCTTTATAACAGACGCAGGAGGCGATCACGGTTCGATGAACACGCAGGCGACGCCCTCTCCACAATTCTATCTTACGGCGCCGGCCACCTGCCCCTATCTGCCGAACCAGATGGAGCGGAAGGTCTTCACCCATCTGGTTGGCCCGCGCGCCTCGGAAATGAACGACCTTCTGACCCAGGGCGGTTTCAGGCGCTCGCAGAACATCGCTTATCGTCCGGCCTGCGAAAACTGCCGCGCCTGTGTTTCCGTGCGGATCCTGACCGAGCAGTTTCAACCGACAAAATCGATGCGACGCGTTCTTGCCGCCAACAAGGATGTCGTCGCCACGGTGCATGCGGCCGAGCCTTCCACCGAACAGTTTGCCCTGTTTCGCCGCTACCTCGACCACCGCCACCAGTCTGGCGGCATGTCCGACATGTCGGCGCTGGATTATGCGATCATGGTGGAAGACACACATGTGAACACCCGCATCATCGAATACCGCGTCCGCGAGCCCGGCTCCGGCATCGATTCCAGCAAACGCGGCGAGCTTCTCGCCGTGGCGCTCAGCGACGTGATGAGCGACGGCTTGTCGATGGTCTATTCCTTCTTCAACCCGGAACTCGAGAAGCGCTCGCTTGGCACCTACATGATCATCGATCATATCACCCGCACCCGTGCGCTCGGCCTGCCACACGTCTATCTCGGCTATTGGGTCGATGGCTCTGAAAAGATGGGTTACAAGACCCGCTATCATCCGCAGGAGCATCTGACGCCGCGCGGGTGGGAGGTTTATACGCCGGAAGATAAGTAACCCGCGTTTGGAAGTGTCATACCGAGAACCTCCGGAAATCGTACATTGTGTACGAATTTCAGCCATGTTATAACCACTGTTATAACAGGAGTTACTACCATGAACATTACGATCCGCAAAATCGGCAATTCCGAAGGCATCCTCATTCCGAAGGAAGTTCTGGATCGCATGGGTCTCAAGGCCGGCGACGCGCTGGAACTCAGAGAAACTGCCGGCAATATCGAACTCATTCCCGAGCATGCGGAAATGAGAGAACAGCTTGAAGCCGCCCGGCGTGGTATGAAAAAATACCATAAAGCTCTGAGAGAACTCGCTAAGTGAGCAATATAAAGTGGCTCTCCCGTGTCGCCATCGAAGTTATACATCAAGAGCAATTAGCCGAACATGGTGGCTTGCCGGGCCTTAAGGATGAAAACGCACTCGAGGCAGCTTTGGCGCGTCCATTGCACAAAGCTGCCTATGGAGAAGAGGAACCGCTGAAACTCGCCGCCGCTTATCTTTACGGTATAGCGCGCAACCATCCCTTTTCCGACGGTAACAAACGGACCGCTTTTCTTGCCGCCTACACCTTCCTTTTTATCAACCGACTTGAAGTCGTTGCCGAACAAGCGGAGATCGTGGCTTTTGTTCTTGATGTCGCGGCAGGTGAGATCGATGAGGACGGCGCATATCTGTTCCTCAAGGACCACGTCATCCCACTCGAATAGACAGAAACGCCGCACATCTTTCCGATGCGCGGCGCTTCATCGATAACCTGTCAATACCAGGCGGCTTTACCCACCAAATTTCCCGCTGCGCGGAAAGCCCTTCGGCACGGTGCGGCCGGCGGTGGCGCGGTCGGCAAGCCATTCGCGCAGTTCTTCACCCACCTTGTTGAAGAGACGCCCGGCCGTGTCGGACCAAGACAAGCCTTCGGCAAGCGCGAAACATTTCACATCCACGACGCCGCCGTCCTTGTAACGCTGCAGGCGCACGCCCTTGCCACGTGACATTTCCGGAACCTGCGCCAGCGGGAACGCCAGGAGCTTGCGGTTTTCGCCGACGACAGCGACGTGGTCGCCTGTAACGGGAACCGCGAGCTTGGCCTCATCGGGCATGGATACGTTCATGATCTGCTTGCCCTTGCGGGTATTCGCGACCATTTCGCTTTCCGCCACGACGAAGCCGTTCCCGGCCGTCGAAACGAGCAGCAGCTTGCGCGACGGATCATGCACGAAGGCGGTGAGGACATCCTGATCGTTTTCCATATCGACCATGATGCGGATTGGCTCGCCATGGCCGCGTCCACCCGGCAGCTTGTCGGCGCCGAGCGTATAGGCCTTACCGCCCGTCGTCAGCAGCAGCAGCTTGTCGGTCGTCTGCGCCGGGAAGGCAAGCTTTGGACCGTCGCCTTCCTTGAAGGTCAGGGTCGAGGTGTCGGACATGTGACCCTTCAGCGCCCGGATCCAGCCCTTCTGCGAGATAACGATGGTGACCGGTTCCTTTTCGATCATCGCCTGCTGAATGGCCTCGATATCGGCGTCAGGAGCGTCGGCAAACTGCGTGCGACGGCGGCCGAGTTCGGTCGCCTTGGCATATTTCTTTTTGACCTCGCCGATTTCCCAGGCGATTGTCTGCCACTGTTTGTCATCAGAGGCGATCAGCGCTTCGATCTCGGCCTTCTCATTCGTCAGTTCGTCGAATTCCTTGCGGATTTCGAATTCCTCGAGCTTGCGCAGGTTGCGCAGCCGCATGTTGAGGATGGATTCGGCCTGCAGGTCCGTCAGCGACCATTTCGCCATCATCACCTGTTTCGGCTCATCCTCCTCGCGGATGATGCGGATCACCTCATCAAGATTAAGATAAGCGACGAGCAGGCCGCCCAGAATTTCCAGTCTGCGATCAATTGCCGCCAGACGATGGCGCGAGCGGCGGACCAGCACGTCCTTGCGGTGCGCCAGCCACTCCGTCAGCACCTCGTTCAGCGCCATCACCTTCGGCACCTTGCCGAGCGACAGCACGTTCATGTTGAGCGGCAGGCGGCTCTCAAGATCGGAGAGACGGAAGAGCGATTCCATCAACAGCGTCGCATCGACGGTGCGGCTCTTTGGCACCAGAACGATACGCACATCCTCGGCGGATTCGTCTCTGACATCCTCCAGAAGCGGCAACTTGCGCGCGATAAGCAGCTCGGCGATCTTTTCGATCAGCCGCGATTTCTGCACCTGGAACGGAATTTCGGTGATGACGATCTGATAACCGCCACGGCCCAGATCTTCCGTTTCCCACTTGGCGCGCACTCGGAAACCGCCACGTCCCGTCTTGTAGGCATCGAGAATATTCTCGCGGCTTTCAACGATCACGCCGCCGGTCGGCAGGTCGGGACCGGGAATGAATTCCACCAGCTTTTCAACGGTCGCATCGGGATGTATGATGAGGTACAGCGCCGCGTCACACAGTTCATGCGCATTGTGCGGCGGGATCGACGTCGCCATGCCAACAGCGATGCCGGAAGCACCGTTCGCCAGCAGATTGGGGAAAGCGCCGGGCAATACCACCGGCTCGGAATTGGATTCGTCATAGGTGTCGCGGAAATCGACCGCGTCTTCCCCGATACCTTCCAGCAGAAGCTCGGCCACCGCCGTCATCTTGCTTTCGGTGTAACGCATGGCGGCGGGGCTATCACCGTCAATGTTACCGAAGTTGCCCTGCCCGTCGACCAGGGGATAACGCAGCGAGAAATCCTGCGCCAGACGCGCCAGCGCATCATAGATCGCCTGGTCGCCGTGGGGGTGGTAGTTACCCATCACCTCACCGACAATCTTGGCACATTTGCGGAAGGCGGAATTGGGTCTCAGGCCCATTTCGCTCATCGCATAGACAATGCGGCGATGGACCGGCTTCAGGCCGTCGCGAACATCCGGCAGCGCACGATGCATGATCGTGGACAAGGCGTAAGCGAGGTAGCGCTCTTCGAGCGCTGCCTTCAAATCGACCGGATGAATATTATCGTCTCCGCCGGACGGAGGTACAAGATTTTTTCCCATGGTGCTTGACTAGCGGAAATGGCGATTCCCGGCAAGAAACACAGGGGTCGCGGCTGTGGATGAAACCAGCCCTTCCATGCGGTTTTTTGTTAACCGCGCTGCAAATGCCGCAATGCCGCCGTCATGGGAATCGATCTAAATACCCTAGACCTTTGATTATCAGCGAATATAAGTATCACCATTAGCATTAAGGCTCGGTTTGCAGCCGTACGTTGAGGGAAGAAACATCATGAGACTGAAATCCACCCGGCAGGTTCTTTTTGCGAGCGCCGCGCTTCTTGCCCTTTCCGCGCCGGCTTTCGCGCTGGATGGTGGGGATGTGCTGAAGAAGATCAATGCGGCCTATGCCGCGCAGGGCGGTCAAATTGATGCAGGCTCCGTCGCCGTCAACGGCTCGACGGTGACGCTGAACGACGTGACCCTCAGTGCCGCTGCCGACCCGGCCAAGAAAATCCCGGTTGGCAATATCACGCTTGATGGCGTCGAGGAAAACAACGGTGGCTACAAGATAAAGAACGCCCGCTTCGACAATATCGACTACAAGCAGGACAAGGTCGAGATCAAGGCCAGCGACATCTACATGTCCGGCCTCGTCATCCCCGCTGATGCCACCACCGGCACGGTCGATGCGCTGATGTTCTACGACGAAGCCCATAGCGGCCCGATTTCCGTGTCCGTCGACGGCAAGCAGGCTTTCTCGCTCGAGGAAACCAGTGCGACGATGTCGGTGAGCGACGACAAGAATTCGATCGGCTTTGACCTCGACGCCTCCGGCTTCAAGGCCGACTTCAGCGACGTCACCGACCCCGCCACCAAGGATGCAATCGAAAAACTGAAGCTGCAGGCGCTTTCCGGCGACATGACCATGAGCGGCAGCTGGGAAGTGGCTTCCGGGACTGTCGATGTCGAGGAATACGCGATCGACCTCGATGATGTCGGCCGCCTGAACATGTCGTTCGGTTTCTCCGGCTATACGCTCGCCTTCATCAAGTCGATGCAGGAAACGGTGAAGGCGCAGGCTGCCAACCCGAACAAGGAACAGGCAGACCAGGCCGCGAGCCTTGCCATGCTCGGCCTGATGCAGCAACTCTCCTTCGTCAACGCCGAGATCAGCTTCGAAGACGCCAGCATCACCAAGCGCGCGATCGATTATGCGGCGAGCCAGCAGGGTATGACGGGCGACCAGCTTGCACAGACCATCAAGGGCATGGCGCCGATCATGATGGCCTCGCTCAACGTTCCCGAATTGCAGAACATGGTGTCGGCGGCGATCAACACCTATATCGACGATCCGAAGAACTTCTCGATCACGGCAGCGCCGGAAAAGCCGGTCCCCTTCCCCATGATCATGGGCGCTGCCATGGGCGCGCCGAACACCCTGCCGAAAATGCTCGGCGTCACGGTGACGGCAAACGAATAAGACGAAAGAGCCCCGGTCCATTGCACCGGGGCTTTCCTTTTGTGCTCAATTAACATCCGGGAATGTCGTCAGCTCCCGATAACTTATCTCACGATCAACGCCAAAAGCGGGTCGCAGCTTGCGTCCCGCTTTTGGGGGCGGCAGTGGCACTCAGGCCGTTTCGCCCTGTGCGATTATCCTGCCCTCACCTGCAGTGCCCGTTCCCACCAGTCAACGCGGCGCGTCGCAAACATTGTGGCGGCTATGGCGATGAACGAGATTACCGCGCCGGCCAACAGCGCATATTCATCTTCATTCAGCACCAGATACATGACGCTGTAGGCGAGTGAGAGCACGCCGAACAGGGCAATGCCGTTCCTTCGGCTACGGGTTGCGCTGCCGAGATAAAAGGAGATCAGGACCGCTGTTGAAAGTGCGGCGGCGACATAAGCAATGGTGAATCCCGTGTGCTCCGAAAGCGCCAGGAGAAGTACATAAAAAACGATCAGCGCCAGCCCTGTCAGCACATATTGTAGCCAGTGCACGATGGTGCCGCCCTTGAGTTCGACGATAAAGACGGCAAGGAAAACGAGAGAGATGAACCCGATCGAATATTTCAGTGTCCGCGCGATGATCTGGTAAAATTTCACTGGCTCTACGAGATTGATTGTCATCAGACTGTTGGAGAGCGGCAATCGCGGGCCTTCAACAACCCGATCCAAGCCCCGTGCGAGATACGGAATGGTCCAACTGGCATTGAACTCCGTGGCGGTGATCGTTTTTTCCTCCGGCAAAAACAGGCCTTCGAAACCCGGATGTGGCCAATTGGCTTTTGCGGCAAAACTCGTCGTCTGACCTGCCGGCGCGACGGCGAAACTGCCCGACCCGTTCAGCGAAAAGGCGATATCGAAGGCAAAGCCGGTTTCAATGAGGCTTCTGTCAATCTGCCTATGCACTCCGGCATCGGACATCATTCGCGCCTGCGGGTCGTCATGCGTTGCCGTTGCGGACATGTCCCGCATGCCGGGATCAAATGGCAGAACGGGCCCGCCGTCTATCCGGACGCCTGCGCTGGACCGGATGCCTGTCATGTCAGCGATATTGAGAACGAGGACGGCGTTATCGAGACGGGGCGTGCCAGCAAAACGGGCGAGATCCGTCAGGATGCCTGAACCAAAGCGACCGGCAAGCGCGAGATCGCCTTTATAAACGGGCAAGCTATAGATCGACAGCTGCTTTTCCTCGGTCTTGAGATCAGCCGTGACCTTTAGTGTTTCCGGCATGACAAGCACCCATTCCGTCACACGATCAACGACGCTTTGGCCATTGACCTCGCGGCGGCGTTCCACATCGAAGGGCACGGCAAGATAAGGTCCATTCACCACCTGATCGCCACCCCATCCATGGGCGATCCGTCCGGATACCTCTTGTGCACGCGAGGCGCGTTCTTCCGTCAATGCCCAGACCAGCAGGAGCGGCACCAGCAAGACCATCGAAATGAAGCCGATCATGACAAATTTCGCGCCCGGCGAGCGCAGCCCGGCCGCGAAATGAGTGCGGTGCGTGGCCGGATGCATATGCCCGGCCGCGATGGCAGGGTCTTTTTCCGTTTGATGAACCATTCTGAAATCCTTACCAATATTATCGCGCGAACCGGATTCAACGTTCGGTCGGCGCCGTCCCAAGTTTAAAATCTGCGTTAGACTTGCATCCTCCTGGTGGACGCAGGGCTATACTGGGATCGGATTTCGGCTGATTATGTGCGGAAGTGGGTTCGACTCGCGGTAAAATTGTGTCTTTGCCGCGTTCGCGAGACAAAGACGGAAAATTCCTCATCCACCAGTGGTGACGGCTAGAGTTTCAGCCGCTCGCGAAAGAAGACCAGCGCTACGGTGACACCGGTCGCGACACCCACGATCACGTCGATGAAGCGGACAAGGCCGGCAACCTGCGGCCCCATG
Source organism: Agrobacterium sp. 5Ca39 (assembly GCF_055382365.1). Taxonomy (NCBI): domain Bacteria; kingdom Pseudomonadati; phylum Pseudomonadota; class Alphaproteobacteria; order Hyphomicrobiales; family Rhizobiaceae; genus Agrobacterium; species Agrobacterium sp. 5Ca39. Next base: position 800,741 of record NZ_AP026436.1, on the reverse strand, counting down.
AGGAGCACGAGCATGGCGGAAGCACCAGCCTGTATCGGCACGACCGGCGGCAGGCCGAACATGGAGGCGAGGATCATGGCGATGAAGGTCGCCGAGGCCAGCCTGATTTCGGCGAAATCATGCGGAACCAGGAGGGCTATTTCCCCGACGAGAATGCCGACGGTGACGCCCACCATCAAGCCGAGGCCCTGACGAACATGGCTTGGAATTCCCGGCGCCAGACAGATGAGCGCGCTGATCGCCGCGAAGACGGGTTGCGGGTGGCCTAGCCAGCGATGCGCGACCCAGAACGCAAAAGCGGCCGCAAGTGCGGCCGCCAATGCACGGGTGAAGGCTGCGCGAACACGGTCGAGCAGCGTCTTCAACACGATCAGTCTTTCTTGGATGGAACGACGCGCAGCGCCAGTTCGCGAAGCTGCGTCGGCGTTGCCGGCGACGGCGCGTTCATCAGGAGGTCCTGCGCCTGCTGGTTCATCGGGAACAGCGTGATTTCGCGCAGGTTCTTCGCACCGACCAGCAGCATGACCACACGGTCGATACCGAAAGCGCAACCGCCATGCGGAGGCGCGCCATACTGGAAGGCGCGGTAGAGACCGCCGAAGCGCTCTTCAACGTCGGTCTGCGACAGGCCAACCTTTTCGAAAGCCTTGACCATCAACTCGGGCGACTGGTTACGGATCGAACCGGAGGCGATTTCGAAGCCGTTGCAGACGGCGTCGTACTGGAAGGCCTTGATGGTGAGCGGGTCCTGCCCTTCCAGCGCTTCCAGACCACCCTGCGGCATGGAGAAGGGGTTGTGGGCGAAATCGATCTTCTTTTCTTCTTCGTTGTATTCGAAGAAGGGGAAGTCGACGATCCAGCACATTTCGAAGCGGTCGCGATCGATCAGGTTCAGTTCATCGGCGGCGCGGGTGCGCGCCTCACCGGCAAACTTGTAGAACTTGGCGGGATCACCGGCGACGAAGAAGCAGGCATCACCTGCCTCGAGGCCGAGCTGCTGGCGCAGCGCCTCGGTGCGTTCCTCGCCAATGTTCTTGGCGAGCGGACCGGAACCGCCGACCTTGCCATCCTCTTCCTTCCAGAAGATGTAACCGAGGCCGGGCTGACCCTGAGACTGCGCCCAGGCGTTCATGCGGTCGCAGAATGCGCGCGAACCGCCGGTCTTGGCCGGAATTGCCCAGACCTGAACCTTCGGGTTGGAGGCGATCATGTTCGCGAAGACCTTGAAACCCGAACCATCGAAATGCTCGGTCACGGCCTGCATGACGATCGGGTTGCGCAGGTCCGGCTTGTCGGAGCCGTATTTGCGGATCGCTTCATCATAGGGAATGCGCGGCCACTCTTTGGTGACAGGCTTGCCTTCGGCGAACTTTTCGAAGACGGCAGTCATCATTGGCTCCATCGTGGTCCAGACATCTTCCTGGGTCACGAAGCTCATTTCGACGTCGAGCTGGTAGAATTCGCCCGGCAGGCGGTCGGCGCGGGGGTCTTCATCGCGGAAGCACGGCGCGATCTGGAAGTAACGGTCGAAACCCGCCACCATCAGAAGCTGCTTGTACTGCTGCGGCGCCTGCGGCAGCGCGAAGAACTTGCCCTCATGAATACGCGACGGCACGAGGAAGTCGCGTGCACCTTCCGGCGAGGAGGCCGTGAGGATCGGCGTCGTATATTCGGCAAAGCCGGCATCGGCCATGCCGGTGCGCATGGCGGAGATGATCTGCGTGCGCTTGACAATGTTCTTGTGCAGCGTTTCGCGGCGCAGGTCGAGGAAGCGGTACTTCAGGCGAACGTCTTCCGGATAGTCAGGCTCACCGAAGACCGGCAGCGGCAGTTCCTTGGCGACGCCGAGAACCTCGATCTCCTGAGCGTAAAGTTCGATCTCGCCGGTCGCCATGCCCTTGTTGACGGTGTCTTCCGAACGCGCCTTGACGAGGCCGTCGATGCGGATGACCCATTCGCCGCGCACGGTTTCCGCAACCTTGAAAGCCGGGCTGTCAGGATCGGCAACCACCTGGGTGATGCCGTAATGGTCGCGAAGGTCGATGAAGAGAACGCCGCCATGATCTCGCACGCGATGAACCCAACCGGAAAGGCGAACGGTTTCGCCGACGTCGGACTTGCGGAGAGCGGCACAGGTGTGGCTGCGGTAACGATGCATTTTTTTATCCTGGAACGTGTCGTGGGCCCGTTGGAGGCCAGATGGGCGGCACTGTCGAAATTTGCCGGAAAAGCGCATGGCCAGCCTGATTTGTCAAGGCAAAGCGCAACAATGTCGCCTTCAGCCTGTCCTTTCCCCCGCCTTGGCTTTAGATAGTGCATATTCAGCCCGCCAAACCGAGTCGGCCCGCAATGAGCCAGATCAGACCCCTCATCCCGCTTCTCGTCACCGCCGGCATCCTGATCGGCGGCAACGGCCTGCAGGGAACCTATATTGCCCTGCGCGGCATCTCCGAAGGTTTTTCCGCCAGCACCATCGGCGTCATCAGCGCCGCCTACAGCATCGGATTCGCACTCGGCTGCATTTCGGTGACGCGGCTTCTGCGAAAGATCGGCCATATCAGAACATTTGCCACCATGGCAGCGGTCGCCTCGGCCGCTTCCATCGCCATGCCGCTCATCATCCACCCGCTATTCTGGATGCTGATGCGTTTCGTCATCGGCATTGCCGTCGCCTGTCTTTTTGCGGCCATCGAAAGCTGGATCAATGCCCAGGTGACGAATTCCAATCGCGCGCGCACGCTTTCCATCTATCGTTTCGTCGATCTCGGCTCCGTGACGCTGGCGCAATATGTCATTGCCGTGATGGGTGTCGAAGGCCCGGTGGTGTTTTCGCTGATCGCGATAGCGCTGGTGCTGTCTCTGGTGCCGATCTCGCTTGCCGACAAATCCAACCCTGCCCCGCCGAAGCAGATTCCCTTCGACCTTTTCGCCGTCTGGCGCATTTCCCCGCTTGCCGTCGTCGGTTGCGTGGCAGTCGGCCTCAGCATGGCGGCCTTCCGCAACATTGGCCCGATCTATGCCGAACAGATCGGCTTTTCCGTCACCGCCATCGCCACCTTCATGAGTGCGGGCATTATTGGCGGTGTGGTGCTGCAATATCCGCTTGGCGTTTATTCCGACCGTTATGACCGGCGCATCATCATTCTCGCCACCACGGCCGCCTCTGTCATCGTCGGGCTGTTTCTCGCTTTCTTCGCCGGCACGGACGAGTGGAGCAATATCATCGGCGTCTTCATCTTCGGCGCCTTCGCCCTGCCGCTTTATTCGCTGAGTTCGGCGCATGGCAACGACCACGCCAGGGAAGGCGAACATGCGATGATGTCAGCCGGACTGCTGTTCTTCTGGTCGGTGGGCGCAACCGTGGGGCCGCTTCTCGCCTCCGTCCTGATCGATCAGTTCGGTCCGAAGGCGCTGTTCAGCTATACCGCCGCGATCCAGATCGTTTTCATCGCCTACACCATATATCGGCTGCAGGTGCGCGAGGGCGTTCCGCTTGAGGAGAGGAACTGGCGTTTCAGTTCGCTGTTGCGCACCTCGGCCTATTTCCAGAAGCTCGCCGCACCCGCACCACCTAAAAAGAATGGGTCGGAGCCCAATCCGCCGGAGAAAAACGATCCTTAGGCCTTCAAAAACGGGCTTTGTATTGACATGCGCCCGGCAAAGGGAAAGTAAGACGGATAATTTTCACGAGTGGCCATTTGCAATGATTGAAACGACTGCCGCCCTCGCCGAGGCCTGCACGGAACTGGCGAAATCGGAATTCATCACCATCGACACCGAATTTTTGCGGGAGACCACCTTCTGGCCGGAACTCTGCCTCGTGCAGATGGCAAGCCCGACTCTCGAGGTACTGGTCGATCCGCTGGCGAAGGGCCTCGATCTTACGCCGCTTTTCGAGTTGATGGCCAATCCCGACGTCGTGAAGGTTTTCCACGCGGCGCGACAGGACATCGAAATCATCTACCATCTCGGCGGGCTTATTCCGCATCCGATCTTCGACACGCAGGTCGCCGCCATGGTCTGCGGTTTCGGCGATTCGATCTCCTACGACCAGCTGGTGCAGAAGATCAAAAACGTGCAGATCGACAAATCCTCCCGTTTCACCGACTGGAGCCGCCGCCCGCTGACCGAAAAGCAGCTGGATTACGCGCTGGCCGACGTGACCCATCTGCGGGATGTCTATCTCTCGCTGAAAGCCCAGCTCGAGCGTGAAGGCCGCTCGCTGTGGCTGACCGAAGAGATGGATATTCTCGAGTCTCGCGACACGTATGACATGCATCCCGACGATGCCTGGCTGCGGCTGAAATCGCGCCTGCGCAAGCCGACCGAACTTGCCATCCTGAAATTCGTCGCCGCCTGGCGGGAGCGTGAGGCGCGGTCGCGCAACGTGCCCCGTTCGCGCGTGCTGAAGGACGATGCGATCTTCGAAATCGCCCAGCAGCAGCCGAAGGATGCCGAGGCGCTGTCGCGGCTTCGCACCATTCCCAAGGGCTGGGAACGCTCCGCCTCAGGCACCGCCATCGTCGAGACGGTGAATGCGGCGCTGGCGCTGCCGAAAGAAGAAATGCCGAAGGCACCGCGTCACAGCCACGCGCCGGAAGGTTCGGGCGCTGCCGTGGAACTGTTGAAGGTTCTGCTGAAGCTGACAGCTGACAAGCACGGCGTCGCCGCCAAGGTCATCGCCAATAGCGACGATCTGGACAAGATCGCCGCCGAGGGCGAAAAGGCAACGGTGGCAGCACTGACCGGTTGGCGGCGGGAGCTTTTCGGCAATGTGGCGCTGAAGCTCATCAATGGTGAGGTCGCCCTGCGTTTTGCCGGCAAGAAGGTCGAGGCTGTAGAGGTTGCGGCGAACGAGTCGTAACGCTCGCTCTTCCGCGACCTTCTCATACCGCGTGTCGCCTCATTCGCTAGCGCTGCATCTGAATGGCGCTGGCTGAACACCCGAATCGCCCGACAGCGCGTCGGGCGACAAAATCGGTGAAGCCATCGAATACACAATATAAACTTAGGCGGGGTGCGGGCCCCGTCCGTTGCGGCAACCGGGCAACAGGCTTTCCGATCCTTTATGCAACCTTACCGATTGCTCACTTTTTCCAGCGCTTTTTCCACATTAATGTCGCATATGACCTGAACAGAAGCTTTGCCCGCAAGGAGCGACGGGCCTGCCCTTCCCGAGATCAAGAATCGACATGAGAAAATTGCTGCCCATTCTGGATTACGTGGTGCTCTTCGTTGCCGTGGCCGGCAGCGGCGTGGCCTACGCCTTCCTGGAATATGGCGGTGGCGCGCTCATCGGCGCGACCTATGCGCTGTTTGCCTGCGCGCCAATCCTCGCCTTCGAGCGCGGTTACATCATGCCCGGCCTGTCGCGGCAGGTCAGCGCCCTGCCGACACCGGTTTACATTGCCGTCGGTCTTGTCATCTATGCTGTTCTCGTCTTCTGCGGGTTCGGGCTGGGCGGCACGATCCTGTGGCTGAGTGGCATCTTTCCCGGCACCTGGAAACGCGCCGTTCATGCCGAAGTACAGACGCTGGTCTTCACGCTCATCGTCTGCGGCATCATCGTCTTCATCATGCGCGTGCGTGAACTTCTTGGCCGCGATATCTTCATCGACCTCATTCTCGGGCGTTATCGCAGACCGGTGAGCGAAGACCGTGTCTTCATCTTCATCGACCTTGTCGGCTCCACCTCCTTCGCAGAAACCCATGGCGACCTGAAGGCACAGGAGTTTCTCGGCGAAATCTTCGCGAGCTATGCCGCACCGGTCAGGAAACACGGCGGCGTCATCGACGATTACATCGGCGACGCCGCGATCATCACCTGGCCATACCATAGGGCGATACGGCGCGCCGCCTGCGTGCGCTGCGTTTTCGATATTCAGGCGACCATCGAGGAAAAGCGCGACATGTGGCTTTCCCGCTTTGGTGAAGTGCCGCGCCTGCGCTTCGCCATTCATGGCGGACCTGTCATCACTGCGGAAATCGGCGTTGACCATCACAAGATCACCTATTTCGGCGATACGGTGAACACGACCTCCAGACTCGAATCGCTGAGCAAGATGCTTGGCCACCCCGTGCTGATTTCCGCCGACCTCGCCCATCAGCTGGTGCTGCCCAAGGGCGTGCGCAGCGAATATCTCGGCGAGCACGCGGTCAAGGGCCGTGGTCAGACGCTCGGTGTCTGCACGCTCAGCCAGTATCAGGCCCCCGCCGCTTAGGGCGAAGCAACGTCGCCGTCACCTTTGCCAGCGGCCGCCGTCATCAAAATTCATCAAAGCTTCAAACGGCAATCACCTCTCTGTCATGTGCTGCCCCTATCGCGTCAATCCTGTCTTCAACAGGTACTGAGAGGGGTCTCAACATGAAGCACGTTCTTTTCGCCTCTTGCGCGGTTCTCGCGCTCGCTTCCGCATCGCAGGCAGCGGAAAAGGAGTTTCCGGCAAAGCTGGTTTCACATGCCATTCTGCCGGCCAACACCATCATCGCCGCGCCTGCCGATGCGCCGGCACATCTCAAGACCTCCGCCAAGTTCACCACAGCCGACCGCAAGCGCGCCGAAGGCCTCGGCACCGTGCCCGGCAAGGACGGCGCGCGCCTGACCGGCCTTTCCATGCCGTTCAACGGCCAGCCCATGCAGGGCTTTTCCGGCATCAAGGCCATGCCGGACGGCAGCTTCTGGAGCCTTTCCGACAACGGTTTCGGCTCCAAGCTCAATTCGAGCGACGCCATGCTGATGCTTCACCATCTGAAGTTCGACTGGGAAGCCGGCAAGGTCAATGCGCTTGAAACCGTGTTTCTCTCCGACCCTGACATGAAATCGCCCTTCCCCATCGTTCTGGAAGGCACGGAAAAGCGCTACCTGACGGGCGCCGATTTCGATGTCGAATCCATTCAGCCTGTTGCCGACGGTTTCTGGGTGGGTGAGGAATTCGGTCCTTACATCCTGAAATTCACCCGCGACGGCAAGCTGACCGATGTGATCTCCACCAAGGCCGGCGATATCGAGGTGAAGTCTCCCGACCATCCGGCTCTCACACTGCCTGGCAACCCGACTCAGAAAATGCCCGCTTTCAACCTGAAACGCTCCGGCGGTTATGAAGGCATGGCGCTCTCCAAGGACGGCTCAAAGCTCTACGGCCTTCTCGAAGGACCGCTCTATATGGCGGACGGGCAGGTAGAAAAGACCGAAGACGGCGCGACCGCGCTGCGCATCATCGAACTGGACACCGCCAGGAAAGAGTGGACCGGTCGCAGCTGGCTTTATCCGCTGGCGGAAGGCGGCGAGGCGATCGGTGACTTCAACATGCTGGACGAGACCACTGCCCTCGTCATCGAACGCGACAACGGCGCCGGCACGGCCGACAAGGCCTGCGCCGACCCGAAGGCTCCCACTGCGGACTGCTTCGCCCGCCCAGCCAAGGTCAAGCGCATCTACAAGATCGAATTCAACGACGCCAATGTCGGCAAGGCCGCCCGCAAGATCGGCTACATCGACCTGATGAAGATCTCCGACCCTGATAACAAGAAGCGCCAGGGCGGCGGCAATGGTTTCTACGACATGCCTTTCGTCACCATCGAGAATGTCGACCGCGTCGATGCCACGCATATCATCGTCGGCAATGACAACAACCTGCCTTTCTCTGCCGGGCGGGCGCTGGACAAGGCTGATGACAACGAATTCGTTCTGCTTGAGGTCAAGGACCTGCTCGAGGCGAAGTGAGGCCACGGCTGCCGTCATTTAAATTGACGGTCACCAATGATCCGGACGGAGCGCTGGCAGATACGAACGTCTGCGCGGCGCTCCTTTCCGATTTTCCTGCCGCGACAGAAACATGCTTGCGGAAAAGAAGACGTTTCATGCAGGACCATGCCGAAAGACTGTACTACGCCCTGAAGAGAAGCTGGTCGGGCGAGACCAGCGGCCTCTGGTCGCGCGAAAATCCAGCCAGGGGGCAAGGAAGCGTCACTGCCCTGGTGGTTCAGGACATTTTCGGCGGCGAAATTGCGAAAACCGCTGTCAGCGGCGCGCAACACTTCTACAATATCATTGAAGGCGTCCGCTGGGATTTCACCTTCACCCAATTCGATCTGCCGGTGGGTTATCAGGATCATCCCGCCAATCGGACCGAAGTCATGGCGACGATAACGCCGCTGCAATATGCCTATCTCAGCGCCTGCATTCGAAAGGCACTCGGCCACGGCTGAACGGCTTGCAAAAAGAACAGCCCATTGCTGTTCGATCCGCACGGCATGGAGGTCAACCAGCGCGCTACACTTCAAGACCAAGATTTATGTTTCCCGCAAAGCGGACACAATCCACGCGATAATATTGCTTGGCGAAATGGCTGTACCGACAGGAGAGACATTTAATGAGCGAGAGTTGTCCGGTTCTGACACCGGCAGAACGGCAGGTTCAGGATATATTGGAACGCAAGGAAGCGGCGATGATGGCGAGTGTTCATGCAGCGGTTGAGCGCGCCAGCAAAGAAGTCGCCGAAGCATTCGAGGCGACCGGGTCAGACGTGCAGCCACCACCCCGGGATTATTTTGCCGCAGTTGCGCATCAACAGCTCTTTTTGTTGTTGTGCGGGGCCGATCCGCAGACCCTCGAGGGCGGCGACCCAGAAATCGCCGGTCATATCATTCGGAATGCTCAAAACATAACGGAGCACTACTGGAAACGATAATGCGCCCGAATGTCGCCGGCAGGTGACGCCGATCTGTAAGGAGAGAATGTCACACGAAGCAAGAGACGTAATCTGAACTTGACAGGGTATGCTGGTCACGGATGGACGGCTCCGCCGTCTCGCGTCATAGGGCCTTCATCATGCCCGGTTAAGCAGGCGCAAAATCGGGAGACTGCAATGGATTCGGCCGCACAGATCAAGCGCCCTAAGCTCGCAGAGACCGTCATTCATGCAACAGCCAGCGTAAGAGACTCGAGCATCGGCAGATGCTGCGAGATTTTGGCCGATACCTCGCTGCATAATGTTGAGCTCGGAGACTACTCTTATCTTGGTCCCCGCTGCATGGTGGGGGATGCGATCATCGGGAAATTCTGCGCCATCGCCGCGGAGGTCAGGATAGGCGCTCCCAACCATCCGATGGACCGGCCATCCATGCACCGTTTCAGCTACTGCCCGGAATATTACTCTGCCGATGCGGTGCGCGACGATGCCTTTTTCGCGCAGCGGAAGCAGGATCGCGCCGTCATCGGTCACGATGTCTGGATCGGGCACGGGGTCATCGTACTGCCGGGCGTCAAGGTGGGACACGGCGCGGTGCTGGCCGCCGGCGCCGTGGTGACCAGGGACGTGCCGCCCTATACCATCGTCGGCGGCGTACCCGCAAAAATCATTCGCGAGCGCTTTTCACGATCGATTGCGCAGAAGCTTACCGCTATTGCCTGGTGGGACTGGCCCTTCGAGACGATCATGGCGCGGCTTGGCGACTTTCAGTCAAACGATATCGAAGCGTTCTGCGAGCGCTGGTCCTAGCACGGGGCCAATGTCGTTTCTGTCGTAAACAGAAACTCCGCCGCTCCTTATTCGAACACGAAGGCCAGCCGCTTGCCCGTCAGCTTCGCCAGTTGCTGCAAACGTCCGTCCAGCCGCTCTCCGGCAAAATCGCAATAATCATGCGGCACCACAAATTCCAGATCGAGATCCGGATTATCTGTCTTGCGGAATTTCAGGTGATCCACGACACCCGGCATGGAGGCTGAAAAAAGATATACGACGCGCAGCAGGCCGCCCAGCAGTTTGGCGAGTTCCTGCAGACGCTCCCCCGCCATGGCGGCAAGCGGCTCGGTGGTGCCGTTGTCGTTCAGGCCTTCAAAGCGGTAATAATTGGCAAGTGCAATATAGGCGCGCCCGGGATGGGTGATCGCCACGAAGGACGAGTGGGCGATGATATTGAGCGCCTGCAGACCGCGGTAATCGGGATGCGCGCGCCAGCTGATGTCGGCCAGCAGGCAGGCGGCCTGCCGATAGCGGCTTTCCTCTTCCGTCTCGTCGATGCCGAAAACCGGGAAGGTGCGACCGCTCCAGTCCGCCAGTTCTCGCGCATGCTCCGGAGAACGGGCGCGCAAAATGGCAAGTTCGTCGGCGGCAACCAGCAGCGGATCGGATTCGCGCTCCGCCTCCGTCAGCAGCGAATAAAGGTAACCCTCGCGTACGCCCTGTGCGGAAAAAGCGATCCTGGCCGGCTTCATCATCTTCAGAACTTCGCGCATGGCGATGGCACCGAATGGCAGGAGCGAGCGGCGGTTCTTGGAGACCGCCTGCCAGGCGGGATCCTTGCTATCCCGGGAGACGATGACCTCCTCGAGGAAATTCAGCATTTCCTCCAGCGGCAATTCATAACCCTGCATCATGTGCAGGGGATAACCGGATATCTCCATATGCAGCTTGGCGATATTTCGCCAGGTGCCGCCGACGGCGTAAAAGGTGCGCCCCTCACCCGCCGCCAGAAGTTTGGCGAAGGATTTGACGTGTTTTCTGGCAATGGTCGCCGCTTTTTCCAGCGAGCCGTCCGATTGCTCCGAAAGCCGCAGACCGCCAAGCGGCAGGGTGATGCCTTCGCCGCAGCTCTTGCCCTTGATGTCGATCAGCTCCAGCGAGCCGCCCCCGAGGTCGCCGGCGATGCCATCAGGATCATGGAAACCGCTGATCACGCCATAGGCTGAATAAAGCGCTTCCTTCTCACCCGACAGAACCTCGATCTCGCAGCCGAGGATGGTTTCGGCCTCACGAATGAAATCGGGACCATTTTCCGCTTCTCGGGCCGCGGCCGTGGCCAGCACATAAAGCTGCTGCGCCTGCGCCTGCTCGGAGAGGGCGTGAAAACGCCTGAGCGCCAGGAGCGCGCGGCTCACACCTTCCTCATGCATGCGCCCCGTCAGCGCCAAACCTTTGCCGAGCCCGCAAAGCACCTTTTCGTTGAACAGCACCGCAGGCGCGCGGGAAAGACCTTCATATACGACAAGACGAACGGAGTTCGAGCCAATATCTATGACGGAAACGGGGGCAAGGCCGGTCAGCCGCCCCTGTGCTTCTGATCGAGTCATTCAGCCTGTTTCTTGCGGGACGAAATCAACCCGGCAATCAATTTGGGCGCACTGGATTTCAGGGCTTCACCACGTCCGGAAAGGCTGGGATTGGTCATGAAATAGTGCTGCGCGTTGAACGGTTCTTCGCCTTTACGCACCTCGATGCGCCTCGACGTTCCGTCCGCAAGTATCTCGTAGCTCTGCTGGTTGTCAATGAGATTGCCCAGCATAATCTGTGAAAGAACCTGCTCATGCACGGTGGGATTGGTCAGCGGCACCAGCGTTTCCACGCGGCGGTCAAGATTGCGCGGCATCATGTCGGCGGAGCCGATATAGACCAGCGCCTTGTCCGACGGCAGGCCGAAACCATTGCCGAAGCAGAAGATGCGGCTGTGCTCCAGGAAGCGGCCGACGATGGATTTGACGCGGATATTGTCCGACAGGCCGGGCACCTGCGGGCGCAGGCAGCAGATGCCGCGCACGACGAGGTCCACCTCAACACCCGCGGCGCTGGCACGGTAGAGCGCATCGATGATCTCTGGATCGACAAGCGAATTCATCTTCATCCAGATCGCCGCCGGCGCGCCGCGCTTGGCGTGCTCGATTTCCTCGTGAATATGCTTGAGGATGCGCGCGCGTAGCGTATAGGGCGAGACGGCCAGCTTCATGCCCTCCTCCGGTTCGCCGTAACCCGTGATGAAGTTGAAGATATTCGCCATGTCGTGGGCGATCTTCGGGTTGCAGGTGAAGAAGGACAGGTCGGTATAGATCTTGGCCGTGATCGGGTGATAGTTGCCCGTGCCAAGGTGGCAATAGGTCCGGAGCTTGCCATCCTCGCGGCGCACCACCATCGACATCTTGGCGTGGGTCTTGAGTTCTATGAAGCCGAACACGACCTGCACGCCGGCGCGCTCCAGATCGCGCGCCCAGCGGATGTTTGCTTCCTCGTCGAAACGCGCTTTGAGCTCGACCAGCGCGGTGACGGATTTACCTGCTTCCGCGGCATCGATCAGCGCGCGAACGATCGGGCTGTCGTTGGAGGTGCGGTAAAGCGTCTGCTTGATGGCAAGTACTTCGGGATCGCGCGCAGCCTGCAGGAGGAACTGCACCACCACGTCGAAGCTTTCATAGGGATGGTGAACCACCATGTCCTTTTCGCGGATAGCAGCGAGGCAATCGCCGGCATGTTCACGAACGCGCTCCGGGAAACGGGCATTGTAGGGCTCGAATTTCAGGTCGTCGCGCGGGGCACGCACGATTTCCGAGATCGTGTTGAGCGCGAGAAGACCGGGCAGAACCGCGACGCGATTATCCGGCACACCGAGTTCGTGCACCACGAACTGCCTCAGCGACTGCGGCATTTCACTGTCGGTCTCGATGCGGATGACGGAACCGCGGCGGCGGCGTTTCAGCGCGCTTTCAAAGAAGCGCACCAGATCTTCGGCCTCTTCCTCCACCTCGATATCGCTATCGCGGATGATGCGGAACGTGCCGGAACCGCGAACGGTATAGCCGGGATAGAGCCGGTGAATGAACAGACCGACCACATCCTCGAGCGTGATGTAGCGGATGGCGTTCTTCTCATCCGGCAGCCGCACGAAGCGGTCGAGCGCCGGCGGCAGGCGCAAAAGCGCCGTCATCGGCTCGCGGCCGTTGACGCTGTCCAATTGCAGGCCCATGGAAAAGCCGAGATTGGGAATGAAGGGGAACGGGTGCGCCGGATCGATGGAGAGCGGCGTCAGCACCGGGAACATGCGTTCCTCAAACTCGGTCTCCAGCCAGTTGCGATCCTCATCCGAAAGCGCAGCCGGGCGTACGATGTAGATTTCTTCCTTGGCAAGATATTGCTGCAGAACGGCAAGCGAGGCCTGCTGCTCCATCTGCAGGTTGTCGATTTCCTTCAGAATATCTTCGAGCTGTTCTGCCGGGGTCTTGCCGTCCGGGGTCCTGACGGTGATCTTCTGGCGCACCTGGCCTTCGAGGCCGGCGACGCGAACCATGAAGAACTCATCGAGATTGGCCGCCGAGATAGACAGGAAACGCAGCCGCTCCAGCAGCGGGTGATCGGTGTTCAGCGTTTCCTCAAGGACACGGCGGTTGAACTGGAGCCAGGAGAATTCACGGTTGATGAAACGCGCGGGGCTATCCCAGAGGTTCTCGCCCTCGGTCTGCGGCTGAACCTTGTTGAAATCTTCCTGCGCGACAGCGTCCATGCCCTGTTCCATCCCCTGACCAATTTCCAATCCGTGATCCTGCTGCATCCCGCGATCGTCCTTCTTGCCCGTATAACAGTTTGACGACGGAACTGTGACAGTCAATCGTCGTCCGGTCCGTTATGTCTCTCGGCATTGTCCATCGCGTTGAGGACTTCCGCGACCAGTGGGCGGGTGATCCTCGTTCCGCGCGAAAGCGCCAGCCTGTCGATCCGCTCTACGATCGTCTGCGCCGTATCGAGCGAACGTTCCATTCTGTTGACGATGTAGCCTATGAGTTTGTCATCCATGTAAAGCTGCCGGTCAGCGAAGAGCTTCACCAGCACCTGCGCCAGCAACGCCTCGTCCGGTTCACCCGTTTCCACCACCGTCACGGCCTTGAGGCGCGAGCGCAGATCCGGCAGCGTGACCGGCCAAGCCGACGGCCATTGCCGGCTGGTCATCAGAAGCGTCGTGCCATTCTGGCGTACGCTGTTGATGACATGGAAGAGTTCGGTATCGTCAAAATCACGCCGATCGGCATCCTCGAATAGCACCGCCCCCCTTTCGGCCGCGCGCGCGGCATCCGCGCCCGCTTGCGGATGAATCTCGCGGGCCTCGCTGATATTTTTCCAGATATTGGCAAGGTGCGATTTTCCGGAACCGGGCGGCCCTGCCAGCACGACCACCGGCGAGGGCCAGTGCGGCCATGCGTCAACGAGGCTGACGGCGGCCTCCAGCGAAGCCGACACGAGGAGATCGTCCCGGCCGGAGGCGGACGGATGCGAAAATGCGAGCGGCAGCTGCTCGGCCTTCGACCGGGCGTTGTCGGTTTTGATTGGGTCAGTCATTGTCAGCTCTGAGAGTCAACCTTGCCGGAGGACGTTTCCCTTTCTTCCAGGGTGAGGTTGGCTTCCCAGGGAAGGTTGGCGGCGTGCCCGTGGTAAAGATCGCTTTCAAGATACCGCGACAAGGCGAAGCGGACAAGCACGCCGACCGCCGCCGCAGCCGGCACCGCGACGAGAAGCCCGACGAAGCCGAAAAGCGCGCCGAAAGCGAAGAGGGCAAACATCAGCCAGACAGGATGCAGGCCGACGCTGCTGCCGACAAGTTTCGGCTGCAGGATGTTGCCTTCGATGAACTGGCCGGAAAAGAACACGACGAGGGTCAGCACGACATAGAGATAATCCGGCCAGAACTGCACGATGGCGACGCCAACCGCCAGGATCAGGCCGACCATGGAGCCGATATAGGGAATGAAGCTGATGAGGCCCGAAAAAAGGCCGATCAAAAGGCCGAAATTAAGCCCGACCAGCGACAGGCCGACGGCGTAATAAACCCCGAGAATGAGGCAGAGCGAGCCCTGCCCACGCACGAAACCGGCAATGGTCTTGTCCATGTCGCGGGCGATCTGGCGCACCGTGTGCACGTAATCGCGCGGTATCCAGCTGTCGACCTTGTCGATCATCCGGTCCCAGTCAAGCAACAGGTAAAAGGCGACGACGGGGGTGACCACCAGGAGCGACACGACATCGACCAGCGATTTGCCGGAATTCCATATCTGCGTCAGCAATGTGCCGATGAAACCCGCACCTTCGGTGAGGAGTTTCGAGAAGTTCTCCTTTACCGCGTCGATCTGGCTGCTCACCCAGTCCGGCAGGAGATTGGTATCGGCGCCGGCGATCAGCTGCTGCAGCGACGAGATATATTGCGGTATGCGCGTGATGAATTCCGAGGCCTGGGCGGCGATGAGCGGAATGATGATGATGAGCGACAGCGCGAAGACCAGCACGAAGGAGATGAGAATGACGACTGTGGCCATCAGCCGGCTGAGGCCGCGCCTCTCCAGCCAATCGGCCACCGGATCGAGAAAATAGGCTAGCGCCATGCCAGCCACGAAAGGCAGGAGAATGGAGCTGAAGACCATCAGGAAGAGGATAAAGACGGCAAGCACGCCGATCCAGAAAAACACCTGCCGGCGCAGGCTGGTACCGCTTACATGGGGTTGCATCCGTTCATCCTTCTGTCACCGCATCGTCATCCCGCATCATGGAGATAGGATGGGCGTGGGCACATGGTCAAGGCTGCGTCGGCAAAGGGATAAGGGGGGCTGAAAAAGCCGACAACGCAGAATATCCGGTCCCACCTTCGCCGCATTGCGGCAAATGCTGCCGAGAGCGGCCATCGCGAAACGTCAAAGCCGTTAAAAACCGGAGGTTTTGCCACGCAAACCCTTGCATCAGGCCCCGTCCCGTGCGAATGGCGACGCCAAAGGAACCAGCGGAGACGAGAGCCATGAGCCAGTCGGGCAAGAACGGTCTTACCTATAGTGACGCAGGGGTGGATATCGACGCCGGCAATCTGATGGTCGAGAAGATCAAACCGGCGGTGCGTTCCACGCGACGTCCCGGCGCGGACGGCGAAATCGGCGGCTTCGGCGGCCTGTTCGATCTGAAAGCCGCTGGCTTCACCGACCCGGTTCTGGTGGCCGCCAATGACGGCGTCGGCACCAAGCTGAAGATCGCCATCGACGCAAACTATCACGACACCGTCGGTATCGATCTCGTCGCCATGTGCGTCAACGATCTCGTGGTTCAAGGTGCAGAACCGCTGTTCTTCCTCGATTATTTTGCCACCGGCAAGCTCGATCCCGACCAGGGCGCTGCGATCGTTTCCGGCATCGCCGCCGGCTGCCGCGAATCCGGTTGCGCGCTGATCGGCGGCGAAACCGCTGAAATGCCGGGAATGTACTCAGATGGTGATTACGACCTCGCGGGCTTTGCCGTGGGCGCGGCCGAACGCGGCCAGCTTCTGCCCGCCGGCGACATTTCCGAGGGCGACGTCATTCTTGGCCTGTCCTCATCCGGCGTCCACTCCAACGGCTTCTCGCTGGTGCGCAAGATCGTATCGATCTCCGGGCTCGACTGGGATGCACCTGCTCCCTTCGCCGATGGCAAGAAGCTGGGCGAAGCGCTGCTGACTCCAACCCGCATCTATGTGAAGCCGCTCCTGAAGGCGATCCGCGAGACCGGTGCGCTGAAGGCACTGGCGCATATTACCGGCGGCGGTTTCCCGGAGAATATTCCGCGCGTTCTGCCCAAACATCTCGCCGCCGAGATCGATCTCGAAGCGATAGAGGTTCCCGCCGTATTCTCCTGGCTCGCGAAAACCGGTGGTGTCGAAGCAAAGGAAATGCTGCGCACCTTCAATTGCGGCGTCGGCATGATCGTCGTGGTTTCGGCTGAAAATGCCGAAAAGGTCACCGAAGTTCTGACGGCCCAAGGCGAGACCGTCTTCCCGCTCGGCCGCATGGTCGCCCGTGAAGAAGGCGCGCATGGCACGATCTACAAGGGCGCCCTCGCCCTATGATGCCCGCCGCCCTGTCGTCCGGCCGCAAACGTGTCGTCGTTTTCATCTCCGGCAGCGGCTCCAACATGGTGTCGCTGGTAAAGGCCTGCCAGACGGCGGATTTTCCGGCGGAAATCGCCTGCGTGATCTCGGACAAGGCAACTGCCGGCGGGCTGGAAAAGGCACGGGGTTTCGGCATTCCGACCCTCGTCTTCGAACGCAGGACCTATGCGAGCAAGACGGAACATGAGGGCGCCATTCTGGCCGCTCTTGGGGAGATTGCGCCTGACATCATCTGTCTCGCCGGCTATATGCGGCTGATCTCGGGGGATTTCATTGCCCCCTATGAAGGCCGCATCATCAATATCCACCCTTCCCTGCTGCCGCTTTTCCCCGGTTTGCATACGCATGAGCGTGCCATCGACAGCGGCATGAAGATTTCCGGCTGCACGGTCCATTTCGTCACCGAAGGCATGGATGAGGGCCCGACGATTGCGCAGGGGGCTGTGCCGGTTCTTTCCGACGACACGGCCGATACCCTGGCTGCGCGGATCCTCACCGTCGAGCACCAGCTCTATCCACTGGCGCTGAAATTACTCGCCGAAGGCAAGGTACGGATGGAAGGCGGAAAAGCCGTTTTCGACAAGAGCGAAAGTAAAACCGAGTATTCCATCCTTGTTTCTGCCTCGTGATGTAGTTATTCCTAAAGTACATAGATAAATCAGAATTGGTATCTTCGGTGAAATAAACCGATCATTTACCATAATCGTCTTTAATGACCGCAACGGCCTCTACTTCAGGCCCTCCGGACGTTCAGGAGCGATTATGCGATTTTCGAGATTTCCCCTGCCGCTTTCTGCGGCTTTACTGATGGGTACCTGCCTGCCACTCGCCGCCGAACAAAACGGCATTACGGCTTCACTGGATGCCGGCGTTCTCAATCTCCGGGCGACGGAAACTGTTCATCTCGGTGGCCGCAAGGTGAGCGAACTGGAATGGGAAACGAAAAACGCCGTGGCGTTGCGCGGCTCGCTCGGCCTTGAACTAGCGCCCGGCTGGCGCGTCAAGGCGGAAGGCCGCATCGGTTTTGAAGGCGATGGCTACATGACCGACTACGACTGGGTATGGCCCTTTTCGAAAGACAGCTCCAAGGAGAATTGGAGCGATCGCTCCCAGCATGATGACACACGGCTCGACCATTATTTTTCGGGAGGCCTCGAACTCAATCGCACATTGCTGGAGGATCCGCAGCAATATCTCAGCGCGGGCGTCGGTTTTCGCTACACCGATGTGCAATGGTCGGCCTATGGCGGCAACGCCGTTTACAGTGTTTTCTCCCGCCGCGATTTCTCAGGCAAATTCAAGGATGGCCTCAAGGGAATCACCTATCGCCAACAGATACCGGTTTTCTACGGCAACCTGACGGGCGGCCAGAGATTCGGCAACTGGTCGCTCAATCTCGGTCTCGAAGGTGGCGCCATGGTCTACGCCAAGGCGACTGACGATCACTGGCTGCGCGACATGCGCTTCACTGACAAATTCGACGTTGCCGGCATGTTCGGGGTGAAGGCAGGCGTTGCCTATGACGTGACGGAAAACGCCTCGATCTACCTCGACGGCGCTTACGACTATACCAGCCTCGGGCGCGGGAACACGCATTATAGCGGCGCGGGCGCCGGAAGCCTGTCGTCGGAGAAGAACGCTGGTGGCGGCGACTTACAGTCGATTTTCGTGGGTGCCGGCGTCAGAGGGCGATTTTAGCGTTGATGGCCGTATCCGTGGGTTAGTTCACTGGATATGCTCAAGCCGCCCCGCCTTTAAAGCCGGTCGCGATTAAGCATCGCCCATTGCAGCAGAATGATCGTCTTCGAATCCGTAATTTCACCCGAGGCGATCATTCCGAAGGCTTCGTCGAGACCATAGGTCAGAACCTCGATATCCTCGCCTTCATCCTCCAGTCCGCCACCGCTGCCCGCTTGCACGTCGAGATCGATGCGGGCGACGAAGAGACTGACCTTTTCCGTCAGCGTGCCAGGGCTGGCATACATGTCGAAGAGGTATTCAACCTTTTCGACGGCATAACCGGATTCCTCCATCGCCTCACGGCGGATTGCATCAGCGGCATCGTCGCCATCGAGAAGCCCTGCCGGAACTTCGATCATGAAGTTCGGGTCGCCGTTGACGAAGGCGGCGGGGCGAAACTGGCGTACCATTACCACGCTGTCGCGTTTCGGGTCATAAAGGAGAATGGCGGCGGCGAGGCCGTGATCATGGACCTCCCTCACAATACGGATCGTCTTGCCGTCAGGCATGCGCTGGTCAAAAACGAGCTTCTGCAAATGCACGAAGCCCTTCCAGACGGTTTCCTTTTCCACCAGCCGGATCCGGTCAGTCGCGGCAGCGGGCGACTTTAAGAGCGACACGTTCATAAGAGTCTCCGAAAGATGATGAAATCTCAGGCTGTCAGGGAGGCGCGGTTCAACGCCGCCCATTGCAGCAGCATGATCGTCTTGCCATCGCATATCTCGCCCGTCTCGATCATCTTCATGGCGTCGTCCAGCGGGATTTCCACGACCTCGATATCCTCGTCCTCATGGGCCGCACCGCCGCCTTCTTCGACACGATCCGAAGATTCGACAATCGCGGCGAAGAAATGAATGATCTCGGTGACAGAACCGGGCGACATGAACGATTTGAAGAGGAACCGCACGTCCCTCACGACGTAGCCCGTTTCTTCCGTCACCTCGCGGCGAATGGCTTCGGCCGGGTTATCGCCGTCCAGCAGGCCAGCCGGGGCTTCAAGGAGCCAGCCGGGATGACCGTTCACATGGGCCGGCATGCGAAACTGCCGTACCAGAACAACCGTCTGGCGTCGTGGATCAAACAGCAGGATCGTCGCGCCGTTGCCACGGTCATAGGCTTCGCGCCTGATGACTTTCGTTTCGCCACGGGAATTGGTGTAATTGTAGGTTATGTTGCGGAGGTGATACCAGTTCTTTGAAAGCGTTTCGTCTTTCAGAATTTCAATTTTCACGTTGTCGAACTTCGTCATTCAAAATCTTCCGTCAGCTCTTGCGCAGCCAAACCTTGTTGTCGTGAAATGCCGCGCCGCCATAGGGAGCGACGGCGTCGGCACCGGTCAGCACGTTGATGCCCTCGCCGTCCAGATGCGCCTTGTTCGGCCATAGCCCTTCGGCAATGAGCACTCCCGGCCTAGCACCTTCCACGATTTTCGCGTGGAGCCGGACCTCGCCTCGCCCGTTGCCGATGCGGACGATGTCGCCATCAGAAATGCCGTTGATGGCGGCATCCTCAGGAAAGATCATCAGTTCCGGGCGCCCTTCCTTCTGCACGGAGGTTTTGGTTTCCGCGAAAGTGGAATTCAGGAAGTTGCGCGCCGGCGATGTCGCCAGTCGGAAGGGATGGTCAGCATCCGCAACCTCGATGACATCGACCTGATCCGGGAATTTCGGAAATTCCGACACCGGCCCCATCACGCCGATGTTCTTCGGCGGTTTGTTGGGAGACGGCCCTGTTGCCCAATCGGGGCTGAAACGGAACTTCCCGTCACCGTAACCGAAGCCTTCAAGATAATGCGCGACCTCGAACGGTGGCTGCGCATCGATCCATTTCTCTTCGGCGAGCGTATCGAAGTCGCCCCAGCCACTGACTTTCAGCATATGATCGACATGATCGCGCGCTGAAAGGCCAAAGCCCGGCATGTGGTCGATCCCGAGACGCTTTGCCAGCTCCTCGATGACGAAGAGGTTGGTACGCACCGTTTCGGGCGGCTCCACCAGTTTAGGACCAAGCAAGATGTGATTCTGGCCGCCGGCGCGGTAAATGTCGTCATGTTCGAGGAACATGGTGGCGGGCAGCACGATATCGGCAAGCTCGGCCGTTTCCGTCATGAATTGCTCATGCACGGCGACGAAGAGATCATCGCGCAGGAAGCCCTGCTTCACCAGCCTCTGTTCGGGAGCGACATTGACCGGATTGGTGTTCTGGATGAGCAGCGCCGTCACCGGGCCGCCGTGGCGCAGCGCTTCGGCGTCCCCCGTCAGCACGCGGCCGATCTGCGACTGGTCGAGCTGGCGCACGTCGGCGTCGGCATAGGCCGTGCCCATGAGCTCCGCCTTGTTGAGCCGGAAGATGTCGCCATTATTGTGGAACGCGCCGCCGCCCTCATATTGCCAGGAACCGAGCACCGTGGCGATCGAAAGCGCTGCATGCATGGCGACCGCGCCGTTGCGCTGTCGGGCAAAGCCATATCCGAGCCGGAAGAAGGTCTTTTTCGTGACACCAACCAGCCTCGCGAAATCCTCGATCTCGTCGACCGAAAGGCCCGTGATCTCTGATGCCCACTGCGGCGTCTTCGTCTTCAAATGCGCCTCGAGCCCGGCCGGGTCGTCGGCGAAGCGCGCCATGTAACCACGGTCGGCGTAACCGTCGCGGAAGGCGATGTGCATTACGGCGCATGCCAGCGCCGCATCCGTGCCGGGTCGGACGACGAGGCGCATATCCGCCTGTTTCATGGTCGGATTGTCATAGATGTCGACCACGACGATCTTCGCGCCGCGTTCCTTGCGGGCCTTGACCGCATGGGTCATGACATTGACCTGCGTGGCGACCGCATTGGTGCCCCAGATGACGACGACATCGGCCTTGCCGATCTCGCGCGGATCGGGGCCACGCAAGGCGCCCGTGCCCATCACATAGCCGGTCCAGGCCATGTTGGTGCAAATCGAGCCGAAGAAGCCCGAATATTTCTTGGCGTGGCGCAGCCGCTCGATGGAGTCGCGCTGCACCTGCCCCATGGTGCCCGCATAGAAATAGGGCCAGATGGCTTCCGCGCCGTGCCGGGCTTCTGCCTTCACAAAAGCTTCGGCGACCTCGTCCAGCGCCGCTTCCCAGGAAATTTCCTGCCAGTCGCCCGCCCCTTTTGCGCCCTTGCGGCGCTTCGGGGTCAGCAGACGACCGGGATGATAGATGCGCTCGGAATACCGCGCCACCTTGGCGCAGATCACGCCGGCGGTATAGGTGTTGGCATTGGCGCCGCGCACACGACCGATGCGGCCATCGGCATTGATATCGACCTCCAGCGCGCACGCGCTCGGACAGTCATGCGGGCAGACCGTGTGTCCGATACGGACTTCGGCCTTCAGGGCGGCTTTTTCAGCGGAAATCGGGGTCGCAACGTTCATGTCTTTTGTATATTGCATCAACGATGCGGCAAAAAGGCCGAAGTGACGTCCATCAAGAATATTCATCCTGACCATTCATCCGGATAAACGGCAAGCGAGACACATCCATGAACTACCGCCACATCTATCACGCCGGCAATTTCGCGGATGTCCTCAAACATGCCGTTCTCGCCCGCCTCGTGCGTTACCTGCAGAACAAGGACAAGGCCTTTCGGGTACTGGACACCCATGCCGGCATCGGTCTTTACGACCTGACGTCTGAAGAGGCGCAGAAAACCGGCGAATGGCAGACCGGCATCGGAAAGCTGATGGAGGGTGATCTGCCCAACCCTATCGCCGAGCTGCTGGAGCCCTATCTTGCCGCCGTGAAGGAACTCAATCCTGAAGGCGGTGTCAAATTCTACCCCGGCTCACCGAAACTCGCGCGTATGCTGTTTCGCCCGCAGGACCGGCTTTCGGCCATGGAACTGCACCCGGATGACAGCCGCGCGCTCGCGCGGCTATTCGAAGGTGACTATCAGGTGCGGGTGACCGAGCTCGATGGCTGGCTGTCGCTTGGCGCGCATCTGCCGCCGAAAGAAAAACGCGGCCTCATCCTCGTTGATCCGCCATTCGAGCTGGAGAATGAATATCAGCGCCTGGCCGATGGTTTGAACAAGGCGTACCGACGTTTTTCCACCGGTACATATTGCCTGTGGTATCCGCTCAAGAAAGGCGCGCCGATCAAGGATTTCCACGAGCGGCTGCAATCCTTCGAGATTCCGAAGATGCTATGCGCGGAACTTTCCGTCAGAAGCGACCGGCTGGATGGGCTGAGCGGCTCCGGCCTCATCATCGTCAATCCGCCCTACACGCTGAAAGAAGAGCTGCACACGCTGCTGCCTTACCTCAAGGCAAGGCTGGCGCAGGACAGGTTTGCCTCGCAACGCGCCTTCTGGCTGCGCGGCGAAGAAAAGCCGGAAGACAGCTGAGTTACCTCAGCCCTTCCCTTTTCTGCGCCGCGGCAAGCTGTGATCGTTCGAAGAACAGGATCACGAACAGCGCCATGATGAAGGGGATGATGAGGTAAAACAGGCGGAAGACCAGGAGCGCTGCGATGACATCGGCCGGGTTCATGTCCGGCAGGCCGGTGACGAAGACGAGTTCCAGCACGCCCAATCCGCCCGGCGCATGCGAAATGAGCGCTGCGGAAAACGACACCAGAAATATGCCGAGAATGACCATATAGCCGGGATTGCCGGCTTCCGGCAGCGCGAAATAGATGATGCCCGCCGCGCCGATCAGCTCGATGGGGCCAATGACCAGTTGCTGCGCCACAAGCTTCGGCGCCGGGTATGGCAACACGAAGGAGCCGATCTTCAGAGGCTTCAGCCTGAGCAGGCTGCCGAGAACATAAAGGCTGACGAAAAAGAGCAGCACGACGCCTGTCGTGGTCGAGGCTTCGACCGGCAGTATGCCCGTGAACCGTTCAGTGATGTCAGGCTCGTAAAGCAGCACCAGTCCGATCAGCATGATCGTGCCGATGAGGAAGGTGAAAGAGCAGAGGCCGACGAGAACGCCCACTTCCGCCACACTTAGTCCCTTCGACGTATATGCCCGATATCGCACCACGGCGCCCGAAAACACCGACGCGCCGACATTGTGGGACAGCGCATAGGTGGTGAAGGAGGTGAGCGTGATGAAGAGCCAGTTCACCTTGCGGCCAAGATGCTGCAACGCGATGCGGTCATAACCGGCAAGCGCGGCATAGGCCAGCAGGGTGGAGAGACCCGAACACAACCAGTCCCGCACCCGAATGGCCTTCAGGCTGTCCCAGAGATCATCGAGCGACAGGCCGCGCAATTCGTGAAAGAGCAACCAGGCGGAAAAACCGATCGTCGCAAAGCCAACGACGGGCCAGATATATTTCTTGAATTTCATGCGGTCATGCCCGCCTATTTCCTCCAGCTTCACCCCAGCCTGTTCCGTCTTTTGCGGAGATTCGTTCGACTCTATTCGTTATGCGGCGAAGCTTTCAACCTTTTCATCAAAGATTGGCGGTTTGCCCCGTTCACAAGTTGATGTAAGACCGGATCGTCGCCTGCCGGCGATATGAGGTCGTCCATTTTCCGGGGAACGTACACGGAATGAAGCGTTATGCCGGTTTCATCGCTCTGGGCCTTCTGTCGCTCGGCGCCTTATGGTTCGCGCAGCAAAATCCGGCCCCAACCACACCGGCCGACCGGCAGACACAACCCCAATCGCAGACTGCCGGCAATTCCGGGCCGGACGCTCCAGGCCGCTCGGTTTCTCAAGCGAAGCCGGATAAGAGGCCTCCGCCGCGCGGAAGCGGCTTCGATTTTTATGTGCTCTCGCTTTCATGGTCACCGGCATTCTGCGCCAGTTCCGAAGGCTCTGGCAACCGACAGCAGTGCGGCAGCGACAGGCGTTACGGATTCGTGGTGCACGGGCTATGGCCGCAGAACGAAAACGGCTATCCCGAATTCTGCCGAAGCGACGAGCCTGAGCGTGTTCCGGACGCGATCGGCCGCACCATGTTCGACATCATGCCCTCCATGGGCCTGATCGGCCATCAGTGGCGCAAACACGGCTCCTGTTCCGGCCTGTCGCAGCGAGACTATTTCTCGGCGACGCGGGCCGCCTTCGAGGCCATCCGGCTGCCGGAGAGAATCGCCTCCGGCGCCGAAACAGCCACGCTTTCAGCCGATGCGATAGAAACCGCCTTTACCGATGCCAATCCCGGCCTGTCGAAACGCGGCATTTCCATCAGCTGCGACGGCAAGCGCCTTGAAGAAGTGCGCATCTGCCTTAACCGGGACATGACATTCCGCGATTGCCCGGAGCTTGACCGCAAGGGCTGCCGCGCGAGTTCAACCGAAATCATCCCCATTCGCTGATCAACCCACAGGGACCCAACCATGGAACTGCTCTATTCGCCCGCCTCCCCCTACTCCGCCAAGGTGCGCATGGCGGCCCGTCATCTCGACATCGACATAACTTCCGTTCGCGTTGACACCAACGCCGAGCCGGCAACGCTGATGGACAATAATCCGCTGGGAAAGATTCCGGTGCTGCTGCTTGATGATGGCGGATCGGTCTACGACAGCGTGGCCATCATGCATTATCTCGACCGTCTTTCAGGCGGTAAACTCTACCCCAAAAAGA
The DNA here is from genome assembly GCF_055382365.1 of Agrobacterium sp. 5Ca39. Lineage (NCBI taxonomy): Bacteria > Pseudomonadati > Pseudomonadota > Alphaproteobacteria > Hyphomicrobiales > Rhizobiaceae > Agrobacterium > Agrobacterium sp. 5Ca39. The sequence continues at coordinate 775,779 of NZ_AP026436.1, read as the reverse complement.
ACGGCAAGCGCACGGATGTGGAAATTCTGGAGGCGCTGTGCGACGGCATCATGGATTGCCTGCTGGCCATCGTCTACGAGCGCCGTTTCCGACCGGAAGAGAAAATTCACCAGCCCTGGATCGACAAGCAGTGGAGCAAGGTGGTGCGCGGGCTCGACCATCTCAACGCCAACCTGCCGAAGACCGGCAAGAAGCTGCACGGCGGCCATTTCGCGCTGGCTGCGATGATCGGTTATCTAGACCTGCGTTTTGCGGGCGAGTGGGCCGAAGGGCGCGATGCGCTGGCGGCGTGGCCGGAAACCTTCGGCAAGCGTTTCGACGCCTATACGGAAATGAAGGCCGCCGCCTGACGTGACCGCGCAGAACACCCGGCTTTTTGCCGGGCGTTCAACGGCAAATTACAGACACAAAAAAGCCGGGGCATGACCCCGGCTTTTCTTTGACCGATCCGGAAAGGATCAGAACTTGACGCCGATACCGGCCTTGACCGAGTGGTCGTCATAACCGCGCGAGAAGGCGTCGTTGCCGAGCGTGTAGTCCTTCTTCTGGTAATCGCTGTAGCGATATTCCAGACGGGCGGTGATGTTGTCGGTCACCATGGCTTCTACACCGGCACCAACCGTGTAACCGAGAGCCGTGGCGCTGTCCTTGTTGACGCCGTCACGAACCTTGTTGTCGGAGACAGCAAGACCGGCCGTACCATAGAGCAGGAACGGGTTCATGTCGTAACCAACGCGGCCACGCAGCGAGCCGTTGACGCCCTGCTTGCCTTCGACCGAGCGACCTGCGACCGTACCGGCGGAACCGCGCTCGTCACCCATGTTAACGTCAGCTTCGGCACCGTAAACGATCTGGCCATTCTGCCAGTTGTAACCGCCGTACAGACCGCCGCCAGCGCCCTTGGCGTCACGGCCGTCGTTGCTGGAGCTGAAACGGCCCCAATCGTAGTTGACGGTACCACCGAGGTAAGCGCCGGACCAGTCCTTGACCGGTGCTGGCTGGTCGTAGGAAACCGGTGCCTGCGGCACTTCGTTTACGGCGTCAGCGGCGTGAGCAGCCGAAAAGCCAGCGGCGGCCATGGTCGAAGCCATAAGGGTTGCTACGAAAATACGCATGTTATTCTCCTTTCAGGACCGCTCTGCACTCAAAACATTGTTTTCAGACGCGGCATAATTCGTCGGGTTGATCGCCCCTCTGGAAACCGAATTTGATGGGAGAATGCGGAGATCAAAGAGCCAAAATGTGAATTGTTTGGGGCAGACGCGTGACTAGAATTAGACGTTGCCTAATTGCCACAAGGGTTTTATTAACCCTAACAAAAGGCTAAACAAAAATAGATCGCCTTTAAACTTCGTTATATTAAAATTAAACCAAAATTGCATTGTGAATAAAAAATCGCCCAATTCTTTTCGGGCCGAGTGACAGCTTGCGATTTGCATTTATATCCAGCAAATAGGGCGTGTATGAGCAAATGCAGGTCCGCTGTGAAAGAAGATATACCGAAGACAGTCTTGATTACCGGGGCCGCACGGCGGCTTGGGCGCGCTATCGCCACCGATCTGGCCAGCCACGGCTTTGCGATCGCGGTCCATGCCAATGAATCGATCGCGCAGGCGGAGGAATTCGCTAACGAAATAAGGCAGAAAGGTGGCAGAGCTGCTGCCGTTCAGGCGGACCTGGCACAATCAGCCCCGACAGCGGCGCTGATCGAAAAGGCGTCTTCCGCCCTCGGCCCCATCGGCGTCGTCGTCAACAATGCGTCTGTTTTTCTCGGCGACACGGCGGAAGCGCCTGACCCTGATATCTTCGATGCGCATTTTGCCGTGCATGTGCGGGCGCCTTCCCTCATCGCCGCCGCCTTTGTCGAACAGTTGCCCGCCGATAAATCCGGGATGATCGTCAATATCATCGACCAGCGTGTGCTTGCGCTCACGCCACGCTTTTATTCCTACACCCTTTCGAAATCAGCGCTTTGGACCGCCACACGGACGATGGCGCAGAGCTTCGCGCCGCGCGTCAGGGTGAATGCCATCGGGCCTGGGCCCACCTTCAAAAGCGAAAGACAGGCGCCCGAGGACTTTCAGGCGCAGATCGACGGCCTTATATTAAAGCGTGGTCCTGCGCCGGACGAGTTCGGGCGGACGATTCGCTTTCTTTACGACACGCCGTCGGTCACCGGACAAATGATCGCGCTCGACGGCGGCCAGCACCTTGGCTGGGAAACCCCTGACGTGGCGGAGATACCTGAATGAACGGAAAGAAGCTGCCTGATGGCGGTATTCTCTTCGATGACACCGACGACGAAGATGACGATGCAAGCCTTGCCGCAACGGAAACGGCCGAGGCTCCGCGCGACGTCGCCGGCATGGACTGGAATGCGGGATGGAAGAACGAATCCGGCCTGAAGGGCATGGACCTCATCGGCGAATTCGTCAAACACCTGCCCAATGCGCCGGGTGTCTATCGCATGTTCAACGAGGCGGGCGACGTGCTTTACGTCGGCAAGGCACGCTCGTTGAAGAAGCGCGTCGGCAATTATGCGCAGGGCCGCGTGCATTCCAACCGCATCGCCCAGATGGTGCGTCACACAACGCACATGGAATTCGTCACCACCCGCACGGAGACCGAGGCGCTTCTTCTGGAAGCGAATCTAATCAAGCGCTTGCGGCCGCGATTTAACGTACTTCTGCGCGACGACAAGTCCTTCCCCTATATTCTCATCACCGCCGACAACCGTGCCCCAGCGATCTTCAAGCACCGGGGAGCAAGGGCGCGCAAGGGCGACTATTTCGGACCCTTCGCGTCCGCCGGCGCGGTTGGCCGCACGATCAATTCGCTGCAGCGCGCCTTCCTGATACGCACCTGCACAGACAGTGTGTTCGAAACCCGCACCCGTCCCTGTCTTCTGTACCAGATCAAGCGCTGTTCCGGGCCCTGTACGCATGAGATCAGCGACGAGGGCTACGCGGAGCTGGTCAAGGAAGCCAAGGATTTCCTGTCCGGCAAGAGCCAGAGCGTCAAGACCGCAATTGCGCGACAAATGAACGAGGCTTCCGAAGACCTCGATTTCGAGCGCGCCGCCATCTATCGCGACCGGCTGGCGGCACTTTCGCACGTCCAGAGCCACCAGGGCATCAACCCCGCCGGCATTGAAGAGGCGGATGTCTTCGCCATCCACCACGAAGGCGGCATTTCCTGCATTCAGGTGTTCTTTTTCCGCACCGGCCAGAACTGGGGCAACCGCGCCTATTTCCCCAAGGCCGATCCGTCCCTGCCCGGCTCGGAAATTCTCAACGCGTTTCTGGCGCAGTTCTACGACGACAAGCCGGTGCCGAAACAGATCCTGCTTTCCGAAACGGTGGAGGAACAGGAACTGCTGGCGGCCGCCCTCGGGGAGAAAGCCGGGCACAAGGTCACGATCAGCGTACCGCAGCGCGGCGAAAAGAAGGACATTACCGATCACGTGCTTGCCAACGCCCGCGAGGCGCACGGCCGCAAGCTCGCGGAAACATCGTCTCAGGCGCGGCTGCTGAAGGGCTTTGCCGAGACTTTCGGCCTTGCCTACGTGCCTCGGCGGATCGAAATCTACGATAACTCGCACATCATGGGCACCAATGCGGTCGGCGGCATGGTGGTGGCGGGGCCGGAAGGTTTCGTGAAGAACCAGTATCGCAAGTTCAATATCAAATCGACCGACATCACGCCGGGCGACGATTTCGGCATGATGCGGGAGGTGATGACCCGCCGCTTCTCACGCCTGCTGAAAGAAGAAGGAAAGCCGGATCGCGAGCGCATACCGACAGCAGAAGAAGCTGCCGACATGCCCTTCCCCGCCTGGCCGGACGTGATCCTGATCGATGGTGGTCAGGGGCAGATGACGGCGGTGCGGGCCATCCTCGACGAACTCGGCATTCGCGACTGCGTGACCGCCATCGGCGTCGCCAAAGGCATGGACCGCGAGGCGGGCCGTGAACGTTTCTTCGCGGACGGGCGCAGCGATTTTTCCCTGCCGCCACGTGATCCCGTGCTCTACTTCATTCAGCGCATGCGTGACGAGGCGCACCGTTTCGCGATCGGATCGCACCGGGCCCGGCGCAAGAAGGAAATGGTGCGCAATCCGCTGGACGAAATCTCGGGAATCGGACCGGGGCGCAAACGTTCGTTGCTGCAGCATTTTGGAACCGCCAAGGCGGTTTCCCGCGCGGGCCTCAATGACCTGATGGCCGTCACCGGCATTTCCGAGACGGTGGCGCGGCAAATTTACAATCACTTCCACGAGAGCGGCAGCGATTGACGCAGAACGGCGGGGCTGACCTGCTAAAAAAACATAATCACGTGTTGACGCTATGCCCTAGCGGCGGCATCAAGGCAGCTGATCTCAGACTGACAGGTTTCCCCATGGCTTCGCGCGCATACAGCATTCCCAACCTCCTCACCTATGGCCGGATTCTCGCTGTTCCGGTCATTGTCCTTTGCTTTTACGTTGAAGGAAAACTGGAGAGTTCGGATTTTGCGCGCTGGACGGCACTGTGGCTGTTCATCATCGCCTCGCTGACCGATTTTCTTGACGGTTATCTGGCACGCATCTGGAACCAGACTTCGAATATCGGCCGCATGCTGGACCCGATCGCTGACAAGCTGCTGGTCGCATCCGTCCTGCTTCTGATGGCGGCCGACGGCACCATTGCCGGCTGGTCGCTCTGGGCGGCCATCACCATTCTCTGCCGTGAAATTCTTGTTTCCGGCCTGCGCGAATATCTGGCGGCGCTGAAGGTCAGCGTTCCCGTCACCCGCATCGCCAAATGGAAGACCACCATCCAGATGGTCGCCATCGCTTTCCTGCTCGCGGGTCCTGCTGGCGACAAGGTTCTGCCATACACGACCGAGATGGGCATCACGCTTCTCTGGCTGGCCGCAGCGCTCACCATGTATACCGGTTATGATTACTTCAAGGCTGGCCTCAAGCACATCGTGGACGAAGAATGATGACACGGATCGTTTATTTCGCCTGGGTTCGCGAGAAGATCGGCACGGATGAAGAGGAGCTGGACCTCCCTTCCTCCATCACTACGGCCGGCGAGCTGATTGCCTGGCTTGCGACACGCGGTGAAAATTACGAGGCTGCCTTCGAATTTCCCAATGTCATCCGCGTTGCGGTCAATCAGGAACACGTCGAGCATGATGAAAGCATCGTCGGCGCGCGCGAGATCGGCATATTCCCACCGATGACGGGGGGATGAGCGAATGCAGCCGACCGTCCGTGTCCAGGCAGAGGATTTCGACGCTGCGGAAGAAACCCGCCGGCTGACGGAAGGTGACAGGAGCATCGGCGCGGTTGTCGCCTTCACCGGGCTCTGCCGGGATGATGGCGGCACGCTCGCGGCGCTGGAACTGGAACATTATCCCGGCATGGCGGAAGCGGAAATGACGCGCATCGCCAAGCTCGCGATGGAACGCTTCGGCCTGCTTGGCCTCACTGCCATCCATCGCCACGGCAAGATCGCCACGGGCGAAAATATCGTCCTCGTCATCGCCGCTTCATCGCATCGACAGGCGGCCTTCGATGGCGCGAATTTCGTGATGGACTACTTGAAGACATCTGCGCCGTTCTGGAAAAAGGAACATGGCAAGGATGGAACGGCGGGCGAGTGGGTTGCGGCAAAGACAACCGACGATACGGCCAGGGAAAAGTGGCGATAATGCCTTGTTCTTCCCGCATGGTCCGGTGGAAGCGGGCACCGCTTTCGTCAATGCCCTAAGGCGCTTCAACCCTGCTGCGCATGATAACCAGCCAGCCGACCAGCATCGCGAGAACCATCGCATCCCGCCAGGCGGCCGGTCCGTAACCGACCCAGAAAGTTTCCGCAAAACCGACGGCGGCGGCCCCCAGCCCACAGATAAGCGGACTGGTATAACCGCCTGCCGCAGAAATCAGCACCACCTTCAGGCCAAAGACCAGACCGGCCCCGAAATCCATGGTGCCGTAATAAAATGTGGCCAGCACGCCCGCGATGGCGGCGACGAGACCCGCCGCGCAATAGGACATGAGAAATATCCGGCCTGCATTTACCCCGCACAAGGCTGCAGCAAAAGCATCGTCCGACACTGCCTTCCAGCGCCTGCCGAAAGCGGAGCGGCCAAGATAAAACGATCCGGCGAGAATGAGCAGGCTGAAGGCCATCGTATTCAGCATTTGCATCGGCGTCAGCGTCACGGCGAAGCCGCTATCGGCCCAGAAACGTATCGGCTCCGACAAAAGCGGCGGGAGCCATAATTGCCGTGTATCGGCGGCCAGCCTTGCACTTTCCGTCAGCGCTATCAACACCCCGATGGAAGCGACCGTCACCGCGTTGGGAGAGGCTTTCGCTAACGGCCGCATCACCACCCTGCCGATGAAACCCGCCGCCCACAGCCCGCCGAACAGGCCCGCCCCTGCCCCCAGCGCCAATGTCGCCGGCAGAACAAGCCACAGGCGGTTCCAGCCGAAATCGGCAAAAAGCAGGCAGGTCTGGCCAGCAAAGGCGAATATGGCGCCATAGGTGACATCGGCGCGTCTGGTGACTGAAAAGGCGATGGCATAACCAAAGGCCAGAACCGCATAAAGCGCGGCGACCGGCACGGCATTCAGCAATTGTTGCAGGAAATAAGCCAAGTGCGTCCTCCCGCTGTGATTATAACTATTAAAACCTGTTTTGATAGTTATAATGTGCGGCATGACCTTTCGCTGGACAGAACATCGTTTTGCGGGCGGCGCATTGGCGCTGGATGTTGCCAATAGCGTGATCCTGCGTTCAGACGCCGCTAGATCGGTAGACCGCTTCGCCGTGGCCGGGCAGATCGCCACCTTTGCCGAAGCGGCGACACGGCTTGGTGCGGAGCGAGAAAGATTTCCCGCCCTCGTCGCGCCCGACGAAGAGAGACGGCCGGTTCTTTTCGATCTGCGCGAGGCAATCGACGATTATTTTCGCTCGTCCATCGCCGATGGCGGCGAGGACGACGGGAAACTGGCGCAGTTTCTCTTCGCTTGCGGCGCCGCCCTGCGCATGTTCCCGAAGGCAGAACATCTCGCCAATGCCACCGCCCACTCCGCACTGTCGCTGCTTGCGGACGAACCACGGCAGCGGTTGAGGATCTGCGGCAATTGCGGCTGGCTGTTCATCGACCGCAGCAAGAACAGAAGCCGGATCTGGTGCGATATGGCGGTGTGCGGCAACCGGCAAAAAGCCAGCCGGCACTATCACCGCACGAAGGAGACGCGGTCATGAAAAGAACCGGCCTGCCATTGCTGGCAATGGTGGCGATACTCACCCTTTCCGGCTGTCAGCGCGAAGAACCGCGCGAGGTGGCAAAGGTTTCCGGCCGCATGTTCGTCTTCAACTATCGCGTGGCCATTGCCACCTATCTGGTGACGCTGCAGCGTATTGCCCCCATTCGCGATGGCAGCAGCGTTGAAGCAACATTCGAAAACCCTCGCGGAGGGCCCGACCTCACCACCCGCGAGAAGATTTTTCCGAAGGACGAAAGGATCACCGTTCAGAGCCCGCCGGTCGAATGTGTGAAGCAGGATCGGCCCTACAGGGTCACCGTCCGCATCAAAGGGCCGGATGGCGATATTCTGCAGACGATCGAGACCACCATCCGCTCCGATACCGACCAGTCAGCTCTCCCCGCCAAGCCGCTGGTCGTCGGCCCGCTCTATACGCCCAATCCGGAGGTGTTTAAACCTGACGGAACGATTGATATGCGGCCGGCTCAGGGGTGCCCGGCGTCGTAGGGACTGACGGAGCGAGTGCAACCTCTCCTCGTCCCTGTGCTTGTCACAGGAATGATGATGGAGGCGGGTGCGGCATCCCCTTATCGCATCCAGAAACAAAAAAACGGAGCCTTTCGGCTCCGCTTCTTCGAGTCTTTTCAGCGGCTTCGAGCAATCGCCTGATAGAGCGATTCAAGCCGTTGAGACTTTGAATCAGCCGACGATTTCGGTTTCGGCGAACCAATAGGCGATTTCCTGAGCGGCGGTTTCCGGAGCGTCGGAACCGTGAACGGAGTTTTCGCCGATGGAAAGCGCGAAGGTCTTGCGGATGGTGCCTTCAGCGGCCTGGGCCGGGTTGGTGGCGCCCATGATTTCGCGGTTCTTGAGGATGGCGTTTTCGCCTTCCAGAACCTGAACGATGGTCGGGCCGGAAGTCATGCCTTCAACGAGTTCGCCGAAGAAGGGGCGCTCCTTGTGGACGGCGTAGAAGCCTTCGGCTTCGCGCTTGCTCATCCAGACGCGCTTGGAGGCGACGACGCGCAGGCCGTTGTCTTCAAATACCTTGGTGATCGCGCCCGTGAGGTTACGCTTGGTTGCGTCCGGCTTGATCATCGAAAATGTGCGTTCAATCGCCATGTGTCCGTTTCCTTTTCCTTCAGAGAAAGTGGGCGGTCTTTACCCGCCCAAAGGCCCGAAAACAAGGGGGATCAATGAGATTGCGGCACTGACGGCAGACATTTCACGCCGCTGTCACACTGCGGCCCCTTGCATCGTAAAGATCGAGGCACCCTTCGAACCAGTCGCGTACAGGGTCATTATCTGAAAACAGATCAGCACCGGTGGTGATCCTCGCCCATTGCAGCGCGCCGAAAACGATGTAATCCGAAAAAAGCGGCGACGTGCCGCCGATGAAGGGCTGAAAACTCAGCATCCGGCGGATGGGAGCGAGCAAGGCAGGAAAGGCGGCGATCTCGTCTTCGCGGTTGGCGACGACATCCTCGAGCGGGCGGCCAAGCGCCCTTGTCCGGCTTTCGCGGAAATAACGACGATCCGGCTCATCCAGCATATCGTGGATATCCAGCACGGCGATACGGACGATGGCCGGATGCAGCTGGGTTTGGGACCAGCTTTCGACAAAGCGCGCCATGGCCTTGCCGCCCTCCCCATCGAACAATGACGGCCGCTCCGGGTAGGCCTCGTCCAGATAAAGGGCAATCTCGAAACTGTCGCTCACCAGCCGGTCGCCGTCCCGCAGGATCGGCACCGTCTTCGAAAAACCATCCTCCACGGTCGGGATGACGGTGAAGGGCAACGGACGCTCTTCGAAATCCAGTCCCTTATGCGCCAACGAAAACACGGTTTTCCAGCAATGGGGGGAAAATGGCCTGGAGACATCGCTTCCGCAGAGCGAATAGAGGGTTCGGGAATTCGTCATGGGCTGCACCTTCTCTGCAATAGCGACCAAGCGATATAAAATCGGCGGGAGCCGGAAATCAAATCAGCATTTGTCATGTTATCAATCAAAGGACGTTTGAAAGGTTCCGTTCGCCAAGGGCCGAAATAAAACCTGGAGGTGATGAATTTCGCTCGCAGGTTTAGCCAATTTTAAGCCGTCTCGCCTATGATTTGGCCATTCAGAAAACGGTTATTTCGTTCGATTGATAAGACCATCGATACTGGAGCTGACAGCGATGACATCTGCTGGCGATAAAAAACGCGAACAGGCGAAAAGTAGTCTTGTCCTTACCAAGGTCGCGCAGTTCATCGCCAGGATGAATATTGCACCCTTGCCGCGCAATTACGAATTGATCTATGAAATATTGTCGGGCCATAACCCGGCCATGGGCCGAGACATCCTGGCGCTCGGTAATGCGCCGCAACAGCACGAGATCGATCTGGTTGGCCAGAGGCACAATTTGCCCGGCTTCTCCCGCATCGAAGCGGAACAGATGGCCAGCGAAGCCTTTGAAACGCTGAAACAGATTTCCGCAAGGCTGGAAGCTGGCCAGAGGCGCACGGAAGCCTTCATCGGACGCCTTGGCGAAGACGAAACTGTTGGGTCCCCGGCCACCGACCGCGTCGCCCGATTGCTGGACGACATCCACGAGGAACAGACCAGCCTAAGGCATTTCATCTCCATGGGGCTGATGAAAATACATGACGTCGAAAGGCGGCGCGCCGAACTGCAGGCCGGTTCCCTGCGCGACGTGCTGACGGCGCTGCCCAACCGGGCGGCTTTCCTCGAAAAACTCGGAGAGCTTTTTGCTGGAGACAGGGCCGCCTCCGCGACATCGCTGATGCTCCTCAATATCGACCATTTCCGCGAGATCAACGCCAAATACGGCCCCGCCGCCGGAGACAAGGCCCTGCGGCGGCTTGCTGGGCTCTTTCGCAAGACGATCAAGAAGGATGATTTTGTCGCCCGCATCGGCGGCAACGAATTTGCTTTCCTGTTTGCAGGCGTTGCGCAAAACACGGCTGAGGCGATCGCTGAACGTCTGCGGCAAAGCGTCGAAGCCTTGCGCTTCGTGACGAGTGAGGGCGGCGGCGAGCATCTGACTGTTTCAATCGGCGTCGCCTCAGTGGACGGCACGGCAACGCCCGCGGAATTCTTCAGCCAGGCTGAATTGGCCCTGCTTTGCGCCCGGTGCGGCACCCGCAACTGCGTCGTCGGTTATTGCAGGGACCTCGCGCAGCACAATCGCGACAGCTATCTCGCGCAGTTGGGTTGCTAGGACATTTCGGCGAGCGTTCAGGATGGGCTTATATCCGGAAAACGAGCTGCCATCCCGCGCCTTGTCCCCGTTTGCCGCCTCTTCATTTCCGACCTCATAACTGCCGCGGTGTGGCGTGCCTGCTCTTGCCTTGGTCACACAGTTCGGCCAAAACGACGCCATGATTACGATTACCGATCTTTCGGCCCGCATCGCCGGGCGTCTGCTCCTTGACCACGCCAGCGTGACGCTTCCCGCCGGTGTGAAGGCGGGCCTCGTTGGCCGCAACGGTGCCGGCAAATCCACCCTTTTCCGCATCATCACCGGCGATCTCGCGGCAGAAGGCGGTTCGGTGACCATTCCGAAACAGGCCCGCATCGGCCAGGTGGCACAGGAAGCGCCGGGCACGGAGGAATCTCTCATCTCCATCGTGCTTTCCGCTGACAAGGAGCGCAGCGCGCTTTTGGCGGAGGCGGAGACCGCAACCGATCCGCATCGTATCGCAGAGATCCAGATGCGGCTTGTCGATATCGATGCCCATTCGGCGGAAGCGCGTGCATCGAGCATTCTTGCCGGTCTCGGTTTCGATCATGAAGCGCAGCTCCGCCCCGCCTCCTCCTTTTCAGGCGGCTGGCGCATGCGTGTGGCGCTCGCCTCGGTGCTGTTTGCCGAGCCCGATCTGCTGCTGCTCGATGAGCCGACCAACTATCTCGACCTTGAGGGCACGCTGTGGCTGGAAGAATATATCCGCCGCTATCCGCACACTGTCATTATCATCAGCCATGATCGCGATCTGCTGAACAACGCCGTCAATTCCATCGTGCATCTCGACCAGAAGAAGCTGGCCTTTTATCGCGGCGGCTACGATCAGTTCGAGCGGCAGAAGGCCGAGGCCGACGAATTGCAGATGAAAGCCAAGGCGAAAAACGACGCCGCGCGCAAACACCTGCAGAGCTTCATCGACCGTTTCCGCGCCAAGGCCACCAAGGCCCGTCAGGCGCAGAGCCGCATCAAGGCCCTGGAGCGCATGGGCACCGTCGCCGCCGTGATCGAAGATCATGTGCAGCCGATCACGTTTCCTGAGCCGGAGAAACAGCCGGCCTCACCGATCGTTGCCATCAATGGCGGCGCGGTCGGCTATGAACCGGGCAAGTCCATTCTGAAACACCTCAACCTGCGCATCGACAATGACGACCGCATTGCGCTGCTCGGCTCCAACGGTAACGGCAAATCCACTTTTGCGAAGTTCATTTCCGGCCGTCTCGCCCCGCAGGCGGGTGATCTTCGCGTCGCGCCCGGCCTCAAGATCGGCTTCTTCGCGCAGCATCAGCTCGACGATCTGGTGCCGGATGAAACTCCGGTCGAACATGTGCGCAAGCTGATGCCGCTGGCACCGGAGGCGCAGGTGCGGTCACGCGTGGCGCAGATGGGGCTTGCGACTGAAAAGATGGCGACGGCTGCCAAAGACCTTTCCGGTGGCGAAAAGGCTCGCCTGCTGATGGGCCTTGCTGCCTTCCACGCACCCAACCTCTTGATCCTCGACGAACCGACCAACCATCTCGATATCGACAGCCGCCGGGCGCTGATCGAGGCGCTGAATGATTATAATGGCGCGGTGATCCTCATTTCCCACGACCGCCATCTTATTGAGGCGACCGTTGACCGGCTGTGGTTGGTGGCCGACGGGACGGTCAAGACGTTCGAAGGCGACATGGAGGAATATCGCGATCTCGTCGTTTCCTCCGGTAAAAAGAAGGACGACAAGAGCGACATCGTTGCCGATCAGGCTTCCAAGGCCGATCAGCGCAAGGCAAGCGCGGAAAAGCGTGCCCAACTCGCGCCGTTGAAGAAAAAGATCAACGAAATCGAATCCCTGACGGCAAAGCTTGAGAAACTGATTCAGACGCTCGACACCGAACTGGCCGACCCGGCGCTATATGAAAAAGCCCCTGCCAAAGCCGCTCAGAAAGTCAAGGAGCGTGGCGAAGCCGCTGCCAGGCTATCGGATGCGGAAGAGCAATGGCTGATGCTTTCCAGTGAATACGAGGAAGCAATGGCCGGCTGATGCGCAACGGCACAGGAGCGGCGGCCTCTTGCGAAGCCGCCGTATCGCATTGACGAAACTTACTTCGCACCGATCGTATTGAGACCTTCACGCGCACATTCGGCATCGATTGCACCCGACGGCGCGCCTCCAACGCCAATACCGCCGACGAGCGCGTCGCCGATCTTGATCGGCAGCCCGCCTGCCTGAATGACCATGCGCTCATCCATGTTGCGGAGGCCATCATTGGCGGGCTTGGATGCGATGAATTCGGCAATCTCGCCAATATCACGGCCGAGCGATGCGGCAGCGAATGCCTTGCCGGTGGCGCTGGAGACCGTGTGCGGACCCGAACCATCTGCTTTCAGGACCGTCTTTACGGCGCCGTCGCGGGCGACGATGGCAACGGTGACAGCGTTGCCCTTGGCCGAGCAGGCCTGAAGTGCTGCACTGGCCGCCTTTTCCGCCAATTCGAGTGGCAGATAAGGTGCGGTCGGCAGCGTCTGCGCCAGGGCGACCGAAGGAGCGAGCAGAGTGGAAACAACGAGAAGGTTGCGGATCATGAAAAGGTCCTCTTGCTTGATGAGGACTGCAGTTTAAGCGGATGGCGTTGAGCCGCGAATCCGTAAGACTTTCCGGCTGCTCGGTAGTTCTACCGATCCGCACCCGCTTCCAGCCAAAGCCTTGTCATTTCCGCCTGCGAGGTTGTGCCGAGCTTCAGGCCAATGGCGGCGCGATGGCTGTCCACCGTGCGTGGCGACAGACCAAGTCCGTCTGCGATCTGGCGCGAAGTAAAACCGAGCGCGATGCGTTCAAGTATCTCCCGCTCCCGCGCGGTCAGCAGCGACAGGAGCGCCAAATTCTCCGCCTGCAGCGCTTTTGCGTCAAGCGTGCGGGCCAATATCCGGTGCGCTTTCTGGATCGCGTCGATGAGATCCTGTTCGTCGACCGGCTTGGAGAGAAAATCCACCGCCCCATTATGGAAGGCCCGGCGGCAGGCTTCGATGTTGCCGTGACCGGAAATGATGATGACCGGCCAGTCTATCCCCTCTTCCGTCAGTTTCTCCTGCAATTTCAATCCGGTTATGGCGGGCATGCGAATATCGAGGATCAGGCAGCCCGGCTCGAGGGCGGCAAGCTGGCTGAGAAACGCCACGGGATCAGCAAAGCCCTTCGCCTTTATGCCGACGGTGGAGAGAAGCAGGATGAGCGCCTTGCGCACGGCGTCATCGTCATCAACGAGATAGACGGGCAGCGTCATGGGTCCCGTGCCTCCGGTGCAAGCGGGAGGACAACCCGGAAATGGGCACCATTCTCACTCGCGACGTATCGGATTTCACCGCTGGCGCGCTCCACCAGCCTCTGGCTGAGGGCAAGCCCCAGCCCCATTCCGTTGTTCTTCGTGGTGGTGAAAGGTGTGAACAACCGGTCGCGCAGCTCGGGCGCTACGCCGGGGCCGTTATCGGCAACATCGAGAACGGCGAAATCACCGTTCCGGCTCAATCTTGCCGTGATCGCACGTCTGCCTTCAATGGCAGTGAGTGCGTCAAGCGCGTTGCGCAGCAAATTGAACATGACCTGTTCTATTTCGACGGGATCGACCCGCACCGGAAGCGGCACTTCCGGCATCGCGATATCAATGCTGGCCTCATGCCGGGCGGCTTCGCCGGCAAGCAGCGCATCGACATTGCGCAGGGCGGCGCGCAGGTCATGCGCCGCGACCGGCTGGCGGTGCGGCAGCGACCAGTTGCGGAACCGGTCGAGCATATTCGCGGCGCACCGCGCCTGATCGATCATATCGTCGAGAGCACCGGAAAGAGCCGTGACATCCTGACGGGCAAGCAGCCGTCTCCCCGCCTGCGCCTGCGCCAATATCGCCGTCAGGGGCTGGGTAAGCTCGTGGGCAAGGCCGCTCGCCATTTCTCCGAGAGCGTTAACCCGCGAGGCGTGGGTCAGTCTCGCTTCCATGCCGCTCAGTTCGGCGCGTCTCTCGGCGGCGCGCATGCGCGTCCTCTGTCTTGTCATGACAATACAGAGCACGAAAACGACGCTTGCGCCAGCCACGCCCGCCAGCAGGGCGCGGCCGGGCAATAGGTCCCGCCAGGTGATTGCGAGCGCGACTTCCAGCGTCAGAGGCTGGCTGGCGCTGCTGAGCTGCCGGACATATTGCGGCGCTTCCGGCATCGTGGGTGGGCCGAGAAGGACTGTTCCGCCAGGCATTTTAAGACGGATCACCGCCTGTTTTTCCGACCAGAACGCAGCGTCGGACGCGAGAAGCCGCCCGGCATCGACGGCAAGCACCAGCACCTTCGAGGCCGACCCGCTATTGGGGCTGCGCTTGACGATCATGTAATGGCCGGGTCTGAGATCGCTCGCCACCAGAGCCGGCCGGCCGGTAAAGACCGATGCCGCCTCGCGGATCGTCGCTGCCAGCTCGCTCTCCAGCGGCCGTGTGCCGACAACAGGCCCCGCCTCGTTGAGGGAAACCAGCTGGACCTCGTCAATACGCGGGTAAAATTGCAGAATGGGTGCCGCGACATCGAGCAAGAGGCGATAATCCGCCCCCTGCTGCGCCTGCGCCACCGCCGAAAGCGCCGTCACATGGGCATCATGCTGATCGGCCCGGCGGGATGCCTCAGCCTGCAACGCATCGCTCTGCCGTGCCAATTCGCCGAGCAGGCTGACATATTGATAAGCCGCCAGTCCGGACACGACGGCTGCCATAAGCAGTGCCCAGACCAGAAACAACTTGAGAAACGGCCGCCCCGACAGCGGCCATGGCGCGTGCGCCATGCGCCGGCTGCCGGAAAGGGAATGGGCGGTGGCATCAAGTGAGCGGCCGGCCGCAGCAGCGCCCCTGGCCGCTTCGTTCAGTCGGCGCTCGACCGGCGTTCCGGGCATGTCGTTCCATGCATCGTTTTTTTCAAGCATCGGCTCGCCCGCATGACCGACAGAGCGGATCATGACATTCGTTCAACAGGTGACTTTTCTCAGCACAGACAGTGAGAACATTCAATCCGGCCCAAGCCGAATTTACTGCTGATCCATCATTGGCGCGGGAAGATGTGAGCGGTGCCCTTGGCGCTAGGCACACGCCCTGCGGGACTGCAGCCGTGCGAGCGGCACGGCGGGGGAATAAAGATAACCCTGCCCGAAGCGAATGCCCATCTGCATGAGAAGCCTGCTCTGCTCCTCGGTTTCTATACCTTCCGTCACCAGCTTAGCGCCATAACGCTCCGCGCTCTCGAAGGCGAGCGCAATGGCCTCCCGGAACCGCGATTGATCCAGCCTCGACGTCATCCAGTGATCGATCTTGACCTCTTCGAACGGGAACCGCGCCAGCAAAGTGAGCGCGGCATAACCGGTCCCGAAATCATCGAGCGCCAGTCGCACGCCGGCGGCGAACAGCGCATCGAAATTCTGCTGCACGACGTCGTTGGTCGGAATCCTGCTCATCTCCGTCACTTCGATCGCCAGGCGGTGCGCCGGCACCGCCATTTCCTGCAGCAGCGCCACGACCCGATCAGCAAAGTGCACGGTTGCGAAGGACGAAGCGGAAATATTCACCGCGAGATGAAAATCCGCATCGAGATCATGCAGATCACGAAGGTCGTGCACCACGGCTTCGATCGTTGACCATTCGAATTCCGCCAGCAACCGATGACGTTCGGCGATCTCCAGCACATAATAGGGCGAAAGCGCCTGCCCCCGCGCATCGACCGCGCGCAGCAGCGCCTCAGCACCGATCATGCGGCGATTGCGCATTTCGAATTTCGGCTGATAGCAAATGGGCGGCCTGCCGGATTTGATCCAGTTGACGAGCATCTGCCGCACCGTCTCGTCCCGTGTCGCCTTCTCGGCAAACGAAAAGGGGAAAATCTGCACGGGATGATCGCTTCCCTTGAGCGCCAGGCTGAGATGTCTGAAGAACGAGGCCACGTTCTGCCGGGAAAGCCTGTCCAGACTTGCCGCGCCGATTTTGAGATGCGGTACCGGCCCCGCTTCCGCCGAGCGGCAAAAGGTGCTCAACCCCTCATGCAGATGCATCATGAGTTTTGTACCTTCGGACTTCTCCAGCGAAATCTCCCGCATGACAACTGCAAGTGTCGTATCACCGAACATGAAGCTGCAAGGTGCATGGGCGCTGCACAGCAGGCCGTATTCCCCATCGCAGATTTCCCGCGCCAGCCTGGGCCAGAAAATATCGCTCCAGTCCTCCCCCTCGCAGGCGGCGACATCGGCAATATTGACGATCTCGATCAGAACGAGGGCGTGCGAAACGGCCGGCTCCTGCCGCATGACCGTTTCCATATGGTCCTTGAGGGCGCGCCTGTTGGGCAGTCCGGTCAATGAATCCGTCCGCGCCGCCACCTCGCGTTTCTTTGCCTCGTCGCGCGCGCGCGCCTCGCTGCGCAGCAGGATGAACAGGCAGACGATCATCGGCAAGCCAACGGCGACAGCTCCCAGCGTTCGGCGGCCTATTGCGCTCAAGAACAGCGTCTGGTCGATCAGACCAAACACGAAGGAGATTGTGATGGCAAGCAGCGCGGCCATGAATCTGACGGCGAAGACGGTGAGCATATCCCGAGTTCCCAGATCGGCAAGGCGTCGGTCGCGCATCCAGCCATACATGATGATGCCGCAGGCCGAAATGACGACCATGTCCTGCAGAGCCGCAAAAAACAGCACGGGGCCGCCGAACACGAAACGCCCGGCTGCGACGAGGGACAGGCTGATAAGCCCGCCCTGCCATGAGCCCAGCACCCCCGCGAGAAACAGCAGATCGGAGCGGATGTAAGGCTTGGAGGGCAGCTTGATGAATTCGGAAACAAGCAGCGTCAGCAGAAAACCTGTCATTCCGAAGACGAGGCCATAGTAGATTTTATAGCGGGGATCCTCGAGGGCGATGTTCCGCCGCAGAAGGATCAGCACGGACACCATGCCAACCACCGCGGCCGCCTGAAGCAGCAGGAATGGAAGTTCGGCAGCGGACGCTGCCGCTTGTGCGGCGATCAATTCCATCATCTGCATTCCCCGATTATTATATGTTCTTGCCCCGGAATTCCGGTGGCCGGTCTTCAACAATCCCGCTTGCGCGGGGCAAAATTTATGGCGCCGCCAAGCCATCAGCCCTATCCGGACATCATGGCCTCGACCCCGTACAGCTCCGCCGGCATTCCCATATGCCCGGAGGCCAGCACCAGCCGGTCGCGGCCCTGGCGCTTTGCCTCGTAAAGCGCCATATCGGCCCGGTTCACCATCTCGTATATGATTTCCCTGCCGTCGCCGGAAACGGCAATGCCGAGGCTGACGGTGACGATTTTCTGTCTGTCGGGACGGTTGAGATGGGGGATGGCCTCGTCGATTACGGCCAGTCTCAGTCTTTCGCCAATGGCAAGCGCAGCGGAAGCGGTACAATCGGCAAGCAGAACGACAAATTCTTCCCCACCGTAACGCGCTATGAAACTCCTGTCGCCATCGTCCCTGCGCAGGGCGCCACGCAGCCTGCCGGCAATCCTGCGCAGGCAGTCATCGCCGCCGACGTGGCCTTCTGCGTCATTGTAGTTCTTGAAATAATCGACATCGAGAAGGATGAGCGCCCGCGGCCGGCCGCTACCGACCGATGCCTCGTTCGCCGCCTCGTCGAAGCTGCGGCGATTGCGAATTCCGGTGAGCTGGTCGGTATTGGAAAGCTGCTGAAGCTCGTGATTTGCGCTTTGAATCCGCTGCAGCAGGGTCTTCTCCCGCAGAGAGGCCAGATAGTCTTTTCTTTCCACCTGCTCGATGCGGTAGGCCGCAAACAGCGAGACGGCGCTGATGCCAGCGGAACACATGATGGCCGGTAGCTTGGCCACCTCGCTCGTGACCGTGACATATTCCATGCCGACGATGAAAACCGCCATGCAGCCGACCGTGCCCATGACCGCAAGCGGAAACGGTTTGCGATGTATCGTATTCATATAAAGGACGACGGTGACGATACCCACGTAATATTCGCTCGTCGACGAGGTTTGCGCATTGGCATAGATGAACATGATCGAGGCGACGACCAACATGCAACCCAGCCCGTGCAGGACCTCATGCGCCACGCCGTCCGGCCGTATCCTGATCGCATAATATCGGGCGGGGAAATAAAGAAAGAGAAGCGGTGTGATGATCATCAGGCGGACTGTCAGATCCAACCAGATGATTTCCGGCACCAGACTGATGTCCACGAATACGTAGAGATTGTAGAGGATGACGCCGAAGATCAATCCGTATGTATTGAATTGCCGGCTGCTTTCGTTGACTTTCTGAACGAAGCCAGACAGACGGTCAGCCTTGAATAAAACCACCACGACCCGCTCTTTAAAATATACTCAAGTTAAAAATACATAAAACTCTAACAAAACGAGAATATACCTAAAAAATTGGATTAAGACAGCCCGACCATCGAAAACATCACTGAAAATTACAAAGAAATATTTTCATGATCAAGCATTGCACGATCGATAATGTGTATCGAAAGTTTCCGTGAAGTCATCGTCTGGAAAAGACGCGTCGCGCCGAAACGATCACCTTGCTCCTGCGGGCGTTTCTGCTAAAAACCTGTAAAAATCACACTTTATCTTAGGCAGCACTCACACACGGGTTCCACTTCATGTCAGCCACCAAGCTTGCCATCGTCGGCGTCGGCAAAATCGTTCGCGACCAGCATCTTCCCGCCATTGCAGGCAATCCGGATTTTGAATTGATCTGCACCGCAAGCCGCCATGGCACGGTGGATGGCGTCGCATCCTACGGCACCATCGAGGCGATGCTCGAGGCCGTACCCGATATCAACGCCGTCTCTCTGTGCATGCCGCCGCAATATCGTTATGAGGCAGCCTATGCGGCACTGAATGCCGGCAAGCACGTCTTCCTCGAAAAGCCGCCGGGCGCGACGCTCTCGGAGGTACAGGATCTCGTCCGCCTCGCGGATTCTAAAGGCCTGTCACTGTTTGCAAGCTGGCATTCGCGTTATGCACCTGGCGTCGAGGCTGCCAAGGCGTTTCTAGCCTCCACGACGATCAACAGCGTTCATGTGATCTGGAAAGAAGATGTGCGCCACTGGCATCCGAACCAGGAATGGATCTGGCAGGCGGGTGGTCTCGGCGTGTTCGATCCCGGCATCAATGCGCTTTCCATCATCACCCATATCCTGCCGCGCGCGCTGTTCCTGACCAGGGCGACGCTTGAATTCCCGGAAAACCGCGACGCGCCGATCGCGGCCGACCTGCATTTCTCGGACGTGACAAAAATGCCCGTCCATGCCGAGTTCGACTGGCGTCAGACCGGCAAGCAGAGCTGGGACATCGTGGCCGAGACCGCCGCGGGGCGGATGGTGCTTTCGGAAGGCGGGGCGAAGCTTTCGATCAATGGTGAGGAAAAACTATCCCAGCCGGAACGGGAATATCCGGCCCTTTACGAGCGCTTCGCCGAGATCATCAAGTCAGGCCGCTCGGACGTCGATCTTGCGCCGCTGACCCATGTGGCCGATGCTTTCCTGCTCGGCCGCCACAAATTCGTGGATTCTTTCTACGACTGAGCAGCGAAACGCTTTTCAAGGCAATCTTTCAGAGGGCGCGGCTGACAAACCGGTCGCGCCCCGATTTTTTGGCCTGATACAGGGCTTCATCGACGCTCCGCAGCAGCGTCGCGCGATCCGCGCCCGCCTGCGGCGCGATGGCGCCGCCGATGCTGAGGCGCGCAAGCACGCTCTCACCCTCTACATGAAACGGTTGCCGAAACGCGTGGAGCAGTTTTTCCGCAAGGCCACTGATGAGCATGGATGAATCCGGACGCGGCACGAATATTGCGAATTCGTCGCCCCCCATGCGCACCACCACGTCATCTTCTCTTACAGCATCGCGGATTCGGGTGGATGCCTCGACCAGCACCCTGTCTCCTGCCGCATGGCCAAGCGTGTCATTGATGGTCTTGAAGCCGTCGAGATCGAGATAGAGAACACCGAAAGTGTCCTTCTCGCAAAGCGCGGCGCCAAGTTCCAGATCAACGATCGCGTCCAGAGCCTTGCGATTATAAAAGCCCGTCAGCGGATCGGTCATGGCCGCATCGCGCAGTTCCCGGGCGGCAAGGCTCATGGTGAAGTTCGCTTTCTGCAATCTCAAAAGCGCGCCCGCGAGTGTCGCAAAATACTGGAGATTATCGACCTCCGCAGCGGTGTACTCCCGAACGTGCGGGTCGAGCAGACAAAAAGTCCCGACCACCAGACCGGGTTCGAGTTCGATCGGGGCGCCGGCGTAGGACCGCAGGTCGGGCGCGCCCTTTACATAAGGCAAAGAGCCGAATTCAGGATGAGCGCTCAGATCCGTAACAGTCAGAATATTCTGCGTGACGACCACACGGTCGCAGATCGCAATGTCACGGGGGCATTCCTGGAACTGCAGCCCTGCCTGCTCGGCAATGTGGAGCCAGTCCTCATCCAGAATATGCACGGCCGCGCGTGCCACCCCGAATACGCCCTGCGCCAGTTGCGAGATCGCCTTCAATTCAGCGGTTTCCGCATTCTTGAAAGCCACAACGGACCGCACTGCTACCAGTCGTTCCAGCTCCAGATCCGGTCGTGGCATCATCTGTCCCATCGCATATCCCCTCTGTCTGCTGATAACGCGTCTGAAAGCGTACATGTTGCATGCGTTCATAAAACAACCGCCACGGGCGACACCACATGCGATTTCTTACCGGCCATTTTCCCGTTGCAAAGGTAGTCAGACGGGGGACGGGTCATGCCTTTTTCTGCCAGCGCCCTTCCGGCGATTGCTGCCAGTAGGTCAGCGAATGCCCCTCCGTTTTCAGCCTTTTCCAGTGGTTTCGCGCCATTTCGGTTTGGTAGGCATCGTATCCGTCGAACATGAAGACGATGCGTTCATAAGCCTCCACTGCCGGGGGCTCGGCGCCATCGACGAGAAAACGAACACTCGCTGCGTTGGCGTTCCCGTCCGATGCCGTCAGGAGAATCGGCTGGTTTTGCGGTACTGGCGAAGTGTCGGTGGCGTGCGGAAGGAAGCTGTCGTCGCGGAACGTCCAGAGATGCGTGTCGAGGAAGTCCCGGCGCTCCTCGCCCACTGTCTGGACCGCGACCTTCCAGCCGCGTTCCAGCGATTTCTCGAGCAAGGGCGGCAGCGCGTCCTCCAGCTTCGATTCCGTCAGGTGATAGAACAGAATTTCAGTCATGCGCTGGCGTGCCGCTCCGCTCGTCTCAATCTTCGTAATGGGCGCGAACGAGTTCGTTCAGAAGACGCACGCCGTAACCCGATCCCCAGGACTGGTTGATCTCGGTCAGCGGCGAGCCCATGGCTGTCCCGGCGATATCGAGATGCGCCCACGGTGTTTCACCCACGAAGCGCTTGAGGAACTGCGCAGCGGTGACGGAGCCCGCCAGGCGGCCCGAGCTGTTTTTCATGTCGGCAAATTTGGAATCGATGATCTTGTCGTAATCCTTGTGGAGCGGCATGCGCCACAGTTTTTCAGCCGTCACCTCGCCGGCCTGCGAAAGCCGCGTTGCCAGTTCATCGTCGTTGGAGAACAATCCGGCCTGCAGATTGCCGAGCGCCACGGTGATCGCGCCCGTCAGTGTTGCGAGATTGATCATGAATTTCGGATTGAAACGCTCCTTGGTGTACCAGAGCGCATCGGCCAGAACCAGCCGGCCTTCGGCGTCGGTATTGATGATCTCGATGGTCTGGCCGGACATGGAAGTCACGATGTCGCCGGGGCGCTGGGCGTTGCCATCAGGCATGTTCTCGACAAGGCCGATGACACCGATAACGTTTGCCTTGGCCTTGCGGGCCGCAAGCGCATGCATCAAGCCGGTTACGGCTGCAGCACCACCCATGTCACCCTTCATGTCTTCCATGTTGAGGCCGGGCTTCAGCGAAATGCCGCCGGT
Organism: Agrobacterium sp. 5Ca39; assembly: GCF_055382365.1. Lineage (NCBI taxonomy): Bacteria > Pseudomonadati > Pseudomonadota > Alphaproteobacteria > Hyphomicrobiales > Rhizobiaceae > Agrobacterium > Agrobacterium sp. 5Ca39. The sequence continues at coordinate 753,337 of NZ_AP026436.1, read as the reverse complement.
ATCGAAAACGACCCCCTTGCCGACAAAGGCAACGGGTTCATCCTTTTTGGAGCCGCCGTTCCATTGCATGACCGCAAGCCGCGGCGGACGGGCCGAACCCTGCGCCACGCCGAGAAGGGCATTCATGCCAAGCTTCTTCAGTTCCTTTTCGCCAAGGACCTCCACCTCGACGCCGAGCTTGCGCAACTCTTCCGCCTTTTCGGCGAATTCGACCGGGCCGAGAACGTTCGGAGGGAGGTTGACGAGATCGCGCGCCAGTATAACGCCGCCCGCAACCGCCTCGGAGACGGCAAAAGCCTTTTCCGCATCCTGATGGGCGGCCGTGACGATGATGATCTCCACCTTCTTCGGCGTCTTTTCGTCCTCGGACTTTTTCTTGGTCTTGTATGCATCGAAGCTGTAGGCGCGCAGCAGAAGACCAAGCGCGAAATCCGCCGCCGCCTGAGCGCCAACCTCTACGCCCGGCGCATCGAGATAGACAACGACCTTGTCCGCCTTCTTGAAATGGGCAGCCGCCGTACCGCCGGCACGCAGCCAGTCATGGGCGACCAGCTTCGACGGCTTTCCGATTCCGATGACCAGCAGCCGGTCGGCAGCGGAACCCTGCGGCGCGATAACATCGAGCGTCGTCATGGATTTTGCGGAAAAGCCCGCGATCTTTGCCGCCCTTTCGATCACACCACCCGGATCGGCTTCGGAAGCACCGGCGACGGCCTTCGCATCACCCGAGGCCTGCAGCATCACGGTCAGGGCATTTTCCAGCGAGGCGGAATTGGCGAAAGATATATCGAATTTGGCGGACATGTTTTCCTGCTCTTCTTCTACGACTTGCACGATGCGCATGATCATGGCCTTTTCGGCCCCGGGCGCAACCCCGCATTCTTTAAAGCCCCACAGCCGTTAAAGGAAATGCATTTTTAGTGAATGCGAACTCACGTCATGAAACCGACAGCTTGTTCCACAAAAAGACACAGGCGGCGGAAAAATTGTCGCGCAAAACATATTTGTGAGCCTGCCGGAATAGCCAATTGCAAACGATGCGATTAGATAGGCGGAAACTCGGCGAGCGATCGCAGGGAAAAACAATGTCGAACAGGGCCGTATGAAGCTTCTCGAGAACTATATCCTGCGGCGGACAACGCAGATGTTTCTGGTCGCGCTGTTGCCGGTGCTGGCCATCATCTGGACCATCCAGGTTCTCCAGAGAATCAATCTCGTGACCGATACGGGCCAGTCGATGGGTTCCTTCATGGCGCTCGCGACGATGATCCTGCCGACGCTCATTCCCGTCGTGCTGCCTTTCGCGCTCGTCATCGGCATCACCCAGATTTTCACGACGATGAACAATGATTCCGAGCTCGCGATCATCGATGCGGCCGGATCTCCGCGTTCGATCATGTATCGCCCGGTTCTCATTCTGGCCGCCGTCCTGAGCGCGCTTTCCTTCACCATCACCAATTTCGTCGAGCCGCCTGCCCGCAGTTCGGCGCGACAGATGGTGGCTGCGGCCTATGCCGACCTTCTCTCCTCCGTGATCGAGGAGAAGACGTTCCGTACCATCCAGGACGGCCTTTACGTGCAGATTGCCCAACGGCAGGGCCGTATTCTCAAGGGACTGTTCGTTGCCGACCGCCGCGATCCGAATTTCGATCTCATTTATTATGCCAAGGAAGGCATGATCGACGAAAGCGGTACGTCGCTCACCATGCGCGACGGCGAGGTGCAGCAGAAGACGCCTGACGGCAAGGTCTCGATCGTCAAGTTCCTGTCCTATGCCTTCGACCTTTCGACCATGTCGGAAAAGCAGGATTCGGAGCCTTCGCTCTCTCCGGGCGACGCCAGCCTCGGTTTCCTTCTCTCGCCCGATGAAAACAATGCGAGCTACAAGCGCTCGCCGGAGACGTTCCGCAGCGAATTGCACAAGCGACTGTCGGACTGGATGTTCGCCTTTTCTTTTGCGCTGATATCGCTGGTCATCGCCGCCGACGCCCGTTCGCACCGCGAGGCGCGCATGCATCCGATGGTCGCGGCGCTGGTGACGGCTTTCGTGCTTCGCTGGCTCGGTTTTTACGTCACGAACCAGGTGAAGCAGAGCGCAGCCTTCATTCCTCTGGTCTATGCCGTTCCGGGCCTCAGCGGTGCTGCGGCCGCCGTCGTGCTCATCACCGGCCGTAAACCGAAAATGCCGAGGATGGTAACCGATGCGGCGGGCCGGTTGCGCCGTCTCTTCTCCAGCCGGCTGGCGCGCAATTCGGGGAGCGGCAACGCATGATCTTCAACACGCTCGCCCGGTACTTCCTGAAACGATATCTCATCACGGCCATCTGGTTCGTGATCGGCGTATCCTCGATCATTTACCTTGCCGACTTCAGCGAAACGGCGCGGCGCATGTCCGGCCTGCCCGGCTATTCCGTTCCGGCCGCGCTTGGCCTGACAGCGCTTCGCCTGCCGTTGATCCTGCAGCAGACCATACCATTCATTGCGCTGTTCGTCGGCATGACGACGCTGATCTCGCTCAACCGGCGCTACGAACTGGTCGTGACGCGCGCCGCCGGCATTTCCGCCTGGCAGTTCATTCTCCCCTTCGTGCTCGGCGCGGTCCTCATCGGCATCCTGTCGGTCACTGTCCTGAACCCCATCGCAGCGTGGGGCCAGAACAAGTCGCTCGCCATGGAGGCCGGTCTGCGCAACGAAGCGGGCGGCGGACGCCAGCAGCAGATCATTCCGTGGATGCGCCAGTCGAGCGGCGGCCAGGATACGATCATCGGCGCCAAGAGCTTCGAAGACAACGGAACGATGCTTCTCGACGTGGTTCTCATCGACCTCGACAAGGACGGAAACATCGTCTCACGGAAGGATGCGAAGTCGGCTAAATTGGAAGATGGTTACTGGCTTCTTAACGGCGTTTCTGAAACGCGGGCCGGACATGTGCCAGTTCGGCAAGAGAGCATGCAGATCAGTACCAATCTGAGACGGGAATTCGTCCAAGAGCGCATGACACAGACGGAAACCGTTGCTTTCTTTGACCTTTCTCACAAGATCGAAGTTGCAAAGTCCTTTGGACTATCTTCAAAGGCGCTTGAGACGCAGTATCATTTCCTGCTATCGACGCCCCTGCTTCTGGTTGCGATGACCTTGATCGCCGCGACCGTTTCATTAAAGTTCAGCCGCTTCGCCCAGTCGCGCTCCGTGATTCTGGGTGGAATCGTTTCCGGCTTCGTGCTTTATGTAGTAACCGTGCTCGTAAGGGCATTCGGGAGTGGTGGTGTTGTCCCTCCCACCGTCGCGGTCTGGGTTCCAGTCATCGTGGCGTTGGCTTTGGGGGCAACCATTCTGCTTCATCAGGAGGACGGCTAAGTGGCGGTAATTGACCGCGGGAATATCAGGCGGCTTTGGACGGCCCTTCTGACAGGTGCCGCTGTGTGCGCGTATTTGGCATCCAGCCCGGTCGCTTTCGGCCAGGATGGTTTGCTTGCGTCGGCAAGCCAAGACGATTCGAAACTCCTGCTTACAGCAAATGAACTGACCTATAACCGCGATTCCCAGCGCGTCATCGCGAAGGGCGTGGTTCGCATGAAATATTCGGGCTACCGTATGGTGGCCCAGCAAGTGGAATATAACCAGCAGACCGGTCGCGTGGTCGCCCATGGCAACATCGAGCTGATCGAGCCGGGCGGCAACAAGATCTATGCCGACGAGATGGACGTGACCGACGACTTCGGTCAGGGCTTCGTCAACGCATTGCGCGTCGAGACCACGGACAATACCCGTATTGCCGGGGAAAGCGCCGAGCGCCTTGAAGGCGACCTGATGGTCCTCAACAACGGTGTCTACACCGCGTGTCTGCCCTGCGCCGAGCGCCCGGAAAAGGCGCCGCTGTGGCAGGTAAAGGCCGAGCGCGTCATTCAGGACGGCAAGACCCATACGGTGCGGCTGGAAAAAGCACGTCTGCAGCTTTTCGGCCATTCGATCGCCTATATCCCGTTCCTGACGGTGCCGGACAATACGGTGAAGCGGAAATCGGGCTTCCTGTTCCCGCAGATGAGCATGACCAACAAGCTCGGCTTCGGTATCGGTGTCCCTTATTTCCAGGTTCTTTCCGATACGTCCGACCTCACGGTCACACCGACCTACTACACAAAACAGGGCCTGCTTCTTCAGGCCGAGTTGCGCCAGCGTTTCGAAACCGGCATGCACACGCTGACGATCGCCGGCATCAGCCAGCAGTCCTCGGATACGTTCATTGCCGGAACGAGTGACGCGCTGAACGATCAGCGCGGCATGGTTGCCAGCAAGGGCGATTTCAGCATCAACCCGCGCTGGGCCTTCGGCTGGGACGCCATGGTGCAGTCGGATAACAATTTTTCGCGTACCTACAGCCTGAAAGGCTACAAGAACGACGTCCAGACCAATCAGATTTATTTGACAGGCACTGGCGAACGTAACAGCTTCGACGCCCGCGGTTATTACTTCAACGTTCAGGACACGGATAATTCCGAGCTCAAGGAACGTAAGCAGGCGATCGTTCATCCGGTCGTTGACTATCGTTACTTCCTGCCGGATCCGATCTATGGCGGCGAGCTCTCGCTGACCACGAACTTCACGAGCATCAGCCGTTCGACGCAGGATTCCTACGCGATGGGCGGCTTCCCGCGCTTCAACGGTCTGGAAGGCTCTTACACGCGCTGGACCACGGAAGCGGAATGGAAGCGCACCATCACGATGGATAGCGGTCTTCAGATCACGCCGATCCTTGCGGCGCGCGGCGACGCGTTGTGGACCGACATGACTGCGGCAAGCTTCACCTCCGGCGGCACATCCTATGCCTATGAAGGCATGATCCATGACGATGCTGCCTTGCGCGGCATGGTCACCGGTGGCCTTGAGGTGCGTTATCCCTGGCTGTTCACGGCTCTCAACAGCAGCCACGTGATCGAGCCCATCGCGCAGATTTTCGTGCGGCCGAACGAGCAATATTCCGGTCGTTTCCCGAACGAGGACTCACAAGCCTTTGTGTTCGACGCCACAAACCTGTTTGAGCGCGACAAATTTTCGGGCTTCGACCGGATCGAAGGCGGCACACGAGCCAATCTCGGCTTCCGTTACAACGGTACTTTCGACAATGGTTACGGTGTTCGCGCCATTGCTGGCCAGTCCTTCCATCTCGCTGGCGATAATTCCTTCGCCTCCTATGATCTTCTGAATGTCGGCGCCGATTCCGGCCTCGAATCCGATCGTTCGGATTATGTCGCCATGGCTGCATTCGATGCACCTATCGGTCTTTCGCTGTCCTCGAGCCTGCGTCTCGACAAGGACAATTTCGAAATCAACCGGTCTGAAACGGGCATCAGCTATTCGGATCGCCGCATCAACGGCAGGCTCAGCTATACGCAGGTCAAGGCGCAGCCGAAATACGGCTATAACGAAGACCGCGATATCATCCAGGCATCCGGTTCACTGCGCATGGACGATAACTGGTCGCTGTTCGGCTCGATCAACTACGATCTGAACGGCAAGTTTGCCGCCGAACGCCGGATTGGCATCGCCTATCAGGACGAATGCACGATCTTGACGGTCAGCTATTCCGACGAAGGCAATGTCAACTCCAGCCGCCAGGCCGCCAATGACTGGTCCATCAACGCCCGTCTTGCCTTCCGTACCCTTGGCGATATCAGCGTCGGCTCCGCGAACGAAGACTGGAACGACATGGATATTGGCTGGAAGCCGAACAATTACTGAGTTTAAAGGCGGGCCGCACAGCATTGTGGCCTGCCTTTTTGCTATCAGACCAGTAGTAGTCACGGTTTTGCCGCAACACCGCGCCAGTGTCGACCCGGCATGACAGTATCGGGTTTCTTTCAACAAACCGACACATTGCCGTTTTGCGGATCACGATGATATATACGTGGCAAATTCGCGGTGCGGATGCACATGTGCAGGTCTGAAAGGCGGGGGAAGGCAAAATCCCTGTTACCAGACGAACAGATTGGCGGGACAGGGCAACAGGACCCTGCCTGACGAAAGGGAGAAGGATATGATGAATTTCGGAAAGTCGGCTTTGCGTGGCGCTGCTTTTGCCTTTGCGATATTCGCCGTTCCCATGGCCATCGTGCCTTATGCCGGTCAGGCCTTTGCCGATAACACCGTGAAGATCGTCGTCAACAAGACCCCGATCACCAATGACGACATTGCCAAGCGCGTCGCCTTCCTGAAGCTGCAGCGCCAGTCCGGCAACCTCAATGAAAAGGCGCGTGAGCAACTCGTCGATGAAGCGCTGAAGCGCGAAGAAATCGCCCGCGTCAAAATGTCGGTCAGTACGGAGGATGTCGATGCTGCCTTCGCGCGATTTGCTGGCAACAACAAGATGAAGCCGGAGCAGTTGACGAAGGTGCTGGCGCAGGCGGGTGTTGGCGCGGACCACTTCAAGGCCTTCATCGCCGTTCAGATGAGTTGGCCGCGCCTTGTGAACGCCCGTTATGGCGCGCGCGGCAAGATGTCAACGCAGGATCTGGTCACCCGCCTGAAGGAGCGAGGCGACAAACCGGTCACCACGGAATATTTCCTGCAGCAGGTTATCTTCGTTATCCCGGAAGCAAAGCGCAACGCCATCACTGGCAAGCGCAAGGCGGAGGCTGAAGCCTCGCGCAAACGTTATCCCGGCTGCGACCAGGCGATGAGCTTTGCCGCGACCATGCGTGATGTGGCAATCAAGGACCTCGGCCGCATTCTGGCGCCTGAGCTGCCGGAAGACTGGAAGGCTCTGGTAGAAAAGACCAAGGAAGGCGGCACCACCGGCACACGCGTGACCGAAAAGGGCGTCGAATATCTGGCCATCTGCAAGCAGCGCCAGGTTTCCGACGACTATGCGGCGGAAATGGTGTTCAAGTCCGAAGACCTGATGAAGGCCAAGGAAGGCGAAAACCCGAACGAAAAGAAGTACATGGATGAGCTGCGCAAGAAGGCGCAGATCGTCAACACCTGATATTGATACAAGAGCCGGGTCTTTCCGTGACATATGCATCCCTGCCGCTTGCCCTGACACAGGGAGATCCAGCCGGTATCGGCCCCGATATCGCCATTACCGCCTGGGCGAAGCGCCGGGAAAACGGTGTGTCCCCCTTCATCTTCATCGGCGACCCCGATGTGGTGGCAAGCCGCGCGGCGCTGATCGGCGTGCCGCTCAATATCGAGACCTGCGATGCGGACAGTGCCGTTGGCCTTTTCGAAAACGCGTTTCCGATCCTACCTCTTTCCGTCGGCTTCGACGTGCAGGCGGGGCAACCGCATGTCGGCGCTGCCCATGCCACGATCAAGGCCATCGAAACCGCCGTTTCGCTGACGGTCGAGGGCAAGGCTGCGGCCGTTGTCACCAATCCCATCGCGAAATCGGTGCTTTACGAGGCTGGCTTCGGTTTCCCCGGTCATACGGAGTTTCTGGCTGATCTCGCCTTGCGCCAGACCGGTGAACAAGTCACGCCTGTCATGATGATCGCCGGCCCCAAGGTCCGTGTCGTGCCGGTGACGATCCATATTCCCGTGAAAGACGTGCCGGCCGCCCTGACGGAAGAATTGATCGTCACGACCTGCCGGATCATCGATGCCGATCTGCGACGGAAATTCGGCATCGAAGCTCCGCGTCTGGCGGTTGCCGGGCTGAACCCGCACGCGGGTGAAGACGGCGCACTCGGCACGGAGGATCGCGATATCGTTCACCCCGCGACCATGCGGCTGCGCAAGGATGGGATCGATGCGTTCGGTCCCCTGCCCGCCGACACCATGTTCCACGATGCCGCCCGCAAGCGTTATGACGTGGCAGTGTGCATGTATCACGATCAGGCGCTCATTCCCGCCAAGGCGCTGGGCTTCGACGATTCGGTCAACGTCACACTCGGGCTGCCCTTCATCCGCACCTCGCCAGACCATGGCACTGCCTTTGGTATTGCCGGCCAGGGCATCGCCAATGAGGCGAGCCTCGTGGCGGCACTCAAGATGGCGGCGGACATTTCCCTCCGCAGCCGGGCCGGCGCATAATGGCGGCCATCGACGGACTACCACCGCTACGGGACGTCATCCAGCGCCATGGGCTCGATGCGAAGAAATCGCTCGGACAGAACTTCCTGTTCGACCTCAATCTTACCCAGAAGATCGCCAGAACGGCGGGACCGCTCGAAGGCGTGACTGTCATTGAGGTCGGGCCCGGTCCCGGCGGCCTCACCCGCGCTATTCTTTCGCTCGGGGCGAAAAAGGTCATCGCCGTCGAACGGGACAGTCGCTGCCTGCCGGCACTGGCGGAAATCGAGGCGCATTACCCCGGACGGCTTGAGGTCATAGAGGGAGACGCCCTGCAGACCGATTTCGAGGCTCTGGTCCCCGTCGGCGAGCCGGTGCGCATCATCGCCAACCTGCCTTACAATGTCGGCACGCAATTGCTGGTCAATTGGCTTCTGCCGAAGCAATGGCCGCCCTTCTGGCTCTCCATGACGCTGATGTTCCAGAAGGAAGTCGGGCAGCGCATCGTGGCGGAAGAAGGCGACAACCATTATGGCCGCCTTGGCGTTCTCGCCGGCTGGCGTACGGTTGCCGAAATGGCCTTCGATGTCCCGCCACAGGCCTTCAGCCCGCCACCGAAGGTAACCTCCACCGTCGTGCATCTGCTGCCGAAGGACAAGCCGCTGCCCTGCGACGTCGCCAAGCTCGAAAAAGTGACCGAAGCCGCCTTCGGTCAGCGCCGCAAGATGTTGCGCCAGAGCGTGAAAAGCCTCGGCGGCGAGGCGCTGCTTGAAAAGGCTGGTATCGATCCCACGCGGCGGGCGGAGACGCTCTCAGTGGAGGAATTCGTGACACTGGCGAATTGCCTGTAACATCTGGCAGATGTTCGCCGTTCCGAACGGAAGCAACGGTTCCTGGACACCTGCGAATGGAGGAGCAAGTGCGTGGAGAATGCCGGTTTTCACTATAAGCTTGATATTCCCGCTGAAACGCCGGATTGCGCTGTCATCTTGCTGCATGGATCGGGACGAACGGAAGACGACCTCATTTCTTTTGGCCGCGCCGTCTTTCCTAAGGGTGCGTTATATGCGCCGAGGGGCGCGGTTCCCTGGGAGAATGGTTTCGCATTTTTTCGCAGAAAACCCGACAGAGAACTCGATATCGACGATCTGAAACATCAGGCAACCAGACTGTGCGGCTTCGTTGCCTTTGTATGTCAGCAGACGGCGCAAGAACCCCTTCTCGTCGGATACTCGAACGGCGCGATCGTCGCGGCTGAAACCATGTGCCAGGCGCATCATCTGTCGAAAGGCGCCATCCTGCTTCGTCCGTTGTCTCCGAGAAAAGACCAGCCTCTTCCGAACCTCGCGGGGTACCCCGTACTTCTGCTTGCAGGCGTCAACGACGACCGGCGTCACCCCTCCGACGCTCCGCATTTGGCCGAGCAACTGGTCTCAGCCGGGGCTGATGCCGTGCTCGAAACGATCAATACAGGTCATGGCTGGGCGGAAGACGCGGCGGACGAGCGATTGTCACGGCAATGGCTGGCGCGCGGACTCATCGCATAAATCAGAGCTTCGGCTCTTCCTCCAGCAAAGCCCGCACGAAATCGAACATGCCATGGCGGCGGTCTCGGCGGACGCGTTCGGCTTTGACGATTGCTTCGACGGCCTCGAAAGCGGCCTGCAGGTCGTCATTGAGAATGACGTAGTCATAGTCGCGCCAGTGCTCGATTTCGGCGCGGGAATTGAGAAGCCGGGTCTTGATCACCTCTTCGGTGTCTTCGGCGCGGCGGTGCAGGCGCGATTGCAGTTCGGTCATGGTCGGCGGCAGGATGAAGATCGAGACCACGTCTGCCTTCATCTTGTCCTGCAACTGCTCGGCACCCTGCCAGTCGATGTCGAACAACATGTCGCGGCCGGCGGCCATGGCATCTTCCACCGGCTCGCGCGGCGTGCCGTAGAAATTGCCGTGAACCTCGGCCCATTCCAGCAATTCCTCATTATCACGCATGCGCTCGAAATCGCGCTTGGAGATGAAGTGGTAGTGAATGCCCTCGATCTCGCTCTGCCGTCGAGCGCGTGTGGTGACGCTGACGGAAAGGCTGATATTCTTGTCTTTCTCAAGCAGGTTGCGCGCGATCGTGGATTTGCCCGCGCCGGAAGGCGAAGAAATCACCAGCATCAGCCCCCTGCGGGCGATCGTGACGGGAGAAATATTCACCGGGGCCATGGGTCTACTCCAGATTTTGGACCTGCTCGCGGAACTGGTCGATAACCACTTTCAGCTCTATACCTGCTGCGGTTACCGCACTGGCGTTCGATTTGGAACAGATTGTATTCGACTCACGGTTAAATTCCTGTGCAAGAAAATCGAGCTTACGGCCAGCCGGACCGCCATTGGCCAAAAGCTCTCGCGAGGCCTGCACATGGGCATGCAGCCGATCGATCTCTTCGCGCAGATCCGCCTTGGTGGCGATCAGCGCCGCCTCGGCATGAAGGCGGTCACGATCAAGCCCGTGCATGCCATCGCCAATCAGCGCAATCTGCTGAGCAAGCCTCGCCGCGATCTGCTCCGGGTGACGGGAGGGATCGCTTTCAATGATGTTCACAAGCTGCTCGATCCGGTCGATATGACCGGAAAGGATGGCGAACAGAGATGCCCCTTCCCGCTCGCGCATGTCCTTCAGCTTTTCAACTGCAACAGCGAAGCCAGCCAGCACATCGCCGTTGCGCGCAGCCAGCGCCTCCGCATCGTCTTCCGCCTCGCGAAAATCGACCAGACCGCGCAACGTAAGCAGCGTATCGAAGCTCAATGGCTTGTCGTCGACGACATCGCCCAGTTCCTTCTTGAGCGCCAGAACCGCGGCGAGAGCATCGCGATTGATGACAGCCTCGAGCCGGTTCTCGGCAACTGAGAGCGCCAGTCCCGCCTGGATATTGCCGCGGGAAAGATGCGCCCCCGCGATTTCCCTCAGCCCGGTTTCCAAAGCTTCCAGACCGGCAGGCAGACGCAGGCGCAGATCCAGCCCCTTGCCGTTTACCGAGCGTAATTCCCACGCCCAGCGGTAGCGGCCGGAGGTGCCTTCGCTGCGCGCGAAGCCGGTCATCGATTGCAACGTCATATATGGAATCCCCCCGTCACGCCGCACGAAACCGGGCCTTGTGGTCACAAGGCCCGGCCGTGATTTATCAGTTAGTTATTGGCCGGTTTTTCCGCCTCTGCACCACCGGGCTGACCATCCACGACAACTTCGGGATTCGCTCCGGCAGCCGCCTTTTCTGCCTCGATTTTGCGCCAGCGGCGCACATTGGCATTGTGCTCGTCCAGCGTCTTTGCGAACACATGACCGCCCGTACCATCGGCCACGAAATAAAGATCATCCGTGCGCCATGGGTTGGCAACCGCCTCCAGTGCGGCCCGGCCGGGATTGGCGATGGGCGATGGTGGCAAGCCTTTGATCACGTAAGTGTTGAACGGCGTCTGTTTCTGGAGATCCGATTGATAAATCGGCCTATCCGAAGGTTTGCCGTCGCCGCCGAACAGACCATAGATGATCGTCGGGTCGGATTGCAGACGCATGCCCTTTTTCAGGCGGTTGTAGAAGACCGAGGCAACATGGGCGCGCTCGTCATCCTTGCCGGTTTCCTTTTCGACGATCGAGGCCAGCGTCACGAACTCCTCGACGGTCTTGATCGGCAGGTCGGGATCACGCCGTTCCCAGATCATGTCGATCAGCTTGTCCTGCGCCGCGCTCATCTGATTGATGATTTCTTCGCGCTTGGTGCCACGGGTGAAGCGGTAAGTATCCGGACGCAGACTACCCTCCGGTGGCAAGGTGGCGGGAAGTTCACCATCCAGAACCTCGTCGGCAGCAAGGCGGGCGAACATCTGCTTGACCGTCAACCCTTCAGGCAGCGACACGGAATAAAGGATCGACTTGCCCGATTCCAGCAGCATCAGGATGTCCTTCATCGATGCGCCGGCCTTGATCTCATATTCGCCGGTCTTCAACGTCTGGTCCTTTTGCAGATAGCTGCCGGCCATCAGACGGAAAACGCGTGCGTTGGAAATGATGTCGTTGCGCTCGAGATTATTGGCGATCTCAATGAGACCGGCACCATTACGCACGGTGAAATGTGTATTCGTTTCAAGCGGCCCCGGCTCCTGAAACGCATTGATCATGTAATAAAAGGCGGCGATCGCCAGGACGCAAACGGCAACGGCAAGCGTCATCAGGAAGTTCAGGAAGATGACAAGCTGGCCATGGGCCTTGCGGGAGCGCTTCGGCGGCGCCGGCACCTTTTCCGGCCGCAAGGCTTCCGTCGGGGATTTCGGAATGATCGGACCGCGATTGCCTTCGCCCGCGCCGTTTTGTCCGTATGGTCCCTGGCTGTTCTGGTTCGTGTCGCTCACCGTCGGTCCTTTTCAGTTCGGCGTTGTCAGCGCTTTTTGCGCAGGTAATGCGGCAAAAACAGGTTCGGAATGGCTTCCTGCACCACATAAAGACACCGTGAAGCCTTCTTGTTCTGCCTCACGAATATCACCTCGGACAAAGCCGATGGGGGAAAGATACCTGTGGTCCGAAATCGAGCAGACCGGCAAACTCTCCCAATCAATGACTACAATATCGGCGCGAAAACCGGAATGGCTTTCGCAAGCCGAACCACGTTCTTCTAAGGAAAGAACATTCTTTTAAAGCGTCCGGCAGGAGAGCGCCGCACCGCCGGGGACGGTATGCGGCGCGGACGCCATCGCGACGGCCACAGCCGCCGCGACTTACGCTTCGTAACGGCGCAGCACGAGGGAGGCGTTTGTGCCACCGAAGCCGAAGGAATTCGAAAGCGCCACATTGACCTGCCGCTTGCGCGCCTTGTGCGGCACAAGATCGATCTTGGTCTCGACATCGGGATTGTCGAGATTCAGCGTCGGCGGAACGATGTTGTCGCGGATTGCAAGCGTAGCGAAGATCGCCTCTATGGCGCCCGCCGCACCGAGCAGATGGCCGGTGGCCGACTTGGTGGAAGACATGGAAATCTTCGAGGCCGATTCGCCGACAAGACGCTCGACAGCTCCAAGCTCAATGGTATCGGCCATGGTGGATGTGCCGTGGGCATTGATATAGTCGATATCGTCAGGCGTCAGGCCCGCCCGCTTCAGCGCCATCGACATGCAGCGGTAGGCGCCTTCGCCATCTTCGGACGGTGCCGTGATGTGATAGGCATCACCAGAAAGGCCGTAACCGACCACTTCCGCATAGATCTTCGCGCCGCGCGCCTTGGCGTGCTCCAGCTCTTCCAGAACGACGATGCCAGCACCCTCACCCATGACGAAACCATCGCGGTCGCGGTCATAAGGGCGCGAGGCTTTTTCCGGATTGTCATTGTGCTGGGTGGAAAGGGCCTTGCAGGCCGCAAAACCGGCAAGCGCGATGCGGCAGACCGGCGATTCGGCACCACCGGCGACCATGACATCGGCATCGCCGAGCGCGATCAACCGGGCGGCGTCGCCGATAGCATGCGCGCCGGTCGAGCAGGCCGTCACCACGGCATGGTTCGGTCCGCGCAGCTTGTGGCGGATGGAAACCTGGCCGGATACGAGATTGATCAGGCGGCCGGGAATGAAAAACGGGGAAATGCGACGCGGGCCCTTGTCGCGCAGCGTATAACCGGCCTCGACGATGCCTTCCAGACCACCGATGCCGGAGCCGATCAGAACGCCGGTTGCGATCTGGTCTTCGTCGGTTTCAGGATGCCAGTCTGCATCAGCAAGCGCCATGTCGGCAGCAGCCATGCCATACAGGATGAAGGGATCGATCTTGCGCTGTTCCTTCGGCTCCATCCAGTCATCGGCATTGAAGGTGCCGTTGGAACCATCGCCCACGGGAATGCGGCAGGCGATCTTTGCAGGAAGGTCTTCGACTTCGAATTCAGTCACGAGACGGGCGCCGTTCTGGCCGGCCAACAGCCGTTCCCAGGTCACTTCCGTTCCACATCCAAGAGGAGATACCATGCCGGTACCGGTGATAACGACACGCCTCATCGCCAATGCTCCGCCCTTATCCAAATCATCGGTCTTCTGCGACATCGGGCACCACGGGGTGTTCACGCAATGGCGCAGCATTTCAAAATCACGGCATGAGAATCGCGGCTACCGTTCCGGGCCGTAACCTCATGCATCGCCGGAAACGAGCACCTGTCGGAGCACGTGCCACCGGCCGATAAAACATTGGCCCGGACAAGCCGGGCCAAGACGGGAGGATATTGCACCTCCCCATGCGGGTCGATCAGGCCTGGGCCTTCTCGATGAACTTGACAGCGTCGCCGACGGTCAGGATCGAATCCGCAGCGTCGTCGGGAATTTCAACGCCAAATTCTTCTTCGAAAGCCATGACCAGTTCAACGGTATCGAGCGAATCAGCGCCCAGATCGTCAATGAAGCTGGCGCCTTCAACAACCTTGTCGGCGTCAACGCCAAGATGATCAATTACAATTTTCTTTACGCGTTCTGCGATATCGCTCATGTCGGTTTCCTCGACCTTTATTTTGAAGGGAATGCCTCGCGGCACCCTGCCCTGTTAGAAGCCCTCATGCGCCGTTCAAATCCGGCACTGCGGGCAAACCCGTTCAACCCGGTCCAAGCTAGACATCGTCACGCAAAATCGCAACGGCTTCCTGTCTCTCCGGGACGACTGTTCACAGTCTTGGCCCGCTTAACATGGTTTCAATCGGTCGAAAAGCCTGAAAACGCGCTAAGCACAGCGTATGACAGGCAATTTCGCCGAAAACCGGTCAGCGGGGCCTTGCGGCGCCAGCTACCCAAGAAGGTGCTTAAACAGCGCCGCAATCCTTTTCATGACGGACTTACGTGCCGTCAGATCATCGCCATGCCGCCGTTGACGTGCAGGGTCTGGCCGGTCATGTAGGCCGCTTCGTTGGAAGCGAGATAAAGCACGGCAGAGGCGACTTCGGCACCCGTGCCCATGCGCTTCATGGGAATGGCGCCCATGATGGCGTCTTTCTGCTTGTCGTTGAGCTTGCCGGTCATCGCGCTTTCGATGAAGCCCGGGGCTACGCAGTTGACGGTAACGTTGCGGGTGGCGATTTCCTGCGCCAGCGACTTGGAAAAGCCGATCATGCCGGCCTTGGAGGCGCAATAGTTCGCCTGGCCGGGATTGCCGGTAACGCCGACGATGGAGGTGATGTTGATGATGCGGCCAAAACGGCGGCGCATCATCGGATGCGTCAGCTCGCGCGTCAGGCGGAACATCGCCGTCAGGTTCACTTCGATGACGTTATCCCAGTCTTCGTCGCTCATGCGAACGAACAGGCCATCCTTGGTGATGCCGGCGTTGTTGACGAGGATATCGACGCCTTCCAGCTCGGCTTCAGCCTTTTCACCGAGTGCCTTGACCTCGGCGCGGTCGGCGAGGTTGGCCGGGAAAATCTTGACGCGGTCGCCAAGTTCCGTCGCCAGCGCCTCAAGCTTTTCAACGCGGGTGCCGTGCAGGCCGACAGTTGCGCCCTGTTTGTGCAGAAGGCGGGCGATTTCTTCGCCAATGCCGCCGGTCGCGCCGGTTACGAGGGCCTTGCGGCCTGTCAGATCAAACATGTCCTATTCCTTCTTTAGAGCTTCGGACTGAAAATGTTGAGCGTTGTTGCGCCCTGAGGAATGCGGCTGCGGGAGAAATCCCGCCTCAGCCGATAAGCGTGGCGAGAAGCTGATCGATATCGGCAGCACCGTTGACGGCAACGCCATTCACCGTCTTGTCGATACGGCGGGCAAGGCCCGTCAGCACCTTGCCGGAACCGATTTCGTAAAGCTGGGTCACGTTGTTGGCGGCAAACCATTCCACCGTCTCGCGCCAGCGCACCTGGCCCGTCACCTGCTCGACCAGCAGGCCGGCGATCTCATTGGCGTCGGAAACGGGGGCGGCACGCACATTGGCGATGACAGGAACGACCGGATTGTGCTTTTCGACTTTGGCCAGCGCCTCGCGCATGGCTTCCGCCGCCGGCGCCATCAGCGCGGAGTGGAAGGGAGCGGAGACCGGCAGCATGATGGCGCGCTTGGCACCCTTTTCGGAAGCGATTGCCGCTGCCTTTTCGACAGCCGCCTTGCTGCCTGATATAACCAGCTGGCCACCGCCATTGTCGTTGGCGATCTGGCACACGCCAAGAATGCCGGCCTCATCGCAAATGCCGGAAACGGCATCGTGCTCAAGTCCGATGATTGCGGCCATCGCGCCCTCACCCACCGGCACGGCGGCCTGCATGGCATTGCCGCGGATGCGCAGAAGACGGGCGGTATCGGCAACCGAGAAAGTACCGGCGGCACAGAGCGCCGAATATTCGCCGAGGGAGTGGCCCGCGACATAAGAAACGGTATCGGACAGTTTTAATCCGCGCGCCTCAAGAACGCGCATGACCGCCATGGAGACGGCCATGAGGGCCGGCTGGGCATTGGCCGTCAGCGTCAGCGTCTCTTCAGGGCCGTTCCACATGATGTCGGAAAGCTTCTGGTCGAGCGCTTCGTCGACTTCCTGAAACACGGCGCGTGCTTCCGGATAGGTATCCGCCAGCTCCTTGCCCATGCCAACAGCCTGGCTTCCCTGACCGGGAAATGTGAATGCAATACCCATGGGATGTCGTCCTTCTTGTCTGGCCTTGCCTTTATTCTTGTCGACTTCCATTCACATTCCCACCAGCGAAGTCAAGGCTTGAGGCCGCCTGCCGGCCCGGTGTGAGGGGTTTTGTCGTGCTGTTTTCCCCTTTCTTTTCATCATATTTTTTCTTGCACTGCGGCAATT
This sequence comes from Agrobacterium sp. 5Ca39, assembly GCF_055382365.1. Lineage (NCBI taxonomy): Bacteria > Pseudomonadati > Pseudomonadota > Alphaproteobacteria > Hyphomicrobiales > Rhizobiaceae > Agrobacterium > Agrobacterium sp. 5Ca39. Next base: position 736,539 of record NZ_AP026436.1, on the reverse strand, counting down.
CCCCATTACTTTCACACCACCTTCCAAACTATCTGGCCAAGCACCGGGACATTTCCATGAAACAGAGACTATTGGGCCGCACGGATATTTCCGTGTCTGAAATCTGCCTCGGCACCATGACATGGGGCACACAGAATACCGAAGCCGAAGCGCATGCGCAGATGGATTACGCCGTCGAGAACGGCGTGAATTTCTTCGATACGGCAGAGCTTTACCCCACCACGCCCGTTTCCGCGGAGACCCAGGGCCGGACGGAAGATTATATCGGCTCGTGGTTTGAAAAGACCGGAAAGCGCGATCAGGTCGTGCTCGCGACCAAGGTTGCCGGCTCAGGACGCGATTACATTCGTGGCGGTCGCGATATCGACGCAGCCGCAATCCGTGAGGCTGTCGATACCAGCCTCCAGCGCCTCAAGACCGACTATATAGACCTCTACCAAATCCACTGGCCGAATCGCGGCACCTATCATTTCCGCGGCGCATGGAGCTTTGACGCTTCCGGTCAGGACACGGCGCGCACGCTTGCCGAAATCACCGAAAAGCTGGAAACGCTCGGCGAACTGGTAAAGGCCGGAAAAATCCGCGCCATTGGCCTTTCCAACGAAAGCGCCTGGGGCACGCAGAAATATATCGACATCGCCGAAGCCAAGGGCCTGCCGCGCGTCGCCACGATCCAGAACGAATATAACCTGCTCTATCGCAGCTTCGATCTGGACATGGCGGAAGTTGCCCACCATGAAGATGTCGGCCTGCTCGCCTATTCGCCGCTGGCGGCAGGGCTGCTGACCGGCAAATACCAGAACGGCGCCCGTCCCGCCGGTTCACGCGGAACCATCAACAAGGATCTCGGTGGCCGCCTGCAGCCGCTTCAGGAAGCTCCGGTCAAGGCCTATCTGGAGCTTGCCGCCGCGCATGGTATCGACCCCGCAAAACTCGCCATTGCCTTCTGCCTGACGCGCCCCTTCATGGCCTCCGTCATCATCGGCGCCACCACGATAGAGCAGCTGAAGGTTGATATTGCGGCAGCGGATGTCACTCTTTCCGAGGACGTGCTGAAGGGCATCGCAGCCATTCACCGGCAATATCCAATGCCGATCTGATGATCGAACGGCGCGCTTTTTCGCCTCTGCCCTTGCATTCCGGGCAAAAATCCGTATAAGCGCGCTGTTCACAACACCCGGTCCAATTGGCTGGTGGCTGAACGGAGGGCTGGTTCCGGTGACGGAACAGCAGGAACCATAAGGTTTTTCCGGCCTCCCGTGTCTCCGCTCTCGACCGTCTCGAACAACGCTTTTCTTGCTTTAAGGCTCACGCCTTTTCAGGAGCAGTCGTTGAGGCTTAGCGCCGTTGCCGGGTGAAGGACGAAACGCAAGAAAGGCAAAGCTTAAATGGCTCTTTACGAACACATCTTCCTTGCCCGGCAGGATATTTCTGCCCAGCAGGTCGACGCACTTGTCGAGCAGTACAAGGGCGTTATCGAATCGTTCGGCGGCAAAGTCGGACGCATCGAGAACTGGGGTCTGAAGTCCCTCACCTACCGCATCAAGAAGAACCGCAAGGCTCACTACGCTCTCATGGACATCGACGCTCCGGCGGCCGCCATCCATGAAGTCGAGCGCCAGATGCGCATCAACGAAGACGTTCTTCGCTACATGACCATCGCCGTCGAAGCCCACGAAGAAGGCCCGTCCGCGATGATGCAGAAGCGCGACCGTGACGACCGTCCGCGCCGCGATGGCGACCGTCCGGACCGTGGCCCGCGTGAAGATCGTGGTCCCCGCGAAGACCGTCCGCGCCGTCCGCGCGAAGACCGTGCATAAGGAGAATTGACCAATGGCTGACGCATCCTCTTCCCAGGCACGCCGCCCGTTCCACCGCCGTCGCAAGACGTGCCCCTTCTCCGGCGCCAACGCTCCGAAGATCGACTACAAGGACGTACGTCTCCTGCAGCGCTACATTTCCGAGCGCGGCAAGATCGTTCCTTCCCGCATCACGGCCGTTTCCCAGAAGAAGCAGCGCGAACTCGCCCAGGCGATCAAGCGCGCCCGTTTCCTCGGCCTGCTGCCCTACGTTGTAGCGTAATGAATTGAAGCGAGGCTGCGTTTAACGCGGCCTCGCTTTTCCAGATCCTTCCGCGTTGGGCGCGGATCGATACTCTAAATCCCATGTTGGGGATGAGGCTCTCACGAGCGATCCTCTAACTGCTTAGTTTCAGCAGGACAGCGAAGTGCAAAAGTTGAACCAGACAGTGCTGATCTCCGGCGTTCTCGCCGGCATATGCGCCGCGTTTTTAACGCTTGGCGCAACGGCACAGTCGTCCTTTTCCTTCCTGCTCTATGCCGGTTCCGCCATGCCGATCCTGATCGCAGGCATGGGCTGGGGTAATCGCGCCGCCATCGTCGCCATCATCACCACCGCCATCATCGGTGCGCTGGTCATGTCACCGCTGTTTGCGCTGACCATCGCGATCTTCACGCTGATCCCGGCGGGCTGGCTTTCGCATCTCGCCAATCTGGCGCGCCCGGCTTCCGAGATCGGCGGCCCGGATGATCTGCTTGCCTGGTATCCGCTCTCCGGCATCGTACTGCACCTGTGCATTCTGGTTTCGGTCGCCGTCGTCATTCTCGGCTGGATGATCGGTTACGGCCCTGATCTGGTCGCGCGCATGGTCGATATCATGATGACCTCGGTGCAGAACCGCGAACCGCTGTTCGAACCCAATGCCGAAGCGCTCGCCCAGACGAAATCGCTGCTGGTGCTGATGCTTCCCATTGTTCAGGGTGGTCTCTGGGTCATCCTTCTGTTTGGGGCCTATTATTTCGCGACCCGGCTGGTCGGCTCTTTCGGCAAGGGCCTGCGCCCGCGTGAGGACATTCCCTCGGCACTGCGCATGCATCGCAACGCGATCTTCATTTTTCTGGCCGGCATTCTCGCCATGTTCCTTGGCGGCGTGGCGGCCATGATCGGCGCGGTCATCTGCGGCACCTTTGGCGCGGGCTTCCTGATGGCGGGTTATGCCTCGCTGCACAAGCGCGCCCGCGGCAAGGACTGGCGCCTGCCCGTACTCATTCTCGCATATCTCTCGGCGGTCTTTGTCTTTCCGCTGTTCATCATTCTCGTGTTCGGCCTCAGCGACGTGCGCAGCACGATCTCCCTGACGCCGGCGCGGAAAACCGACACTACGAACGAAACCAAACCATAGAAAGGATCAAGAAGATGGACGTTATTCTTCTCGAACGCATCAACAAGCTCGGCCAGATGGGCGAAACCGTCAAGGTTCGCGATGGCTATGCCCGTAACTTCCTGCTGCCGCAGGGCAAAGCGCTGCGCGCCAACGCCGCCAACAAGACCCGTTTCGAAACCGAGCGCGCAACGCTCGAAGCTCGTAACCTCGAGCGCAAGTCGGAAGCCCAGAAGGTTGCCGAAGCACTCGAAGGCAAGTCCTTCATCGTTGTCCGTTCGGCTGGCGAAACCGGTCAGCTGTACGGTTCTGTTGCTGCCCGCGACGTCGTTGAAATCCTGGCTGCCGAAGGCTTCAACATCGGCCGCAACCAGGTTGAGCTGAACACGCCGATCAAGACCATCGGCCTGCACAACGTTACCCTGCACCTGCATGCCGAAGTCGAGCTGCAGGTCGAGCTGAACGTTGCCCGTTCGGCTGAAGAAGCAGAGCGTCAGGCCAAGGGCGAAAGCCTCACCTCCGCTGACGCCATCTACGGCGTTGACGAAGACGCGCTGCGTCCGGAAGACTTCTTCGATCCGGAAGCTGACCGCGACGGCGACGACGAGTAAGATCTGGCCTAACGGTCAAAGGAAAACCCCGGATGGCGACATCCGGGGTTTTTTGTTGGGTTGAATTCGCGGAGGAATACCCCCCTCTGCAAACTCAACGCCAGACTACCTCGCCGCCGTCTCCGCCCCATCGGGCGCCTTGCTCTTGTCCACATGCACCACCACAGACATGCCCGGCGAAAGTTCTGCCGCCAGCGGCTGATCCGCGTCGATGGTGATGCGCACACCGAGACGCTGGGCGATTTTCACGAAATTGCCGGTCGCATTGTCGGGCTTGATGACGGCGAATTCCGAACCCGTGGCGGGCGAAAAACGCTCCACATGGCCGGTCAGCTTCCGGCGATGCAGCGCATCGACGGAAATCGTCACCGGTTGGCCAACCTGCATGCCCGCAAGCTGGGTTTCCTTGAAATTGGCGATAACCCAGACATCATGCGGCACAACGGCCATCAGCTGCGTGCCGGCGGTGACATATTGGCCAGTGCGCACGCCGATTTCGCCGAGCCTGCCATCCACGGGCGCACGGATTTCGGTATTGGCGAGGTCGATCCGGGCAAGCTCGACGGCCGCTTCGGCATTTGCGACCGCAGCCTGCAGCGAACTGCGGTTAACGATGATGGTCTGCAGATCCTGCCGTGAAACCTCAAGGGCGGCTTTCGCCTGCGAGAGCGATGCCCGCGCCTTTTCCAGTGCGGCATGGGCTTCTTCCTGAAGGCTGGAAGTTCCCACGCCGCTTTTTATGAGATTATCCTGCCGGTCGGATGCCAGTTGAGCCTGTTTCAGCGAGGCTTCGGCGCTGTCGACCGCGGCCTGGCTGGAAAGAATATGGGCATTGGCTGCATTTTCCTGCTGGCGGGAATTATCGAGAGCCGCCTTTTGCGTATCGAGCGTTGCTTCCGCCTGCGCCTGTTTCTGGCGATAGATGCGGTCATCGATCTTCGCCAGCAAAGCACCCTGCTTCACCTCCTGATAATCCTTCACCGGCACATCCACGACATATCCGCTAACCTGCGGGCTCATGGTCGTGACGTAACCGCGCACGAAGGCGTTGTCAGTCATTTCCACGGTGGAGAGGAAGGGCGGCAGCCGCCAGGCGTAAAGCACGAGCGCAACACCGGCGAAACCGCCGAGCAGCACGAGAATGGAAACGGGAGTAAAAAACTTCTTCAACATTTTGGCACTCTTGGAAGGTTCAAGACTGGGGGGCCGGTGCGGCATCGATGTCCTCCGGGAAAAGGAAGGGGCGGATGCGCAACCATGCGAGGTGGATCAAAAGCGCGGCCAGCGCCAGCGCGGAAACGACGGAGATGAGCAGGAACGTGTCATTATAGGCAAGCACATAGGCTTCCCGGCTGACCTGCTGGCCAAGCAGCGACAACCCCTCCGCCTTCAGCAATGCCGGATCGGTGATGACATGGCTGTAAGCGCCGGAAAGCTGGGAGACACGCTGGGCAACGAGAGGGTTGGTGAGCAGAATGTTCTCCACCAGCACATTGGAGTGGAATTTCTCCCGCAGCGTTACGAAACTGCCGAGCAGGCCCGTCATCAGCATGGAACCGGTGATCTGCGTAAACAGGAAGATGGTGATGAAGTTCACCAGATAAGGCGCACCCCGGGCCAGTGCTGCGCCGAAACCCTTCGCCATGACAGGCGGCAGGAACATGGCCGCACCGAAGGCGATCATCATCTGGCTGAGATACATCTGTTCGGGGCGGGTGAGGTTCGTCGACTGGCTGTCCATAAATGAACCAGCCGCGATCAGTGTCAGCGCAATGACATGGGCGGTTTCGACATATTTCGTCAACATCAGCCATGCGCAGGCCGCCCCGCCAAGAATGGTGGCAAGCAGCACGAGGGCATAAAGCATGGTGGTCTGGTCGTTGAGCAAGCCAAGCTGCTGATAGAAGCTGACCGCGGTGGAGGATTGTTCCGACGAGACCGCCCGGTAGACAAGCAGGACGGCAATGGCGTGCAGGTTGGTTTTGGAGAAAATCCAGCGCAGGTCGAGCAACGGGTTCTTACGCGGCAATTCGATGAAAGCCATTAGTGTCAGAAGCGCGATGGATGTCGCCAGCAGCGCGCCAAGCCACCAGGTTTCGAACCACCAGTAGAACCGGCCGAGCGTCAGCATGACTGCAAGGCAACCGAGACCGCCCGCAAACAGGAGATAGCTGAGGATATCCATACGCTCGATCACCTTCGCACGCGGCGGCGGTGTGACCTTGAGGACGTAAATCATGGCGAAGGAAATCAGCGCAAAACCGACTTCCATCGAATAAAGGGCATTCCAGCCATCGATCGCCAGCAGCGAGGGTGACACCATGCGCGCAAGCGGCGCCGACAACAGCGTACCTGTCAGTGCAATGCTGAATCCCAGCGAGAATTTTCGTGCGGGCGGAAAGGCCTCAAGAATATAGAGAAAGCCGAGCGATGAAATCGGCGCGGCCGCCATGCCGCTGACGAAGCGGATGACGATGGCCGAATGCAGGTCCGTCACGAAGAGGTTGAGGCAGGAAGCAACCACGAAGGCGATGATCGAAAGTTCGGCGAAGGGCCGCAGGCCATATTGCGCGCGCACCTTGAACAAGGCGATGGAAAAGGTGGCATAGGGTGCCATATAGGCAGCGGATAACCAGGCGACCTCGGCCACCGTCGCCGAAAACTCGCCCTGCAGCTGGTAGATATTGGCCATGACGAGGTTCATGCCCAGGCCCTGCGTAATGAAAAACGACAGGCCTGCAAAAATGAAACACAGCCGCAGCCACAATGGCCGCTCCACCGGCTGAGGTGCAGCTGCGGCAGACGGAGCCTGCGTGCCGCTCCCGGCGCCGGCGTCCGGTGATTGAGCCGGGCCCGTCGTTTCTATGGGGCCATTGGCGGGCCTGTCCTTTTCGGCGGCGTCCGACGCTGCCGTTAGCGGTAAAGAGGTGCTCACGATTGCGCCCTCCCCGCTGCAAGATTTTGCAGATTGGCCGAAAGCCGCCGCATGACATCCAGCGCCATTGCCAGCTCCTGCGAGGAGATATCGGCGGCGATTTCCGAACGTAGCGACTTTGCCATTTCCTGCACCGTCTGCGAGGTTTCTTCGCCCTCCGCCGTCATGTGAATACGTTTGGCACGCCGGTCGTTCTCATCGGATCGGCGTTCGATGAGGTTCTGCTTCTCCATGCCATCAAGCACCCGCACCAGTGTCGGCGTCTCGATTTCCATTTCCTCCGCGAGCTCCGTCTGCGTCAACGGTCCGCGCCGCGAGAGCGCGAAAAGTGCACGCGCACGCGCCAGCGTCAGCCCGCTTTCCCCTACCCGCGCATCGAAAAACGCGCGCAGTTTGCGGGTGAAAGCGGAAACTTCATCGAGAAGCTGTTCCTTGTCGGTCTCGCGGGACATGTCAGCAAGCCTTATAATTAGTACACTACTTATTTTCTGCCTATTTATTCGTAAGGCTGACGATTTTCAAGTTTCTTTCGTGCCGGGTCTGCCATGCGGTAAACTCATGGCGGCGAATCACGTTGCCGGGAAATTTCCCGCTTTGTCCCCATCCCGCCTGTGGATTGCTGGGGACAACTGAAGATGTGATCCGACTTCGCTCAGCGGACGTCGGCCTGCCATGGAGTGTTGCAACAATATCATTGACTGCAATGGCACAGAAAGCCAAACCCGAGGTGTAAGAACAGGCAAAGGGAGATCGCGCAAACCATGAACGACGCTGTGAGAAAGATCACCCCCGCGCAACCGGCGGAACCGCATTACCGCGAAGCGCCGAACAATATCGAGGCCGAACAGGCGCTGCTCGGCGCCATCCTCGTCAATAACGACGCCTATTACCGCGTATCGGACTTTTTGAAGCCCGTGCACCTCTACGAGCCGCTGCACCGCAAGATTTTCGAGGTGGCAGGCGATATCATCCGCATGGGCAAGACCGCCAATCCGGTGACGATCAAGACCTTCCTGCCGGCCGACGACAAGATCGGCGACCTGACGGTGGCGCAGTATCTCGCGCGTCTGGCGGCAGAAGCCGTGTCGATCATCAACGCGGAAGATTACGGCCGGGCGATCTATGATCTGGCGCTGCGCCGCGCGCTGATCCAGATCGGCGAGGATGTCGTCAACATCGCCTATGACGCGCCGCTCGACATGCCGCCGCAGGCACAGATCGAAGACACCGAACGGCGCCTGTTCGAACTGGCGGAAACCGGCCGTTACGACGGCGGCTTCCAGTCGTTCAACGACGCGGTGGCGCTGGCGATCGACATGGCGGGCGCGGCTTTCGAGCGCGACGGTAACCTCTCCGGCATCTCCACCGGCATCCACTCGCTTGACGCCCGCATGGGTGGCTTGCAGCGTTCCGACCTTATCGTGCTTGCCGGTCGTCCGGGTATGGGCAAGACCTCGCTTGCGACCAACATCGCCTACAATATCGCCGCGTCCTATGAGCAGGAAGTGCAGCCGGACGGCTCGTTCAAGGCGAAAAATGGCGGCGTTGTCGGTTTCTACTCGCTCGAAATGTCCTCCGAACAGCTGGCAACGCGTATCATTTCAGAGCAGACCGAAGTTTCCTCGTCGAAAATCCGTCGCGGTGACATCACCGAGGCCGATTTCGAAAAACTCGTCGCCTGCTCACAGATGATGCAGAAGGTGCCGCTTTACATCGACCAGACCGGTGGTATCTCGATTGCCCAGCTTTCCGCGCGCGCCCGCCGCCTGAAGCGCCAGCGCGGTCTCGATGTTCTGGTGGTCGACTACGTTCAGCTGATGACCGGCTCCGGCAAGAGCGGCGAAAACCGCGTGCAGGAAATCACCCAGATCACCACGGGCCTGAAGGCGTTGGGCAAGGAACTCAATGTTCCGATCATCGCGCTGTCACAGCTCTCCCGTGCGGTGGAAAGCCGCGAAGACAAGCGCCCGCAGCTTTCCGACCTGCGTGAATCAGGTTCCATCGAGCAGGACGCCGACGTGGTGCTGTTCGTGTTCCGCGAGGAATATTACGTCAAGAACATGGAGCCGCGCGATCCTGCCGATCCGAAATATGCAGAGTGGGAAGCGCTGTTCGACAAGGTAAAAGGCACGGCTGACGTCATCATCGCCAAGCAGCGTCACGGACCGACCGGCACCGTGAAGCTTGCCTTCCAATCCGAATTCACCCGCTTTACGGATCTGGCCGATCCGAGCTTCAGCCAATACGAAGAACATTGAGGCGAGGCAGCCTTCTATCAATAACGCCCCGTCCTGTTTCAGGGATGGGGCGGAGTCTTTTCAACGGCTTGGAACTGATCCCTCAGAACCCGATTCATCGATTATCCCCTTAGGCAATGCAATGACCTGATCGCCGGCGCGAATGCTGCTCTGGCGGTGGGTGATGGCAATGATGGTGATATCGCTGTCGACCCGTCTCAGCTGTTCCATGATTTCCCGCTCCGTCTCCTCGTCCAGCGCCGAGCTTGCCTCATCGAGCAGCAGAATGGCCGGTTCGCCGTAGAGCGCGCGAGCAAGGGCAACCCGCTGGCGCTCGCCGCCGGAAAGCTTCAGGCCCCTTTCACCGACAATCGTATCGAAACCCTCCGGCATCGCCTCAATCCTGTCGAGGATGGCGGCCCGCTCGGCGGAGCGGCGCAGTTTTTCCTCATCCAGCGCCCGCCCGAGCACGATATTGCTGCGCAACGTATCGTTCAGCAATTGCACCTCCTGCGGAACGATACCCGCCGCGGCGAACCAGTCGTCCCGGCCGATGGCTGTGAGATCGGCGCCATCGACAGTGATGCGCCCGGATTGCGGCACCATGGTTTTCTGCAAAAGCCGGAAGAGTGTCGATTTGCCGGAGCCGGTCTCGCCGGTAATGAAGGTCAGACGTCCTGGCGTTGCGGTGAAAGAGACGCCTTCAACGCCGCGACCGTTTTCGTAGCGAAAGCCCACCTGACGGAACTCTATCACTCTGCCCGACAGCCGCAACGGGCGTGTATCCGGAGACTCCTCCTGCTCTTCTGGCTCATTCCACATGCGGGCATAGGGCGCGAATTGGGCGAAGGACCGTAGCGCCTCACTGATGGATTGCCCGATCAGTTCGAAAGGCATGTTGAGCTGAAGCAGAAGCGTGTTGAAGAGAACGATATCGCCGATCGAGAGCTCTCCGGCCTCGTAGCGCGGCAGAAGGAGATAAAAGCCTATGATCATCTGCACGCCCAGAGCGAGCGAGATGGTAAAGACAAAACCGATACGGCGCAGGGAATAAAGCCGCCAGTTCCGGTAGATCGAGCCCGCATTCTCCGCAAAGCGACGCTTCATCCACGCCGTGCTGCCCGTGTGCCGCAAAGGCTCGATCATGCCTATGGCGTTTCCAACAAAACCGGCATTCTGCTGTCCGGCTTCGATGGCCTTTTCCAGAAATGGCGAGGTCAGCCGGTTCGAGGCAAGGGTGAGCGCGATGAAGGCCGCACCATAGAGAATGACGATGGCCACCAGATCCGCACTGAGGACCGCCCCCAGCAACAGGGTGCTGAACACAAACGTGGCGAGGCCCGGAACGAAATAGATAAGACCGATCTGCATGATTGCAGATGCGGCCGAAGCGCCCCTTGTCTGTGCGGCCTGAATTTCCGCCGGGTTGTGATCATTGAAGAATGACGCGTTTTTATGGACAATGCGCTCGAAGAAGTGCGTCGTAGCCACATATTCCAGCCGTTCCGAATGGATGACCGACATATATTGCGTGGAGCGCTGAATGGCCGTCGCCAATGCCGTCAGGCCGGCATAAAACGAAAATCCAAGCATCCACTGCCGCGGAGCGTCCGGCAGATCGTCGATCAGGCGGGAAAACACATAAGGACCGGCGGAAGCGAGAAGAGACCCGCACAGGATCGTCAGCAGCAAAAACGTGATCGACGGCCATGAGGACTTCAGGTCTTCGGCATAAATCCTGGAAAGCGGCTCGAATGCAATTTCACGAATGCCCGTCATCTCTCTCTCCCGCCGGCCGCTGCGTGACAAATGCCACAGGCCATTGGATAGCCGCCAGATGCCACCTCCTCAACCCCGTCTCAGGGGCTTCGATCTGGGTTTGATAGGATGCTGAGACGATATTCTAACGGGCCGGCGCTTCCTGCGGCCCTTTGGAGAGAGTCTTTTCAGCCGGTTGAGGGGATCGCTTCACAAACCGATTCCGCGCAGCAGCGCCACGGCCGCCACGCCGACTGTTGCCGCCGGCAGAAGGCTGAGGCGCAGCGCCGCGACAGCGGTGACCGCGCAGGCGATGGTTTCCGCCGGTCCGCTGGCAAGCGCAGTCGGCGTGACGACGGCCATCAGGACGGCGGGCGGCACTACGCCGAGGGCCTTTTTAAGGCGCGCGGTCAGGGTAAACCGACTGACAAGCAACAGGCCGCCGAGGCGTGTTGCGACGGTTGCCGCCATCATGGCGAGAATCGTCAGCAGCGTATTGAGGTCGAGGGTCATGCCGGCTGCTCCGCCTGTTCATCATGGCCGAAGGCGGCGACAGCGAGGCCCGCGAGCGCACCGGCGGCGATATACCAGGCTCCGGGCACCAGCGCATGGGTGAGACAGGCGGCGGAGGCGCTTGCCAGAAGCACCGAGCCCGTTTCCCGGCCCTTCCAGAACCCCATGAGCAGCACGATAAACACCGCGGGAAAGGCGAAATCCAGCCCGATGACCGACATGTCGCCCATGACCGAACCCAGCAAAGCACCGGTGAGGGTGGCCAGGTTCCAGACGATATAGATCGACAATGCAGCGCCGGTGAAGAAACCCGCCGTCAGCCTGCCGGCGATGACACGAAACTCCGACAACGCCCAGGATTCATCCGTCAGCACCAGCATGGCCGCATATTTCCGCCAGCCCCGGAAATCGTCCAGCTTGCCGGCGATGGAAGCGCTCATCAGCACGTGGCGCAGATTGACGAGCAGCGCCGCAAAGCCGAGCGCGCTCCAGCTAGCCGGATGGGTCCATAAGTCCATCGCCACGAATTGCGAGCCGCCGGCGAAGACCAGCAGCGACATCAGCGAGGCTTCGAGCGGCGACAGGCCCTTGCCGATGGCGACCGCGCCAAACACGACGCCGATCGGCACCATGGCCACAAGCAATGGCGCGGCGGCCCGTAATCCCGCGACGAATTCCGTCCTTTTGTCCCATATCGACATCGCTTTCTCCCTTTCAGGAGAGCGATTACGCGTAAGACATCCACCGGTCTTGTACGAAAGTGACGTCACACAGGAATGCGTGTGCCGGCATCACCCCATGCGAAACTGGCCCGGGGTAATGCCGGTGCGCGCCTTGAAATGCCGGGTGAAATGCGCCTGGTCCGCAAAACCGCACATCGCCGCCACCTCGGCCGGCATCTCGCCGGCGCGCAGAAGCCGACGCGCCCTGCGGATGCGCACGTCGGTCAGATAGGCGTGCGGGGTGATGTGGAACTCTTTCCTGAAAGCACGGATAAGGTGCGCGCGGCTGAGACCGGCAATGGAAGCCAGTTCCTCAAGGCCGATATCGGTCTCGTAATTGTCGGAAAGATAGTCGCGGGCGGTGTAAACCGCCGTTTTCTCGCGCGTTTCGACCGGCAGGATAATGGCGCTGCCATGCCTGCCGAAAAGGGCGGCGAGAACCGAGAACATGCCCTCATCCGCCTCGAGGGCACCGGATTTCTCCTCCAGACGCCGGTGCGCCATCTGAAAGGCGGCCGCCATCTGCGGATCGCGCGGCAGAAACTTCGGGAATGACGGCGTACCGTGGAAGGCCCTGCCCGTCACATCCTCGATGATATCGCGCAGCAGTGCGGTGTCGGGATAGATCATCCGGTAACGGTAACCGCCGCCGCCTGGTGCACCATCGTGAATCTCGTCCGGATTGATGAGATAGAGATGCCCTGGCCCTGTCTGTTCGGTGGTGCCCTGAATGGTGGAAATCTGCGAGCCGCTTTCGATGGCGCCTATCGAAAACGTGTCATGGGCGTGGGGCGAATATTCATGGGTGAGAAACGTAGCACTCAGGCATTCCATGCCGCCAAAACGTCCGTCCCGCCAGAAACGTGTGGTTTCCGTCGTGGCGACGGGCATGAAATCGAGGGCCTGTTCCTGCGAAACATTGTGCATGAGCGAAGTTTAGAGCATTCGATCCTTACCGTCTTGAACAAAAGTGCTAGGGTCTGGTCGGTTCCAAAATCAACCGGACGCATGGCATGACAGACGACTTCGAGGATACATTCGCTGAAACCGAAACCGACGCTTTCGAACACGCGCCACTGCGGCTGACCGTCGATCTCGGCGCGCTGGCCGATAATTGGCGGGACATGAGGAGACGCTCCGGCAAGGCGCGGACAGCGGCCGTCGTGAAGGCCGATGCCTATGGCCTCGGCATCGAGGATTGCGGCGCAGCGCTCTACCATGCCGGCGCGCGCGACTTCTTCGTGGCAACGGTTGCCGAGGGTGAGACCCTGCGTTCCTATGCACCTGAAGCACGCATCTTCGTCCTGTCAGGCATCTGGCAGGGCCAGGAACGGCAGGTCTTCGACAATGATCTGGTGCCGGTTCTTGCCTCCGAGGAGCAACTCTCCTTCTGGATGGCGACGGTGGCCGAGCGTGGCGATCACCCCTGCGCACTGCATGTGGACACCGGCTTCAACCGTCTCGGACTGCCGCTCGACGATGCCCTGTTTCTGGCCGACGACGTGACCCGGCCGGCAAGTTTTGACCCGGTTCTGGTGCTGTCCCATCTCGCCTGTGCCGACACGCCCTCCTCGCCGATGAACAGGGCGCAGCTCGAATCATTCCGGATGGTTAGCACTGCTTTCGAAGGTATCGAATCAAGCCTCTCGGCTTCCGCCGGTATCTTTCTCGGCCCGGATTATCATTTCGACCTTACCCGTCCCGGCATAGCGCTCTATGGCGGAGAGGCGGTCAACGACGTTGCAAATCCCATGCGGCCGGTCGCCAAAGCCGAAGCGCGCATCATCCAGATCCGCGATGCGGGCGAAGGCCAGACCGTCAGTTATGGCGGCACCTTTCTGCTGAAACGCGCAAGCCGCCTCGCCATCGCGACTGTCGGTTACGCGGATGGATACCAGCGTTCGCTGTCCGGTTCCGGCATTCCGCTACGCGAATTGGGTCATGGCGGCGCATACGGTGTCGTCAACGGCCACAAGGTGCCGGTTGCTGGCCGCGTCACCATGGACCTCACCATCTTCGACGTGACGGATGTTCCGGCCAATGCCATTCGAACCGGAGACTATGTCGAGCTTTTCGGTCCCAATGTGCCCGTAGACGAGACTGCACGCGCGGCAGGAACGATCGGCTATGAGATGTTGACAGGACTTGGTCTGCGATATGAGCGGCAATATCTGATGGCGGATGACTGAGACGCGCCTTTAGCGCTTGGAAAGCTCACGCGACCTGTGTTAAAAGAGAACAAAAGGAGATCGAAATGCCCGAAATCCATTTGAGCGAGCAGGACGAGAAGTTCATCGAGGAGCAGGTGGCAGCTGGCGTCTATAGCGATGCGGATGCAGTGATTTCTGCTGGACTTCGTTTGCTGGGCAGCGATGAGGGAAAGAAAGCGGCACTCAAGCTGCTGCTGCAGGAAGGAATTGATGATGCTGACGCTGGCCGTGTTCACAGCTATCGGTCGCGAGATGCTTTCCTGAGCGACATCAAGAACCTGTCCGCGCAACAAAAAACGGGGACCGATCATTAATATCCGGACCGTTATCTGGACCACGCGGGCAAGGCAGGACGTCGCTGAAGATCACGTCTATATCGCTGTGGAAAATCCGGCCGCGGCCGACCGTCTCGCGCTTGAAATTTTTGACAAGGTCGAATCGCTAGCGGCGCTCGGCCTGTCCGGCGTCTCACGAAGCAGCTATGGAGCAGGGCTTCGCAGCATTGCCTGTCGGGACCGCGTGATTTTCTTCCGCATCAACGAGAATGAGCTTACGGTCCTGCGCGTCCTCCACGGCCACCAAGACATCTCCGCAGATCATTTCAAACAAGAAGAAAACTGACATAGATGGCCAAAGCCAAGACTCAATTCGTGTGCCAGAACTGCGGCACGGTTCATACCCGATGGGCGGGAAAATGCGAAGGCTGCGGCGAGTGGAATACCATCGTCGAGGAAGACCCGATGGGCGGCATCGGATCCGGCCCGGGCAAGGCTCCCAAGAAGGGCCGACCCGTGACGCTCACCTCACTATCAGGTGAAATCGAAGAAGCCCCCCGCATCCCAACCGGCATCAGCGAACTTGATCGGGCGACCGGCGGCGGTTTCGTGCGCGGTTCCGCCGTTCTGATCGGTGGGGATCCCGGTATCGGCAAATCGACGCTTCTCATGCAGGCGGCTGCCGCCCTTTCGCGGCGCGGCCATCGCATCATCTATGTCTCCGGCGAAGAGGCGGTGGCGCAGGTGCGTCTGCGTGCGCAACGTCTGGGGGCTGCGGAAACCGATGTGCTTCTGGCGGCGGAAACCAATGTCGAGGATATTCTGGCGACGATTTCCGAAGGCAAGCGGCCCGATCTCGTCATCATCGATTCCATCCAGACATTGTGGAGCGATACAGCCGATTCCGCCCCCGGCACGGTGACACAGGTGCGCACCGGCGTGCAGGCGATGATCCGTTTCGCCAAGCAGACAGGCGCGACCATGGTGCTTGTCGGCCATGTCACCAAGGAAGGCCAGATCGCTGGCCCGCGCGTGGTGGAGCACATGGTCGATGCCGTCCTTTATTTCGAAGGTGACCGCGGCCACCATTACCGCATTCTTCGAACCGTCAAGAACCGCTTCGGGCCGACCGATGAAATCGGAGTGTTCGAAATGTCGGATCGCGGCCTCAGGGAAGTGTCCAATCCATCCGAACTGTTTCTGGGAGAACGCAACGAAAAATCGCCGGGCGCTGCGGTTTTTGCCGGCATCGAGGGGACACGCCCCGTGCTCGTTGAAGTGCAGGCGCTGGTTGCGCCAACCTCGCTCGGCACACCGCGCCGCGCGGTGGTCGGCTGGGATTCGTCGCGACTCGCCATGATCCTCGCGGTACTGGAGGCCCATTGCGGCGTGAAGCTCGGTCAGCACGATGTCTATCTCAACGTCGCCGGCGGCTACCGGATTTCCGAGCCGGCCGCCGATATGGCGATTGCTTCTGCGCTGGTTTCCTCGCTTGCCGGTCTTGCCCTGCCCGCCGATTGCGTCTATTTCGGCGAAATCAGCCTGTCGGGCGCGGTGCGCCCGGTCTCGCATACGGGCCAGCGATTGAAAGAAGCTGAAAAACTCGGTTTTTCCGCCGCACTTCTGCCTTCTGCTTCGGCTGAATTGCCGAAAGGCGGCAAGGGGCGCTGGACGGAAATCGAAAGCCTTCCGGACCTCGTGGCCCGCATCGCCGGCTCCGGCAACCGGTTCAAACAGGTTGAGGACGACGAATATTGATCCTTTCGCCAAAGGAAACAGTGGTGTAAGAGGATCGCAAAATTGGCAAGGCAGCGCCTGACAGGGCGTCGCACCTCCGGAGTTGGTATATGCCCATTACAATTTTCGACGGCATCGTCATCGCCGTTGTTCTTTTCTCCGCCATTCTCGCGATGGTCCGCGGTTTTTCCCGCGAAATCCTGTCGATTGCGAGCTGGGCCGGTTCGGTCGCCGCCGCCTATTATCTTTATCCGGTCCTGCTGCCGTATGCGCGCAACTATACCGATGACGACAAGATCGCCATTGCCGGTTCGGCGGGCGTCGTTTTCCTCGTCTCGCTGATCGTGATTTCCTTCATCACCTCGCGTATTGCCGATTTCATCATCGACAGCCGCATCGGCGCACTGGACCGTACGCTCGGATTCCTGTTCGGCGCGGCGCGCGGCATCCTGCTTCTAGTGGTTGCGGTCGCCTTCTGGAACTGGCTGGTAGATGTGAAGACGCAGCCGGAATGGGTGACCCAGGCCAAGTCCAAGCCCTTCCTCGACGGGCTGGTTGGCAAGCTGGAGGCGGTTCTGCCTGACGATATCGAGCCGCAGATCCGCGCTCGCATCCTTGGAAAACCGCAGGAACAGACGACCACGCAGGCGCCTGCCGAAGATGTGCCGGCAACAAATCCGCCGGCAACGAATAATTGACACAGTGTCGCGTCTTGCAATGCATGCAAGGCGCGCTATTTGTGCTAAATATCAAGCACGACACAGACGGACCGACCGGGAGAGATACTCGCCGGCGAGGTCTTTCTTTTTTCTCGGTAGAGAGCAAGGGCAAGCCGCATGATTGAGCCGCTTTCGCATTCCAAGTTTCCTGAGGCCACTTTCAAGGAAGAGATCGACGGCGATACGCTGCATGAAGAATGCGGCGTTTTCGGCATTCTCGGCCATGCCGACGCCTCGGCGCTGACCGCGCTTGGCCTGCATGCCCTGCAGCATCGCGGCCAGGAAGCAGCCGGCATCGTCTCCTTCGATGGCAAGCGCTTCCATCAGGAACGCCATATGGGCCTCGTCGGTGATCATTACACCGATCCGGCAACGCTTGCCCGCCTGCCCGGCTCCATCGCCATCGGCCACACCCGTTATTCCACCACGGGCGAAGTGGCGATGCGCAACGTACAGCCGCTGTTTGCCGAACTGGAAGAAGGCGGTATTTCGATTGCCCATAACGGCAACTTCACCAACGGCCTGACGCTGCGCCGCCAGATCATTGCGACAGGCGCCATCTGTCAGTCGACCTCGGATACCGAAGTCGTGCTGCACCTCATCGCCCGCTCCCGTCATTCCTCCACCGCCGACCGTTTCATCGATGCCATCAGGCAGATGGAAGGCGGTTATTCGATGCTGGCGATGACCCGCACCAAGCTGATTGCCGCGCGTGACCCGATCGGTATCCGCCCGCTGGTCATGGGCGAGCTGGACGGCAAGCCGATCTTCTGCTCGGAGACCTGTGCTCTCGATATCATCGGCGCGAAATTCGTGCGCGACGTTGAAAACGGCGAAGTCATCATCTGCGAGATCCAGCCGGACGGTTCGATCACCATCGACGCGCGCAAGCCCTCGAAACCGCAGCCGGAGCGTCTCTGCCTGTTCGAATATGTCTATTTCGCCCGTCCCGATTCCGTCGTTGGCGGCCGCAACGTCTACACGACGCGCAAGAACATGGGCATGAACCTTGCCAAGGAAGCACCGCTCGAAGCGGATGTGGTGGTGCCCGTTCCCGATGGCGGCACGCCCGCAGCGCTCGGTTTTGCGCAGGAAAGCGGCATTCCCTTCGAATACGGTATCATCCGTAACCATTATGTCGGCCGCACCTTCATCGAGCCGACCCAGCAGATCCGCGCCTTCGGCGTCAAGCTCAAGCATTCCGCCAACCGGGCGATGATCGAAGGCAAGCGCGTGGTGCTGGTGGATGATTCCATCGTGCGCGGCACGACCTCGGTCAAGATCGTGCAGATGATCCGCGAGGCTGGCGCCAAGGAAGTGCATATCCGCGTCGCCAGCCCGATGATCTTCCATCCGGATTTCTATGGCATCGACACGCCTGATGCCGACAAGCTGCTGGCGAACCAGTATGCGGATGTCGAGGCGATGGCGAAATATATCGGCGCCGATTCGCTGGCGTTCCTGTCGATCGACGGGCTTTATCGCGCGGTGGGCGGTGAAAACCGTAATCCGGCGCGGCCGCAGTTCACCGACCATTATTTCACCGGCGATTATCCGACCCGCCTCCTCGACAAGAACGGCGAGGCGATGGGCAGCAAGATTTCCATGCTGGCCAGCAACGGCTGATAATCCCGACAGAACAAGCGGCCACCGGTCTCCGGTGGCCTCTTTTTTCTTGCCTTTTATCAGCCCGCGAGCTGCGGCAATTTAATTGCTTGCAGCAGGCGGCTGCGGCTTCGTACAAGGAAGCGCAATCATTTCGGGGGAGACCATGACTATCGATCTCAAGGGCCGCATCGCTCTCGTCACCGGCGCGTCGCGCGGCATCGGCTATTTCACCGCGCTGGAACTCGCCAGGGCCGGCGCGCATGTCATCGCCTGCGCCCGCACGGTGGGCGGCCTTGAGGAACTGGACGACGCCATTAAGGCCGTCGGCGGCACCGCGACGCTGGTTCCCTTCGATCTCTCCGACATGAAAGCCATCGATGCGCTGGGCGCCAATATCTACGAGCGCTGGGGCAAGCTGGATATTCTGGTCGCCAATGCCGGTGTTCTCGGCGTGATCTCACCGGTTGGCCATATCGAGGCAAAGGTTTTCGAAAGGGTCATGACCATCAACGTCACCGCCACCTGGCGGCTGATCCGCTCGGTCGAGCCGCTGCTTCTCAAATCTGACGCCGGTCGGGCATTGATCCTGTCCTCGGGTGCCGCTCATAGCTGTCGTCCCTTCTGGGGCGTCTACTCCACCTCCAAGGCAGCTGTGGAAGCACTTGCCCGCACCTGGGCGGCGGAGACGCAGAAGAGCGCGCTTCGCGTCAACAGCATCAATCCCGGCGCCACGCGCACGGCGATGCGCGCGCAGGCCATGCCCGGCGAAGATCCCGCCACCGTGCCGCATCCGTCAGAGGTGGCCGCAGCCATCCTGCCGCTTGCTTCGCCCGATCTCAAAGAGACCGGCAAGCTCTTCCTGGTCCGGGAAAACCGGTTCGTGGATTACCGTCCGCCGGAGTGATGCCGGTCGGCGGGTCAGCCAACGTCACGAGAGAAACGCTTGACCGCGCATGACCGCCGCGCCATAACGCAAGTCATGAAAACGACGATCTGCACCTGCTGCTGAAATAATTTTGCTGGTTCGCCACCGGCCGGCTCGTTTTCGTCTCCCGCAAGGTCTTACAGACAAACGGCCCGGTCAGGACAACTGACTGCCTTTAGGGAATTGCCGCATGTCCTTGCGCCTGAAACTTCACAACACGCTGACCCGCGAAAAGGCGGAATTTGCGCCCATCGATCCTGAAAACGTGCGCATGTATGTCTGCGGCCCGACGGTCTATGATTTCGCCCATATCGGCAACGCGCGACCCGTCATCGTGTTCGATGTTCTCTTCCGGCTGCTGCGCCATGTCTATGGCGAAAATCACGTCACCTACGCCCGCAACATCACTGACGTTGATGACAAGATCAATGCGCGGGCGCTGCGGGACTATCCGCATCTGCCGCTCAACGATGCCATCCACGCCGTGACGGAAAAGACGGCTGACCAGTTCCATGCGGACGTCGCGGCGCTGGGCTGCCTTCAGCCAAGTGTCGAACCGCGCGCGACCGACAATATCGCACAGATGATCGACATCATCGAGAAACTGATCGCACGCGGCCACGCCTATACGGCCGGTGGCGAGGTCTTGTTCGACACTCGCTCCATGGCGGATTACGGGCAGCTTTCGAAGCGTCCGCTGGACGAGCAGCAGGCGGGCGCGCGCGTGGCGGTGGATGCCCACAAGAAGAACCCCGGCGATTTCGTGCTGTGGAAGCTTTCCTCCCACAACGAGCCCGGCTGGGAAAGCCCTTGGGGCCGCGGCCGTCCCGGCTGGCATATCGAATGCTCCGCTATGTCCGGCCGCTACCTCGGTGACGTTTTCGACATTCACGGCGGCGGGCTCGACCTCATCTTCCCACATCACGAGAACGAAATCGCCCAGTCCCGTTGCGCGCACGGCACGCATGTCATGGCGAACGTGTGGATGCATAACGGCTTTGTGCAGGTGGAAGGCCGCAAGATGTCGAAGTCCGAGGGCAACTTCGTGACGATCTATGAATTGCTGCACACGGAGAAATTCGGCGGCCGGAAATGGCCGGGCGAGGTTCTGCGTCTTGCGATGCTGATGACGCATTATAGAGAGCCGATCGATTTTTCGGTAAAGCGTCTGGAAGAGGCCGAACGCCTGCTCGCCAAATGGCCGGCGGCGGAAGCCTCCGATGCCGCGCCGGATGAAACCGTGCTCGAGGCGCTTGCCGACGATCTCAACACCGTTGCGGCCGTGCAGGCGCTGCACGCATTGGCGCACGCGGCCAATGTAGACCCTTACGAGCTGCCCGCCTTCGCGGCGAGTGCTGCCCTCTTGGGCGTGCTGCCGAAGAAAACTGAAATGGACGAGGCCATCGTTTCGGCCGTCAACGCTCTGGTGGAATTGCGTCTGGAGATGCTGAAGGCGAAGAACTTTGCAGAGGCCGATCGGTTGCGCGATGAGCTTTCGGAGAAGGGCATTCAGTTGAAGGATGGCAAGGACAAGGAGACCGGGGAGCGGACGACGACCTGGGAGTTGAAGCGGTAGGGCTTGCGTCCAGCGCTTGAGGCTGCGGCTTGCGGTTTACCCCCCTCTGCCCTGCCGGGCATCTCCCCCACAGGTGGGGAGATCGACTCGTTGTTAGGCCCCGCATTTCTCTTCGGTCGAAATGGAGCGACGCAGGCGCGTCATGCCGATCTCCCTCCTTGTGGGGGAGATGCCCGGCAGGGCAGAGGGGGGTATCCTCGCCCACCACAATACGCTTGCGATTTTAAGTTCCCTCAACCAATCTAAGGCGAGGCACTAAACGGCGAGCCAGATCATGCCGCATGCAGATGTAGACCCAATGCATCGCAAATACGCGAAGCAAATGCGGAAAGTAATGACGGATGCCGAGCTGAAACTCTGGAACGCAATTCGCGCCCATCGCCTTGAAGGCTTGAGTTTCCGTAGACAAATGCCGATTGCCGGTTTTATCGTCGATTTCGCCTGTTCCGATCATCGACTTATTATCGAGATCGATGGCTCTCAACATACATCCGAGGCAGCTTTACACTACGATCATGAAAGAACCGTGCGGCTTGAAAAAGACGGCTGGACCATCCTCCGCTTCTGGAACCACGAGGTCCTCACAGACTTAGATAATGTCTGTCTCCACATTATCAGAACGATCCGGGAGGACCGAAGATGACGACATATACCGGCGGATGCCAATGCGGCGCGGTCCGTTTTCGCGCCACTGGCGACCTGAAAGACAGTTCCATCTGCCATTGCCGCATGTGCCAGAAGGCTTTCGGGGCTTATTACGCGCCACTGGTTTCAGTTCGCAATGTGGAGTTCACATGGACGCGCGGCGAGCCGAAACGCTTCCAGTCCTCCAGCGTCGTGAAGCGCGGCTTTTGCCCCGAATGCGGCACGCCGCTAACCTATGAGGCTCCGGATGGCATTGCGGTGGCGGCCGGCGCCTTCGACGATCCCGCCGCGCTGCCGCCAACCATCCAGTGGGGCGTGGAACGGAAGATCGGTTTTGTCGACAACCTCCACACCCTGCCCGCCGTTGCGACCGAGGACGACCTGACGCAGGTGGACTACCTTGCCAATCTCGTTTCCTATCAGCACCCCGACCACGACACCGAAAACTGGCCACCGGAGAACAGACAATGAGCGAAACGGGTTTTTCCGGCGGCTGCCAGTGCGGCGCCGTACGGTTCCATGCGGGCAAGCTCGGCAGGGCCTCCATCTGCCACTGCCGCATGTGCCAGAAACATTTCGGCAATTTCTTTGGCGCACTTGTGACTGCCGATCAGGCACATCTGACCTGGACACGCGGCCAGCCTGCCCTCTTCCGCTCGTCGCAGAAAATCCATCGCGGTTTCTGCAACAAGTGCGGCACACCGCTGACCTATCATTATCCCGGCGGCGTGGAGATCGCGATCGGCGCTTTCGACCATCCCGAGAAGATAGAGCCGCAGGTGCAGGTGAACATCCACAAGCGTATGCCGTGGATCGAGCAACTCTTCGCCAAACCGGCAGTCGAACAGGGCGTCGATGAGGCCGAGATCACCTCCTACCAACACCCGGATCATGACACGGCCGAATGGCCGCCTGAGGAACGATAAAACATGACTGAAGAACTGCGCGGCTTTTATCCAGAGATCGAACCCTTCGAGACCGGCATGCTCGACGTGGGTGACGGCCACACGATCTATTGGGAGCGGGTGGGCACACGCGGCGCTAAGCCGGCGGTCTTCCTGCACGGGGGCCCAGGCGGCGGAGTGAATCCCACCCATCGCCGGGTATTCGATCCCGATCTTTACGATGTCATCCTGTTCGATCAGCGCGGCTGCGGTCGCTCCACGCCACACGCGGAACTCGAAGCCAACACCACATGGCATCTGGTTGCCGATATTGAACGGCTGCGTGAACTCTGCGGCTTTGAGAAATGGCTGGTGTTCGGCGGCTCCTGGGGTTCGACGCTGGCGCTCGCCTATGCCGAAACCCATCCGGACCGCGTCAGCGAACTGGTCCTGCGCGGTATCTACACCGTCACCCGGCCGGAACTCGACTGGTACTACCAGTTCGGCGTCTCTGAAATCTATCCGGATCAATGGGAAAAATTCATCGCACCCATTCCCGAATCCGAACGCGGCGAGATGATGCAGGCCTATAATCGCTATCTCACAGGCACTGACGAAACGAAGAAGCTGGAATGCGCGAAAGCATGGAGCCAATGGGAGGGCGCGACCATTGCACTCGTCACCGATCCCGACCGCGTCGAGGATTTCGGTGAAGACAAATACGCGATTGCCTTCGCCCGCATCGAAAACCACTTCTTCGTTAATGGCGGCTGGCTTGAGGAAGGACAATTGCTGCGCGATGCCGGCAAGCTCAGGAATATTCCCGGTGTCATCGTGCATGGACGTTACGACATGCCCTGCCCGCTGAAATATGCCTGGCAGCTGGCCAAGGCCTGGCCGGACGCGGATTTCCACATTATCGAGGCCGCGGGACATGCGATGAGCGAGCCCGGCATTCTCGACCAGCTGATCCGCGCCAACGACCGTTTTGTCGGGAAATAGTATTTATTTCAGCACGTTGTGGCGGCAGGATAAGATGATGATTCACGCAGGGGTTTCCTGCGGGAATCATTTACCCGGCGCTGATCAGCACGTTTGAAGGCAAAGCGCCTTTTATTCATGCAGTTTTTCTCATGATCCCTTCACGGAAATGAATTGGCCGCCATTGTGCCGATCCGTTATAAAACGCCATCCGAACAATTGGCGGTACTCCCATGGCACTCGACAAAACGCTTCCAGCCCAAGAGGGCGGCGACAGCGCGCGCGGTTTTGCTTTCGCGCTTTCCGCATATCTTTTGTGGGGTTTCCTGCCCTTCTACATGAAAGCGGTTGCACATATTTCACCGATCGAGGTCATCGTGCATCGCGTCGTCTGGTCGGTGCCGATCGCAGCGGTGGTGCTGATCGTGCTCGGGCGTACGGCTGAAATCCGTACGGCGCTGAGAAGTCCGAAGATGCTTGCGATGGCGAGTCTTACGGCTGCGCTCATCAGCATCAACTGGGGCGTCTACATCTGGTCGATCGGCGCGGGCCGCGCACTTGATGCCGCGCTCGGCTATTTCATCAATCCGCTGTTCAGCATCTTCCTCGGTGCCGTACTGCTGAAGGAAAAACTCTATCCGGCGCAGATCGCCGCCATCAGCCTCGTGGCGGTTGCGGTGGCCATCCTCACCTGGCATGCGGGCAGCCTGCCATGGGTTTCCATCGCGCTCACCGTTTCCTGGGGCTTTTACGCCTTTTTCCGCAAAACCCTGCCCATAGGCGCGACGCAGGGCTTCCTGCTGGAAGTCATGCTGCTGTCTATTCCCGCCGTGCTGGTCATGATCTGGCTTGCGTTCAGCGGACAGGCGCATTTCATGGGCGGCAATTCCGCCGATACCTGGCTTCTGGCGGCAAGCGGTCTCATCACCGCCGTTCCCCTCATTCTCTATGGCAATGGTGCGAAACTGCTGAAGCTCTCCACCATCGGCATCATGCAATATATCGCGCCGACGATGATCTTCCTGATAGCCATTTTCGTCTTCAAGGAACCGTTCGACATGGTGCGTCTGGCGGCTTTCGCAATGATCTGGGTGGCGCTTGCGATCTACACCGGCTCAAGCCTGCTGCGGCTCAAGCGATGACCAAACCCTTTCTCACTCCTGCTCCCTGAAACGGGAGTGAGGTAACCAGGCGTCAGTAATCCACCAGCAATTGCGGGTTTCCCTCATAGCCGAAGCGCGGCTTGACACCGAGGAGGCCCGCCGTCTGGGCGATGATCTCGCGCGTCATGGGGGCCGCTGTCGAGGCTGCCGTGCGGCCGCCGTTCACGCCGGTCCTCGGCGCATCGATCATGGTCAGCACGACATATTTCGGCTTGTGCATGGGAAAACCGGCCACGAAGGCGTTGAAATTGATGTCCTTGGCGTAACGGCCATTGATCACCTTGTCTGCCGTCCCCGTCTTGCCGCCGACATGAAACCCCTCCACCTGTGCGCCACGGCCGGAACCCTTGATGCCGTTCCAGTTGAACAGGTAACGCATGTCGGCGCTCGTCCTGTCGTTGATGACGCTGCGCGCGAGCGATGCCGCAGCCTCTTTCGAACGCGGCAGGAAGGTCGGAGAGATCAGGCTTCCGCCATTGATAAGGGCTGCAGCGGCCACCGCCGTCTGCAACGGAGTGGTAGCAACGCCATGGCCGAAGGAGATGGTGACGGAATTGATCTTCTTCCAGTTTCTCGGCTGGGTCGGCGTGGCAACGCCGGGCATTTCCGTGTCCATTCTGGTCAGCAGACCAAGCTTCGTCAGGAATTGTTGATGGCCCTCAACACCGACCCTGTCAGCCACCGCCGCCGTGCCGATATTCGATGAAAATTGAAACACTTCCGGAATGGAGAGCGGCCGGTTTCTTCCCTTGAAATCCCTGATGGTGAAGCCGCCCATGCGGATCGGCCGCGACGCATCCACCACCGAATTGAGCGTAATCGCCCCGGCATCCAGACCCATGGCGAGCGTGAAGCTCTTGAATGTGGAGCCCATCTCGAAGGTGGCGTTGCTCATCCTGTTGAACCAGCCTTTTTCATACTCCTTGTCGACGCTGCCATCAGCGAGGGTGCGGGAAGGTTCGTTCGGATCGTAATCCGGGACGGAAGCCATGGCCAGCACTTCGCCCGTCTCCACATCCAGGATCACCGAGCCGGCGGCTTCGGCCTGATAGGCACTTTTCGCCTTCACGACCACGTCGCGAACGATGTTCTGTACCCTGAGATCGATGGACAGCCGCACCGGTTCCAGTGGCGTGCCGCTGGCAAGACCCACAGCGCGCAGATCGGCCAGCCCCTGCTGGTCCAGGTAACGCTCCATGCCGGCGAGACCCTGATTGTCGACATTGACGTGGCCGATAATATGCGAAGCGGTTGGGCCGCCCGGATAAAACCGCCGTTTTTCCGGACGGAAACCGATACCCGGTATGCCGAGATTGAGAATATCCGCCTGCTGCCGCGGTGTCAGCTGGCGTCGCAACCACTGGAAGCCTGTATCCGAACGCAATCTACGATGCGTCTCGCGCCAGTCCAGATTGGGAATAACGGTCGCGAGTTTTTCCACCACCTCGTCCGGATCGACGATCCTGCGCGGATCCGCATAAAGCGATACCATGTTGAGATCGGTCGCCAGAAGCGTGCCGTTGCGGTCGACGATGTCAGGCCGTGAGGCGATGGCGTTGACGCCGGAATTGATCCATGCGGTGGAAACGGGTTCGGCGAGCCCATATTGAACGAGGCGCGCAGCGGCAACGCCATAGATCGCAATGAAGACGGCGATGACGATTGCAAGCCGCGTCTTTGCCTCCGCCCGGCGGCGGGCGACCGAACCGAAGACGACCTCCCTGCCCCGCAGCGGGTTTCTCTTGATAATGAAATGCGTCCGGCTCTTCAGCCGCATCACGAAAGCAATCATTGCCGATGACACCCACCCGAGGCGGCGGAGCAAAATTCCGCGATAACCAACGCCTGGGAAACGGTGACACAGGATCAGTCGCCGGGCCACGAAAAGGACGGGCGGAAGGATGCCGCCGTTAAATCTATATTAATATACATTTAAAATTGTAACGAGCCGCCCGAGCGGCCGTTAACAATCGCCGGGCCTACAGGCGCGAAATCACCGAAGGGTCGCCTTCAGGGTTCTGCTGCGCCAGCGCGCGGTCGATGATGGCGGGGACGATATCCTTCACCTCGTCAATGATGAGCGGGTTGAGAAGATGCGCACGGTGGATGAAGCCCTGGTCGCGCATATGTTGCACGAGTTCCAGCATCGGGTTCCAGAAACCGTTGATATTGGCGAAGACCATTGGCTTCGCGTGACGGCCGAGCTGCGCCCAGGTCATGATCTCGACGATCTCTTCCAGCGTGCCGACACCGCCCGGCAGGGTGACGAAAGCATCCGAGCGCTCGAACATCATGTGTTTGCGCTCGTGCATGTCCTTGGTGATGACAAGCTCGTTCAATTGTCCGAGAGAATGGCGTGTCGCCTCCATGTCGACCAGAAATTCCGGTATGATGCCCGTCACTTCGCCGCCATTGGAAAGAACGCCGCTGGCAACTGCGCCCATGATGCCCTTGGTGCCGCCACCATAAACCAGGCGAATGCCGTTTTCGGCAATGGATTTCCCAAGCGCACGGCCTGCTTCCATGTGGGCGGGATCACGTCCGGGCTGGGAGCCGCAATAAACGCAGATGGATCGAATCGCTGTATTTTTGTCCGTCATGAAGGGAAGGAACTATGTGCGATGCGGCACGTCAAGAAAATTTGGGAAATCCCTTGCAAATATGGCCTTTTTGCCACTCACCGCTTGTCTGGCGCTAGGTAAGACGCTAGCAATCTCAACTCGTGTGAAAAGCTTGAATTATCCGGAGCACCCAGGATGAAAAACAATAAAGCCGGTTTGCTGGCGCTGATCGTGTTGGGGATTGCATCCCTGCTCATGATCTTTTTCGTCCTGCCGCGGATTTCAAACGACGGCAAGCCGATCGGCGACGCCATCAACGAGGCGGGCAACGCCGTGAAGAACAGCGTGGAAATGGGCGCCGACAAGGCGGGCGACATCCTGTCCGATGCGGCAGAAGAAACCGCCAATATCGCCGACAAGGTCGGCCGTCTGGCGGCTTCCGCCACACAGTCGATCAAGGATCTGACCACGCTTTTCGCCGACAGCAAGGTTCCCTCCGACTCCGATTTCGCAGCGGCGCGCAAGAAGGTCGAGACCTCGCTCAAGGAACTGACGAATATCGAAATTCCCGAGTCGCTGGATGAAACAACGTCGCGGCTCATCACCACGGCCCGCACCGCCGCCGAGCGCACCACGGCCTTCCTGCGCGGCCTGCCTGACAATGCGGCGGCAGCGGCGGCGCAGGTGCGTCGTCTCGCGGGCGTCTTCGCCGGCACCGACGATGGCGCGCCCGAAGCGGCGAAGCCGGCGGCGGCGCCAGCCGATGCCGCGCAGACCTCTTCCGGCGCGCCGACTTTCGACATCCTGCGCGTCGAGCCTGATGGTTCGGCGGTTGTTGCCGGCAAGGCGCAGCCGGGTGCGAAACTTGAAATCCTGAGCAACGGCAAGGTCGTCGCCCAGACAACGATCGACGGATCCGGCGATTTCGCAGCCGTTTTCGACAATCCCCTGCCGCCCGGCGACCATGAACTGGTGCTGCGTTCGACCGATACCGCCGGCAAGGCGACGCAGTCTGAGGAAGTGGCGACGGTTTCCGTTCCGGAAGGCAAGGCCGGCGAGCTTCTGGCCATGGTTTCAAAGCCCGGCAAGGCAAGCCGGGTCCTCGCCATGCCGGAGGCGGCCCCTCCGTCGCTTCAGCCGCAAACGCCATCACAACAGCCTGCGGCAACGGCTGCGACCAACGCCAATGCTGCCTCCGTACCGCTTGCCGGCGCGGCCGCTGCCGCCGCTCCGTTGACGTCGAGCGTCCAGGTCACTGCCGTCGAGTTCGAGGGATCG
The DNA here is from genome assembly GCF_055382365.1 of Agrobacterium sp. 5Ca39. Lineage (NCBI taxonomy): Bacteria > Pseudomonadati > Pseudomonadota > Alphaproteobacteria > Hyphomicrobiales > Rhizobiaceae > Agrobacterium > Agrobacterium sp. 5Ca39. Next base: position 708,020 of record NZ_AP026436.1, on the reverse strand, counting down.
AAGATTTTCGTCGCGGGTTCCGCGCCCGCCGGTTCGACGGTTCGCGCGCTGGTCGATGACAGGGAAATCGGCAAGGCCACGACGGAAGCCTCCGGGCATTTTGTCATCGAAGGCGACGTCGATCTCGCCGTTGGCAGCCACATCATCACCGTCGAGGAGCTGAATGCCGACGGCACCGCGAAAGTGCGCGTGCGCGTTCCGTTCGAAAGGCCGCAGACCGACCAGGCAACCGTCGCGATGCAGACGCCGTCTGCTTCTTCGTCAGCGGCAACGACTGCAGTGCCGGCCGAAAACCAGAGCACGGCAAGCGACCGTGCCGCTTTCGAAAAGCTGCGCACCGATGTCGCCAAGGCCTTTGGCATCCTCTCCAATCTCTACAGGGACCAGCCGACACCGGCGCTCGATCAGGCAATAGCCGGCCGCTCTGCCGTGGTGATTGCGCTGAAATCGCTTTCGGAGTTCCGCACCGCGGCAGCCACCGAGCCGGACTTCACAGCCTTCGCCGGCGACATCGCCGCCAAGGCGCGCCAGCTGCTGACATCGGTCGAAGCCTGGCCGAATGACGTGGCGGCAATCGGCAAGGGGCTGGCTTCGCTGGCCAGCAGGCTTGCCGAACTCCACATCACCGCGCCGCCCGCTCCCGCGCCACAGGCGCCAGCCGGTCCGCAGACCTTCGAGCAGGCGCCGCTGGCCGAAAGCCAGAACAGCGTCATCATCCGCCGTGGCGACACGCTGTGGCAGATTTCGCGCCGCGTCTATGGCCAGGGCGTCCGTTATACCACGATCTATCTCGCCAATGAGGACCAGATCAAAAACCCTGACCTGATCGAGCCCGGCCAGATTTTCGGGGTGCCGAAAGAGGCCCTGCCGAATGCGGAAGAACTTCACCGCAAGCGGCTGAAAGGTGGCTCTTGAGCAACTGAACCGTTGCGGTAAATCCGCAACGATCCTATCTGTGACGCGCGCGGCGGCTTGACCAAAGCCGCCGTCATGCTGTCGGCTTCCGGCAGTGACCGGAGAGTATGATGGCCACGAAGAAAAAAACCATTTCTGCGGATTCCAGCAATCCCACCCAGACGCTGATCAATCTCTGGCCATATATGTGGCCGGAGGGGCGGTGGGATCTGAAGATGCGGGTGGTCTGGGCCACCGTATACCTTGTTGTCGCCAAGCTGGTTCTCATCTCCGTCCCCTATTTCTTCAAATGGGCGACGGACGCGCTGAATGGCAGGCTCGATATGGCGGGGCTGGTCCCGGCCTTCCTGCTGGGCGCGGTCGCCCTTGTCATCGCCTATAATCTGACGCGGCTGATACAGGTCGGGCTTAACCAGCTGCGCGATTCGCTTTTCGCCAGCGTCGGTCAGCACGCGGTCCGCCAGCTGGCCTACAGAACATTCGTACACATGCACCGGCTTTCGCTGCGCTTCCATCTGGAGCGCAAGACCGGCGGGCTCTCGCGGGTTATCGAGCGTGGCACCAAGGGCATCGAAACCATTGTCCGCTTCACCATCCTCAACACCGCGCCGACCTTCATCGAATTCCTGCTGACGGCAATCATCTTCTGGGCGTCCTACGGCTTTTCCTACGTTCTCGTCACGGTCATCACCGTCTGGGCCTATATCTGGTTCACTGTCCGGGCCAGCAACTGGCGAATCTCCATCCGCCGCGCGATGAACGACAGCGACACCGATGCCAATACCAAGGCAATCGACTCGCTGCTGAATTTCGAGACCGTCAAATATTTCGGCAATGAAGAGATGGAGGCGCAGCGCTTCGATGTCGCAATGGCGCGTTACGAAAAATCGGCGATCTCGATCTGGACCTCGCTCGGCTGGCTGAACTTCGGTCAGGGTGTGATTTTCGGCCTTGGCTCCACCGTCATGATGGTGATGTCGGCGCTTGCCGTGCAGCGCGGCGAACAGACGATCGGTGATTTCGTCTTCATCAATGCACTTTTGCTGCAGCTTTCCGTGCCGCTCAATTTCATCGGTTTCGTCTATCGCGAAATCCGCCAGGGCCTCGCCGATATCGAGCAGATGTTCGAGCTTCTGGAAGTGGAAGCCGAGGTTACCGACAGGCCGGGTGCGACGCCGCTCGCCGCCGGTCCCGGCGCGATCTCGTTCCGCGACGTGCATTTTGCCTATGATGCCGAGAGACCGATCCTGAAGGGCATTTCCTTCGACGTGCCGGCGGGCAAGACAGTTGCCATTGTCGGGCCTTCGGGTGCAGGAAAATCAACGATCTCGCGGCTGCTCTACCGTTTCTACGATATCCAGGAAGGGGCGATCACGATTGACGGGCAGGATGTCCGCGACGTGACGCAAAAGAGCCTCCGTTCCGTCATCGGCATGGTTCCGCAGGATACGGTGCTGTTCAACGATACACTGGCCTACAATATCCGTTACGGTCGCCCTTCGGCGAATGACGAAGACATCACGGCGGCAGCGGATGCAGCCCAGATCAGCGCCTTCATCGGAAAGCTTCCGGATGGCTACGCCACCATGGTCGGGGAGCGCGGGCTGAAGCTCTCCGGTGGCGAAAAGCAGCGTGTGGCGATTGCCCGGACGATCCTCAAGGCACCGCCGATCCTGATCCTCGACGAGGCGACCTCGGCGCTCGATACGCATACGGAGCAGGAAATCCAGAGCGCGCTTGATATCGTTTCGAAAAACCGCACCACACTGGTCATCGCCCACCGGCTCTCGACGGTGATCGGCGCAGATGAAATCATCGTGCTGAAGGAAGGGCTGATCGCGGAGCGCGGCACGCATACATCCCTGATGGCCCAGAACGGTCTTTACGCCTCGATGTGGAGCCGCCAGCGCGAAGCTATCCGGGCCGAAGAGATGCTGCGACATGTTCGCGAAACCGACGATCTCGGTGTCGTGGACCGCGGCGAACCAGCGCATTGAGGCGCATAAACGCCTGATAACGGCCCCCGCATGGCAAGGGGACCATTGCCGGGCGGTCCGTTTGGCTGTAACCAGCTAGGCAAAATTTGTCGCACGTCCGTATGGATCATGTCGTATCACGACCACATATAGACGCGACAGACAAAACCGGAGCAAGGAACCATATGAATCTGTTCGACACCATTCGCAACACCATCGTACCGATCCACAAGGAAGGTTATGTCTTCGTAGCCGCTTTCTTCGTGGCATCGCTGGTGCTCGGCTGGATCGCCGAACCGCTGTTCTGGGTCGGCCTGGTGCTGACGGCCTGGTGCGCCTATTTCTTCCGCGATCCCGAGCGCGTGACGCCGCAGGATGACGACCTGATCATCAGCCCCGCCGATGGCAGGGTTTCCGCCGTACAGACCGTCATCCCGCCGCTGGAACTGGAGCTGGGCAAGGAGCCGATGGTGCGCATCTCGGTGTTCATGAACGTCTTCAACTGCCACGTGAACCGTTCGCCGGTCCGCGGCCGCATCGTCAATGTTGCCTACCGTCCCGGCCTGTTTCTCAATGCCGAGGTGGACAAGGCTTCCGAGGACAATGAGCGCAACGGCCTCGTCATCGAAACGTCGCATGGCAAGGTCGGCGTGGTGCAGATCGCCGGCATGGTCGCTCGGCGCATCGTCTGCTGGGTCAAGCCAAACGAGCCCGTCGATGCCGGCGAGCGTTTCGGCCTTATCCGCTTCGGCTCGCGCCTTGACATCTTCCTCCCGGAAGGCTTTCAGCCGCGTGTATCCGTGGGTCAGACGGCAATCGCCGGCGAGACCGTGCTGGCAGAGTTCGGTTCCGCCAAGGGTCCGCTCCTCAGCCGCCGCGGCTGATGACGATCAGGAAAGACATGCGCCATGGAAACGCCGATCGCCGAACCGCCGCAGAACGGAAAACATGAGGGCAGAAAGGACAGCGGCCGCGGGCCGCGCCTGAGAGAAATTCCCTTTCGCCTGCTTGTTCCCAATCTCATCACCGTTCTGGCCATCTGCGCCGGCCTCAGCGGCGTGCGGCTGGCCATCGAAGGGCGTTTCGAACTCGCCGTTGGCATGGTGCTACTCGCGGCCTTCCTCGACGGCATAGACGGGCGCATCGCCCGCATGATGAAAGCGACGTCCAAATTCGGCGAACAGATGGATAGTCTGGCCGATATCGTCAATTTCGGTGTCGCGCCCGCGCTGGTGGTCTATGCCTATCTTCTCGATCAGGCGCGGTCGATCGGCTGGATCGCCGCCCTCATCTATGTCATCGCCGCGGGTCTGCGCCTGGCGCGCTTCAACGTGATGATCGAACGGCCGGTCAAGGCGCCATGGCAGAACGAGTTTTTTGTCGGCGTCCCTGCCCCGATGGGTGCCATGCTGGTGCTGCTGCCGGTCTATCTCGGCTTCCTCGGCGTCGAGCCGGACAAGCCATTCGCTTATGTCGCTGCCGCCTATACCGTGCTGATCGGTTATCTCCTTATCAGCCGCCTCCCGGTCTGGTCGGGAAAATCAGGCACAAGCCGTATCCGCCGCGATCTCGTGCTGCCGATGATCCTCGTCGTCGTTCTCTATGTGGCCATGCTGATGAGCTTCACCTGGGAGGTGCTGGTTCTCACCGTTGCCGCCTATCTCGTCTTCATTCCCATCAGCGCGCGGCTCTGGCACCGCCGCTACGGTACGCTGACGATCGAAGAGGACGCGCATGACGACGGAAATGGCGGCAATGGCCTCGATCGCAGCATTTAAAACCGCAGGTATCATTTTTCTTGCTTCACCTATCTGCGCCGTGGCGCAAAATGTCGCACCCTGAACGGCCGGCTTCGCGTTTTCCGCCTCGAATCCGTCAAGATTAGCCGCGAAAGAAGGGGCTCACACGCATCGCAACGGCGTTCGGTGAATTGTGGAGAGAGAAAATGACGAACGAGACGAAGGCACAGCCGCAGGCAAAGCCGGACCTCAAAAGCCACTACCGCCCGCTCGGACTGAAGGCCGTCGCGGCCGCAGCGCTGATGTTGAAGCGCGAGCCAGCAGCCAAAACCGCTTGAAAATAAACGATTTTTCTTAAATCGGACAGGTCCGCGCCTGATAGGTCAGCTGACCGAGAACGGTCAATCCGGGATAACCGAGCACAACACGGCGCTATGAATGGCGCCGTTTTCTTTTGCTGCCGTCACGCGCCATTCCGGCCAGGACCATGGGACCAATCCGTTATAGTGTAACGTGACTGCAACAAAGCCATGCTAAAGTATTCGACTTCCACGAGACGACTGTACGGACAGTCTCGCATCAATTACTGAGAAATTACAAATTTTCTACTTTAGAGATTCATTCCTCTGCGGTTACCAAGATTTCCAATACCGTGACGTGCGGTGGCGAAAGAATGAAGTTTCGTGGAGACATCATGAAGACGGCCATGGGGGGCTTGGGCGGCATGCAGGATAAAATCCTTCTGATTGAAGATTCCGTTGCTCTGTCCATGCTGCTGAAGACGCGCCTTTCGGAAGAGACGCAGGCCGAGGTGATCCATTGCGACAGCATGGCCGCGGCCGATACCCTGCTGCGCGCCCATGATTTCACGCTGGCGCTGACGGGTCTCAATCTTCCCGACGCTCCGAAGGGTGAAATTCTGGCGCTGCTCTCCGAACGCAAAGTGCCCGCCATCGTCTTCACCGCCACAGTGGATGAGGAGGCGCGCAAGCGTTATGCCGAGAAGAAGATCATCGACTATATCGTCAAGGACGGTCACCGCACCGTCGACGCGGTGGTCAAAACCGTCGACAGGATTCTGACCAACAGGCAGTTTTCCGTTCTGGTGGTCGATGATGCGCGGACCGCGCGCTCCGGCCTCGTGGAAATTCTGGAACGGCAGAACTTCAAGGTCAGCGAGGCGCATTCGGGCAATCGCGCGCTGGAAATCCTGGCGCAGGACCCGTCCATCCAGCTCGTCATCACCGATTATCACATGCCCGATATGGACGGCTACGAACTTACGCGCCGCATTCGCGACAGCCGCTCCTCGGAGGATCTGCGCGTGATCGGCATATCATCCTCCACGGACCGGCTGCTTTCAGCAAGCTTCCTGAAGGCGGGCGCGTCGGATTTCGTCTATCGCCCCTTCGTGCCGGAAGAGTTGCAGTGCCGTATCGACAACAACATAGAAACGCTGAAACAGCTCAAGCGCCTGCGCGAACTGGCCGAGCGCGATCATCTGACAGGCTTGCCGAACCGCCGCTCCTTCTTCGAGCGCACCCGTGCACTCATGGACGTTATCAATGACAATGACGAAAATGGCGCCGTCGCCATCCTCGACATCGATCACTTCAAGAAGATCAACGACACGCTGGGGCACGATGCGGGCGACCGGGCTCTAAAAAAGCTGGCGGAGCTTCTGCATGACAAGTGCGACGCGCACCGCCACATTCCCGCCCGTCTGGGCGGCGAGGAATTCGCGGTCTTCCTGCGCGGCCTGGATGCCCACGCCGCCTATGCATTCTGCGAAGAATTACGCGCCCATGTGGAAAAAAGCGGCCGACAATTGAGCGGCAGCAGCCTCGCACTGACGATTTCGCTCGGCGTCGTAGAGATCGAGAAGGGCGAGCCCTTCGACAACCAGTTGAATGCCGCCGATCAGCTGCTCTATCTCGCCAAGGCGAACGGCCGCAACCGCGTCTATTCCGATATCATGATCCAGGAAGGTTTGCAGAAGATCGGGCGGAACGGCTGAGTTTCTTCCGGAACTGAGGCATGGGGAGCGAGCGGATGAGGCTTGTTCTTCTCCCCGCCGGGGAGAAGCCCGCGGCAGCGGGATGAGGGGCAAGTCCACCGTATATCTCTGCCGTAGCCCCTCATCCGACCCTTCGGCCACCTTCTCCCCCTCGGGGAGAAGAATTGGCGGCAATGTCAGAGCTTAGATAACCAGCCTCACACGCTGCGCAAAGACGTCAAAACAGCGACATCTGCCCCTCGTCCTTCGCCGGTTTGATCTTTGCCAGCGGCACGCTTTCCGGCACTGGCTCGATGAGATCGGCGCCGACATTGGCGACCTTGTTGACCTTGTCCGAGACGGGAATCATCTCAAAGAAATCATCCTGAACCGGCCGCATCAGATCCGCGACCTCGCGTGGTTCCTGGGTCTTGCAGTCGAGCCAACGGCTGAAATCCTCAGGCGCGATGACAACGGGCATGCGGTCGTGAATGCGCCCGATGGCGGCATTGGCGGCCGTGGTGAGGATAACGCCGGTATCGACCTCCGAACCATCGGCCGAAGACCATGTCTCCATGAGACCGGCGAAGGCGACGATGCCGCCTTTCTTCGGGCGAATGAAATAGGGCTGGGGTTTGCCGCCCTCTTCCTTCGGCGGACGTCGCCATTCATAAAAGCCGGTCGCAGGCACGAGCACACGGCGATGGCGCATGGCGGCGCGGAAGGAGGCCTTGCCGATTGCCGTTTCCGAACGCGCGTTGATGAGCAGCGGAAAATCCTTCGGGTCCTTGACCCATCCGGGCAGGAAACCCCACCGAACCAGCACTGCCCGGCGATTGGGCAGGTTGCTGCCGCGCTCCTGCCGTTCACCCTCCATGACAATCAGTATCGGCTGCGTGGGCGCGATATTGAAGCGGGCGGGGAAATCCTCTAGCCCGATCAGGTCAAGATAATCGGCAATCTCTTCCGGCGTCGCTTTCAGGACGAAACGTCCGCACATATGTTTCTCCTCAACCCCGCGGCCCGAACAGGATGATGGTGGCCCCTGCGAGACAGACGGCGCCGCCGGCGATATCCCATTTGTCCGGCGCGTGGCCCTCGACGCCCCAGAGCCACAAAAGCGAAGCGGCAATATAGATGCCGCCATAAGCGGCATACGCCCTGCCTGCGGCCTCCGCTGGCACCAGCGTCAGGAGCCAGGCAAAGGCGGCCAGCGACAACATGCCCGGCAACAATATCCACGCCGTTCTGCCAAGTTTCAGCCAGGCCCAGAAGGAAAAACAGCCGGCAATTTCGGCAAGAGCCGCCAACGCATAGATAAGATAGATCTTCATTCCACCGTCTTCTGCCTGCACAATCGAACCGATTCTGGACTATAACATCGGCGCAGAAACCGGAATCGATTTTTCCAGACCGTCCGACCGAGACACGCGAAACCTTACATGACCGTTCGTATCAAGCCCCGCCTCGCCTCCTCCGCCATCGTCAGAAATGGCGACCGGCTTTTGCTCGTGCGCCGCATCAATCCGCCCTCGAAGGACATGTTCGCCTTTCCCGGCGGACGGGCCGAGGAAGGCGAAACGCCGGCCGAGACGGCGCTACGTGAACTGCACGAGGAAACCGGCATTGTCGCACGCCATCCGCAACTTTTCGCGACCTACGATCTTCCCTCGCACGATGCAAATGGGACCCTGACGAGCCATTTTTTGCTCTCCGTCTTCACCGTGGAAACGGATGCCGATCCGCTTGTGACCGTCGGTGATGACGCAGCGGACGCAGGCTGGTACACGCTTGCGGAAATCCGCCGACTGCCGGCCCCAGAAAGCGTGGTGGAATGCGCCGAGCGGCTGCTAGCATGATTGCCAGCAGGGCAGAATCGCGATTATCTAGACCCGTCCGCCCGCCGGATGTTCACGAGTATGTGTGGGGCAGAATAAAATTTTGATACGACCAACCATTTTCCTGTCTCTTTTCCTGACCATGCTGCCGACCGGGCAAAACGGCGCCGTTTACGCGCAGCCTTCCAAGGCAGCATCCGAGGCACGTCCTGCGGAAACGGCACCTCCCAAACCCGCGCCCTATGACGACAAGCTGGCACGGCTGTCGGAAATATTGGGTGCGGTGCAATATTTGAGAACGCTGTGCCCTTCTTCCGGACCGGAGGACTGGCGCAAATCGATGGGCGACCTTCTGGCTGCGGACACGGCCAACGAACCCGAACGACGTCAGCGCATGACGGCTGCATTCAACCGTGGATACCGCTCCTTTGCGGCCATCCACACCAGTTGCACACGCGCCGCCATCATGGCAGAAGAGAACTACCGTAACGAAGGGGCAACACTCGCTCAGGAAATCGCGTCCAGGTTCGGAAATTAGAGGATTATTAACCTCTTTTCGCCGCAGCCCGTGCCGTTTTGATAAAAGGCTGCTAGTGTTGTTAACAGGGTGGTAAGGACTTGCCCGCCCTGTCGAGGATGAAAAATGCAGACAAGCCGTAACGAAATCGACGATATGATCGTGCATGAAAAGATGCAGGTCGCTCTGGAACACCAGAACGAGGCATGGGCTGACGGCATGGCCGACGGCATCGAGCCGGAGATCATCGCCGATGCTGCAATCGCTCTGGCCATGCGCGAAACCATCCGGATCCACGGCGAGGCTGGCGCGGAAGCAATGCTGGAATCGCTGCGTCAGCGCATGCTTCAAGGCGAATTTTCTCCGCAGCGGGTGATACAGTAAAGCCGGGGTCTATCATGTCTTGCCTGAGCAAGGGGCCTTTGCGCTCTTCCGCCCTGCTATCCATCGTGCTCGCTCTGACCGCCGGGTCGATTGGCCTGCCGGGCCAAGCCTTTGCGCTTTCCGAGCTGAAGCCGGCCCAGAACAACGAAGGCGAGCCACAGGCTCAGAAGCGCGAACAGCCTGAGCAGACCGCACCCGCCGAGCCGGACGAAATCGAGGGCGATTCGGAAGGCATCCCCCTGCCCGACCCTCTGGTCGACCGATCTGCCGCCCAGACGAACCAGCAATCCTCCAAGCCGGACAATACCCCCGAAATGTCAGTGGTCATCGAGCACGATATTTCCAAGGCACCGGAAGCCGTACGCAAGCTGCGCCAACAGATCATCGACGCGGCAGCGACGGGCGATATTGAAAAGTTGCGGCCATTCATCGCTGCCGGCCAGAAAGAATTCCGCATCGACGGCAATGACGGCGAAGACCCGATCGCAGCACTGAAAAGCTATTCAGGAGATACCGACGGGCTGGAAGTGCTGGCGATCATCATCGACCTCCTGTCGACCGGTTACGCCCATATTGATGCAGGCACGCCGGACGAAGCCTATGTTTTCCCCTATTTCGCCGGAAAGCCGCTCAACACGCTGACGCCGCCGGAAAAAGTGGAACTGCTGCGCATCATCACCGCCGGCGACCTTGCGGATATGCAGGAATACGGCAATTACAGCTTCTATCGCATCGGCATCTCGCCTGATGGCAAGTGGAAGTTCTTCACCGCCGGCGATTGATCCTATCCCGGCGCTTGCCGTTCTTTTGCAAAAATCCTAACTGTGCGGAATGAGCGTCCGGCACCGGTACATGTGCTGTTGCCCAGACGCATAGTCTCGACGAACCGAACGGTGACGCCATGCCTTCCGCTTTTCTTGCTGACCGCCGCCTGATCCGGGTTTCCGGCACCGGCGCCGAGGAGTTTCTGAACAATCTCATTACCACCGATGTGGAGCATCTGCCTGAAGGGGAAGCCCGCGCCTGCGCCCTTCTGACCCCTCAGGGCAAGATCCTGTTCGATTTCCTCATCGCGCGCGACGGCACGGACTATCTCATCGAGATCACCGCTTCCGAACAGGAAGCGCTGTTGCGCCGCCTGACGATGTACAAGCTGCGCGCTCCCGTCGATCTGAAAGCGGAAGCCGCCGAAGGTGTGAGCGTTTTCTGGGAGGAACAGGCACCTCAGCCGGGGTTAAGGGACGGCCGTTTCGCCAAGGCGGGTCTCGATCTATTCCGCATTCCGGGCGCAACTGCCGCTGGCGACGCAGCCGTCTATGATGTGCTGCGTGTCGAATACGGCATTGCCGAAGCTGGCCGCGACTATGCGCTGCAGGATGCTTTTCCGCATGACGTGCTGATGGATGTGAACGACGGGGTGTCATTCAAGAAGGGCTGCTTTGTCGGCCAGGAAGTTGTATCGCGCATGAAACATCGCGGCACGGCAAGGCGGCGTGTTGTCCTTGTTTCAGCGCAGGACGCCCTCCCCGGCAGCGGCGTGGACATTACCGCACAGGGCAAATCCGTCGGTACGCTCGGCACCGTCTGCGGCAACAAGGCACTCGCCATCGTGCGCATCGACCGCATTGCCGCGGCGCTCGCGTCCGGCACGCCGCTTCTCGCGGAAACTGTTCCCGTCGCCGTTGCCCTGCCCGCCTGGAGCGGTCTTTCCTTCCCGGCGGCCGATCCGGCGGCACAGGCGGAGGAATAGAGGTGGCCTCCGTCAAAGGCCCGCGCGCCTGGCAGCGCATGCTGTCCGGACGGCGGCTCGATCTGCTCGACCCTTCGCCGCTCGACGTGGAAATCGCCGATATTGCCCATGGGCTTGCCCGCGTTGCCCGCTGGAACGGCCAGACGCGTGGCGACCACGCCTTTTCAGTCGCTCAGCACTGCCTCATCGTCGAGACGATCTTCTGCCGCATGTGCACGGCCGCGACCCCCGATGAAATGCAGATGGCGCTTCTGCACGATGCGCCGGAATATGTGATCGGCGACATGATCTCTCCGTTCAAATCCGTGGTCGGCGGCGGTTACAAGACTGTGGAAAAGCGGCTTGAGGCCGCCGTGCATCTGCGCTTCGGCCTGCCGCCGCATGCATCGCGCGAGTTGAAGGACCGCATCAAGAAGGCCGACACGGTCGCCGCCTTTTTCGAGGCGACGGAGCTTGCCGGTTTTTCCACGGCCGAGGCGCAAAAATTTTTCGGCCTGCCACGCGGTATTACCCGCGACATGTTCGACATCACGCCGCTTCCCTCCACGGGAGCGCAAAAGCTGTTCATCCAGCGTTTTGAGGCCATCGAGACCATGCGCGGGACGAACCCTGGGGGTGCCAAATGACGGCCATCGTGGTTTCACCGCTCGGACGGATCGCGGAAATGGCCGTGAAGCACAAGGCCCGGGAAATGGTGACATTGATCGCCAGGGAGCAGACATTTCACCGCCCCGCGGTTATTGCCGCCGAACGGCATCTGACGCTTGCGATGAACGACATCTGCTTCAAGGGTACCGGCAATCTTATCGCCCCTGACGATGCGCATGTGCTGAAGCTCATCGAGTTCGCGCATGAATGGGATCAGACGGCCCCGTTGCTTATCCATTGCTGGATGGGCGTTTCGCGCTCGCCTGCGGCTGCCGTCATCGCCGCGCTCAGTCTTTACCCTGATCAGGATGAGACTGAACTTGCGCTGCGTCTGCGCGCCGCCTCGCCCTATGCCACTCCGAATGCCCGCATCATCGCCATCGGCGACCGGCTGCTCGGCCGGAAGGGTCGTCTGGAGGCGGCTATCAAGGCGATGGGCAGGGGCGCGGACACCGACGGCAATGTGCCTTTCGTGCTGCCACTTCGCAGTTGACAACCGGTTTTGGCGGAACCCCTTCGGAACGCAGTCGTTACCAACCCTGAACGCAAATAAAATCACGGGACGATTCATGGAACAACAGGCAACGGATATCATTGTCGCATCGCAAGCGGCCGTAAGACAGGCGAGCGCACTGGCGGTGCAATATTCCTTTTCGGTGATCGGTGCACTTCTGCTGTTAATCGTCGGCTGGCTGGCCGCTGCCTTTCTTCAACGCTGGGCCTTTCAGGGCCTGTCGCGCATTCGCGGCTTCGATGCGACGCTCGCCGGATTCTTCGCGGGCGCCATTCGTTATGTCGTCCTCATTCTCGTCATCGTGATGGTGCTGGGCCAGTTCGGGGTGCAGACGGCCTCAATTCTGGCGGCCCTCGGCGCCGCCGGTCTTGCCATTGGCCTCGCGCTTCAGGGAACGCTGCAGAACATTGCCGCCGGCATCATGCTGCTGGTGCTGCGTCCCTTCCGGGTCGGGGAATATATCGAAACCAGCAGCGTCAGCGGGACGATCATCGAGATCGGACTGTTTGCGACCGAGCTGAAGACCAGCGACGGCCTTTACCGTCTGGCGCCCAACTCGACGCTCTGGAACGTGCCGATCACCAATTTCAGCCGCTTTCCTTCTCGCCGTCACGAATTGAGCCTGACGGTGAAAAACGATGAGAATCTCGCCGCCGCGCAGGACATGCTGATGAATGTCGTACGCTCGGAAAGCCGGGTGCTGCTTGACCCAGCCCCTGTCACCTTTGTCGATTCTGTGAGCGCCGACAGCGCCACCGTCAAGTTGCGTTACTGGGTGCGTAGCGACAGCTATTTCGCGACGACCCGCGATGTGACGAAAGCGATGAAACTCGCGTTCGACGAGCGTAAGGCGGAAGTGAGCGCACAGCCGGCCTGAGACGTCACCCCCATTTTTCTGCAAGCGCGATGGCAGCAAGAGCCGTCGCGCTTTTTCGTTGCCTCGCGCTGTAGCGCACTTGCATCCGGCTGATGCGATCTCTATAGCTTCATACGTAATGTTATTACATAACTTGTCTTAGGAGAGAGCCGAAACAATGCAGAAGACAATCACCCGCCTCACCGGCGCTGTCGCACTTGGTTCCATGCTGTTGGCGGCGACCACGGCAATGGCTGCCGGTGGCGACAAATCCGCAGCCCACAGCCATGAGCACGGGCACGATCACGGCCATCAGATGACCGAAGCTGAAAAGCAGATCTACAAGGGTTATTTCGAGGATGCCCAGGTGAAACCACGCACACTTTCCGATTGGGAAGGCGACTGGCAATCCGTTTATCCCTACCTGCTGAACGGCTCGCTCGATCCCGTCATGGCGGAAAAGGCGGCTCATGGCGACAAGACGGCCGCCGAATACCGCGCCTATTACGAGGTCGGCTACAAGACCGACGTGAACCGTATCGTCATCAAGAGCGACAGCGTGGCGTTTTATAAAGATGGCAAACCCGCTGAAGGCACCTATGTCAGCGACGGCCACGAAATCCTGACCTACAAGAAGGGCAATCGTGGGGTCCGCTACATCTTCAAGAAAACCGGCGGCGATGAGGCCGCACCGCAATTCATCCAGTTCAGCGATCACTCCATCGCCCCGGTCAAGGCGGGCCATTACCATCTCTATTGGGGCAACGACCGCAAGGCATTGCTGGACGAAGTGACCAATTGGCCAACGTATTATCCGTTCCTGATGGACGGCGCCGATATCGTCAAAGAAATGGCGGCGCATTGAGCTATAGCAGGCTCGCGGCTTTCCGGAGCGTGAGGAATGCCGGCAAGCACATCTTTCGCCTTCTCCCCGCCGGGGAGAAGGTCGCGGCAGCGGGTTGAGGGGGCAAGCTCTCCGCATATCTGTGCCGTCGCCCCCCTGATCTGGCCCTTCGGGCCACCGTTTCCCTGGGGGGAAGAAGAAAGACTCACTGCCCCATGGTGGAGCGATGCGCCCAGCCCGTCATGCGCTTTTCGAGCCAGGCCATGATGGCATACATGGCGATGCCTTCCACCGCGAGCATCAGCAGGCCGGCAAAGACCAGCGGCACATTGAACTGGCTCTGCGCCGAACTCATCATGTTGCCGAGGCCATAATTGGAGGCGACGGTTTCCGATACGACCGAGCCGACAAAGGCGAGCGTGATGGCGATTTTGAGCGAGCCGAAGAAATAGGGCATGGACCGCGGAATACCGACCTTCAACATGATGTCCATCTTCTTGGCACCGAGCGCCCGCAGCACGTCTTCGGTTTCCGGCTCAATGGTGGCAAGCCCGGTCGCCACATTAACGACGATCGGGAAGAAGGAGATCAAAAAGGCGGTCAGAACGGCGGGAACCGTGCCGATGCCGAACCAGATGACGAGGATGGGCACCAGCGCCACCTTGGGGATGGCGTTGAAACCGATCATCAGCGGATAAAGCCCGGCATAGATGGTTTTCGACCAGCCAATGAACAGGCCAATAGCAAGACCGGCGACCACGGCAAGGGCAAAGCCCAGTGTCGTCGTATAAAGCGTCTGCAGCGAGTTTTTCCAGATCGGCGACCAATATTGCATGATGGCCTGGCCCACCCTTACCGGGGATGGCAGGATCGTGGGCGGCATTTTCAGCGCATGGACGAGCAGTTCCCACACCACGAAGAGCGCCAGCGTATAAAGCCAGGGAGCGGCTTTCACCCAGTTGACGCGGGCAATCAGCGGCTTCGGCGGTTCGGCCGCCACGGTGCTTTCCACGATCGCGCTCATGCCGCCACCCTCGCCTGCGCGATTTCGCCATGCAGTTCCTGCACCATGTCGTTAAAACCCTTGTCATACATGATGTCGAGCTGGCGCGGGCGTGCAAATGGCACGCGGTGTTCGGCGAGCACCCGGCCCGGCCTCGCACTCATCACGAAAATCTTGTCGGCCAGAAATGTCGCCTCGCGCAGATCGTGGGTCACCAGGATGATCGTGACGCGCTGCGCGGCGTGCAGGTCGCGTATGACGCACCACAATTCCTCGCGGGTGAAGGCATCGAGCGCACCGAAAGGTTCGTCCAGCATCAGCAGTTCCGGTTCGTGAATCAGCGCACGGCAAAGATTGGCGCGCTGCTGCATGCCGCCGGAAAGCTGCCACGGATACTTCGAGCCAAAACCTTTGAGGCCGACGATTTCCAGAAGTCGCTCGGCTTTCGCGACATATTCCGCCTTGTGGGCGCGCAGACGACGGCGATGTTTTTCGACGATCTCCAGTGGCAGCAGGATATTTTCGAGCGTCGTGCGCCAGGGCAGCATCGTCGGGTTCTGAAACGCCATGCCGACAATGGAAACCGGCTCCGTGACCTGCCGTCCGGCGACGATGACATTGCCCTTCTGCGGAATATGCAGCCCCGTCACCAGTTTCATCAGGGTCGACTTACCGCAGCCAGACGGGCCGACCACGGCCGCGAATTCACCCTTGTCGACCGTCAGGTTCAAGTCGGAGACGGCCAGCGTGCCGGCCGACCCGCCGTAGCGCATGTCGACATTATCTATTTCCACGAGATGTGACATCGCGATCCCCATTTTCAGGCTGGAACGGGCGCTTATGGCCTTCGTTACTCCCGCCGCAATTCCCTAGGCTGCCGGCTATACCCGGCGTTGCCGCTTGTTTCTTCTCCCCGAGGGAGAGAAGGTGGCCAGAAGGGTCGGATGAGGGGGAAACGTCGGCGGTAGACCGAGAGCTTGCCTCCTCATCCCGCTACCGCGGACTTCTCCCCGGCGGGGAGAAGAAACCTGCGGCACCCACTCATTTTACCCATCAGGGAAGCATGCGTTCTGCCTTGGCCGGCAGGTAGGTCGCGTCAAAGACCTGCTCCGCCTTGACGTTGCCCTTCAGGCCCATGGACACCTTGAGCGTCTCCAGCGAGGCGGCAAGCCGGCTTGGCTCGACGCCGCCCATGCCGTTTTCCACCACATAGGGCGTCTTGATGTTCATGCTGTTGGCCATGTTTAGGCGTTCAAGCTCAATGGCGCTGTCGAGTGTCTCGTTGCGCTTGAGAACAGCAGCCACGCCCTCTTCGGGGTTCTTGACGGAATCAGCAAAGCCCTTGGCCAGCGCTTTCAGGAAACCTTTCACCGCTTCAGGGTTTTTCTCAGCGAAATCAGTGTTTACCAGCACTGCATTGCCATAGAGATTCAAGCCGTGCTCGGCCATCAGAATGGTCGAGATATCATCGTCACCGATGCCCTGCTTCTTGAGATTGAGGATCACCGAAAAGGCAAAACCGAAAACGGCATCGACATCACCCTTGGCGAGCATCGGCTCACGCACCGGGAAACCGATCGATTCGATCTTGATCTTGCTGTCATCGAGACCGGCGACCTGCTTGAAAGCCGGCCATTGCGCAAAAGCGCCATCCGGCGGCGGCGCGCCGAGCTTCTTGCCTTCCAGCGATTTCGGATCGCCGGTGACGCCAAGCGACTTGCGGCCAACAACGGCGAAAGTGGGCCGCTCATAAACCATATAGACGGCCTTGACCTTCTGGCTTGGATCCTCATCGAGGAATTTCATCACCGAGTTAATGTCGCCGAAACCCATCTGGTAGGCGCCGGTCGCGACACGCGGAATGGCTTCGACCGAGCCGTTGCCGCTGTCGATGGTGACGTCGAGGCCCTCGGCCTTGAAGTACCCCTTGTCGAGTGCCAGCAGGAAACCGGCGGCCGGACCTTCGAACTTCCAGTCGAGCGTGAATTTCACCGGCGTTTCTGCCCGCGCCTCCCCCGCTGGCAGCGAAAAGCCGGCGGACACACCGATGGCGGTAATGGCCAGAGCTCTGGTCAACAACCTGCGCGTTAAAATCATCTGTTCCCCCTGATGGTTTTGTTGGATTGGTTGCATAAGACCCAATTCCGACCTCCAAGGCAAGACAAAATTGCATACAAAATAGCCGTTATTTTGTATGCTTATTTTATATGCACAATTACTCGCGAGCCAGGCAAAAAGCCGGCATTCTGCCCATCGCGCATGCAACGAAGCGAGAGCAGTATCGTTCACGCAGAGAACACAGCGTTCTCATTTGCCGGGGTTGCGGATCAGGGGCAGCGTGAGACAAATAGGCCACGAACAGCAGGCGGCTACAGCGGGGGCAAGATGAATTCTGCACTGGGCATACACCACATCACGATGATCACCCGAAAGGTGCAGGCGAATGTGGATTTTTACGCCGGCTTTCTGGGCTTGCGGCTGGCCAAACGCACGGCGGGCTTCGAAGACGCCATGCAGCTTCATCTGCTCTATGGCGATGACATCGCCTCGCCCGGTTCCCTGCTGACTTTTCTGGTGTGGGAGGATGGTGGCCAAGGCCGTGTGGGTTATGGCCAGACACTGGAAATTTCCGTGGCGATCGATCCTGCCGCCATCGGCTTCTGGCTGACGCGGGCGCTGAAATTCGGCATCCGGGCGGAAGGTCCCTACGACGAATTCGGCGAGCCCGTCATTCGGCTGAAAGACCCTGACGGGCTGATCGTCAAGCTGGTCGGCACTCAGGCCTTTGACGACGCCACGCCGCACGTGACGAAAGACATTTCCGAAGAGGACGCCATTCGCCGCATCTACGGTGCAACCGTGCTGAGCGAAGTGCCGGAAGAAACCGTGGCTTTTCTCGAAAAGCACTTCGGATATAGGCAGGTAAGCCAGACGGGCGCAATTCGCCGGCTCGTTTCCGATAGCGGCGACATTATCGATGTGCGCGACGCCACAGGCTTCTGGTCCAGCGCGCCGGGCACCGGCACGGTTGATCACATAGCCTTCCGCGCAAAAGACATGGATGAGCTGAACTCGGTTCTAACCGGGCTGAAATCACTGAATTCCAGCACCACCAACGCCCATGACCGTAAATATTTCCATTCGCTCTACGTCCGCGAACCGGGCGGGGTATTGATCGAAATGGCGACCGACGGGCCGGGTATGACGGTGGACGAACCGCTGGAATCGCTCGGCGAAAAACTGTTCATCCCGCCGCTCTTCATGAAG
Organism: Agrobacterium sp. 5Ca39; assembly: GCF_055382365.1. Lineage (NCBI taxonomy): Bacteria > Pseudomonadati > Pseudomonadota > Alphaproteobacteria > Hyphomicrobiales > Rhizobiaceae > Agrobacterium > Agrobacterium sp. 5Ca39. The sequence continues at coordinate 689,773 of NZ_AP026436.1, read as the reverse complement.
GATGAGGCGGATGTGCGTGTCGCCCTGCCGCAATTTGCGATGCCTGGCGAAGAGCGCATCGTCTATCGCGACCTGCCCTTCGTACACCGTTTCTACACGCCCGAAGAGCCTGATGGCAGCACCATGATTCTGCTGCACGGTTCCGGCGGAAGTGAAACAAGCCTGATGCCGCTGGCGCACCGGGCAGCACCGGGCGCGACGCTTCTCGGCGTCCGCGGCCGCAGTACGGAAGAAGGGATTGCCCGGTGGTTCCGGCGTTATCCCGATTTCAGCTTCGACCAGAAGGATATCGTCTCGGAAGCGGAAGCCTTCGCCGCATTCGTGGAAGGGGCAATCCGCTCCTATGGGCTCGATCGTTCGAAACTGCGGTTTATCGGCCATTCCAATGGGGCAAACTTCTATGCGGCCTTTGCCGCGCTTTATCCGGAGCTTGCCGGGGACGCCCTGCTGTACCGCCCAATGCCTGTTCTCGAAACATGGCCGGAAAGTGATCTTTCCGGCCGCAGCTTCCTGCTTGTTGCGGGAGAACGCGACAAATACCGCGACGGGGCGAGCGTGTTGCGGGACAGGCTTGCGGCAAACGGCGCAAGGGTTGAGGTGGAAACGCTGGAAGATGGGCACGAACTCGGGCTCACGGATATCGAAGTGGCGCGGCGCTGGCTGGCGTATGTTCCCTGATTTTCGGGGGATGCGCATGAGGCGAGCGGATGCCGCCCATTTCTTCTCGCCGAGGGGAGAAAGTGGTCTGAAGGGTCGGTTGAGGGGGCAAGCTCTCAGTTTATTTCTACCCTCGCCCCCTCATCCCACTGCCGCAGACTTCTCCCCTCGGGGAGAAGAAGCGGATGCGAGCGCTCGCTCCCCCGTTACCCACAACCTCATCAACCGGGCCTTGCATAAATTCACCAAAAGGGCTTTAAAAACAGCTTCATAATTGGAGAGTCCGTTTGGAAATCCCGCTGTTTATCCTCGCCCTTGTCGCGGCCTTCATCTACACGCTCGTCGCAAGCATCCGCAATTCAAGCCGCATCAAGTCGCTCGAACGGGAGGTTCACAGCCTCAAGCGGCTGATGGCGGCGGGCGTGGCCGCTCCTGCTGCGGCACTGGCAGAAAACGCGGAAACCGCCGAAAAGACTGATTTCGCAGCAGAGACGGAAGGCCAGACGGCGCTGGAACCAGCGGGCATCCGGGATGAAGACGCCTTCGAGCGTTCAGAAGCCAGCACCGCTGCGGCGGATCAAGACGTGGCGCGCAAAGACGCTCCCGCTGCGCCACTCGCCGATGCCGTATCCGTGGCGGCTTCTGATAACGCGTCTGCCCCGGCAGCGAAAGAAAGCTTCGAAAGCCTGCTCGGCGCGCGCTGGGCGGTTTGGGCGGGCGGGCTGGCGCTGGCGCTCGGCGGCATTTTCCTCGTCAAATATTCGATCGAATCAGGCCTGCTCAGCCCGGCGGTCAGGCTGTCGCTCGCCGCCATTTTCGGCCTCTTTCTCGGGCTTGCCGGTGAAGCGATCCGCCGCAAGGCGGTGCCAGGCATCGCCACCACCTACTCCAATGCCATGATACCGGGTGTGCTCACCGCGGCCGGTGCATTGACGCTGTTCGGTGTGGTTTATGCGGCTTATGGCATCTACGACTATATCGGCCCCGGCACCGCCTTTATCCTGCTTGGCCTCGTCGCCTTCGCCACCATCGGCCTGTCGTTGTTGCACGGACAGGCGCTCGCCGGTCTCGGACTTCTCGGTTCGATGCTGACGCCGGCGCTGATTTCCACCGAAACGCCGAATATCTGGGCGCTCTTCGTCTTCCTCACCGTCTCTTGGCTCGCAACCGCGGCAGCGGCGCGCCGGCAGGGCTGGACGGTGGTCCCGTCGCTTGCCAATGCCGGACTTGGCCTATGGGCTCTCGGATATATCGGCTTTTCGGATGCAATCAGTGCCGAACCGCCGACTCTTGCCCTGCTCATTATGCTCGCTGGCACGATCTTCCTTTGGCCCGGAAAACAGTACGACACCACGCCTCCGGACGCTGCCGAAACGGCAGCTCCCGAGCGGCGCGCGATTCGCATCATGCGGCTTTTGCTGCGCCCGTCGCTCGCCCTCAACCTCACCGTATCGATGGCGGTGATCCTGCCGGCCATCGGCTTCCTCTTTGCCGAAGGCAGCGTCGATACTCACCCGGCGCTCATCGTTTCAGCGCTTATTGCAGTTCTTGCAGCACTCGGCGCTGCCCATCACTATGCCGTCTGGCCGGCGATCATCGCCGCGCTCGGCGCGCAGTCTGCGGTGTCGCTCATGTCGCGGCGTGGCATCGATTTTATTGGTCTCGTGAATGATACCGGCGTGACGCTTCCGCCCGTGGGCACAGGCTACGCTGCGGAAATTGCCATGGCGCTCGGCCTTGGCGCTGTCTTCGTGCTGTGCGCCTTTTCCTTCCTGAAACGCAAGGGCGCGGAAGATGCGGATTTCGCCCAGCTCTGGGCTGGCATTGCCGCCCTGTTCCCTGTCTGGCTCGCGACGGCGAGCTTCGTCGAATATGGCAATCTCGGCCGCGACTGGCTGCACGCGGCCTATGGTCTCGGCCTTGGCTTCGTGCTGCTTGCCGGTGCTGAATGGCTGCACCGGCGCAACAGTGAGGCCTATCGCAAGCCGCTGAACATCCTTGTGCTCGGCTCCTTCGCCGCCTTCGCGCTCTGCCTGCATACGCTGACGGACGGGCTCGCGACGACAGTGCTGCTGTCCGTCATCGGCTTCCTTTACGTGCTGGCGAGCCGCTACCGCAACTGGGATATACTGCCCTGGGTCATGGCTGTCGCAAGTGTTGCCGTTCTTGGCCGGATCGCCTGGGAGCCGACAATCGTCGGGCCGCAAAATCTCGGCACGACGCCGGTCTTCAACGCGCTGCTGCCGGGCTATGGCATCCCTGCCTTGCTGGCCATCGTCTCCGCGTGGCTGTTGCGCGACTGGGCGGGCATGCGGATCAAGAACTTCCTGCAGGCCATCGCCAGCGTCATGGGACTTCTGGCCGTGGCCATCCTCGTTCGCCACGCAATGAATGGCGGTACGCTCGACAGCAATGTGCCGACGCTCGGCGAGCAGTCGATCTACACGCTGCTGACCATCGGCTTCTCCGGTGTCCTGATGACGCTGGATTTGAAAAGCCCCAGCCCCGTCTTCCGTTACGGCTCGATGATCGCCGGCGTCATCGCCGTCATCAACGTGCTGACGATGCATTTCTTCACGCTCAACCCCTATTTCACCGGCGAGAATACCGGCCGCATCCCGGTCCTCAACCTGCTGCTGATCGGTTACCTTTTGCCGGCATTCGCTTATGGCGGCCTCGCCTATTACGCGCGCGGAAAACGTCCGCCGCCCTATGTCAGCATGCTGGCGGTGGCGGGAGCAGCGCTCGGTTTTGCCTGGGCCACGCTTTCGGTGCGCCGTTTTTGGCAGGGCGAGAACATTGCTGACTGGAAGGGCTTTATGCAGGGCGAGACCTACAGCTACTCGGTGGTCTGGCTGCTGATCGGCGTCCTGCTGCTCGTGCTTGGCTCGCGCTTTAATGCCCGCAGCCTGCGTCTGGCATCGGCCGCCTTCGTGCTGATCTCGGTTGCCAAAGCCTTCCTGATCGACATGAGCAACCTCGAAGGCGTGCTCCGGGCGCTGTCCTTCATCGGGCTCGGCGCGGTGCTCATCGGCATCGGCCTGTTCTACCAGAAAATCCTCACCCGGAAGCCGCAGGCATGATCGCGGCGGAGGCTTTCGCGCCCCATGAGGCGCTTGCGCAGGATCTGATCCCCCACGCCGCCGATGCGGGCGACGGCTCGCATGATCTGGCCCATATTCACCGCGTCTTCCGCAATGCCATGCGCATCCATGCGGGTGAAGGCGGCGATGGCACCGTGCTGGCGGCCAGCGTGCTGCTGCATGATTGTGTGGCGGTGGAGAAAAACTCGCACTTGCGGGCACAGGCATCACGGCTGGCGGCAGAAAAGGCTTCAGGCATTCTGGCCGGCCTCGGCTGGAAGAAGCAGGATATCGACGCCGTCACGCATGCGATCATCACCCACAGCTTTTCCGCCAATATCGAACCGCAGACACTGGAAGCGAAAATCCTTCAGGATGCCGACAGGCTGGACGCCATCGGCATGGTGGGCGCGGCGCGCTGCTTTTATATTGCCGGACGCATGGGCTCCGCACTTTACGATCCGGTCGACCCCTTGGCGAAGGAACGGCCGCTTGATGACCGCGCTTTTGCCATCGACCATTTCGAGACCAAGCTGTTCAAGCTGGCAGATGGTTTTCGCACAGAGACCGGCAGGCAGATGGCCAGAGCCCGCCATGAGCGGCTGAAACAGGTGCTGGACCTGTTTCTCGATGAAATATGAGGAAGCATGATGCGTGTGACAGAGCTTAATATCTACCCGCTGAAAAGCGCGCGCGGCATTTCCCTCTCGGACAGCGCCGTGTCGGCCGAGGGTCTGCCGGGTGACCGTCGCGCCATGCTTGTGGACCCGTCGGGCCACTTCATCACCCAGCGTGAATTGCCTGCCATTGCCACGGTTCTGGCGCGGCACGAGGACGGGGGCATGTTGCTTTCGCGCGACCAGCATGGCGAGATCGTCGCAAGGCCATCCGGCGAGCGCATGGATGTGGCGGTATGGAAATCGATCGTCAGCGCCAATATGGCCGACGCTTTGACCAATGACACGCTCTCGGCATGGCTCGGACGCGAAGTGAAGCTCGCCTTTTTCGATAACGCTTCCAAACGCATCGCGAGCCTCGAGTGGACAGGCAATGAAACGCCCGTCACCTTTGCGGATGGCTACCAGATCCTTGTCACCACCACCGCCTCGCTCGCCGCGCTGAACGACAACATGCGCGAAAATGGCGAAGACGACGTTGGCATGGAGCGGTTCCGGCCCAATATCGTGCTTGAGACGGACGAACCATGGGCGGAAGACGGGTGGGCGGCCATCGAGATCGGCGGCATTCGCTTCGATCTCGTCAAACCCTGCGCCCGCTGCATCATGACCACGCAGGATCAGACGACCGGCTCCCGCGATGTGCCCTCTCCCATGAAGGCCATGGGCCGCATCCGCATGTCCGCAGACCGGCGCGTGCCCGGCCCGCTGTTCGGCTGGAACGTGACGCCGCGCGGTGAAGGCAGGCTGTCTGTCGGCGACGTCGCAAAGGTGATCGAGGAAAGGCCCGAAGGCTGGGCGATCAAGAGGCGCTAAGTCAGTCCGGTTCAAACGGAATCCTCTGGGCATCAGGCAGCGCTTTAACCTGTCGTCAAACCCTCGCTCCCCTCATCCTGTGCTTGTCACAGGAATCCAGCCGATGCGCGTCTGCGCGGCGAAACAATCCCTCAGCCCAAAGAGTTGGGCTGGCTGGATCTCTGTGACAAGCACAGAGATGAGGAGGGACGGAGCACTGTGAACAAGGCAAGCTTCGAGCCTGACGCGCCGATCTCAATCTTTGTGCACCCCGGCGATACAACGCACGGGTCATGTCACGACTTCTTCACACCGACGATCAAAAAGATCGGGCGGCGGTCTTCATGCTTCAGCTCCGGGCGCTCGGCCACCAAAGCCGGATCCGGTCGTGGTTCCGCCAGACGCGTCAGGGTGAAACCAGCGGACAGGAGGCCATTGACGATAGCTGACACGGTGCGGTGATATTTTACCACATCGTCCGCCATCCAGTTGGAGTGGCGCACGCCCTCGTTCTGGTAGTTGTCGAGTGGCCAGTGCAGGATTTCGCCATCCTCGCCGTAAAACCAGTCCTGTTTTTCCAGCGCCGTAAAAGCGGGATGCTCGATGGAAAAAATGAAATCGCCGCCCGCTTTCAGCACGGCGAAAATCCTTGCGAATGCCACGTCGAGATCGCGGACGTAATGCAGGGCAAGGGAACTCAGCACCACATCGAAACTCTGCGGCGGAAAATCGATGTCTTCGATAGCGGCGCGGCGATATTCGATGCCGGGCCCACCATTGATCTCGGCGGCGCGGCGCAACATGTTCTCCGAGAGATCGACGCCGACGACATGGCGTGCGCCCTGCTCCGCGGCAAAGCGGCAATGCCAGCCGAAACCGCAACCGAGGTCGAGAAAGGACTTGTCTTTCAGCGGGGGCAGCATGGCGCGCAATTCGTGCCACTCACCGGCCTGACGCAGACCTTCCACGGAACGCGGCATGGCGCTGTAGCGCTCGAAAAACCCGGGATCGTCGTAGATATTCTGTTTCATCGTCGCCTCTTAGGCCGCATTCCATCAATCGCATGAATAATGGCCGTCAAGAAAAGTCGCTAGTGGGGCCGGCTGACAAAAGATAATATTCATCCCATCATTGTGGAATCCGCGGCATGCTTTGCGCTTCTTTCAGAGGCGGGCGCTGCGAGGGGGGAATATTCATGTCGCAAGCCACTCGCCAGAGCATGCCCTGGCTGATTATCGCAGCCGGGTCGCTGATTGCGGTCATGACGTTCGGCCCCCGCTCCGCCATGGGCTTTTTCCAGTTGCCGATGCTGGCCGATACCGGCTGGGATCGTTCAACCTTCGGCCTTGCCATGGCGCTGCAGAACCTCTTCTGGGGTCTCGGCCAACCCTTCTTCGGCGCCATCGCCGATAAGTTCGGTACGGGCCGCGTGCTCGTGCTCTCGGGCTTTCTTTATGCGACGGGCCTCATCTGCATGTCCTTCGGCACATCGCCCTTCTGGCTACATTTCGGCGGCGGCGTTCTCGTTGGGCTTGGCATTGCCGCAGGGTCCTTCAGCGTCATCCTTTCCGCCTTCGCCCGCCATGTCACGCCGCAGCAGCGTTCATTCGCCTTTGGTATCGGCACGGCGGCGGGTTCGGCAGGCATGTTCCTGTTTGCACCTATCAGCCAGGGGCTGATTTCCACCTATGGCTGGTCGGACAGTCTCGTCTGGCTCGCCGCCATGATGATGCTGGTGCCGCTGCTCGCCTTTTTCATGCGCGGAAACTCATCCTCCGGCACCCAGTCGCAGGCGCAGTTCCAGCAGACCGCGGGCGAAGCGCTGAAGGAAGCGCTTGGCCACAAGAGCTATCTGCTGCTGACGACGGGCTTCTTCGTCTGTGGTTTCCAGGTGGCCTTCATCACCGCGCATTTCCCGGCCTATCTCGGCGATATCGGTATCGAACCACGCTACGCGGTGATTGCCATGGCGCTCATCGGCTTCTTCAACATCATCGGATCGCTGGCCGCCGGCGTCATCGCACAGCGTTATTCCAAGCCCTATTTCCTGGCCTATATCTATATTGCCCGTTCCGTGGTCGTGACTGCCTTTCTGCTTTTGCCGCAATCGCCGCTTTCAGTCATTCTCTTTGCTTCCGTCATGGGCATACTCTGGCTCTCCACCGTGCCGCCCACAAATGCGCTGGTGGCCATCATGTTCGGCACGCGCCATCTCGGCATGCTCGGCGGCGTCGTGTTCCTCACCCACCAGATCGGCTCGTTCCTTGGCGTCTGGCTGGGCGGCTTTCTTTATGACAGGTTCGGTTCTTACGACCTCGTCTGGTGGCTTGGCGTCGGCATGGGGATTTTTGCGGCCGTCGTGCACTGGCCCATTGAAGAACGCCCCGCCCCACGGCCGGCCTTCGCCCAATAGCGATGGCCCTGAATTAACCGGCCCTGTCCAGTGCGGGCGGCGATCCCCTGCGCTCCAAAGCCTTCAGCGCCGCCTGCACGAAACCGTCGCGGGCGGCGTTTTCATTGAGCCCGCGCGGATCATAGACATGGCGGTTGAGAAAATGGGCGGTCAGGCGAAAAGCTGCCGCAAGGCTCTCGGGATCAGCGGCTTTCGACTGGCCTTCGCCGAGAAAAGCCGGAAGCGACAGCATCCGGTCCGCATAGGGCGCTCCCGCCGTGCGGCAGACCGCCCTTCCCGTTTTCGGCGAAACATAGATGAGATCGTTGCGCAGCCCCGTCGCCGCACATTCGGTAAGATCAAGCCCGAAACCGAGATCATTCAGCACCGCCAACTCGAAGCGCACGAAAAGTTCGCCTGCATCGGCCGGGTCGTGGAGATTATCGAGAATGATATCGAGTGCCTGATAAAGATGCGGATGCGGATCGCGCTCCGGCAAAAGCCTCAGCAGCGCGCCCATGGCCTGGACGCCGTATACGGCGGTGGCCGTTTCCATCAATTGCGCCGCGCGCAGTTGCAGGGGCTCGATGCGGTATTCTCCGAGATGATCGTCAAGGCGAGCGCGCCAGACGACGTCTACCCGGTTTCCGGCCTGCAGCACCGGCTGCATGCTACGGGAGCGCCCGGAGCGCACCATGCCGAGATGGCGGCCGCGTGTGCGGGTCATCACCTCGGCGATGACACTCGTCTCGCCATGGCGCTTTACGCCGAGAATGATCGCCTCATCCTGCCACTGCATGAAACCTGTCCGAATTTCGATTCAAGCCCGATCATAACCGATCCGGCGGCGAAACGTTATTCTTTTACGGTAACACGCGCCGCATCGACGAGGCGGAGGACGAAATCGGTGATTTCATTTTCTCCGAAAGGCTTGCCGAGCAAGGGCGCATGCAGGAGATCTTCGGGGAATCCGGTCGTGTCGCCGTAACCGCTGACAAAACCGAAAGGAATGGACGCAGACCGCAAGTGGCGTGCAAAATCATAACTTTTACCGTCAGAAAGGCTGACATCGAGAAGCACGCAATCGGCGCCATCCTCTTCGAGAGCCTTCCTCGCCTGCGCAAGCGTCGTGGCGATGATAACGGTCTCCACACCCATCGACTGGAGAACCGCCTCAACATCGAGCGCCACCAGATATTCATCCTCAACGATGATAACCCGTTGTGGCACCATATTTTTCTTCCTAACAAAGAGAGCCGTCAGGCTCGAAGCCGTCGTCTTCGAAACGATTCTCCAGTGAGATATCATGGGAGCAGTCGCAAATTGCGGCTCGCCCGTCATTTAAAAAAGACATGTCGGAAGATCAGATAAACGGTCTCTGCCGCTTGCCGTCGCTTTCCCAGCCCGCAACTTGCGCCAGTCCGGCGTCATCCAGCACCAGACAGCCCTTGTCCGTCCAGCGGATAAGCCCGCGATCGACGAGCTTTCTCAGCGTCTTGTTGGTGTGGACGATGGAGAGGCCGAGCGTATCGGCCACGTGCTGCTGGGTGACAGGAATCGTCGCCTCGCCCTGCAGCAGCGCGACCGCTTTCGCCCTGCTGTAAAGGAAAGCGATAAGGTAGGCCGCGCGCTCAAGCGCCGTGCGACGGCCGATGCTGAGCAGATGACTGTCGAGCATGCGCTCTTCGCTCGCCGCAATCCATGTCAGATCATAGGCAAGCGTCGGGTGGTCGGTAAAGAGATTGTTGAGGCGCGATCGCTCGAAGACGCACAGCGTGACCGGCGACAAGGCCTCAACCGAGTGCTGCATCTCCCCCATCACCGTGCCCTGCAGGCCGACGAGGTCGCCCGGCATCACGTAATTCAGGATCTGCCGCCGGCCGTCCTCCAAAGTCTTGTAGCGAAATGCCCAGCCCGCAAGCACCGTGTAGAGGTGAGCGCTGTGTGAGCCTTCCATCAGGATGACGGAGCCGCTCTCCACCGCCAATTCCCCCGTCTTGAAACGGGACACGAAATCCAGTTCCGAAGAAGAAAAGTCCCTGAAATGCGGTAGATCGCGCAGCGGGCATTGCTGGCAGGGGGTGGTGGAAATCCCGTTCGGTTTTTTGGGTGACATGATTATCCATCATGAAAAAAGGTTGCGCCCAATTGTTTTTGGAACAACCCGTTCCAAGGATATTCGGTTCCCTGCCGGGAACAAAGACATCGCGCTCCTCCCACCGCGTTTCTGTATCCTCACAGAAACGCGGGAATGACGCGCTTTCAGCCTCGCGGGAATTCCAGCCCCATTTCGCGGAAACGCTCCGGGTCGTCGCCCCAGTTCTCGCGCACCTTGACGAACAGGAATAGATGCACCGGCTGCTCGAGGATTTCCGAGAGTTCCTTGCGCGAGGCGGTGGAGATCGCCTTGATGGCATCGCCGTTCTTGCCGAGCGCAATCTTTTTCTGGCTGTCGCGCTCGACATAGATCACCTGCTCGATGCGCACCGAGCCATCCTTGCGCTCTTCCCACTTTTCCGTCTCGACATGCGAGGCATAGGGCAGCTCCTGGTGCAGGCGCAGGAACAGCTTTTCGCGGGTGATTTCGGCGGCAAGCTGGCGCATGGGCAGGTCGGAGATCTGGTCTTCCGGATAATACCATGGGCCTTCCGGCAATTCGGCGGCCAGATAGTTCATCAGGTCTTCACAACCGGAGCCATTGGTCGCCGAGATCATGAAGGTGCGGTCGAAGGCGACCGTCTCATTGGCGGCGGCGGCGAGCTTCAGGAGGTCTTCGCGCTTTACCTGGTCGATCTTGTTGAGGCAGAGGATTTTCTTCTGGGGGACGTCCTTCAGGCCTTCGAGAATCGCCTCAGCGTCACCCTTCAGGCCGCGCTCGCTGTCGATCAAAAGAAGAATGAGATCGGCGTCCTTCGCGCCGCCCCAGGCGGAGGTGACCATGGCGCGGTCCAGCCGACGGCGCGGCTTGAAGATACCGGGCGTGTCCATGAACACGATCTGCGCGTTGTCGTGAATGGCGATGCCGCGCATGACCGCACGCGTCGTCTGCACCTTGTGGCTGACGATGGAAACCTTGGCGCCCACCAGGCGGTTTACCAGCGTCGACTTACCGGCATTTGTAGGGCCAATGAGGGCAACGAAGCCGGAGCGGGTCGGAAGGGCATTGTCTTCGCCTGTCGAGGCGGGGTTTTCGTGATCGGTCATGATATCCATTCAAGGTCAGAGGTATTCAACATGCGGCCAGAGGGCTCGCCATGCGCTTGATAGTCAGCTGCCGTCGCCGGTCAGCTCAGTTTCAGGTAGAGCTTTTCTGCCAGACGCCTTCGCGTTCCAGCAATCTGGTTGCCGCCACCTGCTCGGCCGCGCGCTTGGAACGCTCGACGCCGGTTTCCGGCTTTACGCCGGGAATTTCAACAGTCACCGTAAAGCGGGGATCGTGATCCGGTCCGGAGCGATCGTCAACCCGGTAAGATGGGGTGACCGCAAACTTTGCGTGCGCCCATTCCTGCAGTTCCGTTTTCGCGTCACGCCGTCCGGCATCCACGCTCGTGGCACGGCCCTGCCAATATTTCAGAATGAATTTGCGCGACGCATCGAGGCCGCCATCCAGATAGATGGTGGCAATCAGGCTTTCGACGACATCGGCGCGCACGTTCAGCATCGCCTTGCCGGTGAGTTTCTTGACGTCGGATCCGGTGCGGATGAAATTGTGCAGGCCCATCTCGTCAGCGATCGACGCGCAGGATTCGGCGCTGACCAGTTGGTTCAAACGCACCGAAAGCTCACCTTCGGACGCATTGCGGAAGATGGAGAACAGAAGCTCTGCAACGCAGAGACCCAGAACGCGGTCGCCCAGAAACTCCAGACGTTCGTAATTGCCCGCCGCGGCGGAGCGGGCGCTGGCATGGGTCAAGGCCCGGTCGAGCCGGGCCTTTTCCTTGAACTCATATCCGATCAACGCTTCCAGACGGGAAATCTCGTCCGCGGAAAGCGGCTTGGTCTTGCTCATCCCACAACCTTGAACAGGCGGTCCCAACGCATGTTGGCCGGCCATTCCCAAATGCGGCTGAACGGCGTGTCGTTGCCCAAAGAGAAGAAGATGACGCTGGCGCGGCCAATCAGGTTTTCTTCCGGCACGAAACCGACATCGAAGCGGCTATCTAGCGAATTGTCTCTGTTGTCGCCCATCATGAAATAATGGCCTTCGGGGACCACGAATTCGCGGGTGTTGTCGCCGCGCGAGTCGGGCGACTGATCGAGCGTGTCGTAGGTAACGCCATTGTCAAGCGTTTCGCGGAAAACGGGTACGTTGGCGCCCGGATCGGCGCGATAATCCGACGTGAAGGTGCCGTCGGGCTGCTTGGGCACCGGCTGGCCGTTGATGAACAGCACGCCATTCGTGACCTGAATTCGGTCGCCCGGCAGGCCGACCAGACGCTTGATGTAATCCACTTCAGGATTGGGCGGCAGGCGGAAGACCACGACATCGCCGCGCTTCGGCTTGCTGAATTCCAGAATGCGGCCCGAAAACAGGTTCGGCGAGAAAGGCAGCGAATATTTAGAATAGCCGTAGGAGAACTTGTTGACGAAAAGATAGTCGCCGACCAGCAGCGTCGGCATCATCGAGCCCGACGGGATGGTGAAGGGCTGAAACAGCACGGTGCGGATGACCATCGCCAGCAGCAGCGCCTGAATGATGACCTTGACGTTCTCCCAAAGGGCGTTCTGCTTCTTTTCCGCTTTTTCCGACACTTAAAGACCTGCCTGATTGTTTCCCGGCTTCTTCGATCCAAGAAGCTGACGGGCCGTTGCTTATCGCGCCTGGGGCGGGTGATGCTGTTTCACGCGGCCCGCAACGCTTTCATATTTCTGCGACTTCTCTAGAACCTTTCCAGCCCGAAGGGAAGCGCTTCTGTGACAGCCGTGCAAATAGAGCGCGCCCAACGGTGCCCCCAGGCGTCAATCGATCACGGGAAGCGCCTCGATGATCACAAATGCCTGAGCGTAAGGGTGGTCATCCGTGATCGTCAGGTGAATATTGGCGCGATGGCCTGCGGGCAGCATGGCCGCCAGTCGCTCCCCTGCCCCGTTTGTCAGCACCATGGTGGGCTTGCCGCCCGGAAGGTTGACGACGCCCATGTCCTTCCAGAAAACGCCGTTCGCAAGGCCGGTGCCAAGCGCCTTGGAACAGGCCTCCTTGGCGGCGAAACGCTTGGCATAGGACGCGGCGCGGTTCTTGCGGCCATCGGATTTGGCGCGCTCGATATCGGTGAAACACCGATGGGTGAAACGCTCGCCGAAGCGCTCGATCGATTTTTCAACGCGCCGGATGTCTATCAGGTCGCTTCCCAATCCAATGATCAATTCAACATCTCCAGAGAAGCATTCTTGTTGGCGGCGCGATGCGCGAGATTTTCCATCTTGCGGCGCTGAAAGCCGTTGATGAGCCCATAAACGGCGATATAGGCGATGACCGCGCTGATGATGGCGGGCGGAACCGCACCAATGGTCATGGGTTCCAGTACCGGCGTCCATATCTGCCGGAATTCAAGATGGCTAAACAGCGCCACGAAATCCACATGCGCAGCACTTTCCGACGTCTTTCGCCCGAGAATGACATGTCCCAGCTCCCAGGTGGAGGCCCAGATGAAAGGAAATGTCAGCGGATTGGCGAACGTCGTACCGAGTGCCGCCGCCACGAGGTTGACGCGCATGAGGAAACCGAGCGCCATGGCAATGATGATGTGAACACCGAGAAACGGCATCCACGCCACACCCACACCGATGGCGACACCGGCGGCAATGGAATGGGGAGATGCAGAAAGCCTGAGCAGGCGCAACTTCATGTAGCGCAGGGAACGGGAAAAACCCGTTCGCGGCCAGAAGAGGTCGCGAATCTTCTCTGAAAAACCAACGGGTTCACGGCGGCGAAACGGCATGGGGGCAGTCTATTTCATCACCCCGGCCGAGCCAAGAGCGTGGTAGGCAACAAAGAACTTTTGCCCGGTTATCCCACGCTGATCATTGCAGATGCAGCATACCCGATCAGTCACACTGGACAGCGGCGCGGAGTAGACGCGCTGAGGCGCGTATCTCCTGGGCTTGCGGTGCACAGGAAAACACAGGCCATTACCGCCGCGCTTTCCGTGTCCATACGCATGGCGATTGGCTGCCATGCGCTGAGCGCATTACCGGCGGAACAGGCCGCGGTCGATTTCGCGCTGACGGAACTCGAGGTCGACATTCGATACCGAGCCGCTGAGATATTCGAATTCGCGTTCCTGGGTGGTCTTGCCACGAACGGCGCGAGCGATCTTGCGAAGCGGAGTAAACATGATTTTCGGTCCTTTCGGTTTGGAACTGGCGTTTCTCATCGGTGTTCATCCACCGGCACGCCGCGTTTCCTTCTCTTCAATTTCTGAGAGGAAAATAGTCGCAAACCGCATTAACGACCAGAGACAGGAAAAGGCCGCTGCCATGCACAGAACGCATAACAACGGCCTTACATTATCTCAAGGGCATCAAAAATGCCTCAATCAAAGGCACGCGTGACCGTGGAGACGCAATCCAGATCCTTGAGCTGCGACAGAAGCTGGTTCAGCTGCCTGAGATCCCAGACTTCCACGTCCAGCGCCAACTCGGAGAAGTCAGTACCGATGCGGACCATGTTCAGCCCGCGAATATTGACGTCGAGCGTTGCGATCGACTGCGCCACCGAGGCAAGCGTGCCCGGCTCGTTCAACGCATTGATCATCACCCGCGCCATGAAGCGCGACTTGTTCGCTTCGTCCAGATCCCACCGCACATCGATCCAGCGTTCCGGCTCGTCGTCGAAGCGCTGAAGCGCCGGCGCCTGGATTGGATAGATGGTAATGCCCTTGCCCTTTTCCATGATGCCGACGATGCGGTCCCCCGGAACGGCGCCGGCCGGCCCGAAATGCACATCGACATTGCCGGAAAGGCCACGAATGGGCAGCGGGTCAGGCCCGTCGAGCATTTCGGCCGCACCGTCATCCTCCAGCGCCGAACGGGACTTGCCCGGTATCTTGAAGACCATGCCCGAGGCGCTGCGCATGTTGAACCAGCCGTCGTCACCGGTCATCTTCACCGTCACGCGCTCGTCCTGATAATCCGGGAATACCGCGCGCAGCACATCGAGCGAGGAAACCTCGCCACGGCCGACGGCCGCGATGGCGTCCTCGACATCCTTCTGCGCCAGCCGATGCAGGACCGGCTTCAGCGCCTCCTTGGAGAAGGCCTTGCCGGCGCGTTCGAAGGTGCGCTCGAGAATGCGATAACCAAGGCCGGAATATTGTTTGCGGATGGCCATACGGGTGGCGCGGCGAATGGCCGAGCGGGCCTTGCCCGTCACCACTACCTCTTCCCATGCGGCGGGCGGCACCTGCACGCCGGAGCGGATGATCTCCACCTCGTCGCCATTGTTCAGCCGGGTGACGAGCGGCATGATCCGGCCGTTGATCTTGGCGCCAACGGTGGTGTCGCCGATATTGGTGTGCACCGCATAGGCAAAATCGATGGGCGTCGCGCCGCGCGGCAGGGCAATCAGCTTGCCCTTGGGCGTGAAGCAGAACACCTGATCCTGAAAGAGTTCCAGCTTGGTATGCTCAAGGAATTCTTCCGGGCTGTCGCCTTCCGCCAGCGATTCGATGGTGTGGCGCAGCCAGGAATAGGCGTTGCTTTCCGGCGAAAGCAGATCGCCCTCCCCGTTTTCGCCGTCCTTGTAGAGCGCGTGGGCGGCAATGCCGAATTCGGCGATCTCATGCATGCGCTTGGTGCGGATCTGCAGCTCGATACGCTGACGCGACGGGCCAACGATGGTGGTGTGGATGGACCGATAGTCGTTCTGCTTCGGCGTGGAGATGTAATCCTTGAAGCGGCCCGGCACCACACGCCAGCGTGTGTGCACGATGCCGAGCGCCCGATAGCAGGAGGGAATGTCGTCGACCAGAATGCGGAAACCGTAGACGTCAGACAGCTGCTCGAAAGAGAGCGACTTCGACTGCATCTTGCGAAACACCGAATAAGGCTTTTTCTGCCGACCCTTGACGCCCGCGCCGATGAGGCCGTTCGCCACGAGCAATTCACGCAGCTCGTCCTCGATCTTCTTGATGAGGCCTTCATTGCGCGTTTCCAGTTCCTGCAGACGGTTTGTCACCGTCTCATAGGCTTCCGGATTGAGATAACGGAAGGACAGGTCCTCCAGCTCGTCGCGCATGTCCTGCATGCCCATGCGGCCGGCGAGCGGCGCATAGATTTCCATGGTTTCCTCGGAAATGCGGCTGCGCTTGTCTGCCGGCATGTATTCCATGGTACGCATGTTGTGCAGGCGATCGGCGAGCTTCACCAGGAGGACGCGCACGTCATCGGAAATGGCGAGCAGCAGCTTGCGCAGGTTCTCCGCCTGTTTCGCCTTGCGGGTGACGAGATCAAGCTTCTTGAGCTTGGTCAGCCCTTCCACCAGCCGGCCGATGTCTTCGCCGAATAATTCGTCGATTTCAGCGCGAGTTGCGGTGGTGTCCTCGATCGTATCGTGCAGCAGCGCAACCGCGATGGTCGATTCGTCGAGATGCATTTCAGTGAGGATTGCGGCAACTTCCAGCGGATGCGAGATGTAGGGGTCGCCATTGGCCCGCTTCTGCTGGCCGTGTTTCTGCATCGCGTAAACATAGGCCTTGTTCAGCAGGGCCTCATTCGCATCCGGTTTATATTTTTGAACCCGCTCAACGAGTTCGTATTGCCGCATCATGCGATATTCCACAAAAAGAAAGCGCGCCAACCTTGGGGTCGGCGCACAATGCTGCATCAATAAGGATCAGATTATGACGGCAACTATTGACAGACGGTAACCGCCATCTGCCAAAGGCGTCATAAAACCGGATCAATAATCGTCATTTTTTTCCGGCGGCACAAGGCCTTCGATACCGGCCAGCAGTTCTTCTTCCGACATCTGGTCGAAGGTGACAGTTTCCGGCTGGTCGTCTTCTTCGCTGTCGGCAGCGGCGGCGGCAAGCGTGACCGGATCGGGCTCGGGCTCGTCCACTTCCACGTGCTTCTGCAGCGAATGGATGAGGTCTTCCTTCAGATCGTCGGGAGACAGCGTCTCGTCGGCGATTTCACGCAGCGCAACGACGGGGTTCTTGTCATTATCGCGGTCAACCGTGATGGAAGAGCCCTGAGAAATCTGGCGCGCACGGTGGCTGGCGAGAAGCACCAACTCGAAACGGTTGTCTACTTTATCAATGCAATCTTCAACTGTGACGCGGGCCATTGCCTGTCCTTTGCGGGTCGTAATGTCGTGGATCAGAGCGCCGTGCGGTCTTCAGGATGCACAAGGGTTGCTCTAACCTATTGAATCTGCGCTTCGTGCCGTGCGGAAAACACCTGGAAATTCTCGCGACGAAGCTTTCCAGCTTCCGATACAGCCATTGGCCGCGGAATTCAAGTTTTTCCTGTCTTTGGCGTCTTTTGGCACCTTATCCTCGATGTTTGGCGCCTGATGAACAAAATGTCTAGAAGAATTGTCTTGGAATAAGGGGGAAGGTAGCTTACTTAAAACGCAACGGCGGTACGCAAAGCGCGTTGATACGACATGATATTTAGCGCTATCGACCGGATATAAAAGCCAGATAATGGCCTTTCCAAAAAAAGGAATGGGATGGAATGTTCGATCCACGGGAGAAAATTGCGCTCTTCATAGATGGAGCCAATCTTTATGCAGCATCGAAAAGCCTGGGATTCGATATCGACTACCGCAAGCTTCTGAAGGCGTTTCAAAAGCGCGGCTATCTGCTGCGCGCCTATTATTACACGGCCCTGATCGAAGATCAGGAATATTCCTCGATCCGCCCGCTGATCGACTGGCTAGACTATAACGGTTACAAGGTCGTGACGAAGCCGGCGAAGGAATTTACCGACGCGCTCGGCCGCCGCAAGATCAAGGGTAACATGGATATCGAACTGGCGGTCGACGCCATGGAGCAATCCGAAACGGTCGATCACCTGGTGCTGTTTTCCGGCGACGGCGATTTCACCACGCTGGTGGACGCGCTGCAGCGCAAGGGCCGCAAGGTTTCCGTGGTTTCCACCATGGCCACCCAGCCAGCGATGATCGCCGACGACCTGCGCCGCCAGGCCGATCACTTCATCGACCTGATGACGCTGAAAGCCGAAATCGGACGCGACCCGAATGAGCGCCCTGCCCGGCACGCGGAAGGCCCCGAGACGGTCTGATCCCGATTTCGCAATCACCGATATTTCGAAAACGCGTCCGTCTCAAAGACTGGCGCGTTTTTGTTTACCCCCCTATCGGCAGGGAAAAAATTCCCCCTGAAATTAACAACCGTCAAATCCGGCCGGGGAAAATTATATCTTGGTTAATTTTAGACGTGTCTAAATCAAGTAACGGCACCAACGACATGATTTGGGTGCCAAAGCAGGATGACTAGACATGCATGGCCAAGAAAAAACCGACCGACAGCTCGAAGAAAGACTGAATTTTCTGGGGCTCGGCCACGAGCAGCGACAGAATCTCTCAGACATGAAGGGCGTCATCACCGGCTCTCTCGATGCGTCGCTGGACCGCTTCTATGCGAAAGTGCGCTCGGTGCCGGAGACGGCGAAGTTCTTTGCCAATGACGCACATGTGCAGCACGCCAAGGGCATGCAACTCAAACACTGGACGAGAATCGCCTCCGGTACATTCAACGCGGACTATACAGATGCCGTGACCGCGATCGGCCGCACCCATGCCAGACTGGGGCTGGAGCCGCGATGGTACATTGGCGGTTATGCGCTGATGCTTGACGGCATCGTCAAGGCCCTGATCGAGTCGGAGTTGAAGGGCCTATTCATGGAGAAGAAGGCCAGGAAGGTGAAGGATGCCTTGTCCGCCACCATCAAGGCCGCCCTTCTGGACATGGACTATTCGATTTCCGTCTATCTCGACGTGCTCGCCGCCGAGCGGCATAAGGTAGAGGCCGAACAGGCGCAGATGAAGAAGGAGCAGGACCATATTCTCACGCTCCTCAACAGTGCCCTCGACCGGCTGGCCAACGGCGACCTCAGCTCCAGCATCAACGAAAAGACCGCGCCGCAATTCGAAGGGCTGATCGCCAATTTCAACACCGCCGTCGGCAATCTCGCCGGTGCATTCGCCCAGATCGTGGAGGAAGCGAACAAGATTTCCGGCAATACGCGCGAGCTCACCTCCGCCACCGATGACATGGCCCGCCGGACGGAGCAGCAGGCGGCCGCGCTTGAGGAAACCGCCGCAGCCGTTGAGGAAATCACCACCATTTCCAGATTGTCGGCGCAACGTTCCGAGGAGGCCAAGGCCATCGTCGAAAGTTCGGCCATCGAAGCAGCACGCTCTCGCAATGTGGTGACGGATGCGGTGAAAGCGATGGGCGCCATCGAGGACTCGTCGCAGAAGATCACCCAGATTATTTCCGTCATTGATGAGATTTCGTTCCAGACCAATCTATTGGCGTTGAACGCCGGCGTGGAAGCCGCGCGCGCCGGCGAGGCTGGCAAGGGTTTCGCCGTCGTCGCGCAGGAAGTGCGTGAACTGGCGCAACGCTCCGCCACCGCCGCAAAGGAAATCAAGACACTGATCGCCAAGTCTTCCGAGGATGTGATGCAGGGCGTTTCGCTGGTGAACAAAACGGGTGAATCCCTGAATACGATCGGCAGCAAGGTCGATCACATCAAGGATCACATCACCTCGCTCACCAAGGCGGCGCAGGAACAATCCGTCGGCATTCAGGAAATCAGTGCGGCGATCAACAGCATGGACAATCTGACGCAGAAGAATGCGGCGATGGTGGAAGAGACCAATGCAGCCACGCACAATCTGAGCGATGTCAGCGCCAACCTGGCGGCGCTTGTCAGCCGGTTCAGCGTTTCGACGACGAAGGCGCATGTGGAGCGGACGTACCGGGCGGCGTGACGGGCGCAGCGGGCAGTAACACACTCCCGTCATCCCGGCCTTGAGCCGGGATCCAGCCAGCCCAAGTCCTTGGGCTGAAAGGGCTCTTCTCACAGCGCAGACGCGCTGCGACTGCATGCCGGATCAAGTCCGGCATGACGGAGGAGCATGCTGCGAAAGGCGGCGAACTTAGGCCGCCCCACCCTTCAACAACCGCGACTTCTGCCGGTTCCAGTCGCGTTCCTTCTCCGTCTCGCGCTTGTCGTGCAGCTTCTTGCCCTTGGCGAGCGCCAGTTCCAGCTTCGCACGGCCCCTGTCGTTGAAGTAGATCTTGAGCGGCACCAGCGTCATGCCTTCGCGGTTGATGCCAGCGCGTAGGCGGTTGATCTCGCGCTTGCTCAGGAGCAGCTTGCGGCGGCGGCGCGGCTCATGGTTGAAACGGTTGGCTTGCAGATATTCCGGCAGGTGGGAATTAATGAGCCAGATTTCATCGCCCTCGTCCGACGCGTAGGATTCGGCAATGTTCGCCTTGCCTTCGCGCAGCGACTTGACCTCGGTGCCGGTCAGCACCAGTCCTGCCTCATAGGTGTCGACGATTTCGTAGTTGAAACGGGCCTTGCGGTTTTCCGCAACGATCTTGTTCACCACGCGCTGGCTGCCTTTGGGGGCCATGATATTTCAATCCCTTGTTTTTCTTATTGCGCCTTCGGCCTGCCGCCGAGAGCGGTTTTCGAACCTCTATTTAGTATCGTCGCCACGAAAAGAAAAGGCGCGCGGGACGGCTTCTGCTGCGAAGCGGTCCATTGCGCGCCTTCTGGCTTTTCAGACCTGTCTCAGTTCATCAGGCCGGCATGCTTCAGCGCCGCATCGATGGCTGCTTCGGTTGCCGGTTCCAGCGTGCTCATCAAGGGCGAACGCACACGGCGGTTGCCGCCGCGCGTCTTCGACAGCGCATATTTTGTGCCGCAGACGCCTGGCTCCATGAAGATGGCCTTGTGCAGCGGCATCAGGCGATCCTGGTACTCCAGCGCCTTGGCATAATCGCCGGCAAGCATCGCCGCCTGGAATTCCGAACAGAGGCGCGGTGCCACGTTGGCCGTGACGGAAATGCAGCCGACACCGCCATGGGCGTTGAAGCCTAGAGCGGTACCGTCTTCACCCGAGAGCTGGACGAAATCCTTGCCGCAGGAAATGCGCTGTTCGGAAACACGGTCGATCTTGCCCGTCGCGTCCTTGACGCCAACGATGTTCTTATGGGCCTTGACCAGGGCGCCCATGGTTTCCGGCAACATATCCACCACCGAGCGCGGCGGAATATTGTAGATGACGATGGGCAGCTTCACCGCTTCCGCGACGGCGGAGAAATGGGCGAACAGGCCCTTCTGGGTCGGCTTGTTGTAATAGGGGGTAACCACCAGCAGCGCATCCGCACCCGCTTCCTGCGCATGCAGGGCCAGCTCGATCGCTTCATCGGTATTGTTGGAGCCTGCACCCGCAATGACCGGAACCCGTTTCGCCGCAACCTCGATGCACAGTTCAACGACACGTTTGTGCTCGTCGTGGGAAAGCGTCGGGGATTCCCCCGTCGTGCCCACCGGCACAAGTCCGTTACTGCCTTCGGCGATCTGCCATTCCACATGGGCGGCGAAAGCCTTTTCGTCCACGGCGCCATTGTCCGTGAACGGGGTAATGAGGGCGGGAATTGATCCCTTGAACATGCAAAGCTCCTGGCGCCGAGCCGGTTCATGCTTCGGCCGCATTCGATGGTTAAAACCGGCACACATTAGTGCCAGCCCTTGGCGCCGACAAGCGCAAAGGCAGCGTATTTTGTCCGAAATTGTCGGAAGTGTGACAGTGTTCGGGCCGTGATCTGCAAGCATTAAATGCACATAGCGAAAAGCGACATTGCTCGCGGGCCGGTGAATAAAAGTTGATTGAATTGCAGGGTCGCGCTTAACATTTCATTAAGCCTGAAATCCCAAGATTTCCAGGCGGGAGATCAGACCTTTTTTCGGCAATCCCGCTGCAATGTAGCGATATTAGAAGAAAGTCGGCAACTCCGTTACACGATGAAGAACGGCATGAAAAAAACAGTCTGGGGATTGATGGCGGCGGGCCTTGCCGCAACCGTGTGGAACGCGCTGGCCGGGCCGCTGCCCGAGGGCGCCGCGCCGCTTCCCTATGTGAAGCCGGATGCGCCCACCGTTCCCGCTTTCATGCCCGCTTCGCCAGAGGTTACCGGCGCCATTCCCCGCCTTAACCGGCCCGATGATGCGAGACAGCTGAAGGCAGGCCTCGACGCGCTTTCCGGGCGCGATGCGGCGCGGGCCATCGCGCTGCGCAACGCCATGCCGACCGGCAGTCTGGACCGTCACATCCTCACATGGGCAATCGCCGTTTCGGGCCAGAAGGATGTGCCTTCAGCCGAAATCGCCGCAGCACAGCGGGAACTCGCCGGCTGGCCGGGCGCCGCGACTTTGCGGGCCAATTCCGAAAAAGCGCTTTATCGCGAAGACCCGCCGGCACAGCAGGTGCTTGCTGCGTTCGGCGGCAGCAAGCCGGAAACGGCGGAGGGCACCGTGGTTCTCGCCAAGGCGCTGGCCGCCTCCGGCAAGGTCGTGGATTCGCAGCGCCTCATTCGCCAGCTGTGGGTGAGCGAAGGCATGGACAAGGATATGGAAGACCGCGTGCTGGCCGCCTTCCCTGCCTATCTGACGGCCGCGGACCACAAGGCGCGCATGGATTATCTGATGTATCGCAGCCGCATCAGCCAGGCGAAACGTTTCGGCGAACTCGGCAAGGCGCAGTCCCTTTACAGTGCCTGGGCGGCTGTGCTGCAGCGATCCGCCAATGCCGGCGCCCTGCTCGGCAAGGTGGATGCCGGCTGGCGCGATGATCCCGCATTCCTTTTCGCGCGCGTGGAGAACCTGCGCAACCAGCAGAAATATCCGGAAGCGGCGACTCTTCTGCGGCAGGCGCCGAAGGATACTTCCAAGCTGGTCAATCCCGGCGAATGGTGGAACGAGCGGCGAATCATCGCGCGCGGTCTCGCCGATCTCGGCGATTTTGCCGAAGCCTATCGTATCGTCGCCAATCACAATGCCACATCAGCGGTGGATGTCGCCGATGCCGAGTTTCATGCCGGCTGGTATGCTCTGCGGGCGATGCGCGACCCGGCCACGGCTTCGCGTCATTTCAACGCCCTGCTCCAGACATCGAACCGGCCACTTTCAGCCTCCCGCGCCTATTACTGGCTCGGAAGGGCGGCCGAAGCCGGAGGACCCGGTGATGCACGCGACTTCTTTGCAAAGGCGGCAGCCCATCCCGGTACGTTTTACGGCCAGCTTGCCGCTGCACGGATCGGCACGAAGACGCTGAACGTGACCTATCCCAGCCCCAGCAATAGCGACCGCGAGCGCTTTGCCGGCCGCGAAGCCGTGCGCGCCATAGACCGCCTGGAGGCGGCAGGTTACGGCTGGCGCGCCGACAGCCTTTACAGGTCGCTAGCCGAACAGCTCGACAGTCCCGGCGAGCTTGCCATTCTGGCGGCGCGGGCTGAGGGCAACGGTAATCATCAGGTCTCGCTGCAGATCGGCAAGACGGCCTTCAGCCGCGGTATCGATGCGGCCGCACTCGCCTATCCGCTCGGCGTCATTCCCGCCAGCGCCAATATTGCCGGCTCCGGAAAGGCGCTTGCCTATGCGATCGCCCGACAGGAAAGCGCCTTCAACCCCGCCGCCGTCTCCGCCGCCAATGCCCGCGGCCTGCTGCAACTGCTGCCCGGAACGGCCAAGGGCGTGGCCGGCCGCCACGGCCTGCCCTACACACAGGCGATGCTGACCAGCGATGCGGGCTATAACGCTACACTCGGTGCCCATTATCTCGGCGAGCAGATCGACAGCTTCGGCGGCTCCTACATCCTCACCTTCATCGCCTATAATGCCGGCCCGAAACGTGTGCCGGAATGGATCGCCCGTTATGGCGACCCGCGCGGCAAGCCTATCGATGAGGTGGTCGACTGGATCGAGCGCATCCCGTTCCCCGAAACACGCAACTACGTGCAGCGGGTGATGGAGAATTATCAGGTCTACAAGACGAGGCTCGGCCAACAGGCCGATATCGTTGATGATCTGCGCCATGGGCGCTCCGGGTAAAGGCGGTTTCCTCAGCCGACGAGCGGCGCATTCAAGCACCTGCCGGCGAGCGCTTCTGACCACTGTGAAGCATAAGGTTCCTCGCGTCATGCTCGGGCCCGTTCCAAGCATCTGCAGCGTTCAGATTTCATGCGACGTGATTGGATCACTGGGGCAAGCCCAGGGATGACACCAACGGCTTGGACAGATGAGCGACAGGTGGGCTGGTCGATACTTCAAAGCACACGCGATGCCCGACGACTTACAGTCCCATCCGGTCTTCCAAAAGAAAAACCCCGGCATTTCTGCCGGGGTTTCCATCACTGACAATGTCAGATCAGATTAGAACGAACGCTGAAGGCGAACGAAACCGGTAACTTCGTCGTCTGCACCGTCTTCGTCGTAGTAGTTGGCGGTGATCTTGGTAGCCAGACCTTCGGTGATCTTGTAGTCGACCGTCAGACCAGCAGTCCAAGCGTCGCGGTCACCAACGAAATCGCCATCAGCAGGATTTACGTCGAGCTTGCCAAGATACTCAAAGCCGGGAGTAAGCGTCAGACGATCAGTCGCCTTGATAGCGTACTCAACAGCGACAGCCCATTCGGATTTCGCGTAGTAAGCGTTGTCGCCCGAAGCCCATACACCTGCAAGACCAAAGGTGCCCGGACCAATGTCTGCAAAGAGCATGCCACGAACAGCAACGTTCTCTGCGTCGAAGTCGTAGCTGGCAATGAGGTTAGCCGTGACAGCGCCAAACTTGGCACCGATCATGCCGCCGATACCGACGTTGTTATCATCCTCGTACTGGTACTGACCGTACTGGCCTTCCAATTCGTCAACCGAGAGAGCGGCCTGGAATGAGCCTGCGTCGTATGTGTACTTGATCGAGTTAAACAAAGTGTTGGTCGACAGAATGTCGGTTTCGCCGTTCAGATCGTCATCCCACCAGCTGTAGAACTTACCGACCTTCAGGCCGCCGAGTTCGATGAAGGCTTGGTCAACAAAAACGCTCGAAGACGAGGACGAGCCGTTGTCAGCGTTGCCGCGGAAGCCGATGAAGCCACGCAGAGCGCCGAGCTCGGTGTCGGTGCGGGTGTCAACTTCGAACTGAGCGCGTGTGAAGGAGTCCCAGTCAGACGTGCCGGACGCGTCGCGACCGAAGTTGGTCTGGAAACGGATATAACCGCCGAACTTCAAGCAGGTTTCGGTGCCGGGGATGTAGAAAAAGCCGGTGCCGAAAGCGTCGCAAACGCGAACGTATTCCAGGGGCTCGGGCTCAGCAGCGACGATTGCGTCAGCGGCCTGTGCGCCGGATACTGCTGCGAGAGCCGCAGCGGAGCCAATCAGAAGGCTCTTGATGTTCATGGTTGACCTCCAGTCAAACGCTAATTTGCTAAGCAGCGGGTGGGAAGCGCAGATAGATGCGTGCCGCTTATGGATTTGATTAGAGCCAAAACCGTGCGGCTCGGCAATCTCAATCATGACAAAAGAGAGACAGTAAGGTGTCCTTAGTTTTTCATTGTTGCGAAATAGCTACAATTCTAATGGTCGAGCCTAATGGCCGCGTCCGTTCGTTAAAAAATCGTTAATTACTGATGCGTTTCAAAAGCTTAGCCAGACCCGTGGATGCTTGCCCAGGCTGTGGCAGTCACTTCGAAATCGTCATAAATCTGGAAAACGATATTTGGGATCGAATATCTTGCCGCTTTAACCGCCGCATTTTCACTGGATCCACTCTGTCCGTCCAGCTATCTCGCGAATCACCGCTGTACGAAAAACGGCGCCTACTCCTTTTCCTGAATCGATATTCCCGCTGGGATAACAAAAAAGCCCCGGCATTTCTGCCGAGGCCTCCATCACTGACTATGTCAGATCAGATTAGAACGAACGCTGCAGACGGATGAAGCCGTTTACGTCGTCGTCAACGTTGTCGACGTCGAGGTAGTTAACTGCAACCTTCGTGGAGAGGCCGTCGGTGATCTTGTAGTCGATCGTCAGACCAGCCTGCCAAGCGTCGTCGTTCGAGAAGTCGTTGCCGCCGAGGTAGTAGTTACCGAAGTACTGTGCACCGGGGGTGATGGTCAGCTTGTCGGTAGCCTTGATGGCGTATTCACCAGCAATCGCCCACTCAGATTCTGTGTAGTAAGCGTTTGCGCCGGAAGCCCAAACACCAGCCAGACCGAGCGTGCCCGGACCAACGTCAGCCGTTGCGATCAGGCGAACAGCGCCTTCTTCGCGGTCGGTGTCGTAGCCGCCGATGAGCTGGAAGGAAGCTGCGCCGAGCTTCGCGCCGAGGCCGAGAGCAACGCCAACGTTGTTGTCCTGGTCTTCGTAACCCAGCGAGATGCCTTCGAGTTCGTCAACCGAAACGCCAGCCCAGAAGGAGCCTGCGTCGTAGGTGTAACGGATCGAGTTGAACAGAGCGTTCGTGGAGAGAACGTCAGATTCGCCAGAGAGGCCATCGTCCCACCAGCTGTAGAACTTACCGACCTTCAGGCCGCCGAGTTCGATGAAGGCCTGGTCAACAAAAACGCTCGAAGACGAGGACGAGCCGTTGTCAGCGTTGCCGCGGAAGCCGATGAAGCCACGCAGAGCGCCGAGCTCGGTGTCGGTGCGGGTGTCAACTTCGAACTGAGCGCGGGTGAAGGAATCCCAGTCAGACGTGCCACGGCCAGAGTTGTACTCGTCACGGCCGATGTTGGTCTGGAAACGGATGTAACCGCCGAACTTCAGGCAGGTTTCGGTGCCGGGGATGTAGAAGAAGCCGGTGCCGAAAGCGTCGCAAACGCGAACGTATTCCAGGGGCTCGGGCTCAGCAGCGACGATGGC
Organism: Agrobacterium sp. 5Ca39; assembly: GCF_055382365.1. NCBI lineage: Bacteria > Pseudomonadati > Pseudomonadota > Alphaproteobacteria > Hyphomicrobiales > Rhizobiaceae > Agrobacterium > Agrobacterium sp. 5Ca39. Next base: position 663,260 of record NZ_AP026436.1, on the reverse strand, counting down.
GTCAGCGGCCTGTGCGCCGGATACTGCTGCGAGAGCCGCAGCGGAGCCGATCAGAAGGCTCTTGATGTTCATGGTTGACCTCCAGTCAAAGTTTTTAAAAGGGTCTGGGTACTTTCGCTGAAGGACAGCATTCCCTGCCCCATTCCCGTGTTCTCAGAAGCCAAACGATCCACCGCCTCGCTTCTGGTGGTGAAAATACAAAAGGTTTCGCCGCATGCAATCGCCAACATCCGATAAATAGCATTTACGTATATGCTTCATTTCGGTTTGTTGCGGAAACAACACACACCGCCCTGCGGATGGACAAAAGCTTTTACAATACGTTAAGATTTCTGTTGAGAATCCGTTAGTTAGGGCGGTTAACAAGGTATTTCCAATCCACCGGTGTTTTCCGCGATCCCTTGCTACGCAGGCAGCGCTATAGAGATTTTTTGCCTCCGCTGCACACATCGCAGGTGCGGCCGTCATGCGGGGAACGAGCTGGCTTCGGAAATGAACGCGAGCGGCAAGCGATTCACTGGCAATGATTCGAAAAGCGATTCACCCGCCCTGATCGATCGCGTGCGGCGATGGTTGCTGTTCGACCGGGTCATTGCCGGACATGGCGTAAGCGATGACCGCGATGAGGATGGCGGCCGCGAGGATGGAGAGAACGAGGCGCATTGTCAGTTACCTTCCGCTGGAAGGCAGCCGAACAAGGTCGAAACACGAAAGTTCACGCATTTGCGATATTTGCGGATGATTTGTAGATTAATATCCTGATATCGGTCAGCGATGCCAGCCCGGCCAATGTCAATGAAGCCCGCTATCTCACCTTTATGAATCGGAAGATTATCAAGCGAGAAATCGAAATAGGTGGCAACCGAATCAACTGTAAACGTGAACGATAGAGGCGCTAAATTGCATGCCACACCCGTACGGCGGCGCAGGCCTGTTCCGACTGGTATGGATCATTCATCAGTCTCCATACGGTCTTGACGCCTACGACAAGCCTCTCCCCCGCCTGCCGAAGGGATGAATGCCGTCCTCATTGCACGGAACCGGGCCATGAACTCAGTATATGTGGTGTGGGGCTTAAGAAAGGATCAGCGCTTCGACTGCCTGGTGGCGTGCGGTGATCGACAATAAATGGCGGAGAGGATGGGATTCGAACCCACGATACGCTTTTGACGTATACTCCCTTAGCAGGGGAGCGCCTTCGACCACTCGGCCACCTCTCCGGTGCGGCCTGATTATTGCGTAAGAAAAATGATTGCAAGGCTTTTTCGCCAAGAAGCCAAAAAACCTGTTGGCCAAATAAACCGCGGGTCAAACTTTACGCCCGGTTGCGGAACTTCTTCAGGGCCCGCACGTTTTCGCCTCGGTAACAAAAGAGGTGTTCTAATGGCTCAGACCAAACTGAATGTTGTCGAAGACACGATCGAAAACCAGATTGCAGAACTGCGTTCGCAGATCGCATCCCTGTCAAAATCCGTTTCTGCCCGTGCGGAAGGTGTTGGAGAGGATGCATCGGAATTTCTGGATGAGGCGCGCGGCCGCGTTCGCAAGGCGGCGCATAATGTCCGGGCGCAGGGCCAGAATGTCGTGGAAGCCGTGAAGGAAAATCCAGGCACCGCCACTTCCTTGCTGACGATCGTCGGCGCACTCGGTTTTGCGATCGGTTATGCGGTGGGCACAAGCACGCAGCAGAGTTCGTCGAACAGCAGCCTTTATCGCTGGCGCTGATGACGAACGGGCATTAAATCAAGGCAAGGCGGGTTTGCCCGCCTTGCCTTTATGCATTGGTGAAAAAAGCAGGAATGAAGGGGGCGAATATGCGGTTCAGCGACGATCTTGAGGCGGCATTGTCTGATTTTGCAAGGGATCACGGCATCGACAGGGACGAGGCAATCCAGCGCATCGTCCGCTCCGCCCTCATCAATGGCGGTTATCTCGCCTCCGGCGAGGAAGGTATTCCGCCGGAGAAGCTGAACGCCAGTAACGACGATTGATCAATATCCTGATCCGGACGGCGTCACTGCCGGCCCACCCTTGTAGCGGGCGGAAAGCGCACGCAGCGTATTGGCGAATTCCGTGACATCGGCTCCCACGGCGACGAACGACGCGCCGAGTTCAAGATAACGGCGATTATAGGTTTCATTGAAGGTGAGGATGCCGGCGGCCTTGCCAGCCGCGACGATTTTCACGATCGCCGCTTCGATAACCGCCTGCACCGCCGCTTCGTCAATCCTTCCCAGATAACCCATGTCCGCGGCCAGATCCGCCGGGCCGATGAAGACGCCATCCACGCCGTCCACCGCAAGAATATTGTCGAGATCTTCGATTGCCGCGCGGGTTTCCGCCTGCACCAGCAGGCAGACGCTGGCAGAGGCGCTGTCGGCATAATCCGTTATCGTATTAAAAGCGGAAGCGCGGGCGACGGCCGCTCCCATGCCGCGAATGCCGCGCGGCGGGTAATGCATGGCGCTGACGAGAGCTTCCGCCTGTGCCGCTGAATCGACCATGGGCACAAGAAGCGTGCGGGCGCCAGCATCCAGAAGCTGCTTGATCATCCAGCTCTCGCCGACAGGCACACGCACCACCGGCTCGGCGGCAGAGGTGGCAAGCGCGCGCAGCTGGTCGATGATGCTGCGCAGGTCGTTCGGCCCGTGCTCACCGTCGATCACCAGCCAGTCGAAGCCAGCCGTTCCGGCGATTTCCGCCGTAATGGCCTCGCCCATGTCGAGCCACAGGCCAATCTGCGGCTTGCCGGCATGAATGGCGGTTTTGAAACGGTTTTCGGCAGCGGGCATGATATCCTCAGGAGAGCAGTAATTTCAGATCGGCGGACGGATCCGCCAGGATTGTGCGGTCGGGTTGGGCGGCTGTATCGAGCAGTTTCTTACCCGCAACATAGGCCTTGGCGTCATTGACGGCATCGACAGCCACGAAGCGGCCATCACGGAAATACCAGATGGACCAGCTGCCTTCCCTTGCGCCGGGCCTCAAAATCGTCTCGTCGTAACCGAGATTGAAGCCGGCGATCTGCAGCTTCACATCGTACTGATCCGACCAGAACCAGGGTTTCGCGTCGTATACCGCTTCCATGCCGGCCAGTACGGCGGCAGCCGCCTCAGCCTGATCGACCGCGTTCTGGACCGATTCGATCCTCACCTGCTGGCCGCGCCAGGGCAGAAGCGCGCAATCGCCCACCGCGTGAATGGCGGGGTCGGATGTGCGGGTATATTCGTCAACCACGATACCGTTACCAACATCGAGACCCGATTCGCGGGCAAGCCGGTCGTTCGGTGTCACGCCGATGCCGACGATGACGAAATCCACGTCGATCGTCGAACCATCCGAAAGTTCGGCCGCGGCAACCCGCCCGTCCATGCTGACGAGGCGCACGAGGCCGGTTTTTTCGCGGATGGAAACGCCCTGGGCCTGATGAATGCCGCGCATGATATCCGCAGTTTCCTTCGCCGCCACGCGCTGGAGAATACGGTCGGCCATTTCGATCAGCGTCACCTCGAGGCCAAGCTTGCGGGCAACGGCGGCAGCTTCAAGGCCAATATAACCGCCGCCAATGACCAGCAGCCTGCGGCCCGGCTTCATCTCCTCCGTCAAGCGGTCGGCGTCGCGCCTGTCACGGACGGTAAGCACGCCGTCAAGATCGCCACCGATGCTGGCGGGCAGCAGCCGGGGCGCGGCCCCGGTCGCAAGAACCAGCCGGTCATAAGAAAGCGTACTGCCATCCTGCATGCGCACGGTCTTACCGGCGCGGTCTATCTCCTCCACCCAGGTGGAAAGCCGGATATCGACATTGTTTTCGGCATACCATTCTTCCGGGCGGAACATCAGCCGGTCAAAACTCATCTCGCCGAGGAGGTATTTTTTGGAGAGCGGCGGCCGCTGATAGGGGTAGGCATCTTCCGAGCCTATGATGGTGATGGCACGCTCGTCCTTCAGCGCCCGGAGCTTCGACGCCAGCGCAAAAGCGGCCTGCCCCGCCCCGACGATTACCAGCCTTCCAGTCACTTTCCACTCCCAGGACAATCACAGCCGGCCGATGACGCCCGAGGCTGCGAAGCGATATTGCGCGATCAGGCGTAACGCCAAGTACGGCCGGCGTCAACCGCACGAGGCTCCAGCCCTGTGCAAGCGTGCCCGATTATCAAAACGGGCGCCCGCCTTCTGCAACCAGTCGAGATAATGTGCGTTTTAAACAGGCGAAACACGGGTTGCGTACACAAAGCTGGCCCATGTCGATACGGACTAGAGACAATTGCGGATATTTCCTTCACGCTCTGGCAAGGAAGCCGCGTTAAAATCAGACGGAAGAGGCAATCCGGGAGGTTGTCATGGCTCTACATATGGATATCGGTCAAAACGTCCCGCAGGACGAGATGTATGAGAAATTTCAGATCGACCGGCCCGGCAAGATCACCTTCATAGGGCACCACCTGAGCGCCAAGGACACCATGCGCTGCCTGGTGCGCACCATTTCGCTCTACGGCGCGGAGCTGGATGTCAGTGCCGATCTGGAAATGCCGGTCAACTTCTATCTGGAAATTCTCGGTATCCGGGACGAAATCGGCTGCACGCTGATCCGCCGGGAAGAGGAAAAAGTGACGATCGGCTTCAACATGCTGATCGATGCCGAATTTCTGCACCATGTCCGCCGGCTGAGCTTCGAGACCAGCGTCTGAGCAGCACCCGCGCGTCAGCCCGCCGATCTTTGCGTTGTGCCGTGGCGAACCAAAAATCTGCTGCCAAACACTCATGGAACACCCGAGCGCGGCTTGCGTCCGGCTTTTTTGCACCTATTGTGAGCCGGGTTTTCAAACACAGGTCCCGGAACTTCTGTCAATGTCCGCTTTTTCACGCCTCACGCCGCTTGCCGCTTCGCTTCCCTCCACCGTTCCCTTCGTCGGCCCGGAGGCCATAGAAAGGAACCGCGGCTTGAAGGTGGAGGCGCGAATCGGTGCAAACGAAAGCGGCTTCGGCCCCGCCCCATCGGCGCTTCTGGCGATGCGCGATGCGGCGGCTGAAACCTGGATGTATAGCGATCCGGAAAATTTCGAGCTGAAGGAAGCGCTTGCCATCCACCACGGGGTTTCGCGCGGCAACATCGCCATAGGCGGCGGAGTGGACGGATTGCTCGGTGAAATCGCCAGGCTGATCGTGGAACCAGGCACGCCTGTTGTCACCTCTTTGGGAGGCTACCCCACCTTCAATTATCACGTGAACGGTTTTGGCGGAAAACTGGTGACCACGCCCTATGTAGACGACCACGAAAACCTCGACGGGCTTCTCGACCTCGTTCACAGAGAAAACGCGCCGCTCGTCTATTTCGCCAATCCGGACAATCCCATGGGAAGCTGGTGGGATGCGAGCGAGGTGGTGGCATTTGCCCGTGCGTTGCCGGAGACCTGCCTGCTCATTCTGGACGAGGCCTATTGCGAAACCGCTCCCGCGAGCGCGGTGCCCGCTATCGACGCGCTGATCGGCCAGCCCAATATACTGCGCATGCGCACCTTCTCCAAAGCCTACGGGCTCGCTGGCGCCCGCGTGGGTTACGCCATCGGTACACTTGGCAATGTCGAAGCCTTCGACAAGATCCGCAACCATTTCGGCATGGCGCGTATTTCTATCGCCGGCGCTTTGGCAGCGCTCAAGGACCAGGCCTATCTGCACGAGGTGGTTGGCAAGATTTCCGAGGCACGGGCTCGTATTTCCGCTGTCGCCCGCAATAACGGTCTTTCACCGCTGCCCTCCGCTACCAATTTCGTTACCATCGATTGCCACCGCGACGGCGCCTATGCGCGCGCCATCGTTGACGGGCTGATGGACCATGGGGTCTTCATCCGCATGCCGGGCGTGGCCCCTCTTAACCGTTGCATCCGCGTGAGCGTTGGGCCGGGTGACAAGCTCGATCTGTTCGAGCAGGCATTGCCGAAGGTTCTCAAGGCAGTCGGGTAAGCTCCCAACCCACCCTCATTCCTGTGTTCGTCACAGGAATGAGGGTTGGAAAGTACCGCGCACTACACGCATCGAATCAACATCCTCCCGCAAGTCCCTGCGCGAGAATCATTTTCCGGCGAAGACACATTGCAGAACATAAGAAAACCGCGCCGGCCTTGTTCCTGCCGGTCGCGGTTCGATGTGTCAGCGCAAAAGCTTCGTTTCGGAGCCCTCGCCGCGTTCCCCTTCGGGTTTTACTTTCGTTTGGGCCGGTCGTCGGGACTGGAGGGAACCGGACCGGCAATCTCATGCGTCGCGGAGATGGATCAGTGCATCGTCATCCAGTCGCGGGCGGCGCGAAGGGCTTCGGCCAGTTCCGCTTTCGTCATGTTGCGGGCGAGATCCGCACGGAGAGAAGCCGCTCTTTCCGATCCGCGGATCGCGGCGATGTTAAGCCATTTGTGGGCCGCGATCAGGTCCACCTTGCAGCCCCGGCCGGTCGCATAGACCAGGCCGAGATTGCAAAGGGTGTCGGCGCGGGTTTCGCCACCGGCAGCCATTTCGATATCACTGATGTCAAAGCGTGCCATTGTTTTAATCCCTGTCGTTCTACCTGTTTTCATCGTGCGCCTTCTTGCCGAGGCGTCTTCCGGACTGCCGTCTTTTGCGGCTTTTTTGTCCTTCCGTCCGGCAGGTTTTCCCTGCGCTTTTGATGAGTTCACTATGCCACGAGGCTTTCAACGCTCGCTTAAAAGGCATGATTAATGTGCCGCAAACAAACTGCAAACGATTGGTAAAATTGGGTTTTTGTTAAATATCATTGCCTGCGGAAATTAAGGACTTTCCGATGAATTTTACGAAAGCTTTACAATTGGATTTAAACCCTTCCTTCACCACGATAAGAACCGAGATTTTCGAAACTGCTCTCCTTCGCCCTTCCCGCGCGCCAACGCTGCACCGGCACCGCAAATTTCTGTTTCCTTTTACGTGAACGTCAAATACTATCCGCCCTGCCTGTCACGAGGATGAAACGGGCATGGAATGGCGCGGTGGGAGGAGCAATCGTTGCACCGCACGGCGGCCGCCGGCCAGAGATGGTGGAGGCATGCTGAAGGGAGTTTGATCTGCGCATCGCGTCCTTGGCCGCTCCGGCCTGGGAAAAGCCTGCGCGAATTTCGGGAGGAATTTCATGAAGCTTATGATGACGATTGCTGCTGCCCTGTTGATGAGCGGCAATATTGCCTTTGCCGCCGAGGCGATCGAAGGCAACTGGAAGACGGCCAGCGGTGAAACCGCCGTGATCGGCCCCTGCGGCGGCGCTTTCTGCGTGACGCTGAAGACCGGCAAGCATGCCGGAAAACAGATCGGCAAGCTTTCGGGAAAGGGAAACAGCTACTCGGGTGAGATCACCGATCCCGCCAATGACAAGACCTATAGCGGCTCCGGCACCGTTTCGGGGAATTCGCTGAGCATGAAGGGTTGCGTGCTGAAGGTTCTGTGTAAATCGCAGACCTGGACACGGCTGTAATACAGGGAACGGCAGGCGGGCTTTTGTCCCCCAGCCTGCCGTCTCGCGACGCAGAGCGCGGTGGCTGCCAGGAATCGCGCGCAGGCTGCGAACAGACGTCGCATGGAAACCATATATCCGTTTATTATCGCTGCATCCAATGCCAATGAGAGCAACGATATGCGCCCCACCCTTTCGACAATTCTGATCGCGGGCACCTCGCATGTCGGCAAAAGCACGCTGGCCGGCCTGCTCAGCGAAAGGCTGCGCTGCGAGGCGATATCGACCGACAGTCTCGCCCGCCATCCGGGGAGGCCATGGGCGGGTATTCCGGTGCCGGTTGAGGAATATTACACACAGCTGTCGGCGGATACGATCCACTGGTTTCTCAAGGTCCATCACCAGAACATCTGGCCGCTGATCCGCTCGATGATTGACAGAAAATCCGGCACAGGGACTACGACGATCTTCGAGGGCGCCGCCCTGCGACCGGAGTTCATATCGCCTCTCCTCGACAGCACGGTGGCGGGCGTATTTCTTCATGCCGACAATGATTTTCTTCTCGAAAGAATGCGCTCTGAAGCACGCTACCAAGATGCAACGGCGAAGAGGCAGCGGATCATGGACGCCTTCATCGAACGCTCGCTACGTGAGAACACCGAGATGTTGGTATCCGCGCAGGAGCACCGGGTGCCGATTGTCGACGTGACCCAAGGTGAAGAATTGGAGAAACTGCTAACCGATCTTGCGCCGGGCGCGGACATCCCTCTGTCCTGAAGCTGGGCATGCGCACCACTGCGGCATCAATCCGCCATGCCACCACCCGTTAACATCCCTGAACACCATATGAACCGGAGCCTCAGGGTCCGTTCAGTCCGACTATGGCAAAACTCTGTCCATCAACTCCGATAAAGGGGAATGGACATGACAAAGCTGATCAGCCGACTGGCAATCTTCGCGTTTCTCATGGCGATCTTCGCCATGTCCTTCGCCTCGCTCGTCGTTAATCCGAACCGCAGTTTCCAGCGCGTGAACGCCGGCGCGGCAATCGCATGCCAGCACGGCCCGGCGCCCGCCGCCAATTGCCCCGTCGTATTGTGAGGACCGGCCAATGACCACCAGTTTTTCCAACGGCCTGTTCTCCGCACTGCGGCTGATGCTGATGGCCTCGATCTTTCTCGGCCCGGTGGCCGGACTTGCGGTTTACAAGGCCGATCCCCGCCCCGCCTCCAAAGGCGCCGGCTTCGTGCTGCTGATGAGCCTGCAGCGCGGCGCGCTCGGCTGAGTTTCTGCCGCGCCAGCATTGTCCGGCTGCATTTTCGCGTTTCTTTTCAGTTTCTTCGTATTTCTGTCGCTTGCCTGTCGAAATTGGCCTCTTATAATGGGCCATGACAATAGCAAAACCAACGATTCCGCCCCTCACCTTCATCAGTCCAGAGCCTTTCGCGCCGCAGACATTCACGGACCCGAAAGAAGCTGTTGCGGCTTTGAGCGCGCTCTACGAACGCAACACGGCGTTCCTGATCAAGTCCTTCACAGACCTTGCCAAGGGCGCGCCGATTGCCGGGCGTTACCGCGCCTGCTACCCGCAGGTCAGCCTCGAGACCGCCACTTTCGGCCATGTCGATTCCCGCCTTTCCTATGGCCACGTGACCGCGCCCGGCGTCTATACGACAACGATCACACGGCCTGAGCTTTTCCGGCACTATCTCAAGGAACAGCTGGGGCTTCTTATGAAGAACCACGGCGTTCCGGTCACGGTGTCGGAATCGGCTACGCCCATTCCGCTGCATTTCGCTTTCGGTGAAGGCGCGTATGTCGAGGCAGCGGCGGCTTCGTCGCTGTCAGACGTGCCGCTGCGTGATCTCTTCGATACGCCCGATCTCAACAATACCGACGATCTCATCGCCAATGGTGAATATGATCAGGTGCCGGGCGAGCCGGCGCCGCTTGCGCCCTTTACGGCGCAGCGCATCGATTATTCGCTGGCGCGCCTCAGCCATTATACGGCGACGAGCGCCAGCCATTTCCAGAACTTCGTGCTGTTCACCAACTACCAGTTCTATATCGACGAATTCGCTGCCTGGGCGAGGCAGATGATGAAGAATGGCGGCGAGGGTTACACGGCCTTTGTGGAGCCGGGCAACATCATCACCCATGCGGGTTCCGACAAGCCCGAGACGGACGCGGTGCTGGCCCGACTGCCGCAGATGCCGGCCTATCACCTGAAGAAAAAAGGTCATGCCGGCATTACGCTCGTCAATATCGGCGTCGGCCCCTCCAACGCCAAGACGATCACCGACCACATCGCCGTGCTGCGCCCGCATGCCTGGCTGATGGTTGGTCATTGCGCCGGGCTGCGCAACAGCCAGCGGTTGGGCGACTATGTTCTGGCCCACGCCTATGTGCGCGAGGACCACGTGCTCGACGACGACCTGCCGGTGTGGGTGCCTATCCCGGCGCTTGCCGAAGTGCAGCTGGCGCTGGAAGGTGCAGTCGCCGAAGTCACGGGTTACGAGGGCTTCGAACTGAAGCGCATCATGCGCACCGGCACCGTTGCTACCATCGACAACCGCAACTGGGAGCTCCGTGATCAGGCCGGCCCCGTCAAGCGCCTGTCGCAGTCCCGCGCCATCGCGCTTGACATGGAATCCGCCACCATAGCGGCCAACGGCTTCCGCTTCCGTGTGCCCTACGGCACTCTGCTGTGCGTTTCCGACAAGCCACTGCATGGCGAATTGAAGCTGCCAGGCATGGCGACGGAATTTTACCGCACCCAGGTCGCCCAGCATCTGCAGATCGGCATCCGCGCCGTGCAGAAGCTTGCCGCCATGCCGACGGAAACGCTGCACTCGCGCAAGCTCAGAAGCTTCTACGAGACGGCGTTCCAGTAAAAAGAGATATCGCAGAAGCATGCCTTGGTGTATGATTTTGAAAATCGATACACCAAGGATTATCCATGCGTACGAATATTGATCTTGATGACGCCTTGATCGCCGAAGCGATGGAAATTACCGGCCTTTCGACAAAAAAGGCGACGGTGGAGAAGGCGTTGCGCGATCTTGTAGAGAATCTCGGACGACGCAAAGCGCTGGAAGAACTGAGAGGCATCGGCTGGAGTGGTAATCTGGACGATGTGCGCCGTAGCTGGAGCGTGGACGACATCGAAGCGCAAGACGCCGCGGAATGATAGTCGTCGATACTTCTGTCTGGATTGACTGGTTTCAGAATAAATCCACCCGCCAAGGTAGGATGCTAAATGATATCGGCGATCTGACCGACGTCATCATCGGCGACATTATTCTCCTCGAAATCCTGCAGGGCGAACGCAACGACGATCGGGCGGCGGCGATACATGACCGGTTAAAGCGCTTCGGTTTTGTCTCGATGCTCACGCCAGAACTTGCCGTGAAATCCGCCGCTAACTATCGGAAACTTCGAAGCGTTGGGAAAACCGTGCGTAAAACTCCCGACCTCATCATCGGCACCTACTGTATTGAGCACGGCCATAAGCTGCTGCAAAACGACCGAGACTTTCAGCCGATGGCCGATCATCTCGGTCTGCAACTGGCATGAGTCTCAAACCACCTTCACGGTCCCCTCCACCCGCACCGGAAAATTCACTGACCGCGCGATGAAGCACTTGTCGTGCGCGTCATGGTGCAGCGCATCCGCCCGGGCGGGATCGCCCTTCGAGATGGTGATGACCGGTTTCAGCACCACTTCGCTGAACTGCCCGGCGCCATCCTTTTCCATAACGAGCGTGCCTTCGGCATCGTCGACATAGTTTTCGACGATGATGCCGTTGACCGAGCAGAAATGCAGGTACCAGAGCTTGTGGCAGGCCGAGAGGGAAGCGACCAGCAGGTCTTCAGGGTTCCAGCGGGCGGGATCGCCACGGAAGGCCGGATCGGACGAGCCGGCTATATCAGCCTTTCCCTCGGTGGAAATCGTGTAGTCGCGTTCGTAGTCGCGATAGCCCGACGTGCCCTTGCCACGATTACCCGTCCACGTCACCTTCACGGCGTAATGGTGTTCCTGTCCTGCCATTTCAGTCCTCCCTTGGCATCTCTTTTCGCATTCTTTAACGGAAAACCGGTGTCCACTTTCCCTAGAAATGCTCGCGCGTATCACGCAGGTGGTCGAGCCCCTTGCGCAACGTCTCTATGATCTCATCCACTTCCGAACGGCTGATGGTCAGCGCCGGCGAAGCCAGCATTCGGTCGCCCGTTGCGCGCATGACGAGGCCGTTTGCAAGGCAATGATTGCGCACCGTTATACCAACATCGTCCGGCTTGCCGAAGCGTCTGCGGGTCGCCTTGTCCGCCGTGATCTGCAGTCCACCCATCAAGCCGACATTGACGGCTTCGCCCACCAGTTCGTGGTCCTCAAGGCTTTTCCAGCCCTGGGAAAAATAAGGGCCGATATCGTCGCGCACCCGCTCCACCAGACCCTCCGCTTCGATGATGCGGAGGTTTTCCAGCGCGGCGGCGGCGCAGACGGGATGTCCGGAATAGGTGAAGCCGTGGTTGAAATCACCGACCTCGGACAACATCACTTCCGCCACCCGATCCGACACGACCACGCCGCCAATCGGCAGATAACCCGAGGACAGGCCCTTGGCGATGGGGGCAAAGTCCGGCTCCACGCCGAAATACTGGTAGCCGAACCAGGAGCCCAGGCGACCGAAACCGCAGATCACCTCATCGGAGACGAGCAGAATATTGCGCGCTTTGCAGATACGGGCGATCTCCGGCCAGTAGGTCTCCGGCGGTACAATGACGCCACCGGCTCCCTGAATCGGTTCGGCCACGAAAGCAGCAACGTTTTCCTCGCCCAATTCGTCGATTTTCTCATTGAGTTCGCGAGCCACCTTCAGGCCGAATTCGGCCGGAGAAAGATCGCCACCCTCGGCATACCAATAGGGCTGGCCAATATGGGCGACGCCATCGATGGGCAGGCTGCCCTGCTCGTGCATCCACTTCATGCCACCCAGCGAGGCCCCGGCCACCGTCGAGCCGTGGTAGCCGTTGCGGCGGGCGATAACTTTCGTCTTCGCGGGATGGCCGAGGGCCTTCCAGTAGACCCGCGCCATGCGGAACCAGGTATCGGTGGCTTCCGAGCCGGAATTGGTGAAGAACACGTGGTTCATGCCAGGCCCGGCGTGCGAAGCGATCTTCTGCGCCAGCAGCGTCGCGGGCGGCGTGGTGGTGCCGAAAAACGCGTTGTAATAGGGGAGCTCGTTCATCTGACGCCGTACCACATCGGCGATCTCGCGGCGTCCGTACCCGATATTCACACACCAGAGGCCGGCGAAGGCGTCGAGATATTTCCTGCCGGTGCTGTCGTAGATGAACACCCCTTCCGCGCGCTCGATGATGCGGGTGCCGGCGGCGTTGAGCTTGCCCATGTCTGAAAAGGGATGGAGATGATGGGCGGCATCGATGGCAGCAAGGTTGGAGAGGGGGTTGGAGATTTCATTCATGACAGATCGCACTCCCATAGAAGCGACAGCGCGCACGCCATCGCACCCGCCGACCATGGCCGGGCGACTTCGATTTGGCAAGACTGGAGGTTTTCAGGGGCTAGGGAGGATACGGCATCGCCGCCTGTTTTTCTCCCCGCCGGCAGAAGAACAGGCGGCGATGGCCTAATTCACAGTCGGTTTGCGCTAAGCGAAGAACGCCCGCCCCACCAGCACCTTCAACTCGCCGGCGTGCACTTCCAGCGCCACGTCGCGTTCCATCGGCAGCAGCTCGCCATCGATGACGCAGCGGACATCATGGCGTTTCTTGGGAAAATGCAGCTCCACATCCGTCACGGTCATGGCTGTCACGGCGGCATTCTGCTTGAACTTGCCGCGCAGAATATCCAGGGCGAGTTTGGCGACACCGGACGGGCGTAACGGATCGGTGAGATAAAAACCCAGATGGCCGCCGGAGACGTTATCCGCCACCAGCAGCGAATTCTGGCCGAATTCATTGTTGGAGACGGAAATGGCGGATACCTTTCGATGCTGCGTCCGGCCATCAACGGTGTATTCCACCTCAAAGACAGGCGGGTTGAGGATGACGCTGATGGCGGCGCGGATGCTCGCCTTGATCTTGCCGAGACGGGAGGCAAAGGCGAGATTGTTTCGATAGCGCACCATGCGCGAATGCAGGCCCGCGGAAAACTGGTGGACAAAGAGGCGGCCATTGGCGCTGGCGATGTCGACACTGGCAATCTCGCCATTCGCCAGCGTTTCCAGCGCCTGACGAATGTCGAGCGGCAGCTTCAGCGAGCGGGCGAAGAGGTTCATGGTGCCGGCCGGCACGATGCCGAGCGCGATGCCCTGTTTCCAGGCAATGCCGGCAGCCGCCGAAATGGTGCCATCTCCGCCGCCGGCAATGATGCCTTCAATGCCCGGCTCCTCGGCGGCGCGTGCCATTTCCTCGACGACGTCCTTTCCGGAGACAAGACGGCAATCGATCACGTGTCCGGCGCGGGTGAAGACCTCGCGGGCATGATCACAATAGGCTTCCATGTCGGTGGTGCGAAATGTGCCGCCGTCACGATTGAAAATTGCAATGAGCTTCATGTTTCCAACCCGGTCCCGTAACATTCGCAGCCGCGCGTAAATGCCTGGCCTTATATAGAGTTCCGAACACCATCGCGTGAAGATCATCTTTTGCCGAGAATCGCTCTACCGCAACGCATCATTTCATGTTAGTGGTCACTTAAGGTCATTTTCATGACCGCGCATCTCCAGTCAGGGCAGACCGCTCCCATACGGTCTTGCCCTTTTTTCTGTGGGCCCTTCCCGCTTTCAGGTCACGATGAGCCATTCGAACATCTCCGAAGCCCGCTCTGGCGGGGAGAATGAAACCGTTTACACGGCTGCGCCTGCCGTGGTCCTCTCCCCACTTGCCATTGCGCTTATAGAGCTGGCGCTGGCTGCCGGCGGGTTTGGCATCGGTACCGGCGAATTCGCCATCATGGGACTTTTGCCCGACGTCGCCTCGACCTATGGCGTCACGGTGCCGGAAGCGGGTTATGTCATCACCGCCTATGCGCTGGGCGTCGTCATTGGCGCGCCGATCATCGCGGTTCTCGCCGCGCGCATCACGCGCCGCACATTGCTTCTCAGTCTGATGGGACTTTTTGCGGCTGGAAACATCCTGAGCGCCGTTGCGCCGGATTTTGTGAGCTTCACCATTCTGCGCTTCATCACCGGCCTGCCACATGGGGCCTATTTTGGCGTTGCAGCGCTCGTGGCGGCCTCGATGGCGCCAATCCACAAGCGCGCCCGCGCCGTTGGCCGCGTCATGCTCGGCCTCACCATCGCCACCCTCCTCGGCACTCCGCTCGCCACCTTCTTCGGCCAGCTACTGTCCTGGCGCGCGGCTTTCATGCTTGTCGGCGGCATCGCACTTCTGACGGTGGCCCTGCTTTGGCTGTTCCAGCCGCGTGACAGGGTGGAAGAAGGCGCCAGCGTATGGCGCGAACTCGGCGCCTTCCGCCGCATACAGGTATGGCTGACGCTCGCCATTGCCGCCGTCGGCTTTGGCGGCATGTTCTCGGTCTTCAGCTATATCGCGAAGACCACGACTGACGTGGCGATGATGCCGGTTTCCACGGTCTCCATGGTGCTGGCGCTGTTCGGCATCGGCATGAATGTCGGCAATGTCGTCGGCTCACGGCTGGCCGATATCTCGCTCAACGGCACGATTGGCGGCATGCTCGCCTTCAACGTGGTGGTCATGGCTGTTTTCGGCATGACGGCGCAGGATCCCTTCATGCTCTGCCTTTGCGTCTTCCTGATCGGCTGCGGTTTTGCCGCCTGCCCGGCCGTACAGACGCGGCTGATGGATGTGGCGCAGGATGCGCAGACGCTGGCTGCCGCCTCGAACCATTCCGCATTCAACATCGCCAATGCGCTTGGCGCCTGGCTCGGCGGCCTCGTCATAGCCATGGGCTTCGGTTACGCCTCGACGGGTTATGTGGGCGCCGTTCTTTCCCTACTCGGGCTTGGCGTTTTTCTTGTTTCCATCACGGTAGAGCGGCGTCAAAAGGCGGCTTGACCCGGCCCTTTCGAAGCTTACGGAAAATTCACAATCGGGCGCTTGACTCTTTCCGGTTTCAGGCGCAACACGGCCTTACGCGCATGCCTTGGGCACGGCGCGGATTTCAACGGAGCATCATTAGATGTCTAGCGACAGTAGCAGTCGATTGCCTTTGCCGAGACCGGCGAACGTGAACTGATCCGACCGCTGTCGGCTCACCACCGCGTTCGCCGTGATCGGCGAATCGACGGAAAGGTGAGCAATCATGAACTTCCACAACCTCTCCCAGAGGGCCAGCAAGGCCGCACGCCTTCTTCGTAGCGGAAATGCCGGCTCCACCACCATTGCCGAACGCGTCGAGCACCTCAACACGCTGGATGTCGGCGCCGCCGCAGCCGCCCTTCTCGCCATGCCGCAGGCAAAGGCCGTCGCCATTCTCGACCGGCCGGAACTGCATGGTGCCGCCGCGATCATAGCCGATATTCCGGTCGAACAGGCCGCGCGCCTCGTCAACCTGATGTCGGACGACCGCGTGGCCGACGTCATGGCGGAAATGGCCGAAGAGCCGCGCGCCAAGCTGTTTGCCCGGCTGGACCGCACCACGGCGCTCTCCATCAAGCACCTGATGGGTTACCCGCCGCGCACGGCCGGCTCGATCATGACCACGGAATTTGTTAGCGTGCCGGACAATTGGACGGTGGAACAGACCCTTTCGCACATCCGCGTCGTCGAGCGGTCGCGTGAAACGGTCTATGCCATCTATGTGCTGGCCGAGGACGGGACGCTAACCACCGTCGTGACGCTGCGCCGCCTTTTGACCGGCGAAGCGGGCGCCTCCATTCTTTCGGTCGCATCCAAGGAAGGCATTGTCTGTGCGAGCCCCCTGATGTCACAGGAGGATGTCGCCCGGCTGATCCGCAAGCACGACCTTCTGGCGCTGCCCGTCGTGGATGACCGCTCGCATATTCTCGGCATCGTCACCGTTGACGACGTGATCGACACCATGATCGCCGATACCACGGAAGACGCCCACAAGTTCGGTGGTATGGAGGCGCTGGGCAAGCCCTACATGACGATCGGCTTTCCGGACATGATCCGCAAGCGCGCCGGCTGGCTCGCAGCACTGTTCCTCGGCGAAATGCTGACGGCCAGCGCCATGCAGCATTTCGAAGGCGAGCTGGAAAAGGCCGTGGTGCTGACGCTGTTCATACCGCTCATCATGTCTTCGGGCGGCAACTCCGGTTCGCAGGCCACTTCGCTCATCATCCGGGCGCTGGCGCTGGGCGAACTGAAGCTTTCCGACTGGTGGCGGGTGCTGCTTCGGGAAATCCCGACGGGCCTGACGCTCGGCTGCATTCTGGGCGCCATCGGCTTCCTGCGGCTCACGGTCTGGCAGCAGGCTGGCTTCTACGACTACGGTGAGCACTGGCTGCTCGTTGGTGCCACGGTTTTTGCGGCCCTCGTCGGTATCGTCACTTTCGGTTCGCTCGCCGGCTCCATGCTGCCCTTCGTGCTGCAACGTCTGCGGCTTGATCCCGCCAGCGCTTCGGCCCCCTTCGTCGCCACGCTGGTGGATGTCAGCGGGCTCGTCATCTATTTCTCGGTGGCGCTGGTGATCTTGAGCGGCACGTTGCTCTGAAAGACGAAAGGCCCGTTCGAAAGAGCGGGCCTTCTACATTTCGCGGCACGTCATAATCTCTCCTCCGTCATGCCGGACTTGATCCGGCATCCAGCCACGGCGCGTCTGCGCCGTGAGAAGAGTCTTTTACGATCAATGACTTGATCGCGCTTGACCCCGGATCTAGTCCGGGGTGACGGCGTGCGGATGATGCAACTCTGCCAAAAGTATGGTTCCCGGAAAGCCCATCACCCACCCGCGTTGATCACGCCCGTTCCCAGCAGCCCCAAAAGAATGACGCCGATGACCACGCGGTACCAGACGAAGGGCATGTAGCTTTTGGTCGAAACCAGCTTCAGGAAAACGACGATAACGGCGTAACCGACGATGAAGGCGATCAGGGTCGCGAGGCCTGTCGGGCCCCAGCCCACCGGATTGTCTTCGCCGATGCTTTTGAACAGCTGGTAGAAACCGGAGCCGAAGACGGCGGGTACGGCGAGCAGGAAGGAATAACGGGCCGCCGCCTCGCGGGTATAACCCAGAAGCAGGCCGGCGCTGATGGTGCCGCCGGAACGCGAAACGCCGGGGATGAGCGCCATGGCCTGCGCGAAACCGAAGAGGATACCATCACGCCAGATCAGCTGGTTGAGCTTGTAGCGCTTTTTCCCGATCCTGTCGGCGACGCCAAGAACGATACCGAACACGATCAGCATCACGGCAGTAATGTAGAGGTTTCGGAGCGAATGCTCGATGGCGTCCTTGAAGAGAAGGCCAAGCAGCACGATGGGCACGGAGCCGACGATGATCAGCCAGCCGAGACGTGCATCGGCCTTGTCATAGGGGCCGAGACGAAGGTTTTGCCGGAGCCAGGCGGCGGCGATCCGCATGATGTCGGACCAGAAATAGACTAGCACGGCCATTTCCGTGCCGATCTGGGTAATGGCGGTGAAGGCAGCGCCGGGGTCGGCGCCGGAGGGCAGGAACTCCCCGGCGATCCTCAGATGCGCGCTCGACGAAATTGGGAGAAACTCCGTAAGTCCTTGCAAAAGACCGAGAAATCCGGCCTCCATCCAACCCATGCTCATGTGCTTTGATGTCCCTGCTGCGAATCGAGATGGCAGCATTATGCATCAATCGGGGCAAATCCGTGTTGCATCGCACCATGAAAAATGATGTCCACGGCACGTGCTCTTACCCGTGATTTCTTTCAGGCCGCCTTCTCCGCCACCTGCGGAAGCTGCGTGTATTTCGCGCCGTTTTTGCAGACGACGTGCGCATCGCCCCAGCTTTTCAGTGCCGAAATCACCGGTCGCATCGTCTCGCCAAGCGGTGTCAACGCATAATCCACGCGCGGCGGCACGACGGGGAAAACGGTCCGCGAAATCAAACCCGCCTCCTCCAGTTCCCGTAGCTGCTTGGTCAGCATGCGCTGGGTGACACTTGGAATATGGCGGCGCAGTTCGTTGAAGCGCAGTGTCCCCTCATTGATGAGGTGATAGAGGATCACGCCTTTCCATTTGCCATCAAGAAAACTCAGGGCCGATTCCACCGGGCAGCCGGGAAAGTTGCCGGTGAGCTTGGCGCGTGGTCGCGACATCACAGTATCCTTTTTGTATGTATCATCACAAAATGTGCATTCTTGCGATCTTTGTTCATATGTATCAAGTAAGAGGCACGCAAACAAGCAAAGGAGACTTTTCATGCGCGCCATCGGTTACAGGACGAGCCAGCCCATCACCGCCAAGGATGCCCTCATCGACATCGATCTGCCCCAGCCGGAAGCGAAGGGACACGACATTCTGGTGGAGGTGAAAGCCGTTTCGGTAAATCCCGTCGATACCAAGGTACGTCGGAACCAGTCGCCGGAAAACGGCGAGGCCCGTGTGCTCGGCTTCGATGCAGCGGGTGTGGTGAAGGCCGTTGGCGACAAGGTTTCGCTGCTTAAACCGGGTGATGAGGTGTTTTACGCCGGCGTCATCAACCGTCCCGGCTCCAACAGCGAATTCCATCTGGTCGACGAGCGCATCGTCGGTGCCAAGCCGAAGTCCCTGAATTTCGAGGAAGCCGCCGCGCTGCCGCTGACCGCCATCACCGCGTATGAGACCCTATTCGACCGGTTGCGGGTGAATGAGCCGGTTCCGGGTGCAGCCAGCGCCGTTCTCGTCATCGGCGGCGCGGGCGGCGTCGGTTCCATCGCCGTTCAGCTTCTGCGGGCGCTGACCGACCTGACCGTGATCGCGACTGCCTCGCGGCCGGAAACGATCGAATGGGTAAAGGAACTCGGCGCGCATCACGTCGTGGATCACAGCAAGCCCATCGCGCCGCAGGTGGAGGCGCTTGGCCTCGGTGCGCCGGGCTTCGTCTTCTCCACCACCCATAGCGACATCCACGCGGCCGACAGCGTGGCGACCATCGCACCGCAGGGCCGTTTCGCCCTGATCGACGATCCGGCTGGCGGTTTCGACATCATGGCGTTCAAGCGCAAATGCATATCCATCCATTGGGAAATGATGTTCGCCCGCGCCGTTTTCCAGACGCCTGACATGATCGAGCAGCACAAGCTGCTCAACCACGTGGCCGAGCTTGTCGATGCCGGCAAGATCAAGACGACGCTGACCGAGGTTTTCGGCACCATCAATGCCGCAAATCTTATCAAGGCGCATGCACTGATCGAGAGCAACAAGGCCAAGGGCAAGATCGTGCTTTCGGGCTTCTGATCGCCGATGAAGCGTTCGCATGGCGAACGCTTCCCTTCCGCTTACGGAGAGGTTCGGGCCGCGCAAAACCGCGCGGCCTTTTATCACTCGTCGTCGGGATCTTCCGGGCACGGCCAGGAGGCGGGCGCCGTCAGGCCATTCGGCAGTTTGGTCTTGGCGTCGCCGCAGGCGATGTCGATCTGTTTCTGGTCAAGGCCGGTGGCCGTGGAAAGATCGACCCCCTCAATCCGAGTCAGCAGCAGGAAGGCGCTGGTGAAATCGACCGGGCCACCCAGCTTCGCGCCACCGAACCGGGCCCGCGACAGGTTGGTGAGCGAGAATTTCGAGCCGTTCAGCGTTGCGCCCTCGAAATCGGCGCGGCCGAGTTCAGCCTTGGTGAAATCCGTGCCGTCCAGCTTGGTGTTTTCGAATTTGGTTCGCTGCATTTCGGCATTCACGAATTTCGCGTTGGTGGCATCGGCGGCGGAAAAATCGCTTCGATAGGCTTCCACCTTCGTCAGATTGGCGCCCTGAAGGTTCGCCTCGCCAAGGGCAGCGCGGATGAGCTTGGCCTTCTCAAGGTTAGCGCCCTTCAGCGACGAACCGCGCAGATCCGTATAAGTGAAATCCGTACCGTAGAGCATCGCCGAGTCGAGATTGCTGCCGCCCAGCATCAGGAGGCGCTTGTTGCATTCGCGCCAGTCTATGCCGGCCATGGCATCGGAACGACAGCTCGCGGCAGCCACCGGATTGCCAGTGAAAGAAAAGGCAGCCATCGCAAGCGCCGCGACGCTGCCAGCCAAGCCTGTCTTCCGCACGATATTCAGCCTTTGAAAGCCGGACATTCCTTCACTCCCTGCCGTCTGGCGACGGCACCTAGGACCATATGCACGTTCAAGGCGTTATCGCATTCACTGCCCGCGATCCACAGGCCACATGATGCTACAACGCCCCAACATCCTATATGTAAGAAATCGAAGAGCAATCCACAAATACTGACGGGAAAGAGGGCAATGGCGCTGCTCTGGTGCCGTGGCAGACACAATGAACCAGGCGGACCGACGAACTGCATGACCGCGACGAGCTTTCGCCGACGGAAACAGCGCTCCGCAGAGTATCCGTCCACCTATCGTAAAATCACCCGTTGCAGATGCTCGGGACAAGCCCGAGCATCATGAGGCAGGATCGCTTCACCGTCACATGTTGGCGTAAACCGGCCCCTCGCCGCCCTGCGGCGGCACCCAATTGATGTTCTGGTTCGGATCCTTGATGTCGCAGGTCTTGCAGTGCACGCAGTTCTGGGCGTTGATGACGTAGACTTCCTGGCCGTCCTTCTCCACCCACTCATAAACGCCGGCTGGACAATAACGCGTGGAGGGACCGGCAAAGACGTCGTGTTCGGAGCGCTTCTGCAGCTCCATGTCCTTCACCTGAAGATGGACCGGCTGGTCCTCTTCATGGTTGGTGGACGACAGGAAGACGGAGGACAGGCGGTCGAAGGTCAGAACGCCATCCGGCTTCGGATAGGCGATCGGCTTGTGTTTGGAGGCGGGCTCCAGGCTCTGCGCATCCGTCTTGCCGTGCTTCAGCGTGCCGAAGAAAGAGAAACCGAACAGCTGGTTCGTCCACATGTCGAGACCGCCGAGGCCGACGCCGATGAGCGTGCCGAACTTCGACCAGAGCGGCTTGACGTTGCGGACCCGCTTCAGGTCCTTTCCGATATCGCCTTCGCGCCATTCGGCCTCGATCTCGGTAACCTCGTCATGGGCGCGGCCGGCGGAAATCGCCGCGGCGATCTTTTCCGCCGCGAGCATGCCCGAGAGAACCGCATTATGGCTTCCCTTGATGCGTGGCACGTTGACGAAGCCGGCGGAACAGCCGATCAGCGCGCCGCCCGGGAAGGTGAGCTTCGGCACTGACTGGTAACCACCTTCCGTGATGGCGCGCGCGCCATAGGAAATGCGCTTGCCGCCCTCGAACGTATCGCGGATCGCCGGATGCGTCTTGAACCGCTGGAATTCCTCGAAGGGATAGAGATAGGGGTTCTTGTAATTGAGATGCACCACGAAACCGACGGCAACGAGGTTATCTTCCAGGTGATACAGGAAAGAGCCACCGCCGGTCTTGAAGCCGAGCGGCCAGCCGAAGGAGTGCTGCACGAGGCCCTGCTTGTGCTTCTCCGGCTTGACCTGCCAGAGCTCCTTGATGCCGATGCCGAATTTCTGCGGCTCGCGATCTTTGGACAGGTCGAATCTGGAAATCAGCTGCTTGGCGAGCGATCCGCGCACGCCCTCGCCGATCAACACGTATTTACCGTGCAGTTCCATGCCACGGGTGAAGTTCGGGCCCGGCTCGCCATTCTTCTCGATGCCCATATCGCCGGTGGCAACGCCGATGACAGCGCCTTCGTCGTTATAAAGCACTTCCGTGGCGGCAAAGCCCGGATAGATCTCGACGCCGAGCCCTTCCGCCTTTTCCGCCAGCCAGCGACAGACGAGGCCAAGCGAGACGATGTAATTGCCATGATTGTTCATCAATGGCGGCATCATGGCGTTCGGCAGGCGGATGGAGCCCGCCGGCCCCAGGAACAGGAACTGGTCGTCCTTGACCTCGGTCTTGAAGGGATGCCCCTCCTCGTCGCGCCATCCCGGCAGCAGCCTGTCGATGCCGATGGGGTCGACCACGGCGCCGGAGAGGATGTGGGCACCGACTTCCGCGCCCTTTTCCAGCACAACGACGGAGAGCTCCGGCTCCACCTGCTTCAGCCGGATTGCGGCGGCAAGACCGGCCGGACCCGCACCGACGATAACAACGTCGAATTCCATCGCTTCGCGTTCGGGCAGTTCCATCGCTTCCGTCATTTCCATCCTCTCAGATCGCCGGTCCCATCCGGCTGTTGTTATCGTCTTTTCCACACCTGCGACGCACCGCCTGCGCCGGACAAAAAGTCCATCCGCGACACCGTATCCATCAGCATCCGTCTTTGCAAAGCGGCACGCCTTTGTCGAGCTTCTATAGCGGCAAAACATGTCGCACGCCAGTCAATTGTCAGACAACCTGATGATTGTTTATTACTTTTACGTTCACGTAATAATGAGGATATGATCGACGGGGGAATGCGTCAAGGGTTGCGGGCATTGGGCAGGCATAGCCAGCCTATAATCAGGCGGCCAAAAGCGATTGATGGGCGGGCCGATCGCATGACAAGGGAGATCGCGACCGCATCTGCGTCAATATGGCCGGTGTCGGACGCAGCGGTTTTGAGCTAATATTCCCAAGAAATATATCGTCACGTCATAGCTGGAATATCTGAAATGTGGGACTTCTTCCCTATCGTCTTCTTGCCGTTCAAAATTCTCGTATTGGGAACGGGCATGTTCTTCGCCATCAAATGGCATCATGATCAGGCGAAGAAGGAAAACGAAACCAAGGGACCGTGAGCGCCGCCAGTTTTAAAGGCGCGGGCCACTTGGCCCACTCCCGGGGACGAAGCAGACCTTGCTTTCCACACCCCGCTCAAACAGCCCATTCTTCATCCGTCGTGAACACGATCGTCAGCCAACGGTCACTCCCCTCGCCGCCTATCGCTTCGCCGATCTCGTCGCGGATCGCATCCCATTCCTCAAGGCGCCGCGGTGGCCAGTTTCTGGGAACGATAAAGAAGAGTTCGATCTGGCGGCCGCGGCCAACCCGGGCCACATAGGAGTAATGCGAGGAAAAGCCGAACTTCGCCACGACCTCCCCCGCCACCCTGTCGACATGCTGTTTGAACTCCAGCGGGGTGACAAGAAGTATGTCGGCCAGCGCCTGTTTCACATTGCCGAGCGGCATGGGAATGATGACGAGGCAGACCAGCGCCAGCACGGCCGGGTCGACATAGGGCGACAGCCATGCCTGCGACGTTCCCGTCAGCCCGTAACCGATGGCGAAAGCGATGAACAGCGCCACGCTCAGCAGCGCGCTCATCAGCCAGCTTTTGGCGTCCAGCGCCACGAAGGCGGATTTCAGCCGTTGGTTCTGCCGTTTGACAAACCATGCCATGGCGAGCGAGACGGCGAAGCTGACGAAGGTGACGATGATGGCGTAATCGAACTCGATCGACCGGCCGCCATCCATCAGGCTGTCGATGGCATTGATGAGCGCGTAAATCGCCGCCCCCATCAGAAGCGTGCCGTTGAGGCCGAGCACCATTGGCTCCAGATGCCAGAAGCCCATGGTGAAGCGCTCCACCAGCCGGCCGCCCGGCCTGGGTGCCGCGGCGGCGGCGATCAGCCGCGCCACGAGCAATGCGAGCACCGTCATGAAAGCATCCGTCAGGGCGTAGACACCGTCGAAGACGACCGCGAAGGAGCCGGAAAACAGGCCCGCCCCGATGCCGAACAACGCCAGCAGAACCGTGACGGCAATCGAGAATTTCAGCAAAGATTGTTCTGTCATGACACTTGTTCGACCTTCAAAACCGGGCCCGCCTTCACAGGGGGATTTTGCTTTTCCTCGAATCGAGAAAACGCCTAACTCTTTGTTTCGGCGCATTTCCAGACGGAAAACCGGGGTCCACTTTTCCTGGAAATGCTCTATAAACACCACATGCAGCACTCACAAGACAGGACAAAACCCATGGATTTCGGCATTTCCGGCAAACGCGCCCTCGTTCTCGCCTCTTCACGCGGCCTCGGGCTTGGCATTGCGACGGCGCTGGCAAAGGAGGGTGCAAATGTCCTTCTCGTCGGCAGGAGCGGTGAAAAGCTGGAAGCGAACTGCAAGGCCATCAACGCCCTTGGCAAAGGCAAGGCCGACTGGGTTTGGGGTGATCTTGCCGACGACAATTTTGTCGAGGCCATGGTTCAGGCCGTCAGGGAAAAGCTCGGCGGCATCGACATTCTCGTCAACAATACCGGCGGCCCGACGCCGGGCCTCGCTCAGGAGATGACGGCGGAGAAGCTGGATACATTCTTCCAGTCGATGGTGCTGCGGGTCATCACGCTGACCAATGCGCTTCTACCCGGCATGAAGGAGCAGGGTTTCGGCCGCATCCTCACCGTCGCCTCGTCAGGCGTATTCGAGCCGATTGCCAATCTCGCCCTTTCCAACACGTTGCGCGGCGCGCTTGTGGGCTGGAGCAAGACGCTGTCCTCCGAAGTGGCCGGTTTCGGCATTACCTCAAACCTGCTTCTGCCCGGCCGCATCCACACCGACCGCATCGATGAGCTCGATGGCGCCAATGCAAAGCGTCTCGGCAAGAGCATCGAGGAAATCCGCGAGGCCTCGGTCAAGAGCATTCCCGCAGGCCGCCTCGGCACGGTGGAGGAGTTCGCTGCCGCCGGCGCTTTCCTCTGCTCGGTGCCCGCAAGCTACATCACCGGCACGATGCTCAGGGTGGATGGCGGCGCGGCAAAGTCGAACTGACGACTGGGTGCTGTCACGACGCCGTTCCGTAAACCACGTAGCGGTTCCGCCCGGTATTCTTGGCTTCATAAAGCGCGGTATCGGCGTGGCGCAAAACGTCACTGGTACTCTCCCCGGGATTGGCAAAGGCGATCCCGGCGGAGCAGCTGTAGCGAAACTCGGGCATGTCGCGCAGAGGGGCTGCATCGGCCAGTGACGACAGGAGCTGGCGCATCAGGCTTTCGGCGCCGTGCATGCGCGAGCCACTGAGCACCAGCAAAAACTCTTCCCCGCCAATCCTGCCGAGAAGGTCGTCACGCCCGGCAGCGGCGGACAGTCGTCCTGCGAAATCCTTCAGCACGAGATCGCCGTAGGCATGGCCGAAGCGATCGTTGACGCTCTTGAAGTGGTCGATATCCATGATGATGACGGCGAGCGCCTGCGCCTTGTTGGGCCCAAGCAGGTGGTTGAGCGCATCCATGGCGTAACGTCTGTTTCCGAGCCCGGTCAGCTCGTCGCTCAGGGCGGATTTCAGCGCCCTGTCCCGCTCCTGGCGCAGATCGCGCAATTCGATGCCAAGTTCGGAAACATCGGTGACCACGCATAGCATCCAGCCTCCCGGCAGCGTGGTCTCGGTCGTCAGTATCCAGCGCCCGTCATTGAGACTGGTCTCAATGGTCCGGAACGGCAGCTTGCCGCGCCTCGTCTTGGCCGAGCGCAGCCAGAGTTCGAAATCCGATGTCTCGATGGCCGTACCGGTCGCGTTGCGAAAACCACTGCGCATCAGTTCCACCCAGCTCGGGAAATCGCGCTGTCCGATACCGAGCGCGGCGCGGAAGGCGCTGTTGGCGAACCGCAACTCATCGCCGCCATCAAACAAAGCGTATCCCTGCTGCGATGCTTCCAGAAGGGCCATGAGCTGCCGGGAGAAAACGCCCATATCGCCTTGAACGACACCGGCATCGTCCGGCGCTGCATCCTCCACTGCATGCTGGCTGATTTCGTGGGGCATATAATTTCCAAAACTAAAAACGACCGAAAACCAAATACAGCATGTCCATATGGACATTCCGAAATTTAATAAATATTTACGCTCGACAGCAAAGTGGATACGTCTTCGATCCGCTTACTTCGACAAAGCTGACTTTAACAGAATTCCCTTAAAGCCGTCGCCTAGAACTACACTGTTCTTTCTTAAAGGAATTGTAATCCCGTTTACCATGCGTTGCCAGGATTGCCGCAACTTTGCGACTGGCGCGCGGGCACGGGCGTTCGACCGAAAAAAGACCCACGGCGCTTGCCATTCCGCCCGCCCTGTGCAATCAACCGCCCTCCTCTGACATCGGGGTGCCAAGAGCATCCCTTATTTTCACGCCGGGCCATCCAGGGCCGGGCGGGTTCTTCTATCGACACAAGGAATATGGCGATGACGCAAAAGCGGGCTCTCGGCCTCGATTTCGGCACGACAAATACGGTCATGGCTCTTTCCGACAATGGTGGCGCAAGCCATTCCATGCGCTTTACCAGCAGCGCCGGCACGGATGACAGCATGCGCACGGCCCTCTCCTTCATGAAGGACGCCGGCCTCGGCGCGGCCGCCCTGCATGTGGAGGCGGGCCACGCCGCTATCCGCCAGTTCATCGACAATGCCGGCGACTGCCGTTTCCTGCAATCGATCAAGACGTTTGCGGCGTCACCGCTGTTTCAGGGCACGTTGATCTTCGCCAAGCGGCAGAGCTTCGAGGATTTGATGGAAGTGTTCCTGCGCAAGCTGAAGACCTATGCCGGGACGGAATGGCCCGATGATGTATCGACTGTCATTGCCGGCCGGCCGGTGCGTTTTGCCGGCAGCAATCCGGACGAGACGCTGGCGCTTGCCCGATACAACGAGGCGCTGAGCCGGGCCGGTTTTCCCGAAATCCACTATGTCTATGAGCCGGTGGCGGCCGCGTATTATTTCGCGCAAAGCCTGAAGAAGGACGCCAATGTGCTGGTGGCGGATTTCGGCGGCGGCACCACCGACTATTCGCTCATCCGTTTCGAAACCCATGCCGGCAAGCTTTCCGCCACCCCCATCGGCCATTCCGGCGTCGGTGTTGCGGGTGATCATTTCGACTTCCGCATGATCGACAATCTGGTGTCGCCGGAGATCGGCAAGGGCAGCAAGTTCAAGAGTTTCGACAAGGTGCTGGACGTGCCCTCCGGCTATTACGTGAATTTCGGCCGCTGGAACCAGCTGTCGATCTTCAAGACCTCGAAGGAATTCACCGATCTGAAGTCGCTGGTGCGCTCGGCGCTGGAGCCGGAAAAGCTGGAAATGTTCATCGACCTCGTTGAGCATGACGAGGGCTACCCGCTCTATCAGGCTATTTCCGCCACCAAGATGGCGCTCTCCTCGGCGGAAGAAGCGGAGTTCAACTTTGCGCCGCTCGGCAAGGCCGGACGCAAGATGGTGAAGCGCAGCGATTTCAACAGCTGGATCGCCGAGGACCTTGCCAAGATAGAAGAAGCGCTAGACGAGGTTCTGGAAAAGACGCAGGTTGCGCCAGATGCGATCGACAAGGTGTTCCTGACCGGCGGAACCTCCTTCGTGCCGGCGGTGCGGGAGCTTTTCACCCGCCGTTTCGACGCCGATCGCATCGAAAGCGGCGGCGAGCTGCTTTCGATTGCCCATGGTCTGGCCATGATCGGCGAAAGCGGCGATATTCAGCGCTGGACAGTGTGATTTGCGGGTTCCCCGGGCGGGGAACATGGGGTAATTTCCGCCCATGATCGCCGCTCAAGACCTCTCCCCGGCCGAACTCGCCGCCCTCCTGCATTTCCATGCGGATGCGGGCGTCGACTGGTTGCTGGAAGAGGCGCCCGTAGACCGTTTCGCCGAATTTGCCGCCGCCCGCCCTGCCCGGTCCGCGCCTGTTCAGGCGGCGGCGACATCTGCACGGCAGACTGAAAGGCCCGCGGATCGCGGCGCCGATGTGCCGCAGCGGCAGGGAGCAACGCGCAGCGCTCCCGCGCGCGGAGCGCCGGCAAGTCCAGCCGTTCAGCAGAATGTCGCCATGCCGGATGAGCAGGCGGTGGCAGCGGCGCGTTTTGCCGCAGAAAGCGCGAGATCGCTTGCCGAACTGAAAACCGCGCTTGAGGGTTTTTCCGGATGCAACCTCAAGAACAGCGCCCGCAATACGATCTTCACCGAAGGTGACGCTTCCTCGGGCATCATGGTCATCGGCCCCATGCCGGATGCGGATGACGATCGCGAGGGCCTGCCCTTTGCCGGCAAGACCGGCCTGCTGCTTGACCGGATGCTGGCGGCCATCGGCCTTGAGCGCAGCACCATCATGCTCGGCAATGTGGTGCCGTGGCGGCCACCGGGCAACCGCCCGCCGACCCAAGCCGAAATGGATATCTGCCGCCCCTTCATCGAGCGCCAGATCGCCCTTGCGGAGCCAAAACACCTGTTGCTTCTGGGCAACTTTACCGCACGTTTCTTCTTTGGCGGCACCGGCACGATCCATACATTGCGCGGACAGTGGCGTGATGTCGCAGCCGGACACCTTGTTTTGCCGGCGCTCGCCAGCCTGCACCCCCAGGAACTATTGAACGCGCCGGCCAGTAAGTCCTTGGCATGGCAGGATTTATTGATGTTTCGGGCAAAGATCGCCGAAGGCTGATTGCCTCATTCCTGCTCAATGTAAATGAATTATGAAAATAGCCATGCGCATTACGCATAACAGCGGCGCATTTGGTCAACTTGCCGAATCCATGCTGCGCTGCGATATACGGCCATGTCTTGGGAGGAATTTCGGTTAAAGGAACCAAGGCAATGACCACTCGCTTCCGTCCGGTGCATTCCGGCTTTGAATCGCTCCGCCTGGCGGGCCTCGGCCCTCGCTCCAGTCAGGGCTACCATCGTTTCGGCGCAGCCGCTAACGAACAGTTGACCGCACGCGCTGCCATGCAGCAGGTCCGCGTGACGCGTCCCTCGGCAGTCTTCGCGGATTTCCGCGAGCGCTGAGAAGCACTCAGCCGGCTTACACTGGCTTACAGATATGATTGCGCGCTGGCGTCTTTCCTCGGGAAGGCGCCTTTTGCTTTTGTGGGTGTAGGATCATAAGTCTCCGTCATGCCGGACCTGATCCGGCATCCAGCCAGCCCAAGTCCTTGGGCTGAAAGAACTCCTTCGCCGCGCGGACGCGCGTCGGCTGGATCCCGGCTCAAGGCCGGGATGACGGAAGCGGTTGCCCTGAAACACCGGCAATAGCGCTCCTCACCCCTGCGGCGTCGAGGCCTTGCGCGCCGCGCGTCGCGCCAATCCCAGCTGATGTTCACGGAAAATGATGAAGATGCCGGCCAGGATCACGATCGCCGTGCCGATGAGCATCGTCAGCGTGGGTATGTCTCCGAAAAGGACGTAGGAAACCACGATGCCGAAGACGATGGAACTGTACTCGAAGGGCGCGATGACCGAGACCTCGGCGTGCCGGTAACTCTCCGTCAGGAAGATTTGCGCGACGCCGCCACAGATGCCGCTGGTTATCAGAAGCAGGGTCTGCGTCACTGTCAGCACGCTCCAGCCGAAGGGAACGCTGATGAGCGACAGCAGGGTGGCGGTGAGCGAAAAATAAAGCACGATGGTTGGCGTCTTTTCCGTTTCCACCAATTGCCGCACCTGGATCATCGCCAGCCCGCCAAGGGCGGCACCACACAGCACGGCAATGGCGCCCAGCCCCTCACCCGCGGCAAACCCGCCTTCCCTGAGAAGCGTCATCTTCGGCCAGAGAATGACCAGCACGCCGATCATTCCCACGAAGACTGCACTCCAGCGATAAATGCGCACCTTCTCATGCAGGATAAAGGCGGCAAAAACCACCGCGAGAAGTGGCGAGGCATAACCGATGGCGATGAATTCCGGCAGCGGCAGCATGGTCAGCCCGTAAAAGCCGCAGGCCATTGAGAGGATTCCAAGAAAACCGCGCTTGAAATGGCCGAGGAGATTGTTGGTGTGCAGCGCACTTGCGAGCGCGTGAAGCCAGGCAAGATAAACGACAATCGGAATGATGGCGAAAGCCGAACGAAAGAAGGTGATCTGGCCGGCCGGCACATCCCCCGCGGCCTTGATACAGGTCTGCATGACAAGAAAAAAGCCAACCGAAATCAGCTTCATGCTGATCCCGCGGAAGGGATTCATCGGTTCGGCGTTCATTAGCAGTTACTCATATCGGCTGCGCAGACACGCCATCGGGAAGTTTCATGCGGGGGAGACGACGCGGGGGAATTGGATTTGCGCAAGGCTAGAGCATTCCTCCGGCGCTTTACAACAAAAATTGTGATTTATCCCTGAATTCGGTTGATGGCGTGGAGAAATCGAAGCCTCGCAAGGCAGGCGCGAAGGCAAAAAGTGGCACGCGCTAAAATTTGAAGAAAATAAAATATAATTTCAGCAATCGTTCAACATTTGCTGCGATGGTCCGTTGGTCCGGCAGCGGGGAGGATCGTCTGCATGGCCGGCAAAGCCTTCCATGGCGGGACAGAATGTCCTCCGACGCGCACATGATCGTGACGAATATTCTACCCATTTTACATCCGGGCCTTATGACGACATGATGCCGGGAAGACCACGCAAAGTTATTCAGGGACAGTCATGCGAACAGACACGGGCCAGATCGTTCACCTGGCGGATTACCGCCCCACCGATTTCGTTCTGGAGCGGGTGGATCTCACCTTCGAACTCGACCCTAAAAATACCAAGGTCGAAGCCCGTCTGATCTTCCACCGGCGCGAAAGCGCCGACCGGCATGCACCGCTGGTTCTTGATGGCGACGAGCTGAAGCTTTCCAGCCTGCTGCTCGACCAGGTGGAGCTGCCGGCCGCTCAATATGAGGCCACACCGGACAGCCTGACCATCCGCGACCTTCCCGCTGAATCTCCCTTCGAGATTTGCGTCACCAATTACATCAACCCGCAGGTCAATACGCAGCTGATGGGGCTTTACCGAACCAATGGCGTTTATTGCACCCAATGCGAAGCGGAAGGTTTCCGCCGCATCACCTATTTCCCCGACCGTCCGGATGTTCTGGCGCCTTATACGGTGACGATCATCGCGGCAAAGGAAGGTAATCCGCTGCTGCTCTCGAACGGCAATTTCCTGGGCGGCGGCAATTACGGCGAAGGCCGTCACTTCGCGGCCTGGTTTGATCCGCATCCGAAACCGAGCTACCTGTTCGCTCTCGTTGCCGGCGATCTCGGCGTGGTGGAAGATACTTTCACGACCATGTCCGGACGGGAAGTGGCGCTGAAGATTTATGTCGAGCACGGCAAGGAGCCGCGCGCTGCCTATGCCATGGATGCGCTGAAGCGTTCGATGAAATGGGACGAAGAGCGCTTCGGCCGCGAATACGACCTCGACATCTTCATGATCGTCGCCGTGTCGGATTTCAACATGGGCGCGATGGAGAACAAGGGTCTCAACGTCTTCAACGACAAATTCGTGCTGGCCGACCCGGAAACCGCCTCGGATGCGGACTATGCCAATATCGAGCGCATCATTGCGCATGAATATTTCCACAACTGGACAGGCAATCGTATCACCTGCCGTGACTGGTTCCAGCTGTGCCTGAAAGAAGGCCTGACGGTCTATCGCGATCAGGAATTTTCCTCCGACATGCGCTCGCGGCCGGTGAAGCGCATTGCCGATGTGCGCCACCTGAAATCGGAGCAGTTCCCGGAGGATTCCGGTCCGCTGGCGCATCCGCCGCGCCCGGATACCTATCGCGAAATCAACAACTTCTACACGACGACCGTGTATGAAAAAGGTGCCGAAGTCACCCGCATGATCGCCACGATCCTCGGCGCTGAAGACTTCAAAAAGGGCATGGACCTCTATTTTGAACGTCATGACGGCGAAGCTGCAACGGTTGAGGATTTCGTCAGGAGCTTTGCCGATGCCAGCGGCCGCGATCTCTCGCAGTTTTCGCTATGGTACACCGAGGCCGGCACGCCGCTAGTCTCCGTTTCGTCCGCTTACGATGCCGGCAAGGCCACTTTCAGCTTGACGCTGGAACAGACGACCGCGCCGACCCCCGGCCAGCCGGTGAAGCAGCCACGCCACATTCCGCTTTCGCTGGCGCTGATCCTCGATAATGGTCAGATCGCCGAACCACAGGCCGT
Source organism: Agrobacterium sp. 5Ca39 (assembly GCF_055382365.1). Taxonomy (NCBI): domain Bacteria; kingdom Pseudomonadati; phylum Pseudomonadota; class Alphaproteobacteria; order Hyphomicrobiales; family Rhizobiaceae; genus Agrobacterium; species Agrobacterium sp. 5Ca39. The sequence continues at coordinate 630,902 of NZ_AP026436.1, read as the reverse complement.
CGAAGGCGGCGAGTATCGCGACGGCGTACTTCATTTGACCCAGCGCAACCAGACCTTCTCCTTCTCTGGCATTTCCTCGCGGCCGGTGCTGTCGATCAACCGCAGCTTCTCCGCGCCGATCAACCTGCATTTCGAGCAGAATGCTGCCGACCTGGTGCAGATTGCCCGGCATGAGACGGATATGTTCGCGCGTTTCCAGGCGCTGACCGATCTCGCCCTGCCCGTGCTGATCGCCGCCACCAAGGCGGTGCAGAAAGGCGAAGACGTCCGCACCGATGCCGACCTGATCGCGACGCTCATCGAAATCATCGGCGACGACGCGCTTGAACCAGCATTCCGGGCGCAGGCACTCGCCCTGCCCAGCGAGACCGATATCGCCCGCGAACTCGGTGGAAACACGGATCCCGATGCCATCCACAAGGCGCGCAACGCCACGATCACGGCGATTGCGACAGCCGGCCAGGACACACTGCGGCGGCTTGCCGACGATGCCGCCAATGGCGAGGCCTACAGCCCCGATGCCGGAAGCGCCGGGCGGCGTTCACTGCGCAACGGTGCGGTGACCTTCCTCGCCTTTGCCGAGGGAACGCCGGAGCGGGCGGCGAAGGCCTATGCCGGCGCCACCAACATGACCGATCTCGCCCATGCACTCAGCGTGCTGACGCAGCGCTTCCCCGACAGCGCGGAAACGAAGGAAGCGCTTGCCGCTTTCGAAAAACGCTTCGCCGACAATGCACTCGTGCTCGACAAGTGGTTTTCGCTGCAGGCCGCCATTCCCGGCGAAGGCGCGCTTGATCGTATCAAGGCACTGATGAAATCGAAACATTTCATCGCCACCAATCCGAACCGGGTACGTTCGCTCGTCGGCACGCTCGCCTTTTCCAATCCTACCGGCTTTCACCGTGCCGATGGCGCCGCCTATCGGTTCCTCGCAGAGCAGATCATCGCCATCGACAAACGCAATCCGCAGCTTGCCGCCCGCATTCTCACGTCCATGCGCTCCTGGCGCTCACTTGAGGCAAGCCGCGCCGACCATGCGAAAGCAGCGCTTTCCACCATTGCCGAGGCGAAAGGCCTCTCGACGGATGTAAGCGATATCGTCGGGCGTATCCTGAAGGGCTGACTTTCCGCCGAAGCTCCGACATTCTGACCCATTCCGCGACACCGTCTTGATTTCCATCAAGGCGGCGTCGTGCATCATGCAGCATCCTTCGTGCGAAGGGCCGCGGGTGGCCCGGGATCAGACAGGAACCTCAGATGACGGATATGTCCAGAACAAGCGCTTCGTTTCAGCGTTTCATCAGCGATGCTCCAGACCATAAGGCGGCGTGGTTTCAGGCCGTGCAGGCTCTCGGGGCCGCGTCCACGCTCGACGTGAAGACACAGAGCCTGATCTACATCGGCATTCTTGCCGCCCTCCGCCTGGAAAGCGGCGTCGGTTTTCATGTGATGGAAGCCAAGGCGCGCGGTGCGAGCCGTGACGATATCATCAGCGCGGTGCTCACCGGTCTTCCTGCCGCCGGAAATGGCGTGATCAGCGCGCTTGGTCCTGCTCTCGATGCCTTCGACGGAGCCTGAAACGTTACACGCGGCATTCCCAAGCAGCCGGAATTGAAGCGCCGGCTCACTGTTTTTCTTCATGAATCCCGCTTTTGCCGAAGCGGAAGCAGACTGTCCCGAAAAAATACGGAGTCGGTTCAAGGGGTTAAAATTCTTTTAACTTTTGCCTCTGGACAGGGCGAATCGCATTTGATTCATTAGAGATATTCGAGCGGCGGCGCTTCGAATCACGGGGACATCTAAAAGGCGGGACAATGACGAACGTGCGGCGGGCGACTGCGGGCGATGAGCGGCCGTATGCCAAATTTTCTGATCTAGCGGCCTGGGGCGAAAAGCTTTCCAGTGACCTGATGGGTTTGATGAGCGGCGCGGAGCGGCCCATGCCGCAGGTCGAGACCCTGCTGAAGCGCCTCATTCCCATTCTGATCCTCGCATTTCTGGTGGTCGTGGCGGCCTCGCGCATGCTGGGCATCGTCGCCGAATACAGCCGCATGGAAGAAGCCGCCCGCCACTCCACGGCTTTGACGGCGCTGACCGCCAAGGCGGCCCTGCTGAACGACGGCACTGTTTTCACCTCGCAGGACCGCACCCGCGCCGAGGCAAGCCTTGTCGCCGCATTGCCGCAGGGAAGTCTTGCCGATGGTACCATGGTGCTGCTGTCGGGCAGCAACGGTCGTATTTTTGCCGGTTCCGGCAAGGAGGCAATGCTTTACATTGGCACCTCCCTGCCTGCCCTGCTGCCGGAAATCGCCATCGTGCAGCGTTTTCCCGGCGCTCCCGGAACCATCGAGACCAATATAGACGGCCAGCAGCATTACGCGACGATGATCCCCTTCGGAAACGATGGTGCCATGGTCATCGCGGCGCGGTCCCTGCAGCCGATCCGCTCGTTCTGGCGCAGCGAAATCGCCATGAATGTCACGCTGTTCGCGGGCATTTCCTCCATCCTGCTCGTGGTGCTCTATGCCTATTACATGCAGGTGAAGCGCGCCCGCGATGCCGACGACATCTTCGCCGAATCCAACCTGCGGGTGGAGACGGCGCTCTCGCGCGGCCGTTGCGGCCTGTGGGATTTCGACCTTTCCACCCGGCGCATGTTCTGGTCCGGTTCGCTTTACGAGATTCTCGGTATGCCGCCCAGGGCGACACCGCTCTCCTTCTCCGATGCGGCGCGAATGATGCATTCCGAAGACGGCAATCTCTATGAGCTCGCCCGGGCTGTCGGCTGCGGCAACCTGCGCCAGATCGACCAGATCTTCCGCATGCGCCACACCAAGGGCCATTATGTCTGGTTGCGCGCCCGCGCCCAGGTCATCCGCACCAATAACGGGCCGCGCGTCATCGGCATTGCCATGGATGTCACCGAACAGCACCGCCTTGCGCAGCGCTATGCCGAGGCCGACCAGCGGCTTGCCGACGCCATTGAATCCACGTCCGAAGCTTTCGTGCTGTGGGACAAGAACGACCGTCTCGTGATGTGCAATACCCATTACCAGAAGGCCTATGGCCTGCCGGACAGCGTGCTGGTGGCAGGCACGGAGAAATCCACGGTTTATGCCGCAGCAGCCCGGCCGGTCGTCGAACGTCGCGTTGCCGATCCCGATCAGTCCGGCCTGTCCCGCACCACGGAGGTGCAGCTTGCCGACGATCGCTGGCTGCAGATCAACGAACGCCGCACCCGCGATGGCGGCCTCGTCTCAGTCGGCACCGACATCACGCTTCTGAAGCGCCACCAGGAACGGCTGCGCGATTCCGAGCGGCGACTGATGGCCACCATCGGCGATCTCTCCGCCTCGCAGCACAAGCTGGAGCGCCAGAAGACCGAGCTTTCTGACGCCAACGCCAACTACCTTGCCGAAAAAGAGCGCGCCCAGGCCGCCAACCGGGCGAAATCGGAATTCCTTGCCAATATGAGCCATGAGCTGCGCACGCCGCTCAACGCCATCCTCGGCTTCTCCGAAATACTGCTGAACGAGATGTTCGGCCCCGTGGGTTCTCCCAAATATTCCGAATATGCGCGCGACATCCATGACAGTGGCAAACATCTGCTCAACGTCATCAACGATATTCTCGACATGTCGAAGATTGAGGCGGGCCATATGCGCATCAATCGCGAGACCATCGATCTCGCGCCGCTGATCGAAGAGACCCTGCGTCTGACTGCCATCCAGGCCGAACAGAAGAACATCACCGTGCAGCAGAAGGTCTGCGCCGGCCTCACCATGCAGGGCGACCGCCGCGCCATGAAGCAGATCATGCTCAACCTGCTCTCCAACGCCGTGAAATTCACCGGCGACGGCGGCAGCATTGCGCTGCGCACCCATGTGCATGAGGCTGCGATGATCCTCACCATCGCCGACACCGGTATCGGCATTCCGACACAGGCGCTGGAAAAGATCGGTCAGCCCTTTGAGCAGGTGCAGAGCCAATATGCCAAGAGCCAGGGCGGCTCCGGTCTCGGGCTTGCGATTTCCCGCTCGCTGGTGAAGCTGCATGGCGGAACGATGAAAATTCGTTCCTGTGAGGGGCGTGGCACGGTGGTGACGATTATTATTCCGCATGCGGCGGGGGTTTGTGGGACGGTGCATTGAGTTGGGCGTCGGACGCGCTGAATGTGCTGCGATACGTTAAGGTCGAATGCGCGACACCCCCCTCTGTCCTGCCGGACATCTCCCCCTCAAGGGGGGAGATCGATATGAGGCCAGCTTTCGACCATCTCAACGGTCAAGGATGAAGTGGCGAGAGGGCGTCCTGCCGATCTCCCCCCTTGAGGGGGAGATGTCCGGCAGGACAGAGGGGGGTGAAGCCAGACTCACCAGCGCAAATGGCGCACGCCACACCCACCACATCACCCGTTCTTCACCACCGCCACAAACGCCTTCCGCACCGCCTTGGATAACCGCTTCACCTCTCCCTCAAGCGTGGAAATGTCAGGGCAATCACCTGCCCGGCACACAAGATCGATCAATCCCGCCGGCGCTTCCTTGGGGTTGAACGTGCCGTCGATGCACAGCCTTACGATCTGCGATATCTCGGTATAAAGCCCCATCGCCGCCATGCAGTCATCGAGGGCCTGCGGCTCCATGACCGGAGCGGCGAGCGCCTGGAGCGCTTCTGCCGTGTTGCGCCCCGGTTCGTGCGCGGCAAGCCCCTTCGCAGGCCCTACCAGCGCCAGATATTGGGCGATGAATTCGAGGTCGATCAGGCCGCCATTGATGAGCTTGAAGTCCCAATTATTTTCCGGCGGTTTTTCCTGCTCGATGAGGCTGCGCATTTCCAGCACATCGGCCGAGACCTTGGCCACATCCCGCTTTTGCGACAGGACGGAAGCAATGATGCGGCGCGCATCTTCCATCAGCGAGGCATCGCCGCAGATCAGGCGGGCGCGCGACAGCGCCATGTGCTCCCAGGTCCAGGCCTCCTCACGCTGGTATTTTTCGAAGGCGGAAATGCGGGTCGCCACCGGCCCCTTGTTGCCGGAGGGGCGAAGCCGCATGTCGACCTCGTAAAGCACGCCTTCTGCCGTCGGGGCCGACAGGGCGGCAATCAACCGCTGGGTCACGCGGGTGAAATAACGCACCACATCGAGCGGTTTTGCGCCGGTCGATTCATGGGCGGCATCATCATAATCGTAAAGCAGGATGAGATCGACATCCGATCCGGCCGTCAGCTCGAAGGAGCCGAGCTTGCCCATTCCCATCACGGCGACACGGCCGCCGGGATAGGGCCCATGTGCCGCCTCCATCTCCGCCAGCACCGCATTCAACGCCGCCTCGATCACCAGATCGGCAAGATGCGTGAAAGCACGGGCGGCGACTTCGCCACGGATCGCGCCGGTCAGAAGCCTCACGCCGATGAGGAAGCGCTGCTCAGCGGCAAAGATACGCAGCCGGTCGAGAATATCCTCGTAATGGCGGGCATTGGAGAGGAAACTGCCCATGCGGTGAGCGAGATAGTCGCGTGTCGGGATGTCGCTCATCAAAGCCGGGTCCAGCATGCCGTCAAAGACATGCGGGCGGGCGGCGATGATTTCGGCCAGACGCGGCGCGGAGGACATGATCGTTACCAGCAGGTCGAGCAGCGCCGGGTTGTTGCCGAGCAGCGAGAAAAGCTGGATGCCTGCCGGCAGGCCGGAGAGGAAATTGTCAAAGCGCAGCAGCGCCTCGTCGGCCCGCTTGCTCTCACCAAAGGCGCGCAGCAGGTCCGGCGTCAATTCCGTCAGCCGCTCGCGGGCCTCGACCGACTGAGTCGCCCGGTAACGGCCATTGTGCCAGGTGCGGATGACGCGGGAGATATCCTCCGGCCGCTCGAAACCGAGGGCGGAGAGCGTCTTTAACGTATCGGGATCGTCCTTCTGACCGGTGAACACCAGATTGCCGGCCTCGCCTGACAGTTTCACTTCCTGTTCGAACAGCGCCGAATAACGCCGCTCCACCAGCCGCAGCACCTCTTCCAGCTTTTCCGAGAAGGCCTTGGTATCCTCGAAACCCAGCATGAAGGCGATGCGCTTCAGTTCGGCTTCGGTATCGGGCAACACATGGGTCTGCTCATCGCGCACCATCTGGATGCGATGTTCCACCTCGCGAAGGAACCAATAGGCATCCGTCAGGCTGTCACGGGTCTCGGCGTCGATCCATTTCGCCTCGGTCAGCGCCGCCAGCGCCTCCTGCGTTGCGCGCACCCGCAGCGCCGGCATTCGGCCGCCGGCGATCAGCTGCTGCGTCTGGGCGAAAAACTCGATCTCGCGGATGCCGCCGCGCCCGAGCTTGACATTGTGGCCCTTCACCGCAATCGCGCCGTGGCCCTTATGGGCGTGGATCTGCCGCTTGATGGAATGAATATCGGCAATCGCCGCATAATCGAGATATTTGCGGAAGATGAAGGGCGTGAGCTCGCGCAGGAAATTCTCACCCGCCTTGATATCGCCCGCCACCGGCCGTGCCTTGATATAGGCAGCGCGCTCCCAGTTCTGGCCCCTGCCCTCGTAATAAAGCAGTGCCGCTTCCACGGGGATGGCGAGCGGTGTGGAGCCCGGGTCTGGCCGCAGCCGCAGATCGGTGCGGAAGACATAACCATCGGCCGTGCGCTCCTGCATGATGCGCACCAGACGGCGCATCATGCGTCCGAAATTCTCCGTCGCGTCGTAGGGGTCGTCCATGATCCCGGCGGAGGGTTCGAAAAACACCACGGCGTCGATATCGGAGGAATAATTGAGTTCGCGGGCACCGAGCTTACCCATGCCGAGCACGATGAGGCCCGATCCTTCGCTGGGGGCGGCAACATCCTTCAGTTTCAGCTTGCCACTCTCATGGGCCGACAGCAGAAGGTGATCGATGGCGGCAGAGAGTGCCGCATCCGCCATGTCGCTCAGCCAGCGGGTCGTGTCACGCGCAGTGAAGATACGGGCGAGATCGGCAAGTGCCGCGACGAAGGAGAGCCGCCGTTTGGCGATCCGGAGCCTCGACATTACCTCGTTTTCGCTCGGTATGCCGCCGTCCTCTCCCGGTTTCCAGCAATCGCGCGCCTGACGCACGAGATCGGCGAGCAGTGGCTCCAGAGGTTTTGAAATGGCCAGTGACAACAGCCCCTCATCGGCCGCCGCCATGTCGCGCAGGTAGGGGGAGAGCGTGAAGGCCGCGGCAACGAAGTCTTTCAGGGCGCTTTCGTCGGCAAGCAGCGCGGCCACCGCCGGCTCGCTTCTGCCGATGTCTTTCAGAGTGGAGAGCACGGATTTCAGCTCGGTCTGCGTATAGGGGCGGATCACGCCCGCCAGCACGTCGTTCAGCCGCCTTTCGGCGCTTTCCGGTTTCGTCAATGCTTCTCTCCCTCTCCCGAGCCCGTTTGTCCTTCGGCCATACCGGATTTTTCAGGACGGGCCGCTCTCCCCACGCTAGCCATCCTGCCGTTGCATCACCGAAGCCTGCAGGCACATATCACCTGCGTTGTAACAAATGCGGCGCGCTTTGCGATCAGGAAAACCGCTTTTGCCGAATTTTCCGAAACCCTGCTGGCGCGACCACGGTTTCGCCGGCGGATCGCAAGCCGCGTAATGTCTCCGCAATTGTGCCCACGTAGCGTTCTCCTCAACGAAACCCGACTCCCCGGTTTTCAAACACGCGGTTGCTGCAACGGATATGATCATGAAACAGATTTTTACAATGAAATGGCAAAAGAGCCTGCGCGCCATGGCGCTTTGCCTGACGGCGCTGCCGGTGGCACAAGCGGTCTACGCGCCGGTTTTCGCCGCCGATATCGGCAAATCGGACCGTATTGCCGATCCGCAGGCCGGTTTCGATAATTCCCGCTACAGCAGTTCCAGCGACTGGAAAATCACGCTCGGTGTCGGCGCCGCCTATGCCCCGAAATATGAGGGGTCGGACAAGCTGGAGGCCGGCCCCGTGCCGCTGGTCTCCGTCGCCTATGGGGACACGTTGAGCATTGATTTCAGCGGCGTCACCGTCAACCTGCTGAACAGCAACGGCTTCCGGCTGGGAGTGAAAGGCGGCTGGGAGCCCGGGCGCAAGGAAAAGGACGACAGGAAAAACCTGCGCGGGATGGGCGATATCAAGGCAGGCGGCGTCATTGGCGGCGTTATCGCCTATGACGCTGAACCCTTCGAAATCTACGCCAAGGTCGACAAGACCATCAATGGCAGCGAGGGCCTGACAGCCACGATCGGCGCCAGCGTTTCCCATAAGGTCGACCAGTTCATCCTCGGAGCGGACCTCTCCGCCACCTGGGCTGACGACAAGCACATGAAATCCTATTTCGGTGTGACCTCGGCGCAATCCGCCCGTTCGGGCCTGCGTCGCTTCGACGCCAAATCCGGCTTCAAGCGCGTCGACGCCAGCGCCTCCGTCACCTACCTGATGACCGAGAACTGGTCGATCACCGGCACCGGAGGCGTCGGTTTCCTGCTGGGCGATGCCAAGGACAGCCCGCTGTCCAAAAAAGATATCCAGCCGTTTGCAATGGTGGGCCTGGCCTACACGTTCTAACGCGAGGATTGTCGTCTGGCGGGGCACAACTCCCCGCCGGAATACGCTCCCCGGCTCTCTTCAGCGGCTATTGTCTGGAAAAACCATGGAGACTGTCAGCCCCGGGCAGGCGGTGTTGGAGGCGTCGGTGTCCGAAAGCTCCAGCGACCCGCCATGCAGTTCCATCACCGCCTCCACCAGCGACAGGCCAAGGCCCGTGCCGGGCTTGGAGCGGCTTTCATCCAGCCGCACGAAGCGTTTCAGCACCTCGCCGCGCTTGTCGGCAGGAATACCGGGACCATTATCGGCAACGGAAAGCAGGATTGCGCCAGGGGCCTTTGCCAGACGAACGACGAGTTTTTTGTCACCCTCGCCTTCGCAGGCATATTTCATGGCGTTGTCTATCAGGTTCGAAAGCGCCTGGCCGATCAATTCGCGGTTGCCCTTGACGATGAGGCCCTGTTCGATTTCAGTTTCCAGCGCGAGCCCCGCATCCTCGGCCACCGGCTCGTAGAGTTCGGCGCTGTCTTCGGCAATCGCCGAGACGTCCACTTCAGTCATTTCGGCGGCGATGGAACCGGCCTCTACACGGGAAATCATCAGCAGCGCATTGAAAGTGCGGATGAGCTGGTCGGACTCGGCGATAATGCCTTCAAGGGCTGCGCGGCGTTTCGTTTCGTCATCATCGTCCAGTGCCGCGGCGGCCTTGTTGCGTAGGCGCGTCAGCGGCGTCTTCAGGTCATGGGCGATATTGTCGGAAACCTGCCGCAGGCCTTCATTCAGCTTCTCGATGCGGCCAAGCATGGCGTTAAGCGAGCCGGACAGCCTGTCGAACTCATCGCCGGAGCGGCCCTGCGGCAGACGCTGCGAAAGGTCGCCGGCCATGATCTTCTTGGTTGCCGCCGACATGCGGTCGATGCGTTTCAGTGCATTGCGGCCGATGCCGAACCAGATCAGCAGGGCGCCGCCGCTCATGATGGCGAGCGCCACCATCAGGGCATTACGCACCAAGGCGCGGAATTTGGTCGGCTCGCCGAGGTCGCGGCCGATCAGGATGCGCAGCCCGTTGTCCAGAACGAAAACATTGGCCGTGGCAAGATGCTGCACGCTGTCGCCGCTCTCGGAATAACGCTCATAACGGAAGGGAAAGCCGGTCCAGCCTTCCTTGTCGAAAACACCGGGCTGCACGGAGGCGACGTTGCCGGCCAGAATTTCACCATTCGGCCCGGCGATGATGTAAAGGCTCGCTCCCGGCTGGCGGGCACGGCGCTCCATCATCCTCAGCAGCGGATTGATACCGCCGCGATTATAGATGCGCTGCACATCCGAGACTTCCTGCAGCACAGCGTCACGCGTCTGCTGGTTCAGCAGCCTTTCGGAAAGCGCAGTGACATAAAAAACAAGGAACGCCGCGCAGAGCGCAAACAGCAGGATATAGAGCGCCGAAAGGCGCACCGCTGTCGACCTGAACAATATTCTGAGGCGGGCCATTTTCGGCAATCAGCCCTCGTCCTTCATCATGTAGCCCGCACCGCGAATGGTCTTCAGCAGCGGCTTCTCGAAGTCCTTCTCGATCTTCGAGCGCAGGCGGGAAACATGCACGTCGATGACATTGGTCTGCGGATCGAAATGGTAATCCCAGACATTTTCGAGAAGCATCGTGCGGGTCACCACCTGGCCGGCATTCTTCATCAGATATTCCAGCAGGCGAAATTCGCGCGGCTGAAGGAGGATTTCCTTGCCACCCCGGCGCACATCGTGGGACAGGCGGTCCAACTCGAGATCGCCGACGCGATAGATCATGTCCTGCTCGGGCTTGCCCTTGCGGCGGCCAAGCACTTCGATACGGGCGAGCAGTTCGGAGAAGGCATAGGGTTTCGGCAGATAATCGTCACCGCCGGCACGCAGGCCGGTCACGCGGTCATCCACCTGCCCCAGCGCCGAAAGGATAAGAACCGGCGTCTCGATGCCGCGGCGGCGCAGTTCGCTGATGACGGAAAGCCCGTCGCGGCGCGGCAACATGCGGTCGATCACCATGACGTCGTAGACATTCTCGCAGCCCATGAACAGGCCGCTTTCACCATCGCTGGCGTGGTCGGCGACGATCCCGGCTTCGCGGAACGCCTTGGTCATATAGGCCGCAGCCTCGAGGTCGTCTTCAATGACAAGAATCTTCATGTGCGGGACAATAGCGCCCTCGCCCTTTTCCGCACAACCGGAAACAGATGCGACAGACATTTCCTGAACCTTGTTTTCCATGAGGTTTCCTCCGCGATACTGCCTGGACCGGCGTTGCGGGTCCTTTCTTCTCCCCGCCGGGGAGAAGGTGGCCCGAAGGGTCGGATGAGGGGGCAAGCGCGCAGTCTATCGCTACCCTTGCCCCCTCATCCCGCCGCCGGGACCTTCTCCCCCTCTGGGAGAAGAAACAAGTGGCACGCGCTCACTCCATATGTTCTGCCTCGTCCTATAGGCGAGACACATTCCTTAGCGACGCCGGCTCCCGAAAGAACCAGCATCGCCTTTCAGCCTATCAACCCTGGTCGATATCCAGAGCGATGAAGCGGCTGCCGTCATCCGTCTGGATCTGGAACAGCGCCTTGGAGCGTCCGTCCTTTTTCGCCTGCTCGAGGATCTTCTCGATATCGGCGGCGGATGCGACCTGCTGGTTGTTGACCGAGGTGATCTTCTCACCCGTCTTCAGGCCACGGGCAGCGGCATCGCTGTCAGGGTCGACATCGGTGATGGCAAGCCCGTTGCCGTCATCGGCGGGGGCCACCGTCAGGCCGAGGCTGGACAGCACCTTCTCGCTGGAAGACTGACCGCCCTTGTCGTCGTTCTGGCTCGGGGTCGCCTTGGAGGCATCGTCGCTGGCGAGATCACCGAGCGTCACCGTGACCGACTGAGACTTGCCACCGCGCCACAGCGAGATTTCCACCTTGCTGTTCGGCGCCATGCCGCCGATGCGGCGTGACAGGTCGCGGGCATCCTTGACGGGTTCGCCGTTGACGGCAGTGATGATGTCACCCTGCTTGATGCCTGCCTTGTCGCCCGGCGAGCCGGACTGCGGCGAAACGACCAGGGCGCCCTTGGCTTCGGAAAGGCCGAGCGATTCGGCGATATCCTTGCTGACGGGCTGGATCTGCACGCCGAGCCAGCCGCGCTCTACCTTGCCGTCCTTCTGCAGGTCGGCGATCACGTCCTTGGCGACCGATGCCGGAATGGCGAAGGCGATGCCGACATTGCCGCCCGAGGGCGAGAAGATGGCGGTGTTGATGCCAACCACTTCACCGTTGAGGTTGAAGGCGGGACCGCCCGAGTTGCCGCGGTTCACGGCGGCGTCGATCTGCAGGTAGTCGTCATAGGGGCCGGAGCCGATATCACGGCCACGGGCCGAGATAATGCCGGAAGTCACCGTGCCGCCAAGGCCGAAGGGGTTGCCAACGGCGACGACCCAGTCACCGACGCGGATCTTGCTGTCATCGGCAAACTGAACGTAGGTGAACTTGCGGTTCACATCGACCTTGAGGAGTGCCAGATCGGTGCGCGGATCGCGGCCGACGAGCTTGGCGTCGAGTTCGGTGCCATCATTCATCACGATCGTATAGGCGGAGCCGTCATCGACGACGTGGTTGTTGGTGACGATGTAACCATCTTCGGAAATGAAGAAGCCGGAGCCCTGAGCGACGGGGCGCAGCGGACCCTTGCCGTCACGGTGGCGATTGGGGCCGCGGTCGGAGCGATCCTGGTTCGGGCCGCCGAATTCCTTGAAGAAGCGCTTGAGCGGATGGTCATCCGGAAGCTGGTCAAGGCCACGGCCACCGAAATTAAAGGAGAAATTGCTGGAATCATCGGAAGCGGGCTGCACGTTCGACTGAACGCGAACGGAGACGACGGCGGGCGATACCGCATCGACCACATTGGCGAAGCTCGGAACCTGCGGCGCAGTCACCTCGACGGGGGCCGCAAAAGAGTGGAGGATAGGTGCGGCAATGCCGGTGGAAAGCATCAGCGCCGCAAGGCCGCCAACCGTCGTGGCCTTCAGGGCTGTCTTCAGCGAGGAATGGCCTTTTTGCGAATGAGACATGGTGTACCTTCTTTCTTCATTCAGACTGGAACCCGTGTGACCGGGGAAGCGGTGGATGATGAAGATATAGGAGGCGACACCTTACGGCGAAGTGTCTGAGGAATGAAAAATCCGTAATGTTGAAAAAGAACCGTGGGAAAAAATGAAAAACAGTTATTTTTCAATGAGGTTGCGAATTCTTTCTTCTTCATCCGCGCTCAGTTTTTGTGGCTGTTCAAGGGTGGCGCGGCGACGCGAAAAGACGAAGACGGCGAAAATTCCCACAAGGGTGAGGCCGATGGGTGCGCCCCACAAAAGCACGGTGCGCAGGCTGAGGCGCGGTTTGAGAAGCACGAATTCGCCATAGCGCGACACGACATAATCGATGACCGCCTTGTCGCTGTCACCCTCGACCAGCCGTTCGCGCACCAGAACGCGCAGGTCACGCGCCAGTTCGGCGTTGCTGTCATCGATCGACTGGTTCTGGCATACCATGCAGCGAAGCTGGGAGGTGAGGTTGCGGGCTCGCTGTTCGAGCACGGGGTCCTTGAGGACTTCATCCGGGTTGAAGGCGGAAGCGGGAGATGCTGAGACAAGCACAGCGAAGAGAAGCAGAAAACCCGCCAGCATCCGAGGCAATCCCGAAAGAGTGCGGCGCATTTCTTCTCCCCGCCGGGGAGAAGGTGGCCCGAAGGGTCGGACGAGGGGGCCCACGCCAGCCATAACTCTCAGTGTATGCGGCTTCTCCCTCATCGCCTCGCTTTGCTCGGCACTTCTTCCCGTGGGGGAGAAGAAACCTGCCGCACGCTCCACACTCATTCCGCCGCCTCCGGCATTGCAGCCCGCACCGGCTTCGCCTTGCGATTCGGCGCCCCCACTCTCAATCGCCTGTCCGAGAGAGAAATGAACCCGCCCGCCATCATGAACAGCGTGCCGCCCCAGATGCACAGGATGAAGGGTTTCCACCAGATGCGCACCACCATGCCGCCATCGGCCATGGGGTCACCAAGCGAGACATAGAGCTGGCTGAGACCGAAGGTCAGGATACCGGCTTCCGTCGTCGGCATTCGCCGCGCCGTGTAAAGCCGCTTGGACGACCAGACATCCGCAACTTCCACACCTGCCTTGCGCACGGTGAAATGGCCGCGATCCTCGGTGAAGTTCGGTCCGACGGCGTGGCGGATGCCGTCGAAGGTCAGGCTGTAGCCGCCCGCTTCCGCCGCCATGCCCTCTTTCATTTCCAGCACCGTCTCGGTCTCATAGGTGGTGACGATGACGATGCCGAGAACGGTGATTCCAAGACCCGTATGCGCCAGCGCCGTGCCGAAGGCCGAGCGCGGCAGGCCTTTGAGGCGGCGAAACGCAATACCGAAAGCGAGCTTGCCGAAATTGGCGCGATACCAGAGATCGGCAAATGCGCCGAGGATCAGCCAGAAACCGGCAGCGATGCCGAGTGCGGCCAGTACCGGGCCGCCATTTTCAATGTACCAGAGCGTCAGTCCCACCAGAGCGGCAAGCGCTGCCGCCACATAGAGCCGCTGGAATGCGCCCAGGAGATCGCCGCGTTTCCAGGCGAGCATCGGCCCAAACGGGGTGACGATCAGGATCGGGATCATCAGGAGGCCGAAGGTGAGATTGAAGAAAGGCGCGCCGACCGAGATTTTTTCGCCTGTCAGCGTTTCCAGAATGAGCGGATAGAGCGTGCCGATCAGCACGGTCGCGGTGGAGACCGTCAGGATCAGGTTGTTGAGAACCAGCGATCCCTCACGCGAAATCGGCGCAAACAGCCCGCCGGCTTTGAGCGACGGCGCACGCCATGCAAAGAGCGCGAAGGCGCCGCCGATGAAGACGGTCAGAATGCCGAGAATGAAGATGCCGCGGCTCGGATCGGTGGCGAAGGCATGCACGGAGGTGAGAACGCCTGAGCGAACGAGGAAGGTGCCGAGCAGCGAGAGCGAAAAGGTCATGATCGCCAGAAGCACGGTCCAGATTTTCAGCGCCTCGCGCTTTTCCATGACCAGCGCCGAATGCAGCAGCGCGGTGCCGGCAAGCCACGGCATGAAGGAGGCGTTTTCCACCGGGTCCCAGAACCACCAGCCGCCCCAGCCGAGTTCGTAATAGGCCCAGTAGGAACCCATGGAGATGCCGGCGGTCAGGAAGGTCCAGGCGGCGAGCGTCCATGGCCGCACCCACCGCGCCCAGGCGGCATCGATACGGCCTTCCAGCAATGCGGCAACGGCGAAGGAGAAGCAGACGGAAAAGCCGACATAACCGAGGTAAAGCAGCGGAGGATGAATGGCGAGGCCGAAATCCTGAAGGATGGGGTTCAGATCCTGCCCTTCGGCCGGCACCGGCTCCAGCCGCAGAAACGGATTGGAGGTGAGCAGGATGAACAGCAGGAAGGCGACGGAAATCCATGCCTGCACGGCAAGAACATTGGCTTTGAGCGTTTCCGGCAGGTTGCGGCCGAAGGTGGCGACGAGCGCGCTGAAAAACACGAGGATGAGCAGCCAAAGCAGCATGGAGCCTTCGTGATTGCCCCATACACCGGTCAGCTTATAGATCATCGGCATCAGCGAATGGGAGTTTTCCCAGACGTTGCGCACGGAAAAATCCGAGACGGCATAGGCCCGCGTCAGCGCCGCAAAGGACAAACCAACGAGCAGGAACATCAGCACCGAGCCGAGCGAAGCGATGTCCATCAGCGCCCGGTCGTTGCGGCGCGCGCCGATGACCGGCAGCGTGGACACGATCAGCCCCACGCCAAGCGCCAGCACCAGAACGTAATGGCCGATCTCGTTGATCATTTGGTTGCTCCGGTCTTGTCAGTCGAAGCCGTGCCGGCGGCCGGCGTTGCGGCCGCGGGTTTCTCTCCCTCTGCGCCTTGCTGCCACAGACCCTTGTCCTTCAGCCGGTCGGCAACTTCCTTCGGCATGTAGTTCTCGTCGTGTTTGGCAAGCACGCTGTCGGCCACGAAACCGTGGGTCGCGGCATCGAACATGCCTTCGGTCACCACGCCCTGCCCTTCGCGGAAGAGATCGGGCAGGATGCCGGTATAGCTGACCGGCACGGTCGCTTCGCCATCCGTCACCGTGAAGCTCACCGTGCGGCCCTCGCCGCGCTTGATCGACCCTTCCGCCACCAGCCCGCCAAGGCGGATGCGCGTGCCGGGGTTGACGGGCGTTTTTTCCAGATCGGCCGGCATGTAGAAATAGGCGATGGACTGGCCGAAGGCGAACATGACCAGCAGCACGGCCGCCACGATGAAGCTCATGCCGCCGCCGATGATCGCGAGTCGTTTCTGTTTGCGGGTCATTGTGTCACTCCCTGCGGCGCGGCATCCTGTTTCCCGTTCATGCGGATCGGTCCGGCGGAAACGCCGAGTTCCTTCGCCAGCGCCAGAAGCTGCCTGCCCTGCTCACCCTCCGGCGGAAAAGCTTTCAGCCCCGCCCGCAGCGCCTCTCCGGCCTTGGCTTCGTTCTTCAGCACGGCATAGGCACGCACGAGCCGCATCCACCCTTCGAAATCGGCCGGGTTATCCTTCAGCTTGGCGTCGAGGCTCGCCACCATACCTTCAATCATCGCCTGCCGGTCGGTCGCCGTCATGTCTTTTGCCGCCGCCATGTCCTCGGTCGTCGGGCCGGGTGCGGCAGGCTTCGTTTCGCCGCCGGTCCGGGCAATATGCTCGCGCACCAGGGGCAGCCATGGCGCGCCAGCCGGGGCGTCTGCCGCCAGCTGAGTGAAGGCCGCGCGTGCTTCCTCCGCCTTGCCGGCCTGTTCCAGCGACAGCGCGAGATAGAAGCGGGCACGCGGGTTGCCGGGTTTAAGCTTTTCCGCCTCGGCAAATGCATCCCGCGCCGCCTCAATGACGATACCGTCATTGCCGGCCACGAGCGTTTCGCCAAGGCCCGTCAATCGTTCGGCGCTCGGGCCCAGAATGCGAAGCGCATTGCGATAGGCGAGCTCGGCGTCGCCAAGCCGCTGCATCTTGAAATAGATCGGCGCCAGAATGTCCCAGCCCGCGCCATCATCCGGGTTCTGCGCCAGATGCCTTTCGGCCCTTGCGACCAGCAGATTCATGTCGTTGCCGGGCTTTTCAAGGCGTGCCTCGAGCGGCATGTCCGGCACCTCCGGACTGCCGTTCCAGATGTAGAGACAGAGACCCAGCGCCGGCAACAGAATGGTGATCAGGCTGGCGGCGAGATTGTGCCGGCGCGGCCGGGTTTCTTTGCCGGGTTGCTCTTCCGCTTCGGCGGCGGCAAGCAGACGGCGGCCGATTTCGGCGCGGGCATAACCCGCCTCGGTCTGCCCGATCAGGCCGGCGGCGCGCTCGCGGTCCAGTTCGGCCAGCTGGTCACGATAAACGGCAACCTCACCGTCACGGCGCGTCTGCGGCGCCTCGGTCTTCCGCATCAGCGGGTACATCAGGACGATGGCAACAGCCGCCGTCAATATCGCAACGACAATCCAGAACATAAGGCTCAATTACTCGAATGCGCGGCACATGGAAACATGAAGCGCAGGGATGACGCGAATTTGAGACATCACGCCGCACCGCAGGCCGTTCCCCCGGCTGCACCGCCATGCCTCTCTTGTCATCGCAAAGGGCCCGTGACCTTGATTTGCGTCAAACCGGTTATGTCAGCGGCGACCAGCTTCCATCGGCATTGCGGCAGGCTGCGCCACGCGCCCGGGTTTCGCGTCCGTCTACCGTCAGGGTGTGCGAATATTGCCGGCAGTTCTGGTTGCCAACCTGATAGGGCGCATTGGCGACCACCTGGCCCTTGGCGTCATCGCCCGTCCAGGTGACAGGCGTGCCGACCGGGGCCGTCTCCAGCGCCTTATATTCGGCCTCCAGCGCCTTTGTCTGGTCACCCCTGTCAAGCTGCACGCCGCTTCGCCCGACAATGCCGCCTTCCAGATTGGCAAGGAAGGGCGTGGAGGGCTGTGACGAACGGCCGAAAAGACCGCCGCCTGCCGGGCGGGTGCCCGTGGTGGTGCAGGCGCTCAGCATGGAAACGCACAGGATCGAGAGAAGTGCCGGGCGTGACACCAGCGAACGCATCGTCACGGAGCGGCAGCCATCATACACGTCAACCAAACCCTGTCCTCTTTCCTACCGCATTGCATCAATATACCAGCGTTGAATTTCTTGCCTTTTTTCTCGGCTCACGCAAGCTCTTTCGAAAGGCCGGGCAAAATCAGATCTGCCTTCAACCCGCCGATGGCGCTGCGCGACAGCGAAAAGCGGCCATGGTACTCTGACACCACCTCTGAAACGATCGACAATCCGAGGCCCGTGCCGGGGCGGCTCTCATCCAATCGCCGCCCACGCTTCATCGCTTCGCTGATCTGTTCCGGCTCAAGTCCCGGCCCATCATCCTCCACCGTCAGCTCCACCCAGGCGCGACGGGCGATTTCGGCGTCGGAGGATGGGTGCGTGCCGGTCGCCAGCGTAATGACCACACGCGTCTGTGCAAAACGCGCGGCATTTTCGAGAAGATTGCCGACGACCTCTTCCAGATCCTGCTGCTCCATGCCGAGTACCGCGCCGGGTTGCTCGAAATTCAGCACGAACTGCTTGTCGGGGTTCAGGCGGCGCATGACACGCACCAGCCGTTCCAGCGCCGGTTCGGCCTCCACGCGGGCAAGGATGGAGCCGCGCTGGGCGGCGATGCGGGCGCGGGAGAGATAGGATTGCACCTGCGCCTGCATGGCGTCCGCCTGAGCGCGCACAAGGTCGCCGTGCTGCGGATCGAGCGTGCGGGCTTCGTTCAGGAGAACTGCAATCGGCGTCTTCAGTGAATGGGCGAGATTGCCGACCTGCATACGGGCGCGCTCGACGAGCCTTCGGTTGCTATCGATCAGTGCGTTGACCTCGTTGGCGAGCGGCTGGATTTCGCGCGGGAATTCGCCTTCGAGGCTTTCCGCCTCTCCGCCCCTGATCTTGCCAAGTGCGACGCGAGCCTGATCGAGCGGCCGCAGACTGTAGAGAATGGCAAGACCATTGACGACAAGACTTCCGACACCAAAAACGGCAAGCGCCAGATAGAGGCTGTTGGAGAAGTCCCGCACATCGTCCTCCACGACGTTCAGATTGCCGGACACACGGAAACGC
Source organism: Agrobacterium sp. 5Ca39 (assembly GCF_055382365.1). Taxonomy (NCBI): domain Bacteria; kingdom Pseudomonadati; phylum Pseudomonadota; class Alphaproteobacteria; order Hyphomicrobiales; family Rhizobiaceae; genus Agrobacterium; species Agrobacterium sp. 5Ca39. The sequence goes on along the minus strand of NZ_AP026436.1, from coordinate 612,184 downwards.
GCTGCACGCCCCTCGCCATCCAGCACGACTTCGGTTTCCGCCACCCGCACCTGATTGCCGGCCTCGTCGGTGACGGCATAAAAGCGCTCGTAGCGGTTGTCGAAGGGGGCATCGAGAATGCTCGGCACCGGAAGGGTGGAAACGCCGAGCGAGGAAGAGACCAGCGGCGCGGTCTGGAAATTTCCGAGCGGCTCGACAACCCAGTACCAGCCGGTATCGGGCTGCGAAAAGCGCAGATCGCCAAGCTGCGGGCTGCCGGCCAGCGTATTTTCGTTGGAAATCGTCACGGAATTGATGACGTTATAGAGCTGTGCCCTGAGAAGATCGGTGAAGCTGCGCTCCACGCCCTGGCGGTAAAGCGTCGAGATCACGACGGCGATCACCACCAGCGCCAGCACCGACCAGAGCGAGGCGAGCAGCAGGACGCGGGCGGTGAGAGAATTACTTCGCATCTGCCGGCGCTTGCATCCGGTAACCGAGACCACGGATCGTCTCGATCAGATCAACCCCGAGCTTCTTGCGAAGACGTCCGACAAATACCTCGATCGTGTTGGAATCACGGTCGAAATCCTGATCGTACATATGCTCGACCAGCTCCGTGCGCGATACGACCTCACCCATGTGATGCATGAGATAGGACAGGAGCCGGAACTCGTGCGAGGTGAGTTTCAGCGTCGTGCCGTTGACGGTCGCCTTGGAGGACTTTGTGTCGAGCCGGACCGGGCCGCAGACGAGTTCGGAAGAAGCGTGGCCGGCCGCGCGGCGGATGAGCGCGCGCACGCGGGCAAGAACTTCCTCGACATGGAAAGGCTTTGTCACATAGTCATCGGCGCCGGCGTCGATGCCCGCCACCTTGTCGCTCCAGCGGTCGCGGGCGGTCAGGATGAGAACAGGCATGGCCTTTCCGGCCGCGCGCCATTTTTCGACGACGGTGATGCCATCGAGTTGCGGCAGGCCGATATCAAGAACGATGGCGTCATAGGGCTCGGTGTCACCGAGATAATGGCCTTCCTCGCCATCGAATGCCTGATCGACGACATAACCGGCCTCCTTGAGGGCATCGGTCAGCTGACGATTGAGATTGGCATCGTCCTCAACAACGAGAATACGCATTGTCCGCCCTTTCCTGTGTCCCGGCCCGCGTGCGTGGCCGGTCATGCTAGATGTCTCGGATCGTTTTCCGATATTTCGGCGATGCGGGCAAGCTACATCGGCACGCGCATCGTCACCTTGCGCGGGCGCTCGCCATTTCCCTGGACGAGAACGGTGACGACACAGGACTGACCGTCGCCGGAAGGATAGACAGAAAGAAGCTGGCCGCCGGTTTCGCGTACAACGCGGGCCACGGCCGCGCCGCAGTCGCTGGCAGCGAGAATGTAGTGGCCCTGCAAATCAGCCTCGGGCGCCGTGAAACCGGAAAGCCCGGCTGCAAGCGTCGCGATGATGAGAGGTGATGCCATTCTACAAACTTCCACAAAAAAAACGGGTGCGTCTTGAACCGTATTGTGACCGAATATGTAGCGCAAAGCGTCTGAATGGCAAATGAATGCCGCCCCCGTAGCGGGAAGACGGAACGGGAGCGGCGCTTGCGCGGGCGGGGTCAGCGGATCGCACGGGTCGCCGAAAGGCGGCCGTAAAGCGCGATGAGACCGCCAATTCCGCCGGCCACGGTCATCAGGCCGTCGGCCAGCTCACCGTGAAGTCCGGCGGGCAGATCAAAGCCGGCAATGGTGAAAAGCGGGGCGAAGACCGCAATCAGCGCGCCCCATATCGTGCGGGATTGATACCACGGTTTGGTACTGTCCATCTTGTCGTCCTTTGCTTTGTTTTCAGGCATTTATGAAAGCGGGAGAACGGCCTGTGCCGCCACTCCCAGGGGCACCGCGCGGCCGAGCTGGCGGACTCGCACGGAAATGTGATCCCGCAGCGCCGGAAAATCTGTGAGTTCGGCTGTTGCTGGATAAAACCAGAAGGGTTCCGAGACGTCGGCGGTACGCCGCACCTCGTCGCCGTCCATCACCTCCACCCGATAACGTTCGAAAGCTTCATCCAGCGGAATTTCGCTTGCGTCCCAGCCATCGGCGTCCATCCGCCCCCGGCGTTTCCAGCTGATGAGAACGCCATCCGTTTTTCGCAGGCCGGCAAGATGCACCGGCGCAAGCGGCGTCAGCGCCCGAAATCCGGCCTCGACGGAGAAAGGCCCGACCGGCGCGCCGGCCTGTTCCGCTGCCTCGACAATCCAGTTCATTCGCCGGCCACGCTCTCCGGCGAGCAGACCGAGCGGCTGTACCGCGGCATCCAGAACAACCACCGGCGCCCCTGCCGGCGCACCGGTGGCCAACGCGTCTTCCGTGCCGGCAAGGCCGCGCAGGAGAACAGAAAGCCGCCAGCGCGACCGCGCGGTTTCCTCTGCCTTCGCGAAAGCGACGATTTCCCAGACACCATTCGCCGCCCTCACGGCGATGCGGTTCTCGCCGTTCAGCACCGAAAGCGGTTCGGCCGATGCAACTTCGCCGAAAGGCAGATCGAGCACGATGGTATTTGCACGGTCGAAGCGACCGGAGGGTCCAGGCTTCAACGGCATTACCAGCGTTGCGATCCTGGCCGGACGGTCGAGCGTCACGCGCTGGCCGTATCCTTCCGTGCCTGATGAGGCCGAGACGACGATGTGCCGCCAGGGTTTCGCGAAGGCGGCAACTCGCGCCGACTGCTCGGCCGCCGCACCGTCCTGATACGGCAGATCGAGAAACAGCACTTCCGGCGCGAAACCCTCGCTGCCGCTTGCGCCACGGGCACGTCGCTCGTCCGCCACACCGGCAAAAGTTGACAAGGCCGGGGAAAAGGCCCGCGCTTCCACCTGCCGCACCGCGCCATCCTCGATACGGCTGACCATGAACCGACCTGCGGGCGCCTGCGGAAAGGCATCCGTGGAGAGACGGATGCAGTCACCCGGTTCCAGCGCAATCTGCCCCGGCGGCAGGGCAAAACGCAGGCTGCGCCGTGCCTGGCGGCTGTCGCGCAAGGCCGCCTCGATCGCCGCTTGCGCCGTTTCCGAAGATAGAGCGGCGTTGAGATCGAGCCGCATGACACGGCTGCCGGCATTCTCCACGCGCCGCGAACGCACGCTCGCCTGCTCGTAGTCCAGCGCCGGGTTGAACGAGGTCAGAACGGCTTCCGCGGGGAAATCGCTGTCGTGGCCGCGATTTTCCGACCACAGCGGTTCACCCTCCAGATCGGCGAGAATGGAAAGATCCCGAACGGGCGTGACAGCCCCGTTGCGGGAGCGGAAACGCAGGGTACCAGAATCCTCCGCCACATCCAGCTGAAATGCCGCGATCAGCGGCTCCAGCAGGCTGCGGGCCGAAGTTACCTCGCCTTGCACATAACCGATGAGATCGCCGCTGATGGCGGAGACGTCGAAAGCGGAAAAGCCGTGATCCGTCAAAATGGCGGCGATGGTGTCGGCAAGCGTCGCCGTTCCCAGCCGGCCGTTCAGCCAGTGGCCCGTGCGCCAGTTACCGCCATCGCTCCACGTCGCACCGTTTTGCGGAAAAGCCGGGAAAGGCCGCGCATCCCAGGTCCACAGATAGATCCGGCTCGTATCCACCATCGCGGCATCGCCATTTTCCCAGTGCCCCAGATGCGCCTCCAGAAAACGCCGCTGCTGGCTGTCCGCCCTGCTTTTGCGGGAAAAATGGGGAAAGGCGTTTTCCGCCGATTTCGGATCGGGAAAGACATTGGGGCGTGTCGCGCTCTTGTCCACCGCCGGGCAGCCGAGTTCCGTGAACCAGATGGGCTTCGAGCCCGGCCTCCATACGGTCGGCGTGGTGCTCTCCTTCCCGCCGGGCCGATCGTAATGGAGATTTTCCCACCAGTTTCGAAGGTCCTTGTAGCGGAATACCCATGGCTTTGCCGTTGTGCCATCGGCAATGGGGGTTCGCCGCCGGGCCGTGCGGTCGGCTTCGCTTGCATAAAACCAGTCGAAACCCTCGCCAGCCGTAACGGCGCGGCGGAAGGCCACAGCGTCATCCGGGCCGGTCATGCCGTCAGGATTGCCGTTTGCGGCATCTTCGTCGCGCCAGTCGGAGAGCGGCATGTAATTGTCGATGCCAATGGCGTCGATGTCGGGGCTAGCCCAGAGCGGATCGAGATGGAAGAACACGTCCCCCGAGCCGTCGTCCGGCTGGTGACCGAAATATTCGCTCCAGTCCGCAGCATAGGTTAGTTTCGTCGCCCTTCCGACGACAGCCCGTACATCGCGCGCGAGCCGCACCAGCGCCTCCACGAAGGGAAAGGCGCCGTTGTCGTCGCGCAACCCCGTCAGCCCCCGCAGTTCGGAACCGATCAGGAAGGCGTCGACGCCTCCCGCTTTTACCGAAAGGTCGGCGTAATGCAGCACCATGCGTCGATAGCCCTCGGCGCGGGAACAGAAACGGTCGATCTCCAGCCGCGCACCGGCGGTACGATCGGCCGATCCGGGCCTCCCGGGTGCGGGAAAGCAGGTGATGCGCCCCCGCCAGGCATAGGCGTCCTGTTCGGCCTTGCCATAGGGATCCGGCAGCCCGTTGCCCGCCGGCACGTCCATCATCACAAAGGGATAAAGGCAGACCTTCAGGCCCCGCGCCTTGAGGTCGGCTATCGCCTGCAGCACGCCTTCATCATTCGGCGTGCCGCCATAGGCGGGACCGCCATGATGATGGCTGACCGGATGCGCCCCGGCGCGTGTCAGGCCGGCAACGGACCACGGCGCCGTCTCCCCTTCCCGGTCCCCCACTTCAACACCCGGCAGGATGCGGCATTCGCCCGCCCGCATATCCGTGCCGAACCAGCTCACCACCAGCGCCACGCTTTGAAGAGCGGGGCAAAGCGCCTGCAATTCATCGATGGCAGCGCGCCAGTCCGTCTCGGCCGTCAGGCCGTTACGGTTCATCACGCGGCTTTCACCCATGCCCGTATGCTCGGAAACCGGCACCGTTGCGTAACCATGTTCGGTTGCGCCCGGAATGACGGTCACGGCGCGGATCGACTTCTCCAGCCCGCCGACCGGCCGCACCACCTCGAACTGCATGAGCGGAATGCGGTTGCCATAGGCTTCAAGCGGCAGGCGCTCGATGACGACATAAGCGAGGCCGCGAAAGGCGGGAGCATTGCCGCTCCCCTGTTTCGCCTCGATCAGCGGATCGGGCAATTGCGTTGCGCTGCCGGGATAAAAGCGCATCTCGATTCCGGTCAGGTCAATTTCGCGCCCATCGGCCCAGACGCGCCGCACGAGGGCCGCCTCCCCCTCGCAGAGACCGATGGCGAGATTGGCGAAATATCGATAGGTCTCCGTCCTTGGGCCGCGGTTGCCTTTGCCACCACGTCTCTGCACGACACGGCTTTCTTCGAAACGTGTCGCCCAGATCAGGGTGCCGCCGATCCTCGCCGTACCGTAAAGCCGGTTTATCGCGGCGCCTTCATCCGCACCGGGAATACGCGCGGCCGAGAGCCGTGCCCCGGACACGGTACGACCGTCTGAAAGCAAGGCGCGATCCACGGCGTTGCCAGCCAGCGCGCCGGCCGCACGCCCGATTATCGCTCCCACGGGCCCGAAAATACCGCCGAGCGCCGCACCTGCTGCCTGAAATAGTATGGTTGCCATGCCTGCCTCAAAAAATCTCAGGGATCGGGAAAGCGGAAAATGCCGGCGATGCGCCGTTTCCAGCATGGCACCAAGGCGGAACGCACCACCGCCGCCTGCTCATAAGCGTGGATGAAATGCCGGGATTCCGCGAGGATGCCGAGATGTTTGGCCGCCGCATCGGCCCGCCAGCGGAACAGCAGCAGGTCTCCGGGCTTTGCCCCGTCCAGGCCCGAAACGCCGGGAAAATGCCGTTGCACGGCCGCCATCAGCCGGTCCTCACCACAGCGCTCGGCCCAGTCAGGCGCATAGGGCGGCGGAAGTTCCGGTTCGCTGCCGTAGAGTTCGCGCCAGACGCCTCGGATCAGGCCGAGACAATCGCAGCCAACGCCCCTTAGCGACGCCTGATGCCGATAGGGTGTGCCGATCCACGGCTCGGCCAGCGCCAGCACCTTATCTCCCGTCTCGCTCATGGGAACAAGGCCCCGCCGTCGTGGGTGTGACCGCCGCTGGCATAAGAATAGGCGAAATCCGCCCCTGGAAGATGGGGAAAGCCCCTGAAATTCAGCTGATTGGCGAATGTATGCCTGCATGTGGCGAAGCTCTTGTCGCAACCGGCCGTGACGGAAAAGCTGTCTCCCGGCAACGGTGCCTCATCCGGTGGAAGCCAGAAAGAAAGAAGCGCGCCGCCATTGCGCTGCTCATGACCATCGAGATCGAACCCGCGCCCGGCAAGCGGACCGGTGAGAAAATGCACCTTTCCCCCGTTGAAAAAACCATCCGGGAAAGCATTGAGCCCGGTTGCGACGAGATTGCCGGCCGCGTCCACCGCCACCACCCGGCCATTGCCGGTGAACCGCGCCATAGCAACGCCGCAGCGTGCGTCTCCCAGCGCGGCATCGCAGCGCCGTCCATAAACCCGCCCCTGCGGCTGGCTGAGGCGATGGGCGAAACTGCGCAGCTCGGCGCGAAAGGACCCGCCCGCCCGGGCTACGTCGCCGATCTCGCGCAGGGAGAGAAGCACATGCTCTTCCGGAGCCTGCCAGTTGACGAGGTAAAGCTCCACTCTCGCTCCGTCGAAACGGCCGGCGGCAAGATCCTCTTCCGAAATCGCCTCGCTGGAAAAACCGCCTGCCACTTCACCTGCGCCGGCGCCGAGCCCGGTTTCGCTGTCATTATCGCTGGCCGAAAAACCGCTGGCGGCCAGAAAGGCCGTGCCGGCGAAGAAAAGCGCCTCGTCATGATCGGTGAAGCCGATTTCGGCGCCATCCTTCAACGTCACTTTCCAGCAATGGCAAGTGGTCGTGGCATCGCTTTCAAGATGCCCGGCAAGGGCGGGAGCGATCGTTTTCATGGCAGGATTTCCATCAGCGGAATGGCGGGAATTCGCCCGGCTTCGAAGGCGGTGAGGTTGATGTCGATGCGGTCGGTCGCGAACCGTACCGGTACATCGAATTCATAGCCGGCACGGACCACCGCACCGGCGGGCGGAACCTTTCCGGAACCGAATGTCACCATACCGGTCGCGTAATCGCAGGACACATCCGAAGCGGATACGGGCACACCCTCGACCGATACGAGGACGGAGCCCTCGGCAGGCTTTTCCACCCGGCGGGTGAAGAAACCACCTGCATCGGCATAGGTCTTGACCAGTTGAAACCGCACCGTGACGCCATCACCCACGCCGATCCTCTGATCGGTCGATGCCGGCGTGTCTCCCGGCGGGCAGGATTTGAAGTCCACGGGATCGCGAAAACGAAAGCCGTAAAGCTCGCCGCGCCGCGCTTCGAAAAAGGCCAGCACCTCATAGAGATCGGTGAGCGAGCGGATGCCCGAGCCGGCGTCATAGGCACGCCTGGCATTTCGCCAGCGCTGATTGCGGCTTTCCCGCCCATTGGAAAGATTGACGATGTCGGTCCGTCTCACCGGGCCGCCGCTCACACCGAGCGCCAGCCGCAGCGGAAACCGCACTTCATGAAATGCCACCATGTCGTTGTTCCTGGATTCATTTCGCTGTTCGGGGTGTGCCGGCCTCAGGCCCTCATCCTTCGCGGTTTGTCCATGCTCGGCAGGCCGGTCGGGACAGGGACAAGGTCTGCATATTACAATCCACGCTGGCCGCGCCCGACGCTGCGCGCCAGCATTGCGGCAATCTGGCCTTCGCTTTTGCGGAAGCTTGCCGCATCCGTCGCCGTGACGTTGAAAATGATCTGGGACCCGCCGCCGGCGGAAGGCGCCGCAACACCGAGTGCACCATCCGGGCCGCGCTTCAGAGGCAATATGGCTTCCGCCCCTGCTTCTCCCATCAGGCCAAGCCCGCCGCCCATGGGAAAAAACGCCGGGCTGGAGACGACACCACCCTCGGCGAAAGGCGTGACGCTGCGCCCCGGCATCCCGCCGTCGGCGAAAGCGAAGAGCGAGCCGCCGCCGTTCAACAACCCGCCGACGGCATTGCCAATCATGGCCTCAAAGGGTTTGAGCCCGGCGGAGAGCGCGATGCCCGACAGCCGCTGCCCAAGGCCGCGCAGCACATCGTCCAGCCCTTTGCCGCCTGTCGTTGCCGCCTGCAGTGCAGACGTCAGCGCCGCTCCGAACCGTTCGGAGCGGCGTTCGAGATCGCCCATCACTTCGGACAGGGCTTCCGCCTCCTCCCGATTTTCCGCGATCGATCCTTCACCCGCCATCGTACCTGCCTTTCCGATTCAAACTGGAGCTTCAAGTGTTTGAATTAAAAGATTTTCACGAAGCGATGATCGGATGCGTCCCTGTCGGGAAAACGCCGCATCATCGCCTCCATCTCCTGTCGATCCGGGCCGTGTGAACCGGAGCGCACGCCGCCCGTCATGGCGAAAAACTCTCTGGGCGTCAGCCGCCAGAAAACTTCGGAAGAAAGCCGCAGCAGGCAGAAACCCGCATGGAGAACCGCATCCCAGGGAAAGGGGCGCGGCGTCGCATCGCCTGCTGCGGCATTCAGGGGTCCCGCGGCGTCTCCCCTTTCAAACCGCCGAAGGTGGCGGTCAGAAGTTCGGCGACGATGGCGGCATGGCCGGCAATGCCGCCCTCCACCGTGGCGCTGGCAACATCCTCATCCGAAAAAACATTGCCGGCGCCGCGCAACCCCGCGCCGATCACCCGGATCATGTCGGTGGCCTTCATGCGTCCGCTCGCAAAACGTTCGGCAAGCGCTGTCAGGTCATCGACTTCGAAGGCGGTTTCGAGCTCGGCAAGCGCGCCGAGCGTCAGGCACAATATGCGCCTCTCGCCGTCGAACAGCGCTTCGATCTCGCCGCGATGGCGGTTCGCCCGCCCATAACGCAACCCTTGCGGCATCACAGCGCTCCAAAGGTCAAAAGACCGGCCGATTCCAGCGCGATCTCAAATTGCACTTCGCCATCGTGACGGCCGGAATACTCCAGCGCCACGATCTGGAACGGCCCGATAATCGTGCCGAAATCGGGTATGACGATCTGCCAACCGGGAATGGTGCCCGCGAAAAACGCGCCCCGCACGAGCGCATCGCTCGCCGCATCCTTGAATATGCCTGACGCCGTCAGCGCGGCCCTTTGCACGCCGGCACCCGCCAGCAACTCGCGCCAGCGCCCGACGCTTTCCCCATCGGTAACGTCCACCGCCTGGGCGTTAAAGGCCAGCCGCCGCGTTCTGAGCCCGGCAACAGTGACATATGTTCCGGCATTGTTGAATTTCAGCAGAAAATCCTTGCCCTTCTGCGCCACCATCCTGTTTCCTTCCGTTTCGATTGCGGTTGCAGGGTGTTGCGGGCCTGCGACTAAAAATGTTCCTTGCCCTCGCATTGTGCGATCTTGCCATGTCCGATGCTGCTTCCCCGACGTTCCGTACACGCCTTATCGGCGTGCTGGCGCTTGGGCAGGTCGTCAGCTGGGGTTCCGGTTTCGACATGCTGGCCATTCTCGGTCCACGAATGGGCAGCGAACTCGCCATCGCCAACGAAGTCGTTTTTGCGGGCCTGACCGTGATGATGACCATCAGTGCGCTTTGCGGGCCGCTGCTCGGGCGGATGCTTGTGCGCCACGGCGCAGCGCCGGTGCTGGTCAGCGGCACCCTGCTTTTTGCCTGCGGCTTCGCGCTGCTTGCTTTTGCAGGCGGCGTGACAAGCTATCTGCTGGGCTGGGCGGTGATGGGCTTTGCCGGCGCCTGCGGGCTGACAACGGCGGCACACACGGCCGTGGTGGAGCGCGTCGGGGCGGAAAGCGGTCGATCCCTGACGCTGCTGATGGTCTTTACCGGCCTTTCGGCGGCCGTGTTCCTGCCCGTTACAGCCTTTGCGGAGCAGCATCTCGGCTGGCGCGGCACCCTCATCCTCTACGGCTGTCTGCAGCTGTTCCTGCTTCTGCCGCTTTACCTCTTCGCTCTTCCGAAGAGAAAGGGCGGCAATCCAGTTCAGGGCCCGCATCCTGGTGAAATCCCGGCCTCGCCGTTGGATACGCGGCGCGCCTTCCTGCTTCTGGCGGCAATGACCACGCTCAGCGCCTTCACCGCCTTTGGCTTCTCGCCGCTTCTGCCTTTGCTTCTCGTGCATTCAGGCGCATCGCAAGCGCTCGCAATCCAGCTGGCATCGGTGCGCAGCGTGCTGGCGATTACCGCGCGCGGGCTAGATTTCCTGCTGGGAAAACGCGGCAATCCCTTCATCACCTGCCTGATCGGCCTCTGTCTTCTGCTGACATCCTTTCTGGTCCTGCTCGTCTTTTCTCCGGCCATACCAGCCTTTGCCGGCTTCATCGCCCTGTTCGGCTTTGGCGCGGGTGTGCTGACGGTCAGCCGCGCCGTTCTGCCGCTTGCAGTGTTTTCTCCGCAGCAATACGGCCTTCAGGCCGCACGGATTTCGCTTCCGCAAAATCTAGCCATCGCCTTTGCACCTGTCATTTTCAGCATGGCGCTCGATCGCGGCGGTGTGGCGGCGATGCTTGGCATCGCTTCCATCCTGATCACCCTTTCGCTGCTGCTGCTGATCCTGCTGTGGAAAACCGTGGCCGGCCAGAAAGCGTAAGGCCCTTCATTCCGTTACCGCCCTGAACCGCATTTCAAGGACGAAGTTCCGTGACTTCGCCTCACGGCGGGAGCGGCTGGACAGCATGTGCATGTTGACGAGCGAAAAGCCGACGAGCGGCAGCGCGGCGTCATCAAGCAGCGCTTTTACCCTTGCGGCGATCTCACCCGTGGATCTGCGGCGATTGGCATCACCCCAGATTTGCAGCGTCAGAAAATGCTCCTCCGCGCTTTCCGTCGCCGTCGAATAATCGCGGGTCTCGACCTCGTCGAAGACAATACATGGCAAAAGGCCACGCGTCAGAAGCCGGTCGACGATGCCGCCGGGGTTGAGGTCTGCCAATTCGGCATCGCCAGCGAGCTTTGCGACGATCGCCTGAAGAAGCGGGTTCGCGGCGCTCATCGGTTTTCCTCTTCGCAACGGCAGACGATGAAGCGGCGGGTTTCGTCGGGATCCATCGCCGTTCGGATGTTGAGGATGCGCGCCCCCTTGCGAAAGCGCATCCCGGTGCCGATGTCGATGTCGTTGAGCCAGGCGAGCCAGACACGATGGGTAATCGTCGCCCCCTCGGCCGAAGCCCGCTCGTGCGAGGCTTCGGAAACCGGCTCGATGGCGCCCCACAACGCGCGCACGGCCTTCCAGCTTTCGGCGGCGCCGCCCTGTCCATCAGGCGTTTCCGACCGCACTTCCAGTTCCAGTCGCGCCGTCAGCCTGCCAGGATCAAGAAAGACGAGGTTCATGGCCTAAAGCCCCAGACGGCAGAAAGGAGACACCAGCCGCTCATAACCAGCCGGAACGGCGGCCGGCTGGTTTTCCGGCGCGACGGCGCCGCGAAAGGCGAACATCTGCGCCACATGCATCAGCATGGCGCGTTTCAGCGTATCGGGCACATCCGTCGCGGCCTCGCCATGACCGGCGGTGAAATCGATCTCGATGCCATTCAGCTCCCGTTCCGGGGCCGGCGGTTCGCGCAGCCAGAGCCGTGCCGGCCGCGCCGCGCCGTCGAGCAGCTTTTCGGTGGCGGTGATGTCTGCCGCGTGCCCCTGCCCGTCGAAAACCAGAATCGTTTCGATGGCTTGCACCGGCGTCTTGCCAATCAGAATCACGCCCGTTTCGGGCCACCGATCAAGATAAAGCCGCCAGGTCTGGCGCAGGAGGCACAGCCCGGTGGTGCGTTCCAGATGCTCGCGGGCCGCGCGTATCAACGCGGCAAGCAAGGTGTCCTCGTCACCGCTGTCGAGACGCAGATGCGCCTTGACGTCGGCAAGGGTCAACGGCTCCGCCTGCGGCGGATGGATGAGGGCATAGGTCATGGGGTCTCCGGAGATTAGGGCGAGCGGCTGCGTCTTTCGCCTTCTTCCCGCCGGGAGAAGGTCGCGGCAGCGGGTTGAGGGGGCAAGGGTCAGAGTAAACCGTGAGCTTGCCCCCTCATCTGCCCTGTCGGGCATTGGCGGGAAGAAGAAACGCGCGGCACCGTCGAGGTTCAATTCACCCCGAACTTCACCAGCTTGATCGCCTCGAAATTCTGCACGCCGCCGCCCACGCGTTTGGTGGTGTAGAAAAGCACATAGGGTTTGGCCGAATAGGGATCGCGCAGGATGCGGACGCCGGTTCGGTCAACAACGAGGTAACCGGCGCGGAAATCCCCGAAGGCTATGGCGAAGCTGTTGGCCGCCACATTGGGCATGTCCTCGGCTTCCGTCACCGGAAAGCCCATCAGCGAGGCGGGCTGACCGACGGCAGCCGGCGGATGCCAAAGATAGGCGCCGGTCGTGTCCTTGAAGCGTCGAAGCGCACCCTGCGTCTTGCGGTTCATCAGGAAGGTGCCGTTCTGGCGATGGCCGGCTTTCAACGCATAGATGGCGTCGAGCAGCACGTCCATGGGACCGGCGGAGGAAAAGCCCGCCGATACGCCGGTCGCGACATAACCGATATTGCCCCAGCTCCAGTCGTTATTGGCAACGGTCGTATAGGCGAGGAACCCCCTGGGCTTGTTGATGCCGTCGCCGCCAACGAAAGCCGCCGCCTCCTGTTCGGCGAATGCGATGTCCACCTCGGATGCGATCCACGCCTCGATATCGACCGCCGCGTCGTCCAGCAGGCCCTGGGTGGCGGCAGGCATGGCATAAAGCTCCATGGTCGGGAAAGAAAGCTCCGACAGTTTCGGCGTCGCCGTTTCCGGGCGCGCCGCCGTTTCCGAAACCCAGCCGGTGGCGAGCCCGCCGGCGGCGAAGGGTTTTTTCAGCACGGCAGCGGAAACCTGTCGCACCGTGGCGAGCGCCCGGACAGGCGAAATCGCCGTCATGCGCCGGCCGATCTCGCCATCCGTCTCGGTCGGAAGAAGAAAGCCGCCGTCCGCCCCGGCCGAGCCGGCAAAGGCCTTTGCCTCGAGATCGCGCAGCGCGGCTTCCTCGCCCCGGCGGATATAGGCCTCGAAAGCGGTCTTGTGCTCTTCGGCATCCTGCGACAGCGTGTCCTTCCGGCCGAGCGCGGGCCGCGCCTTCTTCAAAGCCAGATCGTCCATGAGCCTGCGGTTGTCGTCGAGCGCCCTGTCGATGCGGTCGAGCTTGTCGCGGGTCACGACATCAGCCCCCATCTTGCGTTCGATATCGGCAAGCCGCTGATCGTTGGTCTCACGGAAGGCTTCGAAGGCCTCCATGAACTCGTCGAAGGCGGCCGTCATCGTATCGGGGACGGCCTTCAACTGCGGCGCAACCGTCATCGGGGCCGGTGTCGTTGTCTGCTCTGTCATGTGGTTTTCCTTGTTGCGGTTTGTCCGGAAATCAGCGTTTGAAGGCGGTATCGAAAAGCGAACGGGCGGCACGGCGCATGCTGCGCACCAGTTCGGTGTCGCGGTCGCGGAAGAAGCGGGCATGCTTGACATCGGAGACGCGAGCCGAGGGAAGCATCGGAAAAGTCACGACGGAGATCTCCCAGAGATCGGCCTCCAGAATGCGCCGGACGCCGGCGCGGGCCGCCTTGCCGGAACGCCCTTCCCTACTCGAACGAACCGTGCGGAAACCGATGGACAGCCCGTCCAGAGCGCCGGTCTTCATCAGCGAATGGACTTCCCTCGACCGGGCGACGCCGGGCGTGAGGATACCCTCGACATAAAGGCCACGCTCATCCTCGCGGATGGTGCGCCAGACGCCGATAGGCTGGGCCGGATCGTGCTGGTAGAGCATGCGGATACCGGACGCACCGCGCTCCTCGATGGAGCGGCGGAAGGCGCCGCGCTCGATCACATCGCGGCCGAGATCGATCTCGCCAAAGACGCTGGCGTAACCGGAAAAAGTGCCGTCGCCGGCAATGCCGCGCAGTTCCAGATTGGCGAATTTACGCGTGGCGGGACGCGGCCCGCGATAGGCGTGCATGGGTAACTCCTGCGATGTGAGGGGAATATCAGGCGCGCGGGCGGGCGCTGTAACGGTCGGCGATGCGCACCAGCACGCCCAACCCCCACCAGGCCCCCATGCTGGCGGCGGCGGAACCCGCCACCATGATTTCGCGACCGGAGAGCGCACCGGCAATATCAAGCTGCTGCACGATCCACAGGCCGATAGGCCCGCCGAAGATCATGCCGCAGGAGACGCCGGTGATAAAACGGCTCGCGGCCTCGCGTTTGCTTTTCGGCAGGAGATAAACGAGCGATACACCCGCGCCCGCCACGGCGCCGGTGATGCGGGCGGCCCAGATGCCGGCCTCATTGGCGAATTCAGACATGGGTAATCATTCCGTTCTAGGATGTTGTCATCGGGCGGACGCGCCGCGTCGCACGCAGCCGCTTCCTGCGCGCCTGCACCGGGTGATTTTACGAATCTTCGGAATCGCTTGGACGGATGAGCTCACAAAGAGAATCCGCTTCTTCAGACAATGCTTGAACCGTCAAAGCGAAAGAAACGCCGTCCTTTCAATAACCGACGGCCTCGCGTTTTTCCTCGTCGCTCAGGAACGAGGCTGCGCCGATGCGTGTCCAGAGCGCGTCCCGCTCGCCCGCGAGCCCGGCAATCCGATCGAGATCGGCTTCCAGTCGCAGGCCCACGCCGAAGATCGGCGCAAGCCAGCCGCAAAGCCTCGCCGCCGTGCGGTTGACGAGCGGCAGCACGGTGAGGCGATAGAAGGCGCGGTTCGCTTCCTGGTAATTCGCATAGGTATTGTCACCGGGAATGCCGATCAGCATTGGCGGTACTCCGAGTGAGAGCGCGATATCGCGGGCCGCGCCGTTGCGGGCTTCCAGAAAGTCCATGTCGCGCGGCGATAGTCCCATCGCCTTCCAGTCCAGCCCGCCCTCCAGAAGCAGCGGCCGGCCGGCATTCATGGCGCCCTGATAGCCCTCCTCCAGCTCGCGCTTCAGCCGTTCATATTGTTCGGCGGAAAGATTGCCGCCTTCACGCGGCTGATAGACCAGCGCGCCGGAAGGCCGGGCGGAATTATCGAGCAGGCGCTTGTTCCACTGGCTGGCCGCGTTGTGGAGATCAAGCGCCGCGCCGGCGGAGGCGAGCGGCGCGAACCCCACCCGGTCATCCAGCGGATGGAACAGTTTGAGATGCAGCAGCCCCAGCCCGTCCCGCTCGGCGGCGATGCGCCGCGTGGCCCGGCCTTCGGCGCGGTAATCATAAGCCGCCGGCCAGCCATCCGGCCCTTCGACAATGCTGAGCCGGTCAGGCCGGAGAAGATGCAGTTCACGCAGCCGCCCGCCGATCACAAGCGGCTCGACATAGGCGTTTCCGGCCAGCATGAGGTGGCCATAAAGCGCCTCGAAGAAATCCGGCCCGCCCATGTGCGCGCCCGGCCTCGCCAGAAGCGCCAGCAGCGGATGATCGCCTATCTCGTCATCGCCGTCGTAAAGCAGCCAGTTCACCGACGCGGCCGCTTCCGCCACCATGCGGGCAGCCCGGTGGGCTACGGGATTCTTCATGAAACCCTCACGGGCAAGCGCGGCATAGGACCGGCCGGACCAGAAGGCCTGCCCGCCCTGCATGGCCACGGCCATGAAGCCGCCAGCCATTTTCCGGTTTTCGGGCATGGCGTTGCCATCCGCCGGGCGCTTGCGCGGCAGGGAAAAGGGAAATCGCATGACGGTGTCCTTGTTTGTGATGTTCCTCATCCCTGGCTTGTCACAGGGAACCAGCCAGCCCAGCTCTTTGGGCCGAAGAGAGTCTTGTCGTCGCGCAGACACGCGTCGGCTGGTTTCCTGCGACAGGCACAGAAATAAGGGATACCGGGACTCAAAGCCCAAACGGAAAAAGATTTTTTCGCCGGCTCTCGGCAGACGACGGGCAGATGCCCGTCACTTGCTAAGCTGAACCGAACCGTTACCGGATCGGTGCTTTTACTGCCGTATCGCTGTCGAAATCGGCGGCGACGCGGGTTTCCCGCAGCGGCTTCACCGTGCGGGTGGAAAGATCATAGGCGGGATCGGCCTTGTAGGCCGCCAGCGCCGCCTCGTTTTCGAACTCGCCATAAACGATGAAATCGACGGAATTGCCCCATTGGTCCTTCTTCACATTCTCGCCGATTTCCAGCGTCAGCGCATGCGGAATCGCGGTAAGGCCGGAAAGGCCCTTGCGGACGGCGTCGCGGTTTTCCTCGGGAACGGTGAAAAAGACGATATGGCGGATCACGGTGTCACCTGTCATGCGAAATTCGAAGGCGGCCTTCTCGGCGCTGCGTAACGGGTTATCACCTGGGCCGCGCCGGTTCAATCCGCGCCGCAAGAAGCGCCCGATGAAATGCGCGCCCATAATTGCCCACCAGGCTGGCCCGGTCGCTGCCATTGATGATGGCGCGCGCCGCATCCCAGTCTTCGCGCTCTGCATCGAAGAAATCCGCAAGACGTCTGCCGGTGAAGCTGCCGGCCACCATGCCCCGGATCAGGATAGCCGTCGCCACGTCCGCTTCCATGGCGCGCTCGGGGCGGCCGGTTAGATCCACCCCCGTCAGCACTGACATGGTCTCATAATTGCGGCGATGGGTCAGCTGAACGAAGCCGCGTCCCAGCCAGCTTTTCCCTTCCGCATCACGCCGCCAGTAGGGCCTGCGGACCATCGGCAGACGGCCGGCGGCAAAGGCGCGGTCGAGCCGTGCGATCGCTTCGGCATCGGTTGTCGCCAAAGTCTCGCGCACCGGCTGCATGGTTGCCGCGGTCTCGTGGAAAGCAGTCGCCAGCATATAAGCCAGCCACCGGGGATCGCCGCCGGGCAGCGCCGTCGCAAAGCCCGACAGGATCGTCTTCATCCCGGCAAGCTGCGCCGTCTGCAGCCGCCCGCCGAACAGGGATTTCCGCACCGACGCGACGAATCGCGCCTCGTCAAAGACCATGGCCTGCTCCTGATATGACACTTGATATGACTTGGGGTTCATGACCCCTGACGTCCGTCAGGACTAAATCGATTTGAAAAAACCTTAATCGATTTTAATCCTCGGACCGGGGTTTTGGAGTAAAAAATTCCTTGAATTCCGGAACCTTAGCGCGCTAACTCCATTTACCGCGCAATCCTGCAGCGTTAACCATTCAAGGAGGAATGCCACCATGACAGCGACAATCCCCCAGACCGTTTATGACCGTCTCGAAAACGAGTGGCGCCAGATGCGTGAAACCGGCTCCCAGCCGAAGCCGGCGCAATCTCCGAAGAAATAATATTTGCCCGCCGCCCGAAATCGGGCGGGTACTTCACTTTTTCTTCTCCCCGCTGGGGAGAAGATGGCCCCAAGGGTCAGATGACGGGGCAAGGTGCTGACATCCATGCTCTCGCGGCACATTTTGACCATTGCCTCTTGATCCCGCGCTGCAATCCTTCTGCCCAACGGAAGAAGAAACAGGCGGCACGCTTGAGGCGTTATTGGCTCTAGGTCTCTGGAGCCACTAAATCACCATCTCACATCCCCCGCACCTTCGGTTCGCTGGTCACCATCGTCGTCAGCGCAGTGATCGCCCAGACGAGTGCGTCCAGCCTGTCCGGCGAGCGCCCGGTCGACAGGCCTTCCGGTCCGAAATCCGTCATCTGGTCCTCAAGCTTTTCAAATCGCGCGGCGTGGCGCACCCTTCCCTGCTCATAGAGCGCGGCGACCGGTTCGGCGCGGGCGAACTTTCCGCGGCTTGCCCGCACCAGCGTCAGCGGCAGGTTGGCCTCTACGCTCTGCAGCATGGCGCGCACCATCTCGCCGCCTTGATTGACCTCTGCCACGACGCGGTCAGCCTCGTGGCGGCGGAAGGCGGCGACGACGGCGCGAGCCCAGCCGGCCGGCGTCTCGCCTTCCACCGAGCAATCCGCAAGCACCGTGAGACGCCCGGCCATGCCCAGTCCCGCCACGACGATGCCGCAGCAGGAATTTTCACCACTGCCGGCCGGCGGATCGACCGACACCACGATCCGCGAAAGCGGCGCAGCCGCAACCTCAACGATCGCTTCCAGATCGGCGCGTTTCCATAACGCGCCCTCGCGCTCATCGATCAGTTCGCCGCCAATTTCCTGACGGCCGAGCCGCGTGCCCCCGTAGCGGTCCTGCATGGCTTTCAGAAAACCGGGAGAAAGGTTCCGCGCGTTCATGGCCGTCGGCATCCGGGCCACCCGGCTCGAAGGATCGGCCAGAAGCGCCTTCAGCAATGGAATGGGCCGTGGCGTGGTCGTCACCAGCTGTCGTGGCAATTCACCCAGACGCAGGCCGAACTGCAGCATGTCCCAGGTTTCCTGTGGATATTTCCATTTGCCCAGCTCGTCCGCCCAGGCCATGTGGAACTGCGGCCCGCGCAGGCTTTCCGGGTCTTCCGATGAGAACACCTGCGCCATCGCCCCGTTGGGCCAAAGCAGCCGCCGACGCGACACCTCGAAGGCGGGACGATGGCGGCGGGCAATACGGCAAATGCCGGAAATGCCGTCGATCATCACCTCCCGGGCGTCACCCAGCGTTTCGGCAACCAGCGCGATGCGCAAATCCGATTGCCTGCCGGCGGACGCGACGGCGTGAACCCACTCCGACCCGGCGCGGGTCTTGCCGGATCCGCGTCCGCCGATCAGAAGCCATGTCCGCCAGTCGCCCTCCGGCGGTTGCTGCGGCAGGTTGCCGATGAAACGCCAGTCGCGCAGAAGGTTGAAGACCTGCGCCGGCAGATGGGGTCCGGTCGACATATCCGTCATGTGTCGGTTTCTGCGAAGGGGCTGCAAGCGGGATCGGTTGCCATCTTTGCGCGGCATTTCTGTTCAGCCAGTTCATCGATGCGATTGAGGAAATGCGCCACCGCCGCTTCGTAGTCCCCGACCTCGGTTTCGTCTTCGCTGAAAAGAGCTTCCCTTTCTTCCGCCAGCACCCGTTGCAACGCGTCGATCCGCTCCAGCGTGCGGACGATCAGCGAAAGCTGGTCCGTCGCAGCCTTCACATCGGCGCGCGCCAGCTTGCCCGAAGCATCCTCCGCCGTCGCCAGAAAGGCCGCTTCGCTCACTTGGCGGAGATTGCGGTACAGGCAGAACTGCTCGCGCATCTCCTCCGTCAGCTCATTCAGCAATTGCCGCAGGCTGCCGTTGCGCGCCGCATCTTCGGCGGCCAGCCTGTCGGCCCGCGACTTCGTCTCGGGCGCGGCTTCCGACATGTCGTCAGCCGCATAGGCGGGCGTTTCCGGCCAGACGCTGTAGAGCGCCGGATCGCAATTGCTGGACGTTGTCATGGGATTGGCCTGCGAGAGAAAGAACAAATAAAGAGGAGCCCGCGAACAAGGCAAGTTTGCTTGCACCTCACTCACCCTCATTCCTGTGACAAGCACAGGAACGCGGTGGTGAAGAAAGCGCTACGGGCAGTCCCAAAGACAACCATTGCCGTTCAGCCGCAAATCTCCGACTATAGCCAAACACTATCAAACCACCGTCACGGTGTAAAGGATTATTTTCCTATTTCTGTGATTTTTATCCTGATCACGGGATTTGCACCCTCGTCCGTCACATATTACACTTAGCATCAGGCGGTGAGTAGAAGGGACAAGTCAAGTTGGTAAAACAATGGGTTGAGCGGTTGTTTGCGGGTCTTTCAGCAACCGGCATCGTCTTTGGCACGGTTCTCTTCTGCGCTTCTCTCACACCATCGCTCCTGCCGCGAACATGGCTGATGCAAGGTGTGCTGTGCGGGTTTTCTTTCGCGATCGGTTACATGATCGGCGTCGCCCTTCATGCGATCTGGGCTTATCTGGAGCTGCCTGAACCCTCGCGTCATAATGTCCGCGGCGTTCGGTTTCTCATTGCGCTTGCCGCCGCGATTACGGCGATTGCGTTTCTGTGGCAGGCGAAAGACTGGCAGAACTCCATTCGCGTGCTGATGGAGCTCGATCCGCTCCCCAGCGCGCACCCCACCAAGACAGGCGCCATCGCCATACTGGTGGCTGCCATTCTCATCGGCGCCGGCCGGCTGTTCCAGCTGATCCGCCGTTTCTTTGCGACGCGCAGCCGGCATTTCCTGCCGCGCCGGCTGGCCAATGTGCTCGGCATCGCCGCGGCCATCATTCTGTCCTGGATGCTGCTCAACGGGCTGATCTTCGACATCGGCCTCAGATTTGCCGATTCCTCGCTGAAACAGGTGGATGCGCTGATCGAACCCGATGTGCCGCGCCCGTCCGATCCGCTCAAGACCGGCAGCAGCGCCTCGCTGATGACATGGGAATCGCTCGGCCGTCGCGGCCGCGAATTTGTCGCTGAAGGCCCTCGTGGCGCAGACATCTCCGCCTTCACCCACCGCCCGGCCAAGGAGCCGCTCCGGGTCTATGCAGGCCTGAACTCCGCCTCGACCCCGGATGAAAGGGCATCCCTGGCGCTTGAGGAACTGAAACGTGTCGGCGGCTTCGAACGCAAGGTGCTCCTGGTGGTCATCCCCACCGGCACCGGCTGGATCGATCCGGAAGCGCTCGATACCGTCGAGTATCTGCATGACGGCGATATCGCCAGCGTTGCCGTGCAATATTCCTATCTCTCAAGCTGGATAGCCTTGCTGACGGAGCCGGATTACGGCGTCGAGACGGCGCGCGCTCTGTTTGAAGCCGTTTATGGCTACTGGACCACCTTGCCGAAGGAAAAGCGGCCGAGGCTTTATCTGCACGGCTTGAGCCTCGGTTCGCTCAACTCGCAGAAGTCCTCCGATCTTTACGATGTGCTCTCCGATCCCTTTCAGGGCGCGCTGTGGAGCGGCCCTCCTTTTTCCAGCCCGACATGGCGCATGGCCACCAATGGCCGGGTGAAGGGTACGCCGGAATGGCTGCCGCGTTTCCGCGATTCCTCCGTCATCCGCTTCGCCAACCAATATACCACCGCGCATATGCCTGATGCGACCTGGGGGCCGATGCGGATCGTTTATCTGCAATATGCCAGCGACCCCATCACCTTCTTCGAAGCCGCCTCGCTTTACCGGCGGCCGCAATGGATGGTGCATCACGGGCCAGACGTTTCCACATCCTTCCGCTGGTTCCCGGTCGTCACCCTGCTGCAGCTCGGCCTCGATGTTGCTGCCGCCACCACGGCGCCGATCGGATATGGCCATGTCTATGCGCCGGAACATTACATCGATGCCTGGACGGAGGTGACGGCGCCGCAGGGCTGGAATGCCGAGGATATCCAGCGGCTGAAGATGTTCTTCAAGGCCCGCCGCGGCTCCACCGATCCGGCTTAAGCGCGGCGGGCTCTCGTTGAGTCTCAGCCTTTAAGCCGGTCCAGATTGTCGGCGATATAGGTCTCCAGCGAACGCGGCGCATGGCCGGTCAGCGTTTCCACGTCGCCGGTCACCACCGCGGTCCAGCCCTCACGAACGGGATAGAAGATCGAGGCGAGGAAGGACGCGTAGTCCTGCGGCACACCTGCACCCGTGAGGATGCCGATAAAGACCTCGTCCGAAACGGCGGCATAAGACACTGGCTTGCCGATAGCCTGCGAAATCAGTGCTGCCGCTTCGCCATAGCCAACTGCCCTTGGTCCGGTCAGATTGAAGGCCTTGCCGTCAAAGGCCGTGGATGTCAGCGCGGCGGCGGCGCTATCGGCGATATCGCGCACATCGATGAAGCTTGACTTGCCCTCGCCCGCCGGAACGGCGATCTGGCCGTGGTCGATGCCGGCTTTCCAGTAGCTGTGGAAATTATCGGCAAACCAGTTGGGACGCAGGATGACGTAAGGCGTGTCTGACGCGATGATCTTCAGCTCGATCTGGCGATAGGGAATGGAATCGTCGGCATCGACGCCGAGAACGCTGAGGAACACGATCTTCACCTTCCGGCGTGCGGCCTCCTCGACAACGGGCGTCAGCGCGTCGATGGCATCCAGACGCCCGCCGGAAAGAAGCAGGAACAGGCGGTCAACACCGTCGAAGGCATCCGCATAAGTCGATGCGTCGGTATAATCAAAACGCACCCCTTCCGCGCCGTCCGACGCCCTGCCACTGCGCGACGCCGCCTTCACGCTTTCGCCCTTGGCCACCAGTGCCCTGACCAGCGGCGTGCCGATGGTGCCGGTTGAACCGATCACGAGTATCTTGCCTGCCATCTCAAATCTCCTTAGTATCTAATGGAAACCATGTTTCGAAAACACAGATACTGCGTTAGAGAGATCATGAAAAGAGAGCACTTTTCGGTTAGCTGGTTTCCTCGCGGAAACCGGTATGGCCTTGAAACAACAGGGTGAAATCGATGGCAAATATCTATGACGTTTATGAGGACCGCTGCCCGACACGCATGGTGCTGGACAGGATCGCCGACAAATGGGCGCTGCTGATCCTCGACAAGCTGCGGCGTGATGCCGTTCGCTTCAACCTGTTACGGCGCGAGATCAAGGGCATATCGCAGAAGGTGCTGTCGCAGACGCTGAAGAAGCTGGAGCGTGACGGGCTGATTTCGCGGCAGGCCTTTCCAACGGTTCCTGTCACAGTCGAATATTCACTGACGCCGCTGGGGCGCACGCTGACGGACACCGTGGCGGCGCTTGCCCATTGGGCGGAGGGCAATATGGACGCGGTGATGGCGGCACAGAAGGCTTATGATGAGCGGACGGTGGTTTAGACGGCTTCGCTTTCGCGTAGCGAGAGAAACATAGGAGTGGCAATCCTTTGTTGTTTCGTTTTGCAGACCATCGCTTCCGTCATACCGGACTTGATCCGGTGTCCAGCCAGCCCAAGTCCATGGGCTGAAAAGACTCTGTTCCCCGCGCAGACGCGCAGCGACTGGATGCCGGATCAAGTCTGGCATGACGGAAGTGGGTTTCGCTTATCTTCCACTCTTTCAAACGCTTCCTACCGCGAGATCCGTGTCGACAGAATGATCGATGACAGCGTGCGCTCTACGCCGTCCAAGGCGCCAATGCGGTCGATCAGCCGGTCGAGATCGAGGATCGAAGGGGCGGCCAGAATGGCGATGAGGTCAAATGTGCCGCTCACCGAATGCAGCGTCGTCACTTCCTTGATGGCGGCAAGCGCCGCAGTCACCGCCGGCAGAGCCTTCGGCCCGATGGTGATGAGCACATGCGCGCGCACCAACCCGGAAAGATAACTTTCAGAAAGCCTGAGGCCATAACCCGCGATCACGCCGTCTGCCTCCAGGCGCTCGATGCGGGCCTGCACCGTGGTGCGCGAAAAGCCGAGCCTGCGCGCCAGTTCCGCCACCGGCATGCGGGCATTTTCGGAAAGCAGCGCCAGCAGCGCCCGGTCCTTGTCAGTGATCGTCATAGTGATCAATCCTGTCGTCTTATCGTTCAATAATAACGAGCGATCTGCACATAGTGAAGCTCCGAATCGCAGTAAAACCGCAATATGATTGTGCCCTACGAATTTTTCTGCGGGGAACAAAACATGAAAAACATCGTCGTCATAGGTGCGGGCAACATCGGCTCGGCCATCGCCTGGATGCTGGCCGCCACAGGCGATTATCGCATCACGGTTGCCGATCGCTCGGCCGACCAGCTGGCCAATGTGCCTGCTCACGAACGCGTCGACACCGAGATCGTCGACATCACCGATCGTCCGGCGCTGGAAGCACTGCTAAAAGGCAAGTTCGCCGTGCTGTCCGCCGCCCCCTTCCACCTGACGGCGGGCATTGCCGAAGCGGCCGTTGCCATCGGCACGCATTATCTCGATCTGACCGAAGACGTGGAATCCACCCGCAAGGTCAAGGCATTGGCGGAAACGGCGGAGACGGCGCTCATCCCGCAATGCGGCCTCGCGCCCGGCTTCATTTCCATCGTCGCCGCCGATCTTGCCGGCAAGTTCGACAAGCTGGACAGCGTGCGTATGCGCGTCGGCGCGCTGCCGCAATATCCGTCCAATGCGCTCAACTACAACCTCACCTGGAGCACGGACGGGCTGATCAACGAATATATCGAGCCCTGCGAAGCGATCGTCGAAGGCCGCCTCACCGCCGTTCCGGCGCTTGAGGAGCGTGAAGAATTCTCGCTCGATGGCGTCACCTATGAGGCTTTCAACACGTCAGGCGGTCTCGGCACGCTTTGCGCCACGCTGGAAGGCAAGGTGCGGACGATGAATTACCGCACCATCCGTTATCCCGGCCATGTCGCGATCATGAAGGCGCTGCTGAACGATCTCAACCTGCGCAATCGCCGCGATGTGCTAAAGGACCTGTTCGAGAACGCCCTTCCCGGCACCATGCAGGATGTGGTCATCGTCTTCGTCACCGTCTGCGGCACCCGTAACGGCCGCTTCCTGCAGGAAACCTACGCCAACAAGGTCTATGCCGGTCCCGTTTCCGGCCGGATGATGAGCGCCATCCAGATCACAACCGCCTCAGGCATCTGCACGGTTCTCGATCTGCTTGCCGAAGGCACGCTGCCGCAGAAGGGCTTCGTGCGCCAGGAGGAAGTGGACCTGCCCAAGTTCCTCGATAACCGGTTCGGCCGGTATTATGGCGCACATGAGCCACTGGCTCGGGTGGGGTGAGCTACCGGCCTCAGTTTATCCGTCATACCGGCCTTGAGCCGGTATCCAGCCAGCCCAAGTCCTTGGGCTGGAAATACTCTATTCGCCGCGCAGACGCGCGTCGGCTGGATGCCGGATCAAGTCGGCATGACGGTAAGGTCGTCACGTCCCGCAAAACGTCCTGAACACCCGCTCATGGCTCATCGGCGGCTGCATATAGACGAAATTGTCCGGCCGCTCCTCGAAGGGCGTCGCAATCGCCTTCAGCATGGCGTGAAAGGGCTCGAAATCATCCTCCTCCACTGCCGCCTCGATCAGTTCCTCGATGCGGTGGTTGCGTGGGATGATGGCGGGATTAACTGACAGCATCGCCGCCGATCTTTCGGAATCGGAAATTCCCTCCCGACCGGCTCTTTCCCGCCAACGGGCGAGAAATTCGTCCGCGCCCGCAATATCGATGAACATGCCGCGGAATGGCTCGGCGTCGCCATTGACGGCATGCGAAAGACGACGGAAGGTCAGCGTATAGTCCGCTTCCGATGCCTGCATCAGCGCCAGCAGCCCCTGCACCAGATCCATATCGCCGTCTTCCTCCGCCGTCAGGCCAAGTTTTGCGCGCATGCCGGTAAGCCAGCGTTTGGGAAAGGCGGCAGCGAAATCGGCGAGAACCCCATTGGCGAGTTCAGCGGCCTTTTCCACCTGCGGATCGAGCAGCGGCAGCAGGCATTCCGCCAGCCTTGCGATGTTCCACTGGGCGATGCCGGGCTGGTTGTTATAGGCGTAACGGCCCTGCGCATCGATGGAGGAAAAAACCTTGTTGGGATGATATTCATCAAGGAAGGCGCAGGGGCCGAAATCGATGGTCTCCCCGGAGACCGCCATATTGTCGGTATTCATCACGCCATGGATGAAGCCCACCATCATCCAGCGGGCGATGAGGTCGCATTGCCGTTGCGCAATGCCCTGCAGCAGGGTGAGATAGGGATTATCCGCCTTTTTTGCCTCGGGATAATGACGGTCGATCACATAGTCCGCGAGGTTCCTGATTGCCTCGTCATCCTCGCGCGCGGCGAAAAACTGGAACGTGCCGACACGGATGTGGCTTGCCGCGACACGGGTGAAGACGCCGCCCGGCAGGCCGACTTCACGCTGCACCCTTTCGCCGGAGAGAACAGCCGCCAGGGCCCGGGTGGCGGGAATGCCCAGCGCAAACATCGCTTCCGATACGATATATTCGCGCAGCACAGGGCCAAGCGCGGCGCGCCCGTCACCCCTGCGCGAGAACGGCG
This sequence comes from Agrobacterium sp. 5Ca39, assembly GCF_055382365.1. Classification (NCBI taxonomy): domain Bacteria; kingdom Pseudomonadati; phylum Pseudomonadota; class Alphaproteobacteria; order Hyphomicrobiales; family Rhizobiaceae; genus Agrobacterium; species Agrobacterium sp. 5Ca39. Next base: position 586,365 of record NZ_AP026436.1, on the reverse strand, counting down.
TCGGGCCGGAGCCTTTCAGCTGGATATCACGCCGTTTGCCGTTCCTGTCGATCACCTCGCCCAGAAGAATCGCGCGGCCATCGCCCAGCTGCGGTACGAAACCGCCAAACTGGTGGCCGGCATAGGCCATCGCCAGCGGTTCGGCTCCCTGAGGCACAACATTGCCCGAAAAGATCGCCGCCAGTCTTCCATCGTCAAGGCCGGTGACGTCGAGACGAAGCTCGTCGGCAAGCCCACGGTTGAAGGCGATGAGGCGCGGTGCCTTTACCGGCGTCGGCAGCACCGCGGCGCTGAAACGCTCCGGCAGGCGGGCATAGGAATTGTCAAATTTCATCACGGATAAACTCCCTGCTTTGCCTCTATATGGGGCCGGAGGGCGGCGGATGCGAGCGATAAATGCCGAAGCTCCGCTCCTTCGCCTCATTCAATTTTGCGCAATGAACTTTCCATCGCCATCATCGTTCCTATGCTTGACCCGCAGAATGCCGAAAGGAAAGGAAAAGCAATGACCGTCGTTGAAGCCGTAACCGCCGAACCGGAAAGCGCCATCCGTACCATTCACACCGATCTGCCCGTCAACGCCACCTTTCATGTCTGGCTGAAGGCAAAAAAAGCCGGCGAGCCGGGTGCGGTTTCCTTCTCCAATCAAAACGGAAAATTCGCTGAAGTTTCAAGCGTCAACACCGAAGAGTACGGGTTTCGGATCTATCAGGTTTTTGGCGGCGGCCATGTGGAGCTGAGTTACGACACGGTCACCACCGCCGTTTCGGTGATTTATTGGTTCACGGCATCGGATGTACTCGAAACCGGCATCACGGTTGTTCATACCAAGCCTGACAATGCCGCGCCGGAACTTCCCGGCAGCTATCACTTCCGCCCGCCCTTCGGCTGGATGAATGATCCGAACGGCTTTGGCCGCTTCGAGGGCCGTCCGCATCTTTTTTATCAGCATTATTCGCACGGGCTGCGGTGGAACACCATGCATTGGGGGCATGCGGTCTCCTCCGATTATCTTCGCTGGCGGCATCTGCCGATCTTCCTTTTTCCGTCAGAAGACCTGACCACCCGGCCGGACAAGCGCGGCGGCGCCTATTCCGGCTCCACCATTCCGCTGGTGGAAGGCACCGGCATCCGCGTGTTCTTCACCGAGCAGGTGCAGGACCGCATTCCCGAACAGCAGATACAGCTCACCGCCACCTCTTCCGATCTCATCATGGCAGGGCAGGCAGACGTCATTCTGGGCCATCGTCCGGACGGACAGGGGCTGACGCCGGATTTCCGCGATCCTTACGTCTTTCGCGGTCCCGATGGCTTATGGAAAATGGTGCTCGGCAGCCAGAGCGAGGGCGGCGGTGTCATCCTGCTTTACGAAACGCTCGACCCCACGGCTGCTTCCGGCTGGACCTATGTGGGCAAGCTCTGGGTGGAAACGCGTTATAAAACCACAGCCATCGAATGCCCCTGCCTGCTGCCGCTCGATGGCCCCGCCAATGCCCGTTCCACGCGCTGGGTGCTGATCTACGGACTGATGCACTCGGAAGACCCCGAGACAGGCCGCAAGAACCTGACAATGGCCGATGTGGGCTGGTTCGACGGCAAGGTCTTCACCAAGGAATCCGGTCAGGAGCTCGATTTCGGCACCGATAATTATGCCTTTCAGGCCTTTCTGGACGGGGATAGCATCATCGGCATCGGCTGGCTGGCCAATTGGGCCGACGCCAATCCCGAGATCGATTTTCCCACCTCCATGACGTTACCGCGCCGGATCACTTATGTGAATGGCGAGCTTCTGACCCCACCCATCGGCGCGGCCGAAAGCCTGCGCAGCCACATTCTCGACCGCACCCGGCTTGCGGCCGGCGAGCGCGTCACCTTCATCAACGGCGCAGTGGAGATATTGATCGAGCTTGCGTCGCCGGGGGTGCCCTTCGAACTCGCGCTTGATCACCCGACGGTCACGCTCGGTCTCGTCAGCGACGAAACGGGCCTCTGGATCCGCCACGAGGATGGGCGGGAGGGCCCCTCCCCACATTACATTGCCAAAGGCGCAAGGGCCTCGCGCGTCCGTATCTTTCTGGATTACGGCTCCATGGAGGTTTTTGCCAATCGCGGACGGTATGTCGGCACGAAACGCATCGAGGGCTTCGAGCCCGTGCGCGCCGCTCTTTTGAAGGCCGAGTCCGGGGCGGTGGTCCACGCCACGACCTGGGCGCTGCGTCCCTAAGGAACCTTTTGGCGGATTGGGTGGTTGATAGACCAGAAACGCCCGAAAAATTCCGCCGAAAGGAGAAACGGCATGACCAAAATCCGCGACACCAGCGATCCCATCCTGTTTCCGACGGAAGCCAACGAGAACAAGACCGAGAAGAAGCGCGCCGGAAAGGGTATCGTCATCGTCATCGGCGCGATCGCCGTCATGGCCTTTGTGGTCTATCTGACGGCGATCACCATCGCCACTACCCAGTCCTGACCAGGCCGCGGCGGGGGCGCTAGCGCACGCTGCGCAGCCCCCTTGCCGTGAAGATCGCCAGCAGCGACACCACGACACCAAGTCCGTAAAGATACATCATCGGCATCGTCACGTCTGACCGATCGACTTGCGTCACGAGATCGGTTGCAGCGGCCACGGTGCCGCTTGCACCCGCACCGGCGGCGGCTCCCAGTGTCGCGACCGTGGGGAGCAGCGCGCCCGTCATCTTGCGTTCCTCCTCCGGTGCGGCTTCCATGGCCGCCTGGCTGATACCTGCCCAGGACATGCCGAAAGCCGATCCTATCAGGATTTGCCCAAGCAGCATTTCGACCGAACTGCCGGTCGAAAGCCCGAGCCCGAGCAAAATGCAGCCCGGCACCATCTGATACGGGCCGTAATGCAGGCAAACCTCGCGCAGGCGATCGGAGCGCAGGCTACCAATCAGCATTGCCACCAGGCTCCAGGCGAGCGGCATCGTTACCACGATAAAACCGGCGAAGGTGGGTTCATGACGCCAGAGATTGATGGCGACATAGGCCAGATAGACGCTGCCGAGAGCGTGGGCGTAGGACATCAGGAACAGCACCCAGAAGCCGCTGCCGAGCACCGTCTTCAACCGAAACGAATCCTTCGGAAACAATCCAACGGAAGGCCGTGTGCCCGCGCGGAGCGAGGCCCACAGGAGTGCTGCACCCGCCAGCAGGGACAGGGCGCGCAGGCTCGCATCCTCGAAGGCAGAGGGAGCGGAAAACGCCAATGCGCCGACCAGGCATAGCGCCAGCGGCACCAGCGGCCTGCGCGTCGTCACCACCGGTCGCTCGGCGGAGACGGCAATGGCGGTATAGGCCACGAGCAACAGAATCAGGGGTGCCGACAACAGGAAGGTGGCGCGCCAGGAGATATGTTCGGTTGCGAAACCGCCTGTGAGCGGGCCGATGAACGAGGCGACCGCCCAGATCGCCGCCTCGATGGCGAAGACCTTCGGCAACAGGCCGGAGCGGAAACCGGCGGGAATGAGGCTGTAGCACACGGCAACGATCAACCCGTCCGCCAGACCCTGCAAGGCGCGACCGACGACGACCCACAAGAAGTCGTCGGCGATTGCCGAAAGGAGGGAACCCATAGAAAAGATCAGGCAGCACAGCAGCAGGACCGTGCGCGCGCCGAAACGTTCGCGAAACAGCACGGCGGTGACGCCGCCAGCGACGGAACCGACGAAATAGAGGCTGTAGGCCCAGCTGTAAAAGGCCGCTCCGCCGATTTCATTCACGGCCACTGGCAAAGCCGTGACGACCGCGAACTGGTTGAAAGCGTGCAGGCCGATACCGGAGGAGATGACGGTTAAAAGCGAGAGATTGGTCCCGCTCAACAATTCACCCCAGCCGTTTTTCTCCGTCATTTCCATACTCGTCAAAGCCGCATCCTTTCGATTTTCGCGATACGGCGGGCAAACTAGAACCTCAAGCGCCATTGAGGTCAAGACAGCTTTTTCGCGCCATTCAATCCGAGGGAATTCGCAGGCGACAGGAACCCTGCGCGTTTCCGCTCGTTTGCCGAATAACCGATAGAAAGGATACCGTCATGGACCGCAAAAAAATCCTGCCCTCGAACGAAGACGCCATGGATGAAGACCTGCTCGACCTCGACATCGACGCCCTCCCCGCCAAGGGAGAAATTCCTCAATTCATCGAGCAGGAAATCGAGGAAGAAGAGGCCGAGAGCGAGGACGACCCCTATCAGGAAAGCGACGAGGCCCTGCCCGACGATGCGGAGGAACGGGTGATCAACCGCAATCCCTCGCGCGAGGGCGGGGCGTTCGACGAGGTTTAACCGCTTGTCAGGCCGGATGCGAGGCGTTTCAACATGTGGCGCTGATGATCCTGCCCACCGAAGAAGATGGCGAGAACACGCAATGTCTTCTCGCCGTCATCAACATCGAAATGAAAGATCGCCTGATTTTTCGTGACCCGACGAAGGCCGGGCAATAGTTCAGGCATCAATGTCCCGCGAAACGGTGCCTTGCCGAGGGTTTGCATATCCGCCTCAATAGCGCCGATGCGCAGGACCGCCCGCTCGAATGCCTCCGGCAGCGTGTCGCCAAGGCCGCGATAGGATTGAATGAGATGGTCGAGACGGACATTGGAGTTCTGCCTTCAAAGGAAAAATGATGCTACTCAGCAGCATATCTTTCCTTTTCATTCCAGGAACGACGTGCGTCAGCCCGCCCGTTCAGGCGAGTAACCGGCCTCGCGGATTGCTTCCTCCGCGGTTGCGGCGTCACCCGTTACCGTGAGCCTATGCGTGGAAAGATCGATATTGACGGCGGCGTAGGGAAGGACGTCCGAAAGTGCGCCGCGCAGGGTCTTTTCGCAATGGCCGCAGGTCATGTCCGGGACGAGGAAGGTGGTTGGGGTCATGATTTCTCCTATTGGTCGGCGCCGATATTTTCGCACCGGCTTTCTTTCAGTGGGTTCTGGCGGGCTTGCTGTCTGTCTTGTCGGCACCCGCGAGATCGTCGAGGATGGGGCAATCGGGCCGGTGGTCGCCGCCGCAGCAATGGGCGAGATGGGAGAGGGTTTTCACCATGCTCTTCATTTCGGCGATCTTCTGTTCGAGATCGGCGATGTGGACAAGCGCGATTTCCTTTACCGCCGAACTCTCACGGCTCTTGTCCTGCCAGAGTTTCAGCAGCGTCTCGGTTTCCTCCAGCGAAAAACCGAGCGTGCGCGCCCGTTTGATGAAGCGCAGGTTGTGGACATCCTGCTCTCCATAGACGCGGTAATTATTACCGGTGCGCGCGGCGGGGGTGATGAGGCCGATCTGCTCATAATAACGGATCATCTTGGCGGAAACGCCCGATGCCTCCGATGCCTGGCCGATATTCACGATTTCACCTCCCGATGAGCGACCTTCGCCCGTTTCAACCGCAGTGCATTGGCGAGAACAAAGACGCTGGACAGCGCCATCGCCCCCGCACCGATCATCGGCGACAGCGTGATGCCGAAAGACGGATAAAGCACGCCCGCCGCAACCGGTATCAGCGCCACGTTGTAACCAAAGGCCCAGAACAGGTTTTCCTTGATGTTGCGCATGGTCGCGCGGCTCATCTCGATGGCGTTGACCGCGCCAAGAAGATCGCCGCCAACCAGCACCACATCGGCGCTTTCGATGGCGACATCCGTGCCGGTGCCGACGGCAATGCCGATATCGGCCTCTGCCAGTGCCGGCGCATCATTGATGCCATCGCCGACGAAAGCCAGCACCTTGCCGCCTGCCCGCATCTCATGGATCGCCTTTACCTTACCATCAGGCAGCACTTCCGCAACCACGCGGGAAATACCGACCTGCCGGGCTATGGCATTTGCCGTACGCTCATTGTCGCCCGTCACCATCGCCACTTCGATGCCCATCGCCTGCAACGCCTTGATGGCGGTGACACTTGACGGTTTCAGCGGATCGGCGACGGCGATCGCAGCCGCCAGCCTGCCGTCGATCGCGGCATAAAGCGGCGTCTTGCCTTCGTCGCCCAGCCTTGCGGCGGTTTCGGCGAAGACATCAACCGAATGACCCAGTTTGGCCATGTAACGATCCGCACCGACCTCGACCGTGCGGCCATTGACGGTGGCGGCGATACCGTAACCCGTCACGCTTTCGAAGTTCTCGATAGTTGCAGCTTCGAGTCCTGCATGGGTCGCCACCTTCTCTTCCTCCGCAGCCCGGACGATGGCTTCGGCGATCGGATGTTCCGAGCGACCCTCGACGGCGGCGACCAGCGCCAGCACGTCGTTATCGACAAATCCTTCCGCAACCACGAGATCGGTCAGTTCCGGGCGGCCCTTGGTGACGGTGCCGGTCTTGTCGACCACGACGATCTCAGCCGAGCGCAGTTCCTGCAGGGCCTGACCCTTGCGGAACAGTACGCCCAGCTCCGCTGCCCGGCCGGTGCCGACCATGATGGAAGTCGGCGTGGCAAGACCCATGGCACATGGGCAGGCGATGATGAGCACCGCGACCGCATTGACCAGCGCGAATGTATAGGCAGGTTCGGGACCGAAAATCGCCCAGACGATAAAGGTCAGCACCGCAATCGCAATGACGACGGGCACGAACAGCGCGGTAACCCGGTCGACCAGCAGCTGGATCGGCAGCTTGGAGCCCTGCGCCTCCTCCACCATGCGGATGATCTGCGACAGCATGGTATCGGCGCCCACCTTGGTCGCCTTGAACTTGAAGGCCCCGGTCTTGTTGATGGTGCCGCCAACGACCGCAGCGCCGACCGTCTTTTCAACCGGCACCGGTTCGCCTGAAATCATGGATTCATCGACATAGGACGAGCCTTCAACAACTTCGCCATCCACCGCCAGCCTCTCGCCGGGACGGATGACGACGATATCGCCCATCACCAGATCGTCAGGAGAAATATCGATGGTGGCGCCATCGCGCTCTACGCGGGCGGTCTTCGCCTGCAGGCTCATCAGCTTGCGGATGGCGTCTCCGGTGCGGCCGCTGGCGCGGGCTTCGAGAAGCCGTCCGGTCAGGATCAGCGTCACGATGACCGTTGCCGCTTCATAATAGACGAACTGCGCCTCTGCCGGCAGCAGGTCGGGCGCGAAGGTCGCCACGACGGAATAGAGATAGGCGGCAGTAACGCCCAACGCCACCAGCGAGTTCATTTCCGGCGCGCCGCGCAGCAGGGCCGGAAAACCGGTCTTGAGGAAGCGCAGACCCGGTCCGAAAATCACTGCCGTCGCCAGCACGAAATAGATGTAATAGAGGTTCTGCGTGTCGATGATGCCCATCAGCCAGTGGTGCATCGGCTCATAGAGATGGCCGCCCATTTCCAGCACGAAAAGCGGTGCCGTCAGCATGGCGGCGATCGTCAGGTCGCGTTTCAGCGCGCCCTCTTCGCCCGCATGGTGCATATGGTCATGGCCGCCGCTTTCACCGGCCGTCGCCATCTGGCTGTGGCCGTGGTGATGCCCCTCGTGCCTGTTGTGGGATTGATGGGCGGAATGGTCGTGCGGCTTTGGCGTCGCCAATGCAAAGCCGGCAAGTTTTGCCGTTTCCACCAGCGCGTCCCGTTCACGCCGGCCGCCGATCGTCTCCACAGCGGCCTTGCCGGCTGCGGTATCGACAGTGGCGTTAATGGTGGTTGCGACGGCTTCCAGAACGGCCTTCAACCGCGCCGCATCCGCGTCGCTGTGCAGACCTTCGACGGTAAATTCATGCCGATCCGGTGCAATATCGTAACCCACCTTCTTGATGGCAGCGCCAAGCGTTTTGGCTGAGAAACCTTCAGCCGGCTCGACCGTAAGCTTCTTCGTGGCGAAGTTCACGGAACTCGACATGACGCCGGGCACCTTGGCTGCGGCCGTTTCCACCCGCCGCACGCAGGAAGCGCAGGTCATGCCTTCCACGGGAATCGAAACCGGTTGATTTGGATGGGCGTGTCTGACTGTCTCGTTCATGGGAAATCCCCTTTCGAGACCCTATGTAGGGCTTCCCATGATGGGAAGGTCAAGGGAAGAAGAAATTTTTTGCCGCAAACAAAATCGTGAACGACGCCGCCAGCCACAGGGCGATGAATATGGCAGCAGCCACGCGGCTGACGGGACGGGATTGCGCGGCCGCGGCCGTCAATCGATGCTCCGCCAGCAGTGGCGGCGGCACAAGACGCACCGCAAGGAGGATGCCGAGCGGGACGATGACCAGATCGTCGAGATAACCGATGACGGGAATGAAATCCGGGATGAGATCGATCGGTGAAAGCGCATAGGCGGCGACCAGCATCGCCACCACTTTGGCCAGAAGCGGCGTGCGGGGATCGCGTGCGGCAAGATAAAGGGCGTGAACGTCACGCTTGATGGATTTCGCCCATCGCTTGAGCTTTTCGAGCATGGGAAAGTCCCTGAAACATCCGGCCTGTCGATCCTATGCGTGATCCCCGGGGACTATGCAATGGTCTCTATGATACGATCCGCCTGGCGAGATAAATCGTTGCCCCACCGCATTGCGGATCGTTGACGACCTGATCCAGAAGCCGGAATCCATGCGTGGCCAAAAGGCCTTCGTAATCTTCACGCGCGAGGCTGGCGTGATAAAGTGGCTTGCCCTGAAGGGTACCGATTGCTTCGCCTTGCACTGGCCCGGCAGTGAACATCAGGGCCGCACCTTCATTGGCATGCTGGCGGAAGATACCGAACATCCGGCGCTGATCCTCGGGACACAGGTGAAAAAAGCTGTGCCAGGCAATCAGCCCATCGAAACGGCGGCCGAGGGCCAGTTCGCGCATATCGGCAACCACCCAGAGCTTTTCCGGAAAGCGGCTGCGGCAAAGTTCGATCAGCGGCAGCGACGCATCGATGCCCGTGAGATCATAACCGTTGGAGATGAAATAGCCAGCGATCGGCTCACCCGAACCGCAGCCGATATCGAGAATGGAGCCGCCATCGGGCAATAGCGAGGTGAACCTGTCCAGCCAGGGTTTTTCAACAAGGGAACGACCGCGCTGATTGTCAAAATCAGCACCGTGCTTGGTATAGAGCTTGATGACATCGCGAGAGGCATCCGACATATGCTGATGTCCTTTCCCGTGTGAGGGCCGTCGCCTACCGATGCACCGCCAGCCGCGGGATATCGCGCAGGAAGGCATCGCGCACGGCTGGGCCGAGCGGCTCGTTTGACGGCTTGTCGGAAACACGCAGCCTTGCGAAGACGATGTGCTGGCCTTCACGCTCCGCCCAGCCGACGAACCAGCCGAAGGGGCGGTTGCGGTCGGGATTGCCCTTTTCGTCACGCATGTAGCCGGTTCCGGTCTTGCCGTGCACGGCCCAGCTTTCCGGCGCATCGAAGACCGGTACGATGGCGCGCGTCTTGGCCTGCGCATCGCGGGAGAAAGGAAGATTGCCGGCAAGCAACCGGCGAAGGAAACCGACCTGCTCCACCGGCGAGATGGTGAGCGACGCCCCCAGCCAGGAATGGGTGAGTCCATTGTTCTTGCCAGGCTCGCCCGATACATCGGCATTGCCGTAACCGAGACGCTTCACATAGGCGGCGAATTTTTCCGGGCCGAGGCGGCGGGTGATCTCGCGCGAATACCACAGCACCGAATCCTGCTCCCAGATGGTCGGGTCGACCGTCTTGCGGTCGGCGGCGCGCGCCTCCGTGCCAGGTTTCCAGTCCCAGGCGGGCGATTTTTCATCCTGGAGAATACCGGCATCGTAACCGATCAGCGCCAGCGGCACCTTGAAGGTGGAGGCTGGCGCCACCCGCTGGTCGCAGGCGCCCTGCTGGTTGATGATGGCGCCGGTCTCGATTGATGTGACCAGCGTGCATTCGAAGGCCTGGGGCTGTTGCTGGGCGTCAGCGGAAAACGGCAGGAGCCCCGGAAGGGCAAGGCATGAAAGAAAGATGGCGGGCAGCCGGTAGCGCATGCGTTTTGATGTCCCTCGTCCGCTTTTGCGGATCAATTGCCGGAATGGCCGGAAGCTGTCTTTGATTTCAGACAAGTCATAGCCCGAAACCGTGACACGTTTTCGGATGACATGCCTTTAGGAGGCTGATGGGGCAGGAATAGGACCAAAACGAAAATTGCCGTTTTTCATCACGTCCGCTCCTTTTCTCCCGCCCTTTCGCCGACCGTCAGCGGCCAGTCGACCACATAATCCTCGAAGTCGTCAACATCCACATCGGCCTCGCTGACGGTGCGGCCGCGCGCGGAAATGCCGGCCTGATGCACTGTTTCGGTATCGCCGGAGACGAGATAATGCCACCAGTAGAGATCCTTGCCATCGCGCACCAGCGCATAGGCGCAGGTGGGCGGCAGCCAGCCGATCTCGTGAACCTTCTTCAGGTCAAGCTGGATACAATCAGGCACGGTGGCACGGCGGTTCTCGTAATCCGAGCATCGACAGCTCTCGCCGTCGAGCAGCACGCAGCGGACGGAGGTGAACACCACTTCGCCGGTGTCCCAGTCCTCCAGCTTGTTGAGACAGCACAATCCGCAGCCGTCGCACAGGCTTTCCCATTCCTCGCCGGTCATCTCGGTCAGCGATTTGGTTTTCCAGAACGGCGCGTCATTCATCGTTAACATTTCCGTTTCATTTTGATCTCTTGGACGGGAGTGTTTAACCGGTCCCTAATCCTTTATATCGTATCGCCAAGGGCTGGTTTGTACGATATTTTAGCATATTGGCAGGCGGCGAAGGGGTCATTGGCCCGCGAAAGGCCGCCACGTCAAGCACTTCCGACATAACCATGCCACGGTTTTGCGTCGGGAATGGGTTGAAGCGCAGAATATCGACGGTCGCATTGCCTTAAACAGGAAATATCGCCAGGTGCAGGAAGAAAAAGACGATAAAAAAGGCCGCAAAAAACGGCATATCCTGCTCCGGATCGATAGCTTCATCGACTCCGGCCTGTGGACGGCTGCGGCAAGGCTGGTGGATTTCTGGGAAGATATCACCATCGCCTCGCGCAAGCTGCATGTCCGCGGCTGGAAGAAGCTCCTCGTCAATCTCACCTGCGACGCGCTGACCTTTGGAACGGCGGGATCGGTCGTGCTTCTGGCGCTTGCCATGCCCGCTTTCGAGGAAACCAAGAAGGACTGGCGTTATCGCGGTGACTTCGCAGTCACCTTCCTCGACCGATACGGCAACACCATCGGTCATCGCGGCATCATCCATGAAGACAGCGTGCCGATCGACCAGATGCCTGATCATTTCATCAAGGCGGTGCTGGCGACCGAGGACCGGCGCTTTTTCGACCATTTCGGTATCGATTTTATCGGCCTTGCCCGCGCCATGAGCGAAAACGCCCGCGCCGGCGGCGTGGTGCAGGGCGGCTCGACGCTGACGCAGCAGCTCGCCAAGAACCTCTTCCTCACCAATGAACGCTCGCTGGAGCGCAAGATCAAGGAAGCCTTCCTCGCGCTGTGGCTAGAGACCAACATGTCGAAGAAGGAAATCCTGAGCCTTTATCTCGACCGCGCCTACATGGGCGGCGGCACCTTTGGTGCTGCTGCGGCCGCGCAGTTTTATTTCGGCAAGAACCTCACCGACGTGACGCTTTCGGAATCCGCCATTCTGGCCGGGCTTTTCAAAGCGCCAGCGAAATATGCACCGCATGTCAACCTTCCGGCGGCGCGTGCCCGCGCGAACACCGTGCTTTCCAACCTCGTGCAGAGCGGGCTGATGACCGAGGGGCAGGTGGTCGGCGCGCGCCGCAACCCCGCCACCGTCATCGACCGCGAAGACGTGAAGGCGCCGGATTATTTCCTCGACTGGGCTTTTGACGAAGTGCAGCGGCTGGCCGCCGCGGGCAAGTTCAAGGATCACACCGTCGTCGTCCGCACCACCATCGACGCCGGCCTGCAACAGGCGGCCGAACAGGCGATGGAAATGGGCCTGCGCGAACTCGGCGAAGGGTATCGCGTCAAGCAGGGCGCGATGGTGATGATCGAAAATGGCGGTGGCGTGCGTGCCATGGTGGGCGGCCGCGACTATGGCGAAAGCCAGTTCAACCGCGCCACGGCGGCGCTGCGCCAGCCGGGTTCCTCCTTCAAGGTCTATACCTATTCGGCCGCCATGGAAAAAGGCATGAAGCCGGAAACGCTGATTTCCGACGCGCCGGTAACCTGGCGCGGCTGGTCGCCGCAGAATTACGGCCGCTCCTATGCGGGTAAGGTGACGCTGCAGATGGCGCTCGCCAAGTCCTACAATACCGTGCCGGTCCGGCTCGCCAAGGACGTGCTCGGCACGCAGGTCATCGTCGATACCGCCAAGGCGATGGGTGTCGCCACGCCGCTGCGCAGCGACAAGACCATTCCGCTCGGCACATCGGAAGTGACGGTAATGGATCAGGCCACCGCCTATGCCGTTTTCCCGGCTGACGGCATGCAGTCGCGCCGCCACGGGATCGAGCAGGTGCTGGATTACGAGGGCAATGTTCTCTACGATTTCAGCCATGACGAGCCGCCCGCCAAACGCGTGCTGTCCGTAGACGCCAATTCGAAGATGAACCAGATGCTGGTGACCATTCCTGTGATGGGTACGGCGCGGCGCGGTGCGCTTGACAATGGCATCGTTTCCGGCGGCAAGACCGGCACTTCACAGGCCTATCGCGATGCCTGGTATGTGGGCTTTACCGGCAACTACACCACCGCCGTCTGGTTCGGTAACGACGATTTCACGCCGATGAACAACATGACCGGCGGTGCGCTGCCCGCCATGACCTTCAAGCGGCTGATGGACTATGCCCATCAGGGCATGGAGCTGCGCCCCATCCCCGGCATCCAGAACCCGCTGCCGACCGGCGCCCGACCGCAGCCTTCTGCGGAAGTGGCAGCCGCAGCCAGCAGCACACCCGCCCTGCCGGCCCTCACCCGTCCCCGTTCGCTCTCGGCCGAGGCGACCCGTGTAATCCGCTCCATCGGGCGGAAGATGAAGGAAGCCACGGCGCTGAATGTGACGACGCAGAAGGTGGCGGATGCCGCCATCCGCGATAGCAAAGACGAAGCCGCGCGGCGTTAGGGTGTTTCAGTATCCCTATAAGGTATCGTGAGACTTTAGAAGGAATAACAGGCGGAATCCTGCACGTTTAAACAATCCCTGGTTGCCTCCATGACCGGGATGGTCGATCTGCCATCGACGAAAATGAGGTGCGAAACCAATCAAGGCTTCTCCTGCCTGCGAATAATATAATATTATTTTACGGCAATTCCTACCCAAACCGTCTTTATCCGAGCCTTTCAAGACGTAATATCCCGCAATATTGTTTTTACACTTCAAGATTGAATGGACCTTGCCAGTCAATTCATGTCTAAGTGGGTGCGGTTATCTCTTGTGCGATAACAGCGCGCCCCGGAGGACAGCATGAATGATGCGGCGGAAACGCGCGCGGCGGCGGTTGCTCTCCTCGCCGGACTGTGGTTTGCAGCGGATGCGGCACATGCGCAGGACCCCATGCTGCTGATCGACGAGCCGGGTTTTGAATTGCGCCTGTATTTTCAAGCCGGCATCAATGCCGTTGCCGAACAGAACCTGTTCTGGAACTTTGCCGATCGATTTGCACCGGACGCCGGCTTCGACAGCGACACGCACTGGCTTGAGGGCTATTTGATGCCCGGCATCGGTTTTACCGCCGACGCCGGCGACCGGGTTCAGGTCTATGGAAAAATCTCGGCCGTTGCCTCGGGCACGCTCGGCACCGACGCCTTCGATGCCGGTGGCACGGGCGCCGTGACACTCGAAGACGGCTATCTCGGCCTGCGCTCGAAGGCGGAGAGCGGCCCGTTCTTCGATATCTCCCTGGGGCCGCGTCCGTTCAAGACGGGAACGGGCATGCTGATTGCCAATGGCGGATCAAGCGGTTTTGAGCGTGGCGCGTTGAAACTAGGGCCGAGAAAGGCTTGGGAGCAGGCGGCGATCCTCCGGCTCGGCAAGGATGACCTGACGGCCACGGCCTTTTTCATCGACGCGAATGAATTATCCGACAAGGACAGCGGGACGAAGATCGTGGGAGCGGATCTGCGTTATGAACCGCAAGAGGGTCGATATTTCGGCATTACCTTCGGCCATGTGCAGGAATCCGGCTCGCCTTACCCTCGGGCAGCGGCTGGCGGCATCGGCGCGCCGGTCATCATGCCGGGTGCGCGCGAGGGCTTGAGCTTCATCAACGCCTATACCCGTACCAATCCGTTCGATGTGCCATTGCCGGGATTTTTCATCGGCGGCGATATCGCCTATCAATGGAATCCCGACATCGACCTTGCAGCCTGGGGCGGCCGCACCCAGATCGGCTATGCTTTCGAAGATATTTCATGGATGCCGACGATCGCCTATAGCTACCAGAGCTTCTCCGGCGACGATCCTTCAACCTCGCGTCTCGAACGCTTCGATCCGCTGTATTACGAGGGCAATCCGAGTGCGTGGTCGACGGGCACGAAGTCCTCGATGATGTTTCTCAATTCCAACGTCAATGCCCATCAGATCAGCCTGCAGGTGAAGCCAACGCAGGCCGATACATGGACGCTGCGTTACGCGCATATCCGCGCCAACGAGTTGGATAGCCCTATCCAGTTTGGCCAGGGCACGCGGCTCGACGACATTGACGGCACGCCCACCCCCGTTGCGGGCGTCGGCAACCGCCATCTCGCCGATGATCTCTATCTGGAATATTCGCGCATCATCAATGCCAATACCTATCTCACCGCCGGCGTCAGCATTTCATTCCCTGGCAAGGGCATGGATTCCCTGACGGCAGAGCATTCGCCGAACTGGCTTGGAGGTTTCGTCAATGTCATCGTCAACTTCTAGAACCCTGCCCGTCCTTCTTGCAGCCATGGTGCCTGTCCTGGCTTACCCCTATGCCGCTGCCAGTCAGCAAGCCGAGCCGCTTTCAGCTGAGCAGTCGGACCCGCTGAAGCTCGGCTGGATGCAGGGCTTTCCGCCGCCGGAAGACAAGATCATCCGCTTTTCGAACAGCGACTATTTCAATTTTCCGAAATTGCGCTGGACAGTGTGCCACTTCCGCCAGCTGATGCCGACGGTCAATGTCAGCCGTGGGCTCGGCGCGCCAGCGGCCCTTGAGCGCAAGCCCGACCCCGCCATCGACGCCGTGACCTTCCGCCCGACCGGCGGTGAGCAGGACATGACCTGGCTGCAATCGCTTTCGGCCAACTACACCGATGGCATCGTCGTGCTGCACAAGGGAGTGCTTGTCTATGAGCGCTACTCCGGCTGCCTCAACGATACGGGGCAGCACGGGGCGATGTCGGTAACGAAATCGCTGACCGGGCTTCTGGGCGAGATGCTGGTTGCCGAAGGGACGCTGGACGAGAATGCCAAAGTCGCGACCGTCGTTCCCGAACTCGAAAAAAGCGCGTTCGGCGATGCGACGATCCGGCAGGTGCTGGATATGACGACCGGCCTGCGTTACAGCGAGGACTACGCCGATCCCAATGCCGACGTATGGACATATTCCGCCGCCGGCAATCCGCTTCCCAAGCCCGAGGGTTACGAAGGCCCTCGCAGCTACTTCGACTATCTGAAGACGGTGGTGAAGCAGGGAGAACACGGTTCCGCCTTCGGGTACAAGACGATCAACAGCGATGCGCTTGGCTGGATCATTGCCCGCGCCTCGGGAAAATCGGTGGCAAAGCTGCTTTCCGAGCGCATCTGGAGCCGGATGGGCGCCGAACAGGACGCCTATTACACCGTCGATTCCACCGGCACGCCTTTTGCCGGCGGCGGGCTGAATGCCGGCCTGCGCGACATGGCGCGCATCGGCCAGCTGCTACTCGACGGCGGTATGATGGGCGGCGAGCGGCTCATTCCCCAAAAGGCGATCGACGCCATCCGTCAAGGCGGCGACAAGGCGGTTTTCGCAAAAGGCGGATATCCGGCGTTGCGGGGTTGGAGCTATCGCGCCATGTGGTGGATCACCCACAATGCCAACGGCGCTTTCATGGCGCGTGGGGTGCACGGCCAGGCGATCTATGTCGATCCCGCCGCCGAAATGGTTATTGCCCGCTTTTCCTCGCACCCCGTCGCGAGCAACGCCGCCAACGACGCGACATCGTTACCGGCTTATGAGGCTGTGGCGCGTTATTTGATGGAACAGACGGGGAAGCAGTGAGGACGAGGCGGTGAAGCCGGTGCGAATCGACTGAAGTTTTCTGTCGGAGCTTGCGGCTTACCCCCCTCTGTCCTGCCGGACATCTCCCCCTCAAGGGGGGAGATCGGCAAGACGCGACATCGCCACTTCATTCTCTAACGTTGAGATAGGCAAAACCTTGCCGCATACCGATCTCCCCCCTTGAGGGGGAGATGTCCGGCAGGACAGAGGGGGGTAAGCCGCAAGCTCCACGCTCCGCGATGCCTCACACCAACAACGTCGCCCTAGCCGTCCCCACCACCATATCTGTCAACCCCGCCAGCCTTTCCGCCGCAAGCCGGTTAACCTGCCAATAGAGCGGGATATCGAGCGGCGTGCCGGGAACGACCTCCATCAGCCGCCCTGCCTGCAAATGCTCCCCCACCAATTGAACCGGATTGAGCCCCCAGCCCATGCCGGCAAGGCTCGCCTTCACAAATCCATCGGTCGAAGGCAACCAGTGCGTCGGGTAGACAATGTCTTCACCCAGCACCTCCCTTACCCAGCTCGCCTGCAGCCGGTCCTTCTGGTTGAAGGTCAAGCCCGGCGCGCAGGCGAGCGTTGCTGATGTTACCCCTTCGGCAAAATGGCGGGTCATGAAATCCGGGCTGGCGGTCGCGTGATATCTGAGTACACCGAGCGGCGTTACCCGGCACCCCTGCACCGGCTTGTCATGGGCGGTCACGGCGGCGAGCACCCTGCCCGCGCGCAGCCATTCCACCGTGTGATCCTGATCGTCGACGGCGATATTAACGAGATAATCGCTGCTACCGGTGAATTTCGACACCGCATCCAGAAACCATGTGCCCAGACTGTCGGCATTGGTGGCGATGTTGAGCGTCACCCGCTCCTGCGCCGCTCCCGCTTCCGCCAAGGCCGGTAGCTGGCGGAACAATTCGCTTTCCAGCATGCCGACGTGATCCATGTGACGGCAGAGCCACTCACCCTTTTCCGTTGCAACGCAGGGGTTACCGCGCACGATCAACACCACGCCCAGCCGCTCCTCCAGTTGCTTGACACGCTGGGAAACGGCCGATGGCGTGACATGCAGTGCCTGCGCCGCCTTTTCAAAGCTGCCGGTCTGAACAACCAGCGCCGCAGCGCGCATCGCGGGATAGTCCAACATTAGTAGTTCTTATCCTGACTGAGATCGTTTAATTTGATTAATCCGTCATGGAGAAATATCCAAGCCCTGCTTCATATCATTTCGACAAAAAGCGGTAGCGGGCGTGGACATCCAGATCTTCTTTACCGGCCTCACCATGGGCCTCAGTCTCATCGTCGCCATCGGCGCGCAGAATGCCTTTGTGCTGAAACAGGGGCTGGCGCGCTCGCATGTGTTTGCCGTCTGCGCCACCTGTGCGATATCGGATGCGCTGCTGATCACCGTCGGCGTGTTCGGTTTCCAGCGGATCAGCGCCATCATGCCGGCGCTTGATCCCATCATGCGTTATGCCGGCGCCGCCTTCCTCATCTGGTATGGTGCCAAAAGCCTGCACTCGGCTTTGCGTTCGTCGGAAGCGCTGTCAGTGGCCGAGCGACGGGAAGCGAGCCTGTGGCAGACGCTGGCCATCTGCCTGGCCCTCACCTTCCTCAATCCGCATGTCTATCTCGACACGGTCGTGCTGCTCGGCACGATTTCCACGCAGTTTCCCGGCTTTGAAAAGACCTTTGCCGCAGGGGCGGCCACCGGCTCGCTGCTGTTCTTCTTTTCGCTGGGCTACGGAGCGCGCTGGCTGCGACCGATCTTCGAAAAACCTTCCGCCTGGCGCATCCTCGAAGGCGTCATCGCCATCACCATGTGGGCCATCGCCTTCAAGCTCGTCATGGGCGCATAGGCCAGGAATTTCGCGCTCCAGTCACTTTCACGAGGACTAAACAAGCCGCGCCATTTTCCAAACAGGGAATCAGTGATAGTCCTCGACCTGTTCATAAACGGGAAAACAGCGTGTTCCGAGTTCCATTCCTTGTCGGCATCGCCCTTCTGATCGCCTTTGGCGGCGGTATTGCCGCAACGCTCGCGGCGCTTGAAGCGACCTCCGGTTTCGGTTCGATCCGCATCGGCTCCTGGGACGCGTTTCCGGAAGCGCAGACGATCGAGGCCGACCCTTATGCCAAGTCGCACCGCGCTGACGCCGGCAAGCTGCTTTACGGAACGGCGGAGGGGCTGGCCTTCACCGCTTCCGTCGACAGCGAGGGCCAGCGCCTGAGCGGCGAATGCCGCTACCGGCTGGCCGGGGCTGTGCCACCAGCACGTTTCTGGACGCTTTATACCGCCGATCAGCAGGGCAATGTGCTGGCTGAGGATGCCGGACGACCATTCGCGCTCAATTCCCGCACGCTTCTGCGCAGCGCCGATGGCGGCATAGACATCACCATTGCTCCGGATGCCCAGACCTATAACTGGCTCGCGGTGCCTCAGGGACAGACCTTCAAGCTCGTCCTGACCCTGCTCGACACGCCTGTGGCTGGCAGTTCCGGCCTGATCGACATTTCCATGCCGCAGATCCGCAAGCTGGGGTGTGGCAATGCTTAGGGTCCTGCTCGCCATCGTCACCGGTCTCGTCGGCGCGGCCGTGCTGCATGTCATCATTCTCCTGGCGATACCGCACTTCAGCAATCGCGACGCCTATACGCGGGCAGTGGCGGAAGGAAAACCGCACCTGTTCCATCTGCTTGAAGAAACGACGGAAAAAAAGACGCTGGGCAGCGGCGATCCCTTCATGCGGGTGGCCGTATGCACCTTCAATATTGAGGAACAGCCGATCCGGCTGACCGCCATCGGGGCCGTGCCCTTCTGGTCCGTGGCGGTTTACGACAAGGCCTCGAACGAGGTGTTCAGCATGAATGACCGCACATCCGCCGCCGGCGTCATGGATATTCTGGTGGCAGATGCGGTGCAGATCGCCGCCATCCGCAAGGCGCAACCGCCCGCGCTTTCACAGGCAATTCTGGCGGAATCGGATCAGACGGAAGGATATGTGGTTTTGAGGACCCTCGTACCGCAGCCGAGTTTCGGCGAAGAGGCGGAACGGTTCCTGAACGAGGCAAAGTGCCAGCCGACGCCGTGGAAATAACGGCGGCTTATTTTATTAATCAGGATTTCAAGGCGGTTTCCGGTGCGGATTTGCCCTTGCGCGCAACCTTGCCTGCCGGCTCGCTGTCGCGTTTCTCATAACGAACGCCGGTGAACAGAACCACTTTCGCGGGGCCGATCATCGTGCTGACCACGCCTGCGGGACGCAGGCTTCGTCGGGCGTCAACAAGTGGAATAATGTCTGCCATGCTCTTCTCCTCTTCGGGAGTCAATGTTGCCCATGGGAACCGCGCAAGCCTCGTCTTGCGTCGGGAATTTCATCACCATCACATTGCGCATAATCCAGCCCACAGGCTGGTTTTCGCATATCCCTGAAAACCATCGCGGGTTTTAACGCTGGGCTATGCGGACATTCAGGCATCAGACGCCGGTTCGGCCCTTATTCCGGATTTCAGAATAACATGGAATCCTAATACTGCCCATGAAATTACAAACAGACAGAGGTTAATGATCCGTTAACCCTAATGACCGGGTGGCGTTTTCTCCTTTGCCGAGCCACACCCGTTGAAAACAAAGGCGAGGCCGCAAAGTTCCGCGGCATTTTCCCCACCACACGATTTTAAAATTTGCCTGTTGATATTGGCGGTTTCTCTCTTGGCGGCACCCATAGTTAACAGGACGTCAACGGATTTGCTCTAAATTGAACCGATATTGTGTTTGCGTTTGTTGGGTAGTGCGTTGACCGACCGGTTTCGAGAACTTGAGAGGCCAAGAGCCGTGAGGAAGAAAGATGTGGTGCTGATGGCCACCGTGACGAATTTCGAGAATGTTCCTCTTCCGTCAAAAACGGATCTCCGGCAATTCGCCGAACTTTTCATGCCGCTTTTTAATGCCTCCACCGATGAAGCTAAGCGGGAGGCAATTGCCGCCCTTTCGCAGCACCCGAACGTGCCTTCCGCGGTTGCCTTCTTCATTGCCTGCCAGCCGATTTCGCTTGCGGCTCCTTTCCTCATTGCCTCGAAGTGCCTCGACGACGACACGCTCATCACCATTGCCCGCACGCAAGGGGCCGCCCACGCACGCGCCATCGTCCGGCGGGAGGACCTCTCCCCCACCGTCATCGACGCGCTCGTGGGCCTGCGGCACATCGAAGACCTCAAGCGACCGCAAGAGGAAACCCCTGCCACTGAACCGCCGGCAGCGGTGAGCATCGAAGCGCCGAAGGCGGAAGTGAAGACGGACAACATCGCCGCGGCTTCCGCGCTCGAAGAAGAAATGCGCCAGCGGATCAAGCAGATGGCGCGCCATCTCAACCGCCCGGAAAGCGATGTCCTCGGCCTTCGCCGCCTCAGCGAGGTGCAGGACGCGCTGCTGGTACGTTTTGCCCGCGAACGCAATGCGCGGCAGTTCGCGGTGGCGCTGGCGGATTCCCTCTCCTCCAGCTACTGGCTGTCGGAGCGCATCATGCTCGATATATCGGGCGCGCAGCTTGCCACCACGCTGACCGGCCTCGGCATGGAATTTTCCGAGGCCGCCTTCGTCTTGCAGTGCTTCTATCCGCATCTTTCCGCCGCCGAGGGCGACATGAGCCGTGCCGAAGCCCTGCTCAACCGCCTAGACACCGTGGAATGCGAAGAGCGGCTGGAAAGCTGGCGGCGGGCCGACAGCTACACCCATGGCCGCGAACGGCCGAGCCGTAGCGCACCGGCTGCGCAGAGAACCGGGACGCAGGGTTAAGCGGGCTGGCCTTGCATCTTCAGTAGTGCGAAGTCATTCGCGGATGGAGAACCGGATTCCACTTTCCCTGATTCTAGGCTTTGGGCTGATCCACCAGCGTCAGCAACGTTCCGATGTCATCGGTTTCGATCTCCACGACCCACAGGTCGCTGTCGAACCGCCGCTCCCTTTCCAGCAGGGCAGCACTTTCCTCGCCCTCGACACCGGCCAGACGCGTTTCGAAACGGCGCTCGGCGCGGATGATGTCCTCGTCCTCAGCGAAACTTTGCGGGGCGGGTCCATAGAGGTTCTCGCGGCCGTCACGCAGCCGCTGGCGAACGAAGATAGCGCCCGCCTCCTCCGCACCCTTCTTTTCGACAGCGGCAAATCCACCGGCAGCGAAGACGCGGCGGATGAGGGCTGAGACGAACATTTCGGATTTGAGGCGCATGGGTTTGCTTTCGATTTTTGCGCTGCCTAGGTGGGTGGGGTTTCGATGTTGATTTTTAAGCTGACGAAGGTGTGCGTGGCTTTACCCCCCTCTGCCCTGCCGGGCATCTCCCCCTCAAGGGGGGAGATCGGCAAGCGGATAAGTCTCGCCCATCTCAACACTTGCGAATGAAGTGGTGGTAGCGCCTCCTGCCGATCTCCCCCCTTGAGGGGGAGATGCCCGGCAGGGCAGAGGGGGGTAGAGCCACACACGCCCCACGCTGCCGTCAAAACCTAAAGCGCCCCGATCGACTTCAACTTCTTCAGCACGGCCTCACTCGGCTCGCCGGTTTCCGGCAGACGGTAGTGTTTTTCGAACGCCCTGATGGCATTGCGGGTCTGCTGGCCGGCCACGCCGTCCACCTTCACGTCGGCATAGGCGATATTGATCAGCCCCTGCTGGATCTTGGCGATGAGATCGCGGCTTGCGGGTTTCGCGGCGCTGTTGAGGGAGACCGGTTCGGCCTTGGGATGCGGCGCTTCCGCCTTGCGAATGGCGGCGGCAACGGGGTCGATTTCGACACCGCCGCTGCTATCGGCAGGCCGGTCCTTCGGGATCGCGGCAACCGTTGCGCCATCGATCCTGAGCGCCGCCAGCACCCGGCTTGTCGGCTCGCCGGTCTGTTCCATGCCGAGCGTTTCTTCAAAGAACATAATGGCGGCGGCCGTCTTCGGTCCCATGCGACCGTCCGCCTCGCCCTCATAAAGCCCGCGCTTCTTCAGTTCGCCCTGAATGTCGGCGACGATCTGCTGCGGTTTCTGGCTTTCGGCGACGGGTTGCGCCGGCGTTTCGGCCGCAGGCTGCTGTTGTGCCGTTTCCGTTTCTGCCGGGCGCTCTATGCGGAATGTGGTGACGTTGCCATGGGTGCCGAGTGGTTCGGCCGGGCGGTAACCGGCGATGCCGTTCGGGTTTTCCGCATCGCGCGTGCGCAGGAAGGGCGACGGGTGCACACCAGGCTGGTACCAGAGCGCGTTGGCGGCGACAAAACCGAAGACGACCGCGAAGGCACCGCAGCCGCCCACCAGTTTCGGATGGCGCAGGATTTCGCGCCCGATGGCCGAAACCACCAAGGAAACAATCCCGGCGCCGATCTGGGCCGTTGTTTTCTTAGGCGATTTTCGCTTTCGCGGGGCCATCGTCACCGTCCTTTCTCATTTTCGCGGCCATGTCGCCAAGCTGCCGAATGCGCGGTGGGAACTCCACCATGCTTTCGGCGTCAGCGCTTTCGCCGCCACCCGCCATGCCGGAACCATCGGCAGGCAAAGTGATCGTTACGACCGTCCCCTCGCCGGGCTTGCTGGCGATGGCGAATGTGCCGCCATGCAGAGCCACAAGCCCCTTGACCAGGGACAATCCCAGACCCGTGCCTTCATAGCGACGGGTATATTCATTCTGAACCTGCATGAAGGGCTGGCCCAGCAGTTCAATCTTGTCAGACGCGATGCCGATGCCGGTGTCGCTCACCGTCAATTTCAGCATTGCGCCTTCGCGCGCAGCGTCGATCGATACCACACCACCGGCATCGGTGAATTTTATGGCATTGCCGGCGAGGTTAATGAGAACCTGACGGATGGCGCGCTGATCGGCCGAGATTTCACCGATGCCGCGCTGGATGCGGCTGGTCAGGGTCAGGCCCTTCTCTTTCGCCTGAAGGCCGAGCATCGCTTCGCAGGACGAGATGGTTTCCGCAATCGGGAAGCTTTCCATCATCAGCTCGTAACGGCCAGCTTCCAGCTTGCTCATATCGAGCATGGTGTTGACGACGGACAGAAGATGGGCGCCAGACTGGCGGATGAGGCCGACATATTCCCGCTGACGGTCGTTCTCCAGCCGTCCGAAATATTCGCCGGCGAGAATATCGGAGAAACCGAGGACGGCATTGAGCGGCGTGCGCAGTTCATGGCTGACGGCAGCGAGGAAACGCGACTTGGCGTCATTGGCGGATTCCGCCTCGGCTGCCTTGCGGGCGACATCGCGGCGCAGACGCTCCATCTCGGTAATATCGGTGAGCTGGGCGACGATGCGGCGCAGGCGACCTGTCGCGCCGCGAATGGCGGTCATCTCGATACGGGCGTGCATGAATTGCGCCTGGCGCGATTTCGCACCGGTCTCGAAGCGGAGTTCGGCGGTTGCCCTGTCCTCACCCTGCCGCAGGACGTCGAAAGCCTGCATCAGTTCGATACGATCGGAGACATAGACATATTCAACGAGGATATGTCCTTTGCTGGCTTGAAGGTCGGCCGGGAATGCCGCGCAATCGCGACCGGACACGTGTTCGACGAAGCCGGTTTCACCGATCACCAGCACCAGGCCCGGCACCTGCGATGCCGCGATCAGATCGTCGTTCACCGAGGAAACCGAATGAGCGGATGCGCCGTGCGCAGAATGGGAGAAGGCGATCAGCAGGGCGGCGGCGGCCAGAAACAGCGCCA
This sequence comes from Agrobacterium sp. 5Ca39, assembly GCF_055382365.1. Lineage (NCBI taxonomy): Bacteria > Pseudomonadati > Pseudomonadota > Alphaproteobacteria > Hyphomicrobiales > Rhizobiaceae > Agrobacterium > Agrobacterium sp. 5Ca39. The sequence continues at coordinate 562,567 of NZ_AP026436.1, read as the reverse complement.
GCACCAGGGCCGCACCGATGGGCAGCGCGATGGCGGGGCTGACGACGAGGCTGAAAATGGCTGGTACAACCACAAGGCCGACGGCGCTGAAGGCAATCAGCCAGCGCAGGCGCGCAACGGTCCCGGCGCGCCTTTCGGCGTCCTCTTCCATGCGCGCAAGCCATCTGCCCGCTGCATGGTCGACCAGTGCGACCGCTTTTTCTCTCATATTACGCAATACCAAACCCGAATCCTGAAGGCGGTTCCAACGGCTCCGACAATAGAAGGCGGCGGCTTAAGGAATGGATAAAAAGAATGGGCTGAAAAGCCCGTCAAATGCGTGACAGTCCCATTACGGGGCATTTCCAGGAAGCTTTGCCAATCATGGTTAATGACGGGTAAGCGACGGATTTCGCTTCATTTTTGCCATCGCGTTAACTTTTGCGGCAGAGCTTTTCGCCGCTTTCGCCCGGAACGCGCGGCCTCTGTCGCAATTATGCTTAACATGGACCGTTAAAATGCGAGTCAATTGATGGCCGCCGTCCCGATCCGAGGAGAATAGATACAATTTGAATTAAATTGCGCCGCTTTTTGCAATCGGCTGTTCGCCGGTCGTCTGTAGGTTGTTCACAAGCCCGAAAAACGGGACAAAGGCCGATGACCCGAAACCGGGCGGGGCTTTCGAAAACAAAGATCATCTGGCAGGGTGTCTGACAATGTGGTTTCTGATCAAAGGAACATTCTGGTTTTCGCTGGTACTGGTGGCGCTGTCCTATTTCGGCAGCAGCAACGATCCGGCCAAGGAACCTTCGGCCTTCGATATTCCCAGCGCCGTTTCGGCTGCCGGCGAGGCCTATCGTTATGTCAGCGCCATCTGCATCGAAAAGCCCGATGTCTGCATCAAGGGCGCCGAAACCTTCCATGCGCTGGGCGAAAGGGCAAAGGAAGGCGCAAAGGTTGCCTATGAACTGCTGGACAAGCAGCTTGCCTCCGGGGACAAGCCCGCCGATGTTGCCGACGTTGCGGCAGAAGCCGAAAAGCTTGCAGCGGCACCCGTTGTCAGCGTCGAGTTTCCCGCAGATGCCGACATGCTGAAGACCGGCACCGTCATTCCCCTGCCGCAGAAGCGCCCTGCTCCCTGATCCTGCCGGCCACCGCGCCCGCCTTTATTGCGGATGGAGATTTCCTTCCGCCACTGCCTGCCAAACTTGCCCACGGAACCTGTTTTCCGTGGGCTTTTTCGTGGGCTATGGTTCAAAACCGACCGCACTTCACCTATATCGTGACGCAGACCTGCAATAACGGATGATACGGCGCACAAATGGCCTCTCTCGAAACGATCCTTGACGACTTCGCTTTCCTCGATGACTGGGAGGATCGCTATCGTTATGTCATCGAACTCGGCAAGGCGCTGCCCGATCTGCCGGAAGACAAGCGCACGGCTGAAAACAAGGTTCAGGGGTGCGCCAGCCAGGTTTGGCTCGTCAGCCATAGCGACGGCGCCGAAGACCCTCTCCTGACCTTCGAGGGCGATTCGGATGCGCATATCGTGCGCGGCCTCGTCGCCATCGTGCTTGCGGTCTATTCCGGCAAAAGGGCCTCTGAAATCGCCGGTCTCGACGCGATCGAGGTATTCGACAAAATAGGGCTCGTGGAACATCTGTCGTCGCAGCGCGCCAACGGCCTGCGCTCGATGATCAAGCGTATCCGCGAGGAAGCCCGGCTGCTTGCCGCCTGAGATTTATCGCGTCATCGATGGGCGATAATTAGCATCGCCCCAATGGTGTTCTTTCCTGCCTGCACGGGTTGCAGGCGGCGCGTAGTGGCGCGCCAGCGCCAGCAATGCGGCACGCAGCAGCAATTTTGCCGAACGCGCCGGCCATTGCCTCTCGCGTTCCACCGTCTCCAATCCCTTTTCGAAACAGCAGATATCGATAGCGACGCCAGATAATTCAGGCCCCATCGCCTCGGCTGCGCGGGAAAACCGTGTTCTTGCGGCCATTGCTGCCTCGGTGAGTTCGAGCGCGCCTCCCGCCTCACCCTTTGTGCGGCTCGCCGTTCTGGGTTCCCATGTCGCCGTCACCCTGGGATTGAGGTGGCCGCGATGAAAATCGGCGGCCAGTCGCTCCCCCGCCTCCAGCGCATCCGGTGGAAAGAATGCCGCGCCGTCGCGCTCCTTCAGCCTTGAAAGGCTGATCAGCTGCGAGGTGTTGAGGTTACGCCTGGCCGACTGCTTCGCATCGCCGATATCCACGACAACCGTCTGCATATCGCGATGCTGCTCCTGAAAAATCTCGTCGCGGTCTTTTGCCATTGCGCGTTTCAGGTAGGAGGCGAGCGGCGGCGCCGCATGAAGGGTGTTTTCCCGCTGCTCGACCAGCCCGGACGAAACGGCAAGCCGCACCGTCGCGGCCGGAAGCCGTAGTGCGGGATGCCCTGCCCGCCCGCGGCGCAGCACAATATCGCCCCCCTCCGGGGACATCTCGGCTGCGCCGGCGGCGATGCACCGCAGCAGCCGCAATAGATGAGGATCGGAGGAGGCAGCCGGCATGGGTTTCGTCTCAGTCATCCCGGCCCCCTGTCATCACGTTGACGATACTGCCGGTAAGCCGTTCGAGCGTGGCGACAAACTCGTCAAATGCCGGTTCGTCCCGTCGGTCCTCGACCACCTGGCAGGCATGGCCGACCGTCGTCCTGTCCCGGCCGAAGCAGGGTCCGATATCCGACATGGGAATGCCAAGCTGCACATGGCACACATACATGGCGATCTGGCGGACGTGGCACTCCATGCGCCTGATATCGCGGCGCACCGGCGTTCGCTCACCCGTCAATCGCACCATCTCCCCGGTGAGTTGCCGCACCAGACGGCAAAGACGGGAAATGTCATCCCGCCCGCCCGCAGACGGCCACGAACGAAAGGGACGATCACGCACCCGCAGGCAAGGCCGCGCGGCAGCAGGCAGAAACACGGTATCCGACGGCATATGCAACTCCTCTACGAATAGGAATTAATTCATACACCTGAGGAAAGGCTTGGGGAAGCGCAAATTTTGCGATGGAGTTCAGGCCATTGAGATAGCTTGATTTTCTCGAAAGTGATGGACGTAATTGAGGATTTTTTTCCTCAGTCGATATTGCGCGAGACGATAAAAAAGCCGATCTCCACGCTGGCTGGCCGGTGATGATTTTCCCTGGAGACTGGATGATGGCAAGCAGCGGCGCCCGCAGGCTTTCGCCGCGTAGCATCCGGCGTGCAGCGCAATAAGGTTCCCTATCGCGAAAGGGTTGTTTCTCACGGCGCGGATACGACGTTAATGGCGGCCTTATGATGCTCGGCTTCGTTCCGGAACCGCACGCCAAGGCATGGTCTTCAATCCCGAAAACAAAATCGGCCGGTCTAAGGACCGGCCGTATTAACTTGCGACTTCCGGCTTTCACTGCAAGCCGGATTGTCTTCGAAAATCAGCGGTTGGCCTTGCGGCGCTGACCGAGACCCATTTCCTTGGCGAGCCGCGAGCGGGCTTCGGCATAGGCGGGCGCAACCATCGGATAATCGACCTGCAGGTCCCATTTTTCGCGGTATTCTTCCGGCGTCATGCTGTGATGCGTCGTGAGATGGCGCTTGAGCGACTTGAAGGAGCCGCCGCATTCCAAACAGACGATGTGATCGTCCTGAACCGACTTGCGGACAGAGACGGCCGGCTTCTGCTTTTCAACATTGACCGCTACCGATGCCGGCGCGGACGTTCCGCTGAGCGCCGTGTGAACATCCGAAATAAGGCCGGGAAGCTCCGTTACCGGGACGACGTGGTTGCTAACATAGGCAGCCACAATATCCGCCGTCAGTTCGACCAGCAGATCCTGGGCGTTACCGTATGCAGTTTCCGTCATTTAAGTATCTCCTGTTAGTGATCCCCTGACGCGGGCGAACGCCGCATCGAGCGATGTGAAGTTACCGGTGCCCCCACCTTCGCCCTGTTGAAACCAACGTGAAATCTACCCCTAGATTTCAAGCGAAAACCGGAAACGTATTGGTCCGAGATTCAACTTATGACCAGCGACATGGGCAGCAATGGTCCTGAGACCCGTAGATTAGACATTAATAAAATGCCTATGCCGACTATGAAGAGGCTAGATGCAAATCGCGATTAGCAACTTTACACTTAATTTGGATAACAGCAAAACAGCAAAAGTCAAATTCCTGCTGTGAATTTTTTAGTTCAAAACAGTCTAATCGGAATACAAAAAATTACGGGTAATAAAATACTATGCCTAGTAGTAATTGAAAACGCGCACCCCCTATTATTAGGGGGTAATTCAACTTCAAATTTTCTTGAGGTCATCAACTACCGATTTAACGGAAAGCGGATAACCTGCCTTGTGCGCAGCCATTGCAAGAAGATGCGCGGAAACCGGCGCCGTCAGAACGAAAAAGAAGAAACCGGCGAGCGCCCGAGCCAGCGTCGATATATCCATAGAGTGGATGCCCACCGCCAGAAGCAGCAGGCCGGAGCCGACCGTCCCCGCCTTGGATGCGGCATGCATGCGGGTGTAAACATCAGGCAGGCGATTGAGCCCGATTGCGGCGATCAGTGAAAAGGCGGCACCCGAGATCATCAGCGCCGCAACCAGGATAGCAACGATCCAACCCATTACCGCCTTCCCTTTTCTTTTCCGCTATTCACCCGAATTTTCGAGGGGTTCTGAGCGAATTCAGACCGGCGTGCGCCATCCAGAACCCCTTTCGGGCCGCGCCCGCCATCCGGTCCGCGCGACAGCACGAAGCGCGCGAACGCCACCGTGGCCAGAAAACCGACGAGCCCAAGGGCAATGGCAATGTCGACATAGAGATTGAAGCCGGTGCGGATGGCAATGACCGCAATGAAGCCGATGGCGATGCCGACCAGCATGTCCAGCGCGACGATACGGTCCGGCAAGGTGGGACCAACGACAACGCGGTAGACTGTCAGCAAAAAGGCCACCGAGAGAACAACCAGCGCAAGTATATTTGCAAATGAAACTATCTGTTCCGGATTCATTGCTGAAACGCCTCCATGATCTTCTTTTCGAAGCCGTTCTTAATGTCGTTTTTTGCGGTTTCGATATCGCTGCAATCGATTGCGTGCACGTAGAGCACCTTTCTGTCAGGGGAAACATCGACGGAAAGCGTGCCGGGCGTGAGCGTGATGAGATTGGCGAGCAGCGTGATTTCGAAATCCGTGGTTACGGTCAGCGGATAGGCAAAAATGCCGGGTTGAACGTCCAGTTTCGGGCGTGTCACCATCACGGCAACCTTCCAGGCGGAAAGCGCAAGCTCCTTGAAGAACAACAGCACCAGCGACAACACGCGGCCAAGACGCAGCCAGTGATTGCGCCCGCCGGGAAGCTGGTGGCGGATAAGCCAGAGCGCCAGCGTGGAGACGATGAGGGCGAAGATGACGTTTGCCAGCGTCAGGCTGCCCGTTACCGCAAGCCATACCGCCACGAACAGCAATTGCACGACATAGAGGCTCATGGCTTGCCTCCTTCTGGAAAGACCGAATGGATATAGGCTTGCGGGTTCCCGAGCCCGGCTGCGGCATCCTGGCTGAGATCAAGCAGGCTTTCGGGAAACAGGCCGAAGAACACGACCAGCAGCGTCAGCGCGACCAGCGGAGCGACGGAGGGCGCCGCGGCGGGCAAGGCGGGTTGTGGCAATGGCTTTGCCGCCGGACGCCAGAAACATAGAAGGAAGACCCGTCCGAAGGCGATGGTGGCGATGAAACCGGAGAGGAGAATGGCGGCGGCCAGCCACCATGCGCCGATATCGATCGCCGATTTGACCAGGACCGCCTTCGGCCAGAAGCCGGAAAAGGGCGGCAGGCCGGAACCGGCGAAAAACAGCGCGAGCGCAAGCGCCGAAAACCACGGAGCCTGCCGGTAAAGGCCGCCAAGCACGGTGAGGCTGAAACCGCCGCCGAGACGAGCGGCGTGGCCTGCGGCAAGGTAGAGCGCCGTCATCAGCACCATGGAATGCAGCGCGTAGAAGATCGCGCCCGAGACGCCTGACGGCGTGCCGATGGCGATGCCCGCCATCATGTAGCCGATGCCGGATATGACGATATAGCCGAGCATCCGGCGAATATCGTTCTGGGCGAGCGCACCCATGGCGCCGAGCACCATTGTCAGCGCGGCGGAAGCGGCGATGACGATGCTGAGTTCCTCCCGCTCGACCGGGAACAGCATGACCATGACGCGCAGCAGCGAATAGATGCCGACCTTGGTTAGCAGTCCACCGAACAGGGCGGAGACGACGATGCGCGGCGTGTGATAGGAAGCGGGAAGCCAGAAATTCACCGGAAAAGCCGCCGCCTTCATGGCGAAGGCAAGCGTGAAGAGGCTGGCAAGCGTCATCAGCGGCGCGGTTTCGCGCAGTCCGTTTGCCTTCAACGCGATATCGGCCATGTTGAGCGTGCCGAAGATGGCGTAGAGATAACCCACCGTGATCAGGAAAAGCGTCGTGCCGATGAGGTTCAGGACGGCATATTTCAACGCGCCGTCGATCTGCTCCCGCGTCGAGCCGAGCACGATGAGGCCGAAGGACGAGATCAGCAGCACTTCGAACCAGACATAGAGGTTGAAGATGTCTCCGGTCAGGAACGCGCCGGTAACGCCGGCCATCAGCAGCATCAGGAAGGGATAGAAGCCGTATCGTCTGCCGCTGGCGTCGATATCGCTGCCGGCGTGAATGGCGCCGGCCAGCGCGACGATGGCGGCCGCGAGTGACAGCAACGCGCCGGTGAGATCGGCCGTGAAGGCGATGCCGAAGGGCGGCAGCCAGCGGCCCATGACCATGGTGAACGGCCCCTGCGTGGCAACCTTCCATAAGAGGGCGGCATCGAGAACCACGAGGAGGGCCAGTGCGGCGATGGCGACCGGCGCATGGTAGCGAATGGCGTGGCGCATCATCATCAGCACCGCGCCCGCGCCGATGCACAGCGCGATCGGAAGAATGATCAGCCAGTCCGGCAGCGGCACGGGCGCCATGACGAGCGCGGCGGACAGATCGGTAACTGCGGAAGTGGGGGATGAAGCCATGTCGTTTCAGCCTCGCCGCTCAATAACCGAGCGGCGGCAGGGGCTCGCCTGCCGGTTCTGCGGTGCGCATTTCATCGGTATCGTCGGTCTGCAACTCCTGAAACGCGCGCCATGTCAAAACCAGCAGGAAACAGAAGAATGAAAAGGAAATCACGATCGCCGTCAGGATGAGCGCCTGCGGCAGCGGATTGGCAGCCCCTGCGGGCAACGCGTCCATGCCCGCCGGAATGATCGGCGGCACCTCCCGGGTGAGCCGCCCCGCCGTGAAGAGCAGCAGGTTGACCGCATTGCCGAGAATGGCGATGCCCAGAAGCACGCGGATGCTGTGACGTGACAGCATGAGGTAGATCGCGACCGAGAAGAAGACGCCGACGAGAATGGAGAAGATCGCTTCCATCAGTCGCTTTCCCTTTCTTCCAGCGCCAGCGCAATGGATGTGATGGCACCGACCACGACCAGATAGACACCGATATCGAAGGACATGACGGTGGAGAGCGCCAGTTCGACGCCGAAGAGGTTCGGGTAGACCCAAAGCCCGGTCATGAAGGGCACGCCAGCGACAATGGAAACGAGGCCGGAGAGCATCGAAAGCAGTAGCCCTGCCCCGGCAATCGCCAGCGGGTGAAAGAAGATTGCGCGCCGCACCGCCGCCACGCCATAGGCGATGCCGTAGATCGCCAGCGCCGAGACCGCGATCAGGCCGCCGATGAAGCCGCCGCCCGGCTCGTTATGGCCGCGCAGCAGGACGAAGATGGAAAACAGCACCATCAGGCTGGTGACGACGGGCGCCACGGTGCGCAGAATGAGCGTGTTCATGCCCGCGCTCCCTTCTTTTTGAACCTTTTCGCCGGCTCCTTGACCGCGGCAGGGCGGATACGGATCAGCGCCAGGATGGCAAGGCCCGTTATCATCACGACAGCGATTTCTCCCAGCGTGTCCGTGCCGCGGAAATCGACGATGATGACGTTGACGACGTTCGCTCCATGGGCGATGACCTTGGAATAGCTGTTGTAGAAATCGGTCAGGCGATTGTCGAAGCTCACCTGCGTCGCGCGCATCAGGTAAAGCGCAAAGCCAGTCCCGCAGGCGATTGCAATGCTGCTGTCCAAGAGCTTCTGGCCGAGGCCGCGATGGTCGGATGGCGACAGGCGCAACCGCGTCATCACCAGCGTCAATATGACGACGGACAGCGTTTCCACCATGAACTGCGTGAAGGACAGGTCCGGGGCGCCGAACAGCAGGAAGATGACTGCCACCGCGAAGCCCTGGATGCCGAGCGCGATGATCGCCGTCAGGCGGCTCGACGCCGTCAGCACAGCGATGAGCCCCGCCACGGCAATGGCGATGAAGGTCAGTTCATGGATCGGCGCATCCCGCGGCCATGACGGCATGGACGGCAATTCGCCATAAAGGAACAGCGGCACGAGCAGCACGGCGGCGATGACAGCGAAAGTGGCGGTAACGTAAAATTCGAGACGACCCGGCTGGATCAGCCGGGTGATGTGGAACGACATTTTCACCAGCATTTCGATGAAGACGTCAAAGCCTCGGTCCGGCCCTGCCCCCAGCGCCCTGAAGGTGCGATCGATGAGGCCACGGACAGCGGAAAGCTGCGTATAAAGGACGATGCCGAGTGCGATGGTGAGCAGCGACAGGCCGAGCGGCACGCCGATATGCGGAATGAGCGAGATTTCCACCTGTCGCGCCTCACCGGCAATGGCGCTTGCCATGGGTGTCGAGATGTAGAAATGCGCGATGCCGGAGAACAGAGCGATGTTGAGCCCCTTCAGCGCCAGAAGCGCCGGGCCAAACCAGAGCAGCAGCGGGCCTTCATGTGCCTGTTTCGGGGTCTTTACCGGCTTGCCGAGAAAGGGTTTCAGCGCCACTGCAAAGGCGACGGCAAACATCAGCCCGTTGCCGAGAATGGCAATGCCGGTGAACAGCACGGCACGCGGATTGCCATGCGCGAGCGCATAATAAATCTCTTCCTTGGCAAGAAAACCAAAGAAGGGCGGCAGGCCGGCCATGGAAATCGCGGCCGCCAGCGCCGCCGCAAAGGTGACGGGCATGGCTCTTCGCAGGCCGCCAAGCTTCGTCACGTCGCGTGTGCCGGTCTCATGGTCGATGATACCGGCGACCATGAACAGTGCGCCCTTGAACAGGGAATGCGCCACCAGATAGAGCACCGCCGCCTCGATGGCATGGTCGGAGCCGAAACCCGTCAGCATGACCAGCAGGCCGAGCGACGACACCGTGGTATAGGCGAGCATCAGCTTGAGATCGGTCTGGCGTATGGCAAGCAGCGCGCCGGTGAGCATGGTCAGCCCGCCGAAGAAGGGCAGCAGTATCTGCCAGGCGGCGGTATCGCCCAGAACCGGATTGAGCCGCATCAGCAGATAGACGCCGGCCTTCACCATGGTCGCGGAGTGCAGATAGGCCGAAACGGGGGTAGGCGCCTCCATGGCGTTGGGCAGCCAGAAATGAAAGGGAAACTGCGCCGATTTGGTGAAGGCACCGCCGAGCACCAGCAGCAGCGCGGCCAGATAAAACGGGCTGTCACGCAGGATGTCGCCGCTGCGCACCAGCATCGACAGCTGCGTCATCCCGCTCATGTCCCAGATGAAGATCAGCCCGGCAAGCAGCAGCAGTCCGCCGCCGCCGGTCACCACCAGTGCCTGCAATGCGGCGCGGCGCGAGGCGGCACGTTCATGGTCGAAACCGATCAGCAGGAAGGAGGTGATGGAGGTCAGCTCCCAGTAGACGAACAGCATCAGCAGACTGTCCGAGACGACGACGCCCAGCATCGCGCCCATGAACAGCAGCAGGAAAGACAGGAATCGGCCCTGCTGCGGATGCCCCTTCATGTAGCCGCCGGCATAAAGCACGATCAGCAGGCCGATGCCGGTGATCAGCAGCGCAAATGTCAGCGACAGGCCGTCGATGAACCAGGAAAAGCTGAGATTGAAACTTGGGACCCAGGCATAACCGCCCGTCACCACGCCGCCAGCCGCCACCTGCGGCAACATCAGTGCGAAATGGACAAAGGAAAGCGCCGGCGCAATCGCCAGTATCCAGGCGGCATTGTGCCCGAATCTCTTCACCAGCGCCGGTGCGGCGAGCGCCGCGAGAAACGGCAGAAATAGCGACAGAAATGTCATCGGCGTGACATCGGACGTCATTCATATCTCCCGGGGTGTCCCCCACCCCTGCGCGCCATGGCTGGCGTTCTTGTTTCAAATCGGATTTTTCAGTTAAGGCATAGGCAATGCCTTCTCAACCCAAATCGACTCCCGGTCCCGTTTCATAACGGAGTCGTTATGGGATATGTCCTCTTTCAATCCGTCATGGCGATGATTATCTGAGGCATGAACAGAAAGGATCATTCCATGAGCGATCTGACATCCCCAAAAGTGAAGAAGACCGACGCCGAATGGCGTGAGCAGCTGACGCCGGAGCAATATCGCATCCTGCGCGAGCACGGCACCGAGCGCGCCTTTACCGGGCCCTATTGGGACACATTCCAAAAAGGCCTCTACCGCTGTGCGGCGTGCGACGAGCCGCTGTTCCTCTCCGACACGAAATTCGACGCCGGCTGCGGCTGGCCAAGCTATTTCGAACCGGTGAAGCCCGGCGCAGTGACGGAACATCGCGACGCCAGCCATGGCATGGTGCGCACCGAAATCCGCTGCGCCAATTGCGGCGGTCATCTCGGCCACGTCTTCCCCGATGGCCCGCCGCCCACCGGTCTGCGTTATTGCATCAACGGCCATTCGATGGTGTTCGAGCCGGTCTGAGCCATGCCGCGTATTTCTTCTCCCCGGCGGGGAGAAGGTGGCCCGAAGGGTCGGATGAGGGGGCTACGTTAGCGATATTCGGAGAGCTTGCCCCTCATCCTGCTGCCGCGGACTTCTCCCCCACGGGGAGAAGAGACTCGTGACACTCGACCGATCAAAAGATGGCTTAAGCTTCTTGGCTTAACCTAATTTCAGTTCCATACACGTCAGATCCAGCCAGCGCCCGAACTTGGTGCCGACTTCCGAGAACCGGCCCGCGACCGTGAAACCGAGGCTTTCATGCAGGCGGATGGAAGCGGTGTTTTCCGACTCGATGGCGGCGATCAGTACGTGCACGTCGTTGCCGGCGGCATGATCGATGAGCGCCTGCATCAGTTTTTTGCCGATGCCGTGGCCGCGGGCGTCCTTATGCACATAGACGGAATGTTCGCGGGTATGGCGATAACCGTCAAAAGCGCGCCAGTCACCATAGGAAGCGTAGCCTGCGACCTTGCCGTCCAGAACCGCGACGATGACGGGAAAGCCGCGCGACTTGCGGGCGGCGAACCAGTCCTTGCGATTGTCGAGATCGACCACCACCTCGTTCCAGATCGCCGTCGTGTTCACGACAGCGTCATTGTATATCTCCATGATGCCGGAGAGGTCATCAACGGTCGCGTCACGAAGTTCCATGGTCATTTTCTTAGCTCCGCCTGGTTTGCGAATACGCGGCTTTGCCGCGCCTGCGCCGAGCCTTAAGCGATGAGACGGAGACATGTCCAGCGCCGCGCTCTCACGATCTTTACGAAGCCAAGGGAACGAGGCTGAAGGCGGTGACCACGGCAAAATAGTGAACCGCAGCGGCTGCGACCACAAAACCGTGCCAGATCGCATTCTGGAAGCGCAGCTTTTCCCAGACATGGAAAATGACGCCGAGCGAATATATGACGCCGCCGGCGACGATCAGCCAGAGCGTGACCGGCGCGAGATGCGACGACAGCGGCTCGACCACCATGACGCCGCTCCAGCCCATGGCGAGATAAAGGCCGATGGCGACCCGGTCATAACGGCCAGGGAACAGGCATTTCAGAAGGATGCCGCAGATCGCAGCGAGCCAGATCAGCCCCAGCATGACCGCGATCATGGGATCGTGGATACCGCGCATCAGAAACGGCGTATAGGTGGCTGCGATGAGAATGAAGATCGCCGAGTGATCCAGCCGACGCAGGAACCATTTCACGTTCGAGTGCGGCCAGATATTATAGGTGAAGGAGACGGATAGGCAGACGACGAGACCGAGGCCGTAAATCCACGCCGCTGCAATGGCGCTGAGCGTACCCCATACCATCGCGTAGAAAATCAGCGCCGTGGCACCGATAAGCGCCAGCACGATGCCGACCCCGTGGACGATGCCATCGGCGACAATCTCGTGAAAATCATACTGGCGTCCGAACCGCCACAAATCGCTCATAGTCCAATCCTGTCTGCGTGCTTTCACCAAAGCATGAAGACAATATTAGACAGGAACAAGACAGCAGCCGGTTAATGGCGATCAAATTGCGTTCGGTGCTGTTGCGAAAGGAGAGGTCCTGGGTTGCCCTGCGGCCAGACCAATTGCCTGTGAAGCGAGCGGTATACACTTGTTTCTTCTCCCCGCCGGGGAGAAGTCCGCGGCAGCGGGATGAGGCGGCAGGGTAGATGTGTTCGGAGAGCTTGCCCCTCATCCGGCCCTCCGGGCCGCCTTCTTCCCAGCGGGGGGGGGGAAGAAACCCAGCCACGCTTTCCCTGCCCTCACAACGCCGCAGCACATTCCTGACAAAACGGCGTATAGGGAACAGCCTTCAACCGATCCTCCGAAATCTCGCTTCCGCATTTGACGCAGGTGCCGAAAGTGCCCTTGGCGATACGCTCGAGGGCGGCGTCGATAGCGCGCAACTCATCCTGCCCCACCTGCCCCAGCTCGTCCAGCACCTCGTCATTGCTGCGTTCGGTGGCCCTGTCATCGTCATCAGGATTGCGCGGCTCTTCGAAGTCGGCCTCGATCTTATGCAGGCGGCGATAAAGCTCGCGCTGCCGGTCACGCAGGATTTTCTCGTAACTTTCGGTATTCATGGACTTTTCCTCCAGCCGATCTTCTTGTTTTGTCGCATTTCCGGATGGAAAACCGGATTCCACTTTTCCTGGAAATGCTTGGAGGGGCGGGAAACCCGCCCGCAACCCAAAAACGTCAAACCTTAGCGATCCACCAGCACCGAGCATTTGGCGTGGCGCACCACGCGGTCGGCGGTGGCGCCGATGAAATAGTTGCTGAAGTCAGGCGTGTGCGACGCGATGATGATGAGATCAGCCTTGTGTTCCTCTGCCGCAGCGATGATTTCCCGCGCCGGCGCGCCACTTCTGATTTCATGGCTGCCGTTGAAACCGACCCTGGCCTTGAGGTCCGAGAGTTTTGCCTTGGCGTCCTTGATCGCGTTTTCGATGAGGTCGACAGGAAGGTCGATCGCCATATAGCCCGGCAGTTCCTCGACAACGTTGATGAGAACGATCTCGCCGTCGGGGTCCAGCAGTGCCTTGGCCTTTTCGAGAATCTTTTCTCCCTTGTCAGTGGCGCTGAGGTCTACCGGTACGATGATCTTCTTGTACATGGCTGTCTCCTTTGACGTGATCCGCCGTTGTGTCGGGCTCAAGCTCATATTTGCCGGCCGGCGCGGCCTTCACCTTGATCGAAGTCAAAGCCGAAGCCATGCCGGAACAGGGCATTGTCAACGAATAGTGGACAGTCAATCGCCAGCTGGTGATCTTTGCTGAACGACGAAACCAGCCCATATTCGTCTTCGACAAACGCCGCAAAGCGGCGAAGCCGATCTCGTCGGCAACCGGCCCACCCCTTGGCGCGTCGGAATCAATATGGAGATGATGATGAGTGAAATCAAACAATTCGCCCTGACGCGGCCGGCCTATGTCGGCCAGGCCCATCTCGTCGTTCACGATCTGCCGCGCGTTTCGGATTTCTATCAAAAGATCATCGGTCTTTCCGTTCTTGAAAAGAACCCGAGCGGTGAGGTGCTTGGCGTCGGAGGCCAGCCGCTGCTCACACTTTCCACCTCCAGCACGGCGGAACGCGCGCCGCGCAATGCCGCAGGCCTGTTCCACACCGCATTCCTGATGCCGAGCCGCGATGACCTCGCGCACTGGCTGGCACATGCCGCTCAGAACAATGTTCAGCTTCAGGGTGCGTCTGACCATCTGGTCAGCGAAGCCATCTATCTCGCAGATCCGGAAGGCAACGGCATAGAGGTCTATCGCGACCGGTTGCCGGAAGAATGGACCTACCAGCCGGATGGCACGGTGGAGATGGCGACAATCGGCCTCAATCTTCAGGCGCTTTACGACAGCGCTCCGAAGGCGGCCTTCACCGGTGCAGCGGAGGGAACCGCCATCGGCCACATTCACCTGCAGGTCGGCAATATTCCGCAGGCAGATGAGTTTTATCAGGATGTGCTGGGGCTTAAGATCATGGCGCGGTATCCCGGAGCAAGCTTCTTCGGATCGGGCGCGTATCACCACCACGTGGCCGCCAATATCTGGAACAGCCGTGGCGCCGTGGCCCGCAGGGAGAACATGACGGGGCTTTCCGGTTACTCGCTGAAATTCAACGAGCCGGCCGCGCTTGAGACGGCTCTTGCCGCACTCGACCGGCTGGAAATCTCCACCGAAAGGCAAAGTGACGGCGTCTTTTTGAAGGATCCGTGGGGTATAGGGCTAAAGCTTTCCGCATAAACGCTGAACGGGGCGGCAGAAATTTCAGCCGCCCCGGAACCGCCGGATTTGTCGGACGTTAACCTCGTTATTGGGGGATAGTCCGATGAATGAGAATGCCAAGCCGGATCTTTCCGGCACTGCTGCCTTGCCAGTAGACAAGGCCGATCCGCTTGCGACACCCGCTTCTGTTTCACAGCGGGATGACGCGCGCAGTCAGCAACCGCTGGGGCGGGAGGCGCTTGACGTTTTCGTTGCCTGGTCGGTCATCGGCATTTTCCTGATCATGTCCATGGCGGTGATCCACGAATTATCGATGATTCTGATGCCCGTCGTCATGGCTGTCGTTGTTGGCATGATCCTGGGCATCTCCGCCGAAAAACTGGCCTCCTACGGCATTCCGGGTGCCGGTGTCGCCATCATCCTGTCCACACTCGTCGCTGCGGTCATTTTTTTCGTGGTCAATTCCCTGATCGACCCGGTCTCACAGCTGGCATCGGAAGGCCCTGCCCTGATCGAGCGCAGCATCGACCGCTTCCTTCCTTACCTCGAAAATCTGCGGTGGCTGAATATTTCCGCGGCCACGTTCAGCATGGGCTCCATGTCGATGGAATCGCTGCTGTCGCGTAGCGGCGAAATCATTTCCCTGCTTGGCGCGAATGTGACGCCGGCGATCGTTCAGGGACTGATCTTCCTGGCGGCTCTTCTAATGTTTCTCTACAGCCGGCTGCGACTGCGCAAGGCTCTCATCATGGCCTTTCCGGCGCGCCATCAGAGGCTCAGAACCATTCGCATCATCGGCTCGGTGGAGAAGGTGCTGGGCACCTATTTTGCCACGGCAAGCCTCATCTACGCCGCGCTGGGTGTGACGATGATCGTGATCGCCTATCTCGGTGGCCTTGCCATGCCGCTTCTTTGGGGGCTTTTTGCCTTTCTTTCGAGCTTCATTCCGTTTCTCGGCATCACGTTGATGACAATATCGCTGACCGTCGCCGGTATCATCACGCATGACAACATGATCCTCGCGCTGCTGCCGGCGGGAGTGTTCTTCACCATCCACCTCTTGATGGAAAACCTCGCCTTTCCGGCGGTGGTGGGTCGCAACATGGAGATCAACCCTTTCCTCGTCTTTGTGATGATCATCTTCTGGACGTGGATGTGGGGCGCGGCCGGCGCCATGCTGGCCCTGCCGTTGTCGCTCATCGTCATGACGGTGACGCGCGAACTCTTCCCCTCCCGCCGGGTCGTGCCGAACCTGCCGGATTGAACGGCGGATACAGAGGCGGAGGGCGCGACGCGCCTCCGCCAACGGAAAATCTCCTGAAACCCCACAACGAGGCCGCTCAGGAAGCGAGCGGCATCTCGCGCACCTGCCCTTGCGCCATGCGACGCTCATGCTCGATCAGCCATTTCTTGCGCCACAGGCCGCCGCCATAACCGGTCAGACTGCCATCCGCACCGAGCACCCGGTGGCACGGCACGACGATGGCGATCTGGTTGGCACCGTTGGCGCGTGCCACCGCGCGCACGGCGGATGGCCTTTCCATGGCGGTTGCGAGTGCCGAATAGCTGACGATTTCACCCACCGGGATCTGCCGCAGGCTGCGCCAGACATCGCGCTCGAAGGGCGTGCCGTGGCCGGCAAGGCGCGTTTCGAAGGAGGCTGACTGCCCGGCGAAATAGGCCTTGAGCTCGGCTTCGATCTGACCTGTTACCGCCGTTCGGCCGAGCACCATGTCCGCGCCGGTGCGGCTCTTCAGCCGCTTCAGTTCGGCCGGAAGCGCCGGCCGGTCCGCGAATTCTAGCAGATGCAGGGCATGATCGTCGGCAATGGCGAGCATCGGACCAATCGGCGTATCGATCCAGTCACCCTTCAGGAACCCCCTGCCCTTCATGGCGGCGGGAGAGGAGCCGAAGAACTGGTTGATGGCGGCGCGGAAGCCGCTGCCGGAGTCGTAACCGGCGTCGATCTGCGCGCCGATCACCGCTTCGCCGGAAGCGATGCTTTCCACCGCATCGCCCAAGCGGCGCAATCTGGCGATTTCCAGAAAGCTCATGCCGAAACGGCGCTTGAAGGTGCGCCGCACGGTGGAGGGATCATGGCCAAGCGCCACCACATCCTCCTCACGCCAGCGCCGCGCCGGTTCGTTTTCCAGCACCGTCAGCAGTTGCGTTACCGTTTCATCGGCCGTGCCATAGGAGAGCATCGGTTTGCAGCGCTTGCAGGGGCGGAACCCCGCCTCCAGGCATTCGGCGATGGTCTCGCGGAACCGGCAGTTTTCGATCTTCGGTTTGCGCGCCGTGCAGGTGAAGCGGCAGAAGATTTTGGTGGAGGTCACGCACACATAGGCCACGCCTTCATAGGCGGGGTCCTTGTTCACAAGGGCGGAATACAGGGTTTCGGTGTCGGGGCGTTTGAACAACATCATGACGAAGATGCTAGCGCAATTTCGAACGGCACGCCGCCGAAAAACGGGCGTAGATGTGGGGGATGTTGTCAGCTCTTTTCTTCCGCGCCGTTTGAAGGAAAAGTCTGCGGCATATTTCTTCTCCCCGCCGGGGAGAAGGTGGCGCGCAGCGCCGGATGAGGGGGGCAAGGGCAGAGATATGCGGAAAGCTTGCCCCCTCATCTGCCCTTCGGGCATCTTCTCCCCGGCGGGGAGAAGAAACGGGCGGCAACCTTGGAGATCAATTCCCCGGCGGCGCGAAGGATGGGTCGTCCAGCCGCGTGAAAATCACGCCGCGTGCCTTGAGCGCCAACAGGCCCTTCACCACGCCCTCGCCCGCCTCGTGGGTGGGCTGGTTGATGTGGGAGATGATGACATCGCCATTCTTCGCCGCGGCGATGTGTTTTGCCGTCGCGGCAGCGCCCAGCAGCGAGCCGCCATCGCCATTGACGGAGTAGCCCGCCACGCGCATGCCGAGCCGGTTGATGGTGGCCATGGACGAGCTTGTATATTTGGCCGTCGCACCCCGGAACCATTGCGGCTGGATGCCTGTGGCAGCGACGATGGCCTGACGACCGCCTTCCACTTCCTGCACGACCGCAGCTTCCGATCCCGCAGCAGCGATACCGTAAATCGAAACGGGCTTGTCCACCGCCGGCACATGGTTTTCGCCGTGGTTTTCGATCTCGAACAGGTCGGGATTTGCCATCAGCACCGCGAGAGCCTCGCCATTATGCTTCAGCCAGCGGGCGGTCACGAAGATTGTTGCGGGAATGCGCTCGCGAACGAGCGTATCGAGAATGCGGTGGTCGGTCTTGCCCATGCAGGCGTCGAGCGTCATCGCCACCCGCACCTTGCCATCATGCTGCGGCGACATTTTCAGCGACGGCTCGACAAGGCCGTTCGCCGCAAAGGCGGTCGCGGCGGCAGAGGCAAACAGGGCAGCGAGGAGGAGACGACGTATCATTTCTGGTTCCGCAATGTCATGCAGTCATGGTGTGTGGCAATCCGCCCGCAAAGCGCCCGAATTATGGCGCGGTTTCCAGCGCGGAGAGCGCCTCCAGCGCCTCTTCCACCCGCTGGCGTTCCGCACTCGTAAGCGGCAGGATCGGTCGGGGCGGTTCGCTGACCGTCAGCGACAGGATATTGGCGGCGGCATACACAACCCGGATGCTGCCGAATTCCCTGAACAGCGTCCAGAGCGGCTGGAAGACCGCATCGAGCCTTTTTGCCTCCTCCGCATTGCCGGTCTGTGCCGCCCGCATCAATTGCAGCGCCGGAACCGGCAGCAGGCCGCCAATAACACTGTACCAGGTGTCACCGCCTGCGAGTGTGGCCTCGGCGCAGCCCCAGTCACCGCTATAGCCGATGGCGAAATCCTCCGACAGTTTGGGCCTGAGCCGCGCAAGCTCGCCGGCATAATCGGAATCAGCGGGCAGCGGCATCTTGATGGCGCGGATATTGGGAATATAGGCGAGCCGCACCAGAAGTTCGTCGCTGAAGGTAAAGCGGGTGGTCGTCGGGTTATTATAGATGGCGAGCGGCAGGGCCGTCGCACCCGCCACGGCGGCGAAATGGTGATAGGCCTCTTCCTGCGTCAGCGGCGTATAGGAAACCGGCGCGAGCAGCAGCGCATCGGCACCGGCCGCTTCCGCATCCCTTGCCAGCGCCAAGGCTTCATCGGTGCGCAAGGCGCCGACGCCCGCCATCAATATGCGCCTGCCCTTGAGGACGGCGGCGGCCGCTTCGATGGCGCGGCGTCTCTCCTCGCGGGTGAGATACATATAGATGCCGGTGCTGCCGAGAATGCCGACCGAATCAACTGCCGCGACATCCAGCCGCTCGATCAGGGCGGAGAAGGCTTCAACATCGACCCGCCCTGCCTCATCTGCCGGCGTTATCGGAAAAGCAGAAAGTCCCTTGAATCGTCTCGCCATGTCTGTGCCCCTCACTTCGATCAGATGTCAGGGTTACAGAGCCGGTTGCGACGGGGCAACAAAGCGGCGGCTAAACGCCGGTTCGAAACCGAAAAATTCCGTGATCAGTCATAAAGATACAACTTCTTCCACTGCTCCTCGGGAATTTTGTCGCCCACACGGTAGTCGAAGGACTGGATGCTGAGACTATCGCTCTTCAGCTGACACTTGTATCTGAGCTTGTACCATTCGCCCGAACTTCTGAAGACCGCGCCCGGCGCCTTGATGGAGTTTTTTCCCACTTCCGGATCACCGAATGTATAGGCGATCACCTTGTCCGGCTTCATGCCCTTCTGCTCGGTTGCTATCCGCTCCATCGCCTCAATGTCGCAACGCTGCTCCAGACGCTCCTCGGGAGCAAGCGCGTTCAACTGCCGCATGACGCTGGCATCAATCGCAAAAGCGGGGGTAAGGGTCTGCAAGCCAAGGAAAAAGGCAGAAAGGGCAGCGGGAAGAAGCTTTCGCATGGGGTCCTGTCAGTTTTTTCGTTTGTTCTTGACGATGGATGGCGTGCCAGCGGGCGGCACGCATCATCGCTGATTTGCCGGATATTGCCAAAATGTGATCGAAAGCTGACGAAATTGTGCCCGAACGCCATTCCGCCTGTGGAGATTTGAAACTTGATCGGCCGCAAGCCCCGCTCTACATCTTGGTGCCGCTCAAGAATTTTTACAGGAAAGCGAGTTTCCATTGCCGATTTTCAAGAACCTGCCCGCCGCCCCGACCGCCGAAAAACGGCCCGTTCAGGATACGCATCACGGCATTACCCGCACCGATGATTACGCATGGTTCCGGGCCGATAACTGGCAGGCCATGTTCAAGGACACCTCCATTCTCGACCCGGCGATCCGCGCCCATCTGGAGGCGGAAAACGCCTATATGGAAGCGGCCATGGGCGACACCAAGGCGCTTCAGGAGAAGCTGTTCGAGGAGATGAAGGGCCGCATCAAGCAGGATGATTCCTCCGTGCCGGTCAATGACGGGCCTTATGCCTATGGCACGCTTTTCGTGACCGGCGGCGAGCAGCCGCATTATTTCCGCACCCCGCGCGGCGGCGGTGAGAAACAGGTGCTTTTGAACGGCGACAAAGAAGCCGAGGGCAAGGATTATTTCCGTCTTGCCGGTCTCGACCAGTCTTCCGATCACACACACGGCATCTGGGGTTATGACGACAAGGGCTCGGAATATTTCACCCTGCGCATCCGTAACCTCGAAACCGGCGAGGACCTTGCCGATATCGTCGAAAACACCGGCGGCGGCGGCGCATGGGCGCCTGACGGCAGGAGCTTCTTCTATACGCTGCAGGACGAGAACCACCGCCCTTCCAAGGTCTTCCACCATATTATCGGTGAGCCGCAATCGGCCGACCGGCTGGTCTACGAGGAGAAGGATCCCGGTTTCTTCATGGGTGTCGGTGCGTCCGTTCTCGATGATTTCATCTTCATCGACATTCACGATCATGAGACCAGCGAATATCGCATTCTCTCCACGAAAGACCTGACCGCCGAACCGGCTATCGTGGCGGAACGCGAAGAGGGCATCGAATATTCGATGTGCGAAGGCGGCGATGTCTTCTTCATCCTCACCAATGATGGCGATGCCAAGGATTTCCGCATTGTGGAAGCCCCGGTCACGGCGCCCGGCAAGGAAAACTGGAAAGAGGTGGTGCCGCATGAGCCGGGCCGGCTGATCCTCTCCGTCGATGCCTATGCCCGCCATCTGATATGGCTGGAGCGCCGTGACGGCCTGCCGCGCATCGTCATCCGCGACCGCCGCACCGGCGAGGAACATTCCATCGCTTTTGCCGAAGAGGCCTATTCGCTGGGCCTGCATGGCGCGGCGGAATATGACACCGACGTCATCCGGTTCTCCTATTCCTCGATGACGACGCCGAGCCAACTGTTCGATTACGACATGGTGACGCGCGAACGCACGCTTCTGAAGACGCAGGAAGTGCCATCGGGCCACAATCCTGATGATTACATCACCCGCCGCATCATGGCCCCTGCGCATGATGGTGAGCTGGTGCCGGTCTCCCTGCTTTACCGCAAGGACGTGCCGCTCGACGGTTCCGCCCCCTGCCTGCTTTATGGCTATGGCGCTTACGGCATCACCATTCCCGCTTCCTTCTCCACCACGACGCTGTCTCTGGCGGACCGTGGTTTCATCTATGCCATCGCCCATATTCGCGGCGGCAAGGACAAGGGTTTCGAGTGGTACGAAACCGGCAAGATGGAGCACAAGCAGAACACGTTCAAAGACTTCATTGCCGCTGCCGATCATCTGGTGCAGGAAGGCTTCACGTCTTACGAGCGCATCATCGCCGAGGGTGGTTCTGCCGGCGGCATGTTGATGGGCGCCGTCGCCAATATGGCGCCGGAGAAGTTTGCCGGCATCATCGCCGCCGTTCCCTTCGTGGACGTGCTGACAACGATGCTGGACGACACGCTGCCGCTGACGCCGCCGGAATGGCCGGAATGGGGCAATCCGCTGGAATCGGCAGAGGAATATGGCTGGATCGCCGCCTACAGCCCCTATGACAATGTCGGTGCGAAGCCTTACCCGCCGATTCTGGCGCTTTCCGGCCTCACCGATCCGCGTGTGACCTATTGGGAGCCGACCAAATGGGTGGCCAAGCTGCGCGAAAAGACCACGGGTGAAGCGCCGGTCCTGCTCAAGACCAACATGGCGGCAGGCCATGGTGGCAAGTCGGGCCGCTTCCAGCGGCTGGAGGAAATAGCCTTCGAATACGCCTTTGCGCTGAAGGTAGCCGGCAAGGACGCCGTCTGATGCCCGATGCGGGCGGCGTACGCTGCCGCCCGCGTCGTTTCGCACAAAAATACCTCGCGAAAAAATATTTCAGATTGTTTTTTCCACAAATTGTGGCAAAAATTTCTTATTTAAACAAAACTTGAAATTATTGGGAATTTTTATTTCGATCTACTGTATAGTCTATATTTTCTACTGAATAATAAAATACACGCCATGTATTACCCGGACAGGAAAATCGCTCCATAGATCACCTGCATGGCTGCCCTGCGCATTGCCGCGTTGCAATATCACTTTTTGGCCGTATTATGCACGGCGTTGACATATTCATGCGCCTTTTCGCCGCAGTTTCCGCGGCAATATCGCCGCTTGTTCTGCGGATATTCTCTCGCCGGATTTTCGGCATCTCCACGCGCCATGTCAGTTCGCCCTTGGCAATCCGGGCTTTGCAGTGCTCCCGCTTTGCCAATTGAAAACACTGCATCAGACTTGGAGGTCTCCTCATGAAGAAACTCCTGGCCTCGACCATTCTCGTAACGGGCTTTACCATCGCTGCCGGTGCAGCATCTTCCGCCAATGCCGCAGACAGCTGTGGCAGCATCACCATCGCCGAAATGAACTGGGCATCCGCCGGTGTCGCGGCCTACGTCGACAAGTTCATCATGGAAAACGGCTATGACTGCACGGTCAATGTCGTCAGCGGCGACACCACCCCCACTTTCACGTCCATGAATGAAAAGGGCCAGCCCGACATGGCGCCCGAAATGTGGGTGAACACACTTGGCACCCCCTACGAGGAAGCCGTCAAGAGCGGCAATCTCATTCAGGAAGTCAAAATTCTCAGCGAAGGCGGCGTTGAGGGTTGGTGGATCCCGAAATATCTTGCCGACGAACATCCAGACATCAAGACCGTCGAGGATGCGCTGAAACATCCCGAACTGTTTCCCGCGCCTGAAGACGCCAGCAAGGGCGCCGTCTTCGGCTGCCCGCCCGGCTGGGGTTGCCAGCCAACTACCGCCAACCTGTTCAAGGCCCGCAAGGCTGATGAAAAGGGCTTTGCGTTGATCGATACCGGCTCCGCGGCCGGTCTGGATGGCTCTATTTCCAATGCCTACGAAAAGAAGCAGGGCTGGCTCGGCTATTATTGGGCTCCGACGGCCATTCTCGGCAAATACGATATGGTGAAGCTGGACGATGGCGTTCCGCTCGACCGGGCGGCTTACGACAATTGCATCGCCAAGGCGGACTGCGCCGATCCCAAGCCGAATGCCTATCCGGTGGCGGAGGTCTTCACCGTCGTGACCAAGGATTTCGCCGAAAAGGCGGGCCCTTCCATCGACTACATCCGCAAGCGGCAGTGGGACAACGACACCGTTGCCAAGGTTCTGGCGTGGATGGATGAAAATCAGGGCACCAATGAAGATGGGGCCGAGTATTTCCTCGAGAACCATGAGGAACTCTGGACGAAGTGGGTTTCGCCCGAGGTGGCTGAGAAGATCAAGGCTTCGATGTGACGGGATAATGGAGCGGGAAAGTTTCGGTTCTCAACCTTGGCTTACCCCCCTCTGCCCTGCCGGGCATCTCCCCCACAAGGAGGGAGATCGGCTGGGCGCGCTATCACCGCTTCATCCTCAACCATCGAGATGGGCAAGGCCGTGCCTCAGGTCGATCTCCCCCTTTGTGGGGGAGATGTCCGGCAGGACAGAGGGGGTGATCCGCCCACTCCAACCTCGCGCCCACCCCAACAACCCAAAGGGAAAACAACAATAATGGCCCTCTGCACCTACCTGCCGGACCTGCTCTGCAAGTTCCCGGCAATCGACAACTCCACCATGCGCGTGGCTCGCAAAACCATCGATGACGGGTTTCGCGATATCGTGCGCAATTACGGCGATGCGATCGACGTCGTCGTTCACCCGCTGCAGCTTTTCCTCAATTCCTCGGAGCGTCTGTTCATCCAGACGCCGTGGATCATTACCATGCTGGTCATTCTCGCCGTCGTGCATCTGGCCGGACGCAGCTTCAAGATAACAGGCGGCACCGCCATTTCCCTGCTGATGATCGGCGCGGTCGGCCTCTGGCGCGATGCCATGACGACGCTCTCCATCGTCGCCATCGCTACCCTGATCGCCATCGTCATCGGCCTGCCGCTCGGCATTCTGATGGGTCGTTCCGAACGCCTGCAACGCCTCATCAATCCCGTGCTCGACGTGATGCAGACCCTGCCAAGTTTCGTTTATCTCATCCCCGTGGTGGTGATTTTCGGCATCGGCAAGGTTCCGGGCCTGATAGCAGTGGTGATCTATGCCATTCCGCCCGTCATCCGCCTGACCAGCCTCGGCATCCGTTTGGTCGATCGCGAAGTGCTTGAGGCGGCAGACGCCTTCGGTTCCTCCAACGGTCAGAAGCTGTTCAATGTGCAGCTGCCGCTGGCGCTGCCGACCATCATGACCGGCATCAACCAGACCATCATGATGGCGCTCGCCATGGTCGTCGTTGCCTCCATGGTCGGTGTCGGCGGGCTTGGCAAGAATGTGCTGCAGGCCATCAACAACCAGTTCTTTACGGTGGGCTTCCTGAACGGTTTCGCTCTGGTCGCCATCGCCATCATGTTCGACCGGGCGAGCCAGGCTTTCGGCAAGCGCCTGCAGAAATACCGCGAGGTCTCCCATGGCTAAAAGCATCGAAATCAGGAATCTTTACAAGATTTTCGGCAAGCATCCCGAGAAGTACCTCGAAGCGGTGCGTAAGGGCATGGACAAGGTCGAGCTGAACGACAGGCACAACCACGTTCTCGGCCTCAACAACATCAACATCACCATGCCGGGCGGCAAGATCACCGTCGTCATGGGGCTGTCAGGCTCCGGCAAATCGACACTGATCCGCCACATCAACCGGCTGATCGACCCGACCGCCGGCGAAGTTCTTTATGACGGCGAGGATATCTGCGGCATGAGCGCCTCGGCGCTCAGGCAATTTCGCCGCCACAAGACGGCGATGGTGTTCCAGAAATTCGGCCTTCTGCCGCATCGCACGGTACTCGAAAACAGCGTCTACGGCCTCGATATTCAGGGCGTACCGCGCAGGCAAAGCGAGGAAAAAGGCCGTTACTGGCTGGAGCGTGTCGGCCTTGCCGGTTACGAGGATTATTATCCGAACCAGCTTTCCGGCGGCATGCAGCAGCGCGTCGGCCTTGCCCGGGCGCTTGCCAATGACGCCGATATTCTCCTGATGGACGAGGCCTATTCGGCGCTCGATCCACTGATCCGTGTGGATATGCAGACGATGCTGCTCGATCTGCAACAGGAGCTGAAGAAGACCGTTGTATTCATCACCCATGATCTCGACGAGGCTTTGCGGCTTGGCGACCATATCGCCATCCTCAAAGACGGCGAAGTGGTGCAACAGGGCGACGGCCAGAGCATCATCCTCTCGCCAGCCGATGGTTACGTCACCGACTTCGTGCGCGACGTCAATCGTGGCCGCGTGCTGCAGGCAAACACTGTCATGGAGCCGCTGGAGAGCAAGCCCGAGGGCATGCCGGTCCCCGAGACCGCAACGCTCGAAACCATCGCCCGCGACATGTCGGAAGCCAACGAAACGACCGCCCATGTGGTGGACGAGGACGGCAAGCCGGTCGGCAGCATCGGGCTCGATACGCTGGTGGCTGCGATGGTGACGCCCGCGCCGCAGGAGGTTAAGGCGGAGGTGAAGGCGGAGGAGCCGGAAAAGCTCCAGGAAACGGTTATGTCGGTGGAGAAGGAAACGGCGTAATCCGGTACCGGACGGATTGGCCGCGTCCACGAGATTTCCTCTTTCCGTCATACCGGCCTTGAGCCGGTAACCAGCCAGCCCAGGTCCTTGGGCTGAAAGGACTCTCTCGCCGCGCAGACGCGCGTCGGCTGGATTCCGGCTCAAGGCCGGTATGACGGGAGTGAGGTATTCACGGCGCCAGAAATTTAAACCGGACTGTAATGCCGCGAGGCACAAAGCTCGCAATTGCCTCCTGCCCCGTCTTCACTATGCCAAAACGAAGCACTACTTCGCCGGCTGTCAACCCTCGACAGTCGCTGCAGCGCAGCAAGCGCAAGTTTCGGACAAGTCGCCGCCGTTAACCATTCGTTAACTTTTGAACGCGGAATCACCGACATGCAGATCGAAAGCAATACTGGCGGATATAACTATCAAGGTCGCATCCGCGACATCGAAAAAGCTGGCAGCGCCCAAAGCGCACCGGAGGAGCAGGCGGTAAAACGCGGCCCCGGCAACCCCACCGTTTCCAGCACCATTCTTTCCCAGTCGCTGGCCAATGTTCTATGGGCCGTCGGCAACGGCAGCGCGCCGGCCTATCAGGATGC
This sequence comes from Agrobacterium sp. 5Ca39, assembly GCF_055382365.1. Classification (NCBI taxonomy): domain Bacteria; kingdom Pseudomonadati; phylum Pseudomonadota; class Alphaproteobacteria; order Hyphomicrobiales; family Rhizobiaceae; genus Agrobacterium; species Agrobacterium sp. 5Ca39. Next base: position 536,429 of record NZ_AP026436.1, on the reverse strand, counting down.
GGCCACCGCCTCCCCCGAGGACAAGGCGGAAGCGCAGGCTGAATGGGTACGCAGCGCCTATTCGGAATATACCGAATAGGCGATTCCAATCAGCCTCTTGCCGGGCTGACTTCCACCGTCACATGCGAGAGTTCATGTATGGCGGCAAGTTTCTGCTTATAAAATGCCGGTGCTTTGGGCGCCTGCGAAAGGATCGCCACGATGGCGGCGTAATGCCCCGGCCCCACCTGCCAGACATGCAGGTCGGTAATGCGATCCTCTTCCGTCTCCACGCTTTCACGGATTTCCTGAGGCAGATCCTCGGCCGACGGCAGCGCGTCGAGCAGGGTTGTCGCCGTGGAGCGGATCAGGCCCCATGACCAGCGGGCAATCACCAGGCCGCCAACGATACCCATCAACGGATCAAGGAACGACCAGCCGTTCCACTTGCCGAGCAGCAGCGCGACGATTGCCAGAACCGAGGTCAGCGCATCCGCCAGCACATGCAGATAGGCAGCGCGCAAATTATTGTCCCGGCCGCCCTTTGCCCCGTGCCCGGCATGGTGCTCGGCATGGGACCCGTGATCATGGTGGGCGTGGCTGCCGTGCCCATGGTGGGCATGTGAGCCGTGGGCGTGACCGTGGCCGTGGCCATGATCGTGGTGATGGTCATCCTTCAAAAGCACGGCGCTGAGAAGATTGACGGCAAGGCCGATGATGGCGACGAGGATGGCCTGGTTGAAATCGATCTCGACGGGACTGACGAGGCGCATCCCGCTTTCCACGGCAATCAGCAACGCCACCACCGCCAGCACGATGGCGCTGGCAAAACCCGCGAGATCGCCGAACTTGCCGGTGCCGAAGGTGAAGCGTGGGTTGCGGGCCTCGCGGCGGGCATAGAGATAAGCGAGTGCCGAAATCAGCATCGCGCCCGCATGGGTGGACATGTGCCAGCCATCCGCCGTTAGCGCCATGGAGCCGTACCAGTGACCGGCGACGATTTCCGCCACCATCATCGCCGCGGTCAGCGCGATGACCATCCAGACGCGCCTTTCATTGCGCTCGTGGTTCTGGCCAAGGAAAACATGGTCGTGACCGGCTGCTGCGCGGTATTCGGATGTCGTCGTCATGTCGCTTAATCCTGTCGGTTTTACCGGATGTAGGTCTTTAGCACCTGGGCCAGCTCTTCCGCCGCCCGCGCCCGTTCGTCTTCATTTTCGGCATGCACCACGTGCTCGTGCAGATGCTCCTGCATTACCTCCCCCGTCAGGCCCGAAAGCGCGCCGCGTACCGAAGCGAGCAGCTGCAGCACCTCGCCGCAGGGCTTGGCATCATCGAGCGCACGTTCGACCGCTTCCATCTGCCCTTTCAGGCGGCGGATGCGGGCGAGAAGCTTTTCCTTGTTGCGGATGGTATGGGACATGGCCGACCTCATATACTATAGGGGGGTATAGTATATTTCCCATGTTTTTTGCGCAAGTCGTGTGAGACGCAATCCTCGCGAATGTTTCGGGCATTAAAAAACACCCATCAGAACTTAGGGGACTCAGTCATGACGACTATTGCAGCAACCAGCAGCATCAATTTCACCTCTCCTGCCCGGAGCATCGAGCCGGCGCGGAGCAGGGAGACACAGTCCACCACCGAGGCTTTGCAGGAGCTGACGCGGGCGGCCCATCGCGCCATTTCGGTGGCCGGCAATGTCGCCACGTCCGTGGCTCCGCTCGCCAGCGCTTCCGCGAGCCTTGCTGCGGCCCTCTGGAACATGGATAGCGGCGCCTCCGCCGCAACCGGCGTCAACGCTGATGTGGCCGCCTCCACACAGCCCGATATGGCAAGCCTCGAATCGCAGGTTCTGAAGGCGCTTGCCCAGGCACTCGGCGTGGAGGACGCCGCCTGACCCCATTGAACGACGGGCCGAAAAGCCATATCTCTAGAGACTGGAGATATGGAGAAAGCCATGCTGTCCATCGGTGAACTGTCCAAACGCACCGGCGTCAAGGTGCCGACGATCCGCTATTACGAGCAGATGGGCCTCATTCGCGAGGCGGATCGTTCAGAGGGCAACCAACGCCGCTACGAAAAATCCGATCTCGAACGGCTGGCCTTCATCCGCCACGCGCGCGATCTCGGCCTGAACATAGACGCCATTCGCGAGTTGATCGCACTCAGCCAGCACCGGGAAATGCCGTGCGAGGGTGCAGACCGCATCGCCGCCGAACATCTTGCCGATGTGCGGGAAAAAATCGCCAGCCTGAAGAAGCTGGAACACGAACTGGAGCGGATCGTCTCCCATTGCCACGGCCATTCCATCGAGGATTGTTATGTCATCCGCGCGCTTTCCGATCACGGCATGTGCGAGGGTGAGCATTGAGCCGAGAAGAGGCTGACATTCGAATGTCACGTGCACCCGGTAATCGCCTCTTGCCCGCCTGAAAAAAGGACGTCAGATGGCCGAGCTCTTCCCTGAAATCACGCCATCAGACATGATTTTCCTTGATGTTTCCGAGGGCCATCGGCTGCACGTGACGATTGCCGGCAATCCGGCGGGGCGACCTGCGATCCTGCTGCATGGAGGGCCTGGTTCAGGATTGTCATCGACAGCGCGACGCTATTTCGATCCTGCCATTTTCCGCATCGTCCAGTTCGACCAGCGCGGCTGCGGTCAAAGCACGCCAAACGCCGCTGATAGCCTTGAGAATAACACCACGCATCATCTGATCGATGACATTGAGGCCATTCGCTGTGCCCTCGCGGTGGAAGACTGGCTGATCTACGCCAGTTCATGGGGTTCCACGCTGGCCCTCACTTACGCACAGCGCCACACAGGACATGTTCGCGGCATGGTTCTGGCCGGCGTCACCACCACCCGGCATAGGGAAATCGACTGGCTGTACAAGGGGCTGGCAATGTTTCTGCCGCAGCAGTGGCAGCGTTTCATCGCCGCGATCCCCGATGACATGTCCAGGCAAGATCCGGTCGGCGCCTATCGCCGGCTTCTGAATGATCCCGATCCCGCCGTGCGCGCAAAGGCCGCCTTAGAGTGGCACCTGTGGGAGGCGGGCTCGATCAGCGCGGAGGGCATTTCGGCCTTTCCGGAGAAATGGCGCGACAGCGCGTATATTCTCGCCCGCGCCCGCCTCTGCGCCCATTATTTCCACCATGCGGCCTGGCTGGATGATGGCGCGCTTCTGCGCAATGCCGGAGACCTCGCCGGTATTCCCGGGATACTCATTCAGGGCATGCGCGACTTGCAGGGGCCGCCCGTCACCGCTTTCGAACTTGCCGAGGCGTGGCCGGGAAGCGAGCTTGTTACCATCGATGGCGCTGGCCATTCGACGGGCGATGCGGGCATGGAAGACGCAATCCTGTCGGCAATTGCGCGATTTGCGAATTGAGCCGCTTGACAGACGGCGGATTCGGGCGCATTTCATTTTCCATGATCAACGAACGCGCACCCATCTCCTGCTCGTATTTTTGGGCCTTCCTCTAAGGGCGGCTCGACAGATCATATTGTCAACAAGCCGCCGTCAGGCGGCTTTGTTGTTTTCAAACGTCCTGACGGCACCGATAAGACCAAAGGACCGAAAAATGACCGAAGATAGCTCCCTGACACTGGAAAGACCGCCCGTCGTCATCATCCGTGGCGCGCGCAAGACGGATCTGCCCGAACTCAACGAGATGATCACGCTGCTGGCCTCCTACCACGGCGATGCGGCGGCGATCACGCCGGCGAAACTGGAGCGCGACCTGTTCGGCCCGCTGCCCTGGGTGCACGGTCTCGTGGCCGAGGCCGATGGCGCGTTGATCGGTTACGCCCTGCTTCTGCCGCTCTACAGGGCGCAAGAGGGCCGCCGCGGGCTCGAACTCCATCATCTCTTCGTGCGCGACGGCCATCGTGGCCATGGCACCGGCCAGCATCTGGTTTCCCGGGCCCGCGATATCGCCAAGCGTCTCGGCTGCGACTATCTTTCCGTCAGTGCCACGACCGGCAATGTGGCGGCGCATCGTTTCTACGAAAACATGGATTTCGCGCCTCGCCCGGTGACCGGCATGCGCTATATGCAGTCCATCGCCTGATTAAAAAACACGGAGACGACCATGACACGGATCGCCATTGCGCTCGCCCAGGATTTTGCTGACTGGGAGCCGGCGCTGCTTGCCGCCGCGGCGCGCAGCTATCTCGGTGTCGAGATCGTCTATGCCACGCCGGACGGACGGCCGGTAACCTCGATGGGCGGGCTGAAGGTGACGCCGGATACATCCTATGACGCGCTCGATGCCGTTGACATCGATGCGCTCGTCATTCCCGGAGGCCTGAGCTGGGAAAAGGGAACAGCTGCCGATCTCGGCGAACTGGTGCGCCGGTTTCGCGAGAGGAACCGACTGGTGGCCGGCATCTGCGCGGCGGCAAGTGCGCTGGCAGGCACGGGCGTTCTGAACGCCGTTGCCCATACCGGCAATTCGCTGGCTTCGCACAGGGCCTATTCGGCCTATAGCGGCGAGACGCTTTACCGCGACCAGCCGAAAGCGGTCAACGATGGCGGGATCATTACCGCGGCCGGCAGCGCGCCGGTCAGTTTCGCGGTGGAAATTCTGAAAAGCCTCGGCCTCTTTGGTCCGGAAGCCGAGGCCGAACTTCAGGTTTTTGCGGCGGAGCATCGCTGAGGCATAGCCGCCTCGGTTGTTTGCACTCCCCTACTCCCCGTCATTCCGGCCTTGAGCCGGAATCCAGCCGACGCGCATCTGCGCGGCGAGATGACTTCTTTCAGCCCAAGGACTTGGGCTGGATGGATTTCGGCTCAGGGCCGGGATGACGGAGGTGAGAACAGCGATGATTATCGCTGATCCAGCACCCGGCACACACGTGCTGTGTGATCGCCGCCCTCCCCGGCAATCGCCCGGCGAATATCGCGGCTGTTCAGATGCAGGCTGCGGCCGGCGGGTAAATTTGCACGTTTGATCTTGGCGAGTGCCGCCGCCACAAAGGCGGCCTGATGGTGTTGGAAAAAGGCAAGAGCCGCCTCATCCGCCGGGCTCGGGCCCAGTACCGCCTTGAAGGCGAGACGATGCACGGCGCAGTATGCGCCGTGACCGGGAACTGCAAAACGCAGCGCATCGAGTTCCTCACTCCAATCCGCTGCGTCCTCCATGATTCAGGCCGACTGGAAGCGGTTGAGGAAAAACGTGCTCAATGTTCCGAGCAAAGCCCAGAAGACGAAGCTCGTAACCGTAGCGGCGACGATGAACTGACGCTCCAGCGGCAGCGGCGCCAGTGCATGTTCGCCTTCCGGCGGCAGGGGCGCACCCACCACATGCGGCGCGACGATCAGCACCAGCGCCAGGACGATCGCCCAGGGTTCGCGACGGAAGGCGATCAGCGCGATGCCGCCGGCTGTTGCGGCAACGGTTGCGAGCCACCAGATCTGCCGTGCCTCAAGTGCTGCGGCGGGGCTGCCCGGCAGTTCCGGCGGCAGGCCGATCATCGGGGCGAGCATGACGGCGGCAAATCCGGCAACGCCCCACAAAAGCCCCTCACGCCAGCCGCCATTGGTGCCGCGCAGCGAAATCAGTCCGGTCAGCACCAGCGCATAACCGATCGCGGTCAGGACATTGGCGGCAACCGTATAGGCAGTGCGTTCGAAACCATCGGCCGGAGCCCAGGCCTCTTCATTGTGCTCGTGGGCGGGAACCACAGCACCGGGCGCCGTGGCCTCGTGGCTGTGGGCAGCTTCACCGCCCGCGCCCTCATAGGTCTCTGCCTGAAGGATGAGCGGCGTGGTGCCGAAAGCCTGCATGGCTGAAACGGCTAAGCCGCCGAGGATGCCGACGAGAACGGCGGTAAAGACGATATTGCGAAAAGACGACATGACATTCCCCTCAATGGCAGGGGAAGGCATTGGCATGACGCGTGTCATGGGCGGCATTGTGAACGGCTTCCACATGCGAGAAACCGACAAAACCGACAACGAACAGGCCAAGCACGATCGCCGTCAGCGATTGCGCGAAGCTGCCCGTTTTTGCTGAAACGGCTGAATTGGCCGTATTCTGGTGGATGGACATGGTGACCCCTCTCCGGCGCGACCCCGCGCCTCTGGATGCGGTCGAACGGCAAAGCCATGCGACCGCCTGCGATACACTTCACCACGGGGATACGAGACTGACACAGGGGGCATCGATCTTGCCACCCTGACATTCCGCTCTTCCGGACACCCCGCCGGCATGGACATTTCCGTGATGGCAGGTCTCCTGGCTTACGGGTCAAAACCTGAAACACCTTCCCGGCAACACCTCGCCTCAACCGGAAACGCCGGTTCGGTCGAAGGGTCTGCCAGTGGCATTTCGTTTCAGGCTCTCCGCTCACAGTTGCGGGGGCAGCCACGAATGAGGATTTCTCCCTATCGTGTTCCCTTTTCACCTTCCGGAACGCCCGGAAGGAACCATCACAGGGTTGTTATCCGCCGCGTGGGGACGGGAGTCAATGGGCACGCATGCCAACGGGACCCTCAGCGCGCCGGGATCGCCTTCAGATAGGCGGCGATCGCGTCGCGGTCCTCGGCTGTCAGATGCGCCATGTTCTGCTGCACCTTCACCATGGAACCGCCGACACTGTCGAATTCCGGGGTGAAGCCGGTTTCGAGATAGCTCGAAATATCGGCCTCGGCCCAGCTTCCGATGCTTTGCGAGCCGGGGGTAATGTCCGGAATGCGGCCTTCGCCTTCCGGATTGGGGCCGCCGGCCAGCCACTTGCCCTTCAGGAAGCCACCGAGCGCATTGCGCGGCGTGTGGCATTCGCCGCAATGGCCCGGACCTTCCACCAGATATTGGCCACGCAGAAGTTCGGCATTGGCATTGGCCAGCTCGACGCGCGGCGGTGCCGAAGGGTCGAAATACAGGAACTTCCAGCCGCCGAGCGCCATGCGCATGTTGAAGGGGAACGGCAGATCGTGGTCGGGCGCATCGTTCTGGCTCGCCGGCAGGGCCTTCAGATAACCGAAGAGGTCATTGATGTCCTTCTGCGTCATCCGGGCATAAGAGGCATAGGGGAAGGAGGGATAGAGATGTTCGCCGTTCTTTCCCACACCGCGCGTCATGGCATCGCCAAATTCCGCCAGCGTCCAGCCGCCGATGCCGTGCTGCGGATCAGACGAAATATTTGGAACATGAAAGGTGCCGAAGGGGCTTTTCAGTGCCTGCCCGCCTGAAAGCGTCAACAGCGCTTCACCCTTAGCATCCGGCGCGGCATGACAGCTTGCGCAGCCGCCCGCCCAGAACAGCGTCTCGCCATTGGCGAGATCCGGCTCACCGAGGCTCACCCAATGGCTGGGCGCCTGGCGCTGCGGCGCGGTCACCCATGCGAAAATCCCGTAGCCCGCAACGGCCGCGACCACGATCCCGCCCACAAGCTTCGTCCAAATGGAAGACATGCCCCTCTCCCCATTCTCCCCTGACAACGTCAGGTGTCTTTCGTGACGGAAAAACGCCGCCCGGGAGCGGCGTTTCAAACTCGTTCGATTATTTCTTCAGGCGATAGGTCTGGTGGCAGGTGCCGCAATCGGCGCCCAACGTCTGCATGGCGGTGGTTACACCCGCCTGATCGGTGGGGAGATTGGCGAGAATCTTATCCGCATCTGCGCCGAGCTTGGCGGACTTGGCCTTGAAGTCCTCAAAGTTTTCCCAGATCGCGGGCGCTGCCGCGCTGCCGGTCTCGGTGCCGGCGGGGAACTGGTCGGGGAAAGCCTTGGCATTGGTGCTGATGGTCGTCACGGCGGCCTTGACGGCTTCGGCGTCGAAAGGCTTCTGGCCCTTGGAGATGGCGGCGAGCGCTCCCATGGAGCCACCGATCTGCTTCATCATGCCTTCACGTTTTTCGACTTCGCCGGCAGCATAGACCGCTCCGGCGCAAAGACAGCCGAACAGCGTGGCCGCTGCGATTGTTTTCAGTTTCATACACTCTCTCCTTGATTCCGGCGGGCGCCGGACGCTTGATGGAACGCCGCGAGGATGCCCTTTCCACATGGCGAAAAGAAGTCACATTGCGGTGAATTCCATCGTGAAAACAGAAGCCTAAGACAAGGCTTCCCACAATGTGAGAAGTGCTGCGGCGATCAGCATGAAACCGGCGATGCGGCCGATGACGATCGTAGCCGCGGGAGAGGAAACGAGCCATGCGCGGCTTCTATCCGCCGTCAGCGCCAGCGCGCCATAAACGGTGAACTGCGTTACCGCCACCATCGCACCCATCACCAGCCCCTGCATCCAGATCGGTCCATAGGCGGGTTTGAGAAACTGTGGGTAGACGGCCATCATGAACAGGTAGGCCTTCGGGTTTGACAGGCAGGTCAACACCGCCCGCCAGAATGCCTTTTTAACCGAAGCGCTTGCCTCAGCCTCATCGCCGTTCACGACAATCGCACTGCGCACCAGGCCGATTCCGATCCAGACCATGTAAGCCGCGCCGACGACAAGCAGCGGCAGGAACAGCGACGGCATCCATGCGGCAAGCATGCCGACGCCCAGCGCGCCATACAGCGAATGCACGATGCCGCCGGCGCTCATGCCGACGGCGGCGGAAAGGCCGGTTCTCCTGCCACCTGTCAGCGCGCTTGCCAGCACAAAGAGCATGTCCATGCCCGGCAGGATGATGATGCCGAACAGGACAGCAAAGAAAAGCCAGAGATTTTCGGCATAAGTCATGTCAGTATCTTTCATACCGGATAGAGGTGCATTCGAGAAACCCCATGTTTCTCAATGTATTTTTCCGTTTATAGGGAACGCCAACTGACAGCGTTGTGTCAGTTGCGTGGGAAAATCCATCGGGAAGACGGCAATGCGCAAGGCCTCAAGACTGTTCGAGATCATCCAGATTTTGCGGCTGGCGCGCCGCCCGGTGACCGCGCAGACGATTGCCGACATGCTGGAGATAACAGTGCGCTCGGTCTATCGCGATATGGCAGCGCTTCAGACCATGCGTGTGCCCATCGCAGGGGAACGCGGCGTGGGGTATATTCTCCGGCCCGGTTTCAACCTGCCGCCACTGATGTTTTCCATCGAGGAAACCGAGGCAATCGTGCTGGCGCTCGCCATGGTCGACCGCACCGGCGATATGGAATTGCGCCGGGCCGCGAAGAAGGCGAGCGACAAGATTGCCGCGTCTCTGCCCGAACCGCTGTCAAAGACCCTTTCCGCCAATGCCCTCCACGCCTGGGGCAGCATCGCGCCGGCACCGGCAGGACTTGATCTCTCGACGGTCAGGCGTGCGGTGCGCGACGAGGAGACGCTGGAAATCATCTATCGCGATGAAGCCGGCGCGGAAACGCGGCGGCGGGTTCGGCCAATCGCGGTGATCTACTATTCCGAAACAGTGAATATTGTCGCCTGGTGCGAGCTGCGGCAGGCGATCCGCAATTTCCGCTCGGACCGGGTGCAGAGCTGCCGGGCGACCGGCAGTTTCTTCAAGCTCGAAGGCGAGAAGCTGCGGCAATTGTGGATGGCCGGCTGGCAGAGCAACCAGCCGGCCATCCCTTACTCACAGCCCTAAGAGGCGATCCTCCTCCCGCCCGAAACCGCGAATGGCGATTCGGTCGGCAAAGACATCGGCGATGGCGAAGGTGTTCTGGTCTGGCGTGTCGACCATGCCCTTGAAATTCACGAAATGTGTATTGCCCGATACGCCGTAATTGCCCTCATGGTTATGGCCGTTGAACCATGCGATGGCGCAAGGATGGGCGTTGAGAAGATCAAGGATGCGCGGTGCGTCCCACATGTTATGGGCGTTCTCCGGATAGACAGGGTAGTGGCACAGCACGATGACTCTTTCGCCCACCGCATCCGCCTTTTGCAGAACCGCCCGCAGCCAGTCGAACTGCTCGTCGCCAAGCGAGGCGTTCCAGTCCTGCGCGTTGATTGCGCCTACATCCGAGAGGCGCTTCAGCCGCTCGGCAGCAAGGGTGCGACGCGGATCCCCAACCGGTGGGGCGAAAAGGCTGACGTCATTGCCATCAAGCACGGCGAAGCGGATGCCGCCGACGGTAAAATCATGCCAGGCGGCGGCCATGCCGAGGCGGGCGTGGACGCCAGGCAAATGCTCGGCGGCAACGGCGAAATCGTGATTGCCCGGCAGCAGGAGCGAGCGGTGGCGAAGCCGGTCGTAAACGGCAAGGATCGCATCGAAATTTTCAAAACCGCGATCGATGATGTCGCCCAGCGTCACGACGAAGGCCAGATCTTCGCGATTGAAGGCATCCACCGCCTCCGCGAGCTTTTTGGGACTTTCGCGATAATGACGGCCCATCTCGGGACGCGGATCGATATCGGCATATTGGGGATCGGCGACTATGCCGAAGGAGAAGAGAGGAGTTGTTTTTTCAGTCATGATGCGCCGCGATAAACCCGGCGGATGACAGGCTTGTGACAGGAGCAGAATATGCTCCAAAGCAAAACACCCGGCCTGAGAGCCGGGTGTTCAATAGGTGGTTCCGCAAGCTTTCCGTCGCCATTCTCGGGCCTGTCCCGGCGCATCTGCTGACATCCCGTGTCAGGGAACATCCGCGGATCCTCGGCACAAGGCCGAGGATGACGTCGCGCAAGAGGTGGCTGCCTCGATCAGCAACCACGCTTGTCGCAAGCCTTACTTGGCAGCAGCTTCGTAACGCTCCAGGACGTAGTCCCAGTTGATGAGGTTATCGACGAAGGCTTCGAGGTACTTCGGACGCAGGTTGCGGTAGTCGATGTAGTAGGAGTGTTCCCATACGTCGACGCCGAGGATCGGTTCTGCACCGTGAACCAGCGGGTTTTCGCCGTTCGGGGTCTTGGAGATTTCGAGCTTGCCGTTCTTGACGGACAGCCACGCCCAGCCGGAGCCGAACTGCGTGGTGCCGGCTGCGATGAAATCGGCCTTGAACTTGTCGTAACCGCCGAGATCGGAGGCAATTGCCTGCTCGAGCTTGCCCGGCAGCTTGTTGCCGCCGCCGCCCTTCTTCATCCACTTCCAGAAATGAACGTGGTTGTAGTGCTGGGCCGCATTGTTGAAGAGACCGGCATTGGTGCCAAAGGACTTCTTCACGACTTCTTCGAGCGACAGGTCGGAAAGACCGGCTTCAGCTGCAAGCTTGTTGCCGTTGTCGACATACGCCTTGTGGTGCTTGTCGTGATGGAACTCGAGCGTCTCGCGCGACATGTAAGGTGCAAGCGCGTCGTAGTCGTAGGGGAGTTCGGGAAGTTCGAAGGCCATGGTTTTTACTCCTTTTTGCAGCGCGTTACCGCTCCTAGAAACCGTGTGAGCGGACCATAGGAGCGAAGCTCTGTTTGGGCAACCTGTGAATTATCAAAATGTTCCGCCAAAAGAGAAAATTCCTCTCGCGCCGGCCGCCACCATATTTGTTTCACATCGCTGGCGTACCGTTTTCCACCCTATCGGTTCGCTTTTGATCGAGATTGCAGGAAGGAAATTCCATGATACGCCCGATGATCCACACAGCCGCCCTCCTTGTTGCCGTCTCGTCGGCTGTCCTGCCTGCGTCCGCATCTTCGGACGATGCGTGGAAGGAATTCGTGGCGGATGTGCAGACTGCGTGTCTTGCCGCAGCCGGAGACATGATCGACGACGCCAAGGCGGTCGTCGATCCCGTTGGCAGCGAGAATTACGGTCTTGCCATCCTGACCGGCAGGGCAAAGGGCGCGGATGTGACGGTCAGCCATATCTGCGTCTATGACAAGAAGACCAAGGCCGTGGAACTCGGCAGCGAACTTGCCGGCGATACGCTGAAGGTGGAAATTCCCGGCTCCACCAAGCCCTGACGCGGGTCAGAAACGCGGCGTGGTATCGCCCTCGCCCAGTGCGCGCTGCATCAGCACCGTGTCCAGCCACTGGCCATGTTTCCAGCCGATGGATTTGAAGGTTCCGACGTGCTCGAAACCGGCGGCGCGATGCACGCCGACCGAAGCCGCATTTGCGCTGTCGCCGATGACGGCGATCATCTGCCGGAAGCCACGCACGGTCGCCTCCTTGATGAGCGCGTCGAGCAGCTTGCGGCCAATACCCATGCCTTTCATCGAAGGGTCGATGTAAACGGAATCCTCAACCGTCGCGCCATAGGCCGGGCGGGCGCGATAAGCCCCGGCATAGGCATATCCCGCCACCTTGCCGTCACGCTCAGCGACGAGATAGGGGAAATTGCCCTCCACCAGAAGGCGGCGGCGCTCAGCCATCGTTTCCGCCGTTGGCGGATCGATCTCGAAGCTGGCGCGGCCATGCAAAACGGCGTCCCGGTAAATTTCGGTAATGGCTGGGATATCCGCCTCTTCACAGGGGCGGATCAGAAGGCTGGAAACGGTGGAAAGGGTCATTCTCTTGTCCTGCGGATCATTCACGCCGTCATTGTGCATTGCGGCGCAGCCAAAATAAAGATTATCTGACTTATACAATCGATAAGGTTTTCTTTGATGATGGATCTCGACCTTCGGCAAGTGCGAAGTTTCATGGATGTGGCCGATCTCGGCAGCTTTTCCGCCGCCGCCGACAAGGCCGGAGTGACGCAGCCGGCCATCAGCCTGCACATAAGGCTGCTTGAAAAACAGCTGGGCGTGCGGCTGATCGAGAGGGTGGGCAGGCGCGCCCAGCCGACGGCGGCGGGCCGCGACTTCCTCATTCATGCAAGGCGGATTGCAGAAGAGGTGGCGCATGCCATCGATACGGTCGCGCCGCATCGCAGCGGGGTGACGGGACGCCTGCGCATCGGCACGGGCGCCACCGCCTGTATCTATCTCCTGCCGCCGGTTCTGGGGCGTATTCGCGCAGCCATGCCTGGCATCGAGATCGTGGTGCAGACGGGCAATACCCACGATATCCTGCGGCTTCTGGAGGCCAACACGATCGACGCCGCCGTGGTGGCCCTGCCCGCCAGCGGCCGCAGCCTCGATATCAGCGATATCCATTTCGATGAGCTGGTCGCCGTCTTCCCGAAAGATATGATCGCGGACACAGGGCTGCTCACCGCAGATGTGCTCTCGACCAAGCCGCTGTTGCTCTACGAGGGCGGTAATACGCGCAGGCTGGTGGATCAATGGTTCGCTGCAAGCGGTCGTGCCGTGCAGCCGACGATGGAACTCGGCAGCGTGGAAGCCATCAAGAAACTTGCAGGCGCCGGGCTTGGCCTTGCCATCGTTCCACGCATGGCAGTGGAACAGGACGCCACTCCATCGGGGCTGCAATGGCGCTCACTCAATCCGCCGCTCGAACGCCGGATCGCTCTCGCGATGCGGCGCGACAAACACATGACTGCGCCGCTGCGGGCGCTTGCCGCAGCACTGCCGGATGTGCGGAAAAGGTGAAGTCCGCGCCGGTTGCGAGGGCCGGCTTCGACCTGTTGACGACATGGAACCGTACTCTCTCATCCGTCATGCCGGACTGGATTCGGCATCCAGCCACGGCGCGTCTGCGCCGTGAAGAGAGTTTTTCGCGATCAAGGACTTGATCGCGCTGGACCCCGGATCCAGTCCGGGGTGACGGAGCCCATAACCAAGCCTCCACCCACACATTCAGTCCACGAGTTTCGTTCTCAGAACTCCGTCCAGTCGTCACCCTTCACGGCCAGTGCCGCATTGCCGCGTGCAACGATCGGGCGGGCTTTCGGAGCGGAGGTGACCGGCGCAGGGGCCGGGCTTGCAACGCGCTGCATCTGCCGCGCCGTCTCCCGCAGGGCCGAGGTCTGGTGGCCGAGCTGGAACTGCGCCAGCAGCGCCTGGAGGTTGGCGCATTCCTGTGCGAGCCCCGCACCGGCCGCATTCATTTCCTCGACCATGGCAGCATTCTGCTGCGTGGCCTGATCCATGTGGTTGACGGCGGTGTTGACCTCGGAAAGGCCGGCAGACTGTTCCTGTGCTGCGGTCGCGATGGCGTCCATGTGGCTGTTGACGGAGAGCACCAGCTGCTCGATCTCGGAAAGCCCGAGGCCGGTATCGGCCACCAGCTTCACGCCTTCGCCCACCGCAACGGCTGACGTATTGATGAGCTGCTTGATTTCCTTGGCCGCATTGGCGGAGCGCTGCGCCAGTTCGCGCACCTCCTGTGCAACGACGGCAAAGCCCTTGCCGGCATCGCCCGCCCTCGCCGCTTCAACGCCGGCATTCAGCGCCAGAAGGTTGGTCTGGAAGGCGATCTCATCGATCACGCCGATGATCTGACCGATCTGACGCGAGGAATGTTCGATGCGTTCCATGGCGGCAACGGCATCGCGCACCACCTTGCCGGAAAGATCGGCCTTCGTCCGCGCTTCCCGCACCGTGTCGCGCGCTTCGCCGGCGCGTTTGGACGTGGCGGACACGTTGGCGGTGATCTCTTCCAGCGCGGCGGCTGTCTCTTCCAGGGAGGCGGCCTGCTGTTCGGTGCGGCGGGAAAGATCGTCGGATGCCGACGACACCTCGTGTGCGCCGCCATTCACCGTCTGCACGGACTGGCCGACGCTGGTCAGCGCTTCGCGAAGCTGGTGCACGGAGCTGTTGAAATCGTGCCGTAGCGCCTCGAATTGCGGCGCGAATGGCGTGGCGATCTCGCAGAGCATATCGCCCGAGGCGAGGCGGCGCAGGCCGCCTGCCAGCGAACCCGTCGCCTGGTTGAGCCGTGCTTCGGCTTCGGCCTCGGCACGCTGCTGCAGCTCGATGCGGTCGCGTTCGGCCTGTTCCCGGTTTGCGACGGCATCCGCCTCCAGCTGCCGATTGCGGATGGCGGCCTCACGGAAAACTTCCACGGCCCGGGCCATCTCGCCGATCTCGTCACCGCGTTTTGCGCCTGCGATATCGATTGCGAGATTGCCGCCCGACAGTGCCATCATGGCATTGGTCAGCCGGCTGATCGGCCGGGTGACGCGGCCGACGATGACGGCGAGCGAGACAATGCAGAGGGCGAGCGTGACCACGAAGACCGCGAGAAAGATCACCGCATCGGTGAAGGCTTCCTGTTTCGCCTTCTCGGCGTTGGCATCCAGCACGTCCATGGCGGCAGAAGCGATCTTGGCAATCGTGCCGAGATTTTCCGTGACGGTGGTGCGCCAGCTATCCATGGTAAAGGACGGCGTGCGGCCATTGTTCAGATCTTCGATGAGCTTGGTTCGCTGGGCGTTGAAATCGCCCTTGAAATAGGTCTTGTCCGCAGTGGCGTAGATGTCCTTGAGCGATTGCGGCGCCGATTCATGCGCCACGAGATCGCCCGTTGCTTTCCACGCGAAAGCCGCGCCGGCATCGAAGGCGCCCAGCTGCTGCATTTCCTGGGCGGTAAGAGGACGGTTCTGCGCCACAGCAGCGTTGAGGACAACGGTGGCGCTGCCACCAAGCGCGCGGGCGGACCAGCCGTAGGATCGCAGCTGAATGAGGCCTGTCTGGCCCTGATCCAGCGAACGGACGGCGCCTTCCAACGCAGTCGAGCCGGCTTCGAGAGACGCAAGGAAATCGGCGCCCAGCGTCATCACGGTCTTGTCGAGGCCGTTTTCGCGCCGATCAAGCGGCTGGGAAATATTGGCGTCCACCTTCTTTCGCAGGTCGACGAACTGTGCGTAGACATCGCTCACGCGCTTGAGCGGTCCCTGGAGCTTCGCATCTGCAATCGACGGAGACTGCGCGATAAAGGCCGTCATGGCGGCATCCACCTTCTGACGCGCCGCCTGCACGCTGGCGACGCTGCCCGCGGATTTCGAAGGATCGACAGTGAGCGCGGTGGCGCTGTCGCCGCGCTCACTGCGGAAATTCAGAAGTGCGTTGAAGAGAAGCTTGTCGAGCGCGACAAGCTGCGCAACCTCAGAAAAGGCGCTGGCGCGATTGACCGAGCGCCAGGCTTCGTTGCCGACCAGACCGGCAAGTGCAAGGCTGATGGTGAGAAAAAAACCTACAAGTACATTTCGAATGCTGAAAGACATCTGGCGGCCCCCGCTGCCCGGAAGTGAAGATGTCGCAAGCTACAATTCTGTTTTCTAAAATTGGATTAAATTACCCCCTGTTTTCAGGGTTTTTTTGCATCGCAAAAAAATGGCCATGACCGAACGAATGTCTGTCATGGCCGTTTCACGCGAATAGATGCAGAATTCAGACGTCTGCGCCGAGACGTGCCCATTCCATGTAAAGATCAAGCGCCTTGCGGGCGACCGGGCCGGCCTGCAGCTCGCGGTCGTCGAGCTTCACGACAGGCGAAACCTTGGAATAGTTGCCGGAGCAGAAGATTTCGTCGGCCTCACGGAAATCCTCAACCGAAAGCGTCGCTTCCCGCACGTCAAAACCGGCCTGGCGCAGAAGACCGATCACGCGTGAACGGGTGATGCCGGCAAGGAAGGTACGGTTCGGGACCGGCGTGAGAACGACGCCGTCCTTGACCATGAAGATGTTGGCGGAGGCGGATTCTGCGACATTTCCGTTCATGTCCCGCATCAGGGCGTTGTCGAAACCGCGTGAGCGCGCTTCCAGAATCGCGCGGCCGCTATTCGGATAAAGGCTGCCTGCCTTCGCGTCCGTCATTGCCGTTTCCGGCGAAGGGCGGCGCAGCGGCGAGACGGTGAGCGTCAGCGGCTTGCCGGCGTCCATCGGCGCTTCGAAAAGGCAGAGCGCAAACCGGGTGGAACTGGCATCCGGTGCAACGACGCTGCCGGGCATGCCGTGTTCGGCCCAGTACATCGGCTTGATGTAGATCGCCATCTTGCCATCAAATTTCTTCACGCCCTCGAGCGCCAGGGCCTCGATTTCCTCGGCGGTCATGGTCGGCTTCATGCCCATGTTGACGGCAGAGCGATTGACGCGCTGGCAGTGCAGATCAAGATCAGGCGCGACGCCATCGAACCAGCGTGCACCATCGAATACCGTAGAGGCCAGCCACATGGCATGCGAGGTTGGCCCGATGAGCGGCGGATTGCCAGGCAGCCATTGACCGTCAACATAGGTCCAGGTGGTTGATCGGGGTGCGGTATCGACGCTCATGATGGTCTCCTATCTCGAGCGTTTCCGTTCGGTAAAAAACGCTCCGTCTTTTTGTTCTGATGCATTGCCGGATGAGGAACGCTGTGCGCGCGCAACCTGGCATGTGCGGGAAATCGGCCGGAGTGAATGCCTCTCCCTCAATGAGGTCAAGTTTTAATTGCCGCGATTTCTGATTTTGATGGAAAATAACAAAGCAGCGGCCCCGGCAGGATGTTTTATGAGGCGAAACAAAAGGTTGGTGAATAGATTCATCACAATAATTCATCGATTGAATGATGGCGGGGCGATTTCGCCCATGCGATGCTGACGATCTGACAGCAGTCCGCAGGAGAAAAATCATGGCATGGTCCGCACAGCAATATCTGAAATTCGAAGACGAGCGGACGCGCCCGGCGCGGGATCTCCTGGCCCAGGTGCCGCTGGAGCGGGTGCTGAACGGCTATGACCTCGGTTGCGGTCCCGGCAATTCCACCGAGCTTCTGACCGACCGTTACGGCGTCAATGTCATCACCGGTATTGACAGCGATGATGATATGCTGGCGAAGGCAGCAGACCGGCTGCCGACCACCCGCTTCGGCAAGGCCGACCTCGCGCATTGGAAACCGGCGCAGAAGGCGGACCTGCTTTACGCCAATGCCGTTTTCCAGTGGGTGCCGGATCATCTCGCCATTCTTTCGCAACTGATGGACCAGCTGGAAAGCGGCGGCGTTCTGGCCGTGCAGATGCCTGACAATCTGCAGGAGCCGACGCATATCGCGATGCATGAGACAGGTGACGAAGGCCCATGGAAACAGACTTTTTCCGATGGCCGGTTGCGGCGCAAACCCCTGCCCGCACCTTCGGATTATTTCAATGCGCTTTCACCGAAATCCGTGCGGGTGGATGTGTGGCACACGATCTATAATCACCCGATGAAAGATGCGGATAGCATCGTCGAATGGGTGAAGGGCACGGGGCTACGCCCCTATCTCGCCGCCGCCGGCGAGGAGAACCGCGAAGCCTTCCTCGCCGACTATACGCGGCGTATCAGGGAGGCCTATCCGCCGATGGCGGATGGCCGGTTGCTTCTGCGGTTTCCCCGCCTTTTTGTCGTGGCGGTCAAGACGTAGGGCATCAGATGCGACGTGCGATTGTCACACGCGGACGCCTCCCCACCGCCCTCATTCCTGTGCCTGTCCCAGGAATCCAGCCAGCCCAAGTCCTTGGGCTGGCAGGGCTCTCCCCGCCGCGCAGACGCGCGTCGACTGGATCCCTGTGACAAGCACAGGGATGAGGAGAGTGCGGAGCAGGAGCGTGCGGAATACCGCGTGCATGGATGAGGATGGCTTTATTTGACCAACCCGGCCAAACCGCTTGTCATCAGCTCGCGAAGGCATAGACCCGAAGGCGATGGCTGTCCGGGTCGGCGGCCGTGAAGGTATAACCGAACTCCATTTTCGCTGGCTGCTGCAGCATGGCGACGCCTCTTGCCTTCCAGCTCGCGAAAGTCTCTTCCACCTGAAGGTCGTTTTCGACGCGGAAGGCGAGTTCGACGCCGCCGCCCGTAACGGATGCCTTCGGTTCCACCGTGTGCCGCGACCAGAGGCCGAGCTTCATGCCGTTGGCAAGGACGAAGAGGGAAAATGTCGGGGAGGCTTCGACGGGATCAACGCCCAGCAGGGCCTTGTAGAACTCGGTGCTGGCCGGCGGATTATCGACGTAAAGAATGGTGAAATCGGGGTGGGTCATGGTTGTTCTCCTGTGTTGCGGATGAACGGTTTCTAGACCCCGATGCTGTCAGTTTTTGTCAGCATGTTGCCGCCGCCGCTGTTTTTCCCGTTCGCGCCATTCTTTCAGCAGCACCTGGCGGCGGCGCGGATAACGGCCGTCGAGGGGACGAAAGCTTTCGATGCGGTCAGCCCGGAAACTGCGGTAGTCCTGCCGTGTCTCGCACCAGCCCAGCACCACCCGCACCAGATCGAAAAAAGCGAGTGCGAAAGGCCAGATAACCCGCTCCGTCACGTCTCCCTTTTCGTCGCGATAGGTGATGACGACCCTGCTTTCCCTGCGAATCGTATCGCGAATGGCCGCCAGATCGACATGGATGGCCGCAAGCCCCTGCCCCGGACCGACAAGCAGGGTGGAGTGATCGAGTTCCTCCCGCAGGGCTTCGGGCAGAACGGCGCCGATCTTGACGAGTGCGGCGCGCGCAGCCTCCGCCAGTCCGGCATCGGCGCGGCCCGCCACCCAGCGCGAGCCGAGCACCAGCGCCTCGATTTCGTGCTGGGAAAACATCAACGGCGGCAGTAGGAAACCGGGACGCAGCACATAACCCACGCCCGCTTCGCCCTCGATATCGGCGCCCTGCGCCTGAAGCGTTGCTATATCACGGTAGAGCGTGCGCAGGCTGACGCCGGTCTTCGCGGCAAGGGCTGCACCACTCACCGGCATGCGGTGGGAACGAAGAATCTGCAACAGATCAAGAAGCCGTTGTGAACGTGACACGCGACATTTCCTTCCACCCCGCACGGTCGGATCATCTATTGACGATGCCCGCGATAGACGCGTAGCGCTGCCAGCCGCCGTGCGCAACCACGCAAAAAAGGGTGGACAAGGCCGCGTAGCCAGCATGTAGATAAGGGTAGGGATTTCCACGCGCCCTCACTCGCCACAGGCATTTCGAGTTTCCACCATGATCGTTCGTCCAAAACCGAACCTGCTGCAGCTTTTCCTCATCGTGCGCGGCTCCATCATCGTCCGCATCTTTCCGCAGGTGCTTGCGGTTTTCCTGCTGTCGACGCTGGTGGTCTGGGCGCACAAGGATCGCCCGGATCTGGTGCCGGCGCTAAATGGAGCGCCGTTCTCGCTGCTCGGCATCGCGCTTTCCGTATTCCTCGGTTTTCGTGCCAATGCCTGTTACGACCGCTGGTGGGAAGCCCGCAAGCAGTGGGGCGCGCTGATTACCGTGGCCCGCACGCTGGCACGCCAGACCGTGATGCTGGAAGGCCGGCAGCATGTGGCCGATCCCGTTACCCGCAGACGGATCACCGATCTTGTCATCGCCTTCTGTCACGCGCTGGTCTCACATCTGCGTCCGGCGAATGCGACGGTCGCCACCGACCTCGTTCCGGAGGAACTTTCGCAGACCTATGCCCGCAGCCGCAACAGGCCGGACATGCTGCTGCGCGAAATCTCCGGCGCCATCGTCGCCGCTCATGGCAAAGGCCAGATCAGCGATATACAGTTGCAGATGCTGGATGCGACCGTGCAGCAGATGGGCGCCGCACAGGCTTCGTGCGAGCGCATTCGCCACACGCCGGTTCCTTTCGGTTATTCGCTGCTGCTGCACCGGACCGCGCATCTTTTCTGCCTTCTCCTGCCGTTCGGTTTCACCGATCTGCTCGGCTGGGCGACGCCTTTCACGAGTACGTTGATCGCCTATACGTTTTTCGGCCTCGATGCGCTGTCCGACGAGCTGGAGGACCCCTTCGGCACCGGCCTCAACGCGCTGCCGATCAATGCCCTTGCCACCACAATCGAGATCAATCTGCGCGAGGCGATCGGCGATACCGAACTGCCGGCCGATCCGCGTCCGGTGGATTACGTGCTGATGTGACTGGCGTCGCCGGGTTGAAACCGATCGTGCGGATACCAGTTAATGAAAGACGGCTTCCCTGCCCCCCGGCGTCCCGCGCCGGCCATGTTTCAGCAAACAGGAGAGACATCCCATGTATGACGTCAGCGCAAATGGCGCGAACATTCCCGCCCTCGGTTTCGGCACCTTCCGCATTCCGGAAGACGATGTCAGGCGCATTCTGCCGGAGGCGCTGAAGCTCGGTTTCCGCCATGTCGATACCGCGCAGATTTACAAGAACGAAGGGGCCGTGGGCGAAGTTATCGCCAAGTCGGGCATTTCCCGGCACGATATATTCCTGACCACAAAGGTCTGGGTGGACCGCTATCGCCACGACGATTTTCTCGCTTCCGTCGATGAGAGTCTTGCAAAGCTGAAGACCGACTATGTCGACCTTTTGCTGCTGCACTGGCCAAAGAGCGATGTGCCGCTTGCCGAGCGCATGGGCGCGCTGAACGCGGTGCGCAAGGCCGGAAAGGCACGCAATATCGGCATTTCCAACTTTAACGTGGCGCTGACCGAAGAGGCGGTGAAACTGTCCGACACGCCGCTTGCCACCAACCAGATCGAATATCACCCCTATCTCGACCAGACCAAGGTGATTGCGGCTGCGCGCAGGCACGGCATGTCGGTGACAGCCTATTACCTGATGGCCGACGGCAAGGTGCCGAACGATCCTGTTCTGAAGGATATCGGCGCGAAACACGGCAAGACCGCCGCGCAGGTAGCCCTTCGCTGGGCGGTGCAGCAACCGGATATCGTGGCGCTTTCCAAGACGGTGACGGAAAGCCGCCTCAAGGAGAATTTCGATATTTTCGATTTTGCGCTCTCGGAAGAAGAAATGCAGGCAATCCATGCGCTGGCAAAGCCGAATGGCCGCATTGTCAGCCCCGGCCACCTCGCGCCCGACTGGGACAACTGAGGCGACGGGGCCGTTTGGTCCCCCCTTATCGCTCGGTCAAGGCCAGCTTCGCCCCCAGCGCCACGAATGCGGCGGCGAAGCTGCGTCTCAGCCAGGCGAGGACCGCCGGGCGTGACACCACCTGCCGCCGGACCGAGGCGGCAAAGCTGCCATAAAGCGCAAAGACCAGAAAGGTCATGGCCATGAAGATCAGGCCGAGATCGACCATGCGCCATGTCGGCAAAGCCTCATCCGGCGCGATGAACTGCGGCAGGAAGGCAAAAAAGAAGATCGACAGTTTCGGGTTCAGCAGATTGATGAGGATCGCCTCACCGATGACGCGGGCGGCTTTTTGCGGCTGCCTCGTTTCATCGATCTTCAGCGCGCCATTCTCCTGCAGCGTGTTCCACGCCATGTAGAGCAGATAGGCGACCCCCAGATATTTGACCACGCTAAAGGCCAGCGCACTGGTGTGCAGGATGGCGGCAAGACCGGTGATGGCGGCGAGCAGATGCGGCACGATGCCGAGCGTGCAGCCGAAAGCCGCAATGACGCTCGCCCGCGCCCCCTGCGAAAGGCCGGCAGCCAGCGTGTAAACCACGCCGGTGCCCGGAGAGGCGGCAACGATGAAGGATGTGATGAGGAATTCGGGTGTCATGATGCGGTGTCCTGTGGGTGAAGGACGAGAGCATGGTGATGACTGGGGCGGGTGTCTTGGATGAAATTGCAGGGCCAAATCCGCACACCGTCACCCCGGCCCCCGAGCCGGGGTCCAGCGTGGTCAAGTCCTTGACCACGAAAGACTTCTTTCACGGCGCAGACGCGCCATGGCTGGATGCCGGATCTAGTCCCGCATGACGGAAGAGAGCGACGATCCGCCGCCCGTCGCCGCCCGGTAAACCGCCGGCGTCACCCCGAACTGGCGCACGAAAACGCGGTTCAGATGGCTCTGGTCGGCAAAACCGGCAAGGAAGGCAACCTCGGCCGGCGGCTTACCTCCGGCCAGCGCGTGCCGGGCCAGATGGACGCGCCGCTGGAGAAGATAGCTGTGCGGCGTCAGGCCGGTTGCTTTTGCGAAGGCGCGCAGGAAACGGAATTGGCTCATGCCGGCTTCCGCGGCCAGATCGGCAAGGCGGAACGGGTGGGCAGGGTCGTCATCGATGCTGCTTTTCGCGCGCCTGATGGTGTCGGGCGAGGTCACCACGGGCGGTTTAGCCGCCGTCTCCATCGCAGCCGCCAGAAGCATCAGCAAGGTCTCGTCGCTGTGCAGGGTTTCGCCCGGTCGTTCCTTTGCAGTGACGGCGGAAAAGACAGCGTTGAACCGCTCCGCCAGAGGCCTTGCATCAACAGGATAGGCGAATTCGAAAAAGCCGCGATCCTGCTCACAGACATCGGCAATGACATCGCGCACGATATCGATGTCGAGATAGAGCATCCGCCAGGCGCGGCCGCCCTCCCCGAGCGGGATACCGTCATGTATCTCGCCGGGATTGACGGTGATGACCTGACCGGCGGCCGCTTCCACCATGCCACGGCCGGAAAGCGATTTCTGCGCGCCGCGTTCGATGACGCCGATACCGAATTGATCATGCATATGGCGTGGGAAAGAACGATCGCTATCCGCCACTACGGCGACGACACCGGGCATGCTGGTTTTCGGCATCAGGAACCGGCCTTGGGCCATGAAAGCGCGCACTCCTCAGATAGGAGCGCGACGCTATCACAGGATGTCCCCATGCGACAGACGTTGCCGCTCAAGGATGCATATGGTTGATCATGGCGAAGACCTGATCGAAATTTCCGTTCTGCGCGGCAAACCGCAGCGGCTTGCAGCGTTCCACCACCACTTCCTTCTCGTCCGGACGATTTTCGAGGATATCCATGACCTCGGCAATGAAGGCATCAAGCGGCATGGCTCTTTCATCCTTCGCCTGCCCCTCACCCATCAGCGTCGTCTGCACGTAAGGCGGCACGATTTCGATGACTTCCACCGGCGTCTCTTCAAGCTGCTCGCGCAGAGCGACCGAATAGGCATGAATGGCGGATTTGGTGGCGCTGTAGGTGGGGGTCAGCACCATCGGCACGAAGGCGAGACCGGAGGAGACCGTCAGCACCGTCGCGGCGGGTTGCTTGAGGAAATGCGGCAAAAGCGCCGCCGTCAGGCGGATGGGTGCAAGAAGATTGGTGGCGATGGTTTCTTCGGCCGTGTCCAGATAATCCGGGGCTGCGGCGATGTCTTCCGGCCGCATGATGCCGGCATTGTTGATAACGGCGTTGAGAGTGGGATGGGCCTCTACGACAGCCTCTGCGAAAGCGCGGATGCCTGCCGCGTCCGTCGCATCCATCACCATCGAGGCCATGCCGGGATTGGCGGCCGTCACCTCGTCGAGCACGGCCTTGCGCCGGCCGGAAATGATGACCCTGTTGCCGGCCTTGTGAAAGGCCTCCGCCAGAGCACGACCGATGCCGGAACCGCCGCCGGTGATGAGAATGGTATTGCCAGAGATTTTCATGGGAACATCCTTTGCTTGTTGGCTGAAAGGAAGTTAGCTATGATACTCTCCAATCGAAAGTAGGCACCCAAAAGATTTATACTTACCAAATGGAGAGTGTAAGATGAAGCGGCATGCAGCCGACCCGGCCATCGAGAACCGGCGCAAGGTTCCGCCACCGACGGATACAGATCCGGCAATAGAGGCGCTGGTTCAGGACATCATTGCCAAGGTGGCCGACAAATGGACGATGCTCATTCTCGAAGTGCTGGAAGAGCACGGCACGCTGCGCTTTACGCAGATTGGCAAACATGTGGGCAATATCAGCCAGAAGATGCTGACGAAGACGCTGCGGCAGATGGAAAGCGACGGGCTGGTGCGCCGCACGGTGCATCCCGTCATTCCCCCACATGTGGATTATGGCCTGACGAACCTTGGCCGCACGCTGGGCAGCGCTTTTTGCGGGGTGTGGATATGGGCGGAAACGCACCATGCCGAAATAGAAGAGGCGCGGCGCCTGTTCAACGAACAGCCCCCACGCCCCGCGATGGAATAGTCCGGCTCAGGCGAACTGGCTGAGGCCCGGGACCGAGGCGATCACCTGATCGACGGTTTCATCGCCGGCATGCTGGCGGGCAGCGGCGATGGTTTCCTTGGCGAGGGTGGAAATCTCGCTCATGCCAAGGCCCTGGCTCATCAGCTGCTGGCCAAGCCCCATGATGCCGCCGCCGCCGATGGCGCTCATAAGGCCACCAAGCAGACCGCCGCCGCCGGCACCTTCGCCATTATACTGCGCCACCAGATCGCTCGCGCCGGGAATGGCTTCGATCATCCGCGCGATCGGGCCGTCGGCAGCCTCGCGCTGGAGAAAACCGAGAATCATGCCAATGGCCTTTTCAGCCAGTTCAGGGTCGATCCCCGCCTTTGCGGCGATCTGATCCACGACTTCGTTCATTCTTGCCTCCTGTTGAAAAACGACGTCAACTTCTGCGAACTGACGTTAACGTCAACGTAAAACAATCTCATGTGGCATTCAAGCGGCCATGAGCGGTGCGGCAACTTTCATCAAGCGCTTTTTCTTCATCGCCATCAAGCAGTTGTTGCGCCTTGAAACTGCCCTTATAAGATCATCACAACCAAACTATGAAAAGGCTGCCTCCTTCCGGGGTGTCCCTATCATGCCGGAAGACTTTTAATTCGGACATGACTTTTGCAAAATCCGCCGCGATTTTACGGGTCATGTTTCAGCCGCAGGAGAAAATGGTCGATGTTGCAGGACGGACAGCTCTATATCGGCACCAGCCGCAATCCGGATGACAGCCTGAACAAGGGTGAATATCTGGAACTGAAATTCGGCAACCGCCACGGCCTCATCACCGGCGCGACAGGCACGGGCAAGACCGTGACGCTGCAGGTTCTGGCAGAAGGTTTTTCGAAGGCCGGCGTTCCGGTCTTCTGCGCCGATATCAAGGGTGACCTTTCCGGAATCGCAGCCGAAGGCGAAGCGAAGGACTGGGTGCAGAAGCGCGCCGAACAGATCGGCTTTACCGATTTTTCCTACGGCAAGTCGCCTGTCATCTTCTGGGATCTCTATGGCGAAAAAGGCCATCGCGTGCGTGCCACCATCGCCGAAATGGGGCCGCTGCTGCTCGCCCGGCTGATGGATGCTTCCGAGGCGCAGGAAGGCGTTCTCAACATCGCCTTCAAGATCGCCGATCAGGGCGGGCTGCCGCTGCTCGATCTGAAAGACCTGCAATCGCTCCTCAACTATATGGGCGAAAACGCAACGGAACTCTCCAACCAGTTCGGCCTGATTTCCAAGGCTTCGGTCGGTTCGCTGCAGCGCGGGCTGCTGGTTCTCGAACAGCAGGGCGCTGCCAATTTCTTCGGCGAGCCGGCGTTGAAGATCGCCGACATCATGCGTGTGGGCACCGATGGTCGCGGCACGGTTTCGGTTCTCGCCGCCGACAAGCTGATGATGAACCCGCGCCTTTACGCCACCTTCCTGCTCTGGATGCTCTCCGAACTCTTCGAAGAGCTTCCCGAGGTCGGCGATCCGGAAAAGCCGCGTCTGGTGTTCTTCTTCGATGAAGCGCATCTGCTGTTCAACGATGCGCCGCGCGTGCTGGTGGAGCGTGTGGAGCAGGTCGTGCGCCTCATCCGCTCCAAGGGCGTCGGCGTTTATTTCGTGACGCAGAACCCGCTCGATGTGCCGGAGACCGTGCTTGCCCAGCTAGGCAACCGCGTGCAGCATGCGCTGCGCGCCTATACGCCGCGCGAACAGAAAGCCGTGCGCACGGCAGCCGATACGTTTCGACAGAACCCGGCCTTCAACACGGCAGATACCATCACCACGCTCGGCACGGGTGAAGCGCTGATCTCCACCCTGCACGACAAGGGTGCGCCCTCCATCGTCGAGCGCACGCTCGTCAGGCCACCATCCGGCCGCGTCGGACCGCTGACGGATGCGGAACGCAAATCGCTGATCGATCTCAGCCCCGTCTCCGGCCAATACGACAGGGATATAGACCGGGAATCGGCTTTCGAGATTCTTGCCGCCCGTGCCCAGAAGGCGGCGGAGGCCGAGGCTGCGAAGCGTGCTGAAGAAGAAAATGCCCAAAACCAGTCCGACAACGCCTCCGGCCGCTGGCGCCTGCCCGGCTTCGGTGATGACGAACCTGCGCAAAATTCCAGCGGCTCACGCAACGGCGGCACGCGCCGTTCCGGCTACCAGCGCGAAACGGTGATCGAGGCCGCGATGAAAAGTGCTGCCCGTTCGGTCGCGACTTCGGTGGGCCGCGCCATCGTGCGCGGGATTTTGGGTAGTTTGAAGCGATAGCAACAAGCGCGCCGCCCGCTCTCGATGGAGCGGGCGGCGCTTGATTGGCGTGGTTATCACTTCTCGCGGTAGAAGATCATGCCGCCGTGGTAGAGAATGTCGTCCACGAATTCGCCATCGGCCGTAAAGCCGGTGTCGTCCCAATAGTCGATGTGGTTTCCCTTTACCTCATATCGTCCCTGATAGGCGCTCTTGCGGTTACCCCGCGCCTCGTCATAGCGGCCATTGGGCAGAAGTTCCTGACGAACGTGGCCATCGCCGGTGACCCACATGCCGACATACGGATGGTTCTGGATCTCCGCGTTTTCGGTCATGTTCACTTCCGTGGCGTTGCTAGATTTGCGGTTCTCCCCTTCGGCGGAAGCCGCCGCAAGCAGAAGCGCAACCGATGTCGATACGATGTTCATTGTCTCTCCACTCCCGTTGCGGCATTGGCGCGGCGCTCCTCGAACAGTTCCGCAAGCGTGCGTGATGCGGCGATGGCTTTTGGGAAACCGGCCGGGACGGTGATCAGATAGATCATCTCCTTCAGCTCCTCGTCGGTTGCGCCCACATTCAGCGCATAGCCGGCATGGACCTTCATCAGATCACGCTCGCCAAGGGCCGCCATGACAGCGACGGCGGCCAGCTGGCGGGTGCGGTTGTCCAGCCCCGGCCGCGACCATACCTCACCCAGGGCATATCCCTCCGTTGCTTCCGCCAGGAACGGAAACTCCTGCCGCATGCGTTCCAGATTGGCTTGCGGCTGGCCATTATTGAGACTGCGGACGACATCATCGCCGCGTTTCAACCGGTCATCCGGATACTGCGTATTTGCGAGCGCGACGGCATTTCCCGCGAGCATTGCAATCGCAAATGCACTTGAAAAAATGGTTTTCATCTCAATCTCCTCAGGCAGCGGTTGGGCGGACGACGATTTCGTTGACGTCCACATCGTCAGGCTGTTCGATGGCGTAGCGCACCGCGCGGCCGATCGCGTCCGGCTTCAGGGCGATGGCCCTGTAGCTCTGCATCAGTTCGGCGGCGGCCGGGTCGGTGATGGTGTGGGCGAGTTCGCTTTCCACCACGCCGGGGTGAATGCAGGTGACACGCAGGTCGCGGTTTTCCTGCCGCAGCCCGTCCGAAATCGCCCGCACGGCAAATTTCGTGGCGCAATAAACTGCCGCCGTTGGCGAGACCGCGAGCGCGCCAATTGAAGCGATGTTGATGATGTGGCCGGAGGCACGTGCGGTCATCTCGGGCAGAACGGCCGCCACGCCATAGAGCACGCC
The DNA here is from genome assembly GCF_055382365.1 of Agrobacterium sp. 5Ca39. NCBI lineage: Bacteria > Pseudomonadati > Pseudomonadota > Alphaproteobacteria > Hyphomicrobiales > Rhizobiaceae > Agrobacterium > Agrobacterium sp. 5Ca39. The sequence goes on along the minus strand of NZ_AP026436.1, from coordinate 508,378 downwards.
CTTAATGTTGACGTCGATCATGCGGTCCCATTCATCGACCTTGAGCGACGACATCAGCGACAGCGGCATGATCCCGGCATTGTTGACGATGACGTCGATCTCGCCAAACGCCTTGCGGCCTGCCTCGGCAAAGGCTTCGACGCTGTGCCTATCGATGACGTCAAGCGGATGGACGACGACCTCAGCCCCTGTCTCGCGCAGTTCTTCGGCCAGCGCCTCAAGGCGATCCAGCCGGCGCGCGCCGAGCACCAGTTTTGCGCCGGCGGCGGCCAGCTCTCGCGCAATGCCTTCACCTATCCCGCTCGATGCACCCGTGATGAGAACAACTTTGTTCAATGTCATGGCTATCTCCTTGCTGTTACGGTCGGCTTTTTCGAAATCGACCGTTGCAGGGAAGATAGCGCTCAGGCATTGTCGCGATAACCGCCTTAATAGTTACCTCAATGGATAGAATTTCTAACCAATGAACATTGATCTCAATGCCGTCTCAACGTTCTGCCTTGTCGCCGAGGAACGGAATTTTCGCGCTGTCGCGGACAGGCTGGGTGTCACCCGCTCCGCTGTCAGCCAGACCATCCGCAAGCTTGAGGAGACGATGGGAATCGCGCTCGTCCAACGGACAACCCGCAGCGTGAGCCTGACGGAAGCGGGACAGCAGCTTTACGCTGATGTCTCCTCTTCTATAGACGCGATCTCGCAGGCGGCGCAGGCGGCCTCGTCGCTTGGCGGCACGGTGCGCGGTCAGCTTCGGCTGGCGGTGTCGTCCATTGCAGAACGTTTCTTGTCGGGACCTCTGCTCGCAAGCTTTGCCGAGGCACATCCCGAAGTGCAGCTCGACATCGTCGTGACGGATGAAGAATTCGATATTGTCGCCGAGCATTATGATGCCGGCGTGCGTTTGGGAGAGCTTATCGAACAGGATATGATTGCCGTTCCGGTATCAGTTCCCCAGCGGCAGCTTGCCGTCTGTTCTCCTTCCTACCGGGACCGATTCGGCCTGCCCGGCCAGCCACGCGAGCTGATCGAGCACAGGTGTATCGGCTGGCGGCCTCGTCCGGGTATTGCGCCATATAGATGGGAATTTGCCGAAAGCGGCCGGGAGTTTGCGGTGGCGGTGGAGCCTGCTTTCACCACCAACGACATGCAGCTGATGATCAAGCTCGCCTGTGCCGGTGCAGGCATTACCTTTGGCATGGAAGAGACATTCCGGCCCTATCTGGAGCGCGGAGAGCTTGTTTCCATGTTGGAAGACTATTCGCCCAGCTTCGCAGGGTTTTATCTCTATTATCCCAGCCGTCGCAACCTTGCGCCGAAGCTGCGGGCCTTTATCGATCATGTTCGCCTGTCGAGAGAACGGTGATCTGCCGGACGTTGCTCCGGCAGATCGTCAGCAACAGACTTATTTCTTCTGCGAGACCAGCGAGAAATAGGCGCCCTGCGGATCGACGCAGTTAACGATCCAGCTATCGCCGGGCACTTCCATCGGGCCGTTGACCATCTGTCCGCCCCCGGTGCTGACTCGGGTGATGGCGTCATCGATACCATCAACATTGAAGTAATAACCCCAATGGCAGACGGGAACCTGCGGCATGCGTTTCATGATGCCGCCAACGGCTTTGCCGTTATGGGCGAAGATGCGGTACGGGCCCATTTCGCCCATGTCGAAATCATGGTCCTTGGTCCAGCCGAAGACATCGCCGTAGAAGGCCATCGCTTCATCGACATTGTCGGTGAAGAGTTCGTACCAGCCGACATGGCCCTGTTTCGCTTGTGTATCCTCAGGGAAACCGCCGGTTTCCATCGGCTGCGGCGTCATGATGCAGAGCACGGCGCCATAGGGATCGGCCACCACGGCAAAGCGGCCGATTTCCGGGATGTCCTGCGGCGGACGTCGGATCGCGCCACCTTTTTCGGCAAAACGTTTTGCCGTCGCGTCCACATCGTCGACATCGACATAGGCCGTCCAGTTCGGCGGAATGCCCTGGCCCTTGTGCTCGTCGGTCAGTTCCATGACGCCGCCCATGCCCTTGCCGTCGGCTTCCAGCACGAGATAGGGCATTTCCGGCGAGCCGAAATCCTTGGTCTGCCAGCCAACGACATGACCATAAAAGCGGGCGGCCGCTTCCATGTCGGGTGTCATCAGCTCGACCCAGATGAATTTTCCATGCGTATCGGACATTGTCGTCTCCTATGGAGGGTTTGGCGGGTGTTTCGGCAAGCGCCCGCCGCAGGGCGCGGCGGCACGTTCGTTCAGATCAAGTCCGGGCGAGCTTTACGACTTGCGCCGGAACTCCGATGTCATGAAGGTCTTGAATGTGCCGTCCGGCTGCCTGACGCTGCCGGAGAAACTGCGGTGATTGTCATCATGCAGCACCAGCACGTCGTGATAGGTCGCGGTGCCACCGGAACCGTCGAAAGCGGGGCCTTCCGCTTCCAGCGTCAGGGTCTTGCCGTCCTCTTCCAGCCAGCCCTTGTAGACCCAGAGATGCGTCATCATCGACCCTACCCAGGTGCCGACAAAATTGCCCTTGGCCGAATCGAAGCCGACCGTTATGACGGCCGTCATCCGGTCGCCGTCAGGCATCCTGCCGGAGCCTTCGCCGATGACCCACAACCCGCCGATGGAGCGGACGGTCTCCGTAAAACGCTGGTCCGGATCATCAGGATCGTATCCTTCATGGCCGGCAACCATTACCCAGTCGCCGACGAGCCTAGACAGGAATTCGTGTTCCTTCTGCGGCTTGACGCTTTCCATTTCCATTGTCGTCTCCTCCTCTCGTCTTGCCGTTTTCAGTGGCAGCAGGATGCGGCTTTCGGCGCGTCCTCATATTGGTCGTGGCGGCGCACCCAATCCATTACACCCTCTTCATTACGGCCTTTTGGCACCAGATCGAGCAGCATCAACGTGCCGAGCGTCTGCTCCGCGCCGCGGGCATAAGTGGAATAGGTGTGATAGATCTTGCCGTCCTCGCCCCTGGCGAAAACGCTGATGCCGTGCAGGTCCTTCAGGTCGCCATAGGGCGCCATGTCACGGTAATTGTAGGTGATTTCGCCGCTTGCCATGTCCTCGTCGCGAAACGAGGCCTGATAATCGTAATTGAAATCCGTGCCTGCGGCTGAAACCCAGGGGAATTTCCATCCCATGCGGTTTTTGTAGCTTTCGATCTTTTCAAGCGGTGCCCGCGACACCGCGACGAAGCCAGCATCGCCATGCTTGAGATGGATCAGCGCGCCATCGACGTGATCGGCGAAGAAGGAGCAGCCAACGCAGCCCTCCTCCCAGTCCGGCGCCAGCATGAAGTGGTAGACGATTAGCTGACTGCAATCACCGAACAGCTCCTGCAGCGATTTGGGGCCGGAAGGCGCGTCGAAGATATAATCCTTCGTCACCTCCTCCCACGGCAATGCGCGACGGGCTTCGTTCAGCCTGTCACGGGCACGGGTCAATTCCTTTTCCTTCACCAGCAGATCGCGGCGGGCCGCAAGCCACTCCTCTTTTGAAACGACGGGATGAGACATGATCTTTCCTCCTTGGATCCGTCCTTCACCTCGGCGCCGCTCCGTCCCAACGGCCGGCACCGCCTATTTCTGTGCTGAAAGGCAACAAACAGTCTGCAGAGCACCAAGTTCCGCTTGACTAATTAGGTTGATATCAACATATTTAGCGCATGTCAAACGTCAGCGTGATTCCTTTTGCGACAACCATTCTCGTGCGTGATTCCTGCCTGTGCCTGCATGCACAGCGTGCGGCACGGGCGCTGGCACGGCTGTTCGACAATGCGTTGAAGCCGGTGGGCATCAACAATGGTCAATTTTCGCTGCTGATGTCGCTGAACCGCCCGGAGCCGCCTCCGATGGGGCCGGTCGCCAATCTTCTGGCGATGGACCGCACGACGTTGACGGCGGCGCTGAAGCCGCTGGAACGGCGCGGGCTGGTCAGCATCGAACAGGACCCGAAGGACAAGCGCGGCAAACGGCTGCGGCTGACGGCTGAGGGGATGGCCGTACTCGCCGCCGCGTTCCCGATATGGGAGCAGACCCATGCGGAAATCGAAGCAAAGATTGGAAGCGGTGACCCTGAAAGACTGCGCCGCGACCTCATCGATCTTGGCTGACAGGGGCGGAGCGCCCCGGCAAGACTGTCATCCGGTTGTCGCGCCGGAGAGCGAAACTGAACGAAACCCAATTCAGGAGGAATGATCATGCGTGCAATCGTTTTTGTAAAAGCCACAAAAAGCAGCGAAGACGGCGTGATGCCGACGACGGAACTGATGGAGGCAATGGGGAAATTCAACGAAGAACTGGTCAATGCCGGCATCATGCAGTCCGGCGACGGCCTGCACCCCTCCTCCAAGGGTAAGCGCGTGATCTTCGACGGCGACAGCCGCACCGTGATCGACGGTCCCTTCCCGCACACCAACGAGCTGGTCGCCGGTTTCTGGATCTGGAACGTGAAGGATATGGACGAGGCGGTGGAATGGGTGAAACGCTGCCCGAACCCGATGTTGGAGCGCAGCGAAATCGAAATCCGCCCCATGTTTGAAATGGAAGACTTCGGCGACGCGGTGACACCTGAAATCGCCGCTCATGTCGAAGAACTGCGGGCGCGTGTCGGCAACCAATGACGCCAGCGGGCCGAACGAGCCCGGCTGAAAGGATCAGGTGCGGCATCGACTACCTCTCCCACCGGGTAGGCATTGCCGCATCGCCCCTTCCCACCCCTTCTCAAAGTGGGTTGCAACGGATCGCCGCCGCTGTTAATGGTCGGACGGTTCAACCCGTTTCAAGAAAGGAGGCTTCGCATGGATATTTCCTGCTTCTGGCGCAATCGTCAGCTCTGCCACCTTTTTGCCCTGCGGACACGTTTGCAGGGCTGACCGGAACACCACCCCTCTGGTTTGCCTAAAAGGCCGCGCAGGACGCAGTTCGTCTGCCATTGCGCATAGTTTCACGACGGATCACCGATAACCGAAACCCCGTCCTGCACGCGCAGGCAACGGTGCGGGTCCGTCTTCGCCAGAGACGACATCATGACCATCATTACGCTGCGTAACCTCGGTATCATCCTTGGCAAACCGCTTTTTTCCAATCTCAGCCTTACCGTGAATGCGGGCGACCGCATCGGCATCGTCGCCGCCAATGGTTGCGGCAAGTCCACCCTGCTCAATTGCCTGGTGGGCGACATGGAGCCCAGTAGCGGCGACATCACCCGGCTGCGCGGGCTCACCCAGTCCATCGTGCGCCAAAATCCGCCTGCCGCCCTGATGGAGCTAACCATGCGGGATGCCGTGCTTTCCGCCCTGCCGGCGGATACGATCGATAGCGAAAGCTGGCGCGCAGACATCATCTTCGATGACATGCTGGTGCCGGAGCCGTTTCGCGAGCGTCGCCTGAAAGAACTGAGCGGCGGCTGGCAGAGGCTTGCCATGCTGGCCAAGGCCTGGATCACAGAGCCTGACGTGCTGCTGCTCGACGAGCCGACCAACCATCTCGACCTTGAAAAGATCAACGTGCTGGAAAGCTGGCTGGGCGCCCTGCCGCGCGACACGGCCGTCATCATCGTCAGCCACGACCGCGCCTTTCTCGACAATGTCACGCGGACGACGCTTTTCCTGCGGCCTGAGAACTCGGCGCTGTTTCGCCTGCCCTATGGCCGTGCGCGCGCGGCGCTGGAGGAGGAGGACGCCGCCGATGAGCGGCGTTTCCAGCGCGACATGAAAACCGCACAGCAGTTGCGCCGGCAGGCGGCCAAGCTCAACAATATCGGCATCAATTCCGGCAGCGATCTCCTGACCGTTAAAACCAAGCAATTGCGCGAGCGCGCGGAAAGGATCGAGGAGAAAGCGCGCCCTGCCCATATCGAACGATCCGCCGGCAAAATCCAGCTCGCCAATCGCGGCACCCATGCCAAGGTTCTGGTCACTCTGGAGGATGTTCCCGTCTCGACGCCGGATGGAACAGTGCTGTTCCGCACCGGCCGGCAATTCATCCGCCAGGGCGACCGCATCGTCATTCTCGGTCGCAACGGTGTCGGCAAGACGCGGCTGATGTCACTGCTGCAGGCGGCGGTGACGGGTGATGGCCATATTCAGGAGGGCATCAAGGCCACGCCCTCGCTAGTAGCCGGATATGTCGACCAGTCGCTTGCCGACATCGATGACGACAGCACGCCGGCGACGCTTCTCTCGCATCGCTTCGACATTGGCGACCAGCGCATCCACGGCCTGCTCGCCGGCGCCGGCATCGACATGGAAATGCAGAAACGCCGGATCGCCACGCTCTCAGGCGGGCAGAAGGCGCGACTTGCCATGCTGGCGCTCAGGCTGGCGGAGCCGAATTTCTACCTGCTGGACGAGCCGACGAACCATCTGGATATCGAGGGACAGGAAGCGCTGGAGGCGGAAATCATCAGCCGTGAAGCCAGCTGCGTCTTCGTTTCGCATGACAGGAGTTTTGTGCGGACGGTAGGTAACCGCTTCTGGCTGATCGACAAGCGCAGGCTGGTGGAAGTTGACGACCCGGAAGCGTTTTTCGCTTCCGCCTGACATCATCGGCCCGCCAAGAGGATGAAACAGAGAACGCCCGTCAGCCCAGCAGGCTGGCGAGGCGTGGATCACCGGCAAAATCCGCGGCCGAAAAACCGGTTCGCCGCATCGGGAATTCGCACAGCGCCTGCACCCCGGTTTTCGAAAGATGGATGCGCCAGCTCATCCGCTCCACCGGCGATTTTTCGGCAAAGGCCTTCGGCGACAGGATGGCAATGTTGAGGCCGCCTGCCGGATCGCGCACCGAGCGGTAGAGGATGGCCTCGATCCGGGCGAGACGCGCCTGATCCGCCAGTGTCTGACAAGCTTCGTAATTCGTGGGATCAGTCCACAGGGCCTCGTCGCGGTTGAGTGCCGGTTCGGTCAGATCCAGCGCGGCATCGGTGGCGACGCGGGCGGCAAAGGCGGAATAATCGGCTGGATTGGCAGGCAGCGGCGTGCCAGGCGATTCGGCGTAGAACAGCAGCCGGTAAAAGGCCATTTCAGCAAGCGCCGTTTCCACCTTCGCGGCGGCGTAATAAACGCCTTCGGTATAGCCCGCGCGGCGGAACCGCGAGCCATGCGGATAGGCTGCGCCATAACGGAAGGGCGTCGCGAGAAGATAATCAAAACCGGCGCATTCGGGTGGAAACGGCCGCTTGCTCGCCTCCAGAATATCTTCCAGCAGCGATTGCTCTTCCACCGTATCCACCAGCTTCATGGTGGAAACCTGGTGCTGCGCCTCCACCAACCGCCAGTATTTTCCCGCCGCAGCGCGTTTTTCAGACAGGAGCGCGTCGGGCGTCCAGATAGGAGAGGACATCGATCAATCCGGTAATGGTAGTCAGCTTGTCGGCAGGTACGGCGCCGAGCGCCGTATTATGATTGCGCAGCCAGCTTTTCGCCACGGCCTCGTCGCCGCCGGCAATCGCATCCAGCGAACGGAAAACCCGGATCAGCAACACAGCCAGTTCAAAGGATTTGGCACCCGGCTCCAGCAGGAAATCAAGCCGCTTCATACGCGACACCGTGGGCGCGGAAACGCCAAGAATATCCGCCGTGCGGGCGGCATTCAGGCCGAGCCGCTCCGCGGCGGCGATAACAGCCTTGGTGACGACCCTGCCTTGCGATGCGGGGTCCGCGGTGGCCTTGGTGTGAATATTCATGGGTCTATCCTTTCCTTGGAAAGAATATAGCACATTTCTTTCTGCAAACAAGAAGGGCGGAATGAACGCAGGAATGACGATCCACTGCCCAAGCCTGATATTTATCGTGTGCAGGGCGCCCCGCCCCGTCACCCCGGACTAGATCCGGGGTCCAGCGCGATCAAGTCCTTGATCGCGATAGACTCCTTTCAAGGCGCAGACGGGCCGGGGCATGGATGCCGGATAGTCCGGCATGCGGAGGAGACGTCGCGGTCCACTTCAGGCCGGGATGAACCCGCCCCACATTTAAGACCTGAAAAATCAGGCTACCGAGACCGGCACTTCCGTGGAGGTGCGCATGGCGTGGCTGTAGGGGCAGACGATGTGCGCAGCAGCAACCAGTTTTTCAGCAACTTCGCGCTCGACACCAGGAATATTGGCCTTCAGCGAGACTTCGATGCCGAAGCCGCCGCCGTCTTCGCGCGGGCCGATACCGACGGTTGCCGTCACAGTGGTGTCTTCAGGAATCTTTACCTTTTCCTTGCCGGCGACGAATTTCAGGGCGCCGAGGAAGCAGGCGGAATAACCGGCTGCAAAAAGCTGTTCCGGATTGGTGCCGCGGGCGCCATCACCGCCCAGTTCCTTGGGAACAGTGAGTGTGACGTCGAGAACGCCGTCTTCCGACTTGGCGTTACCGGCGCGGCCACCGGTGGCAGATGCTTTGGTCGTGTAGAGAATTGGCATGACATTTACTCCTTCGGGTTGGCGTTGAGGCTCTTATAGCGAACAATTGAATTGTGCGCAATATAATTTTGCACATTGAATGCGAATTCGTTTTTTGCGATAATTTTCACGAAATTTCGCCGCGCATCCATGCGGCAGGAACCGAAAGCGGGGGCCGATTGTTCCCTCCCCGGTTGATTTTGGAGCAGGAAAATGGGTGCAGAGGGCGACGACAAGAAGATGGAAAGCCTGCTGAGGCTGGACCAGCAGATATGTTTTGCGCTTTACGGCGCGGCGCATGCCTTCACAAGGGCCTACAAACCGCTGCTCGACCCAATCGGGCTGACTTATCCGCAATATCTGGTCATGATGGCGCTATGGGAGAAAGAGACCTCCACCGTCAAGGCGCTCGGCGAAATGCTGGGGCTCGATTCCGGCACCCTTTCCCCGCTGCTGAAAAGGCTGGAGCATGCGGGGTTGATCACCCGCAAGCGCGGGACGGTGGACGAACGACAGGTGCTGGTGGCCCTGACGCCAAAGGGTGCGAACCTTAAAAAAGAGGGCGTGAAGATCATGGCGGCGATCGGCAATGCCACTGGTTGCGGTCTGGAAGAGCTGGTGCAGATCCGCGACCGGGTGAATGCGCTGAAGGACAGCCTCACCCGACCCTGACGTAACAAAAAAGGCGGCACGGAGCCGCCTTTTTTCATATGGAGAAGTCTCGGCTCACTGCCAGACCACGACACGCGCCTTCTGCGGCACGCGGTCGTAGAGATCGATGACGTCCTGGTTCATCAGGCGCACGCAGCCGGAGGAGACCGCCTTGCCGATGGAGTTCCATTCCGGCGAACCGTGCAGGCGGTAAAGTGTGTCCTTGCCATTCTGGAAGATATAGAGCGCGCGGGCGCCGAGCGGGTTCTTCAGGCCCGGCGGCATGCCGCCGTTCTTGGAGGAATATTTGGTGAGTTCCGGCTGGCGGGCGACCATTTCGTCCGGCGGTGTCCACTTCGGCCATTTCTGACGCCACTGGATGACGCCCTCGCCCGACCAGGCGAAACCTTCGCGGCCAATGCCGACGCCATAACGCATGGCGCTGCCGCCCGGCTCCACCACGTAAAGGAAGCGCGAACGCGTATCGACGACCACGGTGCCTGGACGTTCGCCCGTCGGATCAACGACCCGCTGGCGGTAATAACGCCGGTCGATTTTCTGATACGGCACAGCAGGAATGACGTAACCGCCATCCTCGACCGAGCCGTACATGACGGCCAGTTCCGCGTCGCTGACGCCGGACGAGAACATCTGGCGGAAATCGCTGCCAATGGCACTTGCCTGCTGGCGGATGGCGTCTCCCGTGCCCGATGAGGCGCAGCCTGCGAGAAGCGAAGCGGAAGAAAGGCCAAGAAGGGAAAGAAAGGTGCGTCTGGAAAGATCTGTGTCGGTGCTTGTCATAAGGCCGGTTTGTCCCACATTTCGAACGGCTAGATCGCCGTTGTACGTCATTTGTTCCGTATCATGCGTATTGCGAAAATAGTTAACCGACCGCTAAAAGCCAGTCACAAGCTGCTGGCGGAATGGGTCCCCTATCTCTTTCTTTTAGAACGTGTTCAGATAACCACAATCTGCGCACCCTGCGGCACGCGCTCATAGAGATCGATCACATCCTGATTGAGCATGCGCACGCAGCCGGAGGACGTCGCTTTACCGACAGACTGCCAGTCCGGCGTGCCATGCACGCGGTACAGCGTGTCCTTGCCATCCTTGAAGATATAAAGCGCGCGTGCGCCGAGCGGATTGTTCAGACCCGGTGTCATGCCGCCATTGGCGGCGGAGATGGAGGCGAGTTCCGGCTGGCGCTTGACCATTTCATCGGGCGGCGTCCAGCGCGGCCACTTGGCCTTCCACTGGATCTTGCCACGGCCCGACCAGGCGTAACCGTCACGTCCCAGCCCGACGCCATAGCGGATGGCCTTGCCGCCGGATTGAACGAGATAAAGGTAATGCTGCTTCGTATCGACCACGATGGTGCCAGGCGCTTCCGCCGTCTGGTAGCTGACTTCCTGCCGGAGATAACGCGGATCGATGCGGCCATAGGGAATGGCCGGCAAGGAGCGATCCTCATCGCGGATCGGGCCATACATGACACGGTGCAGCGGATTGGAGACCGGCAGACCATAGGCCACCGCCTGGCCTTGGCTCTGACCCTGGGGCACATTATAGCCCTGCACCTGCGGGGCCTGCAGCCCCTGGCCGCGCACCGGCGGGCCATATTCCTGATGGAAGCGGGTTCGGAACAGATCCGGCGGGCGCGTCGAAAGCTGGCCCGGCTGCGGCGGCAGTTCCGGCTGGCGATTGGAGCTGACGGAATTGAAATTGAACACTGGCGCCGTTTCCCTGACGAAGACGTCCGGATCCATCCGGGTCGTATCCGTCACGAAAAGGCAGCCGCTCATCAGGGGCAGCAGGGCAAGCCCGACCAGAGAGGCCGCCCGGCGACCGTTTTTCAAAAGGAGTGCTATCATCTGAACCGCTTCATGGAATCCAATCTGAGGCCATGATGGACCGCGCGGCTGGCGCGAAGCTGGCGTCGGTTTTTCAAAAAAAATCGAAGAACTGCATTTTTTCTCTTGAAGCTCTAGTTGCTAGAGGTGCCAGATTGGCTGTCGAGTGGAATTCAGGAGCGAAACCATGAATATTTCGACACGCGGCAGTTTGAACGGGGAACCGGAGGCCCTGACCTTTTCGGTCGGTGGCATGGATTGCGGCAGCTGCGCGGCCAAGATCGAAACCGCGCTGTCGCGCCTGCCGGGCGTTGCCGACGTCAAGGTGTCAGTGGCCCGCGAGCGGCTGAACCTTTCGCTTGCCGAAAACAAAACCCCGGTGGAAAAAATCGAGGATACGTTGCGCAAGCTCGGCTTCAAGCCCGCTCTGCTGCCGCGCGAAAAAGCGCCCGCAGCAAAGGTGGAGGCCGATCATCACGACCATTCCTCCTGCGGCGGTCACCATAATGACACGCCCCAAACGGCTATTGAAAACAACAATGCGCTGACCTTTTCGGTCGGCGGCATGGATTGCGGCAGCTGCGCGGCCAAGATCGAAACCGCACTGTCCCGCCTGCCCGGCGTTGCTGACGTCAAGGTGTCGGTGGCCCGCGAGCGGCTGAACCTTTCGCTTGCCGAAAACAAAACCCCGGTGGAAAAGATCGAGGATACGTTGCGCAAGCTCGGCTTCAAGCCGGCCCTGCTGCCGCAGGAGAAGGCCGCGCGCGAAAAAACGCCGGATCAAAAGCACGAACACGATCATGATCACGCGACATGCGGTGGCCATCACGATCATGATCATTCCGGTCATGATCACTCCGGGCATGATCATTCCGGCCACGACCACGCGGCGCATGACCATTCGGGAGACGAGCAGCATTCCTGCAACGGGCATGACCACGATCACTCCGGCCATGATCATTCAGGTCACGATCACGGACACGACCATGCGGGCCATTCCCACGCTGCCGCACCTGCCGCCGCAAACCAGAGCGCCGAGATAGGGCACGCCCATGGCGCGGACGAAAAAGGTGCATGGTGGCGCACCGCCAAGGCGCGCAACACCTTCACCGGCACCATTCTGGTCGCGATTGCCTATGCGGCGGAACTGACCTTCCCGGCCTGGGGTAGTTACGCCTTCATCGTCGCCACGCTGGTCACGCTCTTCCCGATCGCACGCAATGCCTTTAATGCTGCCCGTTTCGGCGCTGTCTTCACCATCGAGATGCTGATGACCATTGCCGCCATCGGCGCGATCATCATCGGCGAGGCGGAAGAGGCGGCTATCGTCGTGCTGCTGTTCTCCGTCGGCGAATTGCTGGAAGGCTTTGCCGCCGCCCGCGCCCGCTCCGGCATCAAGGCGCTCGGTTCACTGCTACCGAAAACGGCGATGGTGGAGGAAAACGGCGCGCTTCGGCAGGTCTCCGCCGATCAGGTTCGCATCGGCCAGGTGGTCGTGGCGCGCCCCGGCGACCGTATCGCCGCCGATGGTGTTGTCATCGACGGCCAGTCCAGCGTCGACGAATCGCCGATGACCGGGGAAAGCATTCCCGTCGCCAAGGACAAGGGCGACCGCGTCTTTGCCGGCTCGATCAACCATGACGGTTCGCTGCGCATCCGCGTCGACCGTGCGCCGGAAGACAACACCATCGCCCGCATCATTACGCTGGTCGAAGAAGCACAGGATGCCCGCGCGCCGACCGAGCGCTTCATCCAGAGCTTCTCGCGTTATTACATGCCGCTGATCGTCGCGATCTCGGTGCTGACCATCATCGTGCCGCCGCTCGCCGGTCTCGGCGACTGGGATACCTGGATTTACCGTGGTCTCGCGCTGCTCCTGATCGGTTGCCCCTGCGCGCTGGTCATCTCGGTTCCCGCCGCCATCGCCTCCAGCCTTTCGGCTGCGGCACGCCACGGTATGCTGGTGAAGGGCGGCGCGGTCATCGAAATGCTGGCGCGCACCGAAACCGTCGCCTTCGACAAGACCGGCACGCTGACGCTTGGTGAGCCTGTCGTGACGGATGTGATCACTGTTGATGGCAACGAGGCCGAGCTGATTGCGCAGGCCGCGACCATCGAGAACGAGTCGAGCCATCCGCTCGCCCGCGCGATCGTCAATCATGCCGAAAAGGCCGGCGTCAAGCCGCTGCCCGGTTCCAACATCAAGGCGATTTCCGGTCGCGGCATGCAGGGCAATGTCGGCGGCAAGGACCTGTTTATAGGCGCACCGCGCTTTGCGACTGAGGTCGGTACGCTTTCAAAGGACCTCTCCGATCGCATCTCTGCGCTGGAAAGCGAAGGCAAGACGGTGGCTGTCGTCATGGCCGGCGGTGCGGCAAGCGGCCTCTTCGCCATGCGCGACGAGCCGCGCAAGGATGCCGCCGAAGGCGTCAAGGCGCTGAAGGAAATGGGCATTTCCTCGCTGATGCTGTCGGGTGACAATGCCCGCACGGCGCGTGCCATCGGCAACAAGCTGGGCCTAGAAGCGCGCGGTGAACTCCTGCCGCAGAACAAGGTCGAGGAAATCCGCAAGCTTGCCGAAAAGAAGACCGTGGTCATGGTGGGTGACGGCATCAACGATGCGCCGGCCCTTGCGGCGGCCAGCGTCGGTGTTGCCATCGGCTCGGGCACGGACGTGGCGATGGAAGCCGCGGATGCGGCGCTGATGCGCAACAATGTCGGCGATGCCGCCCGCCTCATCGGCCTCTCGCGCGCCACCATGAGCAATATCCGCCAGAACGTAGCGATCGCGCTCGGCCTGAAGGCGGTGTTCCTGGTCACAACAGTTACCGGCCTTTCCGGCCTGTGGCTTGCCGTCTTCGCCGATACGGGAGCCACGGTTCTGGTGACCGCCAATGCCATGCGGCTGCTTGGATATTTTAACCGCAACAAAGCCTGATCGCAGCCCCTCCCCAACCGGCCGGGCCCCGTTAATCCGGGCTCGGCCGGTCTCATTTTCAGCGTATTGACAAACTAGTTGCGTCCAATAAATACCGCGTACCGCCGTTTTCCACGCGCGTGACAACCGATTCCACGCGAGGGAGCGCTGAACTTGGCTAAGACTGGCTATAACCGCATAGCGTACCGCGCGATCAAGATCGGCGGGAACATCGTCAAGGTTATTTTCTCCATCGATCTGTTCATCCGGCCCGGCAGGAGAAAAACGCTCCCGCAGCATCAGCCTGCCAGACGCAGCCCAAAAACGGAAAAAGCCATCCCTCGCATTATCTGGCAGACGAATTACTCCAATCGGGTCACGACGCCGATCTATGCGAATTTCCTGTTCAACCGCTGGCTGACGCCGGAATTCGAATATCGCTACCATGATGACGAGGCGTGTCAGGCCTATATCGACCGCCATTTTCCCGGACGTTATGCCGACGCCTTCCGTCGACTGCAGGTGGGCGCCGCCAAAGCGGATTTCTGGCGCATTCTCGTTCTTCTGCAAGAAGGCGGCATCTATCTGGATATTGATTCCAATTTTGCGGCCCGGCCCGAAGATGTGATCGATACGGATGAAGAAGCCGTTTTCATTGCCATGAAGGACGGCGAGATCACCAACTATTTCATGGCGTCGAAACCCGGCCACCCGGCGCTCAGGCTGATAGCTGATCGTATTGCCCGTAATATCGAAGAAGGGACGCTCGTCAGCGTCTATGACATGACGGGCCCAACCGTGGTGCATGCCGTCGTCAAGGAACTCGGCCTGCCGGTCCGCAACTACCGGGAAATTTGCACCCAGGGCCAATTCACCAACAAGCGCGCCCAATATGCCGACAAAAAAGACGGCGCATGGTGGGCAGAGCAGGCCAAGACGTCCATCGTCAAGACGTAGGACACCACACGCCTACGGACGGTGCACCATCGCGTTTACGCAAAGCCGTTGAAAAAACGGATGCTTTCCGCCACTGCACCAGGGACGACACCATTATGAGTTCCCGCCAGCAGTTTTTTGTCGACCCTGAAACCCGAGGTCAGGGCGCGATCCACAAAAAGCTGGTGATCGGCGTCGAAAGGTCGTTCCTCCGTGCCGCGCAACAGCAGTGCCGGACATTTGAGGCTGGGGCCGAAACAGACGGAGGAGCGCATGATGAATTCGCGTTCGTCGGTTTCGTCGAAACAGATCTCCTCGCTATAGCGGTTGAAATAGCGCCATGAATTGACGCCAGCGGATATGGGGGCCGCAGCACGGAATTTACGGCTCATGGCTGCCAGAAGCGTGAGCGTGCCGCCATTGGAATGGCCGGCGATGAAGAAGCGAGCTCTGTCAATGCCGGGAAGATTTTCAAGATAGGTGGCCGCCGCCAGCGCATCCGAGGTTTCGTCGTAGAAGCCTGAATAATTGCCGTTCTGGCCGTTTTCGCCACGAAAGGACGGTAGCAGCACAACGAAGCCCGCTTCCCAATATGGCTTCATCAGCGCCCAATGGCCATCCCCGGTGGCGTTGCCGCCATGCAGGAAGAGGACGGCCGGTTTCAGTGTTTTTGACGGCTGGTAGTGGGACAGCCAGGCGACAAGTTCGATCGAGCCATCCGGCCCGCCACGATAGGTGACACGCTCCGCCCCGGGCGGTGTGCCAAGCGCCGAGGATTTCTCCGGCGCCGCCATCTTGCGCAGCAGGTGGGTGTGGAACCGTCGGCGAGCCTCCGCATAATCCTGCCGTTCCAGCGGCAAGACTTCAGGTGTCGGAATGCCCGCTTTCACGGCGGGCGGCAGGATAACCGCTGCTGACAGCCCCATTGCGCCAGCGAGCAATCCGCGCCGCGTCATGCCCGGCGAGATCGTGCCGCTCTCTTCCTGTCCGAGGGGTGAGGAAAGAAAGCGTTTGTCTGCCATATGGTCACCTGACGAGGATGGTTGCATTAGCAGTTCAGCACTGCGGCGGGAGGCTGTCCAATCACGGATTCGCGAATGACAACAATGTATTCGCAGCCATCATGGCAATTTCTGGACGTCGCCTCGCCCCGACTGTGACGCCCAGGGAAATAAACAGGCGATCGTGCCACCCTAGCCTTCCACACCGTCGATCATCGCCACCAGTGTTGAAAGCCTGTCGGCTTCGGCCGGCAACTTGTCGGCGCGCAGCCGGGCAATGCGGGGGAACCGCATGGCGACGCCGGATTTGTGGCGGGTAGAGCGGTTGATGCCTTCGAAGGCAACTTCAAGCACGAAACCGAAATCCGGTGTGGCCCGCACCGCCCGCACCGGGCCGAAACGCTCGACGGTATTGTCGCGCACGAACTTGTCCAGCACCTCCAGCTCCGCATCGGTGAAACCGAAATAAGCCTTTCCGACAGGCACGAGCTGTTCGCCGTCCTCCCCCTCCGCCCACACACCGAAGGTGAAATCGGAATAATAGCTCGATCTTTTGCCGTGGCCACGCTGGGCATACATCATGACGGCGTCGATATTGTAAGGATCGCGTTTCCACTTGAACCAGGGGCCTTTAGCGCGCCCGGCCTGATAGGTGCTGTCGCGGCGCTTGATCATGACGCCCTCGATGACCGGATCGGGCGGTGCGGCGCGTAGCGTATCGAGCTCCTGCCAGCTGGAAAAGCCGATCACTGGCGATAGGTCGAAGCGGTCATGCGGTGCATGTTCGATAATGTCAGACAGCCGGCCGCGACGCTGCAGATAGGTCTGCGCGCGGATATCGCTCTCGCCGTCGAACAGCAGGTCATAGGCGCGGATAAAGGCGGGATAGTCGTCCAGCATCTTCGCCGTCACCGTCTTGCGGTTCAGTCGCTGCTGCAGGTCGGAAAAGGTTCGGGTGAGATTGTTGGACCGTGCCGTGCCGCCAATCAGCAGCTCACCATCCATCACACCTTCGAAATCGATCGCGTCAAGAACGTCAGGGAAGGCGCCTGAAATATCGTCGCCTGAACGGGAATAGAGTTTCCGTGTCCCACCGGCGCGGGACAGTTGCACACGAATACCGTCCCATTTCCATTCGGCGGCGTAGTCGGCGGGGTCCAGCCCATCGAGGTCGCCATCCGCCACCGGCGTCGCCAGCATCACCGAATGGAAGATGGCGGGCGTTGCCAGCACCGGGCGGTCCGCCTTACCCTCAAGCCATGCGAAAAGCGGCGTATAGGGCGGCGCCAGCCCGTGCCAGAGGGTTTCGATCTCGATGATGTCTTTCCCCGCAAAATCCGCCAGCGCCTGACGCGCCAGCCGGGCCGAAACACCGATGCGCAGGCTGCCGGTGGCAAGTTTGAGGAAAGCGAAACGAGAGGAGGTATCGAGCCGATCCAGGAGATCACGCACCGCACCGCGCACCTCCGTGCGACCAAGCGAATTCATCAGAGTGACGACATCGCCAAGGCGCGGATCCTGTGCCTCGGAGTCGTCCGCGCCGCCGATATTGCCCCAGACCAGTGAGATGGTCTCGGCGAGATCTCCGACATAATCATAGGAATAACGGAACAGCACCTCGTCCATGCGCTCCAGCACGAGTTCGCGCAACATGGCGGGTTTGACACTTTTAAGGTCCAGCGTCCCGGCAATGGCTGCGAGACCGTAACCCCGGTCGGGATCGGGCGTATCGCGGAAATAATCGGTGAGCAGCTTCAGCTTGCCATTGCGCGACGGGGTGAGAACCAGGCGGTCAAGAAGGGTGGCGAAGGCTTTCATCTCAATCCCCCTCGTCCTCGTAACCAACGAGATGCAGTGGCTTGGCGGCGATGCCCTGCAATTCGCACCAGCGCACCAGCGCCTCCTCCCGGCCATGGGTGACCCAGACGGCCTGCGGGGAAATTTCCTTGATCGTCTCCAGCAGTTCCGGCCAGTCGCAATGGTCCGAGATCACCAGCGGCAATTCCACACCGCCCTGCTTTGCCCTCTGCCGCACCATCATCCAGCCGGACGCGAAGGCAATCAGTGGTTCGTTGAAGCGGCGCGCCCAGCGCTCCTGAAACGCCGAGGGCGGGCCAACGACGATCGCTCCCTTGAAGGCGGAAGGATCGCTTTTTTCCAGTGTTGCGGGCCTGAGATCACCGAGATCGATACCCTGCGAGACGTAATATTCGCAGAGCCGTGCCAGCGCGCCGTGGATATAGATCGGCTCGGCATAACCATTATCGCGCAGGAGCCTGATGACGCGCTGCGCCTTGCCCAGCGAATAGGCGCCGACAAGGTGCGTCCGCTCGGGAAACTGTTTGATGGAGGTGAGCAGCTTGGCCGTTTCCACACGCGGCAGCGGATGATGAAACACCGGGAGGCCGAAGGTGGCTTCGGTGATGAAGACATCGCAGGGCACCGTCTCGAAGGGGGCGCAGGTGGGGTCGATGCCACGCTTGTAGTCGCCGGATGCGACGATGCGCATACCGTTCATTTCCACGGAAATCTGCGCCGAACCCAGAACATGGCCTGCCGGATGGAAACCGACGGTGACGCCGTTCACCTCCACCCTCTCGCCGAATGCGACCGCCTGCTCGCTGCCGCAGAAATCCTCACCATAACGGATGCGCATGATATCCAGCGTCTGGCGCGTGGCCAGCACCGCGCCATGGCCAGCGCGGGCGTGATCGGAATGACCATGGGTGATGAGCGCCCGCGCCACGGGCCGCACGGGATCGATATAAAAATCACCCGTCGGGCAATAAAGGCCCTTGGGCGTGGAATTCAGGAGCTGTTCCGGCTTCATGTTCATTGAGATAGGGCCGCCCGCGCGAATCTTAAGTGATGCGAGCATAACGCGGAACGCGCGTTAAATTTCCAATGGGCGCGTTTTTGTTTTGCGGAGACATCCCGTCATTCCGGCCTTGAGCCGGAATCCAGGAGCCGCGCGTCCGCGCGGCGAAAGAGTTATTTCAGCCCAAGGACTTGGGCTGGCTGGATACCGGCTCAAGGCCGGTATGACGGATGAGAGGTTTCAGCGAGAACCAAAGGTGACAACTGTCGGCCGCCCCTACTCCCCCGCGACTTCCGCGGGCTTCGCCTCAACCGCCGCCGGTAGCCGCACCGGTTTCAGCATCAGCGCCGCGGCAAGGCCGATGGCAGCGGTTGCGGCGGCCGCGAAGAACAGCGGCGTAAACGCATCCGAGTAGAGCGAGGCGACGGCGGCCTGGGAGGCTGCGGGCAGTTCCGAGAGGATTTTTGGCGTCAATTCCTCGATTTTGCCGACACCGGGAATATCCACCGCCACACCCTTGAGGCTTGTGGATACGATGGCGCCATAGACCGAGATGGCGATGGCAGCACCACCCATGCGGGTCAGCGTTACCGCTCCGCTTGCCGCACCGATGTCAGCCTTGGGGGCCGAGTTCTGCACGCCGATGATCGGAGCCTGCTGGCCGAGGCCGACGGCGAAACCCTGCGCCAGCATCAGCACCGCGATCAGCCAAAGCGGCGTTCCCGCATGCATCTGCGTGAAGAGCAGCATGGCGATGACGTTGATTGTCAAGCCCGCAACCGAGAAGGGCTTGTAGACGCCGGTAATCGAAATCAGCCGTCCGGCCGAAAGCGAACCCATGACGATGCCGCCGGTGACCGCGATGAAGAACAGGCCGGCATGGGAGGGGGAAAGGCCGGTGGTCGTCTGCAGGAACAGGGCATAATAATTGACCATGCCGATGCCGATGCCGCCGCTGGTCAGCGAAACGATCATCAACAGCGGAAAGGTGCTGTCCTTGAAGAGACGCAGCGGCACCACCGGTTCCGGCGCGCGGCGCTCCACCTGCACCCAGAGGAACGCGGCGATGACGGCGAAGGCGATGATGCCGAGGCTGGGGGCTGCGATGAGCGAGCCAAACAATTCGCTGCTGTCCGCCCAGAAGACCACGCTGGCGATGGTGGCCGCCAAAAGGACCGCACCGAGATAATCGATCTTCGGCTGGCGCGCCGGGCGGCGGTAAGGCAGCATCAGCGCCAGACCGGCAATAACAATGATGCCGAGCGGCAGATTGATCAGGAAGATCGACCGCCAGCCGAAGAGATCACTCATCGTGCCGCCGAGGATCGGGCCGACACTGCCCGACGCCATGATGGTGAGGCTGGAATAGCTCTGGTAACGGGCGCGCTCACGCGGTTCGAACAGATCCGCATTGACGGAAAAGATCGATACCATGATGCCGCCGCCACCAAGGCCCTGCAACACGCGGGCAGCAATCAGACTATCCATCGACCATGCCAGACCGCAGGCGAGCGAACCGAGCGTGAAGATGACGACCGCCGCGATCATCACATATTTCCGGCCGAACAGATCGCCGAGCTTGCCATAGACAGGCATGACCGCGCTGGTCGCCAGCAGATAGGCAGAGCCGATCCAGCCGAAACGCTCCAGCGCGCCGAACTCACCGACGATGGTGGGCAAAGCTGTCGATACGATCTGGTTATCGAGGGTCGCCATGAACATGGCCAGCATCAGAAACAGAAAGACGATGAGCCTGCGGCGATGATCCGACACAAGCGGCGCCACGGGGGCGGTGGACATATCCATGAAAAATCTCGTTGGCTTCAGGCAGATTTACTGTGACAATTTGTGTGCTATCAGCATATATATGTCAATGGCAAGTTTTTGACATCTGTGCTATTGCCGCTAAACGTGATCGGAAAACAGCATCGAAAGGGACGATGAAGCGTGGCGACTGAGGAAAACTGGAACGAGGATCTGCCCGAGGACATCAAGCGGATCGGCAATACGATGACGCGCATGCGCATCATGATCGGCCGCCGCATCATCGGCCGCATGGCACTTGCCAGGCTCGCTCCAGGTCTCGAACTTTCCCATATCGACGTGCTCGACATTCTGCGCCGGGCGGAGGGCGATGTGACCGTGGGCGCGATTGCCGAGGGCATGCGCATCGATCCCTCACGCGGCAGCCGGGTTGTCGCCGACATGGTCGGGAGAGGGCTGCTGAAACGCGGCGTTTCCCAGCAAGACGCCCGCCGCAGCATCGTAGAGATCACCCCGCTCGGCACCAGTCTTTTGCAGGAAATGCGTCGGACGAAGATGAGCGTTATCGAGGACGTGATGGATGGCTGGCCGGCGGAGGATGTGGAGACATTCGCCCGGCTGTTCGAGCGGTTCATCGACCGTTTCGAATGCCGGCTCTCGCCCGATACAGACCTCCTGCCGGATCAGAAAAAATCATAGTTGGCGCTGCGATCCACAGCTTCACTTTAGGAGGGCTAAACCGTAACTTGCCGCCATCTGACAGGTTGAAGGGGTAATTTCGATGTTGACGATTTACGGGGTCTACCGTTCCCGCGCCACACGCACATTATGGCTGGCGGGCGAACTCGGCATAGAATTCAAGCACGTGCCTGTGATACAGGCCCGCCGTCTTGCCGATCCGCTGGCTGCGGATGCGCCGCTCAACACGCTGTCTCCGGACTTCCTGGCCGTCAACCCGATGGGCACCATTCCCTGCATCGAGGATGACGGCATGGTGCTTTACGAATCCATGGCCATCAATCTCTACCTCGCCCGCAAATATGGCGGACCGCTTGCGCCGATCGATCTGAAGGAAGATGCAGCGATGCTGCAATGGTCCTTCTTTGCCGCGACCGAAGTGGAGACGAATTCGCTGAAGATTTCCTCCGCCATCGCCGAAGGCCTGTCGGAAAGTGATAGCGGCAAGGCCGTGATCGATGTTGCCAGCCGCCTGCTGAAGCGCCCCTTCCGGGTGCTGGAGCAGCATCTGTCCAGTCATGACTATCTGGTGGGCGATCGCTTTACCGTCGCCGATCTCAACGCGGCGGAAATCGTTCGTTACGCACAGGGCCACAAGCCGCTGTTCGACGCCCATCCGGCTCTGAAGGCCTGGCTGGATCGTTGCCAGGCCCGCACGGCGTTCAAGACGATGTGGGACACGCGCGCGGCCGAGGCGGCTTGAGCGGTTAAGCCCCTTACCCCTCCGTGATGCCGGACCTGATCCGGCATCCAGCCAGCCCAAGTCCTTGGGCTGAAAGGACTCTTCTTGCCGCGCAGACGCGCGTCGGCTGGATGCCGGCTCAGGGCCGGAATGACCGAAATACTGAGCCTTTCAGCCCCTCTCCCCCGCGAGCGCGCGCTGGACCGCCGGCCGGTCGTTCATGCGGCGGAAGTGGTCGTGCACCTTGGGGAAACGGGCAATATCCACGCCGTCGCTTTCCAGCCATCCGGACATGACGAAAAGATAGGGATCGGCCACGGAATAGGCAGTGCCGAGAACCCATGGGCCACGCAGCATGCCATGCTCGATCAGTTCGAAGCACTCGCCCATGGTCTGCGGCACTTTCGCCTTCATATCCTCAAGCGAGCTCTCCTTGCTCGCCCAGCGACTGCCGCGCCGGCCGTGGGCATGGGCGACATGCACCGTCGAAGAAATGAAGGCGTTGAAGGACTGCATCAACGCGAATTCGAAGGGATCGTCGAGCGGCGCGAGTTTCTTCTCAGGCGCCATCTGGGCGATGAAGGCGAGGATGGCCGGCGTCTCCGTCAGCACGCCGCTTTCCGTCGCCAGTGCCGGCACGCGGCCCTTGGGATTGATCTTTAAAAATGCCTCGGAGCGTTGCTCGCCTTCCGCGAAATTGACGCGGTGGGCCTTGTAAGGCAGGCCCGATTCCTCAAGCACGATATGGCTGGCGCGGGAGCAGGAACCGGGGGAGAAAAACAATGTGAACATGGATATGCGACCTCCAAAGCAATGAAGCGCCCGCTTCTTCCTCATGCGGACACCGCCCCGCGAGGGCCACGGGGTGGCCGTCACGTGCGGGGCGTGTCATCATCATGCCGGCAAACGGCCGCGTCAAAGGTTATTTAGAGACCGACGACCCTGATATCGCCGACATGGATGCCGTTCCAATTGCGCATCTGCCGGTTCGCCATGCCGCTCAGCGCCTGCTGTTCGGCGCTGCCTTCATCGAAATAGCGGGCGAGCAATGCCGAAACCATGGCTTCCGCCGCACGCGTCGTGCCGTCTTCGCATTTCACCGCCATGGCGATGCCCTTTTCCGGCAGGGCCGCGACGAAGACGCCTTCCGCGCCGGTCTTGGCGAAAATCTTGCCCGGCGCAATCTGCATCAGCTTCGTGCAGGCGCGGCCGGTGCCTGCCACATAAAAGGGTTCTGCCATGCAGGCCTCCATGAGCCGGCGCGAGGCGCTCGCCCGGCCGGCTTCCAGCCCCCTGCCCGTCGCCATCTTTGCGAAACCATGCGCCAGCCCTTTGAGCGGCACCGCATAGGTCGGGATGGAGCAGCCGTCCACGCCGCAATTGTCGTGACCCAGCGCGGCACCCGTCAGGCTCTCCATCGTCGCGCGGATTTCCCGCTGCAGCGGGTGCTCATAACCGATATAGCCCTTGGGGTCCGTTCCGGTGTGACAGCAGGCGCAGATGAAACCGGAATGTTTACCGGAGCAATTATTGTGAAGCGCCGTCGGCTTTTCCAGCGTGCGGGCCTGATGGATGATGGTTTTCTGGTCGGAGGACCAGTGCGCGCCGCATTCCAGCGTATCCACATCCCTGCCCGCCTTGGCGAGCATCGAAGCGGCAAGTTCCACATGTGCGTCCTCGCCGGAATGGGACGAACAGGCAAGCGCCAGCTCGCGGCTGCCAAAACCATAGGCGTCCGCGGCACCGCTTTCCACCAGCGGCAGGGCCTGCATGGCCTTGCAGGCCGAACGCGGGAAGATACCACGTTCCACATCTCCCGTGGAAAACAGCACGCCGCCATCGCCATCCACCACCACCGTAAGGCCACTGTGGCGGCTTTCCACGAGATTGCCCCTGACGATTTCGACGGTAACGGAATTGTTCATTTTCGCGGCCTCAAAAAATTCTGATTTTATGTTGTTGATACCGCAATTGATTTTTCGATGCACGGGGCCATCAGTGAAATTTGCAAAACGTCTGCTGCTGGCGATTGCCATTATCTATCTGCTTCCCGCTTTGGCGTCGGCCGGGTTGTGGGCCATGAAGGACCATCCGCGCGGCTGGAACGCCGCCAGATGGTCATCGTCAGGCATGCTGCCGGCGGCTTCGAGCGACGGGCAAGCCGCCGTCTACGTCTTTTCCGCCATGACGGGCGGCTTCAAGGGCTCGGTTGCCAGTCACGCCTGGGTCGTGCTGAAAAAGCCGGGCGCGACGAGCTATGACCGTTATGACAAGGTGGGCTGGGGCACGCCGATCCGCCATAATGGATATGCGGCGGACGCCTATTGGTATTCCAACATGCCGCGCCAGGTGGTGGCCATTCACGGCGCAGAGGCGGAAAAGCTGATCCCCAAGATCGAAAAGGCGATTGCCGATTATCCGTATGGCAAGCCGGGCGGCTATCGCATCTATCCCGGCCCGAACTCCAACACCTTCGTCGCCCATGTGCTGCGCAGCGTGCCCGAACTCGGCGTCGTGTTGCCGCCGGACGCGGTCGGCCGCGACTATCTGCCGGACGGTGCATTTTACCACGTCGCCGACGACTGGAAGGATGCGAGCGTTTCGCTCGGTGGCCTGTTCGGCATTTCGGCGGGTGCGCGCAGCGGCTTCGAGATCAACTTCCTCGGTCTCGTGGCCGGCATCGATCTCGCCCGGCCGGGCGTGAAGATACCGGGGCTCGGTTATTTCGGCGTGGCGGGCATCAGGGCTTGAGCCATCACGTTTCAGTGGCCTGAGCGGCGCGTCTGGCGCGGATGCTCTGGGCGATGAAGACCCGTGACAGGCCGTGATAAAGCGGTTCGCGAGAAAAGAGCCGAGACGTCAGATATCCCAGCATCGATGCGGCCATGATGGGCATGACGCCTTCATGATTGCCGGTCATTTCGAGGATGATGACAAAGGCCGTCATCGGCGCCTGCACAACGCCGGCAAAATAACCCGCCATGCCGACGATGGCGCCAAGGCCGATGCTGGTGCCGAGCAAGCTCGCCATGGTGCTGCCGAAACCCGCACCGACCGACAGCGACGGCGCGAAAATGCCGCCGGGGATGCCCGACATCATGGCAAGGAAAGTCGCCGCCAGTTTTTCGATGAAGAAGAACGACGGTGCGGCTTGCCCCTCTATCGCCGCACGGGCCTGCTCGTAACCGGTTCCGAAGGTCGCGCCGCTTGTTGCGATGCCGAGGATGGCGGAAGCAAGGCCGCAGGCGGCGGCAACCGCCAGCATTCGCTTCAGGGGCATGGTCTGGGCGAAACGGCGGATACGTGCAGAGAGGCGCAACGCACCAGCGCTGAAAAGAGCGCCAAATGCACCACCGCCGACACCGCAGACAAGCACGAGCAGCCAGTCCATTGTCGTTTTCGCCATGACCGAGCTGGTGCCGAAATAGGTATAGCTGCCGACCAGAGCCAGCGATGCAAGGCCCGACAGGATGACGGCCGTCAGCACAAGGCCGTTGGCGCGGGATTCATAAGTCTTACTCATCTCCTCGATGGCAAAGACAATGCCTGCGAGCGGCGTGTTGAAGGCCGCCGCAATGCCCGCCGCCGAACCGGCTAGGATGAGGCCCTTGGCCTGCGCCATGCCGCCCCAGCGAGCGGCCTGCAGCATGATCGAGGCCCCCACCTGAACCGTCGGCCCCTCACGGCCAATCGACGCGCCGGAGAGCAGACCGGCGACGGTGAGCACCACCTTGCCAAAAGCAAGCTTCAGCGACAGAAGCCGCGAACGATCCGCATCATCCCGCAGGTGCCGGGCGGCGATGGCCTGCGGAATGCCGCTACCGCCGGCATTGGGGAAAACCGTGATCGCGAGCCAGGCGCAGAGCGTAAAGCCGAGCGGCGTGATGATGAGCGGCAGCAGAAACGCCCATTCGCCTGAGGACGTGGCCGCGAAGAAGAGGTGCTGGGCGCGATCCGCTGCCCAGGCAAAACCGACGCTGATAAGGCCAACTGCAATAGCGCCAATCCAGAAAACCGCCCTTGGCTTCCAAATCCGCCATGAACCCCAGACAACACGGGAACGGCGGAGCATTTTCAGCTTCTTGTAATCGACGGGCATGGCGATCCAGATCGGTGATTTCAGTCATTGTCGGGCGGGAGGCCCTTTTATCGGCCTGCCAGCCGGCGATTGCAAGTTTTGCATTTGACTCGTTGCGACAGATGGCAGATGCTGCGCATTGCAAATGCAACGCATGGAGAGACAAGATGAAAACCGCAACTTTGCCTTCGCTGCGTGTAACGGCGGATTTCCGCGAGGCGGCAGAAAGCGTACTGAAGGACGGCGAGACGCTATCGTCATTTGTCGAGGATTCGGTCCGTAGGCAGGTGCAAATCCGCAAATCGCAGGCGGAGTTCATTGCGCGGGGGCTGGCGTCGCTTGAGGAATCCAGACGCACAGGAATCTTTTATTCAGCTGAGGAAGTGCATGCGGAACTACGCGCTATGCTGGCGGCCAAAAAGGTCGAGCGTAACAAATGACATTCAAGCTCCGGTACACAATTGCAGCCAGAGCGGATATAACGAGACTATACAATTTTCTACTGGAGAAGGATTTTTCGACGGCGGAGAAAGCTATTGATCGGATTATTGCCACCGTCGATGGACTGAGCGAGTTTCCCTTCGCCACACGCAAAGCACCGGGAGAGAACGCGCTCTTAAGGGAACTGCTCATTCCGTTTGGGTCCTCTGGTTACATCGCCCTCATTCAAATCGAAGATGCCGAAACGGTCTCCATCCTCGCGATCCGCCACCAGCGCGAGGACGATTACTATTGACCTTCACCGGTCGCTGACGGCGGCGCGCGGGTTTACCCACGGCTCCTGATTGGAGCGCGGCAGTGGGGTTTTGCCGAGAATGTGGTCCGCGGCCTTTTCGCCCGTCATGATCGAGGGGCCGTTGAGATTACCATAGGTCACGTGCGGGAAGATCGAGCTGTCTGCTACGCGCAGGCCCTCGACACCGATCACGCGGCATTCGGGATCGACAACCGCCATCGGGTCGTTTCTGTCGCCCATGCGGCAGGTGCCGCAGGGATGGTAAGCGCTTTCCAGATGCTCGCGCAGGAAGGCATCGATCTGCTCATCGGTCTCGATATTTTCACCGGGCTGGATTTCCGGGCCACGGAATTCGTCGAATGCTTTCTGGCCAAAAATTTCGCGCGTGAGGCGCACGCAGTGGCGGAATTTCTCCCAATCCTCGGGGTGGCTCATATAGTTGAAACGAATGACCGGCTCATCTGAGGGATCCGCGGAGCGCAAGGTGACGTTGCCGCGCGATTTCGACAGGTTGTAGCCGACATGCGCCTGAAAACCATGGCTTTTCGCCGCCGCCTTGCCGTCATAGGAGATGGCGACGGGCAAGAAATGATACTGGATGTCAGGTTGCTTGAGCCCGGGGGCGGAGCGCAGGAAGGCGCAGGCCTCGAACTGGTTGGAAGCACCGAGGCCGCCTTTCGACAGCAGCCATTGCGCACCGGCCACACCCTGCCAGAACCACGGAAGCCACGAATAAAGCGAGACCGGCTTGGTGGAGACCTGCTGGAAATAAAACTCCATATGGTCCTGGAGATTTGCGCCGACGCCGGGGCGATCCGCCTTCACCTCGATGCCCATGTGTTTCAGATGGGCGGCGGGGCCGATGCCCGAGAGCATCAGCAGCTTCGGCGAATTGAAGGAGGAGGCCGAAACGATGACCTCGCGACCCGCCTTGATGGTCTCCACCACACCCCTGCGCTTGATCTCGACTCCCACGGCGCGGCCGTTCTCAATGACCACCTTGCGGGCAAAACCGTTGACCAGCGTGACATTGCCTCGCTTCAGCGCCGGTTTGAGATAGGCATTGGCGGCGGACCAGCGACGGCCATTGTGAATGGTCTGCTCCATCAGGCCGAAACCTTCCTGTTTGGAGCCGTTATAGTCATCCGTCAGTTCAAACCCCGCTTGGGCGCCGGCCTGAATGAAGGCGTGAAACAGGGGGTTATTGACCGGCCCGCGCTGCACATGCAGCGGCCCATCCGTGCCACGCCAGCCTTCCTCGCCGCCATGGCTGTGTTCCATGCGCTTGAAATAAGGCAGCACATCCGCATAGGCCCAGCCCTGCGCGCCGAGCTCTTCCCAGCGATTGAAATCCTCGGCATGGCCGCGCACGTAAACGAGGCCGTTAATGGAGGAGGAGCCGCCGATGACCTTGCCACGCGGGGCAGTGATGCGGCGATTGTTGAGATTGGGCTCGGGTTCGGAGAGATAACCCCAATTGTAGCGCTTCATGCTCATCGGCCAGGCGAGAGCCGCCGGCATCTGGATGAACGGGCCGAAATCGGAACCGCCGGCCTCTATGACGATGACGGAATAGCGACCATCTTCCGACAGGCGGTAGGCGATGGCGGACCCTGCGGAGCCGGAGCCGACGATGACGTAATCTGCTTGCATTGTTGCTCTCTCCGATGAGCGGTTGTTCCGATCAATTGACTGTCAGGGGGTGGGTTACCCCCCTCTGCCCTGCCGGGCATCTCCCCCTCAAGGGGGGAGATCGGCCAGCGGCGCTACCACCGCTCCATTCGCAAACTTTGAGATGGGCGAGACCTCGCCTCAGGTCGATCTCCCCCCTTGAGGGGGAGATGTCCGGCAGGACAGAGGGGGGTGAACCCACCCACTGAACCTCAATAAGGCGCTTCCACCTTCCCCGTGCTCACATAAACCGTCTTCAACTCACTATAATGCTCCAGTGCCGCCGCCGAATTCTCGCGTCCGAAGCCGGATTGCTTGGAGCCGCCGAAGGGGATTTCCACCGGGCAGAGATTGTACGTATTGATCCACAGCGTGCCCGCCTCCAGCTGATCCACTACGCGGTGGGCGCGGGCGAGATCGGCGGTGAAGACGCCGCCGGCCAGCCCGAATTCGGTGGCGTTGGCGCGGGCGAGAACCTCTTCCTCGTCATCAAAATCCAGCACACACATGACGGGCCCGAAGATTTCCTCGCGGGCGATCGTCATGTCGTCGGTCACGTCAGCGAACACCGTGGGCTGAACGTAGGCGCCCTCACCCGCGACATTGTTGGGGATGCCGCCGCCGGTGATGAGCGTCGCACCTTCCGCCTTGCCCTTTTCGATTAAACCGAGAACCTTCTCCTGCTGGGCCTTGGAGACCAGCGGGCCGAGATGGGTGGCGTAGTCAAGGGGATCGCCAAGGATCATTGCTTCCGTGCGGCTTTTCAGGTTTTCGAGGAAGCGGGCCTTCGCCTTTTTCTGCACGAAGACACGCGTTCCGTTGGAGCACACCTGCCCGGAGGAGTAGAAATTGCCGAGCATCGCACCGCCGACGGCGCTTTCGATATCGGCATCATCGAAGACGATCAGCGGCGACTTGCCGCCGAGTTCCATCGTGACATGCTTCAGATGCCCGGCGGCAGCGGCGGCCACCTTGCGGCCGGTCGGCACCGAGCCAGTAAGCGAGACCTTCGCCACATCCGGGTGATTGACGAGCAGCGGCCCCGTATCACGATCCCCCTGAATGACATTGAACAAGCCTTTGGGCAGACCCGCTTCGATAAGGATTTCAGCAATCTTCAGCGCGCCGAGCGGGGTGTTTTCCGAAGGCTTGAAGACCATGGCATTGCCGGCGACGAGTGCCGGGGCTGCCTTCCAGCAGGCGATCTGCTGCGGATAGTTCCACGCGCCAATGCCGACGCAGACGCCGAGCGGGACACGTTTCGTATAGGCGAAATCGCCGCCGAGCGGAATGTAATCGCCATTCAATGCGGAAGGGGCGATACCGCCGAAAAATTCAAAGGCATCCGCACCCGAGGTCGGATCGGCGACGATGGTTTCCTGAATGGGCTTGCCGGTATCCAGCGTTTCCAGCGTCGAAAGCGCCTCATTGCGTTCGCGCATGATATCGGCGGCGCGTTTGAGGATGCGGCCACGCGCCATGGGGCCCATTGCCGCCCATTCCTTCTGGGCGCGCTTGGCCGAGGCGATGGCACGCTCGACAATCGCCGGCGTTGCGGCGTGAAGCCGGGCGATGATCTCGCCGGTTGCGGGGTAGATGCTCTCGAATGGCGTGCCGGCATTGTCCTCGACATAATCGCCGTCGATGAAATGCGAGGCTTTCGGCTGCGCCCTGAGTGGCGTGGCGATGGTCATGTCGAAGTCTCCTAGAGAGTGCGGATGGACGGCTTGGCGCGCTGTCCATCGGGAAAGGATCTGAGCTGCATGTCGAAATAATCCTCGACCAGCGCCGGTGCAGAGGCGAGGCCGAGCGGGGCGGAACGCAAGCTGTGCCTGATATAAAGCCCGTCGATGAGGGCTGCGGCCCCTTCTGCAATGCGTGCGGCATCATCGGGCGGGCAGAGCCGGTTGAGGCTTGCCATGAGGTTGGAGCGCAGGCGGCGGGAATAAATCACCAGCAGCCGGCGGGTTTCTTCCGAGCGCTGCGCCTCAACGTAAAAGGCAAGCCATGCCGCCACCGTTTCGGGCGTGAACTGGTCGCTCTGGAAGGAGACATGAACGATGGCGCTCAGCCTTTCGCGCGGGCCGGAAGCACGGGTCAGCGCCGCCACCGCATCACGCCTGAGATCACGCAGCAGGCTGCGAATGGTCTCCAGCAGGAGCTGCTGCTTGCTGCCGAAATAATGATGCGCAAGCGCCGCCGACACCCCCGCTTCCCGGGCGATGTCAGACATTGTCACATTCAACGAGCCATGATGGCCTATGGTGCGCAGCGCCGCATCCACAAGCGCTTTTCGGCGCAGAGGCTCCATTCCGACCTTGGGCATGACGATCTCCTTGAGGGCGGCAAAATATTCTTGATTGACTGATCAATCAATAAAAAATGCGCCATTCCGTGTCGCTATTTTGCTGTAAATCAATTCTTTCTCATCGGACGGACCCTGGTTTCGGCAATGGCCGGCGCGTGAGGATCATCTTCATGCTCCCGGCGCGGTCACGGGGGAAAAACTAAACCGTGATATACTGCGAATTGGGAATGGAACACGTTCCGTGCTAATATCCCAGCTGATACAAATTTCGCTGGAAGCGGCGCCAGACGAAAGACAATAAAAACGCCCGCCCTAGACCACGACGGCAGCCGATGCCCATCCGGGCATCGAATGACCGTTCGCAGTGTTTAAAGAAGGGAGTGATATCATGCCAATGGTGACAGTATCGATTTCCCCGGAACAGGCAGCGAGAATGCGCGAAGCCGTCAATTGCGGGGCTTATGCATCCGGTAGCGAGGTCGTCAGGGAAGCGCTGCGATTATGGGCGGCGTCTGGCGGACACGGTATGGGCGCGAAGTCCAGGGAACCCGTGGAAGCCGACCGGGAGCGGGTGAACGTGGCCGATCTTTACGCTGCGCACTCAGGACATGTCCGCCGGGCGTGAGGCCCGGCTACTACCCCATATATCAAGGGGGTTGCAACAAAACGTTCATCAAAGCTTCACAGACGTGAAAGCTTTTGTTGACCTGTAATCTGCGATTGTTCGCCGCAAAAGAGAAAGGCTCTCCTTACCTCAGCCACGGAAGGAAAGCCGT
Source organism: Agrobacterium sp. 5Ca39 (assembly GCF_055382365.1). NCBI lineage: Bacteria > Pseudomonadati > Pseudomonadota > Alphaproteobacteria > Hyphomicrobiales > Rhizobiaceae > Agrobacterium > Agrobacterium sp. 5Ca39. Next base: position 477,060 of record NZ_AP026436.1, on the reverse strand, counting down.
AATAGCGGAGAACAGAAATGCAGGCCGTTACGCTGGAAAACGATGCCGTAAGGCGATTTGCCTCCGGGCACATGTTTCCCATGGCGAAGCTCGTGCTGGAAACCGCGTTTCAGCCGATCGTCGAGGCGACGACGGGCACTATTTTCGGTTATGAATCACTGATGCGCGGCCACGACCGGCTCGGTTTTTCCGATCCGCTGGCGCTTCTCGACCAGGCGGCGCAGGGCGGCGAACTCAAGGCTTTCGAGCAGATGCTGGCGAGCCGCGCGCTGGCGAAATTCTCCACCCTGCCTGACTTCTCCTCCGCCACCCTGTTTCTCAACCTCGATGTGCGGCTGATCGCGCAGGGCGACGCCATTCTCGACAAGCTTGTGGGCCATCTGGCGCGCGCGGGTATTCCCCCCTCCTCCATCTGCTTCGAGCTTTCCGAACGCTTCGACAATACAAGCGTCCCCGAATTCACGACGCTGATTGCCCGCATGCGGAAAGAGGGCTTCAAGCTGGCGATCGACGATTTTGGCGCGGGACACGGCGAGATGAAGCTTCTGTGCGATTTTCCGCTGGACTATCTGAAGATCGACCGTCACTTCATCACCGGCGTCGATCATCTGCCGCGCAAGCAGCATCTTGTCCGCAGCATCGTCAATATTGCCCATGTTCTGGGGGTGCGGGTCATTGCCGAGGGCATTGAAACAGAAGCGGAGTTCCTGACGTGTCGCGAATTCGGCGTCGACCTGGTGCAGGGCTGGCTGATCGCCAGGCCAACGGTCTTCACCAGCGAGTTGCCGGAGAGCTTTCCCCACATCAACCGCATCGGCGTGGCGCGGCGCAACAGCCAGACTCTGGATGAAATCCTGATCCGCCGTGAAATCGAACGACTTCCCACCGTCTTCGAACATGACAGCGTCGACAGCGTCTTCGAGCTCTTCCGGAGAAACCCGCAGCAGGCGTTTTTTCCTGTTCTCAATGCCAACGGCGAACCGCGCGGCGTCATCAACGAATATCACCTCAAGGAATACATCTACCGACCCTTTGGCCGTGACCTGCTCAAGAACAAGATCTATGAGCGCACCATCTCCCATTTCGTCGACGCCGCGCCGATCGTGGGTCTCGATGCCGATGCCGACCAGTTGATGAACATGTTTGCCAGCATGGGCGGCAGCGCCTGCATTATCCTCACCGAAAACATGCGTTACGCCGGCATCGTTTCCGCCGCTTCGCTGATCAAGGTCATCAATGAAAAACAGCTGAAGATGGCGCAGGACCAGAACCCGCTGACGGCACTGCCGGGCAACCGCGCGATTGGCGGCTTCATCGCCGACCGCTGCAGCGACGGCGACGAGACACGTTTCTTCTGCTACTGCGACTTCGACAATTTCAAACCCTTCAACGACAAATACGGCTTCAACGCCGGCGACCACGCCATCACCCTGTTTTCAGCACTGATGCGCCGTTACTTTTTTGCCGGCGACTGCTTCCTCGGACATATTGGCGGTGATGACTTCTTCATCGGCGTGCGCGACTGGGCGGTGGAAGACCTGACGGAAATACTCGAGCGGCTGCTCAGCGATTTCCACGACGATGTCGCGGAACTGTATTCGGCCGAGGATCGCGAGGCGGGCTGCATGAAGGGCCAGGACCGGCACGGCAATGAGCGGGACTTCGCGCTTCTGCGCTGTTCCATTGGCGTTCTGAGCTTGCCCAAAGGATTGATCATCGCAAATCCCGAGCGCATCGGCAGCGAGATCGCGGGCGTTAAGGCGGCTGCGAAGGAAAATGACAGCGGCCTCGTCATCCGGGTCTTCGGCGAGACAAATTGACACCAGTGACAAACGGCCTTCTTCCCTAAGCGGCGCATCTGACCTACATCTTCAGGCCACGCCGATAGTGAGGAGTTGCCCTTGACCATGCCCGACCCCAAGACCCTGCCCGAAAAAATGCGTTTCATCGACCTTCCCTCGCATGGCGGTCCGGAAGTGATGCGTCTTTCGCAAGCGCCTTTGCCGAAGCCCGCGAAAGGCGAGGTTCTGGTGAAGGTCGAGGCAGCAGGCGTCAACCGGCCGGATGTCGCGCAGCGCCAGGGAACCTATCCGCCACCGAAGGATGCAAGTCCGATCCTCGGCCTTGAGATCGCCGGCGAGGTTGTTGCGCTTGGCGAAGGCGTCGATGAATTCAATCTTGGCGACAGGGTCTGCGCGCTCGCCAATGGCGGCGGTTATGCGCAATATTGCGCCGTTCCCGCGGGGCAGGCCCTGCCCTTCCCCAAAGGCTACGACGCCGTCAAAGCCGCAGCCTTGCCGGAAACCTTCTTCACCGTCTGGGCCAATCTCTTCCAGATGGCGGGCCTGACCGAAGGTGAAACCGTGCTCATCCACGGCGGCACCAGCGGCATCGGCACGACGGCGATCCAGCTTGCCAGAGCCTTCGGCGCGGAAGTTTATGCCACGGCGGGCTCTGCGGAAAAATGCGAGGCCTGTGAGAAGCTCGGCGCCAAACGGGCGATCAATTACCGCGACGAGGATTTCGCCGAAGTCGTGAAATCCGAAACCGGCGGCAAGGGCGTCGATGTCGTTCTCGACATGATCGGTGCTGCCTATTTCGAAAAGAACCTTGCGGCGCTGGCCAAGGACGGCTGCCTGTCCGTCATCGCCTTTCTCGGGGGCGCCGTGGCCGACAAGGTCAACCTCACGCCGATCATGGTCAAGCGCCTGACCGTCACCGGCTCCACCATGCGCCCGCGCACGGCGGACGAGAAACGCGCCATCCGTGACGATCTCGTGGATCAGGTCTGGCCGCTGATCGAAAGCGGCCAGGTCGCACCGGTCATCAACCGCGTCTTCACACTGGATGAGGTTGCGGAAGCGCACCGGCTGATGGAAAGCAGCAGCCATATCGGCAAGATCGTGATGCGGGTCGACTAGGTGCTGCAGAGTAAGTTCTCAGTTAGCCCTCTTGCATTACTCACGAATCGTACTACCTTCTAGTTATGTTCAACGTATCGGAAGGAGGTGATCCAATGTCTAGTGAGATTTCGGTCTCTGGTGCAGGCAATGGAAAGGGTGTGTTTTCGACGGGGCAGCCCTCGTTGTAAAACCTCTTCTGCCTTCGGAACGTTGAGAAACAGTCCCGGGTCTGTAAACAGGACCAAACTCATGGAAGGGTCGCTCAGGCGGCCCTTTTCCGTTTTTGCTTATTGCTTCGGCTATTGAGAAATCTGCGCTTCGAGTGCAGGTGCGGTTCTCTCGCGACGAGAAAATCTCCTTAATCAGATTGCAGTTCACCGCCGTTGAAACCATCGACGGTTCTGGGTGTCGTTACCCCCCTCTGTCCTGCCGGACATCTCCCCCTCAAGGGGGGAGATCGTTCCGTGGCGAGGTCCCGCGCATCTCGACGGTTGGAAATGAAGTGGCAAGAAAGCCTCCTGCCGATCTCCCCCCTTGAGGGGGAGATGTCCGGCAGGACAGAGGGGGGTAACGACACCCAGAACCGTCGATGATTTCAACCGTGGTGTAACGTGGAATCGGAGTAAACGTGGCGCGCGTTAGAAAGCGACAAACCATCGACCCTAAACGGCGGTCACCTCTTCCTTATTTCTTCCCGAACACCTTCCACCGCGTCGGGCGGAACCGCAGTTCGGCACCCACCGCCACGGCGGCGTTGAGCGGCACTTCGATTTCGAGGTGGTAGGGTTCATGGCCGTTATTGGCGATGTCGATTTCGGCGATGCGGGTGCCGGCCAGGCGGCGACAGGTGGTGACCTTGCCGTAAAGCGCGTCCTTTTCGTCCGTCAGCACCACGTCTTCCGGCCGGAAGAACAATTCGCCCTCGCCTGCGCCGCTTTCGTTTACGCCGATGCTTTCGCCCTGGAACAGCACATGGCCATCACGGATCGTGACCGGCAGGCTGGAGGATTCGCCGATGAAGGAGAAGACGAAGGGCGAGTTCGGCGTGTCGTAGACGTCATCGGCGGTGCCGACCTGCTCGATCTTGCCCTGACTCATGACGACGACGCGGTCCGCCAGTTCCAGCGCCTCTTCCTGATCGTGGGTGACGAAGACGGTGGTGTGGCCGGTGCGGTCGTGGAATTCACGCAGCCAGCGACGCAACTCCTTGCGCACCTTGGCATCCAGCGCCCCGAAGGGTTCATCGAGAAGCAGCACCTTCGGTTCGATGGCGACGGCGCGGGCGAGCGCCACCCGCTGGCGCTGGCCACCCGAGAGCTGCGAGGGGTAGCGTTTTTCAAGCCCGGAAAGGTGCACCATGTCGAGAAGCTCGGACACGCGCTTGCGGATTTCCGCTTTTGGCGGACGCTTGGCGGAGGGTCGCACCTTCAAGCCGAAAGCAATGTTGTCTGCCACCGTCATGTGGCGAAACAGCGCGTAATGCTGGAAAACGAAACCGACATTGCGCTCCTGCACGGTGCGATGCGAGGCGTCTTCGTCGCCGAAGAAAATCTGGCCCGTCGTCGGCTGCTCAAGACCGGCAATCAGACGCAGCAGCGTCGTCTTGCCGGAACCGGAAGGACCAAGCAGCGCGATCAGCTCGCCCGAGCGAATGTTGAGCGATACGTCGTTCAGCGCCGGAAAGCGATCAAACTGCTTGGTGATGCCGGAAACTTTCACTTCCATGAAGATGCCTTTCAATGCTTGCCGGCTGCGTTGCCCGCGCCAAAGCGTATTTCGAGAATGGTTTTGAGAACGAGGGTCACCAGAGCCAGACCGGCGAGCAGCGTCGCGACGGCGAAGGATGCGCCGATATTGTACTCATTATAGAGTATCTCGACATGCAGCGGCATGGTGTTGGTCTCGCCGCGAATATGGCCTGACACCACCGAGACGGCGCCGAACTCGCCCATGGCGCGGGCGTTGCAGAGCAGCACGCCATAAAGCAGGCCCCATTTGATGTTCGGCAGCGTGACGTACCAGAAGGTCTGCCAGCCGGATGCGCCAAGCGAAATCGCCGCCTCCTCGTCACCATTGCCCTGATCCTGCATCAGCGGGATCAACTCGCGCGCGACGAAGGGAAAGGTGACGAAGATGGTGGCGAGAACGATGCCCGGCACCGCAAAGAGGATCTCGATGCCGTAACTCTTCAGCCATGGCCCGAGCACGCTGTGCGAGGAAAACAGGATGACATAGACCAGACCTGATATGACCGGAGAGATCGAGAATGGCAGGTCGATCAGCGTGATCAGGAATGCCTTGCCCTTGAACTCGAATTTCGCGATGGCCCAGGCGGCCGCTACTCCAAAAATGAGGTTGAGCGGCACCGAAATAGCGGCGACGAGCAGCGTCAGGCGAATGGCGGAAAGCGCATCCGGCTCGAAAATCGCCTCCCAGAAGCTTTCCGTGCCCTTGCGGAATGCTTCGAAGAAGACCGAAACCAGGGGCAGGACGAGAAATGCGGCGAGGAAGACGAAGGCGATGGCGATCAGTGCCAGCCGCGCTGGCAGGCTTTCGCTGGCGGGATCGCGGAATGGACGCGGCGTGGTGCGGGAAACAGTCTCAGACATAACCGTACCTCTTGCGGCTCCAGGCCTGAATGAGATTGATGAGGAACAGCATAGCAAAGGAAATGATCAGCATGATGGTGGCAATGCCGGTCGCAGCCGCATAATTGAACTCCTCCAGCCTGATAACGATGAGGAGCGGCGCGATTTCCGAGACGTAGGGAATATTGCCGGCAATGAAGATGACGGAGCCGTATTCGCCAACACCGCGCGCAAAAGCGAGCGCAAAACCTGTGAGAATGGCGGGGGTGAGGCTCGGCAACAGAATGCGGGTGATGGTCTGGAAACGGTTCGCGCCGAGCGTTGCCGCCACCTCCTCCACCTGCCGGTCGATCTCCTCCATCACCGGCTGCACGGTGCGGACCACGAAGGGCAGACCGATGAAGATCAGCGCGATGACGATACCGGTCGGCGTGAACGCAATCTTGATGCCATAGGGCTCAAACAGCGAACCGACCCAGCCGCGATTGGCGTAAAGCGCCGTCAACGCAATGCCCGCGACCGCCGTTGGAAGCGCAAAGGGAAGGTCCACGATGGCATCCACGAAGCGGCGACCGGGAAAGCGGTAACGTGTGAGAACCCAGGCGACGATGACGCCGAAGACCACATTGACCAATGCGGCGAGGAACGCCGTGCCAAAACTGACGCGCAACGCATTCAGCGTACGGCTATCCGTGGCAATCGCAATGAAATCTGCAAAACCGAGTTTCGCCGTGGACCAGATAAGGCCGCCAAGCGGAATAAGAATGATGAGAAACAGATAGGTGACGGTGTAACCAAACGTCAGGCCGAAGCCCGGTATGACGCTCGACTGCCGCCACTTCCACCTGCTTCCGGAAATATTATTGCTCATCAAGGCTCCGGATAATCTTAGTTTTTGAACATTTCCGGGACAGTCAATCGAGGTCTGCCCGTCCTGGAGGTGCTCTCTGGGAGCCGGTATTCCCCCGGCGCTTATTATAAAGTATCGACCGGCACGGCGTCCGGTCGATCAGGTTCTGATTTGTCTTGTCCCGTGGGACGGGGTGACTACGTTTCACCCCATCATCCGCTTACTTCGCGGGCTTGTAAATCTGGTCGAAGATGCCGCCGTCACCAAAATGTTCCGGCTGCGCCTTTGCCCAACCGCCGAAGATCGGGTCGTCAATGGTGACGAGCTTGATGTCAGGCAGCTGCTTCAGCAGGTCCTTGGAGACAACGGCCGGGTTGGACGGACGGTAGAAGTGCTTGGCCGCAATATTCTGGCCCTCGTCGGAATAGAGATATTGCAGATAGGCTTCGGCTGCCTTGCGGGTGCCCTTGGCGTCGACATTGGCGTCAACCACGGCGACCGGCGGCTCGGCAAGGATCGAGATCGGCGGAACGACGATATCGAAAGCGTCAGCGCCGAATTCCTGGCCGGCCAGATAGGCTTCGTTTTCCCAGGCGAGCAGCACGTCGCCGATCTGGCGCTGTGCGAAGGTTACCGTGGAACCACGGGCGCCGGTGTCGAGGACCGGCGCGCGCTTGTAGAGCTCGCCGACATAGGCCTTGATCTTGTCCTTGTCGCCCTTGAACTCTTCATTGGCCCAAGCCCAGGCTGCGAGATAGTTCCAGCGCGCACCACCCGAGGTCTTCGGATTCGGCGTCACGATCTGTACGTCGCCCTTCACCAGATCGCCCCAGTTATGGATGCCCTTCGGGTTACCCTTGCGAACGAGGAAAACGATGGTGGAGGTGTAAGGGGAGGAATTATGCGGCAGGCGGCCGCGCCAGTCCTTGTTGATCTTGCCGGAATTCTGCACGATGGCGTCGATGTCGCTCTGCAGCGCCAACGTCACGACGTCGGCTTCCAGACCGTCGATGACCGAACGGGCCTGCTTGCCGGAGCCGCCATGCGACTGCTGGATGGTGACGTCCTCGCCGGTGTCGGCCTTCCACTTCTTGGCGAAGGCTTCGTTGAAATCCTTGTAGAGTTCACGGGTCGGATCATAGGACACGTTCAGCAGCTTGGTCTGCGCCGCGGCCGAGCCAGCTGCGCCAAGTGCCAGTGAGAGGCTGAGCGCGACAACGCTCAAACCGGACAGAAGCTTGGACATCGGTATTCCCTCCTGATTGCGATGGCTTAACTCTACCGGTTGAGTAGAGTTGGTCAATGAGGCCGAATACGATCGAAAAAGTGTTTCCCTTGAGCGTTTCTCCGGGCAACAAATACAGCGCAGCATAAGCGAAAGGCGCAACAAGCGTCGTGTAAAACTTTGCTGAATGCAAAAGCGTTTCACATTTTTGCCGGTTTTTTGCCGCGATGGCGAAAAATATTGAGGTGTTTTAGACGAATTTTTCGTCAGGCCGTCAAAAGCTCGGGCACTTCGACACCGGCCACCGCATCCGCAACGGTGGTGTTGAACAGGATGTTGCGCGTCGCATCGGCCACACGGGCGAAGACATGGCGGATCTCGCACTGCTTCTCGCCGTCGCAATCCTCGCAGCGGCGATAGGCGGTCTGGGAGAGGCAAGGCAGAGGAGCAAGGGGGCCATCAATGAGCCGCAGCACCTCGCCGAAAGTAATATCATCCGCCGGGCGTGCTAGAAGATAACCACCCTGCTTGCCACGCCGGCTTTCGACAAGGCGTTCCTTCTTCATTTCGAGAAGGATCTGCTCCAGAAACTTTTTCGGAATGGCCTGTTCGCGGGCAATGTCGGAAATCTGCACAGGACAGCCGCCGTCGGCCTTGGCCAGCGAGAGAAGCGCCCTCAGCGCATATTTTGCCTTCTGCGAAATCATCGTAAAACCAGTAGATCACAAGCCCGGATACCCGGCAATCACGGCTTAGCGCAGAAGTTGTCACAATTCAAATCCAGGCTGCGAACAAGGTGAACGGGCATCTTTTGCTCATAGCACGCGCGCGAGAGGCATTTTTGCTCTGAAGTGCAGCGCACAAAGACTGTCATTTCTCGTCCAAAGCGCCGATTTCAACAATAATCGGCCATGGAAATCCCGGACGTGACAATGACCATCAATTCAGCAAATGCCTCTGCCGATGCCGCTTCCCTCGATGCCACGCTTGCCGGGCTCGATCTTGCGGGTCGGCTTTCGTTTATCGCCGGCCTTGGCGGGCGCGCGGTCTTCACCACCAGCCTCGGCATCGAGGATCAGGTCATCACCGCGGCGATCGGCACCCACCGCCTGCCGATTGACGTTGTCACGCTGGAAACTGGCCGTCTTTTCAAGGAAACCGTCGATCTCATCGATGAAACCGAGGAGCGTTTCGGCGTCGAAATCCGTCGTTTCCGTCCTGAACAGGACGATATAGACGCCTACGCCGCAAAATACGGTCTCAACGGCTTTTACGAAAGCGTTGAGGCGCGTCATGCCTGCTGTCATGTCAGAAAACTGATCCCGCTCGGCAAGGCGCTTGATGGTGCCGCCTTCTGGATCACCGGCCTCCGTCGCGGCCAGTCGGGCAATCGCGCCACGACGCCGTTTGCCGAATTCGATGCGGATCGCAATCTCATCAAGATCAACCCTTTGGCTGATTGGGATATCGATCTCATCAAGGCGCATGTCGCCCAGGAGAACATCCCTATCAATCCGTTGCATCAGCGCGGTTACCCGTCCATCGGCTGCGAGCCGTGTACGCGCGCCATCAAGCCCGGTGAGCCTGAGCGCGCCGGACGATGGTGGTGGGAAAACGACGAGAAGCGCGAATGCGGTCTTCACGTCGCCGGTGCGGAGCAGACCTCCGCCGTTTCCGCCATCCCGCAACGATAATCATTCAGTACATTCCCGGAGTTCACAATGTCCAACGCAGTCCACGAGACGGACAGCAAGAATACTGTCGCATCCAAGCCGCCGCTCGATCCCCATCTGAAGGCGCTTGAAAACGAAGCTATTCATATCTTTCGCGAAGTCGCAGCCGAATTCGACAAGCCCGTGATGCTCTATTCCATCGGCAAGGACTCGTCCGTGCTGCTGCATCTCGCGCGCAAGGCCTTCTTCCCCGGCCGCATTCCCTTCCCGCTGCTGCACGTCAATACCGGCTGGAAGTTCAAGGAGATGATCGAATTCCGCGACAATATCGTCAAGGAATACGATCTGGAGCTGATCTCCCATACCAATCCGCGCGGCGCGGCGGAAAACATCACGCCCTTCACCCACGGATCGGCGCTTTACACCGACATCATGAAGACGGAAGCCCTGCGTCAGGCGCTGGATGCTGGCCAGTTCGACGCCGCCTTCGGTGGTGCGCGCCGCGACGAAGAGGCGAGCCGCGCCAAGGAACGCATCTACTCTTTCCGTACGCCCGACCATAAGTGGGACCCGCGTAACCAGCGGCCGGAACTGTGGAACATCTATAACGGCATGGTCCGCAAGGGCGAAAGCGTGCGCGCCTTCCCGCTCTCCAACTGGACCGAAGTGGATATCTGGCGTTACATCGAGGCGGAAAACATTCCTCTGGTGCCGCTCTATTATGCCGCCGAGCGCCCCTATATCGAGCGCGACGGCATGATGATCCTTGCCGAAGACGAGCGCCTGGAGCTTCTGCCCGGTGAAGAGATCAAGCGTGGCTCGATCCGCTTCCGCACGCTCGGCTGCTTCCCGCTCACCGGTGCGATCCGTTCCGAGGCGGCGACGCTTCAGGATGTGATTGCCGAGCTCGAAATCGCCACCGTTTCCGAACGTCAGGGCCGCGCGATTGACCGCGACCAGTCCGGCTCGATGGAGAAGAAGAAGCGTGAGGGGTATTTCTGATGACCGCTTCTGCCACCACCAACATTTCCACGGCCACCATTTTGCCCTTTGCCGAACATTCGAAAGCAGCGCGCGACACCCGCCCGCTTCGTCTCATCACCTGCGGCAGCGTGGATGACGGCAAGTCGACCCTGATCGGCCGTCTCCTCTGGGACACCAAGGCCGTCAAGGAAGACCAGGCCGCGACACTGCACCGCGACAGCGGCAAGCAGAACGATCTCGGCCTGCCCGATTTCGCGTTGCTGCTGGATGGTCTGCAGGCAGAGCGCGAACAGGGCATCACCATCGATGTCGCCTATCGTTACTTCGCCACCGACCGACGCGCCTTCATCGTGGCCGACACGCCCGGCCATGAGCAATATACCCGCAACATGGCGACCGGCGCTTCCACGGCCGATCTCGCCGTGCTGCTCGTCGATGCCCGTACCGGCATTCTGGAACAGACGCGGCGTCATGCCACCATCGCGGCGCTGATGGGCATCCGGCAATTCGTGCTGGCCGTCAACAAGATCGACCTGACGCATTACGACAAGGCCGGTTTCGAACTGATCGCCCACGAGTTCCGCGATTTCGCATCCGATCTCGGCATCAAGCAGATAACCGCCATTCCGATGTCGGCGCTGAAAGGTGAAAACGTCGTTCTGTCAGGCAAGGCTTCCATGCCCTGGTATGAAGGCCCGACGCTGGTGGAAACGCTGGAACTGGCGACCGTTCGCTCCGCGCAATCGGGCGGCTTCCGCTTTCCCGTACAACGCGTCTCGCGTCCCGGCGAAAGCTTCCGCGGTTATCAGGGCACGGTTGCCGGCGGTTCGGTGAAGCCGGGCGACAGCGTCGTTATCCTGCCTTCCGGCATGGTCGCCAACGTCAAGCAGATCGTCACTTTCGACCTGGTGCGCAATGCCGCCGTGGCGGGTGATGCCGTCACTCTCGTTCTCGATCGTCAGGTGGACGTCTCGCGCGGCGACATGATTGTCTCCATCGAGGCGCAGCCTCAGACTGGCCTTGCCTTCGACGCGCAGATCGTGGCTTTGCAGCCCGGAGGCATCGAGGCCGGCAAGCGCTACTGGCTGAAAAGCGGCAGCCGCCGACAGCGTGTCAGTGTGCAGCCCGTCAGCCAGCTGAACCTCAAGGAAGGCGAATGGCAGGCGCATGAGACGTCGCTGCCGATGAACGCCATCGGCAAGGTCAGGCTTTCCTTCGATGAGACGGCGATCTTCGATCCTTATGAGCAGAACCGCTCGACGGGTTCCTTCATCCTGATCGACCCCGACACCAACAATACGGTGGCGGGCGGCATGATATCGGCCAAGCGCAGCGTCGGCGCGACGGAAGAAAAAGGCGACCGGGTCATTCTCTCGCTGCCTGCCGATCTCGCGGAAAAGCTGCTGGCGAGCGAGCTTCTTGCCAAGCACCGCGACGAGATCGACATCCGGCGCACGGATGCGGCAACAGCCTCACGGCTCATCAGCGATCTCGACTGAGAATGCCGGCATGAACGACAAAAGGCGACCACGGTGTGGTCGCCTTTTTGTTTGGGTCCAGTCGTCAGATGCGACTTAAAACACGAACATATAAAGCAGAATGATCACGAAGATCGGAACGCCCATAGCCCACAGTGCAATACCCTTCAGCATGTTATCCTCCATTGTTGTATGTTTGGATAACGGCTGAGGAAGCTTTCCGATCCATCTGCTTTCCGGATTTTTACGGGTTGTTTCTCGGCGGCGCAGAAGGGCGCTTGTTCATTCGGCGTTCATGGGCAAAAGGCGAATTTGCCCTCGGTCGCTCCGCCAAGCGGCCGAACAGAGGCTCGTTGCTTGAAAATGCAGCGGGCCTCTTTTTTGATCGCGATAAGTTGATCACGGCGATGGCCCTGAAACTCAGGGCTCGCGACTGTCACGGGTAACTTCTTGGATTGTGGACCTGAATTGACACTTCTAAGACGGTCCGTGTCGCGCGTCCCCTGAAACAGGCCGCGACATTGGGGCCTGGCGCTTGGCGGAGCGACGGGCCTCTTTTATTCGAGCATACGGAAAAGTGGAAGCGCAGGAAGTTGCGACAACCTACCCAACTGGACTCTGAGGCATGGGCGACGAATGCATTCAAACCGGCTCTGATGCGACCGGCCCGGTTGATGTATGACGATTTGATATGGAGATTTTCAGCAAGTATCGGGATTTTTTGCAAGCCGCTGATTTATCGGGCTTCTAGCTGGTCGGAGTGAGAGGATTCGAACCTCCGACCCCCACGTCCCGAACGTGGTGCGCTACCAGACTGCGCTACACTCCGTGACCAGCGGCGCTTCTATAGACCAGCCTCCGGCATTCGACAAGCGGCTTATTGCATTTTTTATGACAAGTTTTCCCCACCTGCTGAAACAGCCCCGGCAGGCACCGGCGGCACCGGGCGGAAGGCTTCAAAACGTTACAAAAAAGCAATTGTGGCAGGAAATTTTCATCGGGCCGCACAGCTCCCCTGCCCGCCGCCGCCAAATCTGCTAGGGGAACGGAATGACCGGCGGGATGCCGGACACGGCACAAAGGACATTTCACCATGCTATTTCGCAGCGTAACGCTTGCAGCGTTTGCCATTGCGCTCTCGGCCTGCACCACTTCCACCGATGGCTCCACGCCCTCCTTCACCCAGAAGAGCCCGGTTGAGACCCGTTGGGTCGGCCAGTCCGCAGGTATTTTCTTCGCCAAATTCGGCCCGCCGCTGAGCGACACCGAAAGCGGCAGTTCCACCGTCTACAACTGGCGCGGCGGCTACAAGAAGGCGACGATTCCGGCGAAGTTCGAAGAAGGCAAGGATGGCAAAAAGGGCCGGCAGATTTCGCCCGCCCGCACCGCCTCCCTTTCCTGCACGGTGCAGCTGGTCGTCTCCAGCGATTACAAGATCACCGCCGTGCGCACGATCTCCGATCGTCCGGGCGTCAACGGTCCGAGCTACTGCGCGGAATTCCTCGCCGCCAACTGATCGTCAGCCACAAGCCAAAATGCGCGAAGGCCTGCCCGAACCGGTGGGCCTTTTCACTTTTTCGGGATTTCCGTCATTATTCTGAAAAAAATTGTGCCTGAAGCGGCACCTTGCGGATCGTAACTCACTGGAAAGGGTGCTGGCGCTGCGTTTTTGGTAAAATCACGCCAGGGAACGCTTTCAACCGTTTGAAAGCCGCGACTTATCTTAACAATCATCAAAATGATAATCGGCATAACCGTGAGATCGGCCGTCCGCCGCGGCAAAATCCGCACAAAACCGCTTGAACTGGAGTAGATGAGTCCGGGTTGTGCCGGTTTGCGCTTTGCTATAACGGGGCGGTCGGGAGGAGTGTTTTTAACACAAAACAAGAATCAGGTATGGCCGTGACTCCCATCGATCAAGACAAATCCCAGCTCACTGATCTCTCCGAGGAAACTTCCCTCTCCCACGCATGGCCGATGAACCGCAGACAGGTTCTTGGTGGTGCTCTCGCCGGACTTGCCGCAGCCGCGCTGCCCTCTTCCCCGCTTCTCGCCAATACGACTGCCAAGAAGGTCGACGTGCTTCTCATCGGTGGCGGCATCATGAGCGCGACGCTCGGTGTGTGGCTGCGCGAGCTGGAGCCCACCTGGTCGATGCAGATGCTGGAGCGGCTGGATGGCGTGGCGCTTGAAAGCTCCAACGGCTGGAACAATGCCGGCACCGGCCATTCCGCGCTTGCCGAGCTGAACTACACGCCCGAAGACGACAAGGGCAACATCAAGATCAGCCAGGCGATCAACATCAACGAATCCTTCCAGATTTCCCGGCAGTTCTGGGCATGGCAGGTGCGCAACGGCGTGTTGAAGAACCCGCGCTCCTTCATCAACCACACGCCGCATATGAGCTTCGTCTGGGGTGACGAGAACGTCGCCTATCTGGAAAAGCGCTATCAGGCGCTGAAGGCGAGCCCGCTTTTCGCCGGCATGGAGTTCTCCACCGATCCCGAGCAGATCAAGAAGTGGGTGCCGCTGATGATGGAAGGCCGCGATCCTTCCCAGAAGATCGGCGCGACCTGGTCGCCGCTCGGCACCGACATGGAATTTGGCGAAATCACCCGCCAGTTCGTCTCGCATCTGCAGAGCGACCAGAATTTCGACCTGCAGGTCAATAGCGAGGTTTCCGACATCCAGCGCAACGCCGATGGCAGCTGGCGCGTGACCTATACCAACACCAAGACCGATGCCGAACAGGTGGTGGATGCGAAATTCGTGTTCATCGGCGCCGGCGGCGGCGCGCTGCATCTGCTGCAGATGTCCGGCATTCCGGAAGCGGATGATTATGCCGGTTTCCCTGTCGGCGGCTCGTTCCTCATCAACGAGAACCCCGATGTGACGATGCAGCATCTGGCCAAGGCCTATGGCAAGGCCTCGGTGGGCTCGCCGCCCATGTCGGTGCCGCACCTCGATACCCGCGTGCTGGGCGGCAAACGCGTCATCCTGTTCGGACCTTTCGCCACCTTCTCGACCAAGTTCCTGAAGGAAGGCTCCTATTTCGATCTCGTCTCCTCCGTAACAACCAGCAATGCCTGGCCGATGGTGCGCGTCGGCATCGATGAATATCCGCTGGTCGAATATCTCGCCGGCCAGCTGATGATGTCGGATGACGACCGTTTTGCTGCGCTGAAGGAATATTTCCCGAATGCCAAGCAGGGCGAATGGCGCCTGTGGCAGGCAGGCCAGCGCGTGCAGATCATCAAGCGCGACGAAGAAAAGGGCGGCGTGCTGCGGCTCGGCACCGAAGTCGTCTCCGCACAGGACGGCAGCATCGCCGGCCTGCTCGGCGCTTCGCCGGGCGCTTCCACCGCAGCGCCGATCATGCTCAGCGTTCTGGAAAAAGTCTTCAAGGACAAGGTGGCGACGCCGGAATGGCAGACGAAGCTGCGCCAGATCGTGCCGAGCTACGGCACCAAACTCAATGACGACCCGGAAAAGGTACGTGAGGAATGGGCCTACACCGCCGAGCACCTCCAGCTGCCGACCCCGCCGCAGATCGATCTTGAGGCCCTGAAGGGCGCCGGTGCGGCGCCTGCGGGTGCACCCGTGAAGAAGGTGCCTGATATCGCGCTTTAAGGTTTAGGTGCGATTTAGGATTGGACGCCGCGTGTCTCTGGATGCGCGGCGTTTTTGTTGATCTAATTCTTGATACTGAAATATCTGGTCGGCCAATCCTCTTGGTGGTAATAATTGCTACCAATTCGATGGAGAAGCTTAGATGGCCAATGTTGAAAAGATCAGCGTCTCGATGACTCCCCAGCACGCCGAAATCTTGCGTGACGCCGTGGAAAGCGGTGCTTATGCCAGCAGCAGTGAGGTCATCCGTGAAGCCATGCGCGACTGGTCGGCAAAGTGGGTTGAGCGACGCGGCGACATTGCCAAACTGCGTGCTTTGTGGCGCGAGGGCAAAGCAAGTGGCACTTCAACCGAAGTGAATTTTGACGAGGCGCTCAATGAAGCGCGTGCAGAACTGGCTTCGTTGAAAAATCGTGACCATTAAACTTGTCTGGTCGCCCAGCGCGCGCAGCGATGTGAAGAAAATCTATATCGATATCGGCAAATCACAGCGCCTTGCCGTTCCGCGCCAAAGCGGAGCGCTTGGTGGACCATCCTCACCTCGGCGAGCGCCGCCCGGAAATTTTCCCATCCGCCCGCATGCTGGTTGAAGCGCCTTACATCATTCTCTACGAAACCGTGCCGGATACCGATGGCGGCGAAATATATTCCGTGGAAATCGTTCGCGTGATCGACGGTCGCCGGAACCTGCGAACGTTGTTCTGACTTGGGGATAGATGGCTGGGGCGCCAGGATTCGAACCTGGGAATGCCGGTACCAAAAACCGGTGCCTTACCGCTTGGCGACGCCCCAACAGGGCAGCGAGAGCGAAACGCCGCTGCCTGAACCGCGCCTGATTAGCAAAGCCTGCCCGGCGCGGCAATGACCCGGCGACCAATTTTTTCACAAAATTCAAGCTTTTTGGGTGCCGGGTCGAAGTTCGCATGTTAGGGCTTGTCCGTGACGCGGATGAGGCCGCGGCGCAAGCATGCATGGCATTTTTTCAGGAGGTCTCGATGGCGGACCCGGCATTCGATCTCGATTTCCAGCCGGCCTATGGCGAGGCGGTTCCCGTCGCCCCGCTCATCCAGCGCATCACCGTCAACAATCCTTCCGCCTTCACCTTCCATGGCACCAATTCCTATATCGTCGGTGACCGTTCCGTCGCCGTCATCGATCCCGGCCCGGAGGATGAGGCGCATTTTCGGGCGCTGATGGCCGCGCTCGAAGGGCGCGAAGTCACGCACATCTTCGTCAGCCACACCCATCGCGATCATTCGCCGCTTGCCCGCAGGCTGGCGCAGGCGACCGGGGCGCTGACGGTGGCGGAAGGCCCGCACCGCGCCGCCCGGCCACTGCATGTGGGCGAGACCAATCCCTTTGCCGAAAGCTCCGATACGGCTTTCGCGCCCGACATTGCGCTGGGCGACGGGCAGAGCCTTTCCGGCGACGGCTGGACATTGACGGCGCTGCATACGCCGGGCCACACCGCCAACCACGCCGCCTTTGCGCTTGAGGGCAGCGGCATCGTCTTTTCGGCCGATCACGTCATGGCCTGGGCTACCACTATCGTCGCGCCGCCTGATGGGGCGATGAGCGACTACATGGCTTCACTGGAGCGGTTGCTCACCCGTGACGACCGGTTGTTCCTGCCAGGCCATGGCGGCCCGGTCACCGATCCCGCAGCCTTCATGCGGGGCTTGCGCGCCCACCGCCGCATGCGGGAAAAGGCGGTGTTGAAGCGGATCAGGGACGGCGACAGGCTGATCGCCGATATGGTGAAGGTTATCTATGCCAGCACCGACAAGCGTCTGCACGGGGCGGCCGCACTTTCCGTGCTGGCGCATATCGAGGATCTGATTGAGAAGGGCGAAGTTCGGACGGATGGCGCGCCTTCGCTCACGGGTGAATATTTCCCGGCGTGACGGGGTTTTAACTAGCCAGCTCTCAAGGTGCCTTCGTGATTGCCGCCCCCTTCGGTGGGGAGCGAGCGGGCGCCACCTGTTTCTTCTCCCCGCCAGGGGAGAAGTCCGCGGCAGCGGGATGACGGGGCAAGCTCTCCGAAAATCTCCGCCGTTACCCCCTCATCCGGCCCTTCGGGCCACCTCCTCCCCGGCGGGGAGAAGAAACGAGCGGCGACGTCGCGATCCATTCGACCAACGTGTAGCTTTGCCTTCCGGCCTCAATTATCGTTCAGCCCCTGCATCTCCGCATCCAGCGCATCGAGATAGGCCTCGGCAATCGCCGCACCCATGCCAAGATCGTGCGGGCCGTAGCGGGAGGCGACGCGGACATCGACGATGGTGGTTTCCGCCTCTTCCTTCAGGCGAATGAGGATATCGAAGCGCAGACCCCAGATGCGGGTGCGGGTTTCACCCTGCATCAGCACCACGCCGCTGCCGTTGAAGAAGGTGGGCAAAGGCGCGTCGGTCGGGCGGGCCATGGGCACGGGCACGATGGAGGGCAGGTCTTCCACCGGCGCATCGTCGGCGGGCTGCTGCCTGTCCTGTGCTGGCACCCCGACAGCAGGGGCATCCTCCGCCCCGATCACACCCTTCGTATGGGTAATGCGGATATTCTGGGAGGCGGCCATTTTTTTGGCGGCGGCGTAGATGCGGTCTATCGCGCCTTCATAACGGCGCCCGGCAAGGCTGGCATAGGCCTCCATCTGCGCATCGCGATCAGCCTTGGTAATGGTCGCGGGCCGCACCAGCCATTGCTGGTTGGCGGCCGGTGTCGCCAGCCACTCCGGCACGTCGCTCAGGTCAGTGGAGATGTCGTAAATCTTCGGCTGCTGCCAATAAAGAAAGGCGCCGTAGCCAACAACGCCGAGCGGCAGGGCCGAGAAAAGCAGCGCCGCCAGCGCCGAAAGGCCGCCGCGTGCGCCTCTGGTCCACAGCCGCTCAAGGCCGATCAGCGCCAGAAGCACGGCCACAAGAGCGATAACGGCGGCAATGAGGAGCAGCCCGACAAGATCAGGCGTCGTCAGCGGCCCGAAACGGTGGATGCCGGCGGCGATGAGAAAAAGCGCCAGTGCCGCCAGGCCCAGATAGCGGGAAAGATAGGCTGCAACCGAAAAAGGCCGGACGAAACGCACAGTCATGGAAGCGGATATCCGTTAGATCGCATTGGCTAAGAGGCGTTGCACCCGGGTTCTGGCAGGGAATCACCTGCATATGATGTCATAGACCGGAATTGCGGCGAGGAAAACAAAGGAGGGGGCGATCTGCGGGTAAAGCGTGCCCCCCCCCGAAGATCTCTCTTCCGTCATGCCGGGTATGATCCACTTCTGTGCGGGTTAAATTTCCGCACAGGTCGCAGTTTCCTTGAGGTCGGTGATTAAGCGTGAAGACCCGCTCAACGTCATGCTCGGCCCTGTGCCGAGGATCTAACCACCTCCAATAAAAATCAATATGTCGGCAGACCTCGGGACAGGCCCGAGGATGACGTCGGCGCAATTGGCATGACTTTCCCTGCGCGACGGACTGAGAGGCCACGCCAACAAGAACCAGGAATATTTTTCCGCATTGCCGCAGCGTCAGGGAATAATTCCCCGACAATGCAACAAATACGCACGTTCATCCCTTAATTGCTGAGGAAATCGGCGTATTCTCGGCGACCTCCCTCGAGAATGCTTGCAAAAAATGCAACATTCTCGCTTTCTTGCACAATAAAGAGACATGTCATGTCACAGGCAACGACCTCTGCCCGCCCTTCGGGGCATAAACCCTTTTATCGCAATTTTGGCTTTCAGGTTCTGATAGCCATGGTCATCGGCCTGCTGCTTGGCCTTGTTGCCCGCAATATCGGCCCCGACGCCGCCGGCAGCCCCAACTGGCTTTCGGTGACGCTGCAGACCATCGGCAGCATATTCGTCCAGCTGCTGCGCGCACTCGTGCCCCCGCTGATCTTTACCGCCATCGTCGCCTCCATCGCCAATCTCAAGAACCTCTCTAATGCGGCGAAGCTCGTCTGGCAGACGCTGCTCTGGTTCGCCATCACCGCTTTGATCGCGGTCGTCATCGGCATCGTGCTCGGTCTTGTCATCCAGCCGGGCGTCAACACGGCGATCGCCAATACGGCAGCGGCAGCACCGTCCTCCACCGGTTCTTGGCTGGACTTCCTCAAGGGTCTCGTCCCGGCCAACGTCTTCGGCCTTGAAGCATCTACCAAAATCAGCAATGGCGCGGCCAGCACCTCGTTGAATTTCAACGTCCTGCAGTTGCTGGTGGTGTCGATTGCCTTCGGTGTCGCGGCGCTGAAAGCCGGCAAGGCGGCGGAGCCGTTCCTCGCCTTCAACCAGTCGCTGCTCGCCATCGTGCGTAAAATCCTGTGGTGGGTCATCCGCCTTACCCCCATCGGCACCATCGGCCTGCTTGGCCGCGCAGTTGACCAATATGGCTGGACCACGCTGTCGCAGCTCGGCTGGTATGCAGCGGCCGTCTATATCGGTCTCGCACTGGTGCTTTTCGTCGTTTACCCGGCGCTGCTTCTCGCGCATGGCCTGAAGCCCTCGCGCTTCTTTGCGGGCGCATGGCCGGCCATCCAGCTCGCCTTTGTCTCGCGTTCCTCCATCGGCACACTGCCCGTCACCGAAACCGTGACGGAAAAGAGCCTCGGCGTGCCGCGCGAATATGCCGCCTTCTCCGTGCCGCTCGGCGCCACCACCAAGATGGACGGCTGCGCCGCGATCTATCCGGCAATCTCGGCGATCTTCATCGCGCAGTTCTTCCAGGTGCCGCTCGGCATTCAGGAATATGTGCTGATCGTCTTCGTTTCGGTGCTCGGTTCCGCCGCAACGGCCGGACTGACCGGCGCGGTGGTTATGCTCACGCTGACGCTCTCCACACTCGGACTGCCGCTCGAAGGTGTGGGCCTGCTGCTCGCCATCGACCCGATCCTCGACATGGGCCGCACCGCGGTCAACGTCGCCGGACAGGCGCTGGTGCCCACCATTGTCGCCAAGCGTGAGGGCATTCTCAACGAGGCCGTTTATAACAACGCCAAGGACATCGACGCACTCGATGACCGTGAAGTGGCGACGGCCTGACAGCAATAGTCGCGGGGCGTTTCCGATAAAAAGGAGATGCCCTGCGTTGGCCACTTCCTTTGCCCCATTAAAGTTAGGGGTTGACGGAGATGGCTTCATCGATAGCCATAACGACACGGACAAAGCGCAGCTTCAGCGGAACGTATGCATGGTGAAACGTAACTGGATCTATGTCGGCCTGCTCGCCTTTGTCTCAGTCGGGCTGCTTATCGACGCGGCCATCTGGCCCGCCGGACCGCCCAGTTCCTTTACCGCGAACGATCTGGTGCAGATGATCGGCATCATCACCCTGTTTGCGTGGTGGCAGATAGCGGATGCCGAAAAGCGGGGTTCCCGACGCAGCTCTGCCGTAAAATTCGCGACTATTCTGCTCGCGCCTGTCGGCCTTGCCATTTATCTCTATCAGACCCGCCGCTGGACACGCGCCACCCTCGGCCTGATCGCATTCATGGGCGGTCTTCTTCTCGCCGGCATCCTCACGCTTCTGTTGAGTGACTGGCTCATTCAGCAGGGCTTTTTCCCGCCCTCCTTCCTGTCCAGATATTAATCACAGCGGAGGTGCCTGCGGCGGCCCATTGATGCAACTTTCCACCCTACCGCGGCTTTTCCCCGTCCTAAAACAGGCGTATCAATCTCGGCAATAAGTGCCGTACGGCTGTCATATCAGGGAGAAACAAAATGCGCTTTTCCATCGTCTTCGGTGCGCTTGCCGCCATGCTGGCGCTCACCGCATGCCAGACGCTGACACCGGAAGAGCGCCGGGCTCGGGATGAGGCGACATGCCGGGGTTACGGTTTCCGCCCCGGCACTGACCCGATGGCCGGTTGCCTTCTCGATCTGGAAATGGACCGCCGTGCGGACAACCGTGCCTGGCAGGCGCAGATGAACCGCGACATGTTCTACCGTCCCGTGGTGGTGGAGCGGCGCATCATCGTCCAACAGAACCCCTGACGGGGATAAAGGCGACATTGCTTGCCACCTGCCCTTCTTCCGCCCGCGCGGCAAGCGTCGCCTGCGCGGCGGCAAGGCGGGCGATGGGCACGCGAAAAGGCGAGCACGAGACGTAATCAAGATCGGCATTTTCGCAGAAATGGATCGAGGCCGGGTCTCCGCCATGTTCGCCGCAGATACCGAGCTTCAGTTCTGGCCGCGTCTGGCGGCCGCGTTCGGCGGCGATGCGGATCAATTCACCCACGCCATCGAAATCGAGCGAAATGAACGGGTCGCGTTCGATGATGCCCTTACGCTGATAGGTATTGATGAAACGCGCCGCATCGTCGCGGGAAATGCCGAAGGTCGTCTGCGTCAAATCGTTGGTGCCGAAGGAGAAGAATTCGGCCGCTTCGGCAATGACATGGGCGCGCAGGGCCGCACGCGGCAGCTCTATCATGGTTCCCGTGAGATATTCGATCTCCATGCCGGTTTCTTTCGCCACCGCCGCGGCGACGCCATCGATGACCGCAGTCACGTAATCCAGTTCCGAACGCAGGCCAACCAGCGGCACCATGATCTCAGGCACGACGGGCGCGCCGGTAATGCGCGCCGCCGCAACGGCCGCTTCGAAAATGGCGCGGGCCTGCATTTCGGCGATTTCTGGGTAGGAGATGGCGAGACGGCAGCCGCGATGGCCGAGCATGGGGTTGAACTCGTGCAACGCATCAAGCCGCTGGCGGAACACCGTCTGCGGCATGCCCATGGCGGCGGCAACCTCGACGATTTCACCATCCGTCTTCGGCAGGAATTCGTGCAGTGGCGGGTCGAGCAGGCGGATCGTCACCGGCAGGCCGTGCATGATCTGGAAAAGTTCGGTGAAATCCGAGCGCTGCATCGGCAGAAGCTCATCGAGCGCCGCCCGCCTGCCCTTTTCGCTTTCGGCCAGGATCATCTCGCGCATGACATGGATGCGGTCGCCCTCGAAGAACATGTGTTCGGTACGGCAGAGGCCAATGCCCTCAGCGCCAAAGGCGCGCGCGGCGCGGGCGTCGGCGGGCGTGTCCGCATTGGTGCGCACGGTCATCCGGCGCAGCTTGTCCGCCCACTCCATCAGCTTGCCGAAATCGCCCGAGAGTTCCGGCTGTGTCATCGGCACTTCGCCTTTCAGCACCCGGCCGGAGGAGCCGTCAATGGTAATGACATCCCCGCGCTTCAGCATGCAGCCGACGCCGATCAGCACCCTGTTGCGCATATCGACGCGCATGGAGCCGGCGCCGGTGACACAGGGAATGCCCATGCCCCGCGCCACCACGGCGGCGTGGCTGGTCATGCCGCCGCGCGTCGTCAGAATGCCTTCGGCGGCATGCATGCCGTGAATATCTTCCGGGCTGGTTTCGATGCGCACCAGAATGACGCGGCGTCCTTCGGCCTCGGCGGCGACCGCCTCTTCCGCGGTAAAGACGATCTCACCCGTTGCCGCCCCCGGAGAGGCGGGCAGGCCGGAGCCGATGATGGGACGGGATGTGCCGGGATCGATGGTGGGATGCAGCAGCTGGTCGAGCGACGACGGCTCGATGCGGCAGACGGCTTCGTCCTGCGAAATCAGCCCTTCCTCCACCATATCGACCGCAATCTTCATGGCGGCACGGGTGGTGCGCTTGCCGGAGCGGGTCTGCAGCATCCAGAGCTTGCCGCGCTCGATGGTGAATTCAAGATCCTGCATGTCGCGGTAGTGGGTTTCCAGCCGCTTGCAGATCGCCAGGAATTCGGAAAAGGCTTCCGGCATCAGCTTTTCCATGGATGGCTTGTCGGAGCCGGAGGCCAAGCGTGCGGCCTCGGTGATGGATTGCGGCGTGCGGATGCCCGCCACCACGTCTTCGCCTTGCGCATTGACGAGGAATTCACCGTAAATCTCCGCCTCGCCTGTCGAGGGGTTGCGGGTAAAGGCGACGCCGGTTGCCGAGGACGAGCCGAGATTGCCGAAGACCATGGCCTGAACGTTAACGGCCGTGCCCCAGTCGCCGGGAATATTGTGCAGGTGCCGATAGGTCACGGCACGGTGGTTGGTCCAGCTGGCGAACACGGCGCCAATTGCGCCCCAAAGCTGGACGTGACAATCCTGCGGGAAGGCTTCGCCGAGCTCCTCTTCGATCAGCTTCTTGTAGAGCGAAACGACGTGCTGCCATTCGACCGCCGACATGTCCGTATCGTATTCATGGCCAAGCCGGCCTTTTTCATCTTCGAGGATTTCCTCGAACATTTCATGGTCGAGACCCATGACGACATCAGCATACATCTGGATGAAGCGGCGATAGCTGTCCCAGGCAAAACGCGCGTCGCCCGCATCGTGGCCCAATGCCTCGACGGTGCGGTCGTTGAGACCAAGGTTCAACACCGTATCCATCATGCCGGGCATGGAGGCGCGCGCGCCGGAACGGACGGAGATGAGCAGTGGCGACTGGCTGCCGCCGAAGGTCTTGCCGGTCACGATTTCCATACCATGCAGGCCGGCCATGACCTGAAGCTTCAGGTCATCCGGGAGATCGCGGCCGTTCTTGTGATAAAGCGCGCAGGCATCGGTAATGATGGTGAGGCCGGGGGGAACGGGAAGGCCGAGACTTGCCATTTCGGCAAGGTTTGCGCCCTTGCCGCCCAATATCGCAACGTCACCCGCCCGGCCTTCGGCAGCACCGTTGCCGAAGGTATAAACCCATTTTTTCATTCCACGCTCTCCACCCAGAAGCGTTGTCATTTTTCTATCATCTACAGCATTGGCGGCACGTTGGGAACGCCGCAACGCTTAGTTTACATCGCAGTGCAGCATAATTGCGGCGAATTGCGCGCCAGAATTGCCTTAAACAGGACATAACAGCAGCATTGACGCATTCGTGTAGTGCGCTGAAACGGAGTGTTACCTAAGCCATTCAAATCGCCGACAAAGAGATTATTCATGCAATTTACCCGCCGCCACACGCTTAAATTTGCCGGAATTTCCTGCGCCGCCACCGCCCTTGCCGGTGCGCTTAGAGCCGAGGGCGGAGCTTCCGCCGCCGTCGATCCCACCCTGCCCTTTGCGCTGACGACGCCGATGCATATCGGCAAGGCGGCGCTGCGCGTGCGCGAACTCGATCCGATGATCGATTATTACCGTTCGGTGCTGGGTATGAACGAAGTGGAACGCACGGCAAGGGGCGTGACGCTGGGTGTCGGGACCGTGCCGCTGCTCGATCTCGATCACAAGCCGGCAGCGGATTTCGAGAGCCCCACCTCTGCCGGCCTGTTCCACGTCGCCTATCTGATGCCCTCCCGCAAGGATCTGGCGCGCTGG
This sequence comes from Agrobacterium sp. 5Ca39, assembly GCF_055382365.1. Classification (NCBI taxonomy): domain Bacteria; kingdom Pseudomonadati; phylum Pseudomonadota; class Alphaproteobacteria; order Hyphomicrobiales; family Rhizobiaceae; genus Agrobacterium; species Agrobacterium sp. 5Ca39. The sequence continues at coordinate 452,439 of NZ_AP026436.1, read as the reverse complement.
CTGGTGCATGCGGCGCTGAAGCAGGTGCCTCTGACGGGCTTTGCCGATCACAATGTCAGCGAGGCGATCTATCTCAACGATCCCGAAGGTAACGGCATCGAGGTCTACAGCGATCGTCCCACGGACACATGGGTGTGGAGCGGCAACGTGGTTAAAATGGGTACCGAGCCTCTCGATGTCGATGATCTCGTAAAGCTGACCGATACCAAAAACAGTGATTATGACGTCGCCCCCGCGGGAATGCGCATTGGCCACATCCACCTGCGAGTTGGCGACATCGCCGCTGCCCGCGCCTTCTACGAAGAGGCCGTCGGGCTCAAACCGACACAGGATGCGCGTTCCGACGCGTCTTTTCTCTCTTCCGGTGGCTATCACCACCATCTGGCGGTGAATACCTGGAACAGCCGTGGCGCAAAGGAACGCAACGCCATGGAAACCGGCCTCGACTGGTTCTCAATCACCGTTCGCAACCACACCGATCTCGAGGCGCAGAAAACACGGCTACGGGCCGCGGGTTATGTGCTGGTGGAAATGGAGAATAATGTCGTGGAAGCGATCGACCCCTGGGGTACGCGGCTGCGGCTTGTGCCGGGGTGAGTGATGGTGGCCTCCATGCATCATGGGCCGAGAAACTCGCACACTGCGCGATTGGCAGTTGCAGCATGCCAGTGTTTACAGTGATTGGCTGCGTCGCCTCTCTCCGTCATACCGGCCTTGAGCCGGAATCCAGTCGACGCGGCTCTCGCGCGACGGGAAGAGTCCTTTCAGCCCAAGGACTTGGGCTGGCTGGATACCGGCTCAAGGCCGGTATGACGGAAAGAGGCTTACTCCCCTGACACAATTGCCAATGCAAACCGCCGCGCAACCCTATGAACCCGGAAAAAGAAAGCCTTGCGAGGCCACGGCAGCGGCCTCGCAAGGCATTCCATCCGGTACAGGAAACCGGATGGTGGGGTCTCAGGAGAACCCTTTGGCTCTTGCGAAAGACATAGCAAACTGCCGCGCAATGTCGCTCACCCGAATGGGTGATATGGCAAGATAAATTGACATTGAGCAAAACCAGAAATTGAATCCCGGAAATGTCGCCTCAGACGGCTTCGCGCAACTGTTCGGCGGTCTGCAAATCAACAGACACCAGTTGCGACACGCCCTGCTCCGCCATGGTGACTCCAAAGAGGCGGTTCATGCGCGCCATGGTGATGGGATTGTGAGTGATGATGACGAAGCGGGTTTCGGTGGAGGCCACCATTTCATCCATCAGGTTGCAGTAGCGCTCGACATTGTGGTCGTCGAGCGGCGCGTCCACCTCGTCCAGCACGCAGATCGGCGCGGGATTGGTGAGGAAGACGGCGAATATCAGCGCCATGGCCGTCAGCGCCTGCTCGCCGCCGGAAAGCAATGTCATGGTCTGCGGCTTCTTGCCCGGCGGGCGGGCGAGGATTTCGAGACCGGCTTCCAGCGGGTCGTCGGATTCGATCAGCTGCAATTCCGCCGTGCCGCCGCCGAAGAGATGGGTGAACAGCCGCTGGAACTGCGAATTGACCACATCGAAGGCGGCAATCAGCCGTTCGCGGCCCTCGCGGTTGAGGTTCTGGATACCGGCACGCAGCTTGCGCACGGCGTCGATGATATCGTCCCGCTCCTTGATGAGCGCCTCAAGCTTGGCGGAAAGCTCGGCCTGCTCCTCCTCGGCGCGCAGATTGACGGCGCCAAGCCTTTCGCGCTCGATCTTCAGCCGGTCCAGATCGCGCTCGACATCACGAATATCGGGCTTTGGCTGGTCCGGGCCAAGGCCGGTCAGGCGAAACGCCATATGCGGCTCGGTATTCAGCGTCTCACGGATGCGATGTTCCGCCTCCTGCCGTTTCTCGCGGGCGGAAACCAGCCGCTCTTCGGCGCGGCCGCGCTTTTCGCGGGCTTCGGCCAGTTCGGAAAGCGCCGTTGCCGCCAGCCGGTCGGCGGCCCGTTGCAGGTTCTCCGCCTCGGCCAGCCGGTCGGCGGCCGCGCGGCGGGCGTCTTCGGTCTTCTGCAATTCGTTGAGGAGGTTGCGGCGTTTTTCGTCGAATTCCTCGGGCGCAATGTCCAGCTCGGCGATTTCCTCGCGCGCCTCTTCCTCACGTTCGCGCAGCGTGGCGATATGGTCGGCGGCACTTGCCGCCCGCGATTGCCAGGTGGAACGCTCCTGCCCGATTGCCTGAATTCTGCGCTGGCGGCTTTCCGCCTCGCGGCTCACCCCTTCATGGCGGGCACGCGCTTCCGCCAGCAGGCCACGATCGGTCGCGACTTCCAGCTGGCTTTCACGCAGCTTCAGATCAAGCACGGAAAGATCAGGCGCATCTTCCATCTCGATACGGGCATTTTCTTCCTGAACGGCGATCTCGTCGATCTGCGCTCCGATCTGGTTCAGTGCTTCGGAGACGATATCCCGGCGGCGCAAAAGATCGCCCGAGGCGCGTTCGGCCGATGTCAGCGCCTCGCGTGCCTCGGCAAGCTGACGGGTCGCAAGCCGGCTCCGGTCGCGCACGTCCGAAAGCCGCAATTCGCTGCTTCTGATCTCCTCGGTTTTCGCGGCAAGCTGGTCTTCGGCCTCTTCCAGAATGGAGCGGGCTTCATCCAGTTCGGTTTCGATTTCAGCGAGGCGGTTCTTCTGCGACAGGCGAAGTGCCGCAGCGCCCGGCGCATCAGCGCTGGCGACATGGCCATCCCAGCGGAACAGCGCGCCTTCGCGCGTCACCAGCCGCTGGCCGGCCTTCAGCGACGGCAACAGGCGCCGGGCTTCCGATACGTCTGAAACGACGCCGATCTGTGCGAGGGCACGCCTAAGCGCATCCGGCGCCTGCGCATAATCCAGAAGCGGTTTGGCACCCTGCGGCAAGGCAGGATCGCCAGCGCCATCGCCGTTGCCGCCCCAATAGGCAGGTGCGGCGGCATCAAGCGGGCTTTCGAGATCATCGCCAAGCGCCGCGCCAAGTGCGGCCTCGTAACCGCGTTCCACCGTCATTTCTTCCGCCACCGGTGTGAAGCTGCCATTGGCAGCGGCACTGGAGGCGAGGATTTTGGTGATGGTGCGCGCTTCCGTGTCCAGCGCGTTCAGTCGGTTTCGCGCCGTTTCTAGCGGCGCGCGCGCCAGCGCTTCGGCGGAACGCGCCTCGGCGACGGCAGCTTCGGCTTCCTCCACCACGATCATCGCGTCCTCGACCGCGATCTCAGCCGCCTCGACGGCTTCGCGTCGTTCTGCCGGGTCCGGAAGGCTGGAGAGTTTTTCGTCGATGGCCTCGATCTCGGCCGTTGCTTCCTGCGATTGCCGTTCGAGCCTCAGCTTGCGGTCGGAAAGATCGCGGATCGCCCGCTCCAGCTGCTGACGGCCCGCGGCCGCCTCGGCGCGCTCGGCGGTGATGGCGGTGAAGATGGCTTCGCTTTCCGCCAGCTTGACGGATGCAGCTTCGAAGGCTTCGCGCATTTCGTCGGCATGGCGGCCGGAATCGGAGAGAATTTCGAGGAGCTCGGCTTCTTCCTCATCGAGCCGCGCGAGTATCTGGGTATTGTCTGAGACAAGCCGTTCCTCGCGGACGATATCCTCGCCAAGCTGTGAGAGACGGCGCGCCAGCTCGTCACGGCGGCGTAGTAGACGGTTGGCCTCGTCGTCCAGCTGGGTGCGGGCGATTTGCAGGCGTTGCAGGGCGGCGGCGACTTTCGCCTCATCCTCGCGCAGCTCCGGCAGCTTCAGGCTGGCGATGCCCTGCTGCTTGGCCGCCTCCATCTGCGCCTGCGCCTTTTCGGCGACGATATTCGTGGCCTGATTGAGCGCGCTCTCCGCCTCGCCCTCGGCTTCCTTCGCCTCTACCCAGCGGATGTGCAACAGGGTCGCCTCGCGGGCGCGGATATCGGCGGAGAGCATCTTGAAGCGGTTGGCTTGGCGCGCCTGGCGTTTCAGGCTTTCGATCTGGCTTTCCAGCTGGGCGGTGACATCTTCCAGCCGCTCCAGATTGGTCTCGGCGGCGCGCAGGCGAAGCTCGGCCTCGTGGCGGCGCGAATGCAGGCCGGAAATGCCGGCCGCCTCTTCCAGCAGCTGGCGGCGGGCCTGCGGCTTGGCGTTGATGAGTTCGCCGATACGCCCCTGCCCCACCATGGAGGGCGAGCGTGCGCCGGTGGAGGCATCCGCAAACAGAAGCTGCACGTCCTTGGCGCGGGCTTCCTTGCCGTTGATACGATAGACGGAACCGTTTTCGCGCTCGATGCGGCGCGTTACCTGAATTTCATCGGCATCATTGAAGGCGGCAGGCGCGGTGCGGTCGGAATTGTCCAGATAAAGGCCGACCTCGGCGGTGTTACGGGCGGGACGGTTGCCGGAACCGGAAAAGATGACGTCATCCATGCCGGATGCGCGCATGTTCTTGTAGGAGTTCTCGCCCATCACCCAGCGCAGCGCTTCGACAAGGTTGGACTTGCCGCAGCCATTGGGGCCGACGACGCCGGTCAGACCGGGCTCGATGATGAATTCCGAAGGCTCGACGAAGGACTTGAAACCGACGACGCGGAGCTTGTTGAACTTCATGCCGCCACGCTCCGGACAGAAAAACGGCAATAAAAAACGGGCGTGCGGAAATATCCGCCGCCCGTTTTCTGAAGGCTTCGGTGATCAGAGCAGCTTGTCGATGACAGCCGACATGGTTTCAACCGACATGTCTCCTGCGTATTTCTTGCCGTTGATGATGAAAGTCGGAGTGGAGTTGACGCCGAATTCCGTCGCACCGCGTTGCATGGTTGCGTTCACATCATCCAGAAGTTTCTGGTTCGTCAAGCAGGCCTCGAAAGACTCCTGTGAGAAACCGGCCATTTTCGACATTTGCAGCAGGGCGGCGCGCGCATCCTGCGCAACGGCCCAGCTCTGCTGCTGCTTGAACAGCATGGAAACGAAGGGGAAATACTGACCTTCCGGTGCGCAGCGCGCCAGCATGAAGGCGGCAGCGGCGCGCGGATCGAACGGGAATTCGCGGAGCACGAAATAGACCTTGCCGGTATCGATATACTTCTTCTTGATTTCTTCGAAGGTCTTGTTGTGGAAGTTGGCGCAGTGCGGGCAGGTCATCGACATATATTCGACGATCTTGACGGGTGCGTTGGCATCGCCGAGCGCTGCTTCCGGCAGCGGGCCGGGCTTCATTACCGCAGCCATATCCACATCACCGGTGGATTCAGGCAGTTCCTGAGCCTCGGCGATGCCGGGCGTAAAGGCAAACGGCAGGGCCGTGGCGATGGCGGCAAGAGCAACGCCGCCGAGAAGGCTGCGACGGGAAATGGTCAGTTCGGGAAAATGCATGAAAGCACCTGTTGGTAATAGACTCTATTGTCCGTTGATTCCGATATAGCGACGGCCTGTTCATCACAAGCGGGGTTCTGAACTCTTCTTGTCAAAGAATTGTGACCAGTCAAGGACGTCACCTTGCATCAAATCGTCCTGCGCCCCGGCTTCTTCTGCAACACCGCCGTGCCCAGCCTCTCCACCGCCTTGCGCAGCGCCTCGCTTTCAATGCCGTCCATCATGTCATCGAGACGTTTTGCCGCATCGCCGCGCAGGGGCTGCGGTTTGCGCCGGCGGGTGATGGTTTGCGAGACGGGCTTCTGTACGATCCTGATCTGGCGCACGGCCGGGAAGCCGAAAAAGCCGTTGATGCGAGCAATGAGTTCGCCCTGCGCGTGGGTGAGAAATAGCGCGCGCGCGCCTTCGCAGGCGATCGTCAGCACGCCGGGCTGATATCCGCCACGGTCCGGGCCTTCGTCGCGGCGCGGCCAGGTGATTTTTTCCGGGCGGGTGCAATCGGCAAAGTCGTCCCCGGCGATCTCGTCCCAGGAGCCGAGCAGCGCCGTGTTGATGCCGGCGCGTTTCGACAGAACCGGGTCCATGATGCCATTGGCGACTTCGGCGATCTGCACGACGCCTTTCTTCTTGCCGGCACCACTCTGGGGATAACGCATGTTTCACTCGCGATTTTGGTGAGGGCGATCCACATTTTCTTGATCGCCCGCTACGGATGTCCCAACTATAGGCCAAATCGAACAGAAACGGCAAACCATGCTTCAAAAAACCGCCTCGTCGTCTTATGCGCAGATGCTGCTCGCATGGTACGACCGGCACCATCGCGAATTGCCATGGCGCACTTCCCCGGCCATGGCGGCGAAGGGAAAACGCGCCGATCCCTATCATGTCTGGCTCTCCGAAGTGATGCTGCAGCAGACGACGGTGCAGGCCGTAAAACCTTATTTCCTGAAGTTCCTCGCCGCGTGGCCGAGCGTCACGGACCTCGCTGCGGCGCCAGTCGAGGACGTCATGGCGGCCTGGGCAGGCCTTGGTTATTACGCTCGAGCCCGCAATCTCAAGAAATGCGCGGAAGCCGTGGCGAATGAGCATGGCGGCGTCTTTCCGGACACGGAGGAGGGTTTGAAGCAACTGCCCGGCATCGGTGATTATACCTCGGCCGCCGTCGCGGCCATCGCCTTTAACCGGCAGGCGGCTGTCATGGACGGCAATGTCGAGCGGGTCATTTCACGTCTCTTCGCCATCGATGCGCCACTGCCCGGCTCAAAGCCGGCGATGAGAGCTAAGGTAGCAGAGCTGACCCCTGCCGACAGGCCCGGGGATTTCGCCCAGGCGATGATGGACCTTGGCGCAACGATCTGCACGCCGAAACGGCCGGCCTGCGCGCTCTGTCCGTTCAATGGCGTGTGTCTGGCGCTTGCGGAGGACGAGCCGGAGCGTTTTCCGGTGAAAGCCGCGAAGAAAGCAAAACCGGTGCGGCTCGGGGCTGCCTTTGTGGCCGTCAATGCAGAAGGTGAAATCCTGCTGCGGCGGCGAATCGACAGCGGCCTTCTCGGCGGCATGACCGAGGTGCCAACAACGGCTTGGACTGCCCGCCTGGATGGCGGCACGGACCAAAGTCACGCGCCCTTCGTCGCCGACTGGCAGGCGACCGGCGTGATCGTGCATGTGTTCACCCATTTTGAGCTGAGGCTCAACGTCTACCGCGCTCAGGTTCCGGGCGGCCTCCAAACCGGGCCGGATGACGGATGGTGGGAGCCGGTTACAAATCTTGACGCGCAGGCGCTGCCAACGGTGATGAAAAAAGTCATCGCGCAGGCTATTCCATCCGCATTCAATGAAAGCAGGAAATTTCGATGACCAAGATTGAGCATATCGTATTCGACATCGGCAAGGTGCTGATCCATTACGATCCGCATATTCCCTATAGCCGCCTCATTCCCGATGCCGATGAGCGCCAATGGTTCTTCGAGAATGTCTGCACCCATGACTGGAACCTCGAGCAGGATCGTGGCCGCCGCTGGGAGGATGCTGAAGCTTTGCTGGTGGAGAAGTTCCCGGAACGGGAAGAGCACATCCGCTCCTTCCGCAAGTTCTGGCACGAGATGGTCTCGCATTCCTATGACGACAGCGTCGCGATCATGACAGGCCTTATCGAGAGCGGCCACGACGTGACGATGCTCACCAACTTCGCCTCCGACACTTTTCGTGAGGCGCAGAAGATGTTCCCCTTCCTCACCCTGCCGCGTGGCGTCACCGTTTCCGGTGATATCAAGCTGATCAAACCGGATGTGGCGATTTATGAGCTTCATGCGCGCGATTTCGGGCTCAATCCCGCCGCAACTCTGTTCATCGATGATACGGCGATCAATGTCGAAGGCGCAAAGGCCGCCGGCTGGCAGGCGGTGCAGTTCACCGGCGCGGAGAAGCTGAAGCAGGATCTGCAGGCATTTGGGGTGGCGGTTTAGGTTCCGCCCTTAAGTCACCTCGTGGCATGGATTAAGGCTCATTGCCCCAGTCCTCGTGCCCATGGCGGACGCGGACGATGAGGACGTCGTCGTCCGCCTCAACGCGATAGACCACCAGATGTGCTCTGAACGGATGAATGCGCACCGACGGCGACAACTCGTTACGCTCGCGTGCGATCCTCGGATTCCGTGATATCAAGTCGAATATTGCGAAAAGTTCGCGATGGTACTTTCGCGCTTGCTGAGGTCCAAATAGGTCGATGCCTTCTTGCGCTATGCGGATGACGTCTTCTTCCGCAGGCAGAGAAAGGCGAAATCCCATGATCAGCCAATTTTACGTTTCATGGAGCGGGCTTCGGCCTCAGCAAACAAGGCATCTTCACAACGATGACCGGAGGGAGCCTGCAATCCTTCGTCCACCAGACCCTGCATGGCAGCGATCTTTTCGCTCCGCTCCTGATCCTTTCGGATGAGATCTCGGACATAGTCGCTGGCATTGGAGTAACGGCCCGTTTTAGACTGCGCTTCGACCCATTCCTTCATCTGGCCGGGCAGCGAAATATTCATGGTCACCATCTTCATCTCCTATGAAGACAGAGTGCAGATTTTGGCAAGGTTTGTCAAAAAGATCGGGAAAAGAAATTGGCGCAGGCGGAAATGGCGGTCTCCGGCCTGCGCCAGTCCTGCCGCAAGCGGCATTGGACGCAATGTTTTTGTGAGTTGTCCAGACCGGATTTTCACAACCACTGCTTTGATTAGGACAGTAGTTGTCGTCTCTTGCGCGAAACTTGTCTATCTAAAATTTTATATTCGAAAATACCAACGCCCGACACGATGTGCCGGGCGTTGGTCGTTCTCCATCCGGGACTGAAGGTACTAAACCGGACGGAGACGTATTCTGGACAAGGGCGGGCGGTGGATCGTTGCCTTCAAGCCTTTCCGGCTTGGACTATTCGGCCTTTGCCAGTTCACTGCGGATGATGGCTCGGAGATCATCGATCGGCTTCAGGTCGTCGCCGTCTTCGAAGTGCCAGAACGTCCATCCGTTGCATGCGTCGAGACCCTGCACCTTCGCGCCGAGGCGATGGATGGAGCCGGCGGTTCCGGCGGATGCGAGCGTACCATCCGCACGAATAATGGCGCTATAACGGCGCTTTGCATCCGTCAGCACCTGGCCGGGACGGACGAGGCCGCTTTCCAGCAGGGTGTTGAAGGCGACTCGCGGCTCGGCCTTCTTGCCGGTCATGACCGTCAGTTCCGCCTTGCCAAGCGGTTCGACGGCGGCGATGCGGGCGGCGGCGGCATCGATATAATCCTGCTCGCGCTCGATGCCGACGAAGTGGCGGCCGAGGCGTTTTGCCACCGCACCCGTGGTGCCGGAGCCGAAGAACGGGTCGAGCACGACATCACCCGGTTTGGTGGAAGCCATGATGATGCGGGCAAGCAGCGCTTCCGGCTTCTGGGTGGGGTGCACCTTCTTGCCGTCCTCACCCTTCAGCCGCTCATGGCCGCTGCAGATAGGGAACAGCCAGTCGGAGCGCATCTGCACGTCGTCATTGGAGGCCTTCAACGCATCGTAGTTGAAGGTATAGTTCTTGGCTTTCGGATCGCGGCTCGCCCAGATCATGGTTTCATGGGCGTTCTGGAACCGGCGGCCCTTGAAATTGGGCATGGGGTTGGTCTTGCGCCAGACGATATCATTGAGGATCCAGAAATCGAGGTTCTGGAGCGTGGCGCCGACGCGGAAGATATTGTGATAGGAACCGATGACCCAGATGGTGCCGTTCGGCTTCAGCACGCGGCGGCAGGCGAGCAGCCAGGCGCGGGTGAAGGCATCATAGGCCTCGAAGGAGGCGAACTGGTCCCATTCGTCGTCGACGGCATCAACGAGCGACTGATCGGGCCGGTGCAGCGTGCCGCCAAGCTGGAGGTTATACGGCGGATCGGCGAAAATCGCGTCCACCGACTGGCTCGGGAGGGCATCCAAGGCAGCGACGCAATCACCCTTTATGATGCTGTCTTTCCAGGCGTCACTCTCACCTGCACGATCAAAACCGGCATGCCGAAAATCGGCCAGCGGAAAAACTGCTGCCATTGGTACTCGCTCCATACGCTTACTCTCTACTGAGGCTTATGGTTACCGAAGATGGTTATCAAAGCCTGAACAAGTCACGGAAAATGCGAAATAAATGGCTCTCGCGGCGCACTGGCGCAATTTGCGGAGACCGGCGGGGAACCCGAAGTCCGGCGAAAACGTTGTGCACAATGGGTTCCCCTGTGCCCGCATATTCGCGCGGCAGGAAGAGCCATTATGGCAGGGGGTAGTCCGCAATGGGGTCCGTGATGAAAATGGCGTCTTTTTCCATGAATGTCGTTTGGGCCGCACTTTTCGCGGTCGCGCTGGCAACGCCCTCGCAGGCTCAGCAACCGAACCCGCAATATAACGTCATCACCGATGCGGTTTTGTTTGATGGCGGCCCCTCCCTCGGCAACAGTGACAGGGTGCGCTGGGATTTCTACAAGGCCGACAGCACGGGCGGGCGCACCGACGAGAATGCCGGCGGTTCCTATGACGCCACCTTCGAGGCGAAGCTGCCAGCGGGCAGATATGTGGGCGTGGCGGCGCTGGGCAATGTGACCCGCGAAATAGCGTTCGAGGTGAAAGACGGAAGCGTTGCAAGGCCCAAGGTAAATTTCGATGCGGCCGAACTGACTGTCGTGCCAAAACGCAGCCCCGGCGGCGATGTGGAGACACAGGCGAAAACTGAAATCACCAAGGATGATTTCAAAGACAGCGTCTATGGCCAGGATACCGTCTTCGTGCCGGCGGGCGAAGTGCTTCTCACCGGCAGCGTCGGCCCGGCGCGGGCGCAGGAGAAGCTCACCGTGAAGGCCGGCGACAAGATCAGCCACGAACTTGTCATTCCGAGCGGCGTGGTGATCGCCAAGGCCGTGTATGCGGAAGGCGGCAGGGCGGTGGAAACGGATGATATCCGCTTCGAAGCGATGTCGGCCAAGGAAACCCTTGACGGCACGCGGGAGACCATCAACGGCATTTACGGAACCGGCAAGATGATGGAAATGCCGGCCGGTAATTTCGTCATGCGCGCACGCCTCGGCAAGGTGACAGTGGAGCAGCCGTTCACCGTGACCGCCGGAAAACGCACGGAAATAACCATCAATCTCGATGCGGGCGTTCTCGCAATTACCGCCCCCGGCGCGGAACGGATCGACATTGTCGAAACGACCAGGGACCTTCAGGGCACGCAGAAGGAGATTTCCGGCCGCTATGGCACGCAGCATCAGGAAACGCTTCATCCCGGCGATTATTCGGTGAAGGTAAGTTACGACAAGAAGTCGGGCCGCGATCCGAAGGAGATCAAGGCGACGGTCAAGGCTGCCGAGAGAACCGAGACGCGTGTGCCGGAGTAGGCCTCGGCCGCAGCCCTGCTTGAGGCTCCGGCTGTTCGCCGATTTTCACGCCAGCAAAGCCTGAAGCCGCAATGCGGTCGCACAGCCTGTTCCACTGGCAGCCTCGACAGGCCTGCCTGATATCTCCCGCTGCAAATGCCAGACGCATCTTGGCAAGGAAGTCCGGCGTCGCCTGCAACCGCTTGCCGGCAGCCAGCGTCTCGCCCAAAAGCACTGACACCGAAACGCGGGCCGTCTCATCCCGCTTCACAACCCCTTCGTTGAAACAGTGGGCATGGCTTTCACACAACAGGCCCTCGCAGATGTCGTCGGGGCCATCCACCAGCTCGATATCCTCTTCCCCGGCATTCAGGCGGTCGGCGACACGGTCGTAATTTTCGACGAAGCCGGATGTGTATCCCTTGCCCACGTAGGTGAGCATGCAGAGAAGGTGGTGGGGCCGGAGGCGGACGGTCAAGGGCCTATCCGACAATGGCGAAGGCGTCGCGCACCGAGCCGGACGAGGTGCGGATCGCCTTGCGGCCGATCCATTGCACATGCCCGTCAAGGATGCGCACCGCCTCTTCGGCGCGGCCGCCGCGCAGCGCGTCGATGATCGCCCGGTGATCGGTATCGGTGCGGCGCTCCCAGCCGGCCCGCCAGGCGGAGAACAGGAAACGAGCGCTTGCCGCATGCAGGCCATCGATCGCTTCCATCAGGCGCGGCATGTTGCAGGGCGCGGTGATGAGGCGGTGGAAGCGGCGATTGGCCTCCTCCCAATGCTCGACATCAACGGCGCTGTCGCCTTCGAGCGTGGCTGCCTCCGCCTGATCGAGAATGGCTGACGTCATGTTGGGAATGGCGTGGCGCAAAGCCAGAACCTCAAGAGCGGCACGCATTTCCGCCACCTCGCGCACATCATCGAGACCGAAATCCGCGACCCTGACACCCCGGCGCGGAATGCTGGCGGCAAGTCCCTGCGCTTCCAGCCGGCGGAATGCCTCGCGCACCGGCACATGCGAGGCGCCGAATTCGGCGGCGATGTGATCCTGCCGCAGCCTTTCGCCCGGCGACAGCTCACCGCGAACGATGCGGTCGGCAAGCGTGCGGCTGATGCGGGCGGCAATGGTATCTTCAGGCGAATTTTTTGCTGTCTTGGGCATAACATCCCATAGCGCATATGGCGCGCCCGTGTGTAGAGGTTTTTGCAGCAAGCCAGAGCAGACTGTTATGACACGCGGCTCCCTTGCCCGCGGCCTTCAAGCTATGAGCCTGACGGGACTGTCCTTTGCTGGCGAGCCGGTTGAGCTTGGCGCAGACATGGTCTAAAAGCCCGGCATCATTTTCTTCCAGCCAAATCCGATACAGGGAGCGCCCATGAGCGGCTTCGACCTTATTATTTTCGACTGCGACGGCGTTCTGGTCGATTCCGAAATCATCGCGGCACAGGTGGAATCCCGCCTTCTGACCGAAGCCGGTTATCCGATCTCGGTCGAGGAAATGGGGGAGCGTTTCGCCGGCATGACCTGGAAGAACATCCTCCTGCAGGTGGAAAGCGAAGCCAGCATTCCGCTCTCAGCCTCGCTGCTCGACAAATCGGAAAAACTGCTCGACATGCGGCTGGAACGCGACGTGAAGATCATCGAGGGCGTGAAGTTCGCCCTGTCCCGCCTGACGACGCCCCGCTGCATCTGCTCGAACTCTTCGAGCCACCGCCTCGATATGATGCTCACGAAAGTAGGCCTGAAACCCTATTTCGCGCCGCATATCTATTCCGCCAAGGACCTAGGTGCGGACCGCGTGAAGCCGAAGCCCGACATCTTCCTGCACGGCGCAGCGCAATTTGGCGTTTCCCCCGATCGCGTGGTCGTGGTCGAAGATTCCGTGCACGGCATCCATGGCGCAAGGGCCGCTGGCATGCGCGTCATCGGCTTTACCGGCGCGTCCCACACCTATCCCAGCCACGCCGACCGGCTGACGGATGCGGGTGCCGAAACGGTGATCTCCCGCATGCAGGACCTGCCGGCCGTGATTGCGGCAATGGCGGAGTGGGAAGGCGCGTTTTAAGGAGGTAGCTGTGGTGGCATCCCAGACGGAAAAGGAATTCGTACCCGGCCAAGGCTATACCGAAGCGGATTGGGATGCTGTCGACTTTCCCGAAATGACAGATGAAGAGCTGGCAAATGCGCGTCCCGCCAGGGCCGTTTTGCCGCCAGCTTTTTTTGAGGCTGTGGAGGAGTATCGAAACTCCCGTAGCCGCCCGTCAGCGGAGAAGGCGACGACTGTGGGAAAACCCTCCGGTTAAAACGCATGGAAAGTGGTAGACCTCTCCTCCGTCATGCCGGACTTGATCCGGCATCCAGTCACGGCGCGTCTGCGCCGTGAGAAGAGTCTTTTGCGATCAATGACTTGATCGCGCTGGACCCCGGATCAAGTCCGGGGTGACGGAATTCGGACCTTTGCGCGCAATCAGCACCGAAGCCTGCCGAGCAGCCTCCGGCTTTTACATTTTGCCCGTCAAATCACCGGCGCTTCGTCTTAGCCTTCGCGCCTTGCTCTGCAAAGCCGATATAAACGCTGACAGACCTCGGCGCGCCGCCCGGTCCGTTGGGAATGGCGACGTGGTCGTTGTTGAAGATGAACTGCGTGCCGGCCCCGCCTGCGGGAACATCGATGGCGAAATTGGTCGTTTCACCGAAAATCTCGCCGTCGCCATCCTTCACCGTCACCCGGATCGGCACGGTGACGCGGCCGGGTTTGGCCATCGGGCCGGGAACGAGGCGGCCCTGGGCCAGCACGTTGACGGTGAGCGTCGATTCATTGGCGGTGCAGGAGCGCGTCGTATCGGACAGCGAGACCTGATAGGCGAGTTTCTGCGGATCATCCTTGGCGCCGCCGGCATAGACGCGATGAACGGCATTGGCGTCGAGAACCGTCACGGCCGGGCAATTGGCCTGAACCACGGCAGCCGTTGGCGCGGCCTGCGCCGCCGGCGGGTTGACGGCAAGCGAGTCCGACGGGTTGGAGGAATTGCATCCTGCAACAACGACGAGAAGCGACATCGCGGCGGACAAACGCAAGAAATTCCCTGACACTCTTCTAATTCCCTCTCCATTGTCCCGGAACAGAACCGGAGACGCTGTTTATTGACCTTTCACCCAGGTTGGCGATGGTCTATAGCAGCGACGCCGGAAAAAATCGATTGGCATGTTCGGTTTTGCTTGAATTTTCAAAAAAGCGCTTCATGACCTCGCCAATCGCCTCAATTCGGTGAGACGCTGCGGAAAAGACGCCGATCACATCGGCAACGGATAAGGGACTATCTCGTGGAATATGTATCGACCAGGGGTGCGGCCCCTTCGCTTGGTTTTTGCGACGCGCTTCTGGCAGGCCTTGGCCGCGACGGCGGGCTTTACGTGCCGCGCAAATGGCCGTCCATGTCGAAAAAGGAAATCCGCAACCTGCGCGGCAAGTCCTACCAGGATGTCGCCTTCGAGGTTCTCTACCGTTTCACCGGCGGCGAAATTCCGGCCGACAAGTTCAAGGCGATGATCGACGACGCCTATTCGACCTTCCGCCACCCGGCTGTTGTGCCGCTGACGCAGACCGGTCCGAACACCTTCGTGCTGGAGCTTTTCCACGGCACCACGCTCGCCTTCAAGGATGTGGCGATGCAGCTCCTCGCCCGTCTGATGGACTATACGCTGACGGAACGCGGCGAGCGCGCCACCATTGTCGGCGCCACATCCGGCGATACGGGCGGGGCGGCGATCGACGCCTTTGCCGGGCGCGAGCGTACTGATATCTTCATCCTTTTCCCGAACGGCAAGGTCTCTCCGGTGCAGCAGCGCCAGATGACGACCTCCACCGCTTCCAACGTGCATGCGCTGGCGATCAACGGCAATTTCGACGATTGCCAGACGCTGGTGAAGGAGATGTTCAACGACGTGAAGTTCCGCGACGGCGTGAAGCTTTCCGGCGTCAACTCCATCAACTGGGCGCGCATCATGGCGCAGGTGGTCTATTATTTCACCGCGTCTCTGTCGCTCGGCGGCCCCGACCGCAAGGTGTCCTTCACCGTTCCGACAGGCAATTTCGGCGATATTTTCGCCGGTTACGTCGCCAAGAAGATGGGCCTGCCGATCGACAAGCTGGTCATCGCGACCAATGACAACGACATTCTGGCGCGCACGCTGAAGACCGGCCGTTACGAGATGCGCGGCGTCAAGCCCACCACCTCGCCCTCGATGGATATCCAGATTTCGTCCAACTTCGAGCGACTGCTGTTCGAAGCCTACGACCGCGATTCCGCTGCCGTAAAGTCATCGATGGATGGCCTCAAGCAATCGGGCGCGTTTGAAATTCCGGAAAAGGCGCTGAAGTTCATCAAGAAGGATTTCCGCGCCGGACGCGCCACCGAAAAGCAGGTGGCGGCGACCATTCGCGACACGCTTGAAAAGACCGGCTACCTGATCGACCCGCACACGGCAACAGGTGTTTTCGTGGCGGAAAAGTACGAAAAGCCCGCAACGCCAATGGTGGTTCTGTCGACCGCCCATCCGGCAAAATTCCCGGCGGCTGTAAAATCCGCTTGCGCAATCGACCCGGCGCTTCCAGTATGGCTCGCTGACATCATGAACCGGGAGGAGCGTTTCGACATTCTGGATGCGGAGCTCAAAGCCGTGGAAAGCTTCATCGGCAAACATGCACGCGCCGGCAAATAGAGACGCGGAAAGACGTTGAGTATGAGAGTAAATTTGACCCGGCTTTCGTCCGGGTTGACCGTTGTCACGGAAAGAATGCCACATCTCGAAAGCGTCGCTCTTGGGGTGTGGATCAAATCCGGCTCCCGCAACGAGACGACCGCCGAACATGGCATCGCCCATCTTCTCGAACATATGGCGTTCAAGGGCACGGCGCGCCGCACCGCCCGTCAGATCGCCGAAGAGATCGAAAATGTCGGCGGCGAAGTCAACGCCGCGACGTCGACGGAAACAACCTCCTACTACGCCCGCGTCCTCAAGGATCACGTTCCGCTCGCGGTCGATATCCTTGCCGACATCCTTACGGAATCGCTCTTCGATGAAGACGAGTTGGAGCGCGAAAAGAACGTCATCCTGCAGGAGATCGGTGCCGCCACCGATACGCCCGACGACGTGATCTTCGACAATTTCTCCGGTGTCGCCTATCGCGACCAGACGATCGGTCGGCCGATCCTGGGCACGCCCGACACCGTGCAATCCTTCACGACAGGCCAGATCAGGCATTATCTCGCCCGCAATTATACGACGGACCGCATCTTCGTCGTTGCGGCCGGCGCAGTCGATCACGAGAGCTTCGTCAAGCAGGTGGAAGAGCGTTTCGCCTCGCTGCCGCAGCTGCCCGTGGCGACACCTGTGCTTGAAAAGGCTGTCTATACCGGCGGAGAAATCCGAGAGACCCGAGACCTGATGGATGCGCAGGTGCTTCTCGGCTTCGAGGGCAAGGCCTATCATGCCCGCGATTTCTATTGTTCGCAGATTCTCGCCAATATTCTCGGCGGCGGCATGTCTTCCCGCCTTTTCCAGGAAGTGCGTGAATATCGCGGCCTGTGTTATTCCGTCTATGCGTTCCACTGGGGTTTTTCCGATACCGGCATCTTCGGCGTGCATGCGGCCACCGGCGGCAACGACCTGCCTGAACTGGTTCCCGTCATTCTGGAAGAGCTGCGCAAGTCCTCGCAGACCATCCACCAGGAGGAAATCGACCGGGCCCGTGCGCAGATCCGCGCGCAATTGCTGATGGGCCAGGAAAGCCCGGCTGCCCGCGCCGGCCAGATCGCCCGCCAGATGATGCTTTACGGCCGACCCATTCCGAATGAAGAGATGATGGAGCGGCTGGGCGACATCACCCGCACGCGCCTGACCGATCTTGCAGGACGGCTGTTTTTCGATACAGTTCCGACATTGTCTGCAATTGGCCCGCTCGAACATCTGCCGCCTCTTTCCGACATCACGGCCGCGCTGTCCGCGCAGCAGCCCGCAAGGATAAAGGCGAACGGATAAACCGATATGAGAGCGGGATTTGAAGGTGAAGACCGCTCATCTTTTTCGCCATCCCATTCGCGGATGGCGATATCTGCCTCACAGGGATCGTGAATGCTGCGTTTTCTTTCCCGACATAATGACACACCCGAATTGCGCAGCGCCAATCACCTTCTCAGACTGCCGCGCTACAGCGATTTCAAGCAGTGGCACGTACTGCGATCCGAGAGCCGGCAGTTTCTACAGCCGTGGGAACCGACCTGGCGGCCGGACGAACTGACGGAGGGCGCCTTCCGCATGCGCGTGGTGCGTAACGGACAGGAATTTTCTTCCGGCACCGCCGTTTCCTTCCTGCTGTTTGAAAAAGAGACGCTTCTGGTCGGCGGCATCACCATCGGCTATATCCGCCGCGGGGCGGCGCAGAGCTGCATGATCGGATACTGGATCGGTGAACGGCATGCCGCCCAAGGCCATATGTCTGCCGCATTAAAATTGGTAATACCCTACATCTTCAACGGACTTCAGTTGCACCGTATCGAGGCAGCCTGTATTCCGGAAAACTTCAAAAGCATCCGGCTCCTCGAAAATGCCGGGTTCCAGCGAGAAGGTCTCTTGCGGGAATATCTGAAAATCAATGGCCAATGGCGGGATCATATGATGTTTTCCCTTCTTGCCGACAAGCAAAGCTCCGGCGGAACGAAGTACGATACATGACCTACAATCACACTGCGCCTTGCCTCACGAAACGTCTGGCGGCAATCGCGCTGGCTGCGCCGTTTTTTCTGCTTTTCCTGCTTTTTGCCTCCCATTCCTTCGCCTTCGAGCCGGTCAAGATCTCCCGTGACGACACGGCGCTCGATCTCACCGCCACCACGGATATCTATGCCAATCAGGGCGAAGCCTTTCAGGTTTCCACCGCGCCGGGTCCTGACGGCATCCGCCGGCGCATCGAGGTGCGCGCCAGTTCCGACGATCACCAGGGCGACTGGGCCGTGTTCGCGCTTGCCAATGTCTCCGAAGAGCAGCTGGAGCGCGTGATCGTCGCGCCGCATTTCCGTCTCGTCAATTCCAAGCTGTTCTGGCCGGATCTCGGCTCGCAACGCATCATGGCGATAACGCCCAGCGAAGGCTTTGCGCTCGACAGGCAGCCAAGCCCGGACGCCGACGTCTTCCGCATCACGCTCAATCCCGGCTCCGTCATCACCTTCGTCGCCGAGCTTTCCACGCCGCAGCTGCCACAGCTTTATCTGTGGGAACCGGAAGCCTACAAGGATACGATCAACGCCTTCACGCTCTATCGCGGCATCGTGCTCGGCATTGCCGGCCTGCTTGCCGTGCTCCTGACCATTCTCTTCGTGGTCAAGGGAACCTCGGTCCTGCCCGCGTCTGCCGCCCTCGCCTGGGCCGTGCTTGCCTATATATGCGTTGATTTCGGCTTCCTCGAAAAGCTCATCACCGTCACCTCAAGCGATCAGCGAATATGGAGGGCGGGCGCGGAAGTGGCGCTCGCCTCCAGCTTCGTCGTCTTTCTCTTCACCTATCTCAACCTGAACCGGTGGCACGCACATCTGGGTTATGCGACCTTTGCCTGGGTGGTGGGGCTGGCACTGCTGTTTGGCGTGGCGATCTACGATCCCTCGGTTGCATCGGGTATAGCGCGTGTTTCCTTCGCGCTGACGGCGACGGCGGGCATCGCGCTCATCATCTATCTCGGTTTCAACAAATACGACCGGGCGATCCTGCTCGTCCCATCCTGGGCCTTGATCCTCGTCTGGCTGTTCGGCAGCTGGTTGACGGTGACGGGACAGCTGGACAACGACATCGTGCAGCCTGCGCTTGGCGGCGGGCTGGTACTGATCGTCCTTCTGATCGGCTTTACGGTCATCCAGCACGCCTTTGCCGGCAGCGCCTATCAGCAGGGGCTGTTCTCCGATCTGGAACGCCAGTCGCTGGCGCTCACGGGCAGCGGCGATACGGTCTGGGACTGGGACGTGACGCGTGACCGCATCGTCACCACACCAGATATTTCCAACCGCCTGGGGCTGGAGCCCGGAACCATGCATGGCGCCGCGCGCAACTGGCTGCCGCGCCTGCACCCTGATGACCGCGACCGGTTCAAGGCCACACTCGACGTGCTGCTCGACCATCGCAAGGGCCGCCTGAACCACGAATTCCGTATTCGCGCCGAGGATGGCCATTTCCACTGGCTGCAAATCCGTGCGCGTCCCGTTCTTGGCTCCAACGGCGAAATCATCCGCTGCGTCGGCACCATAACCGATATTACAGAGCAGAGAAATTCGGTCGAGCGGCTGCTGCAGGACGCGATGAACGACAATCTGACCGGGCTTCCGAACCGGCAGGTCTTCCTCGACCGCCTGCAATCGATCCTCAACCTCTCGCCGGACAGCGAGGGCGTGCGGCCAACCGTGATGGCGATCGATATCGACCGTTACAAGCTGGTCAATGACACGCTCGGCATTGCTGCCGGCGACAATATTTTGATTGCCCTCACCCGGCGCCTGCGTCGCCTGCTCAAACCGCAGGACACGCTGGCTCGTCTCGGCGGCGACGAATTCGGCCTGATCCTGACCTCAGAGCGCGATCCGCAGCGTGTGGCGGATTTCGCCGACGCGGTGAACAAGGCGATCATGGTGCCGATCAATTTCGCCAATCGCGAAATCATTCTCACCGCTTCTATCGGCCTCGTCTCGTGGATCGACCAACAGGAAAGTGCGGCAGGTCTGCTCAGCGATGCGGAATTGGCCATGTATCGCGCCAAGCGCGCCGGCGGCAATCGTGTCGAGCCTTTCCGTCCCGCCTTCCGCACCTCGGGCACCGACCGGCTGCAGATGGAAAGTGACCTTCGCCGCGCTATCGAGCGCAAGGAGCTGTCACTTGCCTATCAGCCGATCGTCAAGCTCGATGATGGGGAGCTTGCCGGTTTCGAGGCGCTGATGCGTTGGGAGCACCCGAAGCGTGGCAATATCCCGCCAAGCGAGTTCATTCCGATTGCCGAAGCCTCCGGCCTGATCGAGCCGCTCGGCATGTTCGCGCTGGAACGGGCGGCGACCGACCTGATGGACTGGCAACATGCCATCGACAAGATGCCGATCTTCATCTCCGTCAATATTTCCAGTGCCCAACTGCTGAACAACGAACTCTATAACGACGTTCGTGGCATGCTCACCCGCACGCGCTGCAACCCGCAGCAGCTGAAGCTGGAACTGACGGAATCCGTCGTCATGGAAAATCCGGAACAGGCGCGGCTTGTGCTTTCCAAGCTCAAGGAAACCGGCCTTAGCCTCGCCATGGACGATTTCGGCACGGGCTATTCATCGCTCGCCTATCTCACCCGTTTCCCCTTCGATACGATCAAGCTCGACAAGGCGCTGGTGGCCAATACCAGCGACAAGCGTAACGTGCTTCTGCGCTCCGTCATTGCCATGGCGCGGGCGCTCGACATGCAGGTGGTGGCGGAAGGCATCGAAACGCCTGAGGATGCGGCCGAACTGGCCCGCATGAACTGCCATTTCGGCCAGAGCTTCCTGTTTGGCACGCCGGTTTCCGGCGATGCGGCGCTAAAGCTTCTTCGGGAGCGGTTCCAGCCGACGAAGCGGGCTTCGTAAGCGAAGTATTGAAACGCGAGGTATCTACCCCCGTCAGCCGACGCGCGTCGGCACGGCGGGAAAAGTCCTTTCAAGCCAAGGACTTGGGCAGGCCGCATACCGGATCAAGTCCGGCACGACCGGAGGAGGAAACACCGCGTTTGCCGGCTTTTACTCCTCGCTTGTCGATATTCACTGAACCACGGCAGCCTGCACCGGTGTTGACGCATCCGCCGCCACCCTCCCATGCAGCAGGTCGTGAATGAACTCCATCTTCGCAACCACCGGCGGCGTCAGGACGAAGGGATAGAGGTCCGCTTCCCCCATGCTGCGCTGGATCGAGTTGATCGCAACGCTGAGCGGAATCCAGGCCTTGACCAGCTGTGCAGCGCTGCGGGCATTGTAAGGATCGAAAGTCACCTCCGCCGCCATTTCTTCATGCCCGTCGGGGTCGATTGCCACGCCGAAGGCGCGCGCGGTCTCAAGCGTATCGACGATATGCAGATAATGCGCGAAACATTCGGCAAAATCCTCCCAAGGGTGGACGGAGGCATACGAACTGATGAAGCTGTCCTGCCAGTCGGGACGTGGACCCTCCTCGTAATTGCGTTGCAGGGCAGCGCCATAATCTTCTCTGTCATCGCCAAAGACGGCGCGGCAGGCCTCCAGTCGGTTTGCATCGCGTACGAGCTTGTTCCAGATGAAGTGACCGACTTCGTGGCGGAAATGGCCGAGCATGGTGCGGTACGGCTCGTTCATATTGGCGCGCACCTGTTCGCGCGTAGCATCGTCGGCCTCGGCCGCACGAATGGCGATCAGCCCCTCGTCATGACCGGTCATGGCCGGAATGACGGAACCATCTGGCGCCACCTCATCCACCAGAAAGTCGAAGACAAGGCCGCCAGCGGGATCGGCATCACGGTTGGGATGCGGGAGGCCGAGCCGCAGGATAGAATAAAACAGATGACGCTGCGCCTGGCTGATACGACGCCATTGCTCAATTCCCTGTTGCGTCGCAATGTCGGGCACAAGGCGATTGTGGCTGCAGGCAGGGCAAAATGCGCTTTCGCTTCCCGCGGGCACCGACCAGTTGCAGATATCGTTCACTTCATTGGCGCAAAACCGCACCTGTTTTTGCGGTTCCGCGACGATCTGCCAGTTCGGCTCACCGGCCGGGGCTAACGCCTCCATGGACAGGCGCTCCGGCACGAAGGCAAGACGATGACCGCAGGAAACGCAAAATCGATTGTCGAAATGCACCGGCTGGCCGCAGGATGCGCAGGAAAAAAGCTTCATCGATGAAACCCTTGCGATGGATCAGTTGGTCGGAGGCAAATCTGGGACGACGACATGAACGGCGCAACAGGAAGAGCGTTCCGGCGCTCAGACGACAAGAGCGCATGTGCTCTTGAACACATGCGCTCCGCGCGCCCCATCATCAGAGAGGCGCAATCAATCCGGCGATATTACATGCGGTCGACGGCGCCCTTTACGGCATCCTTCGCCTTGCCGACGGAGGACTGTACCTTGCCCTTGGTTTCCTGGGCGGCACCCTTGGCGCGCAATTCATTATTGCCGGTCGCTTCACCGACGTTCTTCTTCACCTTACCAGCAACTTCATTGGCTTTACCGGCGACCTTGTCAGATGTGCTACCCATATTACTGCTCCCTAGTTGAACCGTACTGTCTGTGCGGCTTTCCGGGTAAGTAACGCCAAAGGGAGAAGAATGGTTCCAGCCAAAACGAGCGGGAAGATGAGGCTCAGGCATGCCCCGCATCTGTGGAGAGCATGCGTGCATCAACGCCCATCAGGGCGAGCGCCCGCTCGTATTTATTGTCCAGCCCGCGGTCGAAAATCAACTCCTCCGCAGCCGGGCAGTTCAGCCAGCCATTATTGGCGATCTCGTTTTCCAGTTGGCCTGGCCCCCAGCCGGCATAACCGAGCATCATGGTGGCCCTTTGCGGGCCGCGGCCGTTGGAAATGGCGCGGACGATATCCAGCGTTGCGGTCAGCGAAATGTCATCGCTGACGGGGATGCTGGATTCGCTTAAATAGTCATCCGAATGCAGAACGAAACCGCGGCCGGATTCCACCGGGCCGCCGCACTGGATCGGGAACTCACGGGTGCGGTTGGGCAGCATGATGGCGTCATTGCTGTCCACCAGTTTCAGGTGGAGCAGTATGTCCGTGAAGGTAATCTGCTGCGGCCGGTTGATGATGAAACCCATGGCCCCGGCGTCCGAGTGGGCGCAGATATAGATCACCGCACGGGCAAAATTGCCGTCGTCCAGCCCCGGCATCGCAATGAGGAACTGCCCGTCGAGAAAGCCACGTTCGCGCTTGTCCATCAGGGTTGAAAAGCTCACAGGCGCCTCCAGCAGGCCGAATTCCGTCGTTTAACGGAAAACGGCGTTCGCACTTCGACAAAGGACAGGATGCGGCATACCGCCCGATCAATCAACCGAAAATGATGAACCCCACGAATTCGTAACTGGTCCGCCGGTCGATGTTGGGTTAGACGGGAAGCATGAGCGTCAGGTTATTCTTTCGATTTTCACATCTTCACCTCGCGGCTGCTTTTGCCGCCCTCCTCGGCGGCATGCAAGCCGCCCGGGCCGACATTACCGACTGGGCCAGAAGCGAGGGCGGCCAGATGCGCGTCGCGAGCCTTGCCGTGGATGCAAACGGCGTGGTGCGCGGCGTATTGCAGATCGAGCCGAAGGACGGCTGGATAACCTATTGGCGCGAACCCGGAGAAGCAGGCATACCGCCGCAGATCACGCCTGATCCGACCAGCGGTGCGATGCTGACCGCCATGGCCTATCCGGTTCCGAAGTTGATCGAAAACGGCGATATAACCGATATCGGTTATGACCACGCCGTCAGCCTTCCCTTTCAGCTGAAGGTTACCGATCCGGCAGCTGGCGGGAAGATCGACCTCACCGCATTCATCGGCGTCTGCCAGAATATCTGCATCCCTTTCGAGGCGAAGTTCTCCATCGACCGGGGCACAGCGGGTGATGATGACAGCGAGGAGCGCCGCCTTCTCGAAGAGGCGCGCGAAACACTGCCCGAAGCGGCATCCGACGATTTCAAGGTGATCGATTTCCACATCACGCCCGACAAGACCATGCTCGGCGTGCAGCTGCAGCTTCCGGAAAACGCGCCGAAGGAGACCGAAATCTTCATCGCCGGCCCCTCGGGTTTTGCCTATTACGAGCCGCAGAACCTCGTACGCGACAAGCGCAAGCTCTCCTTCTACATGAACATCAAGGGCCTGCCGAAAACCTATCAGGTGCAGGGCAACAGCTGGCCCATTCTGGTCAAATCGGGCGACCGGGCCATGGAGACGATGCTGAATTTCCCGAAGCCCTGAACGTGGCTACGCGGTGGAATCCACCGTGAAAACCGCATGGCGGATTTCATTTCCGTGCTCCTGATACCGTTGGATTCGTTGCGAACCTGCCGGTATCCGGACAGCTTGTTTTCGTTTGTCTTCCAGGGAAAACCGGGTTCCACTTTTCCCTGGCAAACTCTATAGTCGCGCGAACCGAACGGCCATAGGAGCACGGACATGACCATCAAGATCGGCGATAAACTGCCTTCCGCAACCTTCAAGGAAAAGACGGCCGATGGCCCGGTGGAAACCACCACGGACGCGCTTTTCGGCGGGAAGAAGGTTGTTCTCTTTGCCGTTCCCGGCGCTTTCACCCCCACCTGCTCGCTGAACCACCTGCCGGGTTATCTTGAAAACCGCGACACTATTCTGGCCAAAGGCGTTGACGATATCGCAGTCGTTGCCGTCAACGACTGGCATGTAATGGGCGCATGGGCGCAATCTTCGGGCGGTCAGGGCAAAATCCACTTCCTCGCCGACTGGGATGCGTCCTTCACCAAGGCGCTCGGCCTTGATGCCGACCTCTCCGCCGGCGGCCTCGGCGTGCGTTCCAAGCGTTATTCGATGCTGGTGGAAGACGGCGTCGTGAAGTCACTCAACGTGGAAGAGAACCCCGGTCAGGCGACGGTCTCTGCCGCTGCGGCGATGATCGAGCAGCTTTAAGGCCAAATGTTTGGCCACAGGCCGAGCCATAAATCCTCGGGCTTGTCCCGGGGATCCAATCATTTCACCAAAAACGAAATGCTGCAGATGTTGGGGCGGGCCCGAGCATGAGGGAAGAGAGCGGCGGGGAGCCGCCTTCTCAAACATTCATATCAAACACCAGAAGCCCGGCAAGACCGCCATCGGTGAGTGACACGAGGCGCTCCCCCACCTCCATATGCCGGGGGTGGGCAAGATATTCGTCCCGGGCTTCCGGGCTCTCAAGCGTCACGATGAAGCCATCGACAAAACCGCCATTCAGCCCTTCGGGTGAAACGTTCTGTCCGTATCTCACATCGACGATGCCGGGTATCACGTCTTTCAGGGCGGCGATCGCCTCGAAAATTGCATGTTTTTCAGAAGCGGCCGTCGCGGCCTTGAAGCGTAGAAAGACACAATGCAGGATCATCCGGATTTTTCTCCTCCGTTGGGCACCACCGGAGCACCCCTTGACGACAAGATAGGTCGGGTTTCGGTTTTCACAACCCCGGATGGGGGCGTGCCGGCTCGGATTTTGTCCGGCGCAAAATAGAGCAGTCTTGCATTACCGCCGTTTGAAAGGCTCCATGCCTTTTCGCGCCAATTCATCGGCGCGCTCGTTTTCCGGATGGCCGGCATGGCCCTTCACCCAGTGCAAGGTAACCTTGTGGCGCTCGCGCGCCGCTTCCAGTGCCTGCCACAGCTCCACATTCTTGACCGGCTTGTTATCGGCTGTCTTCCAGCCCTTCTTTTTCCAGCCGAAAATCCACTTGGTGATGCCGTCCTTCACATAGGCGCTGTCGGTGTAAAGATCGACTTCGCAGGGGGCCTTGAGCGCATTGAGTGCGGAAATCGCCGCCATCAGTTCCATGCGGTTGTTGGTGGTCTCGGCCTCGCCGCCGCAGAGTTCCTTCTCCACCTCGCCGTAACGCAGCACCGCACCCCAGCCTCCCGGACCCGGATTGCCGGAGCAGGCGCCATCGGTGAAAATATCGACATGCCTCATTCGCCGGCCAGCCCGTACTCGGCGACAGTGGCGATGGAACGGTGGAACCGCAGCTTGCGCAGATATTCCAGCGGGTCTTTTTTCACCACCAGCGCGCCCTCCGGCGTTGTCAGCCAGTCGTAAAGCCGCGTCAGGAAGAAGCGCAGAGCCGAACCGCGCGCCAGAAGCGGCAGGGCTTCCAGCTCCGCTTCACTGAGCGGCCGCACGGACTGGTAACCTTCCAGCAACGCCTTGCCCTTGGTGACGTTGTAAGCGCCATCCTTTTCAAAGCACCAGGCATTGAGGCAGATCGACACATCATAAGCGAGCAGGTCGTTGCAGGCGAAATAAAAGTCGATCAGACCGGAGAGTTCGTCGCCGAGGAAGAACACATTGTCCTGGAACAGGTCCGCATGGATGACACCGGCCGGCAGGTCCTTCGGCCAATGGGCCGCGAGATAATCGGTCTCGGGGCGAATCTCGTCCTTCAGCCCCTTCTCCACCTCGTCCGCGCGGTCTTCGGATTTCTCCCACAGCACCTTCCAGCCCTCGACGGAGAGCGCGTTCGGCCGCTTGATCTCGAAGCCTTCGCCCGCCAGATGCATGGCGGCCAGCGCCTTGCCGACTTCGCGGCAATGTTTCGCCTCCGGCTTTCTCAGCCACATTCCTTCAAGGAAGGAGATAAGCGCGGCGGGGCGGCCCGACAGCTCTCCCAGCAACTCGCCATCCTTGCGCGGTAGTGGTAAGGGGCAGGACAGGCCCTTGGCGGCCAGATGCTGCATGAGGCCGAGGAAGAAAGGCAGATCGGATTTTTCCACACGCTTTTCATAAAGCGTCAGGATCAACGGGTCTTTGGTGGTATGCAGCAGGAAATTGGAGTTTTCGACGCCTTCGGCAATGCCCTTGTAGGAAGTGAGGCTGCCGACGTCGTACTGCGTGAGGAAATTCCTCAGGTCATCTTCGGTGATATCAGTATAAACTGCCAATTTTAAATCTCTTGATGAAGGATGGAGTGGAAATCCGGCAGAGCGGCGCGGGGCGAATACCACCCTTCCCGCCAAACCATGTCAGGCGCCGGCTGCAGCCTTGGGCGGCAGCGCGTTGCTGGCATTGCCGTTGACGAAAGCCATATCATCCGTCGTCAGCTCGATGCTGCGCAACTCGCGATTGACGAGGAAATGTTCCGTTTCCTCAACCGTCACGGCGAGATCGAGCGTGGTGTCGAAACGCGCCTTGAAGGCTTCGATGATTTCATCGACGATGACTTCAGGAGCGGATGCACCGGCCGAGAGACCGACGGTGCGGATATCGCCGATTTCATTCCAGTCGATTTCGGAGGCCCGCTGCACCAGGACAGAGCGCTTCGCACCCGCACGCAGGGCCACTTCCACCAGCCGCTTGGAATTGGAGGAATTGGGGGCGCCGACGACGATGAACAGGTCGCAGCCGGGCGCTGCCTGTTTCACCGCATCCTGACGGTTGGTGGTCGCGTAACAGATGCTGTCGGCGGCGGGCGCCTGAATGGCCGGGAAGCGTTCCTGCAGCCTGGCGATCACGCCTGCCGTGTCATCGACCGACAGGGTCGTCTGGGTGACAAAGCCGAGATTTTCGCGGTCCAGCGGTTCATAACGGTCGGCATCCTCCACCGTTTCGATGAGCGAGACGGTGCCTTCGGGAAGCTGGCCCATGGTGCCGATGACCTCTGGATGACCGGCATGGCCGATCAGCACCACATGGCGGCCGAGGCGCTGGTGGCGCATGGCCTGCTTGTGGACCTTCGAGACCAGCGGGCATGTGGCATCGAGATAAAACAGGTTGCGCGCCTGCGCATCCTCAGGCACCGATTTAGGAACACCATGCGCCGAAAAAACTACCGGCTGCTCGCGATGTTCGGCCGGAATTTCATGCAGTTCCTCGACGAAGACCGCACCCTTCGCTTCCAGCCCTTCCACCACATAGCGGTTATGCACGATTTCGTGGCGAACATAAACGGGCGCGCCATAGGCCTTCAACGCCAGCACGACGATCTGGATCGCCCGGTCCACGCCCGCGCAAAAGCCACGCGGTCCGCACAGCCTTATCGTCAAAGGGGGTTTGGAAACGGCGATGTTCATTCCAGCTCCTTAGGCGTGCTCCGTGCCCTGCCGATGGCCAGCCCTGCCGGGCGGCAGGCGCACTATTCATCGCGCGCCTTGTGGTTCCGGAAATAGGCAAAACCGGCGACGATGACAAGGGCTGCAGCCAGACCATACCACGTTATCGCATATTGCAGGTGATTATTGGGCAAATCTATCAGCGTCACCCCGCCCTGCGGCCAGCCGCCGGGATTGGGGGCGGCATCGGCATCCACGAAAAGCTTGACCAGCCGGTCCGGCGGAATATCCGCACTGGAGGCCATGGCCGCCATATCCTTCCAGTAGAATATGTTCTTGGCGATATCGTTGTCCGGCAGCAGCGAGGAAGGCTTGGCGACAAGCGGCGCACGCGCCAGCCCCGTAATCTTCACCTCGCCCGTCACCTGCCCCTCGGATCGCTTGGCCGGATCCTTCATCTCGAAGGGCACAAAACCGCGATTGACGAAGAGGACGCGGCCATCGGCAAGCGTCAGCGGCGTATAGATGTAATAGCCGGTTCTGCCCTGGTGGGTGGCGAAGAAATGCCGCTCGCGGGCGTGATCGAAGGTACCGGACAGACTGACCTTGCGATACTCGATATCGCCGCCGCTTTTGGCAATCGCCTCTATTTCGGCAACCGTGGCGGGGGCAGCGTTTCGCCGTTCTTCTATATCGGCGAGAAGCGCCTCTTTCCAGTAAAGCCGCTTTACCTGCCAGGTGCCGAGCCCGAGAAGAATGGCAAGCGCCAGCAGAACCAGCGGCGCAGCGAACCAGACCCGCCTTTCCGCCGCCTTCATGTGGGACACGTCATTCACGGTCAAGCCTGCCTTCGCTTGCATTGTTGCGGTATTGCAGCGCGATCATGATGCCCTTGAGCTTGCGCAGCAGCACGAGGGAGACAATCACCGTAAATGGCAACCACAAGATGACATGCACCCAGACGGGCGGCGCAAAATGCTGATCGAACCAGAGCGCCAGCCCGACAACCAGAAAACCGACGATCAGCATGACGAAAACCGCCGGGCCATCACCCGCATCGGCAAAACCGTAATCCAGTCCGCATGCGCTGCAGGCGGGTTTTACCGTCAGAAAACCATCGAAAAGGCGCCCGTTGCCGCAGCGAGGGCAGCAGCCCTTCAAGCCCACCTTGATCGGGTCGACCGGGGCGAACTTGCTGCCTGATGGCTCTGACATGGTGAAACCTCCCGCAAAGTCGGCCAAAGTCCGAGGGTGACGTCGATCTCTTGGAAACCTGCCTCAAAACCCGGGCACTTGTTTCTTGCTCGATCGCGTCGCGTCTTCTTCTCCCCGCCGGGGAGAAGGTGGCCCGAAGGGTCGGATGAGGGGGCTAGCTCTCCGGATATCTCTACCGGAGCCCCCTCATCCCGCTGCCGCGGACTTCTCCCCGGCGGGGAGAAGAAACGATTGCACCCGCTCGCTCCACCGGATGCCTTACCTTGGCCCTATCAGCCGTGAATTGGCGCGCCCCAGCCACCCCAGATATAGATGGCGAAGAACAGGAACAGCCAGACGACGTCAACGAAGTGCCAGTACCAGGCAGCGGCTTCGAAACCGAAATGCTGCGTGGGCGTGAACCCGCCGGCAATGGCGCGGAACAGGCAGACCAGCAGGAACACCGTGCCCACGAAGACGTGGAAACCGTGGAAACCGGTGGCCATGAAGAAGGTCGCGCCGTAGATCGAATTCTTGAAGTCGAACGGGGCGTGCATGTATTCGTAAACCTGCACGGTGGAGAACAGCACGCCAAGCGCAACGGTGAGCACCAGACCCGATATCAGGCCCTTGCGGTCATTGTGCAGCAGAGCATGATGCGCCCAGGTGACACAGGTGCCCGACAGCAGCAGGATGACGGTGTTGTAGAGCGGCAGATGCCATGGATCGATGACTTCGATGCCCTTGGGCGGCCATTGTCCGCCGGTATATTCGAGACGCGACGCCTGAATAGCTTCATGGGGGAAGAGGCTGGCATCGAAATATGCCCAGAACCATGCGACGAAGAACATCACCTCTGAGGCGATGAACATGATCATGCCGTAACGCAGATGCAGCGAAACGACGCGGGTGTGATTGCCTTCGCGGCCTTCCTTGATCGTATCCGCCCACCACGCATACATGGTGTAGAGCACGATGACGAGACCGATATAGAACAGCCAGGGATTGGCGAGTTCCGCGCCGAACAGCTTGAAGGAGCCCCCCGACAGGTAACGCATGTAACAAACGCCACCGAAAGTCAGGATGAAAGCGCCGATCGAGGCCAGAAGCGGCCAGGGGCTTGGATCGATAATGTGGTAATCGTGGTTCTTCTGATGCGTGTCTGCCATTGCGACAATCCCCTGGTGTCTCTTCCCTGATCCGGCCTCGGCAAAGGCCGGATCTCCTCTCACAATTTGCTTTCGCCAGATTCGGTTTTTACCGGCAAGGACGCAACCGGTTTTTCGGTTTTGGCCGGATAAAACGTATAGGACAGCGTTAAAGTATGAATGCTCTTGGTCTCGCGCGCCGTGGCGATGTCAGGATCGACGAAGAACACCACCGGCATTTCCAGCGTTTCGCCGGGCTGCAGCGTCGTTTCGGTGAAGCAGAAGCACTCCACCTTGTTGAAATAGGCGCCGGCTTCCATGGGCGTGACGTTGAAGACCGCCGTGCCTGTAGTCGCCACCGGTGAACGGTTCGTCGCCTTGAAGGTCACCTGCACCGTTTCGCCGATCTTCGGCGTGACCTTCCTGTCGACCGGCTGGAAATCCCAGTTGAGGCCGTTCGACGTATTGGCGTCAAAGGTGACATTGATGGTCTTGTCGAGGATCACATCGGAATATTGCTCGACGCGCTGGGTCGTGCCGTTGTAACCGGTGACACGGCAGAACAGCGTATAAAGCGGCACGGCGGCGTAGGCCATGCCGATCATGGCGCAGAAAAACACCAGACAGAGCACGAGGATGGAGCGATTGCTCACCCGTTGCCGCTCGGTCCCCGTTGTCTGCGCTTCCATATTCGCCATATCCTCCTCCTTCCCCCTCGATCAGCCCGTCAGTGCGAACCGATCTTGATGATGGTGATGATGTAGAATAGCACCACCAGACCGGCGAGCAGGACGCCGAGCGCAATATTGCGCCCGCGTCTCGATTTTTTCTGCGCCGCGCTCAGTTCCACCGTTTCCATCACAGGACTCCCGACATGACGGCCTTCAGGGCCGGCGCGAAATGATCGGCCAGAAGACCGGAGAAAATCGCAAAAAGGTAAAGCACCGAATAAGCGAACATCTTCTTGGCCGGCAACATCTTTTCGTCACCCTCCGGCATGCGCCGGACATCGAGCGAACAGTATACGAAGATGGCGCTCAGCACTGCCGCGAAAATACCGTAACCGGCGCTTGCCAGACCAGTGAAATAAGGCGCGACGGCTGCGGCTGCGGTCAACACCGCATAACAGATCATCTGGTTCTTGGTGGAGCGCTCGCCAGCAACATTCGGCATCATCGGAATGCCAACGGCGCCATAATCACGCATCTTGAACAGGGCCAGCGCCCAGAAATGCGCAGGCGTCCACAGGAAGATGATGAGGAACAGGATGATGCTGTCCAGCGAAACGCCGCCGGTGACGCAGGCCCAGCCAAGCATGGGCGGGAAAGCGCCTGCCGCGCCGCCGATCACGATGTTCTGCGGCGTCGAGCGTTTCAGCCACATCGTATAGATGACAGCATAAAAGAAGATGGTGAAGGCCAGAAGACCGGCCGAGAACCAGTTGATCGCAAGGCCGAGAATGACTACCGAGAAGGCCGACAGCGTCAGGCCAAAGGCCAGCGCCTCGCGCGGGGTGATACGGCCGGACGGGATCGGTCGCCTGGCGGTGCGGCTCATGACGGCATCGATATCGGCATCGTACCACATGTTGAGCGCACCGGACGCGCCCGCGCCGACGGCGATGCAGAGAATAGCGATGATGCCGAGTATCGGGTTGATTTCACCCGGCGCCAGCACGAGGCCCGCAAAGGCCGTGAAGACCACGAGCGACATGACGCGCGGTTTCAGCAATTCGAAATAATCGCGCGCGCCGGCTTCCGAGAGTTCGGAGCTTTCCGCGCCCAGCATTTCGCGATTGTCGATAACGGTCATTTCCTGTCCTGCTTCCTTCGAATGCCGCCTGTCGCGACATTCCCTGCATCGGCCGGAAACACGAGTGAGAGTTCCGGAATGCGCGATGCGTCGATCCATGGGTCCCGAACGTCACGGCCTGACCGGCAGCCGGTTCAACCGATGCCATCTGCCCGGCCTTACGCCGTGTCCTGCCGCCATTCGTCTGCGCTTGCCATTCATAAAGGCCAAAACTGGCATTTATCATATCCCGGCGCATGTATCACGCTGGAAGGCAAGCATCGCTTGGACAAAATGTCACGCGGCAGTAAAGGCAGCCCGTTCGGGAAAACGGCACGGGCCTGACCGTGCCGCCCTCTTTCTCAGCGCTCGGGACCCGCGAGCCTTACCGCGCGTCCCGATCCGTGCATCAGCGAATGCGCGGAAGCTGTTCCCACTGGTGGTACGGCGGCGGGGAAGACAGCTGCCATTCGAGCGTCGTCGCGCCTTCACCCCAGGGATTGTTGCCGGCGATCCGCTTCTTGGCGAAAGCTTCCCAGACACCGAAAAGGAAGATCAGCACGCCGACGGCCGAAATATAGGACCCGTAGGACGACACCAGGTTCCAGCCGGCATAGGCATCGGGATAATCGATGTAACGGCGCGGCATGCCGGCAAGACCGAGGAAGTGCTGCGGGAAGAAGATCAGGTTCACACCGACGAACATGACCCAGAAATGCAGTTTTCCGATGAACTCGCTGTACATGTAGCCGGAAATCTTCGGGAACCAGTAATACCAGCCGGCGAAGATCGCAAAGACGGCGCCGAGCGACAGAACATAGTGGAAATGGGCCACCACGTAATAGGTATCGTGCAGCGAGCGGTCGAGACCGGCATTGGCGAGCTGGACGCCCGTGACGCCACCGACCGTGAACAGGAAGATGAAGCCGATTGCCCAGACCATTGGTGTCGAGAAGGTCAGCGAGCCGCCCCACATCGTCGCGATCCACGAGAAAATCTTGATGCCTGTCGGCACCGCGATGACCATGGTTGCGAAGACGAAGTAGCGTTGTGCTTCCAGCGACAGGCCAACCGTATACATGTGGTGCGCCCAGACGATGAAGCCGACCGCGCCGATCGCGACCATGGCGTAAGCCATGCCGAGATAACCGAAGACGGGCTTCTTCGAGAAGGTGGACACGATGTGGCTGATGATGCCGAAGCCGGGCAGGATCAGGATGTACACTTCCGGATGGCCGAAGAACCAGAACAGGTGCTGATAGAGGATCGGGTCACCGCCGCCTTCCGGCGAGAAAAATGCCGTGCCGAAATTGCGGTCCGTCAGAAGCATGGTGATGCCACCCGCCAGAACCGGCAGCGAAAGCAGCAGCAGGAACGCAGTGACAAGGACCGACCAGGCGAAGAGCGGCATCTTGTGCAGCGTCATGCCCGGGGCGCGCATGTTGAGGATGGTGGTGATGAAGTTGATCGCACCGAGGATCGACGACGCGCCCGAAACGTGCAGCGCAAAGATCGCCAGATCCACGGCCGGTCCGGGCATGCCGTTTGTCGACAGAGGCGGATACATGGTCCACCCGCCGCCGACACCATAAGCACCCGCCGGCCCTTCGACGAAGAGTGACAGAATGAGGAGGATGAAGGCCGGAACGATCAGCCAGAAGGAGATGTTGTTCAGGCGCGGGAAAGCCATGTCCGGCGCACCGATCATGATCGGGATCATCCAGTTGGCGAAACCGCCGATCAGCGCCGGCATGACCATGAAGAAGATCATGATCAGGGCGTGCGCGGTGGTGAACACGTTGAACATGTGCTTGCCGCCGTCGATGGCAGCGTCGCCCTGGAAGCCGTAGACCATGGAGGCCAGACCGTGGAAGATCTGGATGCCCGGCTCCTGCAGTTCCATGCGCATGACGACGGAAAGCCCGCCGCCGACGATGCCGGCCATGATCGCAAAGATCAGGTAGAGCGTGCCGATGTCCTTATGGTTGGTGGACAGGAACCAGCGGGCGAAGAAGCCCGGCGTATGGGAATGATGTGCATCATGCGAATGGTCGTCATGCGCGTGCCCATCATGTGCGGAATGACCATGCGAGTGATGATCGTCGTGTGCGGAAGGTCCAGCCATTGTCCTCACTCCAGAATCAGTTGGTTTCGTTGGCGGCAACGTCGACGGTGCGCGGAGCGCCATCGACAGAGGCCATCAGCGCCCGGTTCGCGCCGTTCAGGTCAGAACCGGCGGCGGCGAGCCAGGTGTTGTACTGCTGTTCGGAAACCACCCGAATGGCGATGGGCATGAAGGCGTGATCCTTGCCGCAAAGCTCGGAACACTGGCCGTAATAAAGGCCTTCTTTTTCCGCCTTGAACCAGGTTTCGTTCAGGCGGCCCGGAACAGCGTCGATCTTGACGCCGAAAGCCGGCATGGCGAAGGAATGGATCACATCCGTCGGCGCGGCGGTGACGAGCAGGCGAACGGTCTTGCCGACCGGGACAACCATTTCATTGTCTACTGCGAGAAGACGCGGATAGCGGGCCTTGTCCTCCTTGCCGGCGGCGGCGCGATCCTGATCCTTCAGCATGTAGCTGTCGAAGGAGACCGGCTCGGCGCCCTCGGCAGCCGTATATTCGTAGCTCCACAGCCACTGCGTGGCGGTCGCCTTCAGCGTCACGTCGGGGTTTTCCGGCTGCGTGAGCTGCGCGTTCAAAAGATTGAACGACGGGAAAGCAAGGAACAGGAGAATGAGAACCGGCGCCAGCGTCCAGACCACTTCGATTGCCGTGTTGTGGCTGGTCTTCGAAGGCACGGGATTGGCCGAGGCGCGGAATTTCAGAACGACGACGATGAGCAGCGCAAGAACGAAAAGCGTAACCGGAACAATGAACCAGAGCGTATATTGTTCGAACCAGCGTATTTCGTGCATGATCGGCGTGGCGGCCTCCTGCATGCCCATTTGCCAATGCACCGGCTGATCGGCGTGGGCGCCGACAGCCGTGAGCAGACAGGTCATCCCCGCCAGTGCTGCGTAAATCCTATTCCTCACGGTACCCTCTCCCTCACGCGCCTGATCCAGATCAATCACAGGCGCAGAATCCATGCTAATGGTAATAACTTCAAACCACAGTTTGCCCTCTGCCGCAATATGCGTCACGCCACGGATGCGCCCCAATTTTGCCATTGATCAATCCGCGCGCGACTTTCCTGCAGCCTGTGCGTCGGCTCGTCTGCCGAAGACGATTTCGCGACGAAAAAATGCGGCAAGCCCCGTCTTCCAGCCGGTTTGATCGCGGGATGACGACCGTTGCCGCGAACAAATCCGGCTGCCATCAGGACCGACAGGTCCTATTTCCGCCCAACTCGGCTGGAATTGAAAGCCCGAGGCTTTTTTTTCCGGATTATGGCGTCAAAATAGCCGCACTGATTCGAATCCCAGAGGTATCCATGCGTCTTTCCCCGCTCGCGCGCACTTTTCTTGCCGCCGCCGGTCTTGCCATCATCGCCCCCGCCGCCGCGGCGCTGGCGCAACAGTCGCAGCCCGGAACGCCGAAGTCGACGCATGGTGCATGGTCGGTCATCTGTGACAAGCCGGCGGGCGCTTCGGAAGAACAATGCGCCCTGATGCAGAACGTGATTGCCGACGACCGCCCGGAAGTCGGTCTTTCAGTGGTGGTGCTGAAGACGGCCGACCGTAAGTCGCGCATCCTCCGCATCCTCGCACCGCTGGGCGTGCTTCTGAAGGACGGCATGGAACTCTATATCGACAATAACAATATCGGCCGCGCCTATTTCACCCGCTGCTTCTCCGAAGGCTGCTATGTGGAAGTTGATATTGACGACGAGTTGCTGAAGGTTCTGCGCGCCGGCAAGAACGCCGTTTTTGCACTGCGTGAATCCGTCGATCAGGACCGCGTCGGCATTCCGATCGAACTGACGGGGTTTGCCGAAGGTTACGACGCGCTTCCTTGAAGCCTGCCGTACCGGACAGCCTTGCGTCCGCCCGCTCCAGTGCCTAAATCGGTCATGAACGATAATGACTGGAGCCTCCTATGACCGACGATCTTGTAAAACTCTTCGATTGCGACGAAACGCAATTGCGCAAGCTCGTCGGCGAGGCGCTCGCCGGCGCTGATGATGGCGAGCTTTTCATCGAACATGCGCAGGCCGAGTCGCTGACTTTCGATAATGGCCGGCTCAAGGGCGGTTCCTTCAATACAGACCAGGGTTTCGGCCTGCGGGCGGTCGCCGGCGAGACGGTGGGTTACGCCCATGCGGGCGAGCTTTCGCAAAGCGCGCTGAAACGTGCATCGGATGCGGTCAGCGCAGTGACGAGAGGTTATTCCGGCTCCTATGCCGCCGCACCGCAGCGCACCAACAAGAAGCTCTATGGCGACGAGAACCCCATCGGCAGCCCGAGCTTCGAAGAGAAGGTGAAGCTTCTCACCGATATCGATGCCTATCTGCGTGACAAGAACCCCAATGTCCGGCAGGTGACGGCGACGATTTCCGCAAGCTGGCAGGTGGTTGACATTCTGCGCGCCGATGGCCACCGCGTCAGTGACGTCAGGCCGATGACCCGCATCAACATCTCCGTCGTGGCGGGTGAAGGCGATCGGCAGGAAAGCGGCTCCTATGGCATTGGCGGCCGGGTCGGTTTCGGCGATTTCATCACAGAAGAAAACTGGCAGCGCGGCGCCGATGAGGCACTGCGTCAGGCGCTCGTCAACCTCACCGCCATCGATGCCCCGGCCGGCACGATGGATGTGGTGCTGGGCTCCGGCTGGCCGGGTGTGATGCTGCATGAGGCCGTGGGTCACGGTCTGGAAGGCGATTTCAACCGCAAGAAGACGTCCGCATTCGCCGGCCTGATGGGCGAAATGGTCGCCGCGCCCGGCGTGACCGTGGTGGACGACGGCACTATCGACAGCCGCCGCGGCTCGCTGACCGTGGACGATGAAGGCACCCCTTCCGGTTACAACGTGCTGATCGAGAACGGCAGGCTGGTGGGCTACATGCAGGACCGCCAGAACGCCCGGCTGATGGGTGCGACCCCCACCGGCAACGGTCGCCGTCAGGGTTATGCCTATGTGCCGATGCCGCGCATGACCAATACCTACATGCTGTCGGGCGACAAGACGCCGGAAGAGATCATCGCCTCCGTCAAGAAGGGCATCTATGCCGTCTCCTTCGGCGGCGGCCAGGTCGATATCACCTCGGGTAAATTCGTGTTCGGCTGCACCGAGGCCTATCTCATCGAAAACGGCAAGATCGGCGCGCCGGTGAAGGGCGCCATGCTGATCGGCAACGGGCCGGATGCGATGAAGCGCGTCTCGATGATCGGCAATGATTCGAAACTCGATACCGGCATCGGCAATTGCGGCAAGGCCGGGCAATGGGTGCCTGTTGGCGTCGGCCAGCCGCATCTGCGCATGGACCAGATCACCGTGGGCGGCACGAAGGCGTAAATCTCCCGACCCTGCCTGTAACGACTGTTAATGCGTATCTGTAGCGCGGATAAAGTGATGTATCGGTGCATCCCTACACCCGTCATTCCGGCCTTGAGCCGGAATTCAGCCGATGCGCGTCGGCGCGGCGGGAAGGCTCTTTTCAGCCCAAGGACTTGGCTGGCTGGATTCCGGCTCAAGGCCGGAATGACGGAAGAAAGAGTTGCAGCCACACTGAGCCTGGCGGCGCCTCGTCAGCCGATGACCGCACACATGGCTGCCATGATGCGGTTTCCTCTGGTGTGCAGCCGCGAAGACGGTAAGATCACTCTTACCGCAGGCCTTACGCCCACACTGGGCTGTGTAGCAAAGGAGACCATGACCATCATACGAAATGCCCTCGTTCCTGAACTTGCCGTCAGCGACTGGCAGAAAAGCCGCGCATTTTATTGCGACCTGATCGGTTTTCATGTGGTCTATGAGCGCCCTGAAGAGGGCTTTACCTATCTGGCGCTGGGGGAAGCCCAGCTGATGATCGACCAGATTGGCGCGACGCGGACATTCGTGACCGATAATGCCGTGCTCGAATTTCCGTTTGGTCGCGGCATGAACCTGCAGCTTGCCGTCCCCTCGCTGCAACCCATTCTTTCCCGGCTGGAGCGATCCTCCATCGACCTCGTCATGCCGCTGGAAGAAAAATGGTACAGGCGCGGCACGGTCGAAGTGGGCAACCGGCAGTTCATCGTCGCCGATCCCGATGGTTACCTGATCCGTCCGTTCGAGAGCCTTGGCGAACGCCCTTTCCGGTTCGGTTGAGCCATGCTGCCTTTTCTCCCGTGGGCCGTGGTTTTCGACATGGACGGATTGCTGATCGAGAGCGAGCGGCTCTATCGCGATTCATTTCTGGCGGCTTCGGAAGAAGGCGGCCACGGCATGAGGGTGGAGACCTATCAGAAGGTCTGCGGCAGCCCGTGGGACGTCATCACCGGCACCATTTTTGCTGATTATGGCGCGGATTTTCCCATCGACAGTTTTCGAGACGCCTGGCTCCGGCATCTTGGCGTGATGATGGCCGATGGCGTGGCGTTGAAGCCAGGCGTCACCGAGATACTCGACCTTCTCGACAGCCTCGATATCCGCCGCGCCATCGCCACCTCGTCGCGGCACGATTCGGTGACGCGCCATCTTGGGCCCCACGATCTTCTCAGACGCTTCGACACAATTGTCGCGCGCGGCGACTATACGGAGCCGAAACCGGCGCCCATGCCCTATCTGACAGCCGCGCGACGACTGTCCCTTGATCCCGGGCGTTGTCTTGCCCTGGAGGATTCATACTCGGGTGTACGCTCGGCGACATCGGCAGGCATGATGACGATCATGGTGCCCGACGTTGCGCCGCCGACCGAGGAAATGCGGGAGAAATGCGTGGCCGTCGCCAGCGACCTGCATATGGTGGCCGACCTTCTGCAAAAAGCGCAGGCCTGAGTAGAATGAAAATCGGGCTGGGCGCGCGAGACGGCGTCATACGTGCTTCGCGATTTGACGTCATGATGAAACGCATGTCGGGCTGGGGCGCCGCTACTGGGCAAATGCCTCTGCCGGCGTATCCATAACCGGGGTAATCATGACGCCTGTCGCCGTGTCACTCATCACGCTGATACTGCTGGTTCTGTCCCTGTTCCAGATTGCGCTCGCCGCCGGCGCCCCTTTCGGCGGCCTTGTCTGGGGCGGCGTGCACACGGTATTGCCGGGACGGCAAAGGATAGCCAGCGCAGCGACACCGCTCATTTATGCGCTTTTCGCGTCCTTCCCGCTGCAAAAGGCGGGTCGGGCCTACATCTGGCCGTCTGGCTGGGTTGAACCTGGAATCTGGATCATCGCCTGTTACATGGCGGTGAGCATCGGATTGAACGCAATGTCGAAAAGCCGCCCGGAGCAGCTGGTCATGGCTCCTGTGGCTGCCGCTCTTGCGATCCTGTTCTTTGTCATCGCGTTCTCCTAGCGGATCGCGCAGGCGCGACGCAGCAGGATCGAATGGTCCTCGGCGGAGCGTCAGGCCCCCGGCTTGAAGCGCCACTTGCGTTCTATCGAATTTTCGAGATCGAGACCGTTGCGATGCGCCAGCAGCAGTACGTGGCCGAGCAGATCGGCGGTTTCGTCAGCCAGATCACGCTTCATCTCCTCTTCGCTTCTGCCCCTGCTGCGCCCCCGCCCCGTCAGCCGGTTCCAGGCCTGCGTAACCTCGCCCACCTCCTCCTGAAGCTTCAGCATGAACCAGTCGGGATCACGGGCGATCCCGTTTTCATCGGCATATTTCTGCGAGGCAGCCTCGAACTGGCGCATCATGGACAGAAGCATTTGTTCATCCTTTGTTCGTGATATCCAACTCTAATCACGATTCTCCGGCAGCGTCGATTCGAAAGCGCTTATGGACGGCGGATGGAGCGTCTGCCGGGCCACCCTTGGCCCGGCGCTGTTTGATTTGCTGCTTAAACAGGCAGGCGCCAATGGCGCGGCATGACGCCCTTAGGGGTACATGCGGACCTTGGACCAGGCACCGTCTGGCGTGTCGCGGCGGAATTCGATGCGGTCATGCAGGCGGAACTTGCGGTCATGCCAGAATTCGATGCTGACGGGGCGAATGCGGAAACCGGACCAATGGGACGGGCGCGGAATATCGCCGATCGCATATTTGGCGGTATATTCAGCCACCGCCTTTTCCAGCGCGAAACGGCCTTCCAGCGGCCGTGACTGCTTGGAGGCCCAGGCGCCGATGCGGCTGCCGCGCGGCCGGGAGGCGTAATAGGCATCCGCCTCCTCGTCGCTCACGATCTCCACCTCGCCGCGCAGGCGCACCTGACGTCGCAGGCTCTTCCAGTGAAAACACATGGCCGCTTTTTTCTGGCCGAGGATCTCCCGGCCCTTCTGGCTTTCGAAATTCGTGTAGAACACGAAGCCGCGGTCATCGACGCCTTTCAGCAGCACCATGCGCACATTCGGCAGGCCATTTTCGTCCACGGTGGCAAGTGCCACCGCGTTCGGATCGTTGATCTCGGAAGCCGTCGCATCCTTCAGCCATTCGGCAAAAAGCGTGAAAGGTTCATTTTCTTCCGTGAAGTCACTGGATGTTAACCCCGTTTCCGACATATTGACTAAAATGCTCCCGAGCTGATTTGGACCCCAGAGATGATCTCTGGTGAAAGATGGTGACCGTCATAGCAAAGTCGAACAGTCGAACAAAGAGCCTCCTTTCGTCGGTAGCGGAAGTTTCCGCCGTCGTGTCGATGCTTGCGGTGCTGAGCGGATGCGTCAGCCTCGATCTGTTCGGCGGCGACAAGGTTGACCGCTCGCTTTCCACCGCCTCCGTGCCGAACCAGCAGAATGGCAGCGCCCAGACCGACGATGTGACCATTCGCAATGCGGTGACATCGGCCGATCTCGCCAAACTTGCCGACCAGCCGCTGCCCTGGGCGAATGCCGCCACCGGCAGCGCCGGCGTCGTGACCGCCATTCACGAAGACAAATCAAGCGGTTTCGTCTGCCGCGATTTCAAGACAACGCGCCACTCCTTCGAAGGGGTGGCAGCTTATTCCGGACAGGCCTGCCTGTCGGAAACCGGCGAATGGTTGATGACCCGCTTCGAGCAGAAATAATCTGTTTACCCTTCCATGGGGAATAGGCGCGGCCCCGGTGCGTCGAACCTGCTCCGTAAAGGAGTGATTAGCAACTTATTGCAACAGTCGACGTTGATTAAACCGAGGGCGTGCAGGCGAATGATCGCGGGCACCCCTTTTCGGAGGGGTTAGCTTCAGGATTGCGCCATGACGGGCGGCAGGCGCCTGAGCCAACGTAACTGGTGTTTCGCATGCGCGATCCATATTCGATCCTCGGCGTAAAACGTGACGCCCGCCACGAGGAAATCAAGGCCGCCTGGCGCACGAAGGCGAAAACCGTTCATCCGGACGCCAATCGCGACGATCCCGATGCCTCGGCGCGATTCGCCGAGATCGGACAGGCCTACGACCTTCTGAAAGACCCGAAAAAGCGCGATCTCTACGATCAGGCCCGCAAGGCTGCAGAAAAAAAGCAGCGCGATCAGACCATCATGCAGCAGCGGGAGGCCGCGCGCGAGGCGGCTGAACGCGCCAGGGCGGCCGAAAAGCTGATGGAAGAACTGGCCCGGGCGGACGCCCGCAACCGGACGCAGACCGGCCAGAAAACCGACGCCAGGACGGAAAGTGCCGAAGACATCGTCGAGCGGATTTTCGGCGCGGAGGCACAGAACGATCCCAAGGTACAGCAGGCGGCGGAAGCGGCAAAGGCTGCCGCAAGCGCCGTAAGAGGCGATACACCTGCCGCCGGCGAGGCCGCCCAGTCCGGCGCTGGCGATGACAGGGCCGCGCCCGTCTCGCTTGCCGCCAATCTCTTCAGCGCTCTCGTACGCCGGTTCCGCACGCCGCAACCAGCTCCCGAAAAGGCGCCCGATATCACGGCGGAGGCCATCGTCACGGTCGCCGATCTGCTGGAGCAAAAGTGGATTACCGTATCGCTTGCCGATGAACGAGAGGTTCGCTTCCAGCTGGAAGCCGGCATGACCGACGGACATGTGGTGCGGCTGAAGGGACAGGGGCTGAAGCTTCCGAACATGGCCCGCGGCGATCTCGCCGTGACATTGCTGACCGCGCGCGAGGATGCGTTTTCCCTTCGTGGCTTCGATATCCACACGACGTTGCCGATCTCGCTCAGCGATGCGGTTCTGGGCTGCGAAGCAAAGGTCAAGACGCCGCTTGGCGAGGAAAACATCACCATTCCAGCCTGGTCAGGCTCGGACCGCGCGCTCAGGATTGCCGGCAAGGGTGTTGCCGACGGCAATGGCGGCTCCGGCGATCTCGTCATCGAACTGCGCATCGTCCTGCACGAGAAGCCCGATGAAAAGGTGACCGACCTGATGCGCCACATGCGCGAAGGCCTTTATTTGTGAAAGTTTTGCGAATAACCGGGACAACGCACCCTTTGTTACGTTCCCTAACAGTTGATGATCCTTGGCAATCTTGAACAGGATTGCAGCCTATGCCATAGGCAGGACCGATCAAAAGTACTAGGGAGCATAAAATGGCTCAGGCATCTGGCCTCATGGCTGGCAAACGCGGCCTCATCATGGGTGTCGCCAATAATCGTTCCATCGCTTGGGGCATCGCCAAGGCCTGCGCCGACGCGGGTGCGGAAGTGGCTCTCACCTGGCAGGGCGATGCGCTGAAGAAGCGTGTCGAGCCGCTGGCCCAGGAACTCGGCGCCTTCATGGCCGGTCACTGCGATGTGACCGATCTCGAGACGATCGATGCGGTTTTTGCCAGCCTGGAAAAGCACTGGGGCAAGATCGACTTCGTCGTGCACGCCATTGCCTTTTCCGACAAGGATGAGCTGACCGGCCGTTACCTCGATACCAGCCGCGACAATTTCAACCGCACCATGGACATTTCCGTCTTCTCGCTGGCCGCCGTTGCCAAGCGGGCGGAGCCCGTCATGAATGACGGTGGTTCGATCGTGACGCTTACCTATTACGGCGCCGAAAAGGTGATGCCGAACTACAACGTCATGGGCGTGGCCAAGGCCGCGCTTGAGGCAAGCGTGCGTTACCTCGCCGTCGACCTCGGCAATCGCGGCATCCGCGTCAATGCCGTTTCCGCCGGCCCTATCAAGACGCTCGCTGCTTCCGGCATCGGCGACTTCCGTTACATTCTCAAGTGGAACGAATATAATGCGCCGCTGAAGCGCACCGTTTCGATTGAGGAAGTCGGCAAGTCGGCGCTTTACCTGCTCTCCGACCTTTCGACCGGCGTGACCGGCGAAATCCACCATGTCGATTCCGGTTACCACACAATCGGCATGAAGGCGGTGGATGCGCCTGACATTTCGGTGGTGAAGGACTGACGACAACCGGGAATGCTTGAAACTGGGGTATCGCCTTGCTCGTCTATGTGATCCGGCACGGACAAACGGACTGGAATGCGATACGCCGGCTTCAGGGCCAGAAAGACATTCCGCTCAATGATTTCGGCCGCCAGCAGGCGGTCGGCAATGGTCTGCTTCTCGCCCGCCTCCTGGGGGATCAGGCCGCGGATTTCGATTATGTAGCAAGCCCGCTCGGGCGTACGCGCGAGACAATGGAACTGATGCGCGGCGCGATGGGGCTCGATCCCAAGGCCTATCGCACCGACGACCGCCTCATCGAAGTTTCCTTCGGTGACTGGGAAGGGCAGACGTTGCCCGAGCTCAAGAAGGAATTTCCGGACCGGGTGAAGGCGCGCAAGGCCAACAAGTGGGATTTCATTCCCCCCGGCCAGGATGCCGAAAGCTATGAAATCCTCTCCTGGCGCATCGGCGCATGGCTCTCCTCCGTGGAGCGGCCGACCGTCTGCGTCTGCCATGGCGGCGTCATCCGCTCGATTTTCAGACTTGTTTCAGGCATGGACAAGGATGAGGCGTCGCGGACGCAAATCCCGCAGGACCAGATTTTGAAGGTCGAGATCGACAGGAACAGCGTGGAGTGGATTTCCTAGGGGCTGGCAGCTTTCCTATGATTGGCAGGACATCGCA
This sequence comes from Agrobacterium sp. 5Ca39, assembly GCF_055382365.1. Lineage (NCBI taxonomy): Bacteria > Pseudomonadati > Pseudomonadota > Alphaproteobacteria > Hyphomicrobiales > Rhizobiaceae > Agrobacterium > Agrobacterium sp. 5Ca39. Next base: position 408,292 of record NZ_AP026436.1, on the reverse strand, counting down.
GCTTGTTTCTTCTCTCACCCGGGGAGAGGTGGCCCGAAAGGTCGGATGAGGGGCAAAGTTGCCGGATTTCGGAGAGCTTGCCCCTTATCCCACTGCCGCGGACTTCTCCCCGTCGGCGAGAAGAAACAGGTGGCACCCGCTCGTTTCACAAAGGAGGTTTTGACTTGGTAGGCGGCTGCTTACTCCACAACCTGCAGATCGTCGACCACACGTTTCCCATCCACTTCCGTGTAGAAGACAACGACCTTCACGCCCGCTTTCAGACCTTCGAAATTGAATTCTTCCGGCACACGATAGGTCTTGCCGTCGTTCAGCGTGATACTGAGACCGTTCGCGTCGATCTTGCTGATCGTGCCTTCCACGTCGACGCTCTGGGCGAAGCCGTTGATCGGCATCAGGAGGTTGGCGGTGGCCAGAAGGGCGGCAATCATCATACGCATCGATCTAGCTTTCGTGGATTTGCGTGAAAACCTTACATGCATGAAGAATTGCCTTTCGAATGTGGCGGAAATTGCCCGCAACCATGACATTTTCGGCCCAATTGATGAACGGATTTCAAATCCTGTTCAAGCCGTTAGTGATTTTTACACCGCATTTTCCGGCAATATTGGAAAACTCGGGTTTAGGGTGGAAAACCCCGGCTCTTTTACAATTTCGTCATCTCAAAAAACCGTCGATACGGTCGAATCACTTTCCGTCGCCCATGGCGGGACTGTCGTTTTTCGTCCTTTCGCAAGTCGTGAACGGTACGTCACCTTCTTATCGCGTTTGCGATGAAAGAAAGGCTTTTGCCTTGTCCGGATTTTCCACTAAGACAAATCCGCTTGTTTTAAACGGCGCTGTCCACAGGCGCCCCGTTTTCCGGTTTGAGAATTATGTCGCATAACAGTTTCGGTCATCTTTTCCGCGTTACCACCTGGGGAGAAAGCCACGGGCCGGCACTTGGCTGCGTGGTGGATGGTTGCCCGCCCGGCATCCGGTTTACCCTTGCCGAGGTGCAGCACTGGATGGACAAGCGCAAGCCGGGCCAGAGCCGCTTCGTCACCCAGCGGCGCGAGGACGATATTGTCAAGGTCCTTTCCGGCGTCATGCTGGATGAGGACGGCGAGACGATGACGACAACAGGCACGCCGATTTCCATGCTGATCGAAAATACCGACCAGCGCTCCAAGGATTATGGCGAGATCGCCAGGCGATTCCGCCCCGGACATGCGGATTTCACCTATGACCTGAAATATGGCATTCGCGATTATCGCGGCGGCGGTCGCTCTTCCGCGCGCGAGACGGCGGCGCGTGTCGCTGCCGGCGCAATCGCGCGAAAGGTGGTACCCAGCCTCAACGTGCGCGGCGCGCTGGTGCAGATCGGCAAACACAGGATCAACCGCGACAACTGGGATTGGGATCAGGTCGATCAGAACCCGTTCTTCTGCCCTGATGCCGCCATGGTGCCCGTCTGGGAAGAATATCTCGACGGCATCCGCAAGGCCGGTTCGTCCATCGGCGCCGTTGTCGAAGTGATCGCCGAAGGCGTTCCGGCGGGTATCGGCGCACCGATCTACGCCAAGCTTGACCAGGATATTGCCTCCAGCCTGATGTCGATCAACGCCGTCAAGGGCGTGGAAATCGGTGAGGGTTTCGCCTCCGCCGAGCTTTCCGGCGAGGAGAATGCCGATGAAATGCGCATGGGCAATGACGGCAGGCCGATCTTCCTCTCCAATCATGCCGGCGGCATTCTGGGTGGCATTGCGACCGGCGAGCCCGTCATCGCGCGCTTTGCCATCAAGCCGACCTCGTCAATCCTGACCGAGCGCCAGTCGATCGATGCCGATGGCAACAATGTCGACGTGCGCACCAAGGGACGCCACGACCCCTGCGTCGGCATTCGTGCCGTGCCGATCGGCGAAGCGATGGTGGCCTGCACCGTTGCCGACCATTATCTGAGGGATCGCGGCCAGACCGGCCGGTTGAAGTGAGGTATTTCCGCCATGGCCTATGACCAGAAACGCGTTGTCGATGCCATCCGCGCTTTCGAAGCCGGTGAAATCGTTGTCGTGACCGATGATGATGACCGTGAGAACGAGGGCGATCTGATCATTTCAGCGGTCCACTGCACGGCAGAAAAGATGGCTTTCATCGTGCGCCACACGTCAGGCATCGTCTGCGCCCCCATGCCGCGCGAAGAAGCCAAGCGCCTGAACCTCAATGCCATGGTGGCCGAAAATGACAGCGCCCATACCACGGCCTTCACCGTCAGCGTCGATTTCAAGCACGGCACCACAACGGGCATTTCCGCCGATGACCGCACGCTGACGGTGCGCAATCTCGCCAATCCCAATGTCGGAGCCGCCGATTTTACCCGGCCCGGACACATTTTCCCGCTGATTGCCCGTGAGGGCGGCGTCCTGATGCGCTCGGGACATACGGAAGCCGCCGTCGACCTCTGCAAGCTGGCAGGCCTGCCGCCGATCGGTGTCATCTGCGAACTCGTCAATGACGACGGCACCGTGACGCGCGGACCGCAGGTCACTGCCTTTGCGGAGAAACACCAGCTCAAGCAGGTGTCGGTTGCCGATCTCATCGCCTACCGCCAGCGCAAGGAAACGCTGGTGGAGATGGAATCCTCCTTCACCATCGAAACGCCCTTCGGCCCGGCCAGAGCGCAGACCTACTCCCTTCCCTGGGACCGGATGCAGCACATGGCGGTGATTTTCGGCGACATCAGGGACGGTGTCGACATTCCCGTGCGCCTGCACCCGGAAAACGTCGCTGACGACGTGTTCGGCGACCGCCAGCCGGTGCGGCACTACATGCAGAAGATCGCCGAGGAAGGCCGCGGCGTCATCGTCTATCTGCGTGAAGGCTCCGTCGGCGTCGGCCAGGTTGCGGGGCGGCGCAAGGCGCGCGACCCGGACGAGGCACACGCCCAGGCCCGCTCGCGGGAAAACGAATGGCTGGAAATCGGTCTCGGCGCGCAAATCCTCAAAGACCTCGGCATCAGCTCGATCAAGCTGATGACCACGCGCGAACGCCATTATGTCGGTCTCGAAGGATTCGGCATCAAGATTTCCGCGACGGATATCGGGTGAGCCTGGGTTTTGCCTGGTCTCGCCACGCAATTGTGAGGCGAGCGGGTTCCGCCTGCTTCTTCTCGCCGCCGGGGAGAAGTCCGTGGCAGCGGGATGAGGGGGCTAGCTCTCCGTAAATCTCTACCGTTGCCCCCTCATCCGACCCTTTGGGCCACCTTCTCCCCGGCGGGGAGAAGAAATATGCCGCAACGCCGCGCTACAATGCAGTATCACGGATCGATAACCTTGAGTCCGAGGGCACCTCTCTCGCAATCATCCGTGCGAAAAACTCAGTTTTCCTCCCGCCAGCCCTCCAGATAGTTCACGCTCTCGACCCCTGTGAACTTCGCAAGCCGCGACAATTCCGCATCGAGCTTTTCCAGCCGCCCGGCCGAAGCGCGCACGCCGGGCTCGAGCCACAGGCGGCGTACATCCAGAGTGCTGCCTTTGCGCTCCGCCTTCATGTCGATGCGACCGATCAGACGGTCGCCTTCCAGAAGCGGAAAAACATAATAGCCATATTGCCGCTTTGGCTCCGGCACGAAGACCTCGATGCGATAATAAAAGCCGAATAGCCGCTCCGTGCGGTTTCGGTCACGCAGCAAAGGGTCGAAGGGGCTCAGCACGCGAACGCGGGAGGACGGTTCCGGTACGTCCGTCAGGTCGGCAGTGAAATCGGCAAAGGCATAGGACTGGCGGGCAGTGTCGCCGTCACTTGCGAGAAGCGATACCTCGCACAATTCATCGCGATGGTTTTTGACCCAGTCCCTCGCCTCCTGCGGCGTCACTAGATCGAAAAACGCGGCGATTTCGCCATGCGTGGCGAAACCCAGCCGCTTCAGCGCCTCGCGGCAGGCCCAGTCGACGAATTCGGCGTGCTCCACTTCGGTCTCGTGATGCTCACCGGGAATGACCCGTTCGGCCAGATCATAGACCTTCTGGAAGTTCACACGGCCGGCAATTGCAAGCTTGCCGGTGTGCCAGAGATATTCGAGTGCGGTCTTGGAGGGATGCCAGTTCCACCAGCCACCGGACTGGTGTCCCTCCTCTTTAAGCTCCCGCGCCAGCACCGGCCCGGTTGCGGCGATGCGCTCCAGCGTTTCGCCGAACGCGGCATCGAAACCCTCACCGTGCCATTTGCGCCAGCGTTCCTGAATGATCGGCTCGCGGCGGCGGAAGCGGTGTTTCCAATAGGGATAAAATTCCGTCGGCAGGATGGAGGCATCATGCGTCCAGTGCTCGAAAAGGGCGTGGTCCTTTTCCAGCAGCGTGGTCAGATGGTTGCGCCTGTAGGTCTGGTTGCGGGAGAAAATAATCTGGTGATGGGCGCGCTCCACCGTGCCGATGCTGTCCACCTGCACGAAGCCGAGATCGTTGATGAGCTGCAGCAGCCCATCCTTGGAAAGCGCCTTGCCGGGCGGGGAGGAAAGGCCCTGCCGCGCCAGAAAAATCCGCCTTGCTGCTTCGTTCGAAACCTTGATCGTCATGGCCCAGAAGGTATGACGGCTTTTTCGCGAATGCAATGTTCTTTTTTTGTTCCTTGTTTCACTTCTGTTGATGACGGGATATAGAACCGGAAACGAGCGCGAGGATGTAAGTTTGGAAATCCGTTTCGATGCCGCCGGTGTCGTTTTCGAGGGCCGGCAGGTCCTGCAGCCGCTGTCTTTGACGTTGACGGAACGGCGTATCGGCGTAATCGGTCTCAATGGTTCCGGTAAGACCACCTTTGCCCGGCTGATCAACGGGCTGAACAAGCCAAGCGAGGGCAAGGTTTCGGTGAACGGTCTCGACACCGTGAGCGACGCCAGGGCCATCCTGCAGATGGTCGGTTTCATCTTCCAGAATCCCCAAAACCAGATCATCCTGCCGATCGTGCGCGACGATGTCGCCTTCGGGCTGAAGCGGCTCGGCCTCGGCAAGGCCGAAACTGAAAATCGGGTGAAGGTCGTTCTGGCCGGACTCGGCATCGCGCAGCTGGAAGACCGGCGCGCGCATGAGCTTTCCGGCGGTGAGCTACAGCTTGCAGCGCTTGCCGCCCTTCTGGTGACGGAACCGCAAATCCTCATTCTCGATGAGCCAACCAACCAGCTTGATCTCAAAAACCGCGCAATCGTGGAAAGAGCCATGGCGGCGCTGTCCCAGGCGCTGATTGTCATAACCCACGATCTGCCGTTGCTTCGGGGTTTCGACCGGGTGCTGGTTTTCCATGAGGGTGCGCTTATTGCAGATGCTGCACCTGAAGCGGCGGTGGCGCGCTATCTGGAGGTGGCGTCGCGATGAAATCGCTGCATGTCGAAGGAACGGGCTGGCTTTACCGCGTCTCGCCGCGCCTCAAGCTTCTGACGCTCATGGGCTTCAGCATTGCATTGTTCCTCACCCGCGACTTGCTGGTTCTCGCATGCGCGATGGTTCTGGCCGCGCTAGCTCTGAGCGCGACGCGGCTGCCCCTCAAGGACATCGCCCTGCGGCTGCGGCCGGTGATGCTGACGATCTTCCTCGTCGCCGGCTTCAGCTATCTCCTGCTTCCGGCCCACGATGCCAGTGTCAATCTTATGCGGCTGACGGCACTTGCGTTGCTCGCCACCGCGGTCACCATCACCGTCAGCATTTCGCAGTTCATGGACGAAATTACACGTGCTGCCTCCCCGCTGGAAAGGCTGGGGCTGCTCAAGGCCGCCGATATCGGGCTTGCAGTCGGGCTGGTGGTGCGCTTCGTGCCTGAGATCGTCAACCGTTACCATGCGGTGCGCGATGCACACCGGGCGCGTGGCCTGCCCGTGCGGATGGCGACCATCATCGTGCCCCTCGTCATTATGACGTTGAAGGATGCCGATGCCATTGCCGACGCCATTGACGCGCGCGGTTTCAGAGGCCAAAGCTGACGGCCAGACAACCATCCGGAGTTTCCGAGCCATGACGACCCGCGACCTTGTGCTGATTTCGCTGTTTTCCGCCATCATCATCGCGCTCGGGCTTTTGCCGCCGATCACGCTCGGTTTCATTCCGGTGCCGATTACCGCGCAGTCGCTCGGCGTCATGCTCGCCGGCGTCGTCCTCGGCGCAAAACGCGGCACACTCGCGGTTCTGCTGACGATCCTGATTGCCGCCATCGGCCTGCCGGTGCTTTCGGGCGGACGTGGTGGTCTTTCGATCTTCACCACGCCGACAACGGGCTTCCTGATCGGCTGGATCGCAGCCGTTTTCGTCACCGGCACGCTCTCGGAAAAATTCGTCAATCGCAGCCAGTCCGCTCTGGCGCAGGGTGTTGGCTTTTTCGTCGCCAGCCTGATCGGCGGCGTGGTCGTGCTTTATGCTTTCGGCATCACCTACCTGGCGGTGGTCGTCGGTCTCGGTTTTGAAAAGGCTTTCATGGGTTCGCTTGCCTTCATCCCGGGTGATGCGCTGAAGGCCGTGCTGGCAGCCCTTGCCGGCCGCGCCGTCATGGCGGGTTATCCGCTGCTGCCGCAGCGCGCCTGAAAACACTTTCTTCGGGAGGAAAAGAATGGCGACGCGTTTATACGAACATCCGATCTTCCTCGAGCATATCACGCCTTCCGGCCATCCCGAGCGGCCGGACCGCCTGCGGTCGCTGAACATCGCGCTCGAACATCCGAATTTCGAGCGCCTTGATCGCAAAGAAGCGCCTCAGGCCAATGAGGATGCGGTGCTGCTGGCGCATCCGGAAGAGCATCTGCTTGCCGTGATGCGACAGATTCCGGAAGAGGATGGCGAGATCAACCGCATTGAGGCCGACACTTACGTTTCGCAAAAAAGCCTGCAGGCGGCGCTGACCGGCATCGGCGCCGCAATGGCGGCAGTAGACGATGTCTTTACCGGCGCTGCCGACAATGTCTTCGTTGCAGCCCGCCCGCCTGGCCACCATGCCGAGACCGCCAAGGCCATGGGCTTCTGTCTTTTCAACAATGTGGCGATCGCCGCCCGCCACGCGCAGAAGGCGCATGGTGCCGAGCGCGTCGCCATCATCGACTGGGATGTGCACCACGGCAACGGCACGCAGGACATCTTCTGGAACGACACATCCGTGCTGTTCTGTTCCACCCACCAGATGCCGCTTTATCCGTGGAGCGGCGATAAAAACGAAACCGGCGTGAAGAACAACGTCGTCAACGCACCGCTTTCTCCGAACACCGGCAGCGAACATTTCCGCGAGGCATTCAAATCACGCGTTTTGCCGGCGATTGCGGATTTTTCGCCCGATCTCATTCTCATCTCCGCCGGTTTCGACGCGCATCACCGTGATCCGCTGGCGCAGATCAATCTGGTGGGAGAGGATTTCGACTGGGCGACGGGCCGGCTCTTGGAGATGGCGGATAAATACACTTCGAACCGGGTCGTCAGCCTGCTGGAAGGCGGTTATGATCTGGAAGGGCTGGCGGAATCGGCAGCCATGCATATTTTGAGAATGATGAAGGGTTGAACATGACGGAAAATGCCAACACAGCCGATGTCAGCGGTTATTCGTTCGAAAAAGCCGTCGCCGAGCTGGAAAGCATTGTCGCACGTCTGGAACGCGGCGACGTGGCGCTGGACGAATCCATCGCCATCTATGAGCGCGGCGAAGCCCTGAAGAAGCATTGCGAAACGCTGCTGAACGCTGCCGAAAAGCGCATCGAGAAGATCCGTCTCGACCGCGCCGGCAAGCCGCAGGGTGTGGAGCCGCTTGACGGAGAGTGATTGCGTTTAGGGTGAGCGTTCGGACGGGATTCGATAAGGTAGCCACCTCCCGATTTAAACGCTAGACGTCATCCTCGGGCTTGTCCCGAGGATCTGCAATGCATTGATTTTCTTGACGTGTTTAGATCCTCGGGACAAGCCCGAGGATGACGGAGGAGAGGTTTGAGAACCTTCCCGGCCGTAAGGTGTTCTCACAATGTCGTGTTAACAAGGATCGTTGACGCTGCGTTCGATATCGCGATGCTCCCCTCCCCCTCGGTTATGCTAAACTCCCGCCAGACGATACGAGGAGCTGACCATGTCCTTCTTTCCCGGTAACGATCCCGTCGCGGGCGATGCCTTTGCCTGCGACGCCATCGAGAACCTCATCATCCCCCGCACCAGCGATATTGGCGGCTTTGCGGTGCGGCGCGCGCTACCGACGCGGCAGCGGCGGCTTGTCGGTCCCTTCATCTTTTTCGATCGCATGGGTCCGGCGATACTGAAGGCCGGTGAGGCGCTGGATGTGAAGCCGCATCCGCATATCGGGCTTTCCACCGTCACCTATCTGTTCGACGGCGAAATCAAGCATCGAGACAGTCTCGGCACCGAGCTTGTCATCCGCCCCGGCGACATCAACCTGATGACGGCCGGGCGCGGCATCGTGCATTCGGAACGCACGCCGGAAAACCTGCGCGGCCATCCGCTTTCCATGTCGGGCCTCCAGACCTGGCTTGCCCTGCCCGACCATATGGAGGAAATCGACCCGGCATTTGCCCACACGGCAAAGGAAGAGATGCCGGTGATCGATATCAAGGGCGCGTCGGGTCGTGTAGTGATCGGTGAATTCGAGGGCCTCACCTCCCCCGTTGCGGCCTTCACGGATACGCTTTATGTCGACCTGACGCTGGAGCCGGGGGCAAAGTTTCCCTTTTCCGCCGATCATGAGGAGCGGGCGATCTATATCCTGTCCGGCTCGCTGGATGTGGCGGGCGATATCTTCGCCGCCGACCAGCTGCTCGTCTTCCGGCCGGGTGACGACATCACGCTTCAGGCCGGCAGCAATGGCTGTCACATCATGATCTTTGGCGGGGCAGCGCTGAATGAGCGCCGATACATCTGGTGGAACTTCGTTTCGTCATCAAAAGAACGCATAGAACAGGCCAAACAGGAGTGGAGAACGGGACGCTTCGACATCGTTCCCGGCGACGAAGAAGAGTTTGTCCCTTTGCCGGAAGGTTGAAATTCTATAGAAGTATACGACATGCATGGTTCACCCGGCGGCTTTCGCGATGAAAGACGTTCTCACGCGCCGCGCGGGGACCACCAGAAAAGGCCGAACGATTGACCGGAATGCCACAGACACCATTGCTTGACCGGGTGAATTTTCCCTCCGATCTCAAGGAGATCGATGATCGCGACTTGCCGGAACTGGCAAGGGAACTGCGCGACGAGATGATTGACGCCGTGTCGAAAACCGGTGGGCATCTGGGTGCCGGCCTTGGCGTTGTGGAACTGACGATTGCCATCCACAAGGTCTTCAACACGCCCGAAGACCGGCTGATCTTCGATGTCGGCCATCAATGTTACCCGCACAAGATCCTGACCGGCCGGCGTGATCGCATCCGCACGCTGCGGCAGGAAGGTGGCCTTTCCGGTTTCACCCGCCGTGCGGAAAGCGAATATGATGATTTCGGCGCCGGCCATTCTTCTACCTCCATTTCCGCCGGTCTCGGCATGGCGGTGGCGGCGGGCTTGGATGGCAGCGACCGCAAGGTCATTGCTGTCATCGGTGACGGTTCCATGTCTGCCGGCATGGCGTTTGAGGCACTGAACAATGCCGGCGCGCTCGATGCACGACTGATCGTCATCCTCAACGACAACGACATGTCGATCGCGCCACCGACCGGCGCGATGAGCGCCTATCTGGCGCGTCTCGCCTCCGGCCGCACCTATATGGGTTTTCGCGATTTCGGCAAGAAGCTGACGGCGTATCTCGGCAAGACGATCGACCGCGCCATTACCCGCGCCGTGACCCATGCACGCGGTTACGTGACCGGCGGCACGCTGTTCGAGGAGCTTGGTTTCTATCACATCGGCCCGATCGACGGTCACTCCTTCGACCACCTTTTGCCGGTGCTGCGCAATGTGCGCGACAACCAGAAAGGCCCTGTCCTCATCCATGTGGTGACGCAGAAGGGCAAGGGTTATGCGCCGGCGGAAGCCGCAGCCGACAAATATCACGGCGTCAACAAGTTCGACGTCATCACCGGCGCGCAGGCGAAAGCCAAGCCGAATGCGCCGAGCTATACTAGCGTCTTTGCCGAGGCGCTGATCCAGGAAGCCACACTCGATGAGAAAATCATCGGTGTGACGGCCGCGATGCCCAACGGTACCGGCCTCGACAAGATGGCCGAGCTGCTCCCGGCGCGCACCTTCGATGTCGGCATTGCCGAACAGCATGCCGTCACCTTTGCGGCGGGGCTTGCGGCTGACGGTTACAAGCCGTTCTGCGCGCTTTATTCCACCTTCCTGCAGCGCGGTTACGACCAGCTGGTGCATGATGTGGCGATCCAGAGCCTGCCCGTGCGTTTCCCGATCGACCGCGCCGGTTTTGTCGGCGCCGACGGGCCGACCCATGCCGGCTCCTTCGACACCACTTTCCTCGCCACCCTCCCCGGCATGGTAGTTATGGCGGCCTCGGATGAGGCGGAGCTGAAACATATGGTCCGCACGGCGGCCGCCTATGACGAAGGCCCGATTTCCTTCCGCTATCCGCGCGGAGAAGGTGTCGGCGTCGAGATGCCCGCGCGTGGGGAGATTCTTCAGATCGGTAAGGGTCGCATCATCAAGGAAGGCACGAAGGTTGCCCTGCTTTCCTTCGGAACCCGCCTTGCGGAATGCCTGGCGGCGGCCGAAGACCTGGACGCCGCCGGTCTTTCCACCACGGTTGCCGATGCACGCTTCGCCAAGCCGCTCGATCTCGATCTCATCCGACAGCTTGCCGCCCATCACGAGGTTCTGGTGACGATAGAAGAAGGCTCGGTCGGCGGTTTTGGCGCACATGTGCTGCATTTCATGGCAAGCGCCGGCCTGCTCGATCACGGCCCCAAGGTGCGGACACTCACACTGCCCGACCAGTGGGTGGAACAGGCCAAGCCAGAGACCATGTATGCCAATGCCGGCCTCGACCGGGCCGGCATCATTTCCACGGTGTTCAATGCGCTCGGCCAGCGTCAGGCCGACGTCGGTTTCGCCGGCTGACAAAATTGCCGGGACAGGAGGCGGGACTATCCCGCCTTTACCTCAGGATGCCGCGCCGTCGAGAAAACCAACGACATTTTCGATCCGGCCCCCGGCATCGTGGCTGACGACATCGGTGCCACCAGCCACATCGTCCCCGTCAGGCGAGATAAGGCGCCAGGAAAAACGGGTGAATTTGCCGTGTCCGTCCGGGGTGCCGGCAAGAACGAAACGATATCCCGGAAATTTCTGCCGCGCCGCCTCGATCATGGCGGCAATCCCCTGCTGGCCTTCGCCCTGCATCAGCGGATCGACGTAGCGCGAATTTTCTGCCCATGCCTGACCGATGAGGTGCCTGCGGCGTTCATTGTCTTCCTCATTCCAGGCTGCGAGATAGGTTTCGGCGATTGCGAGATGCTGCGTCATGATTGTGCTCCTTGTGGTTGACGGCCCAAACATGCCGGGGGTCGGGAAGCGGAACAATTACCTCCGAGGTAATCGCATCCGCGATATCTTCTGCTAGGCTGCGGGGCATGACACATCATCGAGAACATGTCGGCCAGGTGCTGAAGGAATGGCGAGCCCGCCGCAGATTGAGCCAGCTGGATCTGGCGGTGGAGGCTGAAATATCAGCACGCCATCTGAGCTTCGTTGAAAGCGGGCGATCATCGCCCAGCCGCGACATGCTGGTGAGGCTGGCGGAGCAGCTTTCGATGCCGGCCCGCGCCGCTAACCGGCTGATGCTGGCTGCAGGTTATGCACCCGTTCATTCCGAACGATCACTGGATGCACCTGATATGGCAGCCGCCCGACAAGCCGTCGAAACGGTAGTGCATGGGCATATGCCATTCCCCGCTCTTGCCGTCGACCGGCACTGGAATGTCGTTCTCGCCAATGGGGCGATCACGTCGCTTCTGGCCGGCGTTTCAGAAGAGCTGCTTTACCCGCCGCTCAACGCCTTGAGGCTGAGCCTGCATCCGCTGGGTCTGAGGTCACGCATCGTCAATCTGGCCGAATGGCGCCATCACCTGCTGGAACGCCTGCGCCGTCAGGTCGAGGAAACCGGAGACGAAGTGCTTTCTCGGCTGCATGCGGAGCTTGCGGCCTATCCCGCGCAAAAGGTCGCCCCGCATTCCACCGGGGCCGGCCCTCTGGCCATACCGCTCCAGCTTCGCGATCCATCTTCGGGCGGCATATTGAGCTTCATTTCAACCACCACGGTTTTCGGGACGGCGACGGACGTCACGCTCTCCGAACTCGTGCTGGAATGTTTTTATCCCGCCGACGCGGCAACCCGCAACGCACTGATGCAAGGTGCCAAGGAGTAAGACCCGTGCACACCACCTATCTTATCGGCTTTCAGGTCCGTCCAGCCCAGCGCGAACGTTTTCTTGAATTGCTGAATGCGCTGCTCGACGCCATGCGGCACGAAAAGACCTTCGTGAACGCAACCCTGCACCGGGATTGCGAAAACGAGAACCGGTTCCTGCTGCATGAGACCTGGACTGACCATCAGGACGTCATCGACGTTCAGATCCACCGGCCCTATCGGCAGGCATGGCACGATGCCCTGCCCGAGCTTCTGGACGCGCCGCGCGATATTTCCGTCTGGCATCCCATGCGGGCGGATCACGCTCACGGAGCTTAGACGCGCGAGTGCCCTGCATTTGCCAGCAGCTCAAACGTTTTCTCCAGATCTTTCGATTTGACCAGCAGGTGATCGCCATCGAAAGTGGAAACCACGAATATCCCGATGTCGTTGGTCGATAGCGGTTCGATCACCGAAAGCACGATGCCGGTCTCATCAAAGGCGAACGGGCCCTGAAGTTTGAGACAGTTCCAGCCCGTGTCGGCCTTAACATCGTGAGGGATACGCTCCTGACGGCAAACGACGGAAAGCTCATCATCAGTCCGGCTGATGCTGAGAAAACCTGTGCCATCGGCCCAGGCTGGAATGGATGCATCGGCAGAAAGCCGGGCCACTCCGTAGGTGCCCTCAAGGAGCCTTAACTTAACGCGAGGCGCCATCTGTAAACTGCCTTCCCGAAAGCCAGAGGCTTTCCTTGGGTTGAAGGGGAGGATCAAATGCCTCCCCAGAAGGCCATATTATCAGTTTCAAAGCTTGATGGCCGTTTCTTCTTTCGCCGTCTTGATGACGACCATGGTGAAAAAGCGTGCCACATTGTGCTGATCGCGGAACAAGCGGTCGCACAGGGCGTCGAATTCTTCCATATCCCGCAGGCGTAACATCAGTACGACATCGCTTGCGCCGGTGACGGCATAAGCCTGCGACACCGCCTCCTCCGCGCAGGCAATATCCAGAAAGCGGCGCATCTGCTGCTCACCGTGCAGTTTCAGCTCCACCGTCACCAGAGCCTTGAGCACGCGTCCCGCCTTTGCCGGGTTGAGGATCGCCACGATGCGGTCGATCACGCCCGACTTGCGCAGCCGCTGCAGGCGGCGCAGGCAACTGGACGGCGACAGCCCGACTTCGTCAGCCATATCCACATTGGTGCGCGAGGCATCGTTCTGCAAAAGGTTCAGAAGTTTCCGGTCGATCCTGTCCATGCGGGCAGCATATCGCCCGCCGCCATCTTTGCAATAAAATTGCATGAAACTGCAATCTCTGACCGCAAATGCGAACCGGCCTGGAGTAGTGGATGGAAACAACTTTCAGGGGAGCCTTGATATGTCAGTTCTACAGACCGTCTGGCAAAAAACGCGGGAAACGCTTGCAATCTACTGGGTGCTGGTGCGGATCACGGTCCCGATCGCCATACTGACCGAGCTGCTATCAAGGATGGGGGCGATCGAGGCGGTGGCGCCTGCCTTTGCGCCGGTCATGAACCTCATCGGCCTGCCGCCTGAACTTGGCCTTGCCTGGCTGACCGCGATGCTGGTCGGCATATGGGGTGCCGTGCCGCTAATCTTCACGCTGGTTCCCGCGTCTTCACTGACCGTGGCTGATATTACCGTTTTTTCGGCGCTCATCCTGTTCGCCCATGGCCTGCCAATCGAACAGAAAATCATCGAAAAGGCGGGCCCCGGCATGATCGTCACGACGGGGCTGCGCGTCGGCGGCGGATTGCTTTATGCCTTTCTCCTGCACCAGCTTCTGGAATCGACCGGCTGGTTGTCGGGACCGGCGAGCCCGGCCTGGATTGCGATGAGCGCCACGCCTGAATGGTCCGCCTATTTCCTCGGTCTCGGTGAAACCATGGCCTGGATGCTCGCCATCCTCCTTGCCCTTTCCCTTTGCCTTGAAATTCTCAGGCTGACCGGCCTGCTCGCGCTGATGATGAAAGCGCTCTCGCCCCTGCTGCGTCTTGCAGGCATTCGCGGCGAGGCCGAGCATCTCACTGCCATCGGGTTGTTCCTCGGCATTTCCTACGGCGCGGGTTTCCTGATCCGCGAGGCGCAATCGGGGACGATATCACCGCGGCAGGTATTTCTGTCCTGCGTCTTCATGGGTTTTGCCCATAGCGTAATTGAAGACACGCTTGTGGTCATGTCGCTGGGTGCGGATGTCTACGGGGTTCTCGCCGGACGTCTCGTTTTCGCCATTGCCGCAACCGCCGTCATTGCCGCCCTGCTCCACCGCCTGTCGGATGAGCTTTTTTTTGCACGGATGTTCCGGCTACAGCGCGCCTAGGCGGCCTCCCATTTGAAAATGCCGACGCAAAAAGGGGGCCTTTCGGCCCCCGATCCGTAGGTTCAATCTGAAGCCCCGCTCAGAACTCCGTCCAGTCCTGATCCTTCGCGGCCGGTGCTTCGGCAGCACCACCGAAGGCGCGGGCAAGGCTCTGGCCGAGTGCACGGGCCGGCGATGCGACAGGCCTTGCTGTTGCAGAGGCCGATTTTACCGGAGCCTTGCGGATCGGCGCGGCTGGCGCAGGCTGAAAGGCCGGCTTGGCCGAAGACGGGCGCGGAGCGGAATATCCGCCGGCGCTCGCAACGGCGGTGCGTGCGCCGCCCATCCTGAACTGGCCAAGCAGGCTGTTCAGCGCTTCCGCTTCGCGGGCCAGCGAATGGCTGGCGGCGGTCTGCTGCTCCACCATGGCGGCGTTCTGCTGCGTGCCCTGATCCATGGTGTTCACGGCCGTGTTGATTTCCTGCAGGCCGGTGGCCTGTTCGCGGGCAGCGACAACGATGGCGCTGACATGGGCGTTGATCTCTTCGACTTCCGAGACGATGAGTTCCAGCGCCTTGCCGGTTTCATCGACGAGATTGACGCCGTTTTCCACCTGCTGGCTGGAAGCGCTGATCAAGGTCTTGATTTCCTTGGCGGCATTGGCCGAACGCTGGGCAAGTTCGCGGACTTCCTGCGCGACCACCGCAAAGCCCTTGCCGGCATCACCGGCGCGGGCGGCTTCCACACCGGCATTCAGCGCCAGGAGGTTGGTCTGGAAAGCGATATCGTCGATGACGCCGATGATGTTGCCGATTTCGCCCGAGGACTTCTCGATCTCGCGCATGGCGGCAACCGCCTTGCGGACCACAACACCCGACTTCTCCGCACCGGCGCGCGCGCGCTGGACCAGATTGCCGGCATCTTCCGCACCACGGGCGCTATCACGCACGGTGGTGGTGACTTCTTCGAGCGCCGCAGCGGTCTCTTCGATGGAGGCCGCCTGCTGTTCGGTGCGGCGCGACAGGTCGTCGGCGGCGGAGAGCATTTCCGAAGCGCCGGCATTGATGGCGGCCGCGTTCTCGCCGACTGTGCGCAATGCCTGCTGGAGTTTTTCGACGGCGCTGTTGAAATTCACACGAACCGGATCAATCGCAGGCGCAAAAGGCGTTTCAATGCGATAGGAAAGATCGCCATCCGCGAGAGCCGCAAGGCCCTTGCCAAGCTCGGCGCTGGCAAAAGCGCTGGCGGCTTCGTCCCTGGCTTTTTCTTCCTCGGTGCGGCGACGTTCTGCTTCCGTCGCGGAGCGCATGCGATCGGTCTCACCGGCAAGGCGGGCTTTTTCAAGCCCGGCTTCCTTGAAGACCATTACAGCCTTTGCCATCTTGCCGACTTCGTCGCCACGATCCGTGGCCGGAACTTCCGTCGTCAGATCGCCATCGGCAAGCCGGCTCATCGCCGCTGTCATGCCGACGATGGGCGTAACGATGGAGCGCGAAAGCGCCCAGATCAGGATCACGGCGAGAAGGCCGGCGACGGCGCCACCGCCGAGAAGGGCATATTCCAGCTTGCGGGCAGCAGCCTGCTGTTCTGCAGCGTAAGCGGTGGACAGGCCATTCAGCTGTTCCTTGATCTTGGCGGCCGAGGCACGGAAGCCGTCAAGCTGGCCCTTGGCCTGATTACGGCCGATTTCGATGATTTCGGAAATCGGCGCTTCGGTCGTCTTGCGTGCGGCGATCTGCGGTTCCGCCAGTTCCTTGAAGAACACGGTGGCGGATTTCTGCATGTCGTCGATGGATTTCAGGATGTCCGGCTGGCCGGCAGCAAGGGCGCGCGCTGCATCAAGCTTCTTCAGCATGATATCGCGCTGGGCGAACACGTCATTATAGGTGCTGTCACTGCGGAACAGCAGGAAGCCGCGCTGATTGACGGCCTGTTCCAGCATGGCTGCCGTCGCGCCATCCACGGCCTGGATGATATCCTTGGTGCGGTTGTTTTCAATCGTGACACGCTCGCTCCCCAGCGTCTGCCAGAATACGACCGCGGAAGCGAGCAGGCACACGCCCATCAAGGCACAGAAGGTGGCTATGAGCTTCAGATTAATGGGGAGATTTTTCAGCGACATCGCAAACTCTCTCGGCGACCCGATGCCTCGGAGCAAGCGTCTGCGCTGCAACGGCCGCAATTTCAGAAATGGGAGAAGATGCCATCATGGCGGGTTCCGACCGGCCGCACGGGCCTTGGCACACCCTGCAATACAAGCCTTTATATTGGATTAATCTGATATGCTGATTTGCGGCGCAAAAGCCTCATAAGTCCGTGGCTCAGGCGCTGTCGGCTCCGCATCGCGATAAATCGCTTGCATCGGCGGAGTTTGGCAGTCATTGACACGGGATCATGTCCAAAACACCTGAAAATGAACGGCTTGACCAGCTTCTCGTGTCGCTCGGCCATTTTGCCAGTCGCTCGCGTGCGCGCGACGCGATTGCGCGCGGCACCGTGAGCGTCAACGGCAAGACCGTCACCAAACCGAGCCAGACCGTCGCCGGCAATGCCGAGATCGCCATCAGCGATCCAGCGCAGGCCTATGTTTCCCGCGCAGCTCTGAAACTCGTGGCCGCACTCGATCATTTCGGGCTCGATCCTTCCGGCCATCACTGTCTTGACGTCGGCGCTTCCACAGGCGGTTTTACCGAGGTGCTGCTGGAACGGGGCGCCAGCCACGTCATCGCCATCGATGTCGGCCACGGGCAAATGCATGCAAGGATCGCAAACGATCCGCGTGTCACCAATCTGGAGGGGCTGAATGCCCGCTTCCTGACGGCGGACGATATCGATGACCAGCCCATCGGCTTCATTGTCTCCGACGTGTCCTTCATTTCGCTGAAGCTCGCGCTCGCCCCGGCGCTCGATCTTGCTGAGCCGGGTGCTCGCGCTGTCCTGCTGGTGAAGCCGCAATTCGAGGCAGGGCGTGACGCCATCAGCAAGGCCGGGCTTCTGAAGGAACCCGAAACCGCGCCCGCAGTGGCGGCCGAACTGGAGCGCTGGCTGACGGAGGACATGGGCTGGAAAAGTCTCGGCCTCATTCCCTCGCCGATTTCCGGCGGTGACGGCAATGTCGAATTTCTTCTCGGAGGCGAAAAGCCATGAGCACACAAACCGTCACCATCAAGAGCCTCGGCGCCCAGGGCGATGGCATTGCGCACTGTCCCGACGGCCCGGTCTATGTGCCCTTCGCGTTGCCCGGCGAGACGGTCGCCATCGCCAAGGTGAAGGATCACGGCACCGTGATGTCGATTACGGAAGCCTCACCCGAGCGCCGTACACCCGCCTGCCGCCATTTCGGCCCGGAGGGCAAGAATGGCACCTGCGGCGGCTGTTCGCTGCAACATCTCGCCGACGAGCCTTACCATGCATACAAGCGGGAACTGGTGGTCTCGGCACTGAAATCGAAGGGCTTGACGCCCGATGTGGATAATCTCGTCATCTGTCGCCCCGGCGAGCGCCGCCGTGCGGTGTTCGCCGCCCGCAAGACGGAAAAGGGCCTGCTGCTCGGCTTCAGCCAGGCGAACAGCCACCACATCGTCGCCATTGAGGAATGTCCCGTCACCTCGCCCGGCATCGTCTCACGACTGGATGCCATCCGCGCCATCGGACTTTCAATGGTGGCGAATGCGGAACCCTTCCGGATGACGGTGCTGGAGACCCTTTCCGGCCTCGATATTTCCGTCGACGGCATCAAGTCGGTCAGCGACAAGCAGCGCCGCACGCTCACGGAAACGGTTCTTGCCATGCGCGGCATTGCGCGTGTTTCACTGTCGGGTGAAATATTGATCGAGCCCCAGAAGCCGATCATCGAGTTTGGCGGGGTGGCGGTATCGCCGCCGGCCGGCAGCTTCACGCAGGCGACGAAGCAGGCGGAGGACGCCATGGCGGAGCTGGTGCTTGCCCATGTCGGCAAGTCCAAACGCATTGCCGATCTCTTCTGCGGCTCCGGCACATTTGCGCTGCGGCTTGCGCGCGTTGGCAAGGTGCATGCGGTGGAGGCGGAAGACAAGCCGCTGAAGGCGCTGGATTTCGCCGCCCGCAACACGCAGGGCCTGAAGCCGGTCAGCGTCGAGAAGCGCGATCTCTTCCGCCGCCCCCTGATGACAAGCGAGCTAAAGAATTACGACGCCGTCGTCTTCGATCCGCCACGCGCGGGCGCGGAATTCCAGTGCAAGGAACTGGCACGCAGCACGGTAAAGAAGATCGTGGCCGTGAGCTGCAACCCGCTGACACTGGCGCGCGATCTCGCCATCCTGACCGAGGGCGGCTATCGCATCACCCGCGTCACGCCGGTCGACCAGTTCCTGTGGTCGCCGCATGTGGAAGCCGTGGCGACGCTGGAGAAATAAGCAATCCGGGCGGAGAGCCGCTCAGCGACGCTGAGGCAACGCAACGATTCATATGCCCGCAATCCCAACAGCCCTCATTCCTGTGCTTGTCATAGGAATGAGAGTGGAGATGAAGCCTGGGAGTCTTACCAGGCCGTATCGACCGTGCCGTTGCCCACCACGCCCGAGCAGCGGCAGGCACCGCCCACACGGCCGCGCTCCAGCGGGCAGATATAGGGCCGACGGCGGTTGGCGCTGTCCGGTGGGGTGATGACGCAGACGAAACGCGCGCGGCGCTGGCGGTCGCGGTTATTGCCGGAATAGAAGTTCGGACTATCGTCGTCCGTGGACTGCGCCAGAATGACATCGTTGGTGGAAGCCGCTGGAGCGCGTGTTATCGCCGCCGCTTCAGCAATCGTCGCGGCGGATAGGAAGACAGTCAGGGCGAAAACGAAGTGACGCATGTGGGTGGCCTTCGGACAATGACGGTGCGTTATCTAACCCAAGCCATATTGCCCGGTTGCTTAACCGCAAGGAATTCCTGCCCGCACACTTAACGACGCATGAATGCCTCGAAGGCGGCGCGCGCTTCGGCACTTTGCAGCTGCGCGATGAAATGACGACCTTCCTCTTCGATGCGGGTGAGAATATCGGCCGGGTTGCCGCGGACCAGATCGCGAGCGATCTTCAGCGCCTGCTGCGGTTTGGCGGCAAGGCGGGTGGCAAGCGCCAGCGTTTCGGCTTCGACATGTTCCGGGGCAACGACTTTCCAGATCAGCCCGGCCTGCAATGCCTGCTCGGCGGAAAAACCCTCACCCATGGCGAGCAGCGCAAAGGCGCGCTGGTGGCCGATGAGCCTTGGCACGAGCAGGCTGGAGGCCGCTTCCGGCACCAATGCGAGATCCACGAAGGGCGTCTTGAACAGGCTGCGGCTGGAAGCGACCGTCAGGTCGCAATGCAGGTTCAGCGTGGTGCCGATGCCGATGGCGAGCCCATCGACACCGGATACCAGCGGTTTTTCGAAGGCGACCAGCGCTTTCAGAAGTTCGAGGGCGGCGAGCTTGCCCTTTCCACCTGACATGGCGAAGGCGAGAAAATCAGCCATGTCGTTGCCGGCGGAAAAGCAGCCTTCCGTGCCGAGAAAAGCAACGACGCGGATGTCCGGATCCGTATTGGCGGCGTGCAACGCCTCGGCCATGCGCAGATACATGGCATCGGTGATGGCGTTTTTCTTTTCCGGTCGGTTGAAGCGGATGGTCAGAACGTCAGGCGCATGGCCGACACGCGCGACAAGAATATGGTCGTCCGACATCTGAAGCTCCTCAAGCCAAAACAGTACGGGCGGCGGCAAGGCTTGCCGCGCCTGACACAATGCGGTCCTTCAGCGCCGCCGTTTCCGCCAGCAGGTTTTCCGCCGCGAAACGGCAAAGCGCGGCACGATGCCCGCCCCTGCCATCATCGACGGAGACCAATGCGCCCTTGGCGAGATAAGCGCCCGTCAAGGCAAGACCGAAGAGACGCTGATAGGGCGTGGCGCCCGCAAGTGCCATCTCGGTTTCGCCCGCCTTGATGCGGGAGAGCAGCCAGTCGGTTGCCGTTTCCAGATCGGTGAGGCTGGCATCGAGATAACGGGCGGTCTCTCCGAGATCGTCACGGTTCGATGTGGCCGTGCGGGCGGCGATCTCACGCAGTTCGGCGATGAAACCGCGCACCTGCGCGCCCTCGGAGAGCGGCAACTTGCGCAGGACCAGATCGATGGCCTGAATGCCGTTGGTGCCCTCGTAGATCGGCGCGATGCGGGCATCACGCAGATAACGCGCCGCGCCGGTTTCCTCGATGAAGCCCATGCCGCCATGCACCTGAATGCCCATGGATGCGACATCGACACCGGCATCGGTGGAAAAGGACTTGGCGATCGGTGTCAGAAGGGCAGCGCGCTCCTGCCAGTGAGCGCGCTGCCGGGCGTCTTCAGTCGCATGCGCCATGTCGATGGCGTGCGCGCAGCTGAAGGAAATCGCCCGTGATCCCTGCGTCAGCGCCTTCATTGTCAGAAGGGTTCTCACGATATCAGGATGTTCGATGATCGGGCTCATGCCCGAACCCTGCCAGCCGGGCGCCTTGCCCTGCGTGCGTTCCCTCGCGTATTCGATCGCCTTCTGGGTCGCCGCCTCGCAGATCGCCACGCCCTGCATGCCAACGGCAAGGCGGGCGTTGTTCATCATGGTGAACATGCAGGCGAGGCCCTTGTTCTCCTCGCCGACCAGCCAGCCGAGCGCACCCTTTTCGTCACCAAATTTGCCGTCACCGAAGATCATGGTGCAGGTGGGCGAACCGTGAATACCGAGCTTGTGTTCGAGAGAGTGGCAGAAAAGATCGTTGCGGCTGCCCGGCGCGCCGTTTTCATCGGGCAGGAATTTTGGCACGAGGAACAGCGAAATGCCACGCGTTCCCGCCGGCGCATCCGGAAGACGGGCGAGAACGAGGTGGATGATATTATCAGCCGCGTCGTGTTCACCCCAGGTGATGAAAATCTTCTGGCCGAAGATGCGGTAGGTGCCGTCACCATTGCGCTCCGCCCGGGTCTTCAGGACACCAAGATCGGAACCCGCATGCGGCTCGGTCAGGTTCATCGTGCCGGTCCATTCGCCGGAGACGAGTTTCGGCAGATAGCGTCGCTTGAGATCGTTGCTGCCGTGGGCGACGATGGCTTCCACCGCACCCATTGTCAGCGTCGGCGCCAGCGCAAAGGCCATGGAGCCGGAATTCCACATTTCGAGCGCTGCAACATTCAGCATATGCGGCAGGTTCTGGCCGCCGAATTCTTCCGGGGCAGTCAGGCTGTTCCAGCCCGCCGCCGCCCAGCGACGGTAAAGATCGGCCCAGCCATCGGGCGTCGTCACCCTGCCATCGGCAAGTTTTGCGCCCTGACGGTCCCCGATTTCGGCGAGCGGCGCGACCTCTCCGGTGGCGAAACGTCCGGCTTCCTCCAGAATGGCATCGACGAGATCTTCACTCAGATCTCCCAGCACACCCCTGGAAAGCGCGTCTCCGAGACCCGCTACATGTTTGAGTGTAAAGGCGATATCATCCACCGGCGCGCTATACATGCTGCCTCCTCCCGAAGCTCTTGTATCCTGCTACTGCCTTCGGGCTAAATGATTTTTACGTAAACGTCAATTTGAAAATTCCCGGTATGTCGACGGGCTTGTTATAAAACTGTCATATGAATTTGCTCAGCATGTTGACGGTGCCCTGACGCGCTCCTTTCGCCTCCTCCCGGTGCGACGGGCACCCCTCTCCTCCCATCCCGCCGGTCAGGACTGCCACGATGGACCTCATAACGCCCACCATTCCCGGCCTCGTTTGGGCCTATCAATTTCAACCCGGGAAGGCCCCATGCCGCAGGCTGGCGCCCGATGCCGGCTTTGACGAGATGGCGGGACGCGACGGGTTCTTCTGGCTGCATCTCAATCTCGCCGATCAGCGCGTGGCGGGTTTTCTGGAGACGGTTGAGGGTCTCGATCCGGCAGCACGGGCAAGCCTCACCACCCACGAAACGCATCCGTCCATTGTTGTCGACGAAAAATCGCTCTACGGCACCCTGGTCGATTTCCAACGGGAATTCGACAAGGAAACGCGCGATTTCGGCTGGCTGCATTTTGCGGTGAGCGACCGTTTCATCATCACCACCCGCCTTCAGCCGCTGCATTCGGTAGACCGGCTAAAGGCGGCGGTCGACAAGAACTCCAACCGCTATCTCACACCTTCCCACGTCTTCGAAGGCCTTGTCGCCGAATTCCAGCGCTCGCTGATCAATCTGGTCATGGAGACGACGGAAGAACTGAACGCCATCGAGGATCTGGTCTATGACAGCGAGACCCGCGACGAAAGGCGACGCCTCGCACCGCTGCGCCGCACGGTGGTGCGCCTGCACCGGCATTTGCGCACCGTCCTCACCCTGATGCGGCGGGCTTCGGCCGCGGATGACGACGAGATGCCTGACGGTTTCGAGGATGTGGCCTCACGGCTGATGGGGCGCCTCGAGGCTGTCGATCATGACGTCTATGCCCTGCAGGAGCGCGCAAGGCTGCTTCACGAAGAAATCGATTCAAAACTCTCGTCTGAAACCAACCGGCATCTCTATATACTGTCGCTGATGACGGCGTTCCTGCTGCCACCGTCGCTGGTAACCGGCTTTTTTGGCATGAACACGGATGAGCTGCCGTTTACGGTCGGGACCGGTGGCACCATGGCGGCCAGCATCTTCATCGTCATCTCGGTCGTGCTCGCCTGGTTCGTGTTGAAACGCGCGCGTATCCTCTGACAGCAAAAAGCCGCCCGGTCGAAACCGGACGGCTCTGTAAATCCCGGTCTTGGCCAACCTATCAGCCGTAGGGCGAATAGCAGGTCTGGCGCGGACCGTTATACGGCTGGAACGTGTTGCTATAGGCGTCGTAGGAGCGATAGCGGCCATAGCACCAGTTCACATGCGCCTGGCTCATGCCGCCACGGCGGACCGGACGATACTCACGATAGACCGGGCGCGGGCGATATTCCGGCACCGGACGGTAGACTTCGCGCGGCTGCGAAAGAGCGCCGCCGATGATTGCGCCCGTTGCAAATGCTGCGAGCGGGAACCAGTAACCGTCATGGTGGCGGTAACCCGGACGATAATCGCGGTAACCGCGGTGACCGCGATACCAGCCGCGACGATCGCCCCAGCCGTCACGGTCACGCCAATATTGCACGTTCACGATATTCTTGCTGGCATCGTTGCCCGAGGTCTCAACGCTCTTCGGCGCTACAGGCAGGGGCATGGCGGCTTCGGCCGGAACAATCGCTCCTGCAACCACGATTGCAGAAAGACCGACAGCCAGGATATTCTTCACATAGCTTTTCATCTGACTTCCTCCATTCACGACGGTCGACAGGCCGTAAGACGTGAATTTCTGTTGTTCTATTCCGCCTTTGTCCGGGCGGTGTCGTATACTTCTACAGCCTAGGGACGTGTGGCTGAACCTACGATTAACGGTCCGATCACGCTTCGTTTATCAAAACCACGGCGTTTCAGGGCCAGACAAAAGCCCGGTAAAGACCGGGCTTCTGCTTGTTCAATTAGCGGCTGTAAGGCGACACGCAAATGCGGCGCGGACCGCTGTTGGGCTGGTAGGTGTTGTCGTAGGCACGATACGAGCGCCAGCGATTCTGACACCAGGATACATGGCTGCCGCCATAGGCCGGACGGGGTTGCTGAATCGCGCCGCCGATGATGGCGCCGGTGGCGAAAGCGGCAAGCGGGAACCAGTAGCCGTTATGATAACGGTAACCCGGACGGCGGTCGCGGTAACCACGGTGGCCATTATAATAGCCGTCACGCGGCGGGCGCGGGCGATACATGCGGTCGCCGTGACGGCGATCATGTCGACGGTCCCATTCCCGATATTGCACCTGCACGACATTGTCGGTGGACACCGCCGGCTTCTGGATCGGCACAGGAACCTGGAACGCCTGCGACGGCGTAAAGCTGGTCAGGAACACGACGAGGGCCGTGGCGACACTCGTTGTCCGGAAATTTATCATGATCTTCCTCCGTTTGCTTCAGCGCGTTGACCCACGCTTTTCACCCACTCACTCTTTTCGGAGATTAGGGTCAGCCCCGCTTCATGCCCGAGAAGAATTGGATGACGTGCAAACGAATTTACGGAAATTTGGTTCCAGACAATGGCAATGGAAGGAAAGCCTCAAACGCCTGCCGGCATCATGCCTCCACCTTGACATCGGTCAAAGGCCGCGAGCAGCAGGCGAGAATATAGCCCTCCTCGATTTCCTCATCGAGAATGCCGCCATTGTGGTTCATCTCCACCTCGCCGGAAAGTTTCAAGACCCGGCAAGTCCCGCAGATGCCGGATTCGCAGGCTGCGCCGATCCGCACACCGGCTGCACGCGCCGTCATCAGAACGGTCTGCCCGGGCTGGCAGGGCATTTCTTTCCCGGAAAGGGTAAAACCCACCATCGACAACGCTTCGCCATCATCGGTGAGAACACTCTCGCCGACGGCGACGGGAGCAGCAGGCGAAAAGCTTTCCTGATGGTAACGGCCCATGTCGAAGCCGGAGGCTTCAAGCATGGAGCGGACGGCGGCCATGAACGGCTCCGGCCCGCAGCAGAAGACGGTACGCTCCATGAAGTCATGGGCGAGCAGCGCGATCTTGGCCTTGTCGACCATGCCCTTCAGGCCGGACCACAGATCGGTGCGTCCACATTTCTCGACAATGAAGCCAAGCGACAGGTTCGGCATGAAGCGGGCGAGATATTCCAGCTCGTGACGGAAGACGATATCGCCGGGTGTACGCGAGCAATTGATGAAGGCAATGTCGCTTTGCGGGGCGCGGTCGCTCATGTCGCGCACCATCGACATCATCGGCGTGACGCCGGAGCCCGCGGAGATGAAGAGATACTTGTCCCCGGGATGCTTGACGTAGGAAAAATCGCCGAGCGGACCAAGCGCCCGGATCTTCATGCCGGGCTTCAGATTGTCGAACATCCAGCGCGTGCCGATACTGTTGGCCTGCGCCTTGACCGTGACCGACAGCGAATAGGGCCGCGACGGGCTGGAGGACAATGTGTAGGTGCGGTAAAGCGGCTCCTTGCCCACCGGCAGTTCCAGCGTGACGAACTGGCCCGGCAGATAACGGAACCAGTTCTGATCCTCGGAGCGGAACAGGAACGTCATCACATCCTGTGTTTCGGGGGTTACCGAAATACATTCCAGCAGATGGAGCTTGTCGCTCCACGGCTTCATCTCGTCAATATGCTTATATGTCACGACCATGTTCATCTTCACGCTACAGCCGAAAGCCGGGCCTTGTCGCCGGACAGCCGGTCGATCATGAAATCGGCGTACCAGTTGACGAACTGCATCACGCCGCCCTCGTCCTCCATGGAGTAAGGGCCGGGCTCATAAGCGGGCGAGCGAATGCCGAAGGCATTTTCCTCGACGATGCGGCGATCCTGATCGTTGGTTTCGTTCCAGACATGGGTGAGATCCTCAAGATCGTAATCCACGCCCTCCACCGCATCCTTGTGCACCAGCCATTTGGTGGTAACCATCGTCTCGTTGGCGCTGAGCGGCAGCACGCGGAAGGAGATGGTGTGGTCGCCGAGGAAGTGGTTCCAGGTCGTCGGGTAATGGAACAGGAGCAGCGCGCCGATATGGCTGATGCTGACATCGTCCGACAGCGGCCGGCGCACGGCGCGTTTTCCCGACATTGTGTAGCTTTCCGCTTCGCCGATCAGCGGCATGCGCGCCACGCGGAACTGGCCCTTCGGGTCAATCTTGAAACGGCTGGGCAGGCCGGCTGCTTCGCAGCGTGCCCAGTGGCCGCCGATCTCGGGGTCGCTTGCCCCGCCATCCGTTCCCGTCACGCTCGGGTTTTCGGGATAGGTACGGCAGAGTTCCGGATGGTTGGCGGCGCAATGGTAGCACTCGCGGTTGTTTTCCCAGACGAGCTTCCAGTTACCCTTTTCGATGATGGTGCTCTCATGCGCGACCTTGGCTTCCCATATGCGGTGCGGCGCCATGTAGCTCTCCACTTCGGCGCGCGTGGGCTCAAAATCCGCAGGCTGATCGGCGAGGCAGATGAAGACGTAGCCAGCGACGGTTTCGCAGGCGACAGGCTTCAGGCCGAAATCGCCCTTGTCGAACTCCTCGCCCATGTGGCGGGCAAAAAGCAGCTTGCCGTCAAGATCGTAGGTCCACTGGTGATAGGGACAGACCAGACGCGCCGACTGGCCCTTCTGCGTGGTGCAGACGCGGGAGCCGCGATGGCGGCAGGAATTGTGGAACGCGCGGATTTGCCCGTCGCGGCCACGAACGATGACGACCGAATAGGCGCCGACCTGCACGGTGAAATAGCTGCCGGACTTCTGTACCTCACAATCATGGCCGACAAACAGCCAGTCGCGATACCAGATGGTTTCCATATCCAGCTTGAAGTAATCCGGGTCCGTGTAGAAGGGCTGTTCCAGGCTAAAACCTTCGCGGCGGTTTTTCAGCTGGCGCAATACGGTATCACGCAATTCCATGGCCAAATCCTCGATCAAACCGCCCTGCCCGACACCATTTGCGGGGGCTGCGGAAGCATGTCCTCATCTAATCATCGGCGGTCATTTGCGGCAGCACAGACAGCGACATCGGCTTCCGCATTGGCGACAAATTGCGACATGTCCGAACGGCGTCTTCAGGCCATTCCACTGCAAAATCCGGCAACTATTTACCGCCTGCAACGACGTCGCAATATGACGCATGATGGCGCAGCCACTGCCCACCCATCAAAAACAGGGGCTGCAGCGCAACGGAGTATTAACGCACCCTAAATTATCTTACCGGATCGACAGCAACGAGGGTGTTCCCGGTGGAGAAGGCGACACGCATACGCTATTTCGATGCGAGCAGGCATTCGGTCACACCGATACGCTCGAAGACCGCGCATTCCGATTTTTTGCGGACAGGGCGCATCAGCCGTTACGAAGAGCGGTGGCTGCCGAAAGAACGCGTCTACTACAGCCATGACGAAGTGGCTGCGCTGACCGGGCGAAAGCTGGAAGCTGCCGCCGATGCCACCCACAGCCGCCTGAACGGTTTTCACCAGTCCATCCGTTTTCCGAAAATGGTGTTTCACCATCTGCTGAATGACCGGCCGCATCTGGGTTATTGCCACGTCACGGCGGCGACGACCAGCTTCGATGCAGAGCGTCATGTGCTATGGTCCTTCTATTTCGCGAATTTCTTCGCGGAACTGAGCGGTGCCGAAAACTTCTTCGAAAATATCGATGCGCGTTATTCGCGGATGTATTTCGCTGTCGCCATCAACGCCCTTCCCGATCAGGAAATCGCCGTCGATACATCCGTTCATCGCGGCGGCCTGCTGTTCCAGACCCACGATCCGCGCGTGGCGCTGAAAAACGTCCTCATGCTCGGCGCGCGCTCGGAGGAGATGCGCAGGATCATCAAGGCGATATAGCAGCGACAAAGCCCCCAGGGACTTCATCTTTCTTTCTTAGGCATGTCGTTGTCCCGAAACCGACGACCAGTTTCGGACAATGTGCATTAGCGCTTTCCATTCTGCCCGGAAATACGCTATTGACCGCCCTGAAAGGCAGCATCATGGCGCGTCATATCCATATTGAAAACGAGCGGGAAACCGCCCTTCAAGCAGCCGTCACGGAGCTTGCCGCCGGCCAGCCGATCGCCCTGCCGACGGAAACCGTTTACGGCCTTGCCGCCGATGCCACCAACCCTGCAGCCATTGCCCGTATCTACGAGACCAAAGGCCGGCCGCAGTTCAACCCGTTGATCTGCCACATGGCAGATATCGCCATGGCGGAACGTTACGCCATCTTCGATCCCATATCGCTTGATCTTGCAGAGGCCTTCTGGCCCGGCCCGCTGACACTGGTGCTGCCGTTGAAACCGGCAAACGATATTCATGCGCTGGCGACGGCCGGGCTCGATACGGTCGGCATTCGCGTACCGCAAGGTTTTGCCGGCGATCTTATCCGCCGGTTCGGCAAACCGCTCGCAGCCCCCAGCGCCAATAGTTCCGGCAAGATCAGCCCGACAAGCGCCGCCCATGTGGAGGCCGATCTCGGTCAGAAAATCAACCTCATTCTCGATGGCGGGGCGGCTTCGGTCGGCGTCGAATCCACCATCGTCAAGGTGGAAGAAGATGGAAGAGTGCGTCTGCTTCGTCCTGGCGGCGTCGTCACGGCCGAAATAGAGCGTGTTGCGGGCAAGCGGCTTGAACGTTCTGAAAAAGCGTCGGCGGCCATCGAGGCGCCAGGCATGCTCGCTTCGCATTATGCCCCCGGCGCCACCGTGCGCCTCAACGCCACATCGGTTTCGCCTGGCGAAGCGTTGATCCGGTTCGAAGGTATCCCGGTTTCGGGTGAAGAGACCGCCCGCGCCGTTTTCGATCTCAGCCCCTCCGGCGATCTTTCCGAGGCCGCCGCCAACCTGTTCGATTACCTCAAGGCCGCCGATGCAAGCGGCGCAGACAGCATCGCCATCACCAGCATTCCCACTCACGGTCTTGGAGAGGCGATCAATGACCGCCTTTCCCGCGCCGCCGCACCGCGGAGCTGAGGCCCGCCGACCATTCGCCCACCGTTTCAAATGACAGAGAGACGCCCGATGACAACCGTCCCCTCCTCCGACATCCTCGACCGCTTTACCGCCATTGTCGGAGACAGGAATGCGGTGCGCGATGCGGCAGAGATGGCGCCGCGGCTGGTGGAAAATCGCGGGCTTTATCGTGGCGCTTCGCCGTTGCTCCTCAAACCCGGATCGGCCGAGGAAGTATCGGCCATCCTGCAGTTCGCCAGCGAGACGGGTACCCCAATCGTGCCGCAGACGGGCAATACCGGCCTTGTCGGCGGGCAAACGCCGCGCGCCGGGGGAACTGACATCATTCTTTCGCTGGAGCGCATGAACCGCATTCGCGATATCGATCCCGTCGCCAATATCATCGTTGCCGATGCCGGCTGCATTCTCGATGACATCCATAAAGCTGCCGATTCGGTTGAACGCATGTTTCCGCTGTCGCTCGGCTCTCAGGGGTCCTGCCGTATCGGCGGCAATCTCGCCACCAATGCCGGCGGTACCGCAGTGCTTGCTTATGGCAATATGCGCCAGCTCTGCCTCGGGCTCGAAGTGGTGTTGCCGACAGGCGAGATCTGGAACGGGCTGCGCCGGCTGAAAAAGGACAATACCGGTTACGATCTGCGTGATCTCTTCATCGGCTCCGAAGGTACGCTCGGCATCATCACCGGCGCGGTGCTGAAGCTCTTCCCCAAGCCACTCGGCCATCAGGTGGCCTTCGCCGGGCTGACCTCCACCGAAGATGCGCTGAAGCTGTTCGAGATGGCGTCAAACCTCTGCGGCACGGCGCTGACCGGCTTCGAGCTCATGCCACGGATTGGCGTGGAGTTTACCGCCAGACATATTCCCGGCGTGCGCGATCCCCTGGAACAGCCCCATGACTGGTACGCACTCATCGACATCTCCACCTCCGATTCGGCCGAGACGGCGGATACGATGATGCAATTGCTGCTGGAGCGTGGTTTTGAGGCCGGGCTGGTCGAGGATGCCGTGATCGCCGCCTCCGAAGCCCAGCGTCAGGCACTGTGGCACATGCGCGAGAGCATGTCGGATGCGCAGAAGCCGGAGGGCGGCTCCATCAAGCACGATGTCTCCGTCCCGGTTTCCAGAATACCGGAGTTCATGGCGACGGCGGAAAAGGCGGTTCTTGCTGCTATCCCGGGCGCCCGTGTCTGCGCCTTCGGCCATCTGG
The DNA here is from genome assembly GCF_055382365.1 of Agrobacterium sp. 5Ca39. Classification (NCBI taxonomy): domain Bacteria; kingdom Pseudomonadati; phylum Pseudomonadota; class Alphaproteobacteria; order Hyphomicrobiales; family Rhizobiaceae; genus Agrobacterium; species Agrobacterium sp. 5Ca39. The sequence goes on along the minus strand of NZ_AP026436.1, from coordinate 377,955 downwards.
GCGACGGCAACATCCATTACAATATTTCCCAACCGGTGGGGGCGGACAAGGCGCAATTCCTCGCCCGCTGGCGGGACATGAACGAAATCGTGCACGGCATCGTGCTGTCGCTGGGCGGTTCGATTTCCGCCGAACACGGCATTGGCCAGTTAAAGCGCGACGAACTGGCCGCCATCCGGCCCGGCATCGAAATGGAGCTGATGCGGCGCATCAAGCACGCATTCGATCCCGCCGGAATCATGAACCCCGGCAAGGTGCTCGCGGAATAACCCTTCCCGCCTCAGGCCGAAGCCCGCAATGCCCAGGCGGGCACCATTTCCGCATTCAGCCGGCGCGGCTTCTGCGCGCCGACAAATTGCGTCAGGCTCATGCCCGATTTCGCAATCGACATCGCGTGCTTCTTCGGCAGGAGATAACCATGCTCCAGCGGCGGGGTGCGGCGCAGGACACGGCTGAAAACATTCCGCCGGTGATAACGTGATGGGGAAAAGCGCGCTGGCTGTTCGCAGATCGCGACATATTCCAGGATTTCATCGATCCAGCCTGCCTGCGGGCGTGCGCCCGGCTCGATCAGCAGCAACCAGCCGCCACGCGCGGACTTGACGATATCCTCCAGTTCCCATTGCCCATAAAAACGGCAGCCGGCCGCATCGGCCACACGCGACGATCCATCGCGCGAACCGTGATCCAGAATCACAACATCGCTTACAAGCCCTTCCACGGCACCGGTGACAAGCGCAGACAGCGTATGCGCCAGTTCCGGCTCCTGATCCCGGCATTCCATTATGACTGTCAACATGTGCATAGCTCTAACGCATCGCACAATAAATTGCCACCATGCTCGTCGCGGTAAAATCCGCGGGGGTTGATGTCGCTCTCCGCGATCTCAGGTGCCGGCGTGCCCGTCCTGGCGCTGGCCCCGGCAGTACAAAAGCAGCCAAATTTACAATTTTGTTCTTGTATTGTTCTCATTCGTGATGTAGGAATTTAATCATTCGAGGGGCGATGAGGCCTCTCCGGATGGAAACGGTTTAGGGCGTTCAGCGTGCCTCGAAAGGCGTGCGACGTCTTGGGAGCATCCAGATGAGAAATCATTCGCTTTCGGGGCAGGCTGCCTTCCAGCCGAGCCATATGCCTGACATTGCCAATGCGCTGGCCGATGCATCCGGCCTGCGCATCGAGATTGACCGTCGCCGCGGCCGTGGTGCGGGGCTCAATCCAGATGGACGTTTCGAAGCCTTGCAGCGTGAGGTCTTCGACGATGGCTGGCAGACGCTGGAAGAGATGCCGGAATTCCGCACCGAGGTGCAGGTGGAAAAGCCACGCAGCATCATCACCCGCAATGAATCGCCCGATATCCCCTTCGATCGTTCCATCAATCCATACAGGGGCTGCGAACATGGCTGCATTTACTGTTTTGCCAGACCCACTCACAGCTACATGGGCCTTTCGGCCGGACTTGATTTCGAGGCCAAGCTGTTTGCCAAGCCTGATGCGGCCAAACTTCTGGAACGGGAACTGGCGAAACCCGGCTACAAGGCGCGGGTAATCGCCATCGGCACCAATACCGACCCTTACCAGCCGATTGAGCGCGAATGGCGCATCATGCGGCAGATACTGGAAGTGCTGGCCAAGGCTGATCATCCCGTCGCCATCGTCACCAAATCGGCGCTGATCAAGCGGGATATTGATATTCTCGCGCCAATGGCAAAAAAGGGGCTCGTCAAGGTCGGCATTTCCGTCACGTCGCTGGATCGCAAGCTTTCGCGCACGATGGAGCCGCGCGCCGCCACGCCGGAGAAGCGGCTGGAGGCCGTCAAGGCGCTGACGGATGCCGGAATTCCGGTGGCGGTGATGATGGCACCCGTCATCCCGGCGCTTAACGATCATGAAATCGAGCGCATTCTTGAGGCCGGCAAGGCTGCTGGCGCGACCGAGGCTTCCTATGTGCTTTTGCGGCTGCCGCTGGAGGTAAGCCCGCTGTTCCGTGACTGGCTGCTGCGCAACTATCCGGACCGTTACCGTCATGTCATGTCGCTGGTGCGCTCCATGCGCGACGGCAAGGATTATGACGCGGAGTTCGGCAAGCGCATGAAGGGTGATGGCCCTTATGCCTGGCAGATCGGCAGGCGATTCGAGATGGCGACCAAAAGACTTGGTCTCATCCGCCGCGGCATCAACCTGCGTGACGACCTGTTCGTGCCTCCGGGCGGTGCCGGGGTGCAATTGTCTCTGCTTTGAGAGCCGCATGGTGAAAGTGACTGAAGGTAACGAATGCCCGTGATGAACCAGACGCTACCCTCGGGCTCGCCCTTGGAACGTGAACCGAGCGCGACAGGATCTCGGGTCAAGCCCGAGAGGACATCGAGCATGGGGGGATGACGCGCCGACAATACGAGGTGCTGTGAGCTTTTAATAAACGGAATTCAAAATGACAGGAGCAACCGTCTCATCGTGTTGCTCTCGACGAAATGCCCGGCTGGTTTTCCCTGGCCCGCCGGACATCGCCCCTGGAACCGCCGCCTCGCGTGCGATCGTTTTTCCTCCGCCGCCCTGCTGGAGGATAAAAGGTCATGACGACCTTGGGCACGGTGAGCCACGCCCCTTGACCCCGGCTCATCGTGCCTGTCATCGCCCGCTTCCGGGGGCTTGCAGGAGATCGGGTGTGTGTGCCAGTTTCGCCGCATGAAACGCACGGCCACACCCGATTCTCATGCCCTTTTTGATCTTGCCGATACCGGCCCGGATTTCTCGTTCGAACTGGAAGCGCGAAAGAAGGGCCTCTGGCCGGTCGCCGGCACGGACGAGGCAGGGCGTGGCCCGCTCGCCGGCCCTGTGGTTGCGGCCGCCGTCATTCTCGATCCGGACAATATTCCTGACGGAATGGATGATTCCAAGAAACTGACGAAGCAAAAGCGCGAGAGCCTGTTCGTCCAGATCATGGAAACCTCGATCGTATCGGTCGCCTCCTCCGGCCCGGGCCTGATCGACACGATGAATATCCTGCGCGCCAGCCTCGACGCCATGCGCCGCGCAGTCCTCGGACTCGAAATTTCCCCCGCCCTCGTACTGGCCGACGGCCGCGACAGGCCGCCAGGCATCACCTGCGAAGCCAAGGCCGTCATCAAGGGCGATTCCCGCTCCCTCTCCATCGCCGCCGCCTCAATCGTAGCCAAGGTGACCCGCGACCGGATGATGGAACGCGCGGGTGTGGTGCATTCATCCTATGGCTTCGAAGGCCATGCCGGTTACGGCACACCGGCCCACCTGCGCGCCATCGAAAGCCACGGGCCCTGCGCGCTGCACAGGATGAGCTTTCGGCCACTGAAGCGGGATTGAGACAAATGGTGAAGTTCTGGCCGCAGCGCGGACGTGACGGCGGCGCCACCTGAGGACATCTCTAGTCCGGCAGTCCAAAGAAATGCTCACTTCATTTGCTTTGAGACGCGGTGATCACTTGGGCCGGAGCAATGTCCTCGGCCAGAAGCGCGCTAACGGAATCCCCCGAATTAATCCGGCGCATTGCTTCGGCGAGAGCCGGTGCGACAGACAACACGGTAAGCTTGGGAAGGCGCTTTTCGGCAGCGATGGGCACCGTGTTGGTGCACACGATCTCAAGCACGTCCGGTTCCGCGGCAAGCCGGGCAACTGCAGAGCCAGCGAGAATTCCGTGCGTGGTGGCGATCCGGATGGTGCGTGCGCCGTGGGCCCGCAGATGTTGGAGCAGCTCAAGAATGGAGCCACCGCTGGCGATCTCGTCATCGAGCACAATGACGTCGCGATTTCGGATATCGCCGATCAGCGCCGAGATGCGCACTTGGGTATCGCTCACCCGTTCTTTGGCGCCGGCCGCGACAGGCACATTCAGCCGCTTTGCAAAGGCGGCCGCGTTCTTGGCATTGCCAAGGTCGGGGGAAACGACGACGGCCCGGCTGAGATCATAACGGAAGAAATAATTGGCGAGCTCGCCCAAGGCGTGGAGCTGATCAACAGGCACGCTGAAAAAGCCGTGGACCTGGGGGGAATGCAGCGTCATGGTGAGCACGCGGCTGGCACCTGCCGTAACTAGGAGATCTGCGACCAGCCGACCGCCGATGGAGATCCTCGGCGCATCTTTCTTGTCGGAGCGAGCATAGGAAAAGTGCGGAATGACTGCGGTGATGCGTGAGGCCGACGCACCACGCGCCGCATCGAGCATCAAGAGCAGCTCGATCAGGTTTTCCTGCACAGGCGCACTGAGCGGTTGGACGATAAAGACATCTTGCTCCCGGCAGTTTGCCTGCAGCTGGACCTCAAGGCAATCGTTGGAGAAGCGCTTAGTGCGCACCGGACGCAACGGCACGCCGAGGTGGGAACAAATTTCCTTCGCAAGTTCGGGATGCGCACTACCGCTGAAGATGGCTATCTGGTTCAACGAGAACTCTCCCCTTAACTGTCCGGCTTATGATAGTTGCCTCTGTCATAGTCAACCCTTTGCGGGCAGTGTTTGCTAAGGGCCTTCCGATGCTTTCGGTGCGTCCAAACCATGCCAAGTATTGGAGCAAAGCGATGAGCAATCTGCATCAAAAACATTGCAGCCAGTTACCGCCACCCTAAGAGAAATGCCTGTTAGCGAATGCCGCATTTTCGTAGTGCAGGCGGCACCCAATCCTAACCAGCTTTATCACCTCAAACAAAAAACCCCTCGCGGCGGGGCCGGAGGGGTTTTGAACAATACCGAGATAAATCTCAGTTCAGTTTCGACTTCACTTCGCCGATCGTGGCGGTGAAAAGCTTGGCCTTTGCGGCGGCCGTCGTCTTTTCGGCCAGCAGCTTCTCGGATGCGGCAATGGCGATGTCGACCGCGGCGGCGCGGACGGCGCCGATGGCGTCTTCTTCGGCCTGCTTGATCTTCTGTTCCGAAAGAGCCGTGCGGCGGGCGACGAATTCTTCCGTCTTCTGCTTGGCTTCTTCGGTCAGTGCGGCGGCTTCGCGTTCAGCGGCGGCAACGATGCCGGCGGCTTCGGCTTCGGCTTCCTTGCGCTTGCGCTGATATTCGGCCAGCAGGTGCTGGGCCTCTTCACGCAGGCGCTTGGCTTCAGCCAGCTCATCCTGAATATTCTGCGCGCGCTCGTCCAGAGACTTGGAGAGCATGCCCGGAACCTTGAGATAGGCGATCAGGACGAAGAAAAGGACGAGACCGACGAGAGCGAAAAATGATGCATCAAATGCCATATCAGGCTCCCTTCACGTTCGAAGCGGCGGCAATCGCTGCCTTGACGTCCGTGTCCTTGACCTTTGCGCCAACCAGCTGGTCGACGATTGCGGTCGCGGTTTCCTCGGCGATGGCGCCGACATCGGCGAAAGCCTGATCCTTGATGCCAGCAATGCGCTTTTCGGCAGCGGCAAGCTTTTCGGCGAGACCGGCTTCAATAGCGGCGCGATCGGCATCAGCCTTCGCCTTGGCGGCGTCACGGGCCGCGGCGCCGATCGAGCTTGCCTTGGCGCGGGCTGCCGCGAGTTCTTTTTCATAGGTTTCGACGGCAGCGTCAGCTTCAGCTTTCAGCCGTGCCGCTTCGTCGAGATCCTGTGCGATGCGTCCATGACGGTTTTCGAGAATGCCGCCGACGCGCGGAACGATGACCTTCTGCATGAGCAGGTAGAAAAGGCCAAACGTAATCGCCAGCCACAGGACCTGCGATGCATAAGTAGACTGGTCGAACGGCGGGAAAACGCCGGAAGAACCGTGCTCGGCGCCATGCGCTACACCGGTTTCCGTGTGCGTGGCTTCCGGTTGCGGCTGGCCAACGGCCGGAGTTTCCGTATGCGTTTCACCTACGGTCGGTGCTGACTGGGCATAAGCCTCGGTCACGAACATGCTCACCTCCAGGGGGACTGCAAATGCGAAGGATCACGGCACGCTATGTTGCGGGCCGTGATCCAGACCTGATGCCGATATTAGACAGCGAACAGGAGAAGGAGAGCAACGAGCAGCGAGAAGATGCCCAGAGCTTCCGTAACGGCGAAGCCGAATACCAGACGGCCGAACTGGCTGTCGGCAGCAGAGGGGTTGCGCAGTGCGCCGGACAGGTAATCACCGAAGATACGGCCGAGTGCGAGGGACGTACCAGCCATGCCGAGGCATGCGAGACCTGCGCCGATGTACTTTGCTGCTTCCGCTTCCATGTGAGACTCCTTGAGATATTGGTTGTTGCGGCTGTTTTTGACGCCCGTTGCCGGGGCCAGCGACTTTACTTCTCAGTGACCACCATGCACGGCGTCGTTCAGGTACATGCAAGTCAGTACCGCGAAGACGTAAGCCTGCAGGAAGGCAACGAGAAATTCGAGAGCGGTCATTGCGACCGTCATGATGAGAGGCAGGACTGCACCGCCGACGCCGAGCGCGCCAAGTGCGCTCATGGAGGCGACGAAGCCTGCGAAAACCTTGAGCGTGATGTGGCCGGCCAGCATGTTCGCGAAAAGACGAACGGAAAGACTGATCGGGCGCGACAGGAAGGAGATCATTTCAATCGACGCCACAAGCGGCAGAAGCGCCTTGGGCACGCCGGAGGGGGCGAAAATGCCGAAGAAATGCAGACCGTGCTTATAAAAACCGTAAACCACGACCGTGCCGATGACGAGGCAGGCGAGCGCGAAGGTGACAATGATCTGGCTGGTGACCGTGAAGAAATACGGGAACATGCCGAGCAGGTTTGCCGTCAGCACGAACATGAACAGCGAGAAAACAAAGGGGAAGAACACCATGCCCTTCTTGCCGGCGCCTTCGCGCAGCATGGAGGCGATGAACTCATAGGACATTTCGGCAACGGACTGCATGCGGGTGGGGATCAGGCCGCGGTTCGACGTTGCGAAATAAAGAAAACCCGAAGCAGCAGCCACGGTCGCGACCATGAAGAGCGACGCATTGGTGAAGGAAAAATCGACGCCGCCAATTTCGATCGGAATGATCGGCTGCACCAAGAACTGATGGGTCGGATCGTTTGCCACCGGCTGCCCTCTTTACCTGTCGCCGCCTGTCGCGGCATCTCAACTGTAAGGAAAAACAGCCTCAAAGGCCGCGTTTTCCACCCTCGTCTCGTCTGTCCGCCTTCTCAAGCAGCGGCGGCTTGGCCACCGCGCCCGTCGAACGCAACACATTCAATACGCCTGCGCAGAAACCGAGAAGAAGAAGAACGATCATCCCCCACGGCGTCGTGCCGGCAAAATAGTCCAGAAGATAACCCAGCATAGCGCCGACCACGATGGCCGAAATGAACTCCGATGAGAGCTTAACCGCCATCGCAAAGCCTTTCCGGCTCTCCGCAGCGTTGGTCTCCGCCCTCACTTCCGCCTCATCCTCCGCCTTCACCTTTGCCAACTCGTCAGCAAGGCGTTTGCGGCGCTCGTCCAGACTATCGTCACGGTTGCCAGTCATCTTAAAATCCCACCCATTTTCTCCGTTCCAGCCATGCCAGAACCCTTTGGAGTTGTAAACGGTGACGGATTAAGCCTGTTCCAGCCCGCTCTGAAGTCGCGCGCAACATAGTTTTAGGGGCTTCTCTAGTCAAGGCACTGCGAGCGGTTGTTTAGGCACAAATTAATCATGCAAAAACAACGGCTTGACTAGAAATCACTGTTTGGGGGCGATGTTTCGCCGGGGAATCGGCATTTTTGACACGCAAAATGCGACAAATTGGCGGTGGTATCAGCTCCAGCCGCCACCATAGGTACGGTAAAAGACGTGGAGGCCGATTCTGCCGACCTTCTTCATCGACTTGCCCCAGGCGGGACGCACGTAAACGGCGTGATAGTGGGTGGCAGAGCCAACTTCCTTCAGCCAGATCTTGCCGGCCGTAGTCGCCATGGCCACTTCGCGGGCCATCTTCCAGTGGCGTTCGGAATTCACCCGGTCCTTGATATTATCGCAGGCGAAGGAGAACTGGCAGCGATTGCGCCAGTCCTTGTTCTGGTAGACAACGCCGCAGATGGTTTTCGGATAGGCCGGATTGCGCACGCGGTTGAGGATGACCTGCGCCACCGCCGCCTGACCTTTAACGGACTCACCGCGCGCCTCGAAATAGATGCCCGATGCAAGGCACTGCTGTTCGGCCGGAGAAAACACGGCAGCCGGCAGCGGCGTTGCGGCCCAGGCGTGGTCATCTGGGTTGATCTGCGGTACGAAGCGGCCGGCCTCGGGCTTCTTCAGAATGGCGTCGAAGGGAGACTCGCGGGCAAAATCCGGTTCGGCGGGCGCATAGGCCGTCGCCAGGATGTCCGGCGTGCGGTTGGTGACGAGTTCCGCCAGCATCGGCGAGACGCTCTTGTCCGCCTTCTTTTCCTCGCGGCGGAAATAGAAAGAGGCGAGTTCGACATCCTTGCCGCGCTTCGGCTTGACGAAGGCGGTGCGATCCTTGCGCTTCAGCGGCTCGATATCCAGCATCGAGGTGCGCTGCAGCACCGAACCGGCGGTGAAGGCCTTCGGCGGCTGCATGATTTCGGTGGCGACGATGCGGCCCTTCTTGGCGGCGCGGTTCACCCGCTCGCTGTCCGGCGTCGTTGCCTCGCCCTTCTTGTTGGTGACGAACGCGACCTTGCTGCCATTGGGCAGGGTCATGCCGCCGCCATGCAGCGCCTCGTCCCCTTCCGCATCGTTGAATGTCAGGGAGGCGTTATGCGTCGAGCCCGCCGGGGAGGCAGTCAGCACCATGCGCCATTGTTCGCCGCCCTTGTCGAGGCCCGCCAGAAGCGAGGCGAGATCGGCACGCGCAGCGAGGGAGGGAAAGACAAGCCAGGCGGCCAGGCCGAAGACGACGGGTGACGTCCATTTGGACGCCCATCCCTGAAAGGACACGGGGGACCGACGACGCATTACTCTTTTCGAACGCAAAACCAGCACTCCGAACACCGACAACCGAATTTTCTACAGGTGTTCGAGAATCTCTTATTAACCTTGATGGTTGGTTAACGCCGCGCAGGAAGGTGTCTTCACGTTAATGTGTGAGGGAATGCTAATGAGTGTGGCGTGGAGTAGAGTTCGCATGCGCCGATCAGAACTGTGCCGCAGGGCATCTCCTCATCCGTCATTCCGGCCTCGAGCCGGAACCAGCCGTCGCGCGTCGGCGCGGCGTAAAGACCCCTTCACCCCAAGGACTTGGGCTGGCTGGATACCGGCTCAAGGCCGGTATGGCAGAGAGAACGAGATCGCCCAGCTACATTGGGGGCATGCACACTTCGTCACACCACGACGTGCGAACCGAGTTCCACCACCCGATTGGCAGGCAGGCGGAAATAGTCGGAGGGATCGGCTGCCGTTTCGGCGAGCGCGATGAACAGGCGGTTCTGCCAGCCCGGCATGCCCGATTTCGGATCTGGAACCAGCTTGCGGCGACCGAGATAGAAGGAGGTCGACATGATGTCGAACTTGTAGCCCGTGCGGCGCAGATAGCCCAGCGCCTGGGTAACATTCTGGGTTTCCATGAAGCCGAAATGCAGCTCGACCACGGCGAAACGGTCGCTCATCTTCGTCAACGTATAACGATCTGCCGGATGAACGCGCGGCTGATCCTCGGTGCGGATCGTCAGGATGACGTTCTTGTCGTGAAGGACGTGGTTATGCTTGAGATTATGCAGCAAAGCCGCCGGCGCCGTTTCCGGATCGCCGGTGAGGAAAATCGCCGTACCCGGTACGCGCACCGGCGCATGGGCGCTTTCCTTTTCCACCGAGGCGATGAAGGCCTTCAGCGGCACATCGATGCGGCGCGTCTTGGCGAACAGGATTCTCGAACCGCGCTGCCAAGTCGTCATGATGACCGTGAAGGCAATCGCCAGCAGCACCGGCACGTAACCGCCATCATGAATTTTCAGAAGGTTTGCGCCGAGGAAGATCAGTTCCAGCACCAGAAGCGGGGTCAGCACCGCAAGGGCAAGCCAGATCGACCATTGCCAGCGTTTGCGCACGAACTCGAAGAACATCAGGCTGGTGACGACCATCGCACCGGTGACCGAAATACCATAGGCGGTGGCCAGCGCATCCGAACTCTTGAAGGTGAGCACCAGGGCAACGACACCGAAAAGCAGGATGGTGTTGACCGCCGGAAGATAAATCTGCCCGGTATTGGTTTCCGAGGTGAAGAGAATTTCCATGCGCGGCAGATAGCCGAGGTGAATCGCCTGGCGAACCAGTGAGAAGGCGCCCGTTATGACGGCCTGGCTGGCAATGATTGTCGCGGCGGTCGCCAGAATGACGGCGGGCAGGATCGCCCATTGCGGGAACATCAGATAGAAGGGATTGGACATGGCCGCCGGGTCTTTCAGCACCAGCGCGCCCTGCCCCAGATAGTTCAGCGTCAGCGCCGGGAATACCAGACAGAACCACGCCCACTGGATGGGACGGCGGCCGAAATGGCCGAGGTCTGCATAAAGCGCTTCTGCGCCCGTGATCGTCAGGAACACCGCGCCGAGCACGACAATGCCATAAAAACCTTCATTCGCCAGAAACTCGACCGCGTGCCACGGGTTGAAGGCAAAGAGAATGCTGAAATCGTCAGCGATATGAATGAGGCCTGCAAGGCCCATGACGATGAACCAGACCGCGGTGATCGGTCCGAAAAATTTTGCCACCGTGCCGGTGCCGTGGGACTGGATGGCAAAGAGGCCAATCAGGATGCCGACAGAGATCGGAATGATGAAGGCGTCCATCTCCGGGGTGACGAGCTTCAGGCCTTCCACCGCCGAAAGCACTGAAAGTGCCGGGGTGATCATGGCATCGCCAAGAAACAGCGCCGCGCCAATCAGGCCAAGCACGATGAGGACGCTGCGATGGGTGCCCGCCGTCTTCATCAGCAGCGCCAGCAACGACAGCGTGCCGCCCTCGCCGTCATTGTCGGCGCGCAGCAAAAGCGTGATGTATTTGAAGGTGACGATGATCGTCAGAGACCAGATCATCAGCGATGTGAGGCCGATGACCTCCTCCTGCGTCACCCCGTCATAGGCGATGGGCCGCAGGGCTTCGCGAAAGGCGTAGAGCGGGCTGGTGCCGATATCGCCATAAACGACGCCGATCGAACCAAGGATAGCGGCGTAAAGCCCCTTGTTCTTGTGAGCGTCATCCGCATCCGGCTTCTCGGCAACATCCTTGTCAGCGATCTGGGACATGATGATCCTGGCTCCTCAGAGCCAGCCCTTCCAACGAAAAAAGAGAAACGGGATGATTGCGGACATCACCATGACGATCAGCGCAAGTGGATAACCAAATGTCCAGTTCAACTCCGGCATGAGCTGAAAGTTCATTCCGTAAACCGAAGCCACCAGCGTGGGCGGCAGAAAAACCACCGAAGCGATCGAGAATATCTTGATGATGCTGTTCTGCTCGATGTTGATGATGCCGAGCGAGGCATCGAGCAGGAAGGTCAGATTGCCGGAAACGAAGGAGGCATGTTCGTTCAGCGACTGGATATCGCGTCCGATGGACTTGCCCTGCTCCCTCGCAACCTTGTCCGCGCTCGCCTGATCGCTGGTGGAAAAGAACGTCTGCAGCCGCGCCAGCGATGCGAGGCTGACGCGGACCTTCGAAATCAGCCGATGATAGGCAGCGATGTTGGTCAGGCGGTCTTCGAGATAACGCGGCGCCTTGCGCTTGGAACGGGCCTGGCTGCCGAGAATATCAGCGGCGAGATTGTCGATGCCAGCGACCGAGTTTTCGAGGATTTCCGCCGTGCGGTCGACAATGGTTTCGAGGAGCTTCAACAGAAGCGCCGTGCCGCTGCGCATCTCATGCGGCGCGCGGGTGATGGCGGCAATGAAAAGGTGGAATGATTTCGGCTCAGCATAACGGATCGTTACGAGGCGCGTGCCGGCGAGGATGAAGGCGACGTCGGTGAGGCGGGGGTCGTCCGAATCCGCCTTCCACACCAGCGATGCGGTCATGAAAACATTGCCGTCTTCCATGTAGAGACGGCTGGAGGGCTCGATATCCTTCAAATCCTCACGCGTCGGCAGATCGAGCTGCAGCAGCTTTTCCACATGCTGCTCTTCCGCCCTGTCCGGGTTGACGAGATCGATCCAGACGATGTCATCAGGAATCTGTACGGAGCCGTCGTCTGACGACAGGCTGATCGCCTCGCAATTGGCGCGATAGGCTTTTATCAATCCGTTTCTCCGCTCCACATTGCAGGCCTTAGCCGCAATGCTGCTTAACATATCCTGTTTGCTGTCGGCAAACCTTTGGACGACAGTCCAGGGACAACCGAAACAGGCGCAACGTCATATCGCGCCAGCCCGATGGACCAAGAGCCAAACGGCGCAGGCGTATGCGCCCAAAGCGAGATGCAATCAAGCAATATTTTTTCGCGACAGCTTTGCAGACGAAGCACTTCTGGATTTCATGGCCAGAAACCGCACCGTTACTGGCCACCAATCTTCTGTTTTTACAGGACTATTCACAGCGCAGGTGCGCTTTGCGGTTTTCCCGGCGGTCCGTAGCTTATTCGAAAACGATCTTTGGAGCCGCTTTTCTTTCACCGGCGCCAATACGCTCCCAGACTTTTTTCGCTATCTCGCGGTAGATCGCAGCCTGTGGACCATCCGGGTCGGCAACGACAACAGGCGTTCCGGCGTCCGACATTTCGCGGATGGCGATGGTGAGCGGCACCTCGCCGAGGAACGGCACACCGATCCTTTCGGCTTCCGCCTTCGCGCCGCCGTGGCCGAAAATATCGTAGCGGGCGCCGGTATCAGGCGCGATGAAGTAACTCATGTTCTCGATGACGCCGAGCAATGGCACCTCCACCTTGCGGAACATGGTGATGCCCTTGCGCGCGTCGAGCAGCGCGAGGTCCTGCGGAGTGGAAACGATGACCGCGCCGGCAAGCGGCACCTGCTGGGCGATGGTCAGCTGCGCATCACCCGTGCCGGGCGGCATATCCAGCACCAGCACGTCGAGCTCGCCCCAGGCGACTTCACGCAGCATCTGCATCAGGGCGGACTGCACCATTGGCCCGCGCCAGATCATCGCGGCCTCCTCATCCACCAGAAACCCCATGGACATGACCTTCAGCCCATAATTCTCCATGGGAAGTATGATGCGGTCTTCCTGCTGTTTCGGACGACCGGAAATCTTGAGGAGCCGCGGCAGCGAAGGCCCGTAGATGTCCGCATCCAGCATGCCGACCTTCAGGCCAAGCGCCTGAAGGCCGAGCGCAAGATTGACTGATGTCGTCGATTTGCCGACCCCGCCCTTGCCCGATGCGACGGCGATGATGGCACGGACGCCGGGGACGCCCACCTTGGACGAGCCCGGCTGCTGCGTCGGCCGGCCGGCTGCCGCGGCGGGACGCGCCGGCGCCGGCTGCTGTTGGCCGGGCTTGCGATCGGCAGTCAGCGCCACGACCGCGCCGGCGATGCCCGGAACGCCCTTCGCCGCCCGTTCGGCGGACAGGCGCAACGGCTCCATCTCGGCCGCCCTGTCGGCCGGGACGGTGATCGAGAAATAGGCCTTTCCATCTGCGATGAAGATTTCCGAGACCATGCCGAGGGAAACGATGCTTCTGCCGCTGCCGGGATAGATGACGGCGTCCAGAGCCTTTTCCACCTGGTTCTTGCTGACCTCTGCCATTGTCTTACTCCGTTACATCGTCCGGCCTGATCGGGAAACAATTTGCGCCATCCATAGACAAGCGGAAGCGGTTCGCCAATGCCAAAGCGCAAACAGGAACCATTCGCGACGATTTAGCGCTGCGATTTCAAATCTCGTCATCCATATCGAGCGTCTCCGGATCGAAGACGCGCCCGTCGAAGAAACAGTCGGGTCCCAGAACGAGGCCGGTCCGCGATGCGCCGACATGAACAGGTTCCCTCAGCGTGCCTTCCAGTTTCAGATTGGCGCCCGGCACCGGCACGAAAAGTGGTTTCATCGCCTTGCGAAAAATATCCGGCCTATACGCATTGCGTGCGGCTTCCACCACCGCGGCATCGAAACGGCAACCGGCGGGTATTTCCCCCCAGCGCAACATCTGGCTGAAGAACCAAAGAGCCTGGCTTTGCCATGGAAAATTCGCCGCTTTCGCGCTGGTGACGAAAAATTCCTGAAAACGCTGCATGTCCTTCTGCGAAGTCGAAATATAGCCCGTCAGGGCCGGAAGCAGGAATTCGCCACTGACGTTCATATAATGGGGGGCGGCCAGAATACCGGCAAGTTCCTCGATATTGGCGGGGTTGGCGCACCACTCGCCCGCGCGATAAAGCGCGCGTAGCAGCCCCTCCAACAGGCTGGCATTCGCATCAGCCCAATCTCGCTTCACGGCAAGTATTTTTTCCGGAGCATTGTGCCAGATGAGCGCGCCCGTCGTCACGATACGACCGGCACCACCCAGCACCGCAGCGCTGCCTGCGGGTTCAGCAGAACAGAGCGCATCGACGTCGCCGCTTTCCAGAAGCCCGGGCATCGCCTTCGGCAGCGCTTCGACGACTTCCATGTCACGGCCAAGCAGCACACCGCAGCTTCCGAGCAGATAACGCAGGGCATAAAAGGAGGTCGAGGCGATATCCTCAACCGCGAAGACGGGCGGATTTTCACCCGCGGCCCGGCGTGCGGCGCAGACGCGGGCCATCGCACGGCCAAAAGCCGCCGGGTCCGGCAGCTTCAGTCCCTCACGGTAAAGTTCATCATAAAACCCAGGGGAAACGGTGGTCGCGGAGCCGCCGAGGGAAAGCGTGAAAACGCCGATGATATTGGCCGGCATATCATGGAGGCCAACGACCGACCCCACGGGAACGGGAGCGGGCAAATGCGCGATCTGAACGCCGTCCTCGCCGAGCACCGAAAGAACACCACGTGCGGACTGCTTTCGGACCAGTTCCAGTTCTATGCCTTCATCGGCGGCAAAGCCTTTTTCGGCAGCGACTATCAGCACGGCGCAATCGACAGTCGGAGAAAATCCCGCTTTTACACTATGCCGCTCCGGCAACGATTTCTCCTTTCCGGTGATTCGAAAAGAGGATCGCCCAGGAAGGGCTTTATCACAATGATAAAATTGCGAGTTTCGCTATTTAATCAGTCCGACGCGCAGGGCCTTGGCGACCGCCTGGGTGCGGTTGACCGTATCGAGTTTTTTCGTCGCGCGGTTCAGGTAGTGATTGATGGTATGCTCCGACAACATCATGATCTCGGCGATTTCGGCACTGGTCTTGCCGGCTGCCGTCCAGTTCAGGCAGTCGATCTCCCGTTCGCTCAATGTTTCCGGCACGCGGAGATCGAGACGGCGGATTTCGGACAGCCGGGAAAAGACGTGGCTGGAAATGTAAAAAAGCTCCGCAAGCCGGGCTTCCGGCAGGGCCGTCTTATTGCCGGAAAAGGATACGGCGCCGCGCCTGAGGGTGACATCATACACCGGGAACCAGACGGAATTTATCATCTCGAACCGTTCGAAAAGCGCGACCACGTTTTTCTTCAGGACATGCCCCTCGCCTTCGACCAGGAAATCCAGCGACACGGAAAAGGGTACAGTGGATTTTCTTAGCCGCGCCATGACGCGGCTGTTCTGCAACTCGCCTTCTTCATCATAGCGTTGCAACAGTTCGGCCGGCCAGCTGGTGATGACGGTATAATGCGACAATTCGCTTGAGACCTCTGTAGTGAGGTCGAGTACCATGAAGGCCCTGAATTCCCACGCCTCCGTCAGCCGCTTCAGGAAGCGGAATATATCGAACTGCGTATTAAGATTGGCGATCTCGCGAACGCAATCAACACCAATCGACTGAACGCTGGCCGTTTCTGTTTTCTGCATGAAAGCTGTTCTTCGAGCATGAGGAAATGCCGCCGCAAAGGCCCGCCTCTGCCCGGAATTTTGAGGATGTTACTCAGCAAATCGATTCATGCAAACAAAAGTTGAAAATTAGATCAGAATATTCGAAAATTAGCGTTATCTCGCGTAAGCCGGTCATGTCTCCTCTTTTTCGCGGGCGGGCATCCCCATAAGCGGCATCGGCTTTCCGTCAATCATCCGCAACCGGCGATAAGCGATAGACAAGTTCTGCCGAAATTTTATCGGCGGTTGCACGCACCAGCGGAGCCCAGGCGCGGAGCTGTTCCACATCCACCCTGTAGGCGGGGCCGGTCACTGAAATCGCCGCGCGGAAACTGCGTCCCGGGGCCGGTAACGGTGCCGCAACGCAATGAATGCCGATCTCGTGCTCCTGAAGGTCGAAACCGTAACCGAGGGAGCGAATGGCCGAAACATCCTCCATCAGGGCCTGCGGTGTGGTGATGGTGTTGTCCGTGAAGCGCTTAAAATCCAGCCCGTCCGCGAGATCTTCCAGATCGCCGGCGGGCAGCAGCGACAGCGCAGCCTTACCCACGCCGGTGCAATAGGCTGGCGAGGTCTTTCCAACCTGCGAATGCATGCGCAAGCTGTGCTTGCCCTCAATCTTGTCCAGATAGGTCACTTCGCGCCCGATCAGAACCGCGAGATGCACCGATTCCTGCGTTGCCTCCTGCAGCGCCGCCAGGTGTGGGGCGGCTATGCTGCGCAGATCGTTGCCACTCCAGGCTCTGGATGCAAACTGCAACAGCCTCAGGCCAACAACGTAGGTCTGGTCGGGGGCCTGGTCTATCAGGCCTTCGGCAAGCAGATGTGCGAGCTGGCGATGGACGGTGCCTCGCGGCTGCCCGCACGCTTCCACCACATCGGTGAAACGCATCTGCCTTTCAGAAAGGGCGATCAGTTCCAGGAGCGAGATCGCCTTACCGAGTGTACCGGTGTCGCTATCGGTTTTTTGCCGCGCGGCTGGAACTGCGCTGCGCATCCTGCCATTGGGTATTTCGATATCAGGCATGGCAACATCCATTGTCATTCACCTTGACATGAGGCTTGCGCCAAGGGAATAATTCCATTTATTAAAATCTAGTTCCAAATAATGGAACAATCAAGCCCCTGACGGATGAGATCATGCCGATGACGACAGCCCAATTTCCGGACCTCAAGGATGCGGGCGTGCTGATCACTGGCGGCGGTTCCGGCATCGGGGCTTCGCTCGTGGAAGCCTTTGCCATGCAGGGCGCAAAGGTAGCGTTCATCGATATCGCCGAAGAGCCGAGCGAAGCGCTGGTCCGGCGGCTTTCCGGGGTGTCGCCCCACCCGGTCCATTTCTTCAGGGCCGACTTGCGCGACGTGGCGGCCATAGCCGTGACCGTCACTGAGGCGGCCGCGGCGATCGGCGGCATCAAGGTTCTGGTCAACAACGCCGCCTGGGACGACCGTCATGACATAGATACGGTGACGGAAGCCTATTGGGATGCCAATCAGGCGGTCAATCTCAAGCAGATGTTTTTTACCGTTCAGGCCGCGCTTCCCTACCTCCGGCTCGCGAAAGAGGCCTCCATCATCAATTTCTCGTCCATCTCGTTTCTGCTCAACATGGGCGAACTTCCCTCCTATGCGGCGGCGAAGGCAGGTATCATCGGGTTGACAAAAAGCCTTGCCGGCCGGCTGGGGCCAGAAAATATCCGCGTCAACACGCTGCTGCCGGGCATGATCGTGACCGAGCGGCAGAAGGAACTGTGGCTGACGGATGAGGGCATTGCGACCACCACGGCGCGGCAATGCTTGAAGCGCATGCTCGTCGCTGCCGATTTGTCTGGGCCATGCCTGTTTCTCGCATCCTCGGCATCAAGCGCCATCACGGCGCAATCCATAATCGTAGACGGAGGCCTTCTATAATGTCTGAACCCGCTTTTATCGCCGTTGACTGGGGTACGACCAGTTTCCGGCTCTGGCTCATGAGCCGCTCGGGTGCTGTTCTGGCGGAGCGCAGAAGTTCGGAAGGCATGACCACGGCCATGCGGACCGGTTTTGCCGAGGTTCTGCAAGCGCATCTCGACGCCATCGGCGCGCCTGAAGATTTGCCGGTTCTCGTCTGTGGTATGGCAGGCGCGCGGCAGGGTTGGGTCGAAGCGGGTTACATCGACGTGCCGGCATCGCTGTCGTCCGTGCTGGATGGCGCGGTTCGCGTGCCGGGTCAGGCGCGCGATGTGCGCATTCTGCCGGGGCTGGCGCAGCGGGATAAAAACGCGCCCGACGTGATGCGTGGCGAGGAAACGCAATTGCTCGGCGCTCTTGCCTCCTCGGACACCGGCGAGAAACTTGTATGCATGCCCGGCACGCATTCCAAATGGGTGACCGTTCGTGATGGCGACGTCAACGGCTTTGCCACCTTCATGACCGGCGAACTGTTCGAGGTCATTTCCAAGCAGACGATCCTGTCCCATGCGGTGGCCGAGGCGGAGCCTTTCACCGGCCAACACGAGGACTTCAGAGCGGCCGTGCTCGACATTTACGCCAATCCGCAGCTCGCCAGCAACCGGCTGTTCACACTGCGCTCCGGTCAATTGCTGCATGGCCTCGCCGCCACGGATGCCAAGGCCAGGCTTTCCGGCATCATGATCGGGCTGGAGATCGCCGGCGCGCATTCGACGGCGCGGCGGGAGACACCGGTGGTGCTGATCGGCTCCGGCGCGCTTGGCGCGCTTTACGAAGGTGCCTTCACCGCTCTCGATATCCACTATACGGTCATCGACGCAGACGAAGCCGTGCGGCACGGATTGCTGGCCGCTGCAACAGCCATCTGGCCATAAGAAGAAAGATCGACCATGCGTATTCCCTTTCCTTCCATCAAATATCCGCTGATTGCCATCCTGCGCGGCCTGAAACCCGAGGAGACAGAAGGCGCTGTCGGCGCGCTGATCGAAACCGGCTTCCGCGCCATCGAAATTCCGCTGAACTCCCCCGATCCGTTCCGCTCCATCGAGATCGCGGCAAAGATGGCGCCCGCCGATTGCCTGATCGGCGCCGGGACCGTGCTGAGCGTGGAAGACGTCGCATCGCTGGACGCGGCAGGCGGCAGGCTGATGGTTAGCCCCAATGCCGATGCGGAGGTCATTACAGCTGCACGTGAAAAAGGCATGGTGACGATGCCGGGCGTTCTCACCCCCACCGAAGCGCTGGTGGCCGCAAAAGCCGGTGCGACCGGGCTGAAGTTCTTCCCCGCCAGCATCATCGGCCCCGCCGGCATCAATGCGATCCGGACGATCCTGCCGAAGGATCTGGTCATCGCAGCGGTCGGCGGTGTCTCGGATAAGAATTTTGCCGACTATACATCGGCCGGCATCATGGCATTCGGGCTCGGAACCAGCCTCTATAAACCCGGCATGACCGCAGCGGAGGTGCGCGAACGCGCCACTGTCACACTTTCGGCCTATGATGCAGCCATCGGAGGATAAGAGCTTGGCGACTGTTTTTCCCTTTACCGGACGTGTTCTTGACGAGACGCCGATGCTGCTCGGCGAAGGCCCGACCTTCGACCCCGCGACCGGCACGGCCTGGTGGTTCAACATTCTCGAGCGGGAATTGCATGAACTGCACCTCGCCTCCGGCCGCAAGACCGTCCATGCCCTGCCCTTCATGGGCAGCGCTCTGGCGAAAGTCAGCGACAGCCAACAGTTGATCGCCTCCGATGACGGGCTTTTCCTGCGTGATACGAAGACTGGTGTGCTGACTCTGCATGCGGAGCTGGAAAAGGACCTGCCCGGCAACCGGTCCAATGACGGGCGCATGCACCCTTGCGGCGCGCTTTGGATCGGCACCATGGGCCGCAAGGCGGAAACCGGCGCGGGCAGCATCTATCATGTTTACAAAGGCACGGTGACGAAGCTGTTTGCCGATATCAGCATTCCGAATTCGATCTGCTTTTCGCCCGATGGTGCGACCGGATATTACGTCGATACCAAGGTGAACAAGCTGCTGCGCGTGCCGCTCGATCCCGAGACCGGCCTCCCCTCCGGCAAGGCTGAAGTCTTCATCGATTCGACAGGAGTCGATGGCGGTATCGACGGCTCGGTCTGCGATGCCGAAGGGCATATCTGGAACGCTCGTTGGGGCGAAGGCGCGGTTGATCGTTATGATACCGACGGCAACCATATTGCCCGATATGCGGTGCCCGCGGGACAGACGACCTGCCCGGCCTTCGTCGGCCCGGACGCATCGCGCCTTCTCGTGACGTCGGCGCGTGAAAATCTTGACGAGGACGCCCTAGCCGCCAATCCGCAGCACGGGTTGACGTTCGAACTGGGGGTTGAGGTCAAGGGCCGGTTTGAGCCGCTTTACAGGCTCTGAGACGCCGAACGAACCGCCTTCTCATTCCTGTGCTTGTCACAGGAATCTAGCCAGCCCAAGTCCTTGCTCTCTTCGCCGCGCAGACGCGTCGGCCGTGTTCCCGTGACAAGCACAGGAATGAGTGGTGTTGGGGGGCCCCCACCACCTCGTCCAAGGTCATTCCGTTTCTCAGGAAATATCCGACAATATCTCGCGGTAATTCTCATGTAGATACCGCTGGGTCGCCGCGGCGTCGGCGGGGCGGCCGTAGAAGTAGCCTTGTCCCATGGCGCAGCCGAGCGCGCGCAGTTTTTCCTCTTCCGCCCGCTCCTCTATCCCTTCGGCCACGACTTCAAGATCAAGCCCTTCGCACATGGCGACGATGGCCTTGATGATATGTTCGGAAGGGCGGTCGCTGCTGATGCGCGAGACGAAAGCGCGGTCGATCTTCACCTTGTCGAATGTGAAATCCCGCAGGCGGCCGAGGCTCGATTGGCCGGTGCCGAAATCGTCGAGAGAAATACGAACGCCCGCGCTCTGCAACTCGCTGATGATCCGCTGGGCGGTATCGGCGGAGGTCATGACCGCCGTTTCGGTGATTTCAAGCTCCAGCCGGTGCGGGTCGAGGCCGACACGCGAAAGTATGGACAGAATATTGTCGGCCGTGCTGGGGTCCATCAGTTGCGCGGACGACAGGTTGAAGGACAGAAAGAGCTCACGCGGCCAGAAAAGCGCCGCTTCCGCGGCTTTTCTGAGCAGGGCCTCCGAAAGCGCATCGATGAAACCGCGTTCTTCGGCCAGCGGCACAAAAACCGCAGGCGATACGAAGCCGAGATCCGGATCGTTCCAGCGCGCGAGCGCCTCGAAACCGATGACCTTCGCCTCCTCCAGCCGGACGATGGGCTGGAAATGCACGTCGATCGCATCGGTGATGATCGCGTTTCTGAGCGCCTGCTCAAGCTGCGTGGCGCGCTTCATCTCCTGCGCAATCTCACGCGAATAGACGGTGATCTGGCCGCGGCCGCGCCGCTTGGAGCGGTAGAGCGCCGTCTCGGCGCTTTTCAGCAGATCCTCAAAATCATCCCCGGCAAAGGGATAGATGGCAAAGCCGAACGAGGAGGAAAGCCGGACGTTACGATCGCCAAGATCATAGGGAGCGGAGAGCACGTCCTTGATCATGTTGCCGACACGCTCGGCACCGGTGCGTTCGAACACCAGCGGCAATACGAAAGCGAATTCGTCGCCATCATGGCGCGTCACGATGGCGCCATCGGGAATGCAGGCTTTGAGGCGGTGAGCAACCTGGCAGAGGATTTCATCGCCCGCCTGCACGCCGAAAAGGTCATTGATGGGTTTGAAGCCGTCTATATTGGCAATGCCGACCGTGAAGGGTGCTGGATCGCTGGAGCGTTCGCTGGCGAGCATGCGGATCTTGTCCCGCAAACGATAGCGGTTGCCGAGCCCTGTCAGCGGATCGCTGTAGGCCATCGCCTGAAGCTCGTTCTGGCTAACCGGCAACGTTTGCGGCTCTGCCCGTTTCATTCCTGCATCTCTTGAATCCTCTATCGACCGCGATCACAATGCAGGGCAAGTATTAAAAAAGCCATAGAGCGACGAACCGAAAACCACAGACCGCCCTCGTTGAGACCCGCTGCCAGCGCAAAACGGCCGAGGCGGCGGCAATTAATTGTATGTTTACGCCACGCCGTTCGATGGAGGGGGGGCTATCACGCCTGCAGCTGCAGCACGTCCTTGCCAAAAAGCCGCACAAAAACAGCCTCCACCATATCGGGGCTGACAGGTTTCAGCAGCATGTCCTCCATCCCGGATGCAAGGCATTTGTCGAGGTCGCCTTCGAATGCGTGGGTAATGACGCCGACAACAGGAATGCGCTTTTCACCCGAAAGATCGCGCATGCGGCGGGCGACCTCGAAGCCGTCGATATCGGCAAGCGTCGTGTCAAGCAGGACGACCGACGGAGCCTGTTCCACGAAGAGACGCAGCGCTTCCTCGCCCGACGTGGCGAGCCGCCAGGAAAGCCCGAGACCCTCAAGTATCTGCGAAAAAACGATCTGGTTGACCCGGTTGTCCTCGACGAGAAGAACGTCGCACACGCCGCCGTTGCTGAGGATTTTGGGCAGGTCCTGCGTCATGATCTCCCAGTCCTCCTCTACCGATTTCTCCTTCGGCACCGAATGGAGCCCTACAGCCACATGATGCAACAACGACGCGTCAATCTCGTCCTCCTCGATGCTGACGACGGGCAGATGGTGTGCCGCGGCAATATCGAGGCATGCGATGCTCATCTGGGCGTCGATGACAACAACATCGATGGCAACCCCGGCGGAGGCGGCGACATCGATAAAGGCGCGCTGCTCTTCCTCGCTCGTCACCGCTGCATGGTCCATGCCACCTGCCGTGAGCTGGCGGCCGGCGGCCTCTGCAAAGCGGCTGTTTTCGGAGACGACCAGCACCGCCTTGCTTTTCAGCAAGCCGTTACGGCCTTCCTTCTCCTCATCCTTTCCATAGGTTGAGGACACAAAGGCCACATGCTCCAGAGAAGGGATGACGGGCATGCCGTTCGCATCGAGCGTGGCGAGCGCAGTCACATCCTCCATCGTCGTCACCAGGAAATAACGGCCTGGCCGTCCTACGCGCTGTTTGCGCGTGATCGTCAGTATCTCTTCGCCGTTCAGGCGTCTCACCCTTTCCGGAATGACGCTTGGCGTGCCGCTCTCCAGTACCGTCCGGTCGGCCGCATCGATCCGCCCCGCAACCTTGCGTGAATGGAGATCGAAGACCGTGCGTCCGAGCAGGCTCTCGGGGCTGGTTTCGACCAGGGTGCAGGCGGATTTATTCACGGCGGCATAGGCCAGGTTCCGGTCCTTGACGAAGACGGGAAACGGCAGATTGTCGAGAATATCCTCGAGGAGCTGTACGCGCTCGAGATCGATACGCCATTGTTCTTCGCGCTTCTTCTGTTCAGAAATATCCGCGAGGACACTAACGCCGAGACCGGATGGCAGGCGGTTCATGACAAAGCGCAGGAACCTCTCCCCCTTCAGCCGTTCGGTTTTTTCAGACCGTTCCTTCCAGTGCAGAGCCAGCCGTTCGCCGATCCACTCTTCCCGACCGAGCTGGCGGGCATTGGCGGCAGGATTTTCCGTCTCGATATGGTAACAATCGTACAGGGCGCCCAGATAATCGCGCAGCCGCGCG
This sequence comes from Agrobacterium sp. 5Ca39, assembly GCF_055382365.1. Taxonomy (NCBI): domain Bacteria; kingdom Pseudomonadati; phylum Pseudomonadota; class Alphaproteobacteria; order Hyphomicrobiales; family Rhizobiaceae; genus Agrobacterium; species Agrobacterium sp. 5Ca39. Next base: position 354,613 of record NZ_AP026436.1, on the reverse strand, counting down.
CCGGGGCCGATGACGGCCTCTTCCAGCGGGAAAAAACTGAGGAGCTTCCGGCTTGCGAAAATAATGTGATCGTTACGGTCGTAAACGACGATCGCCGCGCCAAGCGCGTCGCAAAGGGCATCAAGCATCACCGTATGAACGCCCGCGCCGGAGGACGCCAAATCACTCAACTGCAAACTCCCGCCTGTTTTAATGGGTCAGGCTTTTGTTTCTATTGGAATCGTCCAGGGCAGATGCCGGGATGAAACGAAAATTCCGGAAAACAGACATCAGGGTTTGCCGCTTGAAGCAGTCTTGAGGAGAAGATGACGCTCACCCATAGTCGACGTCACACACCACCCGGCAGAGGCGGCCTCGTTTCTGCGGTCATTTCAAGCTGCCCCACCATAAACAAGGGCGATTAAGGGCGGATTAACGCTTAAACTGCATTGGCGGAAATGGTCCGATGCCATGCAACCTGCAAAACATGTGCAAATTTCCGCAGTCTCAGTTTTTTGCTTTCGAAGCCGGCGCGAATCCGCGAAAATGGCGATCATGGCCATCAAGCAGCTCTCAGAAACCCTTATCAACCAGATCGCCGCCGGCGAGGTCATCGAAAGACCCTCCAGCGCCACGAAGGAACTGGTGGAAAATGCCATCGACGCCGGGGCGACGCGCATCGAGATCGCCACGGCGGGCGGCGGCAAGGGGCTGGTGCGGATTACCGACAATGGCTGTGGCATGTCTCCGGCCGATCTCGAGCTTGCGGTCAGGCGGCACTGCACCTCGAAGATTTCCGATACACTTGACGATATACGCACGCTCGGCTTCCGCGGCGAGGCACTGCCCTCCATCGGCTCCGTGGCCAAGCTGACGATCACCAGCCGCCAGCAGGGCGCGGAGCAGGGTTCGGTGATTTCCGTCACCGGCGGCAAGGTTTCCGATGTGAGGCCGGCCGCCTCGAATGCCGGCACCATCGTCGAGGTGCGCGACCTGTTCTTCGCCACACCGGCACGGCTGAAATTCCTGAAGACGGAACGCGCCGAAGCGGCCGCAATCACCGAAGTCGTCAAACGCATGGCGATCGCCTTTCCGCATATCCGCTTCGCGCTGTCAGGCACGGATCGGTCGACGCTCGAAATTCCGTCGACGGGTGACGATCATCTGGCCCGCATGGCGCAGATTCTCGGTGCGGACTTCAAGGACAACGCCATTGAAATCGATGCCGGGCGTGAGGATGTGACGCTGACGGGCTTTGCCGGCGTGCCCACCTTCAACCGTGGCAATTCGGCGCATCAATATGTCTTCGTCAACGGCCGTCCGGTGCAGGACAAACTGCTTTTATCCGCCATTCGCGGTGCTTATGCCGAAACCGTGCCGCATGGGCGATATCCTGTCGCGGTGCTTTCCATCACGCTCGATCCCGCCTTTGTGGATGTGAACGTACACCCGGCGAAATCCGACGTTCGTTTTCGCGACCCCGGGCTCATTCGCGGGCTGATCGTCGGCGCGATCCGCCAGGCGCTGACGCGTGACGGCGACAGGGCGGCAACGACGGGCGCCAGCCAGATGATGAACGCCTTCCGCCCCGGCTATAGCCCTTCTGGCCTCAGGCCATCGCCTTTCACGACCGCTCCCGCGCCATGGTCCGCCGCGACCTCGCCGTCACGGCCGCTCGCCGTTTCAGGCGCAACGCAGTTTTCGGAGGCGGTACAATCACATTTCTCGGACATCACCACCCCAACGGCGCGGGCCGAGTCTCGGGAAACTTATGAAGCCGGCGCGAGCTCCTTGCCCGAGCCCACGCTCTACCCGCTCGGGGCCGCGCGGGCGCAGCTGCACGAGAACTACATCATCGCGCAGACAGAAAACGGCCTTGTCATCGTCGACCAGCATGCGGCGCATGAGCGGCTGGTTTTCGAGCAGATGCGGAATGCGCTGCATTCCAAACGGCCGGCTTCGCAGGTGCTGCTCATCCCCGAAATCATCGATCTGCCGGAAGAAGATTGCGACCGGCTGATGGATCACGCCACCAGTTTCGATGCGCTGGGGCTCGTCATCGAGCGTTTCGGGCCGGGTGCCGTCGCCGTTCGCGAAACCCCGGCCATGCTGGGTGAGGTCAACGTGCAGGGATTGGTGCGCCAGCTTGCCGACGAGATCGCCGAATGGGACGCCGCCTCGACGCTTGCCAACAAGCTGGAATATGTCGCCGCCACGATGGCCTGCCACGGCTCGGTGCGTTCCGGCCGGCGCATGCGGCCGGAGGAGATGAATGCGCTTCTGCGGCAGATGGAAAATACACCGGGTTCGGGCCAGTGTAATCATGGCCGTCCGACCTATATCGAACTGAAGCTTTCCGATATAGAACGGCTCTTCGGCCGCAGCTGACGCCTTCTTACATGCACGGGCGTCGGGGCTGGCCTTGCGCCACGCCGGCCTATATAAATTCAGGATACTGGAGCATCCGGATTGTTCAGGAAAACGCTACGCCGTTTCGGACTGGGTGCCCTGACAGGACAGAGCAGGAGACGAAAACGGATGAACAGATTTGAAGGAGGCGGCAATCGCCTCGCCGTCATCGAATATCTCGACGGTGACTTCCGCATCGTCCAGACCGGCTCGCATGTCATCTGCGCCATGACAGGCAAGAGCATTCCGCTCGATGAGCTGCGCTACTGGAGCGTGGCGCGGCAGGAGGCCTATGTGGATGCCGCGGCTTCTCTGGAAGCCGAAAAGAAGGCTGGTACTTTGCCGGCATAAGGAGGGAAGCGACGCGTCGAGTGTCGCGCGTGTGCCTCCCTCGTCCCTATGCTCGTCCCGTCAGTGAGGAGAAACCGGCGCACGACGGTTTGTCTTTTTCTCGGTACCTTAAAGCGACGTCCGCGAATTATCCCGAAGCAAACGGGCGCGGCAGTTCGCCACGGCCGTATCGATAATGGTTCCAGCCGCATTGGGATCGTCGAACACCATGTCGACCTCGATCACCAGGCTGTTCCAGAGCAATTCCTCTGCCCGGCCGTGGTGCCCGTTAAGCCGCACGGCATCCTTGGCCGTGGTGACAAGTTGCAGATCCGCCTTGCCTGCGTCCTGCAGAAGATCGGCAATCTCGTCATCGCTGAAGTGGTGATGATCCGGGAAAGAGCGCTGCATCACGATATCGCCGCCGAGCGCTTCGACGGTTCGATAAAATTTGGCCGGGTCGGCTATGCCCGCATAGGCCAGCACACGCCTTCCCCTGAAATCCTGCGGCTCCTGCGGCGTGATCGCCGCAACGAAAACGGGTTTGGCAGCCTTTGCGGCTCGCCGCACAAGGGCATCGGCCGCGTGACCATTACCGACCTTCAGGAGCCCGGTCATATGCCGCATCTGTTCGGCGAGCGGAGCTCTTACCGGACCGCCCGGCACCAGATGGCCGTTGCCGATGCCGCGCATTGTATCGATGACGACAAGCGCATAATCCAGCGTCAGACGCGCGCTCTGAAACCCGTCATCCATGATGATGAGATCGACGCCCTCTTTGATCAGGCGATGCGCACCCTCAACGCGGCGGCGCGAAATCACCGTCACCGCTTCGCGCGCCAGAAGCAACGGCTCGTCTCCGACATCGGCAGAGCGATGATGTGCGGGATCGACAAGGGTGGTGACATCCAGTGTGCCGCCATAACCGCGGCTGAGAAATCCGGGTTTCAAGCCTTTCGCAACGGCGGCCCTTGCAATTGCCATTGCCGTCGGCGTCTTGCCGGCGCCACCCACGGTAAAGTTGCCGATGCAGATGACCGGAACGGTGACACTTGCCCTTTTTGCCGTCCGCATGCGCCGGCCGGCGACCTTGCCGTAAAGAAGCGAGAAAGGAGACAGGAGCCACGCCTGCCAGCCCGCTTTCTGCCACCAGAAGGGCGGCGCTTCAGAAACCATCTATTCCCGCTCCCGGCCGGGTCGCCCACGGCATTGCGTTCGCCATTTCACGTCTGGGAGGTTGTTTGCCAGAAAAAACCGTAAATTGCAAAATCCGAATAGACAGCTTTACGCACCGGTGCTGATACGGACTGGCCGTGATTTAACATGGAACTTCAATCTGCGCGCCGCGATATCCATTTTCTCCGTCATACCGGCTCAAGGCCGGCATGACGGGACGTGGAGAGTGCCGCGACAATGCAAACCGTGCGGCACCGCTTCAAACAGCCCTTTCCGGCAGCAGCGCTTCGAGCCCGGTGATGTCATCGAAACAATAATGGGCATCCGCACCCAGGCTTTCGCGAGAGCCGGTGCCGGTGAGAACGGCGACCCTGAGACCCGCGCCGGCGTTTTTCGCCATATGCAGATCGTGGTTATTATCGCCGACGACGGCCACGCGGTCGGGAGAGATACCGATCGCCTGACAGAAGCCGAGGACCATGCCGGGCTGCGGCTTGGTGCCGTAACCGCTGTCATATCCCGCAACGAAATCGATATCGTTTTCGAAACCGAAGCGGATGGCCGTCTGGCGGATGGAGTTTTCGTTGTCGCTGGAGGCGATACCGAGCTTGTAGCCGCGAGCCTTCAGCCTCGCGAAAAAACCCTTGAGATCGGTCACTGGCACGGATTTATCCGCGGCCTCGGTAAAAAGCCGGTCGAGACGTTGCGTGAGCTCGACAACATCGCAGGGCGAGCCGGCGGCGACGAGACCGGCGGCGATCTCCGCCGTGTTGCCGGCGGCCAGAAGACTGTCGGGCACGACATGACCGGTAACGGGATCCATGCCGCAGGCGGAGAGAAGCCTGTCGGCGAGGACGGGATCTCCCTTGGCCGCAATCGACGCGAGTTCGCGGTTCACCGGTCCCCAGCTTGCGTCATAGCCCAGCAGCGTGCCGTCCTTGTCGAAAAGCACTGCGGCGATTGACTGCGCGGCGTTGAGTTCTATATCCGCTACCATGATCCGATGGCGCTCCGCGGCTGCAGCTTGGCGGAAACGGTGAGCGGGTTGATATAGGGCTCCAGCGCCTTCACCGTGGAGGAAAGCGCGCCGCGCATATCCTGAATGACCCGATTGCCCGCATCGATCATCTTGTAACGCTCATTATCGTTGACGAGCAGATAATGCACCGCCTTTGCCAGCATCTCCACATCACGGATGATGCGGCCACCACCTGCGCGGATCAGCTTCTGATAGGCTTCGCGGAAGTTCTGCACATGCGCGCCCGACAAAACCGCACAGCCAAGCATGGCAGGCTCCAGCGGGTTCTGCCCGCCTTCGGCCGTCAGCGAGCGGCCAACAAAGGCAAGCTCGGTCAGCCGCAGGTAGAGCCCCATTTCGCCAATGGAGTCCCCGAGGAAAATATCGGTTTCAGGCGTTATCACATCATTGCGGCTGCGGCGAGCAACGGAGAGATTCATGCCCTTCAGCATGGCCTCCACCTCATCTCCACGCTCGGGATGGCGCGGCACGATGATGGTCAGTTGCCCGTTGCGCGACTTGATCGCCGCATGCACGGTGGCCGCGGCCTTCTCCTCACCGTCGAAGGTTGAGATCGCCGCCCATGTCTTGCGATTGCCGACCTGCTTGCGGTAGCTCTCCAGCAGCGCCTCGTCACAGGGCGGCGGGTCGGTGTCACCCTTGAGGTTACCCGATATCACCACCGGCCAGGAACCGAGATCGCGGAAACGTTCGGCATCGAGATCGGATTGGGCAACCACCAGCGCCAGCTTGGAAAACAGCGATTCAGCAATGTCGTGGCGAGCTTTCCAGCGATCGAAGGAACGGTCGGAAAGGCGTGCATTGACCCGGATCTGCGGAATGTGCCGACGCTCCAGTTCCATCATCGTCACCGGCCAGATTTCGGACTCGGCCGTGATGGCGGCATCGGGTGCCCAGTAGGTCAGGAAACGGTTGACCGCGATCTTGATGTCGAGCGGCACATACTGGTGGATCACGTCATCGCCGAGCCGGGTGCGGGTCAGTTCGGCCGAGGTGACCGTACCCGTGGTCAGAAGCACGAAGATGTCGCGTTTGCGGATTTCGCGGATGAGCGGAATGAGCGCCAGCGTTTCGCCGACACTTGCGGCGTGGAACCAGACGAGCGGCCCGCGCGGGCGCTCGGCACTCGCATAACCGAAACGTTCGAGCCGGCGGCGTTTGTCTTCCTTGCCCTTGGCGGCCCGATAGGAAAGATAGGGCTTGGCAAACGGGTAAGCGGCGATACCGGCAATGCGGTAACCGGAAAGAGCGAAACGTGCGATACGGCTGCTCATGACAGTCTGCCCTTGATCATTCCGCGCAATGCCCTGCCCCTGTTCTGGTTGTTATCGCCGCCTACTTCTTCTCAAATTGCGTCATTTTTTGTCATCGGAAACGAAAGCGCGATCACATTTTCTCGCATCGGCATTCCCGGGCTGCGCCGCTCGCGCAGGAATCACGGGAAAGCGCGCTTTCATCCAATAGTATTACAACGCAAGGGCAAAGGGACTCAAATTTTGTCGTCAGGATTGAGAAGACGGTGCATATGCACGATAAAATAACGCATATGGGCGTTATCGACAGTCATCTGTGCCTTCGACTTCCAAGCCGTGAGCGCGGAGGCGTAATCTGGATAGATGCCGACGATGTCGAGCGCGCTCAAATCCCGGAACTGAACATCCTGAAGGTTTTCCAGTTCGCCGCCGAAGACGAGGTGCAGCAGCTGTTTCGGTTTGCCAGTTTCCGTCATGTCTTATCTCTTTCTTGAACTCTGAGAGAGGCCTTCATCTGCGGGATTTCCCGCCAAACGTCAACTGCCAGACGGATGTGAAAACGCTTTCAAAAGTGCAGGCAGCGCATAATTTGCTGCGGCGCACAATGCGGGGTGGTTCACCCGACGGCGATTATACATCAGAGGTTTGCCATCCAGACCGGCAAGCCGGCCGCCGGAGCGTTCGAGAATGAGATCGGCCGCGGCCAGGTCCCACTCGTGTGAGTTGGGCATGACCAGCGTACCGTCGATACGACCATCCGCCACCATCGCCAGCCGGTAGGCCAGCGACGGCACATGCGGGACACGCTCGACATTGTTGCGCATCGTTTCCGGCAGATGCGTGATCGCCTCTGCCGCGGCGGCGAGATGGAAGGTGCCGGTATTGCCGCCGCTTGCGGAGATGGGGCTTCCGTTTTTTAACGCCACGCCGCCCTCTATCGCGGTAAATTCCTCCGACAGCGCCGGTGCGACGAGTACGCCCACCACCGGTCGCCCTTCATGCACCACGGCAACGCTGATGCACCAGGTATCCCTGCCGCCAATGAAGGCGCGGGTGCCGTCGATGGGATCGACCACAAAGACGGTGGAACGGGAAAGCCTGTCCGTATCGTCATCCGTCTCCTCGGAAAGCCAGCCGTAATCCGGCCGGGCGGAGCGCAGAATGGTTTCGAGGATTTCATTGGCGGCGTAATCGGCCGCGCTTACCGGCGAAAGCCCGCCATTCTTCCACCAGACCTCGGGATCCTTGCGGAAGAAACCGAGGGCTGTCTCGCCCGCCTTGCGGGCGGCTTCGAGGACCAGCCTCAGATCGGAGGCCCAGCGGGCCTCATCCATGTCGTTCATCTTGCCGTCTTTTCCGCGCGCCTCAGATGGCGCGCCCGTTTTTCTGTTCGCACTTGCATATGAAGCGCCAGCGAAAACCCCGCAGGTCGCCTCACTTGCCTGCGATCGTCATGCCTTCGATGGCGAGCGTCGGGGCCGCGATGCCGTATTTGCGATCAATATCATTGGCTGGCGTGATCCGCATGAACATGTCCTTCAGGTTCGAGGCAATCGTGACCTCGGAAACCGGAAAGGTCTTTTCGCCGTTCTCGATCCAGAAACCGCTCGCGCCGCAACTGTATTCACCAGTGATCATGTTGGCACCGTGGCCGATCAGCTCGGTGACGTAAAAGCCCGACCCGACCTGCCCCAGCAGGTCCTCCGGCGAAAGATCGCCGGGCTCCAGAGCAAGGTTGGTGGAGGCCGGCGAGACCGAAGTGCCGCCACGCACGCCGCGGCCGTTGGTTTCCAGGCCGAGTTCCCGTGCCGCGGAGGTGGAGAGGAACCAGTGCTTCAAAACGCCGTCCTCAATCATCGTCATCTTTTCGCCGCGAACACCTTCGCCATCGAAAGGACGGGAGGAAGGGCCACGCACGATCTGAGGATCGTCGGTGAGGTACAGGCCTTTTTTCAGCACCTGCTGGCCCATCTTGTCGCGCAGGAAGCTGGTCTTGCGGGCAACGGAAGCGCCGTTGATCGCGCCTGCAATCGCACCGACGAAGCCGCGGGCGATACGGGGATCAAACACCACCGTGATGTTGCTGCCGGTATCGACCTGGCGCGGACCGACGCGGCGCACGACTTTTTCACCGGCGCGACGGCCTATCTCTTCGGCGGCATCGAGATCTGCATAATAAAGGCGGCTGTCGAAATCGTAGTCGCGCTCCATCTTCGTGCCTTCGCCGGCGATGACACTGACGGAACGGCTGAAACGGCTGCCCATATAGCTGCCGGCAAAGCCATGCGACGTGACGAGAACGAGGCCGCCCATCCCGCTCGATGCACCGGCGCCGGAGGAATTGCTGACGCCCTTGACCGCCAGCGCCGCCTCTTCCGAAGCAAGGGCCGCCTCGCGCAATTGATCCGCAGATACGTCCGTTGCATCGAAAAGCTCGAGATCGTCATAGGAAGTTGCCAGCCGTTCCTTGTCCGCAAGGCAGGCAAAGGGGTCTTCCGGCGAAACCTTCGCCATGGCCACTGCCCTTTCCGCCAAGGTCTTCAGATCGAAGCCGGGATTGGCCGAAACGCTTGCCACCCGGCGACCAACGAAGACACGCAGGGAAAAATCGTCGCTTTCGGAGGATTCGGTGCTTTCCACCTTGCCGAGCCGCACGCCGACCGATTGTGAGCGCGAACGCACGACAACAGCATCCGCCTCATCCGCGCCGGCGGCCCGGGCAAGATCGACAAGCTGGCTGGCGCGCTCGAGAAGTTTGGAAGAATCTATTTCTGAGGACATGAGTTGGCCTTTCATTCCTGTTCCATTTATTGTGCCAGCAACCCCGCATCAAGGGCGAAACGTCGCTTTCTCCGTCCAGAGGGCGCCATCGCCACCCTATTCGAAAGTTCGCCCGCATGACCGAGCACGACGCTCTCTTTTCCGAACCCTTGCTGCTTCTGGCCGGCGCGGTCATTGCGGCTTCCGTTTTCCGCAAACTCGGACTTGGCACCGTGCTCGGTTATCTGGTGGCCGGCATCGTCATCGGGCCGTTCCTGCATCTGGTCACCGATGCGAAGGACATCTTCAACGTCTCGGAACTCGGCGTCGTTTTCCTGCTCTTCATCATCGGGCTGGAACTCAAGCCGTCGCGCATCTGGCAGATGCGGCGCGATATTTTAGGGCTGGGGCTTGCGCAAGTACTGGTGACGGGCAGTGTGCTTGCGGCGATTGTATGGTGGGCGGGGCTGATCGACTGGCGCGGCAGCCTCGTCGCAGGCTTCGGCCTTGCGCTTTCCTCCACCGCCTTTGCACTGCAGATCCTTGCCGATGACGGCGACATGAATACAAGGCACGGCAACCGGTCCTTCTCGATCCTGCTGTTTCAAGATCTCGCCATCGTGCCGCTTCTTGCCCTTGTCACCATTCTTTCCAACCGGCCCGATGTGCCGACGGACTCTATGGTGTCCGATCTCATCGCCTCCGTCGTCGCGGTGGCCGGAATGATCCTTGCCGGGCGGTATCTTCTCACCCCAATGTTCCAGATCATCGCCCGCACCGGCGCGCGGGAGGTGATGATCGCCGCCGCCCTCTTCGTCGTCATCGGCGCCGCCGCGATCATGGAGGCGGTCGGCCTGTCGATGGGCATGGGCGCGTTGCTGGCGGGGTTGATGCTGTCGGAATCCTCCTATCGGCACGAGCTGGAGGCCGATATAGAGCCGTTTCGCGGGTTGTTCCTGGCATTGTTCTTCATGGCCGTCGGCATGTCGCTGCACGTCCATATCGTTTATGAGAACATCGTGCTTATCCTGATCGCCGTGCCTGTCATGATGGCGGTGAAGGCGGCGCTGATCTATGGCCTCTGCCGCATCGCAGGCTCATCGCGTTATGCGTCGAGCCGCATCGCGCTGCTTCTGGCGCAGGGCGGCGAATTTGGTTTCGTGCTTTTCACCACGGCGGCCGCCTCGGGGCTGTTTCCGCAGGCAACGGCCTCGATCCTCGTTGCCGTCGTTACGCTCTCCATGGCGCTGACGCCGCTTCTTGCGGTGATTTCCCGTCGGCTGACGGCGGAGGATGCGGAAGAAGACAAGCTGGAAGAGGATTTCGACGGAGCCGGCGCGGATGTGCTGATGATCGGCTTTTCCCGTTTCGGTCAGATCGCCTCGCAGATCCTTCTCGCCGGCGGGCGCGATGTGACCGTGATCGACAGTTCCGCCGATCGCGTGCGTCAGGCCGCCCGTTTCGGTTTCCGTATCTTTTTCGGTGATGGCACCCGCAAGGACGTGCTGATCGCCGCCGGCATCGAACGGGCCGATCTAGTGGCTGTCTGCACCCACAAGAAGGAAGTCACCGACCGTATCATCGACATGATCCAGTCGGAGTTTCCAAGCGTGCGCATCTATGCCCGCTCCTATGACCGCATTCATTCGATCGACCTCAGGAAAAAGGGCGTGGAATATGAGCTCCGCGAAACGCTGGAATCCGGCCTGCTGTTTGGTAGGCGCATTCTCGAGGGGCTTGATATGGATGGCGACAGGGCTCTGGCGATTGCCGACGACATTCGCGAACGCGATGAGGAGCGACTGCAGTTGCAAGCCGTGGAAGGCCTCGCCGCCGGCCGGCAGATGCTGCACAACAAACCGGTACGCGAGGTGAAGCCGGAACCGCTGATGAAGCCGAAGAACAAGGCGGAAAAGCGGGAGGAAGAAGAGGATATGGAGGACAGCGAGACGGAGGTGTCGTTGTGAAATGCGTTCTTCGTAGTGGCTGGGATAGCGCCACTTGTTTTCTTCTACCCGCCGGGGAGAAGTCCGCGGCAGCGGGATGAAGGGGCAAGTTCTCCGAAATCCGGCAACGTTCCCCCCTCATCCGACCCTTCGGGCCACCTTCTCCCCGGCGGGGAGAAGAAACCAGTGGTACCCGCTCGTTCCTAGCGAATACTCAGGGATTACTGCTTAAGCCTCCACGCCCTGCCCGCGATGAAACAGCTCTACCTGCAGTTCGATCTGCCGTTTCAGATCATCCTTGATGCTGGACGACGCGTTCAGCACCTCTTCCGACTTCAGGAAGTCCAGCACGCCGAAACGGTGAACCGGAGGGCGTAGGAAAATGTGTGGCGGGCGCAGTCTGAGCTTCAGGGCAATCGCCGCCTGCATCATCAGCTGGCTGGCGCCGAACAGGCTTTCCAATCGGCTGGGCATGGTGGTTCCATCCCCTTCCGGACCACCGACAACATCGACGCCAATGACGATATCGGCGTGATCCAGCAAATGTTCATAGGGGACCGGATTGAAGATACCGCCATCGATCATGATGCGGCCATCGATACGAACAGGCATGAACAGCGCCGGAATGGCGGCTGAAGCCGCCAGCGCCTGGATGATCTCGCCGCTCTCGACCACCACTTCGGTCTGGGCGTAATAATCCGTGGTTATCACTTTCAGCGGAATGGCGAGTTCGGAAAAATCCTTCGGCAGCGTCTGTGGCATCAAGGCGTGGAGAATGAGTTCGAGATTGAACTGGCCGAGACGAAAACCGTCCACCGCATGGCGCATCGATGCCGGGCCGAGGCTCCAGAGCCGGTTGGCGACCGAACCTTTGCGTCCCATAAGTTCCAGCGTGTATTCGCGGATTTCGCGGCCAGACATGCCGGCCGCCATGCCCGCGCCGATGATGGAGCCGATGGACGAACCGGAAATTGCCACGGGCCGGATGCCGAGTTCGTCGAAAGCCTCGATAACGTTGATATGGCAGATGCCGCGTGCGCCGCCGCCGCCGAGCGCCAGTCCGAATGTCGGCTCATGATTGCCCGCACCATCGCCTTCGAGAACTTCTTCTCCGGCGCGGACGATCGTGACGCTTTCGTTCCCAGCCTGATCCATGCGAAACACCCAAAACTGGTTACCACGGTGAAGGGGTCTGCCTATCCGGCAAACACGACAAGACCGTGGCGTGACGGGGCACTCCCCGTCAGGGCTCGTAGCGGTAGAAATGCATCTTCGTGTCGCCGAAGATACGGCTTTCAAGCAGCTTAAACGCCGGATCGACATTGACCGTCACATCGCCGCGCTCTTCCAGAATGGCAAGCGCGCCGGCGTTGAGCCAACCGCCACTATGGGCAGCCGCGAAAGCCTTTTCGCCATGGCCATAGCCATAAGGCGGATCGGCGAAAAGAAGATCGAACGGCTCGATATTGTTGACGCCGCCGAGCTTGGTGGCGTCACGCCGCAAGATGCGGGCGCGGCCATGCAGACCCAGCGCATCGATATTTTCCCAAAGCAGACCCCTGCCCTCGACGCCGTTTTCGACGAAGAGCGCCACACGACAGCCGCGCGAAAGCGCCTCCAGCCCGACCGCACCGGTTCCGGCGAAAACGTCCAGAACACGCGTGCCATCCAGACTTTCCGGATAGGCATGGCTCAGAATGTTGAAGAGGCTTTCCCGCGTCCTGTCGATGGTCGGACGAATGGAATTTGTTTTCGGCGCGGCCAAGCTCCGGCCGCGGAACTCACCGCCTACGATCCGCATTACGTGTCATTCCCCTGCCTCCAGAAGGTTTGCCACCCGGGCCCTTGCCGCCCGGCTTACTACCGCCGGGGCCCTTGCCGCCAGCGCCTTTTCCGGAAAACCCCGAACGTTCGCCACGCTCGCCCGATTTTCCGAAGGACGGCTTGCCAAAGCCGGGTTTGCCGCCCGGCTTGCCGCCGCGGGGCTTGTCACCCGCTGGCCGCTCGCCGCGGGCGCGATCACCGTCGTCACGGGGTCTGTCGCGGAACGGACGGTCACCGGCGGGTCTTTCCCCCCGGGCGGTGCGATCGCCGAAACTCTTTTCGCCACGTGGGCGGTCGCTGCGCGGACGGTCACCGTCTTCGCGCGGGCGGTCACGGAAGGGCCGGTCGCCGAAGGGTTTGTCGCCCCGGGCCGGACGGTCACCAAACGGCTTGGCACCACGCGGGCGGTCGCCATCTTCACGGGGACGGTCGCGGAACGGCCGATCGCCGAACGACTTGCCGCCGCGTCCGCCACGATCGCCAAAATTCTTCTCGCCACGTGCGGAGCGATCGCCACGGCCCTGCCCGCGGTCATCGTCGCGGGTGGGTTCGGAACGAATCCACTCACCGTCTTCATCGGCATGGCGCACGAGGCTGCGGCGGGCTTCGTCCTGCGCAGAAGGCTTCTTGAACAGGCTTTCCGCCTCAGCACGGGCCGAAGACTTGCGTTCCTTGCCGTCACGGGTCGGCTTCGCACCAGGCGCCATCCAGACATTGGCCGTGCGGCTTGTGCCGGCAGGCTGGCGGGGGCGGCGGTCGTCACCCTCATCCTCGGTGCGGCCCTTGGCGCCGAACTTGCCGGCAGGCTTGGAGCCGAACTTGCCGGCGGGCTTGTCGCCCCGCTTGGTGTCGAGGCGGCCAAGCGCCTTTTCACGGCGGTCCTCGGACTTGCCGCCTTTTTCGAAGCGTGGCTTGCCTTCCGGCGCATCGCTCTTTGCCCATTCGGCCTTCGCGGGCCGCTTCGGCGCGTTGTCTTCCTCGTCCTCAACGGGGGCATTGTAGATCGGCGCATCGAAATTGGCGCCCGCCTGTTCGATCAAGCGCGGGCCGAGCTGGTCGCGCAGCATTCGGCCACGCACTTCCAGCACCTTGCCTTCGGGCAGATCACCCAGCTGGAACGGACCGTAGGAAACACGGATCAGACGGTTGACCTCGAGGCCGAGCGCGCCGAGCACGTTCTTGATCTCGCGGTTCTTGCCTTCGCGCAGGCCCATGCTGATCCAGACGTTGTGGCCCTGGGTACGGTCAAGCGTGGCGTCGATCGCGCCGTAGAGCACGCCATCGACGGCGATGCCTTCCTTCAGCTTGTCGAGCGCCGCCTGATCCACCTCACCATGGGCGCGCACGCGGTAACGGCGCAGCCAGCCGGTGGTCGGCAATTCCAGAACGCGGGAAAGACCGCCATCATTGGTAAGCAGCAGCAAGCCTTCGGTATTGATATCGAGGCGGCCGATGGAGAGGACGCGCGGCAGGTCGCTCGGCAGATTGTCGAAAACGGTCGGGCGGCCTTCCGGGTCGGAATTGGTGGTCACCAGACCGGCGGGCTTGTGATAAAGCCACAGCCGCGTGCGCTCGGCGCCGCGAATCGGCATGCCATCCACTTCGATCTTGTCCGACAGCGTGGCGTTGACGACAGGCGTATCCAGCTTGACGCCGTTCAGCGACACGCGGCCCTCCATGATCATGCGCTCGACATCGCGGCGCGAAGCCACGCCGGCGCGCGCCATGATCTTGGAAATGCGCTCGGGCTTCGAGGCGCCAACGGTTTCCGGCACCGGGGCGGCCTTTGCCTCGGCAGGTTTCTTTTCGCGCTCGGCTGCAGGTTTGCCGGGGCCTTTCGGCTTCCTGTCTCGGCTAAATGTCTTGCCGCCGTCACGCTTCGGCTTGTCTTTAAAAGTCATTTGCTGTTTGCCTGTTGTTTGGGCTGTCCTATCAGGTCCAAGCACAAGGGTTAAGAGGAAATTGAAACGCAATGGCCGAAAGGACGCATTTCATGGAGCTGGCGCTTTGGGAAGCCCGTGCCGCCGGCGAGCGGCAGGAGGTTCCAATCGGCGCCGTACTGGTACTGGACGGTCGCGTCATCGCCCGTTCCGGCAACCGCACCCGTGAATTGAACGATGTGACGGCGCATGCTGAAATCGCCGTGATCCGTATGGCCTGCGAGGCGCTGGGACAGGAACGCCTGCCCGGTGCCGATCTCTATGTGACACTGGAGCCTTGCACCATGTGCGCGGCGGCAATTTCATTTGCCCGTATCCGTCGGCTCTATTATGGCGCGCAAGACCCGAAGGGCGGTGCAGTGGAGAGTGGCGTGCGGTTCTTCAGCCAGCCGACATGCCATCATGCGCCGGATGTTTATTCGGGACTGGCGGAGAGTGAAAGTGCTGACATCCTGCGGCAATTTTTCCGCGGGAAACGTCTCGACGACTGAGCGACTCGCGGGAGGCGTAAGCCTTCCCGCCAGCCATCAACCATTCGCCATTACTGGAAGGGGTTCCACCAGCTCTTGCCGGTGCCGGCCATTGCCGCTTCTTTCTTGCGGCGCTTTTCCTTTTTCTGCTCCGGCTCGCCGAGATCGGTCAGCTGATCCTGCGGAACGCTGCGATATTCGGCCGGCGGATCGGTGAGGAACTTGCGCTGGGCGTTGACCACAGAGCCGCCCTGTGCTTCGGCCTTGGCCTTGCGGAAGGCTTCCCACTTCTGGCTTTCGGTCATCTGACCGGCGGTGCCGTTGCCGGCGAGCAGCGGCGAACGATAATGCGGGTTGTTCTTGTTGGCATCCGCCTCATCGCGCAGGCGTTCGCGGGTTTCTTCCGGCGATTCGACCCATTGCGGGTTGTTTTCGCGGCTCGCCATGTTCTGCTGCGGCTGAGCCAGCTGCTCGGCACGGGCCTGGGCGGGAACGACGAGGCCCGGGCGAGGACCATATTTCAGGTTGCGCTTGGTCTGGTCGCCGGTGATCGAGGTTGCGTTGCCGAGATCGTCGACAAGCTGTTCGGCTGCCGTCTTGCCCGTACCGTAGGTCGGGCTCGTGCACGCGCCGAGCAGCACGCCTATCGTCGTGACGCCAACCACCGTGCGAAACATGCCCAAACCCTGCGCATTACCCTGCATCGTCTTCATTGAAACCCTTCCAGCCGTCCGTCCCACTTCGCCAGACATCGTCTTTCGGCAGGCGGCAGCCCGCATTGCCCTGTAAATCCGGCCATTTTCAGGCAGGTGTACCGGATGAAGAGGCAAAGCGCAATTCATCCGGCCATTTTCATTATGCCAGGGCCGCAAGCTCGCGCAGGGCGGCCGCATCGCGCGCCGAGACATCGGGATAATCCGGATCGGAGCCGACATCGGTGGTGATGCGCCACGAACGCGCGCATTTTTCACCTTCCGCGAGCTTCTGCTCGACCACGACCTTCGGAACTTCCGGCAGGCGGAAACCGTCGGCAGGGCCTTCGTCACCCACAACCGTGATGGCCGAGGTGATGCAGATTTCGGCGAAGTCCTGATCCTTCAGCGCGGCCAGAAGATCGGCGTCGGCGATGTGGACGACCGGAGCCGCTTCCAGCGAAGAACCGATGCGCTTTTCACGGCGCTCGACTTCAAGCGCGCCCGTCACGACGGTGCGGACCTTGCGGATTTTTTCCCACTTCGCTTCCAGCGCATCATTCTTCCAGTTTGCCGGGATTTCCGGGAACTGGGCGAGATGCACAGACTCCGCATCCGGGTAGCGCGACAGCCACGCTTCTTCCGTGGTGAAGGGCAGCATGGGGGCAAGCCACGTCACCAGGCAATCGAACAACTTGGCGATGACCGACAGGGCCGCGCGGCGCTTCAGCGACGACGGCGCGTCGCAATACAGCGTGTCCTTGCGGACGTCGAAATAGAAGGCCGAAAGCTCGACATTGGCAAAGTCGATCAGCGCACGGGTGATCTTCTTGAACTCGAAGCCGTCATAACCTTCGCGAACAACGCCATCCAGTTCGGACAGGCGATGCAGCACCAGCTTTTCCAGCTCCGGCAGATCGTCATAGGCGATCTCCTCACCCTTGTAATGGGCGAGCGTACCGAGCATCCAGCGGATGGTGTTGCGCAGCTTGCGATAGGCATCGACATTGGTCTGGATGATGGCCTTGCCGAGGCGCTGGTCTTCCCAGTAATCCGTCGTCATCACCCACAGGCGCAGGATATCGGCACCCGACTGGCTCATGACTTCCTGCGGAGCAACCACGTTGCCGAGCGACTTCGACTGTTTGCGCCCCTGCTCGTCCATGGTGAAACCGTGGGTCACAACGGCATTGTAAGGCGCACGGCCGCGCGTCGCGCAGCTTTCGAGCAGCGACGAATGGAACCAGCCGCGATGCTGGTCGGAGCCTTCGAGATAGACATCCGCCGGCCACTTCAAGTCCGGGCGGTCTTCCAGCGTGAAGGTGTGAGTGCAGCCGCTGTCGAACCAGACGTCGAGGATGTCCATGACCTGCTGCCACTTGGCATGGTCGTGGTCATTGCCGAGGAAGCGTTCCTTGGCGCCTTCGGCGAACCAGGCGTCCGCGCCTTCGGCCTCGAAAGCCTCGAGGATGCGGGCGTTGACGGCTTCGTCGATCAGAACTTCACCTTTCTCGTCGGCGAAGACGGCGATCGGCACGCCCCAGCTGCGCTGGCGCGACAGAACCCAGTCCGGGCGGCCTTCGATCATGGCGCGCAGGCGGTTCTGGCCGGAAGCCGGCACGAAGCGGGTCTGGTCGATGGCGGAAAGCGAACGCGAGCGCAGCGTCGTTCCGTCGCCCAGTTCCTTGTCCATATAGACGAACCATTGCGGCGTGTTGCGGAAGATGACAGGCTTCTTGGAGCGCCAGCTATGCGGATAGCTGTGCTTCAGACGGCCGCGGGCGAACAGGTTGTTTTCCGCGATCAGCGCCTTGATGACGCGGTCATTGGCGTCACCCTTCTTGCCGTTATCGTCCATGACACGGGCGGCACCGCCTTCGGCCGACGGGCCGAAACCGGGGGCGTCTTCGGTGTAGAAACCGTCATCGCCGACCGTGAACGGGATCTTGGAGGAGATGCCGCGCGCTTCCAGATCGCGCGCCTGCGCCATCCACGCGTCAAAGTCCTCGCGGCCATGGCCGGGGGCTGTGTGCACGAAGCCGGTACCTGCATCGTCGGTGACGTGATCGCCATCGAGAACCGGAACAGGGAAGGTGTAACCCAGCGATGCCAGCGGGTGGGCGCAGGTAACAGCGGCGAGCTCCTCCGCCTTCACATCGCGCAGGCGTGTGAATTCGAGCTTCGCCTTGGCAAAGCATTCGGCTGCCAGCTTGTCTGCGAAGACGAGCTTTTCGCCCGGCTGCGGCCCGAAATCATTGGCCGCCGCCGTGACCTCATAAAGGCCATAGGCGATGCGCGACGAAAACGAGATGGCACGGTTGCCGGGGATCGTCCAAGGCGTGGTCGTCCAGATGACGATGGAAGCGCCATCAAGCTCCGCAGAGCCTTCAACGACCGGGAACTTCACCCAGATCGTGTCGCTCTCGACGTCATGATATTCGACTTCCGCTTCCGCCAGCGCCGTGCGCTCCACGACCGACCACATGATCGGCTTGGAACCGCGGTAGAGCTGGCCGCTCTTGGCGATCTTCAAAAGTTCGCCGGCGATGCGGGCTTCCGCGTGGAAATTCATCGTCGTGTAGGGGTTTTCGAAGTCACCCTCGATGCCGAGGCGCTTGAACTCCTCCGACTGGACCTTGATCCAGCCGGCCGCGAACTCACGGCACTCCTTGCGGAATTCGTTGACCGGAACCTCGTCCTTGTTCTTGCCCTTGGCGCGGTAGGCTTCCTCGATCTTCCATTCGATCGGCAGGCCGTGGCAATCCCAGCCGGGCACGTAATTGGCGTCGTAACCGCGCATCTGAAACGAGCGGGTGATGACGTCTTTCAGGATCTTGTTCAGCGCATGGCCGATATGGATATTGCCGTTGGCATAGGGCGGGCCGTCATGCAGCACGAATTTCTCGCGGCCGGCGGCCGAGGCGCGCAGCTTCTTGTAGAGACCCATTTCCTGCCAGCGCTTCACCGTTTCCGGTTCTTTCTGCGGCAGGCCGGCGCGCATCGGAAAATCCGTCTGCGGAAGATAGAGGGTGGTGGAGTAGTCCAGTTTTTCTGCGGTGTCGCTCATGATCATACCGTTGTTGCGCGCCGTGCGGGCCGCGCCATATCAATTGCAAAGAGGGCAAATTCGGAAAGCGCCACGTCCGTCTGTCACAGAAGCGCCAAAATCCCGGACCTTCCGGCTCTCTCAGAGCGGGCGGAAGGCCGGGCCAATAATTCGGCCAATCTGAACTGCAAATTTCAACCGGTATTGGGACATGGCCGGTTGTTTATGCGGTTTTCCGGTAAAAAGGAAGAGAAAAGCGACGGCAAGGGGCGGGCGAATAAGGACATGCCCCACAGCCTGCTCAAAACGCGATCTTCGCATCCACTTCGCTCAGCGGCTGCACACCCGACAGCATCGCCCTCGCCTCTTCTTCATCCCGCTTGATCTGCGCCACGAGCGGATCGAGACCATCGAATTTCAACTCATCGCGCAGATGCCCGAAGAAAGAGACCGAACAGACCTCGCCATAAAGATCACCGGAGAAATCGAAGACGAATGTCTCGAGCAGCGCTGCGCCGTTGTCCGTGACGGTCGGGCGATAGCCGAAGCTCGCCACGCCGTCGCGGATCGAGCCATCGGGTCGGCGGAAGCGGACGGCATATATGCCGGCCTTCAGTTCCGTTTCCGGCGCCAGCGCCATGTTGGCGGTGGGGTAACCCAGCGTGCGGCCAAGCTTCTGGCCGCCGATGACTTCGCTTTCCACCGTGAAACGGTAACCAAGCAGCCCTGCGGCGCCCGCCACATCACCCTCGCACAGAAGCGAGCGTATCCGGCTGGAAGAGACGACATCCGCGCCCTCGTCGCGGAAAGCGTCCACTAGCGTCACATCGAAGCCATGGCGTTTTCCGGCTTCCATCAGGAATGCCGGCCCACCTTCCCGGCCCTTGCCGAAATGGAAATCGAAACCGGTGACGACGGCGCTCGCATGCAGCCAGTCAATCAGGATGGACTGGACGAACTCTTCCGCCGAGCGCTGCGAAAACTCGCGGTCAAACGGATATTCGATGACCGAGCGGAAACCGATCGCCTCAAGAATGCGCGCCTTCAATGGCGCAGGCGTGAGGCGAAAGACCGGAGTATCGGGCCTGAACACGGAACGGGGATGCGGCTCGAAGGTCAGCACCAGCGCGGGGACGCCGCGGGCTTCCGCCAGTTCCAGCGCGCGATCCAGCACGGCCCGGTGGCCGCGATGCACGCCATCGAAATTGCCTATGGCGACGACGCCGCCACGAAGAGCTTCGGGCAGCGGCTCTTTTTTTTCATTGCGGTGAAAGACGGTCATGACAGTCGATCCATTCCAGCGCCAGCTATTCCCGAGGCGAGACGTAGAAATGCGTCCTCAGGCAAGTCGGGGCATCCACCAGCCGGGTGAAGCGCCCTGCCCCTTGAGATAGGCATTGAGAAGCGCCTCGTCCGTCTGGCCGTTCAGCGTATATTCGGCGACGTGAATGCCGCCGCTGATATAAAGAAGGTTGAGACCGCTCGCAATCGCGCCCTTCACATCCGTCGGCATGCCGTCACCGATGGCGAGAACGCGATCCTTGGCGAAGGCGCCGCGCACTTCCTTGGCCGCTGCAAGGCAGGCCTCATAGATCGGCGCATGCGGCTTTCCGGCGATGCGAACCTCGCCGCCAAGCTGTTCGTAATAGGCGGCCATGGCGCCGGCGCAGGGAATGATGCGCTCGCCGCGCTCCACCACCAGATCCGGGTTGGCGCAGATCATCGGCACGTTGCGGGCAATAAAGCCCTTAAGCATTTCGGTATAGTCCTCCGGCGTCTCCGTCTCGTCGTCGAAGAAGCCGGTGCAGACCACGGAGTCCGCGTCGGCCTCGCCAACCACCTCGACATCGAGACCCTCCAACAGCGGCATATCCCGCTGCGGTCCCAGCAGGAAGACTTTTCTGGGGCCTTCCGCGATCAGGCCACGCGTTACATCGCCCGAGGTGACGATGCGGTCATAGGCCTCGTCGGGCACGCCGAGCACACGCAGCTGGGCGATGACGCCGGGCGCGGGACGCGGTGAATTGGTGATGAGAACCACGGTCTTGCCGGCCTCGCGCGCGCTTCTCAGGGCAATGGCCGCGTCCGGAAAGGCGCTGACGCCATTGTGCAGCACGCCCCAGACATCCGACAGGATAACGTCGAACCCATCAGTGATTTCGCCGAGAGTTTGAATGCGGTGGGCCATGAGATGCTTTCCGGATGCGAGAAGAGTGTGTGCGTCACATCGCAAAGCGGGACGCCGATGGCAAGGAAAAAAGCGCCGCCGGTCCGGGCTTCGGACTGAACGGAATGGCTCGTCACACTCGACATCATCCTCAGGCTTGTACCGCGCGTCCAAACCCGTCACGAAAATCAATGCGTTGTCAGATCATATTCCCGGGACAAGCCTGAGGAAGACAGCGGCGCGCTTTTCGAGCCTTCCAGCCTCCCGATGTGAAGCTTCATAGCATCGCGCAGACATAGAAATTCCTGTCATGGAACGCTGGTAACCATAAGCCATGAAATTTTTCAGACAGGGCGTTCTTGACTCCGGAAGAAGCCCTCCTTATCTCGGTTTCGCTGGCACTCGATAAACGAGAGTGCTAACACCCATCAGGCGAGTTCCAAAAGCTCGCGCAGTCATTTGATCGAGGGATTAGACAATGACAAGCACCAATTTCCGCCCGCTTCACGATCGCGTCGTTGTTCGTCGCGTTGAGTCCGAAGAAAAGACCAAGGGCGGCATCATCATTCCCGACACCGCCAAGGAAAAGCCGCAGGAAGGCGAAATCGTCGCCGTCGGTTCCGGCGCACGTGACGAAGCCGGCAAGGTCGTCGCTCTCGACGTCAAGGTTGGCGATCGCGTTCTGTTCGGCAAGTGGTCGGGCACCGAAGTCAAGCTCAACGGCGAAGACCTTCTGATCATGAAGGAAGCCGACATCATGGGCATCATCGGCTGATTTCGGCCACCCCATCCTTCCTTAAATTTCAAGCCGGACCCGGTCCGGCCATTCGAAACCAGGAGTTTTGAAAATGGCAGCCAAAGAAGTAAAATTCGGCCGCACAGCACGCGAAAAGATGCTCAAGGGTGTCGACGTTCTTGCTGATGCAGTGAAGGTAACCCTCGGCCCGAAGGGTCGTAACGTCGTTATCGACAAGTCCTTCGGCGCTCCGCGCATCACCAAGGACGGCGTTTCGGTCGCCAAGGAAATCGAACTGGAAGACAAGTTCGAGAACATGGGCGCACAGCTCGTTCGCGAAGTTGCCTCCAAGACCAACGACATCGCCGGTGACGGCACCACCACCGCGACCGTTCTGGCCCAGGCCATCGTTCGCGAAGGTTCCAAGGCAGTCGCTGCCGGCATGAACCCGATGGACCTGAAGCGCGGTATCGATCTGGCCGTTGCTGAAGTCGTCAAGGACCTTCAGGCCAAGGCCAAGAAGATCAACACCTCTGAAGAAGTTGCGCAGGTCGGCACGATCTCCGCAAACGGCGAACGTCAGATCGGTCTCGACATTGCTGAAGCAATGCAGAAGGTCGGCAACGAAGGCGTCATCACCGTTGAAGAAGCCAAGACCGCTGAAACCGAACTCGAAGTCGTCGAAGGCATGCAGTTCGACCGCGGCTACCTGTCGCCCTACTTCGTGACCAACCCGGAAAAGATGGTGGCTGACCTCGAAGACGCCTACATCCTCCTGCACGAAAAGAAGCTCTCGAACCTCCAGGCCATGCTGCCGGTTCTCGAAGCTGTCGTTCAGACCGGCAAGCCGCTCGTCATCATCGCTGAAGACGTCGAAGGCGAAGCTCTTGCAACGCTCGTCGTCAACAAGCTGCGTGGCGGCCTCAAGATCGCTGCCGTCAAGGCTCCTGGCTTCGGCGACCGCCGCAAGGCCATGCTGGAAGACATCGCCATCCTGACCGGCGGCACCGTCATTTCCGAAGACCTCGGCATCAAGCTCGAAAACGTTACGCTCGACATGCTCGGCAAGTCGAAGAAGGTTTCGATCTCCAAGGAAAACACCACGATCGTTGACGGCGCCGGCCAGAAGTCCGACATCGAAGGTCGTGTTGCCCAGATCAAGGCCCAGATCGAAGAAACCACCTCCGACTACGACCGCGAAAAGCTGCAGGAACGCCTTGCCAAGCTCGCTGGCGGCGTTGCCGTTATCCGCGTTGGCGGTTCGACGGAAGTCGAAGTGAAGGAAAAGAAGGACCGCATCGACGACGCTCTCAACGCGACGCGCGCTGCTGTTCAGGAAGGCATCGTGCCTGGTGGTGGCGTGGCTCTGCTGCGTTCGTCCACGAAGATCGCCGTCAAGGGCGAAAACGACGACCAGGAAGCTGGTATCAACATCATCCGCCGCGCCCTGCAGGCTCTGGTTCGCCAGATTGCAGACAACGCTGGTGACGAAGCTTCGATCGTTGTTGGCAAGATCCTCGAGAAGAACGAAGACAACTACGGCTACAACGCCCAGACCGGCGAATATGGCGACCTGATCCAGCTCGGCATCGTCGACCCGGTCAAGGTTGTCCGCACGGCTCTGCAGAACGCAGCTTCGGTTGCTTCGCTGCTGATCACCACCGAAGCCATGATCGCCGAGCTTCCGAAGAAGGACGCTCCGATGCCGGCAATGCCGGGCGGCGGCATGGGCGGCATGGACTTCTAATCAGTTCTGTCAGCGGAATAATGAAAGGGCGGTCTTCGGATCGCCCTTTTTCGTTGGCCGCCCATGCCCCTTGAGTGGTCCGGCGTCGCCAACGCGCCGGACGGGCGGCATGGACTTCTAACCAGTTCTGCCATCGGAATAATAAATGGGCGGTCTTCGGATCGCCCTTTTTCTTTGGCCGCCCATGCCCCTTGAGTGGTCCGGCGTCGCCAGCGCGCCGGACGGGGCGGCATGGACTTCTAATCAGTCCTGTCATCGGGATAATGAACGGCACTTGTCGGATCGGCCTTATCCCCTGACCGAAGAGAAAGGACCGCAGTCTGTGAACCTCGACGCCAGACTGAGCAGAAAGTCGACACTTCCCAGAGAGATGCCTCGTAAAATCAACCGGTTGCACAATTTCGAAGGCCCACGCGGAAGGGCTCAAATATTGTCCCGTTTTGGAA
Organism: Agrobacterium sp. 5Ca39; assembly: GCF_055382365.1. Taxonomy (NCBI): domain Bacteria; kingdom Pseudomonadati; phylum Pseudomonadota; class Alphaproteobacteria; order Hyphomicrobiales; family Rhizobiaceae; genus Agrobacterium; species Agrobacterium sp. 5Ca39. The sequence goes on along the minus strand of NZ_AP026436.1, from coordinate 330,653 downwards.
CAGCGCCGCATTTATCCCGCCGTTTTTTTGCGGCTCATGGAATATTGCGGTGGCGCTGCTGCGAATCATCATCACCACGGGACCCGATATCGGCGCCAAGTGACCTGTAAGTACGCTATTTAGTTGTGGCTTTTCACAAGTCTCGCGGTTTTGAAGAAGAAATACATGTTATTTTTATATTTCTCACTGACTGGTTGTTGTAGGTAGAAGAAAATAAACTATAAGCAGCCCCCGTAAGGGTGCCGCGACGGGACGCAAGCATTGAAGGGGTTTCGATGCCTGGCAGATACGTCCGACTGCGGATGGCGGTGGAAGTTCGACCCGGCGATAACGCTTCAAAAGCGGCGCCGGCGCGATGTTCATACGGGGGCGCGAATTGTTCGAAATATCAAGACGCAACGATGCTTTGCCCGCGGCGGCTCCCACCACACCGGATCCACGGACTTTGGCGCGTTTCTTCATTTCGGAAGAATGGAGCAGTGAGCTTTCGAGCGGTGTCATCCGGCTCGGCGAACAAGCATCTTTCATGCATGGGGTGCCGCCGGGTGAATGCGGCCTGCTCAGCCTCGTCCGCTGTTACGACCGCGCTGACCACGCCCGGGTGCTGGAACTATTCGAACAGGCTTCTTCCGCCCCCTCGCGTTTCTGCTTTTCAACCGGCATCTCGATGTTGCCGGCCCTGCGGCAACCGGTCATCTGCATGGGTGAATCCTTCAATTTTGAAGATGGCCAGCCCGGTCGTATCACGGGACTGTTCCTGTTTCCCCGTTTCGAAGACATGCGCTTCGCCGCCTGATATCCTGTTTCCGGTTTCACCATCGTTCACAAAATAAAGACAATTCGTCTTCTGTTGTTCATCTTTATGGGCGAATGATTTTCAGTCATTGATATCTCCAGACATTGCCCCAACCGGCGAAACGCCGATCATTTACCGGAGATTTCCATGTCCAGCAGCCAGAACGTTCTCGTTCTTATTGCCCGCATTCTGCTTTCCTTCATCTTTATCTATGCCGGCTTCGGCAAGCTGACCGATCCGGCCGGTACGGCCGGCATGATCGCCGGTGCCGGCATGCCTGCCGCAACCGCGCTTGCATATCTCGCAGGCCTCTTCGAACTCGTGACCGGCCTTGCCATTCTCGTCGGTTTCCAGACGAAAATCGCCGCCTGGGCGCTTGCCGTCTTCTGCGTCTTCACCGGCCTCGTTTTCCACAGCGGCACCGTTGCCGTTCCCGGCTGGCCTGACCCGGCGCTTGGCTGGATCAATGCGCTGAACGGCATCATGCTGATGAAAAACATCACCCTGGCCGGCGCTTACATCCTGCTCGCCGCCTTCGGTCCCGGCGCTTATTCCGTCGATGCAAAGCGCGGCGTCGCTCTGGCTCACGCTTAATTCAGGCGTCCCGCCAACGAAAAAGCCGCTGGAGCGATCCAGCGGCTTTTGTGTTTTGATGCTCAGACCGCCGCCCTGATGCGCGACGCGATCTCCTCAATCCTTCCATCGCCGTCATGTTCCGGTTTGCGGGCGCGGACAAAGCAGGCTTCCGAACGCACGATGATACCGTCGGAGAGAATTTTCAGATGGTTGGCTTTCAGCGTCGAACCCGTGGAGGTGATATCAACGATGATATCCGCCTGCCCCGCCGCCGGCGCGCCTTCGGTGGCACCGAGGCTTTCGACGATGCGGTAAAGCTGGATGCCGTGCTGGCGTGAAAAGAACTGCTGCGTCAGCCGCCAGTATTTGGTGGCGATGGCGAGCCTTCGACCATGGCGGGCGCGGAACTCCGAAGCGACATCACCCAGATCTGCCATGCTGTCCACATCCAGCCAGATTTCCGGCACGGCGACCACGACGTCGGCATGCCCAAAACCGAGACGGGCGCAGAATTCCACCTGCGCATCGGCATTGGTCAGCCCTTCACGCACAAGGTCCTCCCCGGTCACGCCGAAATCCACCGTGCCGGCGCCGATCTCGCGGGCGATTTCTGACGCCGACAGATAGGCGATCTCGATATCGTCGCGCCCTTCGACGCGGCCGCGATAGGAACGATCATTGCCGACGGCAGCGACTTTCAGCCCGGCGCGTTCCAGAACGGCGGAGGAGTCTTCCTTCATCCGGCCCTTGGAGGGCAATGCGATGGTGATCATGGCTTACTCCCGCGCACCGTTTCGATGCGATCCAGCCAGAGCGAGAAGCCCACGGCCGGTATTTTTTCCTGTGCGCCGAGCAGCGTCAGCAGCCGGTCGAAACGGCCGCCACCGGCGAGAACACTATCTCCACCCGCTTCCACCACCTCGAAAACAAGGCCGGTATAATAGTCGAGCGGACGACCGAACGCCGCGCCATAGGTGACGGTTTCGAGGTCAACGCCCGCGTTAGAAAGAGCTGCGACACGTTTGTCGAAAGCGGAAAGCGCTCCGTCCAGTTTCAGCTTCGCCTTCGCAGCAAAATCGGCCAGAACCTGCGAGGCCTGCGGCAGAGGCGCCTTCAAAGCGAGGAACTGCTTCAGCAGCGCAAAACTGTCATCCGGTAGACGTGTGGCCGCAAGGGCCAGTTTTTCCCTCAGGCGGCGGGCGATTTCCTGTGGTGAACGGCTTGCATTGGTGGAGTAGCCGGTTTCCTGCATCACCGTATCGAGATAATCGACCAGCACCGCCTCATCCCCGGTCGCCAATAGCCCGGCAACGCGGGCGTCCAGCCCGGTCATCGGCTTGGGATGCATGAGGCTTTCCAGCAGCGCGTCAAGCTGCGCCATGTCACCGAAGGCCTGTACCAGCCGCTTCTGCCAGCCGAGCGGCAGACCAAGGGCGGCAACAACCGCCTCGAACACCTGTTGATCGCCCAGGGTGACGGCAAGCGCCCGGCCCGGCAGCAGACGCTGCAGAATCCCGGTGGCATCGATGACGGCACGCGCATCGGCGGCAGCAATATCGGTATCGCCGAGATCCTCGATGCCGGCCTGATAAAATTCGTTCGCACCTTCGCGGCGCTGGCGGAAGACTTCACCGAGATAGGAATAACGTTTGGGTGTGCCGGTCGCCGTCTCGATATGGCGCAGGCAGACGGGAATGGTGAATTCGGGCCGCAGGCACAGGCTCTCACCCGTCTCGCTTTCCGTCATGAAGATACGGCGGCGCAAATCCTCGCCAGCCATATCCAGAAACGGTTCCGCAGGCTGGATGACGGGCGTGTTCACGCGACTCGTGCGGCGCGCGGCGAATTCTTCCAGTAGCTCTCCGGAAAACTCCGGCATGTCGATCAGGGGCATGGAACGGTACTTTTCGTCACGGTTCGAGCGGCTGCATCATTTCGATGCGGTTTCCGAAGGGATCATGGACATAAAACCGGTGATATCCCTCAAGCGGTTCATCCTCAACCACATGGCAGCCCGCTGTTTCAAGTGTTTTTCGCAAGTCTGCCAAGTCATCGACCAGAAACGCCGGATGGGCTTTTTTCGCCGGTCGGAAATCCTGCTCGATGCCCAGGTGCAGTTTTATCGAACCCCGGCTGAACCAACAGCCGCCGCGGGCAACCAGATTGGCCGGTTTTGCCTGTTCCGCAAAGCCGAGCAGGCTCCCGTAAAAAGCCCGCGCCTCTTTTTCACGGCCAGCCGGCATCGCCAGTTGAACATGGTCGAGCGCAAAGATCCCCATGGCTTCAGCGCCCTTCGGCGGCGCGGCGAACGTCCTCTGCCTGATGCTCCAGAATCTCGCGGACCTTTGCCACCAGCTCGGCCTCCGGCACGCTGACCTGGGCCACACGCGCCTCGCGCCAGCTGGCATTGTCCTCGATCTCGCCGGAGAGGCGCTTGCCTTCGATCAGATCCTTGATCTGCACCACGCCTTCGGCGCGCTCGTCACCGCCCTGAATGATGGCAATGGGGGAACCGAGGCGGTCGGCGTATTTCAGCTGGTTGCCGAATTTCTTCCAGTTGCCCTGATACATTTCAGCGCGGATGCCTTCGGCCCGCAGCGCCTGGGTGAAGCGCTGATAACGGCTCATACTCTCCACATCACCATCCATGACGGTGATGAGAACAGGCGCGAGCGGCTTCACCTGACCGAGCTTTCCGAGGTTCTTCAGCGCCGTCATCAGACGCGAAACGCCGATGGAGAAGCCCGTGGCGGGAACCGGCTGGCCCATGAAGCGGGAGACGAGGCCGTCATAACGGCCGCCGCCGCCGACGGAGCCGAACACGACCTTTTCGCCCTTTTCGTTGGTGACGTCGAAGGTGAGCTCGGCCTCATAGACCGGGCCTGTATAATATTCGAGGCCGCGAACGACCGAGGGGTCGATCTTGATGCGATCCGCATCGTAACCGGCACTGGAGACCAGAGCGCCGATGATGTTTAGTTCATCAACGCCCTCCTCGCCTTTCGAGGTGCCCGCGACCAGTTTCGCCAGATCATCGGCGCTCGCCGCATAATCCTTGATGCCGACGAAAAACAGGACCTTTTCGATCTGCTCGTCACCGAGACCGGCACCCTTAGTAAAGTCACCGGACTCGTCCTTGCGGCCGGGGCCGAGCAGCAGCTTCACACCCTCAGGGCCGAACTTGTCGAGCTTATCAATAGCGCGCAGCACGTTCAAACGACGACCGGCATTTTCCTCGCCACCGAGACCGATGGCTTCCATGACGCCATCGAGCACCTTGCGGTTGTTGACTCGGATAACGTAATCTCCGCGCTTGATGCCGAGTGCTTCCAGCGTATCCGCCATCATCATGCACATTTCGGCATCCGCCTGCACGCCGGCAGCACCCACCGTATCGGCATCGAACTGCATGAACTGCCGGAAACGGCCGGGGCCGGGCTTTTCATTGCGGAAGACATAACCGGCGCGATAGGTGCGGTATGGCAGCTGGATTTCGTTGAAGTTTTCAGCCACATGGCGTGCGAGCGGCGCCGTCAGATCGTAGCGCAGGCTCATCCACTGGTCGTCGTCATCCTGCAACGAAAACACGCCCTCGTTCGGACGATCGCTGTCCGGCAGGAACTTGCCGAGCGCATCGGTATATTCGAACTGCGGCGTTTCGATCGGGTCGAAACCGTAAAGCTCATAAACCCTGCGGATCTTGTCGATCATCTCGTTGGTGGCATGGATATCGGCAGCCGAGCGGTCCACGAAGCCGCGCGGCAGGCGGGCTTTCAGTTTCTGAGGCTTTTTTGCTTTTTCGCTCATGATGCCGATCCGATATTTTCCTGAAATTATGCCGGTGTTGAAGCGCGCCGCGCTTTAAATTCTGTTTTTACGCATGTCTTTATCCCAAAACCGCTGCGCACTTTTGGGAGACATGCTTTAGAGGATGAAGCCCTGTGCGGCAAGCCGCAAAGGCTCCGGTTTTACTGGCCGCGAAGGACAAGTGATGCTATATGGGATGCATGTATCCCATTTTAGTCGGAAAGGACGCAAGCGATGAGCAAACAGACGGCCATCCGCCTCCCGGATGAGACCTATGAGCGGCTGAAAGCGCTTTCCGAGCGCACCGGACGCACATCTGCCTATTACATTCGCGAGGCGATCGAGAAGCATATCGAAGATATGGAAGATCTTTATCTCGCCGAAGAGGCGACGCGGCGACGGATCGCAAACAATGAGCGCACCTATACTCTGGAAGAAGTGATGCGCAATCTTGACCTGGAAAATTGAGTTTCAGCACCGCGCCGTCAAGCAGCTTGAAAAGCTGGCGAAGCAAGATGCGAACCGCATCGTTTCGTTTCTGGCAGACAGGGTGGTGCAAAATGAAAATCCCCGCCAGACTGGTGCCGCCTTGCAAGGCTCCGAACTCGGCAATTATTGGCGCTACCGGGTGGGCGATTATCGCATCATCTGCGATATACAGGATCACAAGCTAATCGTGCTGGTGGTCGAATCGGCCATCGCCGCGAAATTTACCGTTAGGCATTCATGATCCTCGAAGCCCTGCAATATGCCGCGACACGCGCGGTCACGCCGAAAGAATTCCGGCCGCATATCCGCTATTCCGTCAATCTCTGGGCACGCGCCAATCGTTGCGCCAAAGCCTGGGCGGAGCATGAAAACAACAGCCGGCAATTCGTGCTGCAATCGGCGAGAAAGCTGAAGCAGAGACGGACCGCCGTGGTGCTGGGGTCCGGCCTGTTGCGGGATGTGCCCCATGAGGCGCTGGTGGCGATGTTCGATACCGTCGTTCTGGTCGATCTGGTACATCTCGCCAGCGTGCAGGCGAAGTTGCGGCTCAATGCCAAAAAGAACGTCCGCATCGCCAATCGCGATCTTTCCGGCTTCGATGATCTCATGGCCGGCCGACCGGCGGAACCGCTCGATTTCCTGCGGCGGGTGCCCTATCTCGATTTTGTCGTCTCGGCCAACCTGCTGTCGCAGATCGGTACGGGTGCACAGCATCGGCTGGAACGGCAGAAAATAGCGGCTACGCCTGATGATCTCCTGCCGAAACTCATTCATACGCATCTCGATGCGCTGGCCGGTCTGCCCTGCAAGGTGTGCCTCGTGACGGACACCGCCTTTGACGTCATCGGCAAGGATGGAAGCCTGCACCAGCACGAAGACCTGCTGCACGGCATTGAGCTTCCCGCGCCCGCCGCTGCATGGGAGTGGCCGCTCGCGCCGCTTGGCGAGGAAAGCAGGGATTATCGCATCGTGCACCACGTCATTGCACGCGAACTGACCTGATCGTCATGCTTATTCCATAATTTCAGCGGTAACTTCACATCATGCCCCATGTGGTCCGCACATTGATGTTCCTTGCCTGCCTGCTTTACGGCGCGATGCCGGCGCAGATGGCGATGAGCATGCCGACAGGCATGGTTGTTTCCTCGCAATTGCCGATGAAACATCAAGATACCCAATCACACCCGCAAGATCACGGTTCTCAAACGCCTGCGGAGAATGCCGCTCATGACGCGGGAACGGGCGGTTGCTGCCCCCACGGCAACGATGCTTCACATCCGGATTCCTGCGCCGCCTGCCTGATCGTGGTTCCACGAATGATCTTTGCCGATGCCGGGCGGATGGCATTCGCCTATCCGAAGCCGCAACGCGGCACTGTGTTTGACGGCAAGGCTTTCGCGCCGCCGCTACCGCCTCCCCGCGCCTGACCGCAGATTTTTCAGACCGACTTTCGAAAAATCCGTCAGACACAGGAAGGATAATCCATGTCTATCAAGACCATTACGCTCGCCGCCGCTTTTGCGGCCTCTCTCGCCATGCCCGCTTTTGCACAGGACGCGGGCGGCCATGCCGGACACGACATGTCAAAAGGCAGCATGAGCGACAGCGCTTCCACCCAGGCCTTCATGGAAGCCAGCAAAAAGATGCATGGCAATATGGCCATCGATTATAGTGGTGATGCCGACGTCGATTTCGTGCGCGGCATGATCCCGCATCATCAGGGGGCGATCGATATGGCCAAGGTCCAACTGCAATACGGCAAGGACCCGGAAATCCGCAAGCTGGCCGAAGAAGTGATCAAGGCGCAGGAAGGCGAAATCGCCATGATGAAGGCCTGGCTGAAGTCCAGGGGCAAGTGATTGCTATTGTTGAAGGGGAGCGCCGGCTATGGCGCTCCTCCGGCAACTTTGCGGCATATTTCTTCCCCCGGCGGGGAGAAGAAACTTGCGACAGCTTTCCCATACAACGGCGAACGCGCGAACGCCGCCTGCCACCCCGCGCTTTACTATAACCCCGCAAGACCGGCCTTGTAATCCTCCGATGCCGCGCGGCTGAGGCGTTCCAGCTCCATGGCTGCCCGGCTGGTGTGGCGTTCCTTGTGGCGCAACAAAGCGAAGTTGCGGGCGGGCAGATCAATACCAGCGCGAACGAGCAGCCCTTGCCGCAGGAAGAGGGATGCCACTGAGGCTGAAACCGCCGTCGCAGCCCCGCCGGAGCGTGCCGCCATCACCACCGCCTCGTTGGACGGCAGTTCAAGCATGACCGAGAGTTCACCCGGATCCACGCCCATCTGCCGCACCGCCGCCTCGAAGGCGGAGCGGGTGCCGGAGCCCTGCTCGCGCAGAACCCATGAAGTGCCGTAGAGGATATCCAGCGCGGTGAGATAACGGCCATCGGCAAAGGGATGGGCGGAGCCCGTGACGACCAGAAGCTTGTCAGACACCACCGGCTGCACCATCAGAGCCGGCTCATCGATCCTGCCTTCAATGAAACCCACCTCCGCAAGACCGTCCAGCACCGCCTGCGTCACGGTCTTGGTATTGCCGATATCCAGCCGCACGGTGACACCGGGATAGAGCTTCTTAAACTGCATCAGGATCGGCGGCAGCCAGTAGCTCGCAATGGTCTGGCTGGCGCAGACGGTGATTTCGCCGCGCGTCAGCCCGCCCATTTCGGAGAGAATTAGCTCCGCATTGCGCACACGCGCCAATGTCGCCTTTGCTTCACCCAGAAACACCCGGCCGCTTTCAGTCAACTCAATGTTGCGTCCGACGCGGTGGAACAGTTCGACATTATAAAAGGCTTCGAGATTTTTGATGGCGGAGCTGACGGCGGAGGCGGTCAGACCGATGGCTTCCGCAGCCCTTGTCAGGTGCTCGCGTTCGGCTACGGCTATGAAAATACGGAGCTGCTCAAAGGTCATGGTTTTTCATTCGATTTTATCGAATAATATATGCCATATTATTTGATAGAATAAAACAGGCTGCTGCGGCATGGTCTGGTCATGGCCCAACATCGCACCCTTGCTCATCCCTTCCAGTTTTCGCTCCGCTGGCTCGCCCCGCTTCTTCCGGGCATTCTCCTCTGTGCGGCCGTCAGCTGCGCCGCCATTCTGGCGGAGCGCTTTCAGGTGCGGCTTGCGGGCCATGCCTGGCTTGGCGATCTCGTTCTCGCCATTCTGATCGGGACCATGCTGCGTTCGCTGGTGGCTCTGCCCGCAGCCGCTTCCGCCGGCATAAAGTTCAGCGCCAAGACCCTGCTTGAAATCGCCGTGGCGCTTCTCGGTGCATCACTCAGCCTGTCCATCCTCAAGGGCGCCGGCGGATTGCTGATAGGTGGCATTGCGCTGATCGTCGTGCTGTCACTGGTCGTCAGCTATGCCGCCGGGCGGATGCTCGGCCTCCCGCCCAAGCTCGCGACGTTGATTGCCTGCGGCAATTCCATCTGCGGCAATTCCGCCATTGCCGCTGCGGCCCCTGCCATCGGCGCCAAGCCGGAAGATGTCGCCGCCTCGATTGCCTTTACCGCGGTTCTCGGTGTCGCCGCCGTGCTTTTGATGCCGTTCCTGCCGCAGCTTCTCGGGCTCGACGCCACCCAATACGGCATCTTCGCCGGGCTTACGGTCTATGCCGTGCCGCAGGTTCTGGCCGCCACCGCCCCGCTTGGCGCGATTGCCGTGCAAACCGGCACCATCGTGAAGCTCATCCGCGTGCTGATGCTGGGACCTGTCATCGCCACCCTCTCCGTCGTCCACGGCCGGTCGGACAAGGGACGCCTCAGATTGCAGCAGATGGTTCCGTGGTTCATCATCGGCTTCGTGCTGATGATCATGGCCCGGTCATTCGGTCTCATACCTGAAGTCCTGCTTGCCCCCGTCGCCTCTCTCTCAAACATCCTCACCATCATGTCGATGGCGGCGTTGGGCCTGTCGGTCGATATCCGCAGCCTTCGCCACGCCGGCGGTAAGGTCATCCTGGCTGCCAGCCTGTCTCTCTTGCTGCTCGGTATCCTGAGCTTTGGCCTGATCATATTGACCCAGACGACCTGAGCCAGCTTCCGGCTTTATTCGCCGGCGCTGACAGTAAGTGTATAATGCGCACCGAGCCCGCGGCGCGGCGAACCGAGAATGAGCGTCGGGCGAATCAACCACTCGGTATCTGCCTTTGGTGTCAGCGTCGCCACCTTGCCCTGGGAATCGCTGAAGAAAATCGCATCTTCATCCGGGGTCGAAAAATCGAAGATCGCCATCAACACGAATTCGCTCGAGGCGGCAAGCTCGACCTTCACCGTCTGCCCTGCCTTCACCTTCAGACGATAAACATCGCCGCGCCCGCGACGCGTCCAGCCCTCGAGCTTCAGCGGGCCGGCCGGTGGCAACGCCACCTCCTTCAGCCTTTCGCCGTCATCCAGCCAGATACCGTCAACGTTGCGGCCTTCCGCAAAGGAGGGGTGCGGCACGGCGGCCATGGCCATGGCAAGCGCCAGGAGAAGGGGGGTTACCTTCATGGACGTACAAACTCCCGCCGCATGACCTCTATCGGCTGGCGGCAATGACAGCCTTCGATATGGTCGTTGACCATACCCATGGCCTGCATGAATGCATAGACGGTCGTCGGGCCGACAAAGGTCCAGCCCCGCTTCTTCAGATCCTTGGAAAGGCGGATGGAGGCGGCGCTAGTGGGATTGGCCCTTAAAGTCGCATAGTCCAGCCTTTGCGGCCTTTCTGCGGCAGCCGGTTCGAAGCCCCAGAAATATCGGGCGAGCGACCCGAACTCGTCCCGCAGAGCCACGGCGCGGCGGGCGTTGTTGATGGTGGAAACAATCTTGCCGCGATGGCGGATAATGCCCTTGTCGGCAAGGCAGCGCTCGATATCGGCCTCGCCGAACTCGGCCACTTTTTCGAACTCGAAATTGGCGAATGCAAGACGGAAAGCCTCCCGCTTGCGCAGCACCGTCAGCCAGGAGAGGCCGGACTGAAAGCCCTCCAGGCAAATTTTCTCAAACAGGCGGCGATCATCGGTGACGGGATAACCCCATTCCTCGTCGTGATATCGGCTGTAATCCGCAAGCCCCTGCTGCCAGAAGCACCGAACAAGGCCATCCGCGCCCGTTTCAAGTCCCGCCTCGATCATTTCCGCGACCACCTTTTCCACTCCGCCTGCGACCACTTAAAGACTGCACTTACCACTCATTCACCACGTTTCAAAACGGGGTGCTAACCCTAAAATCAGCTTTCCTTAATCAAGCGCTTTTTAATGAACAGCCATTTACGATTCGCTGGCGTCAAGGTGCGAACGTGTTCGGCAAAGCGGGAGAATGATCCCGCAAATCCATAGTTGCGACGTCCCGCAGAGAGAGTCCACCCGATGACGATGAAGTCCGTTTTCCTGGCGCTGAGCCTTGTTTCCACCCTCGCCGTCCCTGCCGCCATGGCCAATGAACGTTATCGCGAGCGTCCGCCCGTCGTCGTCAGCCCGGATCTTTCTGCGCCATGGGTAACCCAGCTCGGCGGCCGCGGCAACGTGCGCCCCGTTGTCTATCCGCGCGCACCTGCCGCACGCCAGCCGTTCTTCCAGCAGCGCCAGGCCGCGATGCCGCAGCGACCCAGCTCCGGCGTCACATCGCAGCGCCCGGCACGGGTGCAGAATGCCGCCGTACGCCCCAATGCGCCGGTGCGTACCCAGATCGCGCCGCAATTCCTGCCGCAGATCGTCACCTATCCGACCAATGAAAAACCCGGCACTATCGTCATCGATACGCCGAACCGTTTCCTCTATCTCGTGCTTGCTGATGGCAAGGCCCGGCGTTATGGCGTCGGCGTCGGCAAGCCCGGTTTCGAATGGGCTGGAACTCACAAGGTAACCCGTAAGGCGGAATGGCCGAGCTGGACCCCGCCGAAGGAAATGATCACCCGAGAGGCGGCAAAAGGACATTACCTGCCGGCCTTCATGGAAGGCGGCCCCGCCAACCCGATGGGCGCGCGCGCCATGTATCTCGGCTCGACGCTTTACCGGATCCACGGCACCAACCAGCCCTGGACGATCGGCAGCAACAATTCCTCCGGCTGCATCCGTATGCGCAACGAGGATGTCACCGACCTCTATGAGCGCGTCAACGTCGGAACCAAGGTCATTGTGATATGACGGCAACGGTTCAGCCTTTCCGGCCGCTTCGGAACGGGCGTATCGGCTTATCCGCTTGAATTACCGCCCTGCGGCGGTACAATCCGGCTCACTTCAGCGGAATGAGACTTGGCGGGGGACGCCAGGCGCCGAACCTCTCTCAGGGGGATGACGGAACGGCCTTAAAGCGGGTGGTCAATCGACCGCCCGTTTTTCGTTTCTGTCATTCAAATGTTATCAAAAAACGGTTTGGTGAATTACTGATATCAATCTGGATTCACTTCATGCCGCGCCATACTTCATTTGTTTGCGCCCTGCTCTTCAGCGGCGTTTCTTTCTCTGCCGCAATCGCGGGCGAATTCGAAATTTCCGGTTACGGCGGCTGGCAAAGCGCACCGCACAGCGATGTGAAAGTTTCCGACGGTCCGGATTTCCGCGCCGGATGGGAAGGCAAGTCCTTTTCCAACCCGCCCTACTGGGGCGTGCGCGGCACCTACTGGTTCGATGAGGGTCAGCTCCGGAATTTCGGTATCTCGCTCGATTTCACCCATGACAAGGTCTATGCCGATGACCAGACGCTTGCCCGCTCAGGCTGGTCGCATTTCGAATTCACCGACGGCCTGAACCTACTGACGCTGAACGCGCTCTACCGCTTTCCGCTGGAATCCCTGCCGGTCACCCCTTACGTCGGCGCCGGCGTCGGCATCAACGTGCCGCATGTGGAAGTGTATCGCCCTTCGGGCAAGACTTTCGAATACCAGTTCGGCGGCGCAACACTGCAGGCGCAGGCCGGCCTCAGCTACCGCATCACCGACAGCTGGTCGACCTTCGTGGAATATAAGGGCACCTATTCCTTCGTCGATGTCGATATTGACAACGGCGGCTCGTTGAAGACCGACATCATCACCAATGCGGTGAATTTCGGTGTGGCGTATAAGTTCTAGAAGATATGGCCAGAGCGTGCCGCGTGGACGACGCTCTCTTTCTTCGTCATTCCGGCCATGAGCCGGAATCCAGCCAGCCCAAGTCATTGGGCTGGAAAGACTCTTCTCGTCGCGCCCACGCGCGTCGGCTGGATGCCGGGTCAAGCCCGGCATGACGGATGCCGAAAGTGCATGCGCGAAATGTGGCTCGGGTACTGCGCAGTCGAAAGTACCACGGGACGTTTCTAAACTGACAGCCTCGCCGGCTTCGGCCCGCCATAAGCCCAGTCCAAAAGCTCGACAGTGTGCAGGATCGGCATGTCCGTGCCGGTTCCGATCTGCGTGATGCAGCCGATATTTCCTGTCGCGATGACATCTGCCCGCGTGGCCTCGATGTTCTTCACCTTGCGCGCCTTGAGCTTGGCGGAAATTTCCGGTTGCAGGATGTTGTAGGTTCCGGCCGAGCCGCAGCAGAGATGCCCTTCCGCCGGATCACGCACGGCAAAACCCGCCGCCTTCAGCAGTTGTTTCGGCGCAAGCGTGATCTTCTGACCGTGCTGCATGGAGCAGGCGGAGTGATAGGCGACCGTCAGCCCTTGGCTTTGCTGTTGCGGCAGATCGAGCGTGGCGAGGTATTCGGTGATGTCCTTTGCCAGAGCCGAGACCCGCGCGGCTTTTTCGGCATAGGCCGGATCAAGCCGAAGCATATGGCCGTAATCCTTGATGGTGGTGCCGCAGCCCGACGCTGTGATGATGATGGCGTCGAGACCGCCATTCTCCATCTCGCGCGTCCAGACATCGACATTCCGCCGAGCAGAAGCCAGCGCCTCTTCCTCCCGCCCCATATGATGCACCAGCGAACCGCAGCAGCCCTCCCCTTTCGGCACAACGACCTCGATACCGAGCCGCGTAAGCAGCCGCAGCGTCGCCTCATTGATACCGGGATCAAGCACCGGCTGGGCGCAGCCGGTGAGAATGGCGACGCGCCCGCGCTTTTCACCTTCGGCCGGTCGCGCGCCCGGGCGGCTTGACGCCGACGCTGGAGGGACCGCGGCCGGTGCGAGAGCAAGCATGGACTGCAGCGGTTTCAGCGCAGGAGCCTTTGCAAAAAGGCCGGCGAAAGGCCGTGCCAGACGGGCCAGATGCAGGGCCAGCCGGAAACGGGCAGGATGGGGTAATATGCCGACCAGAAGATTGCGGATCAGCCGATCCATGAAGGGGCGCTTGTACGTCTGCTCGATATGGGCGCGGGCATGATCGACCAGATGCATGTAATCCACGCCGGAGGGGCAGGTGGTGGTGCAGGCAAGACAGGAAAGACAGCGGTCGATATGGGTGACCACCTCGCGGTCGGCCGGACGGCTGTTTTCCAGCATGTCCTTGATGAGGTAGATGCGGCCGCGCGGGCTATCCAGCTCGTTGCCAAGCGTGACATAGGTGGGACAGGTGGCGGTGCAGAAGCCGCAATGCACACATTTGCGCAGGATTTTTTCGGATTCCGCCACATGTGGATCGGCCAGCTGCTCAGGCGTGAAGGATGTTTGCATGGTTCAGACGGCCCTTTCCATCGTTACGGCCATCTTGCCGGGATTGAAGATGCCCACGGGATCGAGCTTTTCCCTGATACGCGCGGAAAGCAGCGCTTCCGCCGCCGGGCGCGGTTCGAAGGCCGCGACTTTGGCGCGCACAGCATCGCTCGCCCTTACCAGCGTGGCATGGCCACCGCCGAGCGCACGGATTGCGCCACGCAGCAGATGAGCTTCGGGGTCCGCCTCCATCTGCATCCAGACCAGGCCGCCCTGCCAGTCATAGAAGGCGTCGATGCCTGCCTCCATGCGCAGCGCTGCAACAAGCTGGTGGCCCATCGAAGGCGCTACCGAGACTTTCCAGAGCGGCTTGGCGGATTGGCCGGCATAGGGCGCGACATCCCGGACCTGCCGCCACAAAAGGCTGCTTTCGTCGCCCTCCAGCAGCGCCCAGGGTCCGACGCGATCCATGACCGACAGGAGTTTAGCCGTGCGGGCCTCCACCGAGGCCGCAAGGCCTTCCAGACGCAGAATGGTGGCCGGTCCTTCCGGCAAGGCGCCATCGATAAAGCGGGAGCGCACGCTTTCAGGCAGATGCGCCGCGCCGGAGACCTCGACGCTCATCGCCATCGCCGCCGCCATGATGCGTGTCGCCGCCTCGTCGTCAAGGCCGGACACGACAACGGTTTTTTCGACGGGCGGTTTCGGCAGCACGCGGAATGTGACTTCGGTGAGGAACCCAAGCGTGCCGAAAGAACCAGCGAGAAACTTCGACAGATCGAGACCGGTGACATTCTTCATCACCCGGCCGCCGGCCTTGATGATCTCGCCACTGCCATTAACGAAACGGATGCCCAGCAGGCTGTCGCGCGCCGCACCCGCCACATAGCGGCGCGGACCGGAAACATTGGCGGCAAAGACGCCGCCAATGGTCGGTTCGCCATGGGTGCCCATGATGGGGCGATGGTCCATCGGTTCGAAGGCCATCATCTGGCGATTTCCTGCCAGCGCCGCTTCGACAGTTGCGAGCGGCGTGCCAGCCCTGGCAGTCATGACCATTTCGGCGGGGACGTAGGAAACGATACCGTTCATCGCACGGGAGGTTAGCACGGTCTCCGCCGTCACCGCATTGCCGAAACCGGAGCGAGTGTTGCCGCCGAAGATTTTCAGCGGGGTTTTGCGCGTGGCATGATCGCGGATGATGTCGGCGACCTGGGTTTCTGCGTAGGGCGTCAGCATGCGATTGTTGCCTTCGAGCAAGTGATACCCACCTCTGCCCTGCCGGGCATCTCCCCCTCAAGGGGGGAGATCGATATGCCGCACCCACCCGTTCCATGGGCAGGGTGTTCTACCCTTGCCGATCTCCGCCCTTGAGGGGGAGATGCCCGGCAGGACAGAGGGGGGTAAGCCACACCCTGCAAGATCATAAAACCAGCGCCCATCAACCCCTCCCCTCAAGCGGAAACACCTTGGAAGGGTTCATCAGCCAGCCCTCGTCAAAGGCTGCCCGCACCGCCATCTGCTGTGCGAGATCGGCCTCGCCATATTGGTGCCGCATCAGGTCACGCTTTTCGATGCCCACACCATGTTCACCGGTCAAACAGCCACCGGCATCCACACAGAGCTTCAAAATTTCGTTGCCCGCTTCTTCCGCACGGGCCGCATCGTCAGGGTCATTGGCGTTGAACAGGATCAGCGGGTGCATGTTACCATCCCCCGCATGGAAGACATTGGCGACGCGCAGGCCGAGGCGATCGGTGATTTCGCTCGTCTTTTTCAGCACATGGGAAAGCTGGGAGAGCGGCACCGTGCCGTCCATGCAGATATAATCCGCGATACGACCCGTTGCGCCAAAGGCGGATTTGCGGCCTTTCCAGATCGCGGCCGCCTCCATTGCCGACTGACATTCCTTCACCGTCTTCACGCCATGTCGTCGGGCAATGGCCACGATATCGGCCAGCATGGCGTCCATTTCCGCCTCGGAGCCTTCGACTTCCACGATAAGAAGCGCACCGACGTCAAGCGGATATCCCGCTTTGGCGAAGGCCTCGCAGATTTCGATGGCCGGTTTGTCCATGAACTCGATGGCAACAGGGATGATGCCCGCGCCAATGATATCCGCGACGCAGGAGCCCGCTTCTTCGGAGGTTTCGAAACCGAACAGCACCGGGCGCGCGCCCTCCGGCTTGGCGATGAGGCGCACCGTTGCCTCCGTCACGATACCGAGCTGGCCCTCCGAGCCGCAGACAAGCGCGAGCAGGTCGTAACCTGCAGCATCCAGATGCTTGCCGCCCAACTCCAGCACCGTGCCATCGACCAGCACCATCTTGACGCCAAGCAGGTTATTGGTGGTGACGCCATATTTCAGACAGTGCGCGCCGCCGGAATTCATACCGATATTGCCGCCGATGGTGCAGGCAAGCTGCGAGCTGGGGTCGGGTGCATAAAAGAAACCCTCCGCGCCTGCGGCATCGGAGATGGAGAGATTGGTTACGCCCGCCTGTACCCGCGCCGTGCGATTGTAAAAATCAAGCTCAAGGATCGCACTCATCTTCGACAGGCCGATCACCACGGCGTCTTCCTGCGGGATAGCGCCGCCGGAAAGCGAGGTGCCGGCCCCGCGCGGCACGACCGGAATGCCGGAGCGATGGCAATATGTCATGACAGCCGCCACCTCCTCCGTCGTTCTCGGCAAAGCGACGGCGAGCGGCAGACGGCGATAGGAAACGAAAGCATCGGTCTCGAAAGGCACGAGTTCGCGCGGCTCGTGCACAAGACAGTCATCAGGCAGGACGGTCTTGAGGTCGGCGATAATTCGGTCGCGATCCGCCAAGACCTGAGCGCGCGGCTCCAGAAACTTTATAGGCTGCGTCACCGCCGCTCCTCCGTGCCGATAACTGGTATTGTTTCTTTACCACTTTGAAGCTGCGCAATCAAATGTTATGGATTTTTTCTATTCTGGAAACAATCAAGGGCAACTATGACAAATCTGGGTGATCTCGAAGTCTTTGCCAGCGTTGCCGCCTCCGGCAGCATGTCGCTTGCTGCCAAGGAGCTTGGTTATTCGCCCGCCGTCATTTCCAAGCGCATCAAGCGATTG
Organism: Agrobacterium sp. 5Ca39; assembly: GCF_055382365.1. NCBI lineage: Bacteria > Pseudomonadati > Pseudomonadota > Alphaproteobacteria > Hyphomicrobiales > Rhizobiaceae > Agrobacterium > Agrobacterium sp. 5Ca39. The sequence continues at coordinate 313,314 of NZ_AP026436.1, read as the reverse complement.
GAAGAAAAGCTCGGTGCCCGGCTGTTCCAGCGCACCACGCGACAAATCTCTTTGACCGAAGCGGGGCAAGGCTTTTACGAACGGGTGCTGGCTGTTCTCGAAGGGCTGGAAGAGGCGGAGGATTTCGTCTCCGGCCGGGCCAATACCGTCAACGGCACGCTGAAGGTTTCCGCACCCACCTCTTTCGGGCGCATGCATATCGCGCCACATCTGAAGACATTCATGGAGCGGCATCCGGACCTGTCAGTCAATCTGGTGCTGAGCGATGAGTTCATCGATATTATCGAGGGCGGTTACGATCTGGCGATCCGTATCGCCGATCTCAACTCCTCCAGCCTCGTGGCCCGCAGGCTGGCACCGGTGCGGCGCGTGCTTTGCGCCTCGGCCGACTACGTAGCCGCGCATGGCATGCCGGATACGATCGAGGATCTGAAGAAACATCGCTGCCTGCCGGCGCACAATAATGACATCTGGCGGCTGGAGGGACCGGGCGGCGCGCTCAGCATTCGGCCTGAAGGCATGCTGGTCACCAATTCGAGCGAGGTGATCCGTGAGGCGGTGATATCAGGGCTTGGTGTTGCGCTGCGTTCGACATGGGATATCGGCCATGAATTGCGAAGCGGGAAGTTGGTACAGGTGCTGCCCGGTTATGAAGGGTCGCGCAACGTCACACTCTCGGCGGTTTATCCCAGCCGACAGTTCCTGCCCGCCAAAGTGCGCTTGTTCATCGATTATCTCGCCGCGCTTTATGGGCCGTCGCCCTATTGGGAGCAGGGCTGACACTCAGTGCCCGCCCTCCGCATGGGAGCGGCGGATGCGGCGCACCACCCACCAGACGCCAAGCACGGCGAAGGGCACAGAAACGCCGGTGACCACGGCCGGGTCGACCGGCAGCACATCATGGCTGATTGCCTTGGTGAGATAACCGATAAGCCCGACGACATAATAGGAGATGGCGGCGACAGACAGGCCTTCCACCGTCTGCTGCAGGCGAAGCTGCATCGCGGCGCGCTTGTTCATGGTGTTGAGCAGCACGGTGTTCTGCCGTTCCAGCTCCACATCGATCCAGCTTCGAACCAGAGCCGTGGCGCGATAGAGCTTGCGCGACAGGTTGGCCTGCCGCTCTTCCACCGACTGGCAGGTGCGCATGGCGGGCGCCATACGCCGTTCCAGAAAGCTGCCCATCGTCTCATGGCCCTGAACAGGCGTTTCCGCGAGCGCCCGGATGCGTTCGCGCACGATGCCGTCATAGGCGCGGCTGGCGCCGAAACGATAGAGGCTGAGCGCGGCATTGGCTTCAAGTTCGGCCGCAAGCCGGGTCATTTCGGCCAGCAGCGCATCCGCCTCGTCGCGCGCGCCGTTTTTCATGCGTTGGGTGATGCCCGTCAAGCCATCCTCGATGCGGCGGATTTCCGGCGAGAGCGTCTGCGCCATCGGCAGGCCGAGCATGGCAAGCGTGCGATAGGTTTCAATATCCAGCAGCCGCTGCACCAGCGCGCCGCGGCTGTAATCGCTGAGGCCGCGGTCGATCACCAATATCTGCGTCAGCCCGTCGCGATCCTGCCGGAAATCGGTGAGGATGGCCGCCTGACCGTCGCGCACGTCGCTATGACAGAGGCTGGTCGGCTCGAAGATTGTTTCCGCCTGCGAGGTAAAACCACTCTCCGGGCGAATTTCCAGCCGCACGCCCGAGATCAGCGAGCCGGGCGGCGAAAAGCAGTCACCGAAGGGATCGCCGGCAATCTCCCCGCCAAATTTTTCCGGCGCAGGGCCATCCCAGAACCAGGTCGAGAATTCGGTATGCCGCTCCCAGCGTAATGTCCCCTGCCCCCACGGCATGGCGTGGTGACGCGCATCGCGTTCCGGCGGCGCAACACCGCGGCTGCGCGACATTTCCGCAATGACGGAATGGTGCACGGCCGAGCCGCCATCCATCATGAAGGCAAGCTGGATGATGATGCGCGACGGGGCAAGCAGCACCGTCGGCCGCGCATGCACCTCGCCCAATGCCAGCGACCGTTCCGGCGCGCTTGCGAATGCAAATTACCCTTTGCCATTGCGATATCGTCCCCGCTTTTATGGCTGATGTCTAAGGCATCGATTGTGATGACAACACCACGATCGACGCCGATGTCACTGTTTTGATCCACCTGACAGAAAAATGCGCTGTAGTGCCCCTGTCGGGACCGCTTTAACAAAAGCCAATTCAAAAAGGCAGATGCCGTGTTGCCGCAGGCATTGATACAGCGAGCGAGAGAACTGGACAGAATATTTGACCAGTGCGAGACTTGCCTGATACTTTATACGATATCAAACACGGGCGGATTTCGCCGGGGACTTCTGCGATGGACGAAACGCTTTTTGCGCGCATCGAGCACAGCCGCACATCGCAGGAGGTGATCTTACGTTTCGAAGAACTGATACTCGACGGCATATTGCGCGATGGCGACCGGCTGCCCGGCGAGCGGGAACTGGCGCAGAAACTCGACGTCTCGCGGCCTATCCTGCGCGAAGCGCTGAAAGAACTCGAAACCCGCGGACTTCTCGTGAGCCGGCATGGTGGCGGCACTTATGTCGCCGATATTGTCGGGGCGGTCTTTTCCGATCCCTTGAGCGCGCTGATCACCCGCCACAGCCGGGCGACGCGGGATTTCCTCGAATATCGCCGTTATATTGAAGGCATGACCGCCGAACTTGCCGCGCAGCGGGCGACAGAACCGGACAGGCGCAACCTTGCCGCCATTGTCGAGCGGATGCGCGATGCGCACGAGGCAGGCCGCTTCGAAGAGGAACTGGCGGGGGATGTGGAGTTTCACAACGCCATCGGCGAAGCGGCGCACAACATCGTCCTTATGCACACGCTTCGCTCCTGCTACCGGCTGTTGAGCGACGACATCTTTTATAATCGCCACATCATCTTCAGTATCGCAGGCGCCCATGACGAGGTGCTGAGACAGCATGTCGCCATTTACGACGCCATCGTCGCCGGCGATCCGGCATCGGCACGGGCGGCTGCAGAGGCCCACATCGACTTCATAGTTGAGACGACATCCAGGGCGCATCAGGCGCGGGAATGGGACCGGATTTCCCGTTTGCGGCAGCAGCAGCGGAATAGTTAAAAACGCCCTCAGGCGAAATACGCAATCCATTTTATTCAGGTTTTGATGGAACCTTTTGTGCTCTTTGGTCTTTTTATCGGGTTAATTGGAAAAATTTACCAAGATGGGACCCATGACAACCACGAGCGAAACTGAACGCTATCCGCGGATAGCTCTCATATCGACGCATGGCTATGTCGCCGCGCATCCGCCACTGGGCGCGGCTGATACCGGGGGGCAGGTGGTTTATGTGCTTGAGCTTGCACGCAAACTCGGCCAACTCGGTTATACCGTCGATCTTTATACCCGCCGCTTCGAAGACCAGCCGGAATTCGACGAGGTCGATGAGCGCGTCCGCGTAGTGCGCATTCCCTGCGGCGGGCGTGACTTCATTCCCAAGGAATATCTGCACCGCCACCTGATGGAATGGTGCGAAAACGCCCTGCGTTTCATCAAGAAAAACGATCTCAACTACTCTTTTATCAACAGCCATTATTGGGACGCAGGCGTCGCCGGTCAGCGGATTTCCGAGGCGCTGAAAATCCCGCATCTGCATACGCCGCATTCGCTGGGCATCTGGAAAAAACGCCAGATGGAAACCGACTATCCGGAAAAGGCCGATACGTTCGAACTGGAGTTCAATTTCAAGGAACGCATCCAGCACGAACTCATCATCTACCGCAGCTGCGATATGGTGATCGCCACCACGCCGGTGCAGCTCGACGTCCTCATTGAAGACTACGGGCAAAAGCGCAAGCACATCCACATGATTCCGCCGGGTTATGACGACAACCGCTTTTTCCCGGTATCGGATGCGACACGGCAGATGATACGCCAGCGTTTCGGATTTGAAGGCAAGGTGGTGCTGGCGCTCGGACGACTTGCTACCAACAAGGGCTATGACCTGCTGATCGACGGCTTCTCGGTTCTTGCCGAGCGCGAGCCGGAGGCCCGCCTGCATCTTGCCGTGGGTGGCGAGAACATGGACGAGCAGGAAACCACTATCCTCAACCAGCTCAAGGAGCGGGTGAAATCGCTCGGACTGGAGGACAAGGTGGTATTCTCCGGCTATGTCGCGGATGACGACCTGCCCGACATCTATCGCGCGGCCGATCTCTTCGTGCTGTCCAGCCGCTACGAGCCCTTCGGCATGACGGCCATCGAGGCGATGGCAAGCGGCACACCGACCGTTGTTACCATTCACGGCGGATTGTTCCGAGCCGTCAGCTATGGTCGCCATGCGTTATTCGCCGATCCCTTCGACAAGGAGGATCTTGGCATCACCATGATGAAGCCGTTCAAGCACGAGCGACTCTATGGGCGCCTCTCCCGCATGGGCGCGCATAAGGCGCGCAGCCTCTTCACATGGACCGGGATTGCTCAGCAGCTTCTGGCCGTGGTGGAAGGCAGGACCATGATGCCGGTCCTCGAGGAAGCCGACTGGGCCGAACCATGGAATGACGGCGATTGAGACCGCTTCGCCTTTTTTCAACGGATCTCGACGGCACCGTCGTGGGCGATAATGACGCCACGCGGCGGTTCCGGGATTTCTGGCAGTCATTGCCGGACGATCGCCGTCCGGTTCTGGTGTTCAACAGCGGCAGGCTGGTGGATGACCAGCTCGCGCTTCTGGAAGAAGTGCCGCTGCCCCGGCCCGATTACATCATCGGCGGGGTCGGAACCATGCTGCATGCCAAGGAGCGCAGCGACCTGGAGAGCGCCTACACACATTCCCTCGGCACCGGATTCGACCCAAAGAAAATTGCCGATGTAATGAGCGCTGTTCCGGGCGTGACGATGCAGGAGGAGCGTTACCAGCATGGCCTCAAGTCCAGCTGGTTCCTGCATGACGCAGGTGAAGCGACACTGGCCGATATCGAGGCTGCGCTGATCAGGGCCGATATCGAAGCCCGGATCGTCTATTCCAGCGGGCGCGATCTGGATATATTACCGAAGGCCGCCGACAAGGGCGCGGCGCTCGCATGGTTATGTGGACAATTGCGTATCGGCCTCGACGAATCAGTGGTCGCAGGCGATACTGGCAATGATCGGGCGATGTTCGAGTTAACAGACATTCGTGGCGTCATTGTCGGCAATGCCCTGCCGGAGCTTGTATCGCTGGCTGATCTCGACAGCCGTTATTTCCGCTCGGGCGCGTCCGAAGCGGACGGCGTGGTTGAAGGCCTGCGCCATTGGGGACTGCGCCCCGCCTGAAGCGTTCCGTTATCGATGCTTTGGTTGCGAACGGTGTAAAAAGGACGCATCCGTGAGACCGCAATCGGGCTGTTCGGCCGGGGAACCACCCGGTCGAAACTTTGTTCGCAAATCTGCCGCATCATCTTTTCCGCAGGCTTCATCAGCGTGAAGACAGTAGTGGGTTATGGAGGTTGGGGGATTGGCGGAATTTACGGGATATCTATATTAGCAATTATCATAGGCAGGCAAAGAAGGACCTATTCGGATTGAAGATTTTGAATCGATTGGCGACAGATGTTGGCTTGATGTTGCGCAGACCGCCGCGGCAGCAATATGCGGCGCTCTGCTATCGGTTCTCCAAGAAAAATCCGGGGCCTGAAGTGCTGCTGCTGACAAGCAGGGATACGGGACGATGGGTCATTCCCAAAGGCTGGCCCATGGCGCATAAAAAGGCCCATGCGGTAGCCGAGCAGGAAGCCTATGAGGAAGCAGGCGTCAAGGGCACGGTGGAAAAGGCCCCCTTCGGTTACTACGAATACGAGAAAAAACTGAACAGTGGCATCAACGTGCCATGCAGGGTTCAGGTGCATCTGCTCGAAGTTTCCGAAATGCAGGATAGCTTTCCTGAAAAGGAATCCAGGCGACTGGAATGGGTCAGCCCCCAGGAGGCGACCAAGCGGGTGAACGAGCCGGAACTGAAAGCGCTGATGCTCGCTTTCGACAAACGGATGACGCATTCAAAATAGTGCGGCCGCCCCAGGTGTGGCAATTTGCAGTTTGTTTTTCCAACACGGCTTTTATCGTCTTTCCTTTTGGAAAGATGTACGAGATGTAACAGTCTTTCTGTAAATTGCCTTCAACCTGCGACACTGCCGGACGAAAGGGAATGCTGGCAAACGAGGTCTGAATGGCATTGAAGCCGCCATCAAACATGAAGCCGACGCTCGACAAGGATCTCGACAAGATTACCCGTGTCGAAGAAGCGACGCTGCATGTCACACAGCAGCTTGCGGGCCTTGGCGCCGGCTTCATGTTCGTCGTTCTGGCGGCGGTCTTCGCCGGTGCTTTTGTCGTAGGCACTTCGGGCGCCGTCATCATCATCGCCGCCGTCGCCATCGGCGCCTATATGGCAATCAATATCGGCGCCAATGACGTGACGAACAATGTCGGCCCCGCGGTCGGCGCCAAGGCGATGCCGCTTGCCGTCGCGCTCATCATCGCCGCGATCTGCGAGATTGCGGGGGCGCTGATCACCGGCGGCAATGTCGTCGAAACCATTTCCAGCGGCATCATCAACATCGAGACCATTCCCGACAGAACCGTTTTCTCCTGGGCAATGCTGTCTGCGCTTCTCGCCGCCGGCCTTCTCGTCAATATCTCGACCTGGACCAGAGCACCGATTTCAACCACTCATACGGTCGTGGGCGGAGTCGCGGGCGCGGGCATGGCCGCCTACGGAGCAAAAGCAGTGGACTGGCTGTCGCTCGGCAGCATCGCCTTCGCATGGGTCCTCGCGCCTTTCATCAGCGCCGCCATAGCAATCATCATCCTTGCTTTCATCAAGGAATTCATCATTTACCGTGAGGACAAGATTGGCGCGGCGCAGCGGTGGGTGCCGGTCCTCATCGGTTTGATGGCGGGTGTTTTTACGGCTTATCTCATCTGGGTCGGGTTGCGGCAGCTCATGCATGTATCGCTTGGCCACGCCAGCCTGATTGGGCTGGTGACCGGGCTTGTCGTCTGGCGGCTTGGCGTGCCGATCATCCGCAAGCAGTCGGAAGGACTGGAAAACCGCAACCAGTCGCTTCGCATCCTGTTCCAGTGGCCGCTCGTTCTCGCCGCCGGCCTGATGTCCTTCGCGCATGGGGCTAATGACGTTTCGAACGCCATTGGCCCTGTCGTTGCCATCGTGCGGGCCCTGCATGACGAGGCGGTGAGCACCTCTGCACGTGCGCCGCTGTGGGTGATGCTGGTCGGCGCCTTCGGGCTCTCCTGCGGTATCCTTCTTTATGGCCCGCGCCTCATCCGCCTCGTCGGTGAGCAGATCACCAAGCTCAACCCGATGCGCGCCTTCTGCGTTTCGGTGGCAACTGCGCTCACCGTTCTCGTCGCCTCGCGTTTTGGTCTGCCGGTCAGCACAACCCATACGGCGATCGGCGCGGTGTTCGGCGTCGGCTTTTTCCGTGAATGGTACACGCAATCGTCCCGCAGGCGGCAGGATCTGGTCCAGGTTGGTGACGGCCGACCCCGCCGATCTGACAAATATGCCGACAATCCTTCGGAGATACGCCGCCGATATCTTGTCCGCCGCTCCCACTTCATGACGATCATCGCCGCCTGGCTGGTCACCGTTCCCTCCAGTGCAGCGCTCGCGGCGCTGCTCTACTGGTTCACGTCCTTCCTCTTTCTCTAAAGCCGAAAAATCCCATGCGCGCCAATTTCCGGATGCAACGCCTGTATATCGAAGCCAGCCTTGCCGAAGGCGTCGCGCTGGAGGCGACCGCCGAACAGTTCAACTATCTCGCCAATGTGCTGCGCATGACAGATGGTGCGGAAATCCTGCTGTTCAACGGTCGCGACGGCGAGTGGAAAGCGCAACTTGCCTTTCCGAGCCGCAAGAAGATCGTGCTCGTCCCCCTCGAACAGACGCGGCCTCAGCCAAACCCCGCGGACCTGCATTATCTTTTCGCGCCGCTGAAAGTCGGGCGCATGGATTACCTGGTGCAGAAGGCGGTGGAGATGGGGGCCGGCCTGTTGCAGCCGGTGATGACACAGCATGTCCAAGGCAAGATTCACAACACCGAAAAATTGCGCGCCAACGCCATCGAAGCCGCCGAGCAGTGCGGCATACTGTCCCTGCCCGAGGTGGCCGAGCCGGTGAAACTGAAGGACATGCTGCACACCTGGCCCCACGACCGGCGCATCATCTATTGCGACGAAGGCGATACGGGGCAAAATCCGCTGCCGATCCTGCAGGCAGTGAAGGAACGCAAAATCGCATTGCTGGTCGGTCCGGAAGGTGGATTCTCGGAGGAAGAAAGGGAGCTTCTGCGCAGCCTCGACTTCGTCACCCCCATTCCGCTCGGGCCGCGCATTCTGAGGGCAGATACGGCTGCGGTTGCCGCACTGGCGGTCATTCAGGCCACGGTCGGCGACTGGAACTGAATGCTCCGTTGCTCTTCATGCATCTTTAAAAGAAATTCATTTGCCTCCAGCTACGATACGGCCCTATCTGCCAATCATATGCCTCGCCGCAACAGAGACGTCATAACAAGGTAAGCCATGGCACGCGACACGACCGACCAGACCCCCCTTTCCTCCGTTACGGAGCTTACCGATTATCTGGCGGGCGGTAACAAAGCTGAAGCCGATTTCCGTATCGGCACCGAGCACGAAAAATTCGCCTTTTTCCGCGAGGACAACCGGCCGGTTCCTTATTTCGGCGATGCCAGCATTTCCGCACTTTTGAAGGGCATGCAGGAGAAGCTCGGCTGGGACCCGATAATGGACGGTGAAAACATTATCGGCCTCGGCGAACAACACGGCATGGGTGCCATCTCCATCGAACCGGGCGGGCAGTTCGAACTTTCGGGCGCGCCGCTTGAGAACCTGCACCAGACCTGCAAGGAATCCAACCAGCATCTGGCGACGCTGCGCGAAGTGGCAGAGCCGATGGGCATCCGTTTCCTCGGCATCGGCGGCAGCCCGCTGTGGACCTTTGACGAAACGCCACGCATGCCGAAATCGCGCTACGCGATCATGACGCGCTACATGCCGAAAGTCGGGACCAAGGGTCTCGACATGATGTACCGCACCTGCACCATTCAGGTTAATCTCGACTTTTCATCCGAAGCCGACATGCGTCAGAAGATGCGCGTTTCCATGAAGCTGCAGTCTCTGGCAACGGCGCTTTTCGCCTCGTCGCCCTTTACGGAGGGCAAGCCGAACGGTCTTCTCTCGTGGCGCGGCGATATCTGGCGCGATACTGACAATCGCCGCTCGGGCGTCTTGCCCTTCACCTTCAACGAGGATTTCGGGTTCAAGGACTATGTGGAATGGGCGCTCGACGTGCCGATGTATTTCATCGTGCGCGACGGCAAATACCATGATTGCACCCATGTCACCTTCCGTCAGTTCATGAATGGTGCGCTCAAGGGCGAAATCGCCGCATGGGAACCGACCATGGGCGACTGGACGAACCATCTCTCCACCCTGTTCCCCGATGTGCGCCTGAAGCGTTTTCTGGAAATGCGCGGCGCCGACGGCGGCCCGTGGAGACGCATATGCGCCCTGCCAGCCTTCTGGGTCGGCCTTCTCTACGATCGGCAAGCGCTGGACGCTGCCGACGCACTGACGGCGGCCTGGAGCTTCGACGAGGTTATCGCCCTTCGTGATGCGGTTCCGGCCAAGGGACTGAATGCCGAAATCGCCGGCAAGCCGCTTCTCGGTATCGCGCGCGAAGTGCTCGATATTTCCCGCACCGGACTGAAAAACCGCAACCGGCTGAATGGCGAAGGTCAGGACGAGACCGTATTCCTGTCCTCGCTGGACGAGGTTTTGGCGAAGAAAACGACACTCGCCGAAGACTTGCTGGCGCTTTACAATGGCCGCTGGGGCGGCTCGGTTCTTCCTGTGTTTGAGGAATACCAGTATTAAAACCAGCGGAACCGCTTCGGGTTTCGCGAGAGCGCCAATCGCAGACATAAAAAAAGCCCGGTGCGGCCGAGGGGGCCTGACACCGGGCAAAGGCAGGGCTATTGGCAAATCACCCTGCGGGGAAACCTTTCGGCTGGAGGGCCTCTCCGGCAGCTGGAGGCCTGCCGGATGGCGCTATTTCAAAGGGTCTTGAACCGTGTTGCGGCCCGTCGACGTGCCGCGCGGGTCAGATGAGCGGTGGGATCTTCCAGCAGGCCCGTGTTGAGGGCGTCGCTGACGTCCGATCTTGCCAGGCCGATATCGGCGAGAAGACGATCATCCAGCTCGGTGAGGCCATTCGCCACGATACGATTGTAGATGCGCTGCACGAAGGTCTTGACGCGGAAAGCGACGCGGCGGAACGTATCGTTCGGCCGTGCTGTTGCAAGTTCCAGTTCCATTCTCCGTTCTGCCGTGCGCATGACACTTATCCTTTCGTAACGGCACGATGCGGCACCGCCCCCGGCGCACCACGCGCGAGAAGCTGCCTCGGGTTGGGGGCCTGACGTTTCGCCGGCCCCGGGGTTGAGATTGATTTGCTTGGTGTCAAAATGTCGCAAGACTATTGATCAGTCCAACGAATGTTTCTAATGTAAGACATCAATCATTCTGATGGATGACCATCCATGTCCGCACCTCTCGACATAGACCAGCTGCACACCTTCATCGCCATCGTCGATACGGGCAGCTTCACCAAGGCCGCAGACCGCGTTTTCAAGACACAGTCCGCCGTCTCGATGCAGATGCGACGGCTGGAAGAACGCATCGGCAAACAGCTCTTCGCCAAGGACGGGCGGGGCAACCGCCTTACGGCGGAAGGCGAAAAGCTGATGAACTATGCCCGCCGCATCATCCGCCTCAATAACGAGGCGATCGCCGCCTTCGATGACAACCGGCTGGAGGGCACGCTGCGCATCGGCACGCCCGATGACTATGCCGACCGTTACATGCCCGAGATCATCGGGCGTTTCGCGAAGACTCATCCGAATGTCGAGCTTTACATCGTCTGCGAGCCGTCGGTTAGCCTTGCGGAAAAAATGGCGCGCGGCGAACTGGATATCGCTCTCGTCACCCACAATCCGCGGGCCCGCTCGTCGGATGTGGTGCGCACCGAACCGCTGTGCTGGGTCGCTTCCGCCAACCATCCGCTGAAGGACGATGCCCCGGTGCCCCTCGCCGTCGGACGACGTGACTGCCACTGGCGCCAGCTCGCCTGTTCGGCGCTCGATGCCGACGGGCGCGATTACCAGGTGCTTTTTACCAGCTGGTCTTCAACCGTCGTTGCCGCCGCCGTGCTGGCGGGCATGGCTGTTTCGGTGCTGCCGGAATCGGCGCTGCGCACCGGCATGAAGGTTCTGACCGCCGCAGACGGCTTCCCGCCGCTGCCGCCGGTGCAGATCGGCCTGATGAAACGACCGGGCCTTTCCCCATCGCTGGTGAATGCCATCACCGACCATATCACCGCCTGCCTCGACAATATCTCACCAATGAGCGTGGTCGACGAGATGGACAGCGATGTGAAGACCTATCCGAAGATGCCGCGCCTGCGCGCCGGACATATGCTGCCGGGCTGGTAATCCGGCGGCGGATCGTGGAGCGCCCCCTGCTGACAAGCCGGTCCGAACGCGCCTATCGCGCGCGCAGCGTCGCTACCGCCAGCAGCGTATCGCCGCTGATTCCCGCAGAGCCGCTGCCATTGAACAGCATCATGATGGGATCTGTGGTGTTCTGCGCGTTGTCATACATGACGGTAAAACGCGCGACGAGCTTCTTCACCTTTTCCGGGTCCTGAAAATCCTTGATGTCGAAATATTTCTTCATCATCGCCACCTGCGTATCGACCGGGGCATTGCCGAGTTCGTCAGGAATGCCGAAGGTGGTGTTGATGAAACTCTGGATCGCGGTATCGGCAAGGATGGAATAATAGGACGTCGTGCCTGCCGCGATGCGCTTGAAATAAAGCGCCAGACGGACGCCGGCATTCTCTTCGCCCGCCTGCGTCTCCAGGGTCTGGGTTAGATAATTGTCCAGTGTCTCGTAGAGACCGCGCCGTGTCTGGATCAGGCTGCGGTCTTCGTGAAGGATATTGCCGTCAGAATCGAAGTTGAAGGCGGTGACGAGACGGCGGAAGACCGGATCCATTTCCTTGTTGAGATAGCTTTCGCCATCATCCAGTTTCGACGAGAACATCTTCTGCAGCTGTTCCTTCGTCACAGTTTTGGGATCGATGCCAAGCGATTCCATCGCGAATTCCGTGAGACGATCATTGCTCAGAAAATCCTTGAGCGTCTTGATCTTCTGCATCTCGCCCGTGAAATATTCCGCCTCCTTCTTGGCGGTTTCCTTGTCTTTCTCAGTGCCGAAAGCCGACTTCTTCTTGATGTAGTCAGCCGACATGGTCTGCATCTCGATTTCCGACTGTGCCAGCACCGGGGAGCCCAGGCTTCCGTCCGGTGCGAAGTTGAAAAGCTCCGCCAGTTTGACATATCGCTCGTCTTTCAGCGTATAGACGTAGCTCTTTTTGTCCTGAAGGTCGCTGGTGAGGACCTTGCGGATATCCGCCGCATTCACCTTGGCCGGATCGAGGCCGACGGCCTTCAGCGCATAATTATAGACTGCGCTGCTGTCGAGGAAATCCTTGACGGACGTGACGCTTCTAATGTCACTCTTGAATAAGGTCAGCGCCTTCTCGTCGGCGGCGTCATCCTTTTCGCCGTAATGGGTCATGTAGCCGCTTGTCGTGGTCGCGGTCTGCAGCGTCGTCTGCGGCGTCGTGCCGTCGGCAAGTGTTCCGTCCGTCTTGAAATTGAACGCGTTCCTCATGGCGAGGTAGCGCTTGTCGTTCTTGCCGAAAGTCGCGATGTAATTGTTCGGGTCGTTCAGGTCGCTGGTCAGGATGTTCTCGATCGTCGCCGTCACGATCGTCAGGTCGTTAAGGTCAAAGGCAACCTTGATATAGTTGAGGAGACGCGTATCCGAGAGCAGTTCGTCCACGGTCTTGATCGAACCGATCTTCGATTCGAAATAGTCCCGGTTCAGCGTGGCGACCGTCGGCGTCACGCGCGGTGCGCTGCTGATGTAGGCATCCGTCATCACCTTGATATTGTCAGCTTTCTGCGCCCCGCCGGCGGCAACGGTGCCATCGTTTTTGAATTCGAAGGCGGCGGCGAGCTGTGCCATCTTGTTATATTGGGTAACGGCATTTGAAAGCGTCGTCTGTTCTGCGGTGATCGCGGCAAGCTTCGCTTCCCACTCGCTCTTGGGTGGCAGCACGGCTTCGAGCTGCGTCAGCTGGTCCTGCCTGGTAACTTTTTCCGCCTCGAGCGCCGTGCGCTGCTCGTCTGTCAGTTCCGTTCCCGCGAGCGAAGTGTCGATTGCGGCGATCCGCGCCGTGACCTCCGCGTGCAGTTCGATATTACCTTTCATGGTCAGCTTTTCGACCGCGTCATTATAGGCAGCGCCAAATTTCTGATTGAGGTAGCTGTCGGGATCGGCGATGTCGCTCGTCATCAATCCCCGGATATGGGAATAGGTATAGGTCTTCTCATCGATGCTGAAGACCTGAAATATATAGGCGCGGGCCCTGTCGTTCTGGAGCAGCTGATCAACGTTGGTGACGGTGCCGATGATCGCCTTGTAATAGCGGGTCTCTTCGGCAAGGCTGTCATCCATGTCGGTGATCGACGTCCCGTAGAGCCCGATCATCTTGTCGAGCTGTGCCTCCGTCTGAACCGTCTTTGTCGAGGCCGTGAAATTGAAGGCAGCGGCAAATTCCCGATACCGCTCGTCCGTCAGCTTGTTGGCGAAGCTGTTCTGGTCGTTCAGGTCGCTCTCCAGCACCTTTTTCATGAAAGCCTTGGCATAGGTCATCTCGCCGAGGCCGAAGGCATCCATGGCATAGGAATAGAGCTGATAGTTATCGAGGAATTCATCGACGCTTTTCACATTGCCGATGTTTTCCTTGTAATATTTCGTCTGACGCTCGGTGATTGCCTGCTGCGACACGCGGGAAATGCTTGTCTTCATATCGCGGTTGATGAGGTCGTAGCTGAGATAAGTCGATACCATCCGAATGCCCCCTGGAGCCTCGCTCGTCCCCGTGGAACGTCGAAACTCCGCTTTGAATCCGCCCTGCCATGCCTCCATCCGGAAGCGCGGCAGGGCCCGACGCGACTATGCAGGACGCGCCTTGCCCGGAGCTTGAAAGAGCACAATTTCGACCGGGATAAAAACCGCATTGTCCCGATCTCCTTTACCCAAGCGAAACCATGCCACAGTGTGTTTTGCTAACCATTTGGGAATGCAAAGTTTTCTTAACCGCGATTTTTAAGCAGTCTCGAACAGGCGGCGGATATTCTCCTGACATCAGAGGACGAAAAGTCCCGATGAGAAGACCGGAAACCGGCTCTCAGGTAAAACAAGGGTAGAATAAACATGACCAAGACCGTTCTGAAGCCCGACTGGGCCGTCGCCACTCTCAGGTTAGACCCGGCACGTTTTCCGCAACAGGTCACCTATGGAAAAGGCAATGGCGCGACCGATGTCGCCGTCACCCTCGATGAACGGGGCGCCGTTCTGAGAAAGGTTCTGTCCTCTTCCGGCCTGCCTCTGTCCTTCGCCCTGCCTGCCCGCGCCTTCAAGGGTGTTGCCGCCCGCGCCATCGACCATGGTGACGGGCAGGTGACGGTGACTCTCGAGCTGCATCACGACGATCCGGATCTTTGCGTTCCGCTTCTCGTCGCCCACGATCTGTGCGATATCGCCGCCGACTGGCGCAGCTGGTCCGAGGCCTACCGCATTCCCATGCTGATGGTGGAAGCCGATGGCGTCGCCCGTCCGCTGGAAGAACATCTCGGCAAGGTGCGCACCCAGAATACCCGTCCGCGCCGCCGCCATTCCTATTTCGCGGAGCGCCGCCCGCGCTTCCTCGTTCGCCGTTCCACCGGTTCGCTCGGCATGAGCATGAAGATCGAGGGCAAGGAAATCATCGCCCGCAACTGATCTTCTTCATAACACAAAAAGCCCGGCGCGGATGACGCGACCGGGCTTTTTCGTATTCGCTATTCCCGCAGCTTACACCAGCAGCAGCGGCAGAATGAGCCCTGCGAAAATCAGCACGCCGACGCGGTTGTTGGATTTGAACAGCACGAGACACTGGTCAACGTCATCGATATCAAGCACCCATACCTGCCGGAACAGCATGAGAGCCGCGGCGGCAAGTCCGCTATAGGCAATGACGTTAACACCCGCCGTCCAGAACGACAGGAACATCATGGCAAGGGCTGTGCCATAAAGGAAAACCAGCCAGCGATGTGTGTTTTCTCCAAACAGGAGGGCGGTAGAACCGATGCCCACCGCCGTGTCATCTTCCTTGTCCTGGTGGGCGTAGATTGTATCATAACCGATCGTCCAGGCGATGGAGCCGACATAAAGCAGGACAGCCGGCCAGGCAATCGATCCGAACTGCCCCGCCCAGCCCATCAGCGCGCCCCAGGAAAATGCAAGACCGAGGAAAAATTGCGGCCAGTTGGTGAAGCGCTTGGCGAAGGGGTAGATCGCCACGAAGAACAGCGAGAACATACCGGTTGCGATTGCGAAACTGTTGAACTGCAGGAGGACGACCAGCCCGGCAAGCGCCTGCAGGACGATGAAGACCTTGGCCTGTCCGCGGCTCACCCGGCCCGACGGCAGCGGTCGCGAGCGGGTGCGCGCCACTGCCATGTCGATCTTGTGGTCGGCCAGATCATTATAGGTGCAGCCCGCGCCGCGCATCGCCACCGATCCGATGAAGAACAGCACTAGGTGCCAGATCAGCGTGCCCCAGGAAAAGCCGCCGGTCGCCACCGCCGCGTTGGCCGCGAGGGCTGCGGACCAGAAGCACGGCCACATCAGCAATTGCCAGCCGATGGGTCGATCCCACCGGGCCAGCTGCGCATAGGGCCAGAGGGGCCTCGGCAAAATCCGATAGACCCAGTTATTGGATGGCGCGTCGGAGACGCGGTCTGACAAATCGCTGTGGTGAACCATGGGATGGTTCTACAGCATCAGCCGCAAAATCGGAATGGATTTCAGCAGCCGACCGTACACGCAGAAAAGCCCCGCAGCGGTTCGCGACGGGGCTTTTCAGGAGCATATCTCCACTCGTGTCAGGGCAGGGAGAAATTGAATTTGTAGCTCGCCTGAACCCCGATGATGAACTGGTTCTTCGAACCGCGCTCGCGCACGAGCGAACTGTCCGCGGCATCGCCGGTCAGGCGGCGATATTCCGCAAAGGAGCCGACTTCAGCATTTTCGGTGACTTTCCAGGTGATGGCGGCGCCGATACCGGCCGAATGCAGGCCGCCGCCCGGGCTATAGGGCGATGGCGCGCCGGCGGCCGCCTGTGCCGCACTCACACCGTAATAACGTTCATTGTATTTGCTGCTCACCCACGTGGCGCGCGGGCCGGCCGAAATCTGGATGCCGGGGGCGATATCGGTGAAGGCATCGACAGCGACATCGCCGACCACGCCGCTGTGGCTGCGGATGCCCTGACGAACTTCGCCGCGAACGCGCAGCCAGTCGGTCGGATAAGCCTCGGCAAAACCACCAAGCTCGCCGCCGCGCTTGATACGCGTCATGCCCTTCAGATCGGCAGAATCACCCTCATCACGTGGAGAGATCAGGCGGCCGGCGAGACCCATGCTGAGCGGACCGTTATCCAGAAGCGAGATGGAGGCGCTGTCGTTCCGGGAGGTGAAACGGGCGCCCTGCCCCTGACGGCCGAGGGAAATGATGGGCGAAAAGCCGAATTCATTCTTGTTATCGCCCTGATATTTCGGCGCGGTGAAACCCGCGCCGCCGAGTTTCAGATACCAGTCGCCGGAAAACCAGCCATCTGCATGGGCATTGCCCACGGCAAAGAGCGACAGGATACAGGCGGCGGCTGCCGCTGATGGCTTGAACATGAAAGAACCCCAGAAACGCAATACAGACAGGTGTCCGTAGAATTAGAGGGATTGTCTTTCCATTCGATTAACCAGTGCGTTAAGAAGCAGACACCACCGCGAGGCTCACGACACGGCGCCAAACCTCTCGTTCGTCATGCTCGGGCCTGTCCCGAGCATCTGCGACCGAAGGACTTTACGCAACGTGGATAGATCCTCGGAACAAGCCCAGGGTGACGCCGAGATTGCGGAGACGCTTGTCAATACTCTCCGCAATTCGGTCACTCGCCGCCCACACCGTCGTCAGAATGTCACCTTCTCCAGCGGCGCCCGAGTCTTCTCAAACTCCAGCAGCTTTGCCTCGTTCTGCGCAATGTAGTCGCGATTATGCGGCACGGCATCGCGGTCCTTGGCGATCTGGATCTGGAAGATGTGGAAGTTCTCGTGGGTGAAGGCCATTTCCGACCCCGCCAGATAAAACTCCCACATGCGGAAGAAGCGCTCGTCATAAAGTGCTATCGCTTCCGCCTTGCGCGCCACGAAACGCTCGCGCCAGTGTCGCAGCGTGTGGGCATAGTGCATCGGCAGGATTTCGATATCCTTGACCAGCAGCCGGGATTTCTCGATGGCCGGCAGCACTTCGGCAAGCGAGGGGATATAGCCGCCGGGGAAAATATATTTTTCGATGAAGGGGTTGGTCGCCAGCGCCGGATACGGCTGGCCGATGGAATGCAGCACCATCACGCCCTTATCGTCAAGCACCTCCGCCACCTTGTCAAAATAATCGCGATAATGGGTCGGCCCGACATGTTCGAACATGCCGACGGAGACGATGCGGTCATATTTCTTTGAAGCCGGAAGATAACGGTAATCCTGCAATTCGAAACGGACATTGCCGGCAAGCCCGCGTTTTGCGGCTCGGTCACGGGAAACGCGCAGCTGTTCCTCGCTAAGCGTGATGCCGGTGACATCGGCTCCGGCGCTCTCGGCGATATACATGGCCATGCCGCCCCAGCCGGAGCCGATTTCCAGAACACTCTGGCCCGGCTCGGTCATCAGCTTGGCGGCGATGTGCCGCTTTTTCGCGACCTGCGCCTCATAAAGGCTGATGCCGGGCGGATTGAAATAGGCGCAGGAATATTGCCAGTCCTCATCGAGAAAGAGGTCAAACAGCTTTGCGCTCAGATCATAATGGTGGGCGACGTTGCTCTTGTTGTGATTGACCGGCAGATGCATCTTGATGCGGGCGGCGATGATGCGAGCCATGCCGCGCCAGATCATGCCGAAGGACAGGGCTTCGCTCAGCGTATTGCTTTTGACCAGCGCCAGAAAATCATAAATGTCGCCTTCCGCGACCTTCACGCGGCCCTCCATGTACATTTCAGCAAGCTTGAGCGCCGGATCGGCGGCAATCTCCTGCATGGCGGCTTCGTCGGTGAAGTTGAGAACCACCTTCTTTCCGGCACCATTGCCGAATGTGCGGCTGCCGCCGGGGCTGTTGACGGTCAGATCACCGTTCTTGATTATCTTTTCGAGAAGAACATGCAGAGACGACGCCATGGCACCCCCAATTGCTAAGTCTCACTTATCAATTTTGCTGACCGTATTCCTTTCGGCATAAGTTGCAAGATAGTCTTATTTCAAAAAAATTGAACGATTTCATCAAGCAAAAAGCCCTGCCGAGGTGTATGGCAGGGCTTTACTCAGAAAAATCATTTCAACCGCAGGTCAGCGCCGCTTCATGGCTTCAGCCAGGGCAGCTGCCAGTGCACCACCGGATTGCGACCCCTCGTTGCGATCTTTGGGCTTGGCTGTCGCGTGGCGCATGGCATTTGTATTGCCCCTCTCCCGCATCGGCTGCGGCGCAGCCTCGCCACCATCCTTACGCATGGTCAGCCCGATGCGCTTGCGCTTCACATCCACTTCAACGACTCGCACCTTGACGACATCACCCGCCTTGACGACCTCATGCGGGTCTTTGACGAAACGGTCGGCGAGCTGCGAGACATGCACCAGCCCGTCCTGATGCACGCCGATATCCACGAAAGCGCCGAAGGCAGCCACATTGGTAACGGTGCCTTCCAGCAACATGCCGGGTTTCAGATCGGTGATCTCGTCCACACCCTCGGCAAAGGTCGCGGTCTTGAAGCTCGGGCGCGGGTCACGGCCGGGCTTTTCCAGTTCGGCGATGATGTCCTTGACGGTCGGCAGGCCGAACTGCTCATCGATGAACTTCTTAGGGTCCAGCGACTTCAAGGTGGCGCTATCGCCCATCAGCGAGCGCAGATCGCGGCCGCAGGCGGCGACGATCTTCTTCGCCACGCCATAGGCTTCCGGGTGAACGGACGAAGCATCCAGCGGCTCCTTGCCGTTTGGAATGCGCAGGAAGCCCGCGCATTGTTCGAAGGTGCGCTGGCCGAGGCGCGGCACTTTGAGCAATTCCTTGCGGCTCGCGAATGGACCGGTCTGATCGCGATGGGCAACGATGGCATCGGCAATCGAGGCACCGAGACCGGAAACCCGCGCCAGAAGCGGCGACGAGGCCGTGTTGAGGTCTACGCCGACGGCATTCACGGCATCTTCCACGACAGCATCGAGCGAGCGGCTGAGGCGGCCCTGATCGACATCGTGCTGGTATTGACCGACGCCGATAGATTTCGGCTCGATCTTCACCAGTTCCGCCAGCGGGTCCTGAAGGCGGCGGGCGATGGAGACTGCTCCACGTAGCGAAACGTCGAGATTGGGGAATTCAGCCGCCGCCCGTTCCGAAGCGGAATAGACGGATGCGCCCGCCTCCGACACGATTACCTTGGTGGGCTTTGTACCTGAAGCGGAAGCCGGCATCTGGGCCAGAAGATCGGCCACCAGCTTTTCCGTCTCGCGGCTGCCGGTGCCATTGCCGATGGCGATCAGCTCGACATTGTGCTTGCGAATGAGCAAGGCGAGTTCCGCCTGCGCGCCGCGCACGTCGTTCTTCGGCTGGAAGGGGTAAACCGTCGAGGTGTCCAGCAGCTTGCCGGTGCCATCGACCACGGCCACCTTGACGCCGGTGCGGATGCCCGGATCGAGACCCATGGTGGCGCGCGATCCGGCGGGGGCGGCCAGCAGGAGATCCTTGAGGTTCCGTGCGAAGACATTGATCGCCTCTTCTTCCGCCCGCTCACGCAACTCGCGCATCAGGTCGAGCGATAGCGACATGGAGAGTTTCACGCGCCAGGTCCAGCCGGCGACCTCCATCAGCCATTGATCGGCGGGGCCAGCATTGCGGATATCGAAGGCGGCGGCGATGGTGCGCTGCGCCGGCTTCACCGGTGCGGGATCGTCTGCATCGACATCGATCGTCAATGTCAGAATTTCCTCGTTCCAGCCGCGCAGCATGGCGAGCGCCCGGTGGCCCGGCACCGTCGCCCAGCGTTCGGAATGGTCGAAATAATCGGAAAACTTCTCGCCGGCCGCCTGTTTGCCATCCACCACCTTGGCGCGGAAGGTGGCGTTCTGGCGCATGTAATCGCGCAGGCGGCCAAGCAGATCGGCATTTTCCGTCATGGTTTCAGCCACGATGTCTCGCGCGCCCTCGAGCGCCGCCTTCACATCGGCCACCTCGCCCTGCACATAGGCCTCCGCCAGTTTCGCCGGATCGGCGGCGCGGTTTTCCCATATGGCTTCGGCAAGCGGGCCAAGACCCCTTTCGCGGGCGATTTCGGCACGGGTGCGGCGCTTCGGCTTATAGGGCAGGTAGAGGTCTTCCAGCTCGGCCTTGGTGCCCGCCTGCATTATCTTGACCATCAGCTCATCGGTCATCTTTCCCTGCCCGCTGATGGAATCGACGATGGAAGAGCGACGGGCATTGAGTTCGCGCAGATAGACAAGGCGTTCGGAAAGCGTGCGCAGCTGGGTATCGTCAAGCCCTCCCGTCACTTCCTTGCGGTATCTGGCGATGAAGGGAACGGTCGCGCCCTCGTCCAGCAGGGTCACCGCGGCCTTTACCTGATCGGGGCGGGCGTTGATTTCGGAGGCGATGAGCGTGGCGAGGCGGGCGTTGTCTGCGGTCATATGGGTCTCTGCTGTCATATCTGGAGCGGCGACCATAATGTCTGATTGTG
Organism: Agrobacterium sp. 5Ca39; assembly: GCF_055382365.1. Classification (NCBI taxonomy): domain Bacteria; kingdom Pseudomonadati; phylum Pseudomonadota; class Alphaproteobacteria; order Hyphomicrobiales; family Rhizobiaceae; genus Agrobacterium; species Agrobacterium sp. 5Ca39. The sequence goes on along the minus strand of NZ_AP026436.1, from coordinate 292,296 downwards.
GCGTGACAACAAGAGGCGACAACGATTCCACAGGAAAGGCTGACTTCAGGGGAAAGACAGGCAATTCATCGTAGTGACCGCGGCGTCTCGAAAAGCGATTTCTGATGCAGAACGGCACCATCCGCACACAGTCACCCCGGACTTGATCCGGGGTCCAGTGCAATCAAGTCCTTGATCGCTTAAGACTCTTTCACGGCGCAGACGCGCCGTGGCTGGATGCCGGATCAAGTCCGGCATGACGGAGGAGGGATTTGCAGCCTCTATTCGCAGGCTAAACGCGCGGCAATCGCCACATATTCGTCTTGACCTTTCGCCCCCCTGCCCTTAACGCCCCTGACACAAGGTTACTGGCGAATTTTGCAGGGGTATTGACCATGAAAGTTCTGTTGATCGGTTCCGGCGGACGCGAACATGCGCTGGCGTGGAAAATCGCCCAGTCTCCCCTGCTTGATGCGCTCTACGCAGCCCCCGGCAATCCCGGCATCGCCGACCATGCGACGCTAGTGGAGCTGAACGTGGAAGATCATGCTGCCGTCATCGCCTTTGCAAAAGAAAAGGCAATCGACTTCGTCGTCATCGGCCCGGAAGCGCCGCTGGTCGCCGGTCTGGCGGATGACCTGCGTGCCGCCGGCATCGCCACTTTCGGGCCATCGAAAGCGGCAGCGCAGCTGGAGGGTTCCAAGGGTTTCACGAAGGATCTCTGCGCGCGCTACGATATTCCGACCGGCGCTTACCAGCGTTTCAAATCCGCAGAGCCGGCCAAGGACTACGTCCGCGCACAGGGTGCGCCCATCGTCATCAAGGCCGACGGGCTTGCCGCCGGCAAGGGCGTGACCGTGGCCATGACGGAAGCGGAAGCGCTTGCCGCGATTGACGACTGCTTCGACGGCGCTTTCGGCGCGGCCGGCGCCGAAGTGGTGGTGGAGGCCTTCCTCGATGGCGAGGAAGCGAGCTTCTTCTGCCTTTCCGACGGCAAGACCGCGCTGGCGCTCGCAACCGCGCAGGATCACAAGCGCGTCGGTGATGGTGATACCGGTCCGAATACGGGCGGCATGGGTGCCTATTCGCCCGCCCCCGTAATGACCGCGACCATGGTGGAGCGCACCATGAAAGAAATCATCGAGCCGACGATCTCGGGCATGGCGAAAGATGGTAATCCCTTCTCCGGCGTGTTCTTTGCTGGACTGATGATTACCGCCAAGGGCCCGGAACTCATTGAATACAACGTGCGCTTCGGCGATCCAGAATGCCAGGTGCTGATGATGCGCCTGAAAAGTGATCTGCTGCCCATCCTCTACGCCACGGCCACTGGCACACTGGACAGGGTTGACGCGGAATGGCGCGACGAGGCTGCGCTGACCGTCGTCCTGGCTTCCAAGGGTTACCCCGGCGCATACGACAAGAACACGCCGATCGCGCATATTCCTGAAGCGAGCGAAGAAGCGAAGGTGTTCCATGCCGGGACTGCGTTGAAGGACGACAGGCTGGTGGCTACGGGTGGCCGCGTGCTGAACGTTACCGCCCTTGGAAAGACCGTTACCGAGGCGCAGGCCCACGCCTATGCGCTGGCGGACAGGGTGGAGTGGGAAAACGGCTTTTGCCGGCGCGATATCGGCTGGCAGGCTGTGGCGCGCGAAAAGGCCTGATTTTTAGATCAAACGGGCCGGCAACGAATATTTCGTTCAATTTTTACCAAGTTTGCTGACCCGATGGAAACGAAACGCCGGTAATACTTGCCCGAACATGGAATGGCGCACTTTGCCCGGATCACGAGGCGGCGCCGTTATTTGGGGGCTTTTTCGATGCGGCGTCTTCTTCTGACAGCGATTGTCGTGCTGACCGGCGGGTCTGCCATGGCGTCTTCCATCGAATATATCAACGGTGTTCATACCACCAATGGCAGCTTCATCCGTCGCGACTGCACGGGTTGCCAGCAGATCAAGGAGAAAACCGCGGCGCAGGTTTACAGCATTCCTTCCATAGAACCCGGGACCCAGCACACGGAAATGCGGGAAGTGGATGGCAGGCAGACGCTGGTGCGCACGGAAGCATGGCTCGGCGGCGCGCCCGTGACATTTGTCAGCACCAATCCGGCATGGATGCCGAAGGAAGCGTCTGGCACCGCAATCGCCACCTATGACGACGTGGAGCCAACGGCGCATACGCAGGAAACCGCTGCGACGCCCGGCGGCATAGACATGACGACCACCACTGCGGCTACGAAGGAAATTTCGAGTACCGATGCGGCGGCCCCCTCACGCGCTTCTGCCTTGCCCGCTCCGACCAACTTCCCGGACTTCCAATTGCGCGGCAACTGACCTGCGGGTTGGATGACAAATGTCAAACAATCGCGTCCGCGCTGTATTTTTCACGGTCGTCAGCAACCATTTGGGGAATTAAAAATCCCCGAGGGGTTATTCCGCCGGCTGGCGTGATAAAGCTTCCACTAATTAAATATATCTTCAAATTTTTGGCTGCTAAGTCATCTCATGGTGCAATGCAGCACAGCATGAGGCCTTGGGCGGATGCCGCTCTTCAGGCCCTTCCCGGCGCATCATGCGCTTCTCCCTTTTCCGAAACACCGGCAGCGCGCGGCAAAGCGAGGCGCGCGAGGCCAAACGCTTGTGAGGGCCCATGAAGAACCTTTCCATTTCCCGTCAGTTGATCGTTCTTGTAGTGGCCCTGATGGCCGCCTTCGCCGTGGCAACCTTCTACCAGCTGAAGTCCGCCACCGACGCGATCTATGAGGAACGCTACGGTATGCTGCGGACTCAGGTGCAGTCGGCCATCTCCATCCTGCAATCCTTCCACGACAAGGAAAAGGCCGGCACCCTTTCGCGCGACGAGGCCATGAAGCAGGCTTATGCGACCGTCAGCGCCATACGCTTCACCCCGGATGGCTACCTCTTCGGTTATGATTACGATGTGACGATGAAGTTCCATCCCGATGCCAAGCGCGTCGGCGAGAACTTCAAGGGCAAGCCTGACAGCAAGGGTTTCGCTTATCGTGACGAGCTGGTGCGGCTTGGTCGCAATGGCGGCGGCCAGACGGATTTCTACGGCCCGAAGCCCGGCATGGAAGGCAATGACTACGCCAAGAGCTCCTATGCACTTGCCTTCGAACCCTGGCAGGTGGTGGTCGTGACCGGCGTTTACATCGATGATCTGAACGCACAGGTGCGCGGCGAGGTGATGAAGGCGCTATCCATCGGCGCGTTGATCTTCGTGCTGGCGCTTGCAGCCGCTTTCTATGTCATCCGTGGTATCTCGAAGCCCCTCGGCGATATTCACCGCGCGCTTGGCGAAGTCGCCAATGAAAACGTCTCGCTCGCCATTCCCCATACTGGCCTCACCAACGAAGTGGGCATGATGGCGAAGGCTACTGCCTCGCTTCAGGACAAGGTACGCGAGCGCCATGCCATGCAGCGCCGTGAGGAAGAACAGCAGCAACAGCTCAATGCCGAGCGCCAGAACAACCTCGACATGCAGCGCGACGAGGCAGAATTGCAGGCGCGTGTGGTCGCCACCATCGGCGAGGCGCTGGAAAAGCTGGCCGGCGGCGATCTGACCGTGCGCTGCGGCGACCTCGGCAACCGTTACGCAACGCTGCGCGACAATTTCAACGAGGCCCTGACCCATCTCGATGCCGCCATGGCCAAGGTAAATTCCAAGAGCATCGACATTGGCGGCTCAAAGGAAGAAATCCGCAAGGCCTCCAACGAGCTATCGCAGCGTACCGAACGGCAGGCTGCCAATCTGGAAGAGACCTCCGCAGCGCTTGACGAACTGACCGTCGCGGTGCGCCAGACGGCGGAAGGGGCAGCTGACGCCGCCAAGCGTGTCACCACCGTCAGCTCGGAAGCCACGCGCAGCGACCGTGTGGTGGAAGAAGCGATCATGGCGATGAGCGGCATCGAGCAGTCTTCCGACCAGATTTCCAACATCATCGGCGTGATCGACGATATCGCCTTCCAGACCAACCTTCTGGCACTGAATGCTGGCGTCGAAGCTGCTCGCGCGGGTGAGGCTGGCAAGGGCTTTGCCGTGGTAGCGCAGGAAGTGCGCGAACTCGCACAGAAATCCGCGGCTGCTGCCAAAGAGATCAAGGACCAGATCGCCCGCTCTTCCGCCCAGGTGGAAAATGGCGTGCGGCTTGTGGGCGAGGCCGGCGATGCACTGAAGCGTATCTCGGACCAGATCAAATCCGCTAACGAGATCGTCAGCAAGATCGCCCACTCGGCAGCCGAGCAGGATACGACGCTGCGCTCGATCTCCTCATCGCTCAACCAGCTCGACGTGGCCACCCAGCACAATGCGGCAATGGCGGAAGAAACCACGGCTTCAGCGGAAGCGCTTGCCGTGGACACAGAGGAACTGCTGAACCTCATCCGCGGCTTCCGCGTGTCGTCCGGTCACCAGCTTCATGCCATGGCGCATGAGCTGCGCATGGCGGGGTGATACGCCGCAAGACTATCGATGAACAAAGGCGCCGGGGAACTCCGGCGCTTTTCTTTTAACGGGTCAGCACATCCAGCCGGTCGATATCGGCAGGTGAAAAAACGGCAATACCGGCTTTTTCGAGCAGCGCCGCCGTCACCCCATTGCCCGCATGTTTGACGCCAGAAAACGAACCGTCATAGATGGCAACCGACCCACAGGACGGGCTGCCATCGATCAGAAGCGCGTATGTGCAGGCATTGGCCCTCGCAAAGGCCAGCGCTCTTTCTGCGCCGGCAATGAATTGCGCCGTGACATCGCCGCCGGTCACCTCCAGCACGCGGGCGCGGCCCTCCAGCACATCGAGACCGGAGGCACCATCTTCGATTTCCGCCGGCGGGCGCGGCACGGGCATACCGCCCGCCATCTCAGGACAGATCGTCACCAGCCTACCCTCGCTTCGCCAGCGGTCTATCGCCGGGTGGGCGAAGGGTTTGCCTCTGCCGTCGTAACGGACAGGTTGGCCGAGGAGGCAGGCGCTGATGAGGATTTTGGAGGTGGGGTGGGTCAATGGGAGGTTATCCTGCGGGAGTTGAGGCTGTGGCTTACCCCCCTCTGCCCTGCCGGGCATCTCCCCCTCAAGGGGGGAGATCGGCGAGAGGAATGCTCCCCGCTCTTCCCGAAACGTTCAATGTGGCTGAGAGCTCGCCACAGGTCGATCTCCCCCCTTGAGGGGAGATGTCCGGTCGGACAGAGGGGGGGTGAACCGCGCACACTGACATGTACGGCTGCCCCAACCCCATCACCCCGTAATCTTCGAGAAATCCGCAACCGTACCAGTCGCTTCGCGAATAGCCTTCAGCAGCGCCAGACGATTTGCACGAATGGCCGCGTCCTCATCGTTGACGAGCACATCCTCGAAGAATTTATCGACAGGCGCGCGAAGCGTCGAAAGCGCCTGCATGGCAGAGCGGAAATCTTCGCCGGCAACAGCCTTCGCGGCATCGGCAGACGCGGTCTTGATCGCCGCATAAAGCGCCTTTTCGGCATCGAGCTTCAACAACTCTTCCGAAACGCCATCCGCCACCACAGTCCCCTTCTTCTCCTCCGCGGCCAGAAGCTGGGTGGCGCGCTTGGCGCCTGCCAGAAGGTTACGGCCATCCTCACCGGTGATGAAGGCGGTGAGCGCTTCGACACGGCGGGCGATCATCAGCAGGTCGTCGGATTCCGGCGTCAGGACGGCGTCGATCAGATCGTAACGCGCGCCGAGATCGCGGAGATAGACCTTCAGACGGTCGTGGAAGAAGGAGAGAAGGTCCGGATCCTTGGCAACGCTCAGCAGTGGCAGCCGCACGTTCTTCTCAAGCAGAATACGCACCACACCCAGCGCCGCACGGCGCAGCGCGAAGGGGTCCTTCGAGCCGGTGGGCTTCTCATCGATGGCCCAGAAGCCGGCGAGGGTGTCGAGTTTGTCAGCGAGAGCGACCGTGATCGCCACCTTGTCAGCCGGCAGGCGGTCGGAAGGACCCTGCGGCTTGTAGTGATCTTCGATGGCGGCCGCAACGCTTTCGTTTTCGCCCTGAAGCGCCGCATATTTGCGGCCCATCAAGCCCTGAAGCTCGGGGAATTCGCCGACGGCTTCGGTGCGCAGGTCGGCCTTGGCCAGCACAACGGCGCGGTCCACCAGCGCGGCATCGGCGCCGACGATCGGGGCCAGCGTCTTCGCCAGTTCGCGGATGCGGGATACGCGCTCGCCCTGCGTGCCGAGCTTGGCGTGAAAGGTGACGTTGAGCGCATCGAGCTTCGCCATGCGCTGGTCGAGGGGCTTTTTAAGATCGAGGCTGAATTTTGCAGCCGAGTCCTTCAACGTCTCAAGATCGGGCAGATCACCCTGGTCACGGGTCCAGAAATGGCGGGCATCCGACAGGCGCGCGCGCACGACCTTGCCATTGCCGTGGATGATTTCCTTGCCGCCATCACTCGCTTCGATGTTCGAGACAAGGATGAAGCGGTTGGAAAGGCCCTCTTCCGCACCCTGGTTGCGGGTGACGAAACACTTCTGGTTGGTCTTGATGGTGAGGCGGATGATTTCTGCGGGGATTTGCAGATAGTCCTCTTCGAAAGTGCCCATCAGCACCTGCGGCCATTCGACCAGGCCGGAAACTTCTTCCAGCAGGCCTTCGTCTTCCACAAGGTCGAGCCCGTTGGCGAAAGCGAGGTCCTTGGCGTCGTGCAGGATGATGTCCTTGCGGCGCTCGGCATCGAGAATGACCTTCGCCTTTTCGAGGCTCGAGACATAATCCTCGAAACGGCGCACGGTGATCGGACCCGGCGCATGGAAACGATGGCCATAGGTAACGTTGCCGGCAACGATACCATCGATGGCAAACGGGATGACCTGCGTTTCATCGTGTTCGGGGCCGAACAGGCAGACAATGGATTGCAGCGGCCGCACCCAACGCAGGCTTTCCGAACCTTTGCCTTCGATACCGGCATAGCTGGAGCCTTTCGGCATCGAAGCGGGGCCGGAGCGCATGGATTTCGGCCAGGGGAAAGAGCGGATGATGCCGGGCATCACCTCGGCGATGATCTCTTCCGCCGGACGGCCCGGCTTGTTGATGATGGCGATGTAGAAATCACCCTTCTTCGGATCGGAAACAACCTGCGCTTCCGAGATATCGTTGAGGCCTGCGCCACGCAGAAAGCCTTCGATGGCCTTTTCATTGGCATCGGTGCGCGGACCCTTCTTTTCCTCACGCACATCGGCCGAGCGGGCGTTGAGGCCGCGAATATCCAGCGTCAGGCGACGCGGTGTCCAATATTCGCGCGCACCTTCATAGGTCAGCCCTCTCTCCACCAAGGCATCGGTGACGAGTTTCTTCAGATCGCCCGCCGCCTTGCGCTGCATGCGGGCAGGGATTTCCTCGGAGCGAAGTTCAAGCAGAAGATCGGGCATGGGATAAGGACTTTAATCTGTTGCAAAAGAGTGTCGCGGACTTAGCAAGACCAGCGGCAAAAGTCACCAGCTATCGGTTAAATTACCGCGGCAGGCATCACCAGCCGCCGCCACCGCCCCCGCCGCCGCCAGAGCCGGAAAAACCGCCCCCGCCCCCGCCTGAGAAGCTGGAGCCGGAAGAGCTGACAGGCTGCGGAATGGTGGAGGCGATTGTGCTTGCCATAGAGGTTGAGAACCCGCCGATCCTGTCGCCAAAGCTGCCGTAATTGCTGCCCAGGTACCAGCCCGGCGCATAACTTGCCGCGGCGGCACCGGCGGCGGCGGTCGCGAGCCAGGTCTCGAACGTACGGCTCCAGGGCTTTTCGACGCCGAGCGCCACGGCATAGGGCAGCAGCGTTTCGAAATGTTGCGGCGACATGGCCGGCGCGCCCGCCATGTTCATCCGGTCCTTTTCGGCCAGCGTCAGATAGGTCCGCAGGCCTTCGATGCCATCCATCAGCTTGCGACCGAGCGGCGTCGGTGCGCCCATCAGAAACAGGAACAGCGCATTGGTGAGCACGATTCCGCCGATGGCAGCGAGCGCCAGTGACTTGGTGTCATGTGTAACGTCAAGCAGGATTTGCGTGGCGATGCCGCCAATGGCCGAAAAGGCCACGAAACCGGCAAAGGCGAGCATGACGATGCCACCGATCCGCTTGCGCAGCGGCGCGCCGCGCGAAAACTGCCGGCCGATGCCAATCGAAAGGATGCTGAAAAAGAAAGCAAAAAAGCCAAAGACCAGCACAGCGGCGATGGCGCTCTCATCCAGATCGCCGAAGAGCAGCGTCGCAACGATGAGGGCGAGGCTGAGGAAGATACCGAAGACGGTGTAGCCGGCATTGCTGCGGTAATACTTGCCGCGATGTTCTTTCTCTATAGCTGCGCGAAACTGTTTGCCGACCTTCTCGACCTCCGCCCCATGGGCCTTGTCGATGGTTAGTGTCTCCCCCGGCCCACCGATGGAGGAAAGCAGCGTCTTCTGTCCCGTCGGCAGGTTGTCGGCCGTCGCCTTTTGCGTGCGGCGGATGACGATGGCGTTCTTCAGGTCCTCCAGAACCACATAACCTTTTACGGCCAGATCGAGTGCCGAAGCGGAAAGCGCCGTCCAGCCCGCGCCGGAAAAACCGCGGTTATCGACGTAATTGACCAGCGCCGGGGAAAGTCCATCCGGCGCGTCCCAGCGCGGCACGACGACGCCTTTTGCCGGATCGCGGCCCACGGCGAACCAGGCTCGCAGATAATAGAGGAGCACGACGAAGAGACCGCCGCCCGAAAGGAGGATGGCGAGATTGTCCCGCAGCCACCACCCCGCCTCCTGCGTGGTGTCAGGAGCCGATATAGCCCCCTTGGGCAGTTTCACCGCAACCGTCATGCCCTCGCCCACCGAAAAGGGGCGAGTGGAGGCGAAGAAAACCTCGTTGCCCTCACTGAGGATGCGGGCGTCCTTGCCTTTTGCGCCAAGCGGACCGGTGAAGACGGCGGTATCCGTCGCCTTGACACCATCAGGCAACGTGATGGTAGCGGAAATCTCGCCCATGGGGAATTGCCAGCCATTGCCGGTGACGTTCCAGGTCAGCTCGTCATAATCGCTGAAATAACGGATCTGCCGGGCGGTGGTGTAGGTGATCTGGAAGATATGTTCGCCGGTCGGCAGAAAACGGTCGGCGCTGCCGGTATAGATACGTATACCTCCGTCGATATTTTCTGTGCGCCAGTTTTCCGGCGCACCATCGCGCTCCACCGAAACGACGCTGAAATCCACCTTGGTGCGGCGGTTATTCGCATCCAGCGCATAAAGCGGAAAATCGCGGAAAATGCCGCGCTTGATGTTCTGGCCTTCGGCGCGGGCGGTGATGGTCTCCGTCACCGTCAGCTTTCCGTCTCGCGCAACCTCGATGACGGAATGATACGAACGGATGAACTCTTCCGCGAAAGCCGGGAAGGCCGCGCCCAGGAAGACGAACAGCGCGAGAAATCTTGCGGCGATGGTCTTCACGGGTGATTTCTCCTTAAGGGAATGGAGCGTTTCCGGTTTCAGAATACAGTCATTGCCGTCATACCGGGCTAGACCCGGTATCCAGCAGCCGCGCGTCTGCGCGGCTTGAAGAGTCTTTCGCGATCAAGGACTTGATCGCACTGGATTCCGGCTCAGGGCCGGAATGACGGAAAACCAATACCGTTCTTCTAATGCTGCGGCTCGGCAGCGGTTTCCTTTTCCGAGTATTCGACGCCGAGCGAGGCGAGCGCCTTCCAGTAACCGGGATAGGTCTTGGCCACGCAGGCGGGATTCTGGATGGCAATGCCGCCGATCTTCAGTGCGGCCAGCGCAAAGCTCATGGCGATGCGGTGGTCGGCGAAAGTGTCGATGGAGGCCTTGACCGTCTGGCCCGCAAGCGAGGGATCGGAATGCACAATCAAGTCGTCGCCTTCCTCATGCGCCAGACCATCGCGGATTTCGTTGAGGCCGAGTGAGACGGCGCGGATTCGGTCGCATTCCTTGACGCGCAGATTGGCGATGCCGACGAAACGCACCGGCGTTTCGTTGAAGGCGGCGAGAACCGCAATGGTGGGAATGGCATCCTGCATCTGCGAGCCGTCGATTTCGGCGGGCAGATGCGGAAACTGCGCCATGACCTCATAGGCCTTGGCATCCGGCTGGGTGAACTTGTCGGCCGGCGTGCCGATATCGATGGCGCCGCCGGTCAAAAGCTCAGCGCCCCAGAGATAGGTGGCGGCCGAGGCATCCGGCTCGATGTGGAAATCGGTTGCCGTGTAGCCGGTCGGATGCACGCGCCAGATGGCGTTACTGACCCGCTCCACCTTCGCACCGAATGCTTCCATGGCTGAGGTGGTGAGATCGATATAGCCCTTCGCGCCGATTTCCTCACCTTTGAGGATGATATCGACAGGCTTGTCGCCGCAGGCGGCGGCCATGAGAAGTGCGGACACATACTGGCTGGAAAGATTGGCGTCGATCGTGACGCTGCCCTTCGGGAAGCCAGTACCCTTGCCGCAGACGGTGACGGGCGGGCAGCCGGTCGGCGCCTCCGCCTCAACGCCGAGGGAGCGCAGGGCTTCCACCAGCGGCATGATCGGGCGTTTGCGCATATGCTCGTCGCCATCGATGATGACGGCGCCATCCACAAGGGCGGCAGCGGCGCTGAGAAAGCGGGTGGCCGTGCCGGCATTGCCGAGGAAAAGCGGCTTTTCCGGCTGATGCAGCACACCTGAACTCTCCACCACGAAGGTGGTGTCGTCAGGCTCGGTTACCTTGACACCCATCTCACGCAGCGCTTCTGCCATGTAAAGCGTATCGTCGCTTTTCAGCGCGCCCGTGAGACGGCTTTTGCCCTTGGCAAGCCCGGCCAGCAGAAGTGCACGGTTGGTAATGGATTTTGAACCGGGCGGCTCCACCTTGCCGGAAAGCGGGTGGCCGGGCGGGGTGATGGTCAGTTCGATCATGATCGTCGTCTTGTCAAAGTATGCGGCGCAAAGCCGGGCTATCGGAATATCGGCGGGAATTTGTGAGCCGGTGCTTAGAACTTAACGGTCGGCACGGCGCGGTCGGCCGGGTTGTCGATCTCGAAATAGGGCGCCTTGGCAAAACCGAACTGCCCCGCCACGAGATTGGACGGGAAGCTCTCCACCTTGACGTTAAGATCGCGGGCAGCGCCATTGTAATAACGGCGCGACATCTGGATCTCGCTTTCGATGGTTTCGAGCGAGCGCTGCAATTCCAGAAAGTTCGTATTGGCTTTCAGATCGGGATAGGCTTCGGCGAGCGCAAAGAGCTTACCGAGCGCCTGTGACAGCAGTCCTTCCGCCTGGGCGCGACCTTCGACATCGCCAGCCGGCACGGCCTGCGCGCGGTTGCGCAGGTTGATCACCTCCTCGAAGGTGCTCTTTTCATGGGCCGCGTAACCTTTCACGGTCTCGATGAGGTTGGGGATGAGATCAGCGCGGCGCTTCAGCTGCACGTCGATTCCCGACCACGCCTCTTCCTTCATCTGCCGCGCCTTGACGAGACCGTTATAGATGAAGACAACATAAAGCGCGATTGCCGCGATGATTGCCAGCGTGATGAACATGAATTGCGATTCCCAGCTTCGTTGCGCGCACGATAACCGCTCATTACCGCAAAGTCATGGGGCTTCGCTCATTCTGTCCGCTTTTGGCGGAACGGACCCGCTGCAGGAAGCAGCGCCCGTTATTTATAAAAGACGGTACAATATAATTTCAGGCCGGATACCTTACGGACAAAAAGAGTATAGGAGGCAAGCCTGTAGCCTCGCTCAGCCCAATATTCCTTGTTTCCCTCCAGATGATTCCAGCCGTCTATGACCCAGTCGAGCATTTTCGTATTGCGCGTGTAGTGCATGCGGACGAGCGCGCTGCCCACATCGAGAGAGCGCTGGCCGCTATCCTTGCACTCCATGCGGGTGACGATCATTCCAAAAGAACGCAGCTTGTCGGCGCGGGCAAAGGCATCGTTGCCGCTCATCCAGTCTGTCGTTTCCGCAGCCGCGCCATTACCGAGAACGCATCCGAGTGTAAGCACAAATAGAAAACAGAAATTTCTAATATTATTCACGGTTAAACCCATTGCCCTATTCAGCCACACCAATCCACACAAAATAAAAGGCCGTCAAGAACGGCCTTTCAAATCATCAAAGTTAGACAAGAGCTTACCGCTAAAAATCAAGCGGCCCTGTTCCAGTTCAGCCCGCCCGCATCCGTAAGCAGGAAGGCTTCGCCGCAGGCTTTCGCCAGCGTGCGCACGCGCAGGATATAGCTTTGACGTTCCGTTACCGAGATCACGCCGCGCGCATCCAGAAGGTTGAAGACGTGGCTGGCCTTGATACACTGATCATAGGCCGGGAACACGCATTTGTGCAGGCGCTGATTATCGTTGTCCCCGGGCGCACCGGCAGCGAGAAGCGCCTGGCATTCCTTTTCGGCGTCGATGAAATGGCGATGCAGCATGGCTGTATCGGCGAATTCGAAGTTGTGGCGGGAATATTCCTGCTCGGCCTGAAGGAAGACGTCGCCATAGGAAATCTTCTCTTCGCCCTCGCGGCCGTTGAAGTTCAGGTCGTAGACATTGTCGACGCCCTGGACATACATGGCGAGGCGTTCCAGACCATAGGTCAGTTCGCCCGCGACCGGCGAGCATTCGATGCCGCAGACCTGCTGGAAGTAGGTGAACTGCGAGACTTCCATGCCATCGCACCAGCATTCCCAGCCGAGGCCCCACGCGCCAAGCGTCGGGCTTTCCCAGTCGTCTTCGACGAAGCGCACGTCATGCAGCAGAGGGTCGAGGCCGATTGCCTTCAGCGAACCGAGATAGAGTTCCTGCAGGTTTGAAGGGTTGGGCTTCAGGATGACCTGATACTGGTAATAATGCTGCAGACGGTTGGGGTTTTCCCCGTAACGGCCGTCCGACGGGCGGCGCGAGGGCTGCACATAAGCGGCCTTCCACGGCTTCGGCCCAAGGGCGCGTAGCGTGGTTGCCGGATGGAACGTACCCGCGCCCACTTCCATATCGTAAGGCTGCAGCACCGCGCAGCCCTTGTCGGCCCAGTAATTATGCAGCGTCAGGATCAGCGCCTGAAAGGAACGCTTCGGGTTCATATGGTCGGGAACATCGGTCATTGCAGTCATCGCGGCGTTAGGAGGACAAGTAAGCATTGACTTACTTCGGATGCGGACTGGTGCCACGGCATGGCCTGAGGGTCAAGGTTTTATGCGAAGCGACGATCAGCCCACGGCCTCGGCACGTTGACCACCGATGCCACGGTCTGCGAATTTCCTGAGAAGCCTGATCACCGGTTTTTCAAACAGGAGATGTGCTGCAACCGAGACAGCCAATGCCGCAAAAACAACCACGATCCCCGCCGCAGGGCCCGGCGCTATGATCTTGTAGACTACGGAAATAACCAGCCCGTGCAGGAGATAAAGCGCATAGGAGGCGTCCCCGATGATTTCAAAAGGCTTCAGCCACGCGATGGGCCAGCCACCCGCTCTTTCGATCCACACACAGCCCGCCACCAGCAGAACGGCTGGCACGCCCCAGCTCGCGATGCGCAGAAGGCCGGATTGCTCACCGATACCGGCCGCGAAAGCGAAGCCGACAAAAGAAAGCACGAGGGCCGCAGCGCCGCTGCGCACGCCCGCAAAGGCAATCTGCGACAGGACAAGACCGGCGAGGAATTCCAGCAGCAGCGGCGAGGCCCATATCTGCATGAAGGGAGACTGCCAGTCCGCCAGTTGCCCCAGGCAGACCATGCCCGTCAGGACAATGATCGTCACGGAAATGGGCGCGCGCAGTGCAAGACCCAACGCAAAAACGAGATAAAAGAACATCTCCATATTCAACGTCCAGCCCACCATCACGAGAGGCGTGACCTGGCCCGAAGCATCCGCATAAGGGATGAACAGCAAAGATTTCCAGAGATGGTCCATGGTAAAGGTGAATGTGGAAAACACGCCTGCCAGCGCGCCAAGGCACATGAGCAATGTAACGGCCCAGTAGAGCGGCACGATACGGAAAAGCCGATGACGCAGGAATTTGGTGGGTGTCGCCTTATCGCCGACCATGCCCATCACAAATCCCGATATTACGAAAAACACATCCACCCCGGCGGCGCCTATCGTCAGAGGAGCCCCGACAATGTGAAAAAACATGACGGAAAGCGCGGCGACCGCCCGCAAAAACTGAATGGAATGAACTTTTTGCAAAACTACCCCGTCCGGCTGCGCAATGCGAGACTTCAGCCGGCTCAGGCCGAAGCAAAGCAGATCACCCTAAAATTTGTGGATCACTAATCGCACAATCGGGACGAAAATACTCGGCGAATTTCAGGGCTGTCCCGAAAAGCTGATTTTTGGGTTAACCCCCAATCCTTCAGGACTGGCAAACGAGATTGTCCGGGATGACTGCGCCTTACGCCTCATCCTCACGCTTCACGCGGTACTCCCCCGTCTCGGGATCCTTGATCAGCGTGCCGATCGCTCCGGTCTCTCGTTCCTTCTCGCGCTGTTTCGATTTTGCCGAGAGCTTTTCCGCATCGCGAACGAAGCGGCGGTAGAGGATGATGGCCCCCACCACAAGAAGAATGATTGTAATAAGCTGCGCCATAAGGCTTTATTCCCGCGACATCATAGACCGAAACGCGACCACAATGCCTTTTCTTCGGCGACCTCCGCAAGACCCGCGACGGCGCCCGCCGCCAGCTTTGGGGTGTCGAGGCCAAACGCAGCATTCACACCAGGTACTTTTTTACCGAACAAAGTGCGCCCGCCGCTGACGAGCTGGAGCTTGACCTTTTCACCATAACGGCGGCGCAGAACCTCGCGCATGTCACCCAGCCCATCGATCAAGCCAAGGTCGAGGCCACGCATGCCGGTCCAGAACAGGCCGGAGAAGATCGCCTCGTCGCCCTTTAGCTTGGAGCCGCGGCGCATCTTGACCATATCAATGAAAACATTGTGGATTTCGACCTGTAGCGACTTCAGGTAATCGATGTCGCCTTCCTTTTCTGGCTGGAAGGGATCGAGAATGACCTTGTTTTCGCCGGCCGTATAAACGCGCCGCTCCACACCGATCTTCTTCAACATTTCCGGAAAACCGAAGCCGCCGGAGACGACACCGATCGAACCGACGATTGAGGTGGGGTCGGCGATGATCTCGTCGCCGGCAAGAGCGATCATATAGCCGCCCGAGGCTGCTACGTCCTCCACGAAGATGAGGACTTTCTTGTCCTTTTCCTCGGCAAGCTGGCGGATACGGTTATAGATCATCCGCGCCTGCACCGGCGAGCCCCCGGGCGAATTGAGCGAAATGGCGACGGCCGGAGCATCCTTGACGGCGAAGGCCTTTTCGAGAAGCGTCGCATAGGAAGCGAGATTGAGGGCGGGGCGGAACTGGTTGCCGCCGGCCATGATCGCGCCATGCATGCGCACCACGGGAATGACGAGCTCTTTTTTACGAAAGCGTTTCGGCACAAGAAGCTTCAGCAAACCCACCAATCAATCCTCACAGCAATGACTTCATCGACACGGATGTATGTATCGCCGGGCAAAACACAATGGCATGCGGCTAGCGTCACGGTGATTTTATAAGCCGGGTCTGATTGCCCTTACATTACGGGAATAGGCCGCACGACCATTGTTGAGGTCATCAACGAAGGGGGTGAAGGCGTGGCTGCCGGTCTCATGCATGATGAGCGGTGCGCGGAAGGACAGCCGTGCGCGCGATCCCTTGATGGCGGTTACGAGCATACGTACCGCATCCTCGCCGGGACGCGGATGGATGAGGGTGATTTCGATACCGCCGAACCGGCTGCCGCAGGCAGCAATGATCTCCGCCACTGATTGTGGCCTTGAAATCAGGGAAAGCTGCCCGCCCGGGATCATGATCGCACCCGCGGTCCTGATCCAGTCTTCGAACAGGCCGTCCGTCATCGCGTGGGCCTCGGCCTTCAGAGCATCCGGCGTGCGGCGGTCGCCCGCATCATTATAGGGCGGGTTCATGATGACGTGATGGAAATGATCGTCGGGCAAACCCGCTTCCACGCGGGCTTTCGCGCGCAGCGTCACATCCGCTTCGCGCACCTCGACGCGGGCCGAAAAGGCTGCATTGTCAAGCAGTTCCAGACTGCGGCGGGCAAACTGCGCCATTTCGGGCGAGCGCTCATAGAGCGTCACCCTGGCCTTTTCGAGCCGCGCCGCAACCGCCATGCCGGCGGCACCGGCACCGGCACCCAGATCGGCAATCCGGCAGGGGCGGTCATCCGCCACCAGCGAAGCCAGAAGCATGGCGTCCATGCCGGCCCGATGCCCCCTGCCCTTCGGCTGGATGATATGAAACCGGCCCCGATGAAAGGCATCGATCGTTTCGGAAATGCCGTCGTCCACCGTCGTTCAAGCCTCTTCGTTGCGCAACTCGTCACCGAGCCCGGCATCGGTGAGGATACGGCGGGCCTGAGCCGCCCGATCTTCCTCTACCAGAAACCGGCGGGGCAAAAGGCCGAGAGATCCCTCCAGAATGCTCATTGCCTGATCGGCAATGAGGCAATGGATGCCGGCATCCTTCATCAGGCTTTCGGCGAAGGAGAGCAGCACGGCATCGTTGGTACGGATCAGTTCACGCATGGATAGACCTTAAATTCCCATCTTTTTGAATGGCTAGCGGCAATTCGCCCCTTGCCGCGCAAGGCGTCAGTTTTTATTGTCGAATTCAAATTCGAACTGGAGTCCTGTCCCTTGGGCGTCGTCATACCGCTTGAAGAAAGCAAAAACAAACTCGCATCCGTCAAGCCGCTTGTCGACCTGACCCGCCCCGACATGGAACGGGTGAACCAGCTTATCCTTTCCAAGGCCGGTTCCGACGTGCAGATGATACCCGAGGTGGCCAACCACCTCATCTCGTCCGGGGGCAAGCGCCTGCGGCCGATGCTGACGCTCGCCTCGGCCTCGATGTTCGGTTACGAGGGCGACAACCACATCAAGCTCGCCACCAGCGTGGAGTTCATGCACACGGCGACGCTTCTGCATGACGACGTGGTGGATGAAAGCGATCTGCGCCGGGGCAAATCCACCGCCCGCACCATCTGGGGCAACCAGGCGAGCGTTCTCGTCGGTGACTTCCTGCTTGGCCAGGCCTTCCGCATGATGGTGGATGTCGGCTCTCTCGATGCCCTCGACGTGCTCTCCACCGCCGCCTCGGTCATCGCCGAGGGTGAGGTACTGCAGCTTTCGGTCGCCAAGAACATGGAAACGACCGAGGACGATTATCTTCAGGTGATTCGCGCCAAGACGGCTGCCCTCTTCGCCGCCGCGGCCGAAGTCGGCCCCATCGTCGCCAAGACCGACAAGGCGACCCGCAGTGCACTGAAATCCTATGGCATGAATCTCGGCCTCGCCTTCCAGCTGGTCGATGACGTCTTGGACTATGGCGGCAAGTCCGCCGATCTCGGCAAGAACACGGGCGACGATTTCCGCGAAGGCAAGATCACTCTGCCGGTCATCCTGTCCTATCGCCGAGGCACGCAGGATGAGCGCGCTTTCTGGCGCAATGCCATCGAAAATGGCGAGAGCAGCGACGAGAACCTCGAAAAGGCGCTCGGCCTGATCACAAAATATAACGGCCTCGGCGATACGATAGGCCGTGCAACGCATTATGGCACCATTGCCCGCGATGCGCTTGCACCGTTGCCGCAGAGCCCCTGGAAAAATGCGCTTCTGGAAGTGATCGACTTCTGCATCGAGCGTCTGAACTGACGCCGCAGGCCAGGCGAAAGGCGGATGGAACACAGCATCCGCCCGAGGTTACGGGCCTGACTCTCCGCGAGGCGTGATTGTGGCCGGGGCCATAATTTCTTGCGGGGTTGCTTCAAAAAAGCCATTCTGTAGTGACCAAACAATGGAAACTGATTTTTCCGTGCTTCTGCACAAAGGCAAAGGTTCCCTCATGCGGCGTAAACCAGCACTCCGTCTTCTCTGCAGCGCGGCTCTTGCCGCCGCTCTCGCAATCGGCGCGGGTGCAAGCCCCGGCTTTGCGGAGACGAAGGCGACACCGGAAGACAAGGCCGTTACGTTCGACCCCGGCAAGGTCAACACCTTCTCCGGCGCCTTCCTCGCCGGACGCAATGCCGATGTCGATCAGGATTATCCCACCGCAATTTCGCTCTACAAGAAGGCGCTGGAATTCGACCCTGCCAACTCGGAAATCCGCCAGCGGCTGATGATCGCCGAACTTCTGAGCGGCAACTTCGAAGCCGGCGCCAAGATCGCCGATTCGATGAAGGACGATACCTCGGTGGAACGCGTCACGACCATCGTGCGTGGCCTCGACGCCATCAAGGACAAGGAATTCGCCAAGGCCGAGAAAATCCTGAAATATTCCGGCCCGAACGATCTGGACCGCATGGTCAACACGCTTCTGACCGCCTGGGCGCGCGCGGGTTCCGGCAAGCCGAAGGAGGCTCTGGCGCTCGTCAACAACATGAAGGGCCCGGGCTGGATTTCGATCTTCCAGAAATACAATGCGGCAGCCATCGCGCTTGTTTCCGGCAACACCGAGGCCGCCCGCAAGAGCCTGAACGAAGCGGTAACCGACCGCGAAGGCGGAGCGACCGCCTCCGATACCTATATGCGCGCAGTGATGGCGCTCGCAAGGCTGGAGGCTTCCGCCGGCAACAAGCAGAAAGCGCTGGATGCGATCGCGGTCGGCGACACTTTCGCGCCGAATTACGCACCGCTGAAAGCGCTCCGCCAGTCCATCGAAAAGGGTGAGAAGCCGGAGCAGCAGATCACCAATGCCGTGGAGGGCGCCGCCAGCGTCATGTTCTCCATCGCCGGTGCGTTGAACCGCGAAGGCGCCGAAGAGATCGTCACGCTTTATCTGCAGACGTCGCGCGCGCTCGATCCGAAGAGCCCGGATACGCTCATTCTTCTCGGCGGACTTGCAGAAGCCATGAAGAAGCCGGAACGTGCCATCGCCTTCTATCGTGAAGTGCCGAAGGACTCGCCGATGTATCGCATCTCCGAGCTGCAGCTCGGACTGACGCTGGCGCAGACCGAAAAGGTGGAAGAGGCGCGCAAACACCTCAAGTCGCTCCTCGAATCCGACCCCAAGGATATTCGTTCCTACCTCGCCTATGGCAGCGTGCTGTCCGATGCCAAGGACTACAAGGCCATGGCGGAGAATTACGACAAGGCCGTTGAAGTGATCGGCGCCGTGCCGCAGAAATCCGACTGGACGGTGTTTTTCCAGCGCGGCATCGCCTACGAGCGCCTGAAGCAATGGGACAAGGCCGAACCGAATTTCAAGCGGGCGCTGGAGCTCAACCCCGAGCAGCCGCAGGTACTGAACTATCTGGGTTATTCCTGGGTGGACAAGGGCATCAATCTCGATGAAGGCATGAAGATGATCAGTCGTGCCGTCGAGCTTCGTCCGAATGACGGCTATATCGTCGATTCGCTCGGCTGGGCGCATTATCGCCTCGGCGATTTCGACGATGCCGTGACCGAACTGGAACGGGCAATCGAACTCAAGGCCGGTGATCCCACCATCAACGACCATCTGGGCGATGCCTATTGGCGCGTCGGCCGCAAGATCGAGGCGGTCTATCAGTGGAACCGCGCATTGATCGGCGACAGCGACGACGTGGACAAGGCCAAGGTGAAGGAAAAGATCGCCAACGGCCTGCCGCCAGTCGAGAAGGATGCCGAGAATACGGCCAAGAAGGACGTCGCGCCGCAGCCGCCGGCTCCTCCGGCCCCGGCGACCCCTGCTCCGGACAAGAAATCCTGACGCCACATGGCGATGCAGGGAATTTCCGGGGCGGCCGAGACAGTCGAGGCGGCCCCGGCCAAGGTTAATCTGGCACTCCACGTTACCGGGCAGCGGGCGGATGGCTACCATCTGCTTGAATCGCTGGTGGTGTTTACCGAAGCCGGCGACACGATCCATATCCAAGACGCCGATGTCGACAGCTTCTCCATCTCAGGACCGTTTGGCGATCTTCTACACGCCGGCGATGGCGGCGATAACCTCGTTACCCGGGCCAGAGATTTGCTGCGCAACGCGCTCGCATCAATGGGTCAACCAGCGCCCCCGGTCGCCATTCATCTTGAAAAGAATCTGCCCGTTGCATCAGGTATAGGGGGCGGCTCGGCGGATGCGGCGGCAACGCTGCGGGCGCTTCTGCGCCACTGGCGTGCCGGGATGACAGCGGATAGGATTTCGTCCATAGCGCTGACGCTCGGCGCGGATGTGCCTATGTGTCTTGAAAGCCGATCGCTGATCGCACGCGGCATCGGCGAGGACATCGAACCGGTCAATGACCTGCCGGAACTGTTTCTGGTGCTGGCCAACCCGCTGAAAGCGGTCTCGACGCCGGAGATTTTCCGGCGATTGCAGAACAAGGCCAACCCGCCTTTGCCGACGCCAGCCAAGGTTGGCGAGGTGACAATCGGCTGGATGGATTTTCTCGCGGAAAGTCGCAACGATCTGCAACCGCCGGCCCAGGCGCTTCTGCCTGACATCGGCGAGATCATCGGGTTGCTGTCTGAGGAGGGCGCCACCCTTGTGCGCATGTCCGGTTCGGGGGCAACCTGTTTCGGGATTTTTCATTCCTTCGATGCCGCCCAAAACGCGGAAACATCGCTTCGGAAGAAGCGCCCAGGCTGGTATTTTCAGGCAACGCGGACCATTTGAGGGCCGGATATTTGGAGGACAAGGCCATGGCAGGCGATAGACCCTTCATTCCCCTTGGCATTGCGGTTCTGACCGTTTCGGACAGCCGCACGCTGGAGAATGACAAGTCCGGCGATACGCTGGTCGCAAGGCTGGAGGAGGCAGGCCACAGGCTCGCCGCCCGTGCCATCGTGCCTGACGACAAGGCGGCGATCGCAGACACGGTGCGCGAATGGACGCTGACCGACGGCGTGGATGTGGTGATCACGACAGGCGGCACCGGCTTTACCGGCCGCGATGTGACACCCGAGGCGCTGGAACCGCTGTTCGAAAAGCGCATGGACGGGTTTTCGGCGCTGTTCCATCGCATTTCCTACGACAAGATCGGCACCGCCACCATCCAGTCACGCGCGACCGGTGGTGTGACGAATGCGACCTTCATCTTCGTGCTGCCGGGATCACCGGGGGCTTGCAAGGATGCGTGGGATGGCATCCTCAAGGCGCAACTCGATTATCGTCATCTGCCGTGTAA
This sequence comes from Agrobacterium sp. 5Ca39, assembly GCF_055382365.1. Taxonomy (NCBI): domain Bacteria; kingdom Pseudomonadati; phylum Pseudomonadota; class Alphaproteobacteria; order Hyphomicrobiales; family Rhizobiaceae; genus Agrobacterium; species Agrobacterium sp. 5Ca39. Next base: position 271,131 of record NZ_AP026436.1, on the reverse strand, counting down.
TTTCGTGGAAATCATGCCGCGGCTGGATGAGCATTTGAAGCGTGGAGCTGGTGGGGTTTAGGGTCGGATTCAGGGTTGTTGGACCGAAGATGCGTGGGGTTCACCCCCCTCTGCCCTGCCGGGCATCTCCCCCACAGGTGGGGAGATCGGCAAGGAGCGCTTTCGCAGCTCAATCCTCAAACATCGAGATGGCCGAGACATCGCCGCAGATCGATCTCCCCACCTGTGGGGGAGATGCCCGGCAGGGCAGAGGGGGGTGAACCCTACGCACCTTCGGTCCATTGTCAGTTGCCAAACCTGTCCGCCTCCCCCACCGGCGAGAAGAACAGCTGCCCGCTCAAAACCCAATCACCCCAGATATTTCCTGAAAAACTCCACCGTCCGCCCCCAGGCGAGATCAGCAGCCGCCTTGTCATAGCGCGCCGAAGACGTGTCATTGTTAAAGGCATGGTTGACGCCGTCATAGACGAAAATCTCGAAGGTCTTGCCGTTTTCCTCCAGCGCCTTCTTGTAAGCATCGATGCCGGCATTGATGCGCTCGTCGAGACCGGCATAATGCAAAAGCAGCGGTGCCTTTATGGCCGGCACATCGACCGCCGGGGCCTGCTGACCGTAATAGGCGACGCCGGCATTCAGACCTTCTGACTTGGTGGCGAAACGGTTGACCAGCCCGCCGCCCCAGCAGAAACCGATGGCGCCGACCTTGCCATTCGCCCCCTGCCTTGCCGCAAGCCAGACCCGTCCCGCTTCGGCATTGGCGACAGTTGCATCCATGTCGAGACCACTGAACATCTGCCGCGCCTTCTCCTCATCAGCGGGCGTACCACCCTGCGGCGAGAGGAAATCGACCGCGAGCGCCCGAAATCCGGCGAGCGCCACGCGTCTGGCCACATCACGGATATGGTCGTTGAGGCCACGGTTCTCGTGAATGACGATGACGGAACCGATGGGGCCGGACGCCGATTTCGGCGTGACGAGATAACCCTTCATCTCGCCGCTGGGCGCCGGATAGGTCACGTCTTCCGCAACAATGCCAGCATCGTCAGGCGCGACGATGGCGGCGCGGGCGCTGTTGGCGGAAAGAAGGGGCGCAATTGCCGCCGCCGCCGCGCCGGAGCCGGCCAGCACGGTGAGCTTTTCCATGAATTTGCGGCGATCAAGGCTGAGATGGGTATACTCATCATAAGCGTCGATCATGGCCTGCGTAATCTTGGGCTTGTCCATCGCTCTATCCTCCTTGGACGCACGGATGCGGGAGGATAACGCAGATCTAAGGGCGGGGAATAAGGCAGTCGGAAGGGGCGCCACACATTTGCGTGAGCGCCGCTTCCGGATTTTCACATCAGGCGGCGAGGTCCACGACGATACGGCCGTCGATCTTGCCCTCTTCCATGCGTTGGAAGATATCGTTGATGTTTTCGAGCTTATCCCACGAGAAGTGAGCCGCCACCTTGCCTTCGCCGGCGAAGGTCAGCGCCTCCTCCAAATCCTGTCGTGTGCCGACGATGGAGCCGCGCACCGTGATGCGCTTCAGCACCGTGTCGAATACCGGAATGGAGATGAAGCCCGGCGGCAGGCCGACAAGCGCCATGGTGCCCTTGGAGCGCAGGAAGCCATAGGCCTGTTCCATGGCCTTCGGCGATACCGCGGTCACCAGCGCACCATGGACACCGCCGGTCGCCTTCTGCACCTGCTCCACCGCGTCAGGCGCACGGCCGTTGACGACGACATCGGCGCCGAGTTTTTTGGCAAGCGCCAGCTTGTCATCGAAAATATCGGCGGCAACAACATGCATGCCCATGGCCTTGGCATATTGCACGGCCATATGGCCAAGCCCGCCAATGCCCGAGATGACCACCCATTCACCGGGCCTGACTTCGGTTTCCTTCAGACCCTTGTAGACGGTGACGCCGGCGCAAAGGACAGGTGCGGCCGGGCCGAAATCGAGATTATCCGGCAGGCGGCCGACGAATTTCGGATCGGCGAGGCCATATTCGGCGAAGCTGCCGTTGACGGAATAACCGGAATTCTTCTGGCTCGGGCATAGCGTTTCCCAGCCCGTACGGCAGGGGATGCAGCATCCGCAGGCGGTATAAAGCCAGGGCGTACCGGCGCGATCACCTTCCTTGATGCCGGTGACGCCAGCGCCGATCTTTGCGACATAACCGACACCTTCATGGCCGGGGATGAAAGGCGGGTTGGGTTTGACCGGCCAGTCGCCGGTCGCGGCGTGCAGGTCGGTGTGGCAAATGCCCGTCGCCTTGTAGTTGATGAGAATTTCACCGGGGCCGGGATCCGGTATCGCCACTTCCTCGATGGTCAGCGGTTTTCCAAATGCGCGGACGACTGCCGCTTTCATTGTCTTAGCCATGACATACTCCCTAATCTCTGCTCGCCCGAAATCCTCGACGGCGAGGCAGAGATTAACGGGGATGGGGCGTCATGGAATTGACCCATCGCAAATCGCACCATTTTGCAAGGCGGGACTGTCTCACTTATGAAGCAACCTCACGGTGCTGATTTACTCCAGCGCCAACCATATGGCGAGCCATCCCCACAGGCAGACGACCAGCGCAAAACCAATACCAAACAATGCACCGCGCTGACGCAGGCGGTTGCTGGTGACGTGGACATAGGAATGCGCATAACGCGAAAGCACAAAAAGCCATGCCAGGACAACGGTCACGATATTGTCCGCATCCGTGATGTAGAGCAGCAGGCAGGCGATGTGAAACAGGACCGGCACTTCGAACTGGTTGGCGATGTTGCGGTTCACCAGACGGCTTTCGCGTGCCTCCTCGCCGTGATCCCGGAGGCGGATCGCCGATTCGCGATCCTTGAATGCATATTTGTTTCGCCGAACGATCAGAAGCGCGTAAAGCCAGAAGACCAGAACGACATGGGCGATCATCGGCCAGAACATTGCGGTCGTGGGTGACATGCTTTTCTCCAATCATGAAAACGCTCCCCGATCCGGCATGAATCGGGGAGCGCCAAATAACTAGCCTATCTTTTTACGGATTCGGCTCGAAAGATCAAACCGCGCCGGGGTAGTTCGGGCTTTCGCGGGTGATTGTCACGTCATGGGCGTGGCTTTCGCGCAGGCCAGCGCTGGAAATGCGCACGAAAGTGGCGCGTTCCTGGAATTCCTTGATGTTGCTGCCGCCAACATAACCCATGGCAGCCTTCAGTCCGCCGGCCAGCTGGTGCAGAACGCCGGAGACCGGGCCCTTATAGGGAACCTGGCCTTCAATACCTTCAGGCACGAGCTTCAGTGTGTCGCGCACTTCAGCCTGGAAATAACGGTCGGCAGAACCACGCGCCATGGCGCCAACGGAGCCCATGCCGCGATAAGCCTTGAAAGACCGGCCCTGATACAGGAATACTTCGCCCGGGCTTTCATCCGTGCCGGCAAGCAGCGAGCCGATCATGACGGCCGAGGCGCCGGCGGCGATCGCCTTGGCCAGATCGCCCGAAAACTTGATGCCGCCATCGGCGATGACGGGGATATCAGCCGCGTTGGCGACTTCAACCGACGACATGATCGCGGCAAGCTGCGGCACGCCGACGCCGGCGACGATGCGGGTGGTGCAGATGGAGCCGGGGCCGATACCGACCTTGACGGCGTCCGCGCCGGCATCGATCAGAGCCTTGGTGCCGTCGGCAGTGGCGACATTACCGGCGATGATGCGGACCGAGTTCGACATCTTCTTGACCTGAGAGACGGCATCCAGCACGCGCTGCGAATGGCCGTGCGCGGTATCGACAACCAGAAGGTCGACGCCGGCATCTATGAGGCGCTCGGCGCGCTCGATGGCGTCAGCACCAACGCTGATGGCGGCAGCGGCGCGAAGGCGGCCCTGCGCATCCTTGGTGGCATTGGGGTTCAGCTGCGACTTCTCAATGTCCTTGACGGTGATGAGGCCGACGCAATTACCCTTGGCGTCCACCACGAGCAGCTTTTCAATGCGGTGCTTGTGCAAGAGGCGGCGTGCTTCCTGCTGATCGACGCTGCTTTCCTTGACCGTGACCAGATTTTCGCGGGTCATCAGTTCGTAGATTTTCTGCTGCGGATCGGAGGCGAAGCGGACGTCGCGATTGGTCAGGATGCCAACGAGGCGGCCGTTCTTGTGGCCGCCGGAACCGCCGTTTTCAACCACCGGAATACCCGAAATGCCATGCGCCTTCATCAACGCCTGTGCTTCTGCAAGCGTCGCATCCGGGCCGATGGTGACGGGGTTGACGACCATGCCGCTTTCGAACTTCTTCACCTGCCGGACTTCTTCGGCCTGTTCGATGGGGGTCAGATTGCGGTGGATGACGCCGATGCCGCCGGCCTGGGCCATGGCGATCGCGAGGCGACCTTCGGTGACCGTATCCATGGCGGAGGAGAGGATAGGCAGGTTGAGATCGATATCGCGGGCGATGCGGGTGGCGATATTCGTCTGTCCCGGCATGACTTCGGAATGTCCGGGCTGCAGCAACACATCGTCAAATGTGAGAGCGTCCAAACCAGTGGGTGTTTGAATGATGCGTGCCATGACCAAATTCCTTCATACTGAAAATGCGTGGCCGCTCCGGAACGAAAAGTTCACCCCGGCGCCGTGCAAGGATTGCTTGGAAGTTGGCGAGGGCTGGTAACACGTTCATGACAGGAAGGGAATAGAAAAAACCCGGAATCGGCTTCCGGGCTTTTCCTGTTGCTGCATTGCAGCAGATATCAGATATCGAACTGGTAAGATTTCGGCACGAAACGATAACCCGTATCCAGCTTTTCTGCGTAACCGACAGACGGGAAAGGCATATGGTAGCCGAGGAAGGGCAGCCGGTCGGCGGCAATCATGTCGAAGACCTTCTTGCGGGTCGCAGCGGCTGCCGTCTTGTCCATGTCGAACTTAACCTCCCAGTCAGGTCTCTGCAGCGACAGGACGAAATGATTGGCCGTATCCGCCGTCAGGATCAGCTGCTTGCCTTCCGATTCGACACGGAAAATCATGTGCCCCGGCGAATGGCCGAAGGCTGCGATGCCTGTGATGCCAGACACCACATCTTGACCGTCGCCGATGAAGGTCGCCTTTTCGGCCAGCGGCTTCACGTTGGCGAGAACACCCTTGTGACCGCCCTCTGCCGGCGTGCCGACGCGCTTTTCATCCGTCCAGAAATCATATTCCGTCTGGCCGAAAACATAACGTGCCTTGGAAAAGGCCGGTGCGCCCTTCTCCATCAGGCCGCCGATATGGTCGCCATGCATGTGGGTCAGCACCACCACTGTCACATCTTCAGGTGCGTAACCGGCGGCTGCCATGCCCTCGATCAGGCGACCATTGCCCGCACCGCGCCCGGCCTCACCGAAACCGGTGTCGAACAGCACGAGGTCGGACCCTGTATTGACGAGGACGGGGGAGAAGGAATTGACGAACTGGTCCGTCGGCAGAAAATTGTCTTCCAGCAATTTACCGACCGTCTCGGCCGACTGGTCTGTGCCGAAGGTCTCGCCGGGATTGGGGGCCGCGCGCGCGCCATCCTTCACCACCAGCACTTCGAAATTACCGAGCTTGAAGCGGTTGGTTTCGGGCGGCATGGCGTGCTCTATCTCCATCGAGGTCTGCGGCTGGTTGGTCTGGGCATTTGCGCTGCGCGCCATCAAAAACGGCGCGCCGAGAACGCTCGCGCCGGCCGCACCGATGAGGCCGCGTCTGCTCATGTTCAAGGATTGGGTCATCATCTTGTCTCCGATATCGCCAACTGGCCGTGATTGCCAACTGAACTCACCCAACGGACAATAGAGCGAGAAAGTTGCAAGGAAACCGGCCTCACGCAGGTTTGATCGGAACATCAGAAATTGGTAATTAACGTGTTGGCAAGCCCGCTTATCAGGCGTAGGACGGACGGCGATATCCCTTGTCGCAGCGGAAAGCCGCAGGCAGCCTCATGAACCGCATCATTCCCCTCATCCTGGCAGTCGCTCTCTTTATGGAGCAGATGGACTCCACCGTCATCGCCACCTCGCTTCCGGCAATTGCCGCAGATCTCCACGTCGGCCCGATTACGCTCAAGCTGGCTTTAACGGCCTACATGGTGGCTCTGGCGATTTTCATTCCCATCAGCGGCTGGATGGCCGACAAATACGGCGCGAAGAAAATCTTCCGTTTCGCCATTGGCGTCTTCGTCGTGGGGTCGATCTGCTGCGCGGTCTCGTCTTCGGTGTTCGAATTCGTACTCTCGCGTTTCCTGCAGGGTATGGGCGGAGCGATGATGACACCCGTGGGCCGCCTTGTGCTTTTGCGCACGACGAAGCGCAGCGAACTCGTCTCCGCCATGGCGCTGCTGACAATACCGGGGCTCGTGGGGCCGCTGACCGGTCCGCCCATCGGCGGTTTCATCACCACCTATTTTTCATGGCACTGGATCTTCCTGATCAATGTGCCGATCGGCATCATCGGCATCTGGCTTTCGACGATCTTCCTGCCGGAAATCGAAACCACCAACCCGCCGCCAATGGACGGAAAGGGTTTCGTGCTGTCCGGCATCGCCGCCTCCGGCGTGGTGTTCGGCCTCTCCGTCGTCAGCCTGCCTGCGCTCCCGCCAGCCATCGGCATCGCGTCGACCATCATCGGTTTCATCTGCGGTTTTCTTTATATGCGCCACGCTGCGCACCACCCCGCCCCCATTCTGGACTTTCGAATTTTCCAGAACGCGACCTTCCGGGCAGCCTCCGTTGGCGGCACCATCTTCCGCATCTCCACGGGCGCCATTCCCTTCCTGATGCCGCTGATGCTGCAGATCGGTTTCGGATTGAACCCGTTCCAGTCGGGCATGATAACTTTCGCCGGCGCCATCGGGGCGATCACCACCAAGTTCATGGCCAAGCGGGTGTTTGCGGCGACCGGATTTCGCTCGACGCTGATCGGCGCGGGCATCGTCGGCGCGTTCACGACGCTCGCCAACAGTTTCTTCACGCCTGAAACGCCATACCCGTTGATCATGATCTTTCTTGTGACGGCCGGATTTGCCCGGTCCTTCTTCTTTACCGGATCGAACGCGCTCAGCTATTCCGATATCGAGGACAGTCAGGCGAGCCAAGCAACGTCCATGGCCTCCGTGCTGCAACAAATCAGCCTGGCGCTCGGCGTTGCATTCGCCGCTTCCATTCTGGAAGTCAGCAGCATGATGTCGGGCACGCATCTGCAGCTCGCCGATTTCCACATCGCCTTCACCATCGTCGCGCTCGTATCGCTCTTCGCCATCGTGCCGATCATCCGCATGGACGCACAGGCGGGTGCGGCCGTTTCCGGCCACCGCGGCAAGGTCTCGCAACCGGCGGAGTAATCAGTCTTTCGAGGCCTCGTCGGCTTCAGATGCATCCGCCGCCTCGGTCTTGCGACCCTTGAAGTGTTTGGCAAGCAGGAACATTTCCACCGATTCCGAGCGTGACGACGCCGGCTTGATGTGGAGAACCTGCTTGAAGTTCTTCTTCAGCATATCCAGCAGCTGCTTTTCCGTGCCGCCCTGGAAGGTCTTGGCAAGGAAATGGCCGCCTTCCGCAAGCACCTGAACGGCAAAATCGGCCGCGACTTCGCATAGGTGCATGGTGCGGATGTGGTCGGTTTTCTGGTGCCCGGTGGTGGGTGCTGCCATGTCCGACAAAACAAGATCGGGCGTGCCACCAACGGCCTCCATCAGCTTTTCCGGCGCGCTCGGGTCGAGGAAGTCGAGCTGCAGAATTTTCACGCCGGGAATGGGATCGATCTCGAGGAAATCGATCGCTGCAACGCGGATATCGTCCTCGGTCGAATCCGTCACCTTGGCGGCGATCTGCGACCAGCTTCCGGGGGCGGCGCCAAGGTCGATGATGCGGGTTGCCCCTTTCAAGATCTGGTGCTTGTCGTTGATTTCCAACAGCTTGAAGGCGGCGCGGGCGCGATAGCCTTCCAGCTTGGCGCGCTGCACATAGGGGTCATTGATATGACGTTCGAGCCAGCGGCGCGACGAGGCCTTGAGCTTGGTCTTCTTGACCTTCTGGCCGATCTTGCGGCCGGTGCGATTGGTGCTTGTTGGCGCCTTGCTCATGTCAAACCTTCCGTCCTGTCCTGCCGTACCATCTGCATGCGCCTTATGCGGTTGCGCCGCCATGCGCCGTCATCCGCCATCATATCCGTCAGCAGGCCTTCGCGCAGACCGCGATCCGCCACGCGCATTCGGCGCGCCGGCCAGCGGCGGCGAATGGCCTCGAGAATCGCGCAGCCGGCGAGAACCAGATCGGCCCGGTCAGGCCCGATGCAGGCATTGGCGGCGCGACCGGCGAAATCCCATGCCAGCAACTTGTCCTGCATCGCCGTCACCTCGGCATCGGAAAGCCAGAGACCATCCACCTTGCGGCGATCATATCGCGGCAGATCGAGATGAACGCCCGCAAGTGTCGTCACCGTGCCTGATGTGCCGATGAGGTGAAAATCCTCGTGATGCGTTTGCGGCGCGAGCGGCGGGCAATGGAAGGCGTCGAGCAGGCCTTCGACTTCCCGCACCATCGCAGCAAAAACGTCAGGCGTCACATCACGGCCGCCATGGCGCTCGGAAAGAGTAACAACGCCGACGGGCAGCGAGGTCCAGTGGGTGATGTGGTTGGCAAGCCGGTTCGAGCGGTTCTCCCCGACCTTGATGACGGCGATCTCCGACGATCCGCCGCCGATATCGAACAGCACGACGGAACGCGCTTCACGGCCGACGAGGGAGGCGCAGCCCGAAACCGCAAGGCGGGCTTCCGTCTCGCGGCTGATGATTTCGAGTTTAAGCCCCGTTTCCCGCGTAACACGCGCTAGAAATTCCTCGCCATTCGAAGCAGCGCGGCAAGCCTCGGTGGCGATGAGCCGCATGCGCCGGATCGGGCGGCCGGAGAGTTTTGCGGCGCAGACCTTGAGTGCTTCAACCGCGCGGTCCATCGCATCATCGGAAAGCCGGCCGCTCGATACCAGCCCTTCACCCAGCCGCACGATGCGCGAAAACGCATCGACCACCCGGAACTGGCCGGGCCGCGTCGGCTGCGCAATCAGCAGGCGGCAATTGTTGGTGCCGAGATCAAGCGCGGCATACATATCCGCCGGCGCGTCCGGGCCATGCTCGTGCTGCCGCCCTGGGTGACGGGCTGATGTTTCCGATTGCTGCCGGTGCTGGTCCTGCGCGGAGCCGCCGGCGCGACCGTTCTGCTTGCCGACGTGTTTCGGTGCATGGCTGGGGACAAGCGGGCGGCCCTGCGGATCACGTCCACGCGGATCGCGATGCCCGCGTTTGCGGTTACGCGACTTACGCCCGCCACCGGGTGGTAAGGAGGATGGATTGGCCGGTTCAATTGCGGCTGAAGCCTGCACCTGTGCAGGGGAAGCCGCAGATGCAGGCTGAGACGCACCCTTGCCTCGAGAACGCCTGCGACGTTTTCTCTTGCGCGGCTCGGCATCCGGCTCGAGCGCCGATACATAGGAGGAACCGGCCGGAACATCCGCGGCAACATCATGCAACAACACAGAGGCGTCACGGGGCTTACCGTCACGCTTGTGTTTCTTGCCACGACGGGAACGCTTCGCTTTCCCTTTGTTTGCCACCGACGCCCCTTGTTCCGACGGCTTTGGGCCGTTTCCGGGGTCGATCACTGTCTTGTCCATTTCGCCGCGCACAAGCGTAGACGCTATGCTGCAGGCTTTCATAAGGTTTCGTTGGGCAGACAATACCAGCGCAAGAGATTTTAGCCAAATGGTTTTTGCCGGACTGAAACCGCAGGGCCCCTGACACGACCCGCGCGCCGTGTGACCGCAAAGATTATTTTCCGGGAAAACGGGATATCTGACCAGCGGTGGAATAGACTTTCCCCTCTCCCGGTAAGTCCTTGTGACATATAAACTTACTGGGAGAGGGGAATGGTACGGTTGAGTGGGGTCGAACCACCGACCTCAGGTGCCACAAACCTGCGCTCTAACCAACTGAGCTACAACCGCACATCAAACGCCAAAGCGGCGCCACGGGGGGTCACATAAAAGGTGTTTTTCCCATTTGCAAGTCCCTATCCGAATTTTGCGAAAAAAGGCAGCGAAAGGCAAGTGCTTTTCCAGCGCGGGCTGACACCGGAAAGCCGGCATTGAGGCTGTTGATGTTAACTCTATTTGGCGATTCATAAGCCGGGCGGTGGACCCGGCGACCCTGTGAAGTTATTTAAAATTCTGTTAACGTGATGCCTCGGCGGGTTTACGTTTCGGTTTCATGAGGAAGCCGGGAGCCCGCAAGGTCCGGTAGTGCCAGAATAGGTTTCGACATGCCCGCCGTCCAGTATCCCTTTATCGATATCGCAGTGCATGAACGGGTGCGTGAAGGTTTCGGGCGCGGTGAAGCGATGGCTTTGTTCTCGCTCGATCTTGGACATGTTCTATGGGCCAATGGACGCGGCGCTGCCCTGTTTGGCACACCGATGGTTTATGACTTTCTGGAACAGGGACCGAAGCGGCAGGATGTGACGTTCCGCCAACTGGCGGCCACGGCGGCGCGGCTTTCAAAGACCAGCGACAGCCTGCCTTTCACGATCCGCATCACCTCCGGTTTCCGCAGCATTGCCGCAACTGCGCGCGCGGAGATCATTGAGGCCGAGCCCGGCCAAACCGCGATACTCTTTTCTGCGCGCGCCGATCAGGCCGAGCCCGACATGGCGGAATGCGCCCGGCGCATGATCGAAGGCTTCGACGACCCCGATATCCATATGGCAGTCACCGATGGCGACAACCGGATCGTTGCCGCCTCGCCCGGCTTCTTTACACTCGGCATCACCCCGCATACGGCCAGAACACTGGTCGGAATGGCGGCGCGCCAATCGGGGCATCTCGTCAAACGCCCGGTACCCACCGGAAAGGGTTATCTGCCCGCAGCCGCCGGCCAAATCACCACCACGCCCGAACTCAACCTGATCTTCGTGGTCGAAACCGCACTGGGCACACTCGACCCCGATGGTTTTGCCGAGGACAAGCCGCAGGACGTCCCGGTCGCCGAGCCTGCGCCGCCGGTTGCAGAGACGGCGCCTGTTGTCGCAACAGCCGCCTCTTTCGACGCCGTTCTCGATGCTGTAGCAGACATCGAAGAGGTGGAAGACCCGCAGGAGCAGCCGTCCGACGCGGAGGAAGAAGCGGTATCCGGACAGGATGAAGACAGGCTTCTGCCCTTTGCGGAAGAGAAGCCGGAGGCCCCCGCAGCGCTTTTCACGCAGGACGCCGATGCGGCTGCGGACGTGGCGATGACTGAAGACATTGCCGATCTTTTTGAACTGGATGAGGATGAGGCGGAGGCGCCCTTCACCAAGAAGACGGACGACGAACCCGCCGAAGAGGCTCTCGATGCGGAGAGTTTCGTCGCAAAGGACGAGATAACCGAAAACGCGGCATCCCCGGTTGCGCCACCGGCGGACGAGGATGCTGCAATCGAGACCGAAGCAGTCGAACAGGCCCAGCCTTTTGCCTTCAACGCCGGCGCCCGTGCATCCCGTTTCGTCTGGAAAATCGACGCTGAAGGACGGTTCAGCTCCATCTCTCATGAATTTGCCGAGGCCGTGGGTGCCAGGGCGGCTGCGGTGGAGGGCATGGGCTTTGCCGACGTCGCCGCCCTGTTCAATCTCGATCCCGACGGAAAGATCCGAGAGCTTCTCGGCCGCCGCGACACGTGGTCGGGCAAGACAATCCATTGGCCGGTGGAAGGCACATCGCTGATGGTGCCGATCGATCTCGCCGCCCTGCCTACCTATACGCGCTCACGGGAATTTGACGGTTTTCGCGGTTTCGGCATCGTGCGCCTGGCCGACGCCACAGAGGACCCGCACGCCATCGGCCTTACCTTCTTGAAGGGCGAAGAGTCTGATCCGGCGGAGGTTTCTCCGGAGCCAACCGTCGACAGCACGAGCCATGAATTGCTGGCCTTCATCGATGAGGATGACGATGCGGAGGATACTTCCGGATCGGCTACTGACGATGAAATCCCTGCCGCGGAGGTCGGAGCGGCAGACGATGCAGCGGACGACGTTTCGACCGACGAACAGCATCATGATTATACCCCGCCCGAATTCGAAGCCCCGGCAACTGCACCGGAACCGTCTTCCCCCGACAAGATCGTTCGTCTGGAAGAGCGCCGTTCGCGCTCCCGCGAAGGCCTGACCGCCGGTGAGCAGGCCGCCTTCCGCGAGATCGGCCGTGCCCTGGCGCCAGCGGATACTGCTTTCGAAGACGGCCGGGAAACGGACGCGAAAACCGTTTCCATCGATTCGGACACGCATGATATTAAACAGGACATGGATGCGCATGCACCTGACAGCGCACCTTCCGAGACTGACCTCAAGGCCACGGCGCCAGCGCAGGACGACGATCTTTTTGCCGACTATGTTCGGGGTGAAGAGCCTGGGGCGGTCAGCGAACCCGTAGCGGAAAGCGGTTCGGACGAAATGCAGCAGCAGGCCATCGCCGAAGAGCGGCCGGTTGCCGAAGTCGCGGCAGCAATGGTCAGTCCTGTACCTCGCCCCGCCGACGCGCTGACGGCCGAGACGCTGGACCAGATGCCCGTTGCCCTTCTCGTGCATGCCGGCGACAGGCTGATCCACGCCAATCCGGATTTCCTGCGGCTGACGGGCTATGACTCTCTGGCCGAACTCGAAGAAGTGGGTGGGCTGGAAGCCCTGCTGCAAAGGCAGGAGCTCGAAGACATGCCCGACAATGAAGGCGGCATGGTGGTTGTCAGCGCCGAAAACGATATCATTCCTGTCAGAGCGCGGCTGCAATCCATCCGCTGGGAAGAGACGAAGGCGCTGATGCTTTCTCTCGTTCCGCTGGAAGAAAAAGCAGCGCCGGTTGCCGCCGCCAATGAAAACACCGCGGCGCAGAGCGCGCAAGCCGCCCTGCTTCAGGGCGAAGTCGAGGAACTGCACTCCATTCTTGAAACGGCCACTGACGGCGTGGTGCTTTTGGGCGACGAAGGCGAAATCCGCTCCCTCAACCGCTCGGCCAGCGCGCTGTTCAACTATGACAATGGCGAAATTGCCGGCAAGCCTTTCGTCACGCTCTTTGCCCATGAGAGCCAGCGCGCCGTGCTGGACTATCTCTCCGGCCTCGCCAATAACGGTGTTGCGAGCGTGCTGAACGATGGCCGCGAAGTGATCGGCCGCGAAGCATCCGGCGGTTTCCTGCCGCTGTTCATGACCATCGGGCGGCTCAAATCCTCACATGGCTATTGCGCCGTAATCCGCGACATCACCCAGTGGAAGCGCACCGAAGAAGAACTGCGCAACGCCAAGCGCGCGGCGGAAACCGCCAATGCCCACAAGACCGACTTCCTGGCGCGCGTCAGCCACGAAATCCGCACGCCGCTCAACGCCATCATCGGCTTTGCGGACATGATGGCGACCGAACGTTTCGGGCCGATCGGCCATCCGCGTTATGTGGAATACGCCAATGATATCGGCCGTTCCGGCCGCCATGTGCTCGATATCGTCAATGATCTCCTCGATATATCCAAGATCGAGGCGGGGCAGATGGATGTCGACTTCATCGCCGTCCCGCTCAACGAAACGGTGGCCGAAGCGGTCTCGCTGGTGCAGCCGCAGGCAAACAACCAGCGCGTCATCATCCGCACGGCGCTTGCGCAATCCGTGCCGCAGATCGTCGCCGACCTGCGATCGATCAAGCAGATCGTGCTGAACATTTTGTCGAACGCCATTCGCTTCACCCCGTCAGGCGGGCAGATTGTCGTGTCCACCGCCTATGAGGCCAATGGCAGCGTGTCGCTTCGCATCCGCGACACTGGTATCGGCATGACGCGGGCGGAACTGGAACAGGCGATGAAGCCGTTCCGGCAGGTGGCTTCTTCCGGCAAACGTGTACGCGGTGACGGCACCGGGCTCGGCCTGCCGTTGACCAAGGCGATGGTGGACGCCAACCGGGCGAATTTCTCCATCACCTCGACACCCAACGAAGGCACGCTGGTGGAAATCACCTTTCCGTCACAGCGGGTCCTTGCCAACTGAGGTCATGCGGGCGTAGCAATGCGAAAGCCGCCGGCTGGAGAACCAGCCGGTCAAGGCCTATGCAGGACAGCAGGCTCGCATGCCCATGACGGTTCCCCTTCCCGCGACAAAACGCGTTTCTCTATTGCCGATTGCGGCCATCATTGTTTCGGCCATCGCCGCCATGCCCGTTCTGGCGATCTTCTGGCTGGCGCTGACCGGCAGCACGGAGGGGTGGCGACATCTTCTCGTCAACGTCCTGCCGCGAGCCGGATTTCGTACGTTCATGCTGCTCGGAGCAACGGCAGCGACGACCGCTTTCTTTGGCATAGTCTGCGCCTGGCTCGTCACCACGTTCGAGTTTCCGCTGCGGCGGCTGCTGTCGGCGGCGCTCGTCCTGCCGCTCGCCATTCCATCTTATCTCGCCGCTTATGCGTTCGGTGAGTTTCTCGACTTTACCGGGCCCGTGCAGAACTTATTGCGTGCTGCTTTCGGCTATCACAGCATACGCGACTACTGGTTTCCTGATATCCGTTCCCTCGGCGGTGCGGTCATCGTCCTGAGCTCGGTGCTCTATCCCTATGTCTATCTCTCGGCCCGTGCCGCCTTTTCCATGCAGGGGCGTTTTGCAGCCGAAGCCGCACGCACGCTCGGCGCAAAGCCTCTCAACGTGTTCTTCTCCGTACAATTGCCCATGGCGCGACCGGCGATTGCCATCGGGCTTTCTCTGGTCTTGATGGAGACCCTCAACGATATCGGCGCGGTCGAATATCTCGGCGTACAGACGCTGACCTTCACCATTTACGAGACCTGGCTCAACCGCGGCAATCTCGCCAATGCAACGCAGATCGCCGCCGTCATCCTCATCATCGTCGGCGCGCTCATTGTAATCGAACGCAACGCCCGGGAAAAACAGCGCTTCGGCGCACCCAAGGCGACAAACATGACGCAGCGCCATCGGCTGAAGTCGCTGACCGGCTGGCGGCGCGGCGCGGCAACTGTTTTCTGCTTCCTGCCCGTGACGAGTGGCTTTCTCATTCCCGTCATCGTGCTGGGTGGTTACGCGGCCAAACGGTTCGATGCGCTGCTTGCGCCGAAACTTCTCAAGGCACTCGGGCACAGCCTCGAAGTTTCCTTTGCCGCGGCTTTGATAACGCTGGTTGCGGCTTTCGTCTTTTCATACGCCATCCGCACGGGGCGGTCACGAACCTCGAAGTTTGCCGCCCGCTTCGGCTCCATGGGATATGGGGTGCCGGGAACGGTGCTCGCCATCGGCGTGCTCATTCCACTCGCGGCTCTCGACAACGGGCTGGACGGGTTCTTCCGTACACATTTCGGCTTTTCCACCGGCCTGCTGCTCTCCGGCACCGCCTTTGCCATCATCTATGCGCACGCCGTGCGTTTCATGACCATGGCGGAAGGCACGCTGGACGCCGGTTTCCAGAAGCTTTCGCCGCATATTGACATGGCTTCACGAACGCTTGGGCGGAACCGGGCGCAGACGCTGTTCAGGGTGCTGTTGCCCAATATGCGGCCCGCGGCGTTGACCGCTTTCCTTTTGGTCCTGATCGAATCCATGAAGGAGTTGCCGGCAACCATCCTGCTGAGACCCTTCGGCTTCAATACGCTTGCCACGCTTGTTTACGAGAATGCCTCACGCTCCAAGGTGCAGGATGCCGCCGTACCGGCGATCATCATCATCATCGCCGGGCTTGTCCCCGTCCTTCTCGTTTCCAGGTCGATGGATCATCCTGAAAACCGATGAGCGTCCCGCCAATGAGACAAAAAAGAAAGGCGGCCTTGCGGCCGCCTGGATAAGGTGTGCTTTTCAACGAGAGAAAGGGGGACAATCTCGCCAGATGGAAATTATCAATCCCGGCCATCAGTCATATGACGACCCTGCGTTGGGTTTACTTTCCGCCAACTCCCATTAACAAGCAGTTAAAACCAAAATCGATCAATTACCGACGAAAATTCCTATTCTGGAACCGTAAAGCCCCGAAACTAAATTACAGGTTTCTGATTTTATTGGCGTTTCAACAGTAACGCGAAAAAATCGTAGAATTCTCTCCGGTCAGTTTCGCGCCGCGGCGTGTTCATCGCGCATCCGCTGCAACTCCGTGCGCTTCGAGGCGATTGAGGCGACGATGACGCCGACGGTCACAAGCCCGATCAGGATGGTGCAGATGGCGTTGATTTCTGGGGTCACGCCGAGGCGAACCTGCGAATAGATCTTGATCGGCAGCGTCGTCGCACCCGGTCCGGTGGCGAAGCTGGCAATGACGAGATCATCGAGCGACAGGGTAAAGGCCAGCATCCAGCCGGCAATAACGGCGGGAAAGATCAGCGGCAGGGTGATACGGAAGAAGGTCTTGACCGGTGGGCAACCAAGATCAAGCGCGGCTTCCTCGAGACTTCGATCAAAGGTCAAAAGACGCGACTGCACCACAATCGCCACATAACACATGGTAAAAGTGGTGTGCGCAATGACCACCGTCCAGAAACCGCGATCCACTCCGACGGCCACGAAGAGCAGCAGCAGCGACAGGCCGGTAATCACCTCCGGCATGACGAGCGGGGCATAGATCATGCCGGAAAACAGCACCCGGCCCGGAAAACGCGCAAAGCGCGTCAACGAGAGCGCCGCGAGTGTCCCGAGGATGGTGCCGATGGTGGCGCTGAGGATACCCACGCGCAGCGTCACCCAGGCGGCATCCATCAACCCTTCATTCGACCACATGGACCTGTACCATTGCAGCGAGAAGCCGCCCCAGACGGTGACAAGCTTGGAAGCATTGAAGGAATAAACGATCAGGATGATGATCGGTATGTAAAGAAAGGCAAAACCGAGTGTGAGGACGGTGATGTCAAATTTTCCGCGCTTCATGGCCTCACCCCACCTTCTTTTGCTGGTTCTGGAAGATGGCGATAGGCACGACCAGCAACAGCAGAAGCAGCACGGCAACGGCTGATGCCAGCGGCCAGTCGCGGTTGCCGAAGAATTCCGTCCAGAGCGTCTTGCCGATCATCAGCGTCTGTGCGCCGCCGAGCAGATCGGGGATGACGAATTCACCTGTTATCGGGATGAAGCAGATCATCGAGCCGGCCACGACACCCGGCAGGGAGAGCGGGAACGTAATCTTCCAGAAGGCTTTCCAAGGCGGGCAACCCAGATCGGCGGCCGCTTCCAGCAGCGTATTGTCCAGCTTTTCCAGCGCGGAATAAAGCGGCAGTACCATGAAGGGCAAGTAGGAATAAACGATACCGATGAAGATCGCGGTTTCGGTGCGGAAGATGTTGACCTGCTGGTCCGGCCCGAGCAATCCAAGCCACTGGAACAGCACCGTCAGCAGGCCTTCCGGCTTCAAAATCCCGATCCAGGCGTAAACGCGGATCAGGAACGAAGTCCAGAAAGGCAGGATCACCAGCATAACCAGCGTCGGCCGCACGGAAGACGGCGCGCGGGCCATGGCCAGCGCCATGGGATAACCGATCAGCAAAAGCAGGAAGGTGGAAATGAAGGCGATGCGCAACGACGACAGATAGGCGTCGATGTAGAGCGGGTCTTCCGTCAGGAAGAGGTAATTTTCGAAATCCAGCTGCGAAAAGAAATCACCGAGCCTCGAGAAGCCTTCGAAGACAGGGGTATAGGGCGGCATGGAGATCGCCGTATCCGACAGCGAGATTTTGAAGATGATGAAAAAGGGGGCCGCAAAAAACAGCAGCAGCCAGAAATAGGGAACCGCGACGACCAGCCAGCGCCAGGGGCTTTGCCGGTTTTCGGGAGTGGTGATCGCCATCGAAGCCTCCCTCAGCGCGTCAGGACGAGGCCGGAGTCCGGCTTCCAGTTCAGCCACACCATATCGCCGAAGGTAATCGGGCGATCCACGAGACGCGAGACATTTGCCTGTGCGGCGCGGATGACGCGGCCATCCGCAAGCTTGACGATGAAGACCGAGAAGTCGCCCAGATAGCCGATATCCCATACCTCGCCATAGGCGGAGTTGATGCTGCTATCGGCAGGCTGATCGAGCGAGATGCGCACCTTCTCCGGCCGGATGGCGAAAGCCACCTGGCTACCGGCGGCAGCGGCGCATTCCTGCTCAACCGCCACCTTCAGCCCGTCGCAATCCAGTGTCACGAGGCCGGGCCTGCCGCTATCGGAAGCATTGGCGACGACATTGGCGTCGAAAATATTGATGTCACCGATAAAATCGGCCACGTAGCGGCTGTTCGGCGCTTCATATATCTCGGCGGGCGTCGCCACCTGCACGACAATGCCCTTGTCCATGACGGCGATGCGGTCCGACACCGTCATCGCCTCTTCCTGATCGTGGGTGACGATGAGGAAGGTGAGACCGAGATTGGTCTGGATATCCATCAGTTCGAATTGCGTTTCCTCACGCAGCTTCTTGTCGAGCGCGCCGAGCGGCTCATCGAGGAGAAGCACCTTCGGCCGCTTGGCAAGCGATCGGGCAAGCGCCACGCGCTGCCGCTGCCCGCCGGAAAGCTGGCTCGGCTTGCGTTTGGCGAATTCCGTGAGCTTGACGAGGCGCAGCATTTCCTCGACGCGGGCGACGATATCCGCCTTTGGCAGGCCATCCTGCTCCAGACCGAAAGCGACGTTCTTTTCTACCGACATGTGCGGGAAAAGCGCATATGACTGGAACATCATATTGGTCGGGCGCTTGTAGGGCGGCACGCCGGAAATATCCTTGCCCTGCAGCAGGATACGGCCCTCGGTCGGCTCCTCGAAACCAGCCAGCATGCGCATCAGCGTGGTCTTGCCGCAGCCCGACGGACCAAGCAGCGAGAAGAACTCACGCTCGTAAATATCGAGCGTCAGATTGTTGACAGCGACGAAATCACCAAAACGTTTGGTGACGTTTTCAAAGCGGATGAAGGGCACCGCATCGGGATTGTCCCAGGGGCTAAATTTGCGTTTGACCGGCCCTAGAGTTTTCGCCATTCACCCTACCCTCAAATCCCGTTGGTCTGTCGATCGATGCTTCGGGGCGGGCAATACCGGCAGGTAACGGACCTGCCGGCAAAGTATCAGAGGAACAGGCCCGCCGGCCGTTCCTCAACCAGCGGGCGGAGGTGTCAGCTGCCGGTCTTTATCTGCGTCCAGACGCGGTTCAGCACGCGCTGTTCCTTCGGTCCGTAAGGCGAGATCGTGAAGAGCTTCTTCATCGTCTCGGCATCGGGATAGACTGCCGGGTTCTTGGCAACAGACTCATCCATCAGCGCCTGCGAAGCAAGGTTGCCATTGGCGTACTGAACGTAGTTCGACGCCTTGGCAATGACTTCCGGCCGCATCAGATAGTTGATGAAGGCGTGCGCTTCTTCGACATTCTTGGCATCCGCCGGGATGGCAAGGTTGTCGAACCACATGTAGGTGCCTTCCTTCGGGATGACATAATTCACCTCGACGCCATTCTTGGCTTCCTCGGCGCGGCTCTTCGCCTGGAGGATGTCGCCCGACCAGCCGATGGTGATGCAGCTGTCGCCATTCGCCAGTTCATCGATATAGGCGGAGGAGTTGAAGGTCTTCACATAGGGGCGGATCTTCATGTAGACATCGCCGCCCGCCTCGAGATCGGCGGTTTCTTTGCTGTCCGGGTTCTTGCCGAGATAATTCATGGCAATGGCGAAGGTCTCGTCCGACGCATCGAGAATATTGATGCCGCAGGATTTCAGCTTTTCAGCATTTTCCGGCTTGAACAGAATATCCCAGCTATCGACCGGAACATCGCCCAGCGCAGCCTTCACCTTGGCGACGTTATAACCGATGCCGGTGGTGCCCCACATGTAGTTTACGGCATATTCGTTGCCGGGGTCGTATTTCGCCAGACGCTCGGAAACCTCGGGCCACATGTTTTTCAGATTCGGCAACTTGGACTTGTCAAGTTTCTGGAACACGCCGGCATTGATCTGGCGGGCGAGAAAGGGGCCGGTGGGCACGACGACATCATATCCGGAGCTGCCGGCCAGCAGCTTGGTTTCCACAAGTTCATTGCTGTCGAAAACGTCATAGACGACCTTGATGCCGGTTTCCTTGGTGAAATCGGCGAGGATCGATTCGTCGATATAATCCGACCAGTTATAGACGTGGACGACCTTTTCCTGGGCCATTGCCGAGCCTGCTGCAACGAGCGCGGTGGTGAGAGCCAAGATCAGGCGGAGAGAACGGTTTTTCATGATGTCTCCTGTTAACGCATCCTCACGACGGGAGCGTGATCCCCTTTTTTCGGAGAGACTAGAAAGGAAAACAGAAGGGAGCAAGGGGGAAATGTGCAGCACAGCATTTTCAACCAAATGTGTTCCGGTCGCAAAAAAGCGAATGAAAACACCTACTGGAAGTCGAAAACACTGAGGCCGGTGACCATTTCATCCAGCCCCAGCGGCCGCGTGAGCGGCGCTTCCGCCCGCGAAAGACAGCCCTGTCTTTCGCACAGCCGGCACGAAGGACCGACGGCGACGGGCGCAGCGCCCGAAGCGGCCGGGCCATAGACGGTCTCTGCCGCCTGAGCGAAATCGCAGCCCAGAAGCACCGCCGTTCGCCGCACCCTCTCGCCGAAACCAGCCTGCGGACCTTCCAGCGTGCGCGACACCGTGAGGAAAGCATCCCCGTCGGGCATCTCGACCGCTTCCACGAGCACTTGTCCCGGCTGGGTGAAAGCCGCATGAATATTGAGACGCGGACAGAGGCCGCCAAAACGCGCCCTTGGAAAACCGCCGGCCCCCGCAAGGCGAAAACGGTTACCGGCATTGTCGATTTCCATCAGGAAAAACGGGATCGCCGCGGCTGTCGGCCGCTGCAGGCTGACAAGGCGATTGGCCGCCTGTTCGAACGATACGTTGAAGCGCGACCGCAAGACTTCGAGATCGTACTTCGCCCGCTGGGCGGCGCCGAGGAATGCGCCATAGGGCATCATCAACGCATGAGCGGCGTAACGCGCCAGTTCGAAGCGGGCAATGCGTCTCGCCTCTTCCCCTTTCAGGCCAAGTCCTTCAAGCTCCGTACCGATTTCTTCGCGCAGCGCCAGAAGGCAGGTCTCCATCGCCATTTCCCTCAGCTGATCCGGCTGCGACAGGCGCTCGGATAAAAAAAGCCGCATGGAATGCCGGTCGTAACGTCGCCGGAGGTTCGGCATAGCGTGAACCGGCAGGGTGCGGACCACGATGCCGTGGTTTTTCTGGAGCCATGCGCGAACGCCGGAGGCGAGATCATCGCCCGTCGACAAATGTTTGTGGAGGTCTTCCGCAGCCGCATCGATGGAATGGAAGTAGGCCGGGCGGTTTTCAAAGACGTGTCGCACCTCGTCGATCGGCAGGCGGGTGGAGGAAAGCATCGTTTCATGACCCTCCCGCGCCAGAAGATCGGAGAGATCGGAGAGGCGCTGCGCCTGTTCCCGGTAAGCCCGGTATAGCTTGAGAACACCACTTGCCGCATTGGGCGCGGCATCGGCGACCTCAATCAGTTCCTGCGGCGACGGCACTTCGCCGACCAGCAGCGGATCGGCGAAGACCTCGCGCAGCTGCCCGGCGGAACCGGCGCTTTCGCCCTGCAGGTCATCCAGATCGACCTTGTACACAGAGGCGAGCTTCAAAAGCAGCTGCACCGTCAACGGCCGCTGGTTGCGCTCGATGAGATTGAGATAGGACGGCGAAATCGCCAGCGCCTCGGCCATGGCCGTCTGCGTCAGCGCGAGACCGTTGCGAATGCGGCGCACGCGCGGGCCCGCAAAAATCTTGTTTTCCGACACAGCCTTTCCCCTCCACCCCCGTCAACACATACAATTCCATTACAAAATCGACGGATCATACTCTTTTACAAAATTTACATTTTTACAGCGTCACTCTGTCATGCACACTACAGGATAACCTCTTTCAAGTCACTGTTTTTATGTTTGTTCTGGCGATCAAATCTCGAGAAATGTAAATGTAGTCACATCAAACGGCGCCATATGATGTTCAAGACGGCCCGCTACGAAAACCGCATTTATCATGGGAGAGAGAAGTATGACGGATTTTTACAAACTTGTTCCGGGCGCACCGCAGGGACGTTTCGACGGCATCGAGCGCACCTATACCGCCGCCGACGTGGAGCGGCTGCGCGGCTCTGTCGAAATCCGCCATTCGCTGGCCGAAATGGGTGCGAACCGGCTGTGGAAGCTGATCAACGAGGAGAATTTCGTCAATGCGCTGGGTGCGCTCTCGGGCAACCAGGCCATGCAGATGGTTCGCGCCGGGCTGAAGGCGATTTATCTTTCGGGATGGCAGGTTGCAGCGGATGCGAACACGGCCTCGGCCATGTATCCGGACCAGTCGCTCTATCCCGCCAATGCAGCGCCGGAGCTGGTCAAGCGCATAAACCGCACCCTGCAACGCGCCGACCAGATCGAGACCGCGGAGGGCAAGGGCCTTTCTGTCGACACCTGGTTCGCGCCGATCGTTGCCGATGCGGAGGCCGGTTTCGGCGGGCCGCTCAACGCCTTCGAGATCATGAAGGCCTTCATCGAGGCAGGTGCAGCAGGTGTTCACTATGAGGATCAGCTGGCATCGGAAAAGAAATGCGGCCATCTCGGCGGCAAGGTTCTGATCCCGACGGCGGCGCACATCCGCAACCTGACGGCAGCACGGCTTGCGGCCGACGTTATGGGTGTACCAACGCTGGTCATCGCCCGCACGGACGCGGAGGCCGCCAAGCTTCTGACCTCCGATATCGACGAGCGCGACCGTCCCTTCGTGGATTACGATGCCGGGCGCACCGTTGAGGGCTTTTATCAGGTCAAGAACGGTCTGGAGCCCTGCATTGCCCGCGCGGTGGCTTATGCGCCCTATTGCGACCTGATCTGGTGCGAAACATCAAAGCCGGATCTGGAACAGGCGCGCAGGTTTGCTGAAGGCGTGCACAAGGTGCATCCGGGCAAGAAGCTCGCCTACAATTGCTCGCCGTCGTTCAACTGGAAAAAGAACCTCGACGACGCGACGATTGCGAAGTTCCAGCGCGAGCTAGGCGCGATGGGCTACAAGTTCCAGTTCATTACGCTCGCTGGCTTCCACCAGCTCAACTACGGCATGTTCGAACTGGCGCGCGGCTACAGGGACCGGCAGATGGCGGCTTATTCCGAGCTTCAGGAGGCGGAATTCGCAGCAGAGGCCAATGGTTACACCGCCACCAAGCACCAGCGCGAAGTCGGCACCGGCTATTTCGACGCCGTGTCTCTGGCGATCTCTGGCGGCACGTCGTCCACCACGGCCATGAAGGAATCCACCGAGCACGACCAGTTCCGCCCGGCGGCCGAATAAATCAAGAAAACCGCCCTTCCCCATCGCGGGAAGGGCTTGCAAAGCAGATCAAAAACCCCTGACAATAACGAGAGGAGAAATGCCATGAACGCCCACAATCCCATCAAGACGCACGTCAAGGAACGCGCCGAGGAGCAATCCTCCGCCATGACGCAGGATCAGCAGGCTGCCATCCGCATGCTGGCCAATGACCTGCACCGCCTCAACCAGGCCGTCATGAAAGCCGTCGAGGCCGGCGTTTCCGTCGAGCTGGTCCGCTCGGCCCGCCACCATGGCGGCGGCGGCAACTGGGGTGATCTGCTTATCCCCGTCATCGTTGCGCAGGGAAGCGCCGCCTGATCCGCAGCCGGCCTATGCCGGGCGGCCCTTGCGTCCGGCGTAGAGATCGGAATGGCTCTTGATCAGACGGGTCATCCGATCCGCCACCGTCCTGATATCGGGTCGGTGGCGATCGTCATTATTCATGACGATCCATTGATTGTGGCGCAGCGGTTCGATTTCGCCGCCCTCCCGGACGAGGCGCGCATCCGCATCGCCCACGAAACACGGAAGCACCGCGATCCCCGCCCCTGACAGGACAAGATCGAGAAGCGCCGTTGGCCGGTTCACCGTTACGACGATCTCGTTGCTCCGGTTTTCATGCGGCCAGCGAAGATAGGTCGAAATGGCGTTTTCCTCGGCTACCGACAGCCAGCGGTCAGCGACAGTGGCGGCGGCATTGCGCAGCCTGTAGGGAGCGTAGGCAACCTCCCCCGTCTTGATGGCAGCGAGATTGCGCTCCTGCGGCTCGAAAGCGCGGATACCGATATCGTTTTCCCGATGGGCCAGAGACGCCCTCTGCTCGGCGATAAAAAGGTCGATGCGGAAATCATCGCGATCCGTGCAGATGGCGGAGAAGTTGCTGGTCAAGAGCCAGGCATTCCAGGTGCCCACGGCAATCCGCACGATGGACGAGGCCGATGACGCCTTCTGCCACCCCTCGATATCCCTGGCCGCATTCTCCATAGCCTGAAGTCTGTCGAACAACGCACGGCCGTCCACTGTGAGGGCGTATCCCGTCTGGCTGCGCTGGAACAGCGCCTTGCCGATCCGCTCCTCCAGCTCGACCATGCGCCGCCCTATGGTCGCGGGGCTTAACCCCGTCAGCGCGGCGGCACCCGTCAGGCCACCGCTGCGTGACACATCGAGGAAGAGCTGGTAGGAATCCCAGGTGACGTTTTTCATAATTGAAAAACGTAGCGCATTTTCTTGCGCAGATAAATCAAAAAACGGCGTGCATCATGGCCCTCCGCAGTAAGAAGGAGAGCGAACATGCACGCGATTTTTGCAGCACGGGCCATTATTGAAAATCAGCGACCGCGCACACGGCGTGAAGCCATTCTGCAGGAAGAAAAGTTTTACAGGGATATGGCCGAGGCATCACGGATGTCACGGTTTTTCAGCGCGCTTATCAACTTTGTGAAGGCGAGAAGCCGTCGATCAATGGAAGAGGGCGATAAGGGCTGCGAGAGCACCGGCTGCGATGAGGCTCAGCCGAAAGGCCAACTGCCGGCTCTCGTTGTCAGTGCGGGCGATGGCAATGGCGCGAGGGCGGCGATGTGCAGATCTGTTCATGCGCGGGCTCCAGACGAAAAACTCAACCGACCCATGCCCTGTTAAGGGCTTCCAGCGTGACATCATGTGCAGCGGGATCATTGAGCGATCCGGCCTTGCTGGCATTCGGTCAGGATGACTCCTCCCCCGTTAACAGATTATTAAAAAAGCGAGGAAGGGTCACAACTTTACCAACTGAAACTGGGTTGGCGAACAGGTCTTATCAGCTCCGTCACCCCGGACTAGTTCCGGGGTCGGGCGCGATCAAGTCCTTGATCGAGAAAGACTCTTTACGGCCCAGTAGCGCCATGGCTGGACGCCGGATCAAGTCCCGCTTGACGAAGGAGAGAGGTCCGATCTTTTCCACGGCCAGAGACGATCACGCGAATTCGCCGGCCGCCTGGCCGGACGCCCAGGCCCACTGGAAATTATAACCGCCGAGCCAGCCGGTCACATCGACACATTCGCCGATGAAATAGAGGCCGGGCACGGATTTCGCCGCCATGCTGCGGGAATCGAGGCCGGTCGTGTCCACGCCGCCGAGCGTGACCTCCGCGGTGCGATAACCTTCCGAACCGGCGGGCTTGATCTGCCAGTCCTGCACCTCTGCCGCCAGCTTCGCCAGAGCCTTGTCGGACATATCGGCAAGATGGCCGGTGAGGCCGGATTGTTCGACGACATGCTGGGCGAGCCGCTTCGGAAGGATCTCCGACAGGGCGGTCTGGGCGGACTGACGGCCGTTTTTCTGTTTGGCCTGCTTCAACACCGCGGCCAAATCGCGATGCGGCTCAAGCTTCAGGCGGATGGGATTGCCCTCGCGCCAGTATGAGGAGATTTGCAGTATGGAAGGACCGCTCAAACCGCGATGGGTGAACAATAGCGCTTCCTCAAACGAGGTTTTACCATGGGAAACCTCGGCCGGAACAGCGACACCGGCAAGCGGGCTCAGCTTTTCCAGAAGACCGGGATCAAGCGTCAGCGGAACGAGGCCGGGGCGGGTTTCAATGAGCTTGAGGCCGAACTGTTCGGCGATCTGGTAGGCAAAACCCGTCGCGCCCATCTTCGGGATAGACTTGCCGCCTGTCGCGACGACGAGGCTCTCCGCCTCGATGACGCCACCCGAGGTCGACACCCGAAAACGGCCGCCGTCATGGGTCACGGCGGAGACTGACGTTTCGAGCCGAAGCTTCGCATTCACCGCCTGCATTTCAGCCAGCAGCATGCGGATGATATCCTTGGCGCTGTCATCACAGAAAAGCTGGCCGAGCGTCTTTTCGTGCCAGGAGATACGGTGTTTTTCGACAAGGGCGATGAAATCGCGCGGCGTATATCGGGCAAGCGCGGATTTGGCGAAATGCTGGTTGGCAGAGAGATAATTCCTCGGCCCGGCGTGGATATTGGTAAAGTTACAGCGGCCGCCGCCGGAGATGCGGATCTTTTCGCCCGGCGCTTTCGCATGATCGAGAACGACGACGGAGCGGCCGCGCTGGCCGGCGCGGATGGCGCACATCATGCCGGCGGCGCCCGCCCCCAAAATCAGCACGTCACATTTATCTGCCATCATTCCATCCGTTTCGTTTCCTTTCCTCTTTTCCAAGTGCCGCCGCTTGTCAATGGCGCTTTCCCCCTCGCCAATTGCCAAACTACGGTTATGATGGCGACAGTCGAAACACAGACCCGGTGATACATGCCCGCCAAGAAAACCATGCTCCGCCCGAAAAAACAGGCAACCATGGCAAAGAAGACCCCTCCCCTCGACCTTTCCTCCACCCGTGGCGTTTCCTCCTGGCGCGAAGCCGCGCAATGGCTGAGGGCGCGTGGGATAGAAGACATAGAATGCATCACGCCCGACCTTGCCGGCGTACCGCGCGGCAAAATGATGCCGACGGCAAAATTCACGGGCGATACCTCGCTTGCTCTACCCTCGGCGCTCTATCGCCACACAATATCGGGCGAATATCCCGATGAGACCGCCAATTTCCGCTACGAGCCGCGCGACAGCGATCTGAAGCTGGTGCCTGATCTTTCCACCCTCTCCGTCGTGCCCTGGGAAACCGACCCGACCGCGCAGGTGATCTGTGACGTGGTGGATGCGGAAGGCAATTTCGTGCCATACACGCCGCGCAACGTTTTGAAGAACGTGCTTTCGCTCTATACCGAAAAGGGCTGGAAGCCGGTTGTCGCACCGGAAATCGAATTCTACCTCGTCGCCATGAATGACGATCCGGACTATCCGCTGCATCCGCCAAAGGGTCGGTCGGGACGCTCCATCGTTGGAGGTCAAAGCTATTCCATCGCCGGCATCAACGAGTTCGACGAACTGATCGACGATATCTATCACTTCTCCGAAAAGCAGGGTCTGGAGATCGATACGCTCATCCATGAGGAAGGGCCGGCACAGCTGGAAATCAACCTGCGCCATGGCGATCCGATCGAGCTTGCCGACCAGGTGTTCCTGTTCAAGCGCACCATTCGCGAAGCCGCGCTGAAGCACGGCATCTATGCCACCTTCATGGCCAAGCCCATGCAGGGCCAGCCGGGTTCGGCCATGCACATCCACCAGTCGGTGGTAGAAATCGATAGCGGCCGCAACATCTTCTCCAATGAAGATGGCAGCCCCTCCAAAGAATTCTTCTCCTTTGTCGGCGGCATGCAGCGTTACGTTCCGAATGCGCTGGTCATGCTGGCGCCCTATGTGAATTCCTACCGCCGCCTGACGCCTGACATGGCCTGCCCGGTGAACAATGCCTGGGGTTACGACAACCGCACGACGGCCTTCCGCGTGCCGATTTCCGGCCCGCAGGCGCGGCGCGTCGAAAACCGCCTGCCCAGCTCGGACGCCAACCCCTATCTGGCGCTCGCGGCCTCGCTCGGCTGCGGCTGGCTCGGCATCGTCAACAGCATCGAGCCGACCGAACCCACCGCCGATACGGCCAATGAGGGCTCTATCGACCTGCCGCGTGGCCTGCTTGAAGCGGTCGCCTTGCTGGAGGGCGAAGCACAGTTCGACCGGATCTTCGGTCACGAATTTGTCGGCCTTTATGCCGGTCTGAAGCGGGGGGAATTCGAGACCTTCATGCAGGTCATCAGCCCCTGGGAGCGCGAGTTCCTGCTTCTCAACGTGTGAGGAATCCCGAGCATGACATGGCAAAGCCCGATTGCGCCGGGACTATCCTGGTATCAGGCAACCGTCGGTGAGCGGCCGGACTATCCCGCGCTCGATGGGTCGAAGCAGGTGGATGTCGCGATCATCGGCGGTGGTTACACCGGTCTTCAGGCCGCCTGTAATCTCGCTGAAAACGGCGTCTCGGTCGCCCTCATAGAAGCGCATCGTTTTGGCGATGGCGCTTCCGGCCGAAATGGCGGCCAGTTCGGCACCGGCCAGCGCTCTTTCCCCGATGAGCTTGAGGAAGAGATTGGCTTCGAGCAATCGAAGATGCTGTTCGACATCGCCGAGAACGCCAAAAATTATGTGCGCGATTTCGCAAGCAGCCGCGGCATCGACATGGATTATCTGCCGGGCCAACTCTATGTGGCGCACAAGGCAGGTTACGAGGACGACTATCGCCGCAGCGTCGATGCGATGAACAACCGCTACGGCTATCCGCATATTTCCTACATGGAGCGTGGCGAAGCGCGCAAACGCGTCGGCTCCACTCATTATTTCGGCGGCACCCGCGACACCGGCACCGGCCATATACACCCGCTTAAGCTGCTGGTCGGGCTTGCGAAAGCCGCGAAAGATGCGGGTGCTCAGATTTACGAGATGACGCCTGCGAAATCCATCCGGCAAGTGGGCGGCAAGACCATCATCGAAACCCCTTTCGGCACCATCACTGCGCCACGGGTGTTGATTGCGACCAATGCCTATATCGGCAATCTGGAACCGATAACGGCAGCCCATATCATGCCGATCCGCTCCTTCATCGGCGCAACCGCACCGCTGGATGCCTTCCCCGGCATCATTCCAGACCGGGAGGCCGTGGCGGATTCACGGTTTGTGGTGCGTTACTTCCGCAAGACGGCCGATAACCGGCTGTTGTTCGGCGGCCGCGAAGCTTACACGGCAGATACGCCGCGGGATATTTCCAGCCACATACGCCGGCAGATCGCGGAAATCTATCCCGAGCTGAAGGATATCGACATCACCCATTCCTGGGGCGGCTCCGTCGGCATCACTCTACCGCGCAAGGTCTTCGTGCGTGAGGTCATGCCAGGTGTCACCTCCATCGGCGGATATTCAGGCCACGGCGTGATGCTGTCGAATTATTGCGGCAAGCTTTATGCCGATCTGGTGCTCGGCAAAAAGGACATGCTGGCGCCATTCGCGCGGCTGAAAGTGCCGGCCTTTCCGGGCGGAACGTCACTGCGCGCGCCGCTGCTTTTCCTGGCGCTTTCGTGGTTTGCATTGCGAGACAGGTTTTAGTCCAATGTTTACAGTCCATTACCGGCGGCAAGCACACCGGCAAAAGCAAAATTCATAATTTCACATAACTGAGTCTGGCATTTTTAAATCGATTAGATTATTGATGCCCCAACCCTTGAAGATCGAGAGAATCGATATGAGCAGTCAGATCATTCCTGTTGAACCTTTTGATTGTGTCGTTTTCGGCGGCACGGGCGATCTTGCCGAGCGCAAGCTTCTGCCGGCCCTTTATCACCGGCAGATCGAAGGGCAGTTCACGGAGCCGACCCGCATCATTGGTGCGTCGCGTTCGGTCATGACCCATGAGGAATATCGCAAATTCGCACAGGACGCCCTGAAGGAGCATCTGAAGGCCGGCGAGTATGACGACGCGCAGGTTGCCGTGTTCCTGAACAGGCTTTTCTACGTGCCCGTTGACGCCAAGGGCAACAATGGCTGGGACGTGCTGAAGAAGCTGCTGGACGAAGGTAAAGAGCGCGTGCGCGCTTTCTATCTCGCTGTCGCGCCCGGAATTTTCGGCGATATCGCCGACAAGATCCGCGAACACAAGCTCATCACCCGCTCGACCCGCATCGTCGTTGAAAAGCCGATCGGCCGCGACCTCGCCTCGGCGCAGGAACTCAACGACACCATCGGCCATGTCTTCAAGGAAGAGCAGATCTTCCGCATCGACCACTATCTCGGCAAGGAGACGGTGCAGAACCTGATGGCGCTGCGTTTCGCCAACGCGCTTTACGAGCCGCTGTGGAATTCCGCGCATATCGACCACGTGCAGATCACGGTTGCCGAGGCAGTCGGTCTCGAAGGTCGCGCCGGTTATTACGACAAGGCCGGCGCGTTGCGCGACATGGTGCAGAACCATATTCTCCAGCTGCTCTGCCTCGTCGCCATGGAGCCGCCGGCTTCCATGAACGCCGAAGCCGTGCGCGACGAAAAGTTGAAGGTTCTGCGTTCGCTGAAGCCGATCGACACCAGCAACGTCGAAAAGCTGACGGTTCGGGGCCAGTACCGCGCCGGCGCTTCCGCAGGTGGCCCGGTCAAGGGCTATCTGGAAGAGCTGGAAGGCGGCGTTTCCAACACCGAAACCTTCGTCGCCATCAAGGCTGAGATCGCCAACTGGCGCTGGGCGGGCGTTCCCTTCTACATCCGCACGGGAAAACGCCTCGCGACCCGCGTTTCGGAAATCGTCGTCACCTTCAAGCAGATCCCGCATTCGATCTTCGACGACGCGGCCGGCAAGATCGAGGCCAACAAGCTGGTCATTCGTCTGCAGCCGGATGAAGGCGTCAAGCAGTCGCTCCTCATCAAGGACCCCGGTCCGGGTGGCATGCGCCTGCGCCAGGTGTCGCTGGACATGAGCTTTGCCGAAGCCTTCAACGTGCGCAGCCCCGACGCCTATGAGCGCCTGCTGATGGATACCATCCGGTCCAACCAGACGCTGTTCATGCGCCGCGACGAGGTCGAGGCCGCATGGGACTGGATTGACCCAATTCTCAAGAGCTGGGAAGAGCTTGGTCAGGGCGTGCAGGGTTACACGGCAGGAACCTGGGGGCCGAGCGGCTCGATCGCACTGATCGAGCGTGACGGTCGTACCTGGCACGATGCCGACTGAGGGCGCGCGGATGAGCGAAACAATCCACGCCTTCGATAGCGCCTCCGATCTTGCCAATACGCTTGCGGCTGATGTCGCCCAGCGGCTCGACGCGGCAACCAAGGAACGGGGGACCGCAAGCATTGCGGTCTCTGGCGGCTCTACACCGAAGCTGTTCTTTCAGGCGCTTTCCCAGCACGATCTCGATTGGCCCAATATCAGCGTGACGCTGGTGGACGAGCGTTTCGTGCCGCCGGAAAGCGATCGCTCCAATCATCGTCTCGTCGCCGAGAATCTTCTGCAAAACAAGGCGAAGGCGGCTTATTTCGTGCCGCTGTTCCAGCCGGCGGCCTCGCCGGAGGATGCGGCAACGCTTGCGACCGTCAAGACCGAAGCGATCTGCGATCCCTTCGATGTTGTCATTCTCGGTATGGGAACGGATGGCCACACGGCCTCGTTCTTTCCCGGTGGAGACAATCTCTACGAAGCGCTTGATCTCGATGAGCCGCGCGGCGTTTTGACCATGGCGGCCGAGAATGCCGGCGAGGAACGGTTGACCTTCAACTTCTCCAGCCTGCACGATGCCGGCTTCCTGGTGCTGCACATCGAAGGCGCCGCCAAGAAGGCGACGCTGGAGAAGGCGCAGTCGGGCGAGGATGAGGAAGAAATGCCCGTCCGTGCCGTGCTGAACCGGGCAGAAACGCCAGTGGATATTTACTGGGCGCCATAAGCCGACGCGACGGCCGCTCCTGCGGCCCGCGACGAGCGCCCCGAAGACATGAAGACTGAAACACGACAACCGGCATTCGCCTCCCGGAACGCCGGTTGTCGACCAACGAACAGGATGAACGCCCATGTCCGTCGATTCCCGCATTCAGGCCATCACCGCCCGCATCGTCGAACGTTCCAAGCCCTATCGCGAGACCTATCTCGAGCGGCTGCGGCTGCAGGTCTCAAAAGGCGTTCACCGCGCCGTCCTGTCCTGCGGCAATCTTGCACACGGGTTTGCGGTCTGTTCCCCCGCCGACAAGGACATCCTTGCCGGCGACCGGGTTCCCAATCTCGGCATCATCACCGCCTATAACGACATGCTGTCGGCGCACCAGCCCTATGAGACCTTCCCGGCCATCATCCGCGATGCAGCCAAGGAAGCGGGCGGTATCGCTCAGGTTGCCGGCGCCGTACCTGCGATGTGTGACGGCGTCACCCAAGGGCAGCCCGGCATGGAGCTTTCGCTGTTTTCCCGCGATGCCATCGCCATGGCTGCGGGGATCGGCCTCTCGCACAACATGTTCGATGCCGCCCTCTATCTTGGCGTCTGCGACAAGATCGTGCCCGGCCTCGTCATCGCCGCACTCGCCTTCGGTCACCTGCCCGCGGTCTTCATTCCTGCCGGTCCGATGACATCAGGCCTGCCGAATGACGAGAAGTCGCGTATTCGCCAGCTTTACGCCGAAGGCAAGGTCGGTCGCGCCGAGCTGCTGGAAGCGGAATCCAAATCTTACCACGGTCCCGGAACCTGCACCTTCTACGGCACCGCCAATTCCAACCAGATGCTGATGGAGATCATGGGCTTTCATATGCCTGGTTCCTCCTTCATCAATCCCGGCACGCCATTGCGTGACGCGCTGACCCGCGAGGCTACCAAGAGAGCGCTCGCCATCACCGCGCAGGGCAACGAATTCACCCCCGCCGGCGAGATGATCGACGAACGATCCATCGTCAACGGCGTCGTGGGTCTGCATGCGACCGGTGGTTCCACCAATCACACCATGCATCTGATCGCCATGGCGCGCGCCGCAGGCATCATCCTCACATGGCAGGATATTTCTGATCTCTCTGACATCGTGCCGCTGCTGGCCCGCGTTTATCCCAACGGGCTGGCCGATGTGAACCATTTCCACGCTGCAGGCGGCATGGGCTTCCTCATCAAGCAGCTCCTGAAACAAGGCTTCGTGCATGACGATGTGCGCACCGTCTTCGGACAGGGTCTGGCCGCCTACACCGTGGATGCACTACTGGACGAGAAGGGCGCGGTCACCCGCCAGCCCTCCCCCGAGCAGAGCCACGATCCGAAGGTGCTTTCCAGCATTGAAACACCGTTCCAGCCCACCGGCGGTCTCAAGATGCTGACCGGTAATCTCGGCAAATCCGTCATCAAGATTTCCGCCGTCAAGCCGGAGCGCCATATCATCGAAGCGCCCGCGATTGTTTTCCACGACCAGCAGGAGCTTCAGGACGCCTTCAAGGAAGGCAAGCTTAACCGCGACTTCATTGCGGTCGTCCGCTTCCAGGGGCCGAAGGCGAATGGCATGCCTGAGCTGCACCGCCTGACGCCGCCGCTCGGCGTGCTGCAGGACCGCGGCTTCAAGGTGGCGCTTGTGACGGACGGGCGCATGTCCGGCGCATCCGGCAAGGTACCGGCCGCGATCCATGTTACGCCTGAGGCTTCCGATTGCGGGCCGATCTCGCTCATCCGCGATGGCGATATCATCCGTCTCGACGCCGTTTCCGGATCGCTCGAAGTGCTGGTGTCCGCCGCCGAACTGTCAAAACGCGAACCGGCGCGCGCTGATCTCTCCGGCAATGAATGGGGCATGGGCCGCGAACTTTTCGCCCCCTTCCGCCGTAATGCCGGTCCTGCCGATCAAGGTGCCAGCGTCCTGTTTCATTGATTTCCAAAAGGCGAAGGCTGGATGCGGCTTTCGCCTTTAAACCCCGCTCTGCGGCATCGTCACACCGCACTTTCACGCCCGGGACGGGCGGACGCAGAAACAGCTTTATTTCCCATGCCTTAAACGCCAAACTTGTCATGCGGCTGTGATGATCGCCTCTTAAGGCGTTCCCGACCAGCCGTGGGATGACGGCGCAGTTTCGGATAATGGGACATGACATGACGATTTTTTCAAGCAACCGCCGCGATGTGCTGAAGCTTATGGCGGGCACCGCCATGCTGCCGCTGACGGTAGCGGCCATGCCGGCAACGGCGCAGGATGTAGCCCTGCGTGCCATCGTCATCTCCGATCTGCATTCGGCCTATGAGCGTATCGGCCAGCTTCTCGCGGCCATCGAAACGCGTATCGCGGCCGACAAGGCGCCCCACATCATCCTGCTAAATGGCGACCTTTTCGAACTCGGCAACGCGGTGGCCACACGTTCGGCCGGCGAAATCGAATGGACCTTCCTTGCGGCGCTCGCCAAACTTGCCCCCACGGTCATCAATATCGGCAATCATGAGCCCGATATCGACAATGACCTCGCCAATTTCGTCAGCCGTGCTCAAGCCCTCGGCATCACCGTGCTTTCCAACATCATCGACAAGCGAAGCGGCAACCCCTATGCGCCGTCCAGTGCCGCGGTGAAGGCCGGCGAACGGGCGGTCATCGTCGCGGGCCTCGCGACCAATGCGATCAATACCTATCCGAAGGCGACGCGCGAGATGCTGGACATTCCGCAGCCGGTGGAATGGGCGAAGGCCAATCTGCCCGAAATCGTCAAAGCGGATGCGATCAATATTGTTCTGAGCCACGCCGGCGTTGTCGCCGACCGCGATATTCTGCCGGTGCTGCCTGACGGCACGCTGCTGGTGGGCGGCCATGATCACCTTAATTTCGTGCACGAAGAGGGCGCGACGCGCTATGTCCACACCGGCTCCTGGTGCACCTCCATGACGGTCGCGACAATTACCGGTCCCGGCAAGGCCGGCGCCATCGAGACGGTCACCATCGATCGTGATGCTCCCGCCTCGCCGGCTCTCAAGACCCTCATCGAGCAAACGCTTGAAAAGCACCTGACCGCAGAAGAACGGGAAGTTGTCGGCAAGGCCGCCAAGGCGATGACCGTCGACGAAGCGGGGCGTCATGTGGCGCATCTGATCGCCGCGAAGACCGGCGCCGATGTCGGTTTCATCGGCCACACCTCTTTCGGCGCAGGACTGCCTGCAGGCGATATTCGCCGTTATGATTTCAACGCCTCGCTGCGCTTCGACGGCAAGCTGATGGTGACCGAAGTGGACAGCGAGACGCTCGTCCAAATCCTAAAGCGATGCAATCAGGACAGCAACATTCCGCTCGCCGCACGCACGGGCGACTATCTCTACGCCATGCCGGAAAAGCCGGAGAAGAAAGGCCGTTACAAACTGGTCTGCAACGACTGGTCCGCTACCAACCAGAAATCCTATTTCGGCCGCAGCGATCTCGCCTTCATCGAAGTGCCGGATGTGAAGCTGAAGCAGACCGTTCTGGGCGGGCTTTCCTAAAGCCGCAAATCGTCAGGGTCTTAGAACGACCGGATATCCAGCTTGCGGTCCTTGTGGGCCGGGTGTGTGCTGAATACGAAAATTCGATCCAGCTCCTTCTGCGTCAGCATACGCAGGAAGCGGACATGGATGGTGTTGTTGGCGTTGACGCGCAACATCACGCAGCCGATCTTGGTGATGCGGGCATCGGGGATATCGAGATAGAACTGGTTCGGCAGGTTGTATTTGGTCAGTAGCGCCAGCACGGCCTCTGTCTGGGAGATGCGAATGACGTCGCAGCGGCGTGCCGCCATGTGCATCACGGCCTTTTCGGTATATTCGATGCGCGCCGCGTTCATGGTGTCTTCCATGCGGAACCGGCTTTCGCGGTCATACATGAAGGACTCTTCCTTGCTCAGATAATGATTTCTGATGACACCCGCACCGCTCTGCACGCCCGAACTCCCAATGCTTACCAATAGGACGAGACTAGGCCATAGTCTTTAACAATTCATATCAGCGTCAGCTTAAACAGGACGGAAGCGGGACATTTCCGACGTTTTTCCACACGGCCGATAACCAGTAAAAAGCCCCGGAACGGACAGTTCCGGGGCTTGTTTCAGTATCGCCACCGTTTACTTGCGGTAGGCTTTGCCTTCCGCATCGAAAAGATGAAGCTTCTCCTGCAGGGCGGCAAAGCGCAGGGTTTCACCCTTACCCACGGAAACAATGCCCGGCACCTTTACGATGATCGGCTCCTGGCCCTTGGGCGCTTCGAGATAAAGCAGGGTCACCTCACCCAGGGCCTCCACGATCGCGACTTTTCCCTCGAATAGATAGTCGTCGCCCGTCGCGATGCTCAGGTCTTCCGGCCGAACGCCAAAGCTTGCGGCCTTGCCCTGCTCAGATGCGGATGTGGGAACATCGACGACCAATGTCTTGCCGCCGGCAAGTTCGATGGAGGTCCGTTCACCCGTGCCGGTCACTTTCGCACCGATAATATTCATGGCGGGCGAGCCGATGAAACGCGCCACGAAAAGATTGGCCGGCCTCTCATAAAGCTCGAGCGGCGCGCCGACCTGCTCCACCCGCCCCGCGTTCAAAACGACGATGCGGTCAGCGAGCGTCATCGCCTCCACCTGGTCGTGGGTAACGTAGATCATCGTTGTATCGGCCATCTGCTCGTTGAGCTTGGCGATTTCGATGCGCGTGGCAACACGCAGAGCCGCATCGAGGTTCGAAAGCGGCTCATCGAACAGGAAGACCTTGGGGTTGCGGCAGATCGCGCGACCGATGGCGACACGCTGACGCTGGCCGCCGGACAGCGCCTTTGGCAATCGCTCCAGATATTGCGTGAGCTGCAGGATTTCGGCGGCGGCGCGAACGCGGCGGTCGATCTCCTGCTTGCTTTCCCTGGCAATCTTCATGCCGAAGGCCATGTTGTCGTAGACAGTCATGTGCGGATAAAGGGCATAGGACTGGAACACCATGGCGATGCCCCGACGCGAAGGCGGGATTTCGTTGACAAGCTGGCCGTCAATATACATCTCGCCGCCGGTGATTTCCTCCAGCCCGGCGATCATGCGCAGCAGGGTCGATTTTCCGCAGCCGGAGGGGCCAACAAAAACGATGAATTCGCCCTGTTCGATATCGAGATCGATGCCGTGCAGCACCTTCACCTGCCCGTATGATTTACGGATATCCTTGAGAACGAGACTTGTCATGGGTGTTCCTCCCTCATCTGTCAGGCGTAACGGGCGAAGAAAGCGCCCCATGCCGGAAGTTCGACGCTTCTGCCCTTTAGTCCGCTTGCAAAGCCATGGCCTTCAAGAACCTCCCAGTTCCCTTCCGGCAGCGTGGCCTCTGCTGGCGTCGCTGATAAGTTAAAGACGCAAAGAACGGTTTCGTTGCCCAGCTTGCGGGTATAGCTCAACACCTCTCCCTGCACGGGCTGAAATTCGATGCCGCCCTTTGCGAAAGCCGGATGCTGCCTGCGGAACGCGAGGAAGCGGCGGTAATGCTCCAGCACCGAAGCCTCATTGCCCTGCTGGGCGCTCACGGCGCGCTGCTTGTGCTCGGTCGGAATCGGCAGCCACGTCTTGTCGGCCGTCGAGAACCCGGCCTGCGCATGGCCGGCGTCCCATACCATCGGCGTACGGCAACCGTCGCGGCCCTTGAATTCAGGCCAGAACTGAATGCCGTAAGGATCCTGCAAATCTTCGAAAGCGATATCGGCTTCGGTGAGGCCGAGTTCTTCGCCCTCATAGATGCAGACAGAACCGCGCTGGGTCATGAGAAGTGCCGAAAGCACCTTCGCGAAAGCATCCTTGTCCTCGACATGCTCGCCCCAGCGGCTGACATGGCGCACGACATCATGGTTGGAGAAAGCCCAGCAGGCCCAGCCTTCCGGTGCTGCTCTGGCAAAATCCGCCTGTACATCGGCAACACGCTGCGGGGTCAGCGCATCGGGCGCGAGGAATTCAAAGGCGTAGCACATCTGCATCTTGTCATCGCCGGACGTATATTCGCCGACGATTTCGAGGCCACGCTGGCTGTCGCCCACTTCGCCGACGGCGGCGATATCAGGGAATTCGTCCAGTACGGCGCGGAAGCGCTTCAGGAAGGCGATATTTTCCGGGCGGTTCTTGTCGTAGAGATGCTCCTGGAAGTTATAGGGATTGACCGCAGGCGCGGTGGAGGCATTGCGCCGTTCCGGCGCCAGCGCGGGATTATCGCGCAGCTCAAGGTCGTGGAAATAGAAGTTGATGGTGTCGAGGCGGAAACCATCGACGCCGCGCTTCAGCCAGAAGCGGGTGATATTCAGCAGCTCTTCTTGCACTTCCGGATTATGCAGGTTGAGGTCCGGCTGCGAGGTCAGAAAGTTGTGCATGTAATATTGCATGCGGGTCGGATCCCACTGCCAGCCCGAGCCGCCGAAAATCGACAGCCAGTTGTTGGGCGGCGTGCCATCCGGCTTGCCGTCCGACCAGACATACCAATCCGCTTTCGGGTTGTTGCGGCTGGCGCGGCTTTCCACGAACCAGGGATGCTGGTCCGAGGTGTGCGACAGAACGAGATCGATCATGACGCGGATGCCGAGACGGTGGGCTTCGGCAATCAGCCCGTCAAAATCCGCAAGCGTGCCGAACATCGGGTCGACATCGACATAATTCGAGACGTCGTATCCAAAATCCTTCATCGGCGAGGTGAAGAAGGGCGAAATCCAGATCGCATCGGCACCGAGGCCTGCGATGTGATGGAGGCGATCGGTGATACCCTTGAGATCGCCGATGCCGTCGCCATTGGAGTCCTGATAGGAGCGCGGATAGATCTGATAGATAACAGCGCCGCGCCACCAGTCCTTGTTGGGCGTCAAAGCGGAAGTCACCGAAGCGGTCATGGAAGTGTCCTGTGTGGTATGGGCGTTCATGGAATGATCAGCCTCCCTTGACGGAGCCTGCCAGCAGGCCACGCACGAGATAACGTTGAAGAGCGAAGAAGACGCCGAGCGGCACGACGATGGTGACGAAGGCCGAGGCAGTGAGAATTTCCCAGTTGCCGCCGCGCGAACCGAGCAGCGCGTTGAGTGCACCCGTCAGCACCAGCTCATCCTTCTGCGTGCCGAGGAACACCATGGCGACAAGCAGGTCGTTCCAGGTCCACAGGAACTGGAAGATGGCGAAGGAAGCGAGTGCCGGGAAAGAGAGCGGCAGGATGATCTTGACGAAGATTTCGAAATCGCTGGCGCCATCGACACGGGCGCTTTCGATGATCTCTTTCGGCAGGCCGGAAATATAATTGCGCAGCAGGTAAATGGCGAGCGGGAGGCCGAAGGCGGTATGCGCCAGCCAGATACCGGCATAGGTCTTCGACGGCACGCCAAAGATAGTGCCAATTTCATTGTACAGTCTCAGAAGCGGGATCAGCGACATCTGCAACGGGACGACGATCAGGCCCACCACCATGGCGATCAGCAGATTGCGGCCGGAAAAGTTCATCCATGATAGCGCATAGGCGGCAAAGGCGGCGATGAGGATGGGGATGACGGTTGCGGGCACGGCAACTGTCAGCGAGTTGACGAAGGACTGGCCGATGCCTTCCGAGGTGAGTACCGTACGGTAGTTGTCGAGAGTAAAGACGGGCGGCGTTGCGACAGAGATGTAGACGCGCTTGCCGCGCGAACCCTCGAAGCTTGCGGCTTTGCTATATTCGTAAGTGCCGTCTTCATTGATAAGCAGCGTCTCGCCATCGCCGATGTCAGCGGCTTCACCTGCCTTGAAAGCTGTCGGCTCCTGCACGCGCACGCCGAAGGCCGCAACCTTTCCGCCCTGGCCGTTTTCGAAGACATTGCCTGATATGACGTAGCGGCTGCCATCCCGCTTCTGAGCCGAGGCATCGGCCAGACGAACGGCTTGCGTTTGTTCGGAGCTCGAAAAAGCGGTCCACCAGCCCGACACCGTGATCTGATCCTTGTCGCGCAGCGAACTCACGAGAATGCCGAGCGTTGGCAAGAGCCAGAGCAGCACGACGATCAGAACGCTGGCGTGAACGATGAGCCGCGGCAGGCCGACGCGCCGGAGGCGTTTGACAATATCCATCTCAGCGGCCCTCCATCTCGCGGTTTGCCTGGCGGATGTTCCAGACCATGATCGGGGTGACGGCCGCCATGATGATGAGCGCGATAACAGCACTTCGGCCGCTATCACCGCCGCCGCGGAACATCCAGTCGAACATGAGATTGGCCAGAACCATGGTGTTCCATTGCCCGTTGGTCATGGTCAGCACGATGTCGAAGACCTTGAGCACGAGAATGGTGATGGTCGTCCAGACGACGGCGATAGTGCCCCAGATCTGCGGAACCATGATCTTCCAGAAGATCTGCCAGCCATTGGCGCCATCGATGACAGCCGCCTCGATGGTTTCTTCCGGAATACCGCGCAACGCCGCCGACAGGATGACCATGGCGAAACCGGTCTGTATCCAGATGAGGATGACCATCAGGAAGAAGTTGTTCCAGAAGGGCATGGAAATCCAGACCTGCGGATTGCCACCGAAAAACTCGACGATGGCGTTCAGCAGGCCGATCTGCACCTGACCCTCGGCGCGGTATTCATAGATGAACTTCCAGATGACGGAAGCGCCGACGAAGGAGATCGCCATCGGCATGAAGACGATGGACTTGGCGATGTTGCCCCACCAGATGCGGTCCGTCATGACGGCGATGACGAGGCCAAAGAAGGTGCAGGCGGCCGGCACGACGGCGAGCCAGAGAATGTTGTTAAAGATCGACTGGCGGAAACCGGCGTCGAAAAACGCCCAGCGATAATTGGCGAGACCGACGAATTCACTGCCCGTGCGGTCGTAAAAGGAGAGGATCAGCGTCGCGATGACGGGATAAACCAGATAGACAAGCAACAGGATCAGCGCAGGGCCGACGAACAGCCACGGCCGGACGGCGGCGCGGCGGTTTAAGTTGCGGGATGCGTGAATGACGTCTCCCGAGCGGACGGGAAAGATTGCCTGCAACGCCTTATCGGATAGCCAGTAATAGGCAGCACAGGCAAAAACGCCCGCTACCATAACGCCGATGGCGGACACCAGTTGTTGAGCCATGTTCCCTCCCTGATCCTCTCCGCGCCGCGTTGATTTATGCAGCTGTCGGGCCGTTCCTGCGGAAGAGGCCCGGCAGCGAGCCGCCAGGCCTCGTCTTAATCCGTGTTACTTCAGGCCGTCCCAGGCCTTCTGGATATCGGCGGCGACCTGATCGGCGGACTTGCCGCCGACGAAATCGATCATGCCCGTCCAGAAAGCGCCGGCGCCGATCTTGCCGGGCATCAGGTCGGAACCGTCAAAACCGAAGGTCGTCGCCGTGGTCAGGATTTCGCCCTGACGCTTCATCTGCTCATTGGCATAGGTTTCGACATTCACACCCTTGTACGGCGTCAGGAAGCTGGACTGCGCCATCCACACTTCGTGGGCGATCGGCGTCTGCAGGAATTGTACGAATGCCTTAGCAGCGGGCGCTTCCTTAGTGATGGTGACGAGCGTGCCGGCACCGAGAACCGGCTTGCCGAGGTCAGGCTTTGAGGCATAGGTCGGCATGTAGAAGAAATCCGCATCCGTTCCGACCTTGGTGCCCTCAGGGAAGAAGGAGGGAATGAACGATGCCTGATGGTGCAGGTAGCACTTCGGCGGAATGTCGAAGAGGCCCTTGGGGCTGTCGCGGAAGTCGGTGGAGGCTACGGCCGCAACGCCGCCACTCACATATTTTTCGTTCTTGGCGAATTTGCCGAATTCGTTGATCGCGGCAACCACGGCCGGATCGGTGAATTTAACCTCGTTAGTCGTCCACTTCTGGTAGACATCCAGCGGCTGCGTGCGCAGCATCAGGTCTTCCACCCAGTCGGTTGCCGGCCACCCGGTCGCACCACCGGAGCCGAGACCAATGCACCAGGGCGTGCCGCCATCAGCGACGATCTGATCGGTGAGCTTGAGCAGGTCTTCCATGCTCTCGGGAACTTTATATCCCGCTTCCTCGAAATTCTCGGGCACA
The DNA here is from genome assembly GCF_055382365.1 of Agrobacterium sp. 5Ca39. Taxonomy (NCBI): domain Bacteria; kingdom Pseudomonadati; phylum Pseudomonadota; class Alphaproteobacteria; order Hyphomicrobiales; family Rhizobiaceae; genus Agrobacterium; species Agrobacterium sp. 5Ca39. The sequence continues at coordinate 229,402 of NZ_AP026436.1, read as the reverse complement.
TACCAGACGAGCGACTTCACGTCGGCCTTGAAGGGGAAAGCGAAATAGGCCTTGTTGCCGTCCTTGCCCTTATAACTGCCGAGATCGACCCAGGATTTACCCGCGCCGTAATTTTCCTCGACCCATTTGGCCGTGTCGTCGCCGAGCGGCACAAGAAAACCCTTGGCGGCGAGATCGGCGAGAAGGCCAGGCTGCGGCAAAATGGCAATATTGGGCGGCGAGCCGGCCTGCGTGTCGATGACGATCTGCTGCTCGTAGTTTTCCGACGAGGAATAACGGACATTCACGCCCGTCGCGTCAGCAAAATAGGCGAGTACGGACTGGAACAAAGCCTCGTCCTCACCACGCCACGGGCCGAAAATCGTCAGCGTCTGGCCTTTAAGGTCAGCATGGGCCGCTTTGAAGTCTTCGTAGCTTTTCCAGTTGAACTTGGCGTCCTGGCCCGGCGCGAATTTCAGCTCGGCGGCAAAGGCCGAACCCGACAGCAGCACGATTGAAGCAGCCGTCGCCAAAAGGATCTTCCGCATGTGATTTACCTCCCATCACATAAAAGGCTCAAAGCGTCCTCTCCAATCAAAGCGCTTTGGCTGCCTATTCATCTCATTGTCATCAAGATGGAGTCAAGAGGCTCTTTATTCGGAAACGCTGCCTAACCTTCGAAATAGTCATATTGATTTAGGAAGGCGGCTATCATTTTCGATTGAGAAAAGCGGATGGGGCTGTTAAAAATCTAAAGCGCTTTGGGAAAATGAGGAGTGGCTTTTGGCCTTTTCCGGGCGCGCGCATGGAGGAATGACAGACATGAACCTGAAACAGCTGTCGCAACTGCTGGGCATTTCGCAGACGACCATCAGCAGGGCGCTCAACGGCTATCCCGAGGTCAGCGCGGAAACGCGCCGCCGCGTCATGGAAGCCGCGGAGAAGACGGGATATCGCCCCAATGCCGCGGCACAGCGGCTGGCAACCGGCAAGGTCGGCTCCATTGGGCTCGTGATGCCGATTGGCGAACATCACCGTTCGGATGTGCATTTCGGCGAATTCCTGAGCGGTCTTGGTGAGGAAGCCTCGCGCAGCGGCTTTCATCTCGTTATCATGCCCACCGAGCCGGAAAAGGAACGCGAAGCCCTTCGCGGGCTCGCCGCTAGCGGCAGCGTCGACGGCATCTATCTCGCTTATATGAAGAATAACGATCCACGCATCGCCATGATGCAGTCGCTTTCCCTGCCCTTCCTCGTGCATGGCCGCTCCATCGGCGTGGAGGAGGATTATCCCTATCTCGACGTGGACAATGAAGGCGCCTTCCGTGATGCGACCCAGCTTCTGCTTCAGCTTGGCCATACGCGCATCGGGCTGCTGAACGGTCCGGAAGGCTATGATTTCACCTACCGGCGCTGTCTTGGGGTGGAAAAGGCGCTGGCGGCAAACGGCCTGGCCTTGCACGCAAGCAATAAGAGACACGGCAGCATGACCGACGAGGAAGGTTATCTCGGCATGGAGGCCCTGCTTTCACGCCCGGAGAAACCGACCGCCATTCTCTGCGCCAGTACCGCGCTCGCACTCGGCGCGATCCGCTCGCTCAACCAGCGAGGCCTGAAACCCGGCAAGGATATTTCCCTTATCGCCCATGACGATGTGCTGCCGCTTTTGAAACCCGATAATTTTTCCGTGCCGCTCACCACCACGCGCTCGTCGCTGAGGGCAGCAGGCGTCCGCGTCGGCCAGCGCCTGATCAACCGTATCAAGAACGACCAGACGGAGCCGTATCAGGAACTCTGGAAGGCGGAACTGGTGGTGCGCGCCTCGACGGGGCCGGCTCCGAAAGCGTAGCCGGCCGTTTCAACGCCTAGAACTTCGGCGCCGCCAGGCCTTCGGCGCGATGAGCGGCGATGACGGTGTTGGCCATCAGCATCGCGATCGTCATCGGGCCGACACCACCGGGAACAGGGGTGATGGCCGCGGCAACGGCGCTTGCTTCATCATAGGCGACGTCGCCCACCAGCTTCGTCTTGCCTTCACCCTTTTCGGGTGCGGGAATGCGGTTGATGCCGACGTCGATGACGGTCGCGCCGGATTTCACCCAGTCACCCTTCACCATCGCCGCGCGGCCAACCGCCGCCACCAGAATATCCGCCGTCTTGCAGATGCCGGCCAGATCCTTGGTGCGCGAATGCGCCATCGTCACAGTGGCGTTGGCATTGAGCAGAAGCTGGCCCATGGGCTTGCCGAACAGGTTGGAGCGGCCGATGACAACGGCGTTCAGGCCGGAAAGGTCGTCTCCGTGAATGCCGCGCACCAGAAGCATGGCGCCTGCGGGCGTGCAGGAAATGAGACCGGTGGCAAGATCGCCGGTCGCGAGCTTGCCGGCATTCAGCACGCTCAGGCCATCCACGTCCTTCTCAGGCAGGATCGACTGGATTATCTCGTCTGAATTGAAATGTTTCGGCAGCGGCAGCTGAACCAGAATGCCGTGGATGGAGGCATCGGCGTTCAATTCGCCGACCAGCTCCAGGAGGTCAGCCTGTGTGGTTTCCTCCGGCAGCGTGTGCTGGATGGAATTGAACCCGCATTGCTTGGCCATCTTGCTCTTGGAGTTCACATAAGCGTGGCTGGCCGGATCATTACCGACGATGACGACCGCGAGACCGGGCTTGACGCCCTTTTTCGCCTCAAGCGCTTCTGCCGATGCGCGGACCGCCTCCGTTACCGAGGCCGCCTTCGCCTTCCCGTCAATCACAACTGCCATGCGTCCTGCTCCTCATGGGTTACGTAGGCTCCGTATGGTGCCCCCGTCGCAGGAATGCAAGCTAAAATGCGGCGTTTTCAGGCGGTTTTGCGGTAGTCTTCTTGGTGGTCGGCATAATCGACGAGACGCTCCCTCAGGAGCGCCAATTCCCGTCGCAATTCCATCAGCTCCTCCGCTTCCGCCTGGGCATGATCGGCGTGGCCGGCAAGCGCATCAGCCAGCAGCGGCGGCAGCGCGGACGGTGCCTGACCGGCGATCCCAACCGTGCGGTTGCCCATCAGAACCTGCCTTACACGCTCGTCGAGCGGCATGCGCTCATCGTCGTTAACCGCACCGGCGTAATAATCGGCGAAGCTCTCCTCGTCGTGGCCAGCATCCAAGCCGGCCGTTTCGGCATCAGGAGATTGCAGATCTTCGAACACAGCCGGTTCGATTGGCTCGAATTCCGAAAATTGCGCGGGTTCCTCCTCGGGGAGCCGGATTGCCGCTTCCGGTTCGAAGGCGGAGGCATCCTGCTCTTCCTCGTCATGGCGACGGTACGTCAGAAGATAGAGACTGCCCAGCAATCCGATCAGGCCGCCGCCGCCCGCCATCATGGCGGCCTGGGCGAGATCACGCGATAGTTCTCCCGGACCTGCCTTTTTCGCGAGGCGGGTCTCAAGGGCAGGCGTCGCAGCAGAGGAGAGATCGCGGCGTTCGCTCGCCTCCAGATAGATGTTTCTCGCCGTTTCGAGCTCCCCCTGCAGTCTGGAGAACTCTCCCGGAGCAACACCGAGACCATTCAGGCGATCAAGGTTCTTTTTCTGCTCGGCTTCAGCATCGGCGATCTCCTCAGCGAGGCGCTTCTCGTCCGCTCGCAGTGCGTCGAGCAGTTGGCGCAATGCTGGAGCAGCGAGTGCCTGTACGGCATCCACCGCGTTCCGCGCGGCGATGTGTCGGGGATGTTTCGGGCCGTAATCGACCGAGATGCTGGAAAGCGCCATACTGGCGGCGGCATGTTTCTGCCTGATATCCTCGAGTGCAGAAAAGGCGATGCCGGAGGGAAGCGGTTTGGAGAACAGATCGTTGGGTTTCAGGGCCGAAGCCGCCGCCAGATCCGCCTGCAGCGACTGCTGTTGTCGGGTCGCCGCGGTGATTCTGTCGTTCACGTCACGCAATTGCTGCTCGAGCTGCTGCACCTCGGTCACCGCATCGCCATGGCGCATCTGGAAACCGCTTAGCGCCGCCTCGGCCTCGTCCATCCTTGTCCGCGCCCGCTCCATCTCCGGCATGGCGGGCGTCATGGTACCGGCCTTGCCGTCCGCCATGATACGCATCGAAAGATAGTCGGTAAGCCGCATGGCCGCTTCTGGCGTCGCAGCCCTTGAAGTCACGATCAGCGTCGTCTCGTCGGGCGACAGTTCAAGCCCTATCCCATCTCCGACCGCGCTGTTAAGCGCCTCACGCGGGGAGAGCGGACGCGCATCCGCGCCGGTCAGAAGATCGACAAGCAGGTGAAATTCACCCTGCTTGCGAACGCCGACCAGATCGGCAGGCTTCAGCTTGAGATCGCTGCTGATCCGGTCCAGCCCGCCAGGTGAAAGCAGGGTGCGCCGCGCCATCGCCAGAAAGCGGGTCGCATCTGGTGCATCATAAGCGGTCTGTGATACCTCGATCTGCGCCTGCGAAACATAGCCGCGAAAACCGGAATCAAACAGCAGCAGCGGCAGGGCTGCGCCGGTTACCGTGGCGGCCGCGACGCATCCGGCGGTCAAAAGCCGAAGACAATGCCTGCGCCACTGCGACGCGGGCGCGGCAATCTCATCCCCTTCCGGGCGGGTCGCCGTCATATCTGGACTGTGATCAACCATCTGAAGCCGTCTGCCACCTTCGCCGCCGCCCGCGGACGGACAGCTGTCAAAACCTTACGAGAGGTTAAAGGATCGTGGCAAACAAATGGTTAACGGACCTTCGCCGAACTCGCCTCAGCCCTTGCCGAGAGCGATATGCCAGGGTTCGGCGCAAAGGCTGTAAAGCCAGCTCATATGCAGCCTGCGGAAGATTTCAGGCATGCCTGCCACTTCGGACGATAATATCTTGAAAAGCGGCCCGACTGCGATGGCGACTCGCGCGTCCTCGCGGTTGACGGTGCGATGCAGCCACATCTCCTGATTTTCCTTCGTCATTCCCGCCAGCAGCATATCCACTTTCACGCCGGACGTCTCGCCGCTCAGCATGACGAAGTCGTGCCAGGGCGCATGGCTACGCAGCTTGGCAAGAACGACACCCAGCTGGGCTGCATCGTCACCCGCAACGCCGATCCGTTTCGGTACTGCCATATAGGTGAGGAGCGCCATGACAAAGGCAACGCCATCGATCACGACCGGCAGAGGCTCACCATGTGCGCGCCGCGCGGCAGCGTTCAACGCCTTGCCCTGCGGGAAAAGCAGGCAGCTTTCGAGGACCTGCCGATAGCTGATGTCCTTGAGTGAAAGCTTTGCCTTTTCAAGGGTGAGAAATGAGAGCGACGTGTGGCCCTCAGAGGCGGAAGCCCTGTCGCTCACATGTTCCAGCGCTGCGTTCCAGTCGAGGTCGCAGAAGTGCAGCCCGTAAATGTCCCGCTGCTGTCCCGGTCGTGCAAAACCCGTCGTTACGTTCATACCCAGCCCCCGATGCAAGCCCCGCCCGTCACGCGCAGGTTTCTGCGGGTTCGCGGTTCATGGACCGTTTATACATGTGCTGGTTGAATTTACGCTGAAAGCAATCAATAGAATTCCAAGGCCCACGCGAAGGAATGATTAACCACGTGGATCACGCGACCGTCCCTTGCCTCTGGCCATGCCGAAGGCACGAAGCGGGGCGGCGCTATCAGTGGCCTGGCGCGGCGGCTGCTTCCTTGCCGGCGTCGGCTTTTTCACCTTCGACGATCTTGATGGAACGGGGTGTTCCATTCCCATTCTGCTCACGAATGTCGGCTTTGGACAGATAATCGAGTTGCTCGATCAGCACGTCCTCGACCACCTCGTCATCGAGCCTCTTGTTCAGCCCCTCGCGGATGCGCTGCTTGAAGGCGTAGGGATCGAAGGTAGAGATATTGGCGATGTTGACCATGGAAGAACCCGCCAGGAGCGTGAACAGCTCATCGGTCATCAACTGGGTTGCCGGCAACTCGATTTTCGCCATCTTGTCCTTGTCGACGCGCAGCGAAATGCGGCTTAGGAAATAACCGTTTACCCCGCCATCATTGATGACGGGAATGGTGATGCTTTCGCCCTTGACCAGTTGCAAGCTGGCCTTTTTTGCGCCCGCCTCATCCGGCGCTGGCGCCGTCGCCATCTGGACGGAGAAATACACCGCGCCGAGCGTGACGGCGCAAACCCAGACGCCGGTGAGAAGAAGCTTCAACATCAGGAGGCTGCGCCGTACATGAACTGTTCCTGGGAGTAGGTACCATCCGTGTCGGCTTCCTGGATTGCGTTCTTCAGGAGGTCGGCGACCGCACGAACTGCATTCAGATGTGCCTCGACGCGGCTGGCATTGGTGGCGAGCTTGGACTTGATGCCCTTGACCTGCTCCATGTAACCGGCAGCGATTTCCTCGCGCGGGGTATCCCGGAACAGCATCGTCAGCTCATAAAGGCACCGGCTCTTATGGGCATTGGAGACCTTGAAGTCGAACCGCGGGTCCTTACCGATATTGTCGTTCTCATGGTCGATGATCATTTCAAGGCGGCCGAGAACGGATTGGATACGGTGGTCGTTCGACATAAGGTCCATGCTTGTCTCCTCGTTAGGGTTTTTCATTCTCAAGCCTCGTCCGTTTTCTCATTGGAAACGCCGAGGACCTGCCGCTCGAACTCCGCCACCATCCGAATTGCAGCATTATGGTCTTTTTCATTCATCGATACGTCGGTTATGCCTTTGCTTTCGGCCTTCCGAAGCGCATCCTTGTATGCCTGCTCTGCAATGCCGACACCGCCATTTCTGGAGATCGTGTCGGCAAACTGTTCGGCCATCATGCTCTTCCAGATTTCGCCGGCATTACCTTTGCCGTAAACTTCCTCGCTGTCTTTCGGCAGCATGTTGGCTACGAAGGTCTGGAGGACAGAGGCCTCATATTTGCGATATGTTTCAGGAATTTCGGTGCGAGCCGCGCGAATATTCGTATTGCCAAGGCCCGCCTTCGAGGAGGCGCCATCCAGCATATCCACCGCGGCGCCAAAGCCCTTGCCGGCATCTGCAAGGCTGGTTGCGGCAAAAGCCGCCTTATTGGCCTTGAGTTTCTCCTGGGCAACCTGGACTTCCTGGGGGTCCGCAGCACGCACCACATCCATCACCAGATCACTTATAACCGATATCGCCACGTCCCGATCTCCCGAGCTGACGAACGCGCGGCACGAACCGGCACGTTCACCCAATCAAGAAACATCGCTTTAGGCGTCCTCAAAAAAAACGCCCGCGATGCAACAATGGAGCAGACTATGAATCGCCAACCTTGCTGGAGGCTGGTGTCCGGGAAGCATTCGTAATTTCTAACAAATCATAGATTGCATTGTCGTCGGCCTCACGATCCTCGAGATCACGGGCCAGGTGCATCCTGTCCTCCAGCCTGTCGGCCTTGGTTTTTTCTTTGAGCACCCTGTTTTCCTGCAATTGCTGCACGCCGGAGAGCTGACGGTCCTTGACGACCAGACGGCCGTAGCGATCCGAATAATGCCTCGAGAATGTCTGATGCACCGGCTCCATCGAACTCATGGCTTCCAGCACGCTGTCCATCGATTGCGCCACCTCGCTTCGCGTGCGGGTGGTGTCGGCCAGTTCGACCTCGGCCATTTTTTCCATGTGGCGCTGGACCGTGACCAGACGCTTGAGTTTCTCCGACCGCTTGTCTGAGGCCACCGCGTTTCTCCCGATCAAAAGCCGATGAAGACCGGGCCGAAGCCATCCACGAACTGGCGGATGAGGGCCGCGACCGACAGATAGAGCATGAAGATGCCGCCGGCGAGAACAAAGGGCGTCGATATGAAGTAGACGGGGATTTGCGGTGCAAGCTTGTTGATGAGGCCGACCGCGACGTTGAACATCAGACCATAGATCACGAAGGGGCTAGCAAGCCGAAGCATGATCGAAAACGACGCCCTCAGCGTGTCAGTCAGCGTAATCAGCATCTTCTGGCCGCTGATGAGCGCGCCGACCGGCGTGGCGGTATAGGAATCCACAAGGGCCTTTAGGACGATGTGGTGAAAATCCAGCATGAACAGCACCAGCAGTCCGCCGAAGGTGATGAAGTTGGATATCTGGTTTTCCTGGGCGTCTTCGATGACATCGGCGCCGCCGGGCGCACTGAGGCCGACCGATGCGCCGATAAGGGCGCCGGTGAACTGAAAACCAAGCGTGTAAAAGCGCGCGATCAGCCCGTACATCGCACCGATCGCGATCTCCGTGGCGATGAGGCCGACGACAGTGCCCTGATTCGCGCCGGAAATTTTCGGATAGATCGTATCCCATAACACCGGCAACAGGGCCATGGACACAGCCACACACAGCAACATGCGAATCTGCGGCGAAATGCGCGAGCTGGAAAAGCCCGGCATGGTCATGAAACAGGCGCCGATACGGCAGATGGCAAGGAACAACGCGATAATGGTTCCCTGCGGGTCGGTTATCATGAAATGGCGCCCAGGATCTTGATCTCCAGCCCCTTGGCAAGTTCCACATGCGAGAGAACCGGCAGGGTCGCGAAGAGTCGCTCGATAATCATGCGCACATAGGACCGCGTTTCCGGTGAGGTTACAAGCACAAAGGGCAGGCCGCGATCCATGAATTCACGGATAACTTTCGACGCCTGTTCGGAAAACTCCTCGAGATGGCGGGGATCGATATCGAATTCGACGATTTCGCCCTTCTGGTCGCGCTTGAGCGCCTGATGGAAGACCATGTCCCACTTGTTGCCGAGACGCAGGACGCGGAGTACACCATTGTCGGCCAGATCACCGCAGAGCTGCTGCGACATGCGCACCCGCACATGTTCGACGATCTGTTCCGTCTTGCGCACATGCGGCGCAAGTTCGGCGACGGCTTCGAGAATGAGGTGCAGGTTGCGGATCGACACACGTTCGGCAAGCAGCAGTTTCAGCACGGCCTGCAGGCCGGAATAGGACATGTGCGACGAACAAATCTCGTCGGCGAGCTTCTTGTATTCGGGATCCAGCCTGTCGATTAGTATCTTGACGTCCTTGTAGGACAGAAGCTGCGGCAGATTGTTGCGAATGACTTCGCTCAGATGCGTCAGCACCACGGAGACGTTATCGATCGGATGGAAGCCTTCGCGCTTGAGATCCTCGGTGAAGGTTTCGAGGATCGATACGGCCGGCATGCCGAAAGCGGGTTCGCGGATTTCATCGCCCGGGATGCTCGGCTTGCGCCCTGCCCCTGTCACGACGAGAACATCTCCGACGCGCAGATTGCTCGATGCGATGGTCGTGCCGTGAACGCGGATCTGATAGGCCTTCTCCGGGATCATGATGTCGTCGGAAACCTTGATCTCCGGCACGACGAAACCGTATTGCGTTGCGAATTTCTTGCGCATCTTGCCGACGCGGAAAGCCAGTTCCTGATGCGCACCGAGAAGGCGGGTCGAAACCTGTTTGCCGAGCGCCAGTTCGATCTCGGCGGTTTTCAGAACCTGCTTGACCGAGTCTTTTTCCGCCTCTGTCGTCTGGAGAATCTTGCTTTCCTCCTCCTGGCGACGAAGCGCGCTTTCGGCTTCAGCCTGGCGCGGAATATACCAGCTGCCGAACGCCATGATGCCACCGAGGAACATGAAAGGCAGGAAGGGCAGGCCCGGAATAATGGCAAGCAGGCCCATCAACATGGCAGAAACCATCAATGCACGCGGATAACCGCTGAGCTGATTGACGACCGCCTGATCCGTCGACCCCGCCGTGCCGCCACGCGACACGAGGAGGCCGGCTGCCAGCGATACGATGAGGGCCGGAATCTGCGAGACGATACCGTCACCGACGGAAAGCTTGACGAAAACATCGGCCGCTTCGCCGATCGGCATGCCGTGCCGGAAATAACCGATGATGATGCCGCCGAAAATATTGATGGCGGTGATGATGAGGCCCGCAATCGCATCGCCGCGGACGAATTTCGAGGCGCCGTCCATCGAGCCGAAGAAAGAGCTTTCCTCTTCCAGCTCGCGGCGGCGGCGCTGCGCCTCCTTCTCATCGATGATGCCGGCGGACAAGTCCGCATCGATCGACATCTGCTTGCCGGGAATGGCGTCGAGGGTAAAGCGTGCGCCAACTTCAGCGATACGCGTCGCACCCTTGGTGATGACGATGAAGTTGACGGTGATCAGGATCAGGAAGACGATCAGACCGATAACGAAATCGCCTGACATGACGAGACTGGAGAAGCCGGCGATTACACCGCCGGCCGCCGTCGGACCCTCATTGCCGTGCGAGAGGATGACGCGCGTCGTCGCGATGTTCAAAGACAGGCGGATCATGGTCGCGATCAGCAGCACCGTCGGGAATGACGAGAAATCCAGCGGCCGTTGGATCCAGAGCGCCACCATTAGGATGAGGACCGAAAGCGCGATGGAAAACGCCAGGCCGATATCCACCAGAACGACCGGAATGGGCAGGAACAGAACGCAGAGGATCGCCACGATGCCCAGTGCGAAACCGATGTCACGCGTGCTCGGACTGACCTTGGGCAAGGAAATGACTGGTGGTTGCGCCATAAATTTCGTCCTGTCTCTTCATGAGAAGGGCGACGGAAAAGCCGCCGCACGGTTCCGCGGCATCGTTTCGCGAAATCGCTCACGCAATTCGGCCCGATGCTTCAACCTATCCCTAGCCGCCGAAGCTTGCGCGAGGATGGCATCCTGGCCGGATCGATATCAGAAGCCCGATTGCACGCGTGAAAAGACGAGATTGGAAAAAAGCGCTATCTGCGCGCCCACAAAGGGGGCGGCAACGCCGAGGACAATCATGATCGTGACGATCTTGGGAACAAAGGTCAGCGTCATTTCCTGAACCTGCGTCAGGGCCTGAATGAAGGCGATGGCGACACCGACGATCATCGCGGCGAGAACCGCAGGACCGGCCGCGACGAGAACCGTCCACACTGCCGCCTGCATGATATCAAGCGCATCGGCCTCGTTCATCGTCGCATCCCTCGTTCCGGAAAGGCGGCATTATACCGCCTTATCAATATCAGGAACCAGCTGGCGTATCCGAATCGGTTCCGCTATCAGATTTATCCGTGATCGGACCGTTGGAGAAGGTCACACCGGCCTGCAGCAGCACCTTGTCACCAGCTTCGGTGATGGCAACGACGCCGTCTGAATAGACTTCGACTTCCTTCACCACGCCCGTGACGGTATCGTCGGCGCTCTTTACCGTCTTGCCGACCAGATCCGACGCACGGGTCAGTGCTTCGGCCTGCAGCATGCTCTTCAGATGGGTGTTCGTCTTGATGGTCTGCTCGACCTGCGAAAAGCTTGCAAGCTGCGACATCTGCTGACCAGCATCCATCGGGCTGGTCGGATCCTGGTTCTTCATCTGGGCGATGAGGAGCTTCAGGAAGCTGTCATAGTTCAGCGAGGCCGCGTTCTTGTCGTTGCTGCTCGCCCCGGCATTCGCCCAGGGGTTTGCCGCCGCCGCATTGACTGCATCTACCGCCATGGTGCGATCTCCTTGCGAATCTGTTCGATCGTTGCAGGGGTCATTTCCTGATTGTTGAGGATTTTCTCCTCGATCGGGTAAAGGCCGCGGATGGCCTTCAGCGCTTCGAAAGCCTTGCCGGAGGCAACCAGCCCGTCGATGCGCTTGAGCTCCGCCAGGACCTCGTCATGCTGGAAGCAATTCAAGAGCATGCTCACGGACTTGCGGAACATGTTGGTGGACTGTTCCCGCCCCTCCGGATTGATGAGAATCATCTGCGCGATGAAATAAAGCTGTCTCAGCGGGGTGGTAGCCTGGTCGGGCTGCAATACGTGGTTCTCGAGCAGGAACGTGACATCGTTCAGGAATTCCAGCGCCACCTTGCGATCCACACGCAGAACTGCGCCGTTGATGAAAATCTTTTCGCCCGACTTCAGCGAAATTCGAAGTGTACTTTTCATTTCAGTCCATCCCTGATGATGGTTGTCACGTCAATTATGCCCTGGAAATTCGTCGACTGACGTTTCCGGATCAGTTCGCACTCTTTCAGTATCCAGATCGCGATCGAAATCAGATTGGCCCTCAGTTCCATGGCCAGTTGATTATCCGGCTGCTTGAGATCCTCAATGAAGCGGATCCAGACCCGTCGAGTGTAAAAAAGTGCTTCGATCGTGTGCCGCTGAGAAGAGGAGTCCTTCGCCTCCGCAAGCAGTTCGATCGATTTGGTCAACGCCTGTCGCTCGCGGTCTTTCGCGTTGGCGACACCATCCTCCATGATTTCGGCGTAGGAAAACTGGTACATTCATGTATCCTTTATCTGCCGCCACCCCTGTTCATCAGAGGTAGTTCACCAGACTCATTTTTTGCAGACGCGACGTGAGGCTGTATGCGATCTCAATCTGCTGCTGCAGCAGATCGAGACGGGTCTTCGCCTCGTAGGTATCGATCCCCTCGATATCCAACAGATGTGTTTCGATGATCTTCTTCTGGGCAGCCAGAGAGTCATTCGACTTTTTGACGCGCTCCTGCGAAAGGCCAAGACTGCTTGCCTGCTGGTTCAGCCCACTGATCGCCTTGCCGATAGTCGTCACCGACTGGGTGGCGACCGCCTCGCGGACCGTGCTCGAAACATTGTCCTTGAGGAAGGTCATCGCCGTGATTGCCGTCATCGCGAAGTAACGCATGCCCTGCGAATTGCTGTTGGTCGACGTTTCGACCACTTCGTTCTGGCTGATCCGGCTCGTCATGTTGGTATCGCTGGCGTTGGAACCGAACCTCGTCCAGAAATCGACATTCTGTCCCACAGCGAGACTGCTGTGTGGCGGGTTGGTTACGGTCGTCGTACCGTTGAATACGCCTTCCATATGCGTCATGAAGGCGTTGACCTGATCTTTGGACAGGTCCGAGATACTCCCCACGGCCGGCGTCTGTGTCGCCATGAAATGGTTCAGTTCGGCGTCATAGGCGGCTTTCAACGGCGAACCGTCGGCGAAATAGTCCTGGACCGGCTTCACATCCGTATTCGTACCGGAAAACAGATACTCACCATCTACGGCCGTATTGGCAAAGCTGGTGAAATTGTTGAAGGCGATCGTGATTTTCTGGTTGACGGTGGCAAGCGTGGGCTGCTCGCTGCTCGTATTGGGCACCAGAACATTGAGGATTTCCTGGGCGGCCTTTGCCATACCGTCCAATGCGGTCTGCGACGATTCAAGACGCTGTGTGGCGAAGGAGTTGACCGTAACGAGCGAGGAAATCCGCTCCACGTCCCTGTTGAGATCGAGGCTGCGGGCCGTGTTGGCACCCAGCGTCACACCAAGATCCGCGTGCTTGCCCGTTGTCAACTCGGTATTGAGATTCGTCATCTCAAGCTGAGCCTTGAGGATGGTGCTGCGCATGCTGTTCTGCATCGCCAGCGATGAAATGAATGACGTTTTCATCCTTTACCTCACCATGTCCATCAAGGACTTGAGCATTTCATCAACGGTCGTCACCAGTTTCGTGGCCGCCTTGTAAGACTGCTCGATATCCATGAGCAGCGACAGCTCCTCGTCCAGGCTAACCGCCGTATTGTTCGAATAGGATGTCGCAGAGCGCTCATAAAGCGCGCTTTTCGCTTCGTTTGCCGAAGTCGCACCGGACCGTTCCTGTTCGAGCCAACCCATCGAGTTGGTGCCGTATTTCAGGATGCTGGTATTCGTATCGATACGTGTCGACGCGGCGAAATTCATGGGCGCGTCGAATGCGGTCACATAGCTGTCGATCAGAGCGGAAAACCCGGTTCCGCCCGTAGCTGCGGGATTGACTATATAAGCGGTACCGTTGATGCCGCCGTCGCGCAACAATTCCGGATTGCCACCTTGCGAAATAATTAACGCGGAGTTGACGGTAATGGTCGCAGCGAGCCCCGGGACGACGACGCCGGCGGGAGGAATCTCGCTCGTTGCGGTTGCCGTCGACCAGGTGAAAAGGCCGGGCTTCGCCGTCAGAGGCGGCGCAGGCGGCGCCGGCTGGGTAATCGGCTTTTCCGCAAACATCGTGATCAGGCCGCGCGCGATTTCGTCGAGCTGGCTCTGCATGGTCGGCGCAAGTTCATCGCGAACCTGCATCAAACCCTGAAGCGATCCTTCCGCCGTCGTGTTGCTGCCGCTGCCGGCCTTGAGCGCCACACCGTCCACATAAATCGCGTTGCCGGTGGTCGTCGCGTCGTAGCCCGGCTGCGCCTTGAAGGTTACCGGACGCGGTACGATCTCGAACAGCGTGGCGCCGTCGGTCGTGTAAAGCGCGACGTCATTATTCGGGCGGTTGACGACATTGATGCCGATGATGGACGAGATGTCCTTCAGCAAGGTCTCGCGCTGATCGAGTGCGTCACTCGGATCGCCGCCGATCGCTGTCTGCGCCTTGACCTCGTTATTGGCTTCCTCGAATTTCGCGAGCAGGCCGTTCAGCTTGTCGACCTGAAGGGAGATTTCTTTGTCGGCACGCAGACGCATCGCCTGCAATTCGGCAGACGCCTTGTTCAATGAGCTGGCGACATCCGCGGCGGAAGTCACGGCCGTTGCGGCAAGAGCAGCATTGCTCGGCTTGGCGGCATAGCCGCTAAGGCTCTTGAGCAGTTCCTTCATGTAGGTGGACGGCGCGCGCTCGTAGTCGTTGCCGCCGAAAATGCTCTTCATCTCCTCGAGACCGGTCAGAACAGTGTTCTGCCCGGTGGCCAGCGAGGCGCTGGAAATCGTCTGCCTGAGAAGACTTTCATTCTGGGCACGGCCATTGGAGACGATACTCGCTCCGGCCATGGTCGTGCCGAGAATGGCGGTTCGCTTGACGTAGTTCGCATTGCCGACATTGGCAATGTTTTTCGAGGTAACGTCCGTCTGCTTACCTGTATTATTGAAAATCGACTGCGCAGTATTCATTGCTGACGTGAGCGACATTCATCTGTCCCCGTAGGAATTACTATCTCTTCAGATTGATCAGGACGTCCATCAAATCCGATCCAGTCTGGAAGACCTTCGAATTCGCGGTATAGATGCGCTGGGATTCAATCATGTCGGTGAGTTCGCTGGCGATATCGACGTTCGAGCCTTCCAGCGCGCCCTTCTGGACGTAACCAAAGCTGCCCGATTGCGGGAAGCCGATGGTAACGACACCGGACTCGTTGCTCGGAAGATAAACGTTGCCGTTCTGCGGGCTCAGGTTGTCGACGCTCGGCACGGTGGCCAGCGCCAGCTGGTAAATGTTGCGGCGGCCGCCATCCTGGTAAACTGCCGTCACTACGCCATCCTTGCCGATTTCGACATCCTTGATCTGGCTCGGACCGTTACCGTTCAGGATCGCCGTGCCGGGCGTGAACTTCGACGAAAACTGGGTCATGTCGGACAGGTCGATGTTGATCGCCTGCGCCACGCCGCTGTTGTTGTCGTCGATGGTGATGGATTTGGGAGACGTAGTCGTCAGCTTGTTGGTCGCAGGATCGAAGGTCAGCGTGACGCTTTCCTGCACAAGGGATGCCGGCGCAGTCGCCGTATAGGGGAAGCCACCATTGGTCGACTGATCCTGACGGTAGACCGCCACTTCCCAGGTGTTGTCACCAGTCTTGGTATAATAGAAGTCGTAGAGCACCTTCGCGCCGCCGCTATCGAATGCGGTCAGCGAAGTCTTGTTGCCGAACTTCGCCGTTGCGGAGTTGGTGCTGGGGAGCGACGCCGCCGCTACGGCCGTATCGTCGCGATTGAGGTTGGCCGGGAAGCTTCCCTGCGTGGAGGGCGATGCCGTCAGGCCGAAATTGTTGACGTTAATGGCTTCAAGACCTGTGAAGCCGTTAACGACGGCAGCCGGCGGGTTGGAACCGTAGGGGTAACCCATCAGCTGGAAGCCAGCGGCGTTTTCCAGATAGCCTTCCGAGTTTTTCACGAAAGAGCCGGCACGGGTGAGATAAGGCGTGCCTGCACCATCCTGGACAACGAAGAAACCGTTGCCCTGAATGGCAAGGTCAGTACCCGAGGTGGTGTAGGAGAGGTTGCCCTGCTCCGAAATGCTGTAGCGAACGTTGGACTGCACACCGCCGGAAGCGTAGCTGCCCGACGAGGAGGGCAGAACGAGCGACGAGAACGACGTCGATGCACGCTTGTAACCGGTGGTGCTTGCGTTGGCGATGTTGTCGCCGACGGTACCCAGCTTGTTCGCCTGTGCATTCATGCCGGACACGCCGGTTCGCATAGTGCCGAAAATACTCATTCAAAAACCCTCGTGGTCATCTTTCAAGGAGAAGGTAAAGCGTTTGGCTTGCGTGAAGCTGTCTGAAATACCGCGTTTGAAAAAGACCACGCGGGTCAATGAAAATCATTGCCAATCAATGCTGTAGCCGAGGAACCGCTTGGAATCGACCGGGTCGTAGCCAAGTTTCTTGCGCAGCTTCTTGCGCAGCTTGCTGATGTGGCTTTCGACGACGTTTTCTTCGACGTCATCATCGAAGATGCCGTAGATGGCATTGAAAATCTGCGCCTTGGAAACGCGGCGTCCGCGATTGGCGATCAAATATTCAAGAATGCGGCGCTCGCGGCGCGGCAGGGGAAATACCTCGCCGCCCACTTCCGGGTCGCGTCCATCGGAGAAGACCCGGATCGGACCGGCGTCGGTGAAATTCGAGATGACCTGCAGCCGGCGGCGAATAGCCGCCGCACGTGCGAGGATTTCCCGAGGGTGAACGGGCTTGCGCACGACATCATCGACGCCACTGTCGAACAGCGCGAGTGTCGCTTCCAGCGAGGGCTGGTCGCTCACCGCGATGACAGGCGCCGTCGTGCGATCCCTGATCGCCTTTGGCAAGGAGAAGCTCCGGTCGCCCTGGCCGATCAGGAAGGCTTCCACAGCCGCAAGATCGCTTTCCGCCGCCGTCGAGACCCATTCCCCGAATTCGACCGGATCGAACCCGGTCGAGGGAATGCCCTCACGCCCAAATAGAGATGTATAGCCGTCTTTAACGAGCTCGCGCTCATCAACCACTACGATCATTCGTCCGCCTCCGAATCAGTGTGGTGTTTTCCAATGAGGCATTGGTACGAATCGGGGGATTCAGCGACAACTGTAGGAAATCATCGATAGTTATTAATAATTGATTAACCATTTTGTGCCGATTTGATCTATATATAGTGGGTATTAACCATATATGACACAAAATTTTTGTGTAAAAATTTCCGAAATCGCTAAAAAACGCTTGAAACGCCTTTTTTCGGGCTTTGTCTCGCCACATTTCCGATAGCGAGTCCCAAACCCTGATAAAGCAATTTCAGGTTGTTATCCGTCGCAGAAATTTTTAGCGTTGGGCGTCCATTTCCCGTAGCCCGTCGCCACCAGATTGGCGATGACCCGGCAGACATATTTCTTCTGGGCCGGGTCATTATTGGGCCCTGCGTGATAGCGGGCAACTGCCATCGTCCAGGTCTCGTGCCTGTTGTGGAGGTTACGCAGGAACATGGCAGCATATTCGACATTGCGACGCGGATCGAACATTTCGCGCGCAGATGTGAAATTCTCGCCGTGGAAATAATGATTTATCTGCATGCATCCGAGGTCGATCAGCTTGGCGCCATTGCGTTTGGCAGCCTCAAAAGTCATCAAGGCCTCTTCGGTAGAGGCCGCAAATACCGGTTTTCCTTCGATATTCATGGCGTTGGGGTCGAGCCGCCCCTTGCGGCCAGTCTCCGTCAGGCCCACTGAATAGAGAATTCCCTCCGGCACGCCGTACTTGCGTGCCGCAGACTGGATCTCTCTTTCACACACGCCTGACGTTGCCGAGGCCGATGCGTTTTCAGAGATAGACGCCATTGTCAGCAGAAGTACGGGCAGAGCCAAGAGCGCCGTCCATGCCTTCATTATGCACCCCCAAATTATCGCCATTGCCTTGCCGGCCGCCTCGTGCACCGGACTCGTCACGGTTGCGGCCCGCAGCCGCCTGCTGGCCCTGCTGCTGCGCCTGCTGATTTTGCTGATTGTTGGCTTGTGTGCCCGTTTGGTCACTCTTATCGGAAGAAGCGATGCTGATCGTGATGTTATCGACCGTCAGACCCTGCGCCTTGAGGCCATCAAGGATGCTCTTGCTGTCTTCCTGGAGCTTTTTATAGGCCGCGACGCTCTCCACAGTCATGTGCACGGCGAGTTCGTCACCGGCAAGACGCAGTGACATCGTCACCGATCCAAGCTCGATCGGCGTCATATGCAGCTTCAGCGTATGCACGACCTTGCCGGTGCTGCTCTGGGCGGCTGCGTTGGACAGCGCCGAACCGGGCTGCATGGCGCTGACCCATTCCGGATCATTGGCGATCAGGCCGGTCAGAGCCGAGGCATTGGAGGAGGGCGCCAGACCGATGAAGCGCCGGGAATCGAGAACCGTTACGGTATCGGCCGCCTTACCGCTGCTTTCCCGCGTGTCGAACTCCACGCGGCCTTCGCGCTGAACCGTGCTCATATCGAGAGCGCGGGCTGCACCCGAACGCGGAGACGCGAAGCGGAACGATGAGGCATCGCCTTCGTTTTCCGAAGCCGAACCCGCCGCATCATTGGCAGCTGCAACCCCAGTCGGCATGTCCTTGGCCGGATGTTCAGCCTTGCTGCGGACAGGTTCAGCCCTGTCGGACTTGACCGTGTCGGTCTTGCCGGCAATTGCCTGCGCAATTTCTTCCAGCGGCGTCTTGGCCGTGGCCATTGCCCCGGCGCTGGCCGTAACCAGCTGCAGTTCGGCGAGCTTCGGATCGAGAGTATCCGTTATCGCCTCGGCATCCTTATCCGCCTCATCCTTGAGCTTCTTGCCAGGCTTGCCGTCCCCCAATTGTGCCCGCGAGGATTTGACCGCGTTCTGGAACTCGGCAGCTGTGTCGTGAACTCGACCGTCCCCGGCATGCTCGTTGACGATGACATTCAGGAAGGCTGCAGGCCGTTTGACCGGAACGTCCATCTTTTCCCCCTCGCCGTCGGCCTGTCCGTGCTGTTGCCCGGCTGAACCAGAATCGTCCGACCGCGAATGCGGCGCCTGCGGCGGTCGCTCGTCACGAACCGTGGAAAGGGCATCGCCAAAGCTGCCGCCTCTCGCCTCGTCACGTGCGGCAGCACTGCCTGCGCGCGGATCGGACGGTGGCGCATTCGTTAGCGCATTGATGGTTGCGTCGATCATGGTGCCCCCTCGCCTTTCTTCAACAGGCTGTCGATTTCATCGAGCTTGCTGCGGCCGCTTGTCACGAGCTGCCGGACATTCTCACCGCCATCGTCGGCCTTGTGGGTTTCAACCCGCCATATGCTTTTTTCCCCGCCAGCCACCGCATCATTTTTGGCTGCGTTCTGTCTGGCGCCCTGCGCCGCCGCGTCGACATCAGCACCTGATAGCGAGGGAGGACGAACCACCTGTTCGGCGATCGCCCTTGCGGCATCTCTGAGGGCCCTGTCCCGGTCCGAAAGCTGCGTTTCGGGAATTTGTCCGATCGTCTCGATCGCGCTCACCACATCGGGTGTTCCAATGTTGGAAAGGCTTTCGTAGAGATTGGCCTGCGCTTCCGGTTGATCCGGCGCGGCGGACGACAGCGTCTTCGCTTTAAGCGCCGCCATGCGGGCCAGCGAATCCTTGCCGCTGATCGCCGCAAGACGCGAAAGACGCAGATAGGCTTCCTTCTGCCTTTCCGCATCCATCATCGCGAAGGTCTCCACTATCGCGTCTTCGCCGAGGGAATCAGAGCGTTTGACCACCAGCGAGACCAGAAGATCCGCGAACTGGCTTGCATAGGGCGAATGCAGGAACCGCCGCGCGTAACGCTGTGCGTATTCGACGCCGCGTTTTGCATCGCCGTCTTCAACCGCAATGGCGAGCGAGCGGCGCAATGCCGCCTCCTCAACGATTGTCCCTGGCGCTTCAAGCCGGGCAATGTCGTAAAAGCCGAGCGCGGCCAGAGGATCGCGCGGGATCGTGACATTGCCACCGATCAGCGCCAGATAAGCGCCTATCCGCGTGCCGCGATATTCAGGCACCATCGCCGCGATGCTCTGCGCCACCAGCGTCCCCTTGCCTGACAGATACTTGCGCAGGATATCGGCGACGCGGCTGTCGAAATTGCCGTCCACATCGCGCGCGACCAGCAATTCAAGCGTGGCGGGATTGCCGCCGCTCATCGCATAGATCAGCGCCGCATCGACATTGCGTGGGTCTTTGAAGATCGCCGAGGGCGCGCTCTTCAGCCGCTCGTCTATGGTCTGGAGCAGGAACCGCTGCATTTCCGTTGCCGAATGGTCTCCCGTGGCAACCGAATCCTGCACGAATTGCAGGGAGCGCAGCATGGCATAGGGCATGAGATTGTCTTGCGACTGCGAAAACGCCTTGAATGGTCCGGCACCGAGACCACAAAGCGTCGCCGCAAGAAGAAGCCAGCGTTTCGAGGCTTTCGTCACACTCACCCCCGATCAGCCTCAAGCAGGATTTCGATACGGCGGTTGGCATCCGCCAGGGGATCTGCCGGGACCTGCAATCTGCGGTCCGCAAACCCAGAAACCTGCTTTACCCGCTCTTCAGACAGGCCGCCGCGCACCAGCATGTAATAGGCGCTGTGCGCGCGGTCCATGGAGAGCCGCCAATTGTCGTTGGCCTCGCCCTTGAACTGCCGCCCATCCGTATGGCCGCGAATTACCACGCTGCCACCGCGCTCCTGAAGCAGTTTGCCGATCTTTTCCATGGCGAGAACCATTTCGCGCCGGGGAACGGCCGATCCGATATTGAACATCGGTGTTTCCGTCTGGTCGGAAATGGTCAGCAGCAATCCGCCTTCCGCAGGCGTCACGACCAGCCCTTCCGAGAGCCTGCCGGTTATGCCGGATATCTGTTTCTCGATTTCTTCGCGCAGCGTATCGGCCTTTTCCCATTCAGCATCGCTCGCCTTTTGCTGAACATCCTTCGCCTCTTGCTGCTGCTCGGGCCTGGGCCGTACAAGCGCTGCCTGCTCGGCGGCATCCGGCCGTTGCTGCGGCACAACTGCGGCGACGTCCATGGGCTTGCCGTCTTGCGCCTTGTCTTCCGGCGTCTGAGACGATTTAACCGCAACGGCCTGAGCGCTTTCGGCAGCATTCTCCTGCTTGTTTTCGGCGGCCTGCTGCTCAACCGGTTTTTGTTGCTGATCGGCGCGGGTGATTTTCACCTGCTGCGTCCAGAAATCAGGATCGAAGGGATCGCGATAGGCCTCGCCGCCGCTTGCGCCGGTTGCAGGACCGGAATCGGCAGCACCGCCCTCGCCCTTGGCGCTGACATTGGCCTGCTGCCCGACCTGCTGGGCGATTTCCGCTAGCACGGAATAGGGATTTTCGAAAAAGTCCGCTTCGGAGAAATTCGACTGCTCACCTGTCTGGGACGTCAGGTCTTCGCCCGTCGCCGCGGCGGATCCCTTGGTCACTTTCTCTGCCTGAATGTTGGACTGGTCCTTTTTCTGGACGCCCTCTTCCTTGTCCACGGGCTTTTCCAGCCCCTTGGACGAGGGTTTCTCATCGGACAGTTTTATCGGATTGAAATAGCTCGCGACCGAGGCCTTGGTTTCCTCATTGGCGGCATTGACCAGCCACATGACGAGGAAGAACGCCATCATCGCCGTCATGAAGTCGGCGTAGGCGATCTTCCACGCACCACCATGCGCACCGTCATGGCCACCTTTATGGCGTTTGACGATGATGATCTCGTTTTTGCCGTGGTGATGGTTTTCGCCTTCACTCATTTCATCACCTTGCGAAGACTGGAGGCCCAGGCGGACATGCGCGTCACGAAGACGCTCTCACCCAGCTCGACTGAAAGATCGATATCGGCGGTCTCGGTAAACTTCATCGTCTCTTCTTCAAAGCCGGGCTGGGTCTTCAACTGCTCGAACAAATCCTTCGGACCTTTCACGACAAGCGTGACGGCGTCACCATCCGGCATGGAAGCGCGCACCACATCCGCCAGCGCCGAGACTGCTTTAAGCGACAGTTCTTCCGTCAAAATCGGAGCAAGGATTGCGGCGGTCTGTTCGCTGAGGGTGGCGGCAATCGCATCAATGCCCTCTCGCAGCCCGCGCGACAGAAAGACCGCGATTTCCTCGAGATAGGCGGATCGCAGCGCCTCCAGCTCAGCCGAATGGGCGGCCAGCAGCTCGTCGCGTTCCGCCTGCATCTTTTCGGTGATTTCGCGTGTCGCATCCTCATGGCCACGGGCGTAAGCGGCCTGCCTTTCACTCTCCACGTCGACGGTTTCGAATTCATCGAAACCGGATGCAGCGTCGGCAAATGGCGAAACGCCATCGGTATCCGCCAGGGGATCGCCGAAGGCCAGTCCTGCCGGCTGAGCGTCACCGAAGTCCTTCAGATATCTTGCGATGGAGGTGGTCATGCACGCCCCCGGCGAAACAGCGGACGAGACATGTTTCGCTGCCTGCGATCTGGAACGTTCCGTCGCATTTCCGGGCGGAAAACCGGAGTCCGCTTTTCCTGGAAATGCTCTAAGCCGTTTGGCGGCACCACCGTCATCCTTGCTACCCTGCCCGTCTCTTCCATGATTGCCGGAGGACCGCGCCATGCGATCCGCCCCATATTGCCCCGACGTTAGGTGTTCAAACTTGTGCGAGGATGAAGGCGGAACTGTTCAGCACGTCTGCGCCACGTTTCCGCGCATGCCCATGCGAGGAAGCTCCATTACTTGAAGAGCTGGAGAATATTTTCCGCGTTGGCGTTGGCGATGGAGAGTGACTGGATACCGAGCTGCTGCTGTGTCTGGAGCGCCTTCAGCTTGGTCGATTCCTCGTTCATGTCAGCATCGACAAGACGACCGATGCCCTTGTCGATCACGTCCATCAGGCTCGACACGAAGTTCTCCTGCATGTCGATACGGCTCTGCAGCGAGCCCAGGCTGGACGCCGCGCTGGTCATCGCTTCGAGCTGACCGTCGACAAAGGACATCATCGCATCCAGCACGTCGGCTTCGGTATATTGCTCTCCCGTCATCGTTCCCATTTTCTGGGCGAGATCGGTGAGCTTGTTGATGTCGAGCGTGGAGACGGAGATTCCGAGTTTACGATTGTCGGGGTCAATTGCCGCAGTGACATCGTAATACCAGTTGGTGCTCGGCGATGTCGTGGTCGCGACGGGGGTCGTGCTGTCGGTCGCCGGAGCGCCTGCCGCTGCCGGATCGGTGGAGGTGAGCTTTACCCACACACCATCACCGATCTTCAAATAACCCTCCGTATTGGCGGCATTGGTATAGATGCCGGTCGCCTTGACGGAAAAACCTGCCAGTGCCGCCACTTCGCTATCCTTTAGCGTCGGAACCACATAATCCTTGTCGGTGACGGTGGGAGCGGCGGGTGCCGCGGGCGTATCGGTCGTGCGCATCGTCACGATCGTCTCGTTCTTGCGCAGGAATCGCGCTTCGGTGTCGAGAATGCCGAACTTGCCGCCGCTCAGATCGAAAAGCACCGTGCTCGAATCGAGTGAATAATCGACCGTCGTCACCCCGACTGCGCCTGCGGCGGTGCGGGTAAATGAAGCGACGATCTTCTTGATGACCGGCTCTTCCGCGGGCGGCGTCTTGCCGTCGCCGATCTTCGCCTGGAGCCAGTTTTCGCCGGAGAAAGACGCCGATTCGGAGATGCTCTTCAGCTGATCCTGAAGCTGCTTGATTTCTTCCTGGATCTTCGTGCGGTTGCTGCCCACACCATAAGCGGCAACCAGCTTCGCCTTCAGCGATTTGACCGTCTCAATAGCACTTTCCACGGCTTCGAAGGCGGTGTCCACCTTGGCGGCGCCGAGACCAAGTGCGTCCTGAACGGCCGAAAGCGCCGCATTGTCCGAGCGCATGGTCGTGGAGATAGACCAATAGGCCGCGTTATCCGCTGCCGTCTCGACGCGGTAACCGGAGGAGACGCGCGCCTGCGTGGTCTCGAGGTTCTTGTCGATCATGCGCAAGGTTTGCAGCGCGGCCATTGCCGCCGCATTGGTCATAATGCTGGTCATGGGTTCCACCCAATTCAAAATGTAAGAAATAATCCGGCGCTGCGCCGGAAACGAGCAGAGGCATCATGCGCATCGGCGGTGGTTGAAATGATCCACCGCGACCTGCCGTTCGTTAACAAATCGTTAATTCGATAGGTACCAAACAACAACGCTGATTTGCAAGGCGTTCCTCGCTTTCCCATAACGGTTTTGCGCGCGGTGGCAGGCTTCGGGCAAGGTCGGGTGAAAAAGCGATCAGGCAAAACCGTCGCGACCGCCGTTTCGGCAGTCGCAACCGGTCATCGGCTGGATATTCGGCGGATGGTTCAGGCCGCTTCGCCCTGGTGGGTCGAAACGAATCGGGCGGCCATCAGGCTATGGCGGAGGAACTCGGTGTTTTCGTCCGGATTTTCCGAAGGGTTCTGAAACGACACATGATTGATTTCGACCGCCGCATGTTCATTGGCCAAGATCAATTGTGCATAGACCGTGGCGCCGATCGGTTTGATTTCGAGATCGAGAACGATCTCCGGCGCGCCTTCCCATTCGAGTTTATATTCGCCGCCGGCGCCGAAATTGATCGTACCGGGATGATAATAAAGCTCCGCAGCCGATGACACGAGATCGGCAATGCTGCCGTAGCACTCGAATCTGAGCAGCGAAATCAGGTCGGCCGGGTCTAGCAATCGTAGTTCTGTAGCGATCGGGTTGATCGCCTCTGCGACGATCATTTCCCGCTGTTCAGAATAGGCGGATTTTTTCATTGGTCTTATTGAACCCGTATTTTCGATGACTTCATGGCGTAAACCCGATGAACAAGCTCAGCCACAGCCTTGTAAAAGGCTGGTGGAATCACACTATCGATCGAGACTTGCGCAAACATGGAGCGCGCAAGCGGCGGGTCCTCAAAAACGGGGATATTATTTTCTTCCGCAATCTCGCGGATTTTCAATGCGATAAGGTCCTGGCCCTTGGCAACGACAACAGGCGCGTCGCTTTCTTCACGCACGTAACGCAACGCCACCGCAAAGTGTGTCGGGTTGGCGATGACGAGGGTCGCGCGAGGCACGTTGTTGATCATGCGGCGGCGGGCACGGTCGCGGGCAATCGATCGCTGACGGGATTTGACAACCGGGTCGCCCTGCGACTGCTTGTATTCTTCCTTCACCTCATGCTTCGTCATTTTCAGCTGGGTGAACCAGTGATGGCGCGTCCATAAAACGTCCACGGCGGCGAGCAATGCGGTCGAAAGCAGGATTACGATCATCATCTTTTTGACGATCTCGACGACCCGGACAAAAATAACCTGCGGATCGGAAAACATCAGATCGATGAGGCTGTAGAACTCGCCGCGCAGAGCGAAGAACATGATGGTCGAGACGATCATGATCTTGAAAACGGACTTTCCGAATTCCACGAAACCCTGCTTGCTATAGATGCGCGTGAAACCCTTGGCGGGCGATACGCGGGACCATTGCGGGCGCACCCGTTCCAGCACCGGCGACGGCAGGTTCTGGAAAAACGAAGAGGCGAGGCCGAAGACGATGAACATGATCATGGCCGGCATGAGCAGATAGGCCATGGACGTGCCGAGGAAGTACAAAAGCGACAGGGCGTCTGGCCTGGTGCTCAGGTCCCATTGTTCGGGCTGGCCGAACAGGTCCTTCAGCGTCTCGCCGATGCGGCTGGCACCGTCGGGCAGAAAGAAAACGAGATAACAGTAAAAGGCCAGTGACGACGCAAAGATCGGCACTTCACGGGAAAAGGGCAGATTGCCCTTTTCCGCCGCATCACGGAGTTTTTTCTCCGTTGGGGCTTCTGTTTTACTGTCCTTGTCCTGATCGTCTGCCAAGGCACGTTCCCGGGATAAAAAAAGGCCCGCCGATCCCGGCAGGCCGTCGTCCCGAAACTAGCGCCGGCGGCTGGCCACCGCAATGGCCGCCTGCAGCAGATGGGCCGGTTATCAACCGGCTTCCACTCAGGCCGCAGCCGATTGTTCTTCCGCGGCAGCGTCCTTCAGCTGGATCTGGCCGGAATTGGCCAGCCGGATCGCCTCCTGCGCAACGGCACGGCGGGCAATCGCCACTTCGCGGGTGTTGATCGAGGCCTGCGGCACCGCAAGGTCCGATTCGATCATGCGGCGCTGGCGCGGACTGATGCTGGAAAGCACACATTCCTTGATTTCCATCGTGGCGCCGCGCAGCGCCATCGTCAGAACATCGGCCGACACATCGTTCAGCAGCATGACGCGGCTGCGCTGCGGCATGAACATGAGGTCGTCGAAGAGGAAGATCTTCGGCTTGACCTTGTTTGCGGCTTCCTTGCTGAGCGTCTCGAGCGAGCTGAGCAACGTATCCACCTGCGGCTTGTCCAGTTCGTTCATCAGGTCGGCAACCTTCGTGGAACCGCCGGCATTGCGCTCGGCTTCGATTTCGTTGATGAGGTTGACCACACGCTTCTCGATGATCTGGGCGGCCGTCGGGCTCACCTCCTTCATGTTCACCGTGCGGTTCATGATATCGGCGCGCTGCTCTTCCGGAATGGTCAAAAGGACCTTGGCACCGAAGGACGAGGGCAGCATGGAGAGAATATAGGCAATGGTCTGCGGATGTTCGCGCAGCAGGAACTTGCCGACGAATTCCGGCTCTGCTTCCTGCAGGCGGTCCCAGATCGATGCTTCATAGGCCTGGAACGCTGCGCGGCGGCCGAGAAGGCTGTCCACTTCTTCAGGGGTCAGACCTTCTTCGAGAATGCTCTCGATTGCCTTGGCATTGTCCATCAG
This sequence comes from Agrobacterium sp. 5Ca39, assembly GCF_055382365.1. NCBI lineage: Bacteria > Pseudomonadati > Pseudomonadota > Alphaproteobacteria > Hyphomicrobiales > Rhizobiaceae > Agrobacterium > Agrobacterium sp. 5Ca39. The sequence goes on along the minus strand of NZ_AP026436.1, from coordinate 202,735 downwards.
ACCCGTTCCTTCGGTGAACAGGTCCTCGAACTCGGCCACGATCTGCGCAAGTTCATCGGGAGGAATGACGCGAAGGGTCTGGGCCGAGGAAATGATCATCTGCAATTCGTGCTGCGTGAAAAACTTCAGCAGCTTGCCGGCGACGCCCTTACCCATGGCAAGAAGCACCGCGGCCGCCTTGTCGGCCTGAGACAACGGCTTGCCCGCAATTGGGTTACCGAAATCTTCAAAGTCCATCATGGTCTTTCCTCTCCGTCCCCACAGGGATCAGGCTTTCTTCGTACTCAGTACTTCAATCAATTTTACGCCGAAGCGCGTATCGTCGTCTTCCAGAACCGTTATTTCACCGCGCGCAATACGGCGGCCATTCACCATGATCTCGACCGGCTCGCCGATCTTGCGGTCGAGTGCTATCGTCGCGCCCTCCTCCAGGCTCATCAGCCCCGAGACGAGCATTCGGCTGGTGCCGAGAACGATCTGGACATCGATCGGGATATCCATGATCAGGTCGATGTTTTCGGACAGGCCGCTGCCCAGCGGTGCCTTTACGCCCGCAACCTGCGGGGCGGCGGCAAAATCGTCCATCGCAAAATCGGCCGCTCCGCCACCGAAGGCGGAAAGGTCGGTATCCGTAGAAACCTCGTCCGTACTTCCGAAATCGCCGAAGTCGCCAAAATCGGAGAGCGAGCCTTCCGCATCCGTCTTGAGGACGCCACGCAGATCGCCGATAGCCTGGTCGAGGTCGCCGCCGTCTTCAAACGACGGCAACGCCGCATCATCGGTCACAGGTGTTTTCTTCGTAGCCATGCGCTGATTATTCCCTTTGAAACTTGCGTCAGCCTGCCCAAACCCAAAAAGGTCGGGCAGGATTTTAACCCATCAAATGTCGTAAGATCTCGTCGTCCGTGCTGACATTGCTCTTTACCCGAACCATATAGCGGTCGCCTGACTTGCCGAATTCGCAATTATAGAGCTTGGAGCCGTTAGCACTGACCTCAACGCCGATATCGTCCTGGTTGAGGGCCTGAAACGGAATGACATCGCCGGCCACCAGCTTCGAAATCGTACGGAGTGTCAGCGTTTCGAGCTTGATGCGCGCCTCAAGCGTGACCTGCGATCTCTTCACCTGTTCCGAGATCATCTCCATCCACTCTTCCTGCTTCTTCAGCGCCTGAGCTGATGCCTTGGGAGCGACGATGGATGTCTTGAGCAACGGACGCTGCGGTATGATCAGCGAGAATTCCGACGACACTTTGCCAATGTCGATTTTCATGTGGATGTTAACGCCGTAGAGGCCCGCAATCATCTCGTCGAAGGCACTTTTGCCATTGGAATTGAACGGCGGCTCGATAGCCGCTTCAAAACCGCCCGGCGCATTGACTCCGGAACGGAGCACGCCACCGATACGTCCAAGGACCATGGCAGCCAGATCGAGCTCGATATGGGAAAGACTGCGCTCATCGGGTTCGCCGATGCTGTCCGGTGCTGCACCGAGCATGCGCTCCATGAGCGCGATGACGAAGCCATTACCGACCGTCATCATGAAGTTCGGGCACCAGTTGCGCAGGGAACAATCGGCCACCGCGACATTCTGCCCGACATTGGCGATCAGGTCGGTCATGAGCCCCGATTCGGAGCCGATATATTCGACGTCTATCGCAATGCCGGTCTCGCTGTGAAAAATATCCGGCAGGAATTCGCTGTAGAGGTGGCCGATATCGGAACCGATCTTCGCGATCGTCCTGCGGTCGGAAAGCCCGCCGGTGAGTTTCGCGAGCAAGGCGGTGTCGATGGCGGGAGCTTTTTGCGCTGCAGCTTTTGCCATGGTCATGCCGCCTTGTTCTCGCCGCCGGGATTCATCATCTCCTGCTCGACGGCGTCGATGGACGGCCGCTCGTAGTTGGAGATGGTCTTGCGGCCATATTCAAGCGCAACCTGCGGCACCGAACCGTTCATGTAGGCGATCAGCGTCTGCTTGACGATGATGTAGAGGCGATGCTGCTTGGTGCGGACGATCTTGACCTGCGAGGCGAGCGGATTGCAGATCGAATAGGACAGGATGATACCGAGCATGGTGCCGACCAGGGCGGCGCCGATGAGGCCGCCCAGCACTTCAGGCGATTCATTGATCTTGCCCATCGCCTTGATGACGCCGAGAACCGCTGCGACGATACCGATGGCAGGGAAGGAATCGCCCATGGTGGTGATCGCGTGGTAAGGCTTCAGCTTGTCGTGGAGGATGGTCTCGATTTCTTCATCCATCAGCGCCTCGATTTCGTGGCTGCGGGCATTGCCGATGATGATGAGGCGGACATAGTCACAAATGAACGAGGTCAGTTCCTTGTTCTTCAGAACCGATGGCGCGCTCTGGAAGATCGAGGATTCCTCGGGATTGTCGATATGAGCCTCGATCTCGTTGCGCGATTTCGTGCGCAGGTCGCGCATCAGCGAATAAAGCACGCCGAGCACGTCGAGATAGTTGCGCTCCTTCGGAACCGAGTGCTTGAAGGCCTCGCCGAGCGCCTTGCCCGAATCCTTCACGACCTTCATCGGGTTCGCCATGATGAAGCCGCCGAGACCGGCGCCGCCGATGATCATCAATTCGAACGGCTGAATCAGCACGTCCAGATGACCGCCCATCGCCATGTAGCCGCCGATGATGCAGCCGAAGGTGATTATAAGTCCAATTACAATATTCATTGATCGACCACGCCCGAACAGTGTTCCATGCCGCCATGTCTAAAAAATGTGGCTTGCGTGAACCTGTCCGCAAAGCCTCTCCGCGCTTCAGCCTCCAGCCAGTTTCGCACAAGCAAGCCGCGGCACTATGCCGGCAAGGGCGGACGTGCGCCTTGAGATCGGGATCAAACGAGAGCGGCGGTTCAGTGACTTCCACCTACACCAGCTACAGACTGATCAGTCAGGATATCGGCAAGTCGCTTGAGCGGGTGTCGAAGCAGCCGGACGTGGCGCGTGAGACCGAATATTACCGCGCAAAGATCGGCGACGTGAAATCCATAGACGATTTCATGGCGGATACCCGCCTTTACAATTACGCGCTCAAGGCGCACGGGCTTGAGGATATGGCCTATGCGAAAGCCTTCATCCGCAAGGTCCTGACAGAAGGCACGACCGACAAGAATGCCTTCGCCAACAAGCTTTCTGACAGCCGTTACGCGGATTTCGCGAAATCGCTGAATTTCGCGGATCTGGGTGCGGCGGCGACTTCGGTCGATGCAGCCCAGTCGGGCGTCATTACCAAATACACCCGGCAGACGCTGGAACAGGAAGCGGGCGACGACAATAACGGTGTTCGTCTCGCCCTTTATTTCGAGCGCAAGGCGCCGACGATCAAATCCGGCCTCGACTTTCTGGCCGACGATGCGCTCGCGCAGGTGTTTCGCACGGCCTACAACCTGCCCGACGAATTCGCCGGGGCAGATGTCGAGAAACAGGCCACCCTCATCGAAAAAACCATAGATGTCAAGGACCTGCAGGATCCTGAAAAGGTCGGCAAGCTGCTGGAGCGTTTCACCATCATGTGGGAAATGCAAAACCCCTCGACGACCTACGATCCCCTCGCCGTCTTCGGCTCCTCCAGCGGCTACGGTATCTCGGCCGATCTGCTGATATCCATCAACTCCCTGAAACTCGGAGGCAAATGATATGCAATCCGGACTATACGTCGCCCTGTCCTCGCAGATCGCGCTGGAGCGTCGTCTTACCACCATTTCCGACAATATGGCGAATGTGAACACGGTCGGCTTCCGCGGTTCCGAAGTGAAATTCGACGAAATGGTCGCCAAGAACCATAATGACATGAATGCCAAGATCGCCTTCGTGTCCCAGGGCAACGACTATCTCTCCACGCGCCAGGGCGCTTTCGAGCAGACCGGCAATTCCTTCGATTTCGCCATCAAGGGCGATGCCTGGTTCTCGCTGGATACGCCCGACGGTCAGATTCTGACCCGTGACGGCCGCTTCACCATGCGGCCGGACGGCGCGCTCATTTCCTCCAGCGGTTACCCGGTCCTCGACGCCGGCGGCGGCCCGATCCAGCTCAATCCGAATGGCGGCCCGATTACCGTGGGTCTTGACGGAGCCATCAGGCAGAACGAAAACATCGTCGCCACGCTTGGCATCTTCCAGGCGGATTTTTCGCAAGGTTTCCTGCGCCACCCCAATAGCGGCGTGAAGCCCGTGGCTCAGCCGGTCCCCGTCGTCAACAATCACGAGGTCGGCGTCGTTCAGGGTTATCTCGAACAGTCGAACGTAAACGGGATTTCCCAGATGACGCAGCTCATCCAGGTCAACCGTGCCTTCGAAAGCATCTCCTCTCTGATGCGCGATACCGAATCGACCTTCGGCGAGGGCATCAAGACGCTTGGTGGCGCGCGCTGAGGAACTGACCAATGACAATGCCGGTATCCATGCTTTCGGCTGAAGCCATTTCACCGAAGCTCGCCCAACTGGCCGGCCTTGCCGGACATTATGCCGATCCGGAATTTTCGGTGGCGCCGGGCGGCCACGTTCGCACCATCGCAGCCGGGCACTATACCGTGTCCGGCCTGTCCCGGCATGTGCGGCTTGGCGAGTTTGTCGCCCATCGCAGCCCGACCGGCATCCATCTCGGCGAAGTGGTGCGCGTTGAGCCGGATATCTGCTACGTGTGCCCTATCGAGCCGGGCGAACCGATCGGCATTCACGATACCGTCATCCGCAAGGGCGCCTTCCGTGTCGCGCCTGATGATAGCTGGTGCGGACGCACCATCAATGCGCTTGGTGAACCTATCGACGGCCATGGACCGCTTGCCGCGGGCCTTGAACGCCGTTCGATTTCCAACAATGCGCCACCCTCAATGACCCGCAAGAGGGTGGAGACCCCGTTCAAGACCGGGGTGCGGGCAATCGATATTTTTTCGCCGCTGTGTCTCGGCCAGCGCCTTGGCATTTTCGCCGGCTCGGGCGTCGGCAAATCCACGCTGCTGTCCATGCTTGCAAAGGCTGACGCCTTCGACAAGGTGGTGATTGCACTGGTCGGCGAGCGCGGACGTGAAGTGCGCGAATTCATTGAAGATACGATGGGCGAGAACATGAACAAGTCCATCGCCGTTGTCGCGACGAGCGATGAAAGCCCGATGCTGCGCAAGATGGCGCCACTTTCCGCTGTCACCATTGCAGAGCATTTCCGCGATCAGGGCGACAATGTCCTCCTCATCATTGACAGCGTGACGCGATTTGCCCATGCGATCCGCGAAGTGGCCGTTGCTTCGGGTGAACCGCCGGTGGCGCGCGGTTACCCCGCCTCCGTCTTCACCGAGCTGCCGCGTCTTCTGGAGCGGGCGGGACCGGGCGCCGAAGGCACGGGCACCATCACCGCCATCGTTTCCATTCTGGTGGATGGAGACAATCATAACGATCCGATCGCCGATTCGACCCGCGGTATTCTCGATGGTCACATTGTGCTCGACCGCAGCCTTGCAGAAGAAGGCCGCTACCCGCCGATCAATCCGCTCGCCTCGATCTCGCGTCTCGCCAAGAAAGCATGGACGCCGGATCAGGAAAAGCTGGTGTCACGCCTCAAGGCGCTGGTGCATCGCTTCGAGGAAACGCGGGATCTTCGCCTCATCGGCGGTTACCGGCCGGGCACCGACCCAGACCTCGACATGGCGGTGAAGCAGGTTCCGATCATCTATGAAACGCTGAAACAGCTGCCGAACGAACCGGCGGCACAGGATGCCTATGCTGACCTTGCGACCGCATTGCGCGGCGGCGCGCAGAACGGCCAGCCGCAGGTAACCCCGAGAATGAGAGGCTGACCGTGAAGAAAAAGCGGAATAACGATAGCTACGATGAAGACGTGCTGCCCAAGCCCGTTTTCTTCACACCCGACCGTATTCTGGCATGGACGGGCATCACGCTTGCCGCTGCAGCGGCCTTCTTCCCCTGGTACGTGTTCTTCAACGAGGAAAAATTCGGCATGAAGGTGGCGGGCGGCGACCGCACCCGCGATCTGCCCCATACCGGCCCGCGGGAAGTCTTCAGTGTTTCTCCGATGGCGATGACCAATCGCAACAAGGAAGACACCCCACCGCCGGCCGAACTGCCCGACATGCTGACGACGGCGACCGTGAACGCAGGCGGCAAGGAAAAACAGAACAATCTCGCAGCCGGGGTCGAGGACCAGCCCTTCCCCGGCCAGACCGCCTTCCGTCTGCTGCATGTCTCCAACGGCCGCGCCCTGATCGAAGACGGTTCGGGCATGTATATGGTGAGGGTCGGCTCGACCCTGCCTGATAATGCGCTGCTGACGAAGATCGAGCAACGCAACGGCGAGTGGTTGATAGAGACATCCTCTGGAAAAACCTATCACCCCGAAAAATAAAAGAAATTTCTTCCGATCAAAAGGCGCGCGGCATCTGCTGGCGCGCCTTTTTTCTTTGTGCAGGCCGCGCATCCATGCGCCGTCGCACCCCTTCGTCTTCTCCGCAAGTCTGACGCAAGATTAGCCCCGTAGGTTCGGGGCATACGAGATGGAGAAGTCTATGCAACCGATTCAACTGTTCGAACTGGCATCCCGCCAAGCGGAATGGCTGAGCGTGCGGCAGGAAGTCGTGGCGACCAACATCGCCAACGCCAACACACCCAAGTTCCACGCCAAGGATGTCAGCCCATTCGAAGCGGTCATGCAGGCCACCAGCCAGCAGGTCGGAATGGCGAGGACAAACCCTGCCCACTTCGGCGAGAGCACACTCAGCGACAATATCGCGGTGCGCGACAACCCGGTCAACAACGAGATCGGCATGCAGGAATCGGGCAATTCGGTCGCGCTTGCGGAAGAAATGACCAAGACCGGCGAGATCAAGCGGCAGTACGAGCTGAATGCCAATCTCGTCAAATCCTTCCATCGCATGATGCTGATGACGGTTAAGAGGTAAGCCATGGATCCCTTGAGTGCGGCGAGCAAGATCGCCGGCAGCGGCCTGGAAGTGCAGTCCACCCGACTGCGCATCGTGTCTGAAAACATCGCCAATGCCAGATCGACGGGTGACACACCCGGCGCGGACCCTTATCGCCGCAAGACAGTCACCTTCGGTTCGGAACTCGACCGTGTCAGCGGCGTCGAGCGCGTGACGGTGAAAAAGCTCGGCGTCGATCGCGGCGACTTCATCAACGAATACGACCCCGGCAATCCGGCCGCCGACGCAAACGGCATGGTGAAGATGCCGAACGTCAACATCCTGATCGAAATGGCAGACATGCGCGAAGCAAACCGCAGCTACGACGCCAATCTTCAGGTCATCCGCCAGACACGCGACCTCGTCGCCTCCACCATCGACCTTCTGAAGGCATCGCAATGATCGACGGCATCAAACAACTCGGCTCCCTCTCGCTGACGCGCGGCGCCGGCAGCGTTTCCTCGCTCACCGACAATATTTTCGGCAGCGAGAAGACGACACCAGCGCAGCAGACCGGCCAGAGCTTCGCAAGCGTTCTCGGCAATGTTTCCGTTGACGCGATGAACAACCTCAAGATGGCCGAAGTCGCTTCTTTTGAAGGCATTCAGGGCAAGGCGAATACGCGTGAAGTCGTCGATGCCATGCTTTCGGCCGAGCAGTCGCTGCAAACCGCCATCGCGCTCCGAGACAAGATCGTGTCGGCCTATCTCGACATTACCAAGATGCAGATCTAGCCCAGCAGGAATATTGACATGAGAGCTCTTGCCATCGCTGCCACCGGTATGGACGCCCAGCAGACCAATCTGGAAGTCATCGCCAACAACATCGCCAACATCAACACCACCGGTTACAAGCGCGCGCGGGCGGAGTTCACCGATCTTCTCTATCAGACCGAGCGCATGCAGGGTGTGCCAAACCGCGCCAACCAGGCGATCGTGCCCGAGGGCGCCAATATTGGCCTCGGCGTGCAGACCTCGGCCGTGCGCAACATCCACACCCAGGGCAACCTGATCGAGACCGGCAACAAGCTCGACGTCGCGATCATCGGTCAGGGCTGGTTCCAGATCGAGGCGGCCGATGGTTCGACGCTCTACAGCCGCGCCGGCGCCTTTAACAAGAACGCCGATGGTAATCTCGTGACGGTGGATGGCTATAACGTCATTCCGAATATCAATATCCCGACCGACGCGCAGGACATCACCGTTACCCGCACGGGTCAGGTGACGGCCCGTATCGGCAACGCCGCCGACTTCACCGAGCTTGGCCAGCTGACCATCGCCAACTTCGCCAACGAAGCCGGCCTGAAGCCGCTCGGCGACAACCTCTTCGCCCAGACACCGGCTTCCGGCGACGCCGTCATCGGCGTGCCCGACGATCCGAGCTACGGCTATATCAAGCAATCCTACCTCGAAGGCTCGAACGTCGACGCCGTCAAGGAAATCACCGACCTCATCACGGCGCAGCGCGCCTATGAGATGAATTCCAAAGTCATCACCACCGCTGACGAAATGGCTTCGATTGTCAGCAAGAACCTGAAGTAAGAACGGAAAGGCAGGCGAACATGAGGTTTGGCCGGAAAAATAACAGCTGCAAAAGGGCACTCGCCCGTATGTGCCTGGCGTCTGCCTTTTCAATCGGCGCTTTCGCGCCTGCCTTCTCCCAGGCGCCAATGGCGCTGGTTCCCGTGCGTACCATCTATCCGGGCGAGACGATCACGTCCGAACAGGTGAAGCCGGTGGAGGTGACCAATCCCAATATTTCCGCGGGTTACGCGAGCGACATCAGCGAAGTGGAAGGCATGATCTCCAAGCAGACCCTGCTTCCCGGCCGCACGATCCCCGTTGCCGCCCTACGCGAACCCTCGCTCGTCACGCGCGGCACCAGCGTCAAGCTCGTCTTCACCATCGGCAATATGACGCTGATGGCTTCGGGAACACCGATGACTGATGGCTCGCTCGGCGAAGTCGTACGGGTACGCAACATCGATTCCGGCGTCATCGTCAACGGCACGGTCATGAAGGACGGAACCATTCAGGTGATGGCGAAATGAGAGTGCTTCGTATCCTGGCCGCGGCCATCCTGTTTTCGGCCCAGCCCTTCCTTTCCGTTCCGGCAGCCCATGCGGATACGTCCCGCATCAAGGATATCGCATCGCTGCAGGCAGGACGTGACAACCAGCTCATCGGTTACGGTCTCGTGGTCGGCCTGCAGGGCACGGGCGACAGCCTGCGTTCTTCGCCGTTTACCGAGCAATCCATGCGCGCGATGTTGCAGAATCTCGGCATCACCACGCAGGGCGGCCAGTCGAATGCCAAGAACATCGCCGCCGTGATGGTGACGGCCAATCTGCCGCCCTTCGCGAGCCCCGGCAGCCGCGTCGACGTGACGGTGAGCTCGCTCGGCGATGCCTCTTCGCTGCGCGGCGGCAACCTCATCATGACGTCGCTCTCCGGCGCCGACGGGCAGATTTACGCGGTCGCGCAGGGCGCACTGATCGTCAACGGCTTTTCGGCGCAGGGCGATGCGGCAACGCTGACCCAGGGTGTCACCACGTCGGCGCGCGTGCCAAACGGCGCGATCATCGAACGGGAGCTGCCGTCGAAGTTCAAGGATTCGGTCAATCTGGTCCTTCAGCTGCGCAACCCCGACTTTTCGACGGCCGTGCGCGTCGCAGACGTCGTCAACGCCTTTGCCCGCGCCCGCTATGGCGATCCGATCGCCGAACCGCGCGATTCGCAGGAAATCGCGGTGCAAAAGCCTCGCGTCGCGGATCTCACCCGGCTGATGGCGGAAATCGAAAACCTGACCGTCGAGACGGATACCCCGGCCAAGGTCGTCATCAACGAACGCACCGGCACGATCGTCATCGGTGCGGATGTGCGGATTTCGCGCGTCGCCGTCAGCTACGGCACGCTGACCGTGCAGGTGACCGAATCACCGCAGGTCATTCAGCCGGCACCCTTCTCGCGTGGCCAAACGGCGGTACAGCCGCAGACGGATATCATGGCCATGCAGGAAGGCAGCAAGGTCGCCATCGTCGAAGGGCCTGACCTTCGCACGCTGGTTGCCGGTCTCAACAGCATCGGGCTCAAGGCGGATGGTATCATCGCCATCCTGCAAGGCATCAAATCCGCCGGCGCCCTTCAGGCGGAGCTTGTGCTGCAATGATGGAACGTCAGACCAAAAATCCGCTTTCGAATGGCCTCGTCCGCTTCGCGGCGGTCGCGTCGCTGCTGTTCCTGCTGCCGGCCGCCGGCGCGGAGAGCCAGCAGAACGTGGTTTCAGAACTCAGCACGCAGGATGAAATCCAGAAATTCTGCACCAACATTGCCGATGCGGCCCGGGATCAGCGTTACCTGATGCAGAAGCAGGAGCTCGAGAAGCTCCAGTCCGACGTAAACGAGCGCATTTCCGTGCTGGAAAACCGCAAGGCTGAATATGAAGACTGGCTGGCGCGCCGCGAACATTTCCTCAACCAGGCCAAAAGCAACCTCGTCGACATCTACAAGACGATGAAGGCGGATGCCGCCGCACCGCAGCTCGAGAAGATGCATGTGGAGATTGCTGCTGCCATCATCATGCAGCTGCCGCCGCGTCAATCCGGCCTCATCCTCAGCGAGATGGACGCGCAGAAAGCTGCCACCGTCGCCGGCATCATGTCGCAGGCAATCGACAAAAACACTTCGAAGGATCCTTCATGAGCACGCGTCGTCTTCCGGCCCTCCTCCTGCCGCTCGCTCTCCTGGCAGGCTGCCAGAACAACCAGACCCTGAAGGAAATCGGTAACGCACCGGCGATGAGCCCGATCGGCAGCGGTCTGCAATTCAGCCAGACACCGCAGATGGGCATGTATCCCAAGCAGCCGAAACACATGGCAAGCGGCTATTCACTGTGGAGCGACAGCCAGGGCGCACTTTTCAAAGACCTGCGCGCGCTGAACATCGGCGACATCCTGACCGTCAACATCCAGATCAACGACAAGGCCGATTTCGACAACGAAACCGAGCGTAACCGCACCAACTCCAGCGGCTTGAACTGGAAGGCCAAAGCCCAGATACTTGGCTGGACGCCGGACGCGGATTCCAACATCAAATACGGCTCCGACACCGATACCCAGGCCAAGGGCAAGACCAAGCGGTCTGAAAAGCTGACGCTGCTCGTGGCCGCCGTCGTGACGGGTATTCTCGAAAACGGCAACCTCATCATCAGCGGCTCGCAGGAAGTGCGCGTGAACCATGAAATCCGCATCCTCAACGTCGGCGGTATTGTCCGGCCGCAGGATGTGGATGCTCAGAACATGATCTCCTACGAGCGCATTGCCGAAGCGCGCATCTCCTACGGCGGTCGCGGCCGTCTGACGGAAGTGCAGCAGCCTCCGGTCGGGCAGCAGGTCGTCGACCTGTTCTCGCCGCTCTGACGCCGCACACGGGGAACGGACTGATCCATGGAAAACGAACAGGCAGAGGGCAAGAAGAAATCCTCCCCTCTGATCATGACCATCGCAGGTGTTGTGATCCTCACCTTGCTCGGCGCGGGCGGAGGCTGGCTCGTCGGCGGCATGATCGCACCGAAGATTGCCGCAACGGAGGCCCATGCCACCGCTGCGGCCGGTGGTCATGGCGAGAAGAAGGAAGAGGGTGTCGAGAAAATCGCGGCCGAACCGAACGGCATCGTCCAGCTCGATCCCATCACCACCAATCTCGCCTACCCCTCGACGAACTGGGTGCGGCTGGAGGTGGCGCTGATGTTCAAGGGGCCGGTGGAAGTCGGACTGGCCGAGGATATCCATCAGGATATCATGGCCTATGTCCGCACCGTTTCCCTTCAGCAGCTGGAAGGGCCGCGCGGCTTTCAATATCTTAAGGATGACATTCAGGAACGAGTTGACCTGCGCTCTCAAGGGCGCGTATCCAAGGTCATGTTCCGGACCTTTGTCATCGAATGATTCGATTTCTTGTAACCATCGCCGTCCTCCTCGCTTTGCCGGGCCTTGCCAATGCCCAGCAATTTCCGTCCGATCTGTTCAACACGCAGATAGACGGGTCTGTCGCGGCATGGATCATCCGCACCTTCGGCCTTTTGACGGTTCTTTCCGTCGCGCCCGGCATCCTGATCATGGTCACGAGCTTTCCACGCTTCGTGATCGCTTTCTCTATCCTGCGCTCCGGCATGGGGCTCGCTTCCACGCCGTCGAACATGATCCTTCTGTCGATGGCGATGTTCATGACCTTCTACGTCATGTCGCCCACCTTCGACAAAGCCTGGACCGACGGCGTGCAACCGCTGTTGCAGAACCAGATCAACGAGCAGCAGGCCGTGCAGCGCATCGCCGAGCCCTTTCGCACCTTCATGAACGCCAATACGCGTGACAAGGATCTGAAGCTGTTCGTGGATATTGCCCGCGAACGCGGCCAGGAAGTGATGACCGACAACGTCGTCGATTATCGAGTGCTGGTTCCGGCCTTCATGCTGTCGGAAATCCGGCGCGGTTTCGAGATCGGTTTCCTTATCATCCTGCCGTTCCTGGTCATTGATCTGATCGTCGCCACCATCACCATGGCCATGGGCATGATGATGCTGCCGCCGACTTCCATCTCCCTGCCCTTCAAGATCCTGTTTTTCGTGCTGATCGACGGCTGGAACCTGCTTGTCGGCAGCCTCGTCAGATCGTTCAACTGACGGGCATTCGTGCCGAACTGACACCCATTAACCCTGTTTCTTAACCCCGCGTGCCCAAGGCCGCGGGGTTTTGGCGTTTTAAGACTTTGGTTACCAGCTTCGCTAGCGGATGAATAACTATAATTTTAAATTAAAAACTTACCTTTTATAGAAACAAACCAGTAACCATATGTATTTTCTAATATTTCTTCATTCGTAAATTAATAATTATGCAAGTTTTGACTGCGAAATTCGCCTCACACACAGCGGGTTTGGTTTCCAGAAGCAAGTAATTCTGAACCGAGTGGCATGAAGCCGAAACGTTGTGACCGGTAATACACAGTCCGGAATGTCCCCAACTCCAGTATCTCGTAAACACAAGGGACAAATACTATGGCAAGCATTCTCACCAACGCCTCCTCTATGGCTGCACTCCAGACCCTGCGCTCCATCGGCCAGAACATGGAAACGACGCAGGGCCGCATCTCGACCGGCCAGAAGGTAAGCTCCGCCGCCGACAACGCTGCTTACTGGTCCATCGCAACGACCATGCGTTCGGACAATTCCGCCCTTTCCACCGTTTCCGACGCTCTCGGCATTGGCGCCGCCAAGGTCGACACTGCCTATGCGGGCATGGAAGCCACCATCAAGGTCGTTCAGGAAATCAAGGACAAGCTCATCCTTGCCCAGGACCCGACCGCCGACAAGAAAAAGATCCAGAAGGAAATCGGCCAGCTCCAGAAGCAGCTGACCTCCATCGCCGACTCCGCAACCTTCAACGGCGAAAACTGGCTGAAGACCAAGGCGTCCAACGATGGCGTAGCGTTCGCTGCCGGCACCGACGACGCGGCTATCGCAAACCTGAAGAAGCAGGTTGTCGCATCCTTCACCCGTGACTCCGCTGGCGCCGTTAAGGTTCAGCGCGTTGACGTGCAGCTCAGCGGCTCGAACGTTCTTTTCGACACCGGCGCTGTAACGGACGGCAAGGGCACGGGCATCCTCGACAAGGCTGCAGTCGCAGACGGTGTAAAGCAGTCCATTTCGAACCTCGATATTTCGGACCTGTCGATCTACAAGGGCGCTGGCGCCACGATGCTCGGCACCGCCGCTGCCACGGACAACGACATCCTCGACAAGCTCATCAGCCACGTCGACAAGCAGCTTGAAACCCTCAACAGCGCCGCTGCTGATCTGGGTGCAGTCTCCAACCGCATCTCCATGCAGGAAGACTTCGTTACCAAGCTGTCCGACACGATGGAAAAGGGTATCGGCCGCCTGGTCGACGCCGACATGAACGAAGAGTCCACCCGCCTCAAGGCTCTGCAGACACAGCAGCAGCTGGCAATCCAGGCTCTCTCGATCGCCAACAGCGACTCGCAGAACATCCTGTCGCTCTTCCGTTAATCGGATCGTAAATGACGAAATGCAAGCCGCGCCCGAAAGGGCGCGGTTTTGTTTGTTGCATACTGCCAAATCCCCGGCAGAATTTGTTTACCATCCTTATTTTCGAAGGATTTACCACGATCCCAGCAAGGGCTTTGGTACTCGTCTAAATTAGTGATTTGGAAAGCACCGGCTGTCAGATTTTACCCATGGACAGCGGATAGCCGCGACCAGAATGACATGAATGACGCGATTGCAAGCGGGGCTGACCGTCTCGCGATCGCGTGAGTGGGGCGAGTGCAAGGGAGGCTGACCCGAGCACATCACCTGTCGACAAAGCCGCATCCGGCAACGGGTGCGGCTTCATTTTTTTTTAAACATTTCAGAATACGCGCGCGCACGCGTAAGGGTTGCAAAACAAATCTTCGGAATGCATTTTTTAGAAAATCCTTAGGTGTTCATTAACTATATAAAGGTTAGCTAAAGCCATCGAAACGGTGAGCTAACCTTTAAAAATCAGCCGGTTAGCAGGCATGATGCTGTGCGCCGTTCCCGGTGAGTCCGGAATGTCCCTTTTCTAATCAGCCATTCAAGGGGCAAATCTACCATGACGAGCATTCTTACTAACGTCGCAGCTATGTCTGCACTCCAGACCCTGCGTTCTATCGGCCAGAACATGGAAACGACGCAGGACCGCGTTTCCTCCGGCCAGCGCGTCGGCGAAGCTTCCGATAACGCTGCTTACTGGTCGATCGCGACCACGATGCGTTCCGACAACGGCGCCCTTTCTGCCGTGCAGGATGCCCTCGGCCTCGGCGCTGCCAAGGTTGATACCGCCTATTCCGGTATGGAATCGTCCATTGACGTCGTTAAGGAAATCAAGAACAAGCTGGTCGCTGCTCGCGAACCCGGCGTAGACAAGTCGAAGATCCAGGAAGAAATCTCGCAGCTTCAGGATCAGCTGAAGTCGATCTCCAGCTCCTCTTCCTTCTCCGGTGAAAACTGGTTGCAGGCAACCATCAGCAACGGTGCCGGCGAACTGAAGAACGTCACCAAGCAGATCGTTGGTTCCTTCATTCGCGATGCCGCCGGTAACGTCTCCGTAAAGACCGTTAACGTTGACCTGAGCCGCAACACGGTACTGTTCGACACGTCTTCGGGCGCTGCAAAAGACAAGCAGGGCGTTCTCGACTCCTTTGCCTACTTTTCTTCCACCGGCAGCTACAAGCTGTTCGAAATCACCAATGACTCGGACGGCGCAGGCGCCGCACAGCCGGTAACCAAGGTTGCCGCAGCCAAGGTTTACACCGAAGCTCAGCTGAAGGGCCTGAAGGAAGCAACTGCCGGTACCGCCGTCACCTTCACCACCGCCGCCGCAACGGGTATCGTCACGATCGCTAACGCCGACACGACGGTCCCCAACGTCAACGGCACCTACTTCAATCTTGGCAACGACCAGTACGTGAAAATCAACACGACTGCGCCGACAGCTCCGGCAACCAAGACCAGCATTGCCGTGGGCCTCGACGGCACCACCAAGATCTACCTGGAAGAAGGCGCTGACGCCCAGCTCGCAACGCAGCTCACCTACTCGCTGACGTCGCTGGACATCACCAAGGACCTGACCGGCACGTTCAAGAACAGTGACGGCTCGGCAGTCTCGGAAAACCAGTATCTCGACGCGATGGTTTCCTTCGTCGACAAGCAGCTCCAGAGCATGACATCCGCCGCCGCCGACCTCGGCTCGGTCAAGATGCGCATCGAACTGCAGGAAAACTTCGTCAACAAGCTGACCGACTCGCTCGACAAGGGCGTTGGCCGTCTGGTGGACGCGGAAATGAACGAAGAATCGACTCGCCTCAAGGCTCTTCAGACCCAGCAGCAGCTCGCTGTGCAGGCCCTGTCGATCGCCAACAACGACTCCCAGAGCATTCTCTCGCTCTTCCGTTAATTCCGACACTCGATCGTCAAATGCGAACCGCGCCCGAAAGGGCGCGGTTTTTTTCGTTTTATCGCCCTCGTTTCAAAGCGATGATCGTGAAGGCCGCTCAAGGCAGCCCGTCCGGACACCGATGGCAAATATTACGTTTCAGTTTTTTAGATGGTATGCACGTATAAATTTTATCTCGAGATTTTTACTACTTTAAGTATTTGTTAACCATAAGGCAGTTAGCTAGAGCCATCGAAGCGGTGAGCTAACCTTTTAAAATCAGCCAGTTAGCAGGCATGATGCTGTGCGCCGCTCCCGGTGAGCCGGAATGTCCCTTTTCTAATCAGCCATTCAAGGGGCAATTTATTATGACGAGCATTTTGACAAACGTCGCAGCCATGTCTGCACTCCAGACCCTGCGCTCCATCGGCCAAAGCATGGAAGCCACGCAGGACCGCGTGTCCTCCGGCCAGCGCGTCCGGGAAGCTTCCAACAATGCCGCTTACTGGTCCATCGCGACCACGATGCGTTCGGATAATGGCGCCCTTTCCGCCGTCCAGGACGCCCTCGGCCTCGGCGCCGCCAAGGTCGACACCGCCTATTCCGGCATGGAATCCTCGATCGAGGTCGTCAAGCAGATCAAGAACAAGCTGGTGGCCGCCCGCGAAGCAGGCGTCGACCGGACCAAGATCCAGGAAGAAATCTCCCAGCTGCAGGATCAGCTGAAGTCCATCTCCAGCTCCTCCTCCTTCTCCGGTGAGAACTGGCTGCAGGCCAAGATCAGCGATGGCACGGGCAACCTCTCCGACATCACCAAGGCGGTCGTCGGCTCCTTCATCCGCGATAACAGCGGCAACGTTTCCGTCAAGACCATCAATGTCGCATTGAGCAACGAGACGGTTCTGTTCGACACCTCGTCCGGCGCGGCAAAAGACAAGCAGGGTATTCTCGATGCCTACGCCGTCTATTCCTCGACGGGTTCATACAAGAACTTCGAAATCACGACAGGCGTCGGCGCCGCAAAGGCCACCACGGTTAAGGCAGCCGTCGTCTTCACCGAAGCACAGCTTAAGGGCTTGACCCCTGCCGCGGCTGCAACCCCGGTCACTGCGATTGCGGATGCGACTACCGGCTTGGTCGTTGTCGCCAACGCTTCGGCCGCAGAGAACGGCGCATACCTGAAAATCGGTGACGATCAGTATGTTAAGGTCATGGGCGACGGCACCGCAGCGACTGCCTCGACGGGTACCGCCGCCATCGACACAGCTCAGAAAGCGCTCGGCACCTCCGCAATCGGCACCACGAAAGATGGCCAAAACGTCTACCTTCAAACCGGCGCCAACAATCAGCTCGCAAAGTCACTGTCCTACTCCCTGACCTCGCTGGACATCACCAAGGATCTCGTTGGTCCCGCCACCGTGACCCTGACGCCCGAGCAGGCGCTCGACGCCATGGTTTCCTTCGTCGACAAGCAGCTCCAGAGCATGACATCCGCCGCCGCCGACCTCGGCTCGGTCAAGATGCGCATCGAATTGCAGGAAAACTTCGTCAACAAGCTGACTGACTCTCTCGACAAGGGCATCGGCCGCCTCGTCGACGCGGAAATGAACGAAGAATCCACCAAGCTGAAGGCCCTTCAGACCCAGCAGCAGCTCGCTGTGCAGGCCCTGTCGATCGCCAACAACGACTCCCAGAGCATTCTCTCGCTCTTCCGTTAATTCCGACACCGATCGTCAAATACGAACCGCGCCCGAAAGGGCGCGGTTTTTCGTTTTATCGCCCTCGTTTCAAAGCGATGATCGTGAAGGCCGCTCAAGGCAGCCCGTCCGGACACCGATGGCAAATATTACGTTTCAGTTTTTTAGATGGTATGCACGTATAAATTTTATTCTCAACTATTTTCTACTTTAAGTATTTTTTAATTCGACAGCGTTTAGCTGAAGCCATCGAAGCGGCGGGCTGACCTTCAAGAAAGTAGCCGGTCAGCAGGCATGATGCTGTACGCCGCTCCCGGTGAGCCGGAATGTCCCTTTTCTAATCAGCCATTACAGGGGCAATTTACATGACGAGTATTTTGACAAACATCGCAGCGATGACTGCACTCCAGACCCTGCGCTCCATCGGCCAGAACATGGAAGCCACGCAGGACCGCGTATCCTCCGGCCAGCGCGTCCGGGAAGCTTCCGACAATGCCGCTTACTGGTCCATCGCGACCACGATGCGTTCGGATAATGGCGCCCTTTCCGCCGTCCAGGACGCCCTCGGCCTCGGCGCCGCCAAGGTCGACACCGCCTATGCCGGCATGGAATCCTCGATCGAGGTCGTCAAGCAGATCAAGAACAAGCTGGTGGCCGCCCGCGAAGCAGGCGTCGACCGGACCAAGATCCAGGAAGAGATCTCCCAGCTGCAGGACCAGCTGAAGTCCATCTCCAGCTCCTCCTCCTTCTCCGGTGAGAACTGGCTGCAGGCCAAGATCAGCGATGGCACGGGCAACCTCTCCGACATCACCAAGGCGGTCGTCGGCTCCTTCATCCGCGATAACAGCGGCAACGTTTCCGTCAAGACCATCAATGTCGCATTGAGCAACGAGACGGTTCTGTTCGACACCTCGTCCGGCGCGGCAAAAGACAAGCAGGGTATTCTCGATGCCTACGCCGTCTATTCCTCGACGGGTTCATACAAGAACTTCGAAATCACGACAGGCGTCGGCGCCGCAAAGGCCACCACGGTTAAGGCAGCGGCGGTCTTCACCGAAGCACAGCTTAAGGGCCTGACCCCTGCCGCGGCTGCAACCCCGGTCACTGCGATTGCGGATGCGACTACCGGCTTGGTCGTTGTCGCCAACGCTTCGGCCGCAGAGAACGGCGCATACCTGAAAATCGGTGACGATCAGTATGTTAAGGTCATGGGCGACGGCACCGCAGCGACTGCCTCGACGGGTACCGCCGCCATCGACACAGCTCAGAAAGTGCTCGGCACCTCCGCAATCGGCACCACGAAAGATGGCCAAAACGTCTACCTTCAAACCGGCGCCAACAATCAGCTCGCAAAGTCACTGTCCTACTCCCTGACCTCGCTGGACATCACCAAGGATCTCGTTGGTCCCGCCACCGTGACCCTGACGCCCGAGCAGGCGCTCGACGCCATGGTTTCCTTCGTCGACAAGCAGCTCCAGAGCATGACATCCGCCGCCGCCGACCTCGGCTCGGTCAAGATGCGCATCGAATTGCAGGAAAACTTCGTCAACAAGCTGACTGACTCTCTCGACAAGGGCATCGGCCGCCTCGTCGACGCGGAAATGAACGAAGAATCCACCAAGCTGAAGGCCCTTCAGACCCAGCAGCAGCTTGCTGTGCAGGCCCTGTCGATCGCCAACAACGACTCCCAGAGCATTCTCTCGCTCTTCCGTTAATTCCGACACCGATCGCCAAATGCAAACCGCGCCCGAAACGGCGCGGTTTTTCGTTATCGTTAATAGAAATTATTATTTCCTAATTTTATTAATACAGGTTTAGGCTTTGTTAACCATTCGCGCCCTAAAAACTGGTCATCGAAACGATTGGTTAACCAAGACGAAAAAGAGGTTAACAGGCATCAAGCCGCTCGATCGTTCCCGGCGGCAATCCGGAATGTCCCTTTTCATTTCAGCCAATCAAGGGGCAAATCATTATGACCAGCATTTTGACCAACGTTGCGGCCATGGCCGCCCTCCAGACTCTTCGCGCCATCGGCAGCAACATGGAAGAAACCCAGTCGCGCGTTTCCTCCGGCATGCGCGTCAAGACCGCATCCGACAATGCCGCCTACTGGTCGATCGCGACCACCATGCGCTCTGATAATGGCGCCCTCTCCGCCGTACAGGACGCTCTCGGCCTCGGCGCCGCAAAGGTTGATACCGCCTACTCCGCCATGGAAACCACCGTCGATGTCGTCAAGGAAATCAGCAAGAAGCTGGTTGCCGCCCGCGAAGCAGGCGTTGACAAGGCCAAGATCCAGGAAGAAATCCGCCAGCTTCAGGACCAGTTGAAGAGCATTGGCGAATCCGCCTCCTTCTCCGGTGAAAACTGGCTGAAGGGCAAGATCAGCGACGCCTCCGGCAATCTGACGCCCATCACCAAGCAGGTCGTCGGCTCCTTCATCCGTGACGGTGCAGGTAATGTCGCCGTCAAGACCATCAACATCCAGGTCGACAACAAGACCGCGCTTTTCGATACGACCACCGGCGCGACGAAAAACGGCATTCTCGACAGCGCCGCCTATTACTCCGATACCGGCGCTCTTCGCGATTTCGAGATCACGACAACGACGCCCGCAGGTGTCCCCACAACAACACCCTATACCGCAAAGGTGTTTACCGAAGCGCAGCTTCTCGGTTTCCCCTCGGGCACGACAACCACGGTTTCCGCCGCAGACCCGGTAACCGGCCTCGTTACAGTCGCTGCCGCCACCACTGCACGAAACAACGGCACCTACTTCAAGATCGGTGAAAACGCCGCCGGCGAAGCGCTTTACGTGAAGGCCAACAACACGGCGCCGACACCTGCCGGCACCACGGTAACCGCGATCGGCACCGGCGGAACGTCCGGCAACAATATCTATCTGGAAACCGCCGCAGCGGATTCGCAGATGGCGCAGAAGCTCGACTACTCGCTGATCGACCTCGACATCACGAAGGACCTGGCCGGCCTGACCAATTCAAAGGGACAGCCGCTGACCGAAAACGAAGGTCTCGATAACATGATCCAGTTCGTCAACACCCAGCTGGAATCGCTCATCAGCGCAAGCGCCGATCTCGGCTCGATCAAGATGCGCCTCGATCTGCAGGAAGACTTCGTCTCCAAGCTGACAGACTCCATCGACAAGGGCATCGGCCGCCTCGTCGATGCGGACATGAACGAGGAATCCACGAAGCTCAAGGCTCTCCAGACGCAGCAGCAGCTGGCGATCCAGTCGCTCTCCATCGCCAATACCAGTTCCGAAAATATCCTGTCGCTATTCCGTCAGTAAGCGGCGCCCGTTGGCTACGGGCGGTTTCGTCCCGCTCTGGCAGCAACAGAATATTCGGATGTGGAAACCGCGCTTCGCAAGGGGCGCGGTTTTCCCGTTTGCGAAGCTTTCACGAAGCGACAACACTCCGGAATGCGGTGAGCAACATGCAGGGTGTAGGGCTTGAGTAAGCGCGCAACTTCTTGAATTGTTGAGGTAAAATGGTGCTGCTAGAGAGATTTGAACTCTCGGCCTCTCCCTTACCAAGGGAGTGCTCTACCCCTGAGCTATAGCAGCATCCGGTGCCGAAGCGATCGCTTCAGCATCAAGCGTGGCGGCCTATTGCCACAGGTTTTTGACGAGCGCAAGTCGCAAAACGATATTCTTCATCAAGCGGCGCAAAAAAGCGCCCCCCCTGTTGAAAACAGCATTTTTCAGATATTGCTGAATCTATGACCGAACATCACGACAAACAGGTGAAGACAGCGTTCTGCGGGGACTTTTCCGCGGGCGCATCCGACGCGGCGCCCAGCGGCAAGCCGCAGGCGGGGCCCGGCGAAAAGGCGCGCCAGCGCGAGGCGGAACGGAAGGCGCGTGCCGCGAAGAAACTTCGCGAAAATCTTTTGAAGCGCAAACAACAGGTTCGCGCGCGCCGTGCTGGCGACGCAGACGACACCATTGGCCTGCCTGCCGCAAAAACGGACGAATCATCCTCATAGAGAATTCACAGCATAAAATTGAAACGCCGCGGAAATTCGTCTAAGGACGCGCCTTTCCGCAAGGCACGATAAAGAAAGGCGGGCACAGGCCCGTAGGGACGCATGGATCGCATCAGAATTACGGGTGGCAACAAGCTCAACGGCATCATCCCCATCTCCGGCGCCAAAAACGCCGCCTTGCCGCTGATGATCGCATCGCTGCTGACCAGCGATACGCTGACGCTCGAAAACGTGCCGCATCTGGCTGACGTGGAGCAGCTGATCCGTATCCTCGGCAATCATGGCGTGGATATTTCCGTGAATGGCCGCCGCGAAAGCCAGGGCGAAGCTTATTCCCGTACCGTGCATTTCACCTGCCGCACCATTGTCGATACCACCGCTCCGTACGAGCTGGTCTCCAAGATGCGTGCAAGCTTCTGGGTCATCGGCCCGCTTCTGGCACGTGAGGGCCGCGCCCGCGTCTCCCTGCCTGGCGGCTGCGCCATCGGCACGCGTCCCGTTGACCTGTTCATCGAGGGCCTACAGGCGCTCGGCGCAACGATGGAGATCGATGGCGGCTATATCAACGCCTCGGCCCCCAAGGGCGGCCTCATCGGCGCGGTCTATACCTTCCCCAAGGTTTCGGTTGGCGCGACGCATGTGATGCTGATGGCTGCAAGCCTTGCCCGTGGCACAACCGTCATCCACAACGCCGCCCGCGAGCCCGAGGTTGTCGATCTGGCGCACTGCCTGATCGCAATGGGCGCGAAGATCGAAGGCGCCGGCACCTCCACCATCACCATCGAAGGCGTCACCTCGCTTTCCGGCGCGCGCCACCGGGTTTTGCCCGATCGTATTGAAACCGGCACCTATGCCATGGCAGTGGCCATGACCGGCGGTGATGTGGTGCTGGAAGGCACGCACGCATCGCTGCTCGACAATGCACTTGATACGCTCAGGCTCGCGGGCGCCACGATCAGCGAGACGGAAACCGGTCTGCGCGTGGTGCGCAACGGCAATGGCATTCAGCCGGTCGATGTCGTCACTGAACCGTTCCCCGGATTCCCGACAGACCTGCAGGCGCAGTTCATGGCGCTGATGACCCGTTCCCAGGGCGTTTCCCACATTACCGAAACGATCTTCGAAAACCGCTTCATGCATGTGCAGGAGCTTGCCCGGCTCGGTGCGAAGATTTCGCTTTCCGGTCAGATGGCTCGCATCGAAGGCGTTTCCCGCCTCAAGGGTGCGCCTGTGATGGCGACCGATCTGCGCGCTTCCGTGTCGCTGGTCATTGCCGGCCTCGTGGCCGAGGGCGAGACCATGGTGTCGCGCGTCTATCATCTAGACCGCGGCTTCGAACGCCTCGAGGAAAAGCTCACCCGCTGCGGCGCGTTGGTCGAGCGCGTCAGCGATTGATCCATTCATCGCCGCTCATCCGTTTTCTACCCGTTGCACAGCGGGCCGGGACTGCCTATTTCCATTGTAAGTCATGGAAATAGCGGTCCGCACCGCACAAGAAGGAAGAAAAAGATGAGCGGCCTGAAATTGCTCGCGCTGGATACTGAAGATCTCTCCGTCATCTCGACCCATATGCAGGACAGTGTCTTCAAGCTGAAGGATGTTGCCTTCGAGCCGAAACACGGCCAGTTCACCTTTTCCGCCAACCGTTTCGTCTGGGAAAGCGCCGATAAAAAGCACCTGCCGCCGGAACGCTGCCGCACAGTTGTTTTCCTGAAGCGTGTCTCCGCCGTTCGTTCGCAGTCCATCAACCTGGCCGACAGGGAGCAGGTTCTTTCGCTTCTGGCGATACGTTTCACACCGAATGGCGAAGGCCCGGATGGCCTTGTAGAACTGGCCCTTTCCGGCGGCGGCACCATCGCGCTTGATGTCGAATGCATCGAGGCGCAGTTGACTGATGTGAGCGGTGCGTGGGAAACCGCCACCAAACCGCATCATCCCGACAGCGAATAAGCTTTCCGGACTGTCGGGACGGTTGCCTTTCCGTCCCGTTTCGATTTATGCCACATACCAGAGCCGCAATCGTTCTGCGGTAAGTCGTGCACCCCGTGGGGACAATGAAAGGGTAATGGCGTGGCAATCCGGCTGGAGCAGGCATCGGCTGATTTCGAACAGAAATTCGCTGCCTTCCTGACAACCAAGAGAGAAGTTTCCGAAGACGTCAATGCGACCGTTCGCGACATCATCAATGATGTCCGACATCGCGGCGATGCGGCCCTAGCCCATTACTCCCGGAAATTCGACGGCATCGATTTTGCCGCGGTGCCGATGCGGGTAACGACTGATGAAATCGATGCGGCGATTGCCGCCGTCGACACGAGCGTGATCGAAGCGCTTGAATTCGCAGCCCGGCGTATCGAAAAACACCATGCGCGACAGATGCCGAAGGACGATATTTACGAAGACGATATCGGCGTCGGCCTCGGCTCGCGCTGGACCGCAATCGAGGCCGTGGGCCTTTATGTGCCAGGCGGCACGGCCAGCTATCCAAGCTCAGTGCTGATGAATGCCGTGCCCGCCAAGGTTGCCGGTGTGGAGCGCATCGTCATGGTCGTGCCCGCGAATGGCGGCGCGGTCAATCCGGCCGTTCTGGCTGCCGCGCGTATTGCGGGCGTCGAGGAAATCTATCGCATCGGTGGCGCGCAGGCCGTGGCGGCACTGGCTTATGGCACTGAAACCATCGCGCCGGTCGCCAAGATCGTCGGCCCGGGCAATGCTTATGTGGCGGCCGCCAAGCGTCAGGTCTTCGGCACTGTCGGCATCGACATGATCGCCGGCCCTTCCGAAGTGCTTGTCATCGCCGACAGGGACAACGACCCCGACTGGCTTGCTGCCGATCTTCTTGCGCAGGCGGAGCATGATCGTGGTGCACAATCCATCCTGATCACCGATGATGCCGAGCTCGGCAAGGCGGTGGAAGCAGCCGTCGAGCGGCAGCTGAAGCGTCTCTCGCGTTCCGAAACAGCAGCGGCGAGCTGGGCGGATTTCGGCGCGATCATTCTGGTCGAAAAGCTCACCGATGCCATTCCGTTGGCCAATCGGATCGCCGCCGAACACCTGGAACTTGCCATCGATGACCCGGATGCGCTAATGGCCCACATCCGCAATGCCGGGGCGATTTTTGTCGGGCGCCACACCCCCGAAGTGATCGGCGATTATGTGGGCGGTTCCAACCATGTTCTGCCGACGGCGCGCTCGGCCCGTTTTTCCTCAGGCCTTTCGGTGCTGGACTTCGTCAAGCGCACGTCCATCCTGCGGCTTGGTCCCGAGCAGCTGCGCCAGCTTGCGCCGGCAGCCATCACCCTTGCCCGTTCCGAGGGGCTGGACGCGCATGCGCGCTCCGTGTCCATCCGCCTCAACCCGGAAAGTTAAACGATGGCGTCAGGCGACTTCCGGCTCTGCGACGTGGTACTGGACGACAGCATCGGCCGGTCCACGCCCGACGTGGAGCATGAACGCGCCGTCGCTATTTTCGACCTGATCGAAGAAAATACCTTTGAGCCTGCCGGACATGACGGCGGGCCGTACCGGCTTTATATATCGCTCGTCGATTCCAAACTGGTTTTCTCCATCAAGACCGAGGACGACAGGGATGTCTCCACCCATATCCTGTCGCTGACGCCGTTCCGCCGCATCATCAAGGATTATTTCCTGATCTGCGAAAGCTATTACGAGGCGATCCGCTCGTCTACGCCGAGCCAGATCGAGGCGATCGACATGGGCAGGCGCGGTATTCACAATGACGGCTCGCAGACACTGATGGACCGGCTCTCCGGTAAGATAAAGGTGGATTTCGATACGGCGCGCCGGCTCTTCACCCTTGTCTGTGTGCTTTATTGGCGGGGTTAGAGATGAGCGATCCTGCCGCAGCGCCGAATGAAGGACGAGCGCCGAAATCGGTTCTCTTCATGTGCGGCATGAATTCCATCCGATCCCCCATGGCCGAGGTGATCGCCAAACGATTGGTCGCGCCCGGCATCTACATCCAGTCGGCAGGTGTGCGGGCGGGCGAGCGCGACCCCTTCGTGGATGCGGTGCTGGAGGAGCAGGGTTTTTCGCTCGGCAAGCACAAACCGCGTACTCTGGAAGAGATCGAGGATGATTTTTTCGATCTGATCATTACATTAACACCAGAAGCTCATCACGCCGCACTGGAACTGACGCGCTCGAACTCTCTCGATGTGGTCTATTGGCCCACCATGGATCCGACGGTGGTCACTGGCACGCGGGAGCAGATACTCGACGCCTATCGTGAGGTGCGGGACCATCTTGCAAAACTGATTGCCGAACGCCTGCCGAAGCGGCAACAGCCGGTGGCGGATACGCTTTCAAAAGACTGAAAACTGCCTCGGCCTGTTAAAATCGATCGCGATTTTCAAGCCGATGCTTTAGAGGTTCACAAATGTGCCGGGATTGTGTAGTTTCCGCGCAATTTTCCCGGACAGGACACGGTCCGGCACTATCAACAGGAAGAAAACCCTTACATGACAAAAGAAGAAGTCCTTGAATTCCCGGGCATCGTAACCGAATTGCTGCCGAACGCAACATTCCGCGTGAAGCTTGAGAACGACCATGAAATCATCGCCCATACGGCGGGCCGCATGCGCAAGAACCGCATCCGCGTTCTCGCAGGCGACAAGGTTCTGGTCGAAATGACGCCTTACGACCTGACCAAGGGCCGCATCACCTATCGCTTCAAGTAATCCGTTTCCGCATCCTACGCCCGGCAGCGCAATGACGAATTCAAAACAAAAGCTCGTTCTGGCTTCTGGATCGCCGCGGCGTCTGGAGCTGCTGCATCAGATCGGCATCGAGCCGGCTCGCCTGATGCCGATGGATATTGACGAGACGCCCGTCAAGCTCGAGCATCCGCGAACGCTCTGCCGCCGTCTTTCCTTGCAGAAAGCGGAAGCGGCACAGGCGGCGCTGAAAAACGAGCAGGCCTGGAAGGACGCCTATGTTCTGGGGTCCGACACGGTCGTTGCTGTCGGTCGACGTATCGTGGGCAAGGCGGAATATACGGAAGAGGCTTCAGCGGCGCTGCATCTTCTTTCCGGGCGCAGCCATTGGGTCTATACCGGCATCTGCCTCGTAACCCCGGGCGGCAAGATCCGGCAGAAGGTGGCGGAGACCAAGGTACGCTTCAAACGCCTGTCGACCCGTGAGATCAATGCCTATATCGCTTCCGGGCAATGGCGCGGCAAAGCGGGCGCTTATGGCATTCAGGGCATCGCCGGTGCGTTCGTGCAGAAATTGACGGGCTCTTACACCAATGTCGTCGGTCTGCCGCTCTATGAGACCATGTCGCTTCTTGCCGGTGAAGGGTTCGAGGTGACGTCTGGCTGGCTGGAGGGATAGGCTATGGCAAAATCCTCCACCGAAGGCGCTGGAAACGTAACGCCGCTCCGCAAATCCCAACCGTGCCCGGAATGCGGCCGACCATCGACGCGGGAAGACTACCCGTTCTGCTCGGATCGCTGCCGCTCGCTCGATCTCGCCCGCTGGCTGAACGGGTCCTACGCCATTCCCGTAGCGGATGATGAGAGCAGCGCCGGCGGACGGGATGGTGACAAGAATTCCTCCGACTGAGGACATCCGCCGGACATTCCGGCGGACCAGATATTTTAGAACTTTTACTCGCAATTGATATTCGCCGGACCGCCAATGGTCCGATAATTCGCTCCAAACCGGCTGATGCCTATAACAGACAGCCAGCAAGGTCCCATGATGGACGCAGGCCCGCAAAAGAGAGTCAGTCTCCGCGCGCTGCTTGTTGCGGTGCTCGTCGTCTGTTTCGCCATATCGGCCACGGTTCTGCTCGCCAATGACAAAAAGCATCTGAGAAGCCTGCTCACCTATCTCAATCTGGCGCCCGCTCCTCTTTCCGCCGTACCATCTGCCAGGGCAAAACCCGTCAAACGGCAGAAGCCTGCCGCGAGAACCATTTATCTGCCACCTCACCTGCTGAAATTCGAGCGCAATGGCGCCAGAGGGTCTTTCGCCCGCGATTTCATCATCTCCGGCAAAGACCTTTGCGACCGGTTCACGGCCGAAGGCTTCATCAGCCCGCGAGGCTGGCACCCTAGTCCGGTGAATAACCGCAGCTTCGAATGTATGGCCGATCTGGGCGAGGCAACGACGGCAGACCCGGCTGACGCGGCATCGCTTTTCCTGGAAATCCGCGGCGAGGTTTCCGGGGAAATCCGGTCCGTCAGGCTGAAGGCAGTTGCACCGCAGACATCGGCCGGACGCGCTGTCAACGCGAAGCTTGCGGCAGCACTTGCCATGATTATCGAGCAGACCCGTTGGAGAGATATTGGCTCGGTGCTTGAACCGGCGCAGAAGATGCAACAGTATCAGGCGCGACACTTCGGCATTTCGGCTTCCGTGAAGCCGGAACCCACCGCGCCGCACCGCGTGAATGTGATTTTGCTCGCGACCGAAACTTCGGCCGGACTGAAGCTGACACGCAGCTTCTTCGATCGTGATCGATGGCTTCGCCCCGCCAGCGCGTCAGACCGCCCGACTGACTATCGTTCAGTCAAGAAAAACAGGGCAAGGTGATGCGCAGCCGGTTCATCCTATCGCCGCCAGTTTACGCCGTATTGGAGGAATCATCTCGTTTTTCTGGGCCTGGCGCTTGGCCTCCCATTGCAACGCGGTGCGGACGATGGTCGAAAGATCGTTGAAGCGCGGACGCCAACCAAATTCTGACTGGATGCGTCCCGAATCCGCCACCATGGTGGCGATGTCGCCGGCCCGGCGCGGACAGTGGATGATCGGAAAATCATGTCCGGATTCCCGCTGCACGGCATGCAGGACGTCAAGCACCGAATAACCGACGCCATAACCGCAGTTGAGCGTTCTTGTGCCGCCGCCGGCGCGCAAATGGGCCATGGCCAGCATGTGCGCTTCGATGAGGTCGCTGACATGGATATAGTCGCGAACGCCGGTGCCATCGGCTGTCGGATAATCCGTCCCGTAAACCTCCACGTGATCCCGGCGCCCGGTTGCAGCTTCGCATGCCACCTTTATGAGATTAGCGACGCCTGTTGGCGAAGGTCCGGCGCGACCCTGGGGGTCGGCTCCGGCCACATTGAAGTAACGCAACGCCACGTAGTTGAAGTCATGTGCGCGCACGACATCGCGCAGCATGATTTCAGAAGCGAGTTTCGACAGACCGTAGGGATTTTCGGGGCTGAGGACCGCCGTTTCCGGCACCGGGCCTTCGAAAGGCTGGTTTCCATACACAGCGGCTGTGGAGGAGAAGATGAAATTGCGGATATCATTCCGCACCGCGGCAGCGACAAGCGCGCGGGTGGTGCCGGTGTTGTTTTCGTAATATTCGAGCGGCCGGCTGATGGATTCGGGAACGCTGACGGAGCCGGCGAAATGGAAAATGGTCTCGATCTGATTTTCTTCGAAAATCTGGTCGAGCAACGCGGGATCCGCCGCATCGCCGAGATAAAAACGCGCCGCTGGCGCGACGGCCCAGCGCGATCCGGTCGAAAGCCGATCGACAACGACGACTTCTTCCCCGGCATCGAGCAAAGCCCACACCATGTGGCTTCCTATATAACCGGCCCCACCCGTGACCAGAACAGCCATGACACTACTTCCCTGTTTGCTTTTCTTGAGCTCATCAAAGCCAATAATTCTTCATCATTGATTACTTGCACAGCGAATACCCAGCCAATCTTCCGCCTCTGTGAAAAGGTGGCTTACGATTGGTTAGTGCGATGCAAGGCATTTTATTTATTGTATGAAAATGTTCTCATAGACGGAACGAGGGCGCATTAGCACAAAAAAACCCGCACGTCGATGGCTACGCCGTGGGGTTGTAATTTTCGCGCTTCGGCGTGATGCCCAAAGGCGAGCCGGACAGAGGCGTGCCGATGCTATGTAGGCGCCGCGAAAGGGCAGAGATGCCGGCGAGCGAGGCTTACCGACTAAGGATGTAAGAGGCCAGCCTGTCGGCCGCGTCTTCTATCTGCCTGGGGTTGCGCAGGAAGCAGGCGCGGAGGAACAATTCTCCCCCTGGGCCGAAGGCAGTTCCGGGCGCAAGGCCGACGCCGGTCTTATCGACGATATCAATCGCGGTTGCGCGGCTGTCCGTCACTCCATCGATCTTGAGGAAGGCATAAAGAGCGCCATCCGGTTTCAGAGTTTCGACACGGTTCGTTGCAATCAAGGCGTCACAGAGAATATCGCGTGAGGTCAAAGCGCGCTCGTAATTCTCGCGAATGAAACCATCGCCCTTGTCGAGGGCCGCGACCGCGCCGCGCTGCATGAATTGCGCCACGCCTGACGTGGAATATTGGATAAGGTTTTCGATCACCTGGCCGATGACTGGCGGAGCGACAAGCCAGCCGACCCGCCAGCCGGTCATCGACCAGTTCTTCGAGAAGGAATTGGCGAAGACGATCTTGTCGTCCGGCTCCATCACATCGAGGAAGGACGGCGCACGGCTGCCGGAATAATGATAAAGCGCATAAATCTCGTCGGCGACGATCCAAAGATCATGTTTGCGGGCAAGCGCCAGAACATCACGGAGATTGTCTGCCGTCGCTGTCCATCCAGTCGGGTTGGAAGGCGTATTGATGAAAAGCGCCTTCGTCTTGCGGGTAATCGCGCTTTCCAGCCTGTCGATATCGATATCCCAGCGGCCATCACGAAAATCGATGCCGACCGGAACCGCCTTCGCCCCTGCCACACCGATGGCGGCAACGATATTCGGCCATGTGGGTGAAAGATACACCATCTCGTCGCCCGGTGACGTCAATGCCTGAACAGCAAGCACAATCGCCTGCATACCTGAACCGGTCGCATAAAAATGCTCCGGCGGCAGCGATGCCGCGAAATGGCGTTCGTAATAACGGCTCAGCGCCTGGCGCAGTTCTGGAATACCGCGCTGCCAGGTATAGAAGGTCTCGCCATTGTTCAGACCATCGATGGCGGCCTGATTGATGAAGTCGGGGCTTGGCAGATCGCCTTCGCCGACCCACAGCGGCAGGAGGTTGTCCCGCCCCCGGGCATAATTCACGACTTCGACAATACCGCTCTCGGGAGCCGCCAGAGAGCGCGCACTCAGACTGTTCAAAATGGACATTAAAGACACTCCGTTTGGTGCCTTCTTATCGCATCGCACCCGCCATGTGCATGATAATCCGTGAGGCGGCCATGGATTTTCTTTATGGATCATCCCGGCAGGAGATCGCCGGCCGCATGGGCCGGCGGTTAAACCAGATATATCTGGCTCAGCGCGTCTTCAGCAGATCGCGAATTTCGGTAAGCAGCCTCACGTCCTCCGGCGGCGGGGCAGCTGCCGGCTTTTCCTCGACCTTCTTGCGTTCGACGGAATCGCGAAGCTTATTGACGCCCTTCACCATCAAGAAAATGATCCAGGCGAGGATGAGGAAGTTGATGAGAACGGTCAGAAAGTTACCGTAAGCGAAAACGGCGCCCTGCTCGCGGGCTGCGGCGAGCGAGGTGGCATTGACGTTAGAGCTCAGTGGCAGGAAGTAGTTCGAGAAGTCGAACCCGCCGAAGATTGCGCCGACGATAGGCATGATAAGATCGTTGACGACGGAGTCGACGATCTTGCTGAAAGCGGCACCGATAATAACACCCACGGCAAGGTCCATGACATTGCCGCGGGCAATGAAGGTTTTAAATTCGTTAAGCATTCAGATTGTCCCTCTCGTGCTTTGCGAGCTGAAGCTATGTGACTGTCCCTACACCTTCAACCATACAGATTCCCTTACACTTTTGGAATTCGTCAAGATTGCATTTATCGGGTTTTTTGCGCGCTGATCTTGAACTTTATGATCAGACCACGCTCATTCTCAATGGCGCGGATTTCGCCTATGCTTGATATCAGGAAACTCTTGCATGGGAGGATGCGTGCTTCCTGGGTGGATCATATTCGGTTCGGCTTTCGCCTATATCCTTCTGCTGTTTGCTGTTGCGAGCTACGGGGACAGGAAGAGCCGTAAGAGAAACGCGCCGAAAAAGGGGCGTCCGTTCGTCTATGCGCTCAGCCTTGCGATCTATTGCACCTCCTGGACCTATTTCGGTGGTGTTGGGCTTGCAGCCGACAAGGGACTGGAATTTCTTGGCATCTATACCGGGCCTATCCTTGCCTTCACCCTTGGCATGCCAATCATCCGACGCATCGTTGAGCTTGCCAAAACGGAAAAACTGACCTCGGTTGCAGACTTCATTGCCGCCCGTTATGGCAAGAATTCCACCGTGGCGATGATTGTCGCCATCATCGCGCTCGTCGGCGCCATTCCCTATATCGCGCTGCAGCTGAAAGCGGTTTCCAGCTCGGTGGCGACGATGGTCGACCCCGGTGATTACGGCATCGGCAGCGGCAACCTCTATTTCCTCGATCTGCCGCTTGTTGTCACCATTGTCATGGCGGGCTTCGCCGTCATGTTCGGCACCCGCCACACGGATGCAACCGAACATCAGGACGGGCTCATACTGGCGATCTCGATGGAATCGCTGGTCAAGCTCGTCGCCATGTGCACCGTCGGCTTCTATGTGCTCTTCGTGCTCTTCGATGGTCCCGCGCATCTATGGCAGCTCGCCTCCGCCAATGAACAGGCGATGCAGGCCATCTCCTATCACACGCCCGTCAGCCGCTGGATCGTCATGACCCTGCTTTCCGGCTTCGCCATCATCCTGCTGCCGCGTCAGTTCCATGTCACAGTCGTGGAAAACCGGACGCCGGAAGAGTTGCGCATGGCGGGGTTCCTGCTACCGCTCTATCTCATCGCCATCAACATCTTCGTACTGCCGATCGCTCTTGCCGGCATTCTGACGCTCGGCGCCAATGGCGACGCCGATCTCTACGTGCTGCAACTGCCGCTCAACCATCAGATGCCGGTCGTGTCCCTGATCACCTTCATCGGCGGTTTTTCGGCCGCGACCGCGATGGTGATCGTCGCGTCGGTCGCGCTGTCGATCATGATTTCCAATGACATTGTCATGCCGATCTTCCTGCGACAGAAGCTGTTGAATCGCTCACCGCACCGGGACAACTTCGCCAAGACCCTGCTCAACATCCGCAGAACGGCGATCTTTGCCGTTATGCTGCTGGGTTATGGTTATTACCGCGCCGCCGACAGCGCCACGGGTCTCGCCTCCATCGGCCTGCTGGCCTTCGCTGCGATTGCCCAGATGGCCCCTGCCCTTTTCGGCGGCCTCTTCTGGCGGCGGGCCAATGCGCGCGGCGCAATCGCGGGGTTGAGTTCCGGCTTCTTCGTCTGGGCCTATCTGCTTTTCCTGCCGAGCTTCGGCGGGCCTGACAATTCCGAGGTTGCGGCGAATATTCTCGGTTTCCTGTTTTCCGGCAGCACCGTGTTCAACGGGCCTGAAGCCGATCCATTCGTGAATGCAGTCATTCTCAGTCTTCTCGTCAACAGCATGGCGTTTGTGCTCGGCTCGCTTTCGCGCAATCCAAGACCGGTAGAACGCATTCAGTCCGGCATCTTCGTCAAGCGTCATTCAAAATCGCAATTCGCCACCCGCGGCTGGAAAACCCGTGTCAGCGTCGGCGATCTGAAAAGCGCGATCGCCCGCTATCTCGGCGAGGAGCGCATGCTCCGTTCATTGGCCACCTATGAAAAAACGGCCGGCAGAAAGCTGAATGACGACCAGCCGGCGGACATGGCGCTGATCCACTTCTCCGAACAGTTACTCGGCAGCGCCATCGGCTCTTCCTCCGCCCGCCTGGTGCTCTCGATCATTCTGCAGAAGGCGGAAGACACCAGCGCAGACACGGCGTGGCTGCTCGACCAGGCAAGCGAAGCGCTGCAGTATAATCAGGACATGTTGCAGACGGCGCTGGCGCAGATGGACCAGGGTATCGCCGTTTTCGATAGCTCCCAGCAGCTGACGATCTGGAACCGGCGCTTTCGCACTCTTCTGGACCTGCCCGAGCAGTTCGGCCAGGTGGGCGTACCACTAACCGACATCGTCTCCATGCTGCAGGAACGAGGCGACATGCCGGCCGGTGATACGGAACAGTTGATCACCAGCTTTCTGACCATGGACCTGCCATTCCCTCTGGTGCTGGCGGGCGGCGAACGCATCATCGAGGTGCGCTCCAACACGATGCCGGACAAGGGCATTGTCGCAACCTTCACCGACATTACCCAGAGGGTGGCAAGCGATCAGGCGCTGAAACAGGCGAATGAAACGCTGGAACAGCGCGTGGTGGAGCGGACCGCCGAACTGACCCGCGTCAACCGCGCGCTGGCTGAGGCGAGAGCGGCAGCCGACGAGGCGAATATCGGCAAGACGCGGTTTTTCGCCGCCGCCGGCCACGATATTCTCCAGCCACTGAATGCCGCCCGTCTCTATTCATCCTCGCTGGTCGAACGCCTCGGAGAATCGGGAGAAAGCGAACTCGTGCAGAATATCGACTCGGCGCTGGAATCGGTCGAGACCATCCTTGGCGCGGTGCTCGATATTTCCCGTCTGGACACCGGCTCGATGAAGGCGCGCATGACATCCGTTCCGCTGAACGACTTGCTGAAGCGGATCGAGACCGATTTTGCGCCGATGGCGCAGGAGAAGAACCTCGACCTCGTGGTCATGCCGACTTCGCTGACGGTACGGTCTGATCCCAACCTCCTGCGGCGTCTGATACAGAACCTGGTTTCCAACGCCATCAAATACACGTTGAAGGGCAAAGTGGTTGTCGGCGCGCGCCGCCGGGGCGGCGAAGTGGTCATTCAGGTGACGGACTCCGGCATCGGCATACCCGCCTCCAAGTTCCGCACGGTCTTCAAGGAATTCGCCCGGCTGGACGAAGGCGCAAAAACGGCTTCGGGGCTCGGCCTTGGCCTTTCCATCGTCGACCGGTTGTCGCGCATGCTGCACCATCCGGTTCAATTGATTTCCACACCGGGCAAGGGCACGACCTTCCGTATTCACCTCATGCGTGAGGAAGATCGTGTCGCACCCGCGAAGTCGGGCGGCCCCATCGCCAATCCTGCTGCCAGCGATCGCCTCCACGGCGTGCGGGTGCTGTGCATCGATAACGAGCCGAAAATCCTTGAGGGCATGACGCTGTTGCTGACGGGATGGGGCTGCGACGTTTTACCAGCGGGATCCGTGGCGGTGCTGGAAGAACCATTTCTTTCTCTGACCGCAGCACCCGACGTCATCGTCGCTGATTATCATCTTGATGATGGCGATGGCATTAGCGCCATCCGCCTCATCAGGACATTTTATGGCAAAACGATCCCGGCTCTGCTGGTAACGGCGGATCGCAGCCCGGAAGTGCGCAGCGATGCCGAAAAATACGGAATTGCTGTCCAGCACAAACCGGTGAAACCGGCAGCGCTGCGCGCCTATATCAACCAGATATCCAGTACCGTGCGGGCAGCGGCCGAGTAAAAACTCCCGGACCTTGCGATCCGGGAGCGGTATTTATCTTCAAAAACCGGCGTATCAGGCCGCTTGATTGTACCGGTCTCGGCCTGTCGCCGAGCCCTGCTCCATCTGGAACCGCTGCACGAGTTCGAGAAGCGCCTTGACTTCACCGGACAGTATCATGCTGGCCGCGCTTGACTGTTCGGCAAGCGCCGCGTTCTGCTGGGTCATCTGGTCCATCTGGTTGACGGAACTGTTGACGTTGTGAAGTGCGGAAGACTGATCCTGCGTTGCCGTCGCAATGGTTTCGACATGCTGGCTGACGGTAACGATCTGCTGGCTGATGGCGGAAAGAACCGTGCCCGCCTCCTGCACCAGCTTCGACCCGGAACTGACCTCATGCGTCGACTGATTGATGAGCTGCTTGATCTCGCGGGCTGCGTCGGCGGAGCGCTGGGCAAGCTCGCGCACTTCCTGCGCCACGACGGCGAAGCCCTTGCCGGCCTCACCAGCACGTGCGGCCTCGATACCGGCATTGAGCGCCAGAAGGTTGGTCTGGAAAGCAATGTCGTCAATGACCTCGATGATCTGTTCGATCTTACGTGAGGCGTCTTCGATGCGGCCCATGGCGTCGACGGCATTGCTGACGACCGAACCGGAGCTGTCGGCGCTCTGCTTGGTAATGCGAACGGCCTCATTGGCCTCGCGCGCCCTTTCAGCCGATGACTTGACGGTGGCGGTGATTTCCTCGACAGCGGCAGCGGTCTCCTCCAGCGAGGCGGCCTGGTTTTCGGTACGCTTCGACAGATCGACCGAAGATTGCTCGATTTCGATACCGCTGTGCTGAATGATGAGCGTGCGCTCCCGGATCTGGCCCAGCGCATCCCGCAGGTTGAGCAGGGAACTGTTGAAGTCCGTGCGCAGCCGGTCGAGGCGACCTGAGAAGGGCGTATCAATCGTACGGCTGAGATCGCCACGCGATAGCCTGCCGAGACCGGACGCAATCTCGCCGACCGCGAATTCGATCTGACCGTCCAGCTCCCGTTTCTCGGCGTCATTGCGGTAACGTTCGGACTCGGCCGCAGCACGTTCCTCGGCGCTCTTGCCCTCAATCGCCAGTTTCTCAAGTGCATTTTCGCGGAAAATCACCAAAGCGCGGGCAATGTTGCCAAACTCATTGGTGTTGGTGGCATAGGGGATCGGTGTATCGAGATTGCCGTCCGAAAGGGACTTCACTGCATCGGTCAGCTTGCCCAGGGGCTGAAGCGTACGCTTGATGACGAAATAGGCGAGCAAACCGACGCCAAGCATGGCGAGCCCGCCACAGATCAGCATCATGTCGCGCAGGCTGTATATCTGCGCATCGTAGACATCCATGGGAACACCCACGAACAGAATGCCGACGGTTGCGCCGGTTTTGTTCGTAACGGGCATATAACCCGTCATGTAGCTGGTGCCGAACAGCGTCGCGGTGCCAAAATAGGATTCACCCTTGGAGACTTTTTCGAAAGCGGGATGATCGGTCGCAAGCTTGGTTCCTGCTGCTCTCTCGCCCTTTTCGTTCTTCAGATTGGTGGTCATGCGAATGAATTCGCCGCCTCTGGCTTCAAAAACGGTGGAGATGCCACCGTTTCCGGCTGCGGTGCGGTCGACGAGATCATTATCGCGCATCGTTCCGATGCTGGCGCGGCCCACGCTCTTGAGGTCGCCATCCACCAATTCGAGGGCAACACCGCCAACTTTCAGTTCGTAAAGGATCGCCATGCTGCGCATTGCGCTGTGCGTATCACGCAGCGCGGTGGTGATGATGTTGTCCTTCAAGCGAATGTAAGTCGAAAAACCAACCGCCGCCACGCTGAGCGCGATCAGACCGATCGTCAAAGCCACGACCTTGCCAGCAACGGACTTAAAGAGCCGGTTGTGCATGAAACAGTTCCCCAAAGCCAAACTTATAAAAGTTCTAATGGGCAACTGTTAAAAAAACGCGAAGTGCCGGCGAAGGGGGCGGGAGACCCGCCCGCCGTTAATGGATGTAGCCGAGCCGGATGGCTTTCGCGATCGCCTGGATACGGTTGACGGAATCAAGCTTGATCGTCGCCGAACCAAGATAGGCGTTGACGGTGTGGACCGACAGCCCGAGCTTGACCGCGATTTCTTCGCTGATACGGCCATCGCCCGCCAGTTGCAGGCAGGCGATTTCCCTCTCGCTCAACGCTTCCGAGGGCGCCGCCTTGCGCTCGTCCAGCGCCAGCATATCGACCATGATCTCGCAGCACTTGATGTGCTGTTCGATCACCACTTCATTGTCGAGAACGAGATTGGTGCCGCAGAAGACGATATAGCCGTTACCGATGGTGCCGAGGCGCACCGGTAGCGCCAGACCCGCATAGGGCAAAGTATCGTTCTCGATCCGGCGCAGAAGCGCAGGCACGTCGGGGAGATCGGCAAAACCGCCGGCATTCTTGTTGCGCCAGATGACCGGCAGAAGCGACGTCTCGATGTGATCGAGAAGAATATCGCCGACAGCGCGAATGAACTGCGTGCTCTGCTCCGCGGCATTCATGCCCCAGTTTTCCAGCTCGCAGGTCAGCTTCTTCTTGTTAGGGAAACCGGAAGCGGCCGCCTTCGTCACCACGAAATTGCGCGCGCCGACCAGCTTCTGCATGGCGACAAGCTTCGGAAACAGATCCGACCGGCTCGTCACGACAGGGCTGCGGTAAAACATGCCCGTTTGACCAGTACCCTCATTGTCTTTCGTCTGTACCATCCGTCCGACCATTATACGAGGTTGTTGCGCACGGCGTAGGCAATTGCCTCCGAGCGGGTTTTTGTCGCAGTTTTACGCATCACGCTTGTGATGTAATTATTGATCGTATTGCGTGAAATGCCAAGGATCATCGCAATTTCGTCACTCGTCTTGCCTTCCGCGATCCAGAAAAGGCACTCCAGCTCGCGCTCGGTGAGGTCGATATCGCGCACGGCTTTTGCCTCGCTGGCAATGCCGAAACTGACGCAATAGCCCGTCAGAAGCGCGATTTCACGCAGGCGCTCCGGCGACGGAACCGCTTCCTCGGGGAACAGCAGCAGGAGAGAAAGGCGAATGCGCCCCACGCAGAAAGAGAGCGCAGAATACTGCCGGTCTATGCCATAGGGAACCGAAACGTCCTCTGGAAGCAAGAGCAGCCGCGGCTGCAGAAGCGAAAGGCATTTTTCCATTTCGCTCGAACGGTTCTGGCTATTGGCAAGCTCAACGCCCAACCGGCGCACCAGATCGAAAGGCCAATCGGATGTGACGATGAATTTAAGCCCGGTTTCTTCGAGAAGGTCATCCCGCGCCAGCAGGTAGTGCGAGGCGCCAGCGTAAGTCACGAGCAAATCAAGCGCGCCTGCAACGTTACCGGCAGCAGCCGTGGCTGCGACGTTCTTGGCAAGCTGATCACGCGGCAGGGGCTTACCCATGCCCTCCATAGGCTTGGCAGACAGCCTGCGGATATCAACATCGACTTTCAATCGCCTACGCCCTCTTGCTCCCAGTGGGAGATTATACCTCGGGATGGAATCATTCCATTCGAGAAGCTTACCAAAATGGGACGGCAAGCCCCCGGAGACCGAATCATTTCATTTTATGGAACGGACTGGGATTTGCCATTACCTGACACCAGCCTTTCCACGTATTTCACCGTTCGTCTATTGCTAAAAAAACATACTGAAAAGCTGTTCAATCCATAAACGGCATTCTCAGCCAATTCCCAGCAAACTGTATCGTTGCTGAATTTTTTGTAAACACTGTCCTAAAACGAGATTGCCACGATGCGTCCGCCAAGGATAGCGAAAAGCCCAAAAACGGAAAAAAGGCCGGGTAAAACTCCGGCCTTTTCGATATTATGCTGCTTTTTCCACTGCCCACTTGCGCAGAATCTTGGCGGCTCTTTCCTCGCTGATTTCCACCATGCGGGAGAGCCTGCGTTCGGGCCCTTCGCGTACCCGGCGGTTGAAGGTGCCTTCGCCATCGCCGCCCGCCAGAAGATCGTCGGTGCTGTCGAAGCCGAAATCCGCCCCGAACCCTTCCATGAGGCCGCCCGCGCCCGCATCCATGCCCGGAGAGAAGTCCGGCAGTTCGAGACCGGCGGCTTCCTGGCTGAGCTGGCCTGCGGCCGCGCCGTTGCCGGTAACCGTGCGGACCAGCGGGCGTACACCGAGCCAGACGACAAGGAAGGCGACGGCGACAAAGGCGAGGGAATTGATAATGCCAGCGGAATTGCGGCTCAGCACTTCCATGACACCCGGTCCGCTGGCGGCCTCATTAAGCAATTGGGTTTCGAGGAAATCCATTGCAGTCAGGGTGACCATATCGCCACGGTCGGACGAAATGCCGGCGGCCGAGGTGACGATCTTCTGCATTTCGGCGAGGTAGGCGTCGATCTTGGCCTGATCGGCGGGTTCACCGACCATCTTTGCGATACGCCCCTTGTTGACGACCACCGCGACGGAAATTTTTTCGACCGTATAGCCGTTTTTCACCGTGGCGACCGTCTTGGAGTTGATCTCGTAGTTGGTCTGTTCTTCTTTCTTCGCCGATTCGTCCGACGATTGCGGCGTGCTGCCGCCGCCCTGAGGTGCGGCCTGCGGAACATTCTGCTCCACGGTCGCGGCCGTGTCGGGCTGCGTTTCCTGCGACTTCTGGTCTTCTTTCACGGTCCGCACCGACCGTTCGACACGCGATTCCGGATCGTAGACGGTTTCCTGAATCTGGCGGCTGTCGGTATTGAGCTGCGCCGTCACGCTCGAGCGGAAATTGTCCATGCCGAGGAAGGGCGCCAGCGCCTTGTCGATATTGGTCTCGATTTCCTGCTGAACGTTCTGCGCCAGCGTCAGCGAACGGTTCATGGCGGCATTGGTGACGTCGTCACCGGACGCCAGAAGCTGACCCGTGGAATCGAGCAGGGTCACATCGTCGACTTCAAGGCCGGGAACGGCCGAGGCAACGAGGTGACGAATGGAAGCGGAGGCCTTGCGGCCGGCGGAGGCGCTCGCACGGATCATGACAGATGCGGTGGGCTTCTGTTCGCCGCGGCGGAAATTGCCGACGTCGGGCATGACGATATGCACGCGTGCGGCTGCGATGCCATCGATCTGCTGGATGGAGCGGCCGATCTCACCCTCAAGAGCGCGAACGCGCGTCACTTCCTGCATGAAGGAGGTCAGGCCGAGAGAACCGACATTGTCGAAAAGTTCATAACCGGCATTGGCGCTGTCGGGCAGGCCACGTTCAGCCAGAAGCAGCCGCGCCTTGCTGGTAAGCCCGACCGGGACCTGAAGGCTGGAACCATCGGTCCCCACCTGAAAGTCCAGACCCGACTCGGCGAGCGCAATGCTGATCTTGTTGAGGTCGCTCTTTTCAAGCCCCACATAAAGGGTCTCGTAAGCGGGACGGTTCACATAAAGCGCTGCAGCGAGGATAATGGCCATGGACACAACGCCCACGCCGCCCAACATCAGCAGCCGCGTCTGCCCCAGCGCCGCGACATTCTTCAAGACCTGAGGGATTTGATTTAACAGATTCATTCTGTTCCGCACCGTCATTCATAGAGTCCGAGACCTTTTGGCCCCGTGATGACAATAGGGTGCGAAGCTTGCGCGAGCGTTGCCTTTCTCCGCATTCTGCGAAGAGGCAGGCGCCGGTGGAAACAGCGCTAGAAGAGGTCGAAGTCGCCGGAGGCCTTGTCGAGCGGCTGGGAATGGCCGTGGCGGAAGGCCGCGCCGAGCGCCTTCTGCATTTCAGCAAGCTTGACGAGGCTGAGCGCGGTGGAGACATCCACGATCCAGTCACCCGGGATGGAGCCGGTGATGGTGTCTATGAACTCGGCTAGGCCACGCGTCTTCTGGACCGCAAGGTCGATGCCCTGCAGCAGCTTGACGCCTTCGCTCGACAATTGGCCGCTGGTCACCTCAAGCAATTGCGGCTCGATGCGCTCGATGAGATAGGCGACATCGTGCAGTTCCGATACCACACGCATCAGAACATCCGGCAGGGCTTCTTCGAACGGAGTGGTGGCGGTGTGCTCTGCAAGCTGCATTGGAAACTCCGTACTAGAAAAATTCGATATCGTTGGCGACGGGTTTGGGCGCCGGCACCGGACGCGTTTCCATGGCCACCGTCTTCTGTGTTTCCGCGCCGCTGAGCGGATGCTGGCGGGCGCGGCCCGAGACCGGCCAGAATTCGATCTTGCGGCCATGTTCCCCGCCCGTGGAGGAGCTTATGACTGGAATGCCTTCATCCTTGAGAAACTTCATGGCGAATATGGCATTCTGCTCACCGACATTGGAGAAGCTGGCGATCGTCTTCGCGCCGCCGAAAATCTTGGCCTCCAGCCGGTCACGACGGGCGCCCTGCTTCAGCAGGCCGTTGATCAGAAGTTCCATGAGATGCACGCCATAACGCGTCGCATCTCCGCCGGTCACGCTACCGGTTCCCGGCAGCAGGAAGTGGTTCATTCCTCCAACGCCGGAAACGGGGTCTCTCAGACAGGCAGCCACGCACGAACCGAGTATCGTCGTCAGCACCACATCGGGATCGCTGACGACCTTATACTCGCCCTGAATGATATGTACGCGCTTGGCTGCAGCTTCAATCATTTCAGCGATCCGAAAACCGCTTCGATGGCAGCACGCATCTTGTCGATGGTGAAGGGCTTGGCCAGCACGTTGTTGGCGCCGAGCTGGGCAGCCTTCTGCACCAGCGCGCGGTCGCCCTGCGCGGTGAGAATGATGAAGGCGGCCTTCTTGGTGGTCGGATTGGCCCGCACGGCGTGCAGGAAACCGAGGCCATCCATCTTCGGCATGTTGAAATCGGAGATGACGAGATGATGGGGCTGCTGCTCCATGATCTTCATTCCCTGCTCGCCGTCACCTGCGGCGGTGATCTGCTTGAAGCCGAGCTGTGTCAGCGCATCGCTGAGGAGCAGCCGGCTGGTCACCTGATCGTCAACGATCAGAACTTTGATCTTTTCTGCGAGAGACATTAGTCAGCACCTTCTTTGCGGGCAGTGGTTAGTTTGAGGATTTCTTCGCCGATGGAGCCCAGCGGCAATTGCTGTTCAACCGCGCCTAACTCGTAGGCCACACGGGGCATGCCATAGACGACACAGGTTTTTTCGTTCTGGCCGACGGTACGCGCACCGGCATGGCGCATTTTCAGAAGTCCGGCGGCACCATCGCGCCCCATGCCGGTCAGGATGACGCCGACGGCGTTGCGTCCGGCAAGTTCGGCTACAGAGTCGAACAACACATCGACGGAGGGCCGATGGCCGTTGACGGGATCGCGCTCTACGAGCCGGCAGCAGGGTGCCGAACGATTGGCGATCTGCAGGTGACGCTCGCCGCCCGGCGCGAGATAGATCTTGCCGGTCTGCAGGCGGGCGCCATCCGTCGCCTCTTCCACCACAGGAGCGCAGATGCGGTTCAGCCGTTCTGCGAAGCTCTTCGTGAAGGTGGGCGGCATATGCTGGGTAATTACGGTCGGCGGGCAATTGGCCGGGAATTTCTGCAGCACCGCGATCAACGCTTCGACCCCCCCCGTGGACGAACCGATGGCCACGACCTTGCGCCCCGCCCGATATTCGCTGACCGGAACCGGCTGCGGCGCGGCTGCGGCTTCCGGCCGCGCCGCACGGTAAGCAGCGTGTTGGGAGCGCGCGGCAGCCTTCACCTTGTCAGCCAGATCGCCGAAGGGGCGCGCATCGCCTAGTGCCGGCTTGCCGACACAGTCGAAGGCGCCGATTTCAAGTGCCGCGAGCGAGGCGTCCGCCCCGCGATGTGTCAGCGACGAGACCATGATGACCGGCATGGGCCGCAGGCGCATGATCTTTTCGAGAAACTCCAGCCCGTTCATTTCCGGCATCTCGATGTCGAGTGTCACGACATCGGGATTGAGCTGCTTGATGGCGGCACGCGCTTCCATGGCGTTGCCGGCCTGCCCGACGACTTCGACCTCCGGATCGGCCTTGAGCACAGCCGAAATCAGGCCGCGCATGGTCGGACTATCATCAACGACGAGTACCCGTGCGAGTGCGCTCATGCCTTCCTCCCCGAAGCGTGACCGATGTAGCGATAGGTGGTGATACCCGTATTATCGAACAGGTTCTTGGCGTCACCGGAGACACGTTCGGAATGACCGATATAAAGATGACCACCTTCCGGCAGCAGGCCTGCAAAACGCGACCAGATGCGCATCTGCGTCGGCTCGTCGAAATAGATGACGACGTTGCGGCAGAAGATGACGTCGAAATTGCCCTTGAAGGGCCATTGCGTCATCAGGTTCAATTCATTGAAGGTGATGAGGCGCTTGACCTTGTCGTCGATCTGGAACTTGCGGCGGCCGCCAGCATCCACTTCCGTGAACCATTGCTTGCGCATGGCGGGAGACACGGTTTCGAGCGCATTATCGTCATAGACCCCGGCACGGGCCTGCGCCAATATTTTCGGGTCGATATCCGTCGCCAGGATTTTGAAGTCGTAATCGGCTGCATTCGGAAACATGGCGAGCACGGTGAGCGCTATGGAATAGGGCTCCTGTCCGTCGGAGCAAGCGGCGGACCAGATGCGAACACGCCCGCCGCTCTTAGCCCTTGCAATGAGGCCAGGAAGAACCTCGTCACGCAAATGTTCGAAATGATGGTTTTCGCGGAAGAAGCGGGTGAAATTCGTGGTCAGGTGCGACAGCATTTCGCGCCGCGCCTGCGCGCCATCTGGAGATGACACCAGAACACAATATTCACGAAAGCCCGAAAGGCCGAGATTGCGGATGTGTTTCGACAGGCGGGAGTAAACCAGCGACGCCTTGGTGTCGTTGAGATAGATGCCCGCATCGGCATAGATCATCGCCGCGATTTCCGAGAGGTCACGTCTCGTCAGCGGGTATTCACCGCTGGCAAGAACGTCATCCGGAGACTGGCGCTGGTCGTTGAAATTAAGTGCTGCCATGAATGATCCGCTTTCAACCCGCCGCCGCGAGCGACATTTCCTGCTTCAAGGGCTGTCCGCGCGAGGCGCTGACGATGGCATCGACATCCAGAATGAGAGCGACGCGCCCGTCGCCGAGAATCGTTGCGGCGGCAATGCCCGGAACATGGGTATAGTTGGCCTCCAACGACTTGATGACAACCTGGCGCTGACCCTGGATCGCATCAACCATCAGGGCACGCTGGCCGCCGCCTTCCGACTCCACCAGAAGAGCGACGCCTTCGACCGGATCGGCCTGCGTCGGGCGGAAATTCAGCACGCGACCGACATCCACCAGCGGGCAGAAGGAGTTGCGGATGGAGATCAGCCGCTGGTTCGCACCGAAGGAGTGAATGTTCTTCGCTTCCGGCTGCAGGGTTTCCACGATCGCGGTCAACGGCACCACCAGTGTCTGGCCGGCAACCGTCACCACCATGCCGTCGAGAACGGCAAGCGTCAGCGGCAGGCTCATGGTGAAGGTGGAGCCTTGGCCGGGGCGC
Source organism: Agrobacterium sp. 5Ca39 (assembly GCF_055382365.1). Taxonomy (NCBI): domain Bacteria; kingdom Pseudomonadati; phylum Pseudomonadota; class Alphaproteobacteria; order Hyphomicrobiales; family Rhizobiaceae; genus Agrobacterium; species Agrobacterium sp. 5Ca39. Next base: position 158,214 of record NZ_AP026436.1, on the reverse strand, counting down.
GAGGAGATGTTGATGCGACCGCCGAGCGCCTGAATGGAGCGCTTGACCACGTCCATGCCCACACCGCGGCCGGAAATGTCGGAAATCTTGTCGGCGGTCGAGAAGCCGGGGGCGAAGATGAGATTGTCGATCTCTTCATCCGTCAGATTCGCATCGGCAGCGATGAGATCGTTGTCGATCGCCTTCTGGCGCACGCGCTCGCGATTGATGCCGGCACCGTCGTCCTGAAGCTCGATCAGGATGCGGCCGGAGCGGTGTTTGGCCGAAAGCTTGATAGTGCCTTCCGGGTTCTTTCCAGCGGCTTCGCGCTTTTCGGGCGTTTCGATGCCATGATCAACGGCATTGCGGATCATATGCGTCAGCGGTTCGGCCAGCTTGTCGATGACCGTCTTGTCGACTTCGGTGTTCTCACCTTCGGTGACAAGGCGGATCTGCTTGCCGATCATGTCGGCGACTTCGCGAACGATACGCGACATGCGCTGGAACACCGGTTTTACCGGCTGCGCACGGATCGCCATGACGCTGTCCTGGATTTCGCGCGTCAGCTGCTGCAGCTCGTCGAGACCCATATTGACGGCTGACGTACCGCTCGCATCGTTTTCGATGACGCTCTGCGACAGCATCGCCTGATTGATTACGAGCTCGCCGACGAGATTGATCAGGCGATCGACACGGTCGAGATCGACGCGAATGGTCTGGCCGGCACTTGCATTGGCAGCGGCATTGGCGTTTGCCTGCGCTGCGGCAGGTGCTGCCGCAGCTTCACGCTTTTCGATGGCGGCATTGACGCTCTGGGCGATCTGCGTCGTTGCGACGGCCGTTGCGACAGCTGCTGCAACATAAGACGCTTCCGCCGTGGCGACTTCAACAACGGGCTGCTCTTCCGCGCCGCTATCAAGCGCCGAAAGGTCGAACGGCACGGGGATCATCGGGAGTTCTTCCTCGTCGGCAGCGGCCTCCGAAAGAACTGGCGTGATTTCGAGATCGCAATCCCATTCGGCAAATTCGAAGACGCTGCGGATACCTTCTTCACCCTTGTCGGTCGTGATCGAAACCGTCCAGGAGAGATAGGATGCTTCAGGATCGAGTTTGTCGAGCGAAGGCAGCTCGGACATGTCGCAATTGATACTCATCTCCCCAATGCGGGAAAGATCGCGCAGCAGAAGTGCCGCCTCGTTGCCCTTTGAATAAAGCGATGCATGCGGCTTAAAGGTGATCTGGAAGGATGGCGCTTCCATCAGCGGCGTGGTTTCGTCGGCAAAGTCCGTGAAGGAGAAGGGGATCGGCTCGAAGCCGCTCTCATCCGTCGGTTTGGCCTTCACGGGTTCCGGTGCCTTTATTGCGACGGGAGCGGGCGCGGATGCAGGAGCGGCTTCGCCGTTTGCCAGCGCCTCCAGTTCCTTCACGAGGCCACGGGTGCGGCTTTCATCGACGCTGCCACCGTCTCTTGCGGCATTGGTGAGGTCTGCCAGCACGTCGGCAGAGCGCAGCATGACTTTGAGAACATCCTGCGTCGGTTCCAGCTTGTTGGAACGCACGCAGTCGAGGGTCGTTTCAAAGACGTGCGCAAAGGCCACGAGATCATCGAGACCGAAGGCACCTGCCCCGCCCTTGATAGAATGAACGGCACGGAAAACGGCGTTGACGGTTTCCGGATCACGGTCGCCATCATTCAATTTAAGAAGCCCCGATTCCAGTTCGGCGAGCTGCTCCTCGCATTCCTGGAAAAAGATTTCCTTGATTTCGTTCATATCCATCGTGAAATGTCCCGTATCAGGCGGTTACGCGCTCAATGGCATCGATGAGTTTGGCAGGGTCGAACGGCTTGACGATCCAGCCCGTCGCACCGGCCTGGCGGGCGCGGTTCTTCTTCTCTGCATCGCTTTCGGTCGTCAGAACGAGGATAGGGATCGCACGGTACTTTTCGTTGCGACGAACACCCTCTATGAAACCGAAACCGTCGAGACGGGGCATGTTGATGTCAGTCACGATGACGTCGGGGTTGCTCTGCTCGAGCACTTCGAGGCCCTCGACGCCGTCTTCGGCCTGAATGGTTTCGAAACCGGCATTGTTGAGCGTGACCAGGAGCATGTTCCTGATCGTCCGGGAATCATCCACGGTAAGAACTTTTTTCTTCACTTTTGCATCTCCTTCAGGAGCAAATGATCGATATCGACGCCTATCAGTTTCATGGTCTTGTCGAATGCATCGGACACGCTGGCAAAGCCGAAGCGTTTGCCGTCCTCTTCCCAGGATTTGGCGCCGGCCATGAGGACCTGCGCACAAAGGGCGCCGATACGTTCCACCTCTGACGCATCCACCGACAGCGGTGCTCCCCGCAACGTCATCAGCTTGCCGTGCAGGGCCGATGCTTCGTTGAGGTCCAGCACCGGTGACAGTTTCAGCGTCGCCTCAGCTGCTTTTCTGGCTGCCATTACATGACTCCCTGACGTCTGAATTGTTGGTAATCCTGGCGGTAATCCGTGCGGCTATCCTCACGGGCCATAAATGATGATTGCTGCCGATCCGCACCGGTGGCGGCAGCGAAATGTTCCTGGCGGGCAATACGAAATTCGCGCACGGTGCGGCCGAGTTCCAGAATGACGGTTTGAAGCGTGTCGGCCTCGGAGGCGCTCGCGCTGATATCGACGGCATTGCGGTCCGCCTGCCGTTGCTGCCCGCCAATATCGGCGGCAACAGATTGCAGTTCACCGGCCTGCTCGGCCGTAAGCCGCGAGACTTCAGCGATCATGTCGTTGATGCCCGAGACCTGCCGGACGACGCCGCCGATTGCGTCCTGTGTGCGGTTGACCATGCGGACGCCGCCCGCGACCTGGGTCTTCGTGGTTCCGACAAGGCTCTTGATCTCCCTTGCGGCATCTGCAGACCGCTGGGCGAGCGCCCGGACTTCCTGCGCGACGACAGCGAACCCACGACCGCTTTCACCCGCACGCGCCGCCTCGATGCCGGCATTGAGCGCGAGAAGGTTGGTCTGAAAAGCGATCTCGTCAATCGTGCCGATGATCCTGCCGATCTGTTCGGCGGATTGTTCGATGTCCGACATGGCGTCGATCGCCTCGCCGATCGCACGGCCGCTTTCGACCGCCGCGTCGCGGGCGCTCGAAACCGCCTTTTCCGTCGCCGCAATGCGAGCGCCGTTTTCGGCAACGTTCCCAATCAGTGCCTGAATCGCATGCGAGGTTTCGGCAAGGGCTTCGGCCTGCCGGCGTGAACGCTCGGCAATGGAACGGCCGATATCGGCAAAACGTCCGCTCAAGGCCTCGGCCTCGCCGACGCTGTTATGGGCCGCCGTCAACGACGCGCCTATGGTTTCAAGGGCCGTGTTGAATGTTGTCGCGACATCCCGATAGGCGTCTGGAACGTCACCGTCTATCCGTGCGTGCAAATCGCCTGCCGCAAAAGCTTTCAACGCGACGCCGAAGAGGTTTGCCGCTTCAGCCCGGTCATTGTCGCGTTGTTCCTGAAGTTCGCGGCCATGACGCAGGCGTAGTTCATTAAAGCGCAGCGAGACCGCTATCTCGGTATCGACCATCACGAGGCGAACGACATTCTTTACCGCTTCGGCGAGCTCACGGCTCTTCTTGCGGCTACCCGGCAGGATGGATCGGGGCGCGTGTTCCGCCACCAGTCCACCAACGAGGTGCTCCAGAACGACGGCGTGGCTGGCGATCTGCCAGCGCGGATCGAGACCCATGCGGCTGGCATTGTCGGAAAGCACCTTCACCCGCTCGGCATAGAGCGCATCGAAACGTGCATCCGTCAAAACGCTCCAGTGCGACGATTGCAGATCGTGCAGGCGTTCGAGCTGGTTTTCGCTGTCGAAGGACGGGGAACAGTCCGGCATGGACTGGAAACGGGTCATCACATCGCGCAGGCCGGCCTTGACGTAAGGCTCCAGCATGCCGCGATAGCTGCGCAGGAAGTCGGATTGCGTCTCATCGAGGCCGGCAAAACGCAGCCGCCCCGCCAGGCTTCCGCCTGCCGATCTGCGCGCTTGATCTGATGGCAAGTCCTGCCCCAACCGACGTCCCCAACAACATGACAGCCGGTGAAACCCGGCCAATTTGCCAAGGTTCAGAACGCCAGCACCCTGAGGGGATTTTTGAACGAACACACCCATCGCGGACGATGCGGCATCGACGCTTGCCAGACCTTCTTGAACCAAGAAACGAAATACCGGATCGGCACCGGTACGGCAGTGCGGCGTCATGCCTGGAAGGGGAGAGACCCCATTCCGCCGTGGAAATACCACCAATCTTTATGGTTAATTCCTTGCTTGAAAGTTAAGAAACGCGGCGTTGCGGGTCAAACGGTAAAATTTGTAAAGTCTTTTAACGGCCCCTGCCCCGACTTTGCCGCAAATGAGCAAAAACAAAAAGGAATCGAGCGCTTCGGGCGGTTTTTCCGGCCTGTGTGCTGGACAAGCGCGGGTGGCTTCCCCTAAAACAAATCAACGGGATATTCGCGCAGCGGTGATGCTTTAAAGAGACGTTTTCGATCAAGGAGATGCCAACTTGCAATGGATGGAGAAAGGCCGCAGTTCAAGGCGCCATCCGCAAGTGCTGATCGGTCTCGTGGTCGCCAGCCTTCTTCTCATGATCGGCTTCCAGGCGCCTTCGGGTATCAAGCCGCTTTCCAAGACCAGCCGCCTCGAACGCATGCAGACCGTCGATCTTGGCCGCTCCCTTTCGCTTCGCGACAAGGATTGCGACAACGGCGGTGATTTCGGTTGCCGGTCAGGCAATGCGGCCCCGGGTATTGGTCAGGACGCGTTTTCCTTAACCGCCGTCAGTGTTGACCTTGAGGCAAAGGCGCGGCTCGTTGCTGTTGCCGTCGCGCCACAAGCGTCCCGAGACTTTGCCAGCGTGGTACCACGCGCGCCTCCGCATCTTATGTACTAGTCATTCCGGCGGTCATCATCATTGGATTCATTGGAATCCTGAGGGATTGGAGTCGTCGGAAATCCGCCGCAAGCTCCCATTCCAGAGAGAAAACCGCCGCCGCATATGACACTTGCAACCATTCTTCCTTTTATTGTCGCATTGCCCTTCGTCGGCGCACTCCTGACGGCGTTCATGCCGCGCGAGGGTGCTGCTGCAGCTCCCGCTTCCGTTGCAGGGGCAGTTGCCCTTTTCGGGCTGGTCAGCAGTATTTTCCTTTATACCAGCGTCAGCGGGGGCGCCGTTCTTAAATACGATGTGGAATGGCTGCCGCAGCTCGGTTTGAACTTCACACTGCGGCTCGACGGATTTGCCTGGATCTTCTCGATGCTGATTACCGGCATCGGCCTGCTGGTGGTGCTTTACGCCCGCTACTACATGTCGACTGAAGACCCCATACCGCGCTTCTTCGCCTTTCTTCTCGCCTTCATGGGTTCGATGCTCGGCGTCGTTCTATCCGGCAACGTCATTCTGCTGTCCATCTTCTGGGAAATGACGAGCATCTTCTCATTCCTCCTGATCGGCTACTGGCACCAGAATGCCGGCGCCCGCGACGGCGCTCGCATGGCGCTGACAGTGACGGGGATTGGTGGCTTCAGCTTGCTGGCGGGTCTGCTGATCCTCGGTCACATGGCCGGCAGCTACGATCTCGACAGGATCATCGAGGCCGGCGCCGCCATTCGCGCGCATCCGCTTTATGTGCCTGCGCTCATTCTTATTCTCGGCGGCGCTCTGACGAAGAGCGCGCAGTTTCCCTTTCACTTCTGGCTGCCCAATGCCATGGCGGCACCAACACCCGTTTCCGCCTATCTCCACTCGGCTACCATGGTGAAAGCGGGTGTTTTCCTGCTGGCAAGGTTCTGGCCGGTGCTTGCGGGCACGCCGGAATGGTTCTGGCTGGTCGGCGCGGCCGGCGTCATAACTCTGCTGCTCGGTGCCTACTTTGCCATGTTCCAGCAGGATCTGAAGGGATTGCTGGCCTATTCCACCATCAGCCATCTCGGGCTCATCACCACGCTGTTAAGCCTTGGCAGCCCGCTCGCTGCGGTGGCGGCCATCTTTCACATGGTCAACCATGCCACCTTCAAGGCCTCGCTCTTCATGGCGGCCGGCATCATCGACCATGAGACCGGAACACGTGACATGCGGCGGCTGAGCGGGCTCTATACCTATATGCCGGCAACGGCGACACTCGCCATGGCGGCAAGTGCGGCCATGGCCGGGGTTCCTCTGTTCAACGGGTTCCTCTCCAAGGAAATGTTCTTTGCCGAGTCCGTCGAAACCCATGCCGACTCGCTTCTCGACCGGGCGCTGCCCTATGTGGCAACATTATCCGGCGCATTTGCCGTCGCCTATTCGCTGCGCTTCATTCACACGGTGTTCTTCGGCCCCAAGCCAGTCGATCTGCCAAACCCCAATCCGCACGAGCCGCCGCGCTGGATGCGGTTTCCGATCGAATTCCTCGTCTTCGCCTGCCTGATCGTCGGCATCGTTCCGAGCCTTTCCATCGGCCCGTTCCTGCATACGGCCGTGCTTTCCGTTCTCGGCGCACAGACACCCGTGTACAGCCTGTCGATCTGGCACGGTTTCAATCTGCCGCTGATCATGAGTATCGCGGCGCTGATCGGCGGGGTAACGATCTACGTCCTGCTCGGCGGTTATTTCTCGCGCTGCGATGACGGTCCGCCGATCTTCCGGCATTTGCGGGGTCAGCGCATCTTCGAGCGCATTCTCGTCACCGTGTCCTGGAAGTGGGCGCGGTGGCTGGAAAGCACGCTCGGCACCCGGCGCCTGCAGCCGCAGCTGAGGCTTCTTATCCTCGTGGCGCTTCTTGCCGGTTTCTCGCCGCTCTTCCTTTCGGAATTCTCCCTGTCGCTGCCGCGGGTAACAACCTTCGATCCGATCTTCGCCATTCTGTGGCTGATCGGTATGATTGCGGCCATGGGTGCTGCCTGGCAGGCGAAATATCATCGCCTTGCAGCCCTTGTCATGCTTGGCGTTTCGGGGCTCGTCACCTGCCTCACCTTCATCTGGCTTTCCGCACCGGATCTGGCGATTACCCAGCTTTTGGTGGAAATCGTCACCACCGTTCTCATCCTGCTCGGCCTCAGGTGGTTGCCGAAACGCTTCGAAAAAGTGGACAGCAGCGATGAGTTGCCGGCGCAGCTTCGCCGTGCCCGCGATTTCCTGCTGGCCGCCGCCAGCGGCATTGGAATGTCCGTCATCGCCTATGCGGTGATGACGCTGCCAGTTCCGAATGCCATTGCGACCTATTTCCTCGAACGCGCTTACAGCGAAGGCGGCGGCACCAATGTGGTCAACGTCATCCTGGTCGATTTCCGTGGCTTCGACACCTTCGGCGAAATCGCGGTTCTGGCCATCGTGGCGCTCACCGTCTTCGCGCTGCTTCGCCGTTTCCGTCCCGCCCATGAAAGCATCGGACTTCCGGAACAGCAGCAGATGCAGAACGCCTTCGATGCGGAGCGCCCGGATCGCAGCAAGGGCGATACCGTTCGCGATTATCTCTACGTGCCATCCATCGTGATGCAGTGGATGTTCCCCGTCATCATCACCTTTTCCATTTTCCTCTTCATGCGCGGCCACGATATGCCGGGCGGCGGTTTTGCGGCCGGTATCACCATGGCGATCGCCTTCCTTCTGCAATATCTCGCCGGCGGGGCGCGCTGGGCCGAGGACCGCATCCGCATCCTGCCGCTTCGCTGGATGGGCTTTGGCCTGTTGATGGCGGCGGCGACGGGTATCGGCTCGTGGTACTTCGGCTACCCGTTCCTGACCTCTTATTTCCAGTATACGGAGATACCCTATATCGGCAAAATGCCGACGGCTTCCGCCCTGCTGTTCGATCTCGGCGTCTTTTCGCTGGTCGTCGGCTCCACCGTTCTTATTTTGATAGCACTGGCACACCAATCGTTGCGCAACTACCGCGTTCGCACGCCTGACGCCGCAAAAGCGGAGGACGTGTAATGGAACTCATTCTTTCAATCGGCATCGGCATCATGACCGGCTCCGGCGTATGGCTCATCCTGCGCCCGCGCACCTATCAGGTCATCGTCGGGCTTTCGCTTTTGTCCTATGCCGTGAACCTGTTCATCTTCGGCGTCGGCGGCATCAAGACCAACGCACCCCCGGTGCTGGTGAACGGCGTCGACAGTTCGACGCTTGCCGACCCGGTGCCGCAGGCGCTGGTGCTGACCGCAATCGTCATCGGCTTTGCCACGACAGCGCTTTTCCTTGTCGTGCTGCTCGCAGCGCGCGGCCTCACCGGCACTGACCATGTGGACGGGAGGGAGTCGAAATGATGTCGTTCCCCTTCCACATCGTCATCGCACCCATCCTGCTGCCGCTCATTACCGCCGCGCTGCTGCTGTTTTTTGACGAGCGCCAGCGTGTGGCCAAAGCCGCGATCAGCTTCACCTCCACGGTGCTGCTGCTGGTGGTTGCGATTCTGCTGTTCCGCGAGGTGAACTCAACCGTTAATACCGAGATCGCTGCTGTGGTTTCGAGCGGCGTCTATCTGCTCGGCAACTGGCCGGCACCCTTCGGCATCGTGCTCGTCGCCGACCGCCTGTCGGGCCTGATGGTCCTGTTGACCGCATTGCTCGCCATTCCCTCGCTCATCTATTCGATGGCGAAATGGCACAAGGCGGGTGCCCATTTCCATTCGCTGTTCCAGATGATGCTGATGGGCGTCAACGGCGCGTTCCTGACCGGCGACCTCTTCAACCTTTTCGTATTCTTCGAAGTGATGCTGGCGGCATCTTACGGGCTGCTGCTGCATGGCTCCGGCCAGCAACGCGTCAAGGCAGGGCTGCATTATATCGCCATCAACCTCGTTGCCGCCTTGTTTTTCCTGATTGGCGTCAGTCTGATCTATGGCGTGACGGGCACGCTGAACATGGGTGATCTCGCCCACCGGATCGAGGGGCTGAACCCCGACCAGCGGATGCTGCTGGAAACCGGCTCGGCCATCCTCGGCATCGCGTTTCTGGTCAAGGCCGGCATGTGGCCGCTGAATTTCTGGCTGCCCTCCGCCTATGGTGCGGCATCTGCACCGGTCGGCGGCCTATTCGCGATCATGAGCAAGGTCGGCATTTATGTCATCGCCCGCCTCTCCTTCCTGCTGTTCGGCCAGACGGCCGGGGAATCGGCCGGTTTCGGCCACGATGCGCTGCTGGTCGGCGGCATCGCCACCATCATCTTCGGTGCCATCGGGGTTCTGGCGTCGCAGGCGCTGGGACGGCTTGCCGGCTTTTCGGTTCTGGTCTCATCGGGAACGCTGCTTGCAGCCATGGGTACCGGCAATCCCACGGTGGCGGCCGGCGCACTTTATTACCTTGTCAGCTCCACCCTCACCATCAGTGCCTTCTTCATGCTCATCGAACTTGTCGAGCGCGGGCAGGATGCGGGCGCAAACGTTCTTGCCGTAACCATGGAGGCTTATGGCGAAGGCGAGGAAGAAGACGAGGAAGAGGAAATCGGCGTGACCATGCCTGCCACCATGGCCGTGCTGGGCGCATGCTTTGCCGCCTGCGGCATCCTGCTCGCCGGCCTGCCGCCGCTTTCCGGCTTCATTGCCAAATTCTCGATGCTATCGGCCATTCTCAATCCGTCCGGTCTCGGCGCCAATGACAGCATCTCCACCCTGTCATGGTGGATCGTCTTCCTGATCGTCTTTTCCGGCTTCGCTTCACTGATCTCGATGACCCGTGCCGGCATCCGTACTTTCTGGGCCTCCATCGAAGGCACCGTGCCGCGCGTGCTCGTCATCGAAATCGCACCCATCATGCTGCTTCTCGGCCTGACACTCGCCATGACCGTTCAGGCGGGACCGGTGATGCGTTACATGCAGGAAACGGCGCGCATCCTCGATCTGCCCGCGAGCTATATCCAGGGCGTCATTTCCGCGCCACGGGCGGGCGGCAACCCGGAGGCAGAGCCATGATGAACCGTGTCCTGCCCTACCCGCTATTGACCGTTTCCCTGATTTTCTTCTGGATGACGATCAACAGTTTCTCGCCGGGGCATCTGCTGCTCGGAACTGCGGTGGCGCTCATCGCTTCCTGGGCGATGGCGTCGCTGAGGCCGGCAAAACCCCGGATCCGCAACTGGCATCGGCTGGTGCAGCTGATCCTTATCGTGCTTTACGATATCGTCAGGTCCAATCTCTCGGTCGCGAAGATCATTCTGTTCAGGCGCGAAAGGGACCGCAAATCGGGTTTTCTGGCCGTGCCGCTCGATATACGCGATCCCATGGCGCTGGCCGTTCTGGCGACAATCCTCACCTCGACGCCGGGAAGCGCCTGGCTTGAATATAATTCCAGTCAGGGCACGCTCCTGCTCCACGTCCTCGACGACGTGGACGAGGCCGCGTGGATAAGCCTCATCAAGAACCGATATGAAAAACTGCTGATGGAGATATTCGAATGAGTTCGATTATCCTTTTCTGGTCCTTTTCGCTGGCGCAGCTGATGCTGGCCATTGCCATGACGATTTCGGTCTATCGCATCGCCATTGGCCCGCGCGCCCAGGACCGGGTGCTCGGCATGGATACGCTCTATGTCAACGCCATGCTGCTGCTGCTGACCTTCGGCCTGCGCACCGGCAACGACATCTATTTCGAGGCATCGCTGCTGATCGCCATCCTGGGCTTCGTGTCCACCGTCGCCCTTTCCAAATTCCTGATGCGCGGGGAGGTCATAGAATGAGCAACGCCGCAGAATTTCCGCTCTGGGCCGCCATCGCCGTGGCTTTCTTCGTCCTCCTCGGCGCCTCCCTGACGCTGATCGGCACTATCGGCTTTGCCAAGCTCAACAGCTTCTATGAACGCCTGCATGCGCCCACACTCGGCACCAGCTGGGGGACCGGCGGCATCGTCATGGCCTCCATCATCTATTTCTCCGTCTCCGGCGGCCGCTTCGCTTTCCACGAAATCTTCATCGGCATTTTCATGACGGTGACGACGCCGGTTTCCCTGATGCTGCTGGGGCGGGCCGCGCTTTATCGGGACCGGGCGGAGCAGAATTCGGATAACCGAGAGCATTTGTAATTGCTTAGGTGCGCGTTGAAGCAATGACTTTACGAAAAGTCAGGGAAATCCTCCTGCTTCGAACGGTCTTCACCCCGTTCACAATATCCGATTTGCGAGCCGGAATTTCGTGAGTCCAATGATAACGCCCGGAGTCCATGAGCAGGACACCTGAGCGGGGCTGAAGCACAACGCCACATGTGCCGGATCCGCGCAAATCGCGGAAAACCATCTCGCAAGCGGATAGAAGGCTTATCGACACGATTGTATCGTCGAAACAGGGGACACAATCGACATGCGCGCTGATCCCCTGCCCTGGAAAGTATTCGTTCGCGATAACCTGATCAGGCAAGTTCTCGCAGTGGCCGTTCCTCACTAATCTTCTGGCGAACACGCCCAGCCATGGCGGCAAAGGCCCGAGATAGGCATCCGGCGCAACTGCGCGGGCTTTATAGTCATACCGATAACCGAAATGCTGCACACGACGCTTCAGTTCCGTGCTCCACCCACCGGCATCCAATATGGTTGCGGTGGCAGCTTCCTCTTGCGGCGAAAGGAAGTCACCGAAATATATGACGCCGGGCGGTAAAGAAGATGGAATTACAGTATGATCCATTTGCGGGCTGTTCTCCCTTTACGATGAAAAACGTGTGTTGCAAACTCGTCATTCTCATCTAGCGCAGAGGTGCCGTCATCTTTCGTTTTATGTGTGCGTATCCCGGATAGTCGGAAAACTGAAACGGGTACGCAACCGGTCTAGCAAAACCACTGCGTTCAGCAGCCCGATCCATATCAAAGGCTCCATCGTAGTGAGAACTGTTTACGACAGTAATTGCAACTTTGCCGGAGCTCAAAAGATGGGCTGCGGCACTCCCAAGAAAACGGCGATCAATTTTGTTGTCACGAGCATTTCACGCCGAACGGTCACAGGAATGGCAAATCGCCAAGCTGGGCAAAAAATCCATTAAGCAGAGGTTAAGTATCTGCCAAGCATCTGATATGTTTGGGATAATGTTAGCGGACGAAATACACTCACCCAAAAAACATATTTACGAGGATTTTCGCCTACCCGCCCCCGAGGCAAATGTTTATTGCCATTATGGCTATCGTTGAATCCCACAAGATTAGGTCGGATCGGTCCGAACACGCACCTATATAAATATCAATCTGGAGATTTAATGGTGCCCGGAGGCGGATTTGAACCACCGACACGCGGATTTTCAATCCGCTGCTCTACCAACTGAGCTATCCGGGCACTTCAGGTCCTTGAAGAACCTCCGCTTTTCGCGGTCGGGGTCGTTTGCGCCCCGAAAGTGAGCGGGGTTATAACATCTTGTTCGAACATGGCAAGCGCCCTTCCGAAGTTTTTTGACAGTTTTTTCACGGCGCCTGTGGATGGCTGGAAAGAGCGCAGGGCGAAGGCCGGTTCACGCAGGAAAACTCACTGTATGGCCTCCTGATGCCAGAGCGCATTTGCCCGCGTCATGTTTGCGAGGGACCTATCCCGGCCGGTGGCGGGCGCAGCATGGCAGGTGGGGCTATGCCCCTTCGCGGCGCCGTGCTGCGAAACCAAGCGCGAAAGGCACCACGGCTACCAGCGCCGCCATGACGGGCGAAGACGCAAAGATGCGGCTTGCAAGCGAGGTGACGGCTACGGAGCGCACGACCGTCATCAGGCGGGAGTTCTCGCGGTCGCGCTCATGGTGGGGCTGTGCGGGCCTGTGGCGGGACATCTCGGCCGCCTCAAGCCGCTTGACATCGCGCCGGATCTTTTCGACCTGTTGGCGAAGCTCGTCCAGTTCGGCACGCAGCGCCGGGTCGATGGTATTGGCGGCAGGTGTCCTCCTGGCTGCGGTTTTTTCCACCGTCTCTTCGGCAGCTACAGCTTCCGCCTCTTCGTCCAGTTCGGCCAACTCGTCGTCCAGGTCTGATGGCTTATCGAAACCGTGGGATCGCAGTGGTGCTTTCATCGCTGTCTCCTGAGGCGTGCTGAATTGCGGCGGCGGGCGCTTTTGCCCGGTCAGACTTTTCAACGCCTCAGCCCAGCAAAGGATGCATGGAAAGCGGGTAGACAGGCATAATAAAACAGGCCCCGAAGGGCCTGTTCAATCATCTCACTGGAGCCTCAGGCCGCCTTCGCGGCGCTGGCATAGGGATCGAAGCGACCGTAGAAGGTCTCGCCCTTGGCGGCCATATCCTTCAGCAGCGGCGTTGGCTGGAAGCGCGGTCCGTATGTCTCGCTGAGCTTTTCGGCGAGCGCGACGAAGCTCTTCACGCCCATGCCGTCAATGTAGGACAGCGCGCCCCCGGTATAGGGCGCGAAGCCGAAACCGAGGATGGAACCGACATCCGCCTCACGCGGATCGGTGACGATGCCCTCTTCCACCGTGCGGGCGGCTTCCAGCGCCACGGTGACGAGGAAGCGCTGCTTCAGCACCTCCATATCCACGTCTTCAGGCTTCTGCTGCGGATAGAGGTCCTTCAGGCCAGGCCAGAGGGACTTCTTGGCGGGCTTTGGCGGGTAGTCGTAAAAGCCCTTGGCGTTCTTACGGCCAAAGCGGCCCTCGCCTTCCACAAGCTTCTTCACCAGTTCCATATGGCGCGGATCGACCGCCTTTTCGCCGAGATCGGCGACGGTGGCTTTCAGGATCTTGTAGGAAAGATCGATGGCCACTTCGTCGTTCAACGCCAAGGGGCCGACCGGCATGCCGGCGAATTTCGCTGCATTTTCGATCATCGCGGGCGGCACGCCTTCGATCAGCATGTCGTAGCTTTCGGCCATGTAACGCAGCACGCAGCGATTGACGAAGAAGCCGCGGGTGTCGTTGACAACGATCGGGGTCTTCTTGATCTTGGCCACATAATCCAGCGCGACGGCGAGCGCCTTGTCGCCGGTTTCCTTGCCGAGGATCACTTCCGTCAGCATCATCTTCTCGACCGGCGAGAAGAAGTGGATGCCGATGAAATCGGTCGGACGTCTGGAGTTCTTTGCCAGCCCCGTGATTGGCAAGGTGGACGTGTTGGAGGCAAAGATCGCTCCTTCGGGCAAAACGGCTTCCACGGCCTCGATGACGGCCTTCTTCACGTCGCGGTCTTCAAAGACGGCCTCGATAACGAGATCGGCATCAGACAATGCAGTGTAATCCGCCGTGGGAGTGACGAGATCGAGCAGGGCCTTGCCTTCATCCTGCGTCAGCCTGCCCTTGCCGATGGCGGCCTTGACGCTTTCCTCGCAATGGCCCTTGCCCTTGTCTGCGGCTTCCTGATCGCGATCCACCAGCGTGACGGGAATACCCGCTGCGGCGGTGACGTAAGCGACGGCCGCCCCCATGAAGCCCGCCCCAACGACGCCGATCTTTTTGAACTCCGTCTTCGGCTGGCCGGACGGACGGCGCGCGCCCTTGCCCAGCTCCTGCATGGAAATGAACAGCGAGCGGATCATGCCGGAGGCTTCCTTCGAGCGAAGGATTTCGGTGAAATAACGCTGCTCCACCTTCAGCGCCGTATCGAAGGGCAATTGCAGCCCTTCATAAACGCATTTGAGGATGGCGAGTGCGGCCGGATAATTGCCGGCACTTTCGCGGCGGAGGATCGCCGGAGCGGCGGGCCACAGCTGGGCAGCCGCAGGCGTCCAGATGCCGCCGCCGGGGGCCTTGAAGCCCTTCTCATCCCAGGGTGCTACCGGCTTCAGGCCGTCCTTGATCATCTGCTTTGCAGTTGCGACCAGCTGATCCGGCTCGACTACCTGGTGCACCAGCCCCATGGCCTTGGCGCGTGCACCGGTCAGCGACTGGCCTGTCGTCATCATCTGCAAGGCAGATTGTGCATCGGTCAGGCGCGAGACGCGCTGGGTGCCGCCAGCGCCCGGGAAGATGCCGACCTTGACTTCCGGCAGTGCGATCTTGAGGTTCTTGGCGCTGGAGGCCACGCGGCCGTGGCAGGCGAGTGACAGTTCGAAAGCGCCCCCCATGCAGGTGCCGTTGATGGCGGAGACCCAGGGCTTGCCGTTGGTCTCGATCTTGCGGAACAGGCCGGTCATGCGGCCCACCAGCTCGAACAGCTTTGCTGCCGCCTGATCCGGGTTCTTCGTCTTCTCGTCATTGTAGAAGGAGAACATCGACTTGATCATCGACAGATCGGCGCCGCCGGAAAAGGTACTTTTGCCCGACGTGAAGACGACGCCCTTGACGGCGCTATCGGCGACGGTGGCGTCGAGAATGGTGTTCAACTCGTCCATCACCTCTGACGTGAAGACGTTCATGGACTTTTCCGGCATGTCCCAGGTGACGAGGGCAATGCCGTCTGCGTCCGTCTCGATGGTGAAATTGGTGTAAGTGCTCATTTGGGATTCCTCTTCCCTGAATCGTAGTGGCCGCTTCGCTTTCCTCGTCATCCTCGGGCTTGACCCGAGGATCCAAGCACCGGGGATAGATCCTCGGGTCAAGCCCGAGGATGACGGAAGCGGGGCCGTAGCCGCTGCCTTAAACCCGCTCGATGACGGTTGCTGTACCCATGCCTGCACCGATGCAAAGCGTGACGAGCGCGGTGTTCAGATCGCGCCGTTCCAGCTCATCCAGCACCGTCCCGAGGATCATCGCGCCGGTTGCACCCAGCGGATGACCCATGGCGATTGCGCCGCCATTGACGTTCATCCGGTCGTGATCGATGTCGAAAGCCTGCATGTAGCGCAGGACCACGGCGGCGAAGGCTTCGTTGAGTTCGAAGAGATCGATATCGGCAAGCGACATGCCGGTCTTCTTCAGAAGCTTTTCGGTTACGTCAACCGGGCCGGTCAGCATCAGCGCCGGGTCGGAGCCGATATTGGCGAAAGCCTTGATACGGGCACGCGGCTTCACGCCCATTGCCTCGCCGCCCGCTTTCGAACCAACCAGCACGGCGGCAGCACCATCAACGATGCCGGATGAGTTGCCGGCGTGATGTACGTAGTTAATCCGCTCCACTTCCGGATGCGCCATGATGCCGACAGCTTCGAAGCCGCCCATTTCACCGGGCATCTGGAAGGACGGGTTTAGCGAAGCCAGCGCCTGCATATCGGTGCCGGGGCGCATGTGCTCGTCGCGGTCAAGGATCGTCAGGCCGTTCTGGTCCTTCACCGGAATGACCGACTTGTTGAAATAGCCCTTTTCCCAGGCATGCGCGGCGCGCTTCTGGCTCTCGACGGCATAGGCGTCGACGTCGTCACGGGAGAAACCGTATTTCGTGGCGATCAGATCGGCCGACACGCCCTGCGGCATGAAGAAGGCCGGAAAGTTGACCGAGGGGTCCATGTACCAGGCGCCGCCCGACATGCCCATACCGACGCGCGACATGCTTTCGACACCGCCGGCGATGACGATATCGTCCGAACCGGCTTTGACCTTGCCGGCTGCGAAGTTGATGGCATCGAGACCGGAGGCGCAGAAGCGCGAGATCTGCATACCCGGCGCCTTGTTGGAGTAACCGGCCTCGAAGGCGGCGGCCTTGGGGATGACGGCGCCGGCATCCATGACAGGATCGACGCAGCCCATGATGATGTCATCGACAGCGGAAGTGTCGAGCCCGTTGCGGTCGCGGATGGCTTCCAGCGTCTTGGCGGCAAGGCGAACGGAAGGCACCTCATGCAGGCTGCCATCCTTCTTGCCGCGTCCGCGCGGGGTGCGGACATGGTCGTAGATAAATACGTCGGTCATAAACTCTCTCCCTGCGGCGCGGTCAGCGCCATGTCTCAGAATGCTTCCGCGGCCAGTTCCATCATGGTGTCCGCCCCGGTTTCGATGCGGGCCTTGCGCAGCGCCGTTTCCGGCATGATGCGCTCCATGTAAAACTTCGCCGTGACAAGCTTGGTCTTGAGGTAATCCTCATCCGAAGCGCTGCCTGCCGCAAGCGCTTCGCTGGCGGCTTTCGCCATGCGCGCCTGCATGTAACCCAGCACCACGATGCCGAAGAGATGCATGTAGTCGGTCGAGCCGGCACCGGCATTGTCGGGCTTTGCCATGGCGTTCTGCATGAACCACATGGTTGCGGCCTGAAGATCGTTCAAGCCCTTCTTCAAACCCTTGGTGTAGAGGCTGAGCTTTTCATCGCCGCGGTTTTCCTCGCAGAAATCGCCGATTTCCTTGAACAGCGCCATCACGGCGCGGCCGCCATTCATGCCGAGTTTGCGGCCCACCAGATCAAGCGCCTGGATACCGTTCGCACCCTCATAGATCATGGTAATACGCGCATCGCGGACATATTGGCTCATGCCATGTTCTTCGATGTAGCCATGACCGCCAAACACCTGCTGCGCCATCACGGCGTGGTCGAAGCCCTTGTCAGTCAGAACACCCTTGAGGATCGGCGTGACGAGACCGAGCAGGTCGTCTGCCGCCTGCCGCTCCTTCTCATCGGTCGAGCGGTGGGCGATGTCCGATTGCAGCGCTGTCCACAGGAGGAAAGCGCGGCCAGCCTCGTTATAGGCCTTGATGGTCATCAGCGTGCGGCGGATATCCGGGTGCACGATGATCGGATCGGCCTTTTTGTCCGGGAATTTCGCGCCGGAAAGCGAACGGCCCTGAATACGCTCACGGGCATATTCGACGGCGTTCTGATAGGCGATTTCGCCTACGGAAAGCCCCTGCAGGCCGACGCCGAGGCGCGCCTCGTTCATCATCACGAACATGGCCGAAAGGCCCTTGTTTTCCGCACCGAGCAGATAACCCGTCGCATCATCGTAATTCATGACGCAGGTGGCGTTGCCGTGAATACCCATCTTGTGCTCGATCGCACCACAGGTGACGCCGTTGCGCTCACCGGGCGTGCCGTCTTCCTTGACCAGGAATTTCGGCACGATGAAAAGCGAAATACCCTTCGTGCCTTCAGGTGCGCCCTCGATGCGGGCGAGCACCAGATGGACGATATTATCGGTCATGGAATGTTCACCAGCCGAGATGAAGATCTTCTGGCCGGAAATCTTGTAAGTGCCATCTCCCTGCGGCACCGCCTTGGTGCGCAGGAGACCGAGATCGGTGCCGCAATGGGGTTCGGTGAGGTTCATGGTGCCGGACCAGATACCTTCGACCATTTTCGGCAGATAGGTCTGCTTCTGCTCCGGAGTACCGTGAACGAGAACGGCGGCAATAGCGCCCTGTGTCAGGCCGGGATACATCATCAAGGACAGGTTGGCGGAAGACATATATTCGCCGATCGCCGCATGCAGCGTATAGGGCAGGCCCTGCCCGCCAAATTCCTGGGGAACGGCAAGGCCGATCCAGCCGCCTTCGCAATAGGCGTCATAGGCTTCCTTGAAACCATCGGGCACGGAGACAGAACCGTCATCGGCGCGCTTGCAACCCTGCTGGTCACCGGAAAGATTGAGTGGGAAAAGTCGTTCCTCGGCAAGCTTTGCCGCTTCGCCGGTGATTGCCTCGATCATGTCGGGCGTCGCATCCTCGAAGCCGGGCAGGTTATTATACCGCTCCAGGCCGAGAACGTCATTCAGGATAAAAAGCGTGTCCTTAACTGGGGCCTTGTAAACAGGCATTACCGATGTTCCTCCGCATCGTGGGCGCCGGAGATAATCCGGCCGATATGACGTGACAATATTTGACGTGCGCGTAAACGTCAAATAAATTCCATGGGGTTATCGCTCTCCCTTTTTGCGTAATTGTCCTCCGCACCGCCCCGGGGCTCGGCCTGCACCGCAAAAGTTAAAAAATTCCGACCTTGGTTAACCACTTCTTTACCACGTTTCGTGAATTCTCCCGATGGAGGTAACTGCTTCGTTCATCGGCGCATTTTCCTCCACGGGGGCAAATACCGGCTCTAGAATTGCTGCATGTTGCGGCGACGGCGTGTCCAAACAGGCAACGTCGCGACAGATAACCGGGCACGGCGGGCGGAAGCGAAGCGAGCGAAAAGATGAACGGATTGCGATCGAAAACCCAACAGCCAAGCGACAGGTCGTCTCTTGATGCTCTCAATCGCACCATTGAAGGCCTTGAAGCCCGCATCGAAGGGTTGATGAGCCAGAAGTTTCCGCGCGACCAGCGGGCCGCTGGCGCCCCGCCGGAAACAAAGAGCGAAACCTATGCCGCACCACGCGAGCCACGCACAAGCGTGACGCCACCGCAACTTGATCCCGTCAACGAAATACGCCAGCGCCAGCGTCTGCTGGAGACCAGCTTCCAGCGCCCGCAGGAACCTGCCGCCCGCGCTGAACGCACGATCACACGACCGCTCGCGCCGGAATATCGGCAGAGGGAGCCCCAGCCGGCTCCTCAGGCCGCACCACGCGCACGCGCCATCCCGCCCTATCAGGAGCCACGCAATGACGCGGCCCTGCAGGAAATCGCGCAGGCACTCGTCAACCTCCGCCACGAATTGAAGCACGATATTGCCGAGGGCGTTGCGCGGGAAGCGCAGGGACTGCGCGCGGAAATCCGCAATATTCGCGCCGCGGCGGAAGACCAGCAATTCATCGGCGATCTGCGCGATGACATCGCACGGCTTGCCGGAAGCATCGACCAGCTCGGCAATCTGGCATCTCCGGATGTCTATGCGCTGCGCAACGAATTCGAGGACCTACGCCTCACCATTGACCAGCTCGCACGCGAAGACAGCGTCCATCGGATCGAAAGCCGCTGGAACACTGTGGAAGACACGCTGCGCGGTTTCGATGCCGGCGCCCTTCAGGATGAAATCGTCTCCCTCGCCTATCGTCTCGATGACATCAAGACGCAGCTCGGCGGCATGAGCAACAATCCGGCCGTTCGCGTGCTCGAGGAGAAGCTGATCGCCATCGCCAGCGCGGTCGAGCAACTCGGCAAGCACATGCAGCCGAATGAAGCGGTCTTCAGCGAACAGTTTTCCGGTCTCGATCAGCGGCTGGACGAAATCAGCCGCGCCATTGCGGCGACCGGCACACGCGCCAACGCGCAGGCAACCGACAATGCGCTCGCCCAGCGACTGGAAAACCGCCTGAACGGCCTCGCCGAACAGCTCGGTGATATCAACCGCCTCGCCGCTGCAAAACCGGAACCCTCCGTTGATCTCACCGCGCGCCTTGAGGCGCTGGCCGGCAAGATCGATGAGCTGAGCACCGCGCGCGATGCAGCGCAACTGCATGAGCGACTGGACCAGCTTTCACTGCTTCTGGAACGGTCGCAGCGCCCTTCGCAACAGGCGGAGCTGACGTCTTTCCTCAGCGACATTTCCCGCAAGATCGATGCGCTCGACCACGGCACCGTCAATGAGGGTCTGGCCGAACGGCTCGACACGCTCTCTCGGCAGATCGAGGAGCTCGATTATCGCTATAGCCAGCCGCAGCTGGCATCGGGCCTCAGTGAAAGCGCCTTTTCGCGCCTGGAAGAGCGGCTTGGCACTATCGCCGCGCGACTGGATGAGACCGCCCATGCCGCCCCCGCTGACAGCCATGCGCTGGCGAGCCTTGAAAACCAGATCGCCCATCTCTCGACGCTGATCAGCCAGCCGGTTCAGATGCAGGCCGCAGGCATGTCGCCTGAACTCGATGCGCGCATGGCGGCGATCGAAGACTATATGGCTTCGAACGACGAATATATCATCGAAGCGGCCCGGCAGGCAGCCGAGGCCGTTCTCGACGCCTATACCCGCAACAACCTCTCGGCCGGCGCGAACATCGCCGACATGTCGATGCTGACCGACCTTGCGGCCGATTTGCGCAACCTTGAAGCGCTGAGCCGCAACACCGAAGAGCGCACGCACCGCACCTTCGAAGCACTGCACGAAACGCTGGTGCAGATTGCCGGCCGCCTGGATAATCTCGACAACGGAACGCCCTACCGCGAAGAGCCCACCCGTCACGTTGCACAGCAGGCTGTTGCCGCAGGCCGCGACGACGTCGCGATGCCGGCCGCCATATTCCCGGAAGAGTGCTATATAGCCGAAGAGCAGGCCATTCTCGAGGATGTCAGCGACAATGACGCGACCGCCATCGTGCCGCCCGCTGCCGTCAAGCCCGCAAAAGCAAAGAAAACGAGCCTGCTCGCCGGGCTGACGAAGCGCTTCAAAACAAGCACGGCGAAGCCCGCAAAGACCAAGGAAGAACCCGTATCGGCCTCTTCCGCCCGCACCCAGGTTGAGCCTGCCCCGTCGCTTGATCCGATCGACGTTCTGCCAGCCGGTCAGGAGAACGAACTCCTGGAGCCCGGTTCGGGCGCGCCTGATATCAAGAAAATCCTGGAACGCGTGCGCGCCAGCCAGGTGGCCGCCACCGGCAAGGCCGTGGACGCGGAAGGACGGACGGACTTTATCGCCGCCGCCCGCCGTGCCGCGCAGGCCGCCGCGATGGAAACAGCGCCGGAAAAGCTTGAAACCGGCAAAAAGAAAAGAAAGACCGAAACTTCGGCTCTTTCGCGTTATCGCCGGCCGCTGCTGCTCGGTATCGGCGCGATCCTTCTGGCGATGATGGCCATGCCCCTCGTCAAGACACTGATCAGCGGCACGGAAGCCCCGGCGCCGGTGATTGAACAGAAGATGGACAATGCACCGGTTTCCGCCCTACCCGAAACCGGCGACAAGGCCGTCACCATACCGTCTGACCTCGCGATCGAATCCGGGCAGGCAGCCCCGGTCGATAGCATCGAGAACTCCGCTCCGGCACAGAATACCATTGACCACCGGACCATTGGCGGTGCGCCGCTACCCGAGGAGCCGCCGGTCGCCGATGTTCCCGCCGTGGATCCCGCAAAGTCCGGCACCGTCGCGCAGGCAGAACCGCCGAAACCGGCTGAGGCCGTCGTCACGGCCGCTCCCGCCGACGGCGCCATCGTCGTTCCCGCCGGGATAGAGCCCGCATCGCTTGCTGAAGCCGCCGCCAAGGGCGACACGCAGGCGCTTTTCGAAATCGCAGCCCGCTATACCGACGGTCGCGGCGTTGCCGCCGACCGTGCCGAAGCCGCGAAGTGGTACAAGCTGGCTGCCGATCGCGGTCTTGCGCCCGCGCAATATCGTCTCGCCAATCTCTACGAGAAGGCGAACGGCGTCGAACGCAACCTTCCGGAAGCGAAGCGCTATTACACGCTGGCCGCCGAACAGGGCAATGCGGGCGCCATGCACAATCTTGCCGTCCTGCTCGCTTCCGACGCGGCTGGCCAGCCGGATTTTGCTGCCGCCGCGCAGTGGTTCATCAAGGCCTCCGAACTCGGCGTCCGCGACAGCCAGTTCAATCTTGCCATCCTCTACGCGCGCGGCAGCGGCGTGAAACAGGATATCGAGGAATCCTACAAGTGGTTCGCCATTGCCGCCAAGGATGGCGATGCCGATGCCGCCCAGAAGCGCGACGAAGTGGCGGGGGCCTTGAACCCGCAGCAGCTCCAGAGCGCCAAGGCCAAGGTGGAGGCGTGGAAGGTCAAGCCGCTTTCGGAAGATGCCAACAGCGTCAACCCGCCGGAAGAGTGGGCTGGCAAGGAAGGCGTGAAAACCGCCTCCGTGGACATGGAAAAGGCGATCCGCAACATTCAGGCGATCCTCAACAAGAACGGCTTCGATGCCGGGCAGCCGGACGGCAAGCTCGGCAAGAACACCGTGACGGCCATCAAGGACTTTCAGAAATCCGTGGGCCAGACCCCGGACGGGCGCATTACCAACGAACTGGTGACAGCGCTTCTCGCCCGCAATAAATAATGGTTCTGAAACCCAAAAGCGGCCCGCCGGCCGCTTTTTTGCAACGCCTGACAGGAATGTGGGCGGCTGCCTTCGCCAGACCTCTATCTTTCCAAATTATCAACGTATTTACCGTTGAATGTTGACAGGTTAGGCCCTCGCGGGCATGACGGATGAAGGCTGGGCATGCCCGGTCTTTTCAGACAGAAAGTGTAAATCGCGGCAAGGCCCCCTCACCGGACAAGCCATGCCGCCCGGAACCATTTGCCCGAGGTCCGAGCCGTGACTGTCTATCTGCCGATCGCAGAACTGTCGGTGAATATTTTCATCATTCTCGGCATGGGCGCGGCCGTCGGTTTTTTGTCCGGCATGTTCGGTGTGGGGGGTGGCTTTCTGATCACCCCGCTGCTGATTTTCTACAATATTCCGCCAGTCGTGGCCGTGGCGACGGGCGCCAACCAGGTGGTGGCCTCCTCCGTTTCAGGCTCGATCACCCATTTCCGGCGTGGAACCCTCGACGTCAAGCTCGGCAGCGTTCTGCTCGTCGGCGGCCTCCTGGGGGCGACGGTCGGCGTGTGGATATTCTCCTTCCTGCGCAGCATCGGCCAGCTCGATCTCATCGTTTCGCTGCTCTACGTCATCCTGCTCGGCACCGTAGGCGGGTTGATGCTGAAGGAAAGCATTTCGGCACTTCGCCGCGCCGCCCGCAACGAGACGGTGACGCTGCGCCGGCCGGGACACCACAACTGGGTACACCGCCTGCCGCTGAAAATGCGGTTCAAGAAATCGAAGATCTATCTCAGCATCATTCCAGTCGTCACGCTCGGTTTCGGCATCGGCATACTCACCTCTATCATGGGTGTGGGCGGCGGTTTCATCATGGTGCCGGCGATGATCTATCTGTTACGCATTCCCACCAGTGTGGTTGTCGGCACCTCACTGTTCCAGATCATTTTCGTCACCGCATACACGACCGTCGTACAGGCAGCGACCAACTACTCCGTCGATGTGGTGCTGGCCTTCATCCTGATGGTGGCTGGCGTCATCGGCGCGCAATATGGTGTACGCGTCGGCCAGAAACTGCGCGGCGAACAGCTGCGTGCGCTGCTGGCGCTTCTTGTCCTCGCCGTCGCCCTTCGCCTTGCAGTATCGCTGGTGGTGCGGCCGGAAGATCTGTTTTCGGTCGCCGTCGGGGGGTTAGGTTATTGACCCGCCATTTGTTGCTTGCCGCCCTTGCCCTGCTCTCCTGTCTTGCCTTCGGGCAAACTGCTTCCGCCCAGACGCCGCCGCTTGCGCTGCCGCCGGGTCCGCAGCAGCGCCCCCTGCAGGAAAACATCGAAATCGGCGCTTCGACGACGGAAATTCCGATAGCCTCGGATTTTCGCGGGGCGGATTTCACCCTCTTCGGCGCACTCAACAATACCGACCAGCTGCTACTGGCCATCGGGCAATATGATATCGTGGTGACGCTGGAAGGGCCGAGCGACTACATGACCGTGCGCAAGAAGGAGCGTGTGGCAGGCATCTGGATCAATACCAGCGCCATCACCTTCACGCCGCTGCCGGAATCCTACTCCATGGCCAGCACCCGCAATATCAGCGATGTCGCCTCCCCCGGAACGCTGCGCGCCATGGGGCTCGGCGTCGACCATCTGTCGCTCAAAAGCGCTGTCTTTTCGGGCGTGCCCGACAATGTCTTCGATTTTCAGGAGGCCTATCGTCGGCTCAAGCTTTCGAGCGGCATCTACCGCAATGACACGACAGGGGTGCGGCTGGAACGCACGGGCCTGTTTTGGGCGACCTTGCGCCTGCCCGCCAACGTGCCGAACGGGGTGCACACGGCGCGCGCCTATCTCTTCAAGAGCGGCAAATTCATCGCCCAGCGCGAATTAAAACTGCGCGTCGTCAAGACCGGCATGGAACAGGCGATCACCGATGCCGCGCATCAGACGCCGCTTGCTTACGGCGCGCTTTGCGTTCTGCTCGCCGTCGTCACCGGCTGGGGCGCCAGCATCATCTTCCGCAAGGACTGAGCGTTTTCAATCGCGCAAAAGAGAGCGTCTGCCACCCGCACTGGCAAAGATAGCATTCGCTTCCTTCCGGGGTTTGCTGTAAAATTCAAGGCGTTACAAACGCACGCAGCTGATGGCGGCAAGTGCGGTTGTAACGGGGATGAAAAGGAGAAATGTCATGTTCAAGCACATTCTCATTCCCACCGATGGTTCGCCGCTGGCGCAGATCGCAATCGACCAAGGGTTCGCTCTCGCCAAGGAGGCAGGCGCAAAGGTGACCGTGGTGACGGTATCGGAACCCTTTCATGTGATTGCCAGCGATGTCGAGGACATTGCCGCCATTGCCGAAGAGGAATTCCACCGTTGCGAAGAGGCGGAGCATCTGCTTCGCGATACGCAGGCGCATGCCACCGCCATGGGGCTGGATTGCGAGGCCCTGCTGGCGCGGGCGGGGCGGCCGGACGAGGCGATCATTGAAATAGCCGACAAGACCGGCTGCGATCTCATCGCCATGGCCTCGCACCGGCGCAGGAGTTTCGTCGAGATGCTGCTCGGCAGTGTGACCGCCAAGGTGCTGAAGAATT
This sequence comes from Agrobacterium sp. 5Ca39, assembly GCF_055382365.1. Classification (NCBI taxonomy): domain Bacteria; kingdom Pseudomonadati; phylum Pseudomonadota; class Alphaproteobacteria; order Hyphomicrobiales; family Rhizobiaceae; genus Agrobacterium; species Agrobacterium sp. 5Ca39. The sequence continues at coordinate 132,989 of NZ_AP026436.1, read as the reverse complement.
CGAAGATACCGGTATTGGTCTACCGCCAATAGGCTGCGCTAAAATCTCAGCCGAGCAGACTGGAAAACCGCACCGAGTAGATGCGATCTCTCCCCATCAGATGCGCGACGAGAGCGGCATGATCGAACAGGCCGCGCATTGCCTTGTGGCGTAAATCCAGCCCGCCGCTCAACACCCCGAATGCCGGCATCAACAGACGCGAACCATCGGTGGCGAAACAGGGCCGCCGCACTGTCTTCTCGCGGCGTCGCACAGTGGCAGAGGGATGCAGATGACCGGCGATTTCACCGGCCGCATCGCCCGGCTTAGGCTCGTGGCGGAAAACGAGATTGCCGTAAAACATCTCATCCACCGAAGAACCCGGCAGATCGACCGTGCCATCGGGGTCGTGGTTGCCGTTGATCCATATCCATTCGCGACCGCGGGCCATCTCGCGGATGAGTTCGCGCAACGGCAGCGGCAGGTGCTGGGAGCCAACCCGATCATGAAAATTGTCGCCGAGGCTGACGACGATCTTCGGATCGTAGCGGCTGACGAGGGAAGACAGTATCTTGAGGGTGGCGATGGTGTCGTAGGGCGGCAGCATGCGTCCACGCCTTGCAAAAGCCGCACCCTTTTCCAGATGCAGGTCGGAAACGACGAGCAGCGACAGGTCGGGCAGGTAGAGCCCACCCAAAGGGTCGCACCAGGCGGAAACGCCGTTGATGGCGGTCTCGCTGCCCAGGCATTCGAAGCCGTTGGAAAACCTGTCGCTCAATGTCAGCCGGCTCAGCACTTTTATCGTTGTTCCTTCAATGCATACTTCAGCACATGGGCATATTTCAGGACATGGCCTCGGCGATCAGCTCATCGGCAGCTTCCGCCAGCACATCGTCCATCGCTTCGCCCGCCACCGTCTCCCGGCCGATTTCCAGCATGACCGGAACGGCGAGGGGCGAAACGTGCTCCAGCGCGCGATGCGTGGTGTGTCCCTTGATTCGCTTCAGCATATCGCCAAGACGGCCAATATCCAAAAGTCCTGCTGCGGCATCGCGTCGCGTCGCTTCCAGCAGGATATGATCCGGCTCATGGCTGCGAAGAACGTCATAAATAAGATCGGCGGACACCGTGACCTGCCGGCCGGTCTTTTCCTTGCCGGGATGGCGGCGTTCGATCAGCCCGGAAATGACTGCGCAATTGCGGAAGGTGCGTTTCAGCATGAAGGATTCGTCAAGCCATGCTTCCAGATCGTCGCCAAGCATGTCCTCATCGAGAAGGTCGGCCAGCGACAGGCGGCGGGACTTCAGCCGTATGCCGATATCCTCCATGGCCCAGATGGCCAGCGAATAATCGGTGGCGACAAAACCCATCGGTTTTGCTCCGGCCCGCTCCAGCCGTCTCGTCAGAAGCATGCCCAGTGTCTGATGCGCCAGCCGTCCCTCGAAGGGATACATGACCATGAAGAAGCGCTTACGGAAGGGGAAGGTCTCCACCAATAGCTCGTCGCGCTTGGGAATGATCGACTTCTCCTTCTGGATTGCCAGCCAGTCGCGAACCTGATCTGGCAGGGCATGCCACCGTGTCGGGTCTGCCAGCATGGAGCGCACTTGATCTGCCAGGTAGGTGGAAAGCGGAAATTTGCCACCGGCATAGGAGGGTATCTTCGGATCCATGGAAAAGGCCTGTGAGACCAGGCATTCATTCTCCCTGATGCCCTCGAACCGCAGCACCTTGCCGGCAAAGAGAAAAGTATCGCCCTGCACCAGCTGCTCTAGGAAATATTCCTCGACCTTGCCGAGCGACATGCCACCGCGACCGACCGTGCCCTTGGCATTGCGCTTGACCATGCGGACATTGAGTTCCGCCGCCTCGACGATGGTGCCGAGGTTGAGGCGATATTGCTGCGCTACCGCCGGATTGGACACGCGCCAGCGACCGTCCTTCATCTGGCGGATGCGGGCATAACGTTCATAGGTGCGCAGCGCGTAGCCGCCGGTGGCAGTAAAATCCACCACCCGATCGAAGGTGGCACGCGGCAGGTCGGCATAGGGCGAGGCGCTGGTGACTTCGCGATAAAGTTCATCCGCATCGAAAGGCTCGGCACAGGCCATGCCGAGTACGTGCTGGGCGAGAACATCAAGCGCGCCTTCGGCGATCGGCGGCGTATCCTGCGCGCCGATATAGTTGGCATCCAGCGCTGCCCGGCATTCCATCACCTCGAAGCGGTTGGCGGGAACGAGGATCGCCTTTGACGGCTCATCCATGCGGTGGTTGGCACGGCCGATACGCTGAGCGAGGCGGCTTGCGCCCTTCGGCGCGCCGACATGCACGACAAGGTCAACGTCACCCCAGTCTATGCCGAGATCGAGGGTGGAGGTGGCAACAACGGCACGTAACCTGTTTTCCGCCATGGCCGCTTCCACCCTGCGGCGCTGCCCGGCATCCAGCGAGCCGTGATGCAGTGCAATCGGCAAATTGTCGTCATTGATCGTCCAGAGCTCCTGAAAGACCCTTTCCGCCTGCGAGCGTGTGTTGACAAACACCAGCGTCGTCTGATGCTGCTTCAACGCTTCGTATAAGTCCTTTCCGGCATAACGCGCTGAATGGCCGGACCATGGGATGCGTTCTTCCGTGTGCAAGATGGAAATATCCGGCTTTGCACCGCCTTCGACGGTTATCAAGCCGGCGGGCGGCTTCCCCTGCCCCTGCGGTGCAAGATAACGGCGCAAATCCATCGGCTCCGCCACCGTGGCCGAAAGGCCGATGAAACGGACATCGGGCGCATGCCGGCGCACGCGGGCGAGCGCCAGCGACAGCAGATGGCCGCGTTTGGAGGTGACGAGCGAATGCAGCTCATCCAGCACCACATATTTCAGGTCACGGAAAAAGCGCTCGGCCTCCTTGTTGGCGAGCAGCAGCGAGACCTGTTCCGGTGTGGTCAGCAGGATATCCGGCGGGCGCACCTTCTGGCGCTGGCGTTTCGCCTGGGGCGTATCGCCGGTGCGGGTTTCGATGACAATCGGCAGACCCATTTCGGAAACGGGCTTGGTGAGATTACGCTCGATATCGACTGCAAGCGCCTTCAGCGGTGAGATGTAGAGGGTGTGCACGCCGACAAAGCCGGAGCCAGACGGTATCTTGCCCCGCTCTGTCAGATCGGTGAGCGAGGCCATGAAGCCGCCCAACGTCTTGCCAGCACCGGTGGGCGCGATCAGCAACATGTTCTCGCCGCCCCGTGCCCGCGCCATAAGCTCCAGCTGATGGGCGCGCGGAGACCACCCTTTTTCGACAAACCATTTCTGGAATGAAAGGGGCAAGGTGCCGACATCTATGCCGGAAATGGGGGACTCGGTGTGTTTCACGCCTTTAACGTAGTGAAAAACCTGAGAAAAAGAAGGGCGGAACAGGGCCGCTTGACAGGAAAACAGAATCATGGATAAATAATATCCATGATAACGCAGCAACAGGACATGGAAAAGACCGATGAAACTCGGGGACGGCGTTGAACAGGCCATTCACAGCGTGGGAATGCTGGCGGGCCTTTCCGAAGGCGGCGTGTTGTCCGCAGCCGCGCTCGCGGAATTCCACGGCGTTTCCACCAGCTATCTTCTGAAGCACCTGCAATCATTGTCCAGCGCGGGAATAGTTGCCACGGTGCCGGGGCCGAAGGGCGGCTATCGTCTGGCGCGACCGACTGACAAGATCACCCTGCTGGACATCGTTCTGGCCGTTGAAGGGCCGCAGCCGGCTTTCCGTTGCGCGGAAATCCGGCAACGCGGACCAAACCCATTGCCGGGCCGGTATTTCACCAAGCCCTGTGGTATCAATGCAGCGATGTTGAAGGCAGAGAAGGTCTATAGGGCCGAACTCGCCAAAACCACCATTGCCGATATTCGGGGCGATCTTGCCGCCACTGACGATGGTGGAATTGCTGCGCGTGGCTGTGCCTTCCTGGAGTTGAACGAGCGCAAGACAGCAGCGCGCTGAGACTGGAAAACAGGCCCCGAAGAAAGACCGATCTACGCCGGAGGGCTTCGTCGCTTTCCTGACTGATGACGCATGACTTCAAACTGACCCAACCAACGGAGAGACCCATGAAAACCCGTATCAACTATGCCAAAGCATCCCCCGAAGCCTTCAAGGCCGTCATGGCGCTTGAAAATTACGTTCAGGGCAGCGGACTTGAACGCCGTTTCGTTCACCTCATCAAGCTGCGTGCCTCGATCATCAATGGCTGCGCCTTCTGCGTGGATATGCATGTAAAGGAAAGCCGCCATGACGGGCTTTCCGAACAATGGATCAACCTGATGAGCGTGTGGCGGGAATCTCCCGTTTATACACAGCAGGAACGCGCATTGCTCGGCTGGGTGGATGCGGTGACGAAGATTGCTGAGACCGGGGCTCCGGACGATGCCTTCGAAACGCTGAAAGCGCATTTCTCCGATGAGGAGATCGTGAAGATTACGGTGGCCATCGGCGCCATCAACACCTGGAACCGTATTGCTGTCAGTTTCCGCTCGCAGCATCCGGTTGATGCGGCTGCGAAGGCGGCCTGACCTCGTAAACCCGCGACCGGCGGCCGCTACATGGCAATGTAGCGGTCGTTCCTGTGATTGATAGCAAGCGTGAGGTTCATAACCAGTGCTCCGAGAACGGAGCAGATAATGACAAAAGGCGTGGCAACGAAGAATGAGCAGGCCAGCACCATGCCGTCAAAGGCGAGCTGCACGAGGCCGGCGCGCCAGCCGAAACGATCCTGCAGATAAAGTGCCAGAATGCCGAAACCGCCGAGGCTGGTGCGATGACGAAACAGCGCCAGCATGCCCGCCGCAACCGTCAATCCGCCGAAAAGTGCTGCGGCAACCGGATTGATGCTCTGAAAGGCGAAAAAGCCGGGCATATATTCCGACAGCAGCGCTGTCAGAGCGATGGCGCAGAAGGTCTTGACCGTGAAGGCGAGGCCGAGGCGGCGGAAGGCGAGATAATAAAACGGCAGATTGACGAGGAAGAAGACCGTACCGAAGCTGAGGTCGGTGCCGTAATGCACGAGGAACGCCAGACCAACCGTGCCACCCGTCAAAAGACCGGCTGCGGAAAACAGCGTGACGCCGAGCGATACCAGCATGCTGCCCGCAAGAACGCCCTGCGCGTCTTCCAGCAGCGAATGACGATCCGGCGCGGAGGCCCAAAGATTAAGACGCCTGCGCGCGCTCGTATCGTCCATGCCTTGTCCCCTGAATACCAAGCCCTGCCGAGCTATTGCGCTGAAGTGCCGGAGATTTCAACCACCGTCGCTCAGCGCACGACGATATATCTGTCCGAACGGTGATTGATGGCCAGAAACATGTTGAGGACAAAGGCGCCGACGATCGAATAGACAACCGTGACCGGATCGATGACGAGGAAAGCACAGAGCATGACGAAGGCATCGAAGGCGAGCTGGATCAGGCCGGCGCGGATGCCAAAGCGATCCTGAATATAGATGGCCAGAATGCCGATGCCGCCAAGGCTGGCGCGGTGGCGATAAAGCGCCAGCAATCCGTAACCCAGCAGCAGACCACCGAGCAGCGCCGCCCACAGCGGATTGATGCTGTCGATCACCATCCAGCGCGCTTCCACTTCGGTCAGCACCGAAACAAGGCCGATGGCGATGAATGTCTTGAAGGAAAAGGCAAGGCCGAGCCGACGGAAGGACAGGTAATAGAATGGCAGATTGACGAGGAAGAACAGCAGCCCGAAGCTGATGCCGAAGGCATAATGCAGGAGAAAGGCGACACCGGCGGTCCCGCCCGTCAAAAGGCCGACCTTGTTCAGCAGATAAAAGCCGAGCGCCGAGACAATGGCGCCGGTGACGATGCCCTGCACGTCTTCCACCGGCGCGTGTCTGGCCGGATCGGAACTCCACATGCCGTAAACGCTTCTCGTTCTCAAGCTTTGCCCTCGGTTTCTTTCATATTTTGCACTGCAAAACGAACCCGATCAAGATGGATACGTAAGGAAGGCTGACCTATCGAGAAAATGGAAAGAAATGAGATGTTCAGACCTTGGCGCGGGCAAGAAAAAGAATGCCGGAAAGGGGTTTTCCGGCATCCTTGCGAATGGTGGTCTTGCGAATTTCCATGAGATCAAAACCCGCCCGTTCCAGAAGACCGCTGACATAGGTTTTCGAATGGGCGTAACGAAGGGATTCCCGCAGAACGAAACCATCCTCCCCTGCCGCATCCTCAACCGAAAAGGCAAAGAAGCCGGAGGGCGCCAACAGGGCGGAAACGAGGGGCATGACGGTTTCGAGACTGCCGAGATACATCATTACATCGGCGGCGGCGACGAGATTGGCGCGCTTCGGCGCCAGGGTCGTGGTGAAGAGCCCCGAAGTTTCCGCTTCGAGGGAAAGATCGGCCTGGCCGAGGTGATCGTAGAGATCTTTTTCCTCCGCCTTGGCAAGCATGTTCTGTGAAATATCGAAACCTTCCAGCCGTTTTGCGAAGGCTCTGATTTCAACGCCGAGGAGTCCCGTGCCGCAGCCGATGTCGACGACAGTGTCGAACACCCCGCCATCCGCCGCCTTCTCGATCAGTTCGGCCAGTTTCTGCGGCACGCTGTAATCGAGCTTTTCGACCAGCGAAGTTTCGAAACGGTCGGCATAATCGTCGAACAGCCCTTCCACATAACGGCTCGGCGGCTGTTCCGGTGTTTCTGCGGCGCCGAGAACCGCGAGCTTCAGTTCGGCTGCAAACAGGCCTTCCTCATCCATCTCGGCGACCTTTTCGTAAGCCGCCACGGCCTTGTCCGTTTCCCCCGCCTTTTCGTGATATTCCCCGAAGCGAAACCAGCCCGCCGTCCACCGTGGCGCTAGTTCCAGCGCCTGTTCCATGAGTTCGGCGGCGGCGGGATAATCACCGCCCTCCGCCAACATGCGGGCATAGTCCGCCCGGCGGTCGGCAATGACGTCACCGGAAGAAAACTGGTTTGGGGCCATTCAAGATTCCTGAGAAGATGCGCGCTGTCATTTATCAAGCCATAAAAAAACTCAAGTCCTATTTCATGGCGCACTCGTGGAATTGGCTGATATGCGCGATATAGTGCGCAAAAACTTGCAACGATGTGGTCGGTTTCATATGTCAGGACAAAACAGGAGACTTGCTGATGGCCGGTGAGGTCAACAAATTGCTGGGCGACACAGTGGCCCGAACGGTGGTGAAGCTGCTCGTGGTTTCACTGCTCGTCGGCTTTCTGATGGCGATCTTCGGCTTGACGCCGTGGAACATCATTTACGGCGCGCGCGACTTCGTCGTCGACCTGTGGCGCAGCGGTTTCCATGCGCTGGGGGCGATCGGCGACTATCTGATCCTGGGCGCCACGATCGTCATTCCCGTCTTCATCATCCTGCGCCTTCTGAGCTATCGCCGCTGACATGACCGACACTTCTCTCCAGACGCTTACACGGCGCGGTTTCGTGCTGCTTTCCGCCGGTTCGGTTCTTTCCGCCTGCGTTTCCGTTCCAACCAACAAGGGCATACCTTCAGGCACCCGCGATGAGACCGCAGCAGCGCTTCCAATGGTCAACGACCTGCGACGCTCGAAAGGACTTTCGCCGCTTTCCATCAATGGTGCAGCCAGCAGCGCCGCCGCCTATCAGGCCGGACGCATGGTCAAGGCGCAGAAGATGGCGCATCTGATCGGACTGACCGACAGTTTCCTGATCCGAATGAAGGAGGGGAATGTGCCGCTTCCTGCGGCGGAGAATGTGGCCGCCGGTCAGGATAGCGTGGAGCGGGTGGTGAAGGCCTGGATCGGCTCCAAACACCACCTCGAAAACATGCTTGGGCCTTATAACGGCCTCGGCGTGGCGGTCGCCTACGATGCCACCAGCCGCAACCGGCCCTATTGGGCGATGGTGCTCTGCGCCTGAGGTAAAGCGGTGGGAACCACCCTCTTCCCTCATTTCTGTGCTTGTTACAGGGATGAGGAAGGAGAGCCCCTGAGGGAGCGCTGCCCCGACCTTCCAAGCTCGCTGTCAGCCCAGCTTACGATCCGCCCAGCGGTCAACCGCGCTGTCGCGCAGATCACGGATCGATTCCACGCCCTCACGGGCAACCAGCTTCGACAGGCTCTTGACGATGGCAGATGGCAGACCGGGGCCTTCATAGACCATGCAGGAGTACAGCTGTACCAGATCCGCACCTGCCCTTACCTTTTCCAAGGCCGTTTCCGGGGACGAAACGCCGCCGACACCGATGATCGGCAAATTGACGCCGACGCGGCGGCGCACCTTGGCCAGAACCGTGGTGGAGAGTTCGAAGAGAGGCTTGCCGGAAAGGCCACCCGCCTCACCCTTGTGCGGGCTGGCTCGCAGGCCGTCGCGTGAGAGGGTGGTATTGGAAACGATCAGGCCGTCCAGATCATGGGCAAGCGCTTCTTCAGCAACGTCGTCCAGTCCCTCTTCGGTCAGATCGGGAGCGATCTTGAGGAAGACGGGGATGCGTCTGCCGAAACGTTCAGCTTCCGCCTTGCGGCGTTCCAGCACGGCCGAGAGAAGGGCGGCAAGGCTTTCGCGCGCCTGCAGGTCGCGGAGACCGGGTGTGTTGGGGGACGAAATATTGACGGTGAAATAGGATGCGACCGAATAAAACGCCTCGATGCCCTGCACATAATCGGCGATACGGTCTTCACTGTCCTTGTTGGCGCCGATATTGACGCCGACAATGCCACGCAGATGCGCCTGCTTCAGACGCTCCAGCGCAGCGGCATGGCCTTCATTGTTGAAACCGAGGCGATTGATGACGCCCTCATCTTCCACAAGGCGAAAGATACGCGGCTTCGGATTGCCGGCCTGCGCCCGCGGCGTGACGGTGCCGATTTCGGTGAAGCCGAAACCGAGCTTCAGAAGCGGTCCCGGTACTTCCGCATTCTTGTCGTAACCCGCCGCCATGCCGAGCGGATTGGGGAAGACGAGGCCCGCCACGGTCTGCTGCAGTCGCGGATCGTGCGGCACCATGCAGGTGGGCAGGAAGCCGCTTTTCAGGGCCGCAATGGACAGCCCATGGGCCTTTTCCGGATCGACCAGGAACAGGCCCTTGCGGCCGATCGAGGAAAATAATCCGCTCATCACAAAATCTCCGGAAACTGGTGCTGGCCGTCGTGATCGAGTGCAAGCGGCGTCTCCCAGAGCACGGCGGTCAAGGGAAGAGGCCCATAAAGGTGAGGGAAAAGATCGCCGCCTCTTGAGGGTTCATAGACCAGCTTGTCGCCGAGGGCCGCGCCGTCGACTGCAATCAGCAGCAGATCGGCCTGGCCGGAAAAATGCCGCGCGGCTGTTTCCGCCACCTGCCTGGCCGTGGAAAAATGGATGAAGCCATCGGTCAGGTCGATGGCGGCGCCGTCGAAGACACCCTTTGCCCTGGCCTCGTTCCACAACGTCTCCGGCACGATTTTATAGATGATCGCGGGCGTTTCCTGCATGCGCTCTCCATGGCTTTCCAACCATCGCGGTTTGCCGTAAAGCTAGGGGATTGTCCACAGTTTCCACGGTATTTTTATTGCTGAAAGCCTGAAAGACCGCCTGTCCACAAGCTTTTCCTTGTAAAGAGGAACCGATTGGCGCAACCTTTGGCGGAGGAGCCGGGCGTGTTTCGACCACCGGCAAAGGGAGTGAGTCAATAACTGGAAAAGAACCGCATAATGCCCTTGGGAGGGGGCCAGAATGTCGGAACTTATCATTATCATTGCAGATGATCATCCACTTTTTCGCGGTGCCCTGAAACAGGCCGTATCCGGCCTCGACGGACACCAGACCATCGTTGAAGCCGGTGATTTCGAGGCTGCCAGACGCGCAGCCGCAGCCCGTAACGATGCGGATCTGATGCTGCTTGACCTTGCCATGCCAGGGGTCAGCGGGTTTTCGGGCCTCATGGCGCTACGCGCAGAGTTTTCCAGCCTGCCGATCGTCATCGTATCAGCGACGGATGACGCGACGACCGTCCGCCGCTCAATCGAACTCGGCGCTTCCGGTTTCATTTCAAAATCCTCCGGCATCGATGACATCCGTGATGGCATCCGCGCGGTTCTGGAAGGCGACCTGTGGGTACCGGCCGGCCATCACGGCGAAAAGGAGCACGATCCGGATGTCGCCGATCTCATCGGCAGGCTGCGAACGCTGACGCCGCAGCAGAGCCGTGTTCTCGGCATGCTGGCAGAAGGCCTGCTGAACAAGCAGATCGCCTATGAGCTCAATGTCTCGGAGGCGACGATAAAGGCACATGTCTCCGCGATCCTGTTGAAGCTCAAGGTGGACAGCCGCACGCAGGCGGTCATCCAGCTCGCCAAGATCAACACATCGGCTCTTGTGGCGTAAGCAAGGATTTTATTCCTTTCCTTCCTTTACTCCGGACCGGATATGGTCTAGATTTCGAGGTGTTAACGACAGGAGCTTTTCCGCTATCGGCTCCGTTTGCGGGCTTTCTACCATGCTTTCACATGAGACGATCTGGAGCGCCATCGATACGCTTGCCGAACGCCATCAGCTGACGCCTTCGGCATTGGCGAAGCGTGCCGGTCTCGACCCTACTTCATTCAATAAGTCGAAGCGTTTCGGGCCGGACGGCCGCAAACGCTGGCCCTCGACGGAGTCCGTTTCCAAGGTGCTCGAAGCAACGGGAGCGAGCGTGGATCAGTTTTTCGGTTATGCTTTCGGAAAGGCGCAGACGCGACCTGCCGGTGCGGAAAGTGCCATCCCCCTGCTCGGTTTCGCTCAGGCCGGTTCCGGCGGTTTTTTTGACGACGGCGGCTTTCCGGCAGGTCAGGGCTGGGATGTGGTTGAGTTTCCCTCGTCTCCCGAACGCAAACAGGGAGTCTACGCGCTGGAAGTGCAGGGAGAGAGCATGATGCCGCTTTACCGCGACGGCGACATCCTCATCGTGGAGCCTGGCGCGCAGGTACGGCGCGGCGACCGCGTGGTGTTGAAGAGCCGTGACGGTGAAGTGATGGCCAAGGTGCTGGCGCGGCAAAGCCCCAAGAGCATCGAACTTCTTTCGCTCAATCCTGAGCATCCCAATCGGAGCTTCGAGATGGCCGATGTGGAATGGATCGCCCGCATCATATGGGCCAGCCAGTAGGCCGATATCCTACACGTCATTATCGCTTTCACCGCGATGGCTAAAAGCGCGCAGCACGGTGCCGTGCCTTAGAGGCCGAGTGCCGTCACGGCTGCGTCAACCGTCATGACTTTTGCGCCACCGGATGCCGCCTTACGCACGAAACCCTGAAACCTGTCTTCCGGGCAACCGTAAAAGCTTGGCGCAGACGACACATCATGGGTAAAAATGACGAGCCAGCCGCCGTTTTGCAGGACGTCGTCAAGCCAGCGATCAGCGGCATCGAGATAGTTCGGATCGGGCCGCAATTCGACGGCAGCAAGATTATGCGGATCGATGCTGCCGCGGTTGATGCCGGGCATGATCCCGCGGGCGGTCCTGAACCTGCGCCGCAGCATAGGCTGCATGAGTGGCGAAGCCATGCCGAAGGGGGTGGAGAAATTCCGCCTGTGCCCGTTTTCATCGAACGAGGCCAGCACCTTTTCATTACGATCGAGATCCTCTTCCAGTCCTCGCCGTGAAAAGCTCGAGAGTTTGCGATGCGAATAGGTATGGCAGGCGAGCTCATGACCGGCCGTAGCCAGTTCCGAACAGCCCCTAGCGGAAATCATGTCCTGCGGTTCGTCATGCCTGTCGATGAAAACCCCGGAAATATAAAAGGTCCCGCGAACATTCTCGTTTTCCAGAATGCGGGCACCGCTGGTCCAGGCGCTCGCCGGAACATCGTCGAATGTGAAGGAGACAATCGGTTCGGATGTCTCGATCCGCGCCGTCGGTCCAGGGAAATACCGCACGAGCCGGTTATTGACCCGGTCTGCGATCGTTCCGATTTTCTGCGTCATACTAGCCCCCCGGCCCGCCGTGCAAATTACTGTCCCTGTTCCAGTATGTCGTAAGCCTGATGTCTCAAACAATAGATTGCAATAAGAAGAGAAGACCAGATAGGCCCGGTTCCGGTAAAGAAATTACTCTCAAGACAGGAAGAAAGCAGCGCATATACCCAAATTCGCCCAAAAAGCCGCGTCAGGCCGGGATCCGTGCCTCTGTCCACCGCTGTTCGGAAATCATTTGCGGGGATGATCACGAGCCATATGAGAGTGAGGACGAAGGCGGGCAGTCCGCCATTCAAAAGGCTCTCGACATAGCCATTATGCGCGTGAAAGGCCGTGACCGCCCAAGTCTCGGCAATATCGGCCTGTGACAGAAGCCGGTCGCTTGTCCAGAAGGCCTGGAATCCCTGCCCGAAGATCGGCGATTGCGCAAAGGTGTCGAAAGACAGGCGCCATATATCCGTCCGTCCGGTGAACGTGGAATCGATGCCCAGGCTTTCGACGAGGCTCTGTATGCTCGGGAAATAGGTGGAGCCGATTGCAACGATATTGAGAAACGCCAGAAGGCCACCGATCATCAGCAATGTCCGCCCGGCATGCCGCTCCATGACCCAGACCAGGGCGATGGTGACGGGCAAAAGCATCGCTGCAGTTTTCCCGTTGGTCTTCCAGAGAAAAAAGCCGGCCAGCAGCGTGATCGCTATTCCGCCCAGCGTGGACCAGGCATTGCGCAGATAAAGGCCTACCATGAAAAGAATGATCATTGCCGGCGCGGCGGCGTTCTTATGATTGAATATTCCGCGCCAATCGCCTGCAAGCGCCTTCTCATCGAGATCGTAAGGCTGATGGATTGCGCGCGAACTCAGGAAGATAACCCCGAGATAACAAAGCGCCAGCAGGAGAATGGCGAAAACGGCCATCATCCGGTCGAATTGCCGCCTGTCGCGCGGCATGACGACCAGCACGCTGGTGATAAAACACAGGAGCGCCGTGAAAATCAGGCGCTGCAACGACGTGCCGGGCTCTGCACCAAGGACCGAACAAAGCGCGAGCCAGGAAAACAGCAGCAGGATTGGCAAACGGGGCCTCAGCAAAAGCCCCGTCAGACGATGGCGCAGTGCGAAGACACCGAGGATGAGCGCGATCACCAGACCGGTCAGCTGATTGGCGGCGGCGCGCGGCACGGGCGGCGCCGCAAGATTTTCAAAGGGCGCGACAGAAATCCAGATGTAAAGCATCGTGGCGACAAAAAAAATCGCGTCGCGACGGCCGCCCGACAGGGACATGGCACTGCTGTTTTCCGCAGAAATGGACCGCGTATTAGCAAAACGCGGCATGGTAGCCTGCTTCGGGAACGGAAAATCGGATCATGGACCTGCCCTGCAACGAACAACGAAACCCTTCTGAACCGGGCGATGTCCTAATAACCATAAACAGTCATTATCATCATTATTGTGTAATTGCTTTAACCCTCTCTTACCTCAACAGGGCTAAGACAGGAGAAACTGTCATTCATTCAGGTCGTCGGTGTCGAATACCGCCCGGTTGCCGCCCTTTCAGTTCGTAAGACTTTAAAAGGGACAGTCCTTTTGAATTCGCCCGGCAATGCCGGAAAAAACGGAGAATGAGGTGTCGTTGAACACGCCGCGGCTCGGCCATCTTGTCAGACTTGGATTGGCCTATATGGCATCCGGAGGCGCGCTGCTGATGTCCAGCGCCGCCCAGCTCTTGACCTTCGCGCTGCTAGCCCGCCATCTGGGTGTCGAACAATTCGCGCTTTACGCTTCGATCACGGCCGTTACCAATCTGGGCGTTCAGATTTGCGGTATCGGCTCACAGGAATCGCTCATTCGTCGCGTGGCGCAGGATCGCGGCATGTTCCCCGTCATGCTTGGCCACAGTTATCTCCTCAGCGCGGCGACGGGTGTGGTCCTGACGCTCATCGGCATGGTGACGATCCCGGTGTTTTTCCCGACGTCGGAAACGTTGCTGCACACGCTGATCACCACTTTCCTGATCCTGTTCACCAACCTCGTTCTCCTGAAGGTTATTTCGCTTTCCACGCAAAGCTTCATCGCCCATTCCGACTTTGCCTCGGCCAACAAGCTGGAGGTGATGTTTGCCATCGCCCGCACCATTGCCGCCGTGGTTGCCTGCCTCGTCTTCAAGGTGGAAACGGTCGAGGCCTGGGCACTCTGGAACCTCGCCGCCCACACGATTGCAGCCGTGATTTCCGTCAAGGCAATAGGCAGGCTCGGCCGACCGGTCTTTCGGATCGTCCGGGAGGAAATTCGCATCGGCATCCTGTTTTCCACCCAGTTCCTGTTCAAGGCGGTACGCGGCAATGCCGATATTCTCGTCCTTGGAGCCATCGCCAGTGCGGAGGTCCTGGGCAGCTATTCCATCGCCCGGCGGATTCTCGACAGCTCCTATCTTTCCGTCGAGGCTCTGAACCGGCTCATCTATCCCGGATCCGCCTCTGCAGCGCTGCAGGGTATCAGCAAAACCATCGAACGCGCCTATAATGTGCTGAAAGCGGCGCTGTTCATCGCGACCGGCAGTGCGCTGGCAATCTTCATCATCGCGCCCTTCCTGCCGCTTTTATTTGGCGACGAATATGTTTCGCTTCCCACCATCACCCGCGTGCTTTGCTGGGCCGTACTGCCGATGGCCGTGGCGGCTACCGCGCTGGAGGCGCTGGGCGCCTCCGGGCGCCAGGATATCCGCGCCAAGATATGGAACAGCGGCAATCTCATAGGCTCCGTCGTCGTTGCCTTCTTCACCTGGTCTTTCAGCATTTCGGGGACGATCGGCAGCTATTTCATCGTCGAAACCGCCATAGCGGCAGCTGTGTGGGTGGCGCTTCTACGGCTGCGGCGGAGCGAAGAGGCTTTCGCTGCGGTCAAATAGAGCCCGCCTCATTCAGTTGAATCGAGTCGGTCCGGGTCTCTCCTAATAGAGCCCGTAGGGAAAATAACGACGATAGATCTCTTCGAGCCGGCCGTTGCGGGAAAGAGCGGCAAGCGCCTGATCGAAGGCCGGCACCAGCACATTATCCGGATCGACCGTCATGATGGAAAGGCCCTCGCCGAGGAACCTGTCCGACATATAAGGCCCCCCAAAAAGAGCGCAGCAGCCTTCGGATGCGCTTCCTGAAACCCAGAACGGCAAGCGCAGGGCATCGGCAAAGATGGCGTCGACCTTACCGGCCTTCAGAGCACCGTACATGGGTTCGTAGCCGTCAAAACCCTCAACCGCCGCCTTGGGAAAAAATGCCTTGAGCATCTGTTCGTGCCGGGAACCGGTCACCACACCCACTTTCTTGCCGGACAGTGCGTCGGCGCCGGAGCCGGCAAATTTCGTCGCCTTGTTGACAGCCAGCCGGGCCGGCAACAGAAGATAGGGGCGCGAAAAGGTGAAGCTCTTGCGCAGCTCGGCCGTGACGGCGAGACCGGAAATCACCGCTTCGCCCTCTCCCATCTCCAGAGCCGCCTCCAGCTCGTCAAAGGGTAAGGCCTGTACCTGACATTTGCTCTCCACCTTGAGCTGCGCGCACACCTCGCGAACGAGATCGACATGGAAACCCGCAAGCCGGCCTTCCTGATCGGTAAAATTGAAGGGCGGAAAATCCACCGACATCAAAAACCTGATGCGGGGGACGGAGGAAAGGTCGCCACCGGGAAACCGCTCCTGAGCGTCGAAAAGCACTGGCATGCGGTTCCCGTCCGACAGGCCCTCCGCATGAAGCTTTTCGAAAATACCGACAACTTGCAAAGCGAACACTAAAGTAAAAACAAGAATTATATTTCGCGTTACAATCGTCATTCTCATCTATACTATCCGCAGCAGGAAGTGGGGCGTTACCATGACGGTGGCGGCAGTGCATGGATTATTTGCGACACTATACACGAGAATCGTTTCGCACGACGCCTGCCGGGCGAAAAATTGTATTTTCCCGCATACGCGACAATCCACCCCAGACGGTTCCTGATCGGGGTGAAGCCGGACACATGCGCTTCCTTCGGGCGCTGGGATTTGGCAAGCCCTACATCAGCGCGTGCGAACGGCAGGCGCAGGAAAACGGCTCGACGCTGGAAGCGGAACTGCTGGCCGGCGGACTTGTCGCGACAGATGCCTATTTTGGCGCTTTCGCCAGATTTTTGCGGTTACCCTTTGTCGCGGAGATCGATCCGGACCGGATCGCAGATGTCCATAGTCTCGATACGCAGCTAGCCGAGCCGCGCTTGCTACGGCTGACGCCTGCGAACGGTAAACCAGCACTTCTGATCGTGCCCGAGCTGGCGCGGATGGAATTACTGAAAAGCCTGCTGGATCGACATCCGCATCTTCTGGACGAGCTCGTGGTGACGACGCCGCATGCCATGCGCGATGCGATCTGGAAGGCGGGTGAAACACGCCGCTGTCGTGAGGCTCGCCAGCAACTTTTCAACACCGCGCCGCAGTACTCTGCCAGGATCACGCTTCAAGGTCATCAGGGCTTTTATAGCGGTATCGTCGTCACCCTGCTTACGCTCTCGCTGCTGTTTCACACGCAGACGGCCATGGCCGTCATCCACGTCGCCCTGACGATGCTTTATTTCTTCACACTGCTGTTCAGGCTGTTTGTGCTGATGCAGACTTCAGGAGAGAAAGACACGACGACCGCAGCTGCGCTCGAACCCGACGGAAATCTACCGGTCTATACCATTCTGGTGGCGCTCTATCGTGAGGACGCCATCGTCAGCCAGCTCATCGGCGCGCTGGAGCGGCTCGACTGGCCGAAATCCCGACTGGATATCAAGCTCGTCTGCGAGGCAGATGACGGGGCCACAATCGACGCCATCCTTAGATTAAATCCCGGACAGCATATTGAGATCGTGAGAGTGCCGCCTTCCCTGCCGAGGACCAAGCCCAAGGCGCTTACCTATGCGCTCTCCGGCGCGCGTGGGGCGTTCGTTGCCATCTATGACGCGGAAGATCGGCCACATCCCCTGCAATTGCGCGAAGCCTATGCGACCTTCCGCGATCAGCCGGAGAACGTGGCCTGCCTGCAGGCGCCGCTTATCATCAGCAATGCGCGCTCTTCCTGGATCAGTGCCTGTTTCGCCCTGGAATATGCCGGTCTGTTCCGTTCAATGTTGCCCGTGCTTGCGGCGCACCGGCTACCGCTGCCGCTTGGCGGCACGTCCAACCATTTCCGCACCGCCGTATTGCGTCGCGTCGGCGCCTGGGATCCTTACAATGTGACTGAGGATGCCGATATTGGCCTCAGGCTGCACCAACTCGGCTATCGATGCGGCGTCATATACCGCCAGACGCTGGAGGACGCGCCCACCACGCTTCCCGTATGGCTCAACCAGCGGGCGCGCTGGTACAAGGGTTGGCTGCAGAGCTGGCTGGTGATGACCCGCGCGCCCGTTGCGACGGCGCGCCGCATGGGATGGCTCTCCTATATCGTCTTCCAACTGTTGATCGGCGGCATGCTGGTGTCGTCGATGGCTCATCCCCTGCTCTTCGTTTCCGTGGCGTGGATGGCCACGGCTATCGGGGACAGCGGTGCAGACATGCTGTTTTCGTGGCAGGGCGTTCTGTTTCTTACCGATACGCTGAACATCGCCGGCAGTTACGCCATATTCGTGCTGATGGGCAGGAACAGGATGATCGATTACGAGAGGAGGCAGGTGGGAAAACGCTGGCTGGCAATTCCGCTTTATTGGCTGATATTGTCTCTGGCGGCCTGGCGTGCCGTGCTTGAGTTAAAAACCAGGCCTTTCGTCTGGAACAAGACGCCTCACGTACCAAGCGTTAGCAACACTACCTGAAACGGTTGCCGCTTCGATCCTTTACCTGGTCGCAGAAGGCGGCTTCTATTTTCTGCCGGTATCGTCGCGGTTTGCAAAACCGAAGCCGGCCTTACGCAACTCGCCCACCAATGCGCATATAATCAACGTCTGCCGGAGCGCTTCGTCCGGCAGACGTCCCGTTTCATTTCAAGCGCGGTCGATTATCGTGCAACAAGCTTGTTCTTGATCAGGCCGACGATGACCTGGACGATCAAACCGCCGACACCGCCGCCAACGAGCTGGCCGGCAAGGGCGCCGATATCCACACCGCCAGCCGCCGCGTCTCCCGCCGCCCCAAGCAGCGATCCGAGCACGGTTCCACCGCCAATACCGCCAATGGCGCCGGCAATCAGGTTGCCGAGCGCGCCAAGGTCAGAGTCCTTCAGTATCTTTCCACCGGCTGTCCCACCAGCCGCACCGCCGATGATCTGGGCCAATATCGAAGCAAGATCCATGTCATCCTCCTCACTTGTTTTCCCGACCATTCGGAAAAACAAAGCCTCCTAATCACGTCTGTGCGGGCTGGATGGAGCCGGCATGGCCGACCTTCTCTTCCTCACCGAAAATTTTCCAGATTACAGCGCCAATCGCCCCACCGACGATCGGGGCAAGCCAGAACAGCCACAGCTGCTGCAGAGCCCATCCACCGACAAACAGGGCCTGCCCCGTGGAGCGGGCCGGGTTGACCGACGTGTTGGTGACCGGAATGGAGATCAGATGAATGAGAGTAAGCGCAAGACCGATGGCGATCGGCGCGAAACCGACCGGCACCCTGCCATGCGTCGACCCCAGAATGATGATCAGGAAAAACGCCGTCAGAATAACCTCGATCAGCAACGCCGACAGGAGCGAATATCCCCCCGGCGAATGCTCCCCATAGCCATTGGCAGCAAAACCACCAATGTCAGCCCCCGCCTTGCCGGTGACGATCACGTAAAGAGCCGCCGCGGCAACGACCGCCCCCAAGACCTGCGCAACGATATAGGGCACTAGGTTTGCTGCCGGAAATTTACCGGCAACGGACAGGCCGACCGAAACAGCTGGATTGAAATGCCCGCCGGAAATACCGCCAACCGCGTAGGCCATGGTCAGAACCGTCAGACCGAAGGCGAACGCGACACCCAGGAAGCCAATGCCGAGTTCAGGAAAAGCAGCAGCAAAAACCGCGCTGCCACAGCCACCAAAGACCAGCCAGAAGGTTCCCAAAAATTCAGAGAGAAGTTTGCGACTCATAACATTTCCCCATCATGTTACGACTGGATCAACTATTACGTGCAATTTAATCGTAGTCAAGCAAAATCACATAGTCCCGCTGCCACCGACGTGGCAGCAGACAGGGGCCAATATTTTTGGCGAGGGGATCAAGGGAGACTGGAGCGGGTGAAGGGAATCGAACCCTCGTATTCAGCTTGGGAAGCTGCTGCTCTACCATTGAGCTACACCCGCACCCACAAACAAGACATCGGATAGTTCGCGGCGGGTGTCAAGCGCCCGCCGCAGCTCATTATGCGGCGCGAAAGTGCTTGGAGAGCTTCAGCCCCTGCGCCTGATAGTTGGAGCCGAGACCGGTGCCATAAAGGCCTTCCGGTTTCTGCAGCATATGCTCATAAACCAACCGGCCGACGATCTGGCCATGCTCGAGGATAAAGGGCACCTCATGGCTGCGCACTTCCAGCACGGCGCGGCTGCCGGTGCCCCCCGCCTGCGCGTGGCCGAAGCCGGGGTCAAAGAAACCGGCATAGTGCACACGGAATTCGCCCACCAGCGGATCGAAGGGCGTCATTTCGGCCGCATAAAGCGGCGGCACGTGGACGGCTTCGCGCGAAACGAGAATATAGAATTCGTCCGGGTCGAGGATCAGTTCGGCGCGGCCGCGCGCATAGAGCGGTTCCCAGAAATCGAGAACATCGTGCTGGGCCTTCTTGTCGACATCCACCACCGCCGTATGGTGTTTGCCGCGATAACCGATCAGCCCGTTTTCGCCAAATCCCTTGAGGTCGATCGAGAGTGCGATACCACCGCCCGTCACGTTCGGGCTTTCGCTGGCGACCAGCGTTTCCGTCTCGTGCAGTTTCAGAAGCTCGCTTTCATTCAGCAGCGAATGGCCAATGCGGAAACGGATCTGCGACAGGCGCGAGCCACGGCGAACCACAACGGGGAAGGTGCGCGGGCTGATTTCCAGATAGAGCGGACCTGTGTATCCCGCCGGTATCTTGTCGAATTCCTGCGCATTGTCGGTCATGACGCGGGTGAAGATATCGAGGCGACCGGTCGAACTCTTAGGATTGGCCGAGGCGGACATGTCCGCCGGCAGCGCAAGGCTTTCCATCAGCGGAACGATATAGACACAGCCGGTTTCCAGCACCGCGCCCTGGCTGAGATCCACCTCGTGCAGGCTGAGACGATTGAGCTTGTCGATGACCTTGGTTCCGGGGCCGGGCATGAAACTTGCACGAACACGATAGGCCCTGGAGCCAAGCCTGAGGTCGAGGCTGGCGGGCTGCACCTGATCGACATCGAGATCGGCCTCGCTTTTCAGCTTGCCGCCTGCAAACAGCGCGCGGATTGCGCCATCCGCCAAAATGCCCGTGGTTCTCATCATGGTCGTCATTCCTTTTTACGGCGACAAAACCAAAAGGAAAGCATTGACGCAAGCCGGTAACGGCAGTATGGCAAGCTTATCCCGTGGTGATTTGGCCGGTCGGCTTGCAGCCACGTTAAACAAGTGGCTAAAAAGACCGGGTGCTAGGAACCGGTCTGCTTTTGCGGCCGGTTTTTTTGTTTTGAAGGTGATCACATGAGCAATAAATGGCGCCCGGCAACCCAGCTCGTT
This sequence comes from Agrobacterium sp. 5Ca39, assembly GCF_055382365.1. Taxonomy (NCBI): domain Bacteria; kingdom Pseudomonadati; phylum Pseudomonadota; class Alphaproteobacteria; order Hyphomicrobiales; family Rhizobiaceae; genus Agrobacterium; species Agrobacterium sp. 5Ca39. The sequence continues at coordinate 112,411 of NZ_AP026436.1, read as the reverse complement.
CACGGCGGTACGCTACGCTCCCCTTACGGTGAGACGTCGGAAGCGATTTATCTGACCCAAGGCTTCGTCTACGAAAACTCTGAAGCAGCCGAAGCGCGCTTCAAGGGTGAAACCGACGGCTTTATCTACGCCCGATACGCCAGCCCGACCAATGACATGTTCGAAAAGCGCATGTGCCTGCTGGAAGGCGCTGAAGACGCCCGCGCACTTGCTTCGGGCATGGCCGCCGTCACCGCCGCCATCATGTGTCAGCTGCGCGCCGGCGACCATATCGTTGCCGCCCGTGCCCTCTTCGGCTCCTGCCGCTGGGTGGTTGAAACGCTCGCGCCGAAATATGGCATCGAATGCACGCTGATCGACGGACGTGATCTCGGCAACTGGGAAAAGGCAATCCAGCCAAACACCAAGCTGTTTTTCCTCGAAAGCCCAACCAATCCGACACTCGAAGTGGTGGATATCGCCGGCGTGGCGAAGCTTGCCAACCAGATCGGTGCGAAAGTGGTCGTTGACAATGTCTTCGCCACACCGCTTTTCCAGAAGCCGCTCGAACTCGGCGCCCATATCGTCGTTTATTCGGCCACCAAACATATTGACGGCCAGGGTCGCTGCCTCGGCGGCGTGATCCTTTCCGACAAGAAGTGGATTGAGGAAGAGCTGCAGGATTATTTCCGCCACACCGGCCCGGCCATGTCGCCGTTCAATGCCTGGACGCTTCTGAAGGGCATCGAGACGCTGCCGCTGCGCGTGAAGCAGCAGACGGCCAATGCCTCGAAGATCGCGGACTTCCTGGCCGATAGCGCTAAGGTCGCCAAGGTCATCTATCCCGGCCGCGCCGATCACCCGCAGGCCGACATCATTGCACGGCAGATGTCCGGTGGTTCGACGCTGGTGGCTTTCGAATTGAAGGGCGGCAAGGAAGCGGCCTTCAAGCTGCAGAACGCGCTTGAGATCGTGAAGATTTCCAACAATCTGGGCGATGCCAAGAGCCTCATCACCCATCCCGGCACCACGACGCACAAGAACCTCACAGACGAGGCACGGGCGGAACTCGGTATCTCCGGCGGCACTTTGCGCCTTTCCTGCGGCATCGAGGATACGGACGATCTGCTGGAAGATCTGGCAAAGGGTCTGGCAGCTGTTTCGGCCTGACATTCATTCAATAAGCGACGTGGCCCCGCGGGAACGCCGGGCCATGTCGCGTTTGATGGCCTCGAAAGCCAGTATCAGGCAACCATTATTTACCTTTTCCGTTATCCCTAACGGTAAAAAACAGCGCAACGGGAGACAGCTCCTGCCCCTCAAGTCATTCATTTTCTTGACGATAGCCAGAGCCTATAGTGTAGGATAAGCGGGCAGGGAAAATATCGAGGTGTGGCGCGTATGTATCGTGCTCTGACAAGGGATATCGAGGTGACGGTTGATCCGTATTATCTCGAAGAACAATCCGACCCGGATGACGACCGCTACGTCTGGGGCTACAAGGTCGTGATCGCGAATAACTCGGATGTTCCCGTTACTCTCGTCAATCGCTATTGGCATATCACTGACCAGAACGGTCAGGTGGACGAAGTCTACGGACCGGGTGTCGTGGGAGAACAACCGCATCTCAAGCCCGGCGACACCTACGAATATTCCTCCGGCTGCCCGTTGGACACGCCGTCCGGCCTTATGTTCGGACATTACGAGATGGAAACGGAAAGCGGAGAAGTGTTCAACGTCACCATACCCGCTTTTTCGCTGGATTCTCCGGGGCTGATGCGGGTCTTGAACTGACCCGCAGGCCATGAAAAACCGCGCCTTTGCAGGCGCGGCCCTTATTCAGGCGTTTTCAAATTCGCTGACATCGTAGCGATAAGTGGTCGAGCAGAACTCACAGGTCACGGCAATCGCGCCGTCTTCCTCGCTTGCCTTGATCTCTTCGGCGGTAAAACCCGAGAGCACGCCCTTGATCTTATCCCGCGAGCAGCTGCAGCGATCGAAAATGGACTGCGGATCATAGATGCGCACGCCGCTTTCATGGAACAGCCTGAAGAGGAGACGTTCCACCGGCACCTGCGGATCCGTCAGTTCGTCCGTATCCACGGTGTTCAAAAGCGTCACGGCTTCCGTCCAGGCATCGTCCTCCTGCACATCGTGACCGCCTTCATCGCCATCGCCGCCGTGCAGGTCACGCATACGCAGCCGCTCGGGCGCCTGCGGCAGGAACTGGGCGATAACGCCGCCCGCACGCCAGCCATGACGCGGCTTGCCTTCCCCGTCGCGATCGAAGAATTCGGCCACACCGAGCCGCACACGGGTTGGAAGCTGCTCCGACTGACGGAAATAAACCCCGGCAATGTCTTCCAGCGACGAGCCATCGAGTGGCACGATGCCCTGATAGGGTTGCATGCCCGCGCCCTGATCGATCGTGAAGGCCAGAATACCGTTGCCCAACAATTGTTCCGGCGAAGTCGCCCCTGCCGCAAGCGCCTCCGCCAGCCGCTCCTCATCAAAACGGGCATAAGCGCGCATGCTTTCCGGCGCGGTGAAATCCGCCACCAGCAGGTCCACCGGACCGTCGCCCTTGGTCTGTACCGTCAGCTTGCCGGAAAACTTGAGCGATGTGCCGATCAACGCCGTCAGAACGGTCGCTTCCGCCAGCAGGCGGGCGACCGCAGCCGGGTAATCGTGGCGCTCGAGAATGGCATTCAGCAGCGGACCCACCTGCACGGCGCGGCCGCGCACATCCAGACCTTCGACCTGAAAGGGCACGACCTTGTCGTCGCCAGCAAAATCGAGATCGTCCAGTTCAACCGTTACATCTGCCATGTCATACTCCTTGGCGCAGCCGTGGCGCCGCTACCGTCCAAAAGTCCGGCTTTCGAAATGTGCTTTTTCCGCTTGTCGCACAGAGACCCGGGAAGAGAAACCGCTTCCGGGGAAAAACGTGCAAATCGTGACGATGGCCCGCCAGAAAACCGACGAGCCTCTTCGAAGTCCAACAGATGGTAATCGCTGCCGAGAAGTTCAAGCACCCGCCCGACGTTGATCAAACGGGTGATATTTTCAGATGACGCCCATGCACCAGGCGATGATGGATTTCTGCGCGTGGAGGCGGTTTTCCGCCTCGTCGAAGACCACCGATTGCGGGCCGTCGATCACCGCATCCGTCACCTCTTCGCCGCGGTGAGCCGGGAGGCAATGCATGAACAGCGCGTCTTTTTCCGCCTTGGCCATCAGGGCTTCATTGACCTGATAGGGCTGGAAGATGTTGTGGCCGCGCGCCTTGTGTTCCTGATTCATGGAGACCCAGGTATCGGTGACGACGCAATCAGCGCCCGCCACCGCCTTGTCGGCATCGTGGCACAACATTATCTCGCCGCCATTGTTGCGGGCCCAGTTCAGGAACTTGTCATGCGGTTCGGAGCCCATCGGCACTGCCATCGTCATGCGGTAACCGAAACGGGCCGAGCCCTCCACGAAAGAATGCAGGACATTATTGCCGTCCCCTGTCCACGCAATCGTCTTGCCTTTGACCGGACCGCGATGTTCTTCGAAAGTCATGATGTCAGCCATGATCTGGCATGGATGCGTGTCATCCGTCAGGGCGTTGATGACAGGCACTGTCGCATGTTCGGCAAGCTCGAGCAGGCGCGAATGATCTGTCGTGCGGATCATGATGGCGTCAACGTAACGCGACAGCACCTTTGCCGTATCACCGATGGTTTCCGCGCGGCCGAGCTGCATTTCCGTACCAGAGAGGAAAAGCGTCTCGCCGCCAAGCTGGCGCATCCCCACATCGAAGGAGACGCGGGTCCGCGTGGATGGCTTTTCGAAGATCATGGCCAGCATCTTGCCGGCAAGCGGTTTTTCCGCCGTTCCGGCCTTGGTGGCCGCCTTGCGTTCGCGGGCATCGTCGAGAATTACCCGCAGGTCCTGCGAGCTGACGGCCGACAGGTCGAGAAAATGTTTAGGTGAAGCCATTTCAAACTGTCCCATGCTTGCGAGCCCCAGGAAAGAGGCCCGCCCTTCAGTGTTTCCTCAGGCGATTTTTGCCTGTTTCGCTGTGAGGGAAGCGGCGGCCGCTTCCACGCGTGCCAGCCCCTCACGGGCTTCCTCCGCCGTGGTGACGAGCGGCGGCAGGAGACGAATGACATTATCGCCCGCTGGTACGCCCAGCAGATGCTCGGCGCGCATGGCCTGCAAGAGCTCGCCCGACGGCACCTTGGCCTTGATGCCGAGAAGCAGGCCTTCGCCACGGATTTCCTCGATAACGTCAGGATAACGGTCCTTCAGCGAAGCAAGGCCCTGGCGGAAAACCAGCGCGACATCACGAACCTTTTCCAGAAAGCCGTCAGAGAGGACGACATCAAGCACGGCATTACCGACTGCCATGGCCAGCGGATTACCGCCATAGGTGGTGCCATGCACGCCCGCCGTCATGCCGGAAGCGGCATCAGCCGTTGCAAGGCATGCGCCCAGCGGAAAACCACCGCCGATGCCCTTGGCAACCGCCATGATATCGGGGGCGACACCAGTGTGTTCATAGGCAAAGAGCTTACCCGTGCGGCCAACGCCCGTCTGCACCTCATCGAAAATCAGCAGCAGACCGTGTTCGTCACAAAGCGACCGCAGTAACTGCAGGAATTCCTTGCTGGGTGCGCGAATACCGCCCTCACCCTGAATGGGCTCGATCAGAAGCGCTGCCGTCTCGGCCGTGATGGCGGCTTTCAGCGCATCGACATCACCGAAAGGTACTTGGTCAAAGCCTTCGACCTTGGGGCCGAAACCTTCGAGATATTTCTGCTGGCCGCCGGCTGCGATCGTTGCAAGCGTACGACCATGGAAGGCGCCTTCGAAGGTGATAATCCGGAACTTTTCCGGGTGGCCCTTGGAATAATGATAACGACGCGCGGTCTTGATTGCACATTCCAGTGCTTCCGCGCCGGAGTTGGTGAAGAAGACCTTGTCTGCGAACGTTTCCTCCGTCAGGCGCTTGGCAAGCTTTTCCTGGCCCGGAACTTCATAAAGGTTCGAGACATGCCAGACCTTTTCGGCCTGCGTCTTGATCGCGTCGACAAGATGTGGGTGGGCATGGCCCAGCGAATTGACGGCAACGCCGGCCGCAAAATCGAGATATCGCTCGCCGCTTTCCGTGTACAGCCAGACGCCCTCGCCTCGCTCGAAGCGGAGGGGGGCTCTTGCAAATGTATCGAACAATGGCGCGGCGGCTTCGGCCATGGCTGTATCACTCCTTGCGCGGATGCGCTGTCAGACGGTTGTCAATAGGCTTCGAGGGTTATCCCTCGCCTGAAAATCAAAAATGCCGCCTCGCGGCGGCAGGGGCACTATTGTCACTTCGCTTGCCGATGTCAACAAAAGTCCGTATTTCCTAGGCTTCTCAAGCCCTAGTAGGTGGCAGGTCGCGAGGCCCAAGGTGTTGCCTTTCTGACTCAACTCGCCAGCAAGTTGGGGAAAACCGGAAAATCGATTCGAGATGATTCCCGCGACTCTTGCCACGGAGTCTGCGTGGCACTAGGTTAATCGCTAATTACTAGACTGCATTGCGGCGGAACTAGTCACCAAAAATCAGGCAGAAACCACGCTCGCGGCATGCCCGCGAGACGGAGAAGGATTCTGTCGAAATACACGCGAAAAGCGGAGAAGCGGCATGAACTGGACAGACGAGCGGGTCGAGAAACTCAAGAAATTGTGGGCCGAAGGACTGAGCGCCAGCCAGATAGCAGCTCAGCTGGGCGGCGTCAGCCGCAATGCCGTGATCGGCAAGGTCCATCGTCTTAATCTGCCCGGACGCGTCAAGGCTGGCGGCCCGGTGACGTCGGCGCGTTCTGCGCCCAAGCGGACTGCTGCACCTGCCCCGCGCACGGCGAATTTCGCTGGCCGCGTCAACGCTGCACCTGCTCGGATCCTGACCCGCTCCAACGCGGCGACCGCTCTTCAGGAAGAGGTCGGCATCGAAACCGCTGAAATTCTCGATTACGTTCCTTCCAGAAACGTCGTTACTCCGATCTCCCGCCGGCTGACGCTGACGGAACTGACGGAGCGCACCTGCAAGTGGCCGGTCGGCGACCCCCTGAAAGACGATTTCCATTTCTGCGGCTGTGAAGCGCTGGAATCGTCACCTTATTGCAAATTCCATGCGAAACTCGCCTACCAACCGGTCAGCGAACGCCGCAAGGCTTGAGTGTTGCGGCACACATTTGACACTCAAAAACTACGGGCCTTCGGGCCCGTTTTTTTTGTGACAAAATACCGCGCTTCCCGGACAGCGACAGCAGAACATCAAGGCTTATTCATCGTCGTCGGGTTTCGCCCCTCAATCGAATTTCGGTGGACTCTCAACCGCTCGTCAAAGGGATGAAATTATCGTGCTTGCGGAAGGTTCAAAATAAAAAGGCCCGACACCAGACCGGTTTCGGGCCTTTTCATTTTGGCGGAACGTCATGCTGAGGGGAACCCTCAGTTCGGTTCCGATCAGGCTTCCATCGAATATCCGGCACCGCGCACGGTGCGGATGACATCCTGCATATGGGAAAAGTTGAGCGCCTTGCGCAGACGTCCGACATGCACGTCAACCGTCCGCTCATCCACATAGATATCGTGACCCCAGACGCCGTCCAGCAATTGCGAACGGGAGAACACGCGGCCCGGAGAGGTCATCAGGAATTCCAGCAGGCGGAACTCCGTCGGACCGAGACGCACCTCGCGGCTTTTGCGGTGAACGCGATGCGTCTCGCGATCCAGCTCGATATCGCCGCACTTCAGCACCGAAGACAGAACCTCCGGACGGGCCCGGCGCAGCATGGCCTTGACGCGGGCCATCAGTTCCGGCGTGGAAAACGGCTTGACCACATAATCGTCCGCGCCGGTGGCGAGGCCGCGAACCCGTTCGCTTTCCTCGCCGCGCGCCGTCAGCATGATGATGGGAAGGCGCTCGGTTTCCGGCCGCATCCTGAGCCTACGGCACAGCTCGATACCGGAAACGCCGGGAAGCATCCAATCCAGGATGAGCAGATCCGGAATACGTTCCTGCAGCCTGATCTCTGCCTCGTCTCCACGGGGTATGGTGTCGACGTCATATCCCTCAGCCTCGAGATTGTAACGAAGCAGGACGCTCAGCGCTTCCTCATCTTCCACAACTGCAATCTTGGGCACCATATGCTAACTCCGCAAGCCGCTGCTTGTCTGTTACTCGGTCACCGAACCGAGCGTGTTGGAACTGTCGTCCTTCGGACGCTCGCCCTCCGGCTGGCTGCCGGTGGTCATGTAATAGATCGTCTCGGCGATGTTGGTGGCATGGTCACCGATGCGCTCGATATTCTTGGCGCAGAACAGAAGATGCGTGCAGGTGGTGATGTTGCGCGGATCTTCCATCATGTAGGTCAGAAGCTCGCGGAAGAGCGAGGTATACATGGCGTCGATTTCCTCGTCGCGCTCGCGAATGGCATTGGCCTTTTCGGCGGAACGTGTCGAATAGACGTCAAGGACTTCTTTGAGCTGTACCAACGCCAGCTCCGACAGGTGCTCTATGCCGCGGGCGAGTTTGCGCGGCACGCCCGTTCCGGCCACCGCGATGACACGCTTGGCAGTATTCTTGCCGAGGTCGCCAACGCGCTCGAGGTCCGCTGCAATACGCAGCGTGCCGATGATCTCGCGAAGGTCTGCCGCCATCGGCTGGCGCTTCGCAATGGTGACGATGGCCTTGTCGCCGATCTCTCGCTCGGAATGATCGAGGATAGCGTCATCGGAAATGACCTTCTGGGCAAGCGCGGCGTCGGAATTGACGAGCGCACGCACGGCGTCGGCACACATCTGCTCGGCGAGACCACCCATCTCGGCGATGCGTCGCGTCAGGAACTTCAGTTCGTCATCATAAGCAGACAGAATATGCGAATGGGTCGTTGTCTGGTTCACGGTCTATTCCTCCGGCTTGGCCTTGCATGCGACCGCCCGAAGCGGGGCCGCAGCGGCACCAGTCTTGTTGGGTTGCGATAAAGCGCCGGCCGCGATCAGCCGAAGCGGCCCATGATGTAATCCTGCGTGCGCTGGTCATCCGGATTGGTGAACATCTTGTCGGTTTCATTTTCCTCGACAAGGTGACCGAGATGGAACATGGCCGTACGCTGGGAAACACGTGCCGCCTGCTGCATGGAGTGCGTGACGATAACAATCGTGTAATTGGTGCGCAGTTCGTGGATCAGTTCCTCGACCTTGGCAGTGGCGATCGGATCCAGCGCCGAGCAGGGTTCGTCCATCAGGATCACTTCCGGGCTGACGGCAACGGCGCGTGCAATGCACAGGCGCTGCTGCTGACCGCCGGAAAGACCGGTGCCGGATTCGTGCAGGCGATCCTTAACCTCGTTCCAGAGACCCGCCTTCTGAAGGCTCTGCTCAACGATCTGGTCCATATCCGCCTTGTTGCGGGCGAGACCGTGAATGCGTGGACCGTAGGAAATGTTTTCGTAGATCGACTTCGGAAAAGGGTTTGGCTTCTGGAACACCATGCCGACGCGGGCGCGCAACTCCACGACGTCAATCGCCTGATCATAGATATCGTCGGCGTCGAGCGTGATCTTGCCCGTGACCCGGCAACCGTCGATCGTGTCGTTCATACGGTTCAGGGTACGCAGGAAGGTGGATTTGCCGCAGCCGGACGGGCCGATAAGCGCGGTTACCGTATTTTCGCGAACGTTGAGGTTCACGTCGTAAAGCGCGCGCTTTTCGCCGTAATAAACCGAAACGTCCTTGCCGATCATCTTGTATGAGACTTCATTCATTTTCTTGTCCAGCGCCTTTTCAACTGCTGCTTCCGACAACATGTTCATTGCTCAATCTCCCTTTACCAGCGCCGTTCGAAGCGGCGACGCAACAGGATTGCGCCAACATTCATGACGATGAGGAACAAAAGCAGGATGATGATAGCGCCTGAAGTCCTTTCGACAAAGGCGCGCTCCGCTTCATTCGCCCACATGTAAATCTGCACCGGCAGGGCCGTGGACGGGTCCATCGGCGTTGTCGGGTAATTTGCTACGAATGCCACCATGCCGATCAGCAGCAGCGGCGCAGTTTCGCCCAGCGCGTGTGCGAGGCCGATGATGGTGCCGGTGAGGATGCCGGGCATGGCGAGCGGCAGCACGTGGTGGAAGATCGTCTGCATCTTGGAAGCGCCGAGACCCAGGGCGGCGGCGCGGATTGACGGCGGCACGGCTTTCAGGGCAGCGCGGGTCGCAATGATGATCGTCGGCAGGGTCATCAGCGTCAGGACGAGGCCGCCGACCAGCGAGGCCGAGCGCGGAAAGCCCATGAAGTTGATGAAGACGGAGAGGCCGAGCAGACCATAAACGATCGAGGGAACAGCCGCGAGATTGTTGATGTTCACCTCGATGAGATCAGTCAGACGGTTCTTCGGAGCAAACTCCTCAAGGTAGATCGAAGCCGCAACACCGATCGGCAGCGACAGCACCAGCACGATCAGCATCATGTAGAAGGAGCCAATCAGCGCCACGCCGACACCCGCCGCTTCCGGACGGCTCGAGGCGCCGTTGATGAAGATGCCGGTATTGAAATGCTTGCCAAGCTGCCCGCTTTCGGCGAGCTGGTTCATCCAGCCGAGCTGCTGGTTCGAGATACGGCGATTGGCTTCATCCGCCGTCAGATCGACCTGGCCCTTGAAGGCGCTGTCGACGTCGCCCGAGGCCAGCAGCGTCACCGTGCGGGTGGTGCCGATAACGGCGGGGTCGGCAACGACGATATCGCGAAGCTGCGTACGTACGCTATCGGAGATCAGAAGGTTGACGGCGCGAAGACCGGTGCGGTCCGTTGGCGCGACGCCCAGAACCTTGGCAACCGCATCACGGGCAAGAACGGGATAATTGGCCGTCATAAGCTTGGCCGGATTGGTGGCACGCTCGTTCTTGGGATCGATGATCTGTTCGGAGAACTCAACCGGAACGGTGATCATCGTCTGCTGGAACGCGGTGTAACCCTTGGAGACAACCGAGAAAAGCAGAAGGAAGAGAAAGATGAGGCCGAAGGAAATCGCTGCCATGCCATAAGCACGGAAACGGCGTTCGGCGGCATAACGGCGCTTGATGCCGATATCACGACGCGTCGCCTTGACGGCGTTCGCACCAGCTGCGGGAGAGGCGATGTCGGTCATTCATATTGCTCCCGGTATTTGCGCACGATGTAAAGCGCGTAGATATTCAGGCAAAGCGTGATGGCGAAAAGCGTGATGCCAAGCGCAAAGGCAACCAGCGTCTGCGGTGAGGTGAATTCAAGGTCGCCCGTCAACTGGCTGACGATCTTGACCGTCACCGTGGTCATGGGCTCGAAGGGATTAAGCTGCAGTCGAGCAGCGACACCTGCCGCCAGAACCACGATCATGGTTTCGCCGATGGCGCGCGAGGCCGTCATCAGCACGGCGCCGACGATGCCGGGAAGAGCAGCCGGAAGAATGACCCTCTTGATGGTTTCGGAGCGCGTTGCGCCAAGTCCGAGCGAACCATCGCGCAGCGAACGCGGCACGGCGGTGATGATGTCATCCGACAGCGACGACACATAGGGGATCAACATGATACCCATGACGAAGCCGGCGGTGATGACACTCTGCGCCTGGATGAAGTTGGCGTAGTTACCCGTCGCCAGCCCGTTGATCTGCGCAGAAATGTCTCTGAGGAAAGGACCAACCGTCGTCAGCGCGAAAAAGCCGTAGACGATGGTGGGAATGCCGGCGAGCACCTCGAGCAGCGGTTTTGCCACCGAGCGCAGGCGGGGTGACGCATATTCCGACATATAGATCGCCGAAAACAGTCCGACGGGCACGGCAACCAGCATGGCGACGAAGCCGATATAAAGTGTGCCGGCAAGCAGCGGGATCAGGCCGAACTGTCCCGATGAATCGGTCGCACCGGCAGCCGCAAAACGCGGATCCCACACCGTGCCGAAGAAGAACTGGTGAGCCGGAACCATGTTGAAGAACTGGATCGCTTCCGTCAGCATCGACAGAACGATGCCGATCGTTGTCAGGATAGCGATGGAAGATGCGACAAGAAGAGCGCCGAGAATGACCTTTTCGACCTTGTTGCGCGCCCGGAAGCGCGGTGCAATCGCCCGCAGCGCATAGGTGGCGCCGCCAAGCGCGGCCAGCAGCACGACAGCGATCATCGCAAGACGGCTCGTGGCGGTCATGGTGTTCAGCGTTTGGGCGGCGTCAACCATGAACCGTTCCGGATCACCGGCAATCGCCACGCCCTTGGATGCAAGCAGAGGCCTCACCGCGCTTGTGTCCGCATCGACCTGCGCCGTTTCTTCCGGTGTCAGCCGCTGAAGGCCGCGGGCGATAGAGGTTACCATGCCGTAGGTCAGGCTCTGCTGCGCCTCGGATTGCGCCCGGATGTCTTCCGGGAAATCGCCGCGGACCGCTGACGTCACGATGAGCGGGCTGATAATCAGCCAGACGCTGAGAATGAACGCCGCGGGCAGTACCGCCCAGACGACCGCGTATGAACCGTGATAACCGGCTCGGGAATGCATGCTGGAAGGACGCCCACCAGACAGGGCAACGGCACGGCGGCTGCCGAGCAGATAACTGCCGATGCCGATCAGCGCCAGTATCAGCAAAAGGATCGATGTGTTCATTAGAGTTCCCTCGGCGTGCCGCAGGAGCACGGTGCGATATAGGGCAAATCAAAAAGTCATCAAAACGAGACCGCTGGACCATCCCGGAATGCCTGCCAAGTGACTGTATCAAAGTCCGGCAAGCGTCAAGGTTGATACATCCTATCCATCTGTAATCCATAGACAATCATGTGGACGACGATGAATAGGAACTGTCAACCGGAGACATTCGCCCAAGCGGAGAGGCACCGGATGGTATGAGGGGCGCGGCAGGCCGCACCCCTCCTTCTTCATTACATCGTGGAACCGGCCGAGAACTTGGCACGGATTTCTTCGCGCTCTGCGTCCGGAGCGGCAACCAGGCCGTAATTTGCGAGCGGGGAATCCGGGCCGATCATTTCGTCGGAAACGAAGAACTCGACATATTCCTTAAGGCCCGGGATAACGCCCAGGTGAGCCTTCTTCACGTAGAAGAACAGCGGGCGGGAAACCGGGTACTTGCCGCTGGCAACGGTTTCAGTGGACGGAACAACGCCCGAAACGGTTGCGACCTTCAGGCGGTCGGCGTTGTTTTCATAGAAAGCGAGGCCGAAGACGCCGAGGCCGGTCTTGTTGGCGTCGATGCGAGCGAGCGTCTCGGTGTAGTCGCCGTCGATGTCGACTGCAGCGCCGTCCTTACGGACTGCTACGCACTTGGCAGCAGCCTGCTTGGCGTCGGTGATCAGCGTCTTGATGACGTCGGTCGCCTTGGCTTCCTTGCAGCCGTCAGCCATGATCTTCTCTTCGAAGACTTCGCGGGTGCCGTGCTTGGAACCCGGGATGTAAGCGGCGATCGCTACATCCGGCAGTTCCTTGTTGATTTCCGACCACTTCTTATAGGGGTTGGCAACGAGCTTGCCGTCCTTGACGATTTCAGCGGCGAGAGCGAGGTAAAGGTCCTTCGGCTCAAGCTTGATGTCCTTGTTGGAAGAATCCATTGCGAAGACGATACCGTCGTAACCGATCTTCACTTCCTGAACGTCGGTAACGCCAGCAGCCTTACAGGCGGCCAGTTCGTCGCTCTTGATCTTGCGCGATGCGTTGGCGACGTCGATGGTGCCTTCGCCCACGCCCGAGCAGAACGCCTTCAGACCGCCACCCGTGCCGCCCGACTCGACGACCGGAGCCTTGAAGTTCGGGAAGGTTTCGGCAAAAGTCTCGGCAACGATCTTGGCATAAGGCAGAACCGTGGAGGAACCGGCAACCTGGATCTGGTCGCGAGCAGCGGCGGCGCCAGCGAAGGCGACAGAAGCCACCAGAGCTGCTGCGGAAAATTTAACGAAGTTCATTTGTCTCTCCCGTCGTGGGCTTGTTTGTGGACGCAGCCGATAGCGGCACTCGCTCTTAGCATGCGCTCGGCGACCTCTTCTTAACCACCGTAGCCCCATCCTTTTATGTCACTTCGATGAAAGATTTGTGACAAGCTAACTAATTGGTTTAAATGCAAATTTACGTGATATTTTGTATGTACGGGTATTTATGTCAGAATCTTACGGTAAAATCCGTGCCGCTGCCCAGTTCAGATTTAATGATGAGCCGAGCGCGGTGGCGGGTGAGAATGTGCTTGACGATGGCAAGACCAAGCCCCGTTCCCTTTTTGGAGCGGCTGTCGGCGACGCTGACGCGATAAAACCGTTCCGTCAGCCGCGGCACATGTTCGGCCGGTATGCCCGGCCCCCGGTCGACGACGCTCACCTCTACCGGCTTGCCGGGCTCAGCCCGCAGCCAGACATCAACAATCTTGCCTTCCTGGCCGTATTTGCATGCATTTTCCACGAGGTTCTGGAATACCTGCACCAGTTCGTCGCGATCTCCCTGCACCTCCGCAGGACCATCCGGCAGATGCAGGGTGATATCGACATCGAGTTCGTTGGCAAGCGGCAGAAGCGTATCGCGCACATGACCTATGACGGGAACGAGATCGACCTTCTGATCCGGCGCGATATTGGCGCGCAGCTCCAGCCTCGAAAGGGACATGAGGTCATCCACGAGCCTGCTCATGCGGGTTGCCTGATCGAGCATGATGGCGAGGAAACGCTCCTGCGCCTTGGGATCGTTGCGTGCCGGCCCCTGCATGGTTTCGATGAAACCGCGCAGGGAAGCCAGCGGAGTGCGCAGTTCATGGCTGGCATTGGCGACGAAATCGCTGCGCATGCGGTCGATGCGGCGAAGTTCCGAGACATCGCGGAATGACAGGATGTAGAAAAGCGGGCCCGCCCCCTCGCCCATATCCGCACGGGCGATACGGACGATGAAGACCCGTTCCGAGGGGAAACGCTCGGAATGTTCGACCTGATTGGGCTCACCGGTGGTTATGGTTTCGCGAATGACATCCAGCAGGCCCGGCGAGCGCAGCCTTGCGGAAATATGCGCCCCGGCGGGAAGCTGACCAAACGCCCGTTCGGCCGCGCCGTTCTGAAACAGCACGCTGGCATTCTTATCGAGAATGAAAACGGGCGTATCCAGCACGGCAAGGCCCGCCCTGACGCCGGAAATGACACTTTCAGCCGGAACATCAGGCTCATCCACCTGTCCGGCCGCATTTTTGGCCTTTTCGGAAAAGGCCGGTTTTTCGCGAACGGCCAGAATGGCGATGACCGCGCAGAGCCAGAGGACGGCCGGCATATAGGGCGTGTGCAACTCGGAAACTGCCACGATGGCGAGCATGCTGACGACGAGCACGGGCAGCCAGTTCCGGCCAAGCTTCTTTGCCAAAAGCCTTAATCCACCATCGCCTTCCATGACTGCCATTTCAGCCTGCTTTCCACTCTCGCTCGACAGCGCATCGAAATCTCATAGGCCAGCTTCATGACAGAGATTCATCACCGCATATTTTCCACAGCGTATATGTGCAAATTCCACGCTGCAATCGTCACACCGCCACAGCTTTCTCAAGCAATCCTCTTTCGCTTGAATTCTGCCGGGCGATGTGAACTCATTGGCGGCGAGTTGCCTTTACACAACAACAGCCGGAGGAAACCATGGCCGATGAAACGAAGAAGCGGACAGTTGAGATTACCGTTGGCGGAAAGCTGCGCAGCTTTGACATCGACGATCCGGTTCTTCCCGACTGGGTGGAGGAGAACAAGCTCTCGGCCGGCAATTTTCCCTATGACAAAAAAATGAAGCGCGAGGAATACGATGCCGCGCTGGAGGCGCTGCAGATCGAGCTTGTGAAGGTCCAGTTTTGGCTCCAGGCCACAGGCAAGCGGGTCATGGCAGTTTTCGAGGGCCGCGATGCGGCCGGCAAGGGCGGCGCCATCTTCGCGATCCGCTCTTATCTCAACCCACGCTATGCCCGCGTCGTGGCGCTGACCAAGCCGACGGAAACCGAGCGTGGGCAATGGTATTTCCAGCGCTATATCTCGCATTTTCCCACGGCAGGCGAACTGGTTCTGTTCGATCGCTCCTGGTACAATCGGGCCGGAGTGGAACCGGTGATGGGTTTCTGCACCCCCGAGGAACATAAGCGCTTCCTCAAGGAAACGCCGCGCCTGGAAAAGATGCTCGCCCACGAGGACATCCACTTTTTCAAGTTCTGGCTCGATATCGGACGGGAAACGCAGATCGACCGTTTCCACGATCGCCGCCATAGCCCGCTGAAGTGCTGGAAACTCTCGGACATGGACATAGCCGCGCTGACGAAGTGGGACGACTACACGCAAAAGCGCGACGAGATGCTGGAAAAGACCCATACAGATGTCGCGCCCTGGACGGTGGTACGCGCCAATGACAAGCGCCGGGCCCGGGTCAATCTCATCCGCCACATTCTCAATTCGCTGGACTATGAAGGCAAGGACAAGAAGGCGATCGGCGAGATCGACAATAAGATATTGGGGGCGGGGCCGAATTTTCTCGGAAAAGCCGAAGGGAAATGAGGAGAGCCGCCTTTGGCGGCTGCTCGTACCTTTTTACTGACCTGGCAGGATACGCACGGAATAAAGGTTGACCGGGCGGCCGCTGCCATCGATATCGCTGTTGATGAAAATCCTGCCCGGCGCGTTGGGGGCCAGCGAACGCTCGAATGTCGCGTTCAGCAGCATGTCGGCGCGCTCGGCCGTGGCCGTAAAGCGGTGGCGCGAACAATCGCCCAAGGTAGCGAAATCGCATGCGACGGACACCTGTGTCTGCCGGTCACTGGAAGATTGCAGGGTAATGGATATGGTCGAGGATTTCCCGGCCATGTCCCGCATCACTTCGACTGGAACCTCGATGCTGACGGCGCCATCCTGCGCCACGCTTCTCGACGTCACCCGAATTGCCTTGCCGGCGGGCGTTGCGATATTTTCGACATTGGCGCGTGGACCTGCCGAAACTCCGGAATTACCGCGCTCGGCATTAAAAACCTCGACCCAGTCGTCCGAAAAGCCACGCCCGGCCGATAGGCTCGGGGCGGGTTCGGCGCCATTAAAGTCCTCTGCCTGCACCTGCGCCGGCGGATTGGGCACGCTGGTATCCCGCTGTTCCGGAGAGAGCAGGACACCCGAGGAATAGGCCCACCAGGCGCCGAAACCGACAAAGGCCAGAAGCGTGACATAGATGAAAAGCCGGGCAAAAAGCCCGCGGCGCTTGCGGCGACCAACAGCACCTTCGGGGCGGAAGGCGAGCGATGCGTCAGCCGCGCTGGAACCTCTCCTCGATGGTTTTCCGCCGCGCCGACCTGGTCGGGGGGATTCCGGAGCCGTGGCGGCACCGGGTCGCGCATCGCGCGTTTCACCGCGCAGTTCCGGCTCGACAGCCACTTCATCCCGATGGGGCGGCTGCGAAACGGGATCGACGGAATCATCATCCTGCGCCGCTCTTTCCTCCACGGGCGGCCGCAATTGCTGCTCCACCCTGTCCAGAAGCCGGTTGCGTTCCTCGTTCTCGATGAGGTGGATCAGGCTTTCAAGCCGCTGGCGCTGCTGGGCAACAATCTGCGGGTCGTCGATGCCCTGCTTGCGCAGGCCCGCTTCCAGCGCCTGACGGGACGATTGATAAATACGTGCACGAACTTCGGCGTTCGATCTGTCCGATTTTTCCAGAGCATTTCTGATTGCCGTTTCCAGTCCGCTCACGACCGATCCTTGTTCTAATGCGCTTTGCAAAATATGCGGCGCTGCGCCATGGGTTCACGATTCGGTAACGGCTATGCCGCCCCTCCGCAAGCATCGTTTGTGATAAAGACCGGATTGTCTTGGGGAAAATCGATCTATTGTGGCGCTACGAACGCAGGTTCGGCGACGCCTCGCGGTACTGTTTTCGCTTCCAATCCGACACCGAACACGATAATGACTTACGTGCGCGTAAACGTAATCTGGGGGAGGAGCCATGCTACCGTCCGTGCTGAAAGACAATCTGCGTCTTCCGGTCATAGCGTCACCATTATTCATCATTTCGCACCCTCAACTGACGCTGGCGCAATGCAAGGCGGGCGTCATCGGCGCTTTCCCGGCGCTGAATGCGCGGCCGGAAAGCCAGCTCGATGAGTGGCTGGCGATGATCACCGAAGAGCTTGACGCGCACAACCGGGCCAACCCGGATCGTCCGGCCGCGCCTTTCGCGGTCAATCAGATCGTGCATATGTCCAACCGGCGACTGGAACATGATCTCGGCCTTTGCGTGAAATATAAGGTCCCGGTGGTTATTTCCTCGCTCGGTGCCGTGCCGGAAGTCAATGCGGCCGTGCATTCCTATGGCGGCATCGTCCTGCACGATGTCATCAACGATCGCCATGCAAGGTCGGCCATCCGCAAGGGCGCGGATGGGCTGATCGCCGTCGCGACGGGCGCCGGCGGCCATGCGGGCACACTTTCTCCCTTCGCCCTCGTGCAGGAAATCCGCGAGTGGTTCGATGGCCCGCTGCTGCTTGCCGGCGCCATTGCCAATGGCGGCTCCATCCTCGCGGCACAGGCGATGGGCGCGGACATGGCCTATATCGGCTCCCCTTTCATCGCCACGCGGGAGGCCCGCGCCTCCGACGCCTACAAGCAGGCAATCGTCGATGCGCATGCCAAAGACATCGTCTATTCGAACTATTTCACCGGTGTTCACGGCAATTATCTGAAAAGTTCGATCGTCGCCTCCGGCCTCGACCCCGACAAGCTGCCGGAAGCGGATCCCTCAAAGATGGATTTCGAATCGGCTTCCGGCGGCGCAAAAGCCTGGAAGGACATATGGGGCGCGGGCCAGGGTATTGGCGCGGTCAAGGCGGTGGAGCCGGTAGCGGCTCTGGTTGATCGGCTGGTCCAGGAATACGAGGTTGCGAGGGGCCGCATCTGCGCCGGAGCCTGATACGCCCTTAAACCTTGGACAGGCAAAGCTTTTTGCGGAAATTTCAAAAGCCACGCATTCAAGGCTTGAAATCCGTCGGCATTGCCTGTATCAGCCCGCCATGAAGCTGATCCGTGACAGACGGATCACAACCGGGCCGCTTTAGCTCAGTCGGTAGAGCACATCATTCGTAATGATGGGGTCACGTGTTCGAGTCACGTAAGCGGCACCATTTTCAAACAAAAATCCATCCCAAAAAGCACGTCCGTGCTTAAGTGAAACCAAACCGCCCCACACACGTTCTCCGGCTGGTCAACAGTCAACCGGAAAGCCTGTCATCGTGGACGTCATTCGTATTCTCATCGCCATCATCCTGCCGCCGGTTGGTGTATTTCTCCAGGTCGGACTGGGGCTGCACTTCTGGCTCAACATTCTTCTGACGCTGTGCGGTTATGTGCCCGGCATCATACACGCGATCTGGGTGATCGTGCGGAGGTGACGTTCCGCATCGCGTGACGATGGAATGTCCGCAATTTTTTAGCACGTGATTAAATTATCATGTGCTTCTGGAACCGCATCTTCTCCTTCACGTTATGGTGATGACATAGACAAGGAGAAAATCATGAACCAGATCATCTACATCGTCGGCCTCGTCGTTATCGTCCTGGCGATCCTTTCGTTTTTCGGCTTCCGCTGATCACCGTTGTCAATTCCATTGCTTGCGCTTATCCTAGGCGGTAGTGACACAGGACAGCGTTCATGGGTTGCTCCGCTGTCGGGTTTGTTTCGGGATCGCGTTGCTCTGGGAGGTGCACGATGAATAACGAGAGATGGACAGAGCCTGTTGAGGTCAATCTGGATGCGAACGGCAAGAGTGTCGTCGCCGGCCCATTCGAAGCACTAACATTGTTGACCGAAGGCTGGCCAAATCGGCGCGGATTGAGTTTCGTGAGAGCCAGAAGTGCCTGCCGCGCTGCACTTGACGGGCGAAAATCGCCGGAGGAAGCGCGTAAGTGCTTCACAGATGCGGTTTCCGACATGCAGAAGAACCCACATTAATACAGAAAAAACGGCTCCTACAGGAGCCGTTTTCGTCAGGCGTTTCCGGCTGAAGATGAGCCGAAAACGCCACAATGCCCATTGGCAAGATTATTGGCCTTACATCCAGTAGGGGGCGACGCCGTAATAGTCGTAGACCTTACGATCCCTTGCGTTCAGCAATTCGTCATCATCGAGATTGGCGAAATGCGGGGCATTTTCGATCTGTTCCTTCGTCAGGTCGATGCGGTAGCCGTCGAGCTCTTCGTCGTAATGCAGCTTTTCCCACGGCAGCGGATAATAATCGTCGCCAATGCCGAGAAAGCCGCCGAAGCTCAACACCGCATAGGCCACGCGGCCGCCGCGCTTCTCAAGAATGATGCGCTGGATCGAGCCGATATGCTTGCCGTCGGCGCCGTAAACGCGGGTGCCTTCCACCTTGTCGCTGGCGATAAGGCTGGGCGTGTCCTTCACATAGGGGTCCTGGCCGGCGCGGGGTTCCTGATGCAACATGATAGTTTCCTCCTTGATTTCCTCAATGGGTCACGTCTGTAAACCCGTCGCCGGAGAAATCGTTCCGGTGCGTTTCAGATGCCGTCAGGGAATTTTTTGGAGAAAGAACGGAACAAAGGGCAGCTACTGGCGGCTCCTCTGCCAGACCGAGGGGGACACCCCGACCATCTTTCGAAAGACGCGGGAGAAGTGCGCCTGATCGGAAAATCCGGCTGCGATGGCGATGTCGGTAAGCCCCATCTCGGTTCGCATCATCAGATCCTTGACCCGATCAATACGCGCCTGCATCTGCCACTGGTGCGGCGGGACGCCGGTGGAGGCCTTGAAGGCATGGCTGAAATGGGATTGCGACAGGTTTGTAAGTTCCGCAAGTTCCTCAAGCCGGATCGACCGAAGGCAATGTTCGCGAATATAATCCGTCGCCGCCCTCAATTGCCAGGCGGCGAGCTTGCTGCGCTTTTTGACCGGCTCCCGCCTCACTTTCAGAAAATCCGTCAGCAGCGCCAGCACGAGGCTCTCGCCATAGAGATCGTGCAGCGGATCGGGATTGTCGCATTCGGCTGCGATCAACCGCGCCAGCGCCAGCAGGCGCTCATCCTCGAACATCAGATGCGGGTCGAGCAAACCGTGCGGATCGAAACCCTGCACCAACCGAGCCCCCAGCAGTCCAGCGTCGAAGTGCAGATCGAGGTGGCGGAGGAAGGAAACGTTGCTCAACTCCGCATGCACATCCAGATCGGCAGGCACGAAGGAAATACGGTTCACCTCGGAGGCAATATACTTGTCGCGGCGGCAGCCGTTCATGACGAACCTGCCATCATCCTTTCCATCCATCTCCAGCAGAAAAACAAAACGCGGGTCCTTGCCGACATAACGTCCACCTGCTTTCGGTGCACAACGCACGTCCCAGAGATCGGCAACGATGCCGTTCCAGACCCTTGAGCGCGGGCCGCCTATAACGGCAAAACCGTCGATCTCATTTTCCATCCGCACGCGGAAAGCCATGGCTTCTCGATCCCGCAGGGCGCGCCATGGCGCCACTATAACATGATAAGTTTATTCATGTTTATAGTGGCAAACCAATTTTCCCGCAACTGCGGCCTTTGACCAGGCCTTACCACTTCTTGGAAAGCTTGAAGGTGATGGTTCGGCTGTCACCCCAGCCGCAGACGGAGACACCGGCGCAGCCCTTGACGTATTCCTTGTCGAAGACATTGGCGACGTTGATGGATGCGGTCCAGTCGTCCTTCTGGTAACGGACCGCGGCATCGAAAACAGCGGCGTCAGGAACGCGCAATGTATTCGCCGCATCCGCCCAGGATTTGCCCTGATACCGCACACCACCGCCGATGCTCAGTCCGTCAAGTGTATCCGTGGTGAAAGCATAGTCCAACCACAGCGAAGCGGTATGGGCGGGCACGATCCATGGCGATTTGCCTATGAGATTTGGATTGGCATCGCGGGTAATGTCGATATCGGTGTAGGAATAGGAGGCGAGTGCCTTCCAGTTTTCATTGAGATTGGCTTTGGCCTCCAGCTCGAAGCCGGTGGATTCGACCTGTCCGAACTGGCCGCTGGTGGTCACCCCACCCGCCGTATACGACACGATAGCATTATCCTTGACCAGTTTGAAGACCGAGGCGGTGATGCTGCCATCGAAGAACGTCGGCTCGTATTTGATGCCGGCTTCGAACTGGTGGCCTTCTTCCGGCACGGCGGGTGTGCCGTCTGCAGGCGTATCGATAAGCGGATTAAAGAAGGTGGCGGCGGAGACGTAGGGCGTCAGGCCATTGTCGAATTCGTAGGCAAGGCCGGCGCGGCCGCTCAGCGCGTCGTCACTGGAGCGGCGGGACAGGCCCGTCGGCAATCTGTTGTTCAGCTCCGTATCGACATAGTCGTAACGGCCATTCAGCGTCACAAGCCAGCCATCTCCGAACCGCAGCTGGTCCTGCGCATAAATGCCGATCTGCTGTTGGGTCACGATGTTATCGGCATAAACGAAATTCGTTCCCTGCGCCGAACCGTAAACCGGATTGAGCGCGCCGATCGCATTCGACCCGCAGCAGGCCTGCACCTGATCCAGCCGGTAATATTTATAGTCCAGACCAAAGAGCAGTGAATGGCTGACGGCACCGGTATCGAACTGGCCTTCCACTCGGTTATCCACACCGAAGCTATCGACCTTCGACACGCCGTCGTAACCGAAGCGGGTCAGCATATAGTCCTTGGTGATCGGATCGAGTCTCGGCTGGCCGTTGGCATCGGCATTCGCCCAGCCGCCGGGATAGGGCCCGGTCTCGTACTTGTACAGATGCCCATAACGGGCGTTCTGACTGATCTTCCAGCCAGTGTCGAATTCATGGCTGACCTCGTAGCCCACCATCGATTGATAGACGCGGCCGTTATCAAGGCCCGGCTCACCATAAAAGGCTTCACGGTTGAGCTTGCCGAAGGGCGCGTCGGCCACGGTGCCGACATAAGGCAGGAAACCGTTGCCCACATGCACCTGGTCAAGCGCCGAAAAATACCCATAGAGCGTGGCGCTTGTCTGCGCATCCGGCTCGAAAGTGACTTGCGGCATGATGAAGCCGCGCAAATCCTCGGAGTAATTCGTATAGTTGTCGCCGCCCGAGACCTTGCCGGTGACGCGGTATTTCCATACGCCCTCATCATCCACCTTGTCGCCGAGATCGAAACCGAAGAAAGCGTTGCCGAAATTATTGATGCCGATTTCCGTTTCGCGAACGGGTTCCTCCTGGGTGCGCTTGCGGATCATCTCAACGATGCCACCGGGATTGGCGCCGCCGTAGAGCACCGACGCAGGCCCCTTCAGGACTTCAACCCGCTCCAGACCATAGGCATCCATCTGGAAACCGCCGAAACCGTAACTGAACAGGTTCAGCCCGTCCAAAAACACCCCAGTCTGGGTGGCCTGAAAACCGCGAATATAAAACCAGTCCGTATCCGGATCCGTGCCAAAGGGCTCCGCCGTCACGCCTGGGGTATACCGCAGCACCTCGTCGATCTTCGTCACCGCGCCGCGGTCGTTCATTTCCTGGCGGCCGACGACCGATACGGATTGCGGAATATCTCTGGTTTCCGTCTCGGTTTTTGAACCCGTCGCGCTTTTCTTCGCGACGTAGCCCCGGACGGGACCGGTTGCATTTTCCGCGCCCTGCCCGTCAACGGTAATCTGCTGAAGGACAGTTGTGTCCTGCGCATGCACCATCGCGGGCGCCAGCAAAACTACGGCAGCCGTTCCCAAAGCCAGATGGCACAAAAACATCCCATGCAAATTTTTCAAGATATGCCCCGAAAACATCGCGACCGTATTGATATCCCAAGGGTCGCAGCACCTCAATTAAGCTGAGTATTTACATCAGGATTAAGGCGCGATGCTTGTCGTTTTCTGGGTGGATTTGAAGCTTATTGGCCTCTCGCACAATTTTGCGCCCGCAATTTATCCGGCGGAGCTTCGATGTCAGCTCTTGCGCCGGCCGATCCTTGCAAGTTGCATGACCGGAAGCATGCCGATGACGACGATTGCCAAGGCTGCGATGGCCGCCTCCTCGTAGGTGCCACGCGCCGCTTCGCCATAAAGATGGGTGGCAAAGGTTTCGAAATTGAGCGGCCTCAACAGGAGCGTAGCGGGAAGCTCCTTGACGCAATCCACGAAGATAAGCAATGCCGCAGCCGCAAGTGAGGCCTTGGAAAGCGGAAGATGGACGTGTCGGAATGTCTGCGTTGCGGATCGCCCGAGCGTTCGCGAGGCGTGATCGAAGGACTGCGGGATGCGGCTGAGGCCAGCATCCACCCCACCGGCGGCAATGGTAAGGAAACGTGCGGAATAGGCGTAGATCAGCGCGGCGCCACTGCCGATGAAGATGAGGCCTGTCGATATGCCGAACCAGTCGCGCATGGTCTCGTCGACAAAGCGGTCAAAGCCGCCGAGCGCGATCAGGACGCCGATGGCGATGACCGTTCCGGGGGCGGCATATCCCACCGTCGAAAGACGATAGGACCAGAGCGACAGGCGGCCCGGCGCAAGGCGCATGGCGTAAGCGACGACAAGGCCGAGGATGAGGGTGATCACCGTCGCCATCCCGGCAAAGACGATGGTGTTCAGGGCCTCATCGGCAAAACGGGGGGACAATCCGTTGAAACGAAACCGTTTCCATGCCTCGGTGACGAGATAGCTGGCTGGCGCCATAAAACCGATCAGGACCGGCAAGCTGCCCAACAAGAAAGCGGCCCAACCCTTCAGGCCATTGAGCCGCAGCGGCTCCAGTTGCCTGCTTTTCTGCGCAGAGACCGCGTAGCGCTGCTTGCGTCGCGCCCAGCGCTCAAGCGCCACGAGGGCGACAACGATGAACAGCATGGAAAGCGCAATCTGCGCCGCACCCGGCAGGTCGGATTTCGTGACCCAGGTGGTGTAGACGGAGACGGTGAGTGTGCGGACGCCAAGAAATTCGGACGCGCCGATATCGTTCAGCGCTTCCATCAAGGCAAGGCTGACGCCGACCGCAATCGCCGGGCGCGCCAGCGGCACCGCTACCTTGAAGAAAGCCGCACGTCTGGAGACTCCGAGCGTGCGCGCCGCTTCCAGCAGGTTGCCTGCCTGCGTGAGGAACATGGCGCGCACGGGAATATAGACATAGGGAAACAGCACGAAGCCCAGAAGGACGATGCATCCGGTCATGGACCTTATGTCCGGAAGACGGAATTCACGCGGGCTGGAATAGCCGAGCAGCCAGCGGATCGCGCCCTGCACAGGCCCGATGGGATGCAGAATATCCAGATAGGCGTAAGCGACGATATAGGTGGGCATGGCCAGCGGCAGCAGCAGCGCCCACTCCAATATTTTGCGGCCGGGAAAATCATAGGCGGTGACCAGCCAGGCGGCACAGGTTCCGACGATACCTGCCAGCAGCCCGACACCGGCAAGAAGGATCGCCGTATCCGGAAGCGCCGTCCAGAGCACGGTTGAGCCCAGATGCGACCAAAGGCCATCAGAACCCTGCAACGCCTGCGAGACAAGCGCCATAACCGGAACCATGGCGCTGCAAACCGCCAGCACTGAAAGGCACAGCCACCAGAAGGAGGATGAAAATCTGGCTCGGGCACGAGGTGACAATGGCTGGGTGGCGTCTGGGTTCATGTGCTTCTGGAAAATACGCGGAAAGGCGCCCGCAATTGCGAACGCCTTTCACATGTTATCGCTGATTGGCCTTTACTTGTCGAAACCGACCTTGTCGACCAGCTCGCTCGCCTGCTTGCGATGCGATACGATTTCCGTCAGCGGCTTGTTATCGATCTTCAGCGTGCCGAACGAAGCGACGATCTCGTTGAGAGCCGCGCCCTGCTTGACCGGATATTCGTAGTTGGCCTCGGCATAGATCTTCTGGGCTTCGTCGGAAACGAGATATTCCAGAAGCTTGACAGCTTCCGCCTTGTTCGGCGCATTCTTCGCCACGGCTGCGCCGCTGATATTGACCTGCGTGCCGCCATTCTTGAAGGTCGGCAGAACCACCTTGATGGCGTCGCCCCACTTCACCTGCTCCTCGCCGCCCTTGCCCGAGCGCATCAGGCCGACATAATAGGAGTTGGCGATACCGATATCGCAAATGCCGCCGAGGATGTCCTTGGCGACATCGCGGTCACCGCCGCCTGCCTTGCGGGCGAGGTTTTCCTTGACTCCGGCAAGCCACTTCTCGGTGTCTTCAGCGCCATAATGGGCGATGTAGTCCGCAAACAGCGCCGTATTGTAGGGATGCTGTCCGGCGCGAATGCAGACCTTGCCCTTCCACTTCGCATCAGCGAGATCTTCATAATTGAAGGAAGCGAGATCGAGGTCCTTGGCTGCATACAGAACGCGGGCTCGCATGGAAAGCGCGAACCAGTGACCCTTGGCATCGCGCAGTTCAGCGGGGATGGCCTTGCTCAGGGTCTCGGATTCGACCGCCTGCGTTACGCCCTTTTCAGCGAGATCGACAAGATTGCCGGCGTCCACCGTCATCAGAACGTCAGCCGGCGAACTCGCGCCTTCGCTCAGAACACGCTCCGCAAGGCCGTCCTTCAAAAACACGGTATTGACCTTCACGCCGCTCGAAGCGGTGAAGGAGTCCAGGAGGGGCTGAATGAGGCCCGGCTCGCGGGTGGTATAGATATTGAGTTCAGCGGCATTGGCTGCGCCGGCTGCAAAGGCAACCGTGCTGGCAAGCAGGGCGAACCCGGTAAATTTCTTCATGTTTTGTCTCCCTCTCCGATAACGGCAATAGGGGGAGCAGACATCATACATGATGATACAAATCAAGTTTTATTTCGCCATTTTCCGCCGCATTTTGATCACCAAGAGTTGAAAACGTGCAGAAAAAGAACATGCAAATGCGATCATTCAACTTCAGGTAAATATCAGCACGCCCTTCGGATCAATTCCGAAGCGTATCGCCCGCGTCTTGGCGGCTGTACGCTGCATTGTTCTGACGCGAAGATCAGCTGGTAATCCGGGCACGGCGATGCCGAGCTGTTCGATCTCCCCCAAGAAGACCCGGCTCGATATTTCGCCAGCGATACCTTCTTTCGCGGCGTCTTCGATAATCGAAATCGCATTGGGCCGAACATAGGCAACCGCCGCGAGGCCATCGGGCAGATCGGAGGCATCCCCCAGCAGGCCAAGCGGCGTTTCCACGCGACCCTGCCTTACCCGTCCTTCAATCTTGTTGAAGGCGCAGAAAAAATCAGCGGCATAGCGGGTCTTGGGATGGTCGTGGATTTCGTAACCCGTGCCGCTTTGCACGATCCGTCCGCGCTGCATCAGAACCACGCGATCGCCCGCCGAAAGCGCTTCTTCGGGATCGTGAGTAACCATGATTGCCGTCGTACCCAGCTGGCGTAGAAGACCTAGCGTCTCTTCGCGCACATCGTCACGCAATCCCCTGTCCAGATTGGAAAAAGGCTCGTCCATCAGCAGAAGGCCAGGCTGCGGGGCGAGTGCACGGGCAAGCGCGACGCGCTGCTGCTCACCGCCCGACAGCGTATGGGGATAACGTTTCGCAAGTTCCTTGAGATGCACATGTTCGATCATCTCCGCAGTGCGCGCCCGGGCCTGCGCTTTCGGCAGCGAGCGGAGGCCGAACATGACGTTCTGCTCGACGGTAAGATGCGGGAAGAGCGCATAATCCTGAAAAACGAAACCGATATTGCGCTTTTCGGGCTCGATGAAAACTCCAGACCCGGCCACGACAGCGCCGTTCAGGGAAATGCTGCCTTTATCGGGTGTCTCCACGCCTGCGATGATACGCAGCAAGGTTGATTTTCCGCAGCCGGAGCGCCCTACAAGACAAATGATCTCACCGCTTTCGACGGACAGATCGATGTCGGACAATACATCCGTATCACCGAATTTCTTGCCCACCGATTTCAGTTCTAGCGCTGCGCTGCCTGCCATTTCCAATCCTGCCCTGCTTTGCGAATTATGTTGATCGCTCAAATCAGGATTAAAGTCAAAAAAGACCGGGAAAATGCATTTTCCATCACGAGTTGGCGAGATGTGCGGCAGCAATATTGACGTTTACGTTAGAGTTAAATAGGTTTCGCCGATAAGATGGACGTCAAGGGATTACGCGTCTATCATTCGTCACCGGGGAGCGGGAGGAGCAGTCGATCCGGTGACGTCACAAGTGGTTCCCTCACGCCGGCAGATGCGGGCAGGTGCGGGAGCCTCGTGAACATCAGGCAGCCGAAAGCGCTGTTCACGCGTTCCACAGAATGCGCGGCGCGAAGAGACTCTGGGAGGAGCAGCATGAGTGAATTGTCCCTGGGACACCCGCAGAACGCCGTCATTGGGAAGCGCTGGCTGTCTTCCTATCCGCCGGGCGTTCCTTCCGAAATTCCCGTATCGACCAATGCCTCCCTCGTCGATCTTCTCGAAAAGAGCTGTGTGCAGTTTGCCGACCGGAAGGCCTTTTCCAGCATGGGAAAGTCGCTGACCTACCGGGAACTGGACGCTGAAACCCGAGCCGTCGCCGCCTGGCTGCAGTCCAGAGGACTGGAAAAGGGCGACCGGGTTGCCGTGATGATGCCGAACATCCTCCAAAATCCGGTTGCGGTTTATGGAATCCTGCGGGCAGGCATGGTGGTGGTCAATGTCAATCCGCTTTACACACCGCGCGAGCTGGAACATCAGCTGAAGGATTCCGGCGCGAAGGCGCTTTTCGTGCTGGAGAACTTTGCACATGTGGCGCAGCAGGCGGTGCCGAAAACCGCGGTGCGGCACGTGGTCGTCGCGGCGATGGGCGATCTTCTCGGCCTCAAGGGACATATCGTCAATCTGGTGGTCCGCAAGGTCAAGAAACTGGTGCCCGCCTATACCATTCCCGGCTCCATCAGCTTCAAGGCGATGCTGAAGGAAGGTCAGGGATTTTCGCTGAAGCCGGTCAGCCTCACGGCGCAGGACATTGCTTTCCTGCAATATACCGGGGGCACGACGGGTGTATCCAAGGGTGCGGTTCTCACGCATGCCAACCTTCTGGCCAACAAGCTTCAGATCAGCCTGTGGCTGGACGCCGCCTTCAACGGCCAAAAGGATCGCCCGGAAGTTCTCAACTTCATCTGCGCGCTGCCGCTCTGCCACATCTTCGCCTTGACGGTGAATTCGCTGATGGGCATTGCGCTTGGCGGCCACAATCTGCTGATTGCCAATCCGCGCGATATTCCCGGTTTTGTGAAAGAATTGTCGCATTATCAGCCGCATATTTTCCCCGGCATCAATACGCTTTTCAACGCGCTGATGAACAACGAGGATTTCCGCAAGCTCGATCTGTCGTCGCTCATTCTGGTTCTCGGCGGCGGCATGGCGGTGCAAAGGCCTGTCGCGGAACGCTGGCTTTCCATCGTCGGCTGCCCCATTGCGGAGGGCTACGGCCTCTCCGAGACATCGCCGGTTGCCACCGTCAACCGCCTCGATTCCACGGAGTTCAGCGGAACCATCGGCCTGCCGATCTCTTCCACCGAAATCGATATTCGCGACGAGGACGGCAACAGCCTGCCCACCGGAGAGGTCGGAGAAATCTGCATTCGTGGGCCGCAGGTGATGGCGGGTTATTGGCAGCGGCCGGACGAGACGGCAAAGGCGATGACATCAGACGGCTTCTTCCGTTCCGGCGACATGGGCTTCATGGATGAACGCGGTTATACCAAGATCGTCGACCGCAAGAAGGACATGATCCTCGTCTCCGGTTTCAACGTCTATCCGAACGAGGTGGAGGAAGTGGCCGCCAGCCATCCAGGCGTCCTGGAATGCGCCGCCATCGGCGTTCCGGACGAGCACTCCGGCGAAACCGTCAAGCTTTTTGTGGTCAAGAAGGACCAGTCGCTCACGGAAGCGGAACTCAAGGCATTCTGCGCCAAGAACCTGACAAACTACAAGCGGCCGAAGATCATCGAGTTCCGTACCGAGCTGCCGAAATCGAATGTCGGCAAGATCCTGCGGCGCGAATTGCGCAATCTGAACTGAACGAAATCGAGCCGGGTGACCGGCTCTTTTCTTTTATCGAAGCCGCCTTGATTTGGCCGCCTGAAAAAGAATAGTTTCCTCATCCTTCCACGGAAGCCGAGGAGCACGAGATGCAGGCCACCATCGAAAAACTGAAAGCAACGGCGAGCAGCACAGCCGCAACCGATCTTCGCGCCGCCTTTGCGGCCGATGACAAGAGATTCAGCCGTTTCAGCGCCAAGTTCGACGACCTGCTGATGGATTATTCCAAGTGCGCCGTGAATGAAGAGATCGTCACGCTTCTCGAACAGCTTGCACAAGAAGGCGGCGTCGAGGCCAAGCGCGAGGAGATGTTTTCCGGCAAGGCGATCAATTTCACCGAAGACCGTGCCGTCCTGCATACCGCGTTGCGCAATCGCGGCAACACGCCGGTTCTCGTTGACGGCAAGGACGTGATGCCCGATGTGAACGCGGTTCTGTCTGCCATGGGCAAGTTTGCCGATGCCATCCGTTCCGGTTCGCTGAAGGGCGCGACCGGTAAAAAGATTACCGATGTCATCAATATCGGCATTGGCGGTTCCGACCTCGGCCCGGTCATGGCAACGCTGGCACTGGCACCTTTCCATGACGGCCCGCGGGCGCATTTCGTCTCGAACATTGATGGCGCGCATATTGCCGATACGCTGAAGCTCATCGACCCCGAGACGTCGCTCTTCATCGTGGCGTCGAAGACCTTCACCACCATCGAGACGATGACGAACGCCGCCACGGCGCGCCGCTTCATCGCCGAAAAGCTGGGCGAAGACGCCGTCAAGCATCACTTTGCCGCGGTTTCCACAGCGCTGGACAAGGTTACCGCCTTCGGCATCGAAAGCGACCGCATTTTCGGTTTCTGGGACTGGGTTGGCGGCCGTTACTCGATCTGGTCTGCCATCGGGCTGCCGCTGATGATCGCCATCGGGCCGGATAATTTCGGCAAGTTCCTGGATGGCGCCCACGCCATGGATCGCCACTTCCGCGAGGCGCCGGTCCGTGAAAATCTTCCGATGTTGCTCGGCCTGATCGGTTTTTATCACCGCAACGTACTGAATTACCCGACGCGGGCGATCCTGCCCTATGACCAGCGGCTGTCGCGTTTCCCGGCTTATCTGCAGCAGCTGGACATGGAATCGAACGGCAAGGGTGTGACCATCGACGGCACGCCGGTCGAAGGCCAGTCCGGCCCGGTTGTCTGGGGCGAGCCCGGTACGAATGGTCAGCACGCCTTCTATCAGCTGATCCACCAGGGCACGAGCGTCATCCCGGCGGAATTCATGATCGCAGCCAACGGTTTCGAGCCCGAACTGCGCCACCAGCACCAGCTTCTCATCGCCAATTGCCTGGCGCAGTCGGAAGCGCTGATGAAGGGGCGGACGCTGGCTGAGGCAAAAGCCCAGCTCACCTCCAAGGGCGTGGATGACAGACATGCGGATTTCATCGCGCCGCACCGTGTCTTCACCGGCAATCGTCCGTCCATCACCTTCGTCTACGACAAGCTGACGCCATTCGCGCTTGGCCGCCTGATCGCGCTTTACGAACATCGCGTCTTCGTCGAAGGCGTGCTGTTCCGCATCAACTCCTTCGACCAATGGGGCGTGGAGCTTGGCAAGGAACTGGCGACCGGCCTGCTTCCGGTCGTCGAAGGAAAGGAAAGCGCCGCTGGCCATGACAGCTCTACGCAGGGGCTGGTGAAGGCGCTGGCGGGTCTGGCGGGGTAAATCCAGGCACTGCAATTTACGAAAGCCGGAGGGCGACTTCCGGCTTTTTTCAATGCAGCGTTGATCGAATGTCACTTGGAGGTGCATATGTCGTTCCGGCCGGGCAGGGACTTTCTGGAGTTTCACGACCTGAGTGCGGACGCGATCTTCTCGATCATCGACCGCGCGGGCGCTCTGGCCGAGGACTGGTTACAGGGCACGATGCCACAGACGCTCAAGGGAAAACGTGTCGGGCTGATCGTTGACGACACCGGCTGGCGCAATACCGCCGCCTTTGATCTCGGTATCCAGGCGATGGGCGGCACCTGCGTTACCGTTCCGATCAACTTTAACGGCCGAGAAGAGATTGCCGATCTGGCTGGTTATCTCGACAATTGGTTCGATCTTTTGATTATCCGCACGAAGGACCTCTCGACACTTCGGGCACTTGCAGCCGACATGCGCGCACCTGTCATCAACGCGCGGACAAAATTCAATCATCCATGTGAAACGCTTGGTGATTTAGCCTATGTGAAAAGCCTGAGGGGCCAGAAAGCCGGCCTCAAAATCGTCGGTGTAGCACCGGACGCCAATATTTTACGCTCTTGGGTCGAAGCCTCGATTTCCCTGCCCATTCAGGTCACGCAGGTTTACCCGGATCAATGGCACGTCACGGATGCCGCGCTCATCAATCCGAACTTCCGGGCAAGCACGGACATGGACAAGCTACTGGATGCGGATGTGGTCATTACCGATTCCTGGCCGTCCGACGCCAATCATCATCTGGCCGATTATAGCATATCCGCGTCCCTTCTCGACAGGATGCGGCCTGATGTGATTTTTTTGCCCTGTCCGCCAGTCTCGCGTGGCCAAGAGGTGACCGCGGACGCAATGGCCCACCCGGCCTGTCAGAGCCGGTCGGCAAAAGCTTTTCTTCTACATGCCCAGAATGCCCTGATGGAATTTCTTCTCGCCTGAGGCACGGGCTCCACCTCAAATATAAAGCGCCGCCATCTTGCGCCACGCACCCGCCCGATGCGCGCGGCCTTCCCAGACATGCATCTGGTGCCCCACCTGCTTGCCTGAAAGCACGCGGCTTAAGTGGTGATTGTTGTCCAGAAAGGGGTCAGCGTCGCCAATGGTGAAGACCATGTCGATGCGGCGCAGGTGATCGAGCCGCCATGGGCAGTTTAACCCGGGAAGAAAGTGGCTCGGCATGTGGAAATAGACGTCATCGTCATAATAGCCGTCGAATAGATCACCGAAAGACTCCACCTCCATCGTCAGGTCATAGCGGCCGGAAAAAGCGACGAGCTTGGTGAAGAGATGCGGGTGACGGAAGACGAGGCTGGCGGCCTGAAAGGCACCGAGGCTGCAGCCCTGCACGATGGTGCTGCCGTGCGGATTTTTCTCCGCCATCAGCGGCAGCACTTCGCCCAGAATATAGGCCTCGAGTGCGGCGTGACGTCGGAGACGGTCGGCGGGATGGTTGTGGCCCGCGTAGAAACTTTCCCGTGCCAGACCCTCGATACAATAAAGCTGGAGGTGGCCGGCCTCCAGCTTGTGAGAAAGACTTTCGACGACGCCCAACTCCTCATATTCGAAGAAGCGCCCGTCGCGTGTCGGGAACATCAGCACTTTCGCGCCGGCATGACCGAATATCAGGAGTTCCATATCGCGATGGAGCCTGTGACTATACCAGCGGAGATATTCGCGTTTCATGGCACCTTGAAAAACCGTCTGACCTTGTCCTTATGGACCGCATCTTGCGATGCGCTGTCAGGGTATTCGAAATGCCCGGCGTCGAGGATGAAGATTTCATTAAATTTTGACGGCGGCAAAGCGTTGGCCACCGCGAACTGGCAGGGCGGGGCCACAGCTGGATCAAAAAGCGCAGGCGCAATCAGCATGGGCACGCTTATGCGGGCGGCCGCGCAGGCCGCATCGAAGAGGCGCAACGTTTCAAGCACATGGGCGTGCGTCTTCGCATAGGTCTGGACGGCGTCCGCGCTGCCGACCGTTGGCAGCGTCAGCCAGAACGGTCGGTGGCCGAAGGTCGGCACGACGAGATGGCCGCGGTCGATACGCTTATCATAAGGGATAGCAAGAGCGCCGATACCACCCCCGAAGCTGATGCCGCTATAACCCACCTGCCCTTCCAGCCAGGGATAAAGGCTGACGAGCGTCGAGACCGCGATCCAAAGGTCATCGACACAGCCTCCGATAATATAATCGTCTTTCCGCTCGATATTATAGAGAACGTGAAGGGCCGGATCGGATGAAATCGGCGGACAGGCACTCAGCGACAGTCCACGAAAGCAGGGAAACAGCACGGCTGTCTCTTCCACCGGCACATCGAAATCAGGCTCGCCGCGCCCGCCATAACCGTGGCCGACGATCAGGCCGCGGCGGACCTGTCCTTCGCGCGGCAACAGCAGCCATCCACCGATACGGAAACCGTCGGTGGAGGTGTAGGTGAGATCGAGGACCTGCCAACGGGGATCGCTCAGCTTGCTCCGGCGCAGCACCGGGCGCGGATCAGTGGCGAGCGCGCGGCGATAGCGCTTCTCCCAGAAGTCATCGAAACCGGGTGGCGCTTCCGGGGGCGTGATGGCAAGCAACTGCTCGCGTTGCATGCCGTAGGTCGGGTCGAAATCGAAAGGGTGGGTCTTCGGTACACTCATGCGACGCTTGTTTCTCGAAAAAACAGCAGACACAAGCTTGATAATACCGAAATAACGGTTTTTCACGATTTTGGCGGCGTGATGCGTGTTGAACCATCTTTTCAAAATGGTTCAACCCTAACCCATCACAAGCCGATTTCGTGCGCAAAAGGTGGATTGGCGCCAGCGCGCGAAACGGTGACTGCCGCCGCCTTTGCACCGAGCGCAAGCGCCTTTCTGATCTGTTCTTCCGTCAGCGCCGCCACCTGCGCCTTGGTGAGAAGACCCTGCATTTTCAGCGAAACCAGAATGCCGGCGTCGAATGTGTCACCCGCGCCAACGGTATCCACGACCTCCACCCGTTCAGAGGCGACTTCGACCTTCAGACCCGAGGTGTAGCCCACCGCGCCCTTTGCACCGCGGGTGACGACGACCAGCTTTGCGCCATGGTGGAGCCAGTGGCGGGCAAGCGTGTCCTCATCGCCTTCAAGACCGAACCAGGCAAGGTCCTCATCCGAGAACTTGACGATATCGGACATGGCGGCCATGCGGCGGATGCGGGCCATATGCGACTGCTTGTCCTTGATGAAGCCGGGGCGGATATTGGGATCGAGCGAGATGACACGGCTTTCTTGCTCACGCGTCATCAGCGCTTCATAGGTGCTGCCGCAGGGTTCGGGGATGAGGCTGATGGCTCCGAAATGCAGCGCTTCGCAATCGGCGCCCAGCGCCGGAAGCTCGGCTTCGGTAATCATCCGGCCGGCGGTGTTCTCGTCATAAAAGGCATAGGTCGCATGGCCGTCGACCAGCTTCACGAAGGCGATGGTGGTCGGGCGCGAGAGGGTGGCGCAATAGCTGAAATCCACGTTGCTGGCGCGCAGGGTCTCCCGCAGGATATCGCCCATCATGTCATCGGAAAGACCGGTGAAAAAGGCGGAGGGAACGCCGAGACGTCCCAGCGCGATGGCCGTGTTGAAGACCGCACCGCCTGCATAAGGGGCAAAACCCGCCTCTCCCAGCGTTGTCTGCCGGGGCAGCATGTCGATCAGGGCTTCACCACAACACAGGATCATTACGGTCCTCCTCAAAACAGCAAATCAAATGGACTTAAATCGATTTAGACGAAGATGGATCGGAAGGCCAGCCACAAGCTGGCCACCCGCATCCGAAATCAAGATTGCGGCAATTCGCTGACACCGCCGCGCTTTGCCGACCAGGGCAGCGGGTTATCGAGGAAGGCTTCAACCTCGGAGAGGGTCTTTTCATCGAACAGTTTTTCAGCCCGGGCAACGGCCAGAACATCGCGCCAGGTCGTCAGGTAATGCAGCTTAACATTGCCGTTGGCAAAGCGTGCTTCCGCCTCCTGGAAGATGCCGTAATAGAAGAGTGCGATGCCGTGATCGACGATGCCGCCCGCCGCACGAATGGCGTCGATAAAGGTAAACATCGAGCCACCTGCGGTCGTCAGATCCTCGATGACGAGAACGCGGGCACCCTCGGGCATATGTCCTTCGATCTGGGCATTGCGGCCATGGCCTTTCGGCTTCTTTCGGCAATAGATCATCGGCAGGCCGAGGCGCTCGGCAAGGAAAGCGGCGAAGGGAATGCCCGCAGTTTCGCCGCCGGCCACACAGTCAAACTTCTCGAAACCGGCCTCGCGCAGGACAGCCGCCGCCGCAAAATCCATGGCTGCGGAGCGAATGCGCGGGAAGGAGATGAGCTTGCGCATGTCGATATAGACAGGGCTCTTCATGCCTGACGCGAAGGTGTATGGGCTTTCGGAATTAAAATGGACCGCCTTGATTTCCCACAACATTTTCGCAACCAGTTCGGCAACGACGGCGCGATCGGTGAATGTGAAGTGGTTCATAGGCGTTCTCCTTTTAGGCCTTGGTTTCTCGCTCCGAAAACCCGGATCGGTGTTCGGAAAGCACGCGTCTTTGTTCGGTATTTCGTGCGCCAGCCGAGGTGCCGGCGGACCATAACAAAACCGCCGGCAGTGCCGGCGGTCATAAAATCAGTTTACATCCCAATGAAGCGGGAACATCGGATCGAATACGGTCACCGGCCCGGCGCCCGTTTCGATCTTGGCGGGGAATGACACTGGCTCGTCGCGCTTGACCAGCGTGATCGTCTCCTCATTCGGCGCCAGACCATACCAGGCCGGGCCGTTGAGCGAAGCGAAAGCTTCCAGCTTGTCGAGAGCGTTTTCGTCCTCGAAGACATGGGCAAGGCAGCTCATCGTATTGATGGACGTGTAAATGCCCGCGCAACCGCAGGCGCATTCCTTCAGCGGGTCCACGTGCGGAGCGGAATCCGTGCCAAGGAAAAAGCGCGCATCGCCAGAGGTCGCGGCAGCCCGCAGCGCCAGCCTGTGCTCCTCGCGCTTGGCGACGGGCAGACAGTAATAATGTGGCTTGATGCCGCCAACCAGAATGGCGTTGCGGTTGATGATGAGATGATGCGTGGTGATCGAGCCGGCCAGATTGGCCTTGGAAGACTTGATATAGTCAACGCCATCGCGGGTGGTGATGTGCTCCATCGTCACCTTGAGCTCCGGCAGGCGCTGGCGCAGCGGTTCCAGAACCGTCTCGATGAAGACCTTCTCGCGGTCGAAAATATCAACTTCCGGCGTTGTTACTTCTCCATGCACGCAGAGGGGCAGGCCGATCTTCGCCATGCGCTCCAGAACACGCATGGCCTTGTTAAAATCGCGCACACCGCCATGGGAATTGGTTGTGGCACCGGCGGGATAAAGCTTTACGGCGGTAATCAGGCCGCTTTTCTTGCCCTCTTCCACGTCGTCGGCCTGCGTGTCCTCGGTCAGATAGAGCGTCATCAAGGGCTCAAAGCTGTCGCCAGCGGGAATGGCCTTGACGATGCGGTCGCGATAGGCGCGGGCATCTGCGGTGGTGACAACCGGCGGCACCAGGTTCGGCATGATGATGGCGCGGGCGAAATGCCGACTCGTATCCCCGATCACCCCTTCCAGCATGGCGCCATCACGAAGATGCAGGTGCCAGTCATCAGGGCGGCGCAGGGTGAGCGACTTCATCGGGATACCTCGGAGCATGATGGAATTGCGCCCGCTTAGCATCTTTTGTCGCGGGAAAACAGCCGCCCGACATGATCAGGCAGCCGTAAATGTCATTTTTTTGAAGCGCGCTTCAGATGTTGCCCGCTTCCGGACCCCAAACGTCGGTCATGGCAAAACCATCGGCCAATGGGTCGAAAGGATCGAGGCCGACCTGATGCAGACCGAAGGTAAAGCCGCGCCCGGCAATCGTGGGAATGACAGCCGGACGGCCCGCAACTTCGGTGACGGCGGAAAGGCCGACATCAAATTCCGAACCGATGATCGAGCGGGATTTATACTCGTCGCCCACCTTCACCTTGCCGCGCGCATAAAGCGTGGCGAGATTGGCGGAATTGCCCGTGCCGCAAGGCGAACGATCCGCCCGGCCGGGCCACATGGTGGTGCAGGTGCGGATGGAGCCATCGGAGTCCACATCGCGGAACATCACATAGGCCACGCCCGATATGGCGGGGATTTCTGGATGCACAACGGTCATTTCGCGGTTGACCAGATCCTTAAGGATCATGCCTGCAGAGACCAGCTTCGCGGCATTGGCTTTTTCGATCGTTAGACCAATCTGACGCACATCCACCAGCGCATAAAAAATGCCGCCATAGGAGATGTCCATCGTCACCTTGCCCCATTGGGGTGTGTCGATGCTGACATCAAGCGCATGCACGAAAGACGGCACCATGGTCAGCTTGACCTTTTCGCAGCGCCCGTCGCAGCAGGTGGCCGTTGCCTTCACCAGACCGGCCGCCGTTTCCAGAATGATGACAGTTTCCGGTTCGTGCATCTCCACCATGCCGCTTTCCAGAAGCGCAGTCGTCGCACATATGGAATTCGATCCGGAGCTGGCATGCGCCTGGTCCGGCTGAAGGATGACAAAGGCGGCGTGCGCATCCGGATGCTTCGGCGGCAGAAGCAGATTGACCGAGCCCATGGGCGTGCCGCGCGGCTCCAGCGTCAGGAAGCGACGAAGCGCCTCTCCCTTTGGGTCGGTATTCATCCAGTGAAGCTGTTCAGCCACCGTATTGCCGGGAATTTTCGGCGCGCCGCCGGTGACGACACGGCCGATTTCGCCTTCGCAATGAACATCGAGAAGCTGAAGGGTGCGTTTCCAACGCATGGGGTCTTACTCCGAAAAGGGTTGTCGACCGACCATACAGATAAAAATACAAGCTGTATACAAATCTGCGCCGCTCTGTGACAAAAAGCGCCTAGCGTTCCCGCTGCCCCTAACGCATCGCAGTTTAGCGATTGCGGCATTCCGCCCGGTTTCGATTGGCAGCGGCATCGCAGTTGATCCTTGACGACTGAAGCGCCTGATCGTCCACCACGGAGCCGGCCGTATCACCCACCGATCCCACGGTATTTTCCACCGAGCGGCCAAGCCGCTCCACCTGCCTGCCGTAGTTTTCCCGCGTGCGGGGATCGAACACAGCAATTGGCGCGCTGACCACAACGCTCGCTGCTGTTCCCACCGTCTGCGCGGCACCGATGCTGACGGCGCCCAAGGCTTCGCCCAGGCCGACATCGGAATCCGTCACGGTCTGGCCCGCGATGAGGCGGTCGCCGATCAGACGCACGACCTCCGGGCTTTCGGCAAACTTGCCGTGGTTCAGGCGGTCACCCGATTGCAGCTTCGTCAAATCGAGAACCGTGATACCGGCCTTTTCCAGCTGGCTGCTGTAGGGCTCAACCGAAGGATCGATCTGGCCAAGACGGTCAACATTGCCGGAAATGCGGCGCGACAGGCTGAGCGCGCGGTCATCCTGCGAAACGAAGAGCGTGAATTTCGGTGGTGTCTTGCCGAGGCTTGCGAACTGGCGGCTGAAGACATCCACGTCGAGATCAGGTGCTGCCAGAATGACGTTGCCGATCTTCGGATCGACGCGGCCATTGCGGATAGCCATCTGCCGCAACGCCTCCACCGCAAGCCAGGTGCCCATGGAGTGCGCCATGACCGTGACTTCACGGATGGATTTGTCTTTCGCCAGCCGCGTCAGCATCTCTTCCAGCGCGTCACGGGAATAGTTGGTGCTTTCCTTGTCGTAATTATAGTCGAAGATGCTGGCGCGTGACGGCCAGGTGAAGACGACGGGCACGACATCGGTTCTGGAATCATGGACGATCTGGGCAAATCGATAGACGGATTCCTCGTAGCGGTTGTTGAAACCATGCACGAAGACCAGCACGCGGCGGTCCTTTTCAATATGCCGGCCGATCCAGCTTCGCGTCTCGGCTTCGGAGCGGATGGGCTCGACCGCAACGGTAGTGAAATCCTTCAGCGGATTGGGCGGCAGC
This sequence comes from Agrobacterium sp. 5Ca39, assembly GCF_055382365.1. NCBI lineage: Bacteria > Pseudomonadati > Pseudomonadota > Alphaproteobacteria > Hyphomicrobiales > Rhizobiaceae > Agrobacterium > Agrobacterium sp. 5Ca39. The sequence goes on along the minus strand of NZ_AP026436.1, from coordinate 73,675 downwards.
TTCTTCGGCCACTGCACCTGCCCGACCTTGCGGTTGGCATCCGGCGGTATCGAGACGGTGACCGCGTCGACCTTCAGCCCCGTACCCCGCTCGCCGCCGAAAAGAACCGCAGGATTGTCAGACGGCGCGCGTGTCGTCGCGACAAGGAGATTCACCGGCGTCGTACCGGCCACTGTTTGTCCCGTTGGCGTCATCACTCCGATCGGCCGCCCGCCGCAACCGGCAAGCAGGGCAACAATCGCGATCATGGCGACGAAGCGAATGGGCATTACATCACTCTCCTGCAACCCTGAGGCAGCCGGGTCGCTGCCGAGAGAGAGGATTTTCTACCGGAGGCGGAACTGACGCGCCAGCAACCACAGCGAAGTGGCGGATGATTTCCATCCCGGTGTGTCCAAACGGACCCAATTTTGCGTGGGCGCGTCCGATACCTCAGGCTGGATTCCTGATCCGCCGCTATTTCTGCGGCAGCATGGTGCCCCTTTCACGCAGGGCGCCATGCCACGACAGCGCTTCTTCGATGAGATGCGGCGTGTGCCCTCCCCGCGAGACTGCCCGCTGGAAATAGTCCGTTAGCGCATCACGATAGGCCGGATGCACGCAGTTCTCGATGATGACCGCTGCGCGTTCACGAGGCGCAAGGCCACGAAGGTCGGCAAGGCCCGTCTCGGTCACGAGGATATCGACATCATGTTCAGTGTGATCGACATGGCTGACCATGGGAACGACGCTCGATATGGCGCCGCCTTTGGCGATAGACTTGGTGACAAAGATGGACATATAGGCATTCCGGGCAAAATCCCCCGAGCCGCCGATGCCGTTCATCATATGCGTTCCCCCGACATGGGTCGAATTGACGTTTCCGTAAATATCGAATTCCAGCGCCGTGTTGATGCCGATGATACCGAGGCGGCGGATAACTTCGGGATGATTGCTGACCTCCTGCGGGCGCAGAATGAGCCTGCTTTTATATTCGGCCAGACGCGGCATGACCCGCTCATTCATGGCGGAGGACAAGGTGATCGACGAACCCGACGCGAAAGTCAGCTTGCCCGCATCGAAAAGTTCGAATGTGGAGTCCTGCAGTACCTCCGAATACATTTTGAGATCGTGAAACGGCGTATCAATGAAACCGTGCATCACAGCATTGGCGATCGTGCCGATGCCGGCCTGAAGCGGCTGAAGTTCGTGGGTCATACGGCCTTGACGCACCTCGTTCAGCAGGAATTCAGTGAGGTGGCCGGCAATGGCCCTAGTTTCATCATCCGGCGGTAGCACTGTCGAGAAGCTGTCGCTCTTGTCACTCAGGACAATAGCGGCGATCTTTTCCGGCGGCACCGGAATGAAGGGCAGTCCAACGCGGCTATCCGTCGCCACCACCGGGATGGGCATGCGGGTCGGACGTTTTGCGGGAATGAAGATGTCGTGCAGCCCCTCCAGCACCTCGGGCTGGGACAGGTTGATCTCGACGATCACCTTATCGGCCAGGATGGCGAAGCTCGCGGAATTGCCAACGGAGGTGGTGGGCACGATACCACCGTCAGCCGTGATCGCCACGGCTTCAACGATGGCGATATCGACGCCGTGAATCTGACCACCGCGCAATTGCTCGACGGTCTCGGAGAGATGCTGGTCAATGAACATGACCTTGCCGTCATTGATCGCCTTGCGCAAAGCCGGGTCGGACTGGAACGGCATGCGACGCGCCAGCATGCCCGCCTCGACCATGGTCTTGTCGAGATCATTTCCCAGCGATGCCCCCGTCATCAGTGTGATTTTCATGGGATGCAGCTTGGCACGCTCCGCCAGCGCCAGCGGCACCGCTTTGGCCTCGCCGGCACGCGTGAAGCCACTCATGCCCACAGTCATGCCATCCCGAATGAGACTGGCGGCCTCTTCGGCACTGACGATCCGGTTCAAAAGGGACGCGTTGCGAATACGCTTTTCAAGCATGCACTTCTCCATGATCTGCAATCACGATGGCACGGCATTCGGCTGGCCACCTATTCGGCGACTATGGCGTGCAGTTTCATCGATGAAACTGACATAGATCAAGGGCAAGAAGGGAACCATCACTTCTGCGTATCAAATCCCGTTCAGCGACAATAAGTGACGCATCGGCGCGACAGGCTGGCAGGCCCTCACACCATGCCGGCCCTGCGATCGGCAGGAGACTTCCGTTACGCCGTGACCGGCGAGGAGTGACGAGCCCCACTTCGCGTCATCGCAGTGAGGAAAAAGCAACTCGTCAGGGGCCTTCGCAGACAGGCGCCCGCCCAAGCACGACCTGCCCCACTTCCACATCATAGGCACGCAGGCCGAACGCGCCGAGGCTTATGACCCGGTAACAGGGATTGCCGCCCGTCCACAGGGGATCGACAACGTCGATATCGGTGATAAAGCGATGCGCGCAGGCCTGACCGGAACTATAAGCGATGCCTTCGGCCGTCGTGCCTGCCATTGGCACATGGATATGGCCAAAGATAATGTGACGCACACCGGCCGGGTGAGCGGCGAGCCGGCGCATGACAGCTCCGTCATCGTGCATGCCGATATGTTCAAAATGGCGGATGCCACAATCCATCGGCGGGTGGTGAATGAAAACCGTCACGGGCAACTCGCCCGCGCTTTCCAGCGCGCTCTCCAGCCATGCCAGTCGATCCTCACCATACATGCCGCCTATGACATCGGCTTCATGGCTGTCCAGAAACAGTAAACGACCAAAATCGGTGTCGATGAAGGACTGGATGTAACCGTTATCGTCGCGAGGCTGTTCGGGAAAGGCGGCCACGAATTCCGGGCGGCGATCGTGATTGCCGAGCATCAGCCGCACCGGCATGGAGACCGACGCGAGGATGCCGCGCAGCAGCTCATAGGCTTCCGGCTCACCGTAATTGCAAAGATCGCCCGTCATGACAAGAAGATCGGCGTCGGCGTGTTTTTCAACGATATCGGCGATTGCCGCGCGCAGCTGCTTTTCCGGGTCGACGCCATTTATGGCGACGCCGGGCAGCAGAAGATGGGTATCGGTGATCTGGATAATCTTCATTTGGGGCTTCCTGCGCAAAATGGCTGCGGGAACGGATTTCCCGCAGCCTCTCGATGGTGCTGATTATTTCAGCAGGGCGTTGGTCTGCTCGACGATCTGCTTGAGACCGGCTTCCGGCGTCACCTCACCGCGCATGACGGTGCCGATGATATCGCGCTGGGTGCGCCAGATGCGGACGGAATCGCCACCGGGGTAACCGGCCCAGGGCAGAGAACGGTCAGCCTGAAGCGAAGCGGTTTTCACATTCGGGTTCTCGACGTAATAAGGAGCGAGGAAGTCCGGGCCGGTTGCCAGCTTGTTGGTCGGCAGGTAACCGGTGATGCGAACGATGGTGTTCTGCGCTTCCGGACCGGTGATCCACTTCAGGTATTTCCAGGCAGCATCCTGCTTGGCCTTGTCCTGCGTCAGGATAACGGCAGAGTTACCGCCGGTCGGAACGCCGCCCTTTTCCTTGTTGTCCAGCGGGAAGGTCGCCGTCTTCAGCTTGAAGCGGTCGCCAACCAGACCCTGGATCGTCTGAACGTGAGCAGGCGTCGAGAAGATGAAGCCGGTGAGGCCTGCACCGAACTGCTGGCGGGACTGGTCCCAATCGAGCAGGTTCTGGCCACCTTCGGTGACGAACTGGCGGGTCATCTTCAGGGCGTTGAGGCCGATCTCGTTGTCGAAGGCAACGGTCTTGGTCTTCTCGTTGACGAGCTTGCCGCCCTGTTCGACAATGAGCGCCTGCCACAGCCAGTCATCCGGCCAGCCGTTGATGTCGTAGCTCATGCCAGCGAACTTGGGGTCGAGAGCCTTGATCTTCTTGGCAAGAGCAATGAGCTCCGCAAAGGTCGTCGGCATCTTGTCCGGGTCGCCGCCGGCCTTGGTGACGAGGTCCGAGTTGATGTAGATGATCGGCGAGGAAGCGTTGACCGGCAGACCATACTGCTTGCCGTCGATCTGGCCGAGTGCCGCCATCTTGGGGCTGTAGTTCTTGTCGAGGAAAGCCTGACCGCCTTCAGCCTGAATGAACGGGCCGAGATCGGTGATCTGGTTACGCGGTGCGAGCGTGTGCACCAGTTCCGCCGTCAGATTGTAGCCCGAGAAATAAACGTCGGGCAGATTACCGGTAACGGCAGAGCGCAGAACCTGCTGCTGGCCTTCGTTATAACCGGCAGCCGGAGCGAGGAAGTTTATCTTCACGTCCGGGTTCTTCTTCATGAATTCATCGGCCAGCGGCTGATGGAATTTCGTGAAGCCCGGCAGGTTGTAGAGAACATTGAGCGTGATTTCGTTGGCGAAAACCGGCTGAGCGAGGCCCGCAAAAGCCATGCCAAGGGCCAGACCGCCCATCACAGCGCGTCGGTTTAGTTTCATGTCAGTCTCCAGAGAGGTTGGGAGGAGGAAGTCTGAACGGCGTCACTTGACGCCGGTCATGGTAATACCGGCGATGAAATGCCGCCGTGCCAGGAGGAAGCACAGCACCATCGGCGCGGTAATCAGTGTCGCGCCCGCCATCAGCGCGCCGTAATTTGCGCCGGATTCAACATCGGCGAAAAACATCATGCCAAGCGGCGGTGGCGCGAGATTGGTGTCAGAGATAACGATCATCGGCCAATAAAGGTCGTTCCAGTGGGCGACGAGCGAAAAGACCGAGAAGGCGGCGAGTGAAGGCAGCGAACCACGCAGCACAAGCCCCCAGCAGATCTCCATTTCAGAGAAGCCGTCCATGCGTGCCGCTTCGATGATTTCATCCGGATAGCTGCGGAAGGACTGATTGAACAGGAAGATGGCGAAGACGGAGAGAAAGAAGGGCATCATCATCGCGAAATAGGTGTTCAGCAGCTCCGTCTTTGCCAGACCGACGAAAAGCGGCAGGGCAAGGGCCTGGATGGGAACGCAGAGCGCGGCGACGACCAGGCCAAGAAGCAGCTTGCGGCCCGGGAACCGCAGTTTCGCCAGAGCGTAGGCCGCCGGCACAGATGTCAGTATCTGGACGACAAGAATACCGACGCAGACGATGACGCCATTGAGCATGAAGCGTGCCATGGGCACTTGCCCGGCTGCGCGGGTGTAATTATCGGCCGCGTCGAATTTCTCCGGGATCGGCCAGAGCGAAACGTTGAATATCTCCGCCGGCGAACGGATTGACGTCAGCACCATCCAGTAGAACGGCAGGAGCATCAGGAAAGCGCCGAGCGCCAACGCAAGATGCGGAAGATATTTGCGGAGTGCGGCCATCAATAATGCACCTTCCGGTCCATATGCAGCGTCTGGCCGATCGAAAGCACCAGTACGATTGCGAGGAAGATCACCGTCAGCGCGGCGGCATAACCGGTGTTGGAATACTCAAAACCTTCGAGATAGAGATCGAACAGCAACGTCTCCGATCCGAAACGGCCCTTGGTCAGCACTGCCACCGTCTCGAACACCTTAAAGGCCGAGATGGAAGTGGTGACCACAACGAACATGGTCGTCGGTCCGAGCATCGGCCATGTCACCGTCAGGAAGCGGTCCACCGGGTTCTTCGCGCCATCGAGACGCGCCGCCTCGTGCAAATCCTTCGAAATGGCGGTGAGACCGGCAAGGAACAGCACCATGTTGAAGCCGAGTATCTGCCAGACGCCCATCAGCGCCATGGTAGGGATAAGGAGAACGGGGTTGGAGAGGAAAGCGACGGGTTCGAAGCCCATCCACTTGATCGCCGCATTCACCGGGCCGAGCGATGGATGGAGCAGGAATTGCCAAACGGTCGCCATGGCCACCAGCGTTGCGGTGACCGGAAGGAAGTAAGCTACTTCCCAGAAGGCGCGGCTGCGCTTGCGATTATAGACAAGCAAGGCTACGCCGAGCGCCAGAAACACGCCGAAGGGAATGACGATGGCAGCGTAGATGGCCGTATTCGTCAAGGCACGCAGGAAAACCGGATCCTGAAACGCCTTGACGAAATTTCCCAGTCCCACAAAGCGCGTGGACAGCGCGCCAAGCTGATAATCCGTGACGGAAAACCCGGCGAGAACGAGCATCGGCACGATATAGATTGCCAGAAGCAGCAAGCTTGCGGGTGCCGCAAAGATCAGGCCGCGCCGGATCATCCGCCGGTCGGCCTTTGAAAGCCGCGGGCGAGCGCTGGCACGCGCCGCGCCAGAAAAATCAACCGCCGTCATGCCGGCACCTGCTCGCGAACGGTCACCTTGCGGCGGAGACCGTCGGCGGCGAAAAGATGCGCGCGCTCCGGCACAAAACCGAGGGTCATGACGCCATTCGCATCAGCGCCAAGCGTTTCGCCGGCACCCTGTCGCAGGGTTATGGCCACCGTCTCATCACTTAAAAGACGGCAACTCACGAAGCGGTCTGCGCCATGGGTTTCGCTGCGGACCACACGCACGGCCAAACCTTCCGCGCCGGGACGCAGATCCTCTGCGCGAAGACCAAGCGTTGCGGGACCGGCGTCGCGGCCCGCGGCTTCGAGACCAAGATCCCGGGCGAAAGCCGTCACCTTGCCGCTGGCGGCGATTTCGACCGGCAGCAGATTGATGGAGGGCGTGCCGATGAAGCGCGCGACGGTGAGCGTGGCGGGCTTGCGGTAGAGTTCATCCGGCGTGCCAAGCTGCTCGATACGACCTTCAGACATCAACGCGATACGGTCGGACATCGTCATGGCTTCGATCTGGTCATGGGTGACATAGATGAAAGTCGCGCCGAGCCGCCGGTGCAGGCCTGCCAGCTCTTCGCGCATGTGGGCGCGAAGCTTCGCATCAAGATTGGAGAGCGGTTCGTCCATGAGGAAGGCGGCCGGCGAACGCACCAGTGCCCGGGCAAGCGCAACACGCTGACGCTGGCCGCCGGAAAGCTGCGCCGGCTTGCGATCCAGCAGATGCGCGATCTGCAGCGTCTCGGCCGCCTGCTCGACGGCTGCTTCGATCTCTCTCACCGTTTCGGCCGGGGCCGCAAACCGCCCGATCAGCGGTAGCCGCGCGGCAAAGGGCAAACGCCGCATCCTAAGCGGCGTCGCGATGTTCTGGCGCACGCTCATATGCGGATAAAGGGCGTAGGACTGGAACACCATCGCGAGATTTCGGTCGCTCGGATCGATCTCGGTCACGTCCTGTCCGCCGATGGACACCGAACCGCGATCCGGCGTTTCGAGCCCTGCTATGATGCGCAGCAGCGTGGACTTGCCACAGCCCGACATGCCCACCAGGGACAAAAACTCTCCGGGGCGGATGGAAAGATCGATCTCTTTCAGAACATCGTCGGCGCCGAAACCTTTGCCGATGCCCGAAAGTTCAAGTGATTGTGGCGTCATTCTGCGCTCCTTTTCTGAAGCGCATATGCTTATATTGTATGACAATATGACGAAGGTTTGAGGAAAGTTCGATGACACGCGAAAGCCCGGAAATCTCGGACAATCGGAAACCGCGATGAATGGGCCTTTACTCAAAACCACTAATATTGATGGTATTTCCGCACTTGTCCGTGAACCGAAAATCGCTGGGGGCGCAGACTTATAATGCGGCGAGAATCACATGCGCCTGAATTTTGCCGGTAACCTCACCGCTGCCATGGCGGGCTTCAATGGCTGCGGTGACGTAATCTGTCGCAGCATCCAGCGTTCCGGGGGCCCTTGCCTCGATTTCCGTGCGCAGAACCGTTCCCTGGCAATAAGCGACCGCCGGAACACGGGGCGAAGCGGCCCGACTGTGCGCCGCCACCGTCTCGGTCGTCACCCGGGAAAACCCCGCGTCCTCCAGTTCGCGACGGATCGCGGCCACATCATGATAACCATGCGGGGTGCGTGCCAGGAAGCGGGGTGGATCATCGGGAAACAGGCGCGCCAACGCGTTTGTCACTTCATCTGCGAAGTGGTTTTCCCCGATGCGATCCCAGACATTGAATAAATAATGCCCGCCGGGCTTCAGCACCCGCTTTGCCTCACGATAGGCCGACGGCCGATCACCGAAGAACATTGCGCCGAACTGACAGAAGACAAGATCAAAGACAGCGCTTGCAAAAGGCAGGAGCTGAGCATCGGCCTGTTGCCATTTTATGCGGTGATCCGGTGCCTGCTGCGACGCGGCGAAGTCGAGCATAGGCTGATTGAGATCGGTCACCACATAGCTGGCGGCAGGCAATAGTCGGGACGTGAGTTCGCGCGTGACGGCGCCGGTTCCTGCAGCGACCTCCAGAATATCAACCGGCATCAAGGCCGCCGCCCGCCGCGCCAGATCAGTGGCGAAAGGTGCAAAAATCAACGGCACCATATAGCGGTCGTAATTTTCCGGGATCGACCCCGCAAATACCTTATCCGCTTCCAACATGGCTTTCACCCCGAGCCATCTGACGACCGGATGATTTTAACATATATTCGGGATGTGTGGAATTCGTTCGGTCCTGCCGCGTGCCAGAGGGGCCGAGGAATCTGGCGGAACGGACTTGCTCATCCAAGCCGCATACGAGGCTAGAAATATCGCGTGTTTCAATGCTTGTTTTTAAGAAAGGAAATGGCGCACCCGAAGAGATTCGAACTCCTGACCCCCAGATTCGTAGTCTGGTGCTCTATCCAGCTGAGCTACGGGTGCGTGCCGTTCCGGTCGTTTCCGGTGGCGTGGCGATCCTCTAAAACGTCCTCATTCCGATTGCAAGCGATTTTGCTTCGAAATTGTCATTTTTCCGCAGCAATTCAATTATCGCATTGAAAATAAACGACATTCCTAAACGTGCGTTTTCGAGAGCGCGTGAGCCGCATATCATCCAGCGGGTATGAAGGCTGCGCTGGACTATGCGGTTGGGGGCTTTCAGGCGGTTCTGGCCGCCTGCACCGTCGTGGCGCGATCGGCGATCTCGATGCGGAACTGCGTGCCGGGGCCCGGCTTCTCGACAAGCGCGATGGTGCCGCCGTGGGCCAGCACCAGTTCGCGGGCGATGACCAGGCCGAGCCCGGTGCCGCCGGAACGGGCCGAGCCCCTGAAGGCGGAAAACAGGTTCTCCTTGGCCTTCCGCGGCATACCCGGACCGTTATCGTCGATCACGATGCTGACAACGCTGCCGGCCCTCTGACCCGAGATTGAAAGATACCTCGGCGCGGCATTGGCGGCATCGGATTGCAGGGCCTGGACGGCATTGCGACACAGATTGTGGATTACCCGGAATAGCTGCTCCGAATCCGCATCCACCGTCAGCTCCGCGGGCACGCTGTCGCGGAATTCAATACCGCTGTCCGGCTCCAGCGCCAGGATATCGCGCACGTCCCGCACCAGAAGGCTCAACTGCACCATCTTGCGTTTCGGCGCACCTTCCGTCGCCTGGCCATAGGCCAGAACTTCGCCGGTATAGGCAACGGCACGGTCGATGGTACGCAGCAGTTTCGGCGCGAAGCTTCGCACCATCGGGTCCTTTGCGTCCACCAGACGGTCAGACATCAACTGCGCGGATGAGAGGATGTTGCGCATGTCGTGGTTTATCTTCGAGACGGCGAGGCCGAGATCCACGAGGTTTTTCTGTTGCCGCAGCGTTTTCTGGAGTTCCGTCTGCATATCGGCGAGATGACGCCCGGCGACGGCCAGCTCGTCCGTTCCCTCCTCCGGCACGAAAATCCGCTCCGGGTTGCCAGGATCTTCCGAAAAATTCTGCATGCCGAGCGTCAGCCGGCGTATCGGCCGTATCATGATGCGGTTGATGGAGATGAAAATGAGGCCGGCGGTGATCAGCGACAGAACGATGGAAATGAGGAACACATTGCGGGCATAGGCCAGCATGGCAGCCCTGAGCTTGTTCTCGCCCAGCACCAGTTCGATGATGGTGTCGCTGTCACCAACGACATCGAAAACGCGAATGACGCGGTTACCGCCAAACAGCAGGGTGGAAAAGGCATCCCGGACTGCGGCCACCTGCGACACATCGGAAAGATCATATTGCTCATCGACGCCGGGCGGGGTTTCCGCAGCCGCCAGCAGCCGCGACGTACCGTCCTTGCGCAGGGCTATCAGTTTTGCCCCTGTCGCCATCAGGGTATCGTTCTGCACACTTCGCGGCAATTCGGCCTGCAGTCCGTCAATCACCGCGCCGGCCGCGGCAGCCGTATTCAGACGATCCCTCAACCAGGACAGGCGCATATTGGCGACGGAAGGCACGAAGATGAGCACTTCCGCGATCATGACAAAAATGACCGTGAGCAACAGCAGCCGCCCGGAAAGACCGGCAGTCAATCCCGGCATGCCGTGCGCCGGATTATCTTCCGTGCGGTCCAAGCTGTCTACGCCTTTAGAAAACACCGGGCCCTGATCCTGTATGCGCGCCGCCGCTTCGGTTGAACGGCTCGGTTTATATGCACCAACGATAATAGGACCTAACGGATTTTTTTCCAATGCGCTGCGACGCAAGGTTTTCATCGCAATAAAACAAACGCCGCCACAAGGCGGCGTCTGAAGCAAGAAGCGGCTTAGTTATCAGGTAACCCCGTCAGAATTCCTGCCAGTCCCCCAGCGCCGGCGCTACGGCTGGCTGAGCGCTGAGTGCCCGGCTGACGCTGTTCATCAATTTGCGCGCCGGAGAAGCCACCGCCGTCGTTCTGTCTGACACTGCAACGGGCCGCATGGGCTGCGCGGCGCGGGCCGGACGCGACACGGTCTCGGCGCGAAGGTTCCGCTGAACACCATCCGCGCCGACATTGAAGCGGGTCACCAGCGTGACAAGATGGTCCGCCTCGCTGCTGAGCTTATGGGTTGCGGCCGAGGTTTCCTCCACCATGGCGGCATTACGCTGTGTAACCTGATCCATCTGGTTAATGGCCGTATTCACCTCGTGCAGGCCTGTGGACTGTTCCTTCGCCGCGGTAGCTATGGAGTGGATATGCTCGTTGATCGCCAGGACGCGCGTTTCGATCTCACTCAAAGCGCTGCCGGTTCTCTGGACCAGCGATACCCCGCGCCCGACTTCCTCACCGGACTTGGTGATCAGCGCCTTGATGTCCTTGGCCGCCGTTGCCGAGCGCTGTGCGAGCTCACGCACTTCCTGAGCGACGACTGCAAAACCCTTGCCTGCCTCGCCGGCCCTGGCCGCTTCCACGCCCGCATTCAGGGCAAGGAGATTGGTCTGGAAGGCGATTTCATCAATGACATTGATGATCTGGCTGATTTCCCGCGACGCATGCTCGATACGGTCCATCGCCGAAACGGCATCGCGTACGACATTGGCGGATTCTTCGGTCTTCTGCTTGGTTTCAGCCACCATGGCGCTGGCTTCCTGGGCGCGGTCGGTGGAATTTCGGACGACGGCAGTGATCTCGTCCAGAGCGGCGGATGTTTCCTCGAGCGCCGCGGCCTGCTGTTCCGTTCGCCTGGAAAGATCATCGACGGCCGAGCGCAATTCGCCGGCATTACCGCTGATACCCTCCGTACTGCTGCGCACTTCGCGCATTGTTTCCCGCAGCTTGGCCAGCGTCTGGTTGACGTTCGACTGGAGTTCGGCGAACACGCCGCGGAACTCGCCATCCATCTTCTCCGTCAGATCACCCCGCGCAAGACCTTCGATGACGCGGCTGGTCTCGGAGACACCATTGTCCACGCCGATAAGCAGGGCGTTGATCGTGGCTGCGAAACGGTTGAGGTTGTCGTCGCCATAATCCTTGTTGATACGGCGGCTGAAATCCCCTGCGGCGGCGGCATCGACGACAACGGCCATGCCGGCCTGCAGGTCGTCACTCTTGGCCCGCATGGCGGATTCCTGAGCGTTCATGCGGCGCACTTCGCGGCCATTGGTCTTGAAGACCTCGACGGCCGCGGCCATTTCGCCAATCTCGTCCTTGCGCCCAAGGTAGGGAACTGCCACATCCAGATTTCCGTCGGCCACCTCGCTCATGACTTGGGATACCCGGCGGATCGGCGCACTCAGTTGACGCGTTCCGATATAGAGGCCGAAAGCAGCCCCCGCCCCCACGCCGGCGACAGTCACCGCGACAATCACCCAGAATATGGAAGTGCTGAAAGCGTCGACCCCCGCCTTGACGACTTCAAGCTCGGCAATGTCGTTTTTCACGATACTGTCGATCTCCGCCTGATAGGCCTTGCGATTGGCGCGGTTTGCTTCGTTGTTGCCCTGCTGGCTCGCCGCCTGAGGCCCGCTTTCCTTAGCCAGCCGGACGGTCTCCAGGCGGAAAGTCCGGAATTCCTTCGAGCGGCCGGCAAGCTTGTCGAAACCAGCCTTCTGTTCCGCCGGCACGAGCGGTGCCCAGCTGGTAATGAGCTTGTCCATGGCGTCGAGGTTCTTGACCATGCCGTCGGCAAAGGGTGCGGCCGCAGCAATGTCCGCCGCTGCATAGATGCCACGCGCCTCCATGACGACTGCCGTTACCAGACGGTTGAGCGCTTCGCCCTTGTAAGCCCGTTCGGCCGCTTGCTCGAAATGGTGCGACCGAACCCAGAATTCGTTGATCGCATAGATGGACAGCCCGCCGATGGTACAGGCAACAAGGCTCATCAGCCCGACAAGTAGATTGATACGACCGCGAATTCTCAATTTCGTTCCCCCAACAAAAACCAGCTGCGCTATGAAAATGGGAAGCTGGCATAACTTTTCGCGTCACAAGATTTATCAATGCGGCCTTAAGAAAGAATTTCAGATTTTATCGATTGCGGATGGGAATCGGCCCTCATCGGCCGTCGACGAGAGAAATCGCGGTGCGTTTTCCGCAAAAGGTGAAGGGCGAAAACCCCTCCGGCAATTGACTTTGCTTGGGCTATGCCCTTATAAGCCGCGCACGCTCGGCCATTGAAAGCTCGCCCAGGCGGGTTTAGCCGTGCAAAAAACGAAACGCTCTTGCAAATAATTGCAAATTCAAGAAGGGCCGCACACCGCGGTATTAAATAAATGTCGAAGCGTACCTACCAACCGTCCAAGCTTGTTCGCAAGCGTCGTCATGGTTTCCGTGCCCGCATGGCTACTGCCGGCGGCCGCAAGGTTCTCGCAGCCCGCCGTGCGCGCGGCCGCGCTCGTCTGTCGGCTTAATTGCCGATCTGTGGCCCGATGAAAGTCGCGGGCACATGAGCGAGACTAAGAAAAGCCCCGGCCGGCTTAAAAACCGGTCGGAGTTTCTTGCCGTTCAGGCAGGTGAAAAACGGCGGGGAAGCACCTTTCTTCTGGAAGTGCTTGATCGGAAATCCCCGGAAACCGAGCCTCGCGTCGGTTTCACCGTAACAAAAAGACAAGGCAACGCGGTCGAGCGAAATCGCATGCGCCGCCGTCTGAAGGAAGCCGTCAGGCTTTCTGCCGGGGTCGCAATGAAGCCCGGTCATGACTATGTGATTGTCGCCCGCAGGGATGTGCTTGATACGGCCTTCCCGAAACTTCAGTCTCTCCTTGCTGAGCGCATTGAAGGAACGGCGAAACCGAAACGGTCCCAGGAGACCCGCTCCAGGAAAGAATGATGGAAAAGAACCGCAATTACTTCATCGCGATAGCCCTTTCGGTTGTCATCGTCCTCGCCTGGCAATTCCTTTACATGAATCCGCGTATCGAGCAGCAGCGCCGCGCCGAAGAGGCCCGCCAGGCGCAGCAGCAGACCACGCAGCAACAGCAGCCGGCGCCGGGCGCCGCACCAGGTGCTGCCGTTGAAGGCGCACCGCCCGCCTCCTCACCGCAGACTGCCGCAACGGCGACCCGCGAAGAGTCGATTGCAAGAACCCAGCGTGTGGCCATCGACACCAATGCCATCGCCGGCTCGATCAATCTCACCGGCGCCCGCTTCGACGACATCCGGCTCAAGGACTACCATGAGACCGTCGATGACTCGAGCCCGATCATCACGCTGTTCTCGCCCGCTGACACCAAGGACGGTTACTTCACCGAGCTCGGTTACGTTGCAGCGCAGGAAGTCGGCGGCGTTCCCGGTCCGACCACTGTCTGGACGCTCGCAAGCGGCGACAAGCTGACGGAAAACACGCCCGTCACCCTCACCTACACCAATGCCAAGGGTGTGATTTTCTCCCGTACGGTTTCGATCGACGAGCATTACATGATCTCGGTCGCCGACAAGGTTGAGAACCCCGGCCAGGCGGCCATCTCCTTCGCCACCTATGGCCGCGTGACGCGTAACAACAAGCCCGCAGTTCCCCCGGTCTTCGTCATCCATGAAGGTTTTCTCGGCGTTTCGGGCAAAGACGGCAGCCTGACGGAAGAAAAGTACAAGGACGTCGAAGAAGCACCGGTAACGGTTGCCAAGGCGACCGGCGGCTGGCTCGGCATCACTGACAAGTATTGGGCTGCGGCCATCGTTCCGCCCCAGACGACGCCATTCGAAACCCGTTATTCGCACATCACCGGCAATCAGCCGAGCTATCAGGCAGATTTCAAGAGCGACCCGATGACGGTCGAGCCCGGCCAGTCGATCGAGCTGAAGAGCCTTGTTTTCGCTGGCGCCAAGGAAGTGCCGCTGGTTGACCGTTACGAGACGACCTACGCAATTCCGAAGTTCGACCTTCTGATCGACTGGGGCTGGTTCTACTTCATCACCAAGCCGATGTTCAAAATGATGGATTTCTTCTTCCGTTATTTTGGTAACTTCGGCGTAGCGATCCTGCTCACCACCATCGTCGTCAAGGCCCTCTTCTTCCCGCTCGCCAGCAAGCAATATGCTTCCATGGCGAACATGAAGCGCGTGCAGCCGAAGATGGAAGAGCTGAAGGCCAAGCATGGCGATGACCGCATGGCCATGCAGCAGGCGATGATGCAGCTCTACAAGGAAGAAAAGATCAATCCTGTTGCCGGCTGCTGGCCGATGCTGCTGCAGATCCCGGTCTTCTTCGCGCTCTACAAGGTCATCTACGTCACCATCGAAATGCGGCACGCGCCGTTCTTCGGCTGGATCCACGACCTTTCCGCGCCGGACCCGACATCGCTGTTCAACCTCTTCGGCCTTCTGCCTTACGATGTGCCGCACTTCCTGATGATCGGTGTCTGGCCGCTTGTCATGGGCATCACCATGTTCCTGCAGATGCGCATGAACCCGACGCCGCCCGATCCGACGCAGGCGATGATCTTCAACTGGATGCCGCTGATCTTCACCTTCATGCTGGCCTCCTTCCCGGCCGGTCTGGTCATCTACTGGGCATGGAACAATACGCTCTCCATCACCCAGCAGGCGGTCATCATGAAGCGCCAGGGCGCCAAGATCGAGCTGTTCGATAACATCAAAGGACTGTTCAAGCGAAAGCCGGTGCAATCGAAATGAGTGAAACCGGCGCGGCAACCGAAAAGCCACTATTCGGACGACCCTGGATTTTCATTCGCGGCGTCCCCGCGATGAAATTCCTGCCGCCTGAAGGGCCGCCGGAAATTGCCTTCGCCGGTCGTTCGAATGTCGGCAAGTCCTCGCTCATCAATGCGCTGGTGGGCCACAAAGGGCTTGCCCGCACCTCCAACACG
Source organism: Agrobacterium sp. 5Ca39 (assembly GCF_055382365.1). Lineage (NCBI taxonomy): Bacteria > Pseudomonadati > Pseudomonadota > Alphaproteobacteria > Hyphomicrobiales > Rhizobiaceae > Agrobacterium > Agrobacterium sp. 5Ca39. The sequence goes on along the minus strand of NZ_AP026436.1, from coordinate 58,227 downwards.
CCGGGACGCACCCAGGAACTGAATTATTTCGTTCCCGATGGTTACTCCGGTGCTGAGGGCGATCTTCCGCCGATGGCGTTGGTCGACATGCCCGGTTACGGTTATGCGCAGGCCCCCAAGGATCAGGTCGATGCCTGGACGAAGCTCGTCTTCGATTACCTCCGCGGCCGTGCGACGCTGAAGCGTGTCTACGTGCTGATCGATTCCCGCCACGGCGTGAAAAAGAATGACGAGGAGGTTCTGACCCTCCTCGACAAGGCGGCTGTGTCCTACCAGATCGTGCTGACGAAGACGGACAAGATCAAGGATGCCGGCGTGCCGCGGCTGATTGGCGAAACGCTTGAGAAAATCCGCAAGCGCCCTGCCGCCTATCCGGAAGTTCTCGCCACATCCTCGGAAAAATCAGTCGGGCTGGATAACCTGCGGGCCGAGATCATCAGAACGATCTCTCTTTGAGAGGCTTGCCTCTCAGGCGACGGTGAAAAGCAGAACGGCGGTCCAGAGCATCGCCGTCAAAGCCAGAAGGCGCCAGAAGCGCACGGAATGCCATATCTCCGAGAGCATGGCTGCGAACATGCTGCCACTCCGCAACGGCTGGCTCCTGAATGGCAGACCGGATCGGCGGGGGTCCCGCTCCAGCAACGCAGCGACGGTCGCATTTTCGCGATATTCGGTTTCCGCCAGATTGTCACGCCAGCGCCTGACCATGGCCGCGAACTGCCTGTCGCGTTTTACGCGCTTGGCAAGCTCCGCCATGCTTTCCGGCGGCAGGGCACCCAGCACATATTCGCCGGCGAGCACTTCGTCCCGCAAACCGCTTTGCTTGTCTCGATCGGGTGCCGTCATGTGTTCAATCACTCCTCGGTCGTTCAGGTGCACCATTTCCACGGCGCGAGACATCTCCATCACCCTGAATTAACCCCTCCCCTTCATCAGCAAGGCTGGTCCCATTGGCCCTTTATGTCAATCTCATTACAGGGCCGGAACAGGCAAAAAAAGAAATTTGACCGCAGCCGACACAATAAGGCCCGGAGGTTATTTCATCCGTCAAAGACTTGCTTTAGAGCGGTGACAGGCTTCAACGGCCGCAACCACAGACCGAGGTTTTTAGATGACGTCTTCCGAAAGCGAAACTCAGGCGCGGCTGCTCGCACAGGCTCTGCCTTTCATGCAGAAATACGAGAACAAGACCATCGTGGTGAAATATGGCGGCCACGCCATGGGCGATTCCACGCTTGGCAAGGCATTCGCGGAAGACATCGCCTTGTTGAAGCAGTCGGGAATCAACCCCATCGTCGTGCATGGCGGCGGCCCGCAGATCGGCGCCATGCTGAGCAAGATGGGCATTGAGTCAAAATTCGAGGGCGGCCTGCGCGTCACCGACGCCAAGACGGTCGAGATCGTTGAAATGGTTCTGGCCGGCTCGATCAACAAGGAAATCGTCGCCCTCATAAACCAGACGGGCGAATGGGCCATCGGCCTGTGCGGCAAGGATGGCAACATGGTCTTCGCCGAGAAGGCGAAAAAGACCGTGATCGACCCCGACAGCAACATCGAGCGCGTGCTCGACCTCGGCTTCGTCGGCGAAGTCGTGGAAGTCGACCGCACACTGCTCGACCTGCTCGCTAAATCGGAAATGATTCCGGTCATCGCACCGGTCGCCCCTGGCCGCGATGGCGCGACATACAACATCAATGCCGATACCTTCGCCGGCGCGATTGCGGGTGCACTTCACGCTTCGCGTCTGCTGTTCCTCACCGACGTTCCCGGCGTTCTCGACAAGAACAAGGAACTCATCAAGGAGCTCACCGTCTCGCAGGCACGCGCCCTCATCAAGGACGGCACGATTTCCGGCGGCATGATCCCGAAGGTCGAGACCTGCATCGACGCCATCAAGGCTGGTGTTCAGGGTGTGGTGATCCTCAACGGCAAGACGCCGCACTCCGTCCTTCTGGAAATCTTTACCGAAGGCGCCGGCACGCTCATCGTGCCCTGATGTGCTTCAGGGTGGCGGACGGCAAATCTGTCCGCCACATCAGGCATTCACCCGAATGCCAGGAGCGACAGCACACCGACCACAATCAGCAGGCAACCGGACAGTTCAAGCCGGTTGATCTTCTCCTTGAAGAAAAGCACGGTCGAAGCGAAGGCGAACAGCATCTCCACCTGCGCCAGTGCCTTCACCACGGCGGCCTGCTGCAGGGTCATTGCCGTGAACCAGCCGAACGAGGCCGTGGCACCCACGAAACCGACCGCAAGCGACGGTTTCCACACCCTGGCGATGCGCCGCAGTTCTTCCCTTTCCCGCCAGATGATCCACAGGAACATCGATACCGTCTGCATGACGATGACGATGACGAGGGTGAAGCCCGCCTGCATCATCGCATCCGGGGCAGCCAGGCTTGGTGCTAACGCCAGCGATGCCGACCGATATGCAACAGACGACAGTCCGAAGAACGCACCCGAGGCGAGGCCGATACCCGCCGTTCGGCTGAAGATCGAGGTCAGGAAGGAAGCGGGCGTTACTTCCGTGCGCGCCACGGAAATCAGCATGACGCCGGCGACCGAAATCGCTATCGCCGCCAATGTACCGGCCGTGACGCTCTCGCCTATGAAAATGAGAGCAAACAGCGCCGCCTGTGCCGGCTCCGTGCGGGAATAGGCCGTGCCGACAGCGAAATTGCGGAAAGAGAACAGGTGCACCAGAAGGAATGTGGCGGCGATCTGCGCCATGGCCCCGACCGTTGCCCACACGGCGAAGGCCATGTTCGGCACCGGCAGCGGACGCCCAAGCCCAAGATGCAGGAATGCAAGATAAGCGAGAGCGAAGGGCATGCCGAACACGAAGCGCACAAACGTTGCACCCGTGGTGCCCATCATGCCCTTGAGGTGTTTTTGCAAAGTCGAGCGCAGGTTCTGCAAAAACGCGCTTGCGAAAGTAATGCCTATCCAGAGTTCCATGGCTTTGGCGGTATCATGCGCGCGAGGCCGCAGCCAAGCCCGAATTTCTGATCAATCGTCCTCTTTTCGATTTTCTTCCGCATTCGAAACAGGCATAAAGCTGCCCCATGGACACAAAGCCGAAAAACCTGCCAGACGCCGCCGATTTCGCCCATGTCAGCGAATGGGTCTTCGATCTCGACAACACGCTCTATCCGCATCACGTCAATCTGTTTTCCCAGATCGACCGCAACATGACGGCCTATGTGGCGGAGCTTCTGAAGCTCGACCCCGACGAAGCGCGCGCCTTGCAGAAGCGTTATTATCACGACCACGGCACGACGCTGCAGGGCCTGATGATCCATTACGGCATCAGCCCGGACGAGTTTCTGGAACGCGCCCATGCAATCGACTACTCGGCGCTGAAACCGCATCCGGAACTGGGTGAGGCCATCAAGGCTTTGCCGGGTCGGAAGTTCATCCTCACCAATGGCAGCGTCAAGCATGCGCAGGCTGCCGCCGGAGCGCTCGGCATTCTCGATCAGTTCGAGGATATTTTCGATATCGTCGCCGCGGGTTATTTGCCGAAACCTGCCAGCGCAACCTACGAGAAGTTTGCAGCACTTGCAAAACTCGATACGAAAAAGGCTGCGATGTTCGAGGATTTGCCGCGCAATCTCGCGGCCCCGAAAGCGCTGGGCATGAAGACCGTGCTACTCGTGCCATCAAATCTTGAGGGCGTCATAATGGAACGTTGGGAAATCCCTGATGTGACGGATGAGCATATCGACTACATTACCGACGATCTGACCGGGTTCCTGACAAAAACCATCGCCCGCTGAGTAGCGAACATTACCGAAGCTTCATGCACCTTACGGATGTTTAAGTGGTGGGGCTTGCTGGACGTCACTATCTTTTCTTCAGGGACACCAAAGAAAGGTAATGACGATGACCACACGCAAAATCGCCCTGTCTGCTCTTGGCGCAGCCCTTGTGCTCAGCACGGCCGCAACGGCCAGTTTCGCCGCACCCGGTAAAGGCCATAAGGATCGCATGCCGATCCGCCAGGAGGCTGCCTTCGTTCACCTGCTGAAGGTGGCCGACACGAACAAGGATGGCAAGATTTCCAAGGAGGAATTCACCGCCCGTCAGGATGCCCTGTTCGCTGAGATCGACAAGGACAAGGACGGCTCGATCACGCCAAAGGAAATGCGCGAATATCGTCACGCAAAGATGGAGGCCTTCCGGGCCGCTCACCCGCGCCCCGAGCGGGAAGAGGCCAAGGCGGATGAAGCCAAAGCCCCTGAGGGCAAGCGTGCCGAGCGTGACCATGGTGGTCGTTTCGGCCATCAGGGCTGGGGCAAGCACGGCGGTAAAGGTGGCGGCTTCGCGCTGATCCGCTGGGCCGATACTGACGAGAACGGCCAGGTCAGCAAGGCCGAATTCGCCGCCGCCGGAGAAAAGATGTTTGAACGGCTGGACAAGAACAAGGACGGCGTCATCTCCATCGACGACATGCCGGACCGGCCGTTCCTCTAATCCAAAAAAGCAGAAAGCCCGCTCAACCGGCGGGCTTTTTCTTAATGCAGGCTGACGGTTTTAAGATCGTCTTCCGCCGCCTTGAAGAAGGTGCTCGAACGATTGTCTGTCAGGAGAATTGGCGTCCCGTCCGCGCCGAACAATGCCCAAAGGTCCAATTGCGGATCGAGATCGGGCGCCTCCGGGAAACAGCGGCTGACGTCTTCCGCTCGGATCTTGCGGATATATCCCACTTCTCCTTCGCCGATATGGGCGAGCTGGGATTGGGTGAGACGCGCATGCGCTTCTTTCAAAAGCATATTTCAGCCTCCTTCTTCACGCCGAGCGATTCATGTCCGATTCCGGCGTTCATGGTCTACTCTGAGACGGAAATATTAATTTTCTTTACCACGTTTGAAATTTCGGGCCGGACCAGATCGATGGAAAGAAGGCCGTTGCGCAGGCGCGCCTCCCTGACCTGCATGCCATCGGCAAGCACGAAGACCCGCTGGAACTGGCGTGCCGCGATGCCTCGATAGAGAAAATCGCGCTTCTCCTGTTCCTGCTGGCGTCCGCGAATGACGAGCTGATTATCAGCCGTCGTCACGTCGAGATCGTCCTCGGAGAACCCCGCCACGGCAATGGTGATGCGCAGGCGTTCCGGTACGTCATCGCTGCCGGGCAGGCGCTCAATATTGTAGGGAGGATAGCCGTCATTGGCCTTCGCCATGCGCTCCAGCGTCTTTTCCATGGCATCGAAACCCAGCAAAAGCGGGTGGGTGAATGGCGTCATGCGACTCATATCTGTTCTGTCCTTGCAACCAAGCGACGTTTAGCGGCCCCGCTTCCGGCAACCTCGCCGGTCAATCGCACCGGCCCCTGCAATATGGGAAGCCGAACCGCGATGCGCAAGTCAAAGTGACCGGTGAGCGGCGGCAGGAATGAGGCTTGACAAGTGAGCACCCGCGGCTCGAAAAAAGCGCTCATCTCAACGGCGGGCAAGACATGGCAGAACGCAGAAAAATCATTATCGACACCGATCCCGGACAGGACGACGCAGCCGCGATCATGCTGGCCTTCGGCAGCCCGGAAGACATCGAAATTCTGGGGTTGTGCGCAGTTGCCGGCAATGTTCCCCTGAAGCTGACAAGCCGTAACATTCGCATCATCTGCGAATTGTGCGGTCGCACCGACATACCCGTTTACGAGGGCGCCGAAAAGCCGCTGGTGCGCAGGCCCATCACCGCCGAACATGTCCACGGCAGTACAGGTCTCAACGGCCCGGTTCTCGACGAACCGACCATGGAGGCAGAAAAGCAGCACGCGGTCGATTTCATCATCGAGACGGTGATGCGGGAGCCTGAGGGCACCGTTACCCTCTGCACCCTCGGGGCCTTGACCAACGTGGCGCTAGCGCTCCTGAAGGCGCCGGAGATCGCTGATCGCGTCAAAGAACTGGTGATGATGGGCGGCGGCTTCTTCGAGGGCGGCAACATCACGCCCGCGGCGGAATTCAACATCTATGTGGATCCGCAGGCTGCCGACATCGTCTTCCGCTCCGGCATGCCCATCGTCATGATGCCGCTCGATGTCACGCATCAGTTGCTGACGACCAAGGCACGCGTCAATCGCATTCGGGAGATCGGCACGAGGCCGGCGATCGCCATGGCGGAAATGCTGGAATTCTTCGAGCGGTTCGACATCGAGAAGTACGGTTCGGATGGCGGTCCGCTGCATGACCCAAGCGTTATTGCCTATCTCATCAAGCCCGAACTGTTCGAGGGCCGCGAATGCAATGTCGAGATCGAGGTCCATTCCGAACTGACCATGGGCATGACCGTGGTGGACTGGTGGCGCGTGACTGATCGCCCCGCCAATGCCCGCGTGATGCGAAAGGTGGATGCGGATGGTTTCTTCGAGTTGCTGACGGAGCGTTTCGCGCGTCTTTGACGGACGCTGATAATAAAAAAGGCCGCTGGCGATACCAGCGGCCCTTTATATTTCAAACGGAAAACCGCATCAGAATTCCGTCCAGTCATCCTGAGCCAGCGCATTTGCGCCGCTGGTTCTAGGACGCGCGCGGGGCGCAGCTGGACGGGCGGACGTCGGGGCGGCAGCAGCGGGAGCGCGCATGGCCGCAGCGGGAGCGCGCATGGCCGCAGCGGGAGCGCGCATGGCCGCAGCGGCGGCACGCAATTGCTGGCTGGGCTGACCGCCGGAAACTACGAAACCGGCGACAAGCGATTTGAGCGTTTCGGCCTCGCTGTTGAGTGTCACGCTGGCCGCAGTGGTTTCCTCCACCATCGCCGCATTTTGCTGGGTGACCTGATCCATCTGCGTAACGGCGGAGTTGATTTCCTTCAGGCCCACCGCCTGCTCACTGGCTGAGGCCGAAATTTGCCGTATAAGCTGGTTGATCTGCAGAACCTGATCGGCGATCTTTTTCATCGTGTCGCCGGCCTTGCCGACCAGCTGAACACCCTCGCCCACCTGCGTGGCCGAGGTATTGATCAGACCCTTGATCTCCTTGGCAGCAGTTGCAGAGCGCTGCGCGAGTTCGCGCACTTCCTGTGCGACAACGGCAAAGCCCTTGCCGGCATCACCCGCGCGGGCCGCTTCCACCCCGGCGTTCAGCGCCAGAAGATTGGTCTGGAAGGCGATCTCGTCGATGACCCCGATGATGCGAGAGATTTCCGCCGAAGATTGCGCAATGCCCTGCATGGAGTTCACGGCCTGCTGCACGACCTCGCCAGACTTGCCGGCGTCTTCACAGGCATGGCTGACGGCACCGGCCGCCTCTGCGGCGTTTTCGGCGCTGGAATTGACCTGGGCGGTCAGCTCGTTAAGCGCAGCGGCAGTTTCTTCAAGGCTGGCGGCCTGCTGTTCCGTGCGATGCGAGAGATCGCTGGCGGCGCGGGTGATCTCACCGGTGCCATTGCCGATGCTGACGACGGTTGCGTTGACGGTGGAAACCGTTTCCTCGAGGCTGGCAAGCGCCGAGTTGAAGTCCTCGCGCAGCTTTGCATACTCACCCGGGAACTCGTCCTGAATGCGGTAGGTCAGATTGCCCTGCGACAGGGCATTCAGGCCGGAACCGAGAACGCTGACAATGTGCTGCTGCATGCGGCTGTTTTCATTGCGCTCGAATTCAGAGCGCTGGCGCTCCGTTTCGGCGTGACCACGCTGGGCGTCGGCTTCGGCCTCCATCTCACGGATGCCGGCAAGCTTGGCGCGGAAACCTTCAAGCGCTGTCGCAACCGAACCGGTCTCATCCTGCCGGTCTTGACCGGAGACGGGCACATCGTAGCGACCGTCGCTCAGCGTCCTGACGTCGGTAACTAGCGATGCAAGCGGGTTGCGAACGAAATAACGGACTGCAAAATAAAGCGCTGCAATGACGGCGGCAAGAATGACGATCGCACCGATGATCATCAGATAGGTCTGCTCCTGAACCGGAGCGTTCAAGGCCTGATGGGGAATATCAACAAGGACGACCCAGGTTGCGTTGAGCCCTGGAACGGCGAAGGGATAAACGAGACGGTTATACGGCGCGTCGGTATCAAGGCCGAGGTCTTCGATGAGGCCCTGCTTACCCGAAGCGATCGCGGTCTGGACAGTGGCTGCGCCCTCTCCGTCATAGGCTTTCATGTTCTGCTCGGGCGTCGGCGGCACCAGCCACTGGCCACCCTGGGAGACGAGCGTCACACGGCCGGTCTCGAAAGGATGCAGAGCCTGCAGCTTCTGGGTGAGAGACGCGAGCGAAATATCGACACCCGCCACGCCGATCATCTTGCCATCAGACATGACGGGATAGGCAAGCGAGGTCATGGTGGTCGGCACTTCCGTGCCTTCGGCGAGATAAGGTTGGGTAATCGCTCCCTTGCCGGTCTTGGCGGCCAGCGCATACCACTCCGCTGCGTAATCGTTCTTGAAGGTGGAGAACTGGATATCGCCCTTCTGGGTCTTGGACCAGTAAGGTGCGAAGGCGCCGGTCGCGTTGGTGCCGAGATCGAGCCTGTTGGCGATCTCTGTCGTCTGACCATCGAAAAGACCGAGCTGTTCGCAGAACCAGCTGCCGAATGCAAAAGTATTCTGCTCGACATTGGCCTTGAGGATGTTGACGATGCCAGGGCGATCCATCGACTTCGCCTGATGCGCCCGACCGATGACGCCAGCCATTGAGCGGGCAGCGCTGCCGAGTTCACCGACATCGGCGGCGATGACGTTGGCGATGGCGCGGGCTTCCGTATTGGCCTGATCCATGGTCAACGCGTGCACGCGCTCACTGGTCTGGGAGATGAGGAAAGAATTGGATGCAACGAGAACCGTGGTGATGGCACAGCCGGTTACGAGGATCAGCTTGGTCGCAAGCGACTTCACTTTGAGATTGAACATTTAGGCCCCAATGGAAATCGTCAACCCGAAGGAGCTGACGTCAACGGATGACAATCTCCGTCATGGAGGCCCGTCCGCATGGGACAGTGCGCTGCAGCGCGACAGGGCGAAGTTAGAATATGATTGCTAATTAAGCCCTAATATTACTTCGCCGCGCCATGCATCTTCAGTGTTCGTAGTAGTCGGAGATGATCTTCCAGGCATCGTCCGCCGTTTCGGCAAAGTGCAAGAGATTCATATCCTCGGGAGCGATGGTGCCGAAATCCGCCAGGAACTCGAAATTGACGACGGATCGCCAGAACTTTTCTCCAAAAAGAATGAGAGGGATCGGGGCCATGCGCTTGGTCTGGATCAGCGTCAAGGCTTCAAAAAGCTCATCGAGCGTGCCAAAACCGCCGGGGAAAACCACCACGGCCTTTGCCCGCATCAGGAAGTGCATTTTCCGGATCGCGAAATAGTGGAAATTGAAGCTCAGTTCCGGCGTTACATAAGGGTTGGGCGCCTGCTCGTGCGGCAGGACGATATTGAGGCCGATGGAAGGGCCGCCGGCATCCATGGCGCCCCGGTTACCCGCCTCCATGACGCCGGGACCGCCGCCGGTGACCACCACATATTCCAGGTGACCGGATTTCGCGCCGTAGTCGGTGCAAAGGCGGGCGAATTTGCGCGCTTCGTCGTAATAAACCGAGGACTGCTCGAGATTGCGCTTCTGCGTTTCGTTGCGCGCGGCCCAGGCCTCTCCTCCCGGTTCGGGAATGCGGGCGCCGCCAAACATAACGACGGTGGAATTGATCCCGCGTTCGGTGAGCGCCATTTCCGTCTTCAGAAGTTCCAGCTGCAGCCTGACGGGTCGCAATTCCTCGCGGCAGAGAAAGTCCGTATCCACATAGGCCAGCCGGTAGGACGGGGAGTCCGACTGCGGCGTCTTGACAACGACCTCGGCCTGCTGCTTGTCCACAGCGCTGCGCTTCAACGGGTCCCATACCCCGTCCTTGCGCCGCAATTTGCCGTTTTTCAGTCGTGTCATTTCCATGCCTTTCATCTGCGGCGCCAAATCACCCAAATCGCATTGACGCCTTTCCAACACTCCCTTAGATCAAATGGCCAAAGCCTTCCAGCGGCACGGAACCCGCCGTGACCACGAACACACGCGACTTTAAGGAATTTTCCATGAGCCTCACGGATCTCTCTTCCCTCGAAACGATCATCGAAACCGCCTTCGACAACCGCGACAGCGTGAATGTATCGACGAAGGGCGAGGTTCGCGACGCCGTGGACACATCTCTTCAACTTCTCGACAGCGGCGAGGCACGCGTTGCTGAAAAGCAGGCGGATGGAAACTGGAAGGTGAACCAGTGGCTGAAAAAGGCCGTGCTTCTCTCCTTCCGTCTCAATGACATGGAAATCGTGACCGGTGGTCCGGGCGAAGCCACCTGGTGGGACAAGGTTCCGTCGAAGTTTGAAAACTGGGGTGAAAACCAGTTCCGCGCCGCCGGTTTCCGCGCGGTGCCAAACGCCGTCGTGCGCCGCTCGGCTTACGTGGCCAAGAACGTCGTGCTGATGCCTTCCTTCGTCAATCTCGGCGCCTATGTCGATGAAGGCACGATGGTCGATACCTGGGCAACGGTCGGCTCCTGCGCGCAGATCGGCAAGAACGTGCATCTCTCCGGCGGCGTCGGTATCGGCGGCGTTCTGGAGCCGCTGCAGGCAGGGCCCACCATCATCGAAGACAATTGCTTCATCGGCGCGCGTTCGGAAGTCGTTGAAGGCTGCATCGTGCGCGAGGGTGCTGTTCTCGGCATGGGCGTCTTCATCGGCAAATCAACCAAGATCGTTGATCGCGCCACCGGCGAGATCACCTATGGCGAAGTCCCGCCCTATTCCGTCGTCGTTGCCGGCACCATGCCGGGCAAACCGTTCCCGAATGGCGAGCCCGGCCCCAGCCTCTATTGCGCCGTGATCGTCAAGCGCGTCGATGAAAAGACCCGCTCCAAGACCGGCATCAACGAGCTTCTGCGCGACTGATATAAAGCTGATACCATGACCACGACCGATCCCGTTGCCAATCTCGCCGCCCTCATCCGTTGCCCTTCGGTGACGCCTGCGGAAGGCGGCGCGCTTACTCTGCTTGACAACCTGCTTTCGCCGCTCGGTTTTGTGGTGGAAAAAATGGTGGCGAGCGAGGCGGGAACACCCGATGTAGAGAACCTCTATGCCCGTCTCGGCAACGAGGGGCCACATCTGATGTTTGCGGGCCATACGGATGTGGTTCCCGTTGGGGATGAGGCCGCATGGAGTCACCCGCCTTTTGCCGCAGAGATTGCCGGTGGCGAAATGTTCGGTCGCGGTGCGGTGGACATGAAGGGCGGTATTGCCTGTTTTGTTGCCGCCATTGCCCGCCATATTGAAAAACACGGCAAGCCGCAGGGCTCCGTCTCCTTCCTGATCACCGGTGACGAGGAAGGCCCATCAATCAACGGCACTTCCAAGCTGCTGGAATGGGCTGCTGCAAAGGGCGAGACGTGGGACGCCTGTGTCGTCGGGGAACCGACCAATCCCGACCAGCTGGGCGACATGATCAAGATCGGCCGCCGTGGATCGCTCTCCGGTCGCATCACGGTCCATGGCGTGCAAGGCCACGCCGCCTATCCGCATCTCGCCGACAACCCAATTCGCGGTCTGCTGCAGTTGACGCATGCGCTGATGCATCCGGCCTTCGATCACGGCACAGATGATTTCCAGCCATCGAATCTGGAAGTGACGACCGTCGATACCGGCAATGCCGCCACCAATGTGATCCCGGCGCGGGCGACAGCCGCCTTCAACATCCGTTTCAACGACACCTGGACCGCGGAGAGCCTTCGGGCGGAAATCATCCGCCGCCTGGATGCCGCTGCGGCAGACGGCGAGCTTCGCCCCGACCGCACACCGGTAAAGTACGAGATCGTCTGGGCGGACCGACCGGCCCATGTCTTTTTGACCCGAAACAATGCCCTCATTTCGTCGCTGTCAGGCGCGGTGGAGGCCGTGACCGGCAAGGAGCCGAAGCTTTCAACCACCGGCGGCACGTCGGATGCGCGCTTCATCAAGGACTATTGCCCTGTCGTGGAGTTCGGCCTTGTCGGGCAGACCATGCACATGGTCGATGAGCGGGTAGCCATTGCCGATCTTGAGACGCTGACGCGCATTTACGAAACCTTTATCGAGCGCTGGTTCGCCCATGCCGACGGCAAGTGAAGTAAGGCTCTATCTGACGGGCCTGTGGCTGTTGCTGCTCGGCGACCATAATGGCGCACGTTATCTGGACCTGACCGAACGCGGCATGTGGCGGTCCTTCTATTCCGTCCTTTGGTGCCTGCCCGCCATGCTGGTTTCCTGGCTGTGGCTGCGGGCAGCGTTTCTCGCCAGCTACCCGCCGGGAACAGGAACGGGGTTCATCTTCTTCTTCCGCCTGGCGATGGTGGAGGCCATTTGCTGGATCGTGCCGCTGCTTTTGATCGGCATGTTGCTCTTTGCCTTTGGCGCACGTGAAAAATTCACGCCTCTCGTCACCACCATGAACTGGCTGTCGCTGCCCTTCTCATACGCCTACGCCGTTCTGATCCTGATTGCGTTCTTCCTGCCACCGTTGCAGGGGCTGATCGCGATTTTGTGGCTGGCGCTGCTTCTGTCGCTGGTCTTTGCCTTTTCACGGATCGTGCGGTTTTTTATCCGCGACCAGTCGCTGCTCGTCTCCGCCATCGTCATGACGCTACTGGTGCCCGGCATGCTTCTGTCGGAAGCGTTGCAGCGCTTTCTCGGTGTCTATCCGGCCTGAGAGAATTAGACGTCAATCCGCATCCTGCATCACCTCGGCTTCGGGGTGGCGGCGCGGCGGAATGACGTCGGGATAATCGACCTGCATGAAATAAAGACCGTCCGGTGGCGCGACCGGGCCACAGGCCTTTCGATCGCGTGCCTCCAGTGCGGCACGCACGTCCTCTGGCGTCATCGTGCCCTCGCCTGCCAGTTTCAGCGTGCCGGCGAAAGAGCGGATCTGGTTATGAAGGAAGCTCTGCGCCGTCGCGCGTATCTCGATGAGATCGCCATTGCGCGTCACATCCAGCCGGTCGAGCGTGCGCACGGGGCTGTTCGCCTGGCAGTGCACGGAGCGGAAGGTGGTGAAATCATGCCGGCCGACGAGCATCTGGGCGGCTTCATGCATGCGCTCGTGATCGAGGTCCTTCGACACCCACCAAGCCCGCTTGTGCTCCAGCGCCAGCTGGGCTTTGCGGCAGATGATGCGGTAGAGATAGTGCCGACGAAGGGCGGAAAAACGGGCGTCGAAATCCTCAGTCACGGAGGCGGCATCGAGCACGGCCACCGCTTCACCCGCCATGGCGAGATGCGCATTGATGGCATTGCGTAGCTTGTAGGGCTCCCAGTCTCGCGAGAGATCGACATGGACAACCTGCCCAACGGCATGCACGCCGGAATCGGTGCGGCCGGCGCCGCGAATGGAAACGCTCTCGCCGGTCAGCGACCGAACCGCAGCCTCTAGCGCACCCTGAACCGAGGGGCCGTTTTCCTGTCTCTGCCAGCCATAATAGGGCGTACCGTCATATTCGACGGTCATGCGGAAGCGTGGCATCAGCCGAGCCTCGTAGTGGCCGGAACCGGGGTACCGCGCACGAAATCGGCCGCCGACATCGGCTTGCCACCCGCCTTCTGCAAACGGGTAAGCCGCACGGCGCCGCTGCCGCAGGCAATGGTGAGAACATCATCCAGTGCGCTGCCTGCCTCACCCATTCCGCTGGCGAGCTCGGACGCCAGTACCTTGACGCGCTCGGGCTTGCCGCCGATCTCCATCTCCAGCCATGCGCCGGGAAACGGCGAAAGGCCGCGAATATGATTATGCACATCCTGCGCCGGCCTTGAAAAATCGATACGGGTTTCACCCTTGTCGATCTTTGCGGCGTAGAGCACACCCTCTTCCGCCTGTGTGACGAGGGGCAGGTCATCTGCTTCCAGCTTGTCCATCGCCTGACGCATCAACCGAGCGCCTGTCAGCATCAGGCTGTCATGCAGCTCGCCGGCCGTCATGTTCTCGCCGATCGTGACCTTTGCCGTAAGTGCAACAGGGCCGGTATCCAGACCCTTTTCCATTTTCATGACCATCATGCCGGTTTCGGTGTCACCCGCCATGATCGCCCGCTGGATGGGAGCCGCGCCGCGCCAGCGCGGCAGCAGCGAAGCGTGACCATTATAACAGCCAAGCCGTGTGCCGGAGAGAATGGCCTCTGGCAAAAGCAGCCCATAAGCCACGACAACAGCCACATCGGCATTGAAATCCCGAAACTGCTGGCGATCTTCCTCCGCCTTGAAATTCAAGGGTGTAAGTACCTGTAAACCCAGCAGTTCCGCAGCCTGATGCACCGGCGATTTCTGCAGATCAAGGCCGCGACGGCCGCCTGGACGCGGTGGCTGGGTATAGACGGCAGCAATCTCGTGGCCCGCTTCCACCAGTGCACGCAACGTCGGAACGGAAAAATCCGGCGTGCCCATGAATATGATGCGAAGAGCCATGATTGCCCCCTGCCCTGTCTTCCGCTCCGTCAGCTGTGCGACGGATCAGACTTTTGCGCGGGCTGCTTTCGTGAATTTCTTGATGACCATGTCCCGCTTCAACCGCGAGATATGGTCGATGAACAGAACACCATTCAGGTGATCGATCTCATGCTGAAGGCAGGTTGCCAGCAGACCATCCGCCTCGACCGTCTGCTGCTTGCCGTCACGACCGACATATTGCACCGTGAGCGACGCAGGGCGCTCCACCTCGGCATAATAATCGGGAATCGAGAGACAGCCTTCCTCATAGGTGGAAATGTCATCGGAAACCTTGAGGATTTCCGGATTGATGAAGACGATCGGGGTCTTTTCTTCGCCTTCACGCGCAACATCGATCACCAGCAACCGGCGCGGCACACCTATCTGGATGGCGGCAAGGCCGATGCCGGGGGCATCATACATCGTTTCCAGCATGTCGTCCGCCAAACGCAGCACCTCGGCATCCACCTTTTCGATGGGCTTCGATTGCTGGCGCAGCACGGGATCGGGCAAAATGATAAGCGGTTTGATGGTCATGGCTTCCCATAACGTATCTCTCGCGCGGAGGAAATAAAAAACACGACGATGAAAACGGCTGGCGGCATCCGTTCTGCCGGACTCATTTCCGCCGCAGGAATGTTCTTGTTTTGATCTTCCGAATCAATCGAAATCTGCTAGATTTAGTCATGAACATAGACTTCTCCGTTCTCCTTCAACCCGCGCTGCGGGCCGGCTCAGTCGACATCAGCTTCGGCGCGCTTCTCGCTGCCGCGATTTTCGGCCTTTTCGTTACATGGCTTGTGACGGCGAACCGGTCGAAGAAAGCTGGGGCCGATGGCGAGATCTCCGACCTGCTCAAAACCCAGTCCGAACTGCATGGCCGGATCGCGGCCATGGCGGAAACGCTCGGCACGCGTCAGACGGAGATGAGCCAGACGCTGAATCAGCGTCTTGATGGCATGTCGCAGCGGCTGGGCGAAACGCTGACGGAGCAGACCCGGTCTACCCATGAAAATCTGAGCCGCCTTCAGGAGCGCCTGGCGGTCATCGATGCCGCACAGGGCAATATTCAGGATCTGGCCAAGGACGTGGTCGGGCTTCAGGCGATACTTTCCAACAAGCAGACACGCGGAGCCTTCGGACAGGCGCGCATGGAGACGTTGATCGCCGACGCCCTGCCGCCGGGTTCCTTCCAGCTGCAGCCGACACTTTCCAACGGTTACCGGCCGGACTGCACGATCAAGATGCCGAACAATGCGCCGCCGCTCGTCATCGATGCCAAGTTTCCGCTGGAAGCCTGGAACGCCATCAAGGCGGACGAGACGCCGGAAACCAAACGCGCGGCCGTGCAGCAGTTCCGCCGGGACATGGAAGTGCATATTCGCGATGTCGCCGAGAAATATCTCATTCGCGGCGAGACACAGGATACCGCCTTCATCTTCGTGCCGTCGGAATCGATTTTCGCCGATATCCACCAGCATTTCGAATATCTAGTGCAGCGCGCCCATCGCGCCCGGGTGGTCATCGTTTCGCCATCGCTGCTGATGCTGTCGGTACAGGTCATCCAGTCCGTGCTCAAAGACCAGCGCATGCGCGAACAGGCGCATCTCATTCAGGGTGAAGTGGCGCTGCTCATGGACGATGTGCGGCGGCTGGACGATCGGACGCGGAAGCTGCAGGCCCATTTCGGGCTGGCGCAGAAGGACGTCGACATGATGCTTATCTCCTCTGACAAGGTACTGGCGCGCGGACAGAAAATCGAGGGGCTCGATTTCTCAACAACGGAAAAGGACGCGCCGCACGGAGAAATCGAGCAGGCCCGGCGCTTTGCCGAAAACCGAGCCGGTGCGGCGAAATTGCGGGTAGTTGACGACGAGTGATCGTCTCGGGCAAAGTCGCCGCCTTGCTTAAATTTCATACGGACCCAGCGCCCCATGATTACTGTTTTCGGCTCCATCAACATGGACCTCGTCGCGACCGCCAAACGTCTGCCCAAGCCCGGTGAGACCGTAACGGGAGAGACATTCTCCACGGCCGCCGGCGGCAAGGGAGCCAATCAGGCGCTGGCCGCACGGCGTGCGGGCGCCACGGTCAAGATGGCGGGCGCTGCGGGTGATGACACCTTTGCCGCACCAGCGCTGACCTTGCTACGCGACGCGGGAACCGATCTGTCATTGGTCAAAACCGCGCCCGGCCCGACTGGAACGGCGGTTATCCTGATCGGTGAAGGCGGAGAGAACATGATCTCGGTCATTCCCGCTGCGAATGGTGAGGTCTCGGCATCCGACGCGGCGAAGACCATATCCGAAATGGCTGCAAGCGATATTCTCATGCTGCAGTTCGAGATACCGGCACCCGCCATCGAAGCTGCACTGACGGCCGCAAAGGCGAAACGCGTCACCACCGTTATTAACACAGCACCGCTGACCGCGGACGGACCGCGTCTCGCCGGCCTTGCCGATATCGTCATCGCCAATGAAACCGAGTTCGAGCTGCTGATCGGCAAGAATGGCCTCTCCAGCGACGAGCGGGAAAACGAACTCAAGGCCCTTCACGAGAGGACCGGCCAGACTTTGATCGTCACGCTCGGTGCGGATGGCGTGATCGCCATTCGTAATGGCAAGCTCTACAGGGCTTCCGGCCTGAAGATCGAGCCGGTCGATACGGTTGGTGCGGGCGATACCTTCTGCGGATACCTCGCCGCGAGCCTTGATCAGGGAATGGATTTCGAAAGGGCTCTGAAGCGCGCCGCGGTTGCGGGCTCGCTCGCCTGCACGCGTGCCGGCGCGCAGCCTTCCATTCCGCAGGCAGCGGAAGTTGACGCGGCCCTTTAAGGGGTCTTGCCTTTAGCGCATTTTCCAGACGTGAAACCGCTGCGCACTTTTACTGGAAATGCTTTAGCGACGGATGAAGGTGAGATAGGCCGAGCTGCGGCCTTCTCTTTTCGCCTTGTTCTCGTAACGCGTGCCCGGCCAGTTGGCATAGGGCGTGCGCCAGTCATCAGCGCTTGTCGCCGTCCATTCAAAGCCGCCGTGCCGGGCGCAATGCTGCAGCGTCCAGTTGACGTAAGTGTCGATGTCAGACGCAAAGCAGAACCTGCCGCCGGGTTTCAACACACGATGGAAACGGGCGAGATTGACGTCTGACACGAAACGCCGCTTCCAGTGCTTCTTTTTCGGCCAGGGATCGGGATAAAGCAGATCGATGTGATCGATCGATCCCTCAGGCAGCCAGTCGAGCAGCTGCGTCGCATCATCGTCGTAAAGGCGGATATTCATCAGTTCACGTTCGCGAACCGTGGCGAGCAGCTTGGCCATGGAATTGACGAAGGGTTCGACACCGATGAAACCCGTCTCGGGATTTTCGACCGCACGGTGGGCGAGATGTTCGCCACCGCCGAAACCGATCTCAAGACGGATCGATCGCACATCTGCCGGAAAGAGTGCGGCGAGATTTTGCGGGGGCACGCTTTCCAGATCGATTTTCAGCAAAGGCAGCAGATTTTCGATCGTATCGACCTGCTGATTGCGCAGGGGCTTGCCCTTGCGCCTGCCAAAAAACGCTTCCGTCGCGCGCGAACGCCGTTCTTCCGTCATCTCATACTCTCAAGACCAAATAGACTTAACCCGCACAGCACCCCGTGAGGCACTGTGCGGGTTACAAAACTCGGTGACGGTATCTCTCAATCGCCGCCAAATAACAAGCGCGATATCCAGTTGACGCATTTTCCGGACGTAAAACCGCTACGCACTTTTACTGGAAATGCTTAAGCGCTCAAAGCTTCCTTGAGCGGCTTCACCAGATCGAGCTTCTCCCAGGAGAAGGAGCCGTCGCGGCCAGCCTTACGGCCGAAATGACCATAGGAAGACGTCTTGGCGTAGATCGGCTTGTTGAGATCGAGATGACGGCGAATGCCCGATGGCGAAAGGTCCATGACCTTGCGGATCGCGGCCTCGACCTGATCTTCGCTGACCTTGCCGGTTCCATGCAGATCGACATAGATCGACAGCGGCTGGGCAATGCCGATTGCATAGGAAATCTGAATGGTGCACCGCTCGGCAAGACCGGCAGCCACGACGTTCTTCGCAAGGTAGCGCGCGGCATAGGCGGCGGAACGGTCGACCTTGGTCGTGTCCTTGCCAGAGAATGCGCCACCGCCATGGGGGGCGGCACCACCATAGGTGTCGACGATTATCTTACGGCCGGTCAGACCGGCATCGCCATCGGGACCGCCGATGACGAACTTGCCCGTCGGGTTGATATACCACTGGCAATCGTCAGCGATCTTCAGATCACCGAGAGCTTCGCGGATATAGGGTTCGACAACGGCGCGAACCTTTTTCGAATCCCAGCTTGCATCGAGATGCTGCGTGGACAGCACGATGGACACGGCTTCGGAAGCCTTGCCGTCGACGTAACGAACCGTCACCTGGCTCTTGGCGTCGGGGCCGAGCTTCGCCGCCTCGCCTTCGCCGCTTTTACGGGCGGTGGCCAGCAGCTGCAGGATACGGTGGGAATAATAGATCGGCGCCGGCATGAGGTCAGGCGTTTCCTTGCAGGCGTAACCGAACATGATGCCCTGGTCGCCGGCACCCTCGTCGCCCTGCTTGTCGGACGCGTTGTCCACACCCTGCGCGATATCAGCCGACTGCGGATGCAGGAGAACGTCGATCTTGGCGGTCTTCCAGTGGAAACCATCCTGCTCGTAGCCAATATCGCGGATAGCCTTGCGGGCGGCGGATTTGAACTTCGAGGGATTGATAACCGGATGGCCGGCTGCGTCCTTGAGGACCTTGCCGTCCTTGTCCTTCTTCAGCAGCGTATCGGGAACCCGAACCTCGCCCGCAATCACGACGCGGTTGGTCGTTGCAAGCGTTTCGCAGGCGATGCGCACGGTCCACGGGTCCACGCCCGTTTTGGCCGCTTCACGGTAAATGAGATCCACGATTTCATCGGAAATACGATCACAAACCTTGTCCGGATGACCCTCGGCCACGGACTCGCTGGTGAACAGATAATTGGCACGCATGCGGGATTCCCCTCAAAGAACGGTCTTCGAGTTTGTTAGTCATTTCGGCCGCGAAAAACAAGGACACAACCACATAAATATATCTTTATGTGAGAATTCCTTTCTAATCTGGCACAAAAAAACGGTCCCTGCGGACCGTTGAGTGCCCGGCATCCCGTGCCGGAAATTTTCTGCGCTGCAGGGGCCAGCCCCTACTCGGCATCGCCCTCGGCGGCGAGCGCCTTGACGAGATCGACCAGACGGCGACGGACCTTCGGGTCGGCGATCTTCACGAAGGCGCGGTTCAACTGCAAACCTTCAGCCGAAGACAGGAAGTCGACGACGTAATTGGAGCTCGAGGCTTCCGCCATGCCGGATGTACCGCCAGCCTGATCGCCGGGTGCGTCTTCGAAAAAAAAGGAAACCGGTACATTGAGGATCGCCGAGATATTCTGCAGGCGGCTGGCGCCAACACGGTTCGTGCCCTTTTCGTACTTCTGAATTTGCTGAAAGGTAATTCCGAGACTTTCACCCAGTTTTTCCTGGCTCATGCCGAGCATGGTTCTGCGAAGACGAATTCGGCTTCCGACATGAATGTCGATGGGGTTAGGCTTTTTCTTATTTTCGGTCATCATGCGGTCCTGACACTCGGATGGGTTGATATCTCGCTTCATTACTATTCGAAGAAATGAGCCGGTATTTCGACAGCAGCTAAACTTGTTTTACGACTGACGTATTCACTATGCAATTGCAGGAGTTCCCGGTCAATTCTGGCGCCGGGCAAAACTCCAGGCAGGAAATACCGCAGCGATCATCATCACGGAAAAAATCAACCAGAAATACGTCCGATGTGTGTCGTAAGTAAATGCGTCGTTTGACCCACCACTCAAAGTGGCGTCAACAATGCCCACCCGACCGTAATCCAATCCGGCAATAATGCGCCCATAAGGGTCTATAACCGCCGAGATACCCGTATTGGCACCGCGAATCACCGGCACACCCGTCTCAACCGCCCGCACCCTGGCCTGAAGAAAGTGCTGATACGGCCCAGGCGTATCACCAAACCAGCCGTCATTCGTCACGTTGAGGATCGCCGCCGAGCCAGCGAGAGCCGGAGTCATCTCACCGGGAAAAATGATCTCGTAACAGATCAGCGGATAAAAGGTCTTTCCGGATGGAAGCGTCAGGGGCGTGCGCGAAGAGGCTGCTGAAAAGCCCCCGGGCAGGGCGATGACATTATCAATGCCAAACTCCCGCAGGATACCCTCGAAGGGAACATATTCTCCAAAGGGGGTCAGATGGACCTTGTCCGTCGCGCCGATGATTTCTCCCTGACTGTCGATGGCGTAGACCGAGTTATAATAACGCGGCGGCCTGCCAGCACCCGCATCTTCCATCCTGACGGCTCCGGTGAAGAGTACCTGCCCGTCTTGCAGCGTCTTTGCGATCTCGGCCAGCGCGTCAGGATTTTGCGTCAGGATGAACGGCACCGAGGTTTCGGGCCAGACAATGATGTCGGGGCGCTTTTTGCCTTCGCCAGGAGGCAGGGCTGTCAGCCGCAGATGCTCGCCGAAAATCTCGGCGCGGTCATCATTCAGCATCTTGCGAGACTGATCGATGGACGGTTGGACAATTCTGACTGTCACCGCATCTGCCGGTGTCTCCGCGGGTGTCTGGAGGCGGTAGAAGCCATAACCCACATGGCTCGCCAGCAGCAGCGTCGCCAGGGAAAGGCCGGGCCACATGCCTTTTCTCGTGGCGATGAGCGCGGGGGAGGCGAAGATGAAAACGGCAAGCGTGGTCACACCGAAAAGACCGATCAGATGCGCCGACTGCATCATGACCGGGATCGGCATGATGCCGTAACCTATGGCGTTCCACGGAAAGCCCGTCGCCAGGAAACTGCGCAGCCATTCCGCAAATCCGAATGCGGCGGCAAGGGCGGCGATCCGACCTAGACCGTTTGACCACACAAGATTGGCCGCAGCAACCGCGAAACCGTAAAACAGCGCCAGAAAGGCCGGAAGCCCAAGGATGGCAAGCGGCAGCGCCCAGGCAAATTCGTCCGCTTCAAGCAGAAGCGCGTTGCCCAGCCACCACAGGCCAGCCACGAAATAACCGAGACCGAAACACCAGCCTATACCAAAAGCGGGAAGGATGCGGCTGAAGAGGCCGCCGCCCGGCTTGCCGGTGCAGCCATCCACGAGCCAGACCAACAGGGTGAAAGACAGGAAAAGCGCTGCGAAGAAACCGAATGGAGGCAGGGCGAGCGCTCCGACCGCGCCTGCAGCAATCGCCATCACTGCGCGGCTCATGCCGCCGGCCAGCATCACTCTGCCTGCAAGACGCTCCATGCCATCTCCGTATCATGCGCATCCGGAAACCCGCTCCAGGCAAGCCATTCCGCGAAATTTCCCTTTGTTTCGACGTAAAGGAAAAAAGATTCGCCGTCCACATCAGGCAGGGCAGATGGAGCGGGATCTCATGCCCGGGTAGTCGAACCCGCAGAATCCGGAAGATCAAACGGCGGGATCGACGGGGGCTACCCGTCTATCCTTTCAGTCCACGTTCTGCTGATGGGCGATCAACCGCGTCTCCGGCGGCGGCAATGCAATCACCTCACCGGCATCGCCGGGGGCGCGGTCATCTTCCCCTTCGGAGCCGTGATCGCGTACGATACGAACGCCCTTGATACGCCTCGTATCCGCATCGAGGATCTGAAACTCGAAACCGGGCACGGCGCGAACGACCTCGCCCTTGGCAGGAATACGGCCCAGCGCGAAGAAGATGAGTCCACCGAGCGTATCGATTTCTTCCAGATGTTCGCGCACGTCGAATTCCGGACCGATAGCCTCGGCAAGTTCGGTGAGTTCCGCGCGGGCATCCGCCACGAGCACATCGGCAGAAAGACGCGAGAACATCGCCTCGTCCTTGTCGTGCTCGTCGTCGATGTCCCCAACCACCATCTCGACGATGTCTTCATGGCTGACAAGACCGTCGGTACCGCCATATTCATCGATCACCACGGCGAGCTGGGTTCTCTGGGCCTGCATAGTCTTCAGAAGGTCGGAGGCCAACATGGACGGCGGCGCGAAAAGAATCTTGCGCACCAGCCCGGCATCGGCAACCGTCTTTTCCAGATCGACCCGCGCCAGATCGAAATTCGGCCGCGGCGACCGCGGCGCCTTCACTTCACCGTAAGCGACGCCACGCGATCCCACCCGGCGCTTGTTGCGAGCCTGTTTGGCAACATAGGCAAGCAGATCGCGGATATGGATCATCCCCTTGGGGTCGTCCAGCGTCTCTTCATAAACCGGCATGCGGGAACGTCCGGTTTCCTCAAACAGGATCAGCGCGTCACCGATCGTCATATTCTGATCGAGACCGTCAATATCCACCCGCGGGATCATGATATCTTCGACCCTGATCTCACGGAAACGGAGGATGTTGTGTAGCATCGCCCGTTCTTCGGGCGTAAAGGCGGCGCCTATTTCAGTGTCGTCCATCAGCGCATCGGTCAGATCCTCGCGCAGGCGCTCACCCTGAGACGGTTTCAGCAACCGCGCGATGCGCGACCAGATGGTCAATCTCGGTTTGGCATTGTAGTCCTGACGTAAGTGACTACTGCCCTCCTCCGAAGAGGACTGCTCGCCGTTTTCTCTGCCCTCATTGGCAGGTCGTGCAGAATGTTCGTTCATGGCTCCAGACAATATTCAAAGCGGTTCTTGACCCGCATAGGGATCAGATAGGCCAAGCACCGCCAAAATGCGAGTCTCAAGCGACTCCATTTCTTCCGCTTCTTCCTCGTCCATGTGGTCATAACCAAACAAATGCAGGAACCCATGAACGAGAAGATGGGTCAGATGATCCTCGAAACTCTTCTCAAGTTCAAGGGCCTCTCGCTCTACCGTTTCTCTCGCGACGACGATATCGCCCAGCATAGGGCCGGGCATTCCGCCCGGCTCCAGCGGAAAAGCAGGGAAAGACAAGACGTTGGTCGCCTTGTCCTTGTCACGCCACTCGGCGTTGATTTCCCGGATATTTTCATCGTCGGTGAAGACCAGCGAGAGCTCGACCGGCATTTTCGGGAAGGGTTGATCCTCTTCCCGCTTCAGAAAATCGACCGCCGCATCCAGCGTCTTTGACGCAAAGGCAGACAGGTCCTCTTCCGAGGACCAGCCTTCGGCCTCGACGCTGATTTGAATATCCAGAGCTGTCATTGTCTTTTCGTCAGTCGCCCTTCAGCAGGCTCTCATCCGGCACAGCCGTATGGGATTCATAGGCCCGGACAATGCGCGCCACCATCGGGTGACGGACAACGTCCACATCCTTGAACCGCACAACGGACACGCCTTCCACATCCGTGAGGATCTGCAGGGCTTCCACGAGGCCAGACTTCACGCCGCGCGGCAAGTCCACCTGGCTTGGGTCGCCGGTCACAATCATGCGACCGTTTTCGCCAAGGCGCGTCAGGAACATTTTCATCTGCATCGTCGTCGTATTCTGGGCTTCGTCCAGAATGACGGCGGCATTGGCAAGCGTGCGGCCGCGCATGAAAGCCAGAGGTGCAATTTCGATGACGCCTGCCTGAATGGCGCGCTCCACCTTATCACCGGGCATCATGTCATACAGCGCGTCATAAAGCGGGCGGAGATACGGATCGACCTTTTCCTTCATGTCACCAGGCAGGAAGCCCAGACGCTCACCCGCTTCAACGGCGGGACGCGAAAGGATGATGCGATCGACCGCGCCACGCTCCAGCAGCTGCGCGGCATGCGCCACGGCCAGATAGGTCTTGCCCGTGCCGGCGGGGCCAACACCGAAAACGAGTTCGGATTGTTCCAAGGCGCGCATATAGACGTCCTGCGTGGGCGTCCGCGCCGAAATGGTTTTCTTGCGCGTGGAAATCTGCGCCATGGAAATCTTCGCCTTGCGCTCCATGGTCGGCAGCGTCAGCTGGTCGTCCGCTGCGACGGCCATGCGGATCGCCCCCTCGACGTCAGAAAGCTCGACGGCGCCACCCTTCAGCAAACGCTCGTAAAGGAAATCAAGCGCGCGGCGGGCCTGATTGGTGGAGACCACATCGCCGGTGATGGCGACTGAATTTCCACGCGGACGAGCGTCGATATTGAGGCGCTGCTCCAGAAGCTTCAGGTTCTGATCGAACTGACCGAATAGCTCTCCCGCTATCCTGTTATTCTCGAACGTGAGGACGAAGTGATTGGCGTCGGTCGCGGCTTGGCGTGGCTGGCGCGATGAATTTGATACCAATTCGTGTGCGTTCAAGCGGTCAGGCTCCTGTCCCAATCAGTGTCGGCTCCCCACTCTAACTCTCTGCCACCTCGGCAAACAAGCTGTTTGGACCCGTTGCGGTGATTCGTACATTAACAATGTCACCGATTTTCAAAGTCTTTGCATCAAGATTCACGGATTGCAGCCACGGAGAACGACCTATCAACTGCTCAGTCATGCGGCCGGGCTTTTCCAGCAGCACATCCATGGTCTTTCCGACCAGCGACTCCGCAAATTCCTTCTGTTGCCGCAGCAAGAGAGCCTGCAATCTTTCCAGCCGCTCGGCCTTCACGTCTTCCGCAACCTGGTCCGTGAGGTCGGCCCCCGGCGTGCCGGGACGGGTGGAGTATTTGAACGAGAAGGCCTGCGCGTACTTCACCGTTTCGACCATCGCCATCGTATCTTCGAAATCGCGATCCGTCTCGCCGGGGAAACCGACAATAAAGTCTCCAGACATGGCAATATCAGGGCGGGCGGCGCGGATTTTTTCAATAAGCTGGATGTATTCCTCGCCCGTATGGCGACGGTTCATCGCTTTCAGAATTCGGTCCGAACCGGACTGAACCGGCAGATGCAGATAAGGCATCAGGATGCGCAGGTCGCGATGGGCGCCGATCAGGCGATCGTCCATGTCGCGCGGATGGCTGGTGGTGTAGCGAAGCCTCGCAAGGCCCGGAATTTCCGCCAGCCGGTAAAGCAGTTCGGCAAGGCCCCATTTTTCGCCCTTCGGGCCTTCGCCCTGCCAGGCGTTGACGTTCTGGCCGAGCAGCGTGATCTCACGCACGCCGGCATCGACAAGCTTCATCGCCTCATCAACAATCTGGCGCACGGGACGGGAAACCTCCGAACCGCGCGTATAGGGCACGACACAGAAGGTACAGAACTTGTCGCAACCTTCCTGCACGGTCAAAAAAGCCGTAACACCACGCGTTCGCAGCGTGGATTTCTCGGCAACCGGCAGGTGTTCGAACTTGTCCTCAACCGCGTATTCGGTCTCGATGACGCGCTCGCCTCCACGTACCCGTTTCAGTGCTTCCGGCAGGCGGTGATAGGTCTGCGGGCCGATAACGACATCCACGGCGGGCGCCCGGCGAAGGATTTCCTCGCCTTCCGCCTGCGCCACGCAGCCGGCAACGCCGATCATGAATTCCCGACCCTGCTCTTCGCGCGACTTTTTCATGTCCCGCAGGCGGCCAAGCGCGGAGTAGACCTTTTCCGCCGCCTTTTCGCGAATGTGACAGGTATTCAGCAGAACCAGGTCCGCCTCGCCCATATCCTCCGTCTGAACATAACCGTCCTTCGCCAGCGCATCGCTCATGCGGACGGAATCGTAGACGTTCATCTGACAGCCATAAGTCTTGATGAAGACCTTTCTGCTGTTTGCCCCATCGCGCGCGATGGATGCGGGCTGGCTGTTCGAACCCTCGCGGGCGATCATGGGTGGGGCGTCAAGGCCAAGCGTTTCCTGGGTCATGGCGGCTATCTAGTGTTTTTCACGGCCAGATTAAACAGAAAAATGCCGGAAAAGCTACGATCTCACGAATTCCGCCAGCCGCCGCGCAGGCTGAAGGCCAGCATTGAGCGGATGGAGGCGGCGATATCGGTCGCCAGTCGCTTGCGGTTGTCGGTGCTGTGGAACGGGACGCTGTCCCCAAATGTCACGTCGACATCGATGGCGCCCGCTTTGATGATGCCGAGCAGATGCGGCACGAGCGTGATGCTGCCCGGCCAGGCGGCGATGACGCGATGGTAGCGCCCCATCGCCATGCCATGCAGCCGCGTATAGGCGATGGCGACCGGCTGGACATAAACAAGCTTGCCCGGTACCTGTTCTGCGGCGGTGGACGCCGCACCGAAGAGCGAGGATTTGACGGCCAGCATGCGGTTTCCGTCCGAGGTGGTTCCTTCGGGAAAGAGGACAACGATCTCGCCATCGGCCATGCGGCTGGCGATCTCGCTCACCTGCATGCCGGTGCTGCGTTTCTGCTCGCGTTGAACGAAGATGCTTTTCTGCAGCCGCGCGAGCCAGCCGAAAACCGGCCAGTCGCGCACCTCGGTCTTGGCGATGAACACCACGTCGGCAATGCTGCCCAAAACGAGGATGTCTTTCCATGAGGCGTGATTGACCGCGAGCATTAACGGCTTTGCCCGCTCCACTTCCCCGTGGACATGCACGCGTATGCCGAGAACATGGCAGGCGATACGATGCCAGACGCGGGGAATGCGGCGGCGGAGCCGCCAGTCGAAGGCAAGGCCCAGCAGTTGAAGCGGCAGCAAAACAAGCGTGACGATCAGGAGTACGACCGCAATATAGGCTGTCCGCAGCCACATCATGATGGGAACGCCCGCTTGTTCACCGGCGTCTCAGTGTTCGCCAGGCTTCAATGGCACGCCGTAAAGTTCCAGCCGGTGATCCACGAGCCTGAAGCCGTGTTCGCGGGCGATCTTCTCCTGCAGAGCTTCGATCTCGGCCGAGTGAAATTCAATGACGACGCCATTCTTCAGGTCGATCAGGTGATCGTGATGCTCTTCAGGCACGGTCTCGTAGCGTGAACGGCCGTCGCGAAAATCGTGACGCTCGATGATGCCGGCATCCTCGAACAGCTTCACCGTTCTATAGACGGTGGAAATCGAGATGCGCGGGTCCACGGCGGAGGAACGGCGGTAAAGCTCCTCGACATCTGGATGGTCGGCCGATTCCTGAAGGACGCGGGCGATGACACGGCGTTGGTCGGTCATCCGCATACCGCGTTCGGCACAAAGCTCCTCCAGCGTTTTCGAAAGGTCTGTCACGTCTTATGGCCTTTTGAGAATTCCGGTTTGCGGCTTTCGCCGAAAAAATGCCTGTCGCAGGGAACTAGCGAAGATCGCGGCGCATGACAAGCGCCGTCGACTTCGTTCCATCCTTGGCGGTGTAATAGGCTTTGCGTTCCGCGACGGTTTTGAACCCGAGCTTCCTGTAAAGACCCAGAGCGGACGCGTTGTTATTATCAACTTCAAGGAACATGGTCTCTGCGCCGCGCATCATCGCCTCGCGGATGGCCGACTGCATCAAACGCCAGCCGAGACCCGCACGTGCGAACTTGTCGGCAACGGCCACGGTCAGGATTTCCGCCTCGCCCGCCACTTCCCTCGCCAGCACGAATCCACCGAGCGGCTTGCTGAAAAAGGCGTTTGTCTGCCGGGCAACGGCACCGAAAACCGATCCCTGCGTCAGCAGTCCCGAAAACTCCCCGTCGTTCCACGGGCGCGGAAAGCGCAGCGCATGCAGTTCCGCAACCGCGGCGCAATCCTCATGCTGCATCGGCACGATCTCGAAATAGGGCTTCCAGCTTAGATATTCGTCAAACATAACAGGAATCGAGAATCAGAAACATGCACTCATGCATGCCGTATCAGGCAACGTCCTGACGTGCCAGCGCAAAACCGGTTTGTGGCCGGGCATCCGGCCCACGCAGATAAAGCGGTGCCGGTTTCGGCTGCCCTTCCGGCTTGCACGCGCCAGCACGGGCAACGGAGGCAATCGGAAAGTGGTCCGGCCCGGACCCGCTTTCCTCTCCTGCAAACAGCGGCGCGGCGGAGCCGATGACGGAACCATTAAAACCGGAAAGAACACTCTTGGCGTCATCCAGAGACAGAAGCGCCGCCTCGTTGAGTGGTAATCCGTCCATGCCGAATGTCTGGAGATAGGTTTCGCCACGCTTGGCATCCAGACCGACCGCCACTGGCCGGTCGGGGTTTTGCAGCAGATGATGCAGGGCGAGCGTTTCAAGCGTGGTGACGCCGACGGCCTCGACGCCGAGCGACAGGGCGAAACCGCGCGCCGCGGCAACACCGACCCGGATGCCCGTGAAGGACCCGGGGCCGATGGTCACGGCAATACGCCCGACATTCCGCAGCGACAGTTGCGCCTGCTCCAAGCCTCCATCGATCACGGCCATAAGCCTTTCGGCATGGCCCTTTCCAATTGTTTCGCAGACTTCTCCAAGCACCCTGTCCGAGGTGCTGTCATAGATACAGGCGGAACAATCCACACCTGCGGTGTCGAGTGCGAGAACAATCATGATCTGGCTTTACAGCATTATACCGCTTCGACTTCGCGCACTTCCGGCACGAAATGGCGAAGCAGATTCTGAACACCATGCTTCAGCGTGGCGGTGGAGGATGGGCAGCCCGAGCACGCGCCCTTCATGTTCAGGAACACCGTGCCGTCGCGGAAGCCGCGGAAGGTGATGTCGCCGCCGTCCTGCGCCACGGCGGGACGGACGCGGGTTTCCAGCAGTTCCTTGATGGTGGCGACGATGGTTTCATCACCCTCTTCGAAGAACTCGCCTTCCTCATCCGATACTTCGGCCGCAATGGCAGTGCCCATGATCGGGCGTCCGGACATGAAGTGTTCCATGATCGCGCCCAGAATGGCGGGCTTCAGGTGCTGCCATTCCGCGCCGTCCTTGGTGACGGTGATGAAATCGAAACCGAAATAAACGCCGGTCACACCCGGTATCATGAAGAGGCGCTCTGCCAGCGGCGAAGCCTGGGCCTGCGACGGGTTGAGGAACTCCACCGTTCCGCTTTCGAGCACGACCTTGCCCGGCAAGAACTTCAGCGTTGTCGGGTTCGGCGTGGCTTCCGTCTGAATGAACATCGTCTGTCTCCTTCGAGGTCGCCGTTCACGCCCCGCAATTTAGAATTCTTCCAAAAAATACGCCCGGCGAAGCTACACTTCAAGCCCTGACATGATAATTACATTCAAGAAATCGTCAGACCCTGAATCTCGCCCGAAACCGGATCAGCAGAGAGCGTCGATTTCCTCATCGGACAAAGTATCCGGCAACACGGTGACGGGGATCGGGAAGGCTGCCCCTCGCCCGGCGATGGAGGAAACGAGCGGTCCCGGACCTTCCTTCGTCGATCCCGCCGCCAGAACGAGAATGGCGATATCGCGGTCTTCCTCGATCAGCCCGTGGATCTGCTCGGTGGCGCTGCCTTCGCGGATCACCGCGTCCGGCTCGATGCCGATCGTCTCGCGCACCTTCTGGGCGATCTTGGCAAGCGTGGCTTCCGCCTCCTCGCGCGCCTCGGCCCGCATGATCTGCTCGACGCCAAGCCACTGCTGGAAATCGCCTTCCGGGATCATGTAAAGCAGCACCAGCCCGCCATTGGAGTTCTTGGCGCGACGACCGGCATAGTGCACGGCCCTCTCGCATTCCGGCGTGTCATCGATAACTGCAAGAAACTTGCGACGATGCCCTTCCAGACGCGACAGCCGTTTTGAAACCATTCTGCACTCCCTAGGTCCGCCGTGATCCGTAAACCGCCCGACGGTTCGGGCGGAGATTATATCAAATCACGACAGGCGCAAACCGCCCGACGCATTCGAGCAGCAGCGACCTGTCAGCGCAGGAAGCCGATGATGTCGCGCACCTCGTTCATTGTCTTTTCGGCAATGGCGCCCGCCCGTTCGCCGCCCTGCTTGAGGATGGCGTCGATATGGGTCGGGTCATCGAGAAGGCGGCGCATCTCATTGTTGACGGGGGCCAGCACATTCACCGCGAGCTCGACCAGGGCCGGCTTGAAAGCCGAGAACTGTTGTCCGCCAAATTCGGAAAGAACGTCGGCCTTCGTCTTGTCGGAAAGCGCGGCATAGATGCCAACGAGGTTGTCGGCCTCGGGGCGACCTTTGAGGCCTTCCACTTCGCTCGGCAGCGCATCAGGATCGGTCTTTGCCTTCTTGATCTTCTTCGAGATGGCATCGACATCATCCATCAGGTTGATGCGCGACAGATCGGACGGGTCGGACTTCGACATCTTCTTGGTGCCGTCCTTCAACGACATCACGCGCGGGGCCGGACCGCCGATCAACGGCTCCACCATCGGGAAATAGGCGTGTACCGGCTCATCGCCGACCGTTATATCGAGCCCGAGGCCCGCCTTGCGGATATGGTCGCTGAAATCGATGTTGAATTTCTGGGCGATGTCGCGGGCGAGTTCCAGATGCTGTTTCTGGTCGTCACCAACAGGAACATGGGTGGCACGATAAACGAGAATGTCGGCAGCCATCAGGCTCGGATACGCAAGGAGGCCGAGCGACACCTGTTCGGCATTCTTGCCGGACTTGTCCTTGAACTGCGTCATGCGCTCCATCCAGCCGATGCGCGCCACGCAGTTGAACACCCAGGCCAGTTCCGCATGCTGCGGCACGGCCGACTGGTTGAAGACGATATGCTTCACCGGATCAATGCCCGAGGCGATGAAGGCGGCCGCGATAGAGCGGGTCTGCGCCTTCAGGTCCGAGTGAACGAGCTGGGCGGTGATGGCGTGCATGTCGACGACGCAATAGATGCAATCATTATCTTCCTGCAGCGCCACGAATTTGCGGATCGCGCCGAGATAATTGCCGAGATGCAGATTGCCGGTCGGCTGGACGCCCGAGAAAACCAGCGGCTTGAATGCGTTCATTGTCGTCCTCGAAAAGGCTTGTGGAGGGCCCCGCCCCGTGATTGGAATTGCACGCGCGCTTATGCACCCGCAGCCCCTCGCAATCAAGCGCTTTCAGGGCCTGTCAGCCGCGCGGCTCCAGAAGATCCCAACGATTTCCATAGGGATCGACAAAGACCGCAACGGAACCGTAAACCTCATGGCGAGGCTGTTCCAGAAAGCGCACGCCGCGGGCAAGCATCGTCTCATAATCGCGTTGAAAATTGTCGGTGTGCAGGAAAAATCCGACACGGCCGCCGGTCTGGTTGCCGATGGCAAGGCGCTGCTCTTCACCATCGGCCTCGGCGAGCAGAAGGGCGCCACCGTCAGCGCCCCGCGGCTTGACCACCAGCCACCTCTTGCCGTCGTCCAGTGGCTGATCGGAGAGGCACTCGAAGCCGAGAACATCGCAATAAAACGTCTTCGCCCGATCGTAATCATCAACCATGAGGGTAACGAGGGCGATGCGGCGGTTTTCAGCAAAGGACATCAGCCAGCCTCCGTCTCGACGTTCTTTTTTCCGCGCTTGCGGACGGCTCGCTTCACCATGCCGATGTCGGCACCTCCAGACACGAAAGCCAGGACGAAATAAACCAGCATGGCGGCAAAGACGAGGCCCATGATCGTGCCGGCCCGCACGAAAATGGACGAGGCGGAAGACAGCTCGAAGGTCAGCCACGTCAGCGCATAATGCACAAATACGGCCATCAGTGCCGCAGCCAGGAGCAGGCGCGGGATACGGGTGAGTAGCGGAATATCCAGGTGCCAGTGACCGCGCCACAAAAGCATGCCGAACAGCAGGGCGGCATTCACCCAGCCGGCGGTGATTTCGGCAATGGCAATGCCGGGACCGCCGAGGCGCGGGAAGAGCGTGAGTGCCAGCGAGACATTCACGACAACCGAAATCGCCGCGAAAATCATTGGCGTACGAGTATCCTCGCGCGCGAAAAAACCGGGAATGAAGGCCTTGATGAGCACGAAAGCCGGCAGGCCCAGACCGTAGATGCCAAGAATTTGCGCAACGGTGAAGGTGGCCGAGGGCGAGAAATTGCCGCGCTCGTAAAGGAAACGAACGATGGGTTCGGCCATGACGAGAAGAGCGGCCGCAGCGGGCAGGGTCAGGAACAGCACGAACTCGACCGAGCGGTTCTGCAGGCTTCCGGCCTCCACCATATGGCCGCCGCGCAGCGCCCGCGCCAGTTCCGGCAGGAGCACCGTGGCAACAGCAATGCCGACGACGCCGAGCGGCAGTTGATAGATTCGGTCCGCATAGGCAAGCGAGGATATAACGCCTTCGCCGCCGGAAGCGATGTTGGTGTTGATAAGCAGATTGATCTGGGTAATGCCGCCGGTGATGGCTGCCGGCAGGGCAAGGACCAGAAGACGCTGCACGTTCTTGGTCAGCCGTGGTCTGCGGAAACCAATGCGCATGCCGGCATTGCGCACCGCAATCCAGACGATGGCGAGCTGCACAAGACCTGCCACCATAACGCCCCATGAGAGCGCGTAACCGACCTGAAGCGGATCGTAATTTTTCCACCATGCCAGCGCGAGCACACCGATGAGAATGATGTTGAGGAAGACGGGAGCAATCGCAGCCGCAAAATAACGGTGCAGAGAGTTC
Organism: Agrobacterium sp. 5Ca39; assembly: GCF_055382365.1. Classification (NCBI taxonomy): domain Bacteria; kingdom Pseudomonadati; phylum Pseudomonadota; class Alphaproteobacteria; order Hyphomicrobiales; family Rhizobiaceae; genus Agrobacterium; species Agrobacterium sp. 5Ca39. Next base: position 25,387 of record NZ_AP026436.1, on the reverse strand, counting down.
AGCATGCCGCCCATCATCGCCGCCAGCGACATGCAGGCGAGATAGGGGAACATGATGGTGGCAAGGTGGATGGTGTTTTCGAACTTCACCGGGTCATCGACGAAACCGGGAGCAATCACCGTGCGCACGATGAAAGGCATCGACAGTTCCATCAGGATCGTCAAGGCCAGCAGCACCGTGAACAGGACGCCGAAGACCTCTTCCGAAAAGCGCCTTGCGCCTTCCATGCCATTCGCTTCGATTTCCTTGGCGAAAAGCGGCACGAAGGCAGAGTTGAATGCACCCTCGGCGAAAAGCCGCCGGAAGGTATTGGGAAAGCGGAAAGCGGCGTTGAAAGCATCCGCCACCGGCCCGGTGCCGACGGCGGCTGCCATCAGCGTTTCGCGCAGGAAGCCGAAGATGCGGCTGCCGAGCGTGGCTGTGCCGACTGTGGCGAACTTGCCGATGAGACTCATGGGACTTTCAAGCCTTTGCCGTGCGCGCGGCCGGCAGCGCCGCCACGTCTGGATGGGCGATGATGCCGTTTGGCATGCGGTCGCGCAATTCGTCTTCCTGCTCGCTCATGACCGCCTTCAAACGTTGCGCGATGCTGGCCTGCCGGTTGTCGTTCGTCACCTTCTGACCGAAGAGATCAGTGACGTAGAAGGTATCGATGACTTTTTCACCAAATGTCGTGATGCGGGCGGAGTGAATGTCGAGTGACAGGTCGGCGATGACAGCCGTCATGTCGGCCAGAAGCCCCGGCCGGTCGAGGCACTCGACCTCGATCACGGTGAACTTGTTGGACAAGCCATTCGAGATCGTCACCGAAGGCGGAATGGTGAAGGCGCTCTTTTTCTTCCGGCTCTTGGTGCGGGTGGCGATCATTTCCGGCAGGCGCTGCTTGCCGGAGAGAACTTCCTCAATCAGTTTGCCGACATTGTTGCCGCGCCGCGTCTCGTCCTCGTCGATCGGAAATTCGCGGTTGATGAGGATCGTATCGAGCGCCCGCCCGTCTGAGGTGGTGAAAATCTGCGCATCGGCAATGTTGGCGCCGGCCGCGGCGCAGGCGCCGGTTATGATCGAAAGCAGGCGCGGATGGTCGGGCGCCAGAACGGTGATTTCCGTGATGGCGTGGAAGGAATGGGTGCGCACCATGGTCGAGAGCGCCTTTTCCTGCTTGTCCGCCTCGCGGATGAAGCGGGTGTGTCGCACCTGATCTTCCAGCGCCACCGTCAGGAGATAAGGCTCGTAATGCAGCTTGGTGTATTTGCGCCGCGCCTTCTGGCCCCAGTCATCAAGGGCGTCGTAGAGCGCCTGCCGGGCAATCTGTGCGCGCTCCTTGCGCGAAACTTCCGAGAAACCGCCGGAGAGAAGCAGTTCCGTCTCATAATAGAGCGAGCGCAGCAGCTGTCCTTTCCAGCCGTTCCACACACCCGGACCGACAGCCCTGATATCGCAGACGGTCAGGATGAGCAGCATCTTCAGCCGCTCCATGGATTGCACCTTGTCGGCAAAATCGGTGATGGTCTTGCGGTCGTGCAGGTCGCGCGTCTGGGCAACCATGGACATCAGAAGATGCTGCTCGATAAGCCAAACGACGGTTTCGGTCTGCTTGCCGGTGAGACGGAAGCGCTGGCAGAGCTTGCGGGCGACGCGGGCACCGGCGATCGAATGATCTTCCTGCCGGCCCTTGGCGACATCGTGCAGCAGTACCGCCACATAAAGCGCCTCGCGTTCCTCGACGCCGGGCATCAACTGATTGGCGAGCGGATGGGCATCGACAGCCGTTCCCTTATCCACTTCCGACAGCACGCCGACGGAACGAATGAGATGCTCATCGACCGTGTAATGATGATACATGTTGAACTGCATCATCGCGACGATCTTGCCGAATTCGGGGATGAATTTGCCGAGCACGCCGGCCTCGTTCATGCGCCGTAATGTCAGCGCCGGATCGCGCCGCGAGGTGAGGATCGACAGGAAAAGCCGGTTTGCTTCCTCGTTTTCCCGCAGCTCGTCATTGATGAGCGAAAGCGAACGGGTGACCACGCGCAAGGCATCGGGGTGCAGTTCGAGATTGTTGATATCGGCGATATGGAAGAGCCGGATGAGATTGACCGGGTCGTTCTTGAAGACGTCGGGTTTCGCGAGCGCGATGCGCCCCCGGTCCTCGACGAATTCCACGGAACCCGGAATCTTGCGAACGCGGTGGGCGAAGCGGCTGAGCACGCCGGAAAGGCCCGGCACGTCCTTCGCCTGCCTGTCTTCCAGCCCGGCGCAGACGATGCGGGTCAGATCGCCGACATCCTTCGCCACGAGGAAATAGTGCTTCATGAAGCGCTCGACGGCGGAAAGGCCGGGGCGCGGCTGATAGTTCAGCGCATCGGCAATTTCGCGCTGAATATCGAAGGAAAGGCGTTCTTCCGCCTTGCCGGTGATGAAATGCATCTGGCAACGGACGGCCCAGAGAAAATCATCCGCCTTTTCGAACAGTTTCAGTTCTGACCGCGACAAAACGCCGAGCTTCACCAGATCGGCCGTGTCGCGAACGTGATAATAATATTTGGCAATCCAGAACAGCGTGTGCAGGTCACGCAAGCCGCCCTTGCCTTCCTTGACGTTCGGCTCCACCAGATAACGCGTATCGCCGGCCTTGCGGTGGCGCTGGTCACGCTCGGCGAGCTTGGCGGCGATGAATTCCGGGCCAGTTCCGGTGACGACTTCTGACTCGAAGCGTTTTTCGAGATCGTCGATCAGGGATTTCTTGCCGCAGATCGCCCGCACTTCCAAAATAGCGGTGCGGATCGTCATGTCGGATTTGGAAAGCCGAATGCATTCATCCACGGTGCGGGTGGCGTGGCCGACCTTGAAGCCGAGATCCCAGAGGAGATAGAGAACGAACTCCACGGCCTTGTGCATGTCAGGCGTGTTCTTGGTGGGAAGCAGGAACAGGAGGTCGATATCCGATCCCGGCGCCAGCGTGCCGCGTCCATAACCGCCAACCGCGGCGACAGCGATCTGCGGCGCATCTTTCGGATAGACGTATTGGCAGGAGAGATCATAGAGCGTTTCGATCAGCCGATCCTGCAGCCAGGAGATGCGACGGGCGCAATCAATACCGCTGCCATCGGCTTTGAGCAGTTCCCTGGCCTTTTCCCGGCCTTCCGTACTGGCCTTGCGGAAGATCGGCAGTAAATCGGACTTGATATCGGCGATGCGTTTGCCGTCTTCCTTGAAGATGACGTCGCAGTCTCGCTTCAGCGCCGATACATCGAGAATGTCGGAAAAATCCAGGTCCTTGATGGCCATCTATGCCGTTATCCATGTCCTGTGGGAAACCCCACCGCTTGCGATGGGAGTGTCCTATAAAGAGTTTCAGAGGCTATGGACAGGCACTCTATGCCTTCAAGCCTTGCCAAGTTCTTTCTTCAACGCATAGAGCGCGTCCAATGCCTCACGCGGTGTCATTTCGTCCGGATTGAAGCTTTTCAGGGCTTCCTCCACCTTTGATGGTCCTGCCTTGCGGGTTTCCTCGCGGCGAACCGCGATCTGGAACAGCGGGAGATCATCAATCAGCTGGCTTGCCGGGTTCTTGCGGTCGGCATCTTCGAGCTTCGTCAGCACCTCGCGGGCGCGTTCCACCACCGAAGCCGGCAAGCCCGCAAGCCGTGCGACCTGAATGCCGTAGGAACGATCCGCAGCGCCCGGTCCGACTTCGTGCAGGAAGATGACGTCACCTTCCCACTCCTTCACCCGCATCGTGGCATTGGAAAGGCGGCCAAGTTTTTCCGACAACACCGTCAGCTCATGAAAATGCGTCGCGAAGAGGCCACGGCAGCGATTGACCTCATGCAGGTGCTCCACCGACGCCCAGGCGATGGAAAGTCCGTCGAAGGTCGCCGTGCCCCGGCCGATCTCGTCCAGAATGACCAGCGAGCGGTCCGTCGCCTGATTGAGGATGGCGGCAGTTTCCACCATCTCCACCATGAAGGTCGAGCGGCCACGCGCCAGATCGTCAGACGCGCCGACACGCGAAAACAACCGGTCCACAACGCCGATATGGGCAGCTTCCGCCGGCACGAAGGAACCGATCTGCGCAAGGATGGCGATCAGCGCATTCTGGCGCAGGAAGGTCGATTTACCGCCCATGTTGGGACCGGTGAGCAGCCAGATCGCGCCGTTCTTGCCGCCATTGACCGCCGATAGGTCGCAATTGTTGGCGATGAAGGGCCCAGCTGACTGCCGCCTGAGCGCCTGTTCTACAACCGGGTGTCGCCCACCCTTGATCGAAAAGGTCATGGAGGCGTCGACGATCGGCCGACAATAGGCCTGTTCGGTTGCGAGATAGGCGAGGCTCGAGGCGACATCGATGACCGCAAGCGCCAGCGCGCCGGCCTTGATCGCGTCGGCCTGCTGCACCACCGCCTTGACCATCCGTTCGAAGGCTTCCAGCTCCATGGTCAGGGCTTCGGCAGCAGCATTGGCGATGCGGCTTTCGAGATCGGCAAGCTCGGTGGTGGTGAAACGCATGGCGCCGGCCATCGTCTGGCGGTGGATGAAGCGGGCCTTCGCCTCGTCGGTCGCCGTCATCACATCGGCATTGCCCGCCGTCACCTCAATAAAATAGCCAAGCACATTGTTATGCTTGATCTTGAGCGACTTGATGCCGGTCTCCTCGGCATATTGCAGCTGCAGGCCGGCGATCACCCGACGCGACTGATCGCGCAGCGCCCGCACCTCATCGAGTTCGGGATTGGCGCCCTCACGCAGGAAGCCGCCATCGCGCTTCAGAAGCGGCAGATCGTCGGCCAGCATCGAGCCGAGCATCGCTTCCAGCCCGCTCGGCAAGGCTTTCAGATCCGCAAGGGCTGAGGCAAGCTCCTCCGGCAACAGCCCCTGATCGAGAATGGCGGCAATTCTCTCGGCCGACGCCAAGCCCTGCCGGATCGCGCCGAGATCGCGCGGGCCGCCGCGCTCCAGCGCAAGGCGGGAAAGCGCGCGCGGCATATCGGCCACCTGCTTCAGCGCATCGCGCAGACCGTCGCAGAGGGAGACATCGTCAATCAGATAAGCAACCGCGTCGAGACGGGCATTGATCCTCTCCGGATCGGTCAAGGGTGACATCAGCCGCTCGGCGAGAAGCCGCGCACCGCCGCCGGTGACCGTTCGGTTCAGCGCATGCAGCAACGAGCCGTCCCTCTCACCCGAGAGAGTCTTTACCAGTTCCAGATTGGCTCGGGTGGCGGGATCGATGAACAACGTGGAGGCAGCGCTTTCGCGTTCCGGCGCGCCGAGCGGCGGGCGCTCGGCGATCTGCGTTTTTTCGACATAGGCAACGGCGGCAGCGGCCGCGGCCATTTCCACGCGCGAAAACGTGCCGAAACCATCGAGCGTCGAGACGTTGAAGTAACGCGCGATCCGCCCTTCAGCCGTAGCGCTGTCGAACAGAATGGCCGGCTGCGGCACCGCCACGCGGCCCAGCACATCGAACACCGGGCGCAATTCCTCGTCGTGGAACAGGCTGTCGGCAACGATCAGCTCGCGCGGGTCGATACGCCAGATATCGGCAAGAAGCCGCGTCAGCGTCGTTTCCGCCAGACGGAAGACGCCGGTGGAAATATCAATCCAGGCAAGCGCGAACTGTGCCTCCGCACTGCCGCGAATACGAGCAAGCGCCATCAGATAGTTGGATTCCGTTGGCGAAAGCAGCTTTTCTTCGGTGAGAGTGCCAGGCGTGACAAGCCGCACCACATCGCGTTTTACCACGGATTTCGATCCGCGCTTCTTCGCCTCGGCCGGGTCTTCGACCTGCTCGCAGACGGCAACGCGATAGCCGCGCATGATGAGCTTCTGGAGATAATCATCCGCAGCATGGACGGGAACGCCGCACATGGGAATATCGTGACCCATGTGTTGGCCACGTTTCGTCAGCGTGATACCGAGAGCGCGGGAAGCTTCCACCGCATCGTCAAAGAACAATTCGTAAAAATCGCCCATGCGGTAGAACAGCAGCGAACCGGGATTGTTCGCCTTGATTTCGATATATTGCTCCATCATCGGAGTGGCCGTCGCACGGCTCTCTTCCGAGATCAGGGAAGCGGTTGTCAGAACGTCCGTCAATGGCCTGCCGATGTCATATCGTGTTGCGGAAAAGGAGCGCTGACACTAACGGGAATGGCTACTCCAAGACAACACGCACGGCACCGCTGCCCACAGGAACATCCCCTCCGGCTACGCAGAACCCGCTCAGCCGTTGATACGTTCGGTCTCGCCGCCATAATAGCTGATGTATCGGCCGGCGATCGACGAAACCGGCAGGACCACCAGCACGTCGGTCGTGTTGAAGGCGTGGTCTACCACCGCGCCGGAGCCAAACATGGCGCCGAGGCGCATATAACCCTTGATGAGCGGCGGCATGGCGTTCAGCGCCTTGCGGGCGTTCAGGGCTTCTGCCGGAACGAGGTCCATTTCATGGTAGAGCTCAGGAAGAGCAACCGCCTCCCACTCCCCCTTAGCAAGGCAGTTATGGTGCAGGAAAGACAAGGCGAGCGCATGTGCTTCCGGCTGCACACCCGGGAAGGAGGCGCAGCCGATCATGGCGTCCATCCGGTGTTTAACGGCGTAGGACCAGTTGCCCTGCCACAGAAGCTCGACGGTGCGCTTGGTGCGATATTCCGGCAGCACGCAGGAGCGGCCAAGCTCCATGAAGCGCTTGCCTGGGTGGCGCGCAACGAGACCGGCGATGTCGAATTCGCTGGCGGAATAAAAGCCATTATTGGCGAGCGCGACTTCCTGACGCAGCAGGCGATAGGTGCCGACGATCTGATCTTCGCTGTCGCCCTCGATCGACTTGTCGAGCACGAGCAGATGGTCACACACACTGTCCCAGGCGTCGAAGTCGCGCTGGCGCCGCATCGCTTCTGCCGGAAGCCTTGCCTTCATCTCCTCGACGAATACCCGGTACCGTACGGACTGCGCAGCATCAATCTCGCGTTCATTTCTGGCAAGCCGGGTTTCCAGCGTGCCGATGCGACCGAAAAGGCCCTCATTGTCCTGAGCTGTCTCCGGACGAGGAGTAATGACAACATTGTTTTCACAAATGTCGTGATTGAGGATTTCGGCAACCATGGGGAATCGCTCCGCCACCAAAGAATTTTCCTGTCATAAATCACTATTTAACGACAGAATAGTGACAAAATGCAGCCAGAGCGAGTCTGTCAATTTACGATAGCGACAGGCGTTTCGCCTCCATCAGACGACGGATTTCCTCAACCAGCCGTCGCGGGTCGGCAGGTTTCGTCAAAATCGCGCCAACACCAGCCTTCAGCAGGATTTCGGCGGTCGCGTCACTGGTATCGCCGCTGAGCACGATGACAGGAATATTTCTTTCGCCCTGCAGCATATGGAGGAGGTCAGGGAGCGCTTGGAGCCCGTCGCCGCCCGGCATGTTGAGGTCGGAGACTATGAGATCAGGCAAACGGGATACGCCCTGCTCCAGAGATTGCCGCAACGCCGTAAAATCCCCGACGGCGCGGACGATATAGCCGCTTTTTTCCAGAACGGCGCGGATGATGCGCTGATTAACAGCATCGTCTTCCGCCACGAGTATCTCGATACCGCTCGCCCCCTCCACCACCCGCGAGGAAAATCCCACATCCGGGTGGTTGTCGTTGATGGCGTCCCGTCGCTCTATGCCGCGCAGACGACCGCACAACACGTCGATCAGGGATTTTTCCCGCAGCGGCCGGATCAACCACGCGTCGAAGGCCACATGCATTGTCGACGGCCGCTCTTCGGGGCTGACGAGCAGCGTGCGGCGGACATTGCCGTCCGGCCAATCCTTCAGTGCATCTTTGAACAACGGCGAAATGCGCCGGTCGACGATGACATCGGTAAGGGGGGCGGTCCCGATGGCGGAACTCTTCCTCAGCTTTTCCAGATCTTCAGGCTGATGGATAAGTGTGCATTGGCCGCCGAAGGCCTCGATCGCCTCCATCGTGACCGCTGCCGCCACGCCCCTTGGTGCGACGAGCAGGACATTTGTATGTCGCAGGCAATGGCGCCGCGCCGGATCCGCCATTTCGGCAGGCGCGCCTCCCGGGCGAAACGCCAGCTTGAAAGTGCTACCCTTGCCCTTGCGGCTGGAAACCGTGAGACGGCCGCCGAATTCCCGCACGATACGGGCGGAGATCGCAAGTCCAAGGCCCGTGCCTGCGCTTCGCTGCGACAACGGGCCAGCCTGTTCGAATTCCCCAAAAATACGGGCCTGTTCCGCCCGGCTCATGCCCGGGCCGGTGTCTTCGACGGCGATGTACAATTCGTCACCGATCATGCGCGCCCGGATGACGACGCCGCCTTCGCGCGTGAATTTGACGGCATTGCCGAGGAGATTGAAGAGGACCTGACGCAGCCTCGCCGGATCGAAATCGAGATGATCGGGTACTTCAGGCGCAACGAAGGATGTAATCTCTATACCTTTTTCATGGGCGCGATGGGCGAGCATCTCAACGATGCTCTCAATCAGCCGCCGCAGGTTCTCCGCGCGCGGATTGAGCCTGAAGCGGCCAGCCTCCATGGTCGAATAATCCAGCAGATCCTCGACCAGCTGCACCAGCGACTGGCCGGATTGCCGCATGCCATCGAGATAGTTGCGCTGCTCGTCGCTGAGTTTCGTCTGCGACAGAAGATGGTTCATGCCGAGCATGCCGGAAAGCGGCAGGCGGATTTCATGACTTACCGTGGCAAGCAGCCTCGCCTTTTCCGCCTCGGCCTTTTCGGCGCGCAGGCGGGCATCTTCCCTTTCGGCAAGTGCAAGCCGCTCCTCAGTCACATCTCTGGCGATGCTGCTGATGTGAAGACGGCTGCTTGCCAGATCGCGGGTCACGACATCATGCCAGGAGAAGATGCGCTGACCGAACGGGGTCGCGATCTCCACATCATAAGCGTGGACCTTTTCGCCCGGGCGGAAAGCGATGCCGATTTCCTCGCAGCTCAACCCTTCCGGGGCCGTGCAGCCGGTCATTTCGCGAAACACTCTATTCGCCTCGACAATACGCCGGTTCATGTCGCGGATCACGACTATATCGCCCATGAACTCCTGCATTTCGGCAATCAGAGAGCGGTTTTGCGTCTGGCGCAGCCGGAGATCTGCTTCTGCAGCCAGGGCATCGGGCCGATGCAAAGACTCATCAAAGAGCGCATGGAAAAGGACACCGACGAGCACTGCGCCGAAGAAGATCGCCATCGCAACAGTGACAGCATAAGGCACTGCAAGCGCGATAAGGGCAGCGGAAAAAGCCCCGACCGATAACGACACGGCGACATAGAGCGCAATCGACCCGGTACCGGTCGCATGTTCTTCATCTGCAGGGCGTGCCGTCGTATCGAGACGATCCGCAGGCTGCACCGCCGTGGCAGCCAGGCCAAGGCCATCCGAGACTTTTTGCCGAAGTTTTGCCAGTTCGCTCATAGGCAACCGCTACCACGGCAGCGGTTTTGATATGTTTGGCCGAAACGGTAAAATTTTACTTTTTTGCCGCCCGGGCGTGCAAAAACTCGTCGAGAATGACGCAGCCTGCACCGATGGTTATGAAACTGTCAGCAAGGTTGAAAACAGCGAAGGACCATGTCTGGGTGTGGAACAGGATATAGTCGATGACGTGCCCGTAAAAGAAGCGGTCGAGAAGATTACCCGCTGCTCCGGCGATGATGAAGGCAAAACCGAGATGGGCGAAGGTGCGATCGTCAGCCGTCTTGCGCCATAGCCACAGAACGAAGACAACGATGACGAGCCGCATGCTGACGATGAACCACCCGTGCATGTCTTCGAGCATGGAAAAGGCGACACCAAGATTGTAGGTGCGGTAAAGCGCCAGAAACGGCGCGACAGGCACCATCTCCTGCAGCGGCAGATAGGCTTCGACCAGCTGCTTGACGATTTGATCCAGCACCAGCGCGGCGACGATCAGGGCAAAGGCCGGGCCGAATTTCGAGAACAATGCCGCCTTGGCCATTACGTCACCGGTGCGAGTTCGAGGAGATGTCGCCGTGCTTCGAACAGCATGACGGCGGTTGCGATGGCGAGATTAAGGCTGTCTGCGCGACCCTGCTGGGGAATGCGCGCCAGCTGGTCGGCCTTGCCGGCAAGCTCCGGCGGAAGGCCGGATTGTTCATTGCCCATCAGGATCACGACCGGCTTGCTGGCATAATCGATCTTTCGATAATCCACAGAACCGGCAAGATGGGTGGCGACGACGCTGACATGTGCCGATTTTTTCCAGGACAGGAATTCCTCGACCGAGGCGCGCGCAACGGGCGTGGCGAAGACCGAACCCATGGTGGCGCGTACCGTTTCCAGCGAAAATGGGTCCGTGCAATCCCCGACCAGAATGACCCCCGAGGCACCAGCCGCGTCCGCTGTGCGGATGATGGTGCCGAGATTGCCGGGATCACGAACCCGGTCGAGTGCGATATAGGTCTCGCCCTTTTCCGGCCGGATATCCTTCAGCGGCTTCCATTTCTGCTCGAAAATGCCGACGACCATTTGCGGATTGTCGCGGCGGGTGATCGAGGCGATGACCTTTTCGCTGACTTCGAGCACCAGCCCGCCGGATGCGACCGTCTTCACCGCCGCCTGCTCCACCAGCGGCTTGCCCTTGGCGGCCTTGGCGTAAACCAGCGTCTTTATCGTCCAGCCGAGTTCGAGGGCATCGATGACCAGCTTCAGGCCTTCCGCCATGAAAGTGCCGGTCTCCTCCCTGCCCTTTTTCTGGGTGAGCGCCTTAATGTCCTTGATGATGGGATTGGCGAGGCTGGTCACTTCCTTGACCTGACCAACCCGGCGCGTTGTATTTTCGCGCATATCCTTCATTTCGGCTCCCAGCGGCTGAACAGCGATGTGGAAAGCACGCGGCCCGGCGTCTTGCCGTCCAGCCCGGCTTCACGGATGACAAGTTCGCCGGACGTGACGACGCCACCGGCGCCGCGCATGGTTTCACGCATCAGCTCATGCATTGAATAGAAGCTCGCCCTGATCGAATAGGCTGTCAGCACCAGGCCGAGCGCCTTGGGCGACAGGATTTCCCGGCAGATGTCCAGCATCAGAGGCAGATGGTCGAACAATTGCCAGACCTCGCCGTGGGTCCCGCGGCCGAACTTCGGCGGGTCGGTGAGGATGATATCGTAGCTGTTGCCGCGGCGTTCCTCACGCTGGATGAACTTCATGGCGTCTTCGCAGATCCAGCGGATCGGCGCGTGCTCGAGCCGGGCAAGGGCCTGATTTTCCTTGGCCCAGCCGATCGCCTTTTTGGAGGCATCGACGTGGGTGACTTCAGCGCCCGCAGCCGCCGCAACCAGCGAGGCGACGCCTGTATAACCGAACAGATTGAGCACCTTCAGCGGCCGGTCAGCCGTCTCGATGGAATGTTTCAGCCACTCCCAATGAACGATCTGCTCGGGAAAGACGCCAACATGCCGGAAAGCCGTGAAGCGACCGAGAAAATCGACGCCCAAGAGCGACAGGGGCCAGGTTTCTCCGAGCGCTTCCCTGGGAAACCGCCAGCGGCCCATGCCGTCCTCGTCCGTATCGCCGGTAAAGACGGCATCGGCATTCTGCCATACGCGGTCGGGGATCGAAGGTCTCCAGAGCGCCTGCGCCTCGGGACGGACGATGCGATAGTCGCCATATTGCTCGAGCTTCAGGCCGTTGCCGCTATCGATGAGGTGAAAATCACCGGCGCCGCTCGATTCCAGAATGACGGGAACCTGTTCCGCAGGCAGTGCGCCGGTGCGCTGCATCAGTGCGCGCGCAGGAACCTGTTCGATGGCGGCGGCGACAACGGTTTTTTCCTTCGGTGCGGCCTTCTGCACGCTGCGCACCGCATCCGGCTCGCGCTTTTTCGGCGCGGCATCCGCGCGGCGCGCCGGCTTTGCGGCATGAACCTGTTTTTTCTCGTTTCCGGCTCGCGCGCGATTGCCCGGCCGGCTGTCTTTTTTCTTCAATGGAAATCTTTCCGCTTTTGCCCGCGTCTTATCGCGCCAGCAAATAACATTCCGTAGGCCGCTCGACTAGAGCCGGGACCAATGCTGGCGCCATCACTTTGCCGGGAGTTGTCCCGCCTGTGGAAGCTGGCCGGCCGCGGCAGCCTTTTGACGGTTGGCCTCGTCGTGCCAGCGAACGGCTTCCTTCGCCTCGATACGGGCGCGTTTGCGATGTTTGCCCTGAGCGAACCAGGTGGCCGCAGACCCCAGCAGTACACCAAAAATGACCGCCAGAAACAGGAAAACGAAAAATGGCGCGGTGAAGGACAGAACGCCGTCTTCCGGTCGGAAGGGGTTGAGCGCCAACGTCACGGACTGACGATTGGCGACACACAGGATGACGAGGATGATCGCCAGCGGAAGCAGGATGATGAGGTTGATGATTTTTTTTGACATCCGAAAATACTCCATCGCCGCGAGGAAGGCCGGCTCCGTTTCAGTCGCCGGCGTCAAGAACGATCAATCGTCCTCTTCGTCACCCATTCCGGGGTTCAGGCGTTCACGCAGTTCCTTACCCGTCTTGAAGAAGGGCACCCATTTTTCCTCGACGAAAACCGACTCACCCGTGCGCGGGTTCCGGCCCGAGCGCGACGGACGGTTTTTCACCGAAAACGCGCCAAAACCGCGGAGCTCAACACGATTTCCTGCCGCCAGAGCGTCGGTGATTTCATCCAGCACCGCATTGACGATGTTTTCCACGTCACGGTGATAAAGGTGCGGGTTACGCGCAGCAACGATCTGCACCAGTTCAGATTTGATCACGGTTGCCCCCTGAAAGAATTGGATTTTTAACGCGGCTCAACCTGCCAAACGGAAACAAGACCGTCAAGAAACAACTTGTCCGTACCGAGCTGGCCAGGCCCTGCGAAGGGAATTAAATCGTCATATCCCAGAAACTTCGCTATTTGCGCAACACTGAAAAGCGCGAAAGGCGAATTGGAGGACGGCGCACGCCATTCGACAATCGGCAAATCCTTTGCCACACCGCGGGTTTCGAAATAGGTGCGAATTTCCTTTTCGCCGCCGAGCGTGTCGACCAGCCTGTTGGCAAGAGCCTGACGGCCGGTATAGATCGATCCATCAGCCAGTTTCAGCACATCCTCGCGTGGCAGTTTGCGGCGATCTGCCACAAGGTCCACAAACCAGCCATAGCTGTCCATCACCATGGCGCGGATCATCGTCTTTGCTTCTTCCGGCGCCTCGTGGAACGGTGAAGGCTCCGCCTTCATCGGCGACGACTTGATTTCCTGCAACGAGACGCCGAGCTTGTCCATCAACTGGCCAAGTTGGGGATATTGGAAGATCACGCCGATCGAACCGGTGATCGAGGTTTCGCCGGCAACGATGACATCGCCCGCCGATGCGATCATGTAACCTGCGGAAGCAGCGAGCGTGCGCACATCCGAAACGACCGGCTTCTTTTCTGCGACCCCTCGAATGGCCTTAAAGATGCGCTCACCGCCATAGGTGGTGCCGCCTGGCGAAGAAATCGACACGATCAGTCCTTTGACATTGTCGCTCTTGGCGATCCTGTCGAGCCGCTCGAGAAGTTCGGTATTGTCGGTGATCAGGCCAGAGACCTCGACGCGGGCAATATGGGGCTTCGCACTCTGCTGCGGTCCATCCCAGAAAAAACGGTAGAGGCCGAAGAAACCGGCAACGAGCAGAAGAACGGCGGCAATCCGCCAGAAAGTCAGCTTGCGGCGCAACCGCCTGCGATCCGCTATCGCCATATTGTCCATAAAAACCTCTGTCATCCGCTCTTGCGCTTCAGGCCACATGGTTCTTCTAACGCGAAGCCGCAAGGAAACAATAAGGAAACCAGAATTACGATAAAATTCGCATTTCCCTTGCACCTTTCCAGACAAAAACCATATTGGCAGGACAAAGCACTCGTGCCAAAGACATTTAGATAGAGACACAAGCTTCAATTGTGCGCCTGAAAGGCGCCGAGAAGCATTCCGGACCCGCTCTTATGCTCGAAAGACTCCGCGAACCCGCGCCAGCATTTCCGCTGCCCAATGACCAGAACGGCGCTTACGGGCGTGCGCTCCGGCATTCAGCGCGTGTGAAACGGCTGAAAATCATTCTGCCGCTCGGGGCGGCAATCGTTTCGCTTGCCTTCATCGCTGTCTCGGTTATCCGAACCTGGGCGCCTGAAGAAGTCTCCCTCGAAAGCGCGAGGATAGAAGACGGCAAGATCGTGATGGAAAAACCTGCCGTTGCGGGCCGCAACGAGAAGGGAATCGATTACTCCATGAACGCCGACCGCGCGTTGCAGGACATTGCCAACCCCAATCTGATGACGCTCGAAAAGGTTCTGGCGGCGGTTCCGGTAAACGACAGTGTCGCGCAGGTGATCGCCCAGGAAGGCATTTTCGACCGCGCCACGAACAAACTAAAGATGACCGCCCCTTTTGACATCAATCTCAGCAATGGCATACAAGCGAAATTCCAGTCTGCGGAAGTCGATCTGAAGGCCGGGAAAATGAGCAGCCAGCAGCCGGTTTCAATCAAAACAAACGACGGCTCGATTGTTGCGCAATCGATTGACATCGCCGATAATGGCAAGACAATTACATTTTCGGGGCAGGTACGGGCACGTATCGCTGCATCCAATATCAAAAATGAAGGCAAGTGAGAGCCCGGTCCAGATGATGCAAATTTCCCGTCCCGTTTTCCTTGGCAAATCCGCAGGCTTAACAGCCGCAGGTCTTGTTTTTTCGTGTCTTGCAACTGTGGCTTTCGCCCAGAACACCACCAGCAACATGCAGGGTGTCAAGCTTTCCGGCGATCAGCCGATTGCGATTGAAAGTGACCAGCTCGAGATTCGCGATCAGGAGCGCAAGGCATATTTTACCGGCAACGTGAAGGTTGTGCAGGGAACGACCACCCTGCAGGCCGGCAAGATGACGGTGAATTACAAGGGCGAGGGTTCCTCGCTCACCAGTGGCGACGCCAACATCGAAAAAATCTTCGTGGACAATAATGTCTATCTGACGTCCGAGACCCAGAAGGCGACGGCCGATCACGGCGAATTCGACATGGCGGCGCAGACCTTCATTCTGACGGGCAAGCAGGTCGTGCTGTCCGAAGGCACCAATGTCTTCACCGGCTGCAAGCTCACTGTTCTGATGAATACGGGACAGGCCAAGCTCGAAAGCTGCGGCGGTCCTGTCCGGATCATGCTCGATCCGAAATCGCAGAAGAAACAGTAGTCTTTCCTCGTGAAGATACCCTCGATCTCAAAAATATTCGGCGGCGGGCGCCACCGATCCGCGGACGCCGCCTCACCGGCGGACAAGACCCCCTATCAGGGCACGCTGATCGCGCATGGTTTGACCAAGACCTATAATACGCGTCGCGTGGTCAACGGTGTTTCGCTGGTCGTTCGTCGCGGCGAGGCCGTGGGCCTGCTCGGGCCGAACGGCGCCGGCAAAACCACCTGTTTTTATATGATCACGGGCCTGGTTCCGGTCGATACCGGCAAGATCGCCATCAACGGCAATGATGTGACCACCATGCCGATGTATCGGCGCGCCCGTCTCGGCGTCGGTTACCTGCCGCAGGAAGCCTCGATCTTCCGCGGGTTGACCGTGGAGGAGAACATCCGCGCCGTACTGGAAGTGCACGAGCCGGACGCAGCCAAGCGCAACCGCAAGCTCGATGAGCTGCTGGAAGAATTCCATATCGCCCAACTGCGCAAGTCGCCCGCCGTGGCGCTTTCGGGTGGCGAGCGCCGCCGTCTGGAAATCGCACGCGCGCTTGCGACAGATCCGACCTTCATGCTGCTCGACGAGCCCTTCGCAGGCGTCGATCCGATTTCGGTCAGCGACATCCAGAATCTGGTAAGGCATCTGACAGCGCGCGGCATCGGCGTTCTCGTCACTGATCATAATGTCCGAGAAACGCTTGGCCTCATCGACCGCGCTTACATCATCCATGCAGGCGAGGTGCTGACGCATGGACGTCCCGACGATATCGTCAACAATCCGGATGTGCGTCGCCTCTATCTCGGCAATAATTTCAGCCTGTAAGCTGTAGGGCGCGAAAGATTTTTCATCGCGCCCTGCCCTGACGCTTGACCAAACAAAATAAAAAAGCAATTTTTGGGCCAAGTTCTGTCGTCTCGGTAAAATTTCTGGAAAATCTGGCGACGGAGAAGCTGTAAAGGGAGTTTCGCGTTCGCCATGGCATTGTCTGCCAGCCTTTTGCTGCGTCAAAACCAGTCTCTCGTGATGACACCGCAACTGATGCAGTCCATCCAGCTGCTTCAGATGACGCATTTTGAGTTGACGCAGTTTATCGCGCAGGAGGTGGAACGTAATCCGCTGCTGGAAATTGCGGCAAACGATGGCGATTTGAGCAATGACATGCCGGCGGAAGCCGACAATTTCGGCGACAGCGATGGTGACGGCGCGGGAAAATCCCCCAGCGTGACCGCGGATAGTGAAGACTGGTACGGGGATCGCGCCGCCAATCTTGGCGAGCAACTCGACACGAGCTTCGAAAACGTCTTTCCCGACGATGGCGAGCCGAGAAAGGCCGATGCGCCCGAACTGGCGAGCCAGTGGAAATCGATGCCGGGGCAGGAATCCGGCGAAAGTTACGATCTCGATGACTTCGTCGCTGCAAAACAGAGCCTGGGCGACCATCTCAGTCAGCAATTGCCGCTCTCCATCTCTTCCCCCGAAGACAGGATGATCGCCGATGTGCTTATCGGCCAACTCGATGAGACCGGCTATATCGCCGCAGACGCTGTCGACGAGGTCGCCGAGCGGCTGGGAGCGGCTCCTTCGACTGTCGAGCGGGTCTTGAAGACACTCCAGGGCTTCGATCCTCCCGGCGTATTTTCACGTTCACTGAGCGAGTGTCTGGCGATCCAGCTCGCGCAGAAGGACCGGCTCGACCCGGCCATGCGGGCTTTCATCGACAATCTCGAGCTTCTGGCGAAGCGGGATTTCGCCTCCTTAAAGAAACTCTGTGGGGTCGATGAGGAAGACCTGCTCGACATGCTGGCGGAAATCCGCACGCTCAATCCACGCCCCGGTGCAGGCTACGATTCAGCGGTTTCGGAGACCATCGTTCCCGACATCATCGTTCGTCCCTCCTCTTCCGGCGGCTGGCTGGTGGAAATCAATCCCGAGACCCTGCCACGCGTGCTCATCAACCAGAGCTATTTCGCCGAAGTCTCGAAACACAAGGCTCGCGCAGGAGAGGACCAGGACTTTCTGGCTGAATGCATGCAGACCGCCCATTGGCTGACCCGCAGCCTCGACCAGCGCGCCCGGACGATCATGAAGGTTGCGACGGAGATCGTGCGTCAGCAGGATGCCTTTCTCCTCAATGGCGTGGATCACCTGCGGCCGCTGAACCTGAAGACGGTTGCGGACGCCATCAAGATGCACGAATCCACCGTCAGCCGCGTGACATCAAAGAAATACATGCTGACGCCACGCGGGCTGTTCGAGCTCAAATATTTCTTCAGCGTATCGATCAGCGCTGTGGAAGGCGGTGACAGCCATTCAGCGGAAGCAGTTCGTCACCGCATCAAGGCCATGATTGCGCAGGAAGCGGCTGATGCGGTGCTTTCCGACGACGATATCGTAGACAATCTAAAGAAGAACGGTATCGATCTCGCCCGCCGCACCGTCGCCAAATATCGGGAGGCGATGAACATCCCCTCCTCCGTGCAGAGACGCCGGGAAAAGAAGGCTCTTGCCAGGTTGTCCGCCTTCTGAGCGATGAACCCGATCACGTTTATGGCGGTTTTTTGCCGCACCATTGACTCTTGTCGCGGCAAGGGCTAGAAGCCCGCCGCACACGTAAGCAAGGTCATTTGTAACGGATTCATCTCCACCGTCCATGGGCGTAAAATTCGAATGAGGGCTTTTTAAGGTCTTCGAAACGCTTGGATGCGCGCGCGGCTTGACGTAAGCTGGTACTCGCAAATCACTACAAAAAGGAAAATTTCCATGAGTGTGCGTGTATCTGGTAAACATATGGAGATCGGTGAATCTTTCCGTCAGCGGATTGAGGACAATATAGGTCTGGCGGTTACCAAATACTTCGATGGGGGGTATTCAGGCCAAGTGACCGTAGAGAAGTCCGGATCGCGTTTTGCGGCCGATTGCAAGCTGCATCTCGATACGGGCGTTGTATTGCATGCGGCGGGTCAGGCGAATGATCCGCAAGCGAGCTTCGATGCCGCCGCCGAGCGGATCGAAAAGCGCCTGCGTCGCTACAAACGCAAGCTCAAGGACCATCACAATGGTGCGAACGGCGTGTCGCAGGAAATCGCCTATACGGTGATGGATGCTATTCCCGATGAGGACCACGAGGTCCCCGAAGATTACGCACCCACCATTGTGGCCGAGAGTTCGAAACAGATTAAGACCATGTCTGTTGCCAGTGCCGTAATGGCGCTCGACATGACCGACGAACCGGTTCTGCTGTTCCGCAGCCCGGGCAAGGAATATCTCAACATCGTCTACCGGCGTCACGACGGCAATATCGGCTGGATCGACGCGGAAACGATCAAGAGCTGAACAGTCTGACAAGACGTGGAAGGCAGGACGCGAAAGTGCATCTGCCTTCCGCCTCGTCTCGATGGCATGAAGGAAAAAGAGAATGGCGTTGGCAGATTTGCTGCAACAAGATGCGATTATTCCCGCCCTCAAGGTGAATTCCAAAAAGCAGCTGCTTCAGGAGCTGGCCGCAAAGGCAGCCAGAATTACCGGAGTCTCGGAACGGGAAGTGTTCGACGTCATCCTCCAGCGTGAAAAGCTCGGCTCCACCGGTGTGGGCCACGGCATTGCCATTCCCCATGGCAAGCTCAACAGCATCCAGCAGATCACCGGTGTTTTCGCACGTCTTGAAACGCCGGTCGATTTCGAAGCGCTGGACGACCAGCCTGTTGATCTGGTTTTCCTGCTGCTGGCGCCAGAAGGTGCCGGCGCCGACCATCTGAAGGCACTTTCACGCATTGCGCGTGCCCTGCGCGACCCTGAACTGGTGGCCAAGCTGCGTGCTACAGATTCCGATACGGCGATCTACGCCTTCCTTAATCAGGAACAGGCAACGGCTGCCTGACGACAGGCCTTCTTTTCCCAGTGAATGGCAATAAAAAACGCGCCCTGAAGGCGCGTTTTTCGTTACGTCGGCACAGATGGCCTCATGCGTCTTTTTCGTTCACGGATGCGGTGCCCGGTTCGGCCGAGGCAGCGGTTTCCGCCTTCGGGCCGCCCTTGGAGACACCGACCATGGCGGGGCGCAGAACGCGGTCGCCAATGGTGAAACCGGCCTGAATTACCTGCAATACGGTATTGTTGGGAACCGTCGTGTTGGGAATCTCAAACATGGCCTGGTGGAAATTCGGGTCGAACTTCTGGCCTTCGGCATCGATCTTCTTCACGCCATGGCGTTCCAGCGTCGACAGCATCGAGCGCTCGGTCATTTCGACACCTTCGATCAAACCATTCAGACCGGCTTCGCCATTGGTCTTGAGCTCAGCAGGAATGGCCTCGAGAGCGCGGCGAAGATTGTCTGAAACCGCCAGCATGTCGCGGGCAAAAGCAGCCATGGAATAGGTCTTGGCATCCTTTACGTCGCGTTCCGTGCGACGACGAAGATTATCCATTTCCGCGGCAAGGCGCAGGAACTTGTCGCGCAGGTCGGCATTTTCCGCCTTGAGCGCTTCGACCGGATCGGGCTCCGCCGTTTCAGCCTGTTCTTCGCCTGCCTGAACAGGTTCGACAAACTCTTCCGCGACGTCCGCGTCAGGTCCGGGCTTTTTTGTATCGTCGGTCATGACGTTCTCCAGATTAGACTGTTAGTGGTTGCGCCCGATATCGAGCTTTGGCGGGCAAAAATCAAGGCTTGCGGCGAAAAGCTTGCCGCATTCTCGTTCCTTGCCGGCTTGTCTATCTCTGTTTGCGGGAAAGGCGGGCCATGATCTGCGCGGTGTAATCCACCATAGGCACGATACGGGCATAATTCAGCCTGGTGGGCCCGATGACGCCGACCGCACCAACGACACGATTGTCCTCGTCACGATATGGCGCGACGATGAGCGAGGAACCCGACAGCGAAAAGAGCTTGTTTTCCGAACCGATAAAAATCCTCACTCCCGACCCACTTTCCGCGAGGTTGAGGATTTCAATGAGGTTTTCCTTACGCTCCAGATCGTCAAAGAGCAGGCGAACACGATCGATGTCTTCCTCGCCGGCCAGTCCCTCCAGCAGGTTGGACCGTCCGCGAACGATGAGACGACCAAGCTTGCCGTCCTCGCTATCGCCCGCCCAGACAGCCAGACCGCGTTCGATGAGATCCTGTGCCAGCGTGCCGAGTTCGGATTGCAGCTCCGCCTGCTGTTTCTGGAACTGGCCGCGCAATTCCTGCAGCGTCTGGCCGGACAGATGGGCATTGATGAAATTCGCAGCCTCGGTCAACTGTGACGAAGAAATGCCAGTCGGTAACTCTATGATGCGATTCTCGACCTGATTATGATCACCCACCAGCACGGCGAGCGCCTTGGTGGGTTCGAGCCTGATGAATTCGACATGCTTGAGCACCACATCGTTCTTGGCCGTCAGCACCAGGCCTGCGCCCCGCGACATCCCGGACAACATGCGGCTCGCCTCCGTCAGCAGCCCTTCCAGCGATTGCTCGTGACCGGCGACCGGCCCGATCTGACGATCGATGCTTGCGCGTTCCTCCGCGGGCAGATCGCCTACCTGCATGAAGGCATCAACGAAAAAGCGCAACCCAGTCTGGGTGGGAAGGCGCCCAGCGCTGATGTGAGGGGAATAGATGAGGCCCAGTTCCTCCAGATCGCTCATGACGTTCCGGACGGAGGCCGGTGAAAGCGACATCGGCAGCAGCCGCGACAGGCTGCGTGAGCCCAACGGTTCGCCGGTATCGAGATAACCTTCGACGATGCGCCGGAAAATTTCCCGCGACCGTTCATCGAGAAGCGATGCCTGATCTTTTGAAAGCGGTGCAGAAAAGCCCATTCGTCCGTTCTTTGTCGTCCATATCCTGTCTGCCATCAATATAATGCGTCGCGCGGCCGCGGCAAAATGGAAATTGGCTTTGCAAAAGCCAGGACCTCGCCTTAGAAGGCAGGGACCAACATGGAGAGTGGATCATATGCGGCCTTCAGGCAGAAAAACCGACCAGATGCGCAAGGTTTCCTTCGAGCGCAATTTCTCGAAACATGCCGAAGGCTCCTGTCTCGTGAAATTCGGCGACACGCATGTGCTCGTCACCGCAAGCCTCGAAGAAAAGACGCCGCCGTGGCTGCGCAACAGCGGCAAGGGCTGGGTTACCGCAGAATATGGCATGCTGCCGCGCTCCACCCATGAACGCATGAAGCGCGAAGCTGCTTCCGGCAAGCAGGGCGGCCGTACGCAGGAAATCCAGCGCCTCATCGGCCGCTCGCTGCGCGCCGTCGTTGACCTGCAGGCGCTCGGCGAACGCCAGATCAGCATCGATTGCGACGTCATCCAGGCCGATGGCGGTACCCGCACCGCCTCCATTACCGGCGCGTGGATCGCGCTGCACGATTGCTTGAAGTGGATGGAAACCCGCAACATGATCAAGGTCGAGAAAGTCCTGAAGGATCATATCGCGGCGATCTCCTGCGGTATATTCGCCAACCAGCCGGTTATCGATCTCGACTATCTCGAAGATTCCTCCGCCGAGACCGATGCGAATTTCGTCATCACCGGCTCGGGCGGCATCGTCGAGGTTCAGGGTACTGCTGAAGGCGCGCCCTTCTCCGAAGAAGAATTCCTGACGCTGCTCGGCCTGGCCAAAGCCGGCTGCAGCGAATTGGTCGCCCTTCAGAAACAGGCCATCGCCTGAGCCGACAGGAAAGCGTGATGCGCAAGCTCGATACCAGAACCATCGTCGTCGCCAGCCACAACAAAGGCAAGATTGCCGAAATTGCCGATCTCATCGGCCCTTTCGGCTTTTCCGCCAAGTCGGCGGCTGAGCTCAACTTCGAAGAGCCGGACGAGACAGGTACGACCTTCGAAGAAAATGCCGCCATCAAGGCGCTTGCCTCAGCGAAGGCATCCGGTCTTCCGGCTTTGTCCGACGATTCCGGTCTGGTTATCGACGCGCTTGACGGTGCGCCCGGTGTCTACACCGCCAATTGGGCGGAGACGGCCGACGGCACACGCGACTTCGCCATGGCGATGCGGAAAGTTGAAGATGCGCTGGCCGAGCACGGCGCATCGAAACCGGAAGATCGCACGGCCCGCTTTGTCAGCGTGCTGTGCCTGGCCTGGCCCGACGGTCATGTCGAGTATTTCCGTGGCGAAGTGGAAGGCACTGTCGTCTGGCCACCGCGCGGAACGAGCGGATTTGGCTATGATCCGATCTTCAAACCCGAGGGTTACGACACCACATTCGGTGAGATGACCGCGGACGAAAAACACGGCTGGAAACATGGCGACAGCTTTGCGCTATCGCACCGTGCCCGTGCGTTTAAAAAATTCGTAGAAACCTGCCTGGAGGCATGAACCCGATGGTCGGGGAGCACCAACTTTCTGCCCCCGGCGCATCGCTTCTGCCGGATACGGGCGATCCCGGTTTCGGGATTTATCTGCATTGGCCCTTCTGCGCGGCCAAATGCCCCTATTGCGATTTCAACAGCCATGTCCGCCACCGGCCGGTAGATCAGGAGCGGTTTACGGCTGCCTTCCTGCGTGAAATGGAACATATGCGGTCGCTGAGCGGCCCGCGCGTCGTCACCAGCATCTTCATGGGCGGCGGCACGCCATCGCTGATGGACCCGCAGACAGTCGCAGCACTTCTTGATGGCGTCTCGCGCTTCTGGCATGTGCCGGATGGCATCGAGATCACCATGGAAGCCAATCCTTCGAGCGTCGAGGCAGAGCGGTTTCGCGGTTACCGGGCGGCGGGCGTCAACCGCGTCTCTCTCGGTGTGCAGGCGCTGAATGACCGCGACCTGAAATTCCTCGGACGGCTGCATGATGTCGCTGACGCCCTGAAAGCCATCAGGCTGGCGCGTGAGATTTTCCCGCGTATGTCCTTCGACCTCATCTATGCCCGCCCGAACCAGACGGTGGCGGAATGGGACGCCGAGCTGAAGGAGGCCGTCTCCTATGCCGTTGACCATCTGTCGCTCTATCAGCTGACAATCGAAGAGGGCACGCCCTTCTACGGCCTGCACAAGGCCGGCAAACTCATCGTGCCAGATGGCGAGCATTCGGCCGTGCTTTATGAAGCCACTCAGGAAATCACCGAGCGTTACGGCATGCCGGCCTACGAGGTTTCCAACCATGCCCGGCCCGGTGCTGAAAGTCGCCACAACCTCACCTACTGGCGTTATGGCGATTACGCGGGCATCGGTCCTGGCGCGCATGGGCGCCTGACGCGCGGCTCCTCCAAGCTCGCAACGGCGACCGAACGCCACCCTGAGACCTGGCTGGAAACCGTTGAGCGGGAAGGCCACGGCATGATCGATCAGGAACTCCTCGGCGTCGATGAACAGGCCGACGAATTGCTGCTGATGGGCCTTCGCCTGCGGGAAGGCATCGATCTCGCCCGCTGGAGCGATCTTTCCGGACGCGACCTCGACCCGGAAAAGGAAGAGTTTCTTCTCCAGCACGGCTTTGTGGAGCGGCTCGGAAACTCCCGGCTGCGCTGCACCCCATCGGGCATGCTCATTCTGGACGCCGTCGTCGCCGACCTCGCCTGCTGACACCCGCGCATCCGGCTTTAGTCATCAAACAAGAAGAGAATAAAAAAGCGGCCCGGAGGCCGCTTTTTTCATGCGTTGTTTTCGTTGATCAGGCGCTTCAGCAGTTCGACCTCATGACCGAGCTTGGTATCGCCGGAGATCAGCTCCTCGATCTTGCGCACCGCATGCAGAACCGTGGTATGGTCACGTCCGCCAAAACGGCGGCCGATCTCCGGGAAAGACCGCGGCGTCAGCATCTTCGCCAGATACATGGCGATCTGGCGTGGCTTGACGATGACTCGGGTGCGGCGGTTGGACACCAGTTCCTGCCGCGACACGTTGTAATGCTTGGCGACGATCCGCTGAATATCCTCAATACGCACGCGCTTGGCCTCGCCCGTGCCGACGAGATGCGACAGTAGTTCATCGACCCGATCGACCGACAGATTCGGTTCGAAAGAGCGCCGGAACATCAGCTGGTTGAACGCACCCTCAAGTTCGCGACCGCTCGCCGTAACGCTTTTGGCGACATGGGTCAGGATTTCGTCCGAAATATCAAAGGAAGGATCTTCCTGACGGGCCGAACCGAGGCGGCGGTTGAGCATTTCATAACGCATGTCGTAATCGGGCCCTTCGATCTCGATGGCCATGCCGCCCTGAAGGCGGGAGCGCACGCGCGGATCGAGCGATTCCAGTTCCCATGGAGCGCGGTCAGCCGCAACCACGACCTGCTTGGCGCTGTCGAGCAGCATGTTCAGCAGGTGGCAGAATTCGTGCTGGATCATCTTGCCCTGCAGAAACTGCATGTCATCGATGACGAGCAGATCGATATTGCGCAGCGTATCCTTCAGCGTCAGAGCGTCATTGTCACGGATCGCGGTTGCGAAACGCCACATGAAATATTCGGCCGTCAGATAAACCACGCGCGGATTGCGCGGGCTGTCGATGGCCGCATTCGCGATGGCCTGCAGAAGATGTGTCTTGCCGAGGCCCACACCCGCATGGATGAACAGCGGATTAAAACGCACGGCGCCAGCGCCGGCTTCTGCGATCGTCTTTGCGGCTGCAAGCGCAACACGGTTGGAGGAACCTTCTACAAACGTCTCGAAGGTGAAACGGGTATCCAGCGGTGACCCGAACAGCGGACCGGAGCCTCCCTGACGCAGGGTTGCCTGCGCGGCCACGGGCTGCGCAGAAGGCGCCGCCGCGGGCTGCTGCGGGACAAAAGGCTTGTTGCGCTGAACCGCCCCGATTTCCTGAGCGGGCTGTGTCCGCTCCTCAGCCTGGGCCGGGCGCACCGGACGGCTGGCCGAGCGGACCAGAATCTCCACCTTCAGCACATCCGGATCCTCGCTCTGCACGAGGCTGGTGATCAGGTCCATATAACGGTTATTGATCCAGGACTTCAGAAAGGTCGTCGGAACGGTAAAACGAACGACGCTTTTTGAAACGGAATGGAGTTTCAGCCGTGCAAACCAGCTCGCATAGACTTCCGGACCAACCTGTGCCTTGAGCCGCGCGCTAAAACGTTCAAACAGCGCATCATGCTTCATTGCCGATTTGTCCCCTGCCGCCTCTGAGCAAGCTGCATCACATGCCTTTGGTGCGCGGTCCCCATCAGCCACCGCACCCATCGCCAAATTCAATTGCATA